>NZ_QPFB01000008.1 GCF_004348115.1 Stenotrophomonas sp. ATCM1_4 | reverse complement strand
GGCGATGGCCGCATAGCTCCACTTTTGGCAGCCGCTAAAAGCGGGGGGATTACCGATGAGGCGCAGCGGTTCTTTCGGGCATCGTCGGGAACCGTTCCTTCATACATTGAGGCGATGGAGACGATCAGGCATGCGGGCATTCGCCTTATCTTGCTTACGCAGTCGCCGTTGCTGATACATGCGAATATCCGTGCGCTGGTTGGCCTGCATGAACACTTGGTCAGGCAGAACGGGAAGGAGCTGTCAACGGTCTATCGGCGATCACGCGTCATGGATAACGTGCGCAGTGAGAAGGCGCTGCTGGCTGAGGATCATGAGTCGTGGGCATTTCCGAAGGAGTGCTACGGGCTCTATAAGAGCGCAGAGGTGCACACGGTCAAGCGCACGCTGTCATCAAAGGCTAAGCGCGGCATCGTGTTGGCGATCATTGCGGCCAGCCTTGTCGGCTATGCCATTTGGAATGGCAAAAACCTGTTCAGCGGTGGCAAAGACGCGAGCGGCGACACGGCCGCAGCGGGCATGGGCGCGTCAGCGACCGGGGCCGCTGCGGCAGGGTTGCTGCCGAGCGGCGCATCACCACGGGAGGTTCGGTATTCCAACGCGCTGGAGTATGCGAAGGCTCATCTGCCGCGGTTCGCGTCGATGCCGGAGACGGCTCCCATCTTTGATGGACGTGAGCCTGTATCGCAGCCGGCGCTTTACTGCATGTCGTCAGTGCCAGGAGGCGATGATGGCCGCGAGGCGTCTTGTACATGCCTGACAGAGCAGGGCACCAAGTACGACATTAGCCAACCTGAGTGCCGGACGTTGGCGCGCTTCGGTCCCGTATACAACCCCTACAAAGCCCCTAAGGTCGAGGCGCAGGCCGCGCCTGTCGCGCTCTCCGGCGCTCCTGCAACGGGCACTTCGGCGGGCGCACCGGCAGGCGCTGTTGTCGGTTACAAGCCCGGGCAGCGTGCTGACACTTTCCCGCAGAACCCGGCCAAGCCGGTGTCGAGCTACACGCCGCCTACTTCCGCCCTTTAACGTGATGCGTCACTAAATTAACAACGCTCACCGGGGACGTTCTCCCAACCGCCCGGGATTTTCCGGAACGGAGTGCCATCAATGCAGCGCCATTCTTCGCGCTCTTTGTTTATTGCC
>NZ_QPFB01000007.1 GCF_004348115.1 Stenotrophomonas sp. ATCM1_4 | reverse complement strand
CGTCAAGTTCGTTCTGGATACCAGTGCAAACACCAACGGCTTCCGGATCGACTTCCACAACAATCCCGGCGCAGTGGACCCGACCGGCTACGGCGAAGGCCAGGTCTGGCTGGGCTCATGCGTCGTGGCCAGTCCCAGCGCCACCGTGCCCAGCAGCTGCACCATCGCCGGCGTGGATGCGGCCACCCTGCGCATGACGGCCACCCGCTGTCTTACCGCAGCCTGCGACACGGGCGCGACCTCCGAGTTCAACGGGCCGTCCACCACCAACCTGACGCTCACCAAGACGGACGGGCAGGGTACATATGCCACTGGCCAAGGGCTGGTCTATACGCTGGTGGTGACCAACAACGGTGCGGCTCCGGTCAGCGACGCGGTCTTCACTGACCCGGCGGTGGCTGGCTTGTCGGTCACGGGGGTCACCTGCGGCAGCGCCACCCTCGGCTCGGAATGCCCGGCTGCGGCCAGTACCAGCGTGGCGCTGATGCAGAGCACGGGGGTTGTGGTGCCGCTGCTGGCCCCGGGCGGCAGCGTTACCTTCACAGTGAACGCCACTGCCACGGCCACCAGCGGCAGCCTGGTCAACACGGCCAGCATCGCCGTGCCGGCGGGCGTGACCGAGTCGGTACCTGCCGACAACACGGCCACCGACACCGATGTGCAAGGTGGCAGCATCATCATCGTCAAGGAGGCGCTGCCCAAGGATGCGCAGGATTTTGCCTTCACCACCACCGGCAGCGGCCTGAGCGACTTCAGCCTGGATGATGATGCCGACGCGACGTTGTCGAACACGCACGCCTTCACCGGCCTGGTCGCGGGCAGTTACACCGTAACCGAGACGCCCGCAGCCGGCTGGACCCTGACCAACCTGGTCTGCGTTGACCCGGACAATGGCAGCACGGTGGACCTTGGCACGGGAGTGGCCAGCCTGGACCTGGACGCAGGCGAGACCATCACCTGCACCTATACCAACAGCAGGCAGGCCAGCGTGCGCCTGCAGAAGTCGCTGCCGGACGGACGCTTCAACGCCGCGGACCAGTTCACCCTAGGCATCACCGGCGCCGGCGCGCCGGCGCCGGTCACCACCAGCGGCAGTGGTAGTACGGCGACCGGGACGGTGACCGTGGGAGCGGCGTCCCTGGGTGGGACCTATACCTTGTCGGAAGTAGCGGCGGCCGGCGCAGCACTGACGAACTACACCACCGCATATAGCTGTACCAACACCCTGCCGGGCGGGCAGACCCCAGGCGGCAGCGGGACCAGCTTCAGCGTGACACCGGCGGCCGGCGACGACCTGACCTGCCAGTTCGTCAACACGCGAATGGCGAAGGCCGACCTGTCGATCACCAAGACCAACACGGCGTCCTCGGGCCCGAGCGACCTGGCAGACGACACGGTGACCAGCGGAACTACGACGAGCTATACGGTGGTGGTGAGCAACGCCGGTCCGGATGCGGCCGATGGCGCGTTGGTGCGGGATACGGCCAGCGGGTTGAGCTGCACGGCGGTGAGCTGCAGCGGCACGACGGGTGGTGCGGCATGCCCGTCGGGGCTGGATGTGACCGCGCTGCAGAGCACCGGCGTGGCCGTCCCCACCTTCCCGGCTAACAG
>NZ_QPFB01000006.1 GCF_004348115.1 Stenotrophomonas sp. ATCM1_4 | reverse complement strand
CGCTGGCATCGCCGTCGGCATTGCTGGTCAGTGCCTTGGTCAGCGTCTGGCTCAGTGCAGTATTTGTGTATTCGCAGGCGAGACCACCAGCGTCTGGCGCCGGGTATATCGCCGTCGCGGTATTGGTGCTGGTATCGATCGTTACTGGAACAAAGCCGCCATTACACGTCAGCGATACGGCATAAGCACCCACATCGCCAACGGAGAAGGTTTCCGTGAGGGTGATCGCGTCGCTACCCGGCGCATAGGCGATCGCCTGAGTGGTCGTGCTGGGCGCTATGGAACTACCTGCCATCGCGTTAACGACATCCGCGCCGGCAATGGACAAGACAACCGTATTGCCGACTTCCCCGCCCGACCAGCGCTTTCCCAACGTGATCTCATACAAGACCGTGTCGGTATCCGTCGCGCTGTTGCAGGAGGGATTGCCAACGTTGCAGGCGGGATCAAGAACCCCTGCCGGCGGGGCCACCGTCGCTGTGTTGGTTGTGGTCTGGGCAGATGCCCATGGAGCCACAAGCGCAAGCAAACCCGCGAGCGCACATGATGAAACACGGCGCGACCACATCATGGATTTTGAGTTAGGCGACACGCAGAGCGACCCTCCTGAACTTGGCGTCCAATCCGCTGCACGCCTGCATGCGCCGCCAAGCGTCGCACGAGAAAAGTAGAATTTCGGATGCACCGGCCCTCTTCCTTCAACCCATTAGCCGACAACACGGGAAAGCGGTCGCTACCTGACACGGAGATCGTCGATGGATCGCGCCATGTGATTGAGAATCAAAAGGCCACTGTTCATTCACACCTTGAGTTCCATATCCCCATGCCCTATGGCTTTCCATTCGAACGAAGCATTGGTTTCAATCGCGATTGAAACGAGGTTGGCGATGTTCGGGTTGGAACGCGTGCTGATTTCCCAGTTCGCAACGGCACTGCATGTCATCCCGATCCGTTCAACCAGCTGCCCCTGCGTCATTTCCGCGCGCAAGCGCGCGATGCGGGTACGCGCCGCCATGTCTCCCATCTTCCCCGCCCCAAAACCAACGCTCTTCCTAGAAACGCAGAACCGCCCCTCCCCCCCTACCTCCGTAGTCAAAGGCGAGAAGTAGCCTCCAGTTGAGACATCCTTCTCTCTGGCCAAAATGAGACCAGCACCATTCCTGCCGCACCGGAGGTTCAGGCAGGCGCCAAAGGCGACCCGTACCTACGGCACGCTGCAGGTGATGATGAGGGTGACGCTACTGTTAGCCGGGAAGGTGGGGACGGCCACGCCGGTGCTCTGCAGCGCGGTCACAT
>NZ_QPFB01000005.1 GCF_004348115.1 Stenotrophomonas sp. ATCM1_4 | reverse complement strand
GACCGTGGTGACCCCGGTGGCGACGCTGAGCCAGACGCTGACCAAGGCACTGACCAGCAATGCCGACGGCGATGCCAGCGGCACGGTGAGCCTGGGGGATGTGCTGACCTATACGGTTACGGTGACCAACACCAGCGCCAGCGGCAACCTGACCGATGTGGTGGTGAGCGACAGCAGGATCACGCCCAGCACGATCACCTGTGCCAGCGTGGCGCCGGGGGCGACGTGCGTGCTGACCGGTACCTATACGGTGACCGCGGCGGATGTGACGGCCGGCAGCATCAGCAATACCGCGACGGCGACCAGCCCGGCCTGTCCGGCAGGCAGTACGGACCCGGCATGCACCACGACCGTGGTGACCCCGGTGGCGATGCCCACGGTCATATATAGCAAGAGTACGAACGCGCCCGGTCCGGTGAAGGTGGGCGACACGATCAGCTATACGCTGACCGCGGTGGTGAGCAACTCGCAGACCACCGGCGTGGTGGCGCTGAACGACACGCTCGGCCCGGGACTGACCTTCGATTCAGTAATCGACGCCGGCGCATACACCTGCACTGCGAGCAGTCCGCTGGTGTGCACGCTTCCGACGGGAACGCTGCCAGGCTCCTACACCATAACCTACACGGCAACGGTGAATGGACAGGCCTCGGGCACGGTGACTAACACGGTGGTGGGTGCCGGTCAGGACGCCCCCGGCTGCACGATGAGCTGCAGTACAAGCACGCCGGTGACGAGTATCATCGATGCAATTAATGATGTGCCGAATCCGGTCAGGATCGATGCTGGCGGTGTCACGCCGAGCGTATTGGTCAATGACACCCTCAACGGCAATCCGGTCATGCCGGGTGCCGTCACTCTGGAGCCCGGCACACGCCCGAGCCCGGGCCTGACGATGAACCCCGACGGGACCATTACGGTGGCGCCGGGGACGCCGTCAGGTACGTATCTCTATCCGTACACGATCTGCGACACGGTCGATCCGACCAACTGCGATACTGCTACGGCCACGGTGGAAGTGATTGGCCAGGCGCTGCTGCGTCTGGTGAAGGCGGCTGGGGTCCGTGATGCCAGGATCGGTGACCTGGTCCGCTATACCGTCACTGCCGAGAACGTGGGTGATGCCGACTTGAACAACGGCTACATCGTTGATGCGGCCCCGGCAGGCTTCACTTACGTGGAAGGTTCATTGTCGGTGGTCGATGGCGACAACGCAGGGACCGTCTCCGGCCAAAGTCCGCTCCGCTTCAATGGCCTGGATATCCGCGCCGGCAAAACCGCGACGCTGGTCTACCTGATGCGCGTCGGCGCCGGCGTCCGCCAAGGGACGCATATCAACCAGGCACAGGGCTACTCGCCGGTGGATCAAACCATCTCCAATGTCGCGACCGCCGAAGTGATGTTGGTAGCCGATGCGCTGGTGGACGATTCGCTGATCGCGGGTACCGTCTTTGACGACCGGGATGGCGATGGCTGGCAGGATAGTGCGGCGCTGAGCGAGGTCCGTGTGCAGGGTGGCTTCAGTCCGTCGGCTTACGTACCCAACTCGACCACGGTCGACTGGGGCAACGGCCCGCAGCCCATGCCTGACGCCAGCTCGCCGATGCTGCATGGCTTGGTGGTGGGCGCGATCAGTGGCCGCCAATCGGTGGCCGATCCGGAGAGCGCACATCAGGTCGTGATTCGCCAGAAGCTCCGTTCGCTGAACTTCACCGATGACTTCGTACTGACGAATGCGCAGGGTGTGACCGTGCGCATGAGCCAGGGCGGCGATGTCACAGTCCAGGTCGACGGCGAGGCGGAAAAGGGCCTGAACGCGGCCGCCCCGAAGGTCGAGCGTAAGGTCGCGAAAGGCGACGGTGGGTACGTGGTGGACTACGTCATCACCAATGCCGGCATCGACGAACGCGGTGTCCCCGGTGTGCGCATCGCATCGGCCGAAGGCCTGCTGATCGAGACCGATCAGTTCGGTCGCTACCACCTTCCGGATGCGTTTGGCGGCGCTAGACGTGGCCGCAATTTCATCCTGAAGGTCGATTCGTCCACGTTGCCCGCCGGCGCGGAGTTCACCACTGACAACCCACTGCTGCGTCGTTTGGTGCCGGGATTGCCGGTGCGCTTCGACTTCGGCGTGAAACTGCCAGTAGAGCAGATCGAGGGTGTGGTCGAACAGATAGAACTGGAGATGGGCGAAGTTCTCTTCGCACCAGGCAGCAGCGTGCTGCGGGCCGACTACCTGCCGGCCGTCGACAGGATGGCCAGCAAGGTCGCGCAGTACCACGGGGGCGAAGTGGTCATCACCGCCAATGGAGAAACCGACGTGTTGGCCTTTGACCGGGCAGTGGCGATGAAGACCGCCCTCATCGGAAAGCTCGATGCCGAATCGGCCAAGGCGCTGAAGGTGAGCGTCCGCACGGTCGTTGATGATCCGGGATCGTTGCTGGTTGGAATGGAAGACGGCGGCGCATCGCTGGGGACGGTACTGTTCGACACGGACACGTCGGCGATCCGACCGGAGTTCGAACCGTTGTTGGACAAGGTCGCCGTGACGCTGGAGAAGATGGGCGGTGGCCAGATTGGTGTTGTCGGGCATACCGACGTACGTGCCTCGCATGAGTACAACGCTGCACTGGGCCTGCGTCGTTCCACCGCGGTGTATGAGGCATTGGCTAAACGCCTGAGCCCGGAGGTGCGAGCGAAGGTCCGCGTGGAAGTAAGTGCCGACCCGACCGCCGCTGTCGGCGCGAAGCGGAAGTGAGGGGGACGCGGACCATGAAGATTAAAATGAAGCTGCTGGACTACACGTTGATCGGCATCCTGTCGGGCATGGCGCCGCTGGCAGGTGCACAGGACGCAGGCGCGCTAGCGCGGAAGGATCAGGCTGAAGACGCGGCTCAGCCGCTCGGCTGCACCGATGACGCCTGCGCATCCCAGGAGGGCTTGCTGTTCCGCCTGCGCACGCGCAGCTACGACAAGCCGATCACCCAAGGAACCAGCAGCCAATCCTCATCAACGGCGCTTCAGCCGGACCGCCGTGTCACCGTGGCCATCGAGCAGCCAGGCAAAGCGGTCGCACAGGGAAAGTTCTCGATCCAGCTGCCCAATGGCGGCGCGATATGGGCAACGGAAGACCCGACATTGGGGGAGGCGTCGTTGACGGTATCGGCACCGTCACTGGTCGCGTTCGATGGCCGGTCGATCACCGATCCGGTGCAGTTCTACGTACGCAGCAACTACTCGGCATTCGTGCAGAAGTACGAGCTATCGATCTATCGTGCGGTGGATGCCGACTTGATTGATCCGCTCGCCACGTTGCAGCTGACTGTCGGCAATGTCGGCAGCACCGAGTGGGATGGTCGGTTGCCGGCCACGTACCCGATCCGTCGGGGCGATGAGCTGGTCTATGTGCTGCGGGCGTACGACGCCCAGGGCAACTTCGATGAGACCTATCCGAACAGATTCCAGCTGGTCAAGCCGGAGGAATTCGAGCGTGGTGCCAGCCTGCTTCGCGACAGCAGCCAGAAAGCCCTGGGTACGTCGCTGAGCATCGAACAGGCACAGGCACAAAGCCTGATCGACGCGACCTTCTCCCGGAACGGCCTGCGGCAGCAGAATATCCCGCTGTACGGCTCGCGCATCCGCATCCAGGGACGCAACCTCCCGGATCAGGCGGGGTTGCGCATCAACGGGGAAACTTACCCGGTCGACCTGGAGCGCAAGTTCGTCGCTGAGTACCTGGTGCCGACTGGAAAGCACCGCTTCGACATCGCCGTGGGCGGTGGATCGGCGGGCGATGAAGCCACGCGCGGTGCCAGGGAGGGCGCAGCGCACCACGTGCTCGACGTGGACGTCACCGGGAGGTACTTCTTCGGGGTCGGTCTGGCCGATGTGACGTTTTCGCAGAACAAGGTCAGTGGCTCGCCGGCGTTGTTCGCCGGCGACGTGCGCTATGGCGACGACGTGATCAGCGACGGCCGGTTGGCGTTCTATGGCAAGGCCAAGTTGCAGGGGAAGTACCTGGTCACAGCGCAGGCTGACACCACCGAGAAGGACCTGAAACACCTTTTTGATGGTTTTGGCCAGGCATATCCGCAGGATATCTTCCGTCGCCTGGATCCGGACCTGTACTACCCGGTCTACGGCGACGATTCCATGGTGTACCGCGACGTGGACACCATGGGCCGCTTCTACGTACGGGTGGACTGGGACAAGAGCCAGGCACTGTGGGGCAACTACCAGACTGGAATCACCGGCACCGAGTACGCACAGTACGTGCGTTCGCTGTATGGCGCGGCGTTCAATTGGCGCTCGCGCGGCACCAATCCATGGGGAGACGCCCGGAGCGAGCTGCGCCTGTTCGGTTCCGAAGCACAAAGTGCACCGGGACACAACGAGTTCATAGGCACTGGCGGCAGCCTGTACTATCTGCGCCACACCGATATCCTGCCCGGTTCGGATGTGGTCGTGCTGGAAATACGCGACCGGACCACCGGCCGGGTCGAGGACCGCGTTACGTTGACCCGCGGCGCTGATTACGAAATAGATGAGCTGCAGGGGCGCCTCCTGCTGACCCGGCCACTGTCGCAGATCACCCGCGACAATGTGTCCACGCTGACGCGCGACACGCCGCTGGGTGGCTTCGAACAGCGCCTGCTGGTGGACTACGAGTGGATCCCCTCCGGGTTCGATGCCGACGACGTCGTGGCCGGATTCCGAGGCAAGCAATGGCTCGGCGATCACGTTGCGGTGGGCGCCACGTACGTGGACGAGAACCGCGCAGGTGAGGACTACACCATTGCCGGAGGCGATCTGACCCTGCAGGCGGGCAAGGGTACCTACCTCAAAGTCGAGTACACGCAGACCGAATCGACCGCTTCACCGGTGTTCTTCTCCGACAACGGCGGCCTCAGCTTCAGCCGGATCAACGATGTGGCTAGTCGCCGTGAGGGTGACGCCAAGGCGATCGAAGCGCGCGCAAACTTCAAGGAGCTGGGTTGGGCGGAGCAGGATTGGAGCGCGGGCGCCTGGTGGCGCAACGTCAGCGCAGGCTACTCGACCGGCCGCTATGGCAATGGTGAGGAGATCACCGAATACGGTGCCGAGGTGCTGGGCCAGGTCACCCCCGACCTTGGCGTGTACGCCCGCTTGAGCAAGGCCGAGCGCGGCGATGAAAGCCTGACCCAGGCACAGCTGACCGGCGAGTGGCGCGTTGACGAGGCCCGTACCGTCAGCGGCGAACTGCGACGGGTCGATGAGCAGCGCGTGGGTAGCGACGCTGTCGGTACGCTGGCTGCGCTGAAGTATGCCCAACGTTTGGGTGATCATCTGGAGATGTACGGGCAGGCTCAGTTGACCGTTGACGACGACGGCGGGCAGTACGCCGACAACGATCTGTACACGTTGGGTGCCAAATACCTGTTCGGCGACCTGTCCAGCGTGGGTGCGGAAGTAAGCAGTGGTAATCGCGGTGATGCTGCAACCGTCAATGCCGAGTACCGTATCAGCCCCGAGCGAACGATCTACAGTGGTTATACCTACAGTACCGACGCGACCGGGTTCGATCCGCTGTTCAATGCCAATCAGCAGAACGGCTGGACCCTGGGCCAGCGTTGGCGGCTGTCCAGCCAGGCCAACCTGTTCAATGAAAGCCAGATGCTGAAGGAAGGCGCTGAGTCCGGCTTGGCGCACACCTTCGGCATGGACTTCTATCCAGCGCAGGGTTGGAATGCGGGGTTCACGCTGATGAAGGGCGAACTCAACAGCGTGGATGGCGGCCTGGTACAGCGTAAGGCGGTCAGCATCAATGGTGGACGCACATCACCGGATACCGATTGGCAGAGCAAGATCGAGTGGCGCCGGGACAGCGGTGCGGAGCGGCGCGAGCAATGGGTCAGCACCAATCGCCTGATTTGGAAGATCGACGATAGCTGGCGCGTCGCTGCACGGCTGAACTATTCCAAGACTACAGACGAAGTCAATGCGGCGGCTGGCGCGAAGTTCATCGAAGGCAACCTGGGCTTTGCGTACCGGCCGTGGAACAGCGTGCGTTGGGGCCTGTTCGGACGCTACACCCATCTCTACGACCTGGCCACGCTGGGGCAGGTTGGCGGTGCGGACTACGACCAGAAGACTCAGGTGATATCGCTGGAGGGGACATACAAACTGACCGCGCAGTGGGAGTTCGCCGCCAAGGCGGCGCGCCGCCTTGGCGAGGTGCGGTACGGCCGCAACGCCGGAAATTGGGCTGACTCGACTACGAATTTCACTGCGGTGTCGGTGCGCTACGACTTGACCGGGCAGTGGCATGCACTGGCGGCGTATCGCTGGCTGGATGTGAAGCGCGGCGGCAGTACGAGCGGCACGCTGGTCGGGCTGGACCGTGATATCGGAAAGAACTTCCGTATCGGTGTCGGTTACAGCTTCACCGAATTCAGCGACGATCTGACTGATTTCGACAACGACCACAAGGGCTGGTTCGTCAACCTGACAGGCAGGTACTGATGCGCGGGGCGCGCTCCACTCAGTTAACTCGACAGGTGCAGGTGAAAGCCGATATCCATTTGCAGTGCGAACGCATTGTACAAGAAGGGATTCGGCTGACATCTTTCAGTAGAATCAGAACAGCTAAAAGCGTGCATTCATAATGCCTACCAAGATTCCGAAGTTCATACTGATTGCGTTGGCGCTTATCTGCTTTCGCGCGCAGGCAGACACGTACACAGTGACTACACTCGGCGACGCAGCGGGTTCATGCACGGGCGCCAGTCCGAACTTCAGTTGCACCACGCTGCGCGCGGCCATTGACGAGGCCAATGCCACCATCGCGGTGGATGACACCATTGTGTTCAACGTTTCCGGAACCATCACGCTTCTCTCGACACTTCCCACGGTCACTGACACTGTGGTGATCAACGGTAGCAATGTCGTCAGCATCGCTAGTGGCGCTTTCGAAACCTTGACGTTTGAGGATCCGGAAGCTGACAACAGCCAGCTTCTGAACTTGGGATTCACCGGGACCGTTGATCCCGCCAGTACGGTTCGCGTCAATGGCGCATCGAACATGCTGCTTCAGGGGAATACGTTCGTGATGGGGGCAACGACGGGAAGCGCCATCCTCGTAAGCAACAGCGATAACGTCACCACGAACAACAATCATGTCAGCGGTGGCGTCTACAGCATCAATTATTACAACACCGCCAGCTCGCCCTACCTGGCGAGCCCGGCCTACAACGGCACCATCACCAACAACACGGTCACCGGCGGGTCTTCCGGTATCGCGCTTTTTACTGCCGACAACATACTAGTTGATGGCAATACCATCACCAACAGCACGGGTAGTGGCATCCGGTTGGGCATGCAGTTCGATGGCCCGTATGGATCCAGCAACAATACAATCACCAACAACACGGTGACCGGGGGAAGCGGCGCCGGCGTGTCCGTCACCGGCTATGGCGGTGGCGTCCAGATGGGTGTGTTCAACAACAATCTGATCCGGGGAAACACGCTCACTAACAACTCCGGGTCCGGGGTGTTGCTCCCCAGCACGGGCTTGATCCAAACCAACGGCAACGTCATCACCGGCAACGTCATCACCGGTAACCGCGGGGATGGCGTGAACATCACCGGGACCAATGCTGCCAACAACATCATATATGCCAACAGCAACATCTCCGGCAACCTGGGATTGGGAGTTGATCTCGCTGGCAATGGCGTGACCCCGAACGATGCTGGTGACGTGGACACTGGCCCCAACGGGGTGC
>NZ_QPFB01000004.1 GCF_004348115.1 Stenotrophomonas sp. ATCM1_4 | reverse complement strand
GAAGTCGATCCGGAAGCCGTTGGTGTTTGCACTGGTATCCAGAACGAACTTGACGGTGTTGCCCGAAATGCTGGTGACTACCGGGAAGTTCTGCACCCCGTTGGGGCCAGTGTCCACGTCACCAGCATCGTTCGGGGTCACGCCATTATCCAGCAAGTCGATGCCCAGCCCACCGTTCCCGGAGATGCTGGTGTTGGCATAGATAGCATTGTTCTGCGCGCCGGCCCCAATGACGGCAATACCATCACGGCTGTTCCCAGTAATCGTATTGCCGGTGATGACATTGTTGGTGATCCCGCCGGCAGTCGTAGAGTTCAGCCGAATTCCCCACAACCCCATGCCGGTGATAGTGTTCCCCTGAATCGTATTTCCGGTGGTCTGCGCGCCAAGACCGTCAGACAAGCATATTCCCGTACCGGCACCACCGGAAACCGTATTGTTGAGCACACTATTATTCGCGTTACTGGCAACGATATTGCCCTGATACAAGCTGATTCCACAGCCACCTGCGGCGAGCACCACATTGGAACTGACGGTTACGCCGCTGACAGCACCTACACCGATACTTGAGTTCGAAGTGGTTGCATTGACTATGTTCTCGCTGATGGTGCCAATGCTTGCGATGACTGAAGTGACCGTGCTGTACAGGCTGATGGCATAAGCGAACGTACCATTCAGCGTGTTACCTGTGATGATGCAGTTGTTGCTGCTCAGACAGCGAATGCCATCGTAGACAGTGCCCGATCCTGTCAACGTGTTGTTGTGTATCGTGACATCCGCCGCGCCGCTATCGATAGTGACCATGCTGTTGGCTGTCGTGCCGGTCAAGGCCATATTCTGCAGGAAGCTGTTGCTGGCCCCGATGCCGGAGAACCGGATCTGGCTGAAACCATTGCCTCCGCTGCTCAAAGTAATGCCGCTCCCATCGATACCGAGCGTGTCTGTGATCAGCGGTAACGACGACGCTAGTGAGATCGTTCCCGACACACTGAATTGAATAGTGTCATCCGCAGTCGTGGTCGCGTTGGCCGCGATGATCGCGGCCCGCAATGTGGGGCAGTTGAAGTTGGGGCTTGCTCCCGTACATGAGCCGGCTGCATCGGCTATGGTGGTTACGGAATAGTTAGCAGCCGCCACCGAGTTCGACCACAGCAGCACGGCCAGCACCGCGAGCCGGTGCGGGGGCTTCCATCTGGCAACACACCGGACGGTCCGCAGAATGGATTTGAAGACGGCAGGATTTCGCACGCGAGCTCCCCAAAACAGATCTGTCCTGGCCGCGAACATCTGCGCGACCCCCAAAGTACTGCCAGAACTCCCCGCCACCACTCACTGGCGGGTAGTTCTTCACTGAAGAGCCGTACTTCCCGCAGCAGCAGCGTTCCAGCCACGTCGGCTGACCGCATGCACGCGTGGGGCCAAGGGGGATGAAAAATGAGCCACGCGTCACTTTTTTCAGGCCAATGCATCCAATGTCGCCCACGCAGCTGTCCCTGCAGGGCACATCGCTCCGCCTCCTCAGCGCCCGGATCCAAGCGCTTCCCCACTTACCCATGCCGCCTGCTGGAAGCCGGTCACACCTCCTCCTCCATGGAAACGCAAAACACCCAGTACCTCCCTACCCCATCGTTGCAGGCAGAAAGAGAAGGGGGGGCCGGAGCGCGCAAGTACCGAGGGACCTTTAGACGGCAAGCGACCGTTACCGCCTCCATCCCGGGTGAAGGGGCTACCTGCTACCCCAGCTAGTGAAATCACTTCGGGGCTGGTTAGAATCAGTCACAAAGACGACCAACTTCCGCGGGCAGGGGCAAATGAGTGTCACTCTAGACGCCAGGATCAGCCACCTGCCATTCGAACGATTTCTGGGCGAGCAACGCCCGATGCTGGTCAGCTTCCTGCACGGCCGGGGGATTTCCCTCGACGATGCCCAGGACATCGCCCAGGAAAGTCTTTACAAGTTGACGCGCTATCGCGACGCACCGGTCGAAGCCCTGAAGCCCCTGCTGTATCGGATTGCACTCAACCTGCTCCACGATTCCCGGCGGCGACAGTCCGGCCTCTACCAGACCTCCCTGTCGGACATGGAGCTGCAGGCGCACGACATCCAGGACGAGATGCCACGGCCGGAACAGTGGGCCGAAGACCGGGAGGAACTCGCCCGTGTCCGGGCCGCCATCAATCTCCTCCCGGAGCGCTGCAGGGAGGTCTACCTGCTCAACCGCATCGAAGGGATGAGTTACGCCCAGATCTCCAGGCATTGCGGCATCTCCGTCAAGACGGTCGAGAAACACATCGGGAAGGCACTGTCCTCGCTGAGGACGTTGCTCTCTAACCAGACGTCCCCGGTGGGCGTATCCGAGCAGCGCACATGAACACCCCCTCTCTCCAGGACTTCCCCGATTCGGCCGAAGATTGGCTGGCCCGCCTGCTGTCACCCGAATGCACCGCGTCTGACCACGCCGCTTTCGAGGAATGGTTGGCCTTGTCCCCCCGGAACGTGCTCGATTACGCCGAGGTCGAACGCATCCATCAGTTGGCCGGCGCATTGGCAGCCGATCCTGCGCTACACGAAGCCAAGCCGCGACCGGCTGTCCGCACGCCGGCCACTCGACGCCAGCGTGCCTGGCTCCGTCCGCTGGCCTGGGCGGCCGCCCTGGTGCTGGCGGTCAGCGGAGGGCTCTGGCTTCTCGGGGATTCCCGGCCATCGCCACCCAGCGCGTATGCAACGGAGATCGGCAAGCAGCGCCGTGTCGACCTGCCGGATGGGTCTTCCCTGGTGCTGGACACCAATACGCTCGTCCAGGTGTCCTACCAACGCTCGCAACGCCATGTCGCGCTACTCAAGGGCCGTATCCAGGCCAGCGTCGCGCACGATGCCGATCGGCCCTTCGTGGTCACCTCGGGAAACGGCAGCGTCCGTGCGCTCGGCACCGTCTTCCAGGTGCAGCGGCAGGACGGGGGCACCCTCGTCGCCCTGCTGGAAGGGCGTGTCATCGTCAGCACGCAAGGGGATACTCCCCGCCGCTCCATTGAACTGCATCCGTTGCAGCAACTGGCCTATGACGCAGATGGCACGCTCGGCTCCCCGCAACGCATCGAACGCAACGTCGCAGAGGGCTGGACCCAGGGGCGTCTGATCTTCGAGGAAGAACGCCTCGCCGATCTGGTCACGGAGTTCAATCGCTACTCCCATGGCCAATTGGTACTGTCCGGGAGCGAGTTGGGAGAGATCCGGGTCAGCGGCGTATTCAATGCTGGTGACCAAACGGCGCTGCTGGCCACCCTGCGTCAGGGCTGGGGCCTGCAGGCGCAACCCATCGATGGAAATCGGATCGAGTTATCCGCGTCGCATCACTAAGTGCTGGGGAGCACTATCTACCATGCCGATCAGTCCTCGCGGCAATTGCCACGTAACGACTGTAGTTCGTGAATCTCTCAAATATGATCTGGCGCGCCTGTTCGTTCTGACGTGCCTGGCGATCATCACGCAAGGCGCCATCGCGGAACCGGCACGCACTCCCACGCCCTCCCGGTATGAGATTGGCGCGGGCACGCTGGACGACGCCCTGCAGGCTTTCGCCAGTCAAGCAGATATCCAGTTGTTGTATTCGCCCATGCTGGTGCGCGGCAAACACAGCGACGGATTGGGAGGCAATCACACCCTCGCCGCCGGGCTCGCCCAACTCCTCGCCGAGCACAACCTGACGGCAGTCACCGTGACCGCCAACACCTACCTCCTGCGAAGCACCAGCAGACAGACGCACGTAACCGATGCCCCGGTCAAAAGTCCACAAGCAGCTCCGGCAACGAGCATGGCCGAGCTGGCCACGGTCACCGTCACCGGCACGCGCATTCCGCAGACCTCCATGGAACTGTCCGTCCCCATGACCGTGATAACGGCGGACGAGATTGAGCGCAGTGGGCGGCAAACGCTCTACGAATTGCTGGGCGATCGCCCTGGTCTCGTGACCCATCACCCCATGAGTGTGGCCAGTGAGGGGAGAAGATATCCAACCGTGGTTGCCTCTGGCGCCAGCCTGTATTCCCTGGGGCCGAGGGCAACGTTGTATCTATTGAACGGTAAGCGCATTGCTTCATTCGGGTTCGCCTCCAGCGATCTCGGCGGGCTCGTCGATCTGAACAGCATTCCGTTGAGTTTCATTGACCGTATCGAAATCCTGCGCGGCGGCGCCTCTGCGATCTATGGCGCGGATGCAATGGCGGGCACCGTCAATATCATCCTGAAGAAGGACCACGAGGGAGGCGAGGTCTCCTCACGCTTTGGCATGTCCCAGCAGGGAGATGCGCTATCACGTCAAGCATCCGCGATCTTCGGGATGCAGACACGAACGGGCGGGCACGTCCTGCTTGCAGCGGACAATTCCTCGCAGGACGAACTGGGCGGCAACCGCCGCGATTGGCATACCAACGATCGCTCCCGATTCGGACTAGCGGATGGGCGCGTACCTATCGGATTCACGACATTGTATGGGGTCTCCTTAGGTTCACTTCCCTTGTGCCAGCAAGCAGGAGAAAATCCGAATTCTCCCTATTGTCGCTTTGACGCAGCGAGATACCGCACTTTGCAACCACGGGCGCGAAGCAAATCTGTATACGTCCAGTGGGACCAAGAGCTGGGCAGTACTCTTGCATTCTACTTCTCGGGTTCGCGTACCCGTAGCGAGCAATCGCTGCAGTTCTCACCTGTTTTCAGCTATTTCACGCTCGGCCCATCCCACCCGGACTATGCACTGGCCCCCGCCCCCAACTCATTGGTCGACTACGCCTTCTATGAACTTGGCGCTCCTCGAAACCATACCGCCAGCACCGCAAGTGACATATCCATTGGCCTGAGCGGTCTGGCTCTCGGATGGAACTGGGATGTTGCCGTATCCCGGAGCGAGAGCCGGGCGCGTAGCACTGTCGATAACGTGCTGCTTTGGGCGAATATGACCGAAAACATCAATCGGCTCCGCATCGATGGATCGGACAACACCGAACTCATGAACGCGATGCGAGGTTCTATCCATCCCGCCGGCCACTACTCGGTCGACACGCTGGAGGCTACATCGAACCGCTCGTTATTTGACGCCTTTGGTGCGACCTCAAGAATTGTGGTAGGAACGGCGTTTCATTTCGCACGACGTCGAAGCGCTCCGGACCCCCTGCAGATCAACGACGGCATCGCCTTCGGCTCAACTGACGTTAGATCGTACGATCTAGATAGTCGCGATTCCGCCATTTTCACTGAGATCAATTTGCCACTGCACCGGACGTTGCAGATGGACTTGGCCGCTCGCCTCGATCATCACCAGGGCTTTCGCTCCAACGTCTCTCCCCGGATCGGGTTCAAGTGGACACCCAGCCCATCTTTTCTGGCGCGAGCCAGTCTCGGCGAGGGATATCGAGCACCCAGCCTAAACGATGTACGCGTGCCTTTCGAAGATTTCACCCAGACTTTGCTCATGCGCATCACCCCGCAGCTGCTGCCCTGCATTCGCGTGGGCGCGGATCGATGCCGGGTTGAATATGGCGCCGGCGACAACCCACATCTGCGTGCGGAACACTCTCGCAGCCTGACTTTCGGTATGGCTTGGGCACCGACCCATGCTTTCAGCGCGAGATTGGATCGCTATCATCTTTCACGTACCAACGAGTTCGGCATTGCGGATGCCTATGATCACCCCTCCTTGTTCCCGGAGGGCCTGCTCCGCGACGCCAATGGCGTGCTCTATCGTGCCAACCGCTTCCTGGCCAATATCGGTAAGTCCGAAACCCGTGGATGGGAGCTCGATTCCAGGTATCTTTTGCGACATGATGAGTTTGGTGAGCTTGGCTTCCATTTGGCGGCGCACTATCTCAGCCGATACACCACTTCGAGCATCATCCAGCCCAAAGCCGTCGAGAACGCCGGCCACGACACCCCCAAGCTGACCCTGCTGGGCGACGTGCAGTGGCGAAATGGGCGCTGGACCACGACCTTGACCGTGCGCCACTTCGGCACTTCATCCGCCTATCCCGCCGGACAGCCGTGCCCCAAGGAGAATCGCGATGCCGGCAAGTGCAGCAATCCGGCGGCGACACTACTGGGCCTCAACGCCCGCTACGTGGGTCCAGAAAACTGGTCCTATACGCTTGGCATCAACAACCTGCTGGATTCACGTCCTGTGAACTATCGTTTCTACACCGGCGGCTACAACATGGCAGTCGACGATGTTTACGGGCGCTACTTCACGCTGGCTGCCAGCTATCGATTCTGATCGTTCATTCAGGCAACTCAGAGTCGCTTGCCTTCTCCCTGCGTGGATTCCCACTCTTCTTCGGCGGCATGGTCGCCCTGATCTGAAGCAAGCGTGATAGAAACCCCGATGGAAAGAAGTTCGTTGCATTGGAGATCATTCTGCAGATGTTGGCCGGCGCCGCTCATAGGTCAACGATTCACATCGACGACTAGTCGTCCGCGGATGCGTCCAGCTATCAGCGCTTCGGCGCTGGCCACGACCTCCCCTAAGCCAACATGCTGGGAGATAGCGTCGAGCTTGGCCATATCCAGATCTTCAGCAAGCCGCTCCCACGCGACAAGCCGCTCCGCGATGGGCCGCGTGACGCTGTTGATTCCCAGCAGGCTCACCCCGCGCAGGATGAAGGGCGCAACCGTGGCAGGGAAGTCCATGCCCTGCGCCAATCCGCACGCAGCCACTGCGCCATTTTCCTTGAGGGCGGCGCACACGTTGGCCAGGGTATGGCTTCCCACCGAATCGATCGCGGCACTCCATCGCTCCCGCTGCAGTGGCTTGCCCGGCTGGGACAGCGTGCTGCGATCAATCACCTCGGTTGCGCCTAGGGACTTCAGGTAGTCGGTCTCTTCCAGCCGTCCGGTGGACGCCACAACGTTGTAGCCTCGATCGGCCAACAAAGTGACGGCGAAGCTGCCCACGCCTCCGCTCGCACCGGTAACCAGGACGTCGCCTGCACTGGGGGTAACGCCATGACGTTCCAGCGCCAGCAGGCTCAGCATGGCCGTATAGCCGGCCGTTCCGATTGCCATGGCCTGCTGGGGCTGCATGCCCTTGGGCAATGGGATCAGCCAGTCGGCGTTGACGCGTGCCATCTGCGAAAGGCCGCCCCAGTGCCGCTCACCCACGCCCCAGCCATTGAGAACCACCTGGTCACCCGGCTGATAGCGCGGGTCCGCCGACTCAAGAACGGTGCCGGCCAAGTCGATGCCGGGAACCATCGGAAAGGACCGCACCACCCCGCCACCGCGGCCGGTGATCGCCATCGCATCCTTGTAGTTCAGTGTGCTGTGCGAAACTTGGACGGTGACGTCGCCCTCGGGCAGAGCTGATTCAGCCAGTTGCCTGACGTCGACCTGCAGTTCGTTTCCAGTCTTATCTATGTATACAGCGTTGAACATCGGCACTCCTCCTACGGCAGCAGCAAGATCGCTGCATGATTTAGACTGATCGGCTACAAAATGGCAAAAAATGGACTCAGCGGGGCAGGCCCGCTAGAAACGCATTCGAGAAGATCGTGAGCGGCGCAACGCTGCGCTCAAGCCGTGCGCGTTGGACCGCGCCCTCCGGTAATCCCCCCGCAGATTAGCTGACGCCAAAAGTGGAATTTTCTCGTACCCTT
>NZ_QPFB01000003.1 GCF_004348115.1 Stenotrophomonas sp. ATCM1_4 | reverse complement strand
CGACGGCGATCTGTCCGGCATGACCGTGGAAGACATCGAGCTTGCCGCCGACTGGCTGGGCGAAGATGGTGCGTTCGTGCGCGAGCTGGTGCGGGTGCGCTTCCTTGACCAGGACGGCGACGACTACGCGCTGCACGACTGGGCAGACCACAACCCGTGGGCAGCCGGGGCGGAAGCACGCAGCGAGAAATCAAAGTGGGCGGCGTTGTGCAAGCAGTACGGGCGGCCAGAGGCTGCCCGGATGATGCCCGAATATGCCAAGCGCATCGGGATCGACTGCCCGCCGGTGCCAGCCGCACTGCCAGAAAGTGCCAGTGGCACGCCGTTGGCAGAGTCTGGCAGTGCCAATGACTGCCAAGCGGAGTGCCAGAAAGTGCCAGTGGCAGATTCTG
>NZ_QPFB01000002.1 GCF_004348115.1 Stenotrophomonas sp. ATCM1_4 | reverse complement strand
GGCATCAACAACCTGCCGACCGACCTGCGCAGGAGCGTGGAGACGACGCTGGGTGCCGTGTTGATGGACGGCAGTACGACCAGTTGGGCCTCGGCCGAGAAGGTGGGCTACGGCAACACCTTCACCGCCGTGGAGCGGACGCTGCCCTGGCGGCCCCAGCTGCACGATGCCACCGGTGCGCGGCTGAACCCCCGGCCGACCGCACCGGGCTACCAGACCGCCATTGTGGTGGCCGGCCACGACGGTGGCGGGCAGGACGTCCACGCCGACAGCCTGGGGCGGATACGCGTGCGTTTCCATTTCCAGGATGCGCAGGGCGATACCACCTG
>NZ_QPFB01000001.1:4115303-4167653 GCF_004348115.1 Stenotrophomonas sp. ATCM1_4 | reverse complement strand
AAGGGTACGAGAAAATTCCACTTTTGGCGTCAGCTAATCTGCGGGGGGATTACCCTCCCACCGGTTCCGGAACCAATGTAGGTTGCATTCTCTGGATCTTGGCAAAGTTTCTGCGCGCGCTTGCAAGCTCAAGACCGTAATCCAGGGCCTTGATGGCGAGACCGCCAAGAAGTAATCCAACGAACGCCTTCACAACCAGCTCAGCGCTCGAAGCTGTAACAAGACCACGGTAGCTCAATAGCAGCAATAGCATCGCGGCCATTGCCAGCAGGAAGTAGAGTCCAAAACCAGTGGCGATACCGATTTGCACGTACATCGCCTTTGCATAATGCCTGTTCTTCCATCGGACCAAACCATCATCCATCTGAAAGAACCGCACCGAATGGCTCAAGGCCCATAGGGTGTCCGCAGCTTGGGAGTTGGAAGCTACGTTGATGATAATCCGGGCCGGCAGGAACTCACGGCAGTAGTGACGAATCAACACTTCACACCAGAGAGGATCACGCTTTGCGCGCTCAAAGTCCCAGAGCTGCAGGAATTCCTGTCTGGCCTTAGCGCGGTCATTGCTAAGCGAGTAAAGGCCCTTGAAGAGCAGAAACAGCAGTACGGCCAAGACGACGATGATCTCACCGGCCACTCTATGGCCGAAGCTTCCTGCCAACTTGAGTACAAGCTCCTGCATCTCTCTCCCTCGCCTTCACTGGCTGGATTTTTAGCGAATCATAGCTGGGTTTTTCGACTGCTTGACCGCAGAAACCGGGATGGAGCAGCCGCCCGATCGCAGGTGCCTTGCTAGCTACGAACGCTGGATAATCTTGGAAGTTGTTGGGGAAAATTCTCCCAATCACTGTCGACGTCGGGTCCTGAAAGCAGCCCTCCCCTGCCCCCTATAGATTTTCCTAATCTCCTTGTGCGCCGGGTATCCGCTTTTGGCCAGCGGCGGATACTGTGAAATGCGGATGCGAGCGTACCGCTGGTCAGGGGTTGTAGGCAGCGTACATTGTCACCAGGGGGCTGACGGAGCTTCCCTGTCTCGCCGGCGAAAGCGTGCACCGTTTCCGGCTTGCTCACCGCAACGGTCAACCACCCAGGTGTGGGCAATGAGTCATGCCCTATGTTGGCGGCTGAGCAGGTCGCTCCCTCGCGCTGAGCGACCGCCAGCATCGACATGCAAGATACTCCTGAAGCCGCTCGTTTCCTGTAGCGACTACATGAAGTACGGCTTGTCGCCGTCGCTTCCCGGCTTGTCACGCCCAGATTCGCGCCGATATGGCGAGCCGGGTTGACCCGGCCCCGGCGTGGACGCGCTGACATACGCGAGCATTGCGGCAACCAGCAACAGGCCGGCACTGGCCAGGAACGTGCTGGCAAAGCCGAAGCTGTCGAACAGCAGTCCGCCGACGGCGGCGCCCAGCGCCATGGAGCACTGCACGACCGCTACCATCAGGCCGCCGCCGGCCTCCGCGTTATCAGTGAACGTGCGGGCCAGCCAGCTCCACCAGCCCACCGGCGCCGCCGTGGCCAGCAGGCCCCATGCCGAGAGCAATGCGGCGGTAGGCCAAAGATGGGGGCCCAGTGGAACCAAGGCCAATGCAATCAGCGCCATCAAAACGGGAATGCTCACCAGCGTGCGATACAGGCCGCGCCTGATGCATGCCCCAACGGCAAGCGTGCCCAGCAAGCCGCTTACACCGATCGCCAACAGCACCAGCGGAACAGCAGTGTCTCCTGCACGCGTCACGCGTTCCAGGAAAGGTCGCACATAGGTAAACAGGGCAAACTGGCCCATGAAGAAGGCACCGCAGGCCATCATGCCCAGTGCCGCTGCACGCTCCCGCAACAGTGCAAGTACCCCGCCATGTGTTCGCCGGCTTTCTGCGGCCATGGAAGGCAGGCATGCCCATTGCCATGCAAAGGCCACGGCAGCGACCGGCACAAGGCAAAGGAATGCACCGCGCCACCCAATCATGCCGCCCAGGTAGCTGCCCAATGGCGCCGCAACGACTGTTGCAAGCGCGTTGCCACTGTTGAATATCGCCAAAGCGCGCGGGACTTTTGCAGCGGGCACCAGCCGCATGGCCGTTGCAGCAGACAGCGACCAGAAACCACCAATCACCACGCCAATCAGCACACGGCCGGTCATGTAGACCAGATAGTTCGGGGCCAACGCCACCACCAGCCCCGACACCGCCATCAATGCGGTGAGCATCAGCAGCAGCGTTCGTCGATTGATGTTGCCCGCCAACCGGGAGATCGACAGGCTGGTGAGCACCGCAAATGCACCCGAGATGGCAATCCCGTACCCTGCCAGGCCTTCGCTTACCCCCAAGTCTGCCGCCAGGGGTGTAAGCAGGCTCACCGGCATGAACTCAGAGGCGATCAACGCGAAGACGCACAGCGTCATCGCGAGTACACCGCCCCAGTAGGCGCGATCTGCAGTGGCGTAGGCGTGGCTCATTTCGCTGCAAGACCGCGCTGGAAGAACGACGTCAGCTTGTCAAAGGGAATCAGGTGGGTACGGTCGTACAGATCCACGTGACCGGCGTCCTTCACCCAGTAGAGCTCCTTCGGCTGCCCTGCCCTTCGATAGGCGTCTTCGCTGAACTCGCGGGAATGCGCGGCTTCGCCGGAGATGAAGAGCATCGGCCGGGGCGAGATTGTCTCGATGTCGTTGAAGGGATAGAAGTTCATGAATTTGACCAAGCTGCTGAAGAGCGGCTGGGTTGTCAGTTCGGCCTTGTCACCCTCGGGCGTGTAGGCGCCGCGCGGGGTGCGGTAGAAGTCGAAGAACTCGCGCTGATTGGGGGGCGTGTCAGCATCGAGATTGTTCACGGTGCCAGGCACGAACACCGGCGCCCCGCCCTTGAATTCGGCCAGACGCTGGTCTGTCGCGAACTGGATCACCGTCTTGCGCTGATCCAGCGACTGGCCATTGTTCAGCCCCTGCCTTGCCGCCGCACCCATGTCATACATGCTCACCGTAGCGATGGCCTTGATGCGCGGGTCGATCTTGGCGGCGCTGACCACAAAGCTGCCGCTGCCACAGATGCCCAGGCCGCCGATGCGGTTGGGGTCCACAAAAGGCTGCGTGCTCAGGAAATCCACGGCCGCACTGATATCGTCCGAATAGATTTCCGGAGCCACCAGGTGCCGCGGCGCACCGGCGCTCTCGCCCCAGAAGAAAAGATCGATCGCAAGCGTTACGAAACCCTGCTCGGCCAGCTTCTGCGCGTAGAGTTGGGAGCTCTGCTCTTTTACTGCGCCCATCGGGTGTCCAACCACCACGGCAGGGGCACGGCTGCCGCCAGGCACGCCCTGAGGGCGGTAAAGGGTACCCACCACCTCCATCTGGTACTGGTTCTGGAAGGTGACGCGCTCCCCCTTGACCGTGGGGCTGCGGTAGAAGTTGTCGGCCCCTGGGGGCTGGACTGGCGCCGCGATGTCAGCGGCCATGGCGGAGGTCGGAAGGTAGAGGCTGGCGAGCAGCGCCAGCAGCAGCGTGGTGCGTTTCATGGACGCAGGGCCTCGATTGGGGATTCAGATCGCCACGATAGGCTCCGCCCTTTACTCCGATAAGCCGGCTGAAAGTTGATGCATTGTTGAGTTTTCCTCACAATTGGTCCATGAGCACCGTGAAGACCCATGATCTGCAGGCGTTCCTGGTGGTTGCCCAGGAGCAGAGCTTCACCAAGGCGGCCGTTCGCCTTGGGGTAACGCCTTCTGCGCTGAGTCATTCGATGCGGCTGCTGGAAGAGCGCCTGGGCATTCGCCTGCTGGCCCGGACCACCCGCAACGTCTCCCCCACTGAAGCAGGTGAGCGCCTGATGCGCTCCATTGCGCCGCACTTCGAGGCCATCGGAGCCAGCGTGGAAGCGCTGGGCGACCTGCGCAACCGGCCGGCTGGAACGCTACGAATCTCCTGCACGGATGATTCCATGGAGACCATCATCCGTCCGCGGCTTGCCGGATTCCTGGCCGAGTACCCGGACGTCACGCTTGAGTTCTACGTGGATTACGGCTTCACCAATGTGGTGGAGCAACGTTTCGATGCAGGCATCCGACTCGGAGAGGCCCTGAGCAAGGACATGATTGCTGTCAGGGTCGGCCCGGATTGGCGCCTGGTTGTGGTTGGATCTCCCGACTACTTCCAGAAGCATCCCAAGCCCAGGAAGCCTGCCGACATCACCCGACACCGCTGCGTGCACATCCGGCATCGCCCGAATGGCGCCATCTATGCCTGGGAGTTCGAAGAGAAGGGCAAGGAGTTCACCGTGCGCGGCGACGGACCCTTGGTCTTCAACAGCATGATCCACGTCATCAATGCCGCATTGGATGGCCTGGGCTTGGCGTACGCGCCGGAACCACTGGTGGCCGAGCACATCGCGCATGGCAGGCTGGTGGCTGTGCTGGACAGGTGGTGCATGCCCTTCCCCGGCTATCACCTTTACTACCCGAACCGTCGGCAACCGTCGCCCGCATTTGCGGCACTGGTTGCGTGGTTGAGGCGGGATACATGATGTGAGGGCGATGCGGGGTGCGGTCTCAATTGCCCTTATGTGTCCTGTATCGGCTGGAAATGGATACCTGCCCTACCCCCGATAAACAACCATAGCCCCCGACCTGCTTGAATGCCGCTCCCGACGGGAGCAGCTGCTATCAATGCGACATCTTCCGATTTCCCAAGCCAGCGCTTGCTGTAGCCAGCCCTGCCGATGGGATTTCCCGCGCCACGACGCTCCCGAGATTCGCCCCTGGCCCGCAGCCATCCGGAGAATGGGACTTCATCCGTGGCGGCATTCCTGCCGTGGTGCCATGCCGACCGCTTGCCGTTGCAGGAGGAGGTTTGACGGAGTACTCATGCAATGCCCCGGCCTCCAGTGATGTAGTTTGATTCGACGAATACTGCGGTGTTACGGAGGGACTGACGCATATCCGGCTTGGCTATCCCATGCTTATGGCGGAATCGCTCAACCTCTGCGGTGTTGAAATGCGCAGTTTGTATGAAGTCCAAGGATTCGGCACTCGCATTCAAATAGCGCGCAATGGGACGAATGCCCAGCAGGAGTTTCAACAGCCGAAGAGGAACGTGGTGTTTTGGCGGTTTTGCGCCAAGCTGTGTTGCCACCTCCGTCAGGAGTTCTCGCAAGCCGGGGCTTTGGCCGTCGAGCGCCAGCAACTCCTTTCCAGCCATGGCAGGATCAAACGCGCATGCCGCCGCCAGCTCAACCAGATCATCCACCGTGACCAGCGGCAGCCAATGGTCGGCAGTGCCGGGTACAGCCGTCAGCTTGCCCAGCACAAGATTGCGAATCAATTCGGCCAGCGGCTGGCCGTCGAGAATATGCCCGGTGCGACTGTGGCCGCAAACGGTAGCCGGATGGATAACGGCCATCTCCCCTCCCGCGGCCGACATCACTCCCAAGGTCGAGAAATGCGCCTCTAGCTTGCTTCCTTCGTAAGCACCCACACGACGATAGACGGCGGACCAGTTGGTCAGCTCTGGATGGGCGATGTCGATTCCGATGCGTTGAAGATGTCCAGCATTTTTCAGCATGAAGCCACCGAACATGACCAAGCGGCTATCCTGCTCTGCGGCCAGTAGTGCCACGCGCCTTGAGCCTTCCACGTTGACCGCACGGGCTTGTTCCATTGAAAGCCCCCAGGCGAAATGGGCGCCCAGGTGAAACACGACCCTGGATTGCCTTAGCACTTCCCGGTCCGCATGGCTCAGCCCAATGTTCTCCTGAGCAAGGTCGCCGGCTACGGCAAAGACCTTGGTTACAACCCCTCCCAATCGGTCGACTTGCTCGCGCAACGCGGCCAGGCGCTCCGGGCGACGCATCAGCACCCGGACTGTATGACCTTTTGAACTCAGGCATGCAATCAAATGCTGCCCGATGAAGCCGGTTCCCCCCGTGACAAAACACTCGACGCTCACTTCCTCATTCCTTAGGTAGGGTGAAAAATCGAGTGTAAACTGTCGACCTAACTCTACAGTCAAGCACTTCCTCATGAGAATCGGCGAGCTCGAGACCCGTAGTGGCGCCAGCCGCCATACCCTGCGCTACTACGAGAAGATCGGCCTGATCTCGCCGTCACGGCGAACCAACAACTACCGTGTCTACACGGCGCAGACGCTGCAGGATTTGGAGTTCATCCAGCATGCGCAGGGCATGGGCTTTTCCCTTGGAGAAATCGGCGAAATCCTGAGTGCTCGACGCAGCAAGGCGATCGATTGCGCTGCAGGCGTCGCAATCATCTCCAGGAAGATGGCGGATATTGAAAGCAAAATGTCCCGCCTCAAGAGCATTCATGAGTATTTGAACAAGGAGCGCGCAACGCTCAGCGCCAGTGCGGCCAGACAACTAGAGCTTCAGGCTAAGCACAATCTGTCCGAGTAAGCAGCCAACATCACCGTCCGGAGCATCCCCTGTCGGAAGGATGCGGCATCAAGACCACCGCAAGCTCGCGCCGGTAAGGGGGGCGGATGTCCGCTTTTGGGTGGAGTTCTGCCCTACCCCAACAATGGGCGCTCCGGATGCAGCCGGAGGCCCAGATTTGTTCACCAGGTCTCAAGCCAGCGCGTCACTCGGCATACGTCCAATCAGTGCACGGCAGACGCGGCGCTGTCTGTAACGGCGTGAATGGCGTCCACGATTGCAGCAGGATCTTCGCGATGGATGTTGTGGCCGGTCGCGAAGTAGCGGTGGGAGCCGCGTGCGAAACCCGCGAACTGCATGACATGCTGGGCTTTCCAGACGGCTTTGCCTTGCACCGTTTCTTCAAGGACGAAAGGTTTGGCCGCAACTTGGGTGGAGGTGAGCAGCGCGACCGGTACATCCGGCATCGTGCGCGGCGTGGCCGCATCGGGCGCGTCCAACTGTGCAACCAGCGTTTGATAGTCGGCGGCCAATGTGGGCGGCAATATCCCCAGTAGCTTGGCATCGTCCGCCTAGACCCGTGCGCTGTCGGCCTGTTTGAGGGCATGCCGCTGCCCCATCGTGGTCGGATCGACCAGCACCAAGCCCTGCAGGCGCTCCGGGTGACGGCGTGCGAACTCGGTGGCGAGCAGGCCGCCGTAGGAGTGCCCCACCAGAATCACCTTGTCTGCGGGAGCGAGGTTGTTGATCACGGCACCAAGATCGCTGAGATGCGCGTCGATGGTCTTGGCCTGCCCATCGCTGCCCGATCCGCCCTGCCTTGCGCGCGCATAGGTGATGCTGCGATAACCGCTCCCCAGCGCAGCAATCACGTCCTTCCACACGTCAGGGCCTTGCCCGAAGCCTGACTCGAAGACGACGACCGGGCCTGTCCCAGCCTGCTCCGCCTTGAGCGTATACGCGCCCCGCTCGACGGAAGTACCGTCCGCCTGTGCAGCCCCCGCTACGGCGATCAGGGCGGCCATCACCCACGTCTTCACGACCTTGCTCATCACTCGACTCCTCCGTGCCTGGGCACGCAACCACCCTTGGATGAAAGGCGCGCGCCTGCCTCGGCGCGGTTGCCTAACGACTCTGCGTCGAATTGTGCTGGTAATGTAGTGAGGTATAACACCATGACTCCATGCTGGAAGTCATGGGCGTGGCGCCCCCGGCAATCACCCTGCAGCCCCGCTTGTACCGCAGCCATCAGTGCTGCGAACGAACGCCTTCGTGGGAACTACGTACTTGCAGCCCGTTGGTTTCGAATGCGACCGATTCGATACGCCGATTTCAGGCGACCCAGCTCGGGAATTAGGCGGACCCGCGAAGCGGGTTCGGCTCGTATGAGTTGTTGGGCAGCGGCTCAGTAGCCATCTGCCTGCAAACGAAGAACCATCTCTCCAGCCTCTTTGTCCGGTAGGAAATCGAGATCTACCAATGCCCCACGATCTGGCGAGCCAAATGTAGTTGAGAAAGATCCACTATGGATGTCTACGTCCTGGCCTATTCCTGGCGCAGAAGCCAGGCAGTTAAGGATACGTTTGGCGTTGTAACCAGCGAACTCCGTGGAACTGTGCTCCATCAGGTAACTGCACAAGTTCTTGCCGGGCTCATAATCGTCGTGCTCACAGGTCTTCGAGCCCATCACGATGTTGTCACCTTCTACCCGTGCACCCCAGAACGTGCGCAAGGTGAGGCCGCGAGTCTCTTCCGGCTTCACAGATATCAAGAAGCTCTCAAGCTCCGAGCAGAATTCGTCCGCTTCTTCGTGAGCGTAGGCCACCATGCTGGGACTGGCCAGAAGTAGGGCGAGTGTCAGATTGGAGAATATCTTCATCTGCCGGCTAAATCCGGAATTAAGCCGCGCCGCGTAGCGGCGTCGGCTTGAATGAACTGCTAGGCGCTGCAAGCATCATGTGGGCCCTTTGATTTTCCTACCCAGCCAGCCTCAATAACCTCGACTGCCGATAGGATTTGCTGTGCAAACGAACGGGCCCGAGCCACGTCGAACTCCACCGCATCCTCATGAGGCATTGCCACAACCTTGATGAAAATGAGTCCCTCATCTTGGCGCGGCTCGCAAGTCGCCGTTTCTTTGTACTTCTGCTCTGAAGAGTCTGTCATGACAATCTTGTGCCTAACTACCTAAAAGACAGACCCGTGGGTCCGGTTATACAACCTATCCACAAAGCACCGTATGGCGGGCTTTTCCTTGGTACGGCTCGATCTTAGGGCGGCAGGGTCTGGCTAACAAGCCGGCGTATAACCGGGACCCAGCGCTAGGCGCCGGCGCGGCACCAATGGCCGCTATGGTTCGGGGCCAGCCCCGGAAAGCTGATAGCTCCAACACGCATGCACTCAGCGATTTTCAAGCGCTTTCAGAATCCCGGGGATGCGCGTATCACTCGGCGCAAGCTCGGCGGCCTTCTTGTAACTGCGTATCGCTTGGTCGCGATCTCCGTTGGCACGATGAGCCTCGCCAAGGCTGTCGTAGACATTCGCCGATTCCGGGTGCGCGCTGGCGTTCCACTGGAAAACCGTCACGGCCTCCGGCACGCGCTTCATTCTCAACAGGCGATAGCCCAGCGAATTCAGTGCTTTCTCGGAAGTATCGTATTCGCTGGCGGCCGCACCCAGCCCTTCATAGGCCCGGGTCATGCCCGCTACGCCCTGCGACGTGGCCAGTGGTATCAGCAGGTTGCCCAGGCTCTTCCTGGCCAGCGCAATCGGCTCGCCGTGGAGCACTGCCATCAATTCCTTGCCCAAGGTCGCTACCGTCTCACCCTGCCAGTAATTGTCCAGGATGATCACCACCGACCGGTCATGCTCGGCGCGGAGCCAGTAGCTCTGATAGCCGGGAACGCTGCCCGTATGTGATTCCACCTTGTAGGTGCCACCCGCCGGCAGGGTCAAGTTCTCCACCTCCCAGCCGTACCCATAGTTCGAGCGGTGGTCTGTCCACATGGCCTGCCGGGAGTGTTTTGCCAGAAGCACATCACCCTGGAGGGCTCGGTCCAGGCGAAGCAGGTCGTCAACCGTGGAGTAAAGGCCGGCTGCAGCGAACGAGACGCTCGGATCGATCGGCATGGGCCGTGCCAGGCTGAGGTCAGGCCGGGTTTGATACCCCGTCGCCAACCGTGGAATGAGGTCATTGGCGTGATACAGCCCGCTGTCCTTCATGCCTGCCCTGTCCAGGATCCGGCCGCGCAGATTCGCCTCATAGCTGGCGCCAGTCACCTTCTCGATGACCAGGCCAAGCAGGAAGTAGCCGTTATTGTTGTATCGCCACTCCGCCCCCGGCGCGCTGACCAGGGTTCCGGGTATCCACGCCTTCGCGAAGTCTTCTGGATCGAACGACAGCCGTGCCTGTGTATTCCACCAGGGGTCCTCGTAGCTACGCGGCAGATCCGCGACGCCGGAAGTATGGTTCAACAGTTGTGCCACCGTGACCGAAGCTGCGGGGGTGTTGGCGTAGAGCGCCGGCAGGTAGTCGCCCAGCGTTCCCTCCAGCCGCAATCTGTTCTCCTCCACCAACTGCATCACCAGGATGGCGGTGATTGGTTTGGTCAACGAGCCAATGCGGAACACGCCTTCGCCCACATTGGGCACCTGCCATTCCCGGTTGGCCAGCCCATGGGCGCCGCGATACAGGATGCGCCCATGCTGGGCGACAAGAACCACGCCATTGAAGTCACGGTTCGCTGCGTAGCTGTCCACCAACTGTTTCAGCTCGGCGGGACCTGCCTCTGCCCTGGCCGGTCCGGAAACAACGAGCAGCGCTGCAAGGAAGCCTGCTGCCACAAGAATGGCGCGCCGAAAGGATCGGCTTTCTTTCGGCGAGAGGGGCAAGATGGCGCGCGGCATCCACATATCCCATTCATAAAGAGCGCAGTGTAGCCGTGCCGAATCATTGCGAACGGCCGCGATTGCCATGACTGATGGCCTACGAAAGACCCGCGGGCCCGGCCTCCAGGTCCGCGCCATTGTCAGCTGGGTTCAAGTTCGCGTCTTCGATCCAACCCCGTCGATGCTGGCAGAATGTCGTGGCCACTACGTTCCTTCTCGAAGCATTGGCGTGATAGAACAAGGGCTTCCCGCGGCCCGGCCGTACCCGGCGAGAAGCACCAGAATCACGATGACTCCAATCGAACAGTTCCACAAACAGATATGGGCCGCCCTCGGCCCGGTGGACGAGGCTGCCTTCGAGGCGATTGCCGCGCAGCCGCCGAGTGATGCGGAAGTACAAGCAGTTGAGGCTGTGCTTGACGCCCCGCTCCCGCCCGAATTCGTCGCCTTCTCGCGGAAGAGCAACGGTTTGCTCGTCGTTGCCCGGACCGAACTCTGGCCCGAGCCGGAGCTCTACTCGGTCGGCCCTGCCTGGAAGTCCTGGCGCGGCGTCATGCTGTTCGGCTTTGATACCGGGGACCTGCCCGAGTGGGCAAGCCTCACCACGGCGGCGGCGGCGCTGCGCGACCTCGAGGTGGAAGGCGTTGCCCCGGTCTTCAAGGTGCTGGGGGACCACGATCGGATCTGGGGCGTGGACCGCGATGGCGGCTCGGTACTGGTCATGGACGGCGAAATACAACGCCTGGATGCCCCGATCGCTGAACTTTACGCTGCGGAGATTGCCGAGCTCATGGACCGGCAGCAGGAGTACGTCCGGACAGCCCCGAAGCGGTAGCGTGTTCCCGGCACGCGCACGCCTCCCGTCATTGGACTTTCGCGGGCAGCTGCCCGGTGATGATCGACTGCTGCCGCCGGGACAACCCCGACAATGCTTTGGCATACGACCAGCCGATCAGTTCCTGCAGATAACCGGCGGGCACCGTAGCGACGTCGACGATGGTCACCCAGTGGAACCTGGCCATGTAGCGGGCCGGCTTGATGCCGGGCACATCGGTCAGCTCCAGGAACCGTTCGGAGGTGGTACGGAGGCTGAAGCGCCATCGCTCCGGCGCGCTGGTCTTGAAGTAGGCGAACTGGCGGCCCCCCACCTGGAACGCCAGCACGTTGCCCGGCGGCCCATGCAGTTTGACGGTCGCGCCCGGGTAGGCACGGCAGTGCTGCTTGACCTGTTCCACGTCCATCGGTGTTCTCCCGTACATCTCAGGGGAATGGGGCACCACGACCGGCCGCCGTTCAGGCCGCCGCGGCAGCCACGTGCTGGATCGACAGCGCCAGGATGACCTGGGCCACGTAGTAGAGCGGCAAGCCCCAGAGGCGATTGATGAAACGATGCGCCACGAAGCGGTCGCGTGCCACGGAAATGTCCGACACGGCGAACGCGATGGCCCCGCCCGCGAGCAGCCAGTTGCCGGACGCCGCGCTCGCGGCGATCGCAAAGGCGCACATCGCGACGATGGCCAGCACATAGGCACCGACCGCAACGCGGTAGAACCCATCCAGATGCTTCCATAGCCAGGCAAGCACGCTGGCACCGATCACCGCCATGGCCGCCAGCCCGACCAGCAGCGCCGGCAACGGGACCCCGACCAACGAGAACGCCAACGAGAACGCCACGTGGGCCAGCAGGAAGCTGGTGATGCCGAGCAGGAAAAGCCGGTTCCGGTGTGACAGCAGGAACACGTCGCCCACCCAGCTGAGCACCAGCGCGGCGAGGATCACGCGCCCATAGGCCGAATGCACCGCACCGAGTTGCAGGGCCAGCGCGACGAACGCGGTGCTGGCGGTGATCTTGGAGATCGCCCGGCCCGGCCGCCATCCCCGGTACTCGCACACCACCAGGGCCGCGCACGCCGCAAGGCACGCAATGATCGTGATTCCCACACCGGTCAACATGGGCGTTCCTGCTGGAGGTCGTATGCAGCGCCCGCGGGACGGGCAAGGCCGCACAATCTACCAGTGCGTCATGCTCGTGTGGCGATTGCGCGGGCGGTTCCGCGTCGCGTCGACATGCCAATGAACGATGTCGCCGGATAGTGGGTGCCGGACAGCAGCCTCATTCTCCAGGTACCTCTGCCCCACCCCGTACACGGCCGTGTTCGTCGCACGTGAGCTTCGCCCGTGAAGGCGGCACCGGGACTCCTGTCCCCGATCTGTCCATCGAGGTCGATGACCTTGATGAAGCCCTGCACCGGGTACGACGGGCCCACATCACGCTGGAGTACGGGCCCACCGACGAGCCTTGGGGCGTGCGCCGGGTCTACGTGAGGGATCCACCGGGAAAGCTGGTCAACATCCTCCAGCACCCCTGGCCACTGCCGGTCACGCGTGATGCAGGCAGCTGCCCCGGTGCTCCTGCGCCCGCGCCATCGATTGCCCTTCAGCGCAATGCATCGATGCGCCCCTCGTCCTTGTACTCCCTCACCTTGCGCTCGGCGATGGCACCTCGCGAACCGACGATCATCTCGGTCATCCAGTCCACCAGCACATCGGTGTAGTCCTTCTGCGCGCTCTTGTCGTCGAACGCATGGCCGGCACCGCGTATCAACCGGCGCGTCATCGAGCGCGCCTTGGTGAAGGCGCTGGCATAGTTCTCGATGACCTGTCGCGGAATGATTTCGTCATGTTCGGCCTCGACCAGCAGCACGTCGCCGGTGAATCGTGCGCAGGCCTGCAACGCGCGATTGTGCTGCACGGCCAACGGTCGCCGGCGGTAGGAAGGCAACTCCGGATCCGCGTTCAACTGGCGCTTCGGCGCCTCCCAATCCCTGTCCAGGTAGATCGCCGGGGTCCGCAGCGCCAACCAGCGGATCGACCGGATCCGTGAGAGCAATGCGGCAAGGTAACCGCCGTAGCTGATGCCGATCACCGCGATGGCCTCCTGGTCCACGTGCGGTTGCCGCACCAGCCAGTCGTAGGCGGCGCACAGGTCCTGCAGGTTCTGTGGGCGGGTAACCGTATCCCGGCTTGCTGCCATCGCCCGATGCCCGCGCAGGTCGAAGGTCAGGCATACGCAGCCGAGCGCGGCTGCCTCCCTGGCGCGACCGAGATCGTGCTCCTGGCTGCCTCCCCAGCCATGCACGAATAGCACGCCCGGCAACTCACGCTGGGGAGACAGTACCGTCGCCTCGACCGTCTCGGAGGCCGTGACGCCGATGCGGCAATGGTCCAGCTCAATATCCATGTGGCAGGACCCGTGCGTACTTCCGCGGCATACCCGCACCGCCTTCGGCGTAGACCACCGCTCCGGCAGGCAATATCCCATCCCCGTAGGACTCGACGGTCTCGGCACTGACCACCTCGTCCTGTGGATGCTGCTGGAACCACTCCAGTGCCAGCAGTTCCGCCATGCTGGCTCCACCAAACCGCCAGGACTGCTCGAGCACGCCGGCATGGCGAATGCCCTGCGAGTCCACCCCGGCGATGACGTCGTAGTTCCGCCGTGATGCCAGTACGTCGTAGGCACCGCGTACCTGCGCGTCATAGGCCTCGGCCATGCACACCGACTCGTCCGGGAATGCCGTACGCAGCGTCTGCAGAGTTCCGCGGTGTACCTCCAACGTGGATCCGCCGTAGACGTCATGCCCGTCCGGGCCGGCAACCGTGCACTGCGAGCCGCGGTACGCGATCTCGTACCCCGGCAGGCAAGAGCTGCCAACACTGCAGGTACTCGATTCCAGCAGATTCCGCTCCAGCACAAGGCCGGCCCGTACCGGCTCGTCCGTCAATGCCGCCAACCAGCGGCGCAACGCTTCCTCGTCGCCCACGACCACCTGGCCGTTGCCGCCACGGGCAAAGGGGGATTTGACCCGCACCTGGCCTGCCTGGAGCAATGCGCAGCCAGCGGCCCACGCATCCTCGCGCGAGAACACCGAGTAGCCAGGCAAGGTCAGTGCTTCTATCCCGTCGACGGCCCGCCAGCCCTCCGGACGTGCAGCCCCGGCAGACCACAGCGGGTGACTGACAAGTTTGGTCGCGACGAAGGCGTGCGGGACGATGCCTCCCCACAGATGCGATTCGTCGGAGATGCGCAATGCATCGGCCTGGACGAAGGACAGTGCCGACATGGGAATGCGATAGCCCTGCCCATTGACGCCTGGCGACGTCTCCGCCGCGTCGTAGTCCAACCGCAGCAGTGCCGCCAATCGCGCCGCAGCGAAGCGCAATGCAGCAACTTCATGGGAAGCGCAGTCCGCGCTGCTGTCGAATATGAGCGAAAGCTTCTGCATTCGTGCTCCTTCTGGGCTGGCAGCCAACGCATGCTAGGCCGGCGCGGCGTTACCTGAAGGTGATACCGGCGTACCAGGGGCATCACCCGTTGCGCGTGGTCACACTTGTCGCGCCGCCCTTGACGCAAAGGCACGCTGCTCCAACGTGCCAGCGGCCACATTGCACCTGCGGCGACGCGCCGTGACGGAGACATGCAGATGAACACGCAACGGGATCGGGATACCGGACAACAGCGGTTCGGGCAAACCAACCAGACCACTCCCAACAAGAACCCGCCCGACGAGCGCGAACAGGAACAGCCACGCAGGACGCCAGGCCAGGACCACGAAGAAGAAGAATGAAACAGCACGCCGCCCCTCCACCCGGCGCGAAGGATCGTGCCGGCGGAGGGTTCAGCGTGGCGGCACGCCCTGCATGACAGCGAAGGAAGCTCAACGATGACATCCCGTGATCGAACCCCCGGAACCACGACGTCCAGCGGCGCCAGCGACCACGACAAGGCCAACACCCCGGACAAGCATCGCAACGACAAGGCGCGATGGAAGGACCATGACATGCCCGATGCCGACCATACCGCGCATCCGGAGGATTATGAACGCCTGCCGGTGGACCCTCGGCGACAACGTTGATGTTGTCTTGTCGGGCCGGCGTCACCTCAGGTCCCGGTCTGGGAATGGGGCGATGCCAACGGCTTGGACTCCGGCGACTTGTCCTGGCGCAGGAATATGCTCAGGACCACGATGGACAGCACCGCCAGGAACTCGCTCTGCCAGTTCTGCATGGATTCGAACCAGAACTGCGCGCCCAGCATGTGGTCGGTAACCAACTGCGGCGGTTGGCCCTGCGTCGCGCGTTGTTCATTCTCGTGGATCCAGCTCCCGTAGGCATGCCCGACAAAAGCCAGCAGGAACAGCCCGGCATAGGCCAACGCCAGCGAGTTGGCATAGAGCCAGCGCCAGCGTCCACCTGCACGCAGCGGCCAGGGGGTTGGCCCGGCTTCGATCCGCGTTTCCTCCCTGGCCGGGTCCAATGGACGCGACTCGGCCGAGCCGCGTTGGCGAAGGCCCACCGTCAGCAGCACGTACATGCCCATCTGCAGGAACTCGCTCTCCCAGTTCTCGAACGTCGCGGAGATGAAGTGCCCGCTTTCCAGGTAGTCCGCCATGGGTTCCGGAGGGCGGCCCTGCGCCCTCCGTTCAGCATTGCTGGCATGGAAGCCGGTTGCGATCTGCCCGGCAAGGAACGCCAGGAACAACCCCAGCAGGACCAATGACAAGCCGTTCTGCCTGCAGAAGCGGCAAGGCAACATGACGCGCATCGCGCTTCTCCCTTCACTTCAGAACCAGCGGCGGTGGCGGGCGAACAGGGTCACGCCCAGCGAGAACAACACCAGTCCGCCCACCACCGACCAGAACCCAAGGTCCTCGGACTCGAACAGGCTTGCCTGGAAGTTCATGCCCAGCGCACCGACGAAGGTTGCCAGCACGCCAGCGATGACGGTGACGAAGGTCAACACACGCATGGTCCCGTCCGTACGCAGCGCGACCTGTCCGCTGAACAACTCGAAGCTGCCTATGACCAGGTCACGCGCATTCTCGATCATGTCCATCGCGCGCTCGAACCGGGTGTCCAGCGCGACGAAGTGGCGCTCGGCGTCACGGTTCTCCGACGGACGGAAGTCCGGCCGCGACAAGGCATCGAACAGCTCGCGGTGGGGTGCCAGCATGCGTCGCATCCTCGATGCCCAACGCCGCAGGCGCTGGAGTTCGCCGATGTTCGCTTCGATGCGATTGCCCGGCATATCCGCTTCCAGGTGCTCCACCGCGCATTCGAAGTCGTTGACTGCGGCGAAGTAGCCGGCGAGCTGCCGGTCCAATAGCGTGGCAACGAAACTCTCGGCGGTCAGCGTGCCGATCGCCGCGGCATCGTCCTCATCCCGTAACGTGTGCAGGAAGCCGATACCCACTGTGTGATGGGTGACGACCCGGTTGCGGCCGGCCACGCAGACCAGCACCGCGCCGCTGAGTTGTTCCCTCCCGTCCGCCGGGGCGATAGCCACCGCGCGCGTCCAGAAATAGTCTCCCTGGCGCTCGACGGCCGGCGTGCTCCCATCGTTGACGAAGCGCAGCGCCCGCTCGGGCAGGTCCAGGCAATGCCAGAGCCAGCGAAGGGTCTCCCCGTCGGGCGCATGGACATCCACCCACAGCAGCTCATCGTCACCGGGCGTGCATCGGCCCAGGTCGCCGCGCTCGAGCGGGCGCGGCGGACCACTGGAACGGTACAGGCGTGCGCAGAAGGCCGGAACGGTTCCAGTATCCACGAACGCGTCCTCCGGGCCGGCTCAAAGATAGTCCTTGCGCGCCTTCTCCGCGCGGGCCGCCCCGATCGCGGTTTCCACATCCTTCTGTTCCTCCGGCGGCGGCAACACGGCCGGGATATCCAGACTCTGCAGCCATAGTTCCCGCGCCCATCCCTTCGTGTGGTAGAGGTGATGATCCTCCTGCTGCTCCACGGCTTCATAGGCCTGTTGTAGCACCTTGGCCGAGGCACCCCCGCGCCCGGCGACCCTGCCGATCAGCTCCCAGTTCTGGTGATCCTTGGTTTCGGCAAGGACCACGCATTCCGCGGCGACCAGCTCCGCCGCCGCGGGCGAAGCGTCGTTGATCGCCATCTCGATCGCGTCCACGAGCGCGGCGCCCTGATGCGCCACCACGCTGCGTCCCGGGCTTTCCGTCTTCAGGTCCAAGCCCAACTGCTCGAAGACCCGTGTCAGGATCTCCTCATGCCCGCGCGTCTCCTCCAGGTACTTCTGCCATTCATCGCGCAGGTCATCGTTCTGCACCGCCTTCAGGGCAGCGGCATAGATCTTCTGTCCGCCCCGCTCGGTTTCCAATGCCTGCAGCAGCAGTTCGGTCACCTGCGCACTATCGGTCCTACGAGCCATGGCTGCTCTCCTGATGAGGTGCACCCGGTGTAACCGGCTTTCCGATAACCCCGCGTGAGATGTGGTGAACCTGCTGCATACAGCACCGGATGCGCATGTTCACCGCACGCATTCATGCCACCTGCGGGTCAGGCCACGGGCAGCGTGCCACGGGCGAAGCGCGGCGACGGTGAAGCAGCCGTGAGCCTGCGCCCGCGTTGGCTCACGGAGCGTTGATCGCGCAGGGCGCAGCTTCAATGCAACGCCATCGAAGGAACCACGATGAAATCCCTCACTTACCAGGGAGCGCACAGCGTCAGCGTCGAACGGGTTCCCGATCCCGGCATCGTCGCGCCGGACGACATGATCCTGCGGGTCACCGCGACCGCCATCTGCGGCTCGGACCTGCATATCTTCCATGGCAGGATCCCCGGCATGCAGCACGGCGACATCCTTGGTCATGAATTCATGGGCATCGTCGAGGAGGTCGGCACCGGGGTCCGGCAAGTCAAGGCAGGAGACCGCGTGGTGGTCCCTTTCGTGATTGCCTGCGGTACATGCTTTCATTGCCGCCTGAATGAGTACGCCGCGTGCGAGACCAGCAACAGCGGCCCGGGCGCGTCCATCAACCACAAGGGAATCAAGCCACCGGCGGCACTGTTCGGTTACAGCCATCTCTACGGTGGAGTCGCGGGGGGGCAAGCTGAGCTGATCCGCGTGCCAAAGGCGAATGTCGGCCCGCTCGTGGTGCCGGACGTGCTGCATGATGAGCAGGTGCTGTTCCTTTCCGACATCCTGCCCACGGGCTACCAGGCCGTGGTCAACGCCGGCGTCGGGCCCGGCGCGACGCTTGCGATCTTCGGCGCGGGACCGGTCGGCTGCATGGCCGCGGCATGCGCGCGCATGCTGGGCGTGGAGACGATCTTCATGGTCGACCACCACCCTTACCGGTTGGCCTTCGCACAGGCTACCTACGGGGTGCTGCCCATCGATTTCGCTGCCACGGAGGACCCTGCGGGGGTCATCCTGGAAGCCACCGCCGGGCGCGGCGTCGATGCCAGTATCGATGCGGTGGGCTTCGAAGCCAAGGGCAGCACCACCGAGACCGTATTGACCGCGCTCAAGCTCGAGGGCTCCAGCGGCAAGGCCCTGCGCCAGTGCATCGCCGCCACGCGTCGATGCGGCACCGTCAGCGTGCCGGGCGTGTACGCCGGCTTCATCCATGGCTTCCTGTTCGGTGATGCGTTCGACAAGGGCCTGACCTTCAGGATGGGACAGACTCACGTGCAGGCACACATGCCGTCGCTCCTGCGTGCCATTGGCGAGGGTAGGCTCGCACCGGAGGCCATCATCACCCATCGCATGACGCTTGACGACGCGGCCAAGGGATACGAACTCTTCGACGAACGCCTGGAAGACTGCAGGAAAGTGGTCATGGTGCCTTGAGCATGAAGCCCCCAGGCAAACGCATGCATTCCTCGGCAAGGGACAATCCGCGGGACTACGCCCTGCTCATCATCGACATGATGAATCTGTTCGACTTTGACGGCGGGCCGCAGTTGCAGGCCGCGGCATTGGACGCACTGCCTGCAATCATCCGCCTGCGGCGACGCTTTGACCGGGCCGGTGCGCCGGTGATCTACGTGAACGACAACTTCGCGCACTGGCAGGGCGACTTCCACACCCTGCTGTCACGTTGTCTGATGGCCGGAGCCGGCCCCGCAAGGATCGCCCGGTTGCTCTCGCCCGCCGCGCATCACTACCACGTGCTCAAGCCGAAGCACTCCGCGTTCCTGTGCACGCCCCTGGCGGTACTGCTTGCCCAACTGGGCGCGCGCCGCCTGGTGCTGACCGGACTGAGCGTGGACTCCTGCATCATTGCCACCGCGATGGATGCCAACATGCGGGAACACGCGCTCTGGGTGCCGACCGATGCAGTCGCGGCGATCAGTCCTGCACGGAAGTCCGGTGGCTTGACGCTCATCCGCACATCACTGCACGCAGAGGTGCGGACCACGCGTGCCATCACCGGATTGTTCCCTCCGTGAGCGCCTGTCATGCCACCCTCAGGGCGTGCAGGCACGCTCAGGCAACCTGCATGCATGGGCTCGTCCACATCGGTCGATATCGTTTAACACTTCAGACAGGTTATGCGGACTAGGTTGGTCGCAAGGGATATTACGCACTGGAGAACGAAATGGGATACAGCGCACAATACCTGACGGATGAAGAATGGATGCGGCTGCACGCCGCCTACAAGGCCCATGGCAGCGGGCCGGAATTCTGGCAAACCTACCAGGCGCTGATGTTCACTGTCTCGGACCGCACCGGTGACCCACGCATCAAGGTCGCCAACGAGATGGCGCGCCTTGCCGCCGGCATGGGGGTCACCGAGAAGGCCCTGTTCGTCTAGGCCGGAGAAGCGGATTCGCGCGGGTGCCAATGGAGTGGCCTCGTTTCCTGCTGCCGGCGACGTCGCACTAGTCCCCGCGCAGCCCGCTCCGTTCAAGGAAGGCAAGCAACTCCACCGGCGTGCGCATCCCGAGTTCGTGCATCACCCGCGAGCGGAGTGATCGTCCGTGCGGTTGCCAGGCAACCGCACGGTGCTACCGGCCGGCGCTGCTTGGCAACGCGCTTCAGCGGTTGCGTGGCCCGGCGTTCAACACCTGCATCCAGGCCTGGAAGCCCTCCAGGAATGTGCCCAGGCGCTTCTGGGTCGCGGCGTCGAATGCACCGGTTTCCGCGTCGCTGGCCTTGGCCACTTCGGCGACGTACAGCTGCGGCGCCGTCATCGTGAGCGCCCCCATCGCCGCCAGGGCATGGCGGAGCTGCGACTGGGCGACCCGCGTCCCCCACCGGCCGGGCGTCGCGCCCATGATCGCCGCCGGCTTGCCGGACAACACTTCGCCGTACTCGGCGTCCTTGCGCGAAAGCCAGTCCAGCGTGTTCTTGAGCACCCCCGGCAGCGACTGGTTGTATTCCGGGGTCGAGATCAGCACGCCATCGGCCGCGACGATCGCCGCGCGCAACTGCTTCACCCCGTCCGGCCCGCCGTGGGTCTCGGCTTCCAGGTCCTCGTCGAACAACGGCACCTGCGCGATGGTGTCGTAGACGGTCAGGCGAATGCCGGCCGGCGCAGCGGCTGCCGCTGCGTCCAACAGGCGGCGGTTGTAACTGTGCCGGCGCAGGCTTCCGGCAAACGCCAGTACGTGGAAGGGAGTGTGCTCATCGGACATCGGGGAACTCCGTGGAATGGTCACGGCAACAGAACCACGCCGGCCATCCACCCGGCAAGCCCCCTCGTCATCGGCGAATCAGGACCATCGCGAAAGATCCTGACTGATCTCGTCGATGCCCTCCCAGGGATCCTTGCGCCGGCGCGCGAGCCGACGTGGCACGCTCTCCAGGGTGAACGCGTCGGCTGCCTGCAGGCGGCCCAGTTCACGCCAGTCCACTGGCATGGCCACCGGCGCACCGGGACGCGCCCGCAGCGAGTACGACGCCACTGCCGTGGCCCCGCGACCATTGCGTAGGTAGTCGATGAAGATGCGCCGGTTGCGCAGGCGCTTGCTCGCCGTGGCCAAGAAGCGATCCGGCTCGGATCGGGCCAGGGTGTCGGCAAAGCCGCGCGCGAAGCGCCGGGTGAGTTCCCAATCGCAACCCGGATTCAAGGGGACCACGACGTGCAGGCCCTTGCCGCCGGACACACGCAGGAACGACTCCAACTCCAGGCGTCGCAGCAACCGGCGGATGTCACGTGCTGCCTGCTTCACCTCCTGGAATGGGACGTTGGCGCCGGGATCCAGGTCAAACACCACGCGGTCGGCGATGTCAGGCGTGGCGGCACGTGCCCCCCACGGATGGAACTCCAGCGCGTTGAACTGCACCAGCTCCATCAGCCCGGCCAGGTCTTCCACCACCAGATAGTTGGCCCGGGCACCTGATTCCTCCTCCAGGCGGACCGACGCCACGCGTTCCAGCCCAGCGGTCAGGTGCTTCTGGAAGAAGCAGGCCTGCGCGATGCCTCCCGGGCAGCGCACCACCGACAACGGCCGGCCCACGATCGCGGGCAGCAACTGGTCGGCCACGGACAGGTAGTACTCCCAGACCTGACGCTTGGTGAGGTGGTCGTCGGGAAACAGCTGCTTCTCCGGGCTGGACAGTTCCGGCAATGACACGCCAGCCGTGCGCCGGGAAGCTTTCCTGGAGGTCTTCATGGTCGTGCCACCTTTCGCATTGCGTTGGTCAACGGCGTCCGTGCCGTTCCGCAGGTCGGCCACGGTCTTGTCCTGGCGCAGCGCCTTGAACGACGGCTGTCGCAGCAGCTGCTGCCGGCCAACACCCCGATAGAACACTTCGACCACGAACCGCGGGGCGAACCATGTCGCCGCCCGCAACGCCGGGTCCTTCACGGCCACGTGTACCGACGGCACGTGGGCGCCTCGTCCGGCCACCATCGTGCCCAGTTTCCGCAGCAGCGCCTCATCGAAACCGGTCCCTACCCGGCCGGCATACGTCCATCCATGCATCGCATCCGGTCGCGCCAGCAGCAGCGAGCCGAAACCGCTACGGGTGCCCTTGGGTTTGGTGAAACCCACTACCGCGAACTCGTCGCTTGCCATCTGCTTGGTCTTGCGCCATTCGTCGCTGCGGCCAGGGTGATACGGACGATCGGCGCGTTTGGAGAGGATGCCTTCAAAGCCATGCTGGCCAGCCAGGCGGTATGCGGCCTCACCGTCGCCCTGGGCGTGGCTGCTGAACGACAGCCGCGCGCCTGCCTCGCCCAGCACCTCCTGCAGCAGCGCCTTGCGGGCCTGCAGCGGTGCGCGGGCCACATCGACACCGTCCAGGTGGAGCAGGTCGAACAGCACGTAGCGCAGCGGCGCGTGGCGTTCACCGGCCAATGTGGCCTGCAGCAGATTGAAGTCATCCTTGCGCCCCTTGCCGGCGATCAGCTCGCCGTCCAGTGCGGCCGATGTCAGTCCCAATGCCCGCACCGCCTCGCCGATCTCCGGCAGGCGTTGTGTCCACTCCAGGGCATTGCGCGACCACAGCCGCACTTCGCCCGCCTCGACGGTAGCCAGCAACCGGTAGCCATCTCATTTGATTTCGTGCAGCCATGCCTCACCGGCGGGGACCGATGTCCCCAGCCGTGCCAACTGTGGCGCGAACGGACCTCGGGGGGCGGCCTGCCTTCGCGCCTGCGGCAGCGCCAATGCCCGGGATGCCCAATGCCCGCCCGCATCGCCGTTCCGCGCCTTGCGGACGGGCGGCATCGCCGGCTTGCGCGCGGTTCTGGCGGGGTTGCGGCCACCCGGCGGCGGCTTCACTTCGGCCAGCAGGTCATCGGCTTCCCGTTGCGCCGCCGCGTGTGCATCCTGGTCCTTGATCAGCAACCACTGCGGTTGCCGGGCATTGCGCTGGGACCGGATCAGATGCCATGCGCCCTTGAGCTTGTCGCCGAACAATTCGAAGCGAAGATGGCCATCGGCCAATTGCTGTTCGACGTCACCGTCGCTGGACCAGACGCCCGAATCGAACCGGGCGACATGTCCGCCCCCGTAGTGCCCTTTCGGGATGTCGCCCTCGAAGTCGGCGTAGTCCAGCGGGTGGTCCTCCACCTCCACGGCCATGCGCTTGACCGATGGGTCCAGGCTGGGCCCCTTGGGCACGGCCCAACTGCGCAGCACGCCACCGACCTGCAGGCGGAAGTCGTAATGGCGGCGACTGGCATGATGCAACTGCACCACGAAGATCGCGCGTCTGCTCCCGCCCACCCCCTTGTCACCACGAGGCTCGCGCGTTGCGTCGAACTGGCGCTTGCGCCGGTAGCGTTGCAGGCTCATGCCGGCCACCGGGCCGCGGTCAGCCGGTTCCGCTCGAACCACGCGGCCAAGGCCGGCGAGACCCACGCATCGAACGGCAGCGACAGTGCCACGCACGCATCCAGCGCATCCCGCAGCGCGGCCAATGGCGGCATGCGCGCGGCAGGGGGCCAATCCTCGATGCCTCCCCATTGCATGACCACCTCCCGTTCCAGGCCATCGAGTTCATCGCGCCATGGGCGCACCTGCTCGCGCACCCAGGCGCTCAGCGGCCAATGGACGGCAAAGCCCGCCGTGGCAAATGCCTGGCGCGCTTCCTGCAGGCGTGGCAATGCACCCCTGAACCACTCGGTATGGCCAGCTGCGCCCACCGGCACCAGCAACGGCGCCGGCGCGAGGTGTTCCTGCAGCACGCGTTTCCAATGCGTCTCCCATGCGCGCGCCTGCCTCACCGTCTCCGCTTCCACCAGCCAGCCCTGTTCAAGGTCGAAGAACTCGTAGTAGCGGCGCGAGAAGGCCTGCAGCCGCGCCATGGGATCACCGCTCATGCCGAGCTTGGCCAGATCCTCGTAGGCGCACGGGAACGCGTACAGGAAGCTCCTGCCGCGTGGCCCGGTCCCCACTCCATCAACGTGGACGATGCGACGGCTCACACGCCGGCCTCACCGCTGCGACGTTTTCCGCGTGGCCCGGGTCGAGCTCTTCCGGGCATTGGTCGCCGCCTTGCCGGCGGCCTTCCGCGCCGGCGCCTTCTTCTTCGCCGGTGTGCGCCGCTTGCTTTCCAGGCTCTGCTGCAACAGCGCCATGAAGTCCACCACATTGGTCGCGGTACCTTCGCGCTCCTCGCCCCCTTCCTCCACGATGCGCGTGGTGCTGCCCTTGGCCTTGATGCGCTTGCGGATGATGGCCTCCAGGCGCTGCCGGAACTCGTCGTGATAGGTGTCAGGCGCCCATTTTCCGGCCATCGACGCGATGAGGTCCTTGGCCATGGCAATCTCCCGCGGGCTGATGCGATAGTCGGCGGCCTTTCCGGTGGGCAGCTTGTACTCGTCCGGTTCCACCAGCTCCTGCGGGTAGCGCAGCATCATCAGCACCAGCGCATCGCCCTCGTCCAGCACCGCGCACAGGTACTCACGGGTACGTATGACCACCCGCGCGATGCCGGCCATGCCGGTACTCTTCAATGTCTCGCGTAGCAGCACGTAGCCCTTTTCGGCCTTCTTTCCCGGCAGCAGGATGTAGGGCTTCTCATAGAAGCGCAGGCCGATTTCCTCGCGGGGGACGAAGCTCTCCACCTCGACCGCGTCATGCGTCTGCGGCGCGGCCGAGGCGATGTCTTCCTTCTCGACGACGACGTAGCTGCCCTTGTCGTACTCGAAGGCCTTGACGATGTCCTTCCACGGCACTTCTTCGCCGGTATCGGCATTGACCCGCTCGAAGCGGATCGGCTTCCTGTCGCGGGCATCGAGCATGCGGAAGCTGATGTCCGTCCGCCGCTCGCCTGGCATCAGCGAAACCGGGATATTCAACAGCCCGAAGGAAAGCGTGCCGGTCCAGATGGGGCGCGCCATGGCGTACCTCGGAGGCAGGAGGAGGCGTACCACGCTGGACATCACCATCGAAACACCGCGTGAAGAATCGTCCCTCCCCCGTTCACCGCGACGGCTGTGAAAGAACCCATGCCGCTGGCGACGCGGGGCCGCCCATCGGTGGCGTCACCTTCCCTTGCCCTTGTCAGGCTGATCGGGCGGTGGAGGTCCGCGCTCGGGATCATGCGGGGGCATCTCGGGATTGTCGGGGTCGGGCATGTCCGGGTTGGGCCGCCCGGGATTGCGGGGATCACGCATCGGGTCAGGGCTGCCCGGCTCACGGGGGGCGCTTGGGTCAGTCGGCGTGGGGGTGCTCATGGGCCACCTGCCATATCGGCGCGACGGGGGTGTCGCGGCATTGACCCTGTGCCCGGCGATGTTAGTCGTCGGTCATGCACCGTGAATGTACGGCCTTGCCCGAGCCGGCGCGTGCCTCAATTGCTGCCGAGCCGGGTAAAGCTTTCGATCTCGTCCAGCCAGAGCAACTGCACGCCCTCACCCGGCACATCGATCGGCACTTGGCCGTTTGTACCTTCTTCTTCCTGCGGCCCGCGGAACTGCTGGACCGAGGGGCGCTCGGTCACCGTGCCGGCAAGTACCCGCCCATCCCTCATCCGCAGTTCGACGATCAACTCTGCATCCAGTGCCAACTGCAATGCCTTCAGGTGATCGATTTCCGCCTGGTTGATATGCACGCGCGGTGCGGTCCTGGCCATGGGCGTCTCCTGGACGTCGAAACCGGCACCGTATGCGCGGCGCCGCTAACCTTGCATGAAACCCGCGTGCACGACCTTCACCTCGCCTACGTGTGTGCTGCACACGCCGTTACCACCCCATGACGCAGATTTCGCCTGTGCCCGCCAGCGCGGTCGGCACCGCCAAACCGCCCTCTTCCTTCACAGGACCTGCCGCCATGATCAGAGACCGCAAGGACCCGCCCGATCCGTCCGAAGACCGCGATCAGCCCGAATCCGGACACGAGCGGAAGCAACGCAAGGAACACGAGAGCCGCAACCAGGACGAGGCTCTGGAGGAAACGTTCCCGGCCAGTGATCCGGTGTCGCCATTTGTGCCTGCAAAGGCACCGGATTGACCGCTACGTTCGGCACGCGGGCAATCACCCCGTGATGCATGACGACGTGGTGCTTCCGGCCCTGCGCGCACAGATATCCGCGGGGATCAGGCTTCCTTCAGGTGCAACAGCGGGAACGGATTGCCCTGCCCGTCCACGGGCGAACGCCCCGACACGACGAAGCCGTTGGCGAGATAGAAGGCGACGGCGCGCGGGTTCTGCTCGTTGACGTCCAGTTCCAGTGCCCCCTTCAACGCGCGTGCGTGCGCGAGCAACTGCCTGCCGCCGCCCTGGCGGAAGCGGGTGGGCGACACGAACAGGGCCTCGACCTTGTTGCCATCCAGGCCCATGAAGCCGATCGGTGCGTCAGCGTCATCGCTGGCGACCCAGACTTCCAGGTGGGGCAGCGCCTGATCGCGCACGATCGGCAGCAGTGCCTGGATATCCTGCTCGGACAGGAACGCATGCGTGGCGCGCACGGACTGCTCCCAGATCACGAGCAAGGCCGGGAGGTCAGTGTGTTGCAGGGGTCGAATGCGCACGAACAGCAGGCTCCAGGGAGGCCGCACATCCTACCGTTTCCGGCCTTCCCTGCAACGGGGGGCCCCTTTGTATCGGAGGCTTTGCGTGGAGGCAAACCCTCCACCCGGCACCCGCGGCTGGGTTGCCGCTCAGACCGTGGGAAACACCAGTGAGCGATGCACCTGCGCGCCGGCCCATGCACCATCGCCGACCGCCAACGACACCGAATGCGGCACACGGGCGGTATCACCGCAGGCAAACACACCGGGAAGTCCGGTCTGCTTGCTCTCATCAACCTGGATCTGCGTGCCCATCGGCGTACTGGCCAGCGGGCAGCCCAGCCGCTCGGCCAGCGGGGTGGATGGCGCGTTCAACGGTGCCGTGAACAGGCCCGCGAACGTCAGCCGGCGGCCATCCACCAGCACCACGTCGGCCTCACCCTCGATACGGGCGACCGGCGTCGACTCGATCCGTACACCGCGTCGCTGCAGCGCTTCCCGCGCCGCGGCATCGGGTTCCACGGCGTTGTTCAACAACAGCGTCACCTCGCCCCACTCCGGCAGCAACTGCGCCTGGTGCAACGACATCGGGTTGACCGCGATCACCCCGATGCGGCCCATCGCCAGCTCGTAGCCGTGGCAGTACGGGCAATGGAAAACGCTGCGTCCCCAGCGCGCCTGCAGGCCCTCGATCTCGGGCAAGGCATCGGAAACGCCCGTGGCCAGCACGAGGCGCCGCGCGCCGAACTGCCCCGAGCGCGCGGTGCTGACCACGAACGCGTCATGCGTGCCGGCGGCATCGACAGCCTCGTCCTCGCACCAGGACAGGCTCGGGTAGGCCTGCAACTGTGCGCGGGCGATACGGGCGATCTCGGCCGGATCGGCGCCATCCTGCGCCAGGAAACCATGCGAATGCGACGCCATGCGGTTGCGACGCTGGCCGGCATCGATGACCAACACGCTGCGCCGGGCGCGTACCAGCTGCAGTGCCGCGGCCATGCCGGCATAACTGCCACCCACGATGATGACGTCGTACTGCTTCATTGCCTTGCTCCCTTGTGTGCGGCATGCCGGCGCGCGAAGTCCTCGGCCAGGTCGGCCAGCGAAACCGCGGCGAATCGCTCCAGCAGCAGTGCTTCGGCATCCGCGAACGCGGTGTCCAAGGCTGCATTGACCGCCTGTTCCACCAGGCACTCGGGGTGCTCGTTGCGGTTGCCGATCGCGAACAGCGCGGGCTCGCCCAGCGCATCGTGCAACTCGCGCAGGCTGACCTTGCGCAGGTCCGCGGTGATTCGCCAGCCGCCGGCATGGCCGCGTTCGGCGGCAACCAACCCGGCGTCACGCAGCAGCCCCATGGTGCGGCGGACCACCACCGGGTTGGTGCGCAGGCACAGCCCCAGCGCTTCGGACGTCATGGGGGTTGCCTGCTCGGCCATGTGCAGCAGGGCATGCAGGACGGAGGAAAGGCGGCTGTCTCGTTTCATGTAACTTATGTTGTTACATATAGGGTGGGACGTCAAGCCGTCCCGCGTTCATCCGCCGCGATGAACGCCACGATCTGGTTTACAACCTCCGGATCCTCGAGCAGGCGCCGGTGGCCCAGTCCCTGCGTGGTATGCAGCCGCGCCCCCGGCCAGCTCGCGGCGATGGCAGCGCCCTCGGCATGCGCCACCTCACGGTCGTCGCGGTCATGCACCACCAACAGGCGGCCCACCGGCTTCACCTGCGGCAACCCGGTCACGTCGAACGCGGGCCATCGGCGTCCCAGCCGTTGCTGTACATCGGCTTCGAACCGCGCCAGGGCCCGTGCATCCGCACCCAAGGCACGCGCGAACGGCGCGATGGCTTCCTGCGGCCGGGCAAAGGGAGCAATGAACGCCAGCCGCGCCGGCATGCCGAGCCCTTCGCGCAGCGCCAGGGTTGCGGCAGTGCATCCACCGGAGTGCGCGACGAGGCCAACCAGCGGGTCCACCCCAGCGGTGACCTTTCCAATGGCGGCGGCGATTTCCACGAAGCTGACCCGTCGCCCACCCCAGTGGCTCGGCCCGGAGCTGCCATGCGCCGGCGCGTCAAACGCGAGCACTCGCAGACCGGCCGCGCACAGCGGTGCGACGAAGGCATGCATCTGTCCGGCATTGCCGCCCCAGCCATGCATCAACAAGACCGCTGGGCCGGTGCTCCACGACCATACCGCCACGCGGTTTCCGTCCACGTCCACATCATGCCGCTGGCCCGTCTCCAGGCGGGCCAGCGCGGCGGGCTTGGGCCGGGTCTGGGGGGCGGTGAACCACAACCGCGCCATCAGCCGCGCCGCCAGCGCCGGGCTCACCCATCCCGCCATGCGCATGCACGCGCGCATCGCCGCCAACCGCCAGTCCGCGTCGGCACGCCGGCGTGGCGATTTACGAACGGTCGTACTATTTTTGTCGTGCACGGAATCCATGGCGCTACTCCTCGAGCCTCAGCGGGCGTTGCGGGGGGGAATGAAGGGGGTGATCAGGCGCTCGAAGGCGCGTAGCCCGCGCATGCGCGCCTCGGTGTAGTCGAACAGGCCGGAGTCGTGGTGCAGCACCATCGCAAAGCCGGTGATCTCGAACGCCAGTTGCGCCGGGTCGGTATCGGCGGCGAGTTCGCCCGCAGACACGGCCTGGTCGATCACCCGCGACAGGTAGCCGCGCCATCTCGCCTGCTGGCGTGCCAGGTGCGCCCGGACCGGCCCCGGCTGGTCATCGAATTCGCTGGCTGCCGCGGTGAACAGGCAGCCTCCGCCAGTGCGCTCATGGCGGATCCAGTCGAACCAGCGATCAACGATGGCACGCAGCTGCGGCAACCCCGCCGGCTGCAGCGCCGCCGGCTCGATCACCTGCTGCACGAAACGCTGCGCGGTGGTGTCCAGCACCGCCAGTTGCAGGTCCTCGCGGGAGCCGAAATGGGCGAACACGCCGCTCTTGGACATGCCAACCGCATCGGCCAACACGCCGATGGTGAGCCCATCCAACCCGTTGACCCGCGCCAGGGCGCACGCCGTGCCGAGGATCACCTCCCGGGTCGCCGCACCTTTGCCTGCTGTCGTCTGTCTGACCATGCGGCGAATAAAAGCACAATCGTTCTTTTCATGCAAACACGGGCACGCAACCACGGCTTGCTACCGCCCTGCCCGTAAGGCTGCCCGCCATATATCCTGCATTGACCCTTTGCATCCGTGCCGGCCCCCACTCAACGTCGGTGCGGACGGCCCTTCCTTTACATGCCTGTTTGATGCCCTCCGTGACCACCCTTGCCCTGATTACCGATGCCACCAGCCTCGACGACGACTACGACATGCCGCCACTGCGCGATGCCTGCCAGGCCTTGGCGCTGGATGTCCGCATCTGCAACTGGGATGACCCAGACCAGGACTGGTCCCGCTTCAGCCACGTGGTGCTGCGCTCTCCCTGGGACTACACCCGCCGCCCCGACGCCTTCCTGGATTGGTGCGCGCACGTCAGCAAGGTCAGCCGCCTGGTGAACCCGCTGCCGGCCGTGCGCTGGTCGCTTGACAAGCATTACCTGGCCGACCTGGCCAAGGCCGGCTTGGCAGTGATTCCCAGCACCTTCATCGAATCAAAGGCATTGGCGCAGACGATGCTGGACGCGTTCCTGCAGGTGCACCCCGGACTGGATGAACTCGTCGTCAAGCCAACGGTCGGTGCGTCCTCGCGCAATGTGCGGCGGTTCCTGCGCGCCGATGCGATGCAGGCACTGCAGCACGCAGAGACCCTGCTGGACGCGGGCCATAGCGTCATCCTGCAGCCGTATCTGGCATCGATCGAACGGCAGGGCGAGACCGACCTGGTCTACATCAACGGCATCTATAGCCACGCGATCCGCAAGGCCGCGCTGCTGGCCCGCGACGGCACCACCAACGCCCCGAACCTGGGCTTCCTTTCCGCATGCGAGGCGACCGCGACCGAACGCGCGCTGGCCAGCGCCGCGCTGCAGGCGGCAAGCCGCACCCTCGGCCTCGATGCGCCGTTGCTGTATGCCCGGGTCGACCTGATCCATGCCGACGACGGCCAGCCACAGCTGCTGGAACTGGAGATCCTCGAACCGTCGTTGTCCTTTCCGTTGGCCGAAGGCAGTGCGATGCGCTTTGCCCAGGCGCTCGCCGGATTGGAATAGGAGCGCTACCTCGCTTACGCGCTGTCCCTCCAGCGCGCCGCCGCCTCGGCGGCGAAAGCGGCATGGCTGCGCGGCGGCCTGCCCAACAGCGCCGTCATCCGGGCGACGGTCTGCGGGGTGGCCGGCGAACCCTGCTGCTGGAACCCCTGGAACATCATCCGCAGGTCATGCGCAAAGCCGGCCGGCACGTGGCCTGCCAGCTCCCGCTCGAAGCCCACCAGGTCATCACCCGCATAGGCGATGTCGCGGCCCAGTGCCCTGCCCCATCCGGCGCAGAGGTCGCTGGCGGTGAGGTTGTCCGGCCCGACCAGGTCATGACGGACCAACGGCAGTGCACTCGCTGCATGCTCGCGGCGCAGCAGTTCATCGGCGGCGACCTGGGCGATGTCACGGGTGTCCACGTATGCCATGCCGCGGTGCCCGACCGGATGCGGATAGCACCCCGCCTCCAGTGCATCCTTCAACGACAGGTCGTTCTGCATGAAGAAGGCCGGGCGCAGGATGCTCGCCGCCATGCCGGTGGCCTCGATCATCCGTTCCGCCGCCACCTTGCAGGCGAAGTGAGGCACCTGCGGATGCAGCTCGCACTGGTAGACCGACAGGTAGACCACGCCGCGCACGCCGGCCTCCCGCGCGAGGTTCAGCACCGTCAGCGTCTGCTGCAGCTCATCGCCGACATTGGGCGCCAGCAGGAACAGCGTGGAGATGCCGGCCAGCGCGGCGCGCATGCCCGCCACATCGGCCAGCTCCCCCTGCACCGCGGCAACGCCCGGCGGGAACCCCGCTGCGGTGGGAGAGCGGGTCAGCGCCCGCACCTCGGCGCCGCGCCCGGCCAGCAGCCGTACCACTTCACGCCCGGTATGACCGGTGCTGCCGGTGACAAGGATGGTCATTGCATGTTCTCCAGGAGGTGCGCCGTCGTGCATCCGGTTGGATGACTTGACGATCGGAAGGCCCGGGAGAATATTGAGTGCCTGTCCCGGTTGGAAGTACGCACCGTTCGGTAAGTGCAATGAGCAGTCAGCAACCTCAACCCGATCCGGCACCGACACTGTCCGACCGCGTGCGTCGCGGTGACCTGTTCACGGGCCAGGACAATTGCCAATCACGCGAAGCTTTCGCGCATGTCACCAGCCTGTGGGGCGTGCTGTGCCTTATTGCCCTGCGCGAAGGCACGCAGCGCTATGCAAAGCTGCGCCGCATGACCAATGGCATCAGCGAGAAGATGCTGGTACAGACGCTCAAGCGCCTGGAAGCAGATGGTTTCGTGCGCAGGACCGCCCATGCCGTGGTCCCGCCGCGGGTGGAGTACAGCCTTACCGGATTGGGCGAGGAAGTGGCCACGCATGTGGCGGCCCTGGCCGACTGGTTCGAGGTGAACCTGGCGCGCATCCAGCAGGCATCGCAGGGATCCCCGCCGGACTGACCCGGCGCGCCCATGGTGCGGCGGCACCTACTTCAGGGCGTCGGCACCCTTGCTGTGGAAGCGGCGCACCAACTCCTCCAGGTACAGGTCCAGCGACGCATGCTTCTGGTTGATGCCCCAGCGCACCGCATCGATCAACGTGGCATCACGCATCTCCGCCGGCGGGCTGAAGTCGTTGGCGCGCTTGGCCCGATAACGACGGGCGCGTTCGGCCTGGGTCAGCGGTTCGCTGTAGATCTTGGGACGGCCACGCTTGCGCGGGGCATCGGCTTGTGGGGTGTTCTCGTCCTGCATTGCTTCAATTCTCCAGCGACCCGCGCACCTTAAAGTCACGCATCACAAATAACCAGCCCACCAGGAGCGACCAAGGCCGCGCCTGTTCAATGGAAGTCCCGCGATTCCACCTGCAGCTCCCCGAGCAGTTCGCTCAGGTCGTACAGGTCACCGGCAATCAGATGCTCCACGCCATCCACCTTTTCCCAGCGCCCGCGCACCGCCATCAGGCGTGACTCCAGCAACGCGCGGCGCCGGCGCAACGCTACGTGCGGCCAGACGATCACATTGATCATTCCGCACTCGTCTTCCAGCGTGACGAAGATGGTGCCCTTGGCCGTGCCCGGGCGCTGCCGCTGCGTCACCAGCCCCGCCACATGCACGCCGCTGCCGTGCGAGCGCTGGCGCAGCGCATCCAGCCCGGCGATGCGCCGCCGCGTCATCTCCGCACGCAACAACGCCATCGGGTGTTGGCGCAGGGTCAGGCCAGTGCTGTTGTAGTCGGACAGGATCTCCTCGCCGGTTTCCGGTGCATGCAGTTCCACCGGACGCTCCTCCGGACTGCCCGGCAGTAGCGGCCGGCTGCGCTCGATGCCGGCCACCGCCCAGCGCGCCGCATTGCGGTTGCCCGCCAGCGACTGCAGCGCGCCGGCCTCGGCCAGCGCCTCGCGCGCCTTTCCATCCAGCCCGGCACGCTGGCACAGATCAGCCACGCTGCTGAACGACCGTTGCCGCCGTGCCTCCATCAGCGCCCGCGCGGCGGCCTCGGAGAACCCGGCCACCTGGCGCAGGCCCAGCCGCAACGCCGGCTGCATGCCGGGATCGGCATCGCTGCGCCACGCTCGTCCGCCCTGCAGCAGGTTGTCCCAGTCACTGCACATCACGTCCACCGGCAACACCTCGATGCCCTCGCGCGCGGCGTTGCCACGACGGGCGTCCTGCACGATCTGGCTGGCCGAATAGAACCCCATCGGCTGCGAATTCAACAAGCCGCAGGCGAACGCGGCCGGCTCGTGCCGCTTGAGCCAGCAACTGGCGTACACCAGCTTGGCGAACGACGCAGCGTGGCTCTGCGGGAAGCCGTAGGAACCAAAGCCCTTGATCTGCTCGAAGATCTGGTCGATGAACGCTGATGAGTAACCCTTGTCCTCCATCAGCTCACGGATGCGTTTGCGGTGCGGTTCCATGTCGCCACCGCGCCGCCAGGCCGCCATCGACCGCCGCAGCCCATCGGCTTCGTCGGCGGAGTAGCCGGCATGCATCACCAGTTCCATCACCTGCTCCTGGAACAACGGGATGCCCAGCGTCTTGCCGAGGATGTCCTTCACCCCTTCGGATGGATACGTCACCGGCTCCAGGCCCTGCCGCCGGCGCAGGTAGGGGTGCACCATGTCGCCCTGGATCGGCCCCGGGCGCACGATCGCCACTTCGATCACCAGGTCGTAGAAGGTCTTGGGCTTCAGCCGCGGCAGCATCGCCATCTGCGCGCGCGATTCGATCTGGAACACACCGATGGTGTCGGCGCGCTGGATCATCGCGTAGGTAGCCGGGTCTTCGGAGGGAATGCTGGCCAGGTCGAAGTCGCGTCCCCGGTGTTCGCGCACCAGGTCCAGCGTCTTGCGCAGGCAGGTCAGCATGCCCAGCGCCAGGCAGTCGACCTTGAGCAGGGCCATGCTTTCCAGGTCGTCCTTGTCCCACTGGATGATGGTACGGTCGGCCATGGCCGCGTTCTCCACCGGTACCACGCTGGACAGTGCACTGTCGGAGATCACGAAGCCGCCCACGTGCTGCGACAGATGCCGCGGGTGGTCGCGCAACATTTCGGTCACGTGCAACACCTTGGCGATCAGCGGATTCTCCAGGTCAAAGCCGGCCTCGGTGATGCGCTGCTCCATCGGGGTCTCGCCGTTGCCCCAGCCATAGCAGTTGGAGAGCAGGCTGATCTGGTCCGGCGGCAGGCCGAACACGCGCGCCACGTCGCGCACCGCGCTCTTGCCGCGGTAGCTGATGACCGTGGCCGCCAACGCGGCGCGGGCACGTCCATATTTGCGGTAGACGTACTGCAGCACCTCCTCGCGCCGCTCGTGCTCGAAGTCCACGTCGATGTCCGGCGGCTCGTCGCGCGCCTTGGACAGGAAGCGCGAGATCAACAGGCGGTTCTCGCTGGGGTCCACGGCGGTGATGCCCAGCGCATAGCAGACCGCCGAATTGGCCGACGAACCGCGTCCCTGGCACAGGATGTTGCGGTCGCGCGCGAAGCGGACGATGTCGTGCACGGTCAGGAAGAACGGCTCGTACTTGAGCTCGGCGATCAGTTCCAGCTCGTTCTCGATGTCATCGCGCACCTTCGGCGGCAGCGGCCGGGTCTCGTTCCAGCGCTCGGCGATGCCTTGTTCGGTCAGCGCACGCAGGTAGCTGGTCGGGGTATGCCCGGCCGGCACCAGCTCGGCCGGGTACTGGTAGTGCGTGTCGCGCTTGAGTTCAAACTGGCAACGCTCGACCAGCGCCACCGTGGCCTGCAGCAGCGCCGCCGGGTAGATATTGCCCAAGGTGCGCCGGGCGCGCAGGTGGCGCTCGCCATTGCGGAACAGGTGCGCGCCGGCCTCGGCCAATACAACGTTGTGACGGATGGCGGTGAGCGTGTCCTGCACGATGCGGTCGCGACGGCGCGCCATATGCACATCACCACTGGCCAGCGGCACCAACCCGGTCGAGCGGGCCAACGCCAGCAACGCGGCCAATCGCTCGGCGTCATTCCATTCGCGGTGCAGCTCCACCGCCAGGAAGGCACGCGCACCGAACACCGCTTTCAACCACCTGCCCTCGTCCGCTTCGGGCTCGACGGCCGGCAACCACAGCGCGAACAAGCCCGGCGGCTGGTCCTGCAGCACGCGCTCCACGTCGGCACGCCCGAGCCGGTACTCCCCCTTGCCTGCCGCACGCCGTCCATCCGTGATCAAGCTGCACAACTGCCGGTAACCGGCGCCGTTCTCCACCAGCAGCACCAGCTTCAGGCCATCGGCCAGCGTGAACTCACTGCCGACGATCAGGCGAACGCCGGTCGCTTTTGCCGCTTCCCAGCCCCGCACGATGCCGGCCAACGAACACTCGTCGGTGATGGCCAACGCGCTGTAACCACATTCCCGCGCCCGCTCGAACAGCTTTTCGGCGCTGGAGGCGCCGCGCAGGAACGAGAAGTCGGACAGGCAATGCAGCTCGGCATAGGCAGGGCTGCCGTCGGCCGCGTGATGTGCCACATCGTCGTTGGCCGCGGCGGCCAGACGTTGCCCCACGCGCCAGTTGCGCGGTGCACGTGCACCTGGTGTATCGGGTTGCACACCCGGCGGCAGGTCATCCCGGCTCATGCGAACCAGCCCTGCAGCATCCAGCCCTGCTGCTCGCCCGGCGCGGCGAATACCCACGCGCGTTGCCCGTGCGCGGTCTCGACCACGTAGTAATCGCGGCGTGCATCGTCACCGTCCCACCAGCCACTTTCCAGGCGCTCCGGCCCGGACAGGATGCGCACCCGCCCGTCCCGCAGCGGCACCGGTTCGGGCAACAACCAGGTCGGGCGCGGTGGGCGCTGCGGTGCGGTCGTCTCCACCGCTGCATCACCGCTGACCTTTTTCCACGCCCGTTCCGGGCGCGGGTCGTCGCCGGCCGCCAGCCGATACACCGCCTCGTCCCCCAGGCGCGCCCGCAACCGTTCGCGCAGGTGCGGCCAATCCATCGCCTGCTGCGGGCGGGTATCAAACAGGTCACGCGCGGCCGGGATGAACGGCGGCAGCTGCCGCGCCAACAAGCGCATGCCGACCACCGGGCGCGGGATCTCCACCCGCTCCAGGCGGTTGCGCGACAGCTCGAACAGCATCGATGGCGAACGCTCCGCCGCCAGCAGGCCGACTTCCACGTCGGTATGGCCTTCCTCGTGCTCCAGCCGCAACAGGAAGCGCTGCACGCCGCCGTCGCGGATGGACAGATAGGTGCACAGGTCGCCGATCAGGCGCCGCAGCGGGAACAGCAAGGCAGTATGCGTTTCCACCTCATAGCCCAGCTCCAGGCGTGAATCGAAATGGTCCGGCGGGGCATAACAGCTCAACGGGTCATCGGCTTCGCCATACAAGCGGCGCAGGTGCTCCAGCACCTCGCCACCGAAGCGGCGACGCACGCCTTCGCTGGGCAGCCCTCGCAACGCGGCCAGGGTACGCACGCCCATGCGATGCAGGCGCTCACCAGCATCACCGGGCAAGGCCGCACGCCGCACCGGCACTTTGTCCAGCAGGCCCTGCAACGCGGGCAACTGGGTAACCGCCATGCCATCGCGCAGGCCCACCAATACCCGCGCCGCACGCGGGGTGGGTGCCAACGCGATGCGGTGACGGAAGCCCAGGGTGTCCAGCTCCTTGCGCAGGCGCCGCTCGAAGCGCGGCCACGGCCCGAACAACTGGAAGCTGGCCTTCACCTCCAACACGATCGCATGCGACCACTGCTGGCTCACCAGCGAACTGTGCCGGTATGCCCACGCGGCCAGAAAGCGATGCCAATGCGCCTCGGCCTTGGGATCGAAGTCCAACGTGCGCACCTGGGCCAGCAATGCATGCGCCGCCGACAGCCGCATGCCCGGCGCCAGCCCATGCTGGGCGGCGCTGTCGTTGACCGCGTACAGGCGACGCAGCTGCGCCGGGCCATCCACCAACGCCAGCGGCAGTTCGGGGTCCGGCAGGCGGCGCAGGACCGCGTCCAGCGCCAGCTGTGGCAACAGAATGCAGGCCCAGAGCATGGCGTGCGCTCACTGCACCAGTCGCAGGGGCTGCGACGGCACCTGTCCGCCGCGGCATTTGCGCACCTGCCAGGCATCCTGCGCCGGCAGGTATTCCAGCCGCAGCGCGGCCGGCGAGGCATTCACCGCATGGCGTCGATCACGCAATGCAAAACCACAGCAATCGCCGCTGTCGGCCGCCACCTGCAGGCGTCGCATCGCCCGCGCATCGGCAGTTTTGGGCCAGCCCAGCACCGCCGCACAGGCACCGCTGCGCAGGCATTGCTCGAACGCCCACAGCGCATCACGCGGCTCGGCTTCCACCACCTCCAGCCCGGCCAGCGCCACGCCGCCGGACTGCCATGCCGGCGCATAAGGAATGTACGGAGGCGCCACCAGCACCACCCGGTTGCCGGCCTGCGTCATCCGCGCCAGCGTCGGCAGCAGCAACGCGATCTCGCCCACGCCATCGGCTGGCAGCAGCAGTTCCGTCAGTGCCTTGCGCGGCCAGCCACCGGTGGGCAACACCGCGTCCAGCGGGGCGTGGCCGGTGGCCTCGCCCTCATGGTTGAGCGCACTGCCACGGCTGGCCCGCCATACCGTGCGTGCCGCCATCAGCTCGTCCAGGGCCAGTACTTCGCCCATTGTTCAACCCTGCCTGATCAGGCCGCAGTAGATGCCTTCGATGGCGAAGTCGGCGTCGGCCGCCACCACGATCGGCGCATGTGCCGGGTTGCGCGGCAACAGGCGGATCCCGTCGCGCCCCCGCTCCAGCCGCTTGATGGTGATTTCATCGTCCAGGCGCGCCACCACGATCTGGCCGTTGCGTGCCTCGCCGCTGCGCTGCACGCCCACCAGGTCACCGTCCAGGATGCCGTCGTCGATCATCGAATCGCCCTGCACCTGCAGCAGGTAGTCCGGGCGCCGCGCGAACAGGCCGCGGTCCAGCCGCAGTTGCCGCTCCAGGCCGATGTCCGGCCCGATCGGCCGACCGGCCGCCACCCGGCCCAGCACCGGCAGGTCCAGCACGGCCTGCGGCTCGGCCCCGGGGATGCGGATGCCCCGCTTCTGCCCGCTGCGCAGCTCGATCAGCCCGGCCTCGGCCAGCGCCTGCACATGCTTCTGCGCGGCGTTGCGCGAGGCAAACCCGCAATGGGCCGCGATCTCGGCCAGGCTGGGCGGCGCGCCCTGGCCCACCCGCTCGCGCAGGAAGGCCAGTACCGCTGCACGTTGGGAGGACAATTCTGACATGGTGTACATATGTACACCAAAGACATTCAACTGCCAATAACGGATTGCAAAACCTGACAGGCACGTCGCCGGCAAGCGGTCTCCCCGCGCCCATTCACCTCACGCGCGCCACTGTCCATGGCCCCATCAACGCTATCTGCCGGAAACCAGACTGCAGCATCTGTAGGAATAAACTTACAGGGCGTCGGGCCTAACCCGCATTGTGTAAGGGCCATCCCGACGGGAACATTCCTAACTTCTGACAGGCAGCCACGGCGTTGGATGCTTTATGAGTTACGAAAACCTACAGGCCAGTTTTGACAGCCTGGCCCAGGAAATCGTCGTCTACGCCTTCGCCCTGCGCGATGGCGAACGCAAGCACATGATGCGCGAGCTCTGCCTGATCGCCGGCCAGATTGCCCAGGTGGTGCAGGGACGGGCCGATGAGGTCAAGATCCTGTGCGCGCTGGACGGCACCATCCACCGCGCCAACAGCATGGTCAACGCCGTGGAGCAGTGCGAGAACATCCGCGAGCGCACCGCGCGCCATTACCTCGGCAACCGGCACACCTGCCGCGATTGATCACCGCATCGTTGCGCCGCCGCTGCGTTACCCATCCACCGTTCCACCCTGCCGGCCCTGGACGAAGGCCTTGAAGGCATCGGCAGGCAACGCCTTGGCATACAACCAGCCCTGCGCGTACTGGACGCCGGCTTCCATGAGGTAACGCGCCTGCGCCTCGGTCTCCACGCCTTCGGCCACCATCGCCAGATTCAACTGGTGTGCCATGCTGATGATGTGGTTGACCACGATGCTCTGGGCGGCCTCCTGGTCGATGGCCTTGACGAAGGACTTGTCGATCTTCAGCGCATCCAGCGACAGCCCCTCAAGCAGCGACAGGCTTGAATAGCCAGTACCGAAATCGTCGATCACCACGCGGTGGCCCGCGGCGCGCACCTTCCGGATCGCCACCGCGGCAGCGGAGGCATTCATGAAACCGTGCTCGGTGATCTCCAGCCAGACCTGCGATGGGTCCACGCCTGCCCGGCTCACCGCCTGGGAAAGCCGGGGCAGGAAGCACGCCGTCTCCATGTCATCGGCGGGGATGTTGAGGCTGACATGCAGCTCGCCATGTGCACGGAAGAAGGCGCCCATTTCCTCCAGCGCGGTTTCGATCACCAGTTCCGTCAGCGCCGAAGTCAGGCCCTTGGCTTCGGCCAGGGGCAGGAACTCGCCGGGCAAGGCGATCCGGCCATCCGGCTGCGGCCAGCGCACGAGCGCCTCGGCCCCCCGGCAACGGCCGGTCGTAAGATCCATGATCGGCTGGTAATGCACCACCAGTTCGCGGTTCCTGATCGCCCGCTTCAGGGCTTTCTCTGGCGACGGCTGCTGCCGCCACACGCACAAGATCAGGCCCAACAGCATGGCCGAGATGACGCCACCGATGAGCACGGTGTAGCGCCAGTCCAGCAGCAGCGACGCTTCATGCGCACCCTTCTCGACAAGCGCGAACGCGACCAGGCCCGAAACCGGGCGCGCGGCAAAGACGAACTGGTCGGCGCGCGGCGAATGGCCTCCGACCAGCAGCGCCTGCACGAGCTGCGGGTCAACCTGCGTGGAGGATTCCAGCACGCGCCCCTGGCGGCTGGCCACCCCGTACACCGTGCCCTTGTCCGCGACCACGTCGGTGAGCCGCCCCGGCGTGATGAGCACGCCATAGTCCCCGCGCCGGATCTCGACGCGCGGGCTGCCCTTGAACAGGACCGGACGCTCGGCATAGGACAGCCAGTTGCCGCCGCCGATATCAAGGTCGGACGGATGCGCCGGCACTGGCGGATCGATGCTGCCCAGCCGCGAGCAGACCAGTTCCGAGTTCCTGAAGAAGCCCACGTCCTCGATACTGCGCGAGTCCGCGGCCACCTGCCCCATCATCTTGCGGTGCGCGAGCGAACAGTCGGTCCGGTCGATGCGCTGCGCACGCGACAACGCCTGCCTGGCATCATCCAGCGTGCGTTCCACGCGTGATGCGGTCCAGGCAGCTGCATTGCCAACGTATTGTTCCTGCGCCCTCAGTGACTGCGCCTGCAGCAGCTTCGACACGCCAAGCAGGGGGAGCATGCCTGCGGTGATTGCCAGAAGCACTGCGCTGAACATTACCGATCGTTTTCTCATGCACCCTCGCAATGTCGGCATGCCCTTTCCCTTGGGCAAACCGTCATTACGATACACCCGCCATTCACCGCCATGGGGGAAGGGCCGTTTCAGCCCCGGGCCTGGCCGGCGACCCATCGACGCTACGTCCGCCAGGCCTCCGGCAACTGGCCGTAAAAGCCCCTTGACGCCTGGCCTGCCGTCAGGCGCATACTGGCCAAAACCGTGACATCCGTTGCAGATTCAGGGGGCTGTGATGGGATTTGCAGAGCTGCGCGCAGCGCTTGAGGACTCGGCCTCCGAGCTGATCGCCCATGCCTATGGCATGTCACACGCCGAACGGTCTTTCCACCTTCAGCGGGTCGGCCTGCTGGCCGGCCGGGTGCTGTCGGCCGCCGACGGGTTGCCCGATGCGGAGGCCGTGGCCGCATCGGTTGATGCCCTGCTCCACCGGGTCCAAAGCCATGTCGGGGCCATTGAGCAGTGTGAGCGGATCCTGCGAACAGCCCCCGGGTGGCTCACTCCGTCCCGGCGCCTGCCCTGACGAAAACGGCCCGGGGAACCGGGCCGTGGCGGTCGCCAGGCAGCAAGCCGCTGCCTGGCGTGGTCTGCAGCAGTCCCCAGGACGAGCGCTGCAGGTGACCGCCCAAAGCGGTCGGTGACACGCCTTGCTTACTTGAAGTCGAGCGTCTGTTCGAACGACTTCAGCGCGTGGCGTGCCAGCGCCAGGTTGGCGCGGGAGCGGTCCAGTACCACGTACAGGAACAGGTCCTGGTTGCTCTCCAGCGGGCGCAGCAGGTGGTACTGCTTGGCCAGGGTGATCAGGACATCGTCAATGGTGTCGGTCAGCCCCAGCGAAGCAGCGGCACGACGCTTGGCGCGCACCACTTCGGCGTTGCCGGCAGCGGCGATCTCCATGTTCAACGAACCGCCCCCGAGCAGGCCCAGGGCCATGCCACTGCCGCTGTCCACCAGCGCAGCACCCACAAAACCCTCCAACTCGCTCAACTTGTCCAGCTTCACGTTTCCAGCCATCGCTTGATCCTTTTCGACTCCATGGTGACCCGCTCGCACGCCGGCAGGCCGGCCGCGCAAGCGATTGGGGCGGAGTCTAGGAGCGCAGGGGAACGGGCTTCACTCACAGGTGATCGCAAATCGTCGCGCATGTTCTCTTTCGATCACACACAACGGCGATGGCAATGCCTCAACAGGCGACGGTATAGGCCAGCAGGCGCTTGCCCACCACGGCCAGGATGCGGTTGAGCAGTTCGACATCCGTGGGCTGGCCCAGGTCCAATGCCTGCTTGATGACGCGTTCGGGCAGGTCCAGGCTGGCGGCCGCCGCCCTGAAATCGCGCCCGCTGGCAAACATCTCGTTGATGACCATCACCTTGAGGGCCTCGCCGGGCGAGAGCCGCACGAAGAAGGAAGGCGAAGGCCGGGCCTTGGGAACGCGGATGGGCAGCTTGGAGCGCACGCAGCGGGCGATCTCGGCCAACAGCGCACCCTTGAGCTCGATGAGCGGATCACGGCGGGCGGCAACGGAAACTTCCGGCCAGTCAACCAGCGCCACCTTCACTTTTCCCTGGCTGGCATCCACTCGTACCGCGTACTTGAACATCCCGTGATCTGGCTGGTTTCCCCGAGGCAAATCTAGCAAACGGAATGTGAAGAGAACTGTCCACGCAGATCACAAATCAGGGGGCGTGCTCCCCACGAACACCCGCCATCGTCGCCGCCATTGCAAGGGTGATGCCCGCAGTACCGGCATGATCGACGCCATCAATCGATAGGACAGATGGCGGCGATGCAGCCCGGTCGCGGCAGCCGCGTCAGATCGCGCCCGGGCGCAACCGCAGGCTGCCCAGCACCTGGTCCCAGGCCGCCAGTGCCTCGGCATCGTTGCCAAAGGCGGCGGCCGGTGCAGCCTGTTCCTCGGTCAACAACTGCAGCGAGAGGAACGGGAACTGCAACGACTCCGCGCGCCCCTGTGATTCCCACAGGAACGCGTACATGCGTTTGCCACCTTCCTCGGCATGGGCAAGGATCTCCTGCCCCTGGATCGGCCCCACGTCGCGCTCACCACGGCGCAGGTTGCGCATCTTCGCCTGGGCGGCGGCGTACTCGGGTGGCAGGTCGCTACTACGCTGCAACAGCGGGCGGTCCGGCCGCCCGGTCACGTACGACATCAGCGTCATCCGGGCGCCCGGATAAGCGCGTGGACGCAGGCCGATGGTCATCTCCTCGCTGTTGATGCGGTTGCCCGCGATGAAGCCCGAGTCGATGCAGAACCCGGCGGCGGTCGGGATGGTGGCGGGATCGCGGTAACTGATGCGCGGGCGCAGGGCGCGATAGTTCTCGATGGCGGCCGGCAGTTTGGCCGCATCGGTCTCGCCGCTGACCAGGTAGCGCACGCCATGCGCACGGTCCAGCACATACAGTTCCTGCCGATGGCCGGCCTTGCTGGTGTCGCTCACCCAGGAGGTCAGCAGCACCGCATCCTCGTCGATGCGGGTCTGGCTCACCGACATGCTGCCACCCAGCCGATGCGACGCGGCCGCCAACGCAGCCTCGCGCGCGGCAACCTGCTGCCGGAACCGTTCGGTCGAAACGCCGGTGGCGGTCTCCACCTTCTTCTTCGCATACACGTAGCCAGGGTTGACCGTGGTACCGGCCGGGACATCCAGCAGGAATCGTCCAACGCACAATGTCTTCATATCGCTTTCCCGTTGTAGCGGCGCCGCACAGGCAACACCCGCGGCGCCAAGGGCCAATACCGTCAACGCCAGCAGGACGCGCAATGCCGGCCATCCCGAGGCCATCGTCACCCGCTCAGGCCCAGTCCGCGCCCTGCGCCAATCGCACTGCGGCGTACAGGGTTGCCCATCGCGTGCGTTCGTCGTTGTAGCTGCCTTGGTGGTCATAGCCCTTCTTTCCCCTTTTCGCGTACTCGCCGGTACCGAGACTGCCTTGCCGGAAACACGCCAGCACATCGATTTTCGGGGCGGCACCTGAACAGGCCGGCACCGTGCCGTCACCGGGGTCCGCCGGGTCGGCGATCTCCAGTTTGATCTGACCGCCTGGACCCTTGAGCTTGACCTTCCCGTTGCGGTTGTCCGACACCGTCTCCATGCCGTCGGCACTCATCATGCTGCCCCCGCTCCAATGCAACTCCCCCCAGCTCAGCTGCTTTGCATCGTCGCCGTAGTGCACGTAACTGGGCGCGTGGTACTTGCGGCTGATGTCCTTGTGGAAGAACTGCACGCCTTCGATGTTGATCTGGAACGAGGTGCGCGCCGACAACGTCGGGCCATCCTCCTCCTCGCGTGCCGACGCCGCTTCCGCGGTCGGCGCGGAAGGGTCGAGCAGCTCGGTATTGCCCTCCGGGACCAGCCCGTACCATTTCGTGTTGAGGTAGATCTCCTTGTACGGGTCACCGTTGAACGGGATCCGCGTCCCGTTGTCGCCCAGCTGCAACCATGGCTTGCCCTGGTTGTAGTCGGCGGCCGGCAGCAGTTCCAGGCCACCCGGCGCCTGCGCCAGGATCGCGATCACTTCCCCCGCATTGCGGCCCAGGATGATGCTGGAGACGCCGGTATAGCCCGCGCGGCAATGGTGATAGGTCGCGGCGGCGCCGGTCGCCGGCATCACGCCATGCGAGATCCCCAGCAGGTTGGCGTAGTTCTCCAGCCGCGAAATCGCACGCGATACCAACCCGCCCATCGAGTGCGTCACCAGCACCACCTTCTTGGCACGGACACCGCGCTTGGCGTAGTACGGCAGGATCACCTGGTCGATGCGGGCGATCATGTCGCGGGCAGACAGGCGATTGCTCTGCAGCCAGTTGTAGCCGCCGGACCAGACCTCGAAGCGATAGTGCGCGGCTTTCTTGCACTGCTCCGGCGTCAATGCCGCGCTCATCCCGTTCTGCTCGCCATACTCAGCCGGCGCGCGTACCCCATCGCCGCTCCACCACGGCTGCAGCTTGCCGGCGGACATCAGGTCGTTGAGCTTGCGATGCATCTCGGCCATCACCGGGTTGTAGGCCGAGCGCATCAGCGAGCCCCATCCGCGTTCACGCGCCAGCGCCTCGGGGATGGTGCCCTCCGCATCCAGGGAACCGCGCTCGTCCACCTCGGACGTCAACGGGTTCAACAAGCGCTGCCGCGTAGCCGCGCCCCGGAACAGGAATACGACCATCTGCCCCAGCGCCCCCAGGATCGCGCCCACGCCGTCGGTATTGGGCGGCCGCCACACCGGGTCACCGGTGATCGTGGACTTCAGGTTGGTCCCCATGATGCCGGGCACGAAGATCACCGGGATCACCGCATCGGTGTCGGCCTCGACCACTTTTTCGCGCTGGTCCTTCAACGCGGTCAGGCGCGCGCGCGCGACCGGGCGTCCGTCGGCATCCCAGTCGCCGGTCGGCAGCAGTACTTCGTCTTTCTCATCCATGCGTCACGCCTTCCCCAGGATCTTGATGACCACTTCATCGATGCCCTGCCCGCGTTGCCGCGGCAGGCGTCCCTGCGCATCGGTGACCAGCTCGCTGCGCCCACCGTCACTGCGGGTGATCTCCACGCGCGTATTGGCCATGGGCTCCCCGGTCGCGCGATGGCGCACGACATAGAGATCGTCAAACTGCGCGTTGGGCCAGCTGTTCATTTCGGTGGACAGGTGCGTCGGCCCCACGAACCGCTTCCTGCTCGCATGCACGGTGATCTTTCCCGGGCAGTTGAAGCTGATGTTGCCGCCCTCGATCGCGAAGGCGTGCGCTTCCACCGCAGCGATGCGACCGAATCCAGTGACAGCATCCAGTTGTTGGGCCGGCAGCGGCAGCTGACCAGCACGCGCGTGAGCGTGCTCAGCGATGACTACCGCCGGGTGAGCAGCATCGCGCGGCAGTTGCCGGTGGACGGCGGTGGCACGCAGTCCCAGCGCGAGCACTACGACCCGGCCGGTGCCTATGCCTTCGCCGATGGCGCCACGGCCGATCATTACGCGCAGTTGCAGGCGCAGGTGCTGGAAGCCCACAGCCGGTGCTGGCACGGGCAGGGCAGCGTGCGTGGGCTGCAGTCCGGCACCTGGGTGCGGGTGCAGCAGGCGCCGTTTGCTGAACCGCCGGAGCTGTTGCTGGTCGAGGTGGAGCACACCGGCATCAACAACCTGCCGACCGACCTGCGCAGGAGCGTGGAGACGACGCTGGGTGGATTGCCCATGGAGGGTGGTGCCACGACCGCATGGCAGCAGGCCGAGAAAGTGGGCTACGGCAATACCTTCACCGCCGTGGAGCGGACGCAGCCCTGGCGGCCACGGTTGCACGATGCCACCGGTGCGCGCCTGAACCCCCGGCCGACCGCACCGGGCTACCAGACCGCCATCGTGGTGGCCGGCCACGACGGTGGTGGGCAGGACGTCCATGCCGACAGCTTGGGGCGGATACGCGTGCGTTTCCATTTCCAGGATGCGCAGGGCGATACCACCTGGCTGCGGGTGGCCCAGCGCTACGCCGGGCCGGGCGTGGGCAGCCAGTTCCTGCCGCGCATCGGCCAGGAAGTGGTGGTGGGGTTCTTGGAAGGCGACATCGACCGGCCCATCGTGCTGGGCGCGCTGTACAACGGCCGCGGCGAAGCGGGCGTGGCGCCGACCCCGGCCGGGGCCGAGGGCGAGACGGATCGCGCGATCTACGGGCAGGCCGGCGACCAGCGCAGCAGTGCGCAGGGCAACCTGAGCGGTGGCCACGCCCCGGCCTGGCATGCCGCCGGCGGGGGTGACGATGCGCACCGGCACGCCGGTGCGGTGTGGGGTATCCGCTCACGCGAATGGGACGGCGGGCAAGGCAGCAATCATCTGCTGTTCGATGACTCGGACCAGCAGCTGCGGGTGCAGCTGGCCAGCAGCCAGCAGACCTCGCAGCTGACGCTGGGCCACCTGCGCCACCAGTCGGACAACTTCCTGGGCAGCCTGCGCGGCACCGGCTTCGAGCTGCGCACCGACGGCTGGGGCGCGGTGCGTGCGACGGCGGGCAGCTGGTTCAGTGCGTATGCGCATGACGGAGCACAGCCGGTGGGCGAGGCGGTGCAGCCGTCAGCCCTGCTCAAGCAGGTGAACCAGCTGGGCCAGCGCTTCAGCGAGGCGGCACGGACCCACCTGACCAGCCCGTTGGCGCTGCAGGAAGGTGCGCGTGGCAAGGCGCGCTCGCAGCTGATCGCCGACAAGGCGCCGCTGGCGGCGCTGCAGGACAGCGTCAACACCACGGTACGTGGCGACAGCTACAGCGAGGCCCGAAGCGAGGCTGGCGAGCGGCAGGCGCAACCCGGCCAAGGGCGGGTGCCGCACAGCGGTGATCCGCTGCTGGGCCTGGCCGCGCCGGCGGGCATCGCCCAGGTGGCCGGGCAGGCGCTGCACTGGACGGCCGGTGAAGGGCTGCTGCTGGCCAGCGGCGAGCACAGCGACACCACGGTGATGGGGGATGCGCGGCTGCATGCCGGGCAGGCGGTCGGGATGCTGGCGGCCGCGGTCGACGGCGGCGTGAAGGAAGGCAACGCGCTGAGCGTGGTCACCGGTGCCGGCGAGCTGGACGTGCAGGCGCAGAACGACAAGGTGCAGATCCAGTCACGGCAGGCGCTGCGCGCGGCCAGTGCGCAGGGCGTGGTGGAGCTGGCGGCCGGCAAGACGATCCACATCGCCACCGCCGGTGGTGCGAGCGTGACGATCGAGGGCGGCAACATCAGCTTCAACTGCCCGGGAAAGATCACCGTGCATGCCAAGAAGAAGTCCTTCGTGGGCCCGGTGCAGGGCGACTATCCGTTGCCGCTGTTCCCGAAGTCCATCTGCGTGGAGTGCATGCTGAAGGCCGCCGCGTCCGGTGCGCCATTCGCGGCATTGCAGTAAGGAGGAAGCGACGTTGTCCTCCTGTCATGCAAACAATGCACTGCCTTCGGCCGCGTTGCCCGCGTTGGCGGCCGCCATCGCCGGTGACGGCGATCTTGCCTGTTGGGCGTTGCTGGATGCTGCCCTGGTCGATGCCGGGCGGGTGCAGGCGGTCTGCGCCCGGCATGGCATGCAGGTCACGGCGGCCTATGCGGGCTCGGAGCTGGATGCCTACGGCGACGTGGGCGTGCTGCTGCTCTCCCTTGCCGGCAGTGAGGTGCACCGCACCGCGCAGGTCCTGCAATTGCTTGAGCTCGCAATGCCCGCGCCGGCGCTGAGCTGGTTGTACAGCAATGCCGATGTTGGGCAGTTGCAGCGGTTGTGCGCCTATCTGGGCATGGCGCGCGTCGCCGAACGCGGGCAGCCCATCCACTGCCGGTTCGCTGATACGCGCGTGCTGCCAGTGTTGCTGGCCGAGTTGTCCGCCACGCAGGTTGCGCGCGTGAGCGGATGTGTCGCGCAATGGGGTTGGGTGGACCGCAACGGACAGTACGTGCAGTGGCGTGGAGCGCCGGGCGGGGCGGTCGCCGATACACACGAGCACCTGCACCTGTCCGTGGCCCAGTTCCGTGCGCTGCGCGCCGCCGCCGAGCCCGATGCGATCTTCATGATGTTGTGCGAACAGACCCCCAGCCTGGTGCCGGAGGCACGCGTGCGCGGCGACTTCCATGCCCGGATCACCCAGATCCTGCAGACGGCGTCCCGCTTCAACGTGCAGGATCTCAAGAGCCGCCTGCAGTTCGTGGTGCTCAGCCTCAGCTGCGGGGAAGACTTCCACACCCTGCCGGAACTGCACTCCACCTGGGAAGGCGTGCGAGCGGGGGAGTTCCTGCTGGTCGACAAGATGCCGCTGTGGGGCAATGCGGTCTGGGAACGGCTGGAGTACCGCCGCCCGGAGGAAGAACGCGGGGTGCTGCCATGAGGGGCACGGCATTGCAGCAGGACGCCACCACATCGCAGCGGTCCGTTGATGACCGCAGGCATGACCACGGCGGGCGCAGGACGCCCGCAAGGATGGACCGAATGAAGCCTGCCCTTCCGTATTTCCATGAACGCCGCAAACCATTGGCACGTACGATGAGGCGGCACTGGCAGGTACTTCTCGGCGTTTGCCTGCTCTCGCTGGTGAGCGCCTGCGGGGCAAAGTCCGGTCAGGACGACACGGCCATGGGCAGCATCGACGGATACAACTCCACCGATCAGGCCATCACGCCGTTCTACGTGAACAACCACGGCGGCGTCAGCATCAACGCTTACTCCGGTGGTGGCTCGGTGTGCTGCATCCTCTACCCGAGGAAATGGCATCCCGGGCTGACCGCCAAGGTCAAGTGGGCGACCAGCAGCGGCAAGTCCGATGGTGACCCGACCCAGACCTGGCATGAGGCGGAGGTTCCGATCGAGCCTTATGACGTGCCCGGTTCGATGAATGTGCATTTCCTGCCGAATGACGAGGTGCGGATCGTGATCTTCAACGGTTCGCCGCGCGCGGAAGGTTACAAGGGGCCGCCCTATCCGGAAGCACCGCCAGGCTGGTCGACGCGATCGGACGTTGAGGACGCAGGTGTGCCGCCCGTACCGGCTGCCCCGCAGGGAGAAACCAAATGAGCAAGTTCGAGGCAGGCTGGTGGGCGGTTGATCGTCGTGGCGACGGTTCGACGGAGGCGTGGTTCTTCGCCGATGCGAAGCATGTCACTGGAACGGCCTTGTTGCTGCCCAACGGCGACCAGTTGCTGTACTTCCGCCCCACCAAGGAGAAGCCCTTCCTGTTGCGTGACTGGAAGCCCAGCTATGAACGCCTGGGCAGCGCACCGCCGGGCGACAGCTGGGACAACGACAAGTACGGGGCGAAGGCAAATGCCACCATGCAGATGCCGAAGGACTTCCCGCGCGCAAGTCGCAAGCCCAGCGCGCAGGAGCTGTCCGGGCGGGCCGGAAAGGCCGACCTGGGCAAGGCCGACGGCCTGGACTGCATGCGCGAGCTGCATGTCGGGGTGTTCTTCGATGGCACCAACAACAACATGCTGCGCGACCGCGGCAGTGCGGGCCATTCAAACGTGGTCACGCTGTACGACGCGCACAAGTCCGATGACGTGGAGTACTTCAAGTTCTACCTGCCCGGAGTGGGCACGCCGTTCCCCGAGATCGACGAAACGGGGGAGGACAGCAAGGGAAAGAGCATGGCCCGCGGTGGTGAGGCACGCATCCACTACGCGATGATCATGCTGTACAACGCGGTTTCGCGTTCGGTCACCGGCACCGACCTGGTGCCGGCGGACGAAGCCAAGGTCCTGGTCACCGAGATCTGGAGGGGCTTGAAGACCCTGTATCGCGGCGGCAACGCCAAGATGATCCAGATATTCGAGGACATCGACAAACGCCTGCTGGCGAAGGTGAAGGAGAAGCGGCCGAACATCACCCGCGTCCACCTGACGGTGTTCGGTTTTTCGCGCGGCGCCGCGGAGGCACGCACGTTCTCGAACTGGGTGAAGCTGGCCACGAAGGGGAAGGTGGGGCCGGCAGAGTTGAACATCCGCTTCCTGGGGCTGTACGACACCGTGGCGTCGGTGCTGCTGGCCGATTCCTCGCCGGTGGGCGGCGGTTTCCTCGATTGGGCCAACGGCAGCATGGGCATTCCGGCCGGCGTCGAGCAGACCGTGCATTACTGCGCCGGGCATGAGATCCGGCGTTCGTTCCCGTTGTCGACGTTGCGCATGGGCGGGGATTGGCCGTCACCGGCCAAGGAGTTCGTCTACCCCGGCGTGCACTCGGATATCGGTGGTGGCTATGCCCCCGGCGACCAGGGCAAGGGACGTGCGGGGCGCAGTGACATGCTCTCGCAGATCCCGCTGAGCGACATGTATTTCGAAGGCGTCAACGGCGGCGTGAAGCTGCTTCCGCTCAATGAGCTGCCTGCCAATATCAACAGCGACTTCAAGATCGAGCCGGCGCTGCAAAGTGCGTTCTCGGCCTACCTTCAATGGACGCCGACCAACGAGAAGGGCGAGAACGTCAGCGGCAGCAAGCGCGGCCATATGGAAGGGCGCATGCAGACGCAGATGCAGCACTACTGGCGTTGGCGCGGGAAGTACACCAGCGACGCCGCGCTGAAGACGCTCAAGAGCTGGTCCGCGGCCAGCGCGCAGGACAAGGCGGACCTGGAAGAGGGAAACAAGGACTGGCAGGTTGACCTGCAGCGTGCCCGCGATGCCCACAAGCCCAGGACGGTGACGGTGCCCATCGGCCTGGCGGGGGTCCAGATCAATCTGTCGGCCTCGCCCTCGCAGGTGCAGAAGGACGTGGTCAGCGCAGTGGATGCGACGGCACCGATTCCTGCCGACGTCGACCGCTTCTTCGACGACTACGTGCATGACTCGCACGCGGGCTTCTGGATGCTTGGGCCGATCACGCGCATCGACAAGGCGATCTTCATCAACGAGATCCGCAAGCGCAACGCGCTGCGGGAGCACCACCTGGCACTGGCAAAACAGTACAGCGACCTGCGCAAGCACGACGAGGCCGGCCGCGAGTACATGCGGGCGCTGTCCTATGAGCTGAACCGGTTCGAGCAGCAGGTGCTGGCCGCCAACAGCAAGGACGTGGACGTCGAGGACGAGAACAGTGCAGGGAATGTGCCGTTGATGCGCGATTCGGATGCCAAGGACCTGCGTGACAACATGGGCATGGAAGGCTGGGTCGTGAAGAACGTGGTGGGATCGGGCACGCGCCGTGAACCCAACGGCGTTGGCCAGTACCGTCACATCATGGACCGCGACCACGAGCGCTTCCTGCAACCGATGAAGGAAGTGGAGTACCAGCGCGATCGCGCGATCGATGCGGCCAAGGAGAAGGTGCAGGAAGGTGTTGACGGTGTCCGCCAGAAGGCCGAGGAGATCAAGGACGGTGCGGCGCGCGCGGTGGATCGCGCGGTCGACAACGCGATTGATGCCGGCAAGGACGCCGTGATCGACGGACTCAAACGTGCGATCCCCAACGGGATGCCGCGGTTCTGATCACTGCGGTAGTCCTGCCAGACGACACGACGCGAGGCCCCGGTGGGCCTCGCGTCGTCATGGCCTGAACTGTGCGTTGTTGCCCGATTTGAAGCTTTGCCGATTCATTTATTTGAATTCGGCATGAAATGTCACGTTCCTGTTTTCTGATAGATTCGCCGGCAAGGGGGAATGCACGGCTATCCGCTGCGTGTCGGGCGGGCTGTCACAACTTCTGGGATTGGCATGGATCAGCTGACGAACCTGATGGCACAGGTCGCCGCGTTGAACAGCGCGCAGCGCCTGTACCGGCTGGAGAGTGACCTCCTTGGGGAGGGCGTGGTGGAGCGTTGGTGGGGGCGGGATGCGTTGGGGGCGCATGCGCGCACCGACGTGGATGTGCTCTGTACCGACGAGACGGTGGACCTGGAGGCGCTGCTGGGTTCGGCGGCGAGGCTGGTTGCGCGTACCGCCGCGGGCGGTGCGTGGAAGCGCAGCGGGCTGGTCTGCGAAGCGCGCCGGCTGGGCAGCGATGGCGGGCTGGTGCGCTATCGGCTGTCGCTGGCCTCGTGGACATGGTGGTTGCAGCATGCGCGCAACAGCCGCGTGTTCCAGGACAAGAGCGTGCGCCAGATCGTCGATGAGGTGCTGCAGGCACACGGCGACCTGGCCAGCTGGCAATGGGCCGAGGGCTGCGATGCGCTGCTCGGTGGCCGGGTGCGCAGCTACTGCGTGCAGTACCGCGAGAGCGACCTGGACTTCGTGCAGCGCCTGTTGGCCGAGGAAGGGCTGGGCTGGCGGCTGCAGGACGATGCGCAGGCACGCTGCGGCAACGGCATGGAGATCTTTGCCGACAGCGTGCGTCTGCCGGAGAGCGCGGCGAGCACCGAAGGCGTGCGCTTCCACCGCAGCGATGCGACCGAATCCAGTGACAGCATCCAG
>NZ_QPFB01000001.1:2744027-4115203 GCF_004348115.1 Stenotrophomonas sp. ATCM1_4 | reverse complement strand
GGTAATCCCCCCGCAGATTAGCTGACGCCAAAAGTGGAATTTTCTCGTACCCTTTTCCGAGGAGGTTCCATGAAGACATCTCGTTTCACCGATAGCCAGATCATCGCGGTACTCAAGCAGGCCGAGACCGGCACGCCCGTGCCGGAACTGTGTCGCGAGCACGGAATCAGTTCGGCGACTTTTTACAAGTGGCGCAGCAAGTTTGGCGGCATGGACGCATCGCTGATGTCCCAGCTCAAAGAGCTGCAGGAGGAGAATCGGCGCCTGAAGAAGATGTATGCCGAATCGCAGATGACTGCCGAAGTACTCCGCGAGGCGATGGCAAAAAAATGGTGAGGCCATCTCAACGCCGGGAGATGGCCAAGTGGGCAGTGGCGAACAGGGCGCTGAGCATCCGGCACGCCTGCCAGGCGTTCGAAGTCAGCCAGACCTGCTACCGCTATCAAGCCAAAGCGAACGAAGAAAACGCGCGGATAGCTGATTGGCTTGTCCGGCTGACCACGGCCTATCGCGATTGGGGATTTGGCCTGTGCTTCCTGCACCTGCGCAACGTGAAGGGCTTTGGCTGGAACCACAAGCGGGTGTATCGCATCTATCGGGAGCTGGAGTTGAACCTACGGATCAAGCCGAAGAAGCGGTTGGTGCGCGAGCGGCCGGAGCCTTTGGAGGTGCCGGAGACGATCAACCAGGTCTGGTCGATGGACTTCATGCACGATCAGCTGGCTGATGGCCGCAGCTTCCGGTTATTCAACGTGCTCGATGACTTCAACCGCGAGGGACTCGGGATTGAGGTCGATCTGTCGCTGCCATCGGGCCGAGTCATACGATCGCTGGAGCAGATCATCCAATGGCGCGGCAAGCCAAGGGTCATTCGCTGCGACAACGGCCCCGAATACCTCAGTGGCGCGCTACTGACCTGGGCCGAACGCGAAGGCATCCGGATCGAGTACATCCAGCCAGGTAAGCCACAGCAGAATGCTTACGTCGAACGCTACAACCGCACCGTCCGCTATGCCTGGCTGGCCACGACCTTGTTCGACACCATCGAGCAGGTGCAGGACAAGGCCACGCGCTGGCTATGGACGTACAACCACGAGCGCCCCAACATGGCGCTCGGCGGCATCACGCCAGCAATGAAACTGGCGATGGCCGCATAGCTCCACTTTTGGCAGCCGCTAAAAGCGGGGGGATTACCGTGGGTACGATTGGTGCGGAGTGCGGCTCGGGCGCCGGCTTCGCGCCCGAGGGCGCTCCTACCCAAAGGCGATGGACTGCGCGGGGATCTTCGTTGCTCCACCGTTGACGTAGGAGCGCCTTCAGGCGCGAGGCCGGAATGTGCTTCGCTACGAGAATGGCTGGAGCAGGTGATAGGCGTGGGTGCGAAGGCGCCGGGGTCTAGTTCGGGTGCGGGCTTCGCGCCCAAGGGCGCTTCTACCGAAGGGACGTCTACGGGGCCGCGGTGTTGCCCGCGGCCTGGGCAAAAAAACGGCGCCTTGCGGCGCCGTTTCCGGTTCTGCGATTGGCTTACTTCGCTTCGGCGTTGCTGGCCTTGCTCTTCATCATCGCGTCGCGATTGGCCTTGAACGGGTTGCCTTCGTACCAGTTGGGCCAAGCGTCGCCGCCGGCCAGTTGGTTGCCGACGCCATACAGCAACTGCAGGTCTTCGACGGTACCGTCGAGCTTCCAGGTGGCGGGGTCGTACTCGTCCTTCGGGCTGTGATAGCGATCCTTGCCGTAGGCCTCGGTGGCACGTTTGCCGGCTTCGATGCCACCGTCGACCAGGTCTTCCCCGCCGTCGGCATACAGCGCCGGGACGCCGGCCTTGGCGAAGTTGAAATGGTCCGAACGGAAGTAGAAACCGCTCTGCACCGAGGATTCGGCATGCAGGGTACGGTTCTGCGCGGTAGCCAGCGGCTTGAGGATGTCCTCCAGCTCCGAGCTGCCAAAGCCGGTGACGGTCATGTCGCGGGCGCGGCCGTTGACCGACATGGCGTCGATGTTGATGACACCGGCGATCTTGTCCAGCGGGAAGGTCGGGTGGTTGACGTAGTACTGCGAGCCAAGCAGGCCTGATTCCTCCAGGGTGACCGCCAGGAACACCACCGAGCGCTCCGGCGGCAGGGCCTGGTGGGCCATCGCGTCGGCGATCTCGAGGATGCCGGCCACGCCGGTGGCATTGTCGACCGCACCGTTGTAGATGTTGTCGCCTTCCTCGCCCTCGTGCTTGCCGAGGTGGTCCCAGTGCGCCATGTAGAGCACTGCTTCGTCGGCACGCTTGCTGCCCGGCAGGACGCCGACCACATTGCGCGACTTCTTCTGCGCGATGGTGCTCTTCAGGTCGAGCGAAAGGCTGGCCTGCAACGGTACCGGCTTGAAGCCACGCTTGTTGGCATCGCGGTAGGCCTTGTCCAGGTCGAGTCCGGCCTGGGTGAACAGCGTGCGCGCCGCCTCGGCGCTGAGCCAGCCCTGGGCCTGCAGGCGCGGTTCCTTGTCCTCGGCCGCCGGCAGGTCGTACTGCGCGCCACCCCAGGAGTTTTTCACCACGTCCCACCCGTACGAAGCGCCGGCGGTGTCATGGACGATCAGCGCGGCGGCGGCGCCCTTGCGCGCGGCTTCCTCGAACTTGTACGTCCAGCGCCCGTAATAGGTCATGCGCTTGCCGTCGAACAGCTTGGCATCGTTGCTGTGGAAGCCGGGATCATTGACGAACATGACCACGGTCTTGCCCTTCCAGTCCTGGCCGGCATAGTCGTTCCAGTTCTGTTCGGGGGCGTCGACACCGTAGCCGACGAACACCAGCTCGCTGTTGTCGATCCTGATCTCGGGCTGCCCGGTGCGCGTGCCGATCACCATGTCGGTGCCGAACGCCAGGTCACGGCTGGCCGCGCCCTGCTGGATCTTCAGCACGGTGCCGGGATCGGCCGTGGTCTCGGTCATCGGGACGTCCTGGAACCAGCTGTCGCCGTTGCCCGGTTGCAGGCCGATGCGCTGCATCTGGTCACGGATGTAGTTGACCGTCAGTTCCTCGCCCTGCGTGCCCGGCGCCCGACCCTCGAACGCATCGGAGGCCAGTTGCTTCACCAGTTCGCCGAAGTCGCCGGCGTTGATCTGCGCATCGAAGGCATGCGTCGGCGCCTGGGTGGGCGCGGGTGCCGGTGGCGCGGCGGTGACGGGTGCGGCCTGTTCGCCCTTGCAGGCGACCAGCGCCGCACTGGCGGCAAGACACAACAACAGTTTGCGGGGCATGGGAACTCCGGTTTCCGATCGAACCCCGATTCTAGGCGCGATGCGCCCACGGTGCTCAGTCAGCCGGTGCGCGCTCGCTGGAGAACCGCTGTACCGTGGCGCCGCTGACCGGGCCGATGCGGGCACTGTCATGCACGTACAGCGTGACTTCACGCTCGAACACCAGGTTGCCTTCGACCACGGCGTTGGGGCCGATGATGATGCGCGGCTTGCGCGGCGGCGTCAGCGAAATGCTGAACGAGGGACGGGTCACCTTGATGCCGCCCTTGATCACCGAATCGACGCCGACGGTGATGTCGCCGTTGACCGTCTCGATGTTGCCCTGCACCTGCGTGCCGACCAGTCCGATGCCTCCATTGACGGTTTCCACGTCGCCGCCGATGCGGCTGCCACGGTCGACGAAGATGCTGCCGTTGACGGTTTCCAGCCCGCCGCTCAACACCAGCTGGCGGCCGCTGCGGATGGCGCCGTTGACCGTCTCGACGCTGCGGGCGCTGACGTTGTCCTCGATGTGGACGCTGCCGTTGACCGTTTCCACGCCGCGGGCGCTGACGCCGCTGGCCAGGTGGATGCTGCCGTTCACCGTGTCCAGGTCGCGGTAGGTGGTGCCGGCATTGGTGCTGATGGCGCCGTTGACCTTGCTGATGTCGTCGTCGGCCATGGCCAACGGGGCGAGGGAGGCCAGGGCCAGGGTGAGCAGCAAACGTTTCATGGAAGGTCTCCGCCGGGGCGTTCAGGGGACAGGGGATGATCGCACCATGCTTGGTTACAATCCGCATCTGCCTGAAGTCACTGGAACGCCCTTGCGCCAGACCCGCCATCGTCCCGTCCTGCACCGGCTGCCTGCCCCGTCGCGTCTGCGGGCCTCCGGGTTGCTGGTGCTGGCGTTGCTGGCCGGGCCGCTGCTGGCGCAGAACACGTCCCGTGATGCGGAGAAGAAGCTGCAGCAGTTGCGCGGTGAACTGCGCAATGTGTCTCAGGAACGCCGCCAGTTGGAGGGCCAGCGTGACCAGGCCCAGCAGCAGCTGCGCGCCGCCGACCAGAAGGTGGCGCGCAGTGGCCGCGCGGTGGCCGAGGCCGATGCCGCGGTGCGCCGCGAGCAGCAGGCCCTGGCGGAGCTGCAGCAGCGCAAGGCCACCCTGCAGGGTGGCCTTGCCCAGCAACGCCGGCAACTGGCGGCCTTGCTCCGCGGCGCCTACCAGTTGGGCAACCACGCGCCACTGAAGCTGCTGTTGTCACAGGACACGGTGGCCGATGGCAACCGGCAGCTGGCCTATCACCGTTACCTGCAACGCGAGCGTGCCGCCGCCATCACCGCGCTGACGGCCGACCTGACGGCGTTGGAGAGTACCGAGCAGCAGATCACCGCACGCAGCCGCGAGCTGGAGCAAGCGCGCGAGCAGCAGCGCCGCGATGCCGCCACGCTGGCCCAGGACCGCCGCCAGCGTGCCACGGTGGTGGCCGAGCTGGACCAGCGCTACCAAGACCGCAGCGACCGCGAGAAGGCCCTGGGCAAGGACGCGCAATCGCTGGAACGCTTGCTGGCCAACCTGCGTGCCGCCGCTGCCCGTGCCGAGGCCGAACGCCGCGCCGCGGCCCGCCGTGCCGCCGCCGCGCAATCCCGGCAGGCCGCGAACGGTGCAACGGCACCGCGGGATGCGCCGCGCCCCGCGCCGGGCAAGACGCCGCCGCGGGTGGTGGCCAATGCGCCAGCCCTCCGGGTGGGCGGGCTGGGCTGGCCGCTGTCGGGCAACCTGCTGGCTCGTTATGGCGGCCGTCTCCCCGATGGCCGCAACAGCAGCGGCGTGCTGATCGGTGCGCCGGCCGGCAGCACGGTCAACGCGGTGGCCGACGGCACGGTGGTGTTCTCCGACTGGATGACCGGCTACGGCATGATCCTGATCGTCGACCATGGCAACGGCTACATGAGCCTGTATGCCCACAACGATGCCTTGCTGCGTGATGCCGGGGCGCGGGTGCGCCGCGGCGAGGCCGTGGCCAAGGTCGGCAACTCGGGCGGGCAGGGCGTGACCGCGCTGTACTTCGAGCTGCGCCGCAACGGCCAGCCGGTGGATCCCTCGACCTGGCTGCAACGCCAGTAGTACACGCGGCGTTGACGGGCCAGGCGTGCAGCTAAACCGCACATGTCGGCTGGGGCGGCGGGCATGGCCGGGTTCAACGGGAATTTAGCCGGGCTTCGCGCATAATCGGACCCGGCGTGCCTTGGCACGCATCCGTTTTCTCATGGAGTGGTTCATGCGTGTAGCCCGTCTTGCAGCTGCCCTGCTGTTGGCCCTGTCCCCCGCGCTATCGCTGGCGCAGAGCGCCCCGGACAAGGCGTCCCGGGCCGACGATCCCGACGCCAAGGAATCGGTGACCTCGCGCGTACCGCTGGATGAGATCCGCCGTTTCGTCGCTGTCTACAACGCGGTGCGTGCGGCGTATGTCGATCCGGTCGATGACAAGAAGCTGATGCAGTCGGCCGTGCGTGGCCTGCTGCTGGAACTGGATCCGCACAGCACCTACTTCGACAAGGCCGACGCCGAGGCATTCGACGAGCAGACCAATGGTGCCTACGAAGGCATCGGCGTGGAGCTGCTGCAGCAGGACGACAACACGCTCAAGGTGGTGTCGCCGATCGACGATACCCCGGCCGCGCGCGCCGGCCTGCGCGCCGGTGACCTGATCGTGGCGATCGACGGCAAGCCGATCAGCGCGATCGAGGCGATGGAACCGCTGCGCGGTGAAGCCGGCAGCAAGGTGGTGCTGACCATCGAGCGCGGCCAGCAGAAGCCGTTCGACGTGACCGTGGTGCGCGAGACCATCCGCGTTACCAGCGTGCGCAGCAGGATGCTGGAGCCGGGTTATGGCTATGTGCGCATCAGTACCTTCCAGGCCGATACCGGTGCCGACTTCCAGAAGAACCTGGCGCAGCTGCAGGCGCAGGCCGGTGGCAAGCTGAAGGGGCTGGTGCTGGACCTGCGCAGCAACCCTGGCGGCCTGCTGACCGCCGCGGTGCAGGTGGCCGACGACCTGCTCGACAAGGGCGGCATCGTCAGCACGCGTGGCCGCATCTCGATCAGCGACGCCAGGTTCGATGCCACCCCGGGCGACCTGCTCAAGGGTGCGCCGGTGGTGGTGCTGGTGGATGCCGGTTCGGCCAGTGCTTCGGAAGTGCTGGCCGGTGCGCTGCGCGACAACCAGCGCGCCCGCATCGTCGGCAGCCGTACCTTCGGCAAGGGCTCGGTGCAGACCGTGTTGCCGCTGGACAACGGCGACTCGGTGAAGCTGACCACCGCGCGCTACTACACGCCCAGCGGGCGGTCGATCCAGGCCACCGGCATCGTGCCGGAGGTGGAGCTGACCGCCGAAGCGGACGAGGCCACCAAGGACCTGCCGCCCAGCCTGGTCGACTACAGCGAAGCCAGCCTGCCCGGCCACCTGCACGGTGACGATGAGGCCGACGGTGGCAAGGCCGGCGTGGTGTTGCCGGGTGATGCGCCGATCCAGCAGGCGTTGCAGGAACTCAAGCAGCCCGGCTCGGTGGTCGCCGCGCAGGCCGCTGCGGCAGCCGCGGCAAAGGCAAAGCCCGCCGCCACACCGGCGCCAGCACCGGCAACGCCCTCGGCGCCGGCCAAGCCGGAGGCTGTCCAAGCGCCGGCGAAGGCAGCACCGGCCACGCCCATGGAGCCGGCTGACACGCCCGAGCCGGTGGACGGCGACAAGTGATGCAGACAAGGCCCCGCATCGCGGGGCCTTTTTCCAGGTGATTCAGCGTGGCTTGCCGGGCAGCGGGAAGGGCGTGACTACCTTCTCGCCGGTGGCTGCGTCGCGGATGGAGGACTGGCCCTTCTTCTCCACTTCCTCGATGCGCACGATGCTCTGCATCGGCAGGTGCAGCACCCGGGTGTTGCCGAACTCCTCGCGCAGGCGCTCTTCGGTGGGGTCGACCACCAGCCCGTCGTGGATGTCGAACACCAGCTCGGCGATCTCGTTGAAGCCCCACAGGTGGCTGCCGCCGACGCGCCGTGCATACAGCTCGTAGACCTTGCCGTGGTTGAGGAAGGTGACCTTGTACAGGGGTTTGCTGCTCATCGCGTGATTATAGAAGCCGGCTCAGAAGCCGTGGTTCTTGCGCAGCTTGCGGGCAATGGCGGCACGGATGTACAGGCCGTAGACGATCCCGAACAGGAAGCCGGCCGCATGTGCCGACCAAGCCACCATGCCGAAGCTGGGGCCGATGTAGGCAAACACCACCTGCAGTGCTGCCCAGACCCCGATCAACAGGAAGGCGGGGGCACGGACGAACTCCAGGAACAGGCCCAGGGGCAGCACCACGCCCAGCCGGGCACCGGGGAACAGGGTCAGGTAGGCCCCCATCAACGCCGACACCGCACCGCTGGCCCCGATGATGATGCGGTCCGGTGTACCCATCGCATACAGGGCCGCCAGGTTGGCCACCGCACCGCCGGCCAGGAACAACAGCAGCAGGCGCCAAGGACCGAGCACACGCTCGGCCGGCAGCCCGAAGATCAGCAGGAACACCAGGTTGCCGAGCAGGTGCAGCCAGTCGGCGTGCAGGAACAGCGCGGTGAACAGCCGCAGGACGCTGCCGTCGCTCAGCGCCGCCCACCAGTCCTGCGGGTTGCCCAGGCCGGTGGACAAGGCGCCCCAGTCCATCCAGAGCGAGCGGCGAGCCTCATCCGGCCGTGAGATCGACCACAGGAAGGCCAGCCAGATGACCGTGAACAGCAACGGCACGGCCCAGCGGAGGCCCGGCTTCTTGCGGGAGGGGATCGAGACGAACATCGGGCTGCAAGCCTAACCCGGCACCGTCATCCGGGGGAGGCATAATTTTTCCGGCCGACGTTATTGTTTAGTTAATGCCCCTGAGTGATACTGCATACGGCGTCGTATGTCGGGAGGGGACTCCGGCGCACTCCCAGGCCGTCCTGGCGGACTGGAAGTGCAGGCGCAAAAACGACCACCACCGTTTACGGAGAGACATTCGAACATGACCGCTTCCACGTTTGCCCGCGTCACCGCACTGGCTGTCGGCATCGCCGGCGCCCTGGCTTTCGGCCACGCCCATGCTGCCGCCTTCCAGCTGAAGGAAAACAGCGCCAAGGGCCTGGGCCGCGCTTTCGCAGGTTCGACCAGCGCCTGGGGCGATGCCTCCGTCGTGGCGACCAACCCGGCCTCGATGCGTCTGCTGGACGGCCGCCAGTTCCAGGCCGACGTGAGCGCCATCAGCTTCTCGGCTGACTTCAAGAGCGAAGGCGGCCGTTACGTCGGCCCGACCGGCCCGGGCACCGGCACCCCGATCGGCGGCGGCAATGGCGGCGATGCCGGCATGATCGCGCCGGTTCCGGCCGCTTACCTGCACATCCCGTTCGGCGAGAACGACAACATGCACTTCGGTGTGTCGCTGACCGTGCCGTTCGGCTTCACCACCGAATACGACAAGGATTGGGTGGGCCGTTACCACGGTGTCAAGACCGACCTGAAGGCCATCGACCTGGGCGCTGCGTTCTCCTACGACGTGAACCCGTACGTGTCCTTCGGCGCCGGTGTGTTCGTCGAGCACCTGACCATCGAGCTGACCAGCGCGATCGACTTCGGTACCGCGCTGTATGCCAGCCCGGGTGGCGCGCAGCTGGGCTTCCGTCCGGGTAATGCCGACGGTTCCTACAAGGTGGAAGGCGACAACAATGCCTTCGGCTGGACCATCGGCGGCACCTTCAGCCCGACCGAAGACACCAACATCGCGCTGAGCTACCGCTCCAAGGTCGAGCACAAGATCACCGGCGGCAAGGCCACCTTCAACGTGCCGCCGACCGCCGCTGCCGTGCTGGCGCAGGCACGTCCGGGCCAGTACGTGAACACCTCGGGCAAGGCCACCCTGGAGCTGCCGGCGTCGGCAACCCTGAGCGTGACCCACCGCATCAATGACCGCTGGACCGTGATGGGCGACGTGACCCGCACCGCCTGGTCGCCGTCGTTCGACACCGTGACCATCGACTTCGCCTCGAACCAGCCGGACCAGGCGCTGCCGTTCAAGTACAACGACACGACCTTCACCTCGATCGGTACCGAGTACAAGCTGTCCGACACCCTCACCCTGCGTGGCGGCGTTGCCTACGACCAGAGCCCGACCAGCAACGAGCACCGTGACGTGCGCGTGCCGGACGTGACCCGCAAGTGGCTGTCGGTCGGCCTGGGCTGGACCCCGTCCGAGCGTACCGAGTTCAACTTCGGTTACACCCACCTGTTCACCGACGAGCCGTCGATCAACCTGGTCTCGGCCACCGGCAGCACGCTGAAGGGCAAGTACGATGTGGGTGGCGACGTGCTCGCCGCTTCGATCAACTACAAGTTCTGATCGAGCCCCGCAGTGATGCAGCAGAAGGCCCCGCGCAAGCGGGGCTTTTTGTTTGGGAGAGGCAAAGGCACCCCTCCCTGGCCCTCCCTTCGCTTCGCGAAAGGGAGGGGAAAGAGCAACCGCAACCGCAACAGCGGTGGTCCGGCCACCGTCGTTTCATGTGGGTGTGGCCAAACAAGAACCCCGCTTTCGCGGGGTTCTTGTTTGTTCCTGCGGCAGTGCGATCAGTCGCCCAGGGTCAGCAGCGAGGCGTTGCCGCCGGCGGCGGTGGTGTTCACCGTCACCGTCTTCTCGGTGGCGAAGCGCAGCAGGTAGTGCGGGCCGCCGGCCTTGGGGCCGGTGCCGGACAGGCCCTGGCCGCCGAACGGCTGCACGCCGACCACCGCGCCGATCTGGTTGCGGTTGACGTACACGTTGCCGACGTTGACGCGCGCGGCGATGCGGTCGACGGTTTCATCGATGCGCGAATGCACGCCCAGGGTCAGGCCGTAGCCGGTGGCGTTGATCTGGTCGATCACCGCGTCCAGCTGATCGGCCTTCCAGCGGATCACGTGCAGCACCGGCCCGAAGATTTCCTTGTGCAGCTGGCCCAGGTCCTTCAGCTCGTAGGCGCGCGGGGCGAAGAAGGTGCCGTTGGCGGCTTCGCCGGACAGCGGTGCGGTGGCGATCAGGCGGGCTTCGGCGTCCATGCGTGCGGCATGGTCGGTGAGGATCTGCAGTGCGTCGGCGTCGATGACCGGGCCGACGTCGGTGGACAGCTCGCCCGGGTTGCCGATCTTCAGTTCGGCCATCGCGCCGGCCAGCATGCCCATCACCTTGTCGGCGATGTCGTCCTGCACGAACAGCACGCGTGCGGCCGAGCAACGCTGGCCGGCCGAGGTGAAGGCCGAGGCGATCGCGTCCTTGACCAGCTGTTCCGGCAGCGCCGAGGAGTCGGCGATGAAGGCGTTCTGGCCGCCGGTCTCGGCGATCAGCACGCCGATGGCGGCATCGCGTGCGGCCATCGCGCGGTTGATGGCGCGGGCGGTCTCGGTGGAGCCGGTGAAGGCCACGCCGGCCACGCGCGGGTCGGCGGTGAGCGCGGCACCGACGGTGGCGCCGTCGCCCGGCAGGAACTGCAGCACGCCTTCCGGCACGCCGGCGTCGAGCAGCAGCTTCACCGCGTAGTAGCCGACCAGGTTGGTCTGCTCGGCCGGCTTGGCGATGACACTGTTGCCGGCGGCCAGTGCGGCGCTGACCTGGCCCAGGAAGATCGCCAGCGGGAAGTTCCACGGGCTGATGCAGACGAACACGCCGCGGCCATGCAGCTGCAGTTCGTTGGATTCACCGGTCGGGCTGGGCAGCTTCTCGGCGCTGCCGAACTGCTCGCGTGCCTGCTTGGCGTAGTAGCGCAGGAAGTCCACCGCCTCGCGCACTTCGGCGACGCTGTCGGGCAGGCTCTTGCCGGCTTCCTTCACGCACAGCGCCATGAACTCGGCGATGCGGGCTTCCAGCTGGTCGGCGGCGTGTTCGAGGATGGCGGCGCGGCTGGCGGCCGGGGTGCGGTTCCAGGCCGGTTGCGCGGCCACCGCGTTGGCCAGTGCCTGCTGCACGGTGGCGCTGTCGGCGGCCTGCCACTGGCCGACCACTTCGCGACTGTCGGCCGGGTTGGTCACCGGCAGCGTGGCGCCGGTGCTGGTGGCGCCCGGCACCAGCGGTGCTGCCTGCCACGGCTTGATGGCGGCGTGCAGCTGCTGGGCGAGGGCACGCAGGTCGTTGTCGTTGGCGAGGTTGATGCCCATGGAATTGTTCCTGTCGTGGTTCTGGCTGCGCAGCAGGTCGATGGGCAGCGGGATCTTGGGATGCGGGATGGACGCGAACGAGGACACCGCCTCGACCGGATCGCGGATCAGGTCGTCGATGGACACGTCCTCGTCGGTGATGCGGTTGACGAAACTGGAGTTGGCGCCGTTCTCGAGCAGGCGGCGCACCAGGTACGGCAGCAGGTCTTCGTGCGAGCCGACCGGCGCGTAGACGCGGCAGGGCACGTTGAGGCGGTCGGCCGGGATCACCTCGGCATACAGGTCATCGCCCATGCCGTGCAGCTTCTGGTGCTCGTAGGTGCGGCCCTGCGCGATCTGCTTGACCGCGGCGATGGTGGCCGCGTTGTGCGTGGCGAACATCGGGTACAGCGTGTCGCTGTGGCCGAACAGGCGCTTGGCGCAGGCGATGTAGGACACGTCGGTGTTCTGCTTGCGGGTGAACACCGGGTAGCCGGCCAGGCCTTCGATCTGGGCGCGCTTGATCTCCGCGTCCCAGTAGGCGCCCTTGACCAGCCGCACCTGCAGCTTGTGGCCGATGCGACGGGCCAGGTCGGCCAGGTAGTCGATCGTGTACGGGGTGCGCTTCTGGTAGGCCTGCACGACGATGCCGAAGCCTTCCCAGCCCTTGAGCGAGGGATCGCTGACCACGCGCTCGATGATGTCCAGCGACAGTTCCAGGCGGTCGGTTTCCTCGGCGTCGACGGTGCAGCCGATGCCGTAGGACTTGGCCAGCTGGGCCAGCTCCAGCACGCCGGGGACCAGGTCCTTGAGCACGCGCTCGCGCTTGGCATGCTCGTAGCGCGGGTACAGCGCCGAAAGCTTGATCGAGATGCCGTGCGAGGCGGTGACGTCGCCGTCGGCTTTGCCGCCGCGGGCGATGTTGTCGCCACCGATGGCGTGGATGGCGCGGCGGTAGTCCTCCAGGTAGCGCAGCGCGTCCTTCATGGTCAGCGCGCCTTCGCCGAGCATGTCGAAGGAGTAGCGGTAGTTGCTGTTGTCGCCCTTGTGCGAGCGCGACAGCGCTTCGTCGATGGTGCGGCCCATGACGAACTGGTGGCCCATGATCTTCATGGCCTGGCGCACGGCCAGGCGGATCACCGGCTCGCCGACCCGGCCGATCAACCTTTTGAACGCACCATGCACGTCGCGCTTGGTGGCATCGGCCAGGTCGACCAGATGGCCGGTCAGCATCAGGCCCCAGGTGGAGGCATTGACCAGCACCGAGTCGGACTGGCCCATGTGCTTCTTCCAGTCCGCTTCGCCGAGCTTGTCGCGGATCAGCTTGTCGGCGGTTTCCTGGTCGGGGATGCGCAGCAGCGCTTCGGCCACGCACATCAGCAGCACGCCTTCCTCGCTGCCGAGGTCGTACTGGCGCATGAAGGCCTCGATCGCACCCTGGTTCTTGGCGCGCGCGCGCACGCGGCGCACCAGGTCGGCGGCGGTGGCCTGTACCTGTGCCTGCTCGGCGGCGGGCAGGCGCGCCTGCGCCAGCAGTTCACGGACGTGGGTGGTTTCGTCCTTCAGCCAACCATCGGTGATGGCCTGTCGCAGTGCGGCAGGTACCGGTGGCAGCTCGGGCGAAAGCAGGGCTTCCGCGGAGGGAGCGACAGCAGTGGAAGGTGTTGCGTTCATGCCTGGGACCAGGGTTGTCGGATTCGGCCATTTTAATCCTTGCCGGCGGTTTTCCCAGTCCCCCCTGGCGTCCTTTCACCCGGCCGAAAGCCTTGTGTGGCAGGCGTTTCGGTAAAGCGAGAGGTGCATTTCCAGTTTGTGCCGAAACCGTCAAATTATCCGCCGATGTTTGGCGGGCTGGCGGCGATTCGAGTGTGCGCTGCAACAATCCGACATCGATGAATGGAAGCTTGCCGGTGTGAATTTGCAGGGCTACCATCGGGTCGTTTTCCGCGGTACGGACGCGGTTGCGACATGATCCAGATGCTTCGGTCGGTTTCCGATGGCTCACATGCGCAGCTGGTGCTGCATCCCCCACGGGCGCTCACGGCCCGGCAGTTCGTCCTGTTGTTCGCCGCGTTGGCTGGACTGATGGTGTTCACCGCAGGCCTGGGTTGGCTGTCCGGGAACGTCTTCGCTCCGGTCTTCGCGTTGGTGCATTGCTTGCTGGTGGGTTGGGCGTTGCGTGCGGCTTGGCGCAGCGGCGACCGCCGGGAAGAGATCCGGGTAGGACCGGACTGCGTGGAGGTGATCCCCGCGGCCGGGAGTTCACCGGTGTTCCGGGCACACCCGTATTGGGTGCGGCTGGTCACCGGAGAGGGACGGGTCCTGCTGGTTTCCAGTGGAAAGCGGGTGGAAGTGGGGAGTTTCCTCGCACCTGCCGAACGCCAGGAACTTGCGGCGGCACTTGAAGGCTTGCTCGCAGCCAGCAATGGCTGCAAACCGACGACGTCAAGGGTCTAGGCATGAAGCAAAGCAGCGGGTGGGGCGGGAAGTTGAAGTACGGATGCATGCTGGCAGCCATGGCGCTGTCGGCACCTGTGGCGTGGGCGCAGTCCGCCGACCCCAAGGAGTGGCAGCTCAACATGGGCAAGGGCGTGACCCATACCGCGCGCATGGCGTGGGAAGCGCACATGGTGGCGCTGTGGGTGTGCGTGGTGATCGGCGTGCTGGTGTTCGGCGCGCTGTTCTACGCGGTGTTCAAGTTCCGCAAGTCCAAGGGAGCGGTGGCCGCGCAGTTCAGCCACAACACCAAGGCCGAGATCATCTGGACCGTCATTCCCATCGTGATCCTGGTGGTGATGGCCTGGCCGGCCACGGCAAAGCTGATCGCCATGTACGACACCCGCGATTCGGAGATGACGGTGAAGATCACCGGCTATCAATGGATGTGGAAGTACGAATACCTGGGCGAGGATGTCGCCTTCACCAGCCGCCTGGACCGCAAGTCCGACGCGCTGCGGCAGAGCGGGGCGGTGCCGACCCTGGCCACCGATCCGCATTACCTGCTGGACGTGGACAACGCGCTGGTGCTGCCGGTCGATACCAAGGTCCGCTTCGTCATCACCTCCGATGACGTGATCCACGCCTGGTGGGTGCCGGCGCTGGGCTGGAAGCAGGACGCGGTGCCGGGCTTCATCAACGAGCGCTGGACCAACATCGAGGAAGTCGGCGTCTACCGCGGCCAGTGCGCAGAGCTGTGCGGCAAGGACCATGGCTTCATGCCGATCGTGGTCAAGGCCGTGTCCAAGGAAGACTTCAAGACCTGGCTGGCCTCGCGCAAACCCGCACCCGCGGCGGAGGCGGCACCGGCCGCTGCACCCGCGGCGCCGGCCTCCGAGCAAGCACCGCAACCGGAAGCCGCGCCGGCGACGCCGGCCGCGACCGGCGCCTGATCCCACTGCGTGCCGGCCGGCAGGCCGGCGCGATGCCTGGAAACTGGATTAACGAGGTGTAGTTGCAATGGCGAACTCCGCAGTGGATCACTCCGAGCACCACGGTCACCACCAAAGCTTCTTCGAACGCTGGTTCTTCTCCACCAACCACAAGGACATCGGCACGCTGTACCTGCTCTTCAGCTTCACGATGTTCATCATCGGTGCGGCGATGAGCGTGGTGATCCGGCTGGAGCTGGCGCAACCCGGCCTGCAGTACGTCAAGCCGGAATTCTTCAACCAGATGACCACCGTGCATGCGCTGGTGATGATCTTCGGTGGCGTGATGCCGGCCTTCGTCGGCCTGGCCAATTGGATGATCCCGCTGCAGATCGGCGCGCCGGACATGGCGCTGCCGCGCATGAACAACTGGTCGTTCTGGCTGCTGCCGGTGGCCTTCACCCTGCTGCTGATGACGCTGTTCCTGCCCGGTGGCGCCCCTGCTGGTGGCTGGACGCTGTACCCGCCGCTGTCGCTGCAGGGCGGCTACAACGTGGCCTTCAGCGTGTTCGCCATCCATGTGGCCGGCATCAGTTCGATCATGGGCGCGATCAACATCATCGCCACCGTGTTGAACATGCGCGCGCCGGGCATCGACCTGCTGAAGATGCCGATCTTCTGCTGGACCTGGCTGATCACCGCGTTCCTGCTGATCGCGGTGATGCCGGTGCTGGCCGGTGCGGTGACCATGCTGCTGACCGACAAGTTCTTCGGTACCAGCTTCTTCAATGCCGCCGGTGGCGGTGACCCGGTGATGTACCAGCACATCTTCTGGTTCTTCGGTCACCCGGAGGTCTACATCATGATCCTGCCGGCGTTCGGCGTGGTCAGCGAGATCCTCCCCACCTTCAGCCGCAAGCCGCTGTTCGGTTACCAGGCGATGGTGTACGCAACTGCCGCCATCGCCTTCCTGTCGTTCATCGTGTGGGCGCACCACATGTTCACTGTGGGCATGCCGTTGGGCGGCGAGATCTACTTCATGTTCGCCACGATGCTGATCTCGATCCCGACCGGCGTGAAGGTGTTCAACTGGGTCAGCACGATGTGGGAGGGCTCGCTGACGTTCGAGACGCCGATGCTGTTCTCCATCGCCTTCGTCATCCTGTTCACCATCGGTGGCTTCTCCGGCCTGATGCTGGCCATCGTGCCGGCCGACTTCCAGTACCACGACACCTACTTCGTGGTGGCGCACTTCCATTACGTGCTGGTCACCGGTGCGGTGCTGGCGCTGATCGCGGCGGTGTACTACTGGTGGCCGAAGTGGACCGGTCGCATGTACAACGAGTTCTGGGGCAAGTTCCATTTCTGGTGGACGATGGTGTTCGTCAACCTGCTGTTCTTCCCGCAGCACTTCCTGGGCCTGGCCGGCATGCCGCGCCGCATCCCCGACTACAACCCGGTGTTCGCCGACTGGAACCTGGTCAGCTCGATCGGTGCGTTCGGCATGTTCGTCACCCCGTTCCTGATGGCCGGCATCCTGTTGTCCTCGCTGCGCAGCGGCAAGCGTGCCGAAGCGCGTGCCTGGGAAAGCGCCAGGGGCCTGGAATGGACCGTGCCGTCGCCGGCACCGGCGCACACCTTCACCGTCCCGCCGGTGATCAAGCCGGGCGACCTGGCCCACGACGACGTGACGCATTGAGGAGCAGGGCATGAACAGCCAGTGGCAACCTGATGAACTGGCCCAGCGCCGTCGGCGTGCACGCCGCACCGCGCTGGTGGTGGGCGTGATCGCGGTGGCGGTGTACGTCGGCTTCATCCTGTCCGGGGTGCTGGCGCAGTGACCACGCCTGCGCCCAAGCCCGCCCGCAATGCCGGCATGGTCCGGCTGATCGGCGTTGCGCTGGGCGTGTTCGTGCTGACCTTCTCGCTGGTGCCGCTGTACCGCATCGCCTGCGAGAAAGTGTTCGGCGTGCGGCTGGAACGCGGCGCCAGCCAGGCGGCGGCCACGCATGACGGTGCCGGCAAGGCCCGGCGCACGGTGCGGGTGGAGTTCGATGGTGGCGTGAACTCCAAGCTGCCGTGGGCGTTCCATCCGGAAAAGCTGACGATGGACGTGGTGCCGGGTGAGTTGAACGAGGCGCTGTACTACGCCCGCAACGAAAGCGAACGGCCGCTGGTGGGCAGCGCGGTGCCGTCGGTGGCGCCGGCGCGTGCCTCCGGCTTCTTCAACAAGACCGAATGCTTCTGCTTCACCGCGCAGACCCTGCAGGCCGGGGAGCAGCGCGAGATGCCGGTGCGCTTCATCGTCGACCCGGACCTGCCGGATGACGTGAGCACCATCACCCTGTCGTACACGTTCTACAAGAATGATGCGCTGACCGAGCAGCTGGCCCCGGCTTCGACCGCGGCCGCCGCCCATGCAGCTCCCTGATCACGGACCCGGAAGCAACGCCATGGCCCACAACACGCCTGATGCCAACGTCTACTTCGTGCCGAGCCAGAGCAAATGGCCCTTCGTCGGCTCGATCGCCATGCTGGTGCTGATGGTGGGGGTGGCCAGCTGGCTCAACGACGCCAGCTGGGGGCGCTGGACCTTCTTCGTCGGGCTGGCGATGCTGGTGTTCACCCTGTTCCTCTGGTTCGGCGACGTCATCCGCGAATCGGTGGCCGGCAACTACAACCGGCAGGTCGACGGCTCGTTCCGGATGGGGATGATCTGGTTCATCTTCTCCGAGGTGATGTTCTTCGGCGCGTTCTTCGGCGCATTGTTCTACACGCGCAACATGGGCCTGCCGTGGCTCGGTGGCGAAGGCCATGGCGTGGCGACCAACGACCTGCTGTGGAGCGGCTACTCGGCGGCCTGGCCGACCAACGGCCCGGCCGATATCGGCGGTGCGTTCCAGACCATCCCGGCGTGGGGCCTGCCGCTGATCAACACATTGATCCTGTTGACCTCCGGCGTGACCCTGACCATCGCCCACCATGCGCTCAAGGCAGGCAACCGCAAGCAGCTGCTGACCTGGCTGGGCCTGACCATCGTGCTCGGCTGCGTGTTCCTGACGTTGCAGGCCGAGGAATACATCCATGCCTACAAGGAGCTGAACCTGACGCTGGGTTCGGGCATCTACGGCTCCACGTTCTTCATGCTGACCGGCTTCCACGGTGCCCACGTGGCGCTGGGCACGATCATGTTGATCGTGATGTGGTTGCGCGCGGCCAAGGGGCATTTCACCCGCGACAACCATTTCGGCTTCGAAGCGGCGGCGTGGTACTGGCACTTCGTCGACGTGGTGTGGCTGATGCTGTTCCTGTTCGTCTACGTGCTCTGATCGACGCGGACGCATGGCACGCAGGGAGGTGAAGCGCTGATGGGCTTCACTCCCGTTCTGCTGCGACTTAGCCGCCGACGCCGTGCGGCTTGATCCAGCCGGTGTAGATGCCCAGCCCGACCAGCAGGATCAGCACCACCGACAGGACGATGCGCCGCGTGAGCGCGTTGACCGTGCGTTTGGTCTGGCCACGATCGATCATCAGGTAGTAGAGGCCGGCTCCCAGATTCCAGACGATGACGATCAGAAACGCGATTACCAGCAAGGTCTTCAACGAATCGTTCATGCGCGGCCCGATGGGTGAATTGGCAACGCTATATCACCCGCTCCGGGGCCGCTTGTCATGACGCGACAGCACACAAGCGCGTTCGGCTGGTCGTTGGCGCTGTTGGTGGCGACGGTGTTCTGCGGCCTGGGCGTCTGGCAGCTGCAGCGCATGCACGAGAAGCAGGCCCTGCTGGACCAGGTGCCGCCCGGGCGCGAGAAGGCGATGGCCGTGCAGCAGGCCATGCAGGCGCCGCGGGAGCTGCACTGGGTGCGCGACCGGCTGCAGTTCCTGCCCGGCAGCATCCTGCTGGACAACCAGCTGCGCCACGGCCGGGCCGGGGTGAAGGTCTACCAGCCGGCGCGTGCCGACGGCGGGCAGGTGGTGCTGGTGGACCTGGGCTGGCTGCCGTTGCCGGCGGACAGGCGGATGCCGGTGATCACGCCGCAGCCGGGCGTACAGACGCTGGAAGGCCTGTGGGCGCCCCCCCCTTCGGCCGGGCTCGCGCTGGGCCCGGCACTGGCAGCGGCCGATCAGCCGCGGACCTGGCTGGCCACGCGCATCGAATTGCCGGCCATTTCCCGCGCGCTGGGAGTGGCGGATGCGCCCATGGCCCCGCAGGTGCTGCGGTTGGATCCTGCGTTGCCGCTGGGATACGAGCGCGACCTGGAGTTGCTGCCCAACACGCTGCCGCCGTCACGCCACCTCGGCTACGCGGTGCAATGGTTCGCGATGGCCTTGGCGGTGCTGGTGATCGCCGTGGTGCTGCAATGGCGGCGCGGGCGGGCCAGGCGGTGACGGGGCGATGCCGCGGCGCGGGCAGGAGCCGTTTCTCCCGGGTCCGTTCGATTCTCCGGCAGCGCCACGGGCGTTCATCGGCCCGTCTGCCGATGGCGTGCAGGGCGTTGCTTGTCATTCCTTTCTTCCCGGCGTTGGTGCCGGGCGGGGAATGGCCCCGGTTGCCCACCGACAGACGTTCGAGTTCACTGGTCCACATGGGAAACTGCCACGCATGAATGCCCTCACGCCCGAACAGCTTGCCGTCCGCAACAAGGGCCGCCGCGTGCTGCTGCTGATCTTCGCGATGTTCTTCGGTTCGATGGCGCTGGCCGGCATCCTGCGTTTCTCCGGCTGGACCCCGCAGATCAACCGCAACCATGGGCAGCTGTACGAGCCGCCGATCGATCTGCGCCAGGAACCGCTGCGGCTGGCCGACGGCCAGCCCTATGCCTGGAATCCGGCCGAACGCACCTGGCGCATCGTGCTGGCGCCGCCGGCCGATTGCGCACCGGCCTGCGTCACTTTGTCGCAGCAATTGGACAAGGTCTGGCAGCTGTTCGGGCATAACGCGGATAATGTCGAGATATTGTGGCTGGGCTCGCCGCCGGCAGCGGTGGCGGTCACGCCGGCACTGAAGGTTCTGCAGGCCCAGCCCGCGTTCCGGGCGAAGCTGCCGGGTGTCGATGACCCGGCTGGAACCCCGGTGTATGTGATTGATCCCAATGGCTTTGTGGTGTTGCGCTATGCGCCCGGCTTCGAACCCGGTGGATTGCGGGCCGACCTTTCCAGGCTGTTGAAACTGAAGTGAGTCCCGTTCGATGAATGCCCACGCGCGTCCGGCGCTGTACCGCAATTTCCACCGCCTGGCGTGGTTCGCACTGATCATGACCGCCAGCACGATCATGTTCGGTTCGTTCGTGCGGCTGTCCGATGCCGGGCTGAGCTGCCCGGACTGGCCGACCTGCTACGGCCGCGTGACCTGGCCGCAGACCCAGATGGAAGCCGCCCAGCACGTGGCCAGCGAGATCCGCCCGCTGGAGAGCCACAAGGCCTGGCGCGAGCAGGTGCATCGCTTCCTGGCCGGCCTGCTCGGCGTCGAGGTGCTGACCCTGGCGCTGCTGGCGGCACGCCGGCGCCGGCATGGCATCGCCCAGATCGTCACCGCCTCGGTGCTGGTGGCGCTGGCCATTCCCCTGTACATGCGCGGCGAGCACGTGGCTTCGAGCGTGCTGGCCATCGGCGGCGAGGCGATCCTGCTGCTGGCGGCGCTGCGCTGGTCCAACCTCGACCTGGCACGGGCGGCGGTGCTGACCCTGGCGGTGGTGGTGTTCCAGGCCCTGCTGGGCATGTGGACGGTGACCTGGCTGCTCAAGCCGATCGTGGTGATGGGCCATCTGCTCGGTGGCATGGCCATGTTCGGCCTGCTGGTGTGGATGGCCTGGCGGGCCACGCACCTGCCGATCACCTTGGCCGAGGCGCCGCGCCTGCGCTGGTGGCTGCGTGCCGGCCTGGCCCTGCTGGTGCTGCAGATCGCGCTCGGTGGCTGGGTCAGCGCCAACTACGCGGCGCTGGCCTGCGGTGGCGGCAGCGTGTCGCTGGACAACTTCCCGCGCTGCGTCAGCCAGTGGTGGCCGCAGCAGAACTACGGCGAAGGCTTCACCCTGTGGCGCGGCATCGGCGTGGATTACGAAGGTGGCGTGCTCGACGGCGCCTCGCGCATCGCGATCCAGATGGCGCACCGGATGATGGCCATTGTGGTGTCGCTGTACCTGCTGGTGCTGTCGGTCCGCATGTTCCGCCTGCCCGGCATGCGCGGCTGGTCGACCGCGTTGGGCCTGCTGGTGCTGCTGCAGATCAGCCTGGGCGTGCTCAACGTCAAGCTGGCTCTGCCGCTGGCGGTGGCGGTGATGCACAGCGGCGGGGCAGTGGCGCTGTTGTTCGTGCTGGTGTCGTTGCTCGCACGCCTGCGTGCCCCGGAGTGATGGCATGAGCGCGACCTGGCAAGACTATTGGGACCTGACCAAGCCCAAGGTGGTGGCACTGATCGTGTTCACCGCCCTGGTGGGCATGTGCCTGGCCATCCCGACCCTGCCGACCACCGCGCAGGTGGTGTCCGGTGCGGTGGGTTTCATCGGCATCTGGTTGTCGGCCGCCGCCGCGGCGGCGATCAACCAGCTGCTGGACGCGCGCATCGACGCGCAGATGGCACGCACCTCGTGGCGGCCACTGGTGGTGGGCAAGGTCACGCCGCGCCAGGTGCTGGTGTTCGCCGGCGCGCTGACGGCGCTGTCGATGACCCTGCTGGTGCTGTGGGTGAACGTGATCACCGCGGTGCTCACGTTTGCCTCGCTGATCGGCTATGCGGTGATCTACACCGTGTACCTGAAGCGGGCGACGTCGCAGAACATCGTCATCGGCGGCCTGGCCGGCGCGACTCCGCCGCTGCTGGGCTGGGCGGCGGTGACCGGCATGCAGGGCAGCTCCGATTGGGCCTATGCCTCGCTGCTGGTGCTGATCATCTTCGTGTGGACGCCACCGCACTTCTGGGCGCTGGCGATCTTCCGCCGCGCCGACTACGCCAAGGCCGACGTGCCGATGCTGCCGGTGACCCACGGCGTGCCGCATACGCGCCGGCAGATCCTGATCTACACCGTGGTGCTGGTGGTGGTGACGCTGCTGCCGGTGGCGATCGGCATGAGCGGGATGTTCTACCTGGGCGGTGCCAGCGTGTTGAACATCGTGTTCCTGTGGTACGCATGGAAGATGCAGGACCCGCCGGACGAAATGTTCAACATGAAGACGTTCTGGTATTCCATCGTGTACCTGATGGCGCTGTTCGCCTTCCTGCTGGTGGACCACTGGTTGCTGCCCTGGCTGTAACGCCGGGCGGGGCGCAAACGAGGACGGCAGGAGCGGCCTTGGCCGCGAAACTCGCGATGCGTCGCCGCATGCGGTAGCCGTCTGCCCGGCACTGCGTGATGGCCTGCGTTGCGTTGAGCCGCGGGTTCCACTGCTTCGCGGCCGAGGCCGCTGCTAGAGCTTCCTGTTCTTCGCGGCGTAGCGTTGGGCGACCATCGAGCAGACGATCAGCTGGATCTGGTGGTAGATCATGATCGGCAACACGATCGCACCGAGGCTGCCGCCGGCGAACAGCACCTTGGCGATCGGTACGCCGGTGGCCAGGCTCTTCTTGGAGCCGCAGAACACGATGGGGATCTCGTCCTCGCGGCTGAAGCCCAGCCTGCGCGCGAGCCAGGTGATGCCGGGCATGGCGATGGCCAGCAACACCACCGCGATCACCGCGGTGGTCAGCAGCGAGACCAGCGGCGTCTTGGTCCACAGGCCTTCGTTGACCGACTCACCGAAGGCGGCATACACCACCAGCAGCACCGTGCCCTGGTCGGTGTAGCGCAGCAGTGGGCGCTGTCGTTCCACCCAGCCGCCGATCACCGGGCGCAGCAGGTGGCCGGCGACGAAGGGCACCAGCAGTTGCAGCATGATCGCGCCGACCGCATGCAGCGGATTGGCCATGCCGCCCTGCGTGCCGGCCAGCAGGGTCATCAGCAATGGGGTCAGGAACACCCCGAGGATGCTCGACAGCGACGCGGCGCAGACCGCGGCCGGCACGTTGCCACCGGCCATCGAGGTGAAGGCGATCGACGATTGCACGGTGGAGGGCAGGGTGCACAGGAACAGCACGCCCAGGTACAGCTCCGGTGTCAGCAGCGCGCCGGACAGCGGCTTGAAGGCCAGCCCCAGCAGCGGGAACAGCACGAACGTGCAGGCCAGGATCACCAGGTGCAGGCGCCAGTGGAGCATGCCGGCGATGATCGACTCGCGCGACAGCCGCGCGCCGTGCAGGAAGAACAGCGCGGCGATGGCGATGTCGGTGAAGTGGTCGAAGCCACGGGCCAACGCGCCGCTCATCGGCAACACGGTGGCCAGCGCGATGGTGGCGAGCAGCGCGAGGGTGAAGTTGTCAGGCCGCAGGCGCGACCACCAGCGTTTCATCAGGCAGGGGTTCCTCGATCAGGTGCGGGTGAAGGCATGCTCAGGGGACAGGAGCCTCGATGGCGTCGCGCGCGCTGGCCTCCAGCGAGGTCATGCCGGCCGCGCGGCCGAGCTGCAATGCGTCGTCGGTGGAGGCACCTTCGAGCCGGGCATTGAGCAGGGCCAGCAGTGCGCCGGCACGGTTGCCCGACGCGCAGTGCAGCAGGGTGGTGCCGTCGTCTTGTGCGAGCAGGCGCTGCAGGGTGCGCGCGTTGGCCGTGGTGAGGTCGGCGGTGCCGGCAATGGGCAGGCGGACATAACGCAGGCCGAGCTGCTCGGCCTGCGCGCCTTCGTCGTAGCCGCGGTCTTCCTCGGGCCGACGCAGGTCGATGACGGTGGTGACGCCGGAGCGGGCGGCATCGCGCAGCTGTTGCGCGCTGGGTTGGCCGGCGGTGAGCAACTGCGGGCGGGGCTGGCGCAGCGGAGCGTCGGTGGCCATCGCATTGGCCGATGCAAGCACGGCCAGCAGCAGGAGCGAACGGAAACCAGTCATCGAACAACCTCCGGTGGATGGGTCAGCGCAGCGTGGCCCGGGTCTTGAGCAACTCGCGCAGCTCGTACTTGTCGGCTTCATCCAGGCCCTGCTGGCGCTGCTTGGCCTGCAGTTCGTCCAGGCGTTGCTGCAGCAGCTGTTTTTCGAGCTGGTTGATGGCGTCCTGCAGTTCCTGGCCCCAGCTGGCCTCATCACCGGGCAGGGCGATGGCGGCGAGCTTGTGCAGCGCGGCCTGTTCCTCGCGCTCGTTGAAATGCTCCAGCAGCGCGCCGGTGCTGATGTCCGGGCGTTGCTCGACCAGCTGCAGCAGTTCCAGCAGCAGCTCGATGCCGGGCAGGCGCAGGCCGCCGATGGCGTGGTGGCCATGCAGGTTCATGGCCAGTGATGGCTGCTGCAGCAGGATGGCGATGGCCGCGCGTACCAGGCTGCGCTTCTGCACCGGCATCACGTTGCCGCGTGCGGCCGGCCGCGCTGCGGCGCTGGCGGGCACGGAGTTGTTGGCGCCGATGCCGGTCAGGCGCGCCAGCTCCTGCTTCATCAGGTCGCCGAAGGCACCGTCGGGGATCTGCGCCAGCATCGGCCGCGCGCGTTCGGCCAGGCGGGCCTTGCCGTCCAGCGTGCCGAGGTTGATCTCGCGGCTGAGCTCGTCGAAGAAGAACTGCGACAGCGGCGTGCCCTGCTTCAGGCGTGCGTCGAAGGCTTCGGCGCCTTCCTTGCGCACGATGGTGTCCGGGTCCTCGCCATCGGGCAGGAACAGGAAGAACGCCTGGCGGCCGTCCTTCATGCGCGGCAGCACCGATTCCAGCGCCTTCCAGCCGGCCTTGCGGCCGGCGTTGTCGCCGTCGAAGCAGAAGTACACGTCCGGCGCATTGCGGAACAGCAGCTCGGCGTGGTCCGGCGTGGTCGCCGTGCCCAGCGTCGCCACCGCCTGGGTGACGCCGAACTGGAACAGGCTGACCACGTCCATGTAGCCCTCGACCACGATCAGGCGCTCGATCTTCTGGTTGGCCTGGCGCACCTGCCACAGCCCGTACAGTTCGCGGCCCTTGTGGAACAGCGCGGTTTCCGGCGAGTTGAGGTACTTGGGGCCGTCGTCCTTCTGCATGACGCGGCCGCCGAAGGCGATCACCCGGCCGCGGCGGTCGAAGATCGGGAACATCACCCGGTCGCGGAACTTGTCGTAGACGTGGCCGCGGTCGTTCTTGGAGAACAGGCCCACGCGGTCGAGCAGCTTCATGCGCCGCTCGTCCCTGCCCAGTGCATCCTTCAACGCGCTGTAGCCGTCCGGCGCATAGCCGATGGAAAAGCGCGCGCGGGTGTCGGCATCGACGCCACGGCTGTCCAGGTAGGCACGCGCCTTGTCGTTGCCTTCCAGCTGCTTCTGGAAGAAGCGGCTGGCCGCATCCAGCGCGGAGTACTGGTCGCGGCTGTCGTCCTGTTGCTGCTGGCTGCGCGGGTTGTTCTCGCGCGGCACTTCCATGCCGACGCGCTTGGCCAGCTCGTCGACCGCGTCGAGGAACTCGAGGCGGTCGTAGTTCATCAGGAAGCTGATCGCGGTGCCGTGCGCGCCGCAGCCGAAGCAGTGGTAGAACTGCTTGGTCGGCGAGACGTAGAAGCTGGGCGAGCGCTCGTCGTGGAACGGGCAGCGCGCTTCGTATTCCTTGCCCTTGCGCTTGAGCGGGACGCGCGTGTTGATCACCTCGACGATGTCGGTGCGGGCAAGCAGGTCGTCGATGAACGCGTCGGGAAGTCGGGCCATGCGGCAATGAACAGCGCCGCCGGAGGGCGGGGCACACAACAGGGATGGAGGAGAAGTGTACTCGTCTGCGTCGGGAGCGTGCCCCTGCCCAGTGCTTCCCTTGGCGTTGCCAAAGGAAGGGGGGGGGCGTACATGGCGTACCGACGGATCACTGTGAGCCGCCCCCTCCCTTGCGCCAAAGGCGCAGGGGAGGGTTGGGGAGGGGGTGCTCTGGTGGCGGGCAAGCGGATGGGGCGCGGACTTCAGCTGTTACCGTTGGTGAGGCCGAAGGACAGAGCAACGGCCGCTGCTTCAGTCCGTCTCTGCAGGCGTATCTGGCAGCGCGCGCCGTGCCCGTGCCCGCTCATCGATCACCGCGGTGATCAGTGCACCGCCGAAGAACACCACGCTGGCGTAGTAGATCCACACCAGCATGATCACCAGCGTCCCCATCGAGCCATAGGCACTGCCCGGGGCGGCATTGGCGATGTACAGGCCGATGCCGTAGCGGCCCAGGGTGAAAAGAATGGCGGTGATGGCGCCGCCGATGAAGGCCTGGCGCCATTCCACCGGCCGGTCGGGCAGGTAGTGGTAGAGGAAGGCAAAGCCCAGCGCATACATCACCAGCGTGGTGATGTAGCCCACGGCGGGCAGGGCCGAGGGCAGGTGCGAGAACACCACCTGCAACGCGGTGGTGGCCACCATCGAGACGATCAGCAGGAAGCCCAGCGCCAGCACCACGCCGGCCGAGAACACGCGCTTCTTCAGCCAGCCCAGCACGCCCTCGAAGCGGCGGATGTCGGTGCGGAAGATCAGGTTCAGCGCCCCCTGCAGCTGGGCGAACACCACGGTCGCGCCGATGAACAGCAGGGCCACGCTCCACAGCCCGGCCAGCGAGCCCAGGTCGGGGCGCGAGGTGGCGTTGTTGATCACCGTCTGCGCGACCTCGGCCACGCTGCGGCCGGCGAGGGAGGCGATCTGGTCGACCAGCGCCTGCTGTGCGGGCGGGTACAACGAAGCGGTCAGCCACAGCAGCAGCACCAGCAGCGGTGCCAGCGAGAGCAGGGTATAGAAGGCCAGTGACGCGGCCTGGGTCATCACGTCGGCTTCGGCGAAGCGGCGTACCAAGGCGCCGGGCAGGCTCTGCTGCAACTGATCCAGGCGCTGCTTCAGCTTGTCGGGGGACAGGTAGGGCATTGCGGTCGCACGGCACGGCAGGCCATGCACGTTAAGCGATGTGATGAAAAAAGAGGGTGAAGCACCAAGTGGCCGCGGGAGCACCTTCCGGCGCGAAGCCGGTGGTGCGTGGGGTGCGGGATGCACGCGGTCGGTCGGCTTCGCGGCCGAGGCCGCTCGGATGGACAAGGCCCGCGTTGCCGCGGGCCTTGGGCGATCAGCCGGCCAGGGCCTGCTTGACCAGCTTGGACACCAGGCCCATGTCGGCCTGTCCGGCCAGCTTGGGCTTGAGCACGCCCATCAGCTTGCCCATGTCGGCGGCGCTGGCCGCGCCGGTTTCGGCGATGGCCGCCGCGATGGCGGCACTGATGGCGGCTTCGTCCATCTTGGCCGGGAGGTAGCGCTCGATCACCACGATCTCCTCGCGTTCGATCGAGGCCAGGTCTTCACGGTTGGCCGCTTCGTACTGGGTCACCGAGTCCTTGCGCTGCTTGACCATCTTGTCCAGCACGGCGATCACGGCGGTATCGTCCAGTTCGATGCGCTCGTCCACTTCACGCTGCTTGATGGCCGCGTTGATCAGGCGGATCACGCCCAGCGAGTGCTTGTCGCCGCCCTTCATGGCGGCCTTCATGTCATCGGTCAGCTGTTGCTTCAGGCTCATGGATCACCTCTTTCGGGATCGGAATACGGTTTGGAAACACGGGGACCGGGAACGCAAAAAGCCGGCTACGCTTGCGCGTGCCGGCTCTTACCCCAGTACAGAAGGCCGAAGCCCCCCGTTCAGGAGTCGCGTCCGATCAGTACAGGCGCTGACGCTTGGTCACGTCACGCGAGGAACGACGCAGCTGGCGCTTGACGGCAGCAGCGGCCTTGCGCTTGCGTTCCTGGGTCGGCTTTTCGTAGAACTCGCGCTTGCGGGTCTCGGCCAGCACGCCGGCCTTTTCGCAAGTGCGCTTGAAGCGGCGAAGAGCAAACTCGAAGGGCTCGTTCTCGCGGACTTTGACGCTGGGCATGGAATCTCCGGGACACAATGAAACCGGGTCACGCCCGGTGAGCCGCGCATTATAGTCGCTTTGAGCGGGTGCGCAAGTCCCCCGGGGTTTGCCCCGAGGCTGGGGAGGTTCACAATACGCCCATGAAAGTCCTCGGCATTGAATCATCCTGCGATGAGACGGGCGTTGCCGTCTACGACACCGACCTGTCCGGCGCCGCCGCGCTGCGCGCCCACGCGGTCTACAGCCAGATCGCGCTGCACGCCGAATATGGTGGTGTGGTGCCGGAGCTGGCCAGCCGCGACCACGTGCGCAAGACCCTGCCGTTGATCCGGCAGACGCTGGACGAGGCCGGCATCGCCATCTCCGATATCGACGGGGTGGCCTATACCGCCGGCCCGGGTCTGGTCGGGGCATTGCTGGTCGGCGCCGGGGTGGCACGGTCGCTGGCCTGGGGCCTGGATGTACCGGCCATTGCCGTGCATCACATGGAAGGCCACCTGCTGGCGCCGCTGATGGAGGACGACCCGCCGGAGCCGCCGTTCGTGGCGCTGTTGGTGTCCGGCGGCCACACCCAGCTGATCGCGGTCGATGCCATCGGCAAGTACCGGCTGCTGGGCGAGACCCTGGACGACGCCGCCGGCGAGGCCTTCGACAAGACCGCCAAGTTGATGGGGCTGCCGTATCCGGGTGGCCCGCAACTGGCCAGGCTGGCCGAGATCGGCACGCCGGGACGCTGCAGGTTCGCCCGCCCGATGACCGACCGGCCGGGGTTGGACTTCAGTTTCTCCGGCCTGAAGACCCAGGTGCTGCTGGCGTGGCGCGACAGCGACCAGAGCGAGCAGACCCGCGCCGACATCGCGCGCGGTTTCGAGGACGCGGTGGTCGACACGCTGGCCATCAAGTGCGAGCGCGCGCTTGATGCGGCCGGTTGCGAAGTACTGGTGGTGGCCGGCGGCGTGGGCGCCAACAAGCGCCTGCGCGCCAAGCTGCATGAGGCCGCGCAGCGGCGCGGTGGCCGGGTGTGTTTCCCGCGCCCGGCGCTGTGTACCGACAACGGCGCGATGATCGCCTTCGCCGGCGCGCTGCGCCTGAAGGCCGGCCAGCACAGCCCGCCGGAAGTGAAGGTCACCCCGCGTTGGGACATGGCAACGCTGCCGCCGCTGGTGGACGAATAGGGCAGGAACGGCGCGCGGGGTCGCGGCTGCATCGCCGGATTGATCGCGGTTGCGGGGGCACCACTCCGCGCGATTGCACGCGGGATCGCCGCGGGCGCCGTTCAGCCAAACGCCCCTGCTTAACGCCCCGGCACGTACCATTGCGCGTTCCCCAATCCCTGTTCCCTGTGTTCAATGGACAAAGTATTCATCGAAGGGCTCGAGATCGACGCCCTGATCGGCATCTACGACTGGGAGCGGCGCATCCGCCAGACGTTGGTGTTCGACCTGGAAATGGGCTTTGACAACCGCAAGCCCGCGGCGAGCGACGACATCGTCGACACGCTGAACTACAAGGCGGTGAGCAAGCGCTTGATGGAATTCGTGCGTGGCTCGGACTTCGGCCTGGTGGAGACGCTGGCCGAGCGCTGCGCGCAGATCGTGCTGGACGAGTTCGACGTGCAATGGCTGCGCCTGAAGCTGAGCAAGCCCGGCGCGGTGCGCGGTGCGCGCGCGGTGGGCGTGATCATCGAGCGCTCGCGCGCTGCCGGGTAACCCCCTGTCCTGAAGCTGCCGGACGGCCTGCCCGGGCCGCCCATCGGGCGCGCGCGCGCCGTCGTGGCCAGGACCCTGCAACGAAGAGGAGCAAGAACCGATGGCGGTAATGGGAATCCGTTGGCTGGACCAACTGGAAAGCACGCTGGCGCCTTATCCGCTGGCGTACCCGGCGGTGGTGCTGGTGGCGCTGCTGCTGGTGGCCTGGCTGGCCAACTTCGTCACCAAGCGCATCCTGCTCAGCGGCCTGCGCAAGGCGATCGAGCGTTTCTCCGGCCCGGAGAAGAACGCCAAGCAGCCGCTGCGCGTGATCGCACGGCTGGCCAACATCGTGCCGTCGGTGGTGATCGCCGCCGGCCTGTCGATCGTGCCGGAACTGCCGCCGGAGCTGGTGGCCGGGCTGAAGGCGCTGTGCCATGCCTGGACCGTGCTGACCATCGCCCTGGCCGTGGCGCATGCGCTGGACGTGTTCAATGATTTCTACGAGCGTCGCCCGGACGCGCGCAACAAGCCGATCAAGGGCTACCTGCAGGTGGCCAAGATCGTGGTGTTCGTGCTCGCCGGCCTGTCGATCGTGGCGACCCTGGCCGGGGTCAAGCTGCTGCACGTGGTCACCGGCCTGGGCGCGGCGACCGCGGTGCTGATGCTGATCTTCCAGGACACCATCCTGTCGCTGGTGGCCAGCGTGCAGATCAGCGGCGATGGCCGCGTGCGCATCGGCGACTGGATCGAGATGCCCAGCCAGAACGCCGATGGCGACGTCACCGACATCGCCCTGCACACGGTGACGGTGCGCAACTTCGACAACACCATCACCACCATCCCGACCAAGAAGCTGGTGACCGAATCGTTCCGCAACTGGCGTGGCATGCAGGAGTCGGGCGGGCGGCGGATCAAGCGCTCGATCTACCTGGACCAGCACAGCGTGCGCTTCCTCGATGCCACCGCGCTGGAGCGGCTGGGCCAGTTCGGCCTGCTGGACGACTACTTCGCGGCCAAGCAGGAAGAGCTGGGCCAGTGGAACGCGCAGGTGGCGCAGGCCCACCCCGAGCCGGTCAACGCGCGCCGCATGACCAACCTGGGAACCTTCCGCGTCTACGTGGAGCGTTACCTGCGCAGCCATCCGGACATCAAGCAGAACATGACCCTGCTGGTGCGGCAGATGGCGCCCACCCCGCAGGGCCTGCCGCTGGAGATCTACTGCTTCGCGCCGACGGCGTGGGCGCAGTACGAGCGCACTCAGTCCGACGTGTTCGACCACCTGCTGGCGATCCTGCCGGAGTTCGGGCTGCGGGTGTTCCAGGAGTCCAGCGACGCGATGCTGATGGCGGTGCGCGAGCGCCAGGACGAAGGCGTGTAGGACGCCGGCGGGGATTGCCGGGAAGGCGCGTGGCCCCGCGCTCCCATTGGGACGGGACGCCGGTCGGGCGGGGCCGTGCCGCGCTGGGTACCACCGCCGTGCGGGGCTGTGATCGCGCGCGCTGTGATTCACGGCGGTGGCGCTAGAATCCGCACACTGCAAACGTTTACATGAAGAAGGATTGCCGGTGGCCCACGACCGCATCGAGTCCCTGATCGCCCGCATGACCCTGGAAGAGAAGGTCGGCCAGTTGAGCGTATTCGCCGACATGGTCCGGCCCTTCGTCCCGGACATCAATCCCGAGGCCAATGTCCGCAATGCCGAGCAGGTGCTGGAGCAGGTCCGTGCGGGACGGGTGGGGTCGCTGTTCAACGGCGTCGGCGCCGAACAGGGCCGCCAGATCCAGAAGGTGGCGGTGGAGGAGAGCCGGCTCGGCATTCCGGTGATCCTGGCCGCCGACGTGATCCATGGCATGCGCACGGTGTTCCCGATCCCGTTGGGCGAAGCCGCCAGCTTCGAGCCGGACCTGGCCCAGCGCACCGCCCGCGCCACCGCGGTGGAGGCCACCGCGGCCGGCATCCATTGGACCTACGCGCCGGCGGTGGACATCGCCCGGGACCAGCGCTGGGGCCGCGGTGCCGAGGGCGCAGGCGAGGACGTGGTGCTGGGTTGTGCGTTCGCCGCCGCCCGCGTGCGTGGCTTCCAGGGCCAGGACCTGACCGCTGCCGATGCCTTGCTGGCCACGCCCAAGCATTTCGCGGCCTACGGTGCGGTCGCCGCGGGCATGGAATACGCCCAGGTGGACATCTCGCCGCAGAGCCTGCGCGACATCCATCTGCCGCCGTTCAAGGCCGCGCTGGAAGCCGGCGCGTTGTCGCTGATGAGCGCCTTCAACGACATCAACGGCGTGCCGGCCAGCGCCAACCGTGCGCTGCTGACCGAGTTGCTGCGCCACGAATGGAAGTTCGATGGCGTGGTGGTGTCGGACTACACCGCCGACATGGAATTGATCGCGCACGGTTACGCCGCCGACGAGGTGGACGCCACCCGCAAGGCCTTCCTGGCCGGGTTGGACCTGAGCATGCAGAGCGGCTTCTACGATCGCCACCTGGCCGGGCTGGTCGAGGCGGGCGAGGTGCCGATGTCGGTGCTGGATGAATCGGTGCGCCGCATCCTGCGGTTGAAGGACGCCATAGGCCTGTTCGATGACCCGTACCGTTCGCTGGATGCCGCGCGCGAGGCCGATCAATCGCATATCGCTGCGCACGATGCGCTGTCGCGCGATGCCGCGCGCCGCTCGATCGTGCTGCTGAAGAACGAGAACGCGGTGCTGCCGCTGAAGAAGCAGGGGCAGAAGATCGCGCTGATCGGCCCGTTCGTGCAGGACCGCGACAACATCGAAGGTTGCTGGACGTTGTTCGGCGACAAGTCGCGCTACGTGACGCTGGAGGACGGCGTGCGTGCGGCGCTGGGAGACGCGGCAAGCGTGGAGATCGTGCCCGGTTGTGCGTTGGAGGCGCCGCTGGACGGCGGCATCGCCGCGGCGGTGGCGGCTGCACGGCGCGCCGATGTGGTGGTGCTGGCGCTGGGCGAGCCGCAGCGTTACACCGGCGAGGCGCAGTCGCGCGTGGAGATCACCTTGCCGCCCGCGCAGCAGGCGCTGGCCGACGCGGTCGCCGCCACCGGCACGCCGTTGGTGGTGCTGTTGCGCAACGGGCGCGCGCTGGCGCTGCACGGTGCGGTGCGTGATGCGCAGGCCATCGCGGTGACCTGGTTCCTTGGCACGCAGACCGGCCATGCGGTGGCCGACGTGTTGTTCGGCGACTACAACCCGTCGGCGCGGTTGCCGGTGAGCTTTCCGCTCGCTTCCGGGCAGCAGCCGTACTTCTACAACCACCCGCGCACCGGGCGCCCGGAGCTGCCGACGATGTCCGAGTTCAAGGCCCGCTGGCGCGAGATTCCGAATGCGCCGCTGTACGCGTTCGGTCATGGCATCGGCTACACCACGTTCGCTTACGACGCGGTGCGGCTGAGCACCGCGCAGATGGATTGGGACGGCACGCTGGAGGTCAGCGCGACGGTGACCAACACCGGCGAGGTTGCCGGCGAGGAAGTGGTGCAGTTGTACGTGCATGACCGCGTCGCCAGCCGGGTGCGGCCGGTGCGTGAGTTGAAGGACTTCCGCAAGGTCGCGTTGGCACCGGGACAGTCGCAGCAGGTGACGTTCCGCCTGGTCCGCGAGCAGTTGGCCTTCACCGGCGTGGACGGCGAATTCAGTGCCGAGCCGGGCCTGTTCGATGTGTGGGTGTGTGCGTCGTCGGCCAGCGGCGAGGCGGCCAGCTTCGAGCTGCTGGCGCCGTGACCGTCCGATAGGAGCGCCCAAGGGCGCTCCTGCGACGTGGAGTGACAGATGACACCTGCCGGCGGTGGGCCGGCATGCGATGCTCGCGCCATTCCCCGGAGAGACACAAATGGCCGCGCTGCCCGTCTACATGCCCTGGTTGATGACCGCCGGTTTCGGCCTGTTGTACTACCGGCGCATCCGCCGGCACTTCGGTTGGCAGCCGTGGCGTCCGCACCGCAACGTCGCGCGCATCGTGCTGCTGTCGGTGCTGGTGCTGCTGCTCGGCTGGGCGGCGCTGTTCCTGCCGCACGTGGCCTGGGGAATGCTCGGCGGGGCGGTGGCCGGCGTGGCGCTGGGGCTGTTCGCGCTGAAGCACACCCGGTTCAGCGCACGCGACGGCCATGCCGGGTACATCCCCAATCCGTGGATCGGTGGCGTGCTGTCGCTGGTGCTGGTCGGGCGGTTGGCGTGGCGCTGGTACAGCGGCGCGTTCAGCGCCGGCGCGATGCAGGGCGGCAGCAATGCCAGCCCGCTGACGATGAGCCTGGTCGCCGCGCTGCTCTGCTATGGGCTGGTGCAGGCAATCGGGCTGCGCCTGCGCCTGCGCTGAGCGCGGGTCACAGTGGTTTCACCACCTGCAGGTCGTAGCCGCTGGCCACGTCCGCGCAGGCCGAGACCGCTGCATATGCCGCCGGTGCGGGGCTGGTGGCCAGGCTCAGCCGGACGTCGCCGGTGGGCACTTCCTGGAAGCGTTGCACGGCCGGTGGCAGGGTGTCGCTGAAATACAGCATCAGCTGCGCGGTATAGGCCTGCTTCGCCAGGCCGCTGGGCAGTGGCAACGCGGGGTAGGCCAGCTGTGCTTCGTGCCAATGCTGCGGGGCGTCGGCGCGCTGCCAGCGGACCGTGAGCGGGGTGTCGGTGCCGAGCATGACCGGCGCCTGCGGTTCGCGCCGGTTGGGGCAGGTGGCCTGCGCGAGATCCGCGTGGAGCAGGTCGACGTTCTGCCCGTTGAGCTCCAGCCGAACGATCGGCACCGCGCTGGAATCGGCCACCGAAACCAGGGTCAAACCCGCAGGCGCACGGCGGGCGGGGGTGCGTACCAGTCGCGGTGACCGCATCGGCGTGAGGACCACGTCCACATGGTCGGGGTAGTGGTAGTAGACGTGGCGGAGGTCACCCGCCGGCAGGTCGTGTGGCAAGGCGGCCGATGGCCGGCGCAGCGGCACGACATCGGGCGAGGGCCGCCCATCGCCCAGGGCCCGGCCGATCTGCAGGCGGCTTGGCTTCAGCGCGTGCCCGGCATAGGGGAACGCACGGCCGTCGGCGCGCCGCGCCGGCGGCCAGCGGGTGATCTGCGTGGTCTGCCCGACCGGCAGGGCCGGGACCGGCATGACATGACCGAAGCCGGGCGTGCTGGTGAAGCCGGTGCTGACACTGTCGTCCAGCCACAGCGTCTGGCCGGTCAGGTTCACGTGGACTTCGGAAACCGGAGGGGCTCCGAACAGGCTGTCATGTTGCCTGCGCAGGCTCTGCCCCGCGGGCACGATCAGCGCCGCCAGCACGGCCGGGCCCAGCATCGCCAGATGCGCCACCCGGGGTGTCCCGCCGCGGTCGCGGACCAGCGCGTAGAGCCATGCCAGCAGCAGCGTCGGCAACAACACGACGCCGAGCAGCGGCGCATAGAGGACGACCAGCAGCGCGGCGGGGTGATCGAGCAGGATCAGCACCGAGGCGGTGGCGGTGAGGACCGCCACCACTGCGCCGATCACGATGGCGGGCAGGTAACGCAGCAACATCGCAACAGGTCCTTGTCGCCGGATGCAACGGCCGCGATCAGCCGGCCTTCGGGGTCAGCTTGAGCAGGCGGGCGTTGTTGCCGTCTTCCAGCAACCACAGTGCACCGTCCGGGCCCTGCTCCACTTCGCGGATGCGCTTGCCCATGTCGAAGCGTTCCGCTTCGCGGGCCGTGTCGCCGTCGAAGGCCACGCGCACCAGTGACTGCGAGGACAGCCCGCCGATGAAGCCGCTGCCCTTCCACTGCGGGAACAGCGCGCCGTTGTAGATGACGAAGCCGGCGGGCGAGATCACCTGGCGCCAGGTCACCACCGGGGCGATGAAGTCCGGGCGGGTGTCGTGGTCGGGGATCGGCCGGCCGTCGTAGTGGTCGCCGTTGGAGACGATGGGGTAGCCGTAGTTGCCGCCGCGCTGGATCAGGTTCAGCTCGTCGCCGCCCTTGGGGCCCATCTCGTGCTCCCACAGCTTGCCGTTGCCGTCGAAGGCGATGCCCAGCACGCTGCGATGGCCCAGCGACCACACCTGGTCGGCCGGCGCACCCTGCGCCACGAACGGGTTGTCGGCCGGAACGCTGCCATCGTCGTTGAGGCGGATGATCTTGCCCAGGTTGGTCTTCATGTCCTGGGCGGGATCGAACTTCTGCCGCTCGCTGGAGCTGATCCACAGCTTGCCGTCCGGGCCGAAGGCCAGGCGGTGGCCGTAATGGCCGCGGCCGCTGACCTTGGGGGTCTGCCGCCAGATCACCTGGGCGTCGCTGAGCTGTCCGCTGCCGTCGGCGGCCAGCACCAGCCGGGCGCGCGCCACCGCGGCACCCCGGGTGTCGTCCTGGCCGTCCTCGGCATAGCTGTAGTAGACCCAGCCATTGCTGGTGAACTGCGGATGGGCCAGCACGTCACCGAAGCCGCCCTGGCCGCCATAGGCCACGGTCGGTACGCCGCTGATCTCGCTCCGCTTGCCGCTGGCCGGGTCGACGTGCAGCAGCTTGCCGGCCTTTTCGGTGACCAGCAGGCTGCCATCGGGCAGGAAGGTCATCGCCCACGGCTCGTTGAAGCGGGCGACCTCGGTGGCGGCGAAGGGCCATTGCGCGGGCTTGATGGCCGCTTCGGCGGCAGGATCGGCGGGGTCGGCGGCGCAGGCGGTGCTGAACAGCGCCGGGGTGATCGCCAGTGCGAGGCTGAGCAGGAGGGGACGGGGCATGGGGTTCTCCAATGAGGGGAAACGTCTGTCCAACGGCGCCATTACACCATGCCCGTCGGGGTCTTCCGGGCCCGGGCCTCTGGGAAGGTGGCGATGGATCGCATAACGTAGCGGCTCACGCCCAAGACCGGGCGGGGTGTCCCTACAAGGAGTTTGGCTGATGAAACCTCAGGTGCAACGACCCTCGGCAGCCTTCATCGCCGCATCGTGGACGGCGTTGATGCTCGGCGCGGTCGCTTATCTGGTGGGCTTGTTCAACGCGGAGATGATGCTCAACGAGAAGGGCTACTACCTGTCGTTGCTGCTGTTCGGCCTGTTCGCCGCGGTGTCCCTGCAGAAGAGCGTGCGCGACCGCGTGGAGGGGATCCCGGTGAGTGCGCTGTACTACAGCCTGTGCTGGTTCGCCCTGTTGTCGGCCTTGCTGCTGCTGGTGGTCGGGCTGTGGAACGCGACCCTGTTGCTGAGCGAGAAGGGGTTCTACGGCATGTCCTATGCGCTGTCGCTGTTTGGCGCGGTGGCCGTGCAGAAGAACACCCGCGACACGATGGCGGCCGACGCGCTGTACGGCGCACCGCCGCTGCCGCCGCAGGACTGAGCCCGCGCGGTACAGCGCAACGACGAAGGGCGGGTGCCATGCACCCGCCCTTCGTCATTTCATCCCCTCCGGCCAGGCTCAGCCCGGCTCGGTGGGTTCCGGTCCCGGTTCCGGGTGGGGCGCGGTATGGCGGGCCACGATGCCGGTGGCGGTGACCCCGCCGGTGGCATTGCCGATGGTGCAGAACACGTCGGGGATGGTGTCCACCGCCAGCAGCACGCCCAGCGGTTCCACCGGCAGCCCCATGCTCTGGGTGATCGGCAGGTTGTTGGTCATGAAGTTGGCCTGGCCGGGCAGGCCGGTCGAGCCCATGCTGATGACGGCCGCCAGCAGCACCGCCACCGCGTACTGCGAGGCGTGGATCTCGAAGCCATACAGCCAGGCAATGAAACTGGCCACGGCGATGTACTGCGCCGGGCTGGTGATGCGGAACAGCGACACCGCCATCGGCAGTACCAGCGCGGTCAGCGCCGGCGGGTAGCCCAGCCGGTTGCGCGCGCTGTCGATCATCGCCGGCAACGAGGCCAGCGAGGACTGCGTGCTGCCGGCGATCACCTGCACCGGCAGCAGCGCGGCGGCGAAGCGGCGCAGCGGTTCGCCGGCGGCGAAGCGTGCGACCACGTACAGCAGCAGGGTGATCAGGATGTAGATCACGCACATCAGCACGATGTAGTAGCCGATCACGCCCAGCACGCTCATGCCGACCTCGGCGCAGACCACCAGCACCAGCGCGAACACGCCCACCGGCGCGGCCCACAGCACCCAGCGCACGATGCTGATCATGGTGTCGGAGACGGTGCGGATGAGGTCGAGCAGCCGCTCGCGGCGCCCGGCTTCCTGCCGGCTCAGGGCGAAGCCGAAGAACATGGCGAACACCACCAGCGGCAGCATCGAGGCCGATGCGGCCGCGGCCAGCGCGTTGTTCGGGATCAGCCCGCTGATCCACTGCGCCGCCGATGGCGGCGTGGCGGCGGTGGCCGGCGAGCGCAGCGCCTCGCGGAAGGTCCGGATGGTGTCGGCATCACGCGGCACCAGGTCGAGCAGGGCGGGGGTGACCAGGGCCGAGAACGCGGCCGAGCCGACCAGCAGGACCAGGAACACGATGATCGCGTTGCGCGCGGTACGGCCCGAGGCGGCGGCATTGCTGGCGGTGTTGACGCCGACGATGACCAGCGCGGTGACCAGCGGCACCACGGTCATCTGCAGCGCGTTGAGCCACAGCCGGCCGATCGGGCGGGCGACATCGGCCACCTTCAGCGCCAGTGCCGGATCGTACCGGGCCAGCGACAGGCCGACGATGGCGGCGATGGCCAGCGCGATCAGCACCTTGACCGGCGCGGAGACGGTGAAGCGGCGTGCAGGCGTGCTCAAGGCGCGGCCTCCGCCAGGGAGGGCAGTCCCCAGTCACGGCGCAGGCGTTCGTACTCGGCCTGGGGCAGCAGCACGAACACGGGCTGGGCGGCGGGGTTGAGCCAGGCCAGCAGGTCACTCATCTGCTGCGGCTCCATCGCGGTGCAGCCGGCGGTGGCTTCGCCGGGGGCACGCCACAGGTGGGCGAAGATGCAGCTGCCCTGGCCCGGCACGTTGCCGGGGTTGTGTTCGATGACGAAGCCTTCGCGGTAACGGCGGTCGCCGTCGTTGTGCAGGTCCAGGCGCATGGCCTCGGTCGAGCCCTTGACCGCGTCGGCACCGACCTGGGCGGCATCGACGATGCGGTTGTACAGCGGCGAGGCCGGTACATCCATGCAGTAGCTGCTGGCCTGCATCGGCAGGTAGGGCAGGGCGCTGTGGATGTGTTCGGCATAGCCGAAGGCCGGGCCAATGGCGAAGATGCCGGCCGGGCTGCGGCCGTCGCCCTCGCGCTTGTGCGGGCCATCGGACTGGGGCGGATGCAGGCCGATGCCCCAGGCGCTGCCGCTGCGGCCCAGGGCCACGTCGAAACCGCCGGCATGTGCCTGCCAACCGTGTCCGGTGCGCTCGAAAGCCTGCAGGTGGCCCGACGGGGTGTCCCAGCTGGGCGTGGTGACCACGATCAACTGGCGCGCGGCGTGCACCGGCGCAGGCAACGAATGGGCCGAGGCGAGCGGGGCCGCCAGTGCGAACAGGCACAACAGCGGTGACAGCACCTGCCGGGCGAGGGAGGGAAACAGGGATGGCATGGCGGCGGCTCCGGCTGTCAGTTGTCGATCAGGTGCTGGATGCGTTCCTGGTTCAATGCCAGTTGTCGTTGCCGGTCCGGATTGGACTGGCACAACAGCACGAACACGAAGTCCAGCAGGTACTGCAGCGAGCAACGGTACAGCAGTTGCGCGATCTGCGGTTGCCGGTCATGCGCGCAGATGGCGAGCGCGGCATCGGCGTGTGCGCGCAGCGGATTGGCGGTGTGGCGGGTGATCGACACGACCTTGCCGCCGACCTCCTGGAACTGGCGCGAGAGCTGCCACAGCTGCGGCAGCTTGCCGAACTCGGAGAACACCAGCAGCACGTCGCCGGGGCGCGCGGCGGAGAGGTTGGCGGTCATCAGGATGGGGTCGGCGTGCTGGACGGTGAGGATGCCCAGCAGCGACAGCCGCATGGCGAATTCGCGGGCGTACAGGCCGTCGTCGCCTAGGCCGTAGATGAAGACCTTGGGCGCGTTGTCGACCAGCGCGATGACGGCCTCGACGTCGGCCTGCGGGTTGGCCGCCATGGTTTCCTCCTCGGCGGCGGACTTGGCGCGGCGCAGCGTGTCGGCGGCCAGCAGGTAGCCGCCGGGCTGTTCTTCCGGAGGCCAGTCGGTGGTGTCGCCGTTGCCGGCCAGCGCGACGGCCGAGCCGACCGAGTACTTCAGGTCGGGATAGCCCTTGAAGCCCAGCTTCTGGCTGAACTTGACGACGCTGGATTGGCTGATGCCCAGGGCATTGGCCAGCTGCTGGGAGGAGTAGTCGCGCAGCAGGTGGGCGTTGTCGAGGATGAAGTCGGCGATGCGACGTTCAATGGCCGACATCTGTTCGCGTTCGGCGCGGATTTTCAGCAGTGGGGCCATGGGCGGTGTGCCGGGAGTTCGTGGGTGACTTTACGGGATGGACGGCCGCTTTGGAGAGGGTCGGGTACGTACCGGGGCTCCCTCGTTCGCACGCAGTGTGGTGGTTGCTTTGGGGTGCGCCCCCTCCCTCGCACGCAGTGCGGGGGAGGGGGGGGGAGGGGGCTACAGAAGAAAGCATCGCCGGGAGGCGCTGCGCTCCAACCCCCGTGCCTTGTTCCCTCGATGGGCTGCGGTGTTGGGCCCGCTATATGGCAGAGCAGGAGCAGAGCCGGAGCTACCCCTCCCCAGCCCTCCCCTGCGCGCTGCGCAAGGGAGGGGGCAGAAGCAACAGCAACAGCAATTCGTGCGTCGGCGGCAACGGCTGCAGCAGCGGTTGCCGTCGCCGCGTGCATCACGGCTTGATCATCTCCAGGCCGCGCACCTGGAGGATGCCCAGGCCGGGGGCGTCGGTGATGGTGATCTCCGACTCGTTGAAGATCACCCCGCCTTCGACCGGATTGAACTGGCTCAGCGAGGGGCCGTCGAGGTCGACCTTGGTGATCGCGCCGGACTTGGCCACCGCCAGGTGCACCGCGGCGGCCACGCTGATGCTCGACTCCAGCATGCAGCCGATCATGCACGGCACGCCGTACAGCGAGGCGATGTCGGCGATCTTGATCGCGTTGGAGATGCCGCCGGTCTTCATCAGCTTGATGTTGATGATGTCCGCCGCGCCCTGCTGGATCAGGTCGAACACCTGGTGCGGGCTGAACACGCTTTCGTCGGCCATCACCGGGGTGTTCACCCGCTCGGTCACGTACTTCATGCCGGCGATGTCGGCGGCCTTGACCGGCTGCTCCAGCAGTTCCAGCACCACGCCGGCGTTCTCCAGCGCGCTCATCGCGTAGACCGCCTGCTTGGCGGTCCAGCCCTGGTTGGCGTCCAGGCGCAGCAGGGCGCGGCCCTCGACCGCGGCGTGGATCGCCTTGACCCGCTCGATGTCCAGGCCGATGTCCTTGCCCACCTTGATCTTCAGCGACTCGAAGCCGCGCTCGACCGCCGACAGCGAGTCGGCCACCATCTTGTCGATGTAGTCCACGCTGATGGTGATGTCGGTGGTGATCACCGGGTCGCCGCCACCCAGCATCTGGTACAGCGGGGCGCCGTGCAGCTGCGCCCACAGGTCGTACACGGCGATTTCCACCGCCGCCTTGGCGCTGGTGTTGCGCTCCAGCGAGGACTGGATGAGGCCGCAGATGCGATTGAGGTTGCTGATGTCCTCGCCGAGCAGGCGCGGCTTGATGAAGGTGTTGATGGCCTCGATGATCGAGCCGTGCGTGTCACCGGTGATCACCGCCGTGGGCGGGGCCTCGCCATAGCCGGTGTGGCCGCTGTCGGTGCGGACCAGCACCACCACGTCCTCCATGGTTTCCACCGTGCGCAGCGCGGTCTTGAACGGGGTCTTCAGGGGCACGCGCAGCATGCCCAGTTCGATGTCGGTGATCTTCATTTGGTGGTGTGCGGGCCGATGCGCTGGATGTTGGTCATGCGGTCGATGTAGCGGGCGGTGTCGCTGGCCATCATCGGGTCCAGGGGCGTCACCGACACGCCGTTGAGGCTGGCGTGCACGCGCTTGCCGCTGGCGTCGAACCAGCTGCCGCCGGAGGTGTCGTGGATCACCCAAGTCATGCCGTTGGACTGGCCGATGGCCATCATCACGTGGCCCGGGATGTAGACCAGGTCGCCGACCTGCAGGTTGGCGACGGCGGCGTCACGCCGGGCCTTGCCGTCGGCATCGCTGAAGGCGGTGCGGTCCAGCGCCGGGCTGATCGCCTGGGCGCTGGTGTTGCGCGGCAACAGCACACCGAAGCTGCGGTAGATCTCCGAGACGAAGCCGCTGCAGTCGCGGGTATCGTAGGAATGGCCCCAGCCATAGCGTTCGCCGAGGAACTTGAAGGCCTGGGTGATGAGGTTGCGCGGGGTCAGTGGCAGGTAGTCCGCGGCGGTGTCCTGCGAGCGCGGCAACAGGGCCGGCACCAGGGCCAGGCTGCCGTCGGCGTTGCGGACCGGCAGCTGGATGACATGGCTGCCATGGCCCTGCTGGCCGTTGACCGGGGTCATCGCCGGCCAGTCGGACAGCACCGGCACGCGCACGCCCATTTCCAGCTGCAGGTCGGACACGCGCGGCTCCTCCGGCGTGTGCACGGTGCGTGCGGTGGCCCCGGTGATGACCCGGTACGGGCCGGTGCTGCCGTAGCCGAACACCTGCGCGGCGTCGCCGATGCCGACGAAGCGCTTCTCCATCCAGGCGGCGTAGCGCTCGCTGCTGACGAACACCCACTTGCCATCGGCGCTCTCGTGCAGCACCGCCACGGCGTCGCCGGGGAACAGTGCCGACTCCTGGAAGCGATCGATGTCGGTGTCGCCTTGGCTGCTGAACACGCGCAGTTCGGTGGGGAAGGCCCGCAACGCGGCGCGGTGGACGACCAGGCCGTACTGGATCGGGCGGCTGGCCGGCACGCGCTCCAGCGCGAGGTTGTCGGTGATGGCCTTGAGTTGGGCCGCGCCCACCGGCTTGCCCTGCACGTCGTACAGGGGGCGGGTGGGGGCGCGGGAAATGCCGTTGATCTGCTCCAGCACCAGGGCGCGCGGCAGGTTGGCCGGCAACGCACGCAGGTCGTGGATGGAACTGTCCTGCTGGCGCATGCGCGCGTTCTGCGCGTCGATCCCGGCGCGGTCCAGGATCACCGCGTCGGGATCGGGCAACTGCGCGATCCAATGCTGCGGTGCGAGGAAGCTCTCCTCCAGGCCAAGGATGCCCGCGTAGGCTGGGGCAGGCGCCTGCGGCGGCGACAGTGCCCACGCCGGGCCGGCGCAGAGCGCCGCAGCGAGGAGCAGGGCCCGCGACAGCGGGGCGAGGCGTCGGCGCGGAAGGTGTGCCGGGATCACGTTCATTGGAACTCCCCTTGGAGATGCTTCGGAATATTTATTCCTTTCATCCATGAAAGCAAGAATAAATTATTGACCGGCTATCGGGTGCGTGTTAAACAGCCGTTACCACCCTGCACCTCTGGATGTGTTGCCGTGGCTTCAACTGTCGATTCTGCCTGCTTTGTCCGTGTCGCTCTCGCCCGCAAGGTAGCCGTCTCCCTGCTGGGGCTGGGCATCGCCTGCACGGCGCAGGCCGGCGAGGCACCGACGGTGTCCTTGCCGGCGTTGGAAGCACGGATCGACCGCGGTGACTTCGCCGGTGCGCAGGCCGAGATCGATGCTGCCCTGGCCGCGCCGGGGACCGATGCGCAGGCGCGCCAGGCCTATGCCTTCCAGCAGGAGCGCATGCGCCGGATGCGGCTGGATTTCAGCCTGGACGAAGCGCAGGCCAAGGCCGCGGTGCGCCGCTCCATCCCCGACCTGCGCGAGGCCGAGTTCAAGGCCTGGGACGATGCCGGCCTGATCGAGCACCTGGACATCGACGGCCAGCGCCGCTGGTTCAACCGTGCCCCGAACAACCTGTTCCTGCTGAGCGAGGAAGCCTCGCAGCGTCGCCCGGCGGACAAGCGCATCTCGCGACCGGGGCCGTACGAGCGGCTGGGGCCGCACCACGCCGAAGTCATCGCCGCCTCCGACCGCAGCGGCCGCAACAGTGTCAGTCCGCGCCGCATCCGCGTGACCCAGTCGATCACGGTCAAGGCCGATGCCGTGCCCGCTGGCGAGACCGTGCGTGCCTGGATCCCGTACCCGCGCGCGATCCCGGGCCAGCAGGAAAACATCCGCTGGCTGGGCAGCGTGCCGGACGGTGCGCAGGTCGCGCCCGAAGACACCCTGCAACGCACCGCCTACCTGGAGCGCACCGCGGTGGCGGGCACGCCGACCGAGTTTTCGGTCAACTACGAAGTCACCATCTCCGCGCGTCGCTTCGTGATCGACCCGGACAAGGTGCTGCCGACGCCGTCCGACCCGGCGCTGGCGCCCTTCCTGGCGCAGCGCGCGCCGCACGTGGTGTTCACCCCGGCGCTGCGTGCGTTCTCGCGCAAGGTGGTGGGCAACGAGACCAACCCCTACCGCGTCGCCCGGAAGCTGTTCGACGCGGTGGACCAGATCCCGTGGGGTGGCGCACGCGAATACTCCACCATCAGCAACATCTCCGACTACGCGCTGCACGCCGGCCATGCCGACTGCGGCCAGCAGACGCTGTTGCTGGTGGCGCTGCTGCGCCTGAACGGCATCCCGGCGCGCTGGCAATCGGGCATGGTCTATTCCGATGACGCGGTGGGCTACAACAACCTGCACGACTGGGGCGCGGTGTACCTGGCCCCGTACGGCTGGGTGCCGATGGACGTGACCACCGGCGCGCTGGACAGCAGCGTGCCGGCCGAGCGCGACTTCTATTTCGGCGGCATCGATGCCTACCGCATCGCCTTCAACGACGACTACTCACGGGCGCTGGTGCCGGCCAAGCAGCACTTCCGTTCGGAGACCGTGGACCTGCAACGTGGTGAAGTGGAGTGGAAGGGCGGGAACCTCTATTTCAACCAGTGGCAATACGACTTCCAGACGCAGGTGCTGCCGCTGGAAGGGCAATAGACAGCAGTTCGAGTCGTTACTTCACTATCTGCAGGAGAGAGCAGGGGATGAACAGCAAAATGTTGAAGCGGGCGGCGCTGACCGTCGCATTGGGCGCCTGTCTGGGGGCACTGGCGCCGAGCGTCATGGCGCAGAGCGCCACCGGCGCGATCGCAGGCCGCGCGAGCAGCGGTGACCAGATCACCATCGTCAACAAGGCCACCGGCCTGACCCGCACCGTCACCGTCGGTGCCGATGGTTCCTATCGACTGAGCCAGCTGCCGGTGGGCGATTACAGCCTGCAGGTCAAGCGTGACGGTGAGACCGACAAGGAGCCGCTGGCCGTCAGCGTGTCGCTGGGTGGCACCACCGCGGTCAACCTGGGGGGCGGTGACGGTGGCGCGGTGACCCTGGACTCGGTGCAGGTCACCGGTTCGAAGATCGTCAACCGCGTGGACGTGTACTCCACCGAGTCCTCCTTCAACATCAAGCGCGAAGAACTCTCGCGCATGCCGGTGGACCAGAGCGTGGCAGCCGTCGCGCTACTGGCGCCGGGCGTGGTGGCATCGGGCGCGACCTTCGGCGGCCTGACCTTCGGGGGTTCGTCGGTGGCCGAGAACGTGGCCTACATCAACGGCCTGAACGTGACCGACCCGTACCGTCGCCAGGGCTTCTCGACCGTTCCGTTCAACTTCTACGAGGAGTTCCAGGTCAAGACCGGCGGCTACTCGGCCGAGTTCGGGCGCAGCACCGGCGGCGTCATCAATGCCATCACCCGGTCCGGCGGCAACGAGTTCAAGGGCGGCGTCGAGGTCACGATGGAGCCGTCGGCGTGGGCTTCGTCCAAGAAGGATCACTTCCACCGCGACGGCACCATCGACGAGCGTGATCGCACCAGTCGTGATACCAGCCCGCTGACGAAGACCAATGTGTGGGCGTCCGGCCCGCTGGTGAAGGACAAGCTGTTCTTCTTCGCGATGTACGAAAACCGCGACAGCGACTCCAAGGACGTCGACGAGAGCGAGGCCTGGAAGACCAAGAGCAACAACGATTTCTGGGGCGGCAAGCTCGATTGGCGCATCACCGACAACCACATGCTGGAGCTGCTGGCGTTCTCCGACAAGTCGGACTTCGTCACCAACAGCTACGAAGACTACGTATGGGACACCAACCAGTTCGGTGAAACCACGGGTGTCAGCAGCGGCAGCTCGGGCGGCGACAACTGGTCGCTCACCTATACCGGCCACCTCACCGACAACTTCGTCGCCAAGGCCATGTATGGCGTAAACAAGCGCAGTTCGGTGGCGGACAGCCCGCTGGACGGCGACTGCAGCATCATCACGCTCGCCGCCAGCTACACCACCAAGTATGGCCCGAAGTCCAACCAGGGCTGCCATCCGACCAACAGCAGCATCAGCAGCCGCGAGGACAAGCGCGAGGCGGCACGCCTGGACTTCGAGTGGACCCTGGGTGACCACCTGCTGCGCTTCGGCGTGGACCAGGAGGACATGGATTCGGACAGCTCGGTCGTCTACCCGGGCGATGGCAGGAGCTACCAGGCGCTGGTGCTCAAGCCGGGCGATTCGGTCAACGGCACCGTGTTGCCGGCAGGCGTCACCGACATCGTCGACGCGCGGCGCTATGTCACCGGTTCGCCGGTGACGACCAAGGCGCAGGCGTTCTACGTGGAGGACAACTGGAACGTCACGCCGAACCTGCTGTTGAACCTGGGCGTACGCTTCGACCAGTTCCACAACAAGTTGGCCTCGGGCGCGACGTTCGCCAAAACCAAGTTCAACGACATGATCTCGCCGCGGCTGGGCTTCAGCTGGGACGTGAAGGGCGATGGCACCACCAAGGTGTTCGGCAACGCGGGTCGCTACTACACGCCGCTGACCAACAAGATCGCCGACTACTTTGGCGGTGGCACGATCGACGAGCACACCTACTATGCGCTCGACGGCTGGACCGAGATGACCCATCCGCTCACCGGCAAGCCGTACCTGGTGCCCAAGCTCGGCCAGCAGATCGGCCCGGTCAACACCGACGGCAACGCACCGGCGCCGAGCGACGTCCGCACCGCGGTGGCGAAGGACCTGAAGCAGGTCTACCAGGACGAGTTCATTCTCGGCTTCCAGCAGGCGATCAACCAGGAATGGTCGTATGGCGTGAACGCCACCTACCGCAAGATGACCCGCGCGGTGGAAGACGCACGCATCAACCATGTCGAAGGCTGCGACTGGTACTCCGGTGACTGGCCGATCATCAACCCCGGCGAGAAGAACACGCTGTGGTGCCCGGACACCAACAGCTGGGTCACCTTCGATTCGTCGAAGGACGGCTACAAGGCCGGTGGCAGCGGCCTGGTCATGGGGTACAAGAAGCCCAAGCGCACCTACAAGGCGGTGGAGTTCCAGCTGGACCGCGCGTGGAACGACAAGTGGTCGTTCAATGCCAGCTACATCTGGTCCAAGAGCGAGGGCAACATCGAAGGCCCGGTGAACTCGGATACCGGCTATGCCGACACCAATTTGGTGCAGTACTACGACCATCCGGCCGTCAATGAACGCTATGGCGTGCTGTTCAATGACTTCCGCCACCAGTTCAAGCTGCGCGGCACCTACAAGCTCAACGAGCAGTGGTCCTTCGGCAGCACCCTGTCGGCCCGTTCGGGCGGCCCGATCACCGCGTTCGGTGTGGTCTGGCCGGATGACAGCCGCAATGCCGGTGGTCCGGGTGAGTTCAGTGGTGGTGGTTCGGGTTGGCTGTGTGAGTCGTCGCCGACCAACAACTGCAGCGACTGGAAGACCCGCCAGCTGACGTACTCCGAGCGCGGTGCCTTCGGCCGCATGCCGTGGGTCGTGGACCTGGGCGCCAGCGTGATGTGGACGCTGCCGGTGGAAGGCATCGACCTGAAGGCTCGCCTGTCGGTGTACAACCTGCTCAACCGGCAGACCACGGTCAACGTCCACTCGCGGTATGAGAGTGCGCCCGGCTCGAAGATGGCCTACTTCGGCGAAGGCACCGTCTGGCAGGCACCGCGTTACACCAACCTGGTCGTGACCTGGAACTTCTGATGGTGCGTTGAACGGACGGCCCGCCTCGGCGGGCCGTTCGCTTTTGGGGAGGCAGTGATGGGCATCAAGCAACTTGCATGGCTCTGCGCGCTGGCCGTCACCGGCGTGGCGCAGGCCGCCGGTCCGTCGCGCAGCGAAGTGCTGGTCGACCAGGCCGTGCAGCACTACCGCCTGCCGGGCATCGCCGTGGGCGTGATCGAGGACGGCAAGGTCGTCCAGCGCATCAGCCGCGGTGAACTGGCCGTAGGCGAGGGCCGTGCGGTCGATCCGGAGACGCTGTTCAAGATCGCCTCCAACACCAAGGCGATGACCGCCGCGGTGCTGGCGCGGCTGGTGCAGGCCGGCAAGCTGCGCTGGGATGACCCGGTCACGCGGTACCTGCCGCAGTTCCGCATGCATGACCCGTGGGTGACGCGCAACCTGCAGGTACGCGACCTGCTGATCCACAACAGCGGGCTCGGGCTGGGGGCCGGCGACCTGATGCTGTGGCCGGAGCCGAACCACTTCGGGCGTGCCGACATCATCGCCGGGCTGGCGCATCTCAAGCCGACCGGCAGCTTCCGCGCCGACTACGCCTACGACAACCTGCTGTACGTGGTCGCCGGTGAGGTGGCCGCGGTGGCGGGCGGCAAACCCTACGCGCAGCTGGTGCGGCAGGAGATCTTCGAACCCTTGGGCATGCGGCGCTGCCAGGTGGGCGAATGGTCGCCGGCCACGGTGGACAACATCGCGCGCCCGCACTACCGCAACGACGGGCACGACATCGCCGCCGCGGCCGACCCGGCACGCGTGGAGGATTTCCCGTCGATGGCCGCTGGTGGCATCCGCTGCAGCCTGGATGACATGCTGCGCTGGATGCAGGTGCTGCTGGATCCGGCGCAGGCGCCGGGGTGGCTGGACGAGACCCAGCGCCGCGCGTTGTGGACGGCGCACATGCCGATGCCGATCAGCCAGCGCCAGCGCGAGTGGGACAACAGCCATTTCTCCGCCTATGGCTATGGCTGGCGCCTGTCCGACATGGATGGGCAATGGAAGGTCGCGCATACCGGCACGCTGTCGGGCATGTATTCGTCGCTGGCGCTGCTGCCGGATCGCAGGACCGGCGTGGTGATGCTGATCAACGGCGAGGCGGAGGACGCGCGCACCGCCCTGACCCAGGCCCTGCTCAAGCAGTACACGGCGCCGTCCAACGCGCCGGACGTGCTGTATTACGCCGGGCAGATGGAGCAGGCCGCGCGGCAGCGGCAGGCCGCCGGCCACGTGCGTCCGGCACTGGCCGATCGCAAGGCCGCGCAGCCGGCCGAAGTGGCGGATGCGCTGGGTGTCTGGCGCGATCCGTGGTTCGGCGAGGTGCGGCTGTGTGCCACGGGTGGCGGTGTCGCGTTCGCTTCGGTCAAGTCACCGACGCTGCAAGGCCCGGTGATGCGCAGCGGCACGCAGTGGTTCGTCGCGTTCCAGGACCTGGGCGAGGACGCCGATGCGTGGCTGGAATTCTCCGGTGATGCGGCGCACCCTGTCATGCGCATGCGCGCCATCGACCCGGAGATCGACTTCAGCTATGACTACCAGGACTTGGAATTCCACCGTGTCGGCGCGTGTCCGTAACACGGTGCTGATGGTGCTGCTGGGCAGCGCCGCCGGCGCCGCGACGGCGGTCGATGTCTCGCCCGCCACCACGCCGCAGCAGGCGGACATGGTCGATGTCGCCACCCTGGCACCGGGTTTCGTGCTGGACATGCGCTACGCCGGCCAGGACAACTTCACCGGCCGCGTCGTGCCCGGCTACGAGGCGCCGCGCTGCTATCTGCTGCAACCGGTGGCCGCGGCGCTGGCGCGGGTACAGCGCAGCCTGCAGGCGCAGGGCATGGCGCTGCAGTTGTACGACTGTTATCGGCCGGTACGCTCGGTGAAGGCCTTCGTGGCCTGGGTGCATGACCCGGCCGACCAGATCGCCAAGCCGCGCTATTACCCCAACCTCGACAAACGCACCCTGCTCGATGGCTACATCGCCGAGACCTCCGGCCACAGCCGCGGCGCCACCGTCGATCTGGGCCTGCTGGATTGCCGTGGCGACGACTGCACGGCGCTGGACATGGGCACCGGCTTCGATCGCTTCGATCCGCTGGCGCATACCGCCAGCCCGGACATCAGCGCGGCGCAGGCGCACAACCGTCGGTTGCTGCTCGACGCGATGCAGGCCGAGGGCTTTGCCAACTACCCGATGGAATGGTGGCATTTCACCTTCAAGCCGGAGCCCACCCCGGACACGGCGTACGACTTCCCGGTGCGTTGAGCCGGGGCATGGCAGGTAGACTGCCTGTCCCTGTCATCTCCCCGTTGCCCCATGAACCTGGTCCTGCACTACGGCCTGCTCGGCTCCTTCGAAGCGGCATTGATCGCGCTGGCCGTCGGCTTCGTGGTCTACGCGCTGTGGTGGCAGGTGTGCCGGCGGCATGGCCTGTCGCATGGGCATGCGGTGGGCTGGTCCAGCCTTGCCGCGGTGGCCATCTCCAGCGGCGTGGATGGCTGGAACCTGTTCTACCTGGGCATGGTGCGGCTGGAGTCACCGTTGTATGCCCGCCTGGCGCTGGCGGCGATCCACGATCCGGACCAGTTGGGGACGCGCGTGGTGCTGGAAGTGATCGGTGCATTGATCGGCGTGGGCCTGGGTTGGTGGGCATTCAGTTCCCGGCACCTGGCGCAGGACGCCACCGATGCACCCTGAGCGCCGTTTCCAGGCCGATAGGTGCCTTTGCTGGAACAGTTGAATCGGTGGCTTACATCCACTTCACGAGCGGCTAACCGCGGCGGTAACCGCAGTGGGCAGGGGAGTGGTTAAGGCCACGTCTGCAGTGGATTTCCGGGGCAAGGACGATTCAGCTGGAGGCCGTCAGGGTTGGGGCCGTGCGGAACCTGCCGCGCTTTCCCAACAACGACGAGGAAAACCTGATGACCATTCGTAATCGCGCCCCGCTGTTCGCCCTGGCCGCACTGATGGGCTCCGCTCTGGCGATGCCGGCCATGGCCCAGGATGCACAGGACCAGGCCGCCGCCGCCCAAGCTGCGGCGCAGCAGGCGCAGGATGCCGCGGCCGATGCATCGGCCAACGCCGCACAGGCGTCGGCCGCCGCCAATGGCGGCCAGACCTGGGGCAGCGTCGATACCGACGGTGACGGCAGCATCAGCAAGACCGAGGCGCAGGCCAACGCCGGCCTGTCGCAGGTGTTCGATGACGCCGACGCCGACAAGGACGGCAAGCTGACCCCGGACGAGTACCGCGCCTACGCGGCCAAGCAGCAGAAGTAAGCCCACAGGTGGAGCGCCCCTTTCCCGGCTGGGGAGAGGGGCGCTCCTGTTTCCGGGGTGGTGCGCGGCATGGCGGTACGGGGTAACGCGGTATCCTGTCGCGCATGAACCAGACCACTTCCCCCTCCGCCATCGGCCTGGTCGGCTTCGATGGCGATGACACGCTCTGGAAGAGCGAGGACTACTACCGCCTGGCCGAGCAGGAGTTCGAATCCATCCTCGGCCATTACATCGACCTGCACGATGCCGATACCGCCCGCCACCTGCTGGCCGTGGAGCGGCGCAACCTGGCCATCTTCGGCTATGGCGCCAAGGGCATGACCCTGTCGATGCTGGAAGCGGCGATCGAGCTCACCGACGAGAAGATCTCCGCCCACCACCTGCGCCAGGTGATCGAGATCGGCCGCCGCACCCTGCAGCACCCGGTGGACGTGATCGACGGCGTGCGCGACGCCGTTGCCGCCATCGCCGCCGAATACCCGGTGGTGCTGATCACCAAGGGTGACCTGTTTCACCAGGAGCAGAAGATCAAGCGTTCGGGCCTGCGCGACCTGTTCCCGCGCATCGAGATCGTCTCGGAGAAGGACCAGTCCACCTACGCGCGCGTGCTGGCCGAGTTCAACCTGCCGGCCGAGCGCTTCGTGATGGTGGGCAACTCGCTGCGGTCGGACATCGAGCCGGTGCTGGAGCTCGGCGGCTGGGGCGTGTACACGCCGTATGCGGTCACCTGGGCACACGAGGCCGAGCACGGTGTATCCGACGATGCGCCGCGCCTGCACCAGGCCGATACCGCGCACCAGTGGGTCCAGGCGGTACGCGCCATCGCGGCGCAGGCTGGCTGAGCATGGGCAGCGTCCGCCATCGGCAGCGCCGGCCCGTGCTGACGTTGCTGGTGCTGGGCCTGCTCACGGGAGCCCCCGTGGCGGGCGCGCAGCAGCCCGCCGCGGCACCGGCCACGGCCCCCGCACCTGCGTACGCGGCGGCCACCGGCGATGCCTGGGTGGACCGGCAGCTGGCCGACATCAATGCCTATGCGGCGCGCTATCCGGATGCCTTCCTGGATGAACTGGTGCGCTATGCCGGGGCACGCCCGGGGTATGTCCAGGCACTGATGCAGGCGCATGGCTGGGCACCGGCCGATGTCTACCTGGCCTGCTTCTGGGGCCAGGCCAGCGCGACCGGCTGCCGGGAGTGGGTGCGTGCCCGCACCGCCCAGCCGGACGCGGACTGGAAGGCCGTGCTCGAGCGCGATGGCCGGGCGGTGGACAACCTGCAATGGCGGGCCCTGCGCCATGCCATCGTGGCCAGCTACGACCACTGGGACCGGCCGATCCGCCTGGATCCGCTGCTGCAGCGCCAGTTGGGCGATCGCGCGAAGCGGGATGCGGCCGCGCGCAAGGCGCAGTGAGCGAGCGGAACCCCCTGCGAGCCTGATGGCGGCGGGGCGGGGCATCGCGCCGGGCGGGCGTCGTTGACACCGCTGGCACGGGGGCTTTTGTTGCCGGGCGGATAGGCGCGGCACCGCATTCCGGGCGAAAATGGCGGTTCCTTCGATTTCGCGCCAGCGCGCCCAGTCATGACCGCCGACCGTTTCGTTTCCTCCGACCACATCCGCAGCCTGTTCTCGCAGGCCATGTCGCACATGTACCGCACCGAAGTGCCGTTGTACGGCACCCTGGTGGAACTGGTGGGCGAGATCAACGCCGAGGTGCTGGCGGCGCAGCCGGCAATGGCCGAGCAGATGCAGCGCAGCGGCGAGCGCGAGCGGCTGGACGTGGAGCGCCATGGCGCGATCCGCGTCGGTACCGCGCAGGAACTGGCGACGCTGCGTCGTTTGTTCGCGGTGATGGGCATGCAGCCGGTGGGCTACTACGACCTGTCAGTGGCCGGCGTGCCGGTGCATTCCACCGCGTTCCGCCCGGTGGACGGCGAGTCGCTCAACCGCAACCCGTTCCGCGTGTTCACCTCGCTGCTGCGGCTGGAGCTGATCGACGATGAAGCGCTGCGCACGCAGGCCGCGCAGATCCTGTCCCGCCGCAACATCTTCACCCCGGGCGTGCTGCAGTTGATCGAGCAGTGCGAGCGCGACGGTGGCCTGGTCGAAGACGACGCCTGGCGCTTCGTGGTCGAGGCGCTGGAGACCTTCCGCTGGCACAACGAAGCCACCGTCTCGCTGCAGACCTACCACGCGCTGCATGGCGCGCATCGCCTGATGGCCGACGTGGTCAGCTTCCGCGGCCCGCACATCAACCATCTCACCCCGCGCACGCTGGACATCGATGCTGCGCAGGCAGCGATGCACGAACGTGGCCTGGCCGCCAAGGCGGTGATCGAAGGCCCGCCGCGCCGGGAGTGCCCGATCCTGCTGCGCCAGACCAGCTTCAAGGCGCTGGAGGAGATGGTGCATTTCCCGTCCGGTGCCGACAACGAGGCCGGTACCCACACCGCGCGCTTCGGCGAGATCGAGCAGCGTGGCCTGGCGCTGACCCCGAAGGGGCGTGCGCTGTATGACACCCTGCTGGCACAGGCGCGCGAGAGCGGCGGTGCCGGAAGCACCGGCGGCGACTACATGCAGCGCCTGCAGGCCGCCTTCGCCGGCTTCCCGGACGACCACGACGTGCTGCGCCGCGAAGGGCTGGGCTACTACCGCTACGCGCTGACCGAGGCGGGCCGTGCGTTGCCGGTGGCCGAGCGCGACCTGCCGGCCGAGGTGCTGATCGCACGCGGCCTGGCCAGTGCCGATCCGATCATCTACGAGGACTTCCTGCCGGTGAGTGCCGCGGGCATCTTCCAGTCCAACCTGGGCGGTGATGAGCAGCGTGCCTACGCCGCCCGCGCCAACCGCGATGCCTTCGAGCAGGCCTTGGGGGCCAAGGTCAGCGACGAGTTCGGCATCTACCAGCAGCTCCAGGACGCATCGCTGGCCAGCCTGCGCGCCTGACCGACGGCCGATGCTTGCCGATGGCGGGCGGGGCGCTATGCTCCGCCCAACCCCAGGCAAGGAGTTGGCCGATGAAAGTACGCAGTTGCGTGATGGTGCTGGTGGCCGCCGTGGTCGTGGCGGGCTGCTCGCAGAAGGTGAGGCACGTTGGACCCATGCCTTCACCGCTGCCCGCGCCACCGGCGCCGATGGCAAGGATGGCGGGCGCCCCGACCCTCAACACCATCGTCATGACCGGCTCGCAGGTTGTGCCTGCGGCCAACACCGAGGTCTACGAGCGGCCGGACGACAACCCGGTCAAGCGCACCACCGAGCAACCCGTCTCGACCTTCTCGGTGGACGTGGACACCGGCAGCTACAGCAACGTACGGCGCATGCTCGATGATGGCGTGCGGCCACCGGCCGATGCGGTGCGTGCCGAGGAGTTCATCAACTACTTCAACTACGGCTACGCGGTGCCGGCCGACAAGGCGGTGCCGTTCCGCGTGCATACCGAGCTGGCGCGCGCGCCCTGGGACGCGCGCAGGCAGGTGCTGATGATCGGCATCAAGGGCTACGAACAGTCCCGGGCCGCGCTGCCGCCGATGAACCTGGTGTTCCTGGTCGACACCTCCGGCTCGATGTATTCGCAGGACAAGCTGCCGCTGCTCAAGCGCGCCTTCGCGCAACTGGTGCCGCAGCTGCGCAGCCAGGACCGGGTGGCCATCGTCGCTTACGCCGGTTCGGCGGGCCTGGTACTGGAGCCGACCCCGGGCGACCAGCATGGGAAGATCATCGCCGCGCTCGAACGCCTGCAGGCCGGCGGCAGCACCAACGGCGGTGCCGGCATCGAACTGGCCTATGCGATGGCGCGCCAGTCCTATGTCGAAGGTGGCGCCAACCGCGTGATCCTGGCCACCGACGGTGATTTCAACGTGGGCGTGGCCAACCGCCAGGCGCTGGAGACGCTGGTCGGTGACCGTCGCAAGAGCGGCATCGCGCTGACCACGCTGGGCTTCGGCACCGGCAATTACAACGATGCGATGGCCGAGCGCCTGGCCGATGTCGGCGACGGCAACCATGCCTACATCGACAGCCTGTCCGAAGCACGGCGGGTGCTGGTGCGCGAGATGGGCAGCACGCTGTTCACCATCGCCCGTGACGTGAAGATCCAGGTCGAGTTCAATCCGGCGCGGGTGTCGGAGTACCGGTTGATCGGCTACGAGAACCGCGTGCTGAACAACGAGGACTTCGCCAACGACAAGGTGGATGCCGGTGACATCGGCCCCGGCCATGAAGTGACCGCGTTGTACGAGATCGTGCCGGTGGGCAGTGGAGCCGAGCAGTTGCCGGCGTTGCGGTACGCAGACAAGGCACCGGCCGGCACTGCCCACGGGGACGAGGTGGCCGATGTACGCCTGCGCTACAAGCTGCCGGGCAGCGACAGCAGTGAACTGATCCGCCAGCCGGTGCTGGCCAGCACGTTGCGCGCGACGCCGAGCGAGTCGCTGCGGTTCGCCTCGGCGGTGGCGGGCTTTGCCGATGCACTGCGCGGTGGCGAGCGCATGCCGGGCTGGAGCTGGGAGCAGATCATCGCAACGGCGCGGGACGCGCGCGGTGATGACCCGGAAGGCGAGCGCGCGCAGTTCATCCAGCTGGTCAAGGCGGGGCAGGGGCTGGTGGAAACGCCTGCACGCCCCGCGCAGAAGGCGGATTGACGCGGCGGAGCCGTGCCAGCGGTGCAGCTGCCACCGCCAGTGCTGTTGCGGTTGATCTTCCCCCTCCCTTGCGCGCAGCGCAGGGGAGAGTCGGGGTTGCTTTGGCTTTGCGCTTGGGCGCCTGATGGTCCTGCGCTTTCCGCGGCATACATGGCAACCACTGCAACGGAACAGCCAGACCAACGGCACCCCTCCCCAGCCCTCCCCTTGCCTGCGGCAAAGGGAGGGGGCAGAGCGCGTCCTGCAAAGGGAAGGGCAGAGCGTGTCGCCTGCAAGCCCGTCGCGTCACACAGGCCGGAATGCACTCCCGGCCCGTCGGTCACTCACGCACGGGCCAGTCTGCGCAGGCGCTTGCGCTCCTTCGCACGCGCACGCCAGTTGCGCCAATGCTTCTGCAGGCACGAGAAGATCACGTACAGCGCCGGCGTGCTCAGCAGGGTCAGGCTCTGCGAGATCAGCAGGCCGCCGATCATCGCGATACCCAGCGGGCGGCGCAGTTCCGAACCCTCGCCGATGCCGATGGCCAGTGGCAGCGCGGCCAGGATGGCCACCATCGTGGTCATCATGATCGGGCGGAACCGCACGATGCTCGCCTCGCGCACTGCCTCGGCCGGCGACTTGCCGTGCTCGCGCTCGGCCACCAGCGCGAAGTCGATCATCATGATCGCGTTCTTCTTGACGATGCCGATCAGCAGTACCAGCGCGATCATCGAGATCACCGACAGGTCGGTGTTGGTCACCCACAGCGCCAGCAGCGCGCCCATGCCCGCCGCGGGCAGGGTCGACAGGATCGTCACCGGGTGCACCAGGTTCTCGTACAGCATGCCCAGCACGATGTAGACCGTGGCGATCGCGGCGATGATCAGCATCAGCATCGCCGATGGATCGGTGGCCTGGCCGAAGCCGCCCCGTTCGGTCTGGCGGATGTCCCCCGGCATGCGCAGGCCATCGATGGCGGCCTTGACGATGGCATCGCCCTCGCCACTGCTCACGCCCGGGGCCAGGTTGTAGCTCAGGTCCATCACCGTGTACTGGTTCTGGTGGGTCACCTGCGACGGCGCCAGGCCGGCTTCCTGGTGGGCCAGCGCAGTCAGCGGGATCATCTGGCCGCTCCTGGAGGCCACGTACAGGTCCTCGATCGCCGAGGGGCTGGCGGTCTGGCTGGGCAGCGCGTTGACCACCACGCCGTACTGGTTGAGGTCGGCGTAGATGGTGGAGATCTGGCGCTGGCCGAACGCGCCATACAGCGCACCGTCGATGGCACCGATGCTCACGCCCAGCCGCGAGGCCTTCTCGCGGTCGATGACGATCTTCTGCATCAGCCCGCCCTTGTCCACGTCCGAACCCACGTCGCGCAGCTTGGGGTTCTGCTTGAGCACTTCCACCAGCCTGGGCAGCCACTCGGCGAGCTGGTCGGCGTCGTTGCCCTGCAGGGTCACGCGGTTCTGCGCGCCCTGGCCACCGCCACCGCCGTCGGAGGGCAGGTCCTGGATCGCACGCAGGCGTACGTCCAGGTCGGGGAACTGCGCGGCCTTGGCGCTGAGGCGGGCGACCACGTCCTTGGTCGGCTCGCGGCGGCCGTCCTGGCGGGTCTTCAGCTCGATGTTGAACTGCGCGCTGCTGCCCTGGCGGCTGGAGCCCAGCCGTGAGCCGACCATCTTCACCGCCGGGTCGGCCAGGAACATGTCGCTGAGGCGGCGCTGGCGCGTGCTCATTTCCTGGAAGGACACGGTGGCGCTGGAGCTGGCCCGGCCCCAGATCAGCCCGGTGTCCTGCTCGGGGAAGGAGCCCTTGCTGACCGCGCCGGCCAGCATCACCATCGCCACGATCAGCAGCAGCGGGGTCAGCGCCAGCAGCAGGCAGTGGCGCAGCGAGAAGTCCAGCGCCACGGTGTACAGGCGCAACATCCCTTCGTGCATGCGGTCGAGCATGCGATGGGTACGCGACTCGCGCACGTGGGCCTCATGCGGCTGCAGGAAGCGTGCGCACAGTGCCGGGGTCAGGGTCAGCGAGACGATCGCCGAAACGACGATCGCCGCCACCAGGGTCAGCGTGAACTCGCGGAAGAACGCACCGAGCATGCCCTGGGCGAAGATGATCGGCAGGAACACCGCCACCAGCGATGCGGTGATCGAGACGATGGTGAAGCCGATCTCGCGGGCACCGGCCAGCGCGGCCTGCCTGCGCGGCATGCCCTCATCAAGGTGGCGCATGATGTTCTCGATCACCACGATCGCATCATCGACCACGAAGCCGATGGCGATCACCAGCGCCAGCAGGGTCAGGTTGTTGAGGGTGAAGCCCAGCGTGCTCATCACCAGCGCGGCGCCGGCCAACGACAACGGCACGGTCACCGCCGCGATCAACGTCGGTGCCAGCCGGCGCAGGAACAGCGCCATGGTCAGGATCACCATCGCCAGGCTGATCATCAAGGTGATCTGCACCTCGGTCAGCGAGGCGCGGATGGTCGGGGTACGGTCGAAGTACGGGGTCAGCGTGGTGCCGGCGTCGAGGTAGCCGGTCAGCATCGGCACCGCGGCCTTGACCCGGTCCACGGTGGCGACCAGGTTGTCGCCGCTGCGCAGGTACACATACATCAGCACGCCGCGCTTGCCGTTGAACCAGGCGGCTTGGTAGGCGTCCTGCTGGCCGTCGTAGACGGTGGCAATGTCCTTCAGCCGCACCACCGCGCCGTCATGCGTGGAGATGGCGACGTTGGCGAAGTCCGAGGCCTTGCGCACCTGGTCGTTGAGCACGATCGCGGTCTGGCTGCTGCCGTCGCTGAGGAAGCCCAACGGCGAGGCCACGTTGGCCGCGCGCATGGCATTGCGCAGGTCGTCCGGGCTCAGTCCCAGCGCGGTCATCGCACGCAGGTTGAGGTCGATGCGCACCGCCGGCGTCGAGGCACCGGCGATGTCCACCTGCGACACGCCCGGCAACTGGCGCAGCCGCTGCGCCAGCAGCGAGTCGGCCAGGTTGTACAGCTCGGCGACCGATTGTGTTTCCGAGGTCAGCGCCAGCGCGATCACCGGGTCATCGTTGGGGTTGGCCTTCTGGTAGGTGGGCGTGTTGATGCCGGCCGGCAGGTCGGCCATCGCCGCGTTGATCGCGGCCTGCACGTCCTGCGCGGCGGCGTCGATGTCGCGGCTGGTGTTGAACATCAGGAACACCATGCTGCGCCCGTCGCTGCTGCTCGAGCGCATGGTGTCGATGCCCGGTACCTGGCCGAGGTGGCGCTCCAGCGGCGCGGTCACCGTGGCGGCCATGGTGTTGGCGTCGGCACCGGTGTTGGAGGCCTGCACGAAGATCACCGGGATCGCCAGGTTCGGCAGGGCCGCCACGCCCAGCCGCAGGTAGCAGACCAGGCCGGCGAAGAACAGGCCGATGGCGAGCAGGCCGATGCCGATCGGGCGCTTGATGAAGGGCGCGGAGATGTTCATCCGTGCGCCTCAGCGGGCGGCGTGCAGGCGCGCGGCGGCACGCTGCTCGCGGCGCCTGGCCGCCCATTCGGACAGGCGCTCGAAGTACAGGTAGATCACCGGCGTGGTGTACAGCGTGACCAGCTGCGAGAGCAGCAGGCCGCCGACGATGGCCACGCCCAGCGGGCGGCGCAGCTCCGAGCCGATGCCGGTGCCCAGCGCCAGCGGCAACGCGCCCAGCATCGCCGCCGCGGTGGTCATCATGATCGGGCGGAAGCGCAGCAGACAGGCACGGCGGATCGCGTCGTACGCGTTGGCGCCGGCCCGCTGCGCGTCCAGCGCGAAGTCGATCATCATGATCGCGTTCTTCTTAACGATGCCGATCAGCAGCACGATGCCGACGATGCCATCCACCGACAGGCTCATCCCGCACAGGTACAGCGCCAGCAACGCGCCGACGCCGGCCGGCGGCAGCGTGGAGATGATGGTCAGCGGGTGGATGTAGCTCTCGTACAGCACGCCCAGCACGATGTAGATCACCGCGATGGCGGCCAGCAGCAACAGCACCACGTCGGTCTGGCTGCTGGAGAACTCGGCGGCGGTGCCGATGAACTGGGCCTGCATCTGCTGGGGCAGCTGCAGTTCGGCCACCGCCTTGTTGATGGCGTCCACGCCTTCGGACAGCGAGTAGCCCGGGGCCAGGTTGAAGGAGATGGTCGCCGACGGCAGCTGCTGCTGGTGGCTGACGATCAGCGGCGCGGTGCCGGGCACCGCGGTGGCGATGGCCGACAGCGGGATGCTGCCGCCACCCCCCAGCGCGATGCCGGTGTTGCTGTTGCCGATGCCGGTGGCGGTGGAGGAGTTGCTCGAGCTCACCTGGCCCAGCGTGGTGGCGTTGCTGCCGGTCAGCGTGCCGCTGCCGTTGCTGCCGATCGCCAGCTGGTTCATCAGCGCGTCGCTGTTGCGGAACTCCGGCGCGACTTCCAGCACCACGCGGTACTGGTTGAGCTGGGTGAAGATGGTGGAGATCTGGCGCTGGCCGTAGGCGTCGTACAGGGTGTCGTCGATGGTCTGCATCGGCACGCCGTAGCGGCTGGCCTTGTCGCGGTCCACCTGCACGTGCAGCGCCCGGCCATGGTTGGCCAGGTTGTTGTCCACGTCGGCCAGCTCGGGCAGGCGCCGCAGCGCATCGGTGACGCGCTCGGTCTGGGCGGCCAGCTCGGTGCTGTCCATGTCCGAGAGCGAGAACTGGTAGGCGGTGGCGGCCACGCGCGTGTCCAGGGTCACGTCCTGCACCGGCTTGAGGTACAGCGCGACGCCGGGGATATGCGCGGCGGCGGCCTGCAGGCGCGGCAGGATCACGTCCAACCCGTCACGCTCGCCACGGTCCTTGAGCACGATGCTCAGCTGGCCCTGGTTGAGCGTGGGGTTCATGGTGCCGGCGCCGATGTAGGCGGCCACGCCGGTGACCGCCTCGTCGTGGCGCAGCGCCTCGGCCACGGCCTGGGTGCGCTGCTGCATCTGGTCGAAGGCCACGTTCTGGTCGGCCAGCACCACGCCGGTGACCATGCCGGTGTCCTGGTCGGGCAGCAGGCCCTTGGGGATGGCCATGTACAGCAGCACGGTCAGCGCCACCGAGGCCAGTGCGATGCCCAGGGTCAGGCGCTGGTGGCGCAGCACCCAGTCCAGGCTGCGCTCGTAGGCGTGCACCAGCCGCGACCAGGCGGTGACCTTGCCTGCGGCGGCCGCGCGCTCGTGGGCGTCGTCACCCTCGGGCAGGGCGTCGGGCTTGAGCAGGTAGGCGCACATCATCGGCGTGAGCGTGAGCGAGATCAGCATCGAGATCGCCACCGCGATCGACAGCACCCACGCGAACTCGTGGAACAGGCGCCCGGTGACGCCGGGCATCAGGATCAGCGGCAGGAACACCGCGATCAGCGACACCGTCAGCGACAGCACGGTGAAGCCGATCTCCTTCGAACCCACCTCGGCCGCTTCCTGGCCGTCCTTGCCCTGCTCGATGTAGCGCACGATGTTCTCGATCATCACGATCGCATCGTCGACCACGAAGCCGGTGGCCACGGTCAGCGCCATCAGCGACAGGTTGTCCAGCGACATGCCGGCGAAGGCCATCACCCCGAAGGTGCCCAGCAGCGACAACGGCACCGCCACCGACGGGATCACCGTGGCCCACAGGCGGCGCAGGAACACGAAGATCACCGCCACCACCAGGCAGATGGTGAGGATGAGCGTGAACTGCACGTCGTGCACCGAGGCGCGGATGGTCACGGTGCGGTCGGAGAACACGTCCAGCGTCACGTCGGCCGGCAGCATCGCCTGCAGGCTGGGCAGGATCTGGCGGATGCTCTCCACCGTCTTGACGATGTTGGCGCCGGGCTGCCGGCGCACTTCCAGCAGCACCGCCGGCTTGCCGTCGGCCCAGGCGGCGATCTGGTCGTTCTCCACGCCGTCGACCACCTTGGCCACGTCGCGCAGGCGCACCGGCGCACCGTTCTGGTAGCGGATGATGATGTCGTTGTACGCCGCCGCGTCGGCCAGCTGGTCGTTGGTGGACAGCGTGTAGCTCTGCGTTTTGCCGTTGAGCGAGCCCTTGGGCGCGTTGACGTTGGCCTGGGTCAGCGCGCTGCGCAGGTCCTCCAGGGTCATGCCCATGTTCGACAACTGCGCCGGGTTGGCCTGGATGCGCACGGCCGGGCGCACGTTGCCGGCGATGGAGACCAGGCCCACGCCGTCGGTCTGCGACAGGCGCTGGGCCAGCACCGAGTCGGCCAGGTCGTTGACCTCGCGCAGCGGGCGCGTGTCCGAGGCCAGCTTGAGGGTCAGGATCGGCGCATCGGCCGGGTTCACCCGGTTGTAGACCGGCTGGTAGGGCAGCGAGCTGGGCAGGGTGGCCTGGCGGATCGCGGCCTGCACGTCCTGCGCGGCGGTGTTGATGTCGCGCTCCATCGAGAACTGCAGCACGATGCTGGACAGCCCGGCCGAGGAGTCGGAAGTCATCATGTCCAGGCCGGAGATCTGGCCCAGCTGCCGCTCCAGCGGCGTGGTCACCAGCGAGGCCATGGTCTGCGCGCTGGCACCGGGGTACTGCGTGGTCACCACCAGGCTGGGCGCCTCGATCTCGGGCAACGCGGCCACCGGCAGGCGCTGGTAGCCGAGGATGCCCAGCAGCATCAGGCCGATCATCAGCAGTGAAGTGGCGATCGGTCGGCGGATGAAGATAGTCGAGAAGCCCACGGGCGATTCCTGGTGCGAAGGGGGAGGGACGGAGGGCGCGCGGCGCGTCAGCGCGGCGGGCCACCCCTGCCGCCACGGCCCTTCTGGCTGGCCGCCTTGAGCTGGTCCTCGGTCGGTTCCGGCGGTGCCTGGCCCGGCGCCAGCTGGGTCACCTTGCTGCCTTCCTTCAGGCGGAACTGGCCTTCGGTGACCACCTTGTCGCCGCCTTGCAGGCCCTTGCTGATCACCACGTGGCTGTCATCGACCTGGCCGCCCTGGACCACGTCGCGCAGCGTCACCGTGCCATCGGCCTTGATCAGGTAGACGAAGTCGCTGTTGCTGCTGCGCTGCACGGCTTCGGCCGGCACCACCACCGCATCGGGCAGCTCGTTGAGCTGCATGCGCACGTTGACGAACTGGCCCGGCCACAACGCGCCCTCGGCGTTGCCGAACTCGGCGCGCAGGCGGAAGGTGCCGCTGGTGCTGCTGATCTGGTTGTCCACCACCTGCAGCTTGCCGTCGGCGTTGACCACGCTGCCGCCCTCGCGGTCGAGCGTGGCAGTCTGCAGTGGGCCGGACTGCTGGGCGCTGCGCACCGCGTCGAGCTGCTGCTCGGGCAGGTTGAACAGCACGTAGATCGGCTGCAGCTGGGTCACGGTGACGATCTGGGTGCCGGCGCTGACCACGTTGCCCGGGTCCACCGCGCGGATGCCGGCAACGCCGTTGATCGGCGAGGTGATGCGGGTGTAGTCCAGCTGCACCTTGGCCTGGTCCATCGACGCCTGCGAGGCGGCGACCGCGGCCTGGTACTGGGCCACCTGGTTGCGCAGCGTGGTCAGGTCGGTCTGCGCGACGAACTGGCGGTATTCCGGTGAGTTGGAGCGCTCGAAGTTGGACTGCGCGGTGGCCAGCAGGGCCTGGTTCTGGCGCTTGCTGGCCGCGGCCTGGTCGTACTGGGCCTGGAAGGTGCGCGGGTCGATCTGCGCCAGCAGCTCACCCTTCTTCACGGCCTGGCCTTCGCGGAAGTTCACGCTCAGCAGCTCACCGCCCACCTGCGGGCTGACGGTGACGGTGTTGTAGGCGGTCACCGTGCCCTGGGCGGTCACGTACACCGGCACGTTCCGGCGCTCGGCGGCGACCACGGTGACCGGCACCGGGGCGTCATTGCCCCCGCCCTGGCCCCCGCGCATGGCATCTGCCGCCGGCGCGCCCGCCTTCTGCTTGCCGCCCCCCATCACCCGGTAGCCGATCCCGGCCACGAGCAGCACTGCGATGACCAGCAGCACAATCTTCCAGAAACGCGACATGCGAAAACTCCTGAGAAACCGATAAGGGGAAGAAACGATCAAGCTGCCAAGGATAGCGCTGGCCCGTGTCGGTCTGTTTCATGACCGATGGCCTACGCGCTCAGACCGCGACAGGGTGTGAACGTTCCAGAGCGCCCCCGGTTGACCGCCGTAGTGCCACGCCGGCCGTCATTGTCCCGGCAGTGCCGAGCCACGCTCGGCCGAAGCCTTCCGGTCACGCCCCGGCGGCGCACGGCCCCGGTTCTGGCTTACAGTCCCCCAACGCTCCCTTTCCAAGGAATTGCCGATGGCCCGCACGACCGTGTTGCTGACCGCGCTGCTGTGCGCCCTCTCCCCGCTGGCGCAGGCCCAGCAGGCACAACGCCCGGAAGTGGCGGAGGCGGCCAGGCGGCTGCAGCAGCAGGTGGTGGACTGGCGTCGCGATTTCCACGAACACCCCGAGCTCTCCAACCGCGAGGAGCGCACCGCCGCCAAGGTCGCCGAGCGCCTGCGTGCGATGGGCCTGCAGCCGAAGACCGGTGTTGCCGTGCACGGCGTGGTGGCGATCATCAAGGGTGGCCTGCCGGGCCCGAAGATCGCCCTGCGTGCCGATATGGACGCGCTGCCGGTCACCGAGCAGACCGGCTTGCCGTTCGCTTCCAGGGCCAAGGCCGAGTACCGCGGCGAGCAGGTCGGGGTGATGCACGCCTGCGGCCACGATGCCCATACCGCCACCCTGCTGGGCGTGGCCGATGCGCTGGTGGCCATGCGCGACCGCTTGCCGGGTGAAGTGATGCTGATCTTCCAGCCGGCCGAGGAAGGCGCGCCGCCGCCGGAGCAGGGCGGCGCCGACCTGATGCTCAAGCAGGGCCTGTTCAAGGACTTCAAGCCCGAGGCCGTGTTCGGGCTGCACGTGTTCTCCAGCGTCCAGGCCGGGCAGATCGCGGTGCGCGGCGGCCCGCTGATGGCGGCCTCGGACCGCTTCTCGATCACCGTCAACGGCCGCCAGACCCACGGCTCGGCGCCGTGGAACGGGATCGACCCGATCGTCGCCGCCTCCGACCTGATCGGTACCGCGCAGACCATCGTCAGCCGCCGCGCCAACCTGTCCAGGCAGCCGGCGGTGCTGACCGTCGGCGCGATCAAGGGCGGCATCCGCTACAACATCATCCCCGACTCGGTGGAGATGGTCGGCACCATCCGCACCTTCGATGCGGACATGCGCCGGCAGATCTTCGCCGACCTGCGCAACGTCGCCGAGCACACCGCCGCCGCGCACGGCGCCACCGCGGTGACCGACATCTACGAGAACGACGGCAACCCGGCCACGGTCAACGACCCGGCCCTGACCGCGCGCATGCTGCCCAGCCTGCAGGCCGTGGTGGGCACGGACAACGTCTACGAGCCGCCGCTGCAGATGGGCTCGGAGGACTTCTCGCTGTATGCCCAGCAGGTCCCGGCGATGTTCTTCTTCGTCGGCTCGACGTCCCCGGGCATCGACCCGGCGACCGCGCCCAGCAACCATTCGCCGAAGTTCCTGCTCGATGAAAAGGCGCTGGACGTCGGCCTGCGCGCGCTGCTTCAGGTGTCGCTGGACTACCTGCACGGTGGCAAGGCTGGCTGACTCCCGGTAGTGTCGTGCCCCCCTCGACACGGAAGAAGGACACTCCCATGAGCGCCAGCCTGGCCATGCTGCTGCAATCGCAGCTTGATCCCACGCTCACCGCGCACGCTCTGCTGGCGCAGATGCGCAGCGATTGGCCCGACCTGGACCCGTCGCTGCTGCGGCTGGGCGAGATGCCCGCCGAGGACGGCCAGGGCAAGGCGGACGGCGGCGACGAGTCGCCGATGCAATGCCTGGAGTACGGCGATGCGCTGATCGCGCTGATGCCGATCCCGGTGCAGATCGGCGACGACATCGACCAGATCTGCGCGCACAGCCGGCTGTGGCCCGACGCCACGCCGGCGCCGGTGGATTACGCCGCGCACACCATCGTCACCGTGATGGCGTTCGGCCAGGACGGCCAGGACACCAACCTGGTCGCCCAGGCCGCGCTGCTCAGCCGCGTGCTGGCCTCGGCCATCGCCCTGTCCGACAGCATCCAGGCGGTGTATTTCGGCAGTGCCAACCACGTGGTGCTGCCGGGCCTGTTCCGTGAACTGACCCAGGCCACCCTGCCTGCGCCGATGCCGATCGCCTGGGTGGCGATCAACGTCGGCGCCCGCCCGGACGGGGTGATGACCGGTCACACCCGCGGCATGGACATGCTGGGGCTGATGGACATCGAGATTCCCGAGACCCAGGACAGTGCCGAGGAGGTATTCGGCCGGCTCACCGGCATCGTCGATTACCTGGTCGAGAACGGCATGGTCATCAGCGATGGGGACACCCTGGGGGCCAGTGCCGAGGAACGCATCCGCGTCGTCTACGGCCCCTCGGCGCTGGACCCGGAGCGGCAGGTGATGCGCCTGCAGAGCGAGGAAGTGCCGCAGGCCAAGCCGGGCACGTCGTGGTGGAAGCGGCTGCTGAACTGAACCTGCGCCTGGGGTGGGGTGTGCAGTGAAAGCGGGTGTCGGTAAATCCGCCGCTCAAACTGCTGCCCCTACAATGGCGCCGATGAATACCCCCCAAGATTCCAGCCTCGGCCGCGAGGTCGGCTACCCCCGCCAGTACGACGCCAGCCTGCTGTTCCCGATCCCCCGTGCCGGGGCGCGCTCGGAAATCGGCCTGGGCGGCGGCGACCTGCCTTTCCACGGCGAAGACCGCTGGCATGCCTATGAACTGGGCTGGCTGGACGCCCGCGGCAAGCCGTGCGTGGAGACGTTGACCCTGTGGGTGCCGGCGACCTCGCCGAACCTGATCGAGTCCAAGTCGCTCAAGCTGTACCTGAACTCGCTCAACAACGCGCGCTTCAACCGGCCCGAGGCGGTGCGCGAGCGCATCGCCACCGATCTGTCGGCCTGCGCCGGCGCCGACGTGCGGGTCGAGTTCGGCCTGCCGGCCTTCGCCGGGGCGGACGGTGAGTCGGTGGACCACGTCGACGTGGACATCGACTGCTACGGGCCGCCGGACGCCGGCTTCCTGCTGGCCGACGCCGGCTCGGTGGTCGAGGAGACCCTGACCTCGGCCCTGCTCAAGTCCAACTGCCCGGTCACCGGCCAGCCGGACTGGGCCAGCGTCAGCATTCGTTACCGCGGGCCGCGCATCGACCGCAAAGGCCTGCTGCGCTACCTGGTCAGCTACCGCGACCATGCCGAGTTCCACGAGCAGTGCGTGGAGCGCATCTTCCTGGACCTGCAGCGCCGCTGCGGCCCAGCCTCGCTGGAGGTGGAGGCCCGCTACACCCGCCGTGGCGGCCTGGACATCAATCCGCGCCGGGCCAGCCCGGACCGGACCGCCGCCACCGCGCCGATCCGCGACCTGCGTCAATGAACATTCAGCCCCGTACGCTGGTTTTTACACGGCCGAGATAAAACCTTAACAGGCGGCGTGTAATCGTGGTCGCCAGTCAAGAAGCGGAGTGGCTTGGATGGGTACCGACAAGAAGGCGGATTTCTCTGACGTTTCTGCCTCCGTCACCAGTACGGAGCAGATCGTGCAGAAAGCGGACTTTTCAGATGTGACCGCATCGGTGACCAGCACCGAGCAGATCGTGAGCGAGCAGCAGTACACGGTGCAGAAGGGTGACAACCTTTCCAAGATCGCCAAACACCTGCTCGGCGACGCCAACGCGTGGAAGCAGATCTTCGAGGCCAACCGGGATGCGCTGGACGACCCGGACAAGATCTTCCCCGGCCAGGTCCTCAGGATTCCGCCGCGCCAGGCCTGATGCAGCCCCGTTTCCGCTGTCCAAAACCAAACACATACCGGAGCAATCCATGAAGAAGACTTCGCTCAGCAGTGCCCTGATGATCGCTGTGATCGGCGCCGTCGCGCTGGTCGGTTGCAAGAAGAAGGAAGAGGAAGCCGCACCGCCGCCGCCGGCCGCCAGCACCCCGGCTCCGGCCCCGGCTCCGATGGCTGAACCGGCTGCGCCGGCGTTGTCCGTCACCTCGGTGACGGTGGGCAACACCGTTGCCGCCGACCAGTCCGTGGCGCCGGTGGCCATGCTCGGCACCAAGGACAAGATCGTGGTCTCGGTGAAGACCAGTGGCACCGCCAACAATGTCACCGTCGGCGCCAAGCTGACCTACCAGGACGGCCAGGTGGCCGGCGAGCAGAGCGCGACGCTCAATGCCACCGACACCGGCACCACCAATGTCGAGTTCACCAAGCCCAGCGGCTGGCCGGCAGGCAAGTACACCGCCGACGTGACCGTCGATGGCAAGTCGGCGGGCTCGCAGCAGTTCGAAGTGAAGTGAGGTAGGGCGTCCACCGGCGCACTCTCTCCCGCCGGTGGTACGCATGGGCGCAGCCGATTGGCTGCGCCTTTTTTATGCGCCGCATCCGGTCGCATGCCACCGCGCCCGCGCGTCCGCCGGGCCTGTCCCGGGACAGCCGCATCGGTTGCAGCTGAGACCAGCAGCATGCACCGGGCCGTGATGCAAGGCACGCCAAGGCCTGCGCACTGTTGCATTGGAAACGCCGCGATCATCCCTACGTTTGCGTATGGCGCGCTTTTGCCGGACCCGGGTGAAAACGCGACAATGCAAAGGTTTCCCCACGGCGGCCCGGCCCGGGGCCGGGCATTGCACGCGCCCGCTGCACCGGCCACCCCCGTTCACCACGCAACGCATCCGTCAGCAAGAGAGTTCCTGCCCCCATGTCGAATACGCCGAAGATCATCTACACGCTCACCGACGAAGCTCCGTTCCTGGCGACCCAGTCGCTGCTGCCGATCGTCGATGCCTATACCGCCACCGCCGGTATCTCGGTCGAGACCCGTGACATCTCCCTGTCCGGCCGCATCCTGTCGCAGTTCCCGGACTACCTGAAGGACGGCCAGCAGATCAGCGACGACCTGGCCGAGCTGGGCGAGCTGGCGACCCAGCCGGACGCCAACATCATCAAGCTGCCCAACATCTCCGCCTCGGTGCCGCAGCTCAAGGCCGCCATCAAGGAGCTGCAGGACCAGGGCTACGTGCTGCCGAACTACCCGGATGTACCCACCGACGACGTCTCGCGCGACATCAAGGCGCGCTATGACAAGGTCAAGGGCAGCGCGGTGAACCCGGTGCTGCGCGAAGGCAACTCCGACCGCCGTGCGCCGCTGTCGGTCAAGAACTACGCCCGCAAGCACCCGCACCGCATGGGCGCGTGGAGCAGCGATTCCAGGTCGCACGTCGCTCACATGGAGGGCGGTGATTTCTACGGCAGCGAGAAGTCGGCCACGCTGGCCAATGCCGGCAGCCTGAAGATCGCGCTGGTCCAGAACGATGGCAAGACTGTCGTGCTGAAGGAAAAGACCGCGGTCAAGGCCGGCGAGATCGTCGACGCCTCGGTGATGAGCCGCAAAGCACTGGCCAGCTTCATCGACGCCCAGGTGGCCGATGCCAAGGCCCAGGGCGTGCTGTTCTCGCTGCACCTGAAGGCGACGATGATGAAGGTCTCCGACCCGATCATGTTCGGCGTGGTGGTGGAGGAGTTCTACAAGGACGTGCTGGCCAAGCACGCCGCCGCCCTGAAGGAAGTCGGTTTCGACGCCAACAACGGCATCGGCGACCTGTACGCGCGCCTGCCGCAGCTGCCCGAAGCCACCCAGGAAGCGATCAAGGCCGACATCGCCGCCGAGTACGCCAAGCGCCCGGCCGTGGCCATGGTCAACTCCGACAAGGGCGTCACCAACCTGCACGTGCCGTCGGACGTGATCGTCGACGCCTCGATGCCGGCGATGATCCGTGACTCGGGCAAGATGTGGAACGCCGAAGGCAAGCTGCAGGACACCAAGGCCGTCATCCCGGACCGCTGCTACGCCGGCGTGTACCAGGCGGTGATTGAAGACTGCAAGGCACACGGTGCGTTCGACCCGGCCACGATGGGCTCGGTGCCGAACGTCGGCCTGATGGCACAGAAGGCCGAGGAATACGGCTCGCACGACAAGACCTTCCAGATCCCGGCCGATGGCGTGGTCACCGTCACCGACGACGCCGGCAACGTGGTGTTCGAGCACACCGTGGAAGCCGGTGACATCTGGCGCATGTGCCAGACCAAGGACGCGCCGATCCAGGACTGGGTGAAGCTGGCCGTGTCCCGCGCCCGCCTGAGCAGCACCCCGGCGGTGTTCTGGCTGGATGCTGCCCGCGCCCACGACGCGCAGGTGATCGCCAAGGTCGAGCGCTACCTCAAGGACCATGACACCAACGGCCTGGACATCCGCATCCTGTCGCCGGTGGAAGCCACCGCGTTCTCGCTGGAGCGCATCCGGAAGGGCCAGGACACCATCTCGGTGACCGGCAACGTGCTGCGCGACTACCTCACCGACCTGTTCCCGATCCTGGAGCTGGGCACCAGCGCCAAGATGCTGTCGATCGTGCCGCTGATGGCCGGCGGTGGCCTGTTCGAGACCGGCGCCGGTGGTTCGGCCCCGAAGCACGTGCAGCAGTTCGTCGAAGAGGACTACCTGCGCTGGGATTCGCTGGGCGAGTTCCTGGCCCTGGCCGCGTCGCTGGAGCACCTGGCCCAGCGCTACGACAACAAGGCCGCCGCCGTGCTGGCCAAGGCGCTGGACGAGGCCAACGGCACGTTCCTGGACAACGACCGCTCGCCGGGCCGCAAGCTCGGCACCATCGACAACCGCGGCAGCCACTTCTACCTGGCCATGTACTGGGCGCAGGCCCTGGCCGAGCAGAACGATGATGCCGCGCTGAAGGCCAGGTTCGCACCGCTGGCCGAGGCGCTGGCCGGCAACGAGCAGACCATCGTCGACGAACTGGTCGCGGTGCAGGGCAAGGCCGTGGACATCGGCGGCTACTACCGCCCGGACCTGGCCAAGGCCGGCCCGGCGATGCGCCCGAGCGCCACCTTCAATGCGGCGCTGGCCAAGCTGAAGGGTTGAGTGATGTGAAGCGCTACGGCGCCTTTCAGTAGCGGCCGTTACACAAGCCGCTGCGGGCGCCAGCACGTAAGAGAAGCCTGCAACCGTTGTCGGATGCAGGCTTCTTTCATTTTGGTTACCGCCTACGCATGCCTACGACGAACGTATAGGCGTGAAAGACTTCCTGACAAATCGAACTGTGGGAGCAGTCACCCTTTCACAGCCGGCATCTGGCATAGCCTCATTGGACTGCCATGGAAATGCATGACGCACGGCGTCGAAAGGGGACAGGCATGACCAGAGTGCTGGTGGTGGGCTCTGACAACCGTGAAGAGCAGGTATTGCTCGGCCGGTTGCGCAAGGCTGCGGGGTTGCCGCCGGAGGCGTTGCAACGCTGCGTGGACCTGGATCAATGCGACCTGCTGCTGGTGCGCGACACGCCGGCACTGCGCAGCGCGGCGCTGCACATGGCCAGCAAGCGGCCATCGATGCGGCTGTGGATGCACGACGACGACGGTGCCGTACACGATGGACGCGCGGCCACGCCGGTGTTCCTGGACGACCAGCAGATCCAGTCCGCGCTTGCCCCCCGGGTCGATGTCACCACCGATGGCCTGTACCTGGCCAGCGGCGCCAAGCAGGTCACCCGCCTGTTGCGGCAGCGCCTGCAGGAGCGCAAAGGCCGCGCGCTGCTGACGCTGCAGGGCCAGCCGCAACTGCTGATCGATTTCGAGCATGACCAGGCCGTCCCGCTCTACCTGCACCCCGGCGCGGGACCGACGCTGGCCCAGCAACTGGGCGAACTGCTTGAACTGCTCGCCTTGCAGGAGCTCTCGCCGGCGCGCTACGAGGCATTGGCCGAAAACCTGTCGCGGCAGCCGCTGCGGCCGTTGCTGTGGCAGATGGCGCAGCACGGCGACTACTGGAGCGATTTCGAACGTCGCCTCCAGCAGAACGCGCAGATGCACCTGCTGCGCTGGCCGGATTTCCGTGTCCTGGCCCACCAGCACGATGGGTTCCGGCTGTGCTCGTTGCTGTTGAAGAAGCCGTGCAGCCTGACCGAGTGCACCCAGCTGCTGGATCTGGACATCAATGCCACGCGGGCGTTCATGCGCTCGGCCTACCTGTGTGGCTACGCCGAGGTGAAGGTGCCGGTCGATGCGCCGCCACCGGTGCCGGTGGCGCAGAAGCACGGTGCCAGTGCCTTGCTGGCCAGGATGTGGCGCAGCGTCCGCGGCCGCACGGGAATGCATGCATGATCGAGCACAAGATCGTTGTCCTCGGGGCCATGGGCGCCGGCAAGTCCACCCTGGTGCGTGCGGTGGCCGGTGGCACCGTGATCGATACCGACGTGCTCAACACCGACGTCAGTTCGTCCAAGCTGGCCACCACCGTGGCCATGGACTATGCCGACGTGAGCCTGCCCAACGGCGACCGCCTGCGCCTGTACGGTACGCCGGGGCAGGAGCGTTTCTCCTTCATCTGGCCGGTGTTGCTGCAGGGCGCGCGCGGCGTGGTGATCCTCGCCGATGCCTCCAGCCCGGAGGTGGCGACCGAACTGGATACCTACCTGCGCACGCTGCGCACCCATGCCGACCGGGTTCCGGCGGTGGTGGGCGTGTCCAAGTTCGACCTGGTACCCGACGTGGACCTGGATGCGTGCCAGCTGCGCGTGCAGGAGGTGGCGGGGCGCCCGCTGCCCCTGGTGCCGTTCGATGCGCGTTCGGAAGACGAAGTGATGATGTTGATGGACGTGTTGATGGGCGAGGTGGAAGCGGCGGCACTGGTCGAAGCACATGGGTGAACCAAGGGGGGTAGCGGTGCTGGAGGACTGGGAAGTCACGGCGGTGGATGCCCGGCTCAGGGAGTTCACCGAATCGGTGGATGGCGTGCGTGCGGCGGTGGTGGCCAGCGTGGACGGTTTCGCCCTGGCCCAATCGGCCACGCAGCAGTCCAGTGGCGAGCGGTTGGCGGCGATGACCAGCGCGATGCTGGCGCTGGCCAGCGCGGTGGGTCGCGAGCTGTCGCTGGGAACGATGGAAGTGCTGATGCTGGAAGCCAGCGAAGGCAAGGTGCTGATGCAGTCGATCCCGCTGGCGCGTGGTTCGCTGTTGCTGATGGCCGCCTGCGGCCAACGCAGCGTGATCGGCCACGTGCTGTGGAGCGCCCGCGAGTGCGGTCGCAAGATCCAGGCGGAGTTGTCCAGCGGCTGAGCGCTGGAGCCCGCGGTCGTGGCGAGCCGGTACGCCTGACGACGCACGGACCGCCCCCTCCCTTTGCCGCAGGCAAGGGGAGGGGGGGAAGGGGGGCCTTTCGCGCGATGTGGACTTCCAGGCTTCGCGCCCAAGGACGCTCCCGCCGGGCGGGCGCCCTGTCGCGGGAGGCGTGCGGTGTCGTATGGTCATGTCCATCCCCCCTCCGGCGACAGCCATGCGATCCCATCTTCTCCCTGCAGTCCGCGCATTGCCGGTGCGGCCGTGATGAATGCAACGGTCATCGATGCCGCCCTGGCGGACAAGCTTGCCCAAGGCATCGCTGCGGGGTTCGAGGACTACCACCAGGGCTTCGCCGACATTACCCGTCGGGCGCGCACGCGCTTCCAGACACGCGACTGGAACGCTGCCAGGACGGATGCGGTGGAACGCATCGAGCTGTACGACGCGTGCGTGGCACGCTGCCGGGCGCAACTGCAGGCGTTGCTGGCCGACATCCGGCCCACGCAGGCGCTGTGGCGGGAAGTGAAGCAGTGCTTCGACGCACGGGTTTCATCGCGCATCGATGGCGAGCTTTACAAGACGTTCTACAACACCCTGACCCGGCGCCTGTTCGGTACCCATGGCGTGGATGACGACATCGAGTTCATGGCGCTGGACATCGAGCCGTCCGATGCCATCACCCACCCGGTTGCGCGTCACGTCTACGCCGTTTCCGAAGCGCGTCCGGCCGATGCGTTCTCGCGCCTGCTCGCCGACTATGCCTTCGACGTGCCTTACCAGCATCGCCTGCGCTGCGCCGCGGCCATCGCGGTGCGCCTGCAAGACGACCTCGCCCATTGGGGCACGTACCCGGTGCGTGCCATCGAACTGCTGGAGACCGTGTTCTACCGCGAGCGCCGTGCATATCTGGTTGGACGCGTGTTCGGTGAGCACCGCTTCTCGCCCTGCGTGATCGCGCTGGTCAACGGGGAGGAAGGCGTCCGCGTGGAAGCGGTGCTGAGCCGACGCCGCGACGTGGCACATCTGTTCGGTGTCTCGCGCAGCTATTTCCAGGCCGACCTGCCCACCGTCGCCGACGCGGTGGTGTTCCTGCGCAGCATCCTGCCGGGTAAGCCGGTCGATGAGATCTACACCGTGCTGGGCCGCGCCAAGCAGGGCAAGACCGAGCGCTATCGCACCTTCTTCAGCCATTTCCAGCAGCATGCCAACGAGCGGCTGGTACATGCCGAAGGCACCCCCGGCATGGTGATGGCGGTGTTCACGTTGCCGAGCTATCCGCTGGTGTTCAAGCTGATCCGCGACCGCTTCGCCTGGCCCAAGACCATGAGCCGCCAGGACGTGGAGGAGAAGTACGCGCTGGTCTTCAATCTGGACCGCATCGGCCGCCTGCTTGACGCCCAGCCCTATCGCCACCTGCGCTTCCCGGTCAGCCGCTTCGCGCCGGAACTGCTCGATGAGCTGGTCAACCAATGCAGCCACAGCGTGCAGGTCGAAGGCGGGGACGTGGTAATCACGCTGTGCTACGTGCAGCGCCGTTTCCGGCCCCTCAACCTCTACCTGCGCGAGCAGGGCAGTGAAGCCGCCCGCGCCGCGGCGTTGGACTACGCGCAGGCCATCCGTGACATGGCCTGCAACAACATCTTTCCCGGCGACATGTTGCTGAAGAACTTCGGTGTCTCCCGGCACGGCCGTGCGGTGTTCTACGACTACGACGAGTTGTGCCTGGTCACCGACTGCAACTTCCGGGCCTGGCCAACACCGCGCAGCGAGGAGGAGGCCATGGCCGGCGAGCCGTGGTTCCACGTCGCGCCCAACGACGTGTTCCCGGAACGTTTCGCATTGTTCATGGGCCTGCCCCGCGCATTGCTGGACGTGGTGCAGGAGCGCTACGGCGAGCTGTTCGAGCCATCGTGGTGGCAGGGGCTGCAGCAGGGCTTCGGCAGGGGTGAGTTCCCGGACACACCGCCGTATCCGCGCGCGCTGCGCGTGGCCTGAGGGGGCATTGCGGCCGGGCGATGCCTGCGCTGTAATCCGCCGACCAAGGGGATCCAACGGGGTGGGCTATGCGTGGCAGGTTCAGTGCGTGGGTGATGGTGGCCGGGCTGTTGCTGGGCATGTCCGGCGCCGGTATGGCAGCGGGAGGCAGCAGCATCACGGAGGTGCGCGGGCGCATCGAGCGCAGCATGCTCGTCAAGGGGGAGCTGCTGCTCAGCGAGGAGGGCACGGTCGCCTCGTTGCAACTGGACAGGGAAGAGATGCTGCCGACGGCCATTGCCGGCTACGTACGCGCCACGGTGCTGCCATGGCGGTTCGAGCCGGTCCGCGAACAGGGTCAGCCCGTGCGCGCGAAGGTGCCCGTCAGTCTGCGGGTAGTGGCCAAGCAACGGGACGACGGCAACTTCGAGGTAGCACTGCGCGGAGTGAACTTCATCGGCGGTGGCAAGGATGATCCGCGCGGTCTTTCATGTATCAGCACGACGCCGCCGCGTTATCCGCGTGAAGCCATTGACCTTGGTGTTGGCGGCACCGTTTACCTGCGTTTGCGGATTGGCAGGGATGGCAAGGTGATGCAGGCATCCGCCGAGCAGGTCAACCTGAAGTTCGTCAGCCGCGAACGGGATCAGCTGAAGTTCCGCCAGTTGTTCTCCGAGAGTGCGATCGAGCAGGCGTTGAAGTGGAGCTATCGCACACCTACGGAAGGAGACCTTGCGGGTCGCCCATATTGGGATGTCTGGGTGCCGGCGGACTACTCCTTCACCGATAGAGCACAGCCGGCGGTAAGGGAGTACGGCCATTGGCAGATCTACGTGGCCGGGCCCATTCAGCGTGCGCCATGGGCGGAATCGGCCGCGCAGACCTGGTTCTCGCTGGATGCCCTGGAGGACGGTGGTGTCTACATGGCCGACGGCAACAGCGGCCCGCGCCTGCTGACCCCGTTGCAAGGCGGTTGAGCAACCGACAGGTATCCCGGCGTGGCGTGATTGATGCGGTCATCGGGTTTGCGTTGTAATCGGGGCACTTCAATCTCAAGGATGTGAGCATGAACGTTCGAATCGGCGCGTTGGGCCTGGCCGGGGTGTTGTTGCTGGGCCTTCCCGCGCTGGTGGTTGCCGAGCCGTCGCCGGGCAGCGTGGCTCAGGTCCGCCAGCAGGTGGAAAGCAGCATGCTGGTCAGTGGCGATGTGCATATCGAGACCGATGGATCGGTGTCCAGGTTGGTGCTCCGCCAGGAGGAGACTTTGCCCGAGGGCGTGGTCAAGCTGGTGCGCGACAGTGCGCTGCAGTGGCGTTTTGAACCCATCGTCGTGGACGGGAAGCTGGTCCGCGCGGTGGCACCGATGAGCCTGCGGGTGGTCGCGCGCAAGCTGGAGGGCGGCAGCTACGAGGTCAGCCTGCGTGGGGTGAGCTTCCAGAAGTACGACTCCACCGATCCGCAGAACGTCGCAAGCATCCAGATGGATCCGCCGCGGTATCCCGAGTTGGCCTTCCGCGCAGGCGCAACCGGCAGCGTCTACTTGCTGGTGAAGGTTGGCCGCGACGGAAAGGTCGAGGATGCCTTCGCCGAGCAGGTGAACCTGACCTTCCTCAGCCGTGAATCCGACCAGCGGCGTTTCCGCGAGGTGCTGGCCCGCAATGCGATAGCGGCGGCGAAGGGCTGGACGTTCCGGGTCCCCACCGAAGGTGACGTCGCCTCGCGGCCCTATTGGAACGTGCGCGTGCCGATCAATTACGCGATGGACCGCGGCCGGGACAAGGGGGCCGAAACCTATGGTCGCTGGGTCAGCTATGTGGCCGGCCCGCGTGAGCGTGCGCCCTGGCGCACGGAAGACCGCAACGTGGAGACCTCACCCGACAGCCTGGCCGAAGGCGGCGTCTACATGGCCGACCGCAACACCGGCCCGCGCCTGCTGACCCCGCTGCAGGGCGGCTGATTTCCTGCCGGGAGAACAGAAAGCCCCGCTTGCGCGGGGCTTTCTGCTGCAACGCATCCGGTGATCGGATCAGCGCTTCATCGAACCGAAGAACTCGTCGTTGGACTTGGTGTTCTTCATCTTGTCCAGCAGGAACCATATTGCGACGATTTCCACCATCGGGTGCGGGCGAGCTTCTTCGAGGATTTGTATCTTCCAAGACAGTCAAAAACCCTGTTTTTACAGTGTTATACGATTAGTCGTAGGTGTTCATGGCCTACCGTCGGAGCGCTTGGTGGCGCGCTGGAAACATAGGCTTGGGGGTCAATGTCGGAGTGCAGAGTCTGAGGTAGGCCCCACGGGGGGAGGAACTCTACGCGCTCAGTTCTCTGCAACAAATCGCCCCCCGCTATAGCGCCAAGCCTTCCTCGCCGGAAGATTTCGAACCTTGCCAGCGCCGCCACTCACATCGAGGTAGTAGTTGCTGCCATTCCTGTTGACGTATCCGGGCAGAGTTGTGGCGCTGACATCCCGCCATTGCCGACCGTCGAAGCGCTCTACGGTCAGGAATGGTGTGCCTACATTGTTCTCGGTGTACATGACCAGCGTATCGGACGAACCGGGCGGCAAGAACATCTGCGTGCTGGCATCCAACTCGGCAAGGCCGCTGACGGCGTCTATGCGCGCAAAATCCGACATCGACAGACTGGCATAGTTTGGATGCGCCTTCAGCGCCGCGATAGCGTCGTAGATGCTTTTGAAGCCCGCAGAGACCACTGGTTCCTTGTTGCCGCAATCGGAAACTAGCGGAGACGTAGTTCGCTTGGCTTTCACGTCCGCCAGACGGGCTTCCAGCCGCTCATCGTACATTTCGTCTTCGGGCAGCACTCGCAAGCCCGACAGGACCACGGCAGCCTCGCCCTTGGCGCTGTAACCGCATCCGACCCGATGCGGCCCTTGGACAATGCCAAGCAGCTTTGCACCCTCAGCGGGATTGGACACGCACAGGGCACCGCCGAACTGGCGTAGCTGGGGACTCCGTGCCGTCGATGCAGTGTCCAGCCGGAAGCAAAGGTTCACCCCTTCATCCGTCTCCTTCTGCGACGCGTCGCGATACTCCCATTGCCCACTGACCACCAGCGGGGCGACTTGAGCCTGCGATGCCAGCGGACACAGCGCCAAAGCCGTTACCAATACAATTCGATTCAACATTTTTCGTCCTTGTGTCAGGTCAATTCGAGTACGGCAGGCGATAGACGGACTGCGCCTTGTAACCGGGGTTCTGGGCTTCGGCGGTACGTCGGGCTTGGTCCGGGGTGCTGGCGTTGACCGTCACCACGAACGTGCCGCTGCCGCCACCGGGACGGCCCATCTTCACTTCATACGTTGCCATTGCGATTCGCCTTCATTCTTACTGGATTGGTTAGAGGGACAGAACGGAAGTGATGTCCTTCGCCTTTGAGTCGGAGATAAGTTCGCGCATTCGCTTGTAGGGCGGGATACTGTCCCTCACGTCAACACAGACCAGCGTTGCAGCCCCCTCCTCATAGAAGACGGTCGCGATTCGCTCTTCGCTTGGCTGCATCGTGGTACCCCACAGCGCATGCACACGCTTTGAAGTTCCCACCATGCGCCCCTGCGCATCGAAGCCAGCACACTCCATGTTCGCTTCACGCAGCTCATTGAGGTAGTTCCTCATCACGCAGTTGTAGCTGATGGGGCCTCGCCGCTCGCATGAAACAGGCCGAACGTAGCCGAATGACACCAGTTCGCTGGGACCGACCATAGAGGCGAGCTGGTCGCAACCGGCTAGCGAGAACAGAACGATGGCAATGCAAAGCGAGCGGAAGGCGCGCATGAGGCTCCTCATTGGATGTTGGTAAGGGAAATGCCAGTCGCCAGCGCCACTCAGCGCCGTTGCAGGTCGGCTTCGCAATTGGGGCAGGAATGGATGTCTCGGCTGCCCGAGAGCGCCAGAGCGCTTACCAAACCGCCCACGATGACAGCGGCCATCATCCCAATACCGCCAAACAGGACAGAGGCAATGCTTGCCGCAATCGCGGCCAGCAGGATGCTTCCCCACCAAGTGGCATACCAAGGTTTGATGCGTGCCTTGATACCCATCGGACCTACGTAGCCGCATTCGAGGCAAGTGATGCGCTCGGCATGCTGGCGGTACTTCTTCAAGTTCTGCCGGATGTGCTCGGGCAGAACTCCGGGCTGAGCGGAAGTTCCGCTAGGCTCCATGTGCTGACTCATCTATCCCCCCTGTGGTTGGCAATTTCGTACAACACGCCATAGGCGCCACCGACTAACTCACTTGCACCTTAAAGACGGCAACTCCCCTCGCAAGCCTTGCCGTACAAGGCTTTCCGGCGAAGTGGCGCTACCCGCTCACGCAGGAGCAACTAAGTCCATTGCGCCCCATTTGCTACATTTACTGTAGCATACAAGATAAGCCAAGGAAGCCATCCTGTAGGGTGCTACAGGACTACTCTTCCACGGCCTATGTTGTCTCCCAATCTCCGCAGCATGTTCGCCAAGCGCCTGAAGGAGGCGCGTTTGGCTTTGGGCATCTCCCAGCGTGAGCTTGGTAGGCGAATTGGCCTCTCGGAGGAAGTCGTGTCCAGCAGGATTACACGATACGAGTTGGGGACTTCGGAACCCGACTTCGCAACAGCAAGCAAGCTCGCGAAGGAGCTTGGCGTTCCATTGGCCTATCTGCTAGCCGACAATGATGTGCTTGCAGACATCATTTTTGCGGCAGCGAGTATGACCCCTGCCGAACAACGGAAGCTGGCTGCCGAACTGAAGGCCAAAAAGAAGGGCGCGCCTAAGCCATAGCGCTTATGGCCGAGGCTGACTTTGTGTTTGCAGCTACAGCCCCAACTTGTGGAAGAACATCCTGTTCCGCATGCCCGCGTCTCTCAGCACCTTATCCCAGCTGAGCACTTCGATGTAAAGATTAATCTGGTCATACCAATTGAACCACCCAAGCCCATCTGGCATAACCTTAAAATTCTTCTCGCGCTTCAACCATTTCTTGACCTTCTCATTCAAATCACAGACCACGTATCCATAGAACGGGGTGTTATCGCCAATCAGGATATTGCGCCCCTGAGGCGTGGTGAATTTCCCATCCGCGATACTATTCACGTAGCGGATAATCTGGTCAACCGGGTCCTCCTTGGACGATGGATTTGCAAAATCATCTCGCTGAGGCCTCTTGAACTCAAAAATTGTGACCGGATTGCTAGGTTCGTTGTCGCCACGATAGGCGAACGGATGGTCGAAAGAGATGATATCCGGCCGCTCTGTCAGACCGCCATCGAGCGGCAAATCTGATGCCAAATAACGCGTGAACGTAAGGCGTTCGTCGATGAGCCAAAGATTGTGCTCATCGTACGAAACCACTTCACTGTCCTTCTTGCGCGGAAATATGATGTCATGGACGAAGTCCTCCCTTTCGTACTTGCCTTTCGCGTTCAGCTCAAGGCTTTTCTCGAAGAGAGCTAGCACGTTCTTTCGTAGTGCGACATAGTGGACAAGGTCGTTCCTGCTCGTCTCTGAAATCCTCTCCACAATCTCTGATACGTCAGGCCCAAAGCTATCGACGCTGGTGCCCTGAAGTATCCTACTTACGTCGCGGCGTATTTCGGATTCGTCCTTGAACTTCTCCTCTTGCAGAACTGACTCAATCTGCTCACTAGAAGGGTTGTAAGGAAATCGATTGAAATCTACACGAGTCAGGATGGCCTTGTGCCATGGAGCTTCTCGCTCAACGTACGCTTCGATTTGCGCGACCTTCCTTTCCTGTCTCGACTGGACCTCGGTAAAGATTGCAGCCTTCGTCAGCTCTGCCCCTTTCGCTTCAATCTGAGACTGCGATATCCCAAGAAGCGCGTCGATTTCCTTCTGGAACTCGAATCCACCACGCTCCAGAGACACGTTGTCATTAAGGTAATCGCCGAAAACGTAGGTCTTAATTACGTAGTTTCTGCCGGACTCAGGAGCATCCTCTCTTGCTTCGTAGAAGTCCTCCGAGAATTCAGGGATGTAAGCCTGAGTTGGTGTCTCAGTCACCTCACGATTGTGAGCGACTAAGCTTATTTTGCTCTTGGCGTTCCGAGGAGAGAAGAACTTGAAGATTCGAACGCGAAAGTGATGGACCCGTCCGTTCGCCTCAAGTGAGAAATCTCGCTCGCTCAGGCCCACCTCGTTGATGACGGAAGACTGCTTATTTACGTAGTCATTAAGGATAAATTCTTCTGCACCATCGGCTTCTTTCAGCAGGATGCGTGGACAGACGTAGTCTTCGGCAATGAAGTAGGGGAGTAGCTTTTCAACTAAGGCGCGAGCGATGGTGGATAGCTTCTTATCTAGACCTGCCTTCTTGGCAGACTCCAGCCGAATGATTGTTCCCGTCGACGTGCGAGCAGTGGATTTCACTTCCTCATCGACAATGATTTCTGTTCCCTTACCCATTGAAAACTCTCTTCTTTTGAAGGAGTCGCCTTCAAAGAAGATGCTGTCGACAGTGACGTTCTCGAAGTACTTCAGGCACGTGAAGCGACCGAAGCCTTTCCCTCCCAAAGAAACCTTGTTGTCGGTATAGAGCGTATCGAAGGCGTCACGGTTCAATGTGTCGAAGCCAACCCCGTTGTCTTCCACGACGAAGGACTCAACGGGAGGGATGGGTCCGTCGCCGCTGTCCATCTCTAACTGAGGCGACCGAACGACGGTGACACTGACAAGTCCGTCCGCCTGACGATTCGCCGCCTCAATTGCCTGTATCGCATTGACAACTAGCTCGATGACAGGCGTGTAAATCGTCGTCCCACTTCTAATGTTCTCTACAACGCGTTTGATATGTACGTTGCTCATTCGTTTGGGCTTCGGATATGTGGCTTGGGGGCGGTTAAGCGTAAGTTCTGTGCGCATGCTATGCCATCCGGCCCGTGGCAGCACGATATGCACTTTGCTCGTCTCATGGCTTGGGACTGGTCTCCGCCCCCTTTCCATGAGGCGCACGACTTGTACCGAGTCAGGTTGTGCCCGAGACCGGCCAAAGGCTTCGGCACGAGAGGTGACGCCTAACGCTTAGTCTGTATGGCCGGACTGCAATGCCCGGTACACGCTGCTGCGACCAATCCCAAATCTCTCGGCCAACTGCTCGATGCTGAAACCCTCTTCTGCCCGCATCTTGCGGATGCACTCTTCTTGGGCCTCGGTCAACGCCTTCTTGCGGCCGAACTTGATGCCCTTTCGCTTGGCTTGCGCGATACCGTCCGCCACGCGGTCTCTACGGATATCAGCCTCGAACTCAGCAAACGCGCCAAGCAGATTGAACATCAACTTTCCTTCCGAGGTGGAGGTGTCCAACCCTTGGTCAAGCACCCGCAAGCTGACGCCTTTCCGCTTGAGCAGGTCAGCAATCTTGGCGAGGTCCAGCACACTCCTTGCCATACGGTCGAGACGGCTCACTATCAGCACATCCCCTTCTCGGACGTACTCAAGGACTGCCTGAAGCTCCGGGCGGTTCTCAGCCTGACGGCCGGACCGCTTTTCCTTAAAGACCTTGGTGCAGCCCGCCTTGGCAAGCTTGTCCAACTGAATGTCCAGCGCCTGCCCACTCGAACTCACACGGGCGTAACCGATAACCTGCATTGCGTTCCGTCCCAAAACCCCTAAGAGGTTGAGATACTATCATTTTGGAATGACTTTTGAAACATCGCAACGGATGTCCCGATGGCTATACAAAGTGGGACGAAGGCCTACAGAATCGTAGGCATAGGCGAGGCACCTACAGGGACTGGAGGGGAAGTGAGCGAGATGGAAGACTTGCTGCACAGGGTTGCGGCAACTATTGCTACGTATAGACAGGGTGAGATTGAGGCCCCAACCGCACAGCATGTGGACCGTTGGCTTCGACAGTTCACGCCCGAGAACCAACTGCCGTTTCTCAGAGAATTCTCCAGCGTCATGGGGCATATTTTTGTCACCAGAGCATGGACGATTGAATTTCTCAGAAGATTGATTGGCAATCAGGAGCTGTCAGGACCAAATCCGGCGCAGTACTGGGGCGCGGCGAACATCCTGCAAATTCAGAGCGTCGGTCGAAGCCAACAGGAAATGGTGAGGCTTCTTGGCGAAAGTCTGATGCATGGATACGGGCTTGATGTCTTGCGATGCGGGCATCCTGACGGAGACTTCATCTACCTTGATGACGGCATCTTTTCAGGGTCGAGGGCCATTGCCGACTTGGGTGAGTGGATACGCACGCAAGCGCCAGCTCACGCGAATCTTCAAATCATTGTCATAGCTCTCCATATAGGGGGATTTTACTGGGTTAAAGACAATCTTCAGAGAGTTGCACGAGAGTCCGGAAAGAACATCATCATAAAGTTCTGGAAAGTGTACGACATCGAGAATCGGCGGACATACAAGAACTCATCCAACGTTCTTTGGCCGGCTACAGTGCCCAATTCCCAAGAAGCGCAAGCCTACGTCGATTCCATTGCCAGCACTAGGTTTCCGCTTGAGATGCGCGCAGCCGGCGCGCCCAGATGGCCTTTTGTGTCAGAGGAAGGGCGTCAGATTCTAGAGGGGGAATTTCTAATTGCGGGGGCAAAGATAAAGGCCAACATGGTCGAGGAAAAAAGCTACTTCCGTCCCCTTGGCTTCGGCTCCTTTGGTGCAGGGTTCGGCACGATGATGGTCACGTACAGGAATTGCCCGAACAACGCGCCTCTTGCGCTGTGGTGGGGAGACGGCGGTGTGAGCACGCCTGCATTAAACTGGTACCCTCTCTTCAAAAGAAGAACCAACTCTTCTCTGGAAAATATCTTCGATGACCTCACTCGATAAGCCAGCGAAAAACAGGGAGAAGGCCAGTCAGATTAGGACCTACTCAAGAGCGGAATCGGTTGTCTTTTTTAGGACAAAAGAAGCATTCGGCGGGTTATCAAACATGGCCTCCGGCTATCCCCTGAACATCAACGGCATTGAAGTCCCCTCCTCTGAGGGGTTGTATCAAGCCTGTCGCTTTACGCACCTGCCTGCCGTGCAGGAGGAGATAATTCGTCAATCTAGCCCCATGAACGCAAAAGCCGTTAGTAGTGAGTGGCGGAGCAAGACAAGAGCGGATTGGCTTGCGATACGCGTCACTGCAATGCGTTGGTGCCTGAGAGTCAAGGCTTTGCAGAACAAAGATACATTTTTGCAGCTATTGTTATCGACAGGCAGTCGCCCGATTGTGGAACTGTCGCGCCGGGATGATTTTTGGGGGGCCTTGGAAGTGACTCCGGGAACACTTACGGGGCGGAATGTTCTGGGGCGCTTACTGATGGAGTTGAGGGCAGAGTATGACGCAGACTCTGATAGCCTTAATGATGTTGCGCCACCAAACATCAAGGATTTCGCACTCTTCGGTCAGCCAGTTGAAACGGTCAACGGCGCCACAAAGGCAATAGCGCAGCAAGCTAAGTTGTGCTGATGTCAGCCTCCACGCATTGCGCACGGCAATAGGTTTTTGCCTATGAATTCCGAAGCTTCGCGACTAAGCGATGAACAAATCAAACACATTAGAGCGAAGGCGCTAAGGGCGCTTGGCCCCATTAGACCTGCACAATCTGAAAGTCCCGCAGAGCCTGACATTCTCTTCAGGGCTGAGAGAACTAAAGCGGGTCGACTATTGCCGCCATATTATGTTGTCTATTTCTTGCTAGTTGAACTTCTGGGGTTCAAGAACCTTGGCCGATGGGAAAAGCTGGCCTGGTCGGTTCCGATAGAGTACAAGGAAAAGGTGTTCTTAGTTGAGCACAGGAAGCTTGGATTAGGAATCTTCTGCGTTGACGCAGCCGCCAACGAGGAGAGGGCTAATGAGATTCGCATCAAAATTGAGAAGGCGTGCAAAGCGGCTCGACCATACTTCCAGCAACTAGCAAAGAATGCAATTGAGGGTGGCAAGCTTAATGTCCATAACAATCATGCTTCTTTGTATGGGCGGCTTCAGTATATGCTCGGAAGATATCGGGCAGCCTTAAAGGCAGAAGAAAGAGCCAAAAAGAGGCCTCCCGTAGTCAGGCACTATCCTAATGGGGGAATGTCCAGCAGTTGGAGACATTGGACTGATGCATCTAATCGCGTGGCTTGGTTGGCTCAAGGCGCTATTGAAGCGTTCTTCTCATGGAGCGAACATGCATTGATTCACCTCGCGGTGCTGAGTGGTCGTATTGAGAGCGGTACTGCGCTTCTTAAGGTCACTATGGGGGACTGGAAGGAAAAATACCAACTCGCTCTTGACATCAGCGACCCTCTTTGGAAAGAGCATTACGACAAACTACTCCAAGTACGAAATGAGCACCGAAACTTCATCGCACATGGAGCCTTCGGTAAAGATGGGCGCGCCTTCTCCTTTCATTCGAAGGCGGGCGCAGTGACCTTGTCACTAGCCGAAGACGAAACAGGCCAGCCAACATTCTTGCCGCGAAAAACGATTTCTGACAGGGACGCAGTTGGCGTTATAGAGGGATGGATTACGGATGTTCGGAGACTCAAGGAGCCTCATTGGATGCATCTTGAGTCATACCTAACCTCTATCCTTCCGTTCGGAAAACGGGAATATTCAATCGCCATATCCTCGGTCGAGGAAATGGAGAGATACATTGAGTGCCAAGTTCGGATTAATGATGACCACGCAAACATGGATTGGTGAGGTCAATTTGAATGAATTTTTTGGCAAGGTGGACCTAGTGATACGAAACTAGCTCCATATTGCCCTTCAAATGGAAAACGACTCCTTCCGGTCCCTTCGGCCGGAGGAAAAAGATGTTGTCCCCATTCGGCCAGTGAGTTGTTTGCAGGTCTTTCGTAAGGTACTTCGCCAATCCGTCGGCGTCATAGACTTTCCGCACATCGATACGGTCTAGGCCAGACATCGGCCTATTGAAGTCATCACGAAGCCATAGTGCCGCTTCGTTCACTATGGCAGTGAACCGCTCGTCACCTAGGTCGGGGTTTGGCTTCTGCACAAGAACATGAAAGTGAAGGCGGCCGCGTAACTCATGGCTCCGTTTGTGTCGTTCCGCGACAATGGTGGCGTGAATTCCATCGCCTTTTTTCTTCCATCTAGGCCCCCAGATTGAACGATTGATGTGCTTTGTGCAGTCCCATAAGCCATCAATAGCTCTCGCATCGCTGTATGGATGCATGTATGAGTGCGTCCACATATAGGCGTAAGGGGAGGCAGAACCCAAGAATTCCTTCCAAGCGCCATATAGCTGAACACTAGAGGTGCTATCGGCTGGAGCCTCGTTCGTGTTCCAATCGAATAATTCATCAGTGTGGTGTTGAGGCAAGGCGTCCTGCTTGACCTCGATGGCGCCACGATAGCGCGAGTAGTTGGCAATCCTTTCAGTAATGTACATGTTCCTCTCCTAAATTATTAGCGTGTTTTGGATATTTCTCTCCTTTATTGGGAGGAGGGGTCAATCTGCGGGACTAGCCTCAGCAGCAAGCAGTTTTTCTATGACTGCCTAATAGTTAGTGCTGGGGGGTAATCCCCCCGCAGATTAGCTGACGCCAAAAGTGGAATTTTCTCGTACCCTTTTGGCGATGGCCGCATAGCTCCACTTTTGGCAGCCGCTAAAAGCGGGGGGATTACCGGGGAAATTAGTGGCATCCAAAATCCATGTGACTGACGTCACAGAACAAAAAGTTTGAGGGCGGGCAACCTTATTGTTTTATGAAAGAAGCTACCGCCTTCTCCACTTCATGCGGATAGCCTATTGCGCGGCCAGTCGCTGCCTGCGTGGCCTCGGTGGCTCCGCCGCTATAGACCTGAAACGCCAGAGTCGGAAGCGAGTGGCCGACGTAGCGTGCAATGTGAACTTGGTCAATGCCAAGGCTCTCAAGGCGGGTGATGAGGGTGCGGCGTAGGGAGTGGAAGTCGGTTGCTCCCGTAAGGCCGCGTCCATTCCGGTGATAGCGGAAGGCTTGTCCGACATGCCATGAGAGCTTCTTGTCGTAGCCGCCGCCCTTCAGCTCGTGGAAGAGCTGCGCAGTGGCGGGGCCATTTCTTCTGTGTCGCTTCTTCAGGACTGCAAGCGGGATAAGGTGCGCTATAGCGAGGGTACGGGCGCCTGCATTCGTCTTGCTCTTGACGATTTGCATGTATGCAATACCGCCTTCAAAGCGGATGTCGCCTTGGGCCAGCGAACAGATTTCGTCGATGCGGGCACCCGTGTAGAGGCCGAGTACCATGACCTCTCGTAGTGCCGGATAGGTCGGGTTGCCTGAAAACAGAGCGACCAGTTCAGGCATGGTGTATGGGCGCTTCTTGGGCTTGGTCCGTTCACTTTCGTTCTTGCCTAGACGAAAGCCCTTCCAAGGATTCATTCCCTTGGGCGTGTAACAGCGTAAAGCCATCCACTCCCAGAACGCGCCTAGAGCACTCAGCTTCCGTCTCCGGGTACTTGGGCTATCAGGGGACTTGAGTAGCCGCTCGTCCACGTAGGCAGCCGCCAGAGCGGCTGTGACACTGTTTGGGTCGAGGTCTCCGCCAAGATAGCTGCGCAGTTCCTTGTAGGTCTGCCTGCGCTGGAACTGGACGGTCTTGACGGGACTGGTCATGGTCCAGTCTTCGGACAGGGCATCTAGGCCCGTAGTCGGCCTCAGGTCGAAGTGTGCCGCCGTCTGTGGAACTGGGGCGGGCACTCCACGAATCCCGCTCGGCATATGAAGGGAGAGAGAGGCGGGTGTCCCGCTCTCAAGCGAATCGAGATAGGCGCGGACTTGGGCGAGGGCCGGCCACTTCCGGCGGTTCGCTTCGTCAAGGTCGCGGGTATGCAGGGCGCGTCGGATGTGTGTGTTCCCGACTCTGCCACGTAGCGCGGCAGGTACCTTGATACGGATGTACCAAGACTGGCCTAGTTGCTGTAGGTAATGTCTCTTGCTCAATCCCCTGTCCTCGCGGTCAAGGGGTTCTTGAGCTGTCTGGTGGTCAAGGTTGGTGGTCAAACCCGGTGGTCAGACCGCCAATCCCGGTTCCTCACTATCCCGATACGAACAGGGCCTCCGGTTGTCCGAAGGCCCTGTTTTCAAGCGATTTCCGATGGATTACCGCTTCATCGAACCGAAGAACTCGTCGTTGGACTTGGTGTTCTTCATCTTGTCCAGCAGGAACTCCATCGCGGCGATTTCGTCCATCGGGTGCAGCAGCTTGCGCAGGATCCAGATCTTCTGCAGCAGCTCCGGCTCGATCAGCAGGTCTTCACGGCGGGTGCCGGAACGGTTGATGTCGATGGCCGGGTAGACGCGCTTCTCGGTGATGCGACGGTTCAGGTGCACTTCGCTGTTGCCGGTGCCCTTGAATTCTTCGTAGATCACCTCGTCCATCTTCGAGCCGGTTTCAACCAGCGCGGTGGCGATGATGGTCAGCGAGCCGCCTTCTTCAACGTTACGTGCAGCACCGAAGAAGCGCTTCGGGCGGTGCAGGGCGTTGGCGTCCACACCACCGGTCAGGACCTTGCCGGAGCTCGGTACGACGTTGTTGTAGGCGCGGGCCAGGCGGGTGATCGAGTCGAGCAGGATCACCACGTCCTTCTTGTGCTCGACCAGGCGCTTGGCGCGCTCGATCACCATTTCGGCGACCTGCACGTGGCGCGCGGCCGGCTCGTCGAAGGTCGAGGAGACCACTTCGCCGCGCACGGTGCGCTGCATTTCGGTCACTTCTTCCGGACGCTCGTCCACCAGCAGCACGATCAGGTGCACTTCCGGGTGGTTGGTGGTGATGGCCGTGGCGATCTGCTGCATCATCATCGTCTTGCCGGCCTTGGGCGGCGAAACGATCAGGGCGCGCTGGCCCTTGCCCTGCGGTGCCATCAGGTCGAGGATGCGGCCGGTGATGTCTTCGGATGAGCCATTGCCGCGCTCCAGGGTGAAGCGCTTGCGCGGGAACAGCGGGGTCAGGTTCTCGAACAGCACCTTGTTCTTCGATGCTTCGATCGGCTCACCGTTGATGGTGTCCACGATCGACAGCGCGAAGTAGCGCTCGCCGTCCTTCGGGAAGCGGATGCGGCCGGACAGGTGGTCGCCGGTGCGCAGGTTGAAGCGGCGGATCTGGCTGGGCGAGATATAGGTGTCGTCCGGGCCGGCCAGGTAGCTGGCCTCGGCTGCGCGCAGGAAGCCGAAGCCGTCCGGCAGGATTTCCAGCACGCCGTCGGCGGCGACGCCGTCGCCGTGGCGGGTCAGCACCTTCAGCAGCGCGAAGATCACGTCCTGCTTGCGGGCACGGGCCACGCCTTCGGAGATCTGCAGCTGCTCGGCGATTTCCAGCAGCTTCTGCGCCGGCATCCGCTTCAGGTCGCTCAGCGAGTAGACCGGGAAGCCTTCCGGCACGCTCGGCATCGGGCGCGGCGCGTAGTTCTCGTTGCCGCCCTCGTTGGGCATGCCGTTGTCGTCGCGGAAGCGGTTGTTGCGGTCGCGGTCGCGGCGGTTGCGGAAACGGTCGCGGCGGTTGCCCTGGCCCTGCTGCTGGCCCTGGCCACCCTGCTGCCCGTTCGGGTTGTTGTGGCGCTGCGGGTTGTTGCCGTCACCGCGCGGCTCGCCGCCTTCCTGGCCGCCGGAGGCGTTGCCGGAAGTGGCCGGGCTGTCGTTGCCACCGGCAGCGGGCGCCGGGGCGGAAGATTCCTGGGCAACCGGAGCCGGCGTCGGTGCGGCGGGCGGCAGCGGCAGTGCGGGCTGGGCCGGAGCGGGGGCGGCGCTGGTATCGCTGCCCTCGGTGGCCTTGGCAACACGCGGCTTGCGCACGCGCTTCTCGACGGGCGCATCGGGGCTCCCGGTTTCGGAAGGAGTGTTCTCGGACAAGTGCTTGATTCCTCTCGCTAAGACGTGCGAGCGCCCTGGGGGCGGCGAACTGGTTGGGAGTGATCCGGTCGAGAACCCGGCCGGAGGGTGCGGCATGCGAACGCTGCCGGATAGGACGACACTAACACCGCCGCGCGCGGGGGTGCAAGTTGCCCGGAAACCCTGTTGGGCCGCCGTATTGGCAAGGCCCGCATGGCCCGGCGGCGGAGCGCCACCGGGCCGGGTGGATCGATCAGGCCAGGGCCTTGTCGATCATCTGGCTCAGCTGGCCCTTGCCGACGGCGCCGATCTGGGTGGCCTGGATCTGGCCATCCTTGAACAGCAGCAGCATCGGGATCGAGCGCACGTGGTACTTCACCGCGGTGGCGCGGTTGTCGTCCACGTTCAGCTTGACGATCTTCAGCTTGCCGTCATAGGCGTCGGCCAGCTCGTCCAGCACCGGGGCGATCATCTTGCACGGGCCACACCATTCCGCCCAGAAATCCACCAGGACCGGTTCGCCGGACTGCAGGACGGCGCTGTCGAAGTCGGCGTCGCCGACGTGTAAAACCTTATCGCTCACTTGTGAGTCTCCTGGGTCAATGCGACTGTCGATGCCGGGTTAACCGTCGCATTGCGGTAAACTGGGTTATTGCGCGGACAAAAAGGGTACAGCCCAAGCCGCGCGACCCGGCGCAGGGGCCGCAGTGTGCGACGGTGCCCGTATTGATGCAAGCCGCCCGGCCACACTGGCCGCCTGGCACTACAAAGACAGAATAATGAGCGACAAACCGCTGACCGATGTGACGTTTTCCTCCTTCGAACTGCAGCCAGCATTGCTGGCAGGGCTTGAAGGAGCAGGGTTCACCCGCTGTACCCCGATCCAGGCGCTGACCTTGCCGGTCGCGTTGCCAGGCGGCGACGTGGCAGGGCAGGCACAGACCGGCACCGGCAAGACGCTGGCCTTCCTGGTGGCGGTGGTCAACCGGCTGCTGACCCGGCCGGCGCTGGCCGACCGCAAGCCGGAAGACCCGCGCGCGTTGATCCTGGCGCCGACCCGCGAGCTGGCCATCCAGATCCACAAGGACGCGATGAAGTTCGCCGCCGACACTGGCCTGCGCTTCGCGCTGGTCTACGGTGGCGTGGACTACGACAAGCAGCGTGAGCTGCTGCAGCAGGGCGTGGACGTGATCATCGCCACCCCGGGCCGCCTGATCGACTACGTCAAGCAGCACAAGGTGGTGTCGCTGCATGCCTGCGAGATCTGCGTGCTGGACGAAGCCGACCGCATGTTCGACCTGGGCTTCATCAAGGACATCCGCTTCCTGTTGCGGCGCATGCCCGAGCGCACCACGCGCCAGACCCTGCTGTTCAGCGCCACCCTCAGCCACCGCGTGCTGGAGCTGGCCTACGAGCACATGAACGAGCCGCAGAAGCTGGTGGTGGAGACCGAGAACGTCACCGCCGACCGCGTGCGCCAGCGCATCTACTTCCCGGCCGACGAAGAGAAGCTGCCGCTGCTGCTGGGCCTGCTGTCGCGCAGCGAAGGCGCCCGCACCATGGTGTTCGTCAACACCAAGGTGTTCGTCGAGCGCGTCGCGCGCGCGTTGGAGCGGGCCGGCTACCGCGTCGGCGTGCTGTCCGGCGACGTGCCGCAGAAGAAGCGCGAGAGCCTGCTCAACCGCTTCCAGAAGGGCCAGCTGGAAATCCTGGTCGCCACCGACGTGGCCGCCCGCGGCCTGCACATCGACGGCATCAAGTACGTCTACAACTACGACCTGCCGTTCGATGCAGAGGACTACGTGCACCGCATCGGCCGCACCGCGCGCCTGGGCGAGGAAGGCGATGCGATCAGCTTCGCCTGCGAACGCTATGCGATGAGCCTGCCGGACATCGAGGCCTACATCGAGCAGAAGATCCCGGTCGAGTCCGTCACCAGCGAGCTGCTGACCCCCCTGCCGCGCCCGGAGCGCGCGCCGGTGGAAGGCGCCGAGGGTGAGGAGAACGAAAGCGTGGGGGCCATCTTCCGCGAAGCCCGCGAGCAGAAGGCCGCCGACGAGGCCCGTCGTGGTGGTGGCCGGGGCGGCAAGCCCGGCGAGCGCCGTGGCGGTGGCGAGCGTGGTGCCGATGGCCGTCCGCGTCGTGAGCGCAAGCCGCGCGTGGAAGGCGAGCAGGCTGCCGCACCGAAGCCGCCGCGCCCGGACATCGCCAGCAGCGCACCGAATGCGTCGGGCACCCCGGCGGTGGAAGGCGAGCGCGCCCCGCGCAAGCGCCGTCGTCGTCGCCACGGCCGTCCGGTCGAAGGTGCCGAGGGCGTGGCCGCACCGGCCGTGGCCAATGCACCGGTGCAGGTACAGGCCAAGTCGATGCGCGGTGGCAGTGACAACGACTCGTTCCTGACCCGCCTGGGCCGCAAGATCCGCCGGATGCTTTCCGGCAGCTGATCGGCCCGGCCCGGGAACGCCGAGCCCTGCTCGGCGCCGGGCCGTGCGGGGATCCTGTGCCGGGCATGGCTCGGCACTACCGGGTGCGCTCCTGCATAATCGGCGGATGAGCGTCCTGCGTTTTGACAATGTCAGCAAACAGTACGCCGGTGGCCATCAGGCGCTGGCGGATGTCAGCTTCGAGGTGGCGGCCGGCGAGATGCTGTTCGTCACCGGGCACTCCGGTGCCGGCAAGAGCACCCTGCTCAAGCTGATCCACCTGAGCGAACGGCCCACGCGCGGCGCGGTGCTGTTCGGTGAGCGCAACCTGCTGAAGGTGCGTGGCGGCAAGGTCGCCCTGCACCGGCGCGAGGTGGGCGCGGTCTACCAGGACCACCGCCTGCTGGTGGATCGCAGCATCGGCGAGAACGTCGCCCTGCCGCTGATCCTGCGCGGCGACCGCCGTGCCGATACCGCCAAGCGGGTGCGCTCGGTGCTCGAACGCATGGGCCTGGCGCACCGCGAGAAGGCCCTGCCCACCGAACTGTCGGCCGGCGAGCAGCAGCGCGTGGGCATCGCCCGCGCCATCGTCGGTGAACCGCGGCTGCTGGTGGCCGATGAACCCACCGGCAACCTCGACCCGACCCTGGCCGCGGAGATCATGTCGCTGTTCGCCGAGCTGCCCGGGCGGGGCACCAGCGTGCTGGTGGTCAGCCACGACCTAGCGCTGATCAAGCAGATGCGCAAGCGCGTGCTGATCCTGGACCACGGCAAGCTGGTCGATGACATCTCGCCGCACGAGCTGGCGGAGTGAGCGCAAGACGATGAGCAAACCCGCAAATACCGAAGCCGCCGCGCCGTCGCGCGTGCTCACCTGGTTCCGCCACCACCTGCACAGCGTGGTGTTCAGCCTTGGCCGCGCGCTGCGCAAGCCGTGGGCCACCGCCCTGACCGTGGCGGTGATGGCGCTGGCGCTGGCATTGCCGCTGGGCCTGTCCATCGCGCTGGACAACCTCAAGCATTTCGCCGGCAGCGTGCAGCAGTCGCGTGACATCAACCTGTTCCTGAAGCCCGAGCTGGACGCGGCCGCCGCGCAGACGGTGGTGGCCGCGCTGCGCGCCCGTGCCGACGTGGCCGAGGTGGCCGTGCGCACCCCGGAAGAAGGCCTAGCCGAGCTGCGGCAAAGTGCCGGGCTGGGCGAGGCGATCGATGCGCTGGGCGACAACCCGCTGCCGACGCTGTTGATCGTCACCCCGGCCACGGGCGATGACGCCGCGTTGGCCAAGTCACTGGAAGCCCTGCCGGAAACCGACCTGGTCCAGCACGATGCGCTGTGGCGGCAACGGCTGGACGGCTGGCTGGCGTTCGGTGCACGGCTGGTGCAGGTGTTGTCGGTGCTGTTGGGCGTGGGCGCGGCGCTGGTGGTGGGCAACACCGTCCGGCTCGACATCCAGGCCCGGCGCGAGGAAATCGGTGTCCTGCAGCTGCTCGGTGCCAGTGACGGCTTCATCCGCCGTCCGTTCGTCTACCTGGGGGCGTGGTATGGCCTGGGGGCCGGCGCGGTGGCGCTGGGGTTGATCGGCATCTGCGGTCTGGCGCTGCGCCCGCCGCTGGCGACGCTGTCGCAGAGCTATGGCAGTCCCTTCGTGCTGCACGGGCTGGACCTGTTCCACTCGCTGATGGTGCTGGTGGCGACCACGATCCTGGGCTGGCTCGGGGCATGGCTGGTGACCGGCCACTTCCTCAGGCAGACTCGCCCGACTGAAACCTGAGGCAGGCATGGCGAAGCACGAACTCAAGCATCTGATCAGCGACGCCCCCCGGGTGATGGTGGTCGATGGCTCAAAACTGGTGCGGCGCCTGATCAGCGATGTGCTCACGCGCGAGCTGCCCGACGTGGAGGTGGTGGGGTGCGCCAGCATCGCCGAGGCCCGCGCCGCGCTGGCGGCTGGCCCGGTGCATCTGGTCACCACCTCGCTGGCCCTGCCCGATGGCGACGGCTTGACCCTGGCGCGCAGCGTGCGCGACGCCGCCGGGCAGGCCTACGTGCCGGTGATCGTGGTGTCTGGTGACGCCCAGCAGCACTTGGAGCAGCGCCGTTTCACCGAATACGTCACCGACTATTTCGACAAGTCGCTGGGCCACGAGGCGTTGGCGGCCTTCATCCGTGGCTACGTGCAACCCGAGCCGGTGCCGGATGCGACCGTGCTGTACGTGGAGGACAGCCGCGTGGTGGCCGAGGCGACCAAGCGCATGCTGGAGCGGCACGACCTGCACGTGGTGCATGTGCTCACCGCCGAGGATGCGTTCTCGCTGCTGACCGCCGAATCGCTGGGCCGCACCCAGCGCGAGATCGACCTGGTGCTGACCGACGTGACCCTGAAGGGCGAGTTGAGCGGGCGTGACGTGGTCGAGCGGATCCGCATCGATTTCGGCTACGGCAAGCGCCGCCTGCCGGTGCTGGTGATGACCGGCGACGGCAACCCGCACAACCAGTCGGCGCTGCTGCAGTCCGGGGCCAACGACCTGGTGCAGAAGCCCATCGAAGAACGCCTGCTGGTGACCAAGGTGCTGTTCCAGCTCCGGCTGGCGCGCATGGCCCAGCCGGCGGTGACGCTGTGAACCCGGAGCAGGCGGCGCAGATCCAGCTCGAGCCGAGCTGGAAGGCACAGATCGGCGACTGGCTGCTGCGTCCGGAGATGCGCGAACTGTCGGCCTTCCTGCGCCAGCGCAAGGCGGCCGGCGCGCACGTGTTCCCGCCGGGCCCGCAGATCTTCGCCGCCTTCGACGCCACCCCGTTCGAGCAGGCCAAGGTGGTCATCCTTGGCCAGGACCCATACCACGGCCATGGTCAGGCGCATGGGCTGAGCTTCTCGGTGCCGCCGGGCGTGCCGGTGCCGCCGTCACTGCTGAACATCTACAAGGAGATCGAGGCCGACCTGGGCATCCAGCGCCCGGACCACGGCTGCCTGGTCCCGTGGGCGAAGCAGGGCGTGCTGCTGCTCAACGCCGTGCTGACGGTGGAGGAGGGCAAGGCCGGGGCCCACCAGGGGCGCGGCTGGGAAGGCTTCACCGATCATGTGGTGGACGTGCTCAACCGCGAGCGCGAGGGCCTGGTGTTCCTGCTGTGGGGCAGCTACGCCCAGCAGAAGGGCAAGGTGATCGATACCCGCCGCCACCGCGTGCTCAAGGCCCCGCATCCCTCCCCGCTGTCGGCCCACCGCGGCTTCCTGGGCTGCCGCCATTTCTCCCAGGCCAACGACTACCTGCAGCGCCGCGGGCAGGCCCCGATCGACTGGGGCCTGCCACCGCGGGCGGTGCTCGACGCCGCGCTCGCTGGCGGCTGAATCAGCGTGCTCCCTGTCATTTGACTGAGATGCCTGCTCTGGTAGGGTGTGGGGAATGGGGAAAGCAGCTGTTTGTGGCACCTATTCAGGCTGAAGGCCGGGTGTCGTGCCAAAAACAGAATGCTGGAACTTTTTCTGTACCGGTCAGTCCAATAGTTCTGACTGCTAAGATTGGGACACTATGAGCCTGCATACCTCCACTGCCCTTGTGGCAAACAATCTCCCGATTCCCAGTGCGCTCGGCTCGCTGGATGCCTACATCGGTGCCGTGCACCAGATCCCGGTGCTGTCGGTCGATGAGGAACAGGAACTGGCGCGTCGTTTCCGCGACGAGCAGGACCTGGATGCCGCGCGCGAGCTGGTGCATTCGCACCTGCGCTTCGTCGTGCACGTGGCCCGTGGCTACAACGGCTACGGCCTGCAGCTGGGCGACCTGATCCAGGAAGGCAACATCGGCCTGATGAAGGCGGTCAAGCGCTTCGACCCGGAAATGGGCGTGCGCCTGGTGTCCTTCGCCGTGCATTGGATCCGTGCCGAGATGCACGAGTTCATCCTGAAGAACTGGCGCATCGTCAAGGTCGCCACGACCAAGGCGCAGCGCAAGCTGTTCTTCAACCTGCGCAAGTCCAAGACCCGCCTGGGCTGGATGAACGCTGCCGAAGTCAGCGCCGTCGCCAAGGACCTGAACGTCTCCGAGCGTGAAGTGAGGGAGATGGAGTCGCGCCTGTCCGGTCGTGACGTCGGTTTCGATGCGCCGTCCGACGAGGACGACGACCATGCACCGCCGTCGCCGGCCGCCTACCTGGTCGCACGCGATGAAGACCCGTCGCAGGCCTATGAGCGCGAGGACAGCGAGGACAACCAGCTGAGCCTGCTGCGCGAAGGCCTGGCCAAGCTGGACCAGCGTTCGCGTGACATCATCGCCCGCCGCTGGCTGGATGCCGACAGCAAGGTGACGCTGCAGGAGCTGGCCGACGAGTACGGCGTGTCGGCCGAGCGCATCCGCCAGATCGAGGCGAACGCGTTGAAGAAGATGAAGGCACTGTTCGCCGCCTGATCAGGCGTTGAGGTGCACCGAAAAGCCCGGGGAAACCCGGGCTTTTTCGTGGGCGTTGGTGCGGGCGGACTCTTCCGGTGAAGCTCCCGGCCGAGCGTGGCCCGGCGCGACGGTGTAGATTCCGCGCTTGCATCCTGGAGGGAGAGAACGATGAAAGGTACTTGCCTGTGTGGCGCGATCGAAGTGATTGCCGGTGACGCGCACGTGCAGATCGGCCTGTGTCATTGCAGCATGTGCCGGCGCTGGTCCGGCGGGCCGTTCTTCGCGGTGCATTGCGATGACAAGGTGCGGTTCAACGGCGCCGAACCACGGCGCTACCGTTCCTCGGAATGGGCCGAGCGCGGCTTCTGCGGCGACTGCGGCACCCACCTGTTCTACCGGCTGGTGCCTGACGGGGAGTACTTCGTGTCGGCAGGGCTGTTCCAGCAGGCACCGCTGGAGCTGGTCAGCCAGATCTTCATCGACGAGAAGCCGCCGTTCTACGCATTGGCCAATGACACGCCGACGCTGACCGGCAAGCAGGTGTTCGAGCAGTTCGCTGCCGGGCAATGAACCGGGCCGTGCCGGGCGATGCCCGGCACGGGGTTGTCGATGATGCACGGCGGGGCACGGCTCCGCTCTACCGGGGATCGGGCTTCCGGTCGTCGTAGGGGTTGCCCAGGATGATGCGCGCGCTGCGCTGGTAGCTCCAGTACGCCACGCCCCAGTTGAGCAGCACCACCAGGCGGTTGCGGAAGCCGATCAGGAAGAACACGTGCGCGGCCAGCCAGAACCACCACGCCAGCACACCGGACAACTGCAGCTTGCCCATGTGCACGATGGCGGCCATGCGTCCGATCGTGGCCAGGTTGCCCTGGTCGTTGTAGCGGAACGGGGCAGGGGGCGAGGCACCGTCCAGGCGTGCACGGATCACCTGGGCGACGTAGGCCCCCATCTGCTTGGCGGCCGGCGCCACGCCGGGCACCGGGCGGCCGTTGTCCTGCAGCAGCGCGGCCAGGTCACCGGCGACGAAGATCTCCGGATGGCCGGGGACGGTCAGATCCGGCTGTACCTGCACGCGGCCGGCGCGGTCCAGTGGCACGTCCAGCGTGCGCGCCAGAGGCGAGGCGGCCACGCCGGCGGCCCACACCACGGTGCGCGCGGGCACGTGCACGTCGCCGAGCTGGAAACCGAAGGCGTTGATGTCATTGACCGGGGTGCCGGTCAGCACCTCCACGCCGAGCCGTTCCAACTGCTCGCGCGCCTTCTGCGACAGGCGTTCCGGGAAACTGGACAGCACCCGCGGCCCGGCCTCGACCAGGCGCACCCGTGCCGACGCGGGGTCGATGTGGCGGAACTCGTTGCGCAAGGTGTGCCGGGCGATCTCGGCCAGGGTGCCGGCCAGTTCCACGCCCGTGGGGCCAGCGCCGACCACCGCGAAGCTGAGCCAGGCGGCTTTCTTCTCCGGGTCGTTCTCGGCCTCGGCACGCTCGAAGGCCAGCAGCAGCTTGCGCCGCAGCAGCAGGGCATCGTCCAGCGTCTTCAGGCCCGGCGCGTCGCCGGCCCACTCGTCGTGGCCGAAATAGGCGTGGGTGGCACCGCTGGCGACCATCAGCAGGTCATAACCGACACGGGTGCCGTCGCCCAGCACGACTTCGCGGTGCTGCTTGTCGATGGCGATGACCTCGCCCAGGCGCACGTCGACATTGCGTTGCCGGCGCAGGATGTGGCGCAGTGGTGCGGCGATATCCGGCGAGGACAGCCCGGCGGTGGCGACCTGGTAGAGCAGTGGCTGGAACAGGTGATGGTTGCGGCGGTCGATCAGGGTGATGCGCAGACGGGCCTTGGCCAGGGCACGGGTGGCCCAGAGACCGGCAAAGCCGCCGCCGACGATGACCAGGTGGGGGACTGGGTCGTGTGGCATGTACGTTCTCCAGAAAGACCGGCATCGGGCCGGCCATTGGTGGGGGCAACGGGCGCTGTCGATGATGTCATGTGATGTGCGGACAACATAGATGGCCGATACTGCGGCTCAGCCTTTCGTCATGGAGCTGTGTCATGTCCGAGCCGGAGAAGCGGATTGCCTTGTTGATCGATGCCGACAACGCGCCTGCATCGAAGATCGATGAAATCCTGGTCGAGGTGGCGGCCTTTGGCGTGGCCAACGTGCGCCGTGCCTATGGCGACTGGAAGAACCCGCGCCTGAAGGGCTGGGAGCACGTGCTGCATGAGTTCGCGATCCGGCCGATCCAGCAGTTCGCCTATTCCAAGGGCAAGAACGCCTCGGACATGGCGATGGTGGTCGATGCGATGGACCTGCTGTACGCACGCAACCTGGACGGGTTTGCGATCGTGTCCAGCGATGCGGACTTCACGCCGCTGGTGATGCGGCTGCTGACCGACGGCGTGAAGGTGTACGGCTTCGGCGAGCAGAAAACGCCGGTGGCCTTCGTCAACGCCTGCTCCAAGTTCATCTACCTGGAAGCCCTGGGCAATGATCGCTCCGAGCCGCATGAGCCGAGCGCGGAGCCCGTGGCGGCCGCGCCGGTGCCGGCCGCGGCCAATGCCGGCGAGGGCGCGCCGAATGCAGCGCCCCCGGAAGCGGCCCCGATCACGCCGCGTTCCAGCGGCGAGTTGCGCGGTGACACGCGCCTGATCAACCTGCTGCGCGGCGCGGTGGAAGCTGCCGCCGACGAACAGGGCTGGGCGATGCTCAGCGCGGTGGGCAACCAGATTGCCAACCGCGCTTCGTTCGATTCGCGCAACTACGGTTATCGCAAGTTGAGCGACCTGATGAAGGCGACCGGGTTATTCGAGGTCAAGAAGGACGGCAAGTCGTCGGCCGTGCGTGCAGCGCCGCGCAAGGCGAACAAGGTAAGCAAGGCAAGTACGAAGCGGGCCGAGGCGAAGCCGTGACAATCAGTTCAATGATGCAAAGCGAATACAACGGAGCAAGCGGATGTTGAAGATCTGGGGTCGGCGCAATTCAAGCAATGTGCGCAAGGTGCTGTGGTGTGCCGAGGAGATCGGCCTGCCGTACGAATCGATCGAGGTCGGCGGCGCGTTTGGTGGCACCCAGTCGCCGGACTACCTGGCGATGAACCCAAACGGGCTGGTACCGGTGATCGAGGACAACGGCCTGCCGGTGTGGGAGTCCAACGCCATCGTGCGCTACCTGAGCGCACGTTACGCGCTGGGCACGTTGTATCCGGAAGATGCCGCCGCGCGCGCGCAGAGCGAGAAGTGGATGGACTGGACCATCTCCAGCTTCGCGGTGGCGTTCCGCGACCTATTCTGGGGCGTGGTGCGGACCGCGCCGGCCGATCGCGATGAAGTACGCATCGCGGCCGCGTTGCAGCGTTGTGGCGAGCTGTTGAAGCTGGCCGACGCCGAGCTTGCACGACTGCCGTGGCTGTCCGGCGAGCAGTTCGCGATGGGCGACATCCCGCTGGGCGCGTTTGCCTATGCATGGTTCGAGATGCCCATCCAGCGGCCGGATCTACCGCATCTGGAGGCGTGGTATGCGCGGTTGAAGGCGCGCCCGGCGTATCGGGCGGCGGTGATGACGGCGTTGACCTGAGCGCGCGGCCTTGGGCTTTTCCTGGGGCCCCTCTCCCGTTTCTTGCGGGAGAGGGGCTGGGGTGAGGCCAGCTTTCGGTGTTGCTTTCCGCGAGGACGAGGTGCTGCTGTTGGCCTCGGTTGAAGAGCAACCGCAACAGCGCCCCCATCCGCCCTCCGGGCACCTTCCCCCGCCAGCGGGAGAAGGGAAATTCCAAAGCCAGGTCCAAAGCCAAAGCCAGGTCCAAAGCCAAAGCCAAAGCCAAGTCCAAAGCCAAAGCCAAGTCCAAAGCCAAAGCGGTTTGCTGGCGTTGGCTGCTCTTCGTGCTTTCCCTTCCTGAAAAAGAAACGGCAGCCGCCCGGTACCAGCGCGACTGCCGTGGAGGAGCGCCCCGCGCGCCCAGCGCGGAGGGGTGAGGCTTAGAACTTCCAGTTCACGCCGAAGTAGACGACACGGCCCGCGTAACCGTTGGAGTAGAAACGGGCCTTGGTGTCGTTGCCCAGGTGGGTGCGCGTCTCTTCCTTGGTCAGGTTCAATACCGAGGCACTCAGGCTCAGCGCCGGGGTGATGTTGTACGCGGCGTTCAGATCGATCTGCTGGTAGGGCTCCTGGTAGAGGTTCAGGCCGCTGACCAGGCCCTGCACCACTTCGCCGCGACGGTTCCACGAGGCGCGCAGCAGCAGTTTTTCCACTTCATAGAACACGGTGAAGTTGGCCTGGTTCTCGGCGCTGCCAACCAGCGGCGACTTGCCGATCTGGGTGCCGTCTTCCAGGGTGATCGCCGCTTCGTTGGTGTCGTTCCAGGTGTAGTTCGCCTGGAAGCCCAGGCCGAAATCCAGCGTGTGCTGGGCGTAGAACTCCAGACCCTGCGACACCGCGTCACGACCGCCGGCCGTGGTGGAGTAGTTCTGCACGACGACGGTCTGGCCGCCGACGTTCTGCGTGACGTCCTGCACCACCGGTACCGAGAAGTTGCTGACGTCCTTGCGGAACAGGCCCAGGCCCAGCACCGATCCGGGGTGGAAGTACCACTCCACGCCGATGTCGTACTGGGTGGCCTTGTAGGCTTCCAGATTCTTGTTGCTGCCAGAACCGTACCAGCCCTGCTCACTGGCACCACCGGTGAGGCGGCGGTCGTTGACGTATTCGGGGCTGAAGTATTCCAGGCTGCCCGGTGCGGCGATGTTGCTGTAGCTCGGGCGCGCGATCACCTTGGAGGCTGCTGCACGCAGCAACAGGTTCTCGGTCAGGTCATAAGCCAGGTTGAAGCTGGGCAGCACGTCGGTGTAGTTGCGGTCCAGGCCGCTGACCGCGAACGACTCGGCGCGCGCTTCGCTGTCGGAGAGGCGCCAATAGCCCTCGGTGCCGCAGTAGGTACGTGCGGGTGCGGCGCCGGGCACCGTGTCGCCGGCCTGGCAGGCCAGCGGGTTGCCATTGGCATCGTCGTAGAAGTAATCGTTGTACGAGGTGACCTTGTCGGTGGAGTCGGCATGCTGGCGGGTGCTGACCACGCGCACGCCGACGTTGCCGCGCAGGCGCTCGGTGCGGAAGTTGGCCTGCAGGTAGGTGGAGTAGATTTTTTCGTCCACGTTGTAGACGAAGTTGTCCTCGTTGCGGGTCTGCATCCCCCCGTAGGTCTTGTTCAGGTACGAGATGTAGGCGGGGTAGTTGATGGCCGGGAACGCGCTTGCATTGATGCCGCCTGCCAGGTTGCCCATGCCGTAGATGAAGTCGGGCGAGAACTGCAGGGCGAGGTCGTTGCAGCCGCCGTTCCAGTAGCGGTTCTCGTAGTCGCTGGCATCGGTGCCGGGGCAGGCCCAGTAGCTGTTGCCGGTGCTGCGGTGGATGCCGCCGTCACGGTACTTGACGCCGAACTGCAGCGATTCCAGGAAGCCGCTGTCGTTGTGCCAGGTGGTGTCGATCTGGGCGTACTTCTGCTCGTTGGTGTTGCGCGTCCACGACGAGCCGGTGGAGCCCAGGTCAACCTGCAGGATGCCGTTCTTCAGGTTCTGCATCAGTTCCGGCGAGAACGCCATCGACGGCGTGCCGGCCAGGCTCCAGGCGCTGGCCAGGTTGCCCAGGTTCCAGCTGCCGTCCGCATTCTGGCTGCGCGGCTTGAGTGGCACCGAGAACTGCAGCGACGGGCCGCCCTTGGCCCAGGTGCGCCCGCCCTTGAAGGCGACGTCGACCGACTCGCCGCGCCATTCGGCGGAGAAATCGGCGGTCTGCGACAGTGCCTTTTCGAGGTTGTAGCTGCCGGTGATCTGCGGGGTCGGCACGGTGCAGTCGTCAGAACCCCAGCCACCAGGCGCCATGCCGCCGGCCGCGGCCTCGTCCTCGCTGCAGTAATAGGTCTTGCCCGGGTGCCGGCTGTAGTCGGCGCCGGTGACGATGGTGCCGCTCGGGTCCATGGTCAGCCCATCGAGCAGGCGCCCGCCGGCCCAGTTGCCGTCGCCCCAGTAGCGGGCGATGTTCCATTCCGGCACCTTGATGGTGTGGGTCTGGGAGTCCTGCGACAGGTCGAAGCGGAAGTAGTTCGCGGTCAGGGTGAGGTTGTCCAGCGGCTTGAACTGGAGCGTTATCTGGCCGCCCTTGCGCTCGCGCTTCTCGTCCTTGACGTCGAGGTTCACCGAGGTGGGCATCATGAAGCCGGTGTAGTACTTGCCGCTCTGGTCGTAGAAGCCAGTGCCGCCCCACCAGTTGGAGTTGAAGTCGGAGGGGTTGCCGTTGACGTCAACCGCAGTGCCGCCTTCGTCACGGCCATACCAGGACCAGCCTTCGGTGCTGGCGCCCAGGGTGCGAGTGGTGCGCTTCTGGTCGGTATAACCGACGAACACGCCGAAGCGGTCGTCCTTGTCATGCCAGGCGTAGGAGGCGGAGAGCTGGCCGTCGGCCTTCTCGGTGGTGTCTGCCCAGGTGCCTTCAACCGAGACGAAGCCGGTGTTGGCTTCCATGTCCAGCGGGCGGCGCGTGTGCAGGATCACCGTGCCGCCGATGCCGCCTTCGTCGATGCGGGCTTCCGGCGACTTGAACAGCTCGGCGCTGCCCAGCATGTTCGACGGCAGCAGCGTGTAATTGAACGAACGGGTGGGGTCGCCGTTGGATTCGGCGGTGGCCACGTAGTTGCCGTTCAACTCGGTAAGTGTCAGCTCCGAGGACAGGCCGCGCACGCTGACGTTCTTACCTTCGCCGCCGCTGCGGGTGATGATCACGCCGGGCACGCGCTGCAGCGCGTCGGCGACGTTCTTGTCGGGGAACTTGCCCACGTCCTCGGCGGTGATCACCTCGACCACGGCGTTGGCGTCACGCTTCTGTTCCAGGCTCTTCTCGATGGCGTAGCGGTAACCGGTGACGGTCACGCTGTCCAGCGTGGTGGCGTCGGGCTGCGTGGCAGCCTGTTGTGCGAACGCCGCGCCCGGTGCGATCGCGATGGCGAACAATGCAGCGGCAATGGCGGCGGACAATGTGTCGCGGCCCTGCATGCGGGTGATCTGTTTCATTCCACTCTCTCCCTCTCCTGGATTGAACTGGTAGCTGATACGGAAACTTGAATCGATCTAATTTTTGAAGCCGATTTCTTTTTGACGTTGCAGGTGTTGCCCGTGGCGTTGCCTCGGTCCTTTGCGCCTTTCACGATCAGGCAATCGCGACCGAGTCATTTGGATCGATCTAAACGATTGGCGGCAAATTTTTACCACAGCAGCCGGGTGCGACGCATGCTGCTGCGCAATATGAGCCGGGCCCGGCCGTCCGGGCCGATGTCGCGGCAGGGGGCTCAGGTCAGGGGCGTCCGGTCCGGGAGGGGGCGGGCACCGGGTGAGGCGTGGGGCGATCCGCAGGCGCAATGGTGCGCCGCAGAATGCAAGTCCAGAAAATCTCGTGTTTTACTTAAATCGATCTAAATTTGCAGGAGGGCGGACCTGCACCGATTGAAATGCTGGTTTTCCTGCCTTCCTGGCGGGCTGATCGGCAGCTGATCGATGCCGTTGTCCACCTGATCGCCGCCGCTGGCCTTGTCCTTCGGCAGCCGCCTGCCCGCTTGTTGAGGCCGACTCTCTCCCCCGTCCTGCCGACGGACGGGCCGGCCTCACAGGCCCGGCTTCGGCCGGGCCAACCTGACGACGCCGTACCGACATCGACCCAAAGGATCCATCGCATGAGCCGATTGCCGTCTGTTTCCTCCCGCCTGATCCGGCCACGGCCGCTGGCGCGCCTGGCCTGCGTGCTGGCCTTGTCCGTGGTCCCGCTGCTGCAGGCCGCGCCGGTGGCGCTGGAGCGCGAGGTCAACACCTTCATCGGCAGCAAGGACGACGGCAATACGTTCCCGGGGGCGTCGGCCCCGTTCGGCCTGATCCAGGTCAGCCCGATCGGCAGCCACTACTCGGGCTGGCGCTACGACGACGAGAAGATCCGCGGCTTTGGCCACTCCTTCATCTCCGGCGCCGGCTGCTGGGAACAGGGCGGGCAGGTCTCGGTCCTGCCGGTGACCGGCAGCATCGGTCCGGGCGGCGACTTCGACACCCGCGATGCCAAGCGCTTCGACCACAAGAGCTACGCCTCGGCCTATGCGCACGACGGCGAAGTGGGCCAGGCCGGCTACTACAAGGTGCGCCTGACCGACTACGGCGGCATCGACGTGGAGACCACCGCGCGCACCCGTGCCGCGGCCGAGCGGTATACGTTCACCGCCGGCAGCGGGCTGGGCCATGTGCTGGTCAACGTCGGCCAGGCCAACGAGCGCCATTCGGTCATCGGCAGCGTCGTCGACGTGGTCGGCGACCGCGCGGTGGAGGGCAAGCTGGTGACCAAGAGCTTTTGCGGCGGACACCAGTACACGACGTGGTTCCGCATCGAGTTCGACCGCCCGTTCAAGGCGCATGGCACCTGGGGCGAGAACGGCGGCCTTCCCGATGCGCGACACAGCATGGAAGGCGAACTCAAGCCCAACGGCGCCTGGCTGAGCTTCGACCTGGCCGACGGTCGCAGCGTGACCGCCACCAGCGCGATCTCGCACGTGGACGCCGAGGGCGCGCGCAACAACCTGCGCGCCGACGGCAAGCAGGGCGACCGCCTGCTCGGCTTTGACCGCATGCGCGCGCTGTCGCAGCAGAGTTGGCGTGAGCAGTTGGACAGCGTGCGCGTCCAGGGCGCCAGTGCCGATGACCGCGTGGTGCTGTACACCGCGCTGTACCACGCGCTGTTGCAGCCGATGACCGGCAGTGACGCCGATGGGCGCTATCGCGGCTACGACGATGCGATCCACCGTGCCGATGGCTGGACCTACTACGAGTACTTCTCGCTGTGGGACACCTACCGCTCGCAGAACCAGTGGCTGGCGCTGACCCGCCCGGACGTGGCACGGGACATCGCGCGCAGCTTGCTGGCCATCGATGCGCAGGGTGGTTGGCTGCCGCGCTGGGGCTACGCCAACTTCGAGACCAACGTGATGACCGGTGACCCGGTGACGCCGTTCCTGGTCGACCTGTGGCGTTTCGGTGCATTGACCGGCCGCGAGGCCGAGGCCTGGACTGCACTGCGTCGCAATGCGTTCTCGATGCCGCCGATCAACTCGCGCCATGCCGGCCGCTCGGGCAATGCCACCTATCTTGCCGACGGGTATGTCGCCTATGACCGCGCATTCCCGTCCAGGGGCATGGACGTGGACCCGCACCACGGCGGCTCGGCCACGCTGGAATACGCCTTGGCCGATTGCGCGCTGGCACAGATGGCCGATGGCCTGGGCCATGCCGACGATGCGCAGGTGCTGCGCGCCCGTGGCGGCAACTGGCACAAGGTGTGGGACGCCGACGTGCGTGATGCCGAGGCCGGCTTCAGTGGCTTCCCGCGTCCGCGCGCCGAAGGCGGCCAGTGGTACACGCCGGCCGATGGCCATTACAGCCCGCGCTCGCAGCATGGCTTCCACGAAGGCACCGCCTGGCAGTACCAGTGGCTGGCGCAGCAGGACATCCCGGGCCTGGTGACGGCGATGCATGGCCGCGAGGAGGCCGGTCGCCGGCTGGATGCGTTCTTCGCCTATGACGAACTGCTCAAGTCGCCGCAGACCGCCGCGCGCAAGGAATGGGTGGTCGGGCCGTACAGCTATTACAACCAGTATCGCTACAACCCCAACAACGAACCGGACCTGCATGCACCGTGGATGTACACGCTGATCGGCCAGCCGTGGAAGACGGCCACCGTGGTGCGCGCCGCGCAGCAGTTGTTCACCAACGCGCCCAACGGCGTGACCGGCAACGACGACCTGGGCACGATGTCGGCCTGGTATCTGTTCAGTGCCCTGGGGCTGTATCCGGCGGTGCCGGGTACGGGACAGTTCCTGCTGCATGCGCCGCGGTTTTCCAGCGCTGAAATCAATCTCGGCAACGGAAAGCGACTGCAGCTGAGGGCACAGCGTGCCGATGCGAATCGCTTGCAGTACATTCACGCCGTCCAGTTCGAGGGCAAGCCGCTCAACACGGTGTGGCTCGACTGGGAGCGGCTGAGCAAGGGTGGGACGGTGGAGTTCCAGCTGGGCGAAGACGTTCCGACGCAGGGCTGGGGTACGGCCATTGCGGATCTGCCGGTGTCCTATTGCGCCACGCCGGGCAGTGAAATGAAGTGAGCTGCTGCGACGCCGTTGCCAGTGGGTCCGGGCAGGGCGCGTCGACGCGCTGCCCCGATCCTTTAGGATTCTCGCGAATCGAGCCGTCAGCCTGAGTCATGAACGATAAGAAACCCGCCGCCAGCCAGCGCGCCGGCAAGGAAGCAAAACGTGCGGTGACCGTGACCGACATCGCCCAGGCGGTGGGCGTGTCACGTGCGACGGTGTCGCTGGTGCTGCGTGGCAGCCCGCTGGTCAACGTGGACACGCGCGCCAAGGTGGAGGCGGAGCTGCGTCGCCAGCGCTACGTATACAACCGCACCGCCGCCAACCTGCGTCGCCGCACCTCCTCCTCGATCGCGCTGGTGATCAACGACCTGTCCAACCCGTTCTTCGCCGAATTCGCCTCCGGCGTGGACGAAGCCCTGGGCGAGAAGGGGTATGTCACGCTGCTGGGCAGCACCTCCGAGTCGCCGGCCCGGCAGCAGGCGGTGCTGTCCACGCTGATGGAACACACCCCGACCGGCTTCATCCTGTCGCCGGCCGAAGGCAGCGACACCCAGGCGCTGCGCCAGGTGCTCGGCGTCAACGCCAACGTGCTGCTGTTCAACCGCGAGCTGGAAGGCGCCGATTGGGACTTCCTGACCATGGACAACCAGAACGGTGCCTACCTGGCCACCCGTCACCTGATCGAGCAGGGCCATCGCGACATCGCCTTCTTCGGCGGGCATGCCGCGTCGAGCTCGTGCCACCAGCGCCGCATCGGTTACCAGCGCGCGCTGTCCGAAGCAGGCCTGGATCTGCGCCAGGACTGGCTGATCGAATCGGCACCGAACCGCCTGGAGGCCGCCGCACGCACCGGCGAGCTGTTCGAGGGTGGCCAGCGTCCCAGCGCCGCGGTCTGCTACAACGACACCGTCGCCCTCGGCCTGATGCTGGGCCTGACCTCGCGTGGCATCCGTCCCGGCGCCGACTTCGCGGTGACCGGTTTCGACGACATCTCCGAAGCATCGGTGGCGGTCCCGCCGCTGACCACGCTGACCGCCGACCCGCGCGAGCGTGGCCGGCAGGCGGCGTCGCTGTTGCTGCAGCGCCTGGACAACCCTGACGCGGCTCCGATGCGCGTGGTCGCGCCGGTGCAGCTGCGTGTCCGTGAGAGCAGCGCGGCGTTGCCACGCTGACCGCCCCCTTCCACCGCATCCACCGCAAGGCGCCTTCCCATGCCGACACTTCCTCCATCCCCGCTGAGATCCACAGCTGCAGCACCGGTGGTCAACACCAAGGTGGCGCTGGCGGTGGTCACCACGATCTTCTTCATGTGGGGCTTCCTGACCTGCCTCAATGACATCCTGATCCCGCACCTGAAGAGCGTGTTCCAGCTCAACTTCGCGCAGGCGATGCTGGTGCAGTTCACCTTCTTCGGTGCGTATTTCCTGATGTCCTTGCCGGCCGGTCGGCTGGTGGCGCACGTGGGCTACAAGCAGGGCATCGTGATCGGGCTGGTGATCGCCGGCATCGGTGCCATCGGTTTCTGGCCGGCGGCGGAATTGCGTGTCTATGGCGCGTTCCTGACCGCGCTGTTCGTGCTGGCCACCGGCATTACCGTGCTGCAGGTGGCGGCCAACCCGTACGTGGCGCTGCTGGGCCCGGAGCGCACCAGTTCCAGCCGGCTGACGTTGGCGCAGGCGATGAACTCGCTGGGCACCACGCTGGCGCCGTACTTCGGTGGCGTGCTGATCCTGTCCAACACGGTCAAGACCACCGACCAGATCGCGGTGCTGCCGGACGCCGAGCGCGCGGCGTACTTCGCCCACGAGGCCAGTGCGGTGCAGGGGCCCTATCTGGGCTTGGGCATCTTCCTGTTCCTGCTGGCGGTGTTCGTGTTCCTGTTCCGCCTGCCCAGGCTCACCGAGACCACCGAGAAGGCCGATGAAAGCCATCATTCGTGGAGCGACGTTCTGCGGCACCGCCACCTGGTGCTGGGCGTGCTCGGCATCTTCTTCTACGTGGGTGCGGAAGTGGCGATCGGCAGCCTGATGGTCAACTACTTCTCGTTGCCTGAGATTGGTGGCATCACCGAGGCGCAGGCATCCAACTATCTGTCGGCATACTGGTTCCTTGCCATGGTGGGCCGGTTCACCGGCGCGGCGCTGATGGTGAAACTGTCACCGCGCAAGCTGCTGGCATTGTTCGCGGCGGTGAACATCGCGCTGCTGGTGACCACCGTGAGCAACACCGGCATGACTGCCGTGTACAGCCTGATCTGCATTGGCCTGTTCAACTCGATCATGTTCCCGACCATCTTCGCGCTCAGCATCGAGGGCCTGGGGCCGCTGACCAGCAAGGGTTCGAGCCTGCTGATCATGGCCATCGTCGGTGGTGCGATCGTGCCGTACCTGCAGGGCCAGCTGGCGGATCGCATCGGTCTGCACCATTCGTTCGTGCTGCCGCTGCTGTGCTACGGCTACATCATCTTCTATGGCCTGTTCGGTGCCCGCCGCGGCGCGGCCGCCACTGGGGCCGCATGAGCCAGCCATGAGTACTCCCCGCATGCCACCCCCGTGCGCCAACCGCTCCGGCACCCGGCAGGACGGGGCAGGGCCAGGTTTCCCCTACACCTCCGTTGCCGGCGCGTGGTCCGGTGACGAAGGTTCCGTGCCGCAGTGCGGCCATCCGCTATCCCATGGCAGGACGGGCATGTCGCCCGCCGCCGTCATCGCCCAAGGAGACTGAGGCCAGATGGGCAAGATTGTTTGTTTCGGCGAAATTTTGATCGATCTACTCGCGCAGCCGCCGGCCACGCCGGATACCCCGCGCGCGTTCCTGCAGTACGCCGGTGGCGCGCCGGCCAACGTCGCGGTGGCCGCCGCGCGGCTGGGTGCCAGCAGCCATTTCGCCGGCATGCTGGGCCGCGACATGTTTGGTGACTTCCTCGCCGAGAGCCTGGCGCAGGCCGGCGTGGCGACCGACTGCGTGGTGCGTACCGATGCGGCCAAGACCGCGCTGGCGTTCGTGGCGCTGGATGCCGCGGGCGAGCGCAGCTTCAGCTTCTATCGCCCGCCGGCGGCGGACCTGCTGTTCCGTGACGAGCACTTCGTGCCGGCCTGCTTCGACGGGACGGCCTGCTTCCACGTCTGCTCCAACAGCCTGACCGAGCCGGCCATTGCCGCGGCCACCTACGCCGGCATGGACCGCGCGCGCGCGGCCGGTGCCATGGTCAGCCTGGACCTCAACCTGCGCCCGGCGCTGTGGCCGGCCGATGCCGATCCCACGCCGTGGCTGTGGCAGGCGCTGGAGCGTGCCGACCTGGTCAAGCTTTCGCGCGAGGAACTGGACTACCTGGCCGCGCCGCTGGGCGAGGACGGCGAAGCCCGGGTGATCGCGCGCCTGCTGGCCGCGCGTGCCGGTTGGGTGATCATCACCGACGGCGCCGCGCCGCTGCGATGGCATACCCGGCACGGCCATGGCCAGGTGCCCAGCTTCAAGGTGGCGACCGTGGATACCACTGCGGCCGGCGATGCCTTCGTCGGCGGCGTGCTGGTGGCGATGAGCGAGCGCGAGGGGTCCGGCCAGGGCTTTGCCGCGTTCTGCGCCAACCCGCAGGCCATCACCGATACCCTGCGCTTCGGTGCCGCCGTCGGCGCGCTGGCGGTCACCCGCAAGGGCGCGTTCGCCGCGATGCCCGACCGTGCCGAAGTGCACCACCTGCTGCAGCAACAGGAGCAAACCGCATGACCACCGCATCGCCCGCGTTCCGCTCGCCGGAGTTCCTGCGCGCCCACATCGCCAGCACGATGGCGTTCTACCACCCGCACTGCATCGACCCGAACGGCGGCTTCTTCCACTACTACCTGGACGACGGCACGGTGTATGACGCCAGCCATCGCCACCTGGTCAGCAGCACGCGCTTCGTCTTCAACTATGCGATGGCCTACCGCGAGTTCGGCAACGCCGAATACCTGGCCGCGGTGAAGCACGGCGTGGACTACCTGCGCAACGTGCACCGCAACCCGGCCACCGGCGGCTACGCCTGGACCCTGCGCGATGGCAAGGTCGAGGACGACATGAACCACTGCTACGGCCTGGCCTTCGTGCTGCTGGCCTACAGCTGTGCGCTGAAAGCCGGCATCGCGCAGGGCCGGGAATGGATGGACGAGACCTGGCAGCTGCTGGAGCGGCACTTCTGGGAAGCGCCGCACGGCCTGTACCGCGACGAGGCCGATGCGCAGTGGAACTTCACCGGCTACCGCGGCCAGAACGCGAACATGCACATGTGCGAGGCGATGCTGGCCGCGTTCGAGGCCAGCGGCGAGCAGCGCTACCTGGACCGTGCGCTGCAGCTGGCCGACAACATGACCCGCCGCCAGGCGGCCAAGGCCGGTGGCCTGGTGTGGGAGCACTACGACACCGCGTGGAACATCGACTGGGATTACAACCTAGACAATCCCAAGCACCTGTTCCGTCCGTGGGGCTTCCAGCCCGGCCACCAGACCGAGTGGGCCAAGCTGCTGATGATCCTGGACCGGCACGTGCAGGCCGAGTGGCTGGTGCCGACCGCACGCCACCTGTTCGACGTGGCGGTCGCCAATTCCTGGGACGCCGCACGCGGTGGCCTGTACTACGGCTTCGCGCCGGAAGCCCGGCGCCAGCAGGACATGCACGGTGCGCCGATCGGCACCGACAGCTTCGTCTGCGACGACGACAAGTACTTCTGGGTGCAGGCCGAGTCGCTGGCCGCGGCCGCGTTGCTGGCCCAGCGCACCGGTGATGATGCCTACTGGCAGTGGTACGAGCGGCTGTGGGCGTATTCGTGGGAACACATGGTCGACCACACCTACGGTGCCTGGTTCCGGATCCTGGACGCCGACAACCGCAAGTACAGCAACGAGAAGAGCCCGGCCGGCAAGACCGATTACCACACCATGGGCGCCTGCCACGAAGTGTTGAACGTGGTGCGTGGCGCGCACTGAGCAGCACTGAACAGCGGACGCCTGCGTGACTGCGGGCGTCCGGGCATCACCGGCAATCGCCGCGGCACCCCGGCGCCGTGGACGCAATGAACGACACGCCGGCAGGCGTGGCCCTCCCGTAACCGGCAGCACGAAGGAGCTCGCATATGCAGTACGTGCGCACGAAATTTGGATCGATACAAAATCGTTTCATCCGGTTCGGTTGGCTGGCCCTGCTGGTGGTGTCGTGCACCGTGGCGGGCGTTGCGTCGGCGGCACCGCTGCAGGCGCAGTGGAGCTTCCGGCTGCTGCCGGGCGATGCGCAGTTGCAGGTCCATCCGGGGCTGGATGCGTGGCGGCCGGCACAGGTGCCGGGCAGCGTGCATACCGACCTGCAGGCCGCCGGCGTGATCGGTGATCCCTACGTCGGCGCGGCCGAGGCCGGCCTGCAGTGGATCGGCCTGGGCGACTGGGAATACCGCGCCCGTTTCGACGTGGACGCGACCACGCTCAAGCGCCGGCATGCCGAACTGCGCTTCGACGGCTTGGATACGTTTGCCGAGGTCAGCCTCAACGGTGCGCCACTGCTGCGCGCCGACAATGCCCACCGCACCTGGCGCGCGCGCGTCGATGGGCGGCTGAAGGCCACCGGCAACGAGCTGCGCATCGTGTTCCGCTCGCCGATCCGCACGTTGCTGCCGCAGGTGCAGGCGATGCCGCACAAGATTGCCGGCAATTATCCCTCGCCCTACGGCGACGAGCCGAAGGACGCGATGGTCGGCAACTTCGCGCGCAAGCCGGCCTACCACTTCGGCTGGGACTGGGGCCCGCGGTATGTCACCGCCGGTGTCTGGCGCGCGGTGCAGCTGTCCAGCTGGGACGACAACCGCATCACCGACCTGGCCGTGCGCACCGACACGCTGGACGAGGCACATGCCGCGCTGACGGTGCTGCTGCAGGTCGAGCAAGGCGACGCCGCCGGCAGCGCCAGCGTGGCCGTGGACGTGCTGGACCCGGACGGAAAGCGCGTGCAGCGCATCGAGCGGCAGCTGATGCTGCGCCCCGGCAGCAACGACCTGCAGCTGCCCGTCACTATCGAGCAGCCGCGTCGCTGGTGGCCGGTGGGGCAGGGCGCGCAGGACCGCTACACGGTGCAGGCGCGTGTCGATGGTGGCCGTAGCGATGAACAACAGGCGCGCCTGCGCACCGGGTTGCGCACGGTGGAGCTGCGCCGTGAGAACGATGCGCAGGGCGGGCAGGGCTTCAGCTTCGTCATCAACGGTGTGCCGGTATTCGCCAAGGGCGCCAACGTGATCCCGTTCGAGGCGTTCCCGGCGCGGGTCACGCGCGAACGCCTGCGCCGCGACCTGCAGGCCGCGCGCGATGCCAACATGAACATGCTGCGCAACTGGGGCGGTGGTTACTACGAGGATGATGCGTTCTTCGACATCGCCGACGAGCTCGGCCTGCTGGTCTGGCAGGACTTCATGTTCGGCGGTGGCATGCAGCCCGGCTACGATCCGGCGTTCCGCGCCAGCGTGGTGGCCGAGGCGCGCGACAACGTGCGCCGGCTGCGCCACCACCCCAGCATCGTGCTGTGGTGTGGCAACAACGAGGAAGAGACCGCGTGGAAGGACTGGGGCCACGGCAAGGACCTGGGTGCCGCCGACCCGGTGTTCGCGGCCAAGGTCTGGCAGGGCTACGTGGACCTGTTCGGCACCGACCTGCGCGCCGTGGTGGCCGAGGAAGGCCTGGGCGTGCCGTACTGGTCCAGCTCGCCGAGCAATGACCTCGATGCCAAGGCCAATGATTCCACGCGCGGCGACAAGCACTACTGGCAAGTCTGGGGTAACCCGGCGCTGCCGGTGACCGCCTATCTGCATGAGACGCCGCGCTTCATGTCCGAGTACGGGCTGCAGGCCTGGCCGCAGCAGTCCACCATCGATGCCTTCGCGACGCGCCAGGAACAGCAGATCGACGGCCCGGTGATCCAGGCGCACCAGAAGTTCATGGCCGGCAAGGGCAACGAGCGGCTGCTGCACTACATCCAGATGGAGTACGGCACGCCGCGTTCGTTCGCCGACTTCGTCTACCTGAGCCAGGTGATGCAGGCTGAGGGCATCGCGCTGGCGGCGTTGCACCACCGCGCCTCGCGGCCGTACACGATGGGATCGCTGTACTGGCAGCTCAACGATGTCTGGCCCGGTGCGTCGTGGTCGAGCGTGGATTACTACGGCAACTGGAAAGCGCTGCATTTCCATGCGCGGCGCTTCTTCGCCGATGTCGCGGTGGCGGCGCTGCGTGACGAGGGCGTGACCCGGGTCAGCCTGCTCAATGACGGCCGCAGCGCGCTGCAGGCACAGCTACGGATCCGCGTACTCGATATCGACGGCAGGCAGCTCCACCAGCAGCAACAGGCGGTGACGCTGGCAGCGCAGGCGGCCACCGAGGTCGCGCGCCTGAGCGATGCCGCGCTGCTGCAGGGGGCCGACCCGCGGCGCAGCCTGGCCGTGTTCGAACTGCAGCAGGGCGATACGGTCATCGCCGAGCGCATCGTCTACTTCGCCGCCGCCAAGGACCAACCGCTGGCGGCCGGCCAGGTCCGCAGCGAACTGGTGGCACAGGGCGACCACTACCTGCTGCGCCTGCGCAGCCCCTCACTGGCGCGTGCGCTGTGGATTGATTTCGGCAACGTCGATGCGCGCGTTGAGGACAACGCCTTCGACCTGCTGCCTGCTTCCCCCCGTGACGTGGTCGTGCGCAGCCGCGCCGACCTGTCGACCCTGCGTGCCGCGCTGCGTCTGCAGACGCTGGGCGACACGCTGCACTCCACCCTTGCACCACCGCAAGACGTTCCCACTCCGAGGACCCGATGATGAACCGAGCCCTGCGCACCGCCCCGCTGGTCGCCGCCCTGATGCTGGCGCTGAGCGCCTGCAACCCGTCGCCCGCCCCGAGCGACAGCACGCCCGCCGCACCGGCCGCCGCCGCTGCCACGCCCACCCTGGCCACCGTGCCGGCCGTCGACGAGGCCGAAGCGGCACGCATGGCCGAACAGGTCCGCGAAGCCACCCGCCACGCCTGGCAGGGTTACATGCAGTACGCCAAGGGCCACGATGACCTGAAGCCGCTCAGCGCCAAGCCGCGCGACTGGTACCCGCAGCCGCTGTTGATGTCGCCGGTCGATGCCCTGGATACCCTGCTGCTGCTGGGCATGGACAAGGAAGCCAACGAAGCGCGCGAGCTGATCGTCAGCCAGCTGTCCTTCGACCAGGACATCGACGTGCAGAACTTCGAGGTCACCATCCGCCTGCTGGGTGGCCTGTTGTCGGCCTACCAGATGACCAACGACGAGCGCCTGCTCAAGCTCGCCGATGACCTGGGCACGCGCCTGTCGCCGGTGTTCGACAGCCCCACCGGCCTGCCGTACACCCACGTCAACCTGCGCACCGGCAAGACCAGCGGCACCATCAGCAACCCGGCCGAGACCGGCACGCTGCTGCTGGAGTTCGGCACCCTGGCCAAGCTCACCGGCAAGCAGGCGTACTACGACAAGGCCAAGCGCGCGCTGGTGGAAACCCACAACCGCCGCTCCAAGATCGGCCTGGTCGGCCTGAACATCAACGTCGAGACCGGCGAGTGGACCAACACCGATGCCTCCATCGCCGGCGGCATCGACTCGTACTACGAGTACCTGCTCAAGTGCTGGAAGCTGTTCGGCGACGAGGACTGCAAGCGCATGTGGGACGAGAGCATCGGCCCGCTGAACCAGTACCTGGCCGACGAGGTGCGTGAAGGCGAGCTGTGGTACGGCCACGCCGACATGAACACCGGCGCGCGCACCTCCACCACCTACGGCGCGCTGGATGCGTTCATGCCGGGCCTGCTCGCGCTGGGCGGCGACCTGGACCGCGCCAAGCGCCTGCAGGAGTCCAACCTGAAGATGTGGCGCCTGCACGGCATCGAGCCGGAGTCGCTGGACTACGCGGCGATGGAAGTACGCTCTCCGGGCTACGCGCTGCGTCCGGAGATCGTCGAGTCGGCCTACTACCTGCACCACTACACCGGTGACACCCGCTACCGCGGCATGGGCAAGGAGTTCTTCGACGACTTCGTCAAGCACACCCGCACCGAGCACGGCTTTGCCGCGCTGAAGGATGTGCGCAGCAAGGAGAAGGACGACTCGATGGAGAGCTTCCTGTTCGCCGAGACCTTCAAGTACTACTACCTGCTGTTCGCGCCGGCCAAGACCCTGGACTTCGACGGCGTGGTGTTCAACACCGAAGCACACCCGCTGCGGAAGACCTGGTAAAGCGAAAGCGACCCTCACCCCACCCCCGCTCCCGCAGGCGGGGGAGGGGTTCAGATCTGCATCGGCTTTCTGCTCAAAGCCCCTCTCCCGCCTGCGGGGGAGGGGGTGGAGGGCGCGCTCATTCATCCGGGCAGGCACGAGACTTGCCGTAAGAGCGCGCTAAACTCCACCGCAACGGGGAGCGAGGCGGGCGCTGATGGAGTTGTCTTCCATCCTGATTGTCGATGATGACGCGGCGTCGCTGGCGCGGCTGGCACGGCTCGTGGCCGAACTGCTGGACCCGCAGCCGGTGCGGCTCCGGACCGCCGCCAACCTTGCCGATGCCCGCGACCTGCTACAGCGCGAATCCTTCGCGCTGGCGTTGGTGGACATGCAGCTGCCCGACGGCACCGGCACCGATCTGATCGCGTGGATGCAGCAGCAGGCCACGCAGGCGCAGGCGGTGATCGTGTCCGCGTTCGCCGAGGAAGAGGCGATCTTCGCCGCGCTGCGTGCCGGTGCGGTGGGCTACCTGCTCAAGGACCGGGATGACATCGAGCTGCGCGTGGCGTTGCGCAGCCTGCAGCGTGGCGGGGCACCGATCGACCCGATGATCGCCCGGCGCATCCTTGCCTTCGTGCCCGCGGCGACACCCACGGCACCTGCTCCGGCGGCCAGCGTGCCGCTGTCCGAACGCGAGCTGGGCATCCTCGGCCTGGTCGCGCAGGGCTACGGCAACCGCGAGATCGCCGAGCTGCTCAGCCTGTCGCGCCTGACCATCGAGGCGCATACCCGCAACATCTACCGCAAGCTGGCCGTCGGTTCGCGCACCGCGGCGGTGTTCGAGGCGCGCGTGCTCGGGCTGCTGCCATGATCCGCGGGCTGCTGGGCCTGTTGTTGCTGCTGGTGATGGGGGGCGTGCTGGCCGCTCCGCCGGCGGTGGCCCGCATCGTGCAGGCCGAAGCGGTGCGCAGCGGCTGGGAGGCGCAGACGCCACCGTTGCAGGGGTGGGAGCCGGTGACCCTGGCCGACCAATGGCAGACGCGCTGGCCCGACCACGACGGCGTGGTCTGGTACCGGCTGCGCTGGCAGCAGGGCGATGCCGGCGAACCGACCGGCCTGCTGCTGGACTACACCTGCATGGCCGCGGCGGTCTACCTCAACGGCAGCCTGATCGACCGTGATCCGTCGCTGGTCGAACCGTTGTCGCGCAGCTGGCATGTGCCGCGCTACTACCTGCTGCAGTCGCCATTGCTGCGGCAGGGCGAGAACGAACTGCTGGTGCGGGTGTCGGGGCTGGCGGCGTACCAGCCATCGTTCGGCGTGGTCGACGTAGGTGATGCCGCGGTGCTGCAGGCACGCTATCGGCAGGAAGTCCGCGTGCGGCATGACCTGCAGCTGCTCGATACCGCCATCGGCTTCGTGCTGGCCGGCGTGATCGGCCTGTTCTGGCTGCTGCGGCGCAAGGAGGCGATGTACGGCTGGTATGCGCTGAGTGCGGTGTTCGGGCGCATGTACGACACCAATTTCGTGGCCACCAGCCCGTGGCCGTTTACCACCACCGATGGCTGGCAGGCCTTCATCGCTGGCTGCTACGTGGTGGCTGCGGCGGCACACACCGTGTTCCTGCTGCGCTTCAGCGAGCGGCGTTGGCCGCGCTTCGAGCGCGTGCTGATGGGCCTGGCGGCGGTGGCGATGGCGGCGGCGCTGCTGTGGCCGCAGTGGATGGGGCCGCATCGCAACCTCTACCTGGTGCCACTCATCGCCTTCCTGTACGTGGTGTCGTTCACCTTCATGGGCTATGCGCTGCGCAGTGGCCGTCGTGACGCGCAGGTGCTGGCCTTGTGCATCGTCCTGCCGATCCTGGTGTCGCTGCACGACCTGGGCGTGTACATGGGCTGGTACGGCGGGGTCAGTTACCTGGGGTCCTTCACCTCGCCGTTGATGCTGCTGGGCATGGGCTTCGTGCTGGCCTACCGTTTCGCCAACACGATGAAACGCGTGGAAGGGTTCAACGCCGAGCTGCGCCATGAAGTGCAGCAGGCCACGTCCCAGTTGTCGGAAACCCTGAACGCGCAGCATGCGCTGGAGCTGGCGCATAGCCGCGCCGGTGAGCGCCTGCAGCTGGTGCGCGACCTTCACGATGGCTTCGGCGGCACCCTGGTCGGGGCGATCGCGCGGCTGGAGCAGGCCCCGCAGGAGATGCCGCGTTCCAAGGTGATCGAACTGCTGCGCGAGATGCGCGATGACCTGCGCCTGGTGATCGACAGCACCGCACGCGAGCACGCCGACCTGGCCGAGATGCTGGTGCCCCTGCGGCACCGCGCCAGCACCCTGTTGGAAGCCGGCGGCATCGATACCTACTGGCACCTGCAGGACCTGCACGGGGTGGAACTGGGCGCCTCACGCAGCCTGGACCTGCTGCGGCTGATGCAGGAAGCCTTGACCAACGCGTTCAAGCATGCCCGTGCGACACGGGTGGACATCACCCTGCGACGGGACGGTGACCGGCTGCAGCTGCAGATCGACGACGACGGCATCGGCCTGCCGGCGAGCGTGCAGGGCAGTGCAACGGGCGGCGCCGGCATGGCCAGCATGCAGCTGCGGGCCAGGCGCATGGGCGGTGACCTGCAGGTGGGGCCGGCCGATGACCGGAACGGAACCCGTGTGCAGTTGGAGCTCGCCCTCGCCCGTTGATCTGCGTCCGGAGGACACCTGCGTACCTGATTTCGTGGATGCTGATCCAGCAACGATGGCGATAGGGTTTGCCCCTAGTTGAATCGGGGGACACCATCATGCGCGGCCGTGTCATTTCAAAGGCTGATCGAGTAGCCGCGGCCCTGGCGGTCGCCGGCCTGCTCATCTTGTTCCCATCGCTGCCTGCGGATGCAGCCGAAGTGGTCGGTGGAACCACGCCAACGGCCCCCTGCACTCAGGATGCAAGTACCGGTGCCCTGGCCTGCCTGGACGGCAGTCGGGTGGGCGGTGACGGTGCGTCTGGGCCATCCAAGCCCGGTTACTCCAGTTCGGCCGGCGGCTTGGGAAATGCCACGGGCAATACAGCGATCGGCAAGGGCAGCTCGGTCGGCATGGGCGGGCAGGGTGCCAACGGGACGGCCGGTGGGAGCGGTGGGGTGGGTGGCAGCGGTGGAGGCTACAACCTCGCCTTTGGTGCCGGCAGCAGCGCCGGCAATGGCGGTAAGGCCGGCGACGGCGTTGCCGGGGGCACCGGCGGAGATGGCGGTGCCGGCGGAAGCTACAACATCGCTCTGGGCGATGGCAGCGAGGCGGGCAACGGCGCCGATGGCAAGGAAGGCTGTTGTGGCTACAAGGGCACGTCCGGCACCGCAGGTACGGATAACAACGTGGCCATCGGCAGGAATGCCAAGGCATCAGGCGGCGGTTCGGTGGTGTTGGGTGCTGGCAGCACCGATGCCGGCCTGGCCAATGTCGTGTCGGTGGGCTCGTCCAGCCAGCAACGGCGCATCGTCAACGTCGCCGCCGGCGTGGCCGCCACCGATGCCGCCAACGTGGGCCAGCTCACCGCGCTGGGCACGTCGTTGAACGCGAACCTGGGTGGGGTCGCGGCCTGGCTGGGCGGTGGGGCCGCTTACAGCGGCGGCGTATTCACCGCGCCGACCTTCGCCGTCCAGGGCAACAGCTACGGCAATGTCGGTGCCGCGCTGTCGGCCATCGATACCCAGCTCACCGCGATCAAGGGCCGCGCGGACCTGGCGGTGTACTACGACGACGCCAGCAAGGCCTCGCTGGCGCTTGGCGGCGGCGCCGGCGCCGGCGCCGGCTCGGGTTCCGGGGGAACATCGGGGGGGACCCAGGTGGCGGGCGTGGCCGATGGCACCGCCGCCGACCATGCAGTCAACAAGGGGCAGATGGATGCGGGGGATGCGGCCGCCATCGGTGCGGCCGGGAATTACACCGATACCCGCGAAGGCGCAATCCGTGCGGACATGGCCACGGCCGATGCCACCGTGTTGTCCTCGGCCAAGGCGCATGCCGACAGCGGTGATGCAGCCACCCTGGCGGCGGCCAACGGTCATACCGACAACCGCGAAGCTGCGATCCGCACGGACATGGCCACGGCCGACGCCAACGTGCTGTCCTCGGCCAAGGCGCATGCCGACAGCGGTGATGCCACCACGCTGCAGTCGGCCCGCAGCTACGCCGATGGCACCGCCAGCCAGGCCGTCGCTGCCGCGAACAGTTATACCGACAGCCGTTTCGAGGCCGTGGACCTGCAGTTCGACGGGTTGCGGCGGGAGATGGATGACCGCTTCACCCGCCAGGACCGTCGCATCGACCGGATGGGCGCGATGAGCAGCGCGATGCTCAACATGGCGGTGAATGCGGCGGGTTCGCAGAGCAATGGCGGGCGCGTTTCGGTCGGCGCGGGTTTCCAGGGCAGCGAGAAGGCCCTGTCGATCGGCTACGGCCGCAAGCTCGGCGCGCGCGGCTCGTTCTCGCTGGGTGGCGCATTCAGTGGCAGCGAGAAATCAGGCGGTATCGGCTTCGGCGTGGATCTGTAGGTCGTTCGATCCGCGCCAGCGATGCGGGGGCGTCATGAACACTTTCAGGTGCATGGTCCAGGCACGTCGTGCCGAGGGCGTGCCGGGCCGGCAGAACAACGCGTGGCGCGCGTGCAGCCCGATCCGCTGGCCCGCCGCGGGGCCGGTTGCAGGTGCATGGCTGGTCCACGACCCGGACCTGCGGCGCTGCATCGAGTGCGATGCGAACCGGGATGCCTGGCGCACGGTGATCGCGCAGCAGCATGCGTTCGCCTCGGTGATCACCCGCATGGAGGCCGCCGCGGCGTCCACCATTGGCGGTTGAACGCTGCCACGTCAGTACAGGTCCATCGGGTCGACATCCAGCGACCAGCGCACGCGCCGCGCCTGCGGCAACGCATACACCTGTGGCATCAGCCCATCCAGCAGGCCATGCAGGGGCCGCCGCTGCGTGGCTGACAGCAGCAACTGGGTGCGCTGGAATCCCGCCCGCCGCGGCATTGGTGCCGGCATCGGGCCATAACACTCGACGACGCTCTCGGTGGGGACCAACTGCTTCACCGCGGCCAGGAAGGCATTGGCCTGTTCCACCTGCTTGGCCTCGGCGCGCAGCAATGCCAGGTGCGCGAACGGTGGAAAGCCCGCGGCCTCGCGTTGCACCAGCTCGGCTTCAGCGAAGGCGTGGTAGCCGCCGTTGACCAGCGTGTGCAGCAGCGCATTGTCCGGGTGGTGGGTCTGCAACCAGACCTCGCCGGGGCGGTCGGCGCGGCCGGCGCGGCCGGCGACCTGGATCAGCTGCTGGGCCAGCTTCTCGCTGGCGCGGAAGTCGGCCGAGAACAGGCCTTCATCGATGCCCACCACCACCACCAGGGTCAGCTTGGGCAGGTCGTGGCCCTTGGCCAGGATCTGCGTGCCGACCAGGATGCCGGGCTGCTCGCCCAGCGTGGCCAGGGTCTGCTCCAGCGCGTCGCGTCGCGCGGTGGTACCGCGGTCGATGCGCAGCACCGGGTACTCGGGGAACAGCTGCAGCAGGCGTTCTTCCAGCCGCTCGGTGCCGATGCCCTGCGGCTGCAGGGCCAGGCTGCCGCAGTCCGGGCAGGCCAGCGGCACCGGTTGGCGCGCGCCGCAGTGGTGGCACTGCAGCCGTCGGCCCGCGCCGTGCACGGTCATCGGCGTGCTGTGCAGGGGCGTGCTGCAGCGCTTGCAGGGCGCGGTCCAGCCACAGTCATGGCAGAGCAGCACCGGTGCGTAGCCGCGACGGTTCTTGAACACCAGCACCTGGTTGCCGGCCTGCAGGTGCTGGCCGATGCCGGCCAGCACTTCGGGCGAGAGGCCATCCTGCAGTGGCCGCTTGCGCACGTCGTAGATGCGCACGCCCGGTGGCTTGGCGTCGCCGGCGCGCTGTTTCAGGCGCAGGTGCGTGTAGCGCCCGCTGCGCGCGTTGTGCAGCGATTCCAGCGACGGCGTGGCGCTGCCCAGCACCACCGGCACGTCCAATGCCTTGCCACGCACCAGCGCGAAGTCACGCGCGTGGTAGCGGATGCCGTCCTGCTGCTTGTAGCTGCCGTCGTGCTCTTCGTCGACGACGATCAGGCCCGGCTGCGGCAACGGGATGAACACCGCCGAGCGCGTGCCGACGATCACCCGCGCCTCGCCGCGCGAGGCCGCGGCCCAGACGCGGGCGCGCTCGTTGTCGTTCAGGCCCGAATGCAGCGCATGCACCGGGATGCCCAGTCGCTTGCGGAAGCGCGCCAGCATCTGCGGGGTCAGGCCGATTTCCGGCACCAGCACCAGCGCTTGCCGGCCCTGTTCCAGGCAGCGGCTGATCGCCTGCAGGTAGACCTCGGTCTTGCCGCTGCCAGTGACGCCGTCGAGCAGGAATGGCTGGAAGCCGGGCGCCGCGGCGATGGCATCGATGGCCAGTTGCTGCTGCGGGTTCGGGACCGGCCCGGGATGCAGGTGCGGCACCGGCACCTGCGCCGGCACCTCGATGCGATGGGCGAAGTCACGCTTGGCCAGCGCGCGGGCGGCGCTGCGCCAGTCCTCAAGCAGGTCGTCCAGGCGGTCCTCGTTGACCGCGCCGTCCTGCAGCACCTGGGCCAGGCGCTGCGGGCGGGTGCCGGCGCGCAGGCGGGACAGCCCGGTACGCCCGGCCTCGGTCAGCTGCCACGCCCAGCCATGGGTATCGGGCAGCGGTTCGCCGCGGCGCAGGGGCGCCGGCAGCGCGGTGGCGATCACTTCCCCCAGTGGTGCGTGGGTGTAGCGGGCCAGCCACAGCAGCGAGGCTGCCAGCTCGCCGCCCAGCAGCGGGGTGGGGTCGAGCCATTCCAGTGCGGCCCGCAGCGGTGCCGGGTCGTCCACCTGGCCGATGCCCTCGACCACCCCCACCAGTTCGCGCGGCCCGAACGGCACGCGCAGCCGCCGGCCGATGTCGCCCTCCACGGGAGCAGGGCTGCCATCGGGCGGAAGGTAGTCGAACAGATGCGGCAACGGCACCGGCAGGGCGATGCGCAGGGTGGGGCAGGCAGGCATGGCGGGAAGTGTAGCCGCAGCAGGCCATCGCGCCGCGGCCGTTCACTTGCGTCGGTTTGTTGTGCGCGGATCCATAAATGGCATGTAAACGCTCGCCCCGATTGAGGATTTCGGCTTATCCACATTTGCTGTGGATAACTCTGTGGGTGAGCGTTGTGCTCCACGCGCTTTGGGCGATGGTTCAAGCCTCAGGGTCAACTTGGACAAAAAATCGCCACATTGCTTATTCAATGAAAATCAATGGGTTAGCCGTGAAACAAAAACGAAATGCAAGCGCGGCGAGCGCTGGACACGGCGACTGTTACCGCGTCTTGACGCTGTGCACAAGTTGCGGCAGGCCATGCGCAACGCCCGTGAAGCGTATGTGCAGCGGATCGGCAGTGCGGGGCGCTCTGGGTATCATTCCGGGCATGACGGAGTTCACGTGATGGCTGCACCAGCCCCTCTTTCCCCGGCCGCAGCCAATGCCCTTTCCGCGTTCCTGCGGGGGGTGGAGCGGCGTGCGCTGGTCGTTTCCGAACTGCAGACCGGTGACTCCGGCCTGGCCGAACGCGCGGTGGCGGTTGCCATGCGCGCCTTCGTCGGCCCGGCCGCCGCACTGCAGATGGCCGAATGGCCGGCCCGCTTCTGGGGCCTGCTGGGCAGTACCCCGCAGCTGCTCAACCCGCCGGCCAGTGGTTACTGGGAAGGCCCGCTGGGCCACCTGCAGACTCTGGCCCCGGCCGAACGGTTGGCCTTGCTGCTGCGGATCGGCGCCGGGCTGGACGAGGAAATGGCCTCGGCCGTGCTCGGCGTGGACGCTTCGGCCTATCGCCAGGCGCTGGCGGCGGCCTGTCCGCTCGACGCCGGCGGCAACCCGGATGCAGCCGGCTGGCGCGCCCTGGCCGAACAGGTGCAGGTACAGATCCGCGACCTGTCGCAGCCGCGCGTGCGCCAACTGGAACAACTGCGCGAGTCGGTGATCAGCGGCGTGCTGCCGGCCCGGCCGGCGGTTGCCAAGGCCGCACCGGCCAAGGCCGAAGACCGCCGTCCGTCGCCGCGTCGCCGCGCGCGCGCGCCGTGGAGCCTGGTGACCTGGCTGCTGCTGTGCCTGCCGCTGCTGTTGCTGGTCGCCGTGGCGCTGTGGTGGTGGCGTTCCCATTTCGGCGGTGCGGTCGACCCGCCCTCCGGGCTGGCCAGCGAGGACCCGGTGCAGGTGGAAGCGTTGCCTGACAGCAGCACCCCGGCCGGTCCTGGCCAGGACCCGCATGCCGCCGGTGACGCCGCGATGCTGGCCGATCCCGACCTGGCGGTGGCCAGCGAGGCCGATTTCCTGGCCTGGTACGCCGCCGGCGGGCCATTGCCGGTGGACGAATCTCAACCGCAGCCGAGCCGGCCCGAGCCGGCCGGCGCGGCATTGGAGACGGTCGATGCGGAGAACTGATCGCCTGCGTGCCTGCGGCGTGCTGCTGGCCCTGGCCGGTGCCGCGAGCGCGACGACACCCAACGGCCTGCCCGGGGTGCCACAGCCGGCACCGGCCAGCGCGCCCTCGGCGCAGCCGGCATGGGCGTCGATGACTCCCCAACAGAAGCGCGACCTGCGCGCCCGCTACGCCGCCTGGCAGGCCTTGCCGGACGCCGAGAAGCTGCGCGTGCGCCGCGCCGGGACTGCCTTGGTGGCCATGCCGGCCGCGGAGCGGCAGGCACTGCAGGCGCGTTTTGCCGGCATGGACCAGATGCACCGCGAAGGCTGGCTGCTCGGCCCGCGCCTGGGCGCGGCCTATGCGCGCCTGCAGCCGCTGCTGGGTTACCTGCCGGCAGCGCAGCGCGAGCCGATGCTCAGCCTGCTGGAGCAGCTCGATGCCGACAGCCTGGAGCAGCTGAGCCTGATCTCGCAGCGCACCCCGCCGCAGGATCGGGCCGCGCTGCGCGAGGCGCTGCTGGCGGTGGCGCCGGCCCAGCGCGCGGCGTGGTTGCGCGAGAAGGTTGGCCATTGAGCAGTCGGCGGGACAGAGCATTCATGCCCCGGGCAGGGTCATGACGCCATCACCACGCTAGAATACGCACACTCCGCGACCCGGCATCCGCGCACTCCCTGCGCCGGCCGCAGTCCGCGTCTCCTGCTTTATGTCCAGTTCTCCCGCTACGCCGCGCTTCTCGCATGAAGTGCGGACGACCGGTCTGCTCGCCTTGCCGCTGGTGCTTGGCCACGTTTCCACCGGTCTGATCTCCTTCGTCGACAACACCATCGCCGGCCACCACGGCACCGACACGTTCGCCGCGGTCAGCATCGGCACGGCGTTGCTGTGGCTGCCGATGCTGGTGCCGATCGGCACCCTGATCTCGTTGACCGCGTCGGTCTCGCAGCTGCACGGCGCTGGCCGCGAGCGCGAGATCGGGCCGCTGTTCCGCCAGGCGCTGTGGCTGGGCGTGGGCCTGAGCGCGCTGATGTTCCTGTTCCTGAGCGTGGTGCCGGCATTCCTGCCGGCGTTCGGCATCGCGGCCGAAATCGTGCCCGGGGCGACCGACTTCCTGCATGCCATCCGTTGGGGCGTCCCCGCGCTGACCCTGTACTTCTGCATGCGCTACCTCAGCGAGGGCATGCATTGGACCTTGCCGACCATGCTGATCGGCTTCGGTGGCCTGCTGGTGCTGGGGCCGCTGGGTTATGCGCTGTGCAACGGCCGGTTCGGCTTCCCGGAAATGGGCGCCGCCGGCCTGGGTATCGCCTCGTCGGTGACCATGTGGGTGCAGGCGCTGGCCTTTGCCACCTACCTGGCCGTGACCCGGCGGTTTGCGCACCTGGGCCTGTTCACGCACTTCGAGCTGCCGCGCCTGGCCGCCATCTGGGACCTGCTGCGCACCGGCCTGCCGATCGGCATCACCGTGCTGATGGAAGGCGGCTTGTTCATCATCACCGCGCTGCTGATCGGCCGCATCGGTGCGGTGGAAGCCAGTGCCCACCAGATCGCGATCAACGTCGCCCAGCTGTGCTTCATGATCCCGATGGGCGTGGCCGAGGCCACCACCGTGCGCGTGGGCCACGCGGTCGGCAGCAACGACCCGCTGGGCGTGCGCCGCGCCACCTGGGCCGGCTACGCGATCGTGATGGTGACCCAGCTGGTCTCCATCACCGCGTTGCTGCTCGGCCACAACGCGGTGGTGCGCCTGTACACCGACGACCTGGCGGTGGCGGCACTGGCATCGACGCTGCTGCTGTACGCGGCGACCTTCCAGATCCCCGACGGCATCCAGGTGCTCTCGGCTGGCGCGCTGCGCGGGCTCAAGGACACCCGCGTGCCGATGTTCATCGCCATGCTGGCCTACTGGGGCATCGGCATGCCGCTGGGCGCGGGCTTCGGCCTGGGCCTGGGCTGGGGACCGCAGGGCATGTGGGTGGGCCTGATCATGGGCCTGACGGTGGCCGCGATACTGCTCGGCTGGCGCCTGCGGGTGAGCAGCCGACGCTTGATTCTCCAGGCTTCACCCTGACTTAAAGGCCATGCCGGCCCTGCCGGTAGTGGTTATCCTGCCTTGCAACCAGCCCCTTCCGGAGCGTCCATGTCCTCCCCTCCCCCCCTGCCGCGTCGCAATCCCATCGCCAGCTTCTTCGTGGGTCTGTGGGATGTAATGAATTTCACCCGCCGGTTGATCCTCAACCTGCTGTTCTTTGGCCTGCTGTTCCTGGCGCTGATGATGTTCATGGTGATCCTGGGCAAGGGCGCCTCCTCGGCGAAGGTGCTGCAGGACCGCACCACGCTGGTGATCGCGCCGGAAGGCCGGCTGGTCGAGCAGTACAGCACCGACCCGGTCAGCCGCGCGCTGGCCAAGGCGCTGGGTGAAAGCAACGCCGAGGAACTGCAGCTGCGCGACCTGATCCGCGCCATCGAAGCGGCCAGGGACGACAAGAAGATCGAGCGCGTGGTGCTGAACCTGGACAAGCTCCAGCCCAGCGGCTTCGCCTCCATGCGCGAGGTCACCCACGCGCTGCAGGACCTGCGCGCGGCCAACAAGCAGGTCGTGGCCTTCAGCGAGAACATGAGCCAGTCGCAGTACCTGCTGGCCGCGCAGGCCGACGAGGTCTACCTCGACCCGATGGGCAGCCTGCTGCTGGAAGGCCTCGGCCGCTACCGCCAGTACTTCCGCACCGGCCTGCAGGAAAAGCTGGGCGTGGACGTGCACCTGTTCAAGGTGGGCGAGTACAAGTCCGCCGCCGAGCCGTACGTGCTGGACGCGGCCTCGCCGCAGGCCAAGGAAGCGGACCTGTTCTGGATGAGCGACGTGTGGCAGCGCTACCTGGCCGACATCGCCAAGGCGCGCAAGCTTGACCCGGCGCAGCTGGCGGCCGGCATCGACACGCTGCCCGAAGGCATCGCCGCCGTCGAAGGCGACCTGGCCCGCTTCGCCCTGCAGCAGAAGCTGGTCGATGGCCTGAAGACGCGCGAGGAAGTCGATGCGCTGCTGGCCGAGCGTGGTGCCGCCGACAGCGATGCCGAAGGTGGCTTCCGCCAGATCGGCCTGAGCGACTACCTGACCCAGGTCGACGCCCGTCGTTCACCGGTGGATTCGCGTCCGCAGGTGGCGGTGGTGGTGGCCGAGGGCGAGATCGCAGGCGGCGACCTGCCGGCTGGCCGCATCGGCGGCGTGTCGACCTCAGCGCTGCTGCGCGAGGCGCGCGACGACGACGACGTGAAGGCGGTGGTGCTGCGCGTGGATTCGCCGGGTGGCGAGGTGTTCGCCTCCGAGCAGATCCGCCGCGAAGTGGAAGCGCTCAAGGCCGCCGGCAAGCCGGTGGTGGTGTCCATGGGCGACATGGCGGCCTCCGGTGGTTACTGGATCAGCATGAACGCCGACCGCATCTACGCCGACGAATCGACCATCACCGGCTCGATCGGCATCTTCGGCATGATCCCCAACTTCGCGCGCAGCCTGGACAAGATCGGCGTGCACACCGACGGCGTGGGCACCACCCGTTTCGCCGGTGCGTTCGACGTGACCCGTCCGATGGACCCGGCCGTGGGGCAGGTGATCCAGTCGGTGATCAACAAGGGCTACGCCGATTTCACCGGCAAGGTCGCCCAGGCGCGCAACAAGCCGGTCGAGGCCGTGGACGAAGTGGCGCGCGGCCGCGTGTGGAGCGGTGCGCAGGCCAAGGAGCGCGGCCTGGTCGATGCCTTCGGTGGCCTGAAGGCCGCCGTCGCCGATGCCGCCAGCCGCGCCAAGCTCGGTGAAGGCGATGCGTACCGCGTGCGTTACATCGAGAAGGGCGCCACGCCGTTCGCGCAGTTCATGACCGGTTTCGCCGGCAGCCGCGCCGGTGCCTGGATGCTGGCCGACTCCGGCATCGCGCGGATGATGCTGGCCCGTCAGATGCCGGAACTGGACACCCAGCTGCGTTTCGTCGAGGACGCGGTCAAGGATCGCAACGGTGCCCCGGTGAAGTCGCTGGCCTATTGTTTCTGCGGCCTGTAAGCCCCAGCGCCGCGATGGATCGAACAACGCCGCCCGAGGGGCGGCGTTGTTCGTTTGAGGGATCGGGTTTGCCGCGGCTTGCAGGGCGGCCCCGCGTTGCCCCCGTCCTTTCGCGCAGCGAAGGGGAAGGGCGCTTCACTGCGCGCCCCGCACGACTTACTGCGGCGAGGCATCCCCGGTGGCGGCATCCAATGCCGCATCCTGCGCCTTTGTCGCCTGCTCGGTCGCGGCCTGCGCCGCCTTGGCCTCCTCCAGCGGCTTGGCCATGGCATCGCGCATTGCCGTGGCCTGGGGATCCGGGCGGCGCTCGGTCTCCGGTGGCTGCGGCTTGCCGCAACCGGCCAGCGTCAGCAGGGACAGCAGCATCAGGCAGGAAAGACATTTCATCGGCATGCTCCGCGGGGCTGTGGCCGCTATCCTAGCCGCATCCCCCCGCAGCGTCCTTCCGTGGCGCCGCAAGCAAGCAAGAGGAAGCGCAATGAACCCGCAGCGTTGGCGACTGGATGGACAGACCGCACTGGTGACCGGTGCCAGTGCCGGCATCGGCCTGGCGATCGCCCGTGAGCTGCTGGGTTTCGGTGCCGACGTGCTGATTGTCGGCCGTGATGCCGATGCGCTGGAAACCGCGCGTGATGAACTGGCCGATGCCTTCCCCGAACGCGGGATCCACGGGTTGTCGGCCGACGTGTCCGACGACGAGGACCGCCATGCCATCCTCGACTGGGTCGAAGACCATTGCGACGGCCTGAACCTGCTGGTCAACAACGCCGGCGGCAACATCACCCGGCCGGCCAACGACTACACCGAGGACGAATGGCGCGGCATCTTCGAGAACAACCTGTTCTCCGCCTTCGAGCTCTCGCGCACTGCCTACCCGTTGCTGACCCGGCATGCGTCCTCGGCCATCGTCAACGTCGGCAGCGTGTCGGGCATCACCCACGTGCGCAGTGGCGTGGTCTACGGCATGACCAAGGCGGCGATGCAGCAGATGACCCGCAACCTGGCCTGCGAGTGGGCCGAGGACGGCATCCGGGTGAACTCGGTGGCGCCGTGGTACATCCGCACGCGCCGTACTTCCGGCCCGCTGTCCGACCCGGACTACTACGACGAGGTGATCGCGCGCACCCCGATGCGGCGCATCGGTGAGCCGGAGGAAGTTGCCGCGGCGGTGGGCTTCCTGTGCCTGCCGGCCTCGAGCTACATCACCGGCGAGTGCATCGCCGTGGATGGCGGCTTCCTGCGTTACGGGTTCTGAGCGGCGCAATCGCTGGCATCGAACCGCGCCTGCAGGCGTTCGTATTCGCGGCGGCGTGCCTCGGCCTGCGCCAGGCCGGTGAAGTTCGAGGCGGTCCTGGCCTCGTGCACACGCTGGCGCCACATCGCGCAATGCCGCGCGGGATCGACCGGCGTGCAACTGTCGCGCAGGACTTCGCAGGCTTCACCGGCGCCGGTGCGCGGGTTGCCGTCCAGGCCGGTGACCTGCATCGCCACGCAGCGCGCCGGGGGGTCCGGCGTTTCGCTCAGGTACGCCTCGCTGCCACGTGGCTTGCATTCAAACAGCGGCGGCAACGGCTCGGCCGGCACCGGAGCCGGCGCTGGAGCGGCAGGCTCTTCGGGGGCGGCGTACAAGCGCTCGACGGGGCCCGGGCCGGCCTGCACGGCCTGGGAGGCCGCAGGCATTGGTGCCGCGGCGGGCACAGGCATCGGTGGCGGCGTGCCCACCGCCTGCATCACCCGCGTGCTCTGCTGCGTGCCCTTGGGACAGGGCATGTTCTGCACCGTGAGTGCACCGCTGGCATCGGTGCAGCGGTAGAACACCACGTCTCCGGCGGCGGCCGGCAGCGCCAGGCACAGCAGCATGGCCAGGCCCCAGCGCATCACCAGCCTCCGCAGTCCTGGTTGAGACGTGCCTCGATGCCGCGCTGCTCGCGCACCAGCCGCTGGCGCTCGCTCTGCAGCGCGCTGTTGTAGCGGCGGACCAGGTCCCAGCGGCTGTCACGCAGGCGTGCGCAGACTTCCTGTTGCGGCAGTGCATGGCAGCTGTCGCGCACCAGCACCGAGCCGCCGGGGATGATCACGCCCGGGCGGGCCGGGATGCCTCCCGGATGCGGGTGACCACCGGGCGGGCGCGGACCGTGCCCGTGCGGCAGGTAGCCGTAGGTCCAGGTCGGCACCCAGCGCGGGTTTCCATCCGCGCTGTCGCTGGTATAGCGCTCGCCCTCGGCGGTGACGCATTCGTACATCGGTTGTGGTGGTTGCACGGTCACCACCCGCACTTCGCGCTCGACCACCGGGGCGGGTGGGGGAGTCGGGCTGGCCGGGCGTGGTGGGGGATCCTTGGGCCGGACCATGTCCAGCACCTGCTGCCGGTGCGCCTGCGTGCACGGTGCATCCTGCAGCGAGATCGCGCCATTGGCGCCCACGCAGCGGTAGATGCGCACGCCATCGCTCGGTGGCGGATCCACCGCCCATGCCGGCGAGGGCAGCAGGAGCAGGGGAACCAGCAGGAGCAGGCAGGCGCGCATGCCGACATGGTGCCACGCACATGCCCCCGGCAGGAGCGCCCTCGGGCGCGAAGCCGGTGCCGTGTCCATCGCGGGATTGCCGACCGCCCGGTGATGCGTGAAGAAGGAGGTCGCCGTTGTCGGCTTCGCGCCCGAGGGCGCTCTTGGGTGCCTCAATCGCGCAGGACGTCGCCGGTGGCGGCCACGCGGATGCGGGTCGGTTGGGCCAGGCCGCCGGTGGCGCCGTCGAGCAGGCCGTCCAGGTGCTGGAGCAGGGCCGGGTCCAGCTGCTCGCGGCTGCGTGCCGGCGGTTCGCCGGCCAGGTTGGCGCTGGTCGATACCAGCGGCCCGCCCCAGGCAGTGCACAGCGCCTGCACCAGCGGGTGGGCGCTGACCCGCACCGCGATGCCGGTGTGGGCACCGGTGATCCAGCGCGGCGCGCGTGGGCCGGCCGGGACGATCCAGGTGTTGGCACCGGGCCAGCTGTCCAGTACCGCCTGGCGGCGTTCGGCGGCCAAGGCATCCAGCTGCACCCAGCCTTCCAGCTGCGCCGGGTCGGCGGCGACCAGGATCATGCCCTTCTCGACCGGACGCTGCTTGAGTGACAGCAGCTTCAACACCGCCTGCGCGTTGCCGGGGTCGCAGCCCAGCCCCCACACCGCTTCGGTCGGGTAGGTGATCACGCCACCGGCCTGCAGGACCGGGACGACGTTGTGCAGATCAAGTTCAATCATGGCGATGGCATCCAACCCGGCGCGGGTTGCGTGGGCTTCAAATGCAGCAGGCCGCCCGAAGGCGGCCTGACACGGGAGCGGACGATTATCCTCCTGCCGGCGCGGCAGGGGGTAGTCGCCCTCAGAACGGCGGCGCGTCGTCGGCGGCAGCCTTCTTCACGGTCTTCTTGGCGACGGCTTTCTTGACCGCCTTCTTGGTGGCCGTCTTCTTGGTCGCAGCCTTCTTTGCCGGCGCCTTGCCGGCAGCGGCCTTCTTCGGCGCGGCTTCTTTCTTGACGGTGGTCTTCTTTGCCGCCGCCTTCTTGGTGGCGGCCTTCTTGGCACCAAAGCCCTTGCGCACCGGCTTGCCGGTCTCGGCCATCAGCTGCTGCACTTCGGCCAGGGTCAACGAGGCCGGCTCGCGGTCCTTCGGGATCTTGCCGTTGAGCTTGCCGTCGCTGATGTACGGGCCGAAGCGACCGTTCAGCACCTGGATGTCCGAGCCCTCGAACTCCTTGATGATGCGGTTGCGCGCGATCTCTTCCTTCTCCTCGATCAGGAACACCGCGCGGGCCAGGTCGATCTTGTACGGGTCGTCTTCCTTCTTCAGCGAGGCATAGGTGCTGCCGCGCTTGGCGAACGGGCCGAAGCGGCCGATGCCCACGCTCACTTCCTCGCCGTTGGCGTCGGCGCCGAGCTTGCGCGGCATGTCGAACAGCTTCAACGCCTCTTCCAGCGAGATCGAATAGATGCTCTGGCCCGGCTGCAGCGAGGCGAACTTGGGCTTTTCCTCGTCATCGACGGTGCCGATCTGCACCATCGGGCCGAAGCGGCCGATACGCGCGCTGACATCCTTGCCGCTGACCGGGTCCACGCCGAGCACGCGGGCGCTGCCGGCGTCGGTGCGGTCCAGTGACTCGCTCTTGTCGCTGACCAGCTCCTTGAAGGGGCCCCAGAAGCGTTCCATCAACGGCACCCACTCTTCCTCGCCACGCGACACCGCATCCAGCTCGTCCTCGAGCTTGGCGGTGAAGTCGTAATCGACGTAGCGGGTGAAGTGGCTGGACAGGAACTTGCTGACCGCGCGGCCGACGTCGGTCGGCTTGAAGCTGCGGCCTTCCATCTCGGTGTACTTGCGGAACAGCAGGGTCTGGATGATCGAAGCGTAGGTCGACGGACGGCCGATGCCGTATTCCTCGAGCGCCTTGACCAGCGCCGCTTCGGTGTAGCGCGGCGGCGGCTGGGTGAAGTGCTGTTCGGCCAGGATGCGGTCCAGCGGCACGCGGTCACCGGGCTTCATCGCCGGCAGCTTGCGGCCTTCGTCCTCGTCCTCGGCGTTCTTGCTGTCCTTGCCTTCTTCGTACACGGCCAGGAAGCCGGGCACCACCACGGTGGTGCCACTGGCGCGGAACACATGCTCGCTGCCGGAGGCCAGGTCGACGCTGACGGTGTTGAGCGTAGCCGGGATCATCTGGCAGGCGACGGCGCGCTTCCAGATCAGTTCGTAGAGCTTGCGTTCGTCGTCGGTCAGGTACTTGCCGACCTGCGCCGGGGTGCGCAGCGCCGAGGTCGGGCGCACCGCTTCGTGCGCTTCCTGGGCGTTCTTGCTCTTGGTGGTGTAGACGTTGGGCTTGTCCGGCAGCGAACTGGTGCCGTAGTCGCGGGCGATCACGTCGCGGATCTCGGCCAGCGCGTCCTGTGACAGGTTCACCGAGTCGGTACGCATGTACGAGATCAGGCCGACCGTGCCTTCGTCGCCGATGGCCACGCCTTCGTACAGCTTCTGCGCCACCTGCATGGTCTTGCGGGTGGTGAAGCCGAGCTTGCGCGAGGCTTCCTGCTGCAGGGTGGAGGTGGTGAACGGCGCGGCCGGGCGGCGCTTGCGCTCCTTGCTGGCCACGTCGGTGACGTGCAGCGCCCCCTGGGCGGCCTGCTGGATGCGCAGGCGCGCGGCTTCGGCGGTGTCGCCATCGGTGACGGTGAACTGCTCGAACTTCTGCCCGTCCAGCTTGATCAGGCGGGCGTTGAAGTGCTGCGAGGGATGCGCGCACTCGGCCTCGATGCTCCAGTACTCGCGGGCGATGAAGGCTTCGATCTCCTCCTCGCGCTCGACGATCATGCGCAGCGCCGGGCTCTGCACGCGGCCGGCGGACAGCCCGCGCTGCACCTTGCGCCACAGCACCGGCGACAGGTTGAAGCCGACCAGGTAGTCCAGCGCGCGGCGTGCCTGCTGCGCATCGACCAGGTCCGCGGCGATGGCGCGCGGCTGGGTCATGGCTTCCTTGATGGCGCGCGGGGTGATCTCGGTGAACACCACGCGCTGCATCGGCTTGCCGTCGGACAGGCCGCGTTCCTTGAGGATCTCGGCAATATGCCAGCTGATCGCCTCACCTTCGCGGTCCGGGTCGGTTGCCAGGAAGATGTCGTCGGCGCCCTTGGCGGCCTTGGCGATCGCCTCGACGTGCTTCTCGTTCTTCTCGATCAGGTCGTAGCGCATGGCGAACCCGTTGTCCGGGTCGACCGCGCCCTCCTTGGGGACCAGGTCACGCACATGCCCATACGAGGCCAGGACGGTGAAGTCCTTGCCGAGGTATTTGTTGATCGTCTTGGCCTTGGCCGGCGATTCGACGATGAGCAGGTGCTTGGGCATGTCAGTACTTTCTTGGGGGGAGAACGCCCCGGTTGGGGGCGCTAGGGTGGCGTAAACCGGCACGATAGTGAAGCCGGTGTGGCCGATCTGCATAAATCGACGCCCGGGTTGGCGCCCGGGCGTTCAGCTTTGTCTTTATAGTGGAATCACGCCGGGGCCGCTCTTGTCAAGCGGCCCCGGGGTCGGTCAGCTGAAGTTGGAGGCGGCGATGCCGATCACCGCGATGATCGCCACCACGCCCACCAGCAACAGCAGGCCGAAGATCGACAGGATCACGATGGTCACCGTGCCCAGGCCGCGCTGCTGCCATTCCGGATGGTCGGTGAAGGCCCATTTGTCGACCACCAGGGTGTCGCAGATCATGTCATGCAGGCCCTGCTTGCGCTCGGTGAAGGCGGCCATCACGTAGCCGATGCACAGAGTCAGGGCACTGAGGATGGTGGCGAAGTAGCGGCCGATGGCGCGGGCCAGGGTCATCCGGTCGCCATTGAGGCGCACCACCTTGATGCCCACCGCCATCTTGCCCAGCGTGGCCATGCCGGCCGAGGCATGGAAGCCGGCGTAGTAGGCGGCCGAGATCGCCATCGAAATGAGGTTGGTCAGCAACTGCACCATGATCATGCCGACGCCGGCGGCGTTGCTGTCGCCCAGGCCGGCCATGCCGATGCCCAGCACCATGCCGATCACCATCGCGATCACGCCGCCGACCATGCCCACGATCACGCTGTCGATGCAGTACGCGGCCACGCGCTTCCAGAAGCCGGCATAGACCACTTCGCCGCCCTGCACCGGTGCCGTGCCGCCGCTGACGGTGCTGCTGGGCGCCGAATAGGGCGAGTAGCCATCGGTGCTGGCCGTGGCGGCGGCGGGCAACGGCGCGGTGCCGTTCTCGATGGCGCTGTAGTCAGCGCGCAGGTCGATGCCGGGGCTGGCCTGGGCCAGCAGCTGCAGCTCGTCGGCCAGGGCCGACAGCGGTTGCCACTGCGCCATGCCCTCGCGCCAGGCCAGGGTCTCAAGGTTCAGCTCGCCCTGGTTGAACTTGCTGCGGATCACATCGGCGTCGATCGGCCCGTGCCGCTCGCGCTGGGCATCAGCGTAGTACCACTCACTCATCTCATTCCCCAAAGTTTCAGGCCGCGCCGCTCAGCTGCGGCAATCGGTCGGCAGGTAGTTGTCCGCCACGTCCGAACGACATTTCCAGGTGGCGGTCTGCGTATCGTAGTCGAGCCAGATCGCTTTGCTGTCAAGTTGCGGCGTGCCGGGGGCCTGCAGGCGGGCTTCCAGCCCGCAATGGCCGCCGTCGAAGCGGCCGATGCGGACCTCGGCGATCGTGCCGTCCTCGTAGCTTTCCGGGCTGCCAAAGCCGGCATCGCCGTTGACCGGGCAGCGTTCGTGCTCGCTGGCGAAGGCCGACACTTCCCCCTTCAGGGCGCCCAGTTGCGCCTGCACCATGGAGGTCTTGCTGCGCAAGGTGTACTCGCGGTACTGGGGATAGGCGATGGCGGCCAGGATGGCAAGGACGGCCAGCAGGATCACGCCGACCACGGCAACGATGATGCCGACGATGGCGCAGCCGGACAGGCCCTGCCGGACCGCGGCCGGCGGCGGGTTGGGTACCGCGACGTGGACGTGCTGTACCGCCGGTGGGGGTGGTGCGGGAAGGTCAGGCAGGGCCGGCGGTACCGGCACAGCCGGTCCGGACACGTCCGGCAGCCCCAGTTCGGCGGTGAATGCCTGCAGGGGTTGCCAGTGCTCGGCACCTTCGCGCCAGACCAGGGTGTCGGCGGCGATGCGCCCGGAGCGGAACAGCTCGACGATGTTTTCCGCTGGCAGTGGTCCGCGCCGTTCGCGGTTGCCCTCGGCGTAGAACCACTGGCTCACGCGGGTCTCCTCATGCGTCCCTGCATGCCGTGGGGCTCAGTGCAGGGGTTCGGGTTCGTCGACGAACATCTGGGTTTCCATCCAGGCATAGGCCGCTTCGGCGCCCGGCTGGTTGAACAGCACCATCAGCACGACCCACTTGAGGTCGTCCAGGTCCAGCTCGTCCTGGTCCAGCGCCATCGCGCGGTCCAGCACCAGCTCGCGCTGGTCGGCGTCCAGGATGCCGTGCTGCTCGAGGAACAGCAGGAAGCCGCGGCCTTCCACGTCCAGCTTGTCCAGTTCCGGGCCGTGGAAAACGCGCACCGGCCCCTTCACCCGGGCCTGGGCCACGGCCGGGCGCTGTTCTGCCAAGGCATCGAGCCAGTCGAAGGCCTTGTTGATCTCGGTGGGGCTGAAACCGGCCTGGATCAGGCCGTTCTGCAGCGAATCGCGGTCTCGGATGAGATCGGCATCCTCGCTGAAATAGTGTTCAAACAGATACAGCAGGACGTCCAGGATGCTCTCTTTCATTGCCCTCGGCCTGCGCCAGGCGGCGCTGTGGAGGTGAAGGAACCCTCAGGTGCGGGTGTAGCGACCGTGTTCGGACGACACTCTCCCTTCCAGTTCCATGACCAGCAGCATGGAGGACAGGCTGGCGGCCGTCAATCCAGTGCGTTCGATCAGTAAATCCATACCGGTTGGGTCGAACCCCAGGGCGTTCCACAAGTGCTGGTAGTCGGGATCCGGCAGGGCGGGTGCCGGACGTGGCGTTTCCGGCGCAGCTGAGGTGGGGGTCGACAGCCGGTTTTGCAAGGCTTGGGCCAGTTCGCCGGCCATATTGGCCACGCCTTCAAGAATGTCGTCGGCGTGTGTCACCAATGTGGCACCGTCACGGATCAGGCGGTGGCAGCCGCGCGCCATCGGGTTGTGGATGGAGCCGGGCACGGCGAAGATCTCGCGCCCGGCCTCGGCGGCCAGGCGGGCAGTGATCAGCGCGCCGGAACGCTCGGCCGCTTCGATCACCACCGTGCCCAGGGCCAGGGCCGCCAGCAACCGGTTGCGGGCGGGGAACTGGCCGCTGCGCGGGGCGGTGCCGGGCGGGTACTCGCTGAGCACGGCCCCCTGGCGGGCCACCTGCGCCTGCAGTTCCCGGTGGTGGCGCGGGTAGGCCAGGTCCGGGCCGGTGCCGATCACGGCATAGGTTGGCCCCGGCAGGGCCAGTGCGGCGCGGTGTGCGGCCGCATCGATGCCGGCGGCCAGCCCGCTGGCGATGGTCAGGCCATGGCCGAGCAGGGCAGTGGCGAAGTCGCGGGCATTGTCCCGGCCGCCAGCGCTGGGGATGCGGCTGCCGACCACGGCGATGGCCGGTTGCCAGAGCACGCTCGGGTCGCCATCGACGAAGACCGCCAGCGGCGGATGGGGGCTGTCACGCAGCAGCGGCGGGTAGTCGGGACAGGTCCAGCCGATCAGGTGGTGGCCGGGGGACGCCAGCCATGCCCGCGCGCGGTCGTGCCGGGCGGGATCGGGGTGGCGGAGGGCATGGCATTGCTCGGGCGTGCAGCCGGCCTCGCGCCAGGTCGATGCATCGGCGGACAACACCGCGGCGGCATCGCCGCAGCGGGCGAGCAGCGTGCGCAAAGGGGCACTCGGGCCGCCGGCCAGCAGCAGCGCGAGCAGTGCATCGATGTCGACCGGCGTGGCCGGCGCGGGACGGGGAGAGGTCATCTCCCCAGCCTGCCGCCAAAACAGCGACGGCGCCCTCGGGCGCCGTCGTTGCATCACATCAGGATTGGGCGCAGCGCTTACTGCGCGTCCGGATGCTTGAGCTCGTAACCGACGCGGGCCGGCTTGGTGCCTTCCATGATCAGCGCGTAGCTGACCTTGTCGAAGGTGCGGAACACCATGGCGTGGGCGGCGTACTCGTCCGGCAGCGACACGCGGCTGCCACCGGCGTTGAAGGCGTCATCCTTGCGCGAGGTCGGCATGCCGGTCACGCGGTCGTTGACATGCCTGCCACTGCGCCAGATCGAGAACACGGTGCCGTTGTCGATGCCGTCACGGGCGCCGCCGGAAATGGCGATGACGTCGCGCGGGCCGCCCGAGGTGAAGGTGTCGGTGACGGCCAGCACGCGCAGTTGGCCGGGCGCCAGCGTGCTGGCCGGTGCGTGCGGGATGAACTGCAGGTCGTACGGATTGGCCTGCACCGGGACCAGGCGGTCACCGGCGCGGACTTCGCGACCGCTGTCTTCCAGGCGCAGGATCGAGGCCTGGGTGGCATCGGCGCCGACCTGGGTCAACGTGCCTACGTTGACCTTGGCCAGCTCATAGCCCAGGAATTCATCCCGGTCACTGGTGGCGGCGTAATCCTTCCAGAGGTTGCCCATGCCGGCCGTGGTGTCGCCCCGCAGGTTGAGGTCGCTGCTGTGCTTGGGCTGCCCGTACTGCACGGTCGGGCGGACCACCATGTAGCGCTGGCCGGACTGGGCGCCCTGCAGGCCCAGCACGTAGGCCTGCTGGCCGGTGGTGGCGCGCAGGCGGCTGTCTTCCAGGCCGACCACGTACGGCAGCTCCTTGAAGCTGTCCACGACGTTCAGGTTCTTCAGGAACGGTTCCACGTCCGCCAGCGGCACGGCGTTGATCGGCGCTTCCTGGCGCGGCCCCGGCTGTGCGGTGACACGGTCCAGGTATGCCAGGCTCAACACGTCGCCCGGGTAGATCAGGTGGGGATTCTTGACCTGGGGATTGGCCTGCCAGATTTCCGGCCAAAGCCACGGCTTCTTCAGGAAACGCGCGGAGATGTCCCACAGCGTGTCGCCCTTCTTCACCACATAGGTGTCGGGATGGGAACCATTCAGTTCCACGCCCACGGCATAGGTTGTAACGGTCAGCAACGCGACGGCGGCGACCGTACGGATGTGTTTCAGCATGATTGAGATGCCTGATTCCCCAACAGGTTGGCGCACTATATTGCAGAAACGGGAGCAGCGGGCAAGCGCAAGCGGTAGAATTGGGACATCTTGCCGGATTGCGCGGCATTCCTTTTTCGGTGACCCCCCAATGGCCCTCCTGCCCATTCTCGAATTTCCTGATCCGCGGCTGCGGACCAAGGCGGCTCTGATCGAGGCCGCCGAGGTGACCACGCCGGTCTTCCAGCAGCTGCTCGACGACATGTTCCAGACCATGTACGAAGCCCCCGGCATCGGGCTGGCGGCCAGCCAGGTGGACGTGCACAAGCGCTTCATGGTCATCGACGTGAGCGAGGAGCGGAACGCGCCGATGGTGTTCATCAACCCACAGATCGTCAGCGCCAGCGACGGTGGCCGGGTCTACCAGGAAGGCTGCCTGTCGGTGCCGGGCATCTATGCCGACGTGACCCGCGCCGACGAGATCGTCGTGCGCTTCCTCGACCGCGAGGGCAAGCCGCAGGAGCTGGCCGCCGATGGCCTGCTGGCCACCTGCATCCAGCACGAGATGGACCACCTGGACGGCAAGCTGTTCATCGACTACCTCTCGCCGCTCAAGCGCGAGATGGTGCGCAAGAAGCTGGCCAAGCAGCGCAAGCACGTTGCCTGAGTTGAACGGCGGTCCGGCATGCCCGGGTCGCCCCCAGCGGGTGCCGTGACCGGCCCCCGCATCGCACGGCGCCGCCCTTCGGCGCCGTCGTCCTTTCCGGGAGTTGCCACGCCATGAGAATCGTTTTTGCCGGTACGCCGGAGTTCGCCGTCGCCTCGCTGGGGGCCGCCGCGCGCCACCATGAAGTGGTCGCGGTCTACACCCAGCCCGATCGCCCGGCCGGGCGTGGCCGCGGGTTGATGCCGTCGCCGGTCAAGCTCGACGCCATTGCCCGCGGCATCCCGGTGTTCCAGCCGGAAACGCTGAAGACCCCCGAGGCCCAGGCGCAGCTGCGCGCGCTGCAGCCGGACCTGATGATCGTGGTGGCCTACGGGCTGATCCTGCCCAAGGCCGTGCTGGCCATCCCGACCCATGGCTGCTGGAACGTGCACGCTTCACTGCTGCCGCGCTGGCGCGGTGCCGCGCCGATCCAGCGTGCGATCGAGGCCGGGGATGCCGAAACCGGGGTCTGCCTGATGCAGATGGAGGCCGGCCTGGATACCGGCCCGGTGCTGCTGCACCAGGCCACCGCGATCAGCGACAGCGATACCGGCGGCCAGTTGCATGACCGCCTGGCGCAGTTGGGTGCGCAGGTACTGTCCGATGGGCTGGGCCTGCTGCGCGCCGGCATCAAGCCGATCCCGCGCCCGCAGCCGGACGCCGGCGTCACCTACGCGCACAAGCTGGACAAGGCGCAGGCGCGGCTGGACTGGAGCCAGGACGCCGCTGCGCTGGCGCGGCGCGTGCGTGCGTTCAATCCGTGGCCGGTCGCCGAGGCGAGCCTGGCCGGGGAGCGCGTGCGCATCCATGGAGCGGTGGCGCTCGAGGACAACCGTGGCAAGGCCCCGGGCACGGTGATCGCGGCCAGCCGCGAAGGCATCGACATCGCCTGTGGCCAGGGTGCATTGCGCCTGCGCGTGGTCCAGCGTGAGGGCGGCAAGGCGATCACCGCCGCCGACTACCTCAACGCCCGCCGCGACCTGCCGGTCGAGGGGTGAGGCGATGACGGCTGTGTCTTCCGCGCCGGCCAGCAAGGGCGCCGCGCGCCAGCCCGGCGTGCAGACCCGCGTGCAGGCGGCCAGGGTGTTGGCCGCGGTGCTGGTCCGTGGCCGTTCGCTCAAGGCCGAGTTGTCCACGGCGTTGCCGAAGCTGGACGACAGCCGCGACCGTGCCCTGCTGGAGGCGATCTGCTTTGCCGCATTGCGCCGCCGTTTCGCTTACGAGCGTGCACTCGGGCAATGGCTGCAGAAGCCGCTGGGCCCGCGTGAAGCGGACCTGCGTGGGTTGCTGATGGCCGGCTTCGCGCAGCTCGATGCGCTGCAGCTGCCCGCCCACGCTGCCTTGTCGGCGACGGTGGATGCCGCGCGCGCGCTGGGCCGCGAGCGCCAGGCCGGGTTGGTCAACGCGGTGTTGCGCCGCGCGCAGCGCGAGGGCTTCGGCACCGCGCGCGCCGAGGATGCGTGGCCGCAATGGTTGTTGCAGCAGGTCCGCGCGGATTGGCCGGCACATGTCGAGCAGATCCTCACCCATAGCCTGCAGCCGGCACCGTTGTGGCTGCGGGTGAACCGCCAGCAGCACAGCCGCGATGCCTATCTGGCGGTGCTGCAGGACGCCGGCATCGACGCACTGGCCGAGCCGGCCGCCGCCGATGCGATCCGTCTGCCGGTGGCCGTGCCGGTGGCGAGCCTGCCGGGCTTCGCGCAGGGCGCGGTGTCGGTGCAGGACCTGTCCGCGCAGCAGGTGGCCGATGGCCTGTCGCCCGCCGTGGGGGCACGCGTGGTCGATGCCTGCGCCGCACCGGGCGGCAAGTCGGCGCACCTGCTCGAACGCGATCCGTCGCTGCAACTACTGGCGCTGGACGTGGATGCACGGCGCCTGCAGCGCATCCGCGAGACCTTCAACCGCACCGGCGTGGGCGCGGCGGCACAGGTCCAGGCGGTGGATGCGGCCGATGTCCCGGCCTGGTGGGATGGCACGCCGTTCGATGCGGTGCTGCTGGATGCCCCGTGCTCGGCCACCGGCATCATCCGTCGCCAACCCGACGTGCTGCTGCATCGTCGCGCCGAGGACATCACCGCGCTGGTTGCGTTGCAGGCACGCCTGCTCGATGCGCTGTGGAAGGTGCTGCGCCCCGGTGGCGTGCTGCTGTACGCCACCTGTTCGATCCTGCGCCGCGAGAACAGCCAGCAGGTCGCTGCGTTCCTGGCGCGCACGCCGGATGCACGCCTGGAAGCACTGCCTGACACGTTCGGCCATGACGATGGCGGTGGCCGCCAGCGCCTGCCGGGGGAGCAGGGGGGCGATGGTTTCTTCCAGGCCCGGATCGTGAAGCTGGCCGTCATCTAGGCTGGCTATCATCCGCCGCCATGAGGGACGATCTGGCGCGCAGGGAATTCTGGTTGCTGGCGATCACCGCCGTGCTGGTGCTCGCCGCCGGCCTCGGCCTGCGGGATCCGTGGCCCTCGGATGAGCCGCGTTTCGCGCTGGTCGCCCGGCAGATGGTGGAGAGCGGCCAATGGCTGTTCCCCCATCGCGGCATCGAGTTGTATGGCGACAAGCCGCCGATGCTGATGTGGTTGCAGGGCGGCTTCTACCTGCTGCTGCGCGATTGGCGCGTGGCCTTCCTGCTGCCTTCGTTGCTGGCGGCGCTGGGCACGCTGGCCTGCGTCCATGACCTGGGCCGGCGCCTGTGGACCCGGCGGGTCGGCCTGTATGCGGCCTGGTTGCTGCTGTTCACGCTGCAGTTCACCTTCCAGGCACGCAAGGCGCAGATCGATGCGCTGCTGCTGTTGTTCATCACCCTGGCCAACTACGGCCTGCTGCGGCACCTGCTGCGCGGGCCGGACTGGCGGTGGTGGACGATCGGCTGGTTCGCCGCCGGACTGGGCGTGATCACCAAGGGCGTGGGCATGCTGGCGCTGGCGATGCTGGTGCCGGCGGTGCTCTGCGTGGCGATGGGCTGGCGCCGGCCGATGCTGCATGTGGCCAACCCGCGCTTCTGGCTGGGGCCGCTGGCCTTCGTCCTGGCCCTGTCGTTGTGGTTGGGGCCGCTGCTGGCCGCGGTGATGGGCAGTGCTGACCCCGGGCGGCATGCCTACCTGCACGAAATCCTGTTCCGCCAGACCGCAGGTCGCTACACCGCGTCCTGGGACCACCACAATCCACCGTGGTACCACCTCGGGGTGATGCTGACGCTGTGGATGCCGGCCATGCTGGCCTTGCCCTGGGCGCTGCCGGCCTGGTGGCGCCGGCTGCGGCGACATGACCCGCGTTACCTGTTGCTGCTGGGCTGGTGGCTGCTGGTGGTGGTGTTCTTCTCCATTCCCAGCGGCAAGCGTGACGTCTACATCCTGCCGGCGTTGCCGGTGTTCTGCCTGGCATTGGCGCCGCTGTTGCCCGGCTTGTTGCGCAAGGCCGGCGTGCGTGCGCTGGTGCTGCTGTTCACCGCGACGTTGACGCTGGTGCTGCTGGTGGCCGGTGCCGGCGTGTTGCTGGGCGAGGGCAGCGAGCGCGTGCAGGGTTTGCTGGAGCGCCGTGAGTTGTCGGTGACGGCGGCGCGGATGATCGGCATCGCGGTGCTGGTGATGGGCTTCTGGGGAGCCGCGGCACTGTGGCGCTGGGGCCGACGCTGGCCGGCGCAGGTGCTGGCTTCGCTGCTCGCGCTGGTGTGGGTGCTGCAGGGATTGGTGGTCAACCCGCTGATCACCGACTCCAGCTCCGGACGTGGGCTGATGCGTGAGGTCGGGCGGCGCCTCGGGCCCGATGTCGAGCTGGGGCTGGTTGCCTGGAAGGAACAGAACCTGCTGATGGCCGACCGGCCGGTGGCCAACTTCGGTTTCCTGCGGCCGTGGCCGGAGCAGGTGCGGGCCGGCGTGGCCTGGCAGCAGTCCGCGCCGTCGCACCGCTGGTTGCTGGTGCAGGACGAGGCCGTACTGGCCTGCATCGACCGTGGCCGCAGCCAGCACGTTGGCAGCCTGAGTGGCCGGGGGTGGTGGCTGGTGCCGGCCACGGCGGTGCGTGGGCCGTGCCGGAGCGAGGCCGAGCGCGCGGCGCCTCAGCCGGTCGAGAGCAGCTCCCGGTAGATCGCTTCGGTGGCAGTGACGAAGCGTTCCAGCCCGAACTCGGCGGCGGCATGTGCCCGTGCCGCGGCACCCATGCGCAGCAGGTGCGGACGGTCTTCCAGCATCGTGCGCAGAATGGCGGCCATGGCCGCGTGACCATGGACCGGGACCACCCAGCCGTCTTCGCCGGGATGGATGTTCTCCGCCAGGCCGGCATAGTCGGTGACCATCACCGGCTTGCCCATGGCCATCATCTCGCGGCAGGCGAAGGAGATGGTTTCCACGTCGTGGGAAAGCACGAAGCCGGCATCGAAGGTGGCGATCACCGGCCGCACGTCGGCGAGCAGGCCGGGGAAATGGAACTGCGCCTGCAGCCCGGCGGCGTCGATGACCGCCTGCTGGGCGGCGGAAGGGGGATGCCCGGCCAGGACCACATGGATGCGTTCGCGTTCTGCCGCCGACAGCAACTGCAGCGCGGCGACCAGGTCGGTCCAGCCCTTGTAGCCGGCGGTGCCGGCGTTGCTGCCGACCAGCAGCGCATCGTCGGCGATTCCCAGCGCGCGTCGCTGCGCGTCGGCTGCATCCTGTGGCCAGGGCTGGAAGTGGACGGTGTCCACGCCGTTGTAGACGGTCTGCGGATGGCACACGCGGTACGGCGTGGATTCCAGCTGCCGGCGCACGTATTCGCATACCGCGATGACCTTGTCGGTATGCCAGCGTGCGCGCCAGACATGCTGGGGTCCGCGCATGGGCTTGGTGTTGTGCTTGGTCAGCACCACGCGCGGGCGCGGGCTGATGCCGCGCAGGGCGGCCAGGGTGATGCGGTGGTCGGCCGAGCCGTTGACGTGGACGACGTCGAAGCGGTGCCGGCGCAGGTAACCACGCAGCTGCCGCACCGCGTGCAGCCGCTGGCGGATGCGGCGCAGGCCATTGGGGAACGGCTGCGCCAGCACGTGCACGCCGGGCAGAGCACTGGCCTGGGCCAACAGCGTGCTGCCGCCCGGTGCGGCCACATGCACCTCGTGCCGGGCGGCAAGCGCGCCGGCCAATTCGCGGGTATAGGTGGTGTGGCCACCGCCGCTGCCGCTGTGGAAGTTGGTGAAGAGCAATTTCATGGGGGTGGGGGTGGAAGGGCGGTCAGCCGATCCGGGGGTCCGGCGATGCAACGGAGTGGGTGTCGATGCCCTGCGTGCAGCGGGTGAGCTTCTGCGTACGCGTGGCATGGAACAGGCGGTTGTTCGGCAACGTCATGTCATCCACGTCCGGGGGCGCCCGTGAGTTATGCCACAAATGGACGGCCAGCGCCGCCCACTTCAGGCCACGTCGGCGCAGCCCGGTGTTCTCCAGTCGGGCCGCCAGCTCGCGGTCCTCGGCGCCATAGCCTTCCATGCGTTCGTCAAAACCGTTGACCTGCAGCAGGTCTGCGCGCCAGAAACTCATGTTGCAGCTCATGACCCGGCCGCCGTTGCGGGCACGCGCTTTCCAGCGCGCCAGCAACGGCTGGCGGAAGGCGTACAGGCGACGGGTGCCATCGAACTCGTGGAAGTCGGCGTCCATCCACGGCGCGAACGTCGGCCGGCCCCCCGCCAGCAATCGTTCGGTTTCAGCAGCACTGGCCTTCAGACGCCCGCCCTGCAGGAAGAAGCCGGGCTCGGCGAAGGCCGCGTGGTCGGCGATGAAGTCACGGTGCAGCAGCATGTCGCCGTCGAGCAGGACCACGTAGTCGCCCTGGCTGGCGGCGATGCCCAGGTTGCGGCAGCGTGCCGCACGAAAGCCCTGGTCCTGCTGCCAGATGTGCCGCAGTGGCACCGGCAGCCGTTCCTGCCAACGCCGCACGACGTCGGCCGTGGCCGCGCCGGAACCGTCATCGGCGATGAGCACCTCGTCCGGCATCCGGCGCTGGCCGGCGACGCTTTCCAGCACGCGGTCCAGCGCTGCGGGCCAGTTGTAGGTGAGGATCACCAGCGAGATTTTCATGCAGGCCCGGACGGTTTGGACCCGGAAGATGGTAACGACAGGCTCAGTGCCAGGGGTAGCCAGAGAATCAGCCAACCGGGTCGCGGGCTGTCGATCAGGTGGGGCAGGTCGAATTGCACCATGACCGTGGCGAACAGCCACAGGCCCAGCACGACCCGGCCGGTGGCAATGTCACGCCGTTGCCAGGCACGCCAGCCCAGGCCCAGCCAGACCGCCGACCACAGCAGCACGCCGGGGATGCCCAGTTCGACGGCCAACTGGGTGAACAGGTTGTGGGTGTGGACCTGGTACTGCCCGTTGCCACCGATCACCGGCAGCGTGAAGTCGGCGCCCAGGCCGAGGCCGAGCCACGGATGCTGCTGGAACAGTTCCATGGCATGGGCGAACAGCTGTGGCCGCAGTGACAGGCCGCGTTCGGCCAGTTCCGGGTAGGCCGGGATGGCGATGCCCAACCCCACGGCGATCAGCAGCAGCAGCCGCTGCAGCGCACGGTCCCGGTGCCGGACGACCAGCAGCACGAACAGGCTGAAGGCCAGCGCGAGCATCGCGCTGCGCGAGAAGGTGAGCATCAGCGCGGTCGCCATGACGCCCATGGCCAGCCATTTCAGCAGGCGGCGATTGCGCGTCTCCCAGCGCCATGGCCACAGCCACAGGATGCCGGCGGCCATCGCGGCGCCGAACAGGTTGGCGTTGGCCATCACCCCGAACCCGACCAGGCGGTTGTCGACCGTGGGCCTGATCGCGAAGTGCACCATCGCCGCGACCGCGGACACCGCCAGGATGCCGGCGCCGGAGGCCAGCAGGGCGCGCTGGCGCACCACGTCGCGGCCGACCGCCAGGGTGCAGCCGAACAGGAACAGGCCCACCGTCAGCAGGCGCAGGAACTCATCGTGCGGACGCTTCGCATTGCTCCACGACAGGCTCAGCAGGGCCCAGGCGAACAGCAACAGCAGCACGGGCATCAACGGGCGCCGCGCGAAATCCAGGAAGCGGCCCGGGCGGGCGATGGCGATGATCAAGGCCGGCAGGTACAGCGTCAGGGCGGCCAGGTACTGGAACGGCTTGCCCGGATTGAACGACGGCCCGGCCGGCAGGAAGCTCATGCCGGCGATCACCACCAGCAACCCCACGAACAGCAGGTTACGCCAGCGCGGTGCAGTTGGCTCCCCGGGGAAGGACAGGTCGACGGTGGAGAGTGGCGGTTTCAGGTCGGGCGTCATGTGCAAACGGTGGTGGGCGGGGCGTGCGCCGTAATCCCCGGTCCGCAAGGGATTCGCTGCCGCAGGGCCGTCACCTCGGGGCGCTGGGGCGGGCGGAGGGGACGCAAAGGGTAAGGGAAGCCAAGCGGGTCTTTGATGAACGCCCCGAACGAGCGTTCAGCCTCATTCCCGCAGTCCGGTTCAGCCCTTGCCGCGCTTGCGGCTGCGGACGATGCTCAGGATCCGCTCCAGGCGTTTCCACCAGGGCAGCCGGGCCCGCCAGCACAGGTCGATGTAGCGCCATGCCTCGGCCCAGTCGGGGTCTGGCTTGGTGCGGTACTCCAGCTTGGCCAGCTCCAGGCAGGAGTCGTCCAGGCCGGCGGCGCGGGCGTAGTGGTGGATCAGGCCGCGCGACTGCAGCAGGCCGTGGAAGACGGTGTTGCGGTCCTGCTTGGCCCACCAGCCGTTGTCACCATGGATGCGATAGCCGACCTGCCCGGTGGGCAGGAAGTACTTGCGGGCGCCGAACAGGCTGGCGCCGAACACCAGGCAGTTGTCGGCCGACAGGCGCCAGCTGGCACTGGCCTGCGCCGGCAGGTCCATGCACTGCCGCGCATAGCGGGTGCGCAGCGACAACGCCGAGGTCGGCGCGCCGTACCAGTAGGTGAGCGCGTAGGTGCTGATCGCGGTGTAGCCCAGGTCCAGCGCGCGCCCGGCGAAGCCGATGCGGCCTTTCTCGTTGCCGAACAGCGCGATGTCGGAGAACACGAAGCCGACGTCCTTGCGCTGGTCGTAGACCGCGCCGATCTGCTCCAGATAGGTGGGCTCCCAGCGGTCGTCGGCGTCAAGGAAGCAGATCACGTCCGCGTCGGCGGCGGCCACGCCGCGCTGGAACGCCGCCAGCTGCCCACCGTTCTGGCCGAACAGCAGGGTGATCGCCGGATGTGCGCCGTAGCGCTCCTGCAGCAGCGCCTGCGAGCCATCGCTGGAACCATCGTCCACGACCAGGATCTGTGCGGCCGGACGGGTCTGGGCGAGCACGCCTTCGATGGCCTCGACCACGAAGCGCGCATAGTTGTAGTTGGTGATGACGACCGCCAAGCGGGTCATGCCCGGTCCTCGGCCAGCAGGGTGCGGAAGTAGGCGATGGTTTCCTTCAGGCCGTCTTCCAGCGCGACCTTGGGCTCCCAGCCCAGCTTCTCGCGGGCCAGCGTGATGTCCGGCTGGCGCTGGCGCGGGTCGTCCGAAGGCAGCGGCTGGAACACCAGCTGCGAGCGGCCGCCGACCAGCTGCAGCACCTTCTCGGCCAGTTCGAGCATGGTGAACTCGCCGGGGTTGCCGATGTTGATCGGGCCGGTGAAGCCGGCCTCGGTGTCCATCATCCGGGTCATGGCCTCGAGCAGGTCATCGACGTAGCAGAAGCTGCGCGTCTGCTGGCCATCGCCGTAGATGGTGATGTCCTGGCCGCGCAGCGCCTGCACGATGAAGTTGCTGACCACGCGCCCGTCATTGGGGTGCATGCGCGGGCCGTAGGTGTTGAAGATGCGCACCACCTTGATGTCCAGCGCGTGCTGGCGGTGGTAGTCGAAGAACAGCGTCTCGGCGCAGCGCTTGCCCTCGTCGTAGCAGCTGCGGATGCCGATCGGGTTGACCCGGCCCCAGTAGCCTTCCTGCTGCGGGTGCACTTCCGGGTCGCCGTAGACCTCGCTGGTGGAGGCCTGCAGGATGCGCGCGTTCACGCGTTTGGCCAGGCCGAGCATGTTGATCGCCCCGTGCACGCTGGTCTTGGTGGTCTGCACCGGGTCGTGCTGGTAATGCACCGGCGAGGCCGGGCAGGCCAGGTTGAAGATGCGGTCCACCTCCACGTACAGCGGGAAGGTGACGTCATGGCGCATCAGTTCGAAGGACGGGTGGCCGATCAGGTGCGCGATGTTGCGCTTGCTGCCGGTGAAGTAGTTGTCCACGCACAGGACGTCGTGGCCGTCCCGGATCAGTCGGTCGCACAGGTGCGAGCCCAGGAAGCCGGCGCCGCCGGTGACCAGAATTCTTTGCATGGAACGATCCCAGAGAGGAAAAAGACAGGCCCCGCCACGGGAGCAGGGCCGGCCCATCATTTTGTCACGGTTGCATCCGGCCGAGCCGCCGTACGCGGCAGGAAACGCGGCCGTTCATCCCTGGAAAACGTTTCCGGCGCGCGTGACCGGAAGCGGTTCAACGGCTGGCGGGGGGCGTCTGCACCGGTTGGCCGTTCTGCAGCAGCCACAGCATGATGGTCTTCTGGCGGACGTAGTTGGCGCTGACGAAGGCCTCGATCAGCCCCGGCCAGCCGTCCAGGAAACCCCGCTTGAACACGAAGCTGCGGAAGAAGCGCCAGGCGGGGGAGATGATCAGCTTGCCCAGGCTGGCACGCTTGCCGCGGCTGAATTCGTGTTCGGCCATCATCCGCGCGTATTTCTGCTTCTTGTCCAGCAACTGCAGGAAGCTGCGGTAGGGGTGGTGCAGCAGGTCGCCCTTGAGCAGGGCGACGGGGCCGTCGACCGAGACCGCCTCGTGGATCTCGCGGTCGCCGCGCCAGCCGCCGTGGCGGCGGTCGAACAGGCGCAGCACGCGGTCCGGGTAAGCGGTGCCGTGGCGCAGGAAACGGCCGAAGTACTCCGAGCAGCGCGCGAAGCGGTAACCGGGGCCACGCGGGAACCCGGCATCGCGTTCGGCCTCGATGGCCGCGCGCAGGGCCGGGTCGACGCGTTCGTCGGCATCCAGGCACAGCACCCAGTCATGCCGGGCCTGGTTGACGCAGAAGTCCTTCTGGCTGCGGAAGCCGTCGAAGGCGCGCTGCAGCACCCGTACACCGGCCGCTTCGGCCACCGCCACGGTGGCGTCGGTGGAGAACGAATCCACCACCACGATCTCGTCGCAGAACGCCAGCGAGGCCAGGCAATCGCCGATCCGGTCCGCCTCGTTGAAGGCGATGATGCAGGCCGATACGCGGGGGCGGCTGCTCGGGGAGCTGGACGAGGGCTGGGGCATGCAGGGGTACGCGGTGGGAGCCGGGGCCAAAGCCTAGCAGCGACGCTGCCGGCTGGCGATGCGATAATCCGCGCCAGATCCCGGAGATTCAGGAGTTTCCACGTGCCACGCCACTATCTGCTGTACGGCTCGGAGCGCTACGCGCTGGCCATCCTCCGGCCGGTCCAGGCGGCGATCCGGGCACGCGGGGATGAGGCGGCGTGGTTCTTCGATGGTCCCGGGGCCGAGGACCTGGCCGAGGACGAAACCCTGCTGACCGTGGCACAGGTACGCGCCTGGAACCCGTACGCGGTGATCACCTCGTCCAATGCCGTGCCGCACTTCTTCCCCGGCGTGAAGGTCGAAACCTTCCACGGGTTCGACGCCGGCAAGCCGCGCCACATCTACATCCGTGGCTTCTTCGACCTGTACTGCACCACCGGACCGCGCGACACCGCCGCGTTCTCGGCGCTGGCCAAGGAGCAGGGGCACTTCTCGGTGGTGGAGACCGGCTTCCCGAAGATCGACCCGTTCATGAGCCAGCTGCGCGACGAGCCCGACCCGGTGCGCGCGCCGCCGGTGATCCTGTACCACTCCACGTTCTCGCCCTCATGGAGTGCGGCGGGCATCCTGCACGATGAGATCAAGCGTCTCTCGCAGACCGGTGAGTGGCGCTGGATCGTCACCTTCCACCCGAAGATGGACCCGGAAGTGGTGGCCAAGTACCGCGCGCTGGAAGGCCCGTACCTGCGCTTCGCCGACGACGACAACATCCTGGACCTGTTCCCGCAGGTGGACATGATGTGCTCTGACACCTCCTCGGCGCTCAACGAGTTCCTGCTGACCTACAAGCCGGTGGTCACGTTCAAGAACCGCCGCCCAGGCCCGCAGCTGATCGACATCGACGACCCGGCGCAGTTCGAAGGGGCGATCCGTACCGCGCTGTCGCGACCGCCGGCGCTGATGGCCGCGGTGCGCGACTTCGCCGACCAGTTGCACCCGTACCGGGATGGCAAGTCCAGTGACCGCATCCTGGATGCGATCGATGCGTTCGTCGCCAAGGGCGCGCGCAACCGCAAGCCCAAGCCGATGAACCTGTGGCGCAAGTTCAAGCTGCGCAAGCGTATTGGCTATTGGGGGCCGGCGCGGACCTGACGGCCCGCCATGCCCTTCTCCCGGCCGGGAGAGGGGCGTTCACTCTCACCAGCGCAGCCGGCGCCGCGCCATCTCCTGGCCAAGCTGCGCCATCAGCTCCTGCGCGCGCTGTTCCTCCAGGAAACGCAGCTGCAGCGGTGGTGCGCCGAACGCGCCGGCGGTGTCCAGGGTCAGCGTCGCGGTGCCGAAACGGCGGTCCAGCGGCGAGCGATCCAGCCGCAGCGCCTGCAGCTTGTCCAGCTCGGCCACCCGCCACCAGCGGTTCCACCAGCCGCCGCGCACGGTCACGCGCTGGGCATCGATGCTGTAGCCCATGCGCGTGACCTGACGACGGGCCTTGAACGCCGACCATGGCAGCCACAGCAACGGCAACAATCCCCACGGGCCGGTTTCGTGGGTCAACACGGCGGCCAGCGCGCCGCTTGCCAGCAGCGCCGGCAGGCACAGGCGCCACCAGCCGCGGGTGGAGACGGCCTGCCATTGCAGCGGCGGCCATTGCAGCTGCGGGAGCAGGTGCTGCAGCAGGTCGTCGCAGGTGGCCGGCGTGGCCAGCGGCGCCAGTTCCTTCAGGGCGCGGCCGTCCTTGTCCTCGTTGCCGCCACCGCTGGCGATGTCCACGCGCAGCTGGCGGCGCCCGAACAGGCGATGCAGCGCGCCTTCGCGCAGCGTCCAGGCCTGGATGCGCCGGCGCGCCACGCTGCTGCGCACGCGGGTGAGCAGGCCGCGTTCGACGGTAAGGCGGCGGTCGGCTTCGGTCAGGCGGAAGCCGTGGTACTGCATGAAGGCCAAGCCGATCGACAGCAGCCACATCAACAGCAGCAGGGTCAGCAGCCCGGCCACGGCGCTGATCGCCATCGCGGTGCTGCTGAAATGCAGCTGGCTGGCATAGCCCAGGGCCTGGCGCCCCTGCTGCTCGATGAAGTCGGCCGCCATCTCGCGCGGGAACATCTGGTACAGGGCGCCCACCGCCGCGGCGACCACGACCAGCGCCTTGTTCGACACCAGCCCCAGCCGCACCAGTTCCATGGGTGGCAGGGCCAGCAACAGGTCGGCTTCCGGCACCGGCGCATCGGTGGCGACCGGTGCGTGGCCGCGCTGGCGGATCAGGCGTTCCAGTTCCAGTGCCTGGTCGAGCCTGAGCACGCGCATCTCGGCTTCGGGCTTGTCGCCGGCGGCCGATTCCAGCCGCAGTTCGGCCACGCCGAACAGGCGGTGCAGCAGGTTCTGGTGTACGGCGACGTTGTGGATGCGGGCGAACGGGATCTCGCGGCGGGTGCGTTCGAACACGCCGCTGCGGATGACCAGCGTGTCGGCGCTGATGCGGTAGCGGTAGGTCAGGTACTGCAGCACCGAGCTGGCCACCAGCGCGGCGATCACCACCAGCGGGATCAGCTGGAACCACCACGCTTCATCGCCGCGCCGGCCACCAAAGATCAGTACCGCGACCAGCGGCAGCAGCATCTGCTGGATCTGGCGCAGCAGCACGAACAACCACGACCAGGGGTGCAGGCGGCGTTCGGCGTTGTCGGCGGAAGGCAGGTTCACAGGGCGTCGTCGTGGTCGAGCTGGCGCGCCAGGCGGTCACGCAGGCGTTCGGCATCGGCCAGTGCGAGCCCGGCGATGGCGACGGTGTTCATGCGCGTGCCGGCGGTGTGCACGGTCAGCGTCGCCAACCCCGCCATGCGCTGCAGGGGGCCGCGGCCCAGGTCCAGGTGCTGCACGCGCGAGATGGGCACATGGCTTTCGCTCTGCCACAGGTGGCCGCGGCGTACGCCCAGTGCCTGTCCATCCAGCCGCCAGAACGTCAGCCGGTGCCGCCGCCAGCCGAACCAGGCGCCCCACGCCAGCCCGACCAGCAGGCCGGCGCAACCGGCGAGCAGCCAGTGCGCGTAATGGAAGGCCAACGGCACGATGCCGGCGGCCAGCGTCAGTGGGATGGCCATGCCGATGGCGCTGCCGACAGCGGCGAACAGCGCGCCGCGCCTTGGCAACGGCTGCCAGCCGGTGTTGGCTTCAAGGGGGGGGAGGGAAGCGTCGGGGAGCGCGGGAGGTTCCATCATGCGCTGACTTTAGCGGGTTGGATCGAAGAAGAGGCAACCGCAACGCCACCTGCATGAGCTGCCCCCTCCTATGCGACGCAGGGGAGGGCTGGGGAGGGGGGCTTGCTGTGGTTGCTTTTCCGCGCGCTCAGTCGCGCATCACTGCGCGGCCATGATCAGCGCATCGACATCCAGGTGGTGGCCGGCACGGGCGGCCTTGGTGCGCAGGTACTGCTCGTTCTCGGCGGTGATCTCGCCGGTCACCGGCACGCAACCGCTGACTTCGATGCCGGCGTTGCGCAGGTGCTGCACCTTGGTGGGGTTGTTGGTCAGCAGTTGGATGCGCTGCACGCCCAATGCGCGCAGCATCGCCACCGCGCTGCCATAGCGGCGCTCGTCGGCACCGAAGCCGAGCTGGGCGTCGGCGTCGATGGTGTCCAGCCCTTCGTGCTGGTAGCCATAGGCGCGCATCTTGGCGGCGATGCCGGTGCCACGGCCTTCCTGGTCCAGGTACAGCAGGATGCCGCCGCCCAGCGCCTTGAGCGTGCGCAGGCCGCGCCGCAGCTGGTCGCCGCAGTCGCATTTGAGCGAACCGAACAGGTCGCCGGTCAGGCACGAGGAGTGCACGCGCACCGGCACCGCGCCCTGCAGGTCCGGCGTGCCGACGATCACCGCGACCTGGTCGCGCTGCGCCACGCCGCCACGGAACACCGCGAACTCGCTCATGCCCACGTCGCGCAACGGCACCGGCGAGCGGGTGACCAGTTCGTAATCCTGGCCGGCCTGGCGGGCGCCGTCACGCAGGGCTTCCACGCTCAGGTGCAGGCAGGGGTCGAACGCGCTTGGCCCCGGCGCCAGTTCCACCGAGATCATGGCCGGCAGCAGCAGGCCGAGCCGGGCCACTTCCACCGCCGCCGCGTCCAGGTCATTGCCCAGTGGTTGCGCGCCTTCGGCCGTGAGGGCATCGCGCAGGTAGGCCAGTGCCGGCAGCTCGGCGAAATCGCGGCCGGCCAGCGGCAGGCGGATGCCATCGCTGGCGGTGATGCCCAGCGTCTGCGCGCGCGGGGCGGTCAGGAACAGGTAGTGCTGCTGGTCGCTGGCCTGGCCGAAGGCGGCCAGGCTGCGCGGGGAGCTGCTGTCCAGGGCGAGGGTGGCCAGCCGACGTTGCCCGTCGACGATCACCACCGGCCGGCCGGCACGCAGCTCGGCGGCGGCGCGCTCGCAGTGGATGGCGGCGGTTTCGCCGAACGGGCCGGCGCTGGGGGAGGGGGACTGGACGCTCATCGGGACCTTATGGGGACCGCCGCTCGTTGATTCAATCGACGGGACAGGTGACGCAGTGTTGCAGGGCCGGTGTCAGTGCGGGTGCCTGGCGGTGGCGTAGGGGTCAGTTTCGCCGCTGCCCGGTGGCCGCAGCGTGTAGCGCTTGTAGGTCCACTGGTACTGCGACGGATCGCGCCGGGCGATGCGCTCGATGCCGGCGCTCAGGGTGGCCACCGCGGTGGGCAGGTCCGCATCGGCGATGGCCGGCTCGGCCGGCTCCACGTGCAGGGCAAACTCCAGGTCCGGGCCGATGCGCTCGCACCAGGCGTACAGCAGGGTGGCGCCGGTGCGCTCGGCCAGGCGGTTGACCAGGGTCATGGTCAGCGCCTGCACGCCGAAGAACGGCACGAACTCGCCATCGCCATTCTTGGGCTGCTGGTCGGGCAGGATGCCGGTGGCACCGCCGTCCTTGAGCACCTTGAACAGCTGCCGCACCGCCGGCCCCTCGGCACGCACCTGGCGCACGTTGTCACCGCCGCGGCACAGCTGCAGGAACTCATCGCCGACCGGGTTTTCCGGCGGCGCGTAGACGATGGCGATCGGGCCACGTTCGGCCAGCCACTGGTTCAGCAGCTCCCAGTTGCCGTAGTGCGGGGCGATCACGATCACGCCCTTGCCCGAGGCCAGCGCGGCGTCGTACAGGGCCTGGCCGTTGCGCTGCTTCAGGTGCCGGGCCAGGTTGTCGGCCGGGTCGTGGGTCCACAGGTACAGCGTTTCCAGCGCCTGGCGGGCGGTGGTGCGCAGGATCTGGCGGTGCAGCCGGCGACGCTGGTCGGCCCCCAGTTCGGGATAGGCCAGCTCCAGGTTGCGACGGGTGACCCGGCTTTCACGGGCGTCGATCCGGCCCCACAGCCAGGCCACGGTGTCAGCCAGCGTCCGCTGCCAGGACCAGGGCAGGTGGGTCAGGGCGGTGGCGAGGCGGTGGTAGAGCTTGGCGGTGGCTTGCGGTTTCATCCGTGCAAGTCTAGCGGCTGAGGCCCGGTGCTATGGTGGGCAATTGCCCCATTGGACCGACCATGCTCTCCCTGATCCAGCGCGTTACTCAGGCCTCGGTCACCGTCGATGACGCCGTGGTGGGGCAGATCGGACCCGGTCTGCTGGCCCTGGTGGGGGTGGAGCCGGGGGACGACGAGGCGGCGCTCTCGCGGATGGCGGATCGCCTGCTCGGTTACCGGGTGTTCGCCGACGATGCCGGCAAGATGAACCGCTCCTTGCGGGACATTGGCGGTGGCTTGTTGCTGGTCAGCCAGTTCACCCTGGCCGCGGACACCCGTTCAGGCATGCGCCCGAGCTTCACCAGCGCAGCCCCGCCGGCCGAGGCTGAACGGCTTTTCAATCGATTGGTGGCGATCTGCCGTGAAAAACACGCCGCAGGGGTGGAAACCGGGCGCTTCGGTGCCCATATGGTTGTCAGCCTGGTGAATGACGGTCCCGTCACCTTCCTGCTCAGACCCTGACGCCCCGGAACCACCGCCGGCAAGCGTTACGCTGCGCTGGTATAATGCTAGGTTCCCTATATTCCAACCCGCCGGTGGCGCGAGCACTACATGGCCAACGAACGTCCTGCCCAGCAAAACGACATCAAGCTTCTGATCAGCAAGGGCCTGGAACAGGGCTACCTGACCTACGCCGAAGTCAATGATCACCTGCCCGACGACATGGTCGACCCGGAGCAGATTGAAGACATCATCGGCCTGATCACCGGCATGGGCATTGATGTCCATGAGGTTGCGCCCGATGCCGACACGCTGATGCTCAGCGATGGCAACACCGGCAACCGCGAAGTCGATGATACCGCCGCCGAAGAAGCCGCGGCCGCGCTGACCGCGCTGGACACCGAAGGTGGTCGCACCACCGACCCGGTGCGCATGTACATGCGCGAGATGGGTACGGTCGAGCTGCTGACCCGCGAAGGCGAAATCGCCATCGCCAAGCGCATCGAGGAAGGCCTGGGCCAGGTGCAGGCTGCACTGGGCACCTTCCCGCTGGCCGTGGAATCGGTGCTGGCCGACTACGAAGCGCACAAGGAAGGCAAGAAGCGCCTGGCCGAAGTGATCGTCGGCTTCAACGACCTGGTCGAGGAAGAACCGGCCCCGACCGCCGCCGCCGACGGCGACAGCAGCGACGACGCCGATTCGGAAGCCGACGAGGACGATGACGACGTCAGCAGCGACGAGGATACCGGCCCGACCGGTCCGGATCCGGTCGAAGTGGCCCGTCGCATGGACCTGCTGGCCGCGGACCTGGCCAAGTTCAAGAAGGCGCATGCCAAGGGCGATACCAAGGCCCAGACCAAGCTGCGCGACGAGCTGGCCGCTACCTTCATCACCTTGAAGCTGCCGCTGCCGCTGACCGACGTGCTGACCAAACTGCTGCGCGACACCATGGGCCAGGTCAAGGCCCAGGAGCGCCGCGTGCTGCACCTGGCCACGATCACCGCGCGCATGCCGCGCAAGGACTTCATCCGTTCCTGGGAAGGCAACCAGACCAACCTGGAATGGGTCGAGGACGCGATCAAGCGCAAGCAGAAGTGGTCTTCGGCGCTGCGTGACGTCAAGGATCAGATCGTGGCCGAGCAGCAGGCCACCATCGACCTGGAAAAGAGCGCCCAGCTGTCGCTGGACGAGCTCAAGGAAATCAGCCGCGTGATGGCCTATGGCGAAGCCAAGGCGCGCAAGGCCAAGAAGGAGATGGTCGAGGCCAACCTGCGCCTGGTGATCTCCATCGCCAAGAAGTACACCAACCGTGGCCTGCAGTTCCTGGACCTGATCCAGGAAGGCAACATCGGCCTGATGAAAGCCGTGGACAAGTTCGAGTACCGCCGCGGTTACAAGTTCTCGACCTACGCCACCTGGTGGATCCGCCAGGCGATCACCCGCTCGATCGCCGACCAGGCGCGCACCATCCGTATCCCGGTGCACATGATCGAGACGATCAACAAGCTCAACCGCATTTCCCGCCAGATGCTCCAGCAGTACGGCCGCGAGGCCACGCCGGAGGAGCTGGCCAAGGAAATGGACATGCCGGAAGACAAGATCCGCAAGGTGATGAAGATCGCCAAGGAGCCGATCTCGATGGAAACCCCGATCGGCGACGACGAGGATTCGCATCTGGGCGACTTCATCGAGGACACCAACGTGGAGTCCCCGATCGAGAACACCACCAACATCAACCTGTCCGAAACCGTGCGTGACGTGCTGGCCGGCCTCACCCCGAGGGAGGCCAAGGTGCTGCGCATGCGGTTCGGCATCGACATGAACACCGACCACACGCTGGAAGAAGTGGGCAAGCAGTTCGACGTCACCCGCGAGCGCATCCGCCAGATCGAAGCCAAGGCGCTGCGCAAGCTGCGTCACCCGAGCCGCTCCGAGCAGCTGCGCAGCTTCCTCGATATCGATTGATCGATAGCGACGGCAGCAACGGAAAACCCCGCCCAGGCGGGGTTTTTTGTTGCCCGCGACAGCCGCCATCGGTGGGGATGCCGTCCAGGCCTGCCCGGCATGGGAAGTGCAATCGCAGGCGGGGAGGCCAGTTCCGGCAGGCGCCGCATGAAGCGCGCGGCGGTCACACACCGTACCCGATGACCAACGGGCACACGTAAGCGCCCCGGCACTCCCGATGCCCGCTGGAAATCCGCCATGTACACCCGCATCCGCCAGCGATGATGCGCCTTTGTGGGTGTCACGCCAGGCAAGGACAGGTTGCCCGGCAACATTCCAGCCCCTGCTGCGGCAACGCACCGTTTCGTCGTATCGAGAATGCGCGGTGTGCCCGCAATGCGCAGGTGGCAGGCGCCTTCCAGGCTTCGTTGCATTCGGAGAGAAATCGCCTGAATCACCGAAAAAACCAGGGCGGAATGCGTAGGGACGCAGCGCTGCGCGCCGTTCCGGAACATCCGTGGTTGCAACACACAGTGCTGCCTCCTCCCGTCGAAGCCGGCACATGAGTGCTTGGAATATTCAAACAATCAGGCAGCGGGGGAGGCACGGGGCCGGCGGGTTTAGCGTCGGTGGCAAGCGACGCCATCGGGCGTCGTGCCACCTGTCCCCGAGGTCCTCATGAACGTCCATGCTACCGTTCCGCTTCGTCTCAGCGCAGGCATCGTGGCGTTGCTTGCCCCGGCATTCGCGTCGGCGACCAATGGCTATTTCACCCATGGCAACAGCGTCAAATCCAACGGCATTGCCGGTATCGGCATCGCCCTTCCGCAGGATGGCCTGGCGGCGGCTGCCAATCCCGCCGGCACCGCGTTGGTAGGCAACCGACTGGATGTGGGCGCGACCTGGTTCGTGCCCCGGCGCAGTGCGGACATCGTGGGCAATGCCATCGCGCCGGATGCGCACTACGACGGAAACGGGCGCAGGAATTTCGTGTTGCCCGAGGTGGGCTACACGCACGCAGTGGGCGAGCGCTCTGCATGGGGCATCGCCCTGTATGGCAACGGCGGCATGAACACCGATTACGGCCAGAACCCCTATGCGCGCTTTGGCGGTACCGGCAGGGCCGGTGTGAACCTGGAGCAGCTGTTCCTGACGCCCTCGTTTGCGTTGAAGCTCAACCCGCACCACGCCATCGGCATCGGCGTGAACCTGCTGTACCAGCGCTTCGAGGCCAAGGGCATCGGCTTCTTCGACGGCTTCTCGCAGACACCGGGCAAGGTCAGCAACCGCGGTACCGACACGTCGACCGGTGCCGGCGTGCGCGTGGGGTGGAACGGACAGTTCGGTGACAGCATCACCGTGGGCGCGACGTGGTCCTCGAAGATCAGCGCCAGTGCCTTCGACCGCTACAAGGGCCTGTTCGCCGACCAGGGCAGCTTCGACGTCCCGGAGAACTACGGCATCGGCATTGCCGTGCGCGCCAGTGGCCGCGCCACCCTCGCCGCCGAAGTGCAGCGCATCAACTACAGCGACGTACGCGCCGTGGGGCAGCCGCTGGCACCGCTGTTGCAGGGCGAGCCGTTGGGTGCACCGAACGGGCCGGGATTCGGCTGGAAGGACGTCACCGTCTACAAGCTGGGCGTGCAGTACATGCTCACCCCGCAGCTCACCGTGCGTGGCGGCTTCAGCCATGCCGGGCAGCCGGTGCCCGAGGCGCAGACCTTCTTCAACATCCTCGCGCCGGCGGTGGTCGAGAACCACGTGACGCTGGGGGCGACCTGGACCACGCGCGACGGCAACGAGTTCAGCGCCTACCTTGCACGTGCGCTGTCGCGGCAGGTGCACGGCCGTGGCGCGATACCGGCCAGCTTCGGTGGCGGCGAAGCCGACCTGAAGCTGGCCGAAAACCTGCTGGGCGTTGCCTACGCCTGGAAGTTCTGAGGGCCTGGAGGAAATGACGATGGTGCAGTTCACGCCGGTATCGGCCGTGGTGGGAGGCAGCCTGATCGGTACCGCCGCAGTGCTGCTGCTATGGCTGAACGGCCGCATCGCGGGGGTCAGCGGGATCCTCGGCCATGCCCTGAGTGGCCCCGAGCGTAGCGCGCGGTTGCTGTTCCTGCTGGGTCTGGTGCTTGGTGGTGGCGTCAATCTGCTGCTTGGGGCAGCGTGCCGCAGGCGCGCGAGGGCATGCCTGCCGGTTGCTGTTGTTGGCCGGGCTGCCGATGGGCTACGGCACCGCGCTGGGCAATGGCTGCACCAGTGGCCACGGCGTGAGCGGCCTTGCACGGCTGTCGCCGCGTTCGCTGGTGGCGACGCTGACCTTCCTGTGGTTCGCCATCGTCAGTACCTGGGTGCTGCGTCACGGCGTGGGAGTGGCGGCATGAGCAGGACATCCTGGGCCGGGGCATCCGCATTGGCGTCGGGCACGCTCTTTGGCCTGGGCCTGGCCATCGCGGGCATGACCGATCCACGCAAGGTGCTGGCCTTCCTGGACGTGGTCTGCGGCTGTGACCCCAGCCTGCTGCTGGTGCTGGGCACGGCGGGTCTGGTCATCCTCCCGGGCTATCGCTGGGCAAGGTGCCACAAGGCACCGCTGCTGGCCGACCGCTTTCATCTACCGGCCGCCAGTGCCATCGACACACCGTTGGTACTGGGCGCGGCGCTGTTCGGCATCGGCTGGGGCATTGCCGGCTACTGACCGGGGCCGGCCATCGTCGGGCTGGCCTTCGGCAATCCCGAACTGCGGCTGTTCCTGCCCGCCATGCTGCTGGGCATCACGCTGGCGCGCTGGCAGAAGGCGTTGCAGCAGCGACGGCTGCTGGCGCAAGGACAGGGCTGAGTGGCTTGCTGGCAGGCATGCCGGACCTGCATGTAGGGCCGCATCCTGCGGGAATGCCACCGCGCTGCAGCTACCGGGACATCGCCGCACCTATCGCGTAGGCGTATGTCAGTCGAGTATGCAAAAATGCGCAGCCATGCATCACGAGGCAATGCCTCGCTCGCAGCGCTCCTTTCCCGGCGCAACGGCCGTGGGAAGCGGCGCAAGGCGATACTTCCCGTCATCGCGGGACAGGGTGATGCCTGCCACGGGCCTATAGCTCAACGGTTAGAGCAGAGGACTCATAATCCTTTGGTTCCAGGTTCGAATCCTGGTGGGCCCACCAAGCAAATCAAGCAGTTATAAAGAAGAGAAGGCACCGCATCGCGGTGCCTTTTCGTTTGGTGCCTACTTGGTGCCTACATTCGCAGGGCTACACCGCCGGCTTCCATTCGTCGCGCATCCAAGCCTGCGCCTCGGGCCGGCTGCGTTGCCAGGAGATCCGGGGCACATCTGGTGCTGGCAGTGCGGCGACATTGCCGTGAATCGAAGTCCCGGACCTGGGGCTCCGGTTTCCGGCCATTCATGCGACGCACAGGTCTTGCTGGCCGCGGGAAAAGAAAATTGGAGCTGCGTCGAAGGGCACGATCCGTCCGGCCGCTTGAGTCAGTGGTGTCCCACGGAAACCCGGGTGCGGGGCGATGCTCGCCGACGTCAATCGTGCTGTGACATCGCATAACCGACGTTGCGCAGTGTTTTAACAGGCAGGTGTTCACCTGCCAGATCGAACACCTTCTTGCGCAGCCGGTGCATGACGACTTCAAGGCGGTGGGGATCAAAGCCCTTCATGTCGGCAGTGAGGGATTCGATCAGGACTTCGCGTCGCACGGGTTTCCCCTGCGATGACCAGAGGTGCCGGACGATGATTCGTTCGGCGGAGTTGAGCCAGATCCTGACCCCCTTGGGGGAAAGCATGTGCCATGAAATGTGGTCCAGATGCCACTCCATCTCCGGATTCCGAGCACCGGCGTGCTCTTCGTCAGCAACGTTGATGTGCGAGTCGAGCCGGCCGTGTCGAATGATGGAGCTGTGCAGCGTCGCGATCAGGCTTGTGGCATCGATGCTCTTGGGTAGATAGGCATCGGCGCCATTCTCCAGTCCCAGGAGCAGCTCATCCAGAGAGTAGTGATCGGCCATCATGATGATCGGGTACTTCGCCACGCCCTTGAGGTGCTTGAGTGCACTGAAGCCACTTTCATCCGGGAGACTGACATCCATGAGTACCAGGGAAGGCTCGTTCACGAGCAACTCGCGATACATCTCGCGGATGTTGGTCGCGCGCAGGACCTTGAAGCCAGCGTCGTTGAGGCGGGGAGCCAGGACTTCTTCGCGGAACGCAATGTCGTCTTCGACGATCAGAACTTCCTTGACCTGTGTGCGGTTGGACATGTGATCGACTCAGTCAGTGGGTTCGCGCGAAATGAACCAGAGGCCGCGAGCACGGAGGCAAGTCTTGGCGCCTTTCGAGCTTACAACATGAAATTCTTCGCAATATCTCATTAAGTGTCAGCGTTTGATTGCGGGCTGCCGTGGAATCCACGCACTGCCCATGAACGGCGACGAGATGAAGGCTCATGCAGCATTTCTGTCGCGACGCGCACTGCGACGACCTGTTTCATCACCGGAAGTACAAAAGGATGATGCCGTCATGGGGTTTGAATCATTGCCTGAGGTTCGGTGCCTGGAAGGTAGGCACGCACTCGCACACGCGTTGTCTTTCTGACTGGTTCGTTGCACCTGACACCGTATGCCGGGATGGCCTGCACGATCTGTAAGACCTGCATGGCATGACTGGGATGGATGCGTATCCGATCACCAGGTGTCGTGTTGTGCCATCACCCGAGCAAGCGTGAGAGAAGGCTGCGCTGGGGATGTCATCGGCGCGGGTACATGCGTGGTGCAACAGAGACACTCATGTCGGGGAAGAAGCAGAAGGGGGCGCTTGCGCGCCCCCTTCCTTTTGCAGCGGTGGATCAGAAGTCGTACGTCACGCCAAGGCGCACACTACGCGGGGCCTGCCACGACAGAACCTGGCGGTAAGTGCCCGGGCTATAGTCCGGATCCAGGCGGGTAGCCTTCTGTTCGTTGAACACGTTCAGCACGTCGACGGAGAAGGCCAGCTTGCCGTCGGCGAAGGAGGGACGGTACTCGGCATTGAGGTTGAGGTTCTTGATCCAGGGCGTTTCACCGGCGTCGCCCATCTTGGCCGGCTTGCCACCACACCAGTGGTAGTAGTTGCCCGCGTAGGCCGGATAGGTTTCATCCGGACCATAGGCACCCTGGCAGGAGTTGGGCGTGCCGCTCATGATCTGCAACGTGCTGCTGACGCTCCATTCCGGGTTGATCTGCCACATGCCCATAGCCTTGAGCTGGTGGGTCCGATCGTTCGGAAGGCGACCACTGCCGTATTCCATCAGGTACGGGTAATCCCAGTCCTGCGTGGCCGAGATGTCGCCCTGGCCGATGTCGGACTTCACCTGGCCTTCCGTGTTGCCGCGGCTGTGGGCAAAGGTGTAGGTCACGCGCCCCCACAGCTTGCCGTCGAACGGGTGCTCGATGTAGGCATCCAACGCCATGTAGGTACGCTTCACGGCCGGATAGCCGAGGTCTGCGTTGGTGAGGGTCAGCTCGCTGTAGCCGCCCTTGCCATCGGGCAGGTTGAACACCGCGGTATCGCCGGGGTTGAAGAAGTAGCAGCCGCGCAGGCCAGTGGTATCGATGCCTTGGGCAGCAGCCACTTCCTCGAACTTCTCGATGTAGCAGGTGTCGTCGATGGCGTTGTTCAGCTTGCGGTACGTCAGCTTGGCACCGTAGTTCCAGCTCTCGTTGAAGACCTTGTCGAAGCCAACGATGAACTCATCCTGGGACTGCGCCTTGAGGTTCTTCGCGGTGACCGTCTTCGGATCCGGGGATTGGCCGTACTCGCGGTTGGCCGAGTAGGGCACGCCGGGGCCGTTGATGGTGTTGATCGGGGTCAGGCCGGTCGGGTTGCCGTTCGCATCGATGCCCGTGTAGGTGTAGTACTCGTTGGTATAGATCGAGCCCGCAGCACCACGTGCCGCCAGCGAGGTCGGCAGTGCGAGGTAATAGCGTCCAGCATTGCCGTACACCTTGAACGTGCCATCGCCATTGACGTCCCAGGCGAAGCCCAGTCGCGGCGCCCACTGCGGCTTGGTCTGCTTGATGTAGGCCTGGCCTTCCGGGTTGTAGTTGATGAATTGGTCATTGCGCAGACCCAGCTTCACCAGCCAGCGGTCGTTGACCTGCCAGTTGTCCTCGATGTACTGGGCACGCTGCGTGACCTTGACCGAGGCAAGGGTTTCCTGGATGTACTTGGAAACGAAGTAGCCACCTTCACCGCCCGGATACTTGCCGGGCGCGTCGACTTCACCTTCGCTGATGTCGGTCATCGGATTGGCCTTGCGGCCGTACAGCCAATAGAACCCGGCATCCGGTGCCATGATGGTGCTGTCATTGCGGTCTTCGGTCCGCTGGTTGTCAATACCGGCAGTGATGGCGTGATCGCCAAGATGGTAGGTGACGTCCAGGCGATAGTTCGCGCCGAAGGTCTGATGCTTGGGGTCGGAGAGCTGCGCCAGCTTGTTGGCATTGGTGATCGGAACGCCGCCGTTCAAGGCCGGGTTCTGGTTCGCGCTGCCACCGACCGGGATCAGGTTGGAGTACTTGTTGTCCGGATTGGACTTCAGGTCCGTCGTCTGCTCGCCATATTGGGCACTGACGGTCAGGTTGTCAGTCAGGTAGCCGGTGTACTTGCCGATCCACATCAATGCCTTGGTGTCGGTTGCAGTCGCCTTGCCGAGGTAGTCACCGCGGCGGAAGGTGCCGTAGTCGTACTGGTAGTTGTTGGCGGAGAACTTGTGCTCCGTTGACGCTGCGGTGAGCTCCATCACGTGGTCGTTGGTGATGTTCCAGTCGACCTTGGCGTACCACTTCGGGTCCTTGAACGTGCGCTCGGAGATCTGGGAGGACGAGGACTTCGTGCCTACCAGCGAATCCTCGGAGCGGGCGCCTTCCACCGACGCGAAGACATACAGTTTGTCCTGGATGATCGGGCCACCGACATAGGCACTCTGCACCGTCGACCAGCCCACGTTGTCCTCGCGGTACTGGTACAGGTCCTTGCTGCCCACGTCGCCCGGAAGTGCGTCGGAGTAGTACGTGTTGCGCGGCGCGCCCTTGCCCCATTCGGGGGTCCACTGCAGCTGGCCGCCGAATTTCCATTCATTCGTACCGCGCTTACCGATCTGGCTGATCACGCCGCCCGTGGTGCGGCCGTAGGCAGCGCCGTAGCCGCCGGTCAGCACTTCCTGCTGCTCGATCGAGCCGTAGGGCAGTTCGATGCCACCGAAGCCCTTCAGCGGGTCGGTAACGTTCATGCCGTTGATGTAGTAAGCGTTCTCCGAGATGGAGGCACCGCCGAACGATGACAGGCGCTGGCCGTTCGAGGCGTTCACGAAGTCGCTGGAACCCTGGATGACGCCCGGAGCCAACTGCGCGATGGCGTCGGCGCTGCGCGCGATGGGCAGCTTGGCCAACTGCTCGGCAGTGATGACCATGCGTGAGTCGACCTGGGTCACGTCGATGGGCTGCATGCGCGAACCCACCACTTCGATGGCGGCCAGCGTCGTGGCGTCGAACGAAGCGTCCGTGGTGGAGGACACGGCAACGGTGATGTTGCGGGTGCCGACGGTTGCGCCGTCCTTGACCTGTTTCACGGTGTAGCTGCCCACCGGCAGGCTGCCAACGTTGTAGCGACCGTTGGCATCGACCACCACGGTGCGCGAGAGGCCCGTTGTGCTTTCGATAACGATCGTGCTTCCAGCATCCGCCGAACCGCTGATGGCGCCGGAGGTGGACTGCGCGTTTGCACCGAAGCTCATCACCGCGCCCATCAGGGCAACGGCAAGAGCGGAACGGGTCAGTACTTTAACTGTCTTCATTAGGGTTCTCTCTCCTACTCAAGAATGCGCTTCGCCCGGAAATGCCCGAGAAACGGCTGAATCGTTACAGATGTACCTAAGTTGAACGAAGCTACCGGACTGTAATGGAAGATTCAGTTTTGGTCATCGAAATGCGGCATGAAATAAACTACAAATATGAATAGGAAAAAATGAAATATTGAAGAGAGTTTTTGAAATTATGCGAGGCGCGGGCACGTCGCCGGATACGATCATTTCCGTTGATCGTCGGCCGGAAATTTAGAGTGAAGGGCGCAGTTGACTGCAGATGTGCGCTGACTTTCGCATTCAGGCTCTTTCCCGGCAGTCGGCCCCGAGGTGGGAAACGCAGAGAGAGAAAGCCTGACGCACAGGCGCAGATCGTTGGATTCCGGGCAGGTGTGTGAAGCTCAAGCCAGTGAAGCCAGCTTGATCATGGGCACGACGAGCAACGAAGCTGCTGCGGGGGAAGGCACTGCCTCGTTCGGGGCTGTTGGAAGAAGAATGCTTGCGGTTCAGGCGCGGCCATTCGCACGGTTGCAGCAAAGGGAAGATATGCAGCGGGAAACGAACGGCTGGTCGGTGATGGTGCTGGAGGATGAGGAGGAGCTGCGCGGGAAGATCCTCCTTCCAGGACTGGAGCGGGAAGGGTTCGAGGTCGAGGGCGTGGGCAGTGCGCTGGCCTTATACCGGGCACTGAGCCTACGCTCCTACGATGTGTTCGTCGTGGATGTCGGCCTTCCTGATGAGAGTGGCTTCGCGGTGGTGCAGCACCTGCGCAGGCTGGGCAATGCCGCCATCATCATGCTGACCGGGCGAGGGGGTGCCGATGACCACGTCCACGGGTTGGAGCAGGGTGCCGACGCCTATCTTTCCAAGCCGGTCGGCGTGGATGTGCTTGCCGCGACGATACGCAGCGTCATGCGGCGCGGCGCCTCCACCGTGGCAATGCCGGCGCCGGATGCAGCGGGATGGCGCTTGACCGCACAGGGCTGGCGCATCGCCACGCCCGCCGGTGACGATGTGGCCCTGTCCCGGGCCGAGCGGCTGTTCCTGGCGTTGCTGGCGGAGGCGGGGGGCAGGGTGGTGTCGCGGGAAGCGGTCATCGGGCACCTGAGCCAGGATGAAGACGATTTCGACCTGCACCGGCTCGAGATGCTGATCCATCGCCTGCGCCGCAAGGTGCTCGCCGGCACCGGCTGCGAGCTGCCGCTGACCACGGTGCGCGGCATCGGTTACCTGCTGCTGCTGTAACCCCGGGGCAGCCGATATGATGGCCCCGGGGGAGCAGGGGCTGGCTGCTTGGGCAGCCGACAGATCGGTATCCGGGGAGAGCAGGCAGGTGGAAGACAAGATCGTGGAGGTGCCTGGGAGCGTATTGTCCCGGGGCCTGCAGCGGTGGCGGTCGATGCTGCATTGGGTGCGGGACGTGCCGGTCGCCGATCCGGTGGACCGGCGCAATGCGCCGATGCTCCAGTTGGTTTCCTTCCTGCTGGCGGTGCTCCCGACGGCCGCCTGGTGCTACCGGGCGTTGCTGGTGGATATCCCGTGGCGGCCGGGCGAAGTCACCGGCATGGTGTTCGGCCTGTCGGTCAGCGCCATCTCCGCGCTGAGCCTGGTGCTGGTGCGCAAGGGGAAGTTCAGGGCAGCCTCCCATGCGTTGCTGGCGGTGTTCGCCGCGACCGTGATTCCCGCCTACCTGGTTGCCGGCTTCGGCGGGCAGCGGTTCGAGCAGCCGGTGCTGGCCATCTGGATGGCGATCGCGGCACTGGCCGTGGGGCGCATGGCGTTGTGGTTGATGTTCCTCTGCATCGCCGCGGCCTTCGGGCTGGGAATCGCCGTGGACATCGACAAGCAGGGCCAGGCGGTCGAGCTTCTCGGCGATGCCGCCTTCAGCACCGCCATCTTCCTGATGATTGCCGTGGTGCTGGACCGCAGCTCGGTCGCGCTGCGCGAGAGCCTGCGCGAGGCACGCGCACGCGGTGATGCGCTGGACGTGGCCAACCGGCGCTTGACCGAGGAAATGGCCGAGCGTGAGCGCACGTTCGCGCAGTTGGTCCAGGCGCAGAAGATGGAAGCGGTGGGCCGGCTCGCCAGCGGCGTCGCGCATGACTTCGGCAACGTCCTGGCGGTGGCGGGCGGGTACGTGCGCAGCGGGCTGCGTGCCGGCGATGCGGCGCACATGCGGGAATCACTGGTGGGCGTTGATTCGGCGGTGAACCGGGCCAACCTGCTCACGCGGCGGTTGCTGTCGCTTGCCCGCGCCGAAGACGGCGTGGAGGAGTGGTTTGACCCGGGCGAGGCGTTGAAGGCGCTGGTACCGATGATCGGGCAGTTGATGGGCCCGGACGTGAAGGTTGATGTCGTCCTTGGCGCGGACCTGCCGGCGCTGTTCTTCGACCGGATGCAGTTCGACCTGATGGTGCTGAACGTGGCGGCGAACGCGGACCATGCCATGCCCGGTGGCGGTCGCTTCTCGCTGCGGGCGCGCCGGGACGGCGACCGGCTGGTGCTGGACCTTGCCGACACCGGGGCGGGCATGGCGGGCGACGTGCTGGCACACGCCTTCGAGCCGTTCTTCACCACCAAGCCGCGTGGGCAGGGAAGCGGGCTGGGGCTGTCGGTCGTGCGCGACCTGGTCCAGCGGGCCGGGGGCAGCGTGAAGGCGGAAAGCCAGGCGGGTGTGGGAACGACGATTTCCCTGTGCTTCGCCGACGTGCTGGCGGAGCTGGCCGAGGCGGAAGCGGAAAGCGGGCGCTGACGCGGCCGCCGGCCTAGGAAATGTAGGCGATGAGTCGCTTGCCCACGGCCGCGACCATGCTCGAGAGCAGGTCCACGTCCACCGGCTGTTCCAGGTCCAGTGCGCGCGTGAGGGAAGGCGCCGGCATGCGCAGCGACCTGGCCAGCGCCTCGTGGCTCATCCGGTTCTTCACCAGCTCGTTGTGTACCAGCACCTTGAGTGATTCGCTGGCCGAGAGATGGATGTTGACGCCATTGCTGGGCTTGCTCCGCGGCAACGGGACGGGAGTGCCGGCCTGGAATTTCCTGCGTATCTCCGTCCTCAGCGCCACGCCGAGGCTCCGTTCCAGATGGCTCGCATTGGCCGAGCAGATCTCGGGCCAGTCCGTCAGGTGCATCACGGGATGGGTCGAGCTTCCCTCGGATCTCACGGAATATACGAACATATGCGTATGTCTGAGGTGGCAACCGGCGTGGTTGCGCAAGCCTCGCAAGGCAGGATGATTGTGATCTGGTGCCTAAATCTATTGATCGGAATTGCGCTTTGCACGCACGTACTTTCACCTGCCCGGTGAGTAATGGTGAGTGGGCGGGGATTTCGGGATGGACTGACCGGGCGGTGCATGAAGCGGCTTATGTGCGCGCTGCATGCCGCACGCGTCGGTGCCGTCGTCGCGGTGCGGTGCGGCGTGACGGCGGGACGTCAGTCCGCCGTGTCCGGATCGATCTCCAGCACCGCACCGAGCCGTTCGGCCAGCACCTGGAGGGCATCGATGACCCGTTCGGTGGCGCTGTCATCGGCGACCTCGACCCGGATCAGGTGATTGCCCGGGCCCTGGCTGTCGCTCAGGCCGGCGGAGCTGCTGTCCTGGTCGGTGACGTCGGGAAGCAGGTCGGCGGCGTCTTCGACCCACGCCACGTCGTCCATGCCCTTGAGCATGTCCAGCATGGCCTGGGCAACGCCTTCATCGGCAGTGAGTCGTAGCTGCAGTGCACGCATGCGGGAACTCCCGTCTATTCGCCGTCCGCGGTGAAGCCGACCTTGCGATGCGAACCATCGCAGAACGGCTTGTTGGCGGAATGGCCGCAGCGGCACAGCCAGGTTTCGGTGACGCGGTCGAGGGTGCGTCCGGTGCCGCTGACCACCTCCAGGTTGCCGACGACATGCAGCGGACCGTCGCGGGTTGGCGTGACCTGCAGCAGGCCGTCGCGCTGGGCCAGGGCTTCGGACTTCCGTTCCGCCGGCTCGCCGGTGGCGGTGAAGCCGCAGTCGACGTGGCGATGGTCGCAGAAGGGCTTGTTCTCCGACGCGCCGCAGCGGCATAGCGTGGCGCGCATGCCCTCATCCTGGCCGGCGATGCGCAGCGGTGCATTGAAGGCCAGCGGGCCGTTCTCGCGCACGTGCACCAGGTTGACCACGGGCGCCGGTTCGGCATGGCTGCGGTCATTGAACTCGTAGCGGATGGCACCGGAAGGGCAGTTGCGGGCGATCAGTTCCACTTCCTCGGCGCTGACCGCGTCGGGGTGGATCCATTCCCCCGCCACGTTGGGCACGAAGACATCGGGGTGGCTGAGCACGCAGTTGCGGGAGTGGATGCACCGGCTGCCGTCGAAATGGAGGGTGACGGTGGTGCCGCGAACGGTTTCGGTTGCCATGGGCTGCCTCCGCTTCGGAGCGCCCAGTGTCGCGCGCCGGATGTGAAACACCCGTGGGTAGGCGCGTCGCCGCTCGCGGAACGGACGCGGCTTGCATGCGCGACGATGCGCGCCACAGCATGTGCGCATTCAGGCAGCCCGGCATCGCGGCCGGGGCTGTTCCCGCGGCTCAGCGGCGGATCGCGAACACGCCGTCCAGCGCCAGTTCGGCCTTGAAGCCGGCTTTCTGCAGGCGCGTGGCCACTTCGCGCGGAACGTCACGGCCGCTGGTGAGCTTGTTCGGTGCGCCGGTGTAGTGGAACAGCCGCCCGCCGGTGCGCAGCACGCGCGCGAGCTGGTCGTAGAACACCTGCGAGTACAGCTCGCCGGCGATGCCGAAGCGTGGCGGGTTGTGCAGGATGGCATCGAACGAGGCGTCGCCAAGCGTGGCGATCTGCTGCGAGACATCGCCGTGCACCAGTTGCAGGCGCCCACCGGCCAGAGGACTGTCCGGGTCGGGCGACCATGGGTTCAGGGTGCGCAGCCACAGCACTTCCGGGCTCTTCTCGAACGAGTGGATAGCGGCCACGCCGTCGTCCAGGCAGCAGGCGGCGAAGTAACCCATGCCGCCACAGGTATCGAGCACGCGCTTGCCGCGCGGTTCGACCAGCGCCACCTTGCGGCGCGCATCGTCCATCGGCGAGAGCTGGGCGCTGACCAGCATCTTGATGCCGTCGATCTCGAAGGTGGGCACGCCCCAGTCGGTGGGCACCAGCTTGTACAGCCCGCTGCCGAAACGCGAAGCCGCGCTGAATTCCTCGCCGTCCCAGTAGTAGAGCGTGCGGTCCTTGAGCTTGGCCGGCCAGGGGAAGGCCTGGCCGCGCCATTGCCAGCCGTCCGGAGCGAGGCCCACCGGGTCCTGGCTGCGGCCCAAGTCGAGGGACGCGGTGGTTTCGCCGGCCCCTTTCTTCAGTGCGGCCTGCAGTTGGTCGAGTAGGGGGCGGATGAGCAGGGGGCCGGTGTAGTGGGGCATGCGGGGACGGCGTGGTGCGGGGGAGGGAATGCTACCGCAGGGGCGGTTGAGGGGGTCTTGGGGTGGGATGAATGGCTTCCAGAACCCCCCCTCCCCAGCCCTCCCCTTCGCTGCGCGAAAGGGAGGGGGTGGGTTCCGCCTACCGGACCGGATCGCAGCAGGCATAATTCGCGCCCATCCCCCGATTCCGCCTGCTCCTGCCGCGCAGGGGCGGCTTGCCCGCATGTCCTTCCTGTCTACCGAACTGGCGCAATGGCGCGCCCATCCCCTGCGTGAAATGCTGGCCGGTGCCGTGGCCACCTTCGCGCTGATCCCCGAGGTCATCGCCTTCTCGTTCGTGGCCGGCGTGGACCCGCAGGTGGGCCTGTTCGCCTCGTTCGTGCTGAGCATCGTGATCGCCGTGTTCGGCGGCCGGCCGGCGATGATCACCGCCGCGGCCGGCTCGGTGGCGCTGGTGGCCGCGCCGCTGGTGAGCGCGCATGGGCTGCCCTACCTGTTCGCCGCCGGCCTGCTGGCCGGTGTGATGCAGGTGCTGTTCGGGGTGTTACGGCTGGGCGTGCTGATGCGCTTTGTCAGCAGCTCGGTGCGTACCGGCTTCGTCAATGCACTGGCGATCCTGATCTTCTCCGCGCAGCTGCCGCAGTTTCAGGGCGCCACCACCGCGACCTGGGCGATGCTGGCGCTGGGCCTGCTGGTGATCTACGGGCTGCCGCGGCTGCCGTTGCCCGGTGTGCGCGCGATTCCCTCGCCGCTGATCTGCATCGTGGTGCTCAGTGGGCTGTCGGCGTGGTTGAAGCTGGACCTGCCGACGGTGGCGGACCTTGGCCGGTTGCCCGAATCGCTGCCGCACTGGATGGGATTGCCGCAGTTGCCGCTGGACCTGCAGACGCTGCGGATCATCGCCATGCCGGCGCTGGCGATCGCCATGGTCGGACTGTTGGAATCAATGATGACCGCGCGTGTGGTCGATGAGCTGACCGACACGCCCAGTTCCAAGAACCGCGAATGCACTGGCCTGGGTATCGCCAACATTGCCACCAGCCTGTTCGGCGGCATCGCCGGCTGCGGCATGATCGGGCAGACCGTGGGTAACGTGAAGTACGGCGGGCGTGGCCGCCTGTCCACGCTGTTTGCCGGCGTGTTCCTGCTGGTGCTGATGGTGCTGCTCAAGCCATGGGTGGCGCAGGTGCCGGTGATCGCACTGGTGGCGATCATGGTGATGGTCAGCGTGTCGACGTTCGATTGGGGCAGCCTCGGCGCGCTGGTGCGGCATCCGCGGCTGTCCGGCGTGGTGATGCTGGCGACCGTGGCAGTGACGCTGGGCACGCAAAACCTGGCCGCTGGCGTCGGCATGGGCGTGCTGCTCAGTGGCGTGTTCTTCGCGCTGAAGGTGGCGCGCCTGCTGCGGGTGGACAGGCAGGACGATGCCGATGGCAGCCTGCGTTACGCGGTGAGCGGGCAGGTGTTCTTCGCCTCGGCCGACGCGTTCATCGATGCATTCGACCCGCGTGCCGCGCAGGGGCGTACGGTGGTGATCGACCTGTCGCGCGCGCAGCTGTGGGACATCACCGCCGTGGCGGCACTGGAGAAAGTGGTGAGCCGCTATCGCCACCACGGCGTGAAGCCACGCGTGCACGGCCTGGACCGCCAGGGACGGATGTTGTTGCGGCGGGTGCTGCGCGAAGGAGCAGTGGCGCTGGAGGATGCACCGGCAGGGCACTGACCGGCGAGCATCGCAGGAGCGGCCAAGGCCGCTCCTGCGGGCGTGGGCTTACATCACGTCCCACGCATAGCCGCCGCGCTCCAGTACCGAGGCGGCCAGGGTTTCGATGATCTCGTCCTCGTTGCGCTCCAGCCCACGGATGTTGCGGGCCATGCGACGGCGCGCCTGGCGCGCGAACAGGCGGGCGATCCGGACCGCATCATCCGCCGCCGGGTGCTTGGCCTGGATCAGGCTTTCCACCCGCGAGAGCACGCACAGGCCGACGAACAGGTCGATGGCGACGTCGGCCACGCGCTTCTGCGCATGCTGTTGGTCGGCGATCTGCTTGCCGTGCTTGCGCAGCAGGCGGTCGGAGGCCTTGGACAGTTCCACCGCGTACTTCTCGCACAGGCGCGCCAACGGGCGCAGCGCATCGTCCAGCGGTGCGCGGATGCGCCCGGTGCCGTAGCCGGTGGCCTCGCGCACGCGTCGCCCGGCGTAATCGCCGAGCACGCCGAAGCCCTTGATCGGGTCATTGAAGATGCCGCCCACCGCGCTCTGCAGCTCGGCCAGCGTCGCGCCCACGCCCTTCAGGCCATTGAGTGCCACGTACAGGCGCAGGATCTCGTTGGTGCCTTCGAAGATGGACAGGATGCGCGTGTCGCGGGTCATCTGTTCGTACGGCAGCTCGCGCATGAAGCCGTTGCCGGCGGCGATCTGCAGTGCCTCGTAGCAGCAGCGCTGCACGGCCTCGCTGGCGAATACCTTGCTCATCGCCGCTTCCACCGAATAGTCGGTGCGGCCGCTGTCGATCAGGTGCGCCACCATCCACACCGTGCTTTCGGCGGCGAAGCAGTCGGCGGTCATCTGCGCGATCTTCTCGCGCACCAGCCCGAACTCGGCGATGGGCTGGCCGAACTGCCTGCGTTCGCTGGCCTGCGCACAGGCCATGCGGATCAGCGCCCGCATGCCGCCCACCGCGCCACCGCCCAGGCCGGTGCGGCCGCTGTTGAGGATGTTCATCGCTACCTTGAAGCCCTTGCCGACCGGGCCCAGCACGTTGGCGGCCGGTACGCGCACCTCGTTGAAGGCGACGGTGGTGGTGGATGAGGCACGGATGCCCATCTTGTCCTCGTGCGGGCCATGGCTGACGCCGTCCCACCCGGCCTCGACGATGAACGCGGTGACCTTGCCTTCGGGCGTGTCGGTACGCGCGAACACCGTGTAGAAATCGGCGATGCCGCCGTTGGTGATCCAGATCTTCTCGCCGCTGAGCGTCCAGGTGCCGTCGTCGTTGCGGGTGGCCTTGGTGCGGATGGCCGCCGCGTCGGAGCCGGCGCCGGATTCGGTCAGGCAGAACGCGGCGATCATCTCGCCGCTGGCCAGCTTCGGCAGGTAGCGCTGCTTCTGTTCATCGTTGCCGAACAGCAGCAGGCCCTTCATGCCGATCGAGCTGTGTGCGCCGACGGTGAGCGACACCGAGCTGTCATGGCTGCTGGTCTGGCCCAGCACGCGCGCATAGGCGCCATTGGACAGCTCCATGCCGCCGTATTCCTCGGGAATGATCAGCCCGAACAGGCCCATGTCGCGCAGGGCCTGGATGAACGCTGGCGGTTGTTCGGCATCGCGGTCGTACTGACGCAGCTCGGCGGTCTTTTCGCCGAGGAACTGGTCGATGGCATCGGTCATCGCGCCGAGCATCTCGCGGTCACGCTCGCGGATCTGCGGATAGGGAAACAGGGCATCTTCGGCGATATGGCCGAAGAACAACTGCTTGGCGATGCTTTCATCCAGGTTCGGCGATGCTGCGGTAGTCACGGAACAACTCCTTGGAAGGACAGGCAACGAACGATGGCTGGCTGAATGAACGCTCAGCCCACTGCCATAGGTTCACACATTCGCCCGGCACAATCATGGAACTCGCCGTGCCACGCCCGGTCTGTGCTTGCCACGGCCCCGCGATGGCGGACCGGTCCTCGTCCCGCGGATTCACCCCCTTGATGGAGATGCATGCGTTATCAGGCCTCGCCCGAGCCGTTGTGGAACCGCGTTGCGGCGGTCGCGGTTGCGTTGGCTTTCCTCTCCACGCTGGCGCGGCTGTTGCTGCAGATGCCCGAAGCCACGCCGGTACGGCGCGAGACGCGGATTCAGCTGCGCTGGCTGGCCGCGGAAGGGACCTTGCCCGCGCCGCTGATCGTGGCCCCCGTGCCTGCACGGAGCGCCGCGCCGGTCGTGGTTGCCCGCACCGGGCCGGCCGAGCGGCCGGTCGCGGTGACCGCGCCGGCTACGCCCACCCCTGCGCCCGTCGCGACCGCGGCCATCCCGGCCGCCAGCTGGTCGCAGCGGCTGTATGGAAAGGACGGCACGCTGGCCGTGCCGGAGGCGTCGACGGCCCGGCAGAAGAGTGCGACCGAGCAGGTGTTCGAGCACCGCGACGCGCTGGCCAGCGGCGTGGGCGAGCGGCCGCTGGAAGGGGCGGTGGCGAAGATGTTCGAGGACAGCAAGAAGCCCGGTGAGTCCCCGTATGCGATGGCCGCGCGCGTGGTGCATGGGCGCGACGTGCAGCCGGCGCAGGCCCGTCGCCCGCCGCCGGTGGCCTTCAACCCCAACCTGCATGAGCAGAAGGCCGACCTGGGCAGCGAAGCCACCGGCGACGCCTACAAGGCAGCGCCGATCCGGTTCGAGAAGGCGCCCGACCTGAAGGGCGAAGCGAGTCGTCGCATCCGCGTCGCGGTGGGTGATCTGGAACGGCGCTACCCGCGCTGCAGTGCAGAGCAGCGCACGCGCTGGATGGCGCCGGTGCTGGCGCACCTGGATGCGCTGCAGCGGGTGGAGTACCGCTTCAGCAACGGTGCCGATCCGGTGGAGGCCGAACACAGCCTGCCGAGCGCCGCCGACAGCGCCTATGACATGGCAAGGCGTGCGCTCTGGGACGCCGAGCGGCGGATGAAGACCTGCAGCTGAGTCGTCCCTGTCGCCTGCAGCGGCTGCGGAAGGGCAAGGGTGGGCAAGGCGCGGACATGCCGAACACATGTCCACGGCCGCGCGCCGTCCCTGTTGCGCTGTACACGGGTCATCGCCAGGACAACCCGGCGCCATTATCGGACAGGTTTCATAACCAATTGTTTTTCCGTGATTTTCAGGGCAATCGTGTGCCTAGAATCGGGGTTCTTCCAACCCAGGGACCACGATGAAGTCGATCACCGTTCTCGCCTGTGCATTGGCACTGGCTTCCACGTTTGGCTGTCAGGCAAAGACGGAACCATCGCCCGCGGCGACGCAGGTCGGCGTCACGCCCGGGCATAGCCATGCATTGCCACGGCATGCGCTGGTCGGTTACCTGCACAACTTCGACAACGGCCAGGGCGTGTTGCCGGTCTCGCAGGTCGATGACAGCTGGGACGTGATCGTGCTTGCCTTCGCCGACGACATGGGCGAAGGCAAGGTGGCGTTCAACCCCGACCCGGCGCTGGACCGCGCGCAACTCATCGCCGACATCGCCGCCAAGCGCGCCCGTGGACGCATCGTGGTGCTGTCCTTCGGTGGGGAGCTGGGCACGGTGACCTTGAACACGCAGCGCGATGAGGACAACTTCGTGCGCACCACCGCCGAGGCCATCAACACCTTCGGGCTGGATGGCATCGACATCGACCTGGAGAAGATCGCTGGCGTCACGCATGACGCGCCGGTGGTGCCGCACCTGATCTCGGCGGTGAAGCGCCTGCACGGCATGTACCCCAACCTGTACGTGTCGATGGCGCCGGAACACCCGTACGTGCAGGGGGGCTTCGTCTCGATGGAAGGTATCTGGGGCGCCTACCTGCCCTTGATCGACGGCCTGCGCGCCGAGCTGGACCTGCTGCACGTGCAGCTCTACAACAACGGCGGCCTGCCCACGCCCTATCGCGCCGAGAAGTACCCCGGTGGCAGCGTGGACATGATGGTGGGCTCGGCGAAGATGCTGATCGAGGGCTTCCCGCTGGCCGGCGGCAAGGGCCGCTTCGAAGGCCTGCGCGCGGACCAGGTGGCATTGGCGTTGCCATCGGGGCTGCGTGCGGCAGGCAATGGCTACGCGACGCCGGCCGATATCAACCGTGCCTTCGATTGCCTGACCACCGCATCCAACTGCGATGAAGTCACCCCGGCGCAGCCGCATCCGACGTTCCGTGGCGTGATGACCTGGTCGATCAACTGGGACGTCACCGACAACCGTGCGTTCTCCGCACCCGTAGGCGCACACCTGCGCGCGGCCAGCACGCGCTGACATCCCCGGTAGGCGCGGCCGATACCCCGGCCGATACCCCGGCCGGCGCAGGCGGTCGGGGGGCCGCTGGCTTCGCGGCCGAGGCCGCGCCTACGGCTTGCTGCGGGTCGTGGCGGACTGCGCCGTCCCTTTCGCGCAGCGAAGGGGGGGGTGGGGGAGGGGGGGTTCCCGGCGTGTGCTGGCTTTGCGGTCGCGGCTGTTCCTACCCGGATGCGGGCCACTGGAAGTGCACGAGGGTGACGGTCTCGTCCTGCTCGAAGCCGGGATACAGCTGCTGCATCACGGCCAGCAGCCCTGGGGGCGTGCGGCAGGCCGGGTCGTGCTCATCGGCCAGGTCGGCCGCGGTCAGGGTGTCGAAGCGGCGCAGTTCGGTCCGCAGTTCCAGCGGGGCGGACAGCTGCCCCGGCGCATATTCGATGCAGGCCCGGGGCGCGCCATGCCAGCGCTGGCCACGCCGTACGCTGGTATTGCGACCGGTATGGAACAGCGGGGTGGCGAAGCCCAGCAGGGGGACGGCGTCGGGCATGGTGGCAGGCCGGAAGGCGGCCATTCATTCTGCCGCACTTTTCATCACCTGCCGTTCAAACGCGCGGGCCCAGCATCATCGCCCCTTCCCATGATGTGGTTCCGGCATGTCACGCGCGGCTGCGGTTGCGATGGTGTTGCTGTTGTGCGGGCTGTGTGCGCCGTTGCAGGCGCGCACCGTCTACCGCTGCGTACAGAAGGGCACGGTCAGCCTGGCCACCGCGCCGGAACCGGGATCGCGCTGCACGGCGATGACGGTGGACGACAACGCCGTGCAGGCGCCGAACCTGTGGGGCAACTTCGGGGTGTTCAGTGGCACCTTGTACGAGCGCGAGCAGGATGGCCGGAAGGTGTACTCCACCCGCAACCTGCCCGGTTCGACGCCCTACCTGCGTTTCACCGTGGCCACTCCGCCGGGCGAACCGGCGCACGCCGGCCTGGGACGCGTGGGCACGCCGCAGCTGGACCGGCATGCACGGCAGTTCCGTGCCGCCGCCAAGGCCACCGGCGTGGATGATGCGTGGCTGCGCGCGGTGGCACACGCCGAGAGTGCGTTCGACGAGAAGGCCATTTCGCCCAAGGGCGCGCAGGGTGTGATGCAGCTGATGCCGGAGACCGCATCGGAGTACGGGGTGACCGATCCGTTGTCGCCGGCGCAGTCCATCAACGGTGGCGCGCGCTACATGCAGTCGTTGCTGCGTCGCTACAACGGTGACCGTACCCTCGCGGCGGCGGCATACAACGCCGGCATCGGCGTGGTCACGCGTTATGGCGGCGTGCCGCCGTACGCGGAAACGCGACAGTACGTGGACAAGGTGCTGGCGCTGTACAGCGCCTACCGGCAGGCGATGGGCAATGGCCCGGAGCGTCCCGCGCAGTAGTGGCCGGACGTGATGGGCTCAATCGGGTTGTGGCAGCTGCAGCTGCAGCTGCTGCCAGCCCACGTGGTGCATCAGTTCACGCACCACCACCAGCGCGGCGATGAAGCGCGGTTGCGCAGGCAAACCGGCATGATGTGCGGGCAAGCCAGCGGCCACGTCGGCCAGCAGGTTGAAGGCGCGTTCCACCGCGTCGATGTGCCAACGCGTGCGTGCTTCATCACCAAGTAGGGTTGGCAACGCAGCCAGGCCGTCATCGGCCACCCATAGGACCTCCACGGGGTGCGCGCGCAGTGCGGCGACATGTGGCATCAGTGCGTCCTCGGTGGTGGCGATGGCCCGTTCGATCGCTGCCTCGCCCGGGGGAAAGCGCGCCAGCCCGTCGGCCAGCAAGCGGTCCAGCGACAGCGCCAGAGCGATGGCCTCGCCATGCGCCGGTTGCAGCGTGATGGGCGTGGCGTGCAGGTACAGGCGAGTGGTCATGGTGGGCTCCGGGGTCCGGGACCGATGGCAGGTTCCGCCCCGGTCGATCAGCGTCTATCGTGCCGGCTCGGCAATCATTTGGGTGTACATGGATCGCAAGCATTGGATTACGGCCGTCGTCGTCGTTACCGGAGCTGCCCTGGCGGCGAGTTTCCTGTGGGTACCGACGCCGAAAGGCCCGGTGGGCCCGGCGCCCACGCCGCTGGGCTGGCAGGCCCGCATCGACCTGCTGGGCGGTGACGGCGTTGCCGGCAATGCGGCAGGCAGTGCCGCGCAGGTGCGCTTCAGCGACCCGTGGGGCGTGGCCCTCGGTGGCACGGTGCTGTTCGTGGCCGATGCCGGCGACAACAACCGGATTCTTTACCGCGACCTGCTGGGCGGGGCCTTCACGCTGTTGGCCGGTGGCCGCGAAGGCTTTGCCGACGGACAGGGTGCGGCGGCGGCGTTCAACACGCCTTCCGGCATCGCGCTGGACCGCCACGGCAACCTCTACGTGGCCGATACCGGCAACCATGCCATCCGCAGGATCACCCCGCAGGGGCAGGTGAGCACCGTGGCGGGCGACGGTACGCCGGGCTTCGCTGACGGGGCGGGCGCGCAGGCACGCTTCAACGGGCCGATGGGCGTGACCGTGGGACCGGATGACCGCATCTACGTGGCCGATACCTGGAACGACCGCATCCGCGTGATCACGCCCGGTGGACAGGTTGCGACCCTGGCCGGCGGCGAGCGCCCGGGGTGGGAGGACGGCGCCGGTGCGGTGGCGCGGTTCGATACGCCCACCGACCTGAAGCTCGACGCGCACGGCAACCTGTGGGTCGCCGACCTGCAGAACAATGCGCTGCGCGTGATCAGCCCCGAGGGCACGGTCAGCACGCGCGTGGGCATGCGCGATGGGGAGCGTGTGTTGTGGGGACCAATGGCGCTGGCTGTGACGCACGACGGGGTGGTCTATGTCAGCGAGCGGTTGAGCGGTCGGGTGGTGCAGGTCTCGCCGCACGGCCACATCGTGGCGGTGGCGGGCAATGACGCACAGCGCTTCGCGCGACCGGCCGGCCTGGCGTTGGCCCCGGACGGCAGCCTGTTGATGGCCGATGCCGATGCCTACCGTGTCCATCACCTGGCACCGGCAGCCGGCGGCCTGCAGGCGTCGCCGCCCGTGCTGGGGCCTTCGCCGGACAACCCGTTGCCGGCCAACCAGCGGCGGTGGCCGCTGGCACCGCAGCTCGGCTGGCATGAGGTGACCGGGACCTTGGGCGAGGTGCGTGGCAACTTCAGCGGCGAGAGCCGCCATCACCTGCACAGCGGTTTCGACGTGCGTGGCGATGTCGGCCAGACCGTGCTGGCGATTGCGCCCGGGAAGGTCAGCAGTCCAGCGTCGACCTGGTCACTGGGCGGCCAGGCCGAAGGGTTCTCGCTGGACAAGCTGGACTACATCCACATGAAGGTGGGGCGTGATGCCGGCAACCGCCCGCTGGACGCCGCGCGTTTCCAGCTGCTCGATGACGAGAGCGGCCGCCTTGATCGCGTGCGCGTGCGCCGCGGCACCCGCTTCCAGCCGGGTGACGCCCTGGGGAGCATCAACAACCAGGCGCACGTGCACCTGGCGGTGGGACCGTCCGGCTACGAGCGCAACGCGGTGCGTCTGGGGTTTGCCAACTACGCCGATCACGTCGCGCCGAAGATCGACGACATCGCGCTGCTCGATGCCAATGACCAGCGCTTGGTGACGAAGGTCGATGGCCGCCTGCAGGTGCCCCGTGATGACAGCGGCCTGCAACTGGTGGTGGAGGCGTGGGACCAGGTCGACGACAACCTGCCGCGCCGCCGTCTTGGCCTGTACGCGCTTGGTTACCAGATCCTGGACAGCAACGGTCGCGCATTGCCCGGCTATGAGCAGCCACGGATGAACATCCTCTTCAACCGCATGCCGCCGCAACGCGAGGCGGTGAAGGTGGCCTATGCAGCCGACAGCGGCATCACCGTGCATGGCAGCAGCAGCACGCGTTTCCGCTACGTGCTGACCAACACCGTGCGTGACGGCCTGTTGGCCACCGGCCTGCTGCAACCTGCGGAGCTGCTGCCGGGGAACTACACGATCCGCATCACTGCGAAGGATTACAGCGGGAACGCGGCGATGGCGGGAACCGAGCTTCCGATAAGGGTCCAGTAACGGCGATCCTCCGGCAGGTACATCGTGTCGTGCGGTAACAAAAAAGCCCCGGCAGATGCCGGGGCTTTTGTTCACCTGCAATCGACGGGCGATTGCCTTGCTGTTGCCTTCCTTCGATCAGAAATCGTAGGAAGCGGACAGACGGACCGAACGCGGCGCGGTGTAGTACGTGCCGATTCCGTAGGTGTTGGACACGGTGTAACGAGCGTCGGAATTGAACTTCGAATCCGACTGCACCGCCTTCAGCTCGTTGAACACGTTGAACACGTCCAGGCTGAAGGCCAGCTTGTGGTCGGCGAAAGCCGGACGGTACATCACGCCCAGATCCACACGCTTGGTCCACGGCTGACGGCCCGCATCACCCGGACGCGACGGCTCGCCGGCGCAGTAGTGATACGCGGTACGGTAGCTCATCGGGTCGCCTTCATTGGCGCCGTAGTAGCCCAGGCAGCTCTTCGGCATGCCCGACATGATGCGCACGGTTGCCGAAGCGGTCCACTCGTCGTTGAACTGATAGGCACCGTAGCCCTTCAGCTGGTGGCGACGGTCGTTGGCCAGGTAGCCACCGGCGTACTCCATCAGGTACGAGCCGTCCCAGTCCTGCGTCTTGGAGACGTCGTCCTGGCCGATATCCGACTTCACCTGACCTTCGGTGTTGCCGAAGTTACGCGACCAGGTGTAATCCACGCGACCGTACCACTTGTTCGACAGCGGGTGCTCCAGGAACAGGTCGATGGCGACGTAGTCACGCTTGGCCTTGTTGCCACCGAAGCCCCAGTCGCTGCCGCTCATCTGGAACGAGGTGTAGCCCGAACCGTCCAGGTGCTTGGCCAGGAAGGTGTTGGTCTTGCCCGGGTTGAAGATCGTGCAGTGCGGCACGTCCAGGTTCGAGGTGTCGATGTTCATCGACTCCAGCTTCTCGAACATGCGGTCCGGATCGCAGATATCGTCGATGGCCGACTGCAGGCGACGGTAGGTGACCTTGGCGCCGCTGTTCCACGACTGGCCGATGGTCTTCTCGAAGCCCAGGATCAGTTCGTCCTGGTACTGCGACTTCAGGTCGGTCGGAGCCACGGATGCTGGATCCGGGGTCTGGCCGTACTCGCCGTTGGAGGACACCGGGCCCGGGCCGAGTGCGGTCAGGCCGGTCGGATTGCCGTTGGCATCGATACCGGTGTAGTTGAAGTACTCATAGGTGAAGGTCGAGGCCGACGCACCGCGGATGGCGACGCTGTTCGGCAGGGCCAGGTAGTAGCGGCCCAGGTTGGCGAACACCTTCAGCGACGAATCACCGAACACGTCCCAGGTGGCGCCCAGACGCGGGGCCCACTGGTCACCGCTTTCCACGTAGGCAACCGCGGCGCTGTTGTAGTTGGTGAACTTGTCGTTGCGCACGCCGAGCGTCAGCAGCCAGTTCGGGGTGACCTGCCAGCGGTCTTCCAGGTAGTAGGCCTTCTGCTTGACCGCCATGCTGGTGGTGGTGCTGAAGACGTACCTGGAAACGTAGTAGCCGTCACCACCCGGTGCACCGACGCCTGCTTCCGGATCAACCGGTGAAGACGGATCTGCGGACTTGCCATAAACCCACGCATAGCCCGGGCCGGTGACGTGCTGGCCTTCGTTGTGTGCGTTGTAGTACATGTTGTCGATGCCGGCGGTCAGCTCGTGATCGCCGAGACGGTATTCCAGGTCCACGCGCAGGCCGCGGGTCTTGCTGCCAGCATCGTCGGCCTTGGTGTACAGGCCAGCCTGATTGTTGCGGATGAACTGACCACCGGTGACGCCGGTGTTCTGGTTGGCAACGCCGCTGAGGTAGGGATTGGTGGAATCCAGCGGGTTGCTCAGCAGGTTGGTTTCCTTGCTGCGGCCCCACACGGCGCTCAGGGTCAGGTCATCGGTCAGATAGCCGGTGTACTTGAAGATATCGAACTCATTCTTCAGCTTCTCGGTATCTGCGTAGGTGCCCGCACGACCGCCTTCCTTCAGGGTGGCGTAGTCGAACTTGTTGTAATAGCCCGACTGACGGTCCGTGTTCTGGACGCGGGTGTACTCCAACGTGTTGTTGTCGTTGATGTTCCAGTCGATCTTGCCGTAGAACTTCGGTGCCGTGTAGCTGTAGTGGTTACGAATCACCTGGGAGGCAATACGGTTGGCGGTGGACACGCCTTCGGTCTTGTCTGCCTCGGCAGCAAGGTTGATGAACAGGCGATCTTCGATCAACGGGCCGCTGACATAGCCGCTGTAGGTGGTACGGGTGGCGGTGTCCCCATCACGCGAGCGATAGATCGTGCCAGGACGGGTTGCGTTGCTGTACTTGTAGCCGTCCGGCAGATCGATGTCCGGGAAATTGATGTCACGCGGCGAAGCGGCGAGGCTGTCCGGAGCCCAGGTCACCTGCGCGCCGAAATGCCATTCGTTGGTGCCGCGCTTGCCGAGCTGGTTGATTACGCCGCCGGTCGAACGACCATAGCGCGCGCTGTAACCACCAGTGTAGGTTTCCTGCTGGTCGATTGCGCCATAGGGCAGGCTGACGCCACCCATGTTGCTCAGCGGGTTGGAGGCATTGAAGCCGTTGAGGTAGTAGGCGTTCTCGGTGACGCTGGAGCCACCGAACGACAGCACCGAGCGCGAACCGTTGGAGAACTGGCCGCTACCGGCGACCACACCCGGTGCCAGCAGTGCGATGGCTTCGGCGCTGCGACCCAGCGGCAGCACGTCCAGCTGTTCGGAGGTGATGACCGACTTGGAGACGGTGTTGCTCACGTCGATCTTCGGCATGTTGGCCGCGGTGACGGTCACGGCGTCCAGGTTGGTGGCATCGCCACCGCCGAAGGACACTTCGGTGCCGGCGCCGACGCGCAGCTGCACGTTCTCGCGCTTGTCGACCACCTGGCCATCACGCTGCAGGGTGATCGAGTAGTTGCCCACCGGCAGCGAGCCGAGGTTGTAGCGACCATTGGCATCTACCGTCACCGAGCGCTTCAGGCCGGAATCGTTCTGCACCGTGATGGTTGCACCGGCGGCCTGCGGGGCGTTGCCGTACAACGAACCCGTGGTGCTCTGGGCGGCAGCGGCACCGATGACCGAAGTCAGAATCACCGCGAGCGCGGTGCGCTTCAGGCGGATTGCTTGCTTAGCACTGCTCATTTGAATCCCTTGCATTGGAGAGTTGTTTCATTCGCTAGCTGTTTCTGGTGAAACCACCGTGACAACTGAACGAAATCTTAATTTCTTTTTGACAAGTTTTGCAATATCAGCTGAAACTAAATTTAACTTATTGAGTTATAAGGAAAGTTAAGGTTTGCTGACAGCTGAATGGGTGTATGAGGGGCGCGTAAAGGTGTTCCCAAGTGCCGTCGGGTTACGAAAAGCAAAGACCCCGGCCGAAGCCGGGGTCCTTGTCGCTGAGGATCTGATCGCTACGCGGTGTCTGCGATCAGAAGTCGTACGTTGCCGCGAAGCGCAGGAAACGAGGTGTCTGCCGTGCCTGCGGGAGCAGGTAGGTGTTGGACACCGTGTACGGGCCGGTCTCGGAGGTCACATCCACCTGCAACGGCCTGCCTTCGTTGAGCACGTTGAAGACCTGCAGGCTGAAGCCGAGCTTGCCATCGAGGAACGCTGCCGGTCGATAGCTGACGCTCAGGTCAATGCTGCGGGTCCACGGCGTGCGCTGCGAACCGGGCTTGGCGATGGAGCCAAAGCAGGTGTGGTACGCGGCGTCGTAGCCGATCGGGTCGGCATCGGAGGAGCCTTCGTCGATGCTGCCGTCGGGGTTGTAGTAGCCCAGGCAGCTGATCGGCGTGCCCGATTGCACGCGGATGTTGCCGCCCACCGACCATTCCGGGGTGATGGCGTAGCTGCCATACAGCTTCAGCTGGTGGCGGCGGTCATTGGCGAGATAGCCGTTGGCGAACTGCATCATCTGCCATGCATCCCAGTCCTGCGTCTTGGAGATGTTGGTCTGACCGAACTCCGACTTCACCTGGCCTTCGTTGTTGCCCTCACTCTTGGAATAGGTGTACGAGACGCGGCCTTCCCAGGTTCCATCGAACGGGTGTTCGGCGTACACGTCGATGGCCTTGTAGGTGCGCTTCAAGCCATCCTTGAAGCCCCAGTCGCTGGAGGACATGCGGAAATCGGTACGGCCGCCGACATGGTTCCCGGCGGCGTCGACATTGGCCAGGCTGAAGGTGTTGGTGCCGCCCGGATTGAACATGTAGCAGGAGGCAATCTCGACGTGCTGGCCGTTGCCGGTGGAAGCAATGTACTTGCCTTCCTTGGTCCCGACCTGGGTCAGCCCGTTCACCTCCATGAAGGTATACGGATCGCAGACGTCATCGATCGAGGACTTCAGGTCACGGTAGGTCAGCTTCGCTCCGACCACCCACTTCTCGCTGAGCTGCTTGTCAAAGCCAAGGATGAACTCATCCTGGTACATGTTCTTGAGATCGGAAGGCGCGAAGGAGAGAACGTCCACCGCGGTGCCGTATTCGCCGTTCGAAGAGACCGCGCCCGGAGGCGGTGCGCCGTTGACACCCCCGACTGGGGTGAGACCGGTCGGAGCACCGTTTGCATCGATGCCGGTGTAAGTGAAGTATTCACTGGTGAAGGTCGAGGCGGAGGCGCCACGGATGGCCACGTTGTTGGGCATGGCCAGGTAGTAGCGACCGGCGTTGCCGAACACCTTCAGGGAAGCATCGCCCATCACGTCCCAGCTGAAGCCCAGGCGCGGCGCCCACTGGTCCTTGGAGGACATGTAGGTGGCGCCGGAGTTGTTCTTGTTGGTGAACTCGTCATTGCGCAGGCCAAGGGTCAACAGCAGGCTGTCAGTGACCTGCCAGCGGTCCTCCAGGTACCAGGCCTTCTGGTCCAGCGACATGCTGGTGTTGGTGAAGTAGTCGCGTTTGGTGACGTAGTAGCCGGCACCACCAGGGGCGCCCACGCCCAGGGCCGCGTTGATATTGCTCGCGGGGTTGGAGGCACGCTGGTAGAGCCAGTAGTCCGATTCCTGCGACGTACCTTCGTTGTCGGCCTCGAACTTGATGTTGTCCATGCCCAGGCTCAGCGTGTGGTCTCCGACCACCCATTCCAGGTCGGCACGCAGGCCGTGGGTATCATTCACGCCATCGCGACCCTGGTAGCCTGCCAGCCGGCTACGGATTGGCGAGTTACCGTTGAGGGCGGGGTTCTGCAATGTCGGATTGGCGATGTGCGGTACACCCGGCAGCAGGTAAGGGGTGTCGCGAGCAGTGAAGCGGCTCTTGCCATAGGTGGCGCTGAGGGTCAGGGTGTCGGTCAGATAGCCGGTGTACTTGAAGATGCGATAGTCGCTGTCGCGCTCCTGCTCGGTCGGCGTCACCGCCAGACGATCACCGATGGCACCTGTCTCGATGTCATATTCACGGTAATAGCCGCTGTAGTCCTTCTTCTCCTTCATCCACGTTGCTTCAAGCAGGTGGTCGTCGGTGATGTTCCAGTCGATCTTGCCGTAGATCTTGGGGTTGTCCGTATCGGCATAGGTACGGCGGGCCGATCCCAGCGAAGACGAGTTGGTGTCCTGCTTGGTCTTCTGCGCTTCACCGGCGACAAAGAAGAACAGGCGATCCTGCAGGATCGGGCCGCCAACATAGGCGCTGTAGGTGGTGACGTCGGTCTTCTCGCCCTTGCCGCGGGAGTACAGCGTGCCTGCGGCATCCGGATCTTCATAGTCGTAGCCTGCCGGCAGGTTCTGGTCTGGCAGGTAGAGGTCGCGGTAGTCCTCACGCAGTGACTTGGGATCCCAGGTCACCTGCCCACCGAACGTCCACGCGTTGGTGCCGCGCTTGCCGATCTGGTTGATCACGCCACCGGCCGAACGGCCGTACTTTGCGCTGTAGCCGCCGGTGTAGGTTTCCTGCTGCGAAATCGCGCCATAGGGCAGCGAGAAGCCGCCGAGATTCGAAACCGGCTCGCCGCTGAAGTAGCCGTTGATGTAGTAGGCGTTCTCCGATACGCCTGCGCCGCCGAAGGAGACCAGCCCGGCGAGCGCGGAATAACCGGCGGCACCTGCCACCGCGCCTGGCGCGAGCAGTGCCAGTGCCTCCGCCGAGCGCTGTAGCGGAAGGCGCGCAAGCTGCTCGGTGGTGATCACGGTGCGGGTGTCGGTGGTGGTCAGGTCGATTGCCGCCGGAGCGGTGGCGGTGACCGTGATGGCTTCCAGCGTGGTTGCGCCGCCGGCAGAAGCGAATGAGCCATCCACCGAAGAACCGACGATGACCTGTACCTGGCGGGTGCCGATGACCTGGTCGCCGCGCTTGACCGTCACGGTATAGACGCCGACGGGCAGGGCATTGATGGTGTAACGACCGTTGTTGTCCGCCGCGATGGTTCGATTGAAGCCGCTGTTGTTGGCGACATGGACGGTGGTGGCCGTTCCGGCCTCGACGGGGATGCTGCCTTGGATACTGCCGGTAGTGCTCTGCGCGTATGCGCCGCCAGCGATGCACAGGCTCAGCGCAGCACTGAGGGCTGCGCGTTGGATCGTCTTGCGCTTGACCATCTGCTCTCTCCAGAAGTTGTGTTTGTTCCTGATGCGGGCCCCAAGTCGGGAACCTAAACACCCGGTGAACAGACGTTACAACTGAATCGACTCAAAATTAATACTTCGTGAATATTTTTTAGGCAAAAAAAATAATGTCCTTTTAAATCAATATGTTGATGGTCAAGTGGGTCAGGTCATGGCGTGACCTTTGGCACGGGGGAGCATTTGCACGCGCCCAGCTGCGCGGAACCGCCTTGAGCACCCCCATGGGGAGGCTGTGCTGGCACTGAAGTCCAGCGCCCGCGGGTAGGGCCGGTGCCGCCGAGCTGGGATGCCATCCACGCCTGCGTTGCAGGTGTGGAATCCCGGCCAGATCGAAGGCCGAGGGGCGATGTCATCCTGGCTGTTGGTGCTTTCCAGCCAGTCCCCCAGCTGTTGATCCGGGCGTGGTTGAAGCGTCCAGGCCATATGTCGGTGTGCTTCATGCCGGAAGCGAAACCAACGGCAAACCGGGTGAGCCCGCCCCGCCGCTCCATGGTGGAAGCCAGACAAGAAGAAGCCCCAGCGCGAGGCTGGGGCTCAGGTGCGTCGCAAGCGCGGGATCGCGCGATGCCGATGCCTAGAAGTCGTAGGACGCGGTCAGGCGAACCGAGCGTGGCGTGGTGAAGTAGGTCTCCATGTCGTAGCTGTTGGAGATCGTGTAGGGATCGGACTCGTAGACCGCGTCGGATTGGATCGGCTTCAACTCGTTGAGCACGTTGAACACATCCAGGCCGAAGGCAAGCTTGTGGTCGGCGAACGCAGGCCGGTAGATCACCCCCAGATCGATCTGCCTGGTCCAAGGCTGGCGGCCGGCATCGCCCGGCTTGGACGGAACGCCGTCGCAGTAGTGATACGACGAGCCGTAGCCGATCGGGTCATCATGATCGGCGCCGTAATAGCCCAGGCAGTTCTTTGGCGCGCCGGACATGACGCGCAGCGTCGCCGATGCGGTCCATTCGTCGTTGAACTGATAGGCACCATAGCCCTTGAGCTGGTGGCGACGATCATTGGCCAGGTAGCCGCCGGAGTACTCCATCAGCAGCGCCGAGTCCCAATCCTGGGTCTTGGAGATATCGTCCTGGCCGATATCGGATTTCACCTGGCCTTCGGTGTTGCCGAAGCTGCGTGACCAGGTGTAGTCCAGGCGTCCGTACCACTTGTTGTGCAGCGGGTGCTCGATGAACAGATCCACCGCTATATAGTCACGCCTGGCCTGATTGTTGCCGAAGCCCCAGTCGCTGGCGCTCATCTGGAATGCCGTATAGCCGGTGCCGTCGGTGTGGGTGGCCAGGAACGTATTGGTTTCGCCCGGGTTGAAGATCACGCAGCCGGGAACCTCCAACCCGGAGGTGTCCACGCCAGTCGACTGCAGTTTCGCCAGCATGCGGTCGGGGTCGCAGACATCGTCGATGGCCGCCTGCAGGCGGCGATAGGTGAACTTCGCGCCGCTGTTCCAGGATTGGCCGATGGTCTTCTCGAAGCCCAGGATCAATTCATCCTGGTACTGCGACTTCAGGTCGGTGGGGGCGACGTTGGCCGGGTCCGGCGTCTGTCCGTACTCATTGTTGGTCGACACCGGGCCGGGACCGAGCGGGGTCAGCCCGGTCGGATTGCCGTTGGCGTCGATGCCGGTGTACGTGAAGTACTCGCGGGTGAAGGTCGAGGCCGACGCGCCGCGGACCGCGACGCTGTTCGGCAAGGCCAGGTAGTAGCGGCCGAGGTTGGCGAACACCTTGAACGAGGCATCCCCGAACACGTCCCAGCTGGCGCCCAGCCGTGGTGCCCATTGGTCACCACTTTCGACGTAGGGCTGGGCGGCGCTGTTGAAGTTGGTGAACTTGTCGTTGCGGATGCCCAGGGTCAGCAGCCAGCGTGGCGTGACCTGCCAACGGTCTTCCAGGTAGTAGGCCTTCTGCTCCACCGCCATGCTGGTGGTCGTGGAGAAGATGTACTTGTAGACGTAGTAGCCGTCCCCTCCGGGTGGGGTGATGTTGAAGCCCGGGCTGGGCGACTGGCCTGGCGCGATGCGCGAGTAGTACCACGCGTAGCCCGGGCCGGTGATGGTCTGGCCTTCGTTGTGGCCGTTGTAGTACATGTTGTCGATGCCGGCGGTCAGCTGGTGGTCGCCGATGCGGTAGTCCAGGTCCACGCGCAGGCCACGGGTCTTGCTGCCGGCGTCGCGCGCCTTGGTATCGCGCGCCGCCTGGCCATTGCGGATCGGTGTTCCACCGGTGATCGCCGGATCCTGCAGGGTTACCCCGCTCAGGTAGGGGTCGTCGGATTCAAGCGGGTTGTACTGCAGGTTCTTCTGTTCACTGCGGCCCCAAACCGCGCTCAGGGTCAGGTCGTCGGTGAGGTAGCCGGTGTACTTGAAGATGTCGTACTCGTCTTCGAGCTTGGTGATGTCCGGGTACGTTCCCGTGCGCTCGCCGCCCTGCAGGCCTTCGTAGTCGAATGCGGTGTAGTAGCCGCTGCTCCGGTCATTGTTCTGGAACCGGGTGTACTCCAGCGTGTGGTTGTCGGTGATGTTCCAGTCGATCTTTCCGTAGAACTTGGGTGTGCTGATGGTGTAGTTGTTGCGCGCCTGGGTGGTCGAGGCAATGCTGTTGGTGCTTGCGCCTTCACGCTTGTTCGATTCGGCCGCCAGATGGACGAACAAGCGGTCTTCGATCAACGGTCCGCTGACGTATCCGCTGTAGGTGGTGGAGCTGGAGGTGTCGTCATCGCGTGATCGGTAGAGCGTGCCGGGGCGGCTCGGGTCCACGTATTCGGAGCCGGGAGGCAGCGTATCGTTGGGATACCAGACATCGCGCGGCGAGGCCGCCAGTGACTTGGGCGACCAGGTGGTCTGGAAGCCGAAGTGCCATTCGTTGGTGCCGCGCTTGCCCAATTGGTTGAGCACACCGCCGGTGGAGCGGCCATAGCGCGAGCTGTAACCGCCGGTGTAGGTTTCCTGCTGGTCGATCGAGCCGTAGGGCAGGCTGGCGCCGCCCAGTGCGTTGTACGGATTGGAGACATTGAAGCCGTTGAGGTAGTACGCGTTCTCGCTGACGCTTGAGCCGCCGAAGGACAGCACCGAGCGCGAGCCGTTGCCGAAGGCGCTGCTGCCGGCAATCACGCCGGGCGCCAGCAGGGCGATGGCTTCGGCGGTGCGTCCAAGTGGCAGCACGTCCAGTTGCTCGGAAGTAATGACGGACTTGGCCACGGAGGTGGAGACGTCAATCCTGGGCACGTTGGCGGCGGTGACCCTCACCGCGTCCAGCGTGATGGCGCCGTCGTCGCGGAAAGAGACTTCAGTGCCGGTGCCGACCCGCAACAGGACATCCTGGCGTTGTTCGATCACGCGGCCGTTGCGCTCCAGCTTCACCGTGTACTTGCCCACCGGCAGCGTGCCGAGGTTGTAGCGGCCGTTGGCGTCCACGCTGACGGTACGCTGCAGGCCGGAAGCGTTCTGGACCGTGACGGTTGTTCCATCAGCCGCAGGTGCCTGTCCGAACAGCGCGCCGGTCGTGCTCTGGGCGAAGGCGCCGCTGATGCTCGTACCCAGTACCAATGCCAACGTGGTGCGCTTCAGTGCGTGGTTGTTGTGTTTGAAGCTCGTCATGTATATCCCCGAGAAGTTGCGCTCTGTCGTGGTGCCCTGTCGTGCGGGGCGGTGACATTGCGGTTCGCAGAGTGCAATGCGGCAAGGCGCGGCGTGCCACCCAACGGACCGCTTCGGATCAATGCGGGGAAGGTGCGCGTGCGTATCCCAGGAAATACAAGTGGTTGGTGTTGTTTGTCCGCACCTCCGCGTTTTTCAGGAAAACGCCTGGAATCGTGATGTTCGTGCGTTTGAAGGGGACAGTTGGACGTGGGTGCGTGCAGACGGCGCCGCGGGGAGGCGGGCACAAAGGAAAGGGCCCGACGTCGGTCGAGCCCTTCGTGCACATCCATGTTGTCGTCCGTGCGTTCGCATCCAGGCCTGGGATCAGGCGCCGAGGCGTACCCGCTCGGCGTCCAGGTCATCCACCGGCCGTACCTCGATGCTGCCGTAGGCCGACCAGGGGAATTGCCGGGCGATGCGCATGGCGTCCTCGGCATCCACGGCCTCGATCAGGTTGAAGCCGGCCAGCAGTTCGCGGGTTTCGGCGAATGGTCCATCGGTCACGCGCGCCTGCGTGGCGCGCGTGCGCAACGTGCGCGCCCGTTCGACCGGTTGCAGGCGCTGGGACATCAGCAGCGTCCCCTGCGCCTGCAGGGTGTCGGCATGGCGCAGGCAACCGCGCATCAAGGCGTCGTATTCCTCGGCCGGCAGCGCCTGGGCCAGATCGGGGTCGATGTAGATCAGCAGCAGGTATTTCATCGGGTGGGGACGGTGGGGCCGGAGCGCCCATCATCGCGCATCGCTGCTGTTGCGGTGCCGCATGAATACGTTCAGGAATTTCCATGCGCGCAATGTCGATTCCTGTCGCGCGGGTTCGTCGTAGTGGATGTGAGCCGGCATGGGGCTGGCGACGGAGACGGTGATGAAAGTGATGGTGATCGTGAAGGCCAATGCCGACACCGAGGCCGGGGTGATGCCCACCGAGGCTGAGCTGACGGCGATGGGCGCCTACAACGAGGAACTGGTCAAGGCCGGCATCATGCTGGCCGGCGAAGGCCTGCACCCCAGTGCGCGCGGCGCGCGGGTGCGCTTCGAAGGCACGCGCCGCAGCGTCATCGATGGCCCGTTCGCCGAGACCCGCGAGCTGATCGCCGGCTTCTGGCTGTGGCAGGTGCGCTCGATGGACGAAGCCGTGGAATGGCTCAAGCGTGCCCCGTTCAGCAGCGCCGATGGCAGCGCGGTGGAGGTGGAGATCCGGCCGCTGTTCGAGGCCGAGGATTTCGGCGAAGCCTTCACCCCGGAATTGCGCGCGCAGGAGCAGCGTCTGCGTGACCGCATCGAGCACAACTGACCCCGCAACGACAGGAGCACGACCATGAGATTGATTCCCTTCCTCGGTTTCAACGGCAATACCCACGAAGCGATGGCGTTCTATGCCAGGGCACTCGGGGGCAAGGTGGTGTCGGAGATGAAGTACGGCGACATGCCACCCGGCCCCGATTCGGACATGGAGGGCTGCGGGGGCTTCACCCCGGATGCCGACCAGGTGGCGCACTGCCAGGTCGAGGCCGGCGGCGCGGTGCTGATGGCCGCCGATGGGCCCGCGGCAAACGGGCAGGCCGCCACCACCATCAACGTCGACGTGGACAGCATCGAAGAGGCCGAGCGCGTGTTCGCCGCACTGGCCGATGGCGGTCAGGTGCAGATGCCGCTGGGCGAGACCTTCTGGGCGCACCGCTGGGGCATGCTGGTCGACCGCTACGGCAAGCCGTGGATGGTCAACTGCATGAAGCCGATGGACGGGGGGCAGTGAGCATGGCCACGCCACAGATGATCTTCGTCAACCTGCCGGTGCGCGACCTGGAGGCCTCCAAGGCCTTCTTCGGTGCCCTGGGCTACCACTTCAACCCGCAGTTCACCGACGAGAACGCCGCGTGCATGATCGTCAGCGACAGCATCTTCGTGATGCTGCTGGTGGAGCCATTCTTCAAGACGTTCACGCCACTTCCGGTCGGTGACGCACGTGCGCAGACGACGGTGATCACCTGCCTGTCGGCGGACAGCCGCCCGGCCGTGGATGCGCTGGTGGACAAGGCGCTGAAGGCCGGCGCCGGCGAGCCGATGCCGGCGCGCGACTACGGCTTCATGTACCAGCGTGGCTTCCAGGACCTGGACGGCCACCTGTGGGAGATCGCCTTCATGGACGGTGAACCCAACTGAGCCCAGTGGAGGAATCGCGATGAGTTACGTCGATGGTTATGTACTGCCGGTGCCGCAGGACAAGCTGGGCCAGTACCAGCGCATCGCCCGCAAGGCGGCCAAGGTATGGAAGGAGCACGGCGCGCTGGGCTACCTCGAAGCGGTGGCCGATGACGTCAAGCCGGGCAAGCACACCTCGTTCCCGCAGGCGGTCAAGCTCAAGCCCGGCGAGGTGGTGGTGTTCGCCTACGTGCTGTTCCGCTCGCGCGCGCACCGTGACCGCGTCAATGCCAAGGCCATGGCCGATCCGCGCCTGGCCGGCATGAACGCGCAGAACGTGCCGTTCGATGGCAAGCGCATGTTCTGGGGTGGCTTCAAGCCGTTCGTGAATGTGTGAGGCCCGGCGCTTGCCGGCCGCGGCGGCGGGTGCTTTGATCGCGGCCTGATGGAACATGCCGAACTCCAGCGCAGGCTCGACACGGTGTGGCGGATGGAATCGCCACGCCTGGTCGCGCGCCTTGCCCGGATGCTGGGCGACCTGGACAGCGCCGAGGAGCTGGCCCAGGACGCGCTGGTGGCCGCGCTCGAGCACTGGCCCCGGCACGGCGTGCCCGACAATCCCGCCGCGTGGTTGATGACCACCGCCCAGCGCCGCGCCATCGACCGCCTGCGACAACGGCGCCTGCACGTGCAGGCCGAACTGACGGACGAGCTGCAGGAGCCGACCATGGGGGCGGATGCGAGGGAGTACCTGGATGATTTCGGCGACGACCTGCTGCGGCTGGTGTTCGTGGCCTGCCACCCGGTACTGCCGGCCGAGGCCCGGGTCGCGCTGACCCTGCGCCTGCTGTGCGGGTTGAGCACGGCCGAGATCGCGCGCGCCTACCTGCAGCCGGAGGCCACCATCGCCCAGCGCATCGTGCGTGCTAAGCGCCTGCTGGCCGAGCGCCAGGTGCCGTTCGAGGTGCCGCGTCGCCAGGACCTGCAGCCCCGCCTGCAGTCGGTGCTGGAGGTGGTCTACCTGGTCTTCAACGAGGGCTATGCCGCCAGCAGCGGCGAGGACTGGATGCGCCCGGCGCTGTGCGAGGAGGCCTTGCGGCTCGTCCGCATACTCAACGGCCTGCTGCCATCCACGGTGGCGGTGCTGGGCTTGCTCGCATTGATGGAGCTGCAGGCCTCGCGCCTGCGTGCCCGCACCGGCGCCGACGGCGCACCGGTGCTGTTGCCGGCGCAGGACCGCAGCCGCTGGGATTGGCTGCAGATCGCGCGCGGCCTGCAGGCGCTGGACGCGGCCGAGGCGCTCGGCGGTGCCGAGGATGCCTACGTGCTGCAGGCTGGCATCGCCGCCTGCCACGCCCGCGCGCGGCGCGCCGAACAGACCGACTGGCAGCGCATTGCCGAGCTGTACACGAGGCTTGGCCAGGTGACGCCATCGCCGGTGATCGAACTCAACCGCGCCGTCGCCATTGCACAGGCTCGCGGAGCGGAGGCCGCCTGGCCGCTGGTGGAAGCCCTGTCCGGCGATGCCCGGCTGAAGGGCTATGCCCCGTTGGCGGCCGTGCGCGGGGACCTGCTGGACAAGCTGGGCCGCGCCGCGGAGGCGCGTGTCGCGTTCGAACTGGCCGCCGAATTGAGCGGCAACGCGCGGGAACGGGAGGTCCTGCTGTCCCGGGCGGCGGCCGTGTAAAAGGGCACTGCCCCAGCCTGCCCGGCGCTGGCTACACTCCACAGGTTGTCTGACCACTGGAGGTGCAGCGTGAAGCGTGTAGTAATCAGCCTGTTGGCGATGTCGGTATCCACGGCCCTGATGGCCGCCCCGCCGAAGTTCGACGGCGCCCGCATTTCGGCCGACGTGAAGGAGCTTTCCTCCGACGCCTACGAAGGCCGTTCGCCGGCCTCGGCGGGCGAGGAAAAGACCATCGCCTACCTGAGCCGGCAGTTCGCCGACGCGGGCCTGCAGCCGGGCGGCGACCTGAAGGACGGCAAGCGCCTGTGGACCCAGGCCGTGCCCCTGCTCAAGGGCGACATCGTCGGCAAGCCGCAGCTCACGCTGACCGGCCAGGGCACGCCGCAGGCGCTGACCCAGGGCCAGGAGATCGCCGTGCGCGCCGCGATGAATGGCGACAGCCAGGTGGCCATCACCGACGCGCCGCTGGTGTTCCTGGGCTACGGCGTCAAGGCGCCGGAACGCAACTGGGACGACTTCAAGGGCGTGGACCTGAAGGGCAAGATCGCCGTGGTGCTGATCAACGACCCGGACTTCGAGACCGGCGTGGGTGATTTCGACGGCAAGGGCATGACCTACTACGGCCGCTGGACCTACAAGTACGAGGAAGGCGCGCGCCAGGGCGCGGCCGGCGTGCTGATCGTCCACGAAACCGCACCGGCGTCCTACGGCTGGGCGACGGTGGCCGGTTCCAACACCAACACCATGTTCGACGTGGTGCGCGACAAGCCCGCCGAGGCGCATCCGGCGTTGGAAGGCTGGATCCAGCGTGACCTGGCGGTGGCGATGTTCAAGCGCGCCGGCCTGGATTTCGAAACGCTGAAGAAGCAGGCGCAGTCGCGCGACTTCCAGCCGGTGGAGATCAAGGGCGAGACGTTCTCGGCCAACTACCAGGTCCACAACGAGGTGATCACCTCGCACAACGTGGTGGCGCGGCTGGAAGGCAGCACGCACCCGGACGAGACGGTGATCTACAGCGCGCACTGGGACCACATCGGCGTGGGCGAGCCGGATGCACGCGGTGACCGCATCTTCAACGGTGCCATGGACAACGCCAGCGGCACCGCCGCGCTGGTCGAGCTGGCCCGCGGCTTCGCCACGCAGCCCAAGCCGCAGCGCTCGGTGGTGTTCCTGGCGGTGACGGCCGAGGAAAAGGGCCTGCTGGGCTCGGAGTACTACGCCAGCAACCCGCTGTACCCGTTGTCCAAGACGGTGGCGGTGATCAACATGGACGGCATGGCGCCGTACAGCCCGTCGCGTGACTTCGGCATCTACGGTTCGGCGAAGATGGAACTGCTGGACCAGCTCAAGGACGTGGCCAAGGGATGGGACCTGCACTACACGCCGGACCCGAAGCCGGAGGCGGGCCTGTTCTTCCGCTCCGACCACTTCCCGTTCGCCAAGCGTGGCGTGCCGGCGTTGTCGTATTCGGCCGGCCAGGACTGGATCGATGGTGGCGTGGAAGCCGGCAAGAAGGCCTCCGACGACTACACCGCCAAGCGCTACCACCAGCAGGGCGACGAATGGCAGGCCGACTGGACCTTCGCCGGCGCGGTGCGTGACCTGGAAGTGGTCTACACCCTGGGCGAGAAGCTGGCCAATTCGCGTGACTGGCCGAACTGGAGCCCGGAAGAGGCATTCCGCGCCACGCGCGATGCCAGCGCGGCCGAGCGCAGGTAACGCACGCCCTGAGCCCCTCTCCCGGAAACGGGAGGGGGATTGGGCTTTGGGCACCCAAGGGCACCCCAATCACGGCCATTGATTCCCCCGTCACCACCCCAACCCTTAAGGTCAGGCCTTATCGCGACAAGGGAACACGGATGGCGGACGCTGGCAGATGGAAACGCGCGTTGTGGCTGCTTGCCATGGGCAGCGCAGGATGGGCGAACGCCGCGGCCTTGCCGCCGAACTGGCAGGTGGTTCCCACCGACCCCGGTGCCGTCGAGAACGGACTTCCCTCCGTGCTGCGTTCCCCACAGCTGGCCCGCGAAGGCAAGCGCCTGGCGCAGGTGCAGATGGTCGTGGACCTGCCCTACGCGCAGGTGTTGCCGGTGGTGCAGGCCACGCTCAAACCGCTGGGAACCGTGGCCGGGGAAGACAACCACAACCTGGTGGCACGCATTGGCCAGGGCTGGGGCGATGTCCTGCTGGCGCGTCGGCCCGAACTCACGCGCGACTACCTGCGCCGCTACGCCTTGCCCGAGCTGCAGCAGTACGTCAGCGACGGTGCGCTGCTGGAATCGGAAATCCCCGGGCGCATGGCGCGGCTTGAGCGCCAGTTCCGCTTCGAGGGACACGGTGAACGCATGCCGGACCTGCAGCAGCCCTTCAGCTACTGGGATGGCCGCATCACCCAACGGCACGGGGCGATGGGGCGCAGCACCAGCACGCTCAACGTGCGCGTGACCCAGCTTGATGCGGTGATGGGGCAACCGGCCACGGCGGTGACCGTGTGGCGCAGCGATGACTGGCCCAATCCCGGCGGTGGCGTGGTCGGGCAGCTGCGCGCGCTGGCTGACGCCAACATCTTCAGTACCGGGCCGCAGGCGCGGCTGCAGCGCAGCAGCGTGCCGGAGCAGGCGTTCAACCCGATATACGAGGCGTTGAGCGCGCTGCCCGGGGCACGCATGCGCATCGGTACCGGTGCCTCGGAGTGGATCGCGGCGGCGCAGCCGCAGGTCACGATCGCCGAGCCACAGCGCAAGCTGCCTGACGCCGATGCGGCAACGCTCAATGCCAAGGCCGTGCTGCGCATCGAGCGGGTGGCCTCGCTCAAGACCTATGATGCCGATGGCATGCAGGTGCTGGCCGATGGCAGCGTGCTGTTGATCCAGCGATATCCGTTCACCCTGATGCATTGGCGGCCCGACGACGGTGCCACGCCGCGCACGCTGTGGACGTCACCGCAACCGCACGCCAACCGTTGGCTGCTGGCCGCCGACGCGCGCGGCCAGGTGGCCCATCTGCTGGTGGATGGGCAGGTGATGCGCTACGACACGGTGGCCCGGTCACTGAGCACGCATCCGCTGGCGTTCGACCAGAAGGGCGTGCTCGGCGACAGCTACGTGCGCTACTTCCACGACGGTAACGGCGTGCCGCTGGCGTACCTGCGTGACTACGTGGACAAGCGCGACACGTTCAAGCTGTGGGCGCCGGTGCAGGCCGCGACCACCGACGGTGCCCGTTGGGAGTACGCGCAGCAGTTCGCCGCGCCCCGCCAGCACGTGATGCGCGGCGACTTCCCCGGCAACGCGCAGTCCAAGCCCGTGCAATGGGATGGCCCGATGGCCAATCCCTGGGTCGAGGATGTATTTGGCCTCACCGAGCTTGATGGCGGCACCGGCCGCGTGCTGCGCGTGCTGCCACTGCCACGGCGCTTCGGTTCGGCGGACCCGTTCGATGACATCGGCATGGCGCAATGGACGCCCGAGCCGTTCGGCTCAGTCACGGGGCGCTGGGTCGCGGTTGGCTTCGTGTTGATGGACGGCGAGCGCCGAAACCCGGGCATGCATGTGGTCGACGTGGACAGCGGCAAGGTGCGCTACTCCTTGACCCTGCCGGGGCGGGACTCGCTCAAGGTTGCCGCCGGCTCGCCGGACGGCCGCCTGCTGGCCCTGGGCACGACGGCGGGCGATGTGGCCGCGGTGCTGTGGAACCTGGACAGTGGTCGTTCGCTGAGCCTGCGTGCGGACGATGCCCACTGCGATGAGCTGAACCAGTTGCAGTGGAGCCCGGATGGCCAACGGCTGTGGGGGCGTTGCGTCAATGCGCTGGTGCAATGGGAGCTGCCGGCCAACTGGCAATCGCGGCGCGAGTGAAGCAGGCAACGCACATGCAGGGCAACCCGATGGCATTCACCGTGCGGCCGGCCGCCGTTGCTGATGTCCCGGCGCTGTTCGACATCCGCACCAGCGTCACCCAGAACCATCTCTCGCGCGAGCAGATGGCGCAGTTGGGCATCGATGCCGACGTGCTTGCCGCAATGCTCGCGGCCGCGCCCTGCGCGTGGCTGGCGGAGGTGGAGGGCCAGCCGGTGGCGTTCTCGATGGTCGACCTGGACGATGCCTGCCTGTTCGCGGTGTTCGTCAAGCCCGGCTTCGAGGGGCAGGGGCTGGGCACGGCGGTGCCGCGGCCGGCCGAACAGGCGCTGTTCGCGCGCCATGCGCGGATCTGGCTGGGCACCGACGGGCACGAGGACGTGCGTGCCAATGGCTTCTACCGCCGCCATGGCTGGGAAGTGGTGGCCGCGCTGGACGACGGCGACCTGCGCTACGAGAAGGCCCGGTCGGCGGCCTGAACGGGGTCGCTCCGCCGGCGGCCGGGTTCAGGCGCCGATTCCGGGGTTTCGTCGCACGGCCCTTGTGCCGGCGCGGGCGGCACTTATGCTCGACGCCAGTTCCCCGCCATCAGGTCCGACCATGTTCGCCAGCCTCTTCCTGGGTTTCCGCATCCTGTTGGCATGGGCATTGACGCTCATCGCCGCCGGCTTCCTGTGGAGCGGGCTGTTCAGCGGGATGGACGAAGCGCCGGGCTGGATCTTCGGCCTGGCCGCGATGGCGCTGATGGTGTTCGCGCTGACCTCGATCGTCGGCCATGTGCGGCGCGTCGCGCTGGTCGCCGACCGCCTGGACGCGCAGACCCTGGCCAACCGCCACCGCCGCCAGGTCGAACTGCCGATGGACGCGGCCACCGCCTTCGCCCTGCTGGAGCAGGTGATCGGCCAGATGCCGCGCATCGAGCACATGGAACGCTCGGTCGGCACCTTGCAGGTGCGCGCCACCCAGCGCCGCGCCGACCCCTATGGCGACCGTCCGCCATCGCGCTGGAACCCACTGGCGCGGCTGGCGATCAAGCGCAACCAGATCACCGCCCGCGTCACCCCTGGCGCGGACACCAGCAGCGTCACCCTGCTGTTCGAACCCGATGCCGGGGCCTGGGTGGACCTGCTGCTGCTCGATGAAGGCAGCAACTACGAAAACGCCGATGCCGTGACCCATGCGCTCAGTGGCAAGGTCGCCGAGCTGCGCCGCGAGGAGCGGGAGCACGCCGCGCGCACCGAGGCCGAGAAGGAGCTCACCGTCGCCCGCCTCAATCTGCTGCATGCCCAGGTCGAGCCGCACTTCCTCTACAACACGCTGGCCAACGCACAGGTGCTGACCCGGGCCGATCCCGAGCGTGCCGAGCAGATGCTCGGCCACCTGATCCAGTACCTGCGCAGCTCGCTGCCGGGCATCGACCAGTCGGTGTCCACGCTGGGCCAGGAGCTGGAACGCGTGCAGGCCTACCTGGAGATCCTGCGCATCCGCATGGGCGCCCGGCTGGCCCTGCAGATCGACGTGCCCGAGGCGCTGCACGAGGTCAGCCTGCCGTCGATGTCGCTGCAGACCCTGGTCGAGAACGCGATCAAGCACGGTTTGGAGCCCAAGTCCGGCGGCGGCACGGTCTGGATCCTGGCGCGTGCGCTCGACGGCCAGTTGACCATCACCGTGGCCGACGACGGGCAGGGCATCAGCGCCCACACCGCCGGCACCGGCATCGGGCTGAAGAACCTGCGTGAGCGGCTGCGCCTGACCTGCGGCGAGCAGGCTGCGCTGGCGATGGTGTCCAACTTCCCCAGCGGCGTGGCCGCGACCATCAGCCTGCCGTACACGGGCAAAGCCCCGGCGCCGCCCACCCTGTCGATCGTGCCCGGCGTCGCATCGCCGGCCGGCGCACCGGTACTGCCGCCGCTGCCGGAGGTGCCACATGCGTCTTGATGCCCTGATCGCCGAGGACGAGCCGCTGCTGCGCCAGGCGCTGGTCGGGCAACTGCAGCGGCTGTGGCCGGAGTTGAACCTGGTGGCCGAGTGCGAGGACGGCGCGGCTGCCCTGGAAGCGCTGGAGAGCCAGCAACCGGATCTGGCCTTCCTGGACATCCGCATGCCCGGCGTCACCGGCATCGACGTCGCCCGCGCGTTGCAGACAGTGAGCCCGCAGACCCAGGTGGTGTTCGTCACCGCCTACGACCAGTACGCCATCGCCGCGTTCGAGCAGGGCGCGGTGGACTACCTGCTCAAGCCGGTCACCGACGAGCGCCTGCTGGCCACCCGCCAGCGCGTGCTGGCGCGACGCCAGGCCGGGCTGCCGGATCCCACCCTGCTGGAACGCCTGCTCAGGCAGCTGGCGCAGCAACCGAGCACGCCACAGGCGGCGCCGCCGCTGGCCTGGATCACCGCCAGCAACGGCCGCGAGACCCGCCTGGTGATGCTGGAGGACGTGCTGTATTTCCGCGCCGACAGCAAGTACACCTCGGTGGTGACCGCCGATGAGGAACTGCTGCTGCGCAGTTCGCTGCGCGAGCTGGCCGAGGCGCTGGACCCCAACCGCTTCCGCCAGGTGCATCGCTCCACCATCGTCAACATGCAGGCGGTGGCATCGGTGAGCCGCGAGGATACCGGCCGCGGCGTGCTGCGCCTGAAGCACCGCAGCGAGACGCTGGTGGTCAGCCAACCCTTCATGAGTCTGTTCCGCGGCATGTAACGCCGCTGCCAGGAGAATCGCCATGCATTACCTGACCATGCTGTTGGGCAGCCTGTTGTCGATGCTGGGTTTCAGCGAGCCGCCGGGGCAGACCTCGGTCACCCGCATCAGCGGCGAGCACAGCCTGCTCAGCCGCACCACGGTGCGGCAGGACGTGGCCCGCTTCCAGTGCCTGCAGAGTGAAAGCGGTCGCTGCTTCTACCAGCTCTACCGCGAACAGTGCGCCGACGGGCAACGCGCCCAGGTGTGCAACCGCGAGGCGTTGATGGATTTCGCCGTGGTGGTGGGCTACACCCGCGAGATGACCGGGCTGCCGGATGGCTTCGCGCAGCAGGTGACGATCCACAAGTGACATCGCCGCGACGGGCGCGGCGATGGGGGTGCAGGTTGCGTCGTCCCGGCGGGAGGACGCGGGCATGGGCGGGCTAGAACGCCGGTTGCAGGCGCAGCCCGTCGTCGCCGATGTGGTTGAGTTCGCCGACCAGTTGCGAGTGCTGCCGCATGCGGCCCAGCTCGCGCATGATGCGGATGTCCTCGTGGCGCAGTTCGCGGCTGGCGGTGACGGCCTGCTTGTAATCCAGCACCTCCGGATAATGCCTGGCCATGTCCAGTGCCTCGGCCACGTCGTCGACGCTGTCGGCGTCGGAGCTGATCCGGGCGCGGCTGTTGAAGGCCTTCATCCAGCGCTCGAAGCCGGCGGTGTGGTCGAACATGTTGGCCATGAACCAGATCACGAACAGGATCGACACCCACGAACCCAGCACGATCACGATGCGGGTGAAGGTGATATGGAAATCGTCACGCCACAGATAGTTGGTGATCAGCCCAAGGATCAGCAGCGAGGACGCCTGCCAGATCACGATCGAGGCCATCAGCCATTGGCACTTGGCCTTGGCAAGCAAGGACACTTCCTCACGGATCTGCTGGTCGCTCAACCCTTTCCAGTGTGCAACCTGTTTCTCGAACGGGCTGTTGTACAGCTCGTTGTCTTGCAGCAACAACCCCAAACCTTTGAACAACGCGATCATGGTGAGCTCCTTGCAGTAACTATCTGGAACGAGCGACGGATGCAGCGTGGAACGGTGAGGCACGGCCAGTTCTAGCACTTTCACCACGCTTGGCAATGGGGAAAACGCGAAGATTCCGCGTCCGGCCACCGGCGGTGATCCGCCTGCGGGGCGGATTTTTGCAGCGCACCACGATGCAAGTAATGGAGCCGGAAGTTGAAATCCGGTCGGCGTGCTGCGCCCGCACATGGCATGTCCGCGGGCGGGCAGGGGGCCTTGCCACGCGGCTGTCACCGGCGTCGGACACGCCAGTTGCGCGGCTGCCCGGCTACGATAGCGGCCATGCTGCCCTTGTCCCGACGTGTCTCCACCGCTGCCACCGCCCAGATCCGCCGCTGGGTGCTTGATGCCTTCCCCCGCAACCAGAACGGCGTGGACTACGACGTGCCAGCCGGTGACCCGGGCTGGTTCGGTCCGGGCAGCGTCACCTGGCGTATTCATTCCGAGTTCCCGGGCATGCTGGCCGGCGGGCTGTGCGCCTTGATGCTGCAGTTGCTGCACCCGCGTGCGCTGGCCGGTGTCTATGACCACTCCAACTTCCGCCAGGACCTGGTCGGCCGGTTGCGGCGCACCACCAGTTTCGTGGCCGGCACCAGTTACGCGCCGGCGGCGGAGGTGGACGCGCTCATCGCGCGGGTACGGAAGATCCACGCCCAGGTGGTCGGCACGTTGCCCGATGGCAGCGCGTATACCGCCGAGGATCCCGAGCTGCTGACCTGGGTGCACGTGACCGAGGCCTATGGCTTTCTGGAAGGCTGCCGCCGTTACTGCCGTGACGTACCGCAGGCCATCGCCGACCGCTACTACGACGAATACCGGCGCGTGGCCGAGGCCCTGGGCGCACGTGATGTGCCGGCCAGCGAGGCGCAGGTGCAGGCGTACTTCGCCGCGCGGCAACCGCAGCTGCGGATGGACGAGCGCTCGCGCGAAGTGCTGGACGTACTCAGTGCGGTGCGCTTGCCGGTGCCGCTGCCGGGGGTGTCACGCGACATGTTCCTGGCCGCCGGCGCGGCGCTGTTGCCGGAATGGGCGGCGCGCCTGCTGGGCCGCAGCCGCGGCCAGCAGCTGCAGTCGGTGGTGGCCGCACGCGTGCTGCGCAGCGTCGCGCCGCTGTTCCGGATCGCCCTGGATGATGGCATCTCCACGCGCGCCTGCCGGCGGGTGGGGGAGGACCCGGCGATCCTGATGCGCTGGCCGGCTTAGGGCAGAAGCAGAAGCGACCCCTCCCCAACCCTCCCCTTGGCTGCGCCAAAGGGAGGGGGCAAGGGCGGCGTGCGCCGCGATCTGACCGACCACGCGGAACCGCCCCCTCCCTTTGGCGCAGCCAAGGGGAGGGCTGGGGAGGGGTAAACGAAGCACGGGCGCCTCAGGCGCCCGTGCTTCGTACCGCATTCAAACCCAGCCGGCAGTTACCAGACCTTGACCCGCTTTTCCGGGGCCAGGTACAGCTTCTGGTCGTCCTTGACCTCGAACGCCGGGTACCACGCATCCAGGTTGCGCACGGTCAGCGCACGGAACTGGCCCGGCGCATGCACGTTGGTCAGCAGCGAGTTGCGCAGTGCCTGCTCGCGGGCCTTGCTGCGCCAGGCCTGGGCAAAGCCCAGGAAGAAGCGCTGGTCCGGGGTGAAGCCTTCCAGCGTCTGTTCCTGCTTGCCCTGCAGCGACAGCCGGTAGGCGTCGTAGGCGGTGGCCAGGCCGGCCACGTCGGCGATGTTCTCGCCCAGGGTCAGGCGGCCGTTGACGTGCACGCCGGGGAACGGCTCGTAGCTGTTGAACTGGGCGGCCAGCGCATCGCCGGCGGCGTTGAACTGCTTCAGATCCTCGGCCGTCCACCAGTTGTGCAGCTTGCCGGTCTCGTCGAACAGGGCGCCGGCGTTGTCGAAGCCGTGGCTGATCTCATGGCCGATCACCGCGCCGATCGCGCCGTAGTTGATCGCGTCATCGGCCGCACCGTCGAAGAACGGCGCCTGCAGGATCGCTGCCGGGAACACCAGGCGGTTTTCCAGCGGCACGTTCATCGCGTTGATGGTCTGCGGCAGCATCGCCCATTCGCTGTGGTCCACCGGCTGGCCGAGCTTGGCGAGGTTGCGCCGGTACTCGAACAGCGAGGCGCGCTGCGCGTTGCCCAGCGCGTCGTCACGCTTGACTTCCAGCGCGCTGTAGTCGCGCCACTTGCTCGGGTAGCCCATGTCCACCTTCAGCCCGGCGACCTTGGCCTTGGCGTGGGCCTTGGTTTCCGGCGACATCCATTCCAGCGCATCGATGCGCTTGGCGAAGGCGGCGATGATGTTCCTGGCCATCTCGTCGGCACGGGCCTTGGTGGCCGGGTCGAAGTGGCGCTGGACGTAGATCTTGCCGACCGCTTCGCCGATGGCGTCGTTGGTCTGGCCCACGGCGCGCTTCCAGCGCTCGCTCTGCTGCGGCGTGCCGCTCATGGCGGTGCCGTGGAAGGCGAAGTGGGCGTCGGCGAAGGCCTTGGGCAGGTACGGTGCGGCTTCGTCCAGCGCGTGGAAGGCCAGGTAGTCCTTCCAGGTGTCCAGCGGCTCGCTGGCCACCAGCCGGGACAGCCCGGCCACGGCCTTGGGCTGCCACACGATGAAGTCCTGCTGCGCCGACAGGCCGGCCGCGTCGAGGAACGCCGCCCAGTCCATGCCCGGTGCCTTGGCGGCCAGGTCGGCCTGCTTCCAAGCGTTGGCGCCCTTCTGCACGTCGTTGGTCTCCTCCTGGGTGGCGTGGGCGCGGGCGATCCGGGTTTCCAGGGCGACGATGCGCGCGGCCTTGGCGGCGGCATCGGTGTCGCCGGACAGCGTCAGCAACTGGGCCACGTAGCCTTCATAGACCTTGCGCAGCTCGGCCATGCGGCCGTCCTGCAGGTAGAAGTCGCGGTCGGGCATGCCCAGGCCACCCTGCACCAGGTACGGCGCGTTGCGGTCCGGCTGCATCAGGTCCACCGAAACCCATACGCCAAACAGGTGCGGCGTATAGAAGTTGGTGGCGTTGAGCAGGTCCACGTCGGCGCGCAGGGTGCCGCCCAGAGCCTTGGCCAGGGCCTGCTTGTCGGCGATGCCGGCAATGGCCTGCAGCTGCGGCTGCACCGGCGCGGCGCCGCGCGCCTCGATGCCGGCTTCGTCCATGTAGGCGGCGTAGTAGTCGCCGATCTTGCGGGCTTCGCCGTCGCTGGCCTTGCCGGCTTCCTCCATGATCGCGCGGGTGTCGGCCAGGGTCTTTTCGGCGATCACGTTGAAGCTGCCGTAGTTGGAGCGGTCGGCCGGGATCTCGGTGCGCTTGACCCATTCGCCGTTGGCGAAGTCGAAGAAGTTGTCGCCGGCGGCGACAGCACGGTCCATGCCGGCGGCATCGAAACCGAAGCTGCCCAGCTGCGGCTTGGCCGCCGCCGTCGCATCCGCCGCGGCCGGTGCCTGGCCATCGGCCGCGGGCTGGGGGGCATCCTTGTTGCAGCCGCTGAGCGTGAGCGCAGCGCCGATGGCAAGCATCAGGAGGGAACGTTGCAGGACCATGGCAGATTCCGTGTCGGTGAAACCGCCAAGTCTAGAGCGGGCGGAGTGTGACCGGGAGTGCCCATTCTGGCCCTTGGCATCACCCACCCGTATCAAAGTGCCGCTTAATATCGTGAACCCGTCTTCACGCCGCCGTGGTTGTGCTGCATGCTGTCGTGCGTTTGATGCATGCCGTGTCTGGGGAGACAACAGCTGCGAGGGGACCACCGGTCAATGGTGTTCGCTTGCCGACTCCCCCGTCGCCAACTTTCCTGGAATGCCCGTGATACCTGTGTGCCGACTGCCGCTGCGTTGGATGTCTCCGTGAGCCGGGGCGCCGTGCACCCGTTGCGGGTGATCGCCATCGCCGGCACGGCGGTGGCGGTGTTGCTGGCGGTCGGGCTGGTGATGATGCTGTGGAACGACCGCAGCACCCGCATCGAAGGCGCGCAGCGGCAGAGCATGGCACTGGCCTCGGGCAGCGAGCGCCTGATGCGGGCACAACTGGTCACGCTGGAGCGCGCCCTGCGCGGTACCGCCAACGACGGCCGCGAGTTCTACCGGCAGGTGCCGGACAAGGCGGTGCAGCTGCTGGAGGCCAACATCCAGGGCGTGCTGGCGCGCAACCGCGACCTGGCCTCGATCACTCTGGTGGACGGCCAGGGCATGGCGTTGTCGCAGGGGCAGGGCGATCCCACCCTGCACAGCTGGACGATCGCGCAGAACCGGCTGCTCAGCGGCGAGCTCTACATCGGCGCGCTGGAGGAACTGCCGGGCGGGCACTGGGTGGTGCGCACGGCACTGCCGATGCAGAACGGCCAGTGGCTGCTGGCGCGGGTACGCCTGGGCACCTTCCAGCAGGTGGTCAGCGGCCTGGACCTGGGCCGCGATGGCGTGGCGTCCATCGGCAACCGTTATGGCCAGCTGCTGGCGCACAGCCGTGACCCCGGCCTGGTGGGGCGGACGCTGCCGTCGCCGATGATCATCCTGCCGCAGTCGGCCTCGGTGGTCCCGCGCGGGGTGGTCCACAGCCCGTCGGACGGGCAGAAGCGCATCGCCGCGGTGAGCGTGCCGCTGGACTACCCGCTCACCCTGTACACCGCGCTGTCCTACCGTGAGGTGATGGCGCGCTGGTATGTGTTTCTGTACGCGGCCACTGGCCTGTACCTGGTCTACCTGATCAGCTTCGGCTTCCTGATGGGGCGCCTGCGCCGCAGCGCCTCGCACGAGCAGCAGTTGAACGAGGAACTGCAGGCCGGCGCCGCCGAACTGGCGCTGGCGCATGAAGTGGGCAAGGTCGGCACCTGGTCGATCCGTGGCGACGGGCGGACCCTGCACTGGTCGGCGCTGACCCAGCAGATGCTGGGCCTGGAGGGACGTTCATCCACCCTCCAGGCGCTGTACGCGCGCGTGCATGGCGAGGACGTGGCGGTGCTGCGCGAGGTGCTCGATGCCGCCGGCGAAGGGCAGGGGGCGGTCAACGCCACGTTCCGGCTGCTGTTGGCCGATGGCTCGTTCCGCTGGCTGTCGGCGCGTGGCGACCAGGTCCGTGGCCCGAACGGCGGCGCCGCGCACCTGGCCGGCGCGGTGGTGGACATCAGCGAGCGGGTGCACGTGGAAGCCCGCGCGCAGGAAGCCGAGCGGCAGTTCCGGCTGGTGTTCGACCGCAACCCGGCGCCGTTCTGGATCTTCGACATGGTCAACCTGCGCTTCCTGGAGGTGAACCAGGCCGCGATCGACCAGTACGGCTACAGCCGCGAGGAGTTCCTGGGGATGTCGATCCTGGACATCCGCCCGCCCGAGGAATGGGACGAACTGCGCCAGACCATCCGCAGCATCAACAGTGGTGCGCCGCAGCAGCTGATCGCGCGCGCCCATCTGCGCAAGGACGGCAGCAGCTTCATGGTGGTCGCCCACAGTGCGCTGCTGGACTTCGCCGGGCGCAAGGCCTGCCTGGTGCTGGCCGAGGACGTCAGCCAGCGGCTGCGCTTCGAGAACGAGCTGGCGTACCGGGCCAGCCACCATTCCAGTACCGGTCTGTTGACCGTGCGCGCGCTGGGCGAGCGCCTGGACGGCGGCGCGCGCGGCTACACCATCGCCCACGTGCAGTTGCGCGGGCTGCAGATGATCACCGACACGCTGGGCCGCGAAGCCGGCGAGGACGCACTGCGCGCGGTGTCGGTGCGGCTGGGGGGGCTGGCCGCACGCTATGGCCTGCTGGCGCACCAGCCGGCCGAGGATTTCGTCCTGGCCATCCTGGACCCGGCGGCCGCGCCCCTGGCGCTGGACGTATTGCAGGCGGCGGTGGCCGAACCGGTGCGTGGCCGCGACACCTTCCACCAGCTCGAGGCCCGCATCGGCGTGGCCAGCTGCCCGCGCGACGGCGAACTGGCCGAGCAGGTCATCGGCCGCGCGGCGCAGGCCGCCCATGCCGCTCGCGAAGGCGGGTTGGCGCTGGCGCGCTTCAGCCAGGCCATGGCCACCCGCTATACCGAGCGCCTGCAGTTGGCCGGGCGCATCCACGTGGCCATCGACCGCGACGAGTTCGAGCTGCATTTCCAGCCAATCCGGCATGCCGCCGATGGCAGCCCGGTGGCATTGGAGGCGCTGCTGCGTTGGCCGCAGCCCGATGGCAGCTACATCCCGCCCGGCGACTTCATCCAGCTGTGCGAGGACACTGGCCTGATCATCGCGCTCGGCCGCTGGGTCACCCGCGCCGCGGCGCGGGCGCAGCGGCAGCTGGCCGATGCCGGCTGGGGCGAGCTGTCGGTCGCGGTCAACGTGTCGGCGGTGCAGTTCTTCAATACCGACCTGGCCGGCGAGTTCACCCACGCGGTGGAGGAGTACGGCCTGCGCCGCGGCGCGTTGCAGCTGGAACTGACCGAGAGCAGCCTGATGCGCAACCCGACCCAGGCGCTGCAGACCATGCAGCGCCTGCACGAGAAGGGCATCCACATCTCGCTGGACGACTTCGGCACCGGCTTCTCGTCGATGTCCTACCTGCAGCACCTGCCGCTGGACGCGCTGAAGATCGACCGCAGTTTCGTCTCCGACGTGGAGACCAACCCGCGCAATGCCGCCATCTGCCGTGCGCTGCTGTCGCTGGGCCACAGCATGGGCCTGTCGGTGATCGCCGAGGGCGTGGAGACCGAAGGGCAGTACCGCTGGTTGGCCGCGCATGGTTGTGACCAGGTGCAGGGCTACCTGCTGGGCCGGCCGATGGCGCTGGAGGCATTGCTCGCCGCGCTCGGCGAGCCGGGTGACGCGGCCTGAGCGCCGGGGTCACGCCGGGCCCAGGCACTCCACCAGGTAGTCGATGAAGCTGCGCACCTTCGGTGCCAGGTGGCTGCGGCTGGCGTAGACCGCATGGATGCCGATCGGCGGCACGGTCCAGTCGCGCAGGATCGGTACCAGCTGGCCGCTGGCCAGCGCCACGTCGATGATGAAGTCCGGTTGGGCGATGATGCCCATGCCGGCGATGGCTGCCTCGCGCAGCACCTCGCCGTTGTTGGCACGCATGCGCGGCACCACCGGGATGCTGACGTCCCCGTGCTGCCCCTGCAGCGTCCAGGCGTCCCCGGTGTCGGAATAGCTGTAGGCCAGGCAGTCGTGCTCGGCCAGGGCCTGCGGCGTGGCCGGCTCGCCGCGCCGGGCCAGGTAGGACGGCGCCGCGCACAGGATGATCCGCGCCTGCGACAGGCGCCGGGCGATCAGCGAGGGTGAGGGCTGGCGGGTGATGCGGATGGCCAGGTCGAAGCCTTCCTCGACCATGTCCACCAGGCGGTCGGACAGCGACAGGTCCAGTTCTACCTGCGGGTAGCGCGCGCTGTAACCGGGCAGCAGTGCCGCCAGGCGCGAGATGCCGTAGCTGACCGGCGCGTTGATGCGCAGCCGCCCGGCCGGCTGCAGGGCCTGCGCGCCGACCGAGGCTTCCAGCTCATCGAATTCGTTGAGCAGCTGCACACAGCGCTGGTAGTAGGTTGCCCCGGTGCTGGTCGGGCTGACCCGCCGGGTGGTGCGGTTGAGCAGGCGCGCGGACAGGCGCTTCTCCAGCGCGGCGATCTGCCGGGTCACCGCCGCGGTGGACAGGTTCAGGGCATCGGCAGCGGCACTGAAGCCGTTGCGCTCCACGACCGCGACGAAGACCCGCATGGCATCGATGGTGTCCATTATTTCCATCCCTGCAATAAAACGTTGATGTCGAGGCTATTTGTTGCCCCTTTGCCGCGCAATAAGCTGCGTCCCAACTTCTGTTCTTCCCACGCCGGGAGCCTGCCATGAATCGCCTGCCTTCGTTGTTCATCTCCCACGGTTCGCCGATGACTGCACTGCAGCCGGGGCAGGTGGGACCGCGCCTGGCCGAACTGGCGGCGGGCCTGCAGCGACCGCGCGCCATCGTCATGGCCTCGGCGCACTGGCTGGGCCGGGCGCCGCTGGTCTCGGCGGCCCCGCAGCCGGAAACCATCCATGACTTCGGCGGCTTCCCCGAGCCGCTGTACCAGCTGCAGTACCCGGCCCCGGGTGCACCAGCGCTGGCGCAGGAGGTGGCCCAGCGCCTGGCCGATGCCGGGCTGCAGCCGGGCATCGACCCGCGGCGCGGCCTGGACCACGGTGCCTGGGTGCCGCTGCGCTACCTGTACCCGCAGGCCGACATCCCGGTGCTGCAGGTCTCGATCCAGCCGATGCTCGGCCCGCAGCACCAGTTCGCGCTGGGTCGCGCGCTGGCACCGCTGCGCGGGCAGGGCGTGCTGCTGATCGGCTCGGGCAGCATCACCCACAACCTGCATGACTGGCACAGCTACTCCGAGGCCAAGGAGGCCCCGTACGTGCGGCCGTTCATTGGATGGGTGGAGCAGAAGCTGGAGGCCGATGACCTGCCGGCCCTGTTCGATTACCGCCGCCAGGCCCCGTTCGCCGCACAGGCCCACCCGACCGATGAGCACCTGCTGCCGCTGTACTTCGCGATGGGTGCCGCCGGCGGTGACCAACTGGGCGCGCAGCGCATCGATGCCGGCATCGACCAGGGTTTCCTGGCGATGGACATCTACCGTTTCGACGGGGTCGACGCGGCCGCGTAGGCGCGGCTTGGGGCGCGAGGCTCACCCTCGCTGCACCCGCGCGGGCATCGGCGATTGCACGCCGCACCGGCTTGGCGGCCAGGGCCGCTCCTGTTGCAGTGTCGTCGACGCCATGCTGCATTGCACATGGCTGTGATAGTTTTCCAAGGGTTAATCAACCGTCGCTGCCAGCGCCGGCAGCATGCTGCCGTGGTGGTGAATCCGTGGAACGGGCATGCACACGATCGAAGTCGTCCTGGCCATGCTGGTGGCCGTCGTCGCCAGCGGCTATCTGGTAAGAATCCTTCCCTTTTCCCTGCCGCTGCCGTTGGTGCAGATCGGCTTGGGGGCGTTGATCGCCGGGGTGTTCAAGCGTGGCCATGCGCTCGACCCGGAGATGTTCTTCCTGTTGTTCCTGCCGCCGCTGCTGTTCCTCGATGGCTGGCGCATTCCCAAGCAGGGCCTGTTCCGCGACAAGGGCGCGATCCTGGAGCTGGCCTTCGGCCTGGTGGTGTTCACCGTGGTCGGTGCCGGCCTGCTGATCCACTGGATGATCCCGACCATGCCGTTGGCGGTGGCCTTCGCGCTGGCGGCGATCATCTCCCCGACCGATCCGGTGGCGGTCAGCGCGATTGCCTCGCGCGTGCCCATCCCCAAGCGGCTGATGCACATCCTGGAAGGCGAGTCGCTGCTCAACGATGCCTCGGGCCTGGTCTGCTTCCGCTTCGCGGTGGCGGCGGTGATGACCGGTACCTTCTCGCTGGCGCAGGCCTCGCTGACCTTCCTGTGGGTGGCCTTCGCCGGCCTGGCCATCGGCGTGGCGGTGACCTGGAGCGTGTCCACCTTCCAGCGCTGGCTGTGGCGCGGTTTCGGCGAGGAGCCCGGTGCCGCCCTGCTGGTCAACCTGCTGATCCCGTTCGCCGCCTACCTGCTGGCCGAAGAGCTCAGCGCCTCCGGCATCCTGGCTGCGGTCGCGGCCGGCATCACCATGAGCTACGTCGAGCTGACCGGCCGCATCAGCGGCAGCATGCGCGTGCAGCGCAGCGCGGTCTGGAACATGGTGCAGTTCACCTTCAACGGCATCATGTTCGTGCTGCTGGGCGAGCAGTTGCCGGGCATCGTCGAGCGCGCGGTGGAGACCATGTCGGTCACCGGCCACCAGAGCCCGTGGTGGCTGCTGGTCTACGTGCTGGCGATCAACGCCATCCTGATCGCGATGCGCCTGGCCTTCGTGTGGCTGTCATTGCGCTGGAACCTGCTGCGCGCGCGCATGCGCGGCGAGAAGGGCACCAGCACGCCGCTGCGCGTGGTGCTGGCGATGTCGGTGGCCGGCGTGCGCGGTGCGATCACCCTGGCCGGCGTGCTGACGCTGCCATTGATGATCCCCAGCGGCGCGCCCTTCCCGGCCCGCGACCTGGTGATCTTCCTGGCCGCGGCGGTGATCCTGGTGTCGTTGATCGCCGCCAGCCTGCTGTTGCCGCGCCTGCTGCGCGGGCTGGAGCTGCCCAAGGACGATACCTCGCGGCGCGAGGAGGACCTGGCCCGCAAGTCCTCGTCCAAGGCCGCATTGGTCGCGGTGGAGCGGGCCCGCCAGGAACTGGCCGACGGCCAGCCCACCGGCAACGTGCAGCTGCTCAACGACGCGGCGGCGCGGGTCAGCCTGCTGTACCAGCGCAACCTGGACAAGGGCATCAGCCCGGATGAAGACCCCGACAAGATCAAGCGCATGGAGCAGGCCTATCGCAGCCTGCGCTCGGCCGGCCTCAACGCCGAGCGCGAGGAATTGTTCCGGTTGACCCGGCGCGGGCAGATCTCCGATGAGATCTCGCGCAAGCTGATCCGCAACCTGGACCTGCTGGAAAGCCGCCAACGCGAATGACCCGGCAGGAGCGCCTTCAGGCGCGAAGCTGGGGAATCGTTGCGCGCACGCAGGGCCTGCAATTGCAGACGGCATCGGCTTCGCGGCCGAGGCCGCTCCTACCGGGGAATGCAGAAGGGCCGCGTGGGCGGCCCTTGCGTGTCCTGCCGAACCGGTGGTCCCGGTATCAGGCGTTCTTCAGTTCAAGGAAGTACGGTTCCACCGCGCCCTTGATCTTCAGCGTCATCGGGTTGCCGCGACGGTCGCGGGCCTTGCCGGCCTGCACGCGGATCCAGCCTTCGCTGACCGAATACTCCTCCACGTCATCGCGCTCGATGCCGTTGAAGCGGACGCCGACACCGCGCTCGAGGGCGGCGGCATCATGGAACGGGCTTTGCGGGTTGACCGCCAGGTGATCGGGAGGGGTATCGCTCATGGCACTGATTCATTGACGGCCACCGTGGCCATCTTCCGTGCCACAGGATAACCGCTGGGCGCGCGGACGGCTTCCGCCGCCGGGCGCGTGGCGGCAGAATGCGCGGCAAACACGCCGTGGAAGACTGCAATGCCCGACAACAGCGCCGATTACGAAGACGCCGACGAACTGCAACCCACCTTCGACGAGGATGACCATCCGGCGCGGGTCTGGAACCTGCTGTGGCTGATCAACCCCGGTGACGAGGACGCGGCGCTGCAGCAGTTCGATGCCTGGCGCGAAGCCCGTGCCGGCGCCGAGGACGATCCGTCCGATGAAAGCTGGCTGTGGGACCTGAAGGACGCCATCGACTGGCGCGCCGGCTTCTACGTGGACTGGAAGGACACCGATTCCTTCGTCGCGGCGCTGCAGGAGCTGGCCGCGCGCTGGAACCTGGGCATCGACTGGGGCGGCGACCTGGACGACGAGGATTTCGCCGAGGACCTGGATGTCCCGGCGCTGATGAGCATTGCCTACGACCGCCTGCGTGAGCACGGCTATTCGGTCTGGAACTGGAACACCGGTGGCGATGCCTATGCCGGCTGGATCGCGCTCAGCCGCGACGACGAGGCGATGATGGCGCTGTGTTCGTTGCTGGGCGTGGAAGTACGCCCGGGCAGCGACCCGTTCTGACCGATTCCGGCACTCGCCGTGCCTAGGGCTGGTACAGCGCCCGGGCGTTGGCGATCACCTGGCGCATCAGGGTGCGGTCGGTGTGGCGGGAAATCGGCTGCGCGCCCAGGGCGATGGCCTGCTCGCGCAGCGGCGCGGGCACGTCGTAGTGCACGCCGCTGGGCAGGTTCTGGAAGGCGCGGCGGGGAATCCCGAGCTGCTGCGCCAGCGCATGCAGCTCGGGCAGGGTGTCGGCCATCAGATGCGCCCAGCGTTCGCCACGCCAGGGATGTACCGCATCGTCGATATAGACCGTCACGATCGGCCCGGGGCTCAGGCCTTGGGCTGTTCGTCGGCGTCGGCCGTCGGTGCATCGGCCTGTTCGGCCGCTTCGCTGGCTTCGGCCACGTCCGTGGCTTCCTCGCCCTCGACGCCTTCGAATTCGGCGACCAGGCCGGCCAGGTAGTCGTCGGCGGTCTTGCCTTCGTCGGCGGCCAGGTCGTCGATCATCTGCTGCAGCTGCGCGGAGTATTCCAGCGTGACCTTGCGGCCTTCCTTCTCCTGCACGTTGGCCAGGTGCTTGAGCATGGCCAGCATCGGCACCGGGTTATCGGCATTGCCCATGGTCTGGCCGCCGATGGCCAGCAGCCATTCGTTGCCCTGCAGGCCAATGGCCGCCACGACCTGGCCTTCTTCATTGACCAGCACGGCGTGGTTCTGGATCTGCTGCTGGGCGTTCAGGCGGGCGAACGGGCGGCGTGGGGCCTGCTTCTTGCGCTTGTCGCGCTTGGCTTTGGACTGCTTGGACATGGGCTCGGTAGAGAAGGAAAACAGCGGCCATTGTAGGCGCCCGGGCCTGTTCCTGCCTTGATGGGCGCCCTTTGGGCCTCCCTCGTGCTCGCCTTCGTTGTGCAAAAGGGGGCAGAAATGGGGTGCGCGGGGATCGGCCGGAACCGCGTGGAATGCCCTCCCGCAGGCCCGGGATGCCCCCGGCCTCCTTACTCCACCGCAGGCGGCGTTACCACTGCCACCGGCGCCGCACCGGGCGCAGGCACCGGCAGCGACTCGGTCTCGTTCAGGGCGGCGGCCTCGGCTTCCTTGGTCATCACCACGATGCTGATGCGACGGTTGATCGGGTTCTGCGGGTTGGCCTTGTCGAACAGTACCGAAGAGGACAGGCCGACCACGCGGGCGACCTTGGCCTCGTCCATGCCGCCTTCGATCAGGATGCGGCGCGCGGCATTGGCACGGTCGGCGCTCAGTTCCCAGTTGCCATAACCCAGCTGCGTCGAATACGCGGTGGTGTCGGTGTGGCCGGTGATGCTGATGCGGTTGGGCACCTGGTTGATGAAGTGCGACAACTCCAGCAGGATCGACCGCGTGTAGGGCATCAGCCGCGCGCTGCCGAGGTCGAACATCGGCCGGTTCTGCTGGTCCACGATCTGGATGCGCAGGCCCTCGGGGGTGATGTCCAGCAGCAACTGGTCCTTGAACGGTTCCAGCGCCTGGCTCTTGCTGATCGCTTCCTGCAGGTCCTGCTTCAGCGCCTCCAGCCGTTGGCGTTCGCGCTCGCGTTCAGCCACCGGCGTCGGCACCGCTTCCTGCTTGTTCTGGAACGGGTCGTTGCTGTTGCCGCGCGAGATGTCGGTGGCACCGCCGAGCTTGATCATCGACGTGCTCGCACCGCCCGGCCCGGCCATGCCCGGGGCCGGCGTGCTGCTGGTGCCGCTCAACGGGCTGGGGTTGCGGAAGTACTCGGAAATGGCCGCACGCTCGGGCTTGCTGGTGCTGCCCATCAGCCACATCACCAGGAAGAAGGCCATCATCGCGGTGACGAAGTCGGCGTAGGCCACCTTCCAGGAGCCGCCGTGATGGCCGCCGCCCTGGACCTTCTTGACCCGGCGCACGATCACCGTGGGCTTGGTATCGCTCATCGTGGCTGCCTTACTTGACCGACTTCAGGTGCTGCTCGAACTCGCTGAAGCCCGGGCGCAGTGCCGAGGGCACGGTCTTGCGCGCGAACTCCAGCGCGATCTTTGGGTTGTAGCCGCGCAGGCAGGCCAGCAATGCGGTCTTGACCGACTCGTAGATGCGCGCGTCCTGTTCGGCGCGTGCTTCCACCGCCGCCGCCAGCGGGCCGATGAAGCCGTAGCCGAGCAGGATGCCGAGGAAGGTGCCGACCAGCGCGCCGGCCACGTGGGCGCCGACTTCCTTGATGTCACCGCCGATCGAACCCATGGTGATCACGATGCCCAGCACCGCGGCGACGATGCCGAAGCCGGGCAGGCCATCGGCCACCTTGTTGAGCACGTGCGCCGGCTCGATGGCCTCGTGGTGGTGTTTTTCCAGCTCCAGTTCCAGCAGTGGCTCGAGCTCGTGCGGCTCGATGTTGGAGCCGATCATCAGGCGCAGGCAGTCGGTGATGAAGTCCATCAGGTGGTGGTCGGCCAGCACCTTGGGGTAGTTGGCGAACACCGGGCTTTCCTGCGGTCGCTCGACGTGGTCCTCCAGCGCCATGAAGCCTTCGCGGCGGGCCTTGTTGAGCAGTTCGTACAGCAGGCTGAGCACGTCCAGGTAGTCCTGGCGCTTGTACTGCGGCCCCTTGAAGACGCCGACCACGGCCTTGAGCGTCTGCTTGACGGTCTTGACCGGCGTGCCGACCAGGAACGCGCCCAGCGCTGCGCCGCCGATGATGACCAGCTCGTAAGGCTGCCACAACGCGCCCAGGCGGCCGTGCGCGCCGACGTAGCCGCCGAGCACGCTGATGATGACGATGAGCAGGCCAACGAGGATGAGCATGGTGCGGGCACGGGGAAGGGGATATCCCGTTGTCGGCACGCTCGCCGGATTCTGTAGGCGCGGCCTTGGCCGCGACGCAGGGCGTGCGTGCAGGCGGCCAGGCGCCGCCATGCCCGGCATCGCTCGGCGCGATGGCTCAGCGCGCCGGTTCGGCCTCGGCGCCGCCGCGCTGCAACGGGTCGGGGTAGGGCTGGCCCTGGTCGACGAAGCCCAGCGACACCGAGTTCAGGCAGTGCCGCTCGAAGGTCGGCGGCGGGCCGTCCGGGAACACATGGCCCAGGTGGCTGCCGCAGCGGGCGCAGACGATCTCGGTGCGCACCATGCCGTGGCTGGTATCGCGGATCTCGCCGACATGGGCCGGGTCGAACGGGGCGAAGAAGCTGGGCCAGCCGGTGCCGGAGTCGAACTTGGTGCTGGAGCGGAACAACGGCAGCGCGCACAGCCGGCAGCAGTAGACGCCCTCGCGCTTGTTGTCCAGGAACACGCCGCAGAACGGCGCCTCGGTGCCGTGCTGCAGCAGTACGCGCTTTTCCTCCTCGCTCAGGCCAGCGATGAGGGCATCACGTTGTGCAGTGCTGGGGGGTGTCAGGTCGAAGGCGGTCATGGCGAGGAATCCGTGGGGCAGGGAACCATGGTGGTGGCCGGTTCATCGCCATGCAAGTCGAATGGGTGCATGCTTCGAGCCGGATACAGACAGGGACGGGTGATGTTCCGCACGACCACGGTATTGCTTGTCGCATTGCTCCTGCCGGTGACGGCGCTGGCCCAGTTGCAGGCCCCGGCCTCGCCGACCGCCACGCGGCCGGTGAGCCTTCCGGGTTCGCCACCGCCGACCTCACCGACGGCCACCCGCCCGTCGAGCGTGCCGCCGCCTACCCGCGACGACGCGCAGCGCGAGGACCCGCAACCGCGGGTGCCACCGCCGCCACGACCGACCAAGCCGCCGATCAAGCCGGTGACCCCGCCACCGCCGATGCGCCCGATCTACGACAGCAAGGGCCAGCGGGTCGAAGGCATGCGCCAGGCCGGGCCGAACCGGGTCTTCGACCCGCGGACGGGGCGATACCACACCACCGAGCCGAGCGGCGTCGGCCAGCGCATCGTGCCGCCGCCGGCCGGAGCCAAGCCGCAGAGGTGACGTGTGTTTTCCATGCGTGAATGGGCCTCTCCCCAGCCCTCCCCTTTGCTGCACGAAAGGGAGCGGGCGGACGCACGGCGCTCCCGCTCCCTGCAGCGCGCCTGACTGCGCCGCCCTTGCGACGAAGGCGTAGGCGAGGGGGACTCCTGCCGTCGGCCACTCACTCATCAATCGGCAGCGACAAGGTCTCCTTCACCTCTTCCATCACGATGTAGCTCTTGGATTCGCGCACGTGCGGCATGGTCAGCAGGGTGCTGCCCAGCAGCTTGCGGTAGGAGGCCATTTCGTTGATGCGGGCCTTGAGCAGGTAGTCGAAGTCGCCCGATACCAGGTGGCACTCCAGCACGTTGGGCAGCTTGAGCGCGGCGCGGCGGAACTCCTCGAAGATGTCGCCGGACTTGTAGGCCAGGCTGATCTCCACGAACACCAGCAGGCTGGCCTTCACGAACTGTGGATCGAGCCGGGCGTAGTACCCGGTGATCACCCCTTCGCGTTCCAGGCGGCGCACCCGGTCGGTGCAGGGCGTGGTCGACAGCCCCACCCGTTCGCCCAGTTCGGTGAAGGAAATACGGCCTTCCTGCTGCAGGATGCGCAGGATCCTGCGGTCGATCTTGTCCAGTTCGCGGCTGCGGGTGGCCATCGGGATTCTGCTTTTGATGAACGAAACAAGAAATTACCCTGCATCTGCCAATCAATACAGGGAAAAGTTCTGGAAGGACCTGAATATACTGCGCCGTTTCCAGTGCCTGCCCACTCCCGGGCAGGGAATGATCGGGTCAGGAGAGGGCAATGCGAGTTCTGGTGCTTGGCAGCGGTGTGATCGGCACGACTAGTGCCTGGTATCTGCGGCAGGCCGGCTATGACGTCACCGTGGTCGACCGGCAGCCGGGCCCGGCGCTGGAAACCAGCTTTGCCAACGCCGGTCAGCTGTCCTTTGGCTACACCTCGCCCTGGGCTGCCCCGGGCGTGCCGTTCAAGGCCATCAAGTGGCTGTTCGAGGAACACGCGCCGCTGGCGATCCGCCCCACCGCCGACCTGAACCAGTACCGCTGGCTGTGGCAGATGCTGCGCAACTGCACCGCGGCCCGTTACGCGGTGAACAAGGCGCGCATGGTGCGGGTGTCCGACTACAGCCGCGACTGCATCAACGAACTGCGCGCGGCCACTGGCATCGACTATGAAGGCCGCCAGCTCGGCACCACCCAGCTGTTCCGCACCCAGCAGCAGCTCGACGCCGCCGCCCAGGACATCGAGGTGCTGCGCCAGTACGGCGTGCCGTACGAGGTGCTGGACCGCCAGGGCATCGCCCGTGTGGAACCGGCGCTGGCCAGCAAGACCGACCTGCTGGTCGGCGCGCTGCGGCTGCCCGAGGACCAGACCGGCGACTGCCAGCTGTTCACCCGCAAGCTGGCGGCGCTGGCCGCCGATGCGGGCGTGGAGTTCCGCTTCGACCAGGACATCAGCGCGATCCAGGGCGACGGCGACCGCATCACCGGTGTGCGCGTCAACGGCGCGCTGGAAACCGCCGACCAGTACGTGCTGGCGCTGGGCAGTTACTCGCCGCAGCTGCTGGCGCCGCTGGGGATGCGCCTGCCGGTCTACCCGCTGAAGGGTTATTCGCTGACCCTGCCCATCACCGATGCGGCGATGGCACCGAACTCGACCATCCTGGACGAGAGCTACAAGATCGCCATCACCCGCTTCGAGGACCGCATCCGCGTCGGCGGCATGGCCGAGGTGGCCGGCTTCGACCTGTCGCTGGAGGCGCGTCGCCGCGCCACGCTGGAGAAGGTGGTCAACGACCTGTACCCGCAGGGTGGCGACCTGTCCAAGGCCACGTTCTGGACCGGCCTGCGCCCGGCCACGCCGGACGGCACCCCGGTGATCGGCGCCACGCCGTACCGCAACCTGTTCCTCAACACCGGCCACGGCACGCTGGGTTGGACCATGGCCGCCGGCTCGGGCCGTTACCTGGCCGACCTGATGAGCGGCAGGACGCCGCAGATCAGCAGCGAAGGCCTGGACATCTTCCGCTACGGCAAGGGACAGCACTGATGCGCCCGGCACAGGCACTGATCGACCTGGAGGCGTTGCGCCATAACTACCGGCTGGCCCGCCAGTTGGGGGGCGGCAAGGCCTTGGCGATCATCAAGGCCGACGCCTACGGCCACGGTGCGGTGACCTGCGCACGCGCGCTGCAGGACGAGGCCGACGGTTTCGGCGTGGCCTGCATCGAGGAAGCGCTGGAGCTGCGCCAGGCCGGCATCCGCGGGCCGATCCTGCTGATGGAAGGCTTCTTCGATGCGGCCGAGTTGCCGCTGATCGTCGAGCATGACCTGTGGACGGTGGTGTCCTCGTCGTGGCAGCTGGAGGCGGTGGAAGCCTTCCGCACCGATGCCACGCTGCGCATCTGGCTGAAGCTGGACAGCGGCATGCACCGGCTGGGGTTGTCGCCGGATCAGTTCCGCGATGCGCACGCGCGCCTGAGCGCGCTGCCCACCGTGGGACCGCTGGTGATGATGAGCCACCTGGCGCGCGCCGACGAACTGGACAGCAACCGAACCCGCGAGCAGTTGGACGTGTTCCAGCACGCCATCGCCGGCCTGGCCGGCGAGACCAGCCTGTGCAATTCGCCGGCGCTGCTGGGCTGGCCGGACGTGCGCAGCGACTGGGTGCGCCCGGGCCTGATGCTGTACGGCGCCGATCCGCTGTACCCGCAGCCCAGCCCGCACGCGGCGCAGTTGCGCCCGGTGATGACGTTGCAGTCGCGGGTCATCGCGGTGCGCGAGCTGGGTGTCGGTGAGCCGCTGGGCTATGGCGCGCGGTTCATCGCCCAGCGCCCGACCCGCGTCGGCGTGGTGGCGATGGGCTATGCCGATGGCTACCCGCAGTTCGCGCCCAATGGCACGCCGGTGTTGATCGATGGCGTGCCCGGTCAACTGATCGGCCGCGTGTCGATGGACATGCTCACCATCGACCTCACCGACCACCCGCAGGCGGGCCACGGCAGCATCGTGCAGCTGTGGGGCAATGCGCCGACCATTTCCGAGCTGGCCCCGCGCTGCAACACCAGCGCCTATCGCTTGCCGTGCAGCCTCAAGCGCACCCCGCGCGTCTACCTGGGCGAGTAAGCCGCGCCGCCGGCCACCCATGCAGAAGGGCCGCATGCGCGGCCCTTCCTGGTAATGCCCGTTCGGGTGGAATTACAGCCCGGCGGTCTTGCGTTCCGGTTGCAGCTCGCGGCGCAGCCAATCGTCGAGCAGGCGCTTCTCGTAACGCAGCGGATCGGTGTTGCTGGGCAGGCTGCTGTTGAACAGGTAGCCGGTGTCCGACAGCCGACGCTCGCCCTGGTCGATCACCTGGCCGTTGGCATCGGTCAGGGTGAACTGCAGGTTGATGCGTGGCGGGTAGATGTCACGCAGGAAGCGCACGTCGTCCATCTGCGGCCCATGCCACGGCTCGTAGTCACCGGCACGCTTGATGTCGGTGATGGTCACGTCCAGCTTCTGTCCTTCGGGCAGGCGCTTGTCGGCCTGCTTGCGCAGGTGTTCGGCCAGGGTCACCACCCAGTCACCGCGCTGGGCCTCCCAGCGGTTGCGGCTGGTGCGCAGCTCGGTGAACTGGGCCGGGTCGGTCCACTGCACCTGCACCGTACCTTCGGTGGGCAGGGCACGCGGGGCCTCCGGGTCGGACACGTTGCGCGGCTTGGCATGGGCACCGGCAACCGCCAGCAGGCAGGCCAGGCCAAGTCCGGTGACGGTCAGGGTTCTCATGGCACGTACTCCGGTGGGTTGGGATGGGCCAAGTGTGATCGGGGTTGGGAGAGCCGGCAATGAACGCTGTCAACCTGCCAGCCCCGGATTGCGTGATGGTTCATCATCACGTCCTGTGGATCGCCCGCTGCGCAGACTGCAGCAGCGCCGCCGCCAGCCCGAGTACGCCCCCCGAACGCCCCGCCGATGCTCCCCTTCGACCACGAAATCCGCCGCCCGCTTCCCAACCTGCCTGACCTGGACCTGGAGAATGCCTCCCTGTACCGGGAGGTGTTCGATGCGGTGGGAACCGGCTTCTGCGTGATCGAGCTGCTGTTCGAGAATGAGGAGGCCGTCGATTTCCGTTACCTGAAGGTCAACCGCGCGTTCGAGCGCATCACCGGCCTGGCCGAGGTGACCGGCCGGCGCGTGCGTGAGGTGCTGCCGGGGGTGGAGCCGTACTGGTTCCAGTTGTTCGGCCACGTGGTGCGTGAAGGGCGGATGGTGCAGTTCGAGCGCGAGGTGCGCGAGCTCGGCCGCTGGTACTCGGTGGAGGCCGTGCGCGTCGGTGCGCCGGAGCAATGCCGGGTGGCGATGCTGTTCTTCGACATCTCCGAGGCCAAGCGGGTGGAAATCGAGCTTGCCGAAAGCGAGGCGCGCTTCAGCGCGCTGGCCGACGGCCTGCCGATGCCGGTCTGGGTGCTGGATGACCTGGGCCAGGTACGTTTCGTCAACGCCGCCTTCGGCACCTACTTCGGCCTGGCCCCGGACGTGGACATCGGCCCCGGGCATTGGCAGAAGCTGCTGCATCCCGACGACCTGGCGCCGTTCGGGTACGAACTCGAAGCGGCCCTGGCCGAGCGCCGCGAGCTGCACATGAGCGTGCGCGTGCGCCGCCACGACGGGCAATGGCGCTGGCTGGAGATGAATGCCGTGCCGCGATTCTCCCCGGACGGCCGCTTCATCGGCCTGGCCGGCAACAGCCCGGACGTCACCGAGCGCCGCGAGATCGACATGGCGCGCGAGGAACTGCTCGCCGCCGAGCGTGCCGCACGCAACGCCGCCGAAGGCACCGCGCGGATGAAGGATGAATTCCTGGCCACGCTGTCGCATGAACTGCGCACGCCGTTGACCACGGTGCTGGGCTGGAGCGAGCTGCTGCTGCAGCGCATGGACGCCGACCACCCGATGCGCAAGGGGCTGGAGGTGATCGCCAGCAGCGCGATGACGCAGAAGCACCTGATGTCGGACATGCTCGACCTGAGCAGCATGCTGCTGGGCAAGGTGCAGCTGGAGGTGGAGGTGCTGGACCTGGCCGAGCAGGTGCGCGACACCGTCCGCGCGCAGGAACTGGTGGCCGAAGGCAAGGCGCAGGAGCTGACCCTGTCGCTGCCCGAGCACCCCTGCCAGGTGCTGGGCGATGCCACCCGCATCCGCCAGATCCTCTCCAACCTGCTCTCCAACGCGATCAAGTTCACCGCCGTCGAAGGCCATATCCACATCCGCGTGCTGCGCGACGGCGAGCATTACGAAGTACGGGTCAGCGACGACGGCGACGGCATCGCGCCGGAGTTCCTGCAGCAGCTGTTCAGCCGCTTCAGCCAGGCCGATGGCACCACCACCCGGCGCCATGGCGGGCTCGGGCTGGGCTTGGCCATCGTCCAGCAGCTGACCGAACTGCATGGCGGCACGGTGTCGGCCGAGAGTGCCGGCGAGGGCCGGGGGGCCACCTTCCGGCTGCGGCTGCCGGTCCATCGCGCCCGCGAGGCGGACGGGCGACCGCGGCGCAAGGTGCAGCGTGGCCCGATCGGCGCACAGGTGGTGGCCGCGCACGCGCTGGCCGGGCTGCGCATGCTCGCGGTCGAGGACCAGCCGGACATGCTGGTCTACCTCAAGCGCCTGCTGGAGGAGCAGGGTGCTTCGGTGGTGGCCGTCAGCAGCGCCGCCGAAGCGCTGGAACTGCTGGGCATGGGTGGCCACGCGGCCTTCGATGTGCTGATCAGCGACATCGGCATGCCCGGCATGGACGGCTACGGGCTGGTCACCACCCTGCGCGAGACGCTGGGCATCGGCGGGGCCGAACTGCCGGCGGTGGCGGTGACCGCGCTGGCCCGCGAGGACGACCGGCGCCGTGCGTTCTCGGCCGGCTTCCAGGGCCATATCGCCAAGCCGTACAGCGTGGCCCAGCTGGTGGGCGCCATCCGCGATGCCCGCTTGCCGCGCTGAATCTTTGCGCCGGTTTCACGCGCCGCCCCGCTAATGTGATGGCGAGCACTCTTGGACGCTCGCATGGCCCTCTACGCGCCCCACGTCTATTCCGACCCGCTGACCATTGCCGCGCTTGAAACCCTGGCGGGGGAACTGCCGGGGCAGGCGCGGGTGATGCTGGTGCTCAAGGACGGCAGCCGGGTCGCCGGCACGGTGGTGATGCGGCCTTGCCTGCAGCACTTTTCCGACCCGGCCGAGCAGGCCGGGGTCAACGCCATGGTGCGCCTGGACGACCTGGCGCGGATCTCCCAGCAGCACGTGATCTGGCTGGACAGCGTCCGCCAGGTGCTGCGGCTGGGCGAGCCGGGGCCGGGCGAGGTCCTGTAGCGTTGCGGTGGGCCGGGGCCAAGCCCCGGTAGAATGGACGGCCCGTTCCAAGAAGTACCGGCATGCCCGCCCTGCAAGACGCCCCGCTGCAAACCCTGTTCCTGCCCTTTTCCCATGCCGGCCTGCGTTGGCCGGCCGGCCCGGTGTTGTTCCTGCGCGCCCGCGATGGCTGGCCGCTGCGCGAGCACGCCGCGCCGGGGCAACTGGTCTGCGCGCAGAGCTTCCGCCCGTTCGCCGACGCGCTGGGGCGCAGTGGCTGGCAGGTGGTGGACGAGGACGCGCTGGACGCCGACGACACGCGTTATGCGCTGGTGCTGGTGCTGCCGCCGCGCCAGCGTGATGAGGCCCGCGCGCTGTTCGCCCGTGCGCTGTCGTCGTTGGCGCCGGGCGGCATCGTGGTTGCCTGCCAGTCCAACAACGAGGGCGCGCGCTCGGGTGAGAGCGACCTGCAGCAGCTGGCCGGGCTGGGCGGCAAGTTGACCAAGAACCACTGCCGCACCTACTGGACCGCGCCGGCCGATGGCCGTCACGACGAAGCCCTGCGCAAGCGCTGGGCGGCACTGGACGCGCCGCGCGGCATCGTCGATGGGCGCTTCCAGAGCCGGCCCGGCGTGTTCGCCTGGGACCGCATCGACCCGGCCTCGGCGCTGCTGGTTGAACAGCTGCCGGCCGACCTGGCCGGGCGTGGCGCCGACCTCGGCGCCGGCTGGGGGTATCTGTCGGCCGAAGTGCTGGCACGCTGCCCCAAGGTCACCGCGCTGGACCTGTACGAAGCCGAATCACGCGCGCTGGCGCTGGCCCGCCGCAACCTGGCCGGCAGCAACGCCAAGCTGGACTTCCGCTGGCATGACGTCACCGCCGGCATCGACGGCCGCTATGACTTCGTCGTTTCCAACCCGCCATTCCACACCCCGGCGCGCGAAGACCGCCCCGATATCGGCCAGCGCTTCATCGCCGTGGCCGCGCAGGCACTGCGCCCGGGCGGGCAGCTGTTCATGGTGGCCAACCGCCACCTGCCGTACGAGCAGATCCTCAACGAGAGCTTCGGCCAGGTGCGCGTGGCGGCCGAGCGCGACGGCTTCAAGGTGATCGTCGGCACCCGCGGGGGCCGCGCATGAAGCTGGTCAAGCACATCGCCAACCTCGGCTACGGCAGCCGCAAGCAGGTGCAGGGGATGTTCCGCGAAGGCCGCATCACCGACGCCGACGGCGAGGTGCTGTATGCCGACGACAAGGTTGAGCACGACGCCATCCGCGTCGACGGCGAACCGCTGGACCCGCCGCCCGGGCTGGCGCTGATGCTGTACAAGCCGACCGGCTACACCTGCTCGACCAAGGACCAGGGGCGGTTGGTCTACGACCTGCTGCCCGAGCGTTTCCGCGACCGCGACCCGGTGCTGTCCAGCGTCGGCCGCCTCGACCGCGATACCTCCGGCCTGCTGCTGATGACCGACGACGGCCAGCTGCTGCACCGCATCGTTTCGCCCAAGGCACGCCTGGACAAGGTCTACGTCGCCGAGCTGGCGCAGGACCTGCGCGGTGACGAGGCGGCGCAGTTCGCCAGCGGCACGCTGCTGCTGGAATCGGACGACAAGCCGCTGCTGCCGGCCGAACTGGAGGTGCTGGGCCCGCGCCAGGTGCGCCTGACCCTGCACGAAGGCCGCTACCACCAGGTGCGGCGCATGTTCGCCGCGGTCGGCAACCACGTGCAGGCGCTGCAGCGGGTGCGCATTGGCGGCCTGGACCTGGGCCAGTTGCAGCCGGGGCAATGGCGGCAACTGCAGGCCGCCGATCTTCAGACGCTGTTCGGAGCGGCCCAGTGAACCTGATGACGGGGCTGCCGGCACGTCCGCAGGCGGTGATCTTCGACATGGACGGGCTGATGCTGGACAGCGAACGCGCGCTGCTCGGTTGCCTTGAACAGACTGCGCGCGCGCATGGCTACGAGGTGCCGCGCGCGTTGCTGCTGTCGCTGGTGGGCTCGGCCGATGCGGTTACCCGCCGCAGGCTGGGCGATGCACTGGGCGTGGAGCGCACCGACGCGCTGCTGGCCGATTCCTATGCCCGTTACGACGGCATCGTCGAAGCCGGCGTGCCGTTGCGCCCGGGCATCCTCGAACTGCTGGAGCTGCTGGACGCGCACCAGGTGCCGCGCGCGGTCGCCACCGCCACCCGCACGCCGTTGGCGCAGCGCAAACTGGAAGCGGCTGGCCTGTTGGCGTATTTCCAGGCCGTGGCCACCAGCACCGAAGTGGCCCATTCCAAGCCGGCACCGGACATCTACCTGCTCGCCGCGGCGCGGCTGGGCGTGGCGCCGCAGCATTGCCTGGCGCTGGAAGATTCGCCGACCGGCGTGCGCGCGGCGCTGGCGGCGGGCATGACCACCATCCAGATTCCCGACCTGCTCGAGCCGGACGACGACGTCCGCGCGCTGGGCCACCGCATCACCGGCTCGCTGCACGACGTGCACCAGATGCTGCAACCCTGGCTGGGCTGAACCCGGCCAGGTTCCCTCACGGCAGCGCGGGCAAGCGGTTCGCCCGGTGACCCTCCCGCAGGCCGGGATGCAATCCCGGCGCCATGCGCCGCACGTGGGTTTCAGTGCGGCTTTTCGCCCGACAACAACCGCTCCCAGCCGTCCACGCCCAGCTTGTCCAGCGTGGCGATGTTGCGTTCCACGATCACGTCCGGGTCGGGGAAGGCCGCCACCGCGCGCTCCACGCTGTCTTCGCGCAGCAGGTGCAGGATCGGGTAGGGCGCGCGGTTGGTGTAGTTGCTCACGTCGTCCGGGGCCACGCCCTCGAACTGGTACTGCGGATGGAAGCTGGCCACCTGCAGGATGCCCGGCAGGTCCAGCGCTTCCAGCACCGCGTCGGTGTTGTCGAGGAAGTCGTTGTACTCCAGGAAATCGGTCAGCACGTCCGGATGGATGATCAGCGTCGTGTCGATCTGCTCGGCCGGGGTGTCGCGCAGCAGCACCAGCTCCTCGGCGAGCTCTTCCAGCAGGGCCTCGGGCGTGGTCGCATCGCTGAGCACGAAGCGCACCTGCTGCTTGACGTACACCGCCTTGGCGAACGGGCACAGGTTCAGGCCGATCACCGCCTTCTCCAGCCAGTTCCGGGTAACGGCGATGGGATCGGGGGCAAGGTGGTCGGCGAAGTCGGTCATGGCAGGCCCTTTGGGCTGGCTGGGGGGCCGATTGTAGAGGTTCCAACACGCCTGCTGTCCCTTGATGAGACCGGGTACAGCGCCGGCTGTCCCGTAATGAAACACCCGCAAGTCCCGCAATGACGGCCTGCGCGGGCGTCTGCGTGATTGTCGGGCACGGCTAATAGCCAACGCCGGGGTGGGGGTATCCAATGCATCGCAAGCGATGCGTGGAGTGTGTGTGATGAGCGTACAGACCTTCCTGCCGGCCGCACTCTGGTCAGGCAAGCAGTTCGTCGGGCAGTGGCAGGACGGACGCATCCTGCGCGAGGTACGCGAGCCGGCGACCGGGCGTGCCCTGGGCCAGGTGGCGATGGCCTCGCCCGAGCAGATCGCCGCGTCGGCGGCGCGGGCCGTGCACGTGCAGCGTGCATGGGCCAATGCCGGGCACGAAGTGCGCGCACGTGTGCTGCGTCGTGCCGCCGTGCTGGCCGAAACCCATTCCGGCGAGATCGTTGACTGGCTGGTGCGCGAGGGCGGGTCGACGCGGCTCAAGGCCGGTTCCGAGCTGAAGGTGGTTGTCCGCGTGCTGCACGAGGCGACGGCATTGCCCTCCCGTGCCGTTGGCGAGGTACTGCCATCGCAGCCGGGGCGGTTGAGCCTGGCGCGGCGGCGCCCGCTGGGCGTGGTCGGGGTGATCTCGCCGTTCAACTTCCCGCTGTACCTGGCCCTGCGCGCGGTCGCGCCGGCCTTGGCGCTGGGCAATGCGGTGGTGCTCAAGCCGGACCCGCGCACCGCCGTGTGCGGTGGGCTGGTGATCGCCCGCCTGTTCGAACTGGCCGGCCTGCCGGAAGGCGTGCTGCATGTCCTGCCCGGGGACGGCGCCGCCGGTGCGGCGCTCTGCCGCGACCCGCACGTGCGGATGATCCAGTTCACCGGGTCCACCGCCGCCGGGCGCAAGGTCGGCGAAACCGCGGGCCAGCACCTGAAGAAGGTGTCGCTGGAACTGGGCGGGAAGAACACGCTGATCATCCTGGATGACGCCGACATCGACTTGGCCGTGGCCAACACCGCCTGGGGTACGTACCTGCACCAGGGCCAGATCTGCATGGCGACCGGGCGCGTGCTGGTGCAGCGTGGCCTGTACGCGGCGTTCGTGGAAAAGCTGGTGGCCAGGGCAAAGCAGCTGAAGGTGGGTGACCCCGCGCAGGAGGACGTCGCACTGGGGCCGCTGATCAATGCGCAGCAACGCGACCACGCCATCGGCATCGTCAACGCCGCGCGCGCGGCCGGCGCCACGCTGGCGGCCGGCGGTACGTTCCGCGACCTGTTCTTCGCGCCGACCGTGTTGGCCAACGTGGGCCGTGACAATCCCGCGTTCGGCGAGGAGATCTTCGGCCCGGTGGCAGTGGTGGTGCCCTTCGACAGTGACGATGAAGCGGTCGAACTGGCCAATGACACGCCCTACGGCCTGTCGATGGGCGTGATCACCGCCAACGTCGGGCGTGCCTTGAAGCTCGGCGAGCGCCTGCATGCCGGCCTGTTGCACATCAACGACCAGACCGTGAACGACGAGGTGCTCAACCCGTTCGGTGGCGTGGGCATCTCGGGCAACGGCACCAGCATTGGTGGCCCGGCCAACCTCGACGAGTTCACCCAGTGGCAGTGGCTGACGATCAAGGCCGATGCCCCTGCCTACCCGCTGTAAGCCAGGAGACCGGCATGAATGCGATTGATGCAACGCGCGAGATCACCGTGGCGGTGGTGCGCGGCAAGGAACAACCCTTCCGTATCGAGCAGGCGCGCATCCGCGGCCCGCGCAGCGACGAGGTGCGGGTACGGATCGTGGCGACGGGCCTGTGCCACACCGACCTGATCGTGCGCGACCAGTACTACCCGGTGCCGTTGCCGATCGTGCTTGGCCACGAAGGCGCGGGGGTGATCGAAGCGATTGGCCCGGAAGTGAAGGGGCTCGCGGTGGGGGACCACGTGGTGCTGGCCTACGGTGCCTGCGGGCATTGCAAGCCGTGCAGCAGCGGCCACGGCGCGTACTGCGTCGACTTCTATGCGCAGAATTTCGGCGGCGCCGCGGCCGATGGTTCCAACGCGCTGGAGGACGCCGACGGCGCCCCGCTGCACGACCACTTCTTCGCCCAGTCCTCTTTCGCCACCTATGCCCTGGCGCGCGAGAACAACGCGGTGAAGGTGCCCGACGACGCACCGCTGGAACTGTTGGGGCCGTTGGGCTGTGGCATCCAGACCGGAGCCGGGGCGGTCATCAACTCGATGAAGGTCACGCCCGGCAGCAGTTTCGCCGTCTACGGGGCCGGTGCGGTCGGCCTGAGCGCGGTGATGGCCGCGCGCGTGGCGGGTGCGGCCATCATCATCGCCGTGGACGTGGTGCCGTCGCGGCTGGCGCTGGCGCGGGAACTGGGCGCCACCCATGTCATCGACAGCCGCACGCAGGACATCGTCGCGTCGGTGCAGCAGATCAGTCCTGGTGGCGTGGACTACGCGCTGGAATCCACCGGCCGCGCCGACGTGCTGGAGCAGGGCGTTACCGCCTTGGCCAAGCTCGGCGTGATCGGCGTGGTCGGTGCTTCGAAGATGGGCACCCAGGCCAGCTTCGACGTCAACAACCTGCTGATGGGCGGGCGTAGCATCCGTGGCGTGGTCGAAGGCGACAGCGTGCCGCAGGTGTTCATCCCGCAACTGGTGCAGTTGTACCTGCAGGGGCGCTTTCCGTTCGACCGGCTGGTGACGTTCTACCCGCTGGCGCAGATCAACCAGGCGGCCGAGGACAGCCGCCGTGGCATCACGCTCAAGCCGATCCTGCGTATCGGCGGCTGAAGGCGGGACGAGGTGTCGGGAATGCACACAACGCGGGCAGGCCGCCGCCGTGCCCAGCCGCAGGAGTCGCCGTGATGACCGGGATCATCCAGGAGCGCCAGCAACAGCTGGCCCATGCGCGCCACGTGTTCGCCGAAGGCGGACCGCTACCCGTCCACCTGCTGCCGCCCCCGCTGCTGCGCTCGTGGCAACGCTCGCGGCAGGCCTGCATCGCGCCGCGCGAGGCCCCGCTGCTGCAGCCGCGCATCGCCCGTCCATCATTGCCGGAACACCCGGACGACCGGCGCCTGGCACGCTGCGTGCAGTATGAACTGGACCGGCTGTGGGCCGCGTTCGGCGGCCGCCACTGGACCCTGTTCTGCGTGAATGCACAGGGATGGATCGTGGCCCAGCGCGAGCACGGCCTGACCGATTCGCCGCTGCTGCGCTCGATCCAGCTCGGCCGGCGGCTGCGCGAGTCGCACCTGGGCACCACTGCCCCCAGCTGCGCGCTGGCCGATGACCTGCCGGTGCTGGTGCGTGGCAACGAACACTACCTGGACCACTTCGCGCACACCTTCTGCCTGAGCGTGCCGCTGCATGGGTTGGAAGGCCAGGTGCTGGGCGCGCTGGACATCACCGGCAACGGCGACCGCAACGCCGCGCTGCTGCTGGACTACTTCCGCCAGGCGGCCTTGTCGGTGGAGAACCGGTTGATGCTCGAATGCCGCCCGTGCCACCTGCTGGCCCTGCAGCATGATCCACGCTGGCTGCACACCCCGTTCCAGGGGCTGCTGGCGGTAGAGGAGAACGGGCGCGTCCGTGCCGCCAACCGCATCGCCCGGCGCCTGCTTGACCTGCCACGGCGTGGCCCCTTGCCGGCGCTGATGCTGGAAGGCCTGTTCGCTGCGGCCAACGTGCACCAGCGGCGGCGCCTGCTGCAGGCCGGGGCGGCGCGACGCGTGCCGGTCAGCGGGGACCGGGCGGTGTACGTGCAGTACCTGCGCCCGCCGGTGCCGCGGCGCGGCAGCATCGCCATCCCGGAGGCGGCGCGGCAGGCGGGGCAGGGCTCGCTGCGTGCGCAGGGCACGCGTGCGGTGCATGAAGCCATGCAACTGCACCAGGGCAATGTCAGCGCGGCCGCGCGCCGGCTCGGCATCTCGCGCACCACGCTGTACCGCAAGTTGCAGCAGTGCGACTGACCCTGCCGTAGCGTTGGATCAATCGCGGAAGTTGTCGAACTGCAGCGGCTGCTCGAACTCGCCCTTCTTCAGCAGTGCGATCACTTCCTGCAGGTCGTCGCGCTTCTTGCCGTTCACGCGCAGCTTGTCGCCGTTGATCTGGGTGTCGACCTTGATCTTGGCTTCCTTGATCCTGGCGGCGATCTGCTTGGCCAGCTTCTGCTCGATGCCCTGCTTGACCGTGACCTGCTGGCGCGCGCCGCCCAGGTTGGTCTCGATGTCGCCGAACTCCATGCAGCGGAAGTCGATGTTCCGCGCCGACAGGCGCAGGCGCAGGATGTCGGCCATCTGCTTGAGCTGGAAGTCGGTGGGCGCGGTGAGCTTGATCAGCTTCTCGTCCTCCAGGTCGAACTTGGCGTCCACGCCCTTGAAATCGAAGCGGGTGGACAGCTCGCGGTTGGCCTGGTCGATGGCGTTGGTCAGCTCGTGCTTGTCAACTTCGGAAACGACGTCGAAGGAAGGCATGGGGGTAACTCCGTTCAATGAAAACCGCCGCCATTCTAGGCGATGCCTTGCACCCCGGTAGAGCACCGCCATGATGCGCCGGCGTTCAGGGCCCCTTCCACTGCGCATGCAGCAGGTTGGACACCGCATAGCAGGCCGGGGCGTCCTTGTTGGACAACACCACCACCGTCTCGCCGGTGCGCGGGTAGTGGCGCACGTCGGTGCAGATGCCGTCGGCGCTGCCGCCGTGGCCCCAGCGGAAATCGCGCTCCGGCACGCCTTCGCCATAGCCGGTGGCAAAGAACCCCAGCCCCATGAACTCGCGCTGGGTGCGCGTGGCCTCGGCCAGCAGGGCAGGAGGCAGCAGCTTGCCTGCGTTCAACGCCTGCACGAAGCGCAGCAGGTCGCGCGCGGTACCCACCTCGCCGCCGGCGGCAAAACCGCGCGCCGGCAGCGTGGCGCAGTTGCGCACGCGCTTGCCGTCGACCTCCGCGTAGCCCGCGGCCAGGTCGGGGGCCGGGTCGCTGCAGTCCACGAAGCCGGTCCGGGTCATGCCGGCCGGTGCGAGGACGTGCTGCCGGATGTAACTTTCGAAGTCCTGCCCGGACAGTACCTCGACCATCCTGCCGAGCACGATGTAGCCGTAGTTGCCGTACTTCTGCTGCGTGCCGGGCGTGAACTCCGGGGCACGGCCACCGTGCAGCGCGATCATGTCGGCCAGCGTCCGCAGCCGGGCGCGCTCTGCGGAATGCGTGGCACCGAACAGCTCCTCGATGTCACCGGCGCCGGCGCTGTGGGTGAGCAGTTGCCGGACGGTTACCCCGTCGGCGAATGCCCGGTTCGGATAGTCCTTGAGCACCTGCCCGACCGGCGAGTCCAGGCCGAGCTTGCCCGCGGCCACCTGCTGCAGCACCGCCACGCTGGTGAACATCTTGCCGGCCGAGGCGAAGTTCAGGCGGTCACTGGCCTGCAGCGGCGCATCGCCGTTCTCGTCGCGCAGGCCGTAGGCCTTCTCGAACAGCACCGTGTCGCCGTTGGCCACCAGCACCACGCCGGAGAACTTGCCGGCCGCTTCCACGCCCAGCGCGAAGCCGTCCAGCTGGGCCAGCGCAAGCGGGTCGGGAACCTCGCCGGCCAGCGACGGCCAGGGCAGCGTGCCCAACAGGCAGGCCAGCAACGGGCGGAGGGGAACGGGCAACCGCGGACACTTCGCTTGCATGGGAATCTCCCGGCACGATGTGGGCTGAACATAGCGCACCGGCCGGGGTTACCGATAATGCGCGCGACAGCGGATAATCGATCCATGTCCGTGACCAAATCCCCCGCGCGCGCCATCATCTGGATGCTGGCCGCCGTCGCCTTCTTTTCGCTGATGGATGCCGGCATGAAGATGCTGGCCGAAAGCTATCCCACCCTGCAGGTGACCACGCTGCGTGGCGCGGCCTCGTTGCCGTTCGTGCTGGTGTGGGTGCTGATGACCGCCGGCCCGCGTTCGATCATCCCGGTGCGCTGGGGCCTGCACCTGCTGCGCGGCGTGCTGGGCATGGTGATGATCGGTTGCTTCGTCTACGCGCTGCGCACGCTGCCGTTGTCCACCGCCTACACGATCTACTTCGTCGCCCCGCTGCTGGTGGCTGCGCTGTCGGTGCCGTTGCTGGGTGAGTACGTGGGGCCGCGCCGCTGGGTGGCCATCGGCATCGGCCTGCTCGGCGTGATGGTGGTGCTGCGCCCGGGCGTGGATGGTTTCATTTCCTTCCCCGGGCTGATGGTGCTGATCGCGGCCACGGCCTACGCGATCGCCGCGGTGACGGTCAGCCTGCTGACCCGCACCGATACCCCGCAGTCGATGGTGGTGTGGTTCCTGCTGATCATGGCGGTGGGTGCGGGCCTGCTGGCCTGGCCGCAGTGGCAACCGCTGCAGTGGAAGCACGCTGCCCTGATCGCCGGCATGGGCCTGGCCGGGGCGCTGGGCCAGATCGCGCTGACCAAGGCGTTCCAGCTCGGCCAGGCCTCGCTGATCGCGCCGCTGGAGTACACCGGGCTGGTCTGGGTGATCGGCTGGGACCTGATGCTGTGGGACAAGCTGCCCGATCGCTGGACCTGGATCGGCGCGGCGATCATCGTCGCCAGCGGCCTGTACCTGTTGCACCGCGAGCGGGTCCAGCAGGCCCATCGGGCCGGTCCGGTCGACCATCCCTGAGCCCGCGCCGGCGGCACGTAGGCGGGGGAATCCCGGGGGCCTTTCCGGCGGGACCCGAAGGCATCTTCCCCGTCGTCCCCTTGGGCTGCGTCCAGGGGAGGGGCAGGACAGCGCTCGGGTCGGGATGGGGCCCGGTGGGCCAGCCGCAGCCCCGGAGATGCCAGCTTAGAACCAAAAGGAATAAGCTTCCGTCCATCAGCACGCGCGCCGGGCGGTCGGCGCTGCTAGGCTGCACGCCCCCCCATTCTGTCCCCCCGGTTGCCCAGGCAGTGATCGCGTTCCAGAACCTGCAGAAGTCCTATGTCGTCGATGGTCGCGCGATCACCGCGCTGCATCCGCTTGATCTGACGATCGAGGCCGGCGAGGTATTCGGCATCATCGGCCATTCCGGTGCCGGCAAGTCCACCCTGATCCGCCTGATCAACCGCCTGGAAGAACCCAGTGGCGGCCGCGTGCTCATCGACGGGCAGGACGCCACCACGCTGGACGATGCCGGCCTGCGTGCGCTGCGCCGCCGTATCGGCATGATCTTCCAGCACTTCAACCTGCTGTCCTCGCGCACGGTGGCGGCCAACGTCGCCTTCCCGCTGGAACTGGCCGGCACCGCGCAGGCCGAGATCGATGCGCGCGTCGCCGAACTGCTGCGCACCGTGGGCCTGGAAGCCCATGCCAGCAAGTACCCGGCGCAGCTGTCCGGCGGCCAGAAGCAGCGCGTGGGCATCGCCCGTGCGCTGGCCACGCGCCCGCAGATCCTGCTGTGCGACGAGGCCACCAGCGCGCTGGACCCGCAGACCACCGCCTCGGTGCTGTCGCTGCTGGGCAAGATCAACCGCGAGCTGGGCCTGACCATCGTGCTGATCACCCACGAGATGGACGTGATCCGCCGTGTCTGCGACCGCGTGGCCGTGCTCGACGCCGGGCACCTGGTCGAGATGGGCCCGGTGACCGATGTGTTCCTGCACCCGCAGCATCCCACCACCCGCCGCTTCGTGTCCGAGTCCGAGCACGTGGACGAAGGCGAGCAGCTGCGCGACTACGCCGCGGTCAACGGTCGCATCGTGCGCCTGACCTTCCTCGGCAATGACACCTACGAGCCGCTGCTGGGCCGCATCGCGCGCGAGACCGGGGTGGACTACAACATTCTGTCCGGCCGCATCGACCGGATCAAGGACACGCCGTATGGCCAGCTCACCGTCGCGCTGGTCGGCGGTGACCAGAATGCCGCGCAGGCCGTTTTCGTTGCGGCCGGCGTCCACGTGGAGGAGCTGCGCCAATGATGTTCGCAACCGCAGGCGGCTTCTTCCGCCACCTCGATGCCGGCAAGTGGGCCGACATCGGCCAGGCCACCGTCGACACGCTGCTGATGCTGGCCGGCTCGCTGCCGCTGACCATGGCCATCGGCCTGCCGCTGGGCGTGCTGCTGTTCCTGACCGGTTCGCCGCAGCTGCACCGCAAGCCGGTGGTCTACGGCGTGCTGGCGCTGCTGGTGAACCTGCTGCGCTCGGTGCCCTTCATCATCCTGATGATCGTGCTGATCCCGGTCACGCTGGGCCTGATGGGCACCTCGCTGGGCGTGCGTGGCGCGATCCTGCCGCTGGTCGTCGGCGCGGCGCCGTTCTATGCGCGCCTGGTCGAAACCGCTTTGCGCGAAGTGGACCGTGGCGTGATCGAGGCCAGCCAGGCGATGGGCGCAACCACCCGCCAGCTGGTGTTCAAGGTACTGCTGCCGGAGGCGCGCCCGGGTCTGATTGCCGGTGCCACGGTCACCACCATCGCCTTGATCGGCTTCACCGCGATGGGCGGGGCGATCGGTTCCGGCGGCCTGGGCGACCTGGCCTTCCGCGATGGCTACCAGCGTTCGCACACCGACGTGGCGCTGGTCACCGTGGTGTTGCTGCTGGTGCTGGTCCAGTTGCTGCAGATGGCTGGCGACCGGTTGGTCGCACACTACAGCCGCAAGTAAACCGGGTCAGGCCGTGCGCCCTGCGCGCGGCTGGCCTGTTACGGTATGCCGTCCACCATCCTTCCCCACGGGATCCTGATTCCTATGAAAAAGCTGCTCGCCTTCCCCCTGTTCGCCGCCGCGCTGGCGCTTTCGGCCTGCGGCAAGCCGGCCGCCGATGCGTCCAAGCTGGTGGTCGCCGCCACCGCCGTGCCGCACGCCGAGATTCTGGAAGTGGTCAAGCCACTGATGGAGAAGGAAGGCGTCACGCTCGACGTGCGCGTGTTCAACGACTACGTGCAGCCCAACGACCAGTTGGTGCAGAGGCAGGTGGACGTGAACTACTTCCAGACCGAGCCCTACCTGCAGGCCTACAACCGTGACCGCAAGACCGACCTGGTCACCGTCACCGGCGTGCACATCGAGCCGTTCGGTGCCTATTCGCGTCGCTTCAAGTCGTTGGCCGAACTGCCCAACGGCGCCGACGTGGTGATCCCGAACGATCCGAGCAACAACAGCCGCGCGCTGATCCTGCTGGACAAGGCCGGCGTCATCAAGCTCAAGGACCCGTCCAACGCCCTGTCCACCCAGCGTGACATCGTCGAGAACGCCAAGGGCCTGAAGTTCCGCGAGCTGGACTCGGCGATGCTGCCGCGCGTGCTCGACCAGGTCGACCTGGCGCTGATCAACACCAATTACGCGCTGGACGCGGGCCTGAACCCGACCAAGGATGCGCTGGCCATCGAGAGCAGCGATTCGCCGTACGTGAACTTCCTGGTCGCGCGCCCGGACAACAAGGACGACGCCCGCGTGCAGAAGCTGGCCAAGGCCCTGACCAGCCCGGAAGTGAAGGCCTTCATCGAGCAGAAGTACAAGGGCGCGGTACTGCCGGCGTTCTGACCCACGCACCGCTCGTGCCGGGCCACGCGCGGCAGGGGCGTGCCCGGTGAAGCCCCGGCGGGGCGTGGCTCCGCTCTACCGGCCATCACGCGTGCCGGCCTATGCTCCCCGTTCCCGCTGCATCACGAACGGACCCTGACACCATGCCGATGCTGTTCGCCCTGCCGCTGGGGCTGCTGGTCTTCGTTGCGATCGCGCTGCTGCTGTTGCCGCTGTCGCTGTGGCAGCGCGTGCGCAACGGCGGCGCGCGACGCCAGGCGCGGCCCTGGCTGATCACCTTCAATTTCTGGGGCACGCTGGTCTCGACCGTGATGTTCGTGGTGTTCACCGCCATCGCCGGCTTCTGGTGGACCAACGCCTGGGCCTATGCCGCCCTGGGATGGCTGGTGGGGCTGCTGGTCGGCGTGCTGGGCTACCGGCTCACGCAGTTCGACCCGGGTCCGGACGTGCTGTTCTACAAGCCCAGCACGGCGCTGGTGCTGCTGTTGACCCTGATGATCGTGGTGCGCCTGGTGGCAGGCCTGGTGCAAGGATGGCAGGCCTCGGTGAACGGCGTGGCCTGGCCGCAAAGCGGCTGGCTCAGCCATGCCGGCCTGCTGGCGATGGCGGCCCTGCTGCTGGGCTATGCCGGCATGTACGCACTGTTGCTGCGGCGACGGGTACGGCATCACCTGCGCTATCGTCGCTACGACCGCAGCGTGCGCTGATCCATGGCGGCCACGCCGGGCTGCCGGTAGGCTGGTGCAACGATCCTGCCGGGGGTATCCATGGGCGTGTTGAACCTGCTGGGACGCCGGATGGCGCATTTCCTCGCCCAGCCACGGCGTCGCCAGATGCGGCCGTCCACCAGCGACCCGGCGTTGCTGGCGCGGACGCTGCGACGCGGTGACGTGCTGCTGGTGGAAGGCAACAGCCGCTTCGCCACGGCTATCAAGTACCTCACCCAGTCCACCTGGTCGCACGCCGCGCTGTACATCGGCGAGGAGCCATTGCACGAAGGCGGGCGGCCGCAGCCGATGCTGATCGACGTGGACGTGGAGCAGGGCGTGCGGCGCATTCCGCTCAGCGAGTTCGCCCACCAGCACACGCGCATCTGCCGTCCACAGGGGCTGGCGCCGATGGTGGTGGAACAGCTGGTCGCATTCATGCGTGCACGGCTGGGCTACAGCTACGACCTGAAGAACGTGTTCGACCTGGCCCGTTACCTGATCCGCCAGCCGCCCGTGCCCGGCAACATGCGCCGGCGCTTGATCGCGCTGGGCAGCGGCGAACCGACCAAGGCGATCTGCTCGACCTTGCTGGCGCAGGCATTCGAGTCGATCCGCTACCCGATCCTGCCCGAGATCGAAACGGTGCTGGAGCAGGCCGGTGGCCGCGAACAGCGGCTGGAGATCCTGCACATCCGCAACTACAGCCTGTACACGCCGCGCGACTTCGACGTCTCGCCGTTCTTCGACGTGATCAAGCCACGCCTGCAATCCGGCTTCGACTACCTGGCCCTGCAATGGAGCGAAGACGGCACCCCGTGAAGCCGCCCTGCGGCTGCGTGAACGAAGACAGGCACGGACCGCGAACGGTCCGTGCCTGTTGAATCAACCGCTGCTTTGTTCTGGATGAATCAGAAGCGGGCGCCGATACCAAAGCCCACGGTCCACGGGTCCAGCTTCAGGTCCTGGCCGGTGCCGGCGCCAGCGACGCGCAGTTCCGGACGGGCGTGCATGTAGCGTGCATCGGCACGGGCGAACCAGGTGGAGTTGATGTTCATGTCCACGCCGACGGTGCCGATGGCGCCCTTGGCGGTTTCCACGGCGACGTGGTCGCCGGTGCCGGACAGGCCATCGATCTTCTCGTTGCTGAAGTTCGACTCGTAGTAGCCCACGCCCACGAACGGGCGGAACACGTTGTCAGCCGCGCCGAAGTGGTACTGCGCGCTCAGCGCGATCGGCTGCTGCTCGACCGAGCCGGCCTTGGCGCCGCCATCGGTGCGCACGCGGTGGTTGAACTTGTCGGCAGCACCCCACAGTTCCACGGCGATGTTGTCGTTGAAGTAGTAGCTGGCGCTCAGCGTCGGGGCCGGGCCGCCATCGAACTTGTCGATGCCGTCCACCGGATCGCTCTTGGGCTGCAGCAGCGCAACGCCGCCAACCACGGCAAAATGCTTGCCCGATGCAGTGTCAGCCGTGCCGTCCTGCGCGAACGCAGTGGAAGAAAGCGCAAGTGCGCCCAGGGTGGCAAGGCTCAGAATCTTGATCGAACGCATAACAAACTCCTCGTCTCTCTATCGGGACATTGTTGTTTTCGAGGCCCTCGTTGCGGGGCGTGGCAAACCCTAGCGATGCGAAGATGAATCGCTCTGTACGCATGGGGTTTTTTCTGTGCATGCGTTCAGTAAGCAATGGACGAAACCCCATGAAATCGGGACAAACCACCCAAAGTCCGTTCACGATGTTGTGGCGCGCGTGATGGACGAACAGCTACTGCAGGGATTGCCTGCGCAGGTGAATGCGGATTGCCGGGTGCTGGTGCTGGGTTCGATGCCGGGCGCGGTGTCACTGCAGCAGGCGCGTTACTACGCGCATCCGCGCAACCGCTTCTGGCCGTTGATGGGCGCGTTGTGCGGATTCGATCCCGCGCAGGAGTACACGCAGCGCCTGCATTGCCTGTTGCAGTCCGGGGTCGGTGTCTGGGACGTGATCGGCCAGTGCCGGCGCAGTGGCAGCCTGGATGCGGCCATCGAGCGGGGCAGCGAAGTGCCCAATGCGCTGCCGGCGCTGATCCAGGGCCTGCCCGGGCTGCGCGCCATCGCCTGCAATGGCGGTGCCGCCGCCGCGGCGTTCCGGCGCTGGGTGTCCCCGGCTTTGCCGCCTTTGGCGGCTGCGCTGCCGGTGCTGGCGCTGCCTTCCACCAGTCCGGCCAACGCGGCATGGACATTGCCGCGCCTGCGCGCGGCCTGGGCGCCACTTCAGCCGTGGCTGGAAACCGGCGCGCAAGCTGCCCCAACGGCCCGTGGCCGTTGACGGGCAGGACATCAGGGACAACCGTTCGGGTCAGTATTGATGGCCTGGCTGGGACAACCGTCGCGCCCGGCCGGGCTTGGGGCGTGGCTGTCCAGGGACATACGTAGGCGAATTCAGTGGAGGCGGTTGGCGCTGCGGCCCGGGGACGCCACAATAGGAGATTCCCTCACTGTTGCTGGAGTTATTCATGGCCGAAATCAAGGAAGCACTTGTCCCCGATATCGGTGACTACAGCGACATTCCGGTGATCGAGATCCTGGTTGCCGTCGGCGACACGGTGAAGAAGGACCAGGGCCTGGTCACGCTGGAATCGGACAAGGCCACGATGGAAGTGCCGTCCGCCTATGCCGGCGTGGTCAAGGAACTCAAGGTCAAGGTGGGTGACACCCTGTCCGAGGGCAAGGTCGTGGCCGTGATCGAAGTGGCCGAGGAGAGCGCCGCCAAGCCGGCCGCCGCAGCTGCCCCGGCCGCGCCGGCCAAGGTCGAGCCGACCGCCGAGACCGGTGCCAAGGTCGAGCCGGTGGCTGTTGCCCCGGTGGCCGACAAGCTGGCCCAGCGCGAGATCCAGCAGGAAGACGCGCTGCCGGCCGGCACCCCGGCGACCCCGCCGGTGCAGTTCAACGCCGAAGGCGTGTTGCCGTCCAAGGTGCCGTATGCCAGCCCGGCGGTGCGCGTGTTCGCCCGTGAGCTGGGCGTGGACCTGGCCCAGGTGGGGGGCAGCGAGAAGGGCGGCCGCATCACCAAGGCCGACGTGCAGAAGTTCGTCAAGGGCGCCCTGAGCGGTGGCGTGGCCGTGGCCGGTGCCGCACCGGCCCCCGCCGGCGGTGGCCTGAACCTGCTGCCGTGGCCGAAGGTGGACTTCAGCAAGTTCGGCGAGACCGAGGTGCAGCCGCTGTCGCGCATCAAGAAGATCTCCGGCGCCAACCTGGCCCGCAACTGGGCGATGATCCCGCACGTCACCCAGTTCGACCAGGCCGACATCACCGAGCTGGAAGCCCTGCGCGTGGCGCTGAACAAGGAAAACGAGAAGGCCGGCATCAAGCTGACCATGCTCGCCTTCCTGATCAAGGCCAGCGCCGCGGCGCTGAAGAAGTTCCCCGAGTTCAACGCCTCGCTCGATGCCAGCGGCGAGAACCTCACCCTGAAGAAGTACTTCCACATCGGCTTCGCCGCCGACACGCCGAACGGGCTGGTCGTGCCGGTGATCCGCGACGTGGACAAGAAGGGTGTGGTGCAGATCGCGCAGGAAACCGGTGAGCTGGCGAAGAAGGCGCGCGACGGCAAGCTCGGCCCGGCCGACATGAGCGGCGGCTGCTTCTCGATCAGCTCGTTGGGCGGCATCGGCGGCACCGCCTTCACCCCGATCGTCAATGCACCGGAAGTGGCCATCCTGGGCGTGTCCAAGTCCTCGATCCAGCCGGTCTGGAACGGCAAGGAATTCGCCCCCAAGCTGCTGCTGCCGCTGTCGCTGAGCTACGACCACCGCGTCATCGACGGCGCGCTGGCCGCACGCTTCACCACGTACCTGTCGCAGGTGCTGGCCGACATGCGGCGCGTGCTGCTGTGACATCGGCCGCGCTCAAGCGGGCGCTGTTGATCGCGTTGCTGGGGCTGGCATCCTCGCCGGCCCTGGCCGCTCGCCAGTGCGAAGCGGTGGTCGGCGAAGGCTGGCCGCCGGCGGTGGGCAACTACGGCCAGGCTGCCGCGCAGCTGCTGGGTGGCCAGGCCGAAGATGGCCTGTCGCTGCTGGTGTTGCCGGCGCGGGGCGTGGAGACCCAGGTGCTGCTGCGGCGCGACGCCGGCAGCAGCCAGTGGCAGGTGCTGGCCGGCCAGGCCGACAAGCGCATCTACAACTGGGACGGCGGCGCCAGTCGTGGCGGGGTGAACCTGCGCCTGGACCAGTCGCCGGAGTTCGCCCAGGCGCCCCTGCCCGATGCACTGGCCCAGCGCCTGGTGGCGGCATGGGCCAGTGCCCTGGCCACGCCCGAAGTGGCTGCGCGTGCACCGGTGACCGATGGCGAGGTGGTGTCCTTCACCATCAACGGCGAGCGTTACAGCGGGTTGCGGCCCGGTTGCGGCCAACTGGCGGAGCTGCTGGAGCAGGCTGCGCTGCTGGTCGAGCTGGCGCACAGCAAGGACAAAAAATACGAGAAGCGCTACGAGGGCATCGAACGCGCGCTCGACAAGATGCATGACCGGTTCTACGGCGAAGACGCCGGCTGAGCCCACAGGAGAAGACAATGGCGACGATTGAAATCAAGGTTCCGGACATCGGTGATTACGACAAGGTGCCGGTGATCGAGATCCTGGTGGCCGTGGGCGACACGGTGAAGAAGGACCAGGGCCTGGTGACGCTGGAATCGGACAAGGCCACGCTGGAAGTGCCGTCCACGGCCGCAGGCGTGGTCAAGGAGATCAAGGTCAAGCTCGACGACAAGCTGTCGCAGGGCGACGTGGTGGTGGTGCTGGAAGCCGAAGGCGCAGGCGCCGCCCCGGCGCCGGCCGCCGCGGCTCCGGTTCCGGCGGCAACCCCGGTGCCTGCAGCGCAGCCGGCCGCCGCCGCGCCGGCTGCCGTCAGCGCCCCCGCCGCGACCGGCCCGGTCGAGGTCAAGGTTCCGGACATCGGTGATTACGACAATGTGCCGGTGATCGAGATCCTGGTGGCCGTGGGCGACACGGTGAAGAAGGACCAGGGCCTGGTGACGCTGGAATCGGACAAGGCCACGCTGGAAGTGCCGTCCACTGCCGACGGCGTGGTCAAGGAAATCAAGGTCAAGCTCGACGACAAGCTCTCGCAGGGTGACGTGGTGGTGGTGCTGGAGGCTGCCGGTGCCGCACCCGCAGCGGCCAAGGCCGCCCCGGGCAGCAAGCCGCCGGTGACCCCGTCGCACCGCGCACCGGACCCGGCCGTGGCCGCCAAGGCACTGCCATCGACCGGCCGCACCGCCGACATCGAGTGCCGCATCGTGGTGCTGGGCGCCGGCCCGGGCGGCTATACCGCCGCGTTCCGCGCCGCCGACCTAGGCATGGACACCGTGCTGGTCGAGCGCTACGCCAGCCTCGGTGGTGTCTGCCTCAACGTCGGCTGCATCCCGTCCAAGGCCCTGCTGCATGCGGCCGAGATCATCGACCATGCCGCGCATGCCGATGAACTGGGCATCACGTACGGCGCGCCGAAGATCAGCCTGGACAAGCTGCGCAGCTACAAGGAAAAGGTGGTCGGCCAGCTGACCAAGGGCCTGGCCGGCATGGCCAAGCAGCGCAAGATTCGTACCGTGCAGGGCGTGGCCAGGTTCGTCTCGGCCAACGAGCTGGAAATCACCGCCGACGACGGCAAGACCCAGCTGCTGCGGTTCGAGCAGTGCATCATCGCCGCCGGTTCGCAGGCAGTGAAGCTGCCGAACTTCCCGTGGGACGACAAGCGCGTGATGGATTCCACCGACGCGCTGGAACTGGCCGAAGTGCCGGGTTCGCTGCTGGTCGTGGGCGGCGGCATCATCGGCCTGGAAATGGCCACCGTGTACAGCGCGCTGGGTGCCAAGGTCACCGTGGTCGAGTTCATGGACCAGCTGATGCCGGGCGCCGACAAGGACCTGGTCAAGCCGCTGGCCGACCGCCTGAAGAAGCAGGGCATCGAGGTCCACCTCAAGACCAAGGCCTCGGGCGTGACCGCCGACAAGAAGGGCATCACCGTTTCCTTCGAGGCCGCCACCGAGGGCGAGAAGCCGGCGATGGAAAGCGGCACCTTCGATCGCGTGCTGGTGGCCGTCGGCCGCTCGGCCAACGGCAGGAAGATCGATGCCGACAAGGCGGGCGTCGAAGTCACCGACCGCGGCTTCATCCCGGTCGATCGGCAGATGCGCACCAACGTGCCGCACATCTTCGCCATCGGCGACATCGTCGGTAACCCGATGCTGGCCCACAAGGCCACGCACGAAGGCAAGCTGGCGGCCGAAGTGGCCTTCGGCGAGAAGAAGGAGTGGGTGGCGCGGGTGATCCCGTCGGTGGCCTACACCAACCCGGAGATCGCGTGGGTGGGTGTCACCGAGACCGAGGCCAAGGCCAAGGGCCTGAAGGTCGGCGTGGCCAAGTTCCCGTGGGCGGCCAGCGGTCGCGCCATCGGCATCGCGCGTACCGAAGGCTTCACCAAGCTGATCTTCGATGAGGAAACCCATCGCGTCATCGGTGGCGCCATCGTCGGCGTGCACGCCGGTGAGCTGCTGGCCGAGATCGGTCTGGCCATCGAGATGGGTGCCGAGGCCGAGGACATCGGCCACACCATCCACGCCCACCCGACCCTGAGTGAGTCGGTGGCGATGGCCTCGGAGATCTACGACGGCACCATCACCGACCTGTACCTCCCGAAGAAGAAGTAAGCTGCATACGAAGTGATCGTCACGACGCCCCTTCACCGGGGCGTCGTTGTTTCCGGATGTCGCAGGGAGAATGGGAATGTTGCGAGCGGTCGCGGTGATGGCGGTATTGGCATGCGCAGGCAACGCCTGCGCCGAGGAAGAAGACCCGGAGCTGGCGGCGGCATTGCTGAAGTGCCCCGGAGCGGCGGTTTTCGCCAAGGCCGAGGAAGCACGCAAGGCCGAGGACGCGCGCCGATGGGCCGGCATCACGCCCAGTGCGCCACAGCTGCGCGAGCAGCTGCTGGAAATGGCACGCGTCGACCAGGATGCGCGTGACGGCGACTGGTCGCAGGAGATGATCACGAAGATGCTGGCGGTGGACGCGGCCAACCTGCCGAGGATCAAGCGGATCGTCGCCGACCATCACGGCCTGCCGGGCGTGCGTGAAGTGGGCGCCGATGGCATGGCCGCAGCATGGTTGCTGGTGCAGCATGCCGACACCGATGCGGCCTTCCAGCAGCAGGTGCTGGAGGGCCTGGCGCCGAAGGTGGACAGTGGTGAAGTCTCCGCGCGTGAGTACGCGTTGCTGGTTGATCGCGTGCTGGTCAACACCGGCAAGCCGCAGCGCTATGGCAGCCAGCTGGCGGCGATCAGCAGCAGGTGGCAACCCAAGCCGATGGAGGCGCCCGAACAGGTTGATGCGCGTCGTGCCGCGCTGGGCCTGATGCCGCTGGCCGATTACCTCTGCGTCGCCGTGGAGATGTTCCCGGCACCGGCCACCGATGCGGACGGCAAGCTGCTGTAAACAGTGCGGCCGGTAGCTCCGCAGGGGCTTTCCTGCCGAGGCCGCGTGCCGGGCAGGGCTGGGCACCACCACACAGCGTGACGTGCCAGGCAACGCCTGGCACGTACGCCGTCGATCAGAACGACAGGCTCACGCCTGCCAGCGGGCCCTTGAACTCCTGCTTCAGTCCGATCACGCCGTCGCTGCCGCGCTTGTCGGCATCCAGCTTGAACCAGTCGTAGCCGGCGAAGATGCCGAAGTTCTGGTTGAAGTTGTACTGCACGATGGCATTGGCGCGGCTGAGGTCGCCCTTGTAATCGTCGAAGTTGCCCCAGCGCGTGTTGAGGTACTGGCCCTGCAGGTTGATCAGCCAGTGCTCGGAGGGCGTGAACGTCAGGCGCGCGCCGACCACCGGCGCGATGCCGTCGGTCTTCTCGTTGAGGAAGCGGCCCTGGTAGAGGTCGCCCAGGTCGGCATAGGCATCGGCGCTGACCTTGGCGTACTCGGCGCCCAGCTGCAGGCCGACGTCGAACTTCTCGCTGTCCACCACCGAGTAGTCATAGACCAGCGTGGCCACCTGGTACTTCAGCTCGCCCTTGACGAAGCTGCCGGCCGGCACCGTGGTGTCGCCGTAGCTCACCGTCTCGCCCAGCGTCTGGCGGCGATCCTTGTCGTACTTGAAGTAGTCGAAGATCAGGCGCTGGCGGTCGCTGATGCGGAACAGGCCATCCACACGCGGCTCCCACTCCTTGCCGCCCATGCCGAAATCCTCGGACAGGTTGATCGGCTGGCCACCGATCACGGTGCTGCCGCGGATGGTGTTGTCGGTGTCGATGTTCATCGCGCCCAGCCGCAGCGTGAAGCGCGGGTCCTCTTCGGCGGCGTGCACCGGCAATGCATGGAACAGGCCCAGCGCCAGCGCGCAGGGGGCGATCACGGGGAGGAGGTTGAGTTGGCGCATCGCGTGCTTTCTCGTGTTGCGGGAAAGCAATGGACTATCGGTGATCGCACGTGCCATCGACGTGACCGGAGCGTGCACGCGATGTGCATGCGCGGGCGGAAATCACGGAGCAGGCGAGAGGTGCGGTGAGGTGGTGCCGCAGGGGACGGGCGGCACCACCTCACCCGGTCCGCCGGGGCATTCGACGAGTAATGTCGACGGACACGGACAATCTGACAGGCCGGTTGACAGGAAGTTCCCACTGCTGCAGCGCAATATCGCCCGCCCGCCCGGCCCCGGTGGGCGGGGGAAAAAACCAGCAAATGCGGCAACTTGCATAGTCAAAAGGGCAGGCTGATGGCGGTTGTCTCGCAAAATGTCCCGCTGTTATACTTTCGCGGCTCGATGAGGCGCCCACGCGCGGCTCGGTTCCCTTTATTCACCTGTGCAGGACACTTTGACGTGCTGAACTCCGTTGACGCGGGTCGGCGACTGATGTTGCGCGCCGCGGTCTATCCGCTGGCAGCAGTGGTGGTCCTGGCTCTGGCCTTCCTGTTCATGGGGCCGAAGTACGCACTTGGCGCGCTCGTCTCGGGCGTGACGGTGGTGGCGGGAACCGTTCTGGCGGCGTGGGTTGGGCTCGGTGGCGGCGTTCAGGCTGCCGGTTCAGCAATGATCCGCCTGTTCCTGGGGTTCGCGCTGAAGATCGTGTTGATCGTTGTTGTGCTGGTGCTGGCGTTTGTCTGGTGGCGGCTTCCTCCTTTGGCGCTGCTGGCCGCAATTCCAGTGGCGCTGATGTTCCAGGTTCTGGCTCTGGCCAGGCGTTGATCCATTTATAAAGGTTCCGGACTCATGGCGGGCGAGGCTCTTACCCCTACCACCTACATCCAGCATCACCTGCAGAATCTGACCGCCAAGGTCGGGGACGGCGGCGCGTTCTGGACCATCCACGTCGATACGATCGTCACCGCGGTGCTGATGGGCCTGCTGATGGTCTTCGCCTTCTGGATGGCGACCCGCAAGGCCACGGCCGGCGTGCCGGGCAAGTGGCAGGCCTTTGTTGAAATCTGCCTGGAGTTCGTTGACCGCCAGGCCAAGGACACCTACCACGGCAAGAGCAAGCTGGTGACGCCGATCGCGATCACCATCTTCTTCTGGATCCTCTTGATGAACCTGCTCAAGATGATCCCGGCCGATTTCATCGCCACGCCGCTGCATTGGATGGGCATTCCCGAGTGGAAGCCGGTCCCGACCGCCGACGTCAATGCCACCCTTGGCATGTCGATCAGCGTGTTCTTCCTGATGGTCTTCTTCTCGCTCAGCTCCAAGGGCCTGGTCGGCTTCATCAAGGAGTTCCTGACCGCTCCGTTCGGCAAGTGGATGATGCCGTTCAACCTGATCCTCAACATCGTCGAGTGGCTGAGCAAGCCGATTTCGCTGGCGATGCGACTGTTCGGCAACATGTTCGGCGGCGAAATCGTCTTCCTGCTGATCTGGGTGCTGGGCGGCGCCGGTGTGTTCGGTGCTGTTGCCGGTGGCGTGTTCGGCCTTGGCTGGATGCTGTTCCACCTGCTGGTGATCCCGCTGCAGGCCTTCATCTTCATGATGCTGTCGATCGTGTACCTGAGCCTGTCGGAAGACAGCCACTGAGTTACAAGCTTCAACCAGTTCCAACCTTCATCCGTTTCATCACCCTTAGCTACTTAAGTTCCTGGAGAAAACCATGTACTTCGCCGTCCTGACCAATCTCGCCCAAGTTCAGAGCTCCACCGCCCTTGCCGTTGGCATCATGATCGGCCTGGCCGCGCTGGGCGCCGGTCTGGGTCTGGCCATCATGGCTGGTAAGTTCCTGGAGTCGGCCGCTCGCCAGCCGGAACTGATCCCGGTCCTGCAGGTCCGCATGTTCATCACCGCCGGCCTGATCGACGCCGCATTCATCATCTCGGTCGCCGTTGGCCTGCTGCTGGCCTTCGCCAACCCGCTGGCTGCTGCCCTGCTGGCCGAAGCCGCCAAGCTGGCAGGCTGATCCAGCTGCAGTGAGACAGTCCGGTGCCTGCTGAAGGCGCCGGGCTTCGGATGAAGGTTCGGTTGCGCCGCCACGGCGGCGCAGCCACCCCCGACACCAGCGATCGAGCTAATTCATGAATATCAATCTCACCCTCTTTGCACAGGCCCTGGCCTTTGCCGCGCTGATCTGGATCATCGCGACCAAGATCTGGCCGCCGCTGTTGAAGGCCATCGAAGAGCGCCAGCAGAAGATCGCTGAAGGCCTCGCTGCTGCCGACCGCAGCCAGAAAGACCTGGCCCAGGCCGAAGTGAAGGTCAACGAGGCGCTGAAGGAAGCTCGTGGCAAGGCCAACGAGATCATCGACCAGGCGCACGCCCGGGCGAACCAGATCGTTGAAGCCGCCAAGAACGAAGCCATCGCCGAAGCCAACCGCCAGAAAGAACTGGCCCAGGCCGAAATCGACGCTGCCGCCAACCGTGCCCGCGAAGATCTGCGCAAGCAGGTGTCCGCCCTGGCCGTGACCGGCGCAGAAAAGCTGCTCAAGCGCGAAATCGATGCCAACGCCCACAAGGCGCTGCTCGACGAGCTGGCCGCGGAGATCTGATAGATGAGCCAGGCCCTCACGCTTGCCCGCCCGTACGCCCGCGCCGCTTTCGCGATTGCGCGCGAGGAAGGCAAGTTCGCGCCGTGGTCGGACGCGCTTGCGTTCTCCGCCCGCGTTGCCGCCGATCCGCGCGTGTCGGCCCTGCTCTCCAATCCGGAGCTGGGCCGCGGCGACGCCGTCGCCCTGCTGGCCCCGGAAGCGGCGGGTGAAACCTTCGGCCGCTTCCTGAACCTGCTGGCCGAGTCGCACCGCCTGCAGCAGCTGCCGGAAATCGCCGGCCTGTTCGACCAGATGCGCGCCGAGGCCGAAAACGTGGTCAAGGCCACGGTGACCTCGGCGGCCGAGCTGTCGGCTGACGAGCTGGAAAAGATCAAGGCCGCGCTGCGCAGGCGCTTCGGCCGCGACGTCGAGGTATCGACCGCGGTGGACGCTTCGCTGATCGGCGGCGCCGTGATCGATGCCGGCGATGTGGTCATCGATGGTTCGCTCAAGGGCAAGCTGTCCCGCCTGCAGACCGCGCTCGCACACTGAATTCAATTTAACGTCCGGCTTGATTGCCGGCACTAGGACTTGACGATGGCTACCACGCTCAACCCCTCCGAAATCAGCGAACTGATCAAGAACCGCATCGAGAAGGTCGCCCTGTCCGCGGAATCGCGCAACGAAGGCACCGTCACCTCGGTGTCCGACGGCATCGTGCGCATCTACGGCCTGGCTGACGTGATGCAGGGCGAAATGATCGAACTGCCGAACAACACCTACGCACTGGCGCTGAACCTGGAGCGCGACTCGGTCGGCGCCGTGGTGTTGGGTGACTACGAGCACCTGCGCGAAGGCGACGTGGCCAAGACCACCGGTCGCATCCTGGAAGTGCCGGTGGGTCCTGAAATGCTGGGCCGTGTGGTCAACGCGCTGGGCGAGCCGATCGACGGCAAGGGCCCGCTGGGCACCCACCTGACCGCCCCGGTGGAGCGTGTTGCCCCCGGCGTGATCTGGCGCAAGTCGGTCGACCAGCCGGTGCAGACCGGCTACAAGTCGGTCGACTCGATGATCCCGATCGGCCGTGGCCAGCGCGAGCTGATCATCGGTGACCGCCAGACCGGCAAGACCGCGATGGCCATCGACGCGGTGATCAACCAGAAGGGCACCGGCATCAAGTGCGTGTACGTCGCGATCGGCCAGAAGGCCTCGACCGTGGCCAACATCGTGCGCAAGCTGGAAGAGAACGGCGCGCTGGCCCACACCGTGGTCGTGGCCGCCACCGCTTCGGAATCGGCCGCGATGCAGTACATCAGCGCCTACTCCGGCTGCACCATGGGCGAGTACTTCATGGACCGCGGCGAAGACGCCCTGATCGTGTACGACGACCTGTCCAAGCAGGCCGTTGCCTACCGCCAGATCTCGCTGCTGCTCAAGCGCCCGCCGGGCCGTGAAGCTTACCCGGGTGACGTGTTCTACCTGCACTCCCGCCTGCTCGAGCGCGCAGCCCGCGTGTCGGAGGAGTACGTGGAGAAGTTCACCGAAGGCAAGGTCACCGGCAAGACCGGTTCGCTGACCGCGCTGCCGATCATCGAAACCCAGGCCGGCGACGTGTCCGCCTTCGTTCCGACCAACGTGATCTCGATCACCGACGGCCAGATCTTCCTGGAAACCGACCTGTTCAACGCCGGTATCCGTCCGGCCGTCAACGCCGGTATCTCGGTGTCGCGCGTGGGTGGCTCGGCCCAGACCAAGATCATCAAGAAGCTGTCCGGCGGCATCCGTATCTCGCTGGCCCAGTACCGTGAGCTGGCGGCGTTCGCGCAGTTCGCCTCGGACCTGGACGAAACGACCCGCAAGCAGCTGGAGCGCGGCCAGCGCGTCACCGAGCTGATGAAGCAGAAGCAGTACCTGCCGATGTCCATCGCCGACCAGGCGCTGTCGATCTACGCCGTCAACGAGGGTTACCTCGACGACGTGCCGGTCAACAAGCTGCTGGCCTTCGAAGCCGGCCTGCACGCGCACTTTGCCAACACCGCCGGCGAACTGGTCTCCAAGATCAACGCCACCGGTGGCTGGAACGATGAGATCGAGGCGGCCTTCAAGAAGGGCATCTCCGATTTCAAGAGCACCGGCACCTGGTAACTGCGTATGTAGAGCGGAGCCATGCTCCGCTTCACACTGATAAAGCGGGGCTCAGCCCCGCTCTACGGGAATAAGAGATGGCAAGCGGACGCGAAATCAAAACCAAGATCAAGAGCGTGCAGAACACCCGCAAGGTGACGCGCGCGCTCGAAATGGTCTCGGCCTCCAAGATCCGCAAGGCGCAGGATCGGATGAAGACCTCGCGTCCGTACGCGCAGGCGATGAAGCAGGTGATCGGCCACCTGGCCCAGGCCAGCACCGATTTCCAGCACCCGTTCCTGGTTGAGCGCGAGAACGTCAAGCGCGTGGGCTACATCGTGATCTCTTCCGATCGCGGTCTGGCCGGCGGCCTGAACAACAACCTGTTCCGCAAGGCCGTGGCCGAGATGCGCGGCTGGCAGGAAAAGGGCGCCGAGATCGACATGGTGACCGTCGGCCAGAAGGCCAGCGTGTTCTTCCGCCGCGTCAACGTGAACATGGTCGGCAGCGTCACCCACATCGGCGACCAGCCGAAGCTGGAAACGCTGATCGGCGTGATCAAGGTCATGCTCGACGCCTTCACCGAAGGCAAGGTCGACCGCGTGTACCTGGTCTACAACCGTTTCATCAACACGATGACGCAGAAGGCCTCCTTCGACCAGCTGCTGCCGTTGCCGGCCAGCGAAACGCAGGTGGCTTCGCACGACTGGGACTACCTGTACGAACCCGATGCCGCGACCGTGCTCGAGCACGTGATCACGCGTTACATCGAGTCGCTGGTGTACCAGGCCGTGCTGGAGAACGTTGCTTCCGAGCATGCGGCACGCATGGTGGCGATGAAGGCGGCGAGCGACAACGCGAACAAGCTGATCGGAACCCTGCAGCTGGTCTACAACAAGGCCCGCCAGGCAGCGATCACCCAGGAAATCTCCGAAATCGTCGGCGGCGCGGCAGCAGTCTGACGCGCACAGTCAAAGCACACATTTAGAGGATGCAGCAATGAGTCAGGGCAAGATCGTTCAGATCATCGGCGCGGTCGTCGACGTCGAATTCCCGCGCAGCGACGTACCGAAGGTGTACGACGCGCTGAAGGTGGAAAACACCGATATCACGCTGGAAGTCCAGCAGCAGCTGGGTGACGGCATCGTCCGCACCATCGCCCTCGGTTCGACCGATGGCCTGAAGCGTGGCCTGGTCACCGTCAACACCAACCGCGCCATCTCGGTGCCGGTCGGTGCCGGCACCCTGGGCCGCATCATGGACGTGCTGGGTCGCCCGATCGACGAAGCCGGCCCGGTTGCCGCTTCGGACAACTGGGAAATCCACCGCGCCGCCCCGTCGTACGAAGACCAGTCTTCCTCGACCGAGTTGCTGGAAACCGGCATCAAGGTGATCGACCTGATGTGCCCGTTCGCCAAGGGCGGCAAGGTTGGCCTGTTCGGCGGCGCCGGCGTCGGCAAGACCGTCAACATGATGGAGCTGATCAACAACATCGCCAAGGCGCACAGCGGCCTGTCCGTGTTCGCCGGCGTGGGTGAGCGTACCCGTGAGGGCAACGACTTCTACCACGAGATGAAGGACTCCAACGTCCTGGACAAGGTCGCGATGGTGTACGGCCAGATGAACGAGCCGCCGGGCAACCGTCTGCGCGTCGCCCTGACCGGCCTGACCATGGCCGAGTACTTCCGCGACGAGAAGGACGCCAACGGCAAGGGCAAGGACGTGCTGCTGTTCGTCGACAACATCTACCGCTACACGCTGGCCGGTACCGAAGTGTCGGCACTGCTGGGCCGCATGCCGTCGGCGGTGGGTTACCAGCCGACCCTGGCCGAGGAAATGGGCGTCCTGCAGGAGCGCATCACCTCGACCAAGACCGGCTCGATCACCTCGATCCAGGCCGTCTACGTGCCGGCCGATGACTTGACCGACCCGTCGCCGGCAACTACGTTCGCCCACTTGGATTCGACGGTGACCCTGTCGCGTTCGATCGCCTCGCTGGGTATCTACCCGGCCGTGGATCCGCTGGACTCGACCTCGCGCCAGATGGACCCGCAGGTCATCGGCAACGAGCACTACGAAACCGCCCAGCGCGTCCAGCAGACCCTGCAGAAGTACAAGGAACTGAAGGACATCATCGCCATCCTGGGCATGGACGAACTGTCCGAGGAAGACAAGCAGGCCGTGACCCGCGCCCGCAAGATCGAGCGCTTCTTCAGCCAGCCGTTCCACGTGGCCGAAGTGTTCACCGGCTCGCCGGGCAAGTACGTGCCGCTGAAGGACACCATCCGTGGCTTCAAGGCCATCGTGGACGGTGAGTACGACCACCTGCCGGAGCAGGCGTTCTACATGGTCGGCGGCATCGACGAAGCGGTCGAGAAGGCCAAGAAGATGGCTGAAAAGGCCTAATTCCCGCATAGGGCGGAGTTCGCTCCGCCTTCGCGGCATCCTGCGGTGGGCGCAGGCCCACCCAACCAGGCGAAGAGATTTCCATGAGCACCATCCGTTGCGACATCGTCAGTGCCGAGCAGCAGATCTTCAGTGGCGAAGCGACCCTGGTCGTGGCCACCGGTGAGCTGGGCGAGCTGGGCATCGCGCCCAAGCACGCACCGCTGATCACCCGCCTGAAGCCGGGCAAGGTCGTGGTCACCACGGCAGCTGGCGAGCACCTGGATTTCGCCATCTCCGGCGGGATCCTGGAAGTCCAGCCGCAGGTCGTGACCGTGCTGGCCGACACCGCCATCCGCGCCACCGACATCGACGAAGCTGCCGTGCGCAAGGCCAAGGAAGAAGCCGAGCGCGTGCTCGCCAACCGTGGCGAAGCCATGGAGCTGGCCGAAGCACAGCAGCGTCTGGCCGAAGTCACCGCGCAGTTGCAGGCGCTGGAGCGTCTGCGTCGCACCCTCAAGCACTGAGGCTGCCCGCAGCGCATGCAAGAACGCCGGCCCTGGGCCGGCGTTTTTGTTTGGGCGGCTGCAAGGCTGGAGGAAGCGTGCCAGCTCCGTGGAAAGCCCCTCTGACGCAGCGACCACCACCTCCCCCGAAGAGCGGATAAGCGGCGAGTGAGGGCTCCGTGCCGTGGTGGACGTGAACCGGTGCGGCAGGGTGGCAGGGAAATGACGGTGCCATCAGCCGCCGCAGCGCGTCAGCGGTAGATCCAGTAGCGGGAGATGAAGAAGCTGGCGACGGCCAGTACCGCTTCGACCACCGGCTTGGCCAGCCATGCGTACTGCAGGCCGGCGTTGTGCCCGACCAAGCCGACGGCCCAGGTGCTGATGATGGTCAGCACGATCCAGGCAATGATGAAGCGCACCAGGTGCCGGCGGCCCAGCGGCGTGCTGGTGGAGAACGTGATCGTGCCGTTCAACCAGAAGCCGAGCAGGGCGCCGGTGATGCGCCCGCAGACGTTGGCCACCTCCAAGGGGACCCCGAAGTGGCTCAGGACCACGGTGACCGCCCAATCCAGGATCCACTGCAGGAATCCCATCAGCAGGAACAGCCAGCCTTGGCGGGCGAGGGTCATGGCGTGTTTTTCGCCGGCAGCGACCACCACTCGGCCTGTCGCACCGTCCGGCGATGGGTGGCGCCTGCCAGTTGCAGTGCAGCGCGCTGCGCGGGTGTGACGGTGTCGCTACGCAGGATCACGTCGCTGATGCCTTCATCCTGCATCAGTGCACGCCAGGCCTGGCCACTGTCATCCTGCGCGGCAGCAGCTGCAGCCTGCGAGAGGGGCAGGGAGTACCAAGTGATGGTGCGACCTTGAGTACCGAACTCGGCGAAGAACGATTTGGTGGGATCCAGCACCAGCACGTTGCCGCGGGGACCGCCGGTATCGCGAATGGCCCGGGCAAGGTTCCGCTCGGGGGCGAAGCGTTCGAACAAGGGCGCATCGCGCCCTGCGGCCTTGAGGGTCTGCTTGATGGCGCCGTAGCGCAGCGTCCAATGTGCATTTGCCTGGAAGCACAACTGCAGCACGCACAGCCCGATCGCGATCCACGTGGCATGGCGCAGGTTCACCCGGCACATCGCGGTGACCAGCACGGCGGCCAACACCGCCAACCCGGGATAGGCATAGCGCATGTACTGCAGGGGCAGCAGCGGCAGCAGCAGTACCAGCGTGGCGGCGATGGCGGCGGCACGGGTGCCGCGGTTGAACAGCGTCAGCAGCCAGGGGCCGAGCAATGCGACCAGCACGAAGCTGCCGCCACCGGCGGACGCTTCGAGGAAACGGTCGGTATGGAAGCTCATCTGCCACAACAGCGACGGGCTGAAGCCGCTGTGCCAGCGGTCATCGAAGAAGTTGGTGGGCGCGTAGTACGGCGACTGGAACCAGCCGTTGAGCAGCGGCAGCACCGGGTTGCCGGCCAGGGCCTGGCCGTGCAAGTAGCTGGCACCGGCGACCGCCAGCCCCAGCAGGAACACCGCGCCGATGCGTGGCAGCGATGGCCATGGATGGCGGATCAGGGCCCAGAGCAACGGCACCACGGCCATCACCGCGGCGGAGGTCTTGATCGCCGCCAGGCCGCCGCACAGCACGGCCAGTGCCAGCCAGAAGCGGAAACTGCCGTCACGGGGGCCGGCGACGAGCGCGAACAGCCAAGCCAGCGCGGCGGCGATCGGCAACTCGGTCTGCATGCCACCGGCCAGCGCCGTGGTCAGCGGCTGGCTCAGCGCCACGGCCGCGGCCAGCCAGCGGCCGGCGACGGGTGCATCCAATCGCGCGGCCAGCTGCCAGAGCCCGCTGGCGAGCAACAGCAGCCACAGGGCGTTGACCGGCCCACGCGCCTCCTGGTGGGCGATCAGTTGGGTGACGGCCTGTACCACGTCCGAGGCCCAGGGCGCGAACGCCCACACCTGGTGCTCGGGCGCCGGACTATAGAAGCCCTGTTGCTGCAGCTGCCACGGCAGGCGCAGGTGATAGGCCAGGTCGTCGTACTGCAGGGTGGGCAGCCAGCAACTGGCTGCAGCCAGGCCCATCACGATCACGCAGAACGTGGCCAGCCGTGGCGTCGCGGCAACGGCCGATTGCCAGTGGCTGGCTGCTTCACGCAGCGTGCCGGTCACCTGGGTGCGGCGGATGGCCAGCAGTGCCACGCAGGCCAGCAGATACCCCCAGCCGTTGTGAATGGGCAACGTGAGCAGCCAGCCGAGGGTTCCTGCGATCAGCAGCAGGCCGAGCACGGCCTGCAGGCCGACCGGGCCACGCGGGAGCAGCAGGCTGCCGGCGGCGATCGCAGCCAGGGCCAGCAAGGCGGTGGCGAGCACCGGCAGCGGGCCGGCGAGCACGCACAGCAGCACGCTCCACAGGGCCAGCGCCCAGCTTGCCTGCGCACCACGCCACAGCCGGGCCGGAAGCCAAGACAGGCCGGTGACCAGCAGGCCGAGCACCAGCAATTCGCCGGCCCTGCCGAAGGGTTGGGTTGCCCATAACTGCGGTGTTGCCAGGCCAACGAGCAGGGCGAGCGGTCCGAGCCAGACAAGCGGCCGGGCCAGACGTGCAGGAGGCGCTTCCATTCGGTTCTGCAGGAGATAGGGGTGGTCGCCTATGCTATCAGCCAACGAACGCATTCCTGTATTGGCAGGTGGAAAACCGATGAGTCATCCCCTACATGTGATCATCCTGGCCGCTGGCGCTGGCAAACGCATGAAGTCAGTGTTGCCCAAGGTGCTGCAGCCCATCGCCGGGCGCCCGATGCTGGCGCATGTGATCGAAGCGGCGCGGCAGCTGCAGCCGGCGGGTATCCACGTGGTCTACGGCCATGGCGGTGAAGCGGTGCGCGCGGCCTTCGCCGGACAGACGGACCTGGTCTGGGCCGAGCAGAAGGAACAGCTGGGCACCGGCCACGCGGTCCAGCAGGCGATGCCCGACGTGCCGGACATGGCGCAGGTGCTGGTGCTGTATGGCGACGTGCCACTGATCCGCGCGCAGACCCTGCAGGCGTTGATCGACGATGCGCCGCGCCTGGCGGTGCTGGTCGCCGATCTGGATGACCCGACCGGCTACGGGCGGATCGTGCGCGATGCCGAGGGCAAGGTGGCCGCGATCGTCGAGCAGAAGGATGCCGACGATGAGCACAAGCGCATCCGCACCATCAACACCGGCATCATCACCGCCGAGTCGACCGCGCTGCGGCGCTGGTTGTCGGCGCTGTCCAACGCCAACGCGCAGGGCGAGTACTACCTGACCGACGTGTTCGCCTCGGCGGCGTCGGAGTACACGCCGGCCGGGCTGGTGCACGTGGCCGACGCGCAGGAGGCCGAGGGCGCGAATGATCCGTGGCAGCTGTCGCAGCTGGAGCGGGCCTGGCAGCTGCGCGCGGCCAGGGCATTGTGCGAGCAGGGTGCCCGCCTGCTCGACCCGGCGCGCCTGGACCAGCGTGGCACGGTGAAGGTCGGCCGCGACGTGCAGATCGATGCCAACGTGGTGCTGGAAGGCGAGGTTGAACTGGGTGACGGGGTGAGCATCGGCGCGTTCGTGCGGCTGAAGGACGTCAAGCTCGGTGCCGGCACCGAAGTGCGCCCGCACTGCGACCTGGAAGGCGTGGTCAGCGAAGGCGCCGCGCAGATCGGCCCGTTCGCGCGGCTGCGGCCGGGCACGGTGCTGGCCGACGGCGTGCACGTGGGCAACTTCGTGGAGACCAAGAAGGCCACGCTGGGCAAGGGCAGCAAGGCCAACCACCTGACCTACCTGGGCGATGCGGTGATCGGCAGCGGCACCAACATCGGCGCCGGCACCATCACCTGCAACTACGACGGCGTGAACAAGTTCCAGACCGTCATCGGCGACAAGGTGTTCGTCGGCTCCAACAGCTCGCTGGTGGCGCCGGTGACCCTGGCCGACGGCGCGACCATCGGTGCCGGCTCGGTGATCACCCGCGATGCGCCGGAAGGAAAGCTGACCGTGGCGCGCACCCGGCAGCAGACCATCGATGGCTGGACACGGCCCGTCAAGAAGTCCTGAGCCGCGCCTGGCGCGGCCGGAGGAGCTGGCGCTGCTGCCGTTGATCGAGCAGCAGGCCGGGCAGCGCCTGCGCGGGCATCCGGCGTGGGCGGTGTTTTCCGCCTGCCCGACCGATGTGGCGGCGTTCGCCCAGGGCCTGCACGCGCGTTCGTTGTGGGTTGCCGAAAGCACGCAGGGCGGGATCGCCGGCTATCTGTTGGCCGGCGTGCTGGATGAGGATTTCCACGTGCTGCAGATGGATGTGTCGCCGCAGCAGGGCCGCCAGGGACACGGGCGGGCGTTGTTGCGGCATGCGCTGGCGCAGGGCGCCGGCCGCGGACATCGGCGCGCGGTGCTGACCACCCTGAGTGACGTGCCGTGGAACGCCGGCTTCTATGCGAGCGAAGGCTTTGCCGTGTGGCCACGCGAAAGCTGGAGCGCGGCGATGCACGCGGTGATGGCCGAGGAGGCCGCCGCGGGCTTCCCGATGGCGTTGCGCGTGGCGATGCAACGGGCGCTGTGAGCGAGGGGACTGTCGCCTAGTCGTGCGGCAGCAGCACCGTCACGCACAGGCCGCCCTCGGTGCGGTTCTGCAGCGAGATCCGGCCGGCGTGGGCCTCGATGATCTCGCGGGTCAGGGCCAGGCCCAGGCCGGTGCCGTTGCGCTTGGTCGAGTAGAACGGCATCAGCGCGTTCTGCAACACCGCTTCGTTCATGCCGATGCCACGGTCCAGGATCTCGATGCGCAGCCAATGTGGCAGGCGCGCCAGGCGCACTTCCACGCCCTCGCCGGCGGCGCCGTTGTCGTCACTGGCCTCGTGCGCGTTCTTGAGCAGGTTCAGCAGCGCCTGGGCGAACTGGGCCGGGTCCAGGCGGCTGCTCAGGTCCTCCGGCACCGGGTCCATGCGGAACGGGATCTGCTGCTGCAGGCCGTGCAGGAAGTTGGCCCAGATGACCGTCTGCAACTGCGGTTGCGGCAGCTTGGCGAAACGCGCGTAGCCACGGATGAAACCCTCCAGGTGGCGCGCGCGTTCCTCGATGGTGCCGAAGATGTTCTCCAGCCGGTCGGTGCGGTTGCGTCGCACCAGTTCGGCGCCGGAATGGGCGAGCGAGGCGATGGGTGCCAGCGAGTTGTTGAGCTCGTGGCTGATGACGCGGATCACCTTCTTCCAGGTCTGCACTTCCTGGCGGCGCAGTTCGGCGGTGAGCAGGCGCAGCAGCAGCAGTTCGTGCGGGCGGCCATTGAGATGGAAGTTGCGGCGCGACAGGTGGTAGATCTGCTCGTCGTCCTCATCGCCCTCGAAGGCCTCCGGGTCGCGGACCGCGAACAGGCTGTCGCCGCCGCGCGAGATGGCGTTGCGCAGCTCGGTGGGCATGTTCTCCAGCAGGTCGGGCATGCGCTGGCCTTCCAGCTTCCAGCCACCGTGCAGCAGTTTGCGTGCGGCGATGTTGGAGAACGCCACGCGCTGGATGCCGTCGCCGCCGTCGGTCAACAGCAGCATCGCCACCGGCGTGTTCTGCACCATGGTGTCCAGCAGCAGCTCGCGCTGCACCAGCGATTGCCGCTGTTCGCGCAGTACCTCGCCCAGTTCGGCATGGGCCTGCACCAGCTGGGCGAACTCATCCTTGCCGCGCCAGTGCACGCCGAAGTTGTACTCGCCGTCGCGGTAGCTGCTGGTGGTGCCGGACAGGGCGCGCAGCAACGAGCGGATCGGCGCGGTGGCCCGGCGCAGCGCCCACCACATCAGGGAAAGCAGGATCACCGTGGAGGTGGCCACCACCCACCAGCCATGGTCCATCCAGTAGGCCAGCAGCCACGGCAGCGCGGCGGCCAGTGCCAGCACCGGCAGCAGGCGCAGGAACAGGGTGAGGGTGAACGAGCGCGACTTCAGCATGGCCGTGTCATTCGCGCGGGATGCCGTGGCGGTCCATGCGCCGGTACAGCGCCTGCCGGCTCATGCCCAGCTCGGCGGCGGCCTGGGCGATGACGCCACCGGCGTGCGACAGCGCGGCGATGATGCGTTCGCGGTCCGGTTCCTCGGCGCCGTGCGCGGCGGTCGGGCGCGCGGGTGCGCGCGGCAGGTTGAGGTCGGCCACCTCGATGCGCGGCCCCTGCGCGAGCAGGGCGGCGCGCTGGATCACGTTGCGCAGTTCGCGCACGTTGCCCGGCCAGGTGTGGCGCTGCAGCGCCTGCGCGGCCTGCGGCGAGAGCGGCTTGTTGTCCTGCCCGAGGAAGAACCGCGCCAGCGGCAGGATGTCCTCGCGGCGTTCGCCCAGCGGCGGCAGCACCAGTTCGACGGTGTTGAGCCGGTAGTACAGGTCTTCGCGGAAGCTGCCATCACGGATCATCGCCGGCAGGTCGGCATTGGTGGCGCTGACCACGCGCACCTTGACCTGGCGCTCGCGGTTGGAGCCCAGCCGCTCGAAGCGGCCGGTTTCCAGCACGCGCAGCAGCTTCATCTGCCCGGTCAACGACAGGTTGCCGATCTCGTCCAGGAACAGCGTGCCGCCATCGGCGGCCTCGAACTTGCCCTCGCGCGCCTTGTTGGCGCCGGTGTAGGCACCGGCCTCGGCGCCGAACAGTTCGGCCTCGATCAGTTCGGCCGGGATGGCACCGCAGTTGAGGGCGACGAACGGGCCTTTGCGGTTGGGCGAATTGGCCTGGATGATCTCGGCGATCTTCTCCTTGCCGGCGCCGTTGGGGCCGGTGATCAGCACGGGCAGGTCGGAGCGGGCGACCTGGCAGGCCAGGGCGATCACCCGCTCGCTGGCCGGGTCGGCGAACACCACGCCGCGCAGGTCGTAACGCTCGTTCAGGCTCTTGCGCTGGGCCAGCTCGCGCTGGCGGCGACGAGCCAGCTCGCGGCGGGTCTCGGCCAGCTCCAGCAGGTTGTTGACCGTGGTCAGCAGGCGGCCATCGTCCCAGGGCTTGGCCAGGTAGTCGGCGGCACCGGCCTTGACCAGTTCCACCGCGCTGTCCAGGTGGGTCCAGGCGGTGAGCAGGATCACCGGCAGGTCCGGATAGGCCTGGCGGATGTCACGGAACAACGCCTGGCCTTCCTCGCCGGAGGTGGTGTCGGCGGTGAAGTTCATGTCCTGCAGGACCAGGTCGAACTCCTGCTCGGCCAGCATCGCCAGCCCCTGCTCGGGCGAGCTGGCGTGGCGGGTGTCGATGTCATGCAGGGAGAACAGCACCTCCAGTGCGGTGGCCACGGCGGCGTTGTCGTCGATGATCAGGATCTGCGGCATGGGAATCGTGGAAACCGGAAGGGAGGCGGCAACAGGACGTCGGGTCCAGCACATTACACGCTAGCGGTGGCGCTGGCAGCGGGGCCGGTTGCCGGCAGGCCTGGCGGCCCCGCTGCCGGAGCGGCGTCATCGTGCGCTGTCGGCGGCAATCGCGCGGTGCCCATAGCTGAGCACCCGCGTGATCTGCCATTGCCCATCGCGCAGGCGCCAGACGATGGTGAAGTCGGCCAGCCCTTCGCATTTGCCGCTGGCGCTGTCGCAGAAGCGGTGCTGGCCGCGCGCGATGGCGCCGAAGTCCTTCACCGGGAAGACCTCCAGCGTTCCCGGCAGCAGTTCGCGGGTGAAGTGGCCGCAGGCATGCCTGGCGGTGTTGGCGAGCATGGCATCACGCGTCCAGGTGACGCCGCCGGTGTCGTGGTAGAACTCCACCGCCGCATCGAAGTAGCTGGCGTGGCGGCGCAGCTGCGCCGGGTCCGAACAGTGGTTGAAGCTGTCGAACACAGCGTGGTCCAGCGCGGTGATGGTCGCGGCCAGGTCGTCTCCTCCGGCGGCCATCGCCGGCGAGCAGGCCAGTGCGAGCAGCAGGGGGAGCAGCAGGGGGAGCAGCAGGGGGAGCAGGGGGGGGAGCAGGGGGGTCTTCATCGATACCTCGCCAGGTTCAGGCGCTGCGCGTGGCAACGGCCGGTGGGATGGAAGCCGCCCGGCGCGCCGGGCCGAGCACCGCCAGCTGGCCAAGCAGCCAGAGCAGCAGCGCGGCGACGGGCAGGTAGGCTAGCGGCAGGCGCGGCAGCTCGTAGTAGTGCATCAGCAGCAGGTTCAGGCCATAGGCCAGCAGCAGGCCGAGCACGATGCCGGCGCTGCTGAGCATGAAGTTCTCCACCTGGAAGTAACGCAGGATGTTGCCGCGCGTGGCCCCCAGCGCCCGCCGGATACCGATCTGCTTGGTGCGCTGCTGCACCCAGAAGCTGGCCAGACCGAGCACGCCGAACGCGGTGACCGCCAACAGCGCGGCGCTGACGGCCAGCAGCAGCCAGATCACGGAGCGGTCGCGCTGGTGGAAGTCGGCACGCATCTGTTCCAGCGTGCCCTGCTGTTCGATGAGGCGGTTCGGGTCGGTGGCGTGGAGCGCGTCGATGGCGGCCTTCAGCACCGCCTCGCGCTGGTCCGGCGTGGTGCGGATCGCGTACGCACCATTGGAGACCCGGATCGGGAACATCATGGAGTGGTAGCGGTTGGCGAAGGTACCCGCCTCGCCCGGCGCGAGCAGGTCCTCGATCACGCCGACCACCGGTGACGGCGGCTGCTTCTCGCCCCACACGTACAGCTGCTTGCCAACAGCGTCCTGGCCCGGGAACAGCGTCTGCGCCAGCGAACGGCCCAGGATGACGGCGGGGATGCCGGTGCCGACCTGGTTCGGATCGAAGCTGCTGTTGTCGATGTATTCGTCGGGGTTGAAGCCGCGGCCCTGGGCGATCCGCAGCGCGAAGGTCTGCTGCATGCGGCCATCGTCCATGTAGATGGCCGCGGTCGCGGAGGGACGGGTCTGGCTTGCCTCCAGACGCACATCGGAGGACCAGATGTTGCCGCCATAGGGGATCTGGTTGACGCTGCTGACCGCCTGCACGCCGGGGATCGCGGCCAGCGCCTGGAGGTCCTGCTTGCGCAGTGCGTCCATGTTGACGTCCGGCAACAGGCTGCTGGTGGCCAGGTAGACCAGCTCGTCATCGGCAACGCCGCTGCTGAGCTGCAGCTCGGCGATGCGGTTGCGGATGATGAACCCCGCGTTGCAGATGATGGCGCAGCTCAACGCGATCTCCAGCACGATCAGCAGGGCGGCGGTCTTGTGCCGCGACAGCGTGGTGAGGATGGGGAGGATTTCCATGGTCATCTGCCTGGGAGTGCGGGGAGCGCGTCGGACGATGGACGAGGCCCCGAAACAAGGGGAGAGCCGGAGCGTCCCTCCCCAAGCAGGTTCAGTCCGAAGCGCATTACTGGCTCTTGAGCTGCAGGGCTGGCGGCACCTTCATCGCGCGCCAGGCCGGCAACAGGCCGGCAAGCAGGCTGACGGTGACGGCCAGGGCGAAGGTCAGCCACAGCGTGGTGGTGTCCATGTGGGCGAGCTTGGCGTACTCGTCGGGCTGCTGGCGGATCAGCCACAGGCCGAAGGCGGCGAAGCCCAACCCCAGCGCGCCGCCGACGAAGCCGATCACGCCGGCTTCGGTCAGGCATTGCCGGAAGATGTCCGCGCGGGATGCGCCGAGCGAGCGGCGGATGCCGATCTCGCCGCTGCGGCGCAGGAACTTGGCCAGCAGCAGGCTCACCGTGTTGAGCAGGCAGACCAGCAGGAAACCGAACGCCAGCCACATCTGCAGGCGCACGTCGTTGGGCACGATGCGGTTGAAGTCCAGCCAGTCCATCACGCTGTACAGACGCACGTTGGTGGGGCGTTCGAAGCGACCACTGGCGCGTTGGCTGTCGGAGTAGTCGGCCAGGTACTTGAGGTAGTCCCGCGCTTTCTGCGGCGAGTCCAGCTCCACCCAATACTGCAGCCATGCGCAGGGTGCGTTGAGGCCATAGTTGCCGCCGTCCACGCCGCTGCTGTTGCCCCAGCAATGCACGTTGCCCTGCGTGTCCAGCTTCAGTGCGCGCGAGGTGGAGAACGGCAGCAGCACCTGCTCGTCGCCACCGTAGCGCTGGCTGCTCAGGTCGTAGAAACGCGGGGCCGGGCGCCAGTCATCCATCACGCCAACCACCCGGAACACGCCCTGCGGCAGCCGCATTTCCCGGCCCACCGCGGCATCGTCGCCGAACAGGGTGGCAGCCAGCTTGCGGTCGATGACCGCCACCTGCGCGCGGGCCTCGTCATCGGCTGCGTTCCAGGCATTGCCGCTGTGCAGCGGCACGTCGAACATCGCGAAGAAGTCGGCCGAGGTGTAGCGCGCCATCGCCCGGAACGGCTGGGCCGCGCTGCCGGCCGGCTGCACGGTGACCGCGCCGGCCGACATCACCGCCTGGTGGTCGGCGCGTTTCTGCCGCAGCAGCTCCTCGGCGTCATAGCGGCTCATCTGCCGCGGTGGATCCTTGTCCAGCGTGGCGTCCTTGCCCAGCGTGCGGGGTTCCAGCTGCGCGTAGTACAGCTGGCCGCTCTTGTGCGGGATGGGGTCGCCGGAGAGCACGAAGTACAGCCCCAGCGTGGTCATCGTCGCACCGATGCCGACCGCGATGGTCAGCACCATGAGCGTGGTCAGCACCTTGTTGCGGCCGAAGCCGCGCAAGGCCAGTTGCAGGTAGTAGCCGAACATGGGATCCCTTTGTCGTGGTCAGGCGCTGCGGGTGGCCACGGCCGGCGGGATCGAGGCGGCACGACGGGCCGGGCCGAACACCGCGATCTGCCCGATCACCCACAGCAACACCGCACCGACCGGCAGGTACAGCAACGGCAGGCGTGGCAGCTCGTAGCGCCCCATCAGCCAGTAGTTCAGGCTGTAGGCCAGCAGCATGCCCAGCACGATGCCGATGCCGGCCAGCAGGAAGTTCTCGGTCTGGAAGTAGCGCAGGATCTGCCCGCGGGTGGCGCCCAGGGCGCGCCGGATGCCGATCTGCTTGGTGCGTTGCTGCACCCAGAAGCTGGCCAGGCCGATGATGCCCACCGCGGTCACCAGCAACAGCAGGCCGCTGACGATCAGCAGCAGGCCGATCATGTCGCGGTCGTTGGCGAAGTTCTTGGCGCGCTTCTCCTCGAGCGTGAGGTTGGTCCACACCAGCCGGTTCGGGTCGTTCTTCTCCAGGGTCGCCAATGCCTGCTTCATCACCTCGTCGCGGCGCGCGGGGTCGGCGACGCGGATGATGTAGCGGCCACCGCCGGAGAAGCTCATGCGGATCGGGAAGATCACCCCGTAGGTGCGGTTGTTGTTCTGCATGTTGGGGCGCAGCAGGGTCTTGGCCACGCCGACCACGGTGATCGGGATGCCCAGCATGTAGACGGTCTTGCCGACGGCGTTGCCATCGGGGAAGAACTGCCGGGCCATCGCGTCGGTGAGGATGGCGCTGGAGGGCATCTGTTCGGTGGCGGTGGTCTTGGACAGCTCTTCGTTGCTCCTGTATTCGTCGGCATTGAAGTCACGGCCGGCGAGCAGCTCCAGTCCCAGCGTCTTCACCATGTTCTCGCCGAACATGTACTGCGCGCCGTTGACCGACTGCGCATCGGGTTCGGGGCTGGCCGACAGCGAGGTATTCCACGAGCCGCTCTGGAACGGCAGCTGGTTGGTGATGGCGACGTTCTCCACGCCGGGGATGGCGCGCAGCGTGGCGATGTCTTCGGCGGTACGCGCATCGGCATCGACCTGCTCGCCGATGCCGCTCAGGCCGATCTCCAGCAGGTGGCTTTCGTCGATGCCGCTGGGGAGTTCCATGACTTCGATGCGCTGGGAGACGATGAACAGCGCGTTGCAGATGATCGCGCAGCTCAGCGCGATCTCCAGCACGATCAAGGCGGCGGCGGTCTTGTGCCGCGACAGCGTCGAGAGGATGGGGCGGATTTCCATGAGGGTTCTCCGGTGGAGCGAGGAGTAAGGTGAAGAGGTGCGAGGATGAAAGGGGAGTGGATCGAACCCTTCTTCAACCCCGCCCCCCGCCAGACGTTGGGGACGGCACTACGCGGAAGGTCGTGGCGTGGCGGCCTGCCGCCGCGCACGCCCCGGACCGGTACCTCATTGGCTCTTCAGCTGGAGTGCGGGCGTGACCTGCATGGCCCGCCAGGCGGGCAGGACGCCGGCCAGCAGGCTGGCCAACACGGCCAGCGCGAAGGTGACCAGCAGCATCGAGCCGTCCAGGTGGGCGAGCGAGGCGTACGCGGCGGGACGCTGGCGTACCGCCCACAGGCCGAGCAGCGCGAACACCAGGCCGAGCATGCCGCCGGCCAGGCCGACGGTGCCGGCCTCGACCAGGCATTGCTTGAAGATCTCGCTGCGGCTGGCACCCAGTGCGCGACGCACGCCGATCTCGCCGCTGCGACGCAGGAACTTGGCCAGCAGCAGGCCCACCGTGTTGACCAGGCACACCAGCAGGAAGCCGAAGGCCAGCCACATCTGCAGGCGCACGTCGCCCGGCACGACCTGGGTGAAGTCCATCCACTCCATCACGTTGCGCAGGCGGGTGTTGGCCGGGCGCTCGAAGCGGCCGGAGGCACGCTGCTGCTCGGAATAGTTGTCCAGGTAGGCCTTGAAGTCACCGGCGTCGCTGGGCGAATCAAGCTCCACCCAGTACTGCACCCACGAGCAGGGCACGTTCAATGCCTGCGCGTCGTTGACGATCTCGCGGCCGAAGCAGTTCATGTTGCCGTTGCGCTCCAGCTTCAGGTCGATGAAGGTGGAGAACGGCAGCAGCACGCTTTCCTCGCGGTCGAAGCGGCCGGTGGTGATGTCGTAGAACTTCGGGCGCGGGTTCCAGTCGTTCAGCACGCCGACCACGCGCATCGCATGGCCTTCGATCAGCACGTCCTTGCCGACGCTGTTCTCACCCTTGAACAGCTTCTCGTTGAGGGACTTGCTGAGCACCGCCACGCGGCTGCGGCCGGCGTCCTCCCCGGCGCTCCAGCCGTTGCCATACAGGAAGGGGGTCTCGAACATCGGGAAGAAGTCGGCCGAGGTGTAGCGCATCTCGACGCTGAACGGCTTGAGCGCGTCCACGCGCGGATCGAGGATGCCGCCGCCGCCGGTCATCATCGCCTGGCGTGGCGCCTTCTTCTGCCGCAGCAGTTCCTCGGCATCGAAGCGGGTCAGCTGCCGCTCCGGCTCCTCGCCCGGCTGGTAGCCCTCCTTCGTGTAGGGGTCCAGCTGCACGTAGAACAGCCGGTCGCTCTTCTGCGGGATCGGGTCGCCGGAGAGCACCTTGAACACGGTCAGCGTCGTCATCGCCGCGCCGATGCCCAGGGCGATCGCCAGCACCATCAGCGTGGTGAGGATCTTGTTGCGACCGAAACTGCGGATCGCGAGTTTGAAGTAGTAGCTGAACATGGGAAGTCCTCGGCGAGGTCAAACGCTACGGGTGGCGACGATGGGTGGGATGGCAGCCGCGCGCAGGGCAGGGCCGATCACGGCGACCTGCCCGAGCAGCAACAGCAGTACGGCGCCGACGGGCAGGTAGTACAGCGGCAGGCGGTCAATCTCGAAGTAGTGCATCAGCACCTGGTTGCCGGCGAAGGCCAGCAGCATCCCCAGTACGATGCCGAAGCCGGTCAGCAACAGGTTCTCGGTCTGGAAGTAGCCGATGATCTGGCGCCGGGTGGCCCCCAGCGCACGGCGGATGCCGATCTGCTTGGTGCGTTGCTGCACCCAGAAGCTGGCCAGGCCGATGATGCCCAGCGCGGTCACCAGCAGCATCGCCAGGCACACGCCGAGCAGCAGGCGGGTCATCGCCCGGTCCTGGCGGAAGTAGGCGTCACGCAGCTGGGCCAGCGTGGCGCTGTAGTCGGTGGACAGGATGGCTTCGGGGGTGACCTTGGAGGCAGCGGCCATCGCGTCGCGGATGATCGCCGGCAGGTCCGCCGCATCGGCGCGCAGCACGTAGGTGCCGCTCTGCGCGTGGGTGAGGACCGGCACGATCACCGACCATTGCGCGCTGGCCACGCCGCTCTCGCTGCGGCCCGGGTCGGGACGGGCGAAGTGTTCCAGCACGCCGGCCACGGTGAAGCGGTTGCTGGACATCCAGAACTGCTTGCCGAGCGCCGATTCCCCCGGCCACAGGTGGGCGGCCAGGGCGCGGGTGATCCACACCTGGGCGCTCTCCGGCAGGTAGTTCTCCACCGGCTGGAAGTCGCCATCGGTGAAGCTGCGGCCCTGCACCGGCTTGAGCTGCATCACGTCGATCGCGCCGGGATCGAGCAGGTAGAAATGCGGCACGCCGCCGAAGTGCTTGCCTTCGGGGTCCAGGCTGATGCCGGCGGTGCCGGCACGCTGGCCGAACGGCACGGCGTTGACCACGCCCACCGCCTGCACGCCGGGCTGGCTGCGCAGCTGCTGCAGCCAGCGGCCGTTGAGTTCGGCCGGCTGGCAGCCGTCGCAGTCATCGAGGCTGAGGGCGGCGACGCGGCTCTCGTCCACGCCGCTGTTCATGCCGATCAGATCCATGCGCGAAACCGCCAGGAACAGCGCGTTGCACAGCACCGCGCAGGCCAGCGCGATCTCCAGGGTGATCAGGGTGGCGGCGATGCGGTGGCGCGACAGTGCGACCAGGATGGGTTTGATATCCATGCTTACAGTGCCTTGATCTGCAGGGCCGGGTCGATGCGGGCGGCGCGCAGCGCCGGCAGCAGTCCCGCCAACAAGGTGGTGACGACGGCAGCGGCCAGAGTCGAGCCGAGCATGGTGAGGTCCAGCTGCATCATGTCCGCGTAGGCCAAGGGCTGCTGGCGGATGTTCCACAGACCGAACGCGGTCAACAGCAAGCCGCCCAGGCCACCGGCCAGGCCGATCAGCGCCGCTTCGATCAGGCACTGCTGGAAGACCATCGCGCGGGTCGCGCCCAACGCCCGCAGCACGCCGATCTCGCTGGTGCGGCGCAGGAACTTGGCCAGCAGCAGGCCCACCGTGTTGAACAGGCAGATGCCGAGGAAGGCCAATGCCATCCAGGCCTGCAGGCGGACGTCACGCGGCACCACGCCGTTGAAGTCCAGCCACTGCATCAGGCTGGAAAGGCGCGCCAGTTCCGGCTGGCTGATGCGGCCCAGCTGCTGTTGCTGCTGCACGTAGCCCTGCAGGAACCGCTCGTAGGCGCTGACCTGCGCCGGCGTGTCCAGCTGCACCCATTGCTGCAACCACACGCAGTTGCTGTTCTCCAGGTGGCCGGGCTGCTCGGGCAGCCCCCAGCAGGTGAACTGCTGGAAGTTGCCGGCATTGACCTGCAGGCTGCTGAACAACGGCATCATCACGTCCTGCGGCGCGCGGTAGAAATCGGCGGTGTCGCCCTGGGAGAAGCGGCCACCGGCCACGGCGTAGTAGAGCGGTGCCGGGCGCCATGGCTTGAGCACGCCGACGATGCGGACCTCGCTGTCGCGGATGCGCAGCATCTGGCCGACGCTGTCCTTGCCGCCGAACAGGCGCTGGTTGAGGTTCCAGGAGATCACCGCCACGCGCGCACGGCGCTCGTCGTCCTCGCGCGACCAGCCGCTGCCGTAGGCCATCGGTACCTGGAACATCGGGAAGAAGTCGGCCGTGGTGGACAGCATCGGGGTGATGCTGGCCGGCGCGCTGCTGGTGGGGGCGGACAGCTTGGCCGGGCTGTTGGCGACCAGTGCCTTGCGCTCGGCCGGGCCATCGCGCCAGAGATCGACCGCCGAGGTGTAGTCGAGCATGTCCAGCGGATCGACGCGCGACTTCTCGCCGCGCGGGGACGCATCCACCTGCGGGTAGTACAGGTGCTGGCTGCGCCCGGGCAGGGGATCGCCCGAGAGCAGGTGCATCACCGTCAGCGTCGTCATCGACGCGCCGATGCCCACGGCGATGGACAGCACCATCAGCCCGGTGAGCACCGGCGTGCGGCGCAAGCTGCGCACGCCTTGTTGCAGGTAGTACGTGAACAGGGACATGCGCGGTCCTCAGCCCTGCGTGTTGGTTTCGGCGATGCGCGAGGCGTGGGCCAGCACCGGCTCACGCAGCAGGTCGGTGGCCTGGCCGTCGACGATGTGCACGTTGCGCTGGGCGCGTGCGGCCAGCTCCGGGTCGTGCGTCACCATGACGATGGTGGTGCCCTGGGAGTTGATCTCCTCCAGCAGCTCCATCACGCCGCGGGCCATCTGCGTGTCCAGGTTGCCGGTCGGTTCGTCGGCCAGCAGCAGGCGCGGGCTGCCGGCCAGGGCGCGGGCGATGGCGGCGCGCTGCTGCTGGCCGCCGGACAGCTCGGCCGGGTAATGCTTCATGCGCGAGCCCAGGCCGACGCTGGTCAGTGCCTGCTCGATGCGCTGCTTGCGCTCGGCCGCGCCCATGCCGCGATAGCGCAGCGGTACGTCGACGTTGTCGAACAGGTTGAGGTCGGGGATCAGGTTGAAGCCCTGGAAGATGAAGCCGATCTTCTGGTTGCGCAGGCGCGAGCGCGCGTCGTCGCCGAGGTGGCTCACGTCCTGGCCATCGAGCAGGTACTGGCCGCTGGTGAAGGTTTCCAGCAGGCCGGCGATGTTGAGGAAGGTGGTCTTGCCCGAGCCGGACGGACCGGTGACGGCGACGAACTCGCCTTCGCGCACATGCAGGTCCAGCGAGCGCAGCGCGTGGGTTTCAACCTGTTCGGTGCGGAAGACCTTGGAGACCGATTGCATATGGAGCATGTCTATTTCCTTTGGGGACGAGGTTGCGGGGCAGGGGGGAACAAGGCGCGGGGAGCAGGGCGGTGGTGCCGCGCGGGGCCGGTTGGATGACTTGCCGTGCCCCGCTCCCGGCGTTCAATCAATTGATGGAGACGCGTTCGTTGTCGCCGAACAGATCCGCGCCGGAGACCACGATCTTTTCGCCCGGCTGCAGGCCGGACACCACTTCCACCTCGCCCAGGCTGCTCACGCCCAGCTGCACGGGGCGGCGGGTGGCGATGCTGCCGGTGACGACGTAGGCGTAACGGCCGCCGGATTGTTCGACGAACGGGCCGCGCTCGACCTTGAGTACGTTGCGGCGGGTGTCGAGCAGGATGCGCGAGCTCATCCGCTGGCTCTGGCGCAGGCCTTCGGGCTGCTTGTCGGAGAAGCGGATGCGGGCCACGACTTCGCCGTTGACCACCTCCGGCGACACCGCCGAGATCTCGCCGGGGAAGGGCTGGCCGCTGCCGCTGGTCAGCTGCGAGGGCATGCCGATGGCCAGTTCGCGGGCGAAGCTCTCCGGTACCTTGATCTCGACCTCGAAGCGGGACAGGTCGACCACGCTCAGGATCGGGGCGTTGGCGGCGACCTGGGTGTGCTGGGTGGCCTGCACCTGGCCGACCTGGCCATCGAACGGGGCGCGCAGGGTCAGCGCATCGACCTGGCGCTGCACTTCGTTGACCACGGCCAGCTGGCGCTCGGCCAGCAGGCGCTTGTTGCGGGCGTCCAGGTCGGCGCCGCGGCTCTGCAGGGTGGCGTCCTGCTGGGCGTGCTGCAGCTCGATCTGGGCCTTCTTCAGTTCGTCCTGGGCCTTGGCCAGGTCCACCTGCGGTACCGCGCCGCCGTCGAAGCCGCGCTGGTAGCGGTCCAGGTCGCGCTGGGCGGCGATGCGCACCAGGCCGGCCTGGTCGGACATCTTGGCGCCGGTGGCGCGGGCCAGGGTGGCGTCCAGGGCGGCGCGGCTGGCCTCGGCCTCCAGGCCGGCCAGGGTGGCCTGTTCCTGGGCCAGCTTGCTGCGCAGTTCCGGGCTGTCGATCACCGCCAGCTCCTGGCCCTGCTTGACCACGTCGCCGGCCACCACCTTCAGGGTCACGGTACCGGCGGAGATGGCGTACAGCACCGGGCTGTTGGCGGCGATCACGCGGCCATCGGCGGCGATGTCGCGGACCAGGTCGCCGCGGCCGACTTCGGCGATGCGCACGCGGCTGCTGTCGAAGGAGCGGCTGGCGCCGGCCCACTTGTTGGCGATGAAGCCGATGCCGGCCACCACCGCGACCGTGGCCACGGCGGGCCACAGCCAGCGGCGCCACTTGGGCTGCTGGGGCTGGGTGGAGACTCGGTCCTGGGCGGAGGTGTCGCGGATCATCGTGGGCTTCGCAGCAGAGGTTGGTATTGGTTAAGCACGCTGCGTGCCAACTTCAACATATTGAAATTGTTGAATTTAATTCGATGTCCGGGTGTGTCCGGGTGTCCGCGGACACTTCTGCGGACAGTGTCCGCGCGGGTTGTCCGGCAATGTCTGCTGGATGTCCGAACCGGCTGACTTAGAATGTCCGCCTGTTATTCCAGATGGACGAACTATGTGCGGGATTGTGGGTGCGATCGCGGATCGCGATGTGGTTCCGGTACTGATTGAAGGACTCAAGCGTTTGGAGTACCGCGGCTACGACTCGTCGGGCATCGCGGTGTTCGAGGGGGACGGCATCCGCCGCGTGCGCCGTACCGGCCGGGTGGCCGAAATGGAGAGCGCCGCCGCCGCCGAGCATTTCCAGGCGCAACTGGGCATCGGCCACACCCGTTGGGCGACCCATGGCGGGGTGACCGAGTCCAATGCCCACCCGCACATCAGCCACGGCGTGGCGCTGGTGCACAACGGCATCATCGAGAACCACGAGGAGCAGCGCGAGAAGCTGCGTGCGCTGGGTTATGCCTTCGAGTCGCAGACCGATACCGAGGTCATCGCGCACCTGATCCACCACCACCTCAAGGCCGATCACGACGACCTGCTCGGCGCGTTGCAGCGCACCGTCAAGGAGCTGACCGGCGCCTACGCGCTGGCGGTGATCAGCCAGAAGGAGCCCGAGCGCATGGTGGTGGCGCGCATGGGCTGCCCGCTGCTGGTCGGCTTGGGCGACGGCGAGAACTTCGTGGCCTCCGACGTCTCGGCCATCATCCAGGCCACGCGCCGGGTGATGTTCCTGGAAGAGGGGGATACCGCCGAGCTGACCCGCCAGGGCGTGCGCGTGTTCGATGCCGACAATGCCCCCGCGCAGCGCGAGCAGCGCCTGTCCGACGTGTCGCTGGCCTCGCTGGAGCTGGGCCCGTACCGCCACTTCATGCAGAAGGAAATCCACGAGCAGCCGCGTGCGCTGGCCGATACCGCCGAAGCGGCGATCGACGCCGGTGGCTTCCCGGCCACGTTGTTCGGTGCCAACGCCGAAGCGGTGCTCAAGGACATCGATGGCGTGCAGATCCTGGCCTGTGGCACCAGCTACTATGCCGGCCTGACCGCGCGTTACTGGATCGAGGCCATCGCCGGCCTGCCGTGCAGCGTCGAGATTGCCAGCGAGTACCGTTATCGCGCGGCTTACGCCAACCCCAGGCATCTGGTGGTCACCATTTCCCAGTCCGGTGAAACCCTGGACACGATGGAGGCGCTGAAGTACGCCAAGTCGCTGGGCCACCTGCACACGCTGTCGATCTGCAACGTGCCCGAGAGCGCCATCCCGCGCGCCAGCGAGCTGGTCTGCTACACCCGCGCCGGCGCCGAGATCGGCGTGGCCTCGACCAAGGCCTTCACCACCCAGCTGGCGGCGCTGTTCCAGCTGACCGTGGTGCTGGGCAAGCTGCATGGCAAGGTCGACGCCGCGCAGGAAGCGGACTACCTGGAGCAGCTGCGCCACCTGCCGGGCAGCGTGCAGCATGCGCTGAACCTGGAGCCGCAGATCATCGCCTGGGCCGAGCGCTTCGCCGGCAAGTCCAATGCCTTGTTCCTGGGCCGCGGCCTGCATTACCCGATTGCCCTGGAAGGCGCGCTCAAGCTCAAGGAGATCTCCTACATCCACGCCGAAGCCTACCCGGCCGGCGAGCTCAAGCACGGCCCGCTGGCGCTGGTGGACGCGGAGATGCCGGTGGTGGTGATCGCGCCCAACGACAGCCTGCTGGAGAAAGTGAAGTCCAACATGCAGGAGGTGCGTGCGCGTGGCGGCGAGCTGTTCGTGTTCACCGACCAGGACAGCAACTTCAATGCCTCCGAGGGCGTGCACGTGATCCGTACCCCGCGCCACGCCGGGGTGCTGAGCCCGGTGGTGCATACCATCCCGGTGCAGCTGCTGGCCTACCACACGGCGCTGGCCCGAGGCACCGACGTGGACAAGCCGCGCAACCTGGCCAAGAGCGTGACAGTGGAATGATGGCTGTCACGTGAGCGTAACCGGGGCTGCGGATAATCACCTCCAGCAGCCCGGTTCTCTCTCCCCCGACGCTGTGATGAAGCCCGGCCATGCGCCGGGCTTTTCTTTTGCCTGTTCGCGGCATGGGCGGCAGTGGCGGGGAGTGCCTGGCCGCCGGTGCAGGGCATCGATCCGGGCAACCGATCGGCGTCGGCAACCGGCGAACGTCAAGCGGCGGTGTTCGCGGACATTCAGTGGCGGTTTCGCCCGCGGTGCCATGCTCCGGATCGTCATCCGGTTCCACGACGAACCATCCCATTCGTGGCGACATATGCCGCCGGGATGCAGCCGTAGAATCGAAGTGGCACAGGACGAGGCGTGCAATTGCCGGCCCCGTCCGCGATGCAGCGCCCTGCCTGCCGACGACGTGTCAAACGGCAGGCAGGTGCGCCACAAGTGCGCTGGAAGATCTGTTCCCGGGAGGGGCGTATCGGCAGAGCACGGTTTCGACTTCAGTGACCTGCAACAGGAAACAAGAATGAACGTTCGAGAACTTCTGCAATCGAAGAAAGAAACTGTCATCACCATCGACACCCACGACACGATCGGTGCCGCCGCGCACAAGATGAGTGCGAACCGGATTGCCGCACTGGTGGTGCTCAATGACGACGCACCAGTGGGCATCATTTCCGAAAAGGACATCGTGCGCGCGCTGGCCGACGATGGACCGCAGGCGGGACGCCGGGTGATCTCGAGCCTGCCGTCGATGGGACTGGAAGGCATCGCGCCCGAAGCCAGCCTGAAGCAGGCGATGTCGTTGATGACGTACTCGCGGCGTCGCCACCTGATGGTCACCGAGGGCGGGCGGCTGGTTGGCATCCTCAGCCTGGGCGACATCGTCAAGAACCTGCTCGGCGAGCTGGAGCTGGAGAAGGCCGTGCTGCAGGACATCTACATGGCCGCGCACTGAGGCGGTCACCGGCCCCGAAGGTGGTGAATCACGGCCAGGTGCATCCGCACCTGGCCGTTTGCGTTACCCGGTCCGGCGCGCCAGCCGGGGGGCAGGACCACAACAGTGCAGGGAACGCGGCGACAGCGGCCGTGCAGGTGACACGCGCCGGTGCCGCAGTGCGGGCGCATGCCCGCGCATGGATCAGAACGTGACCTTCACCGAGTCGGCGCTGTAGCGCGCCGGGCCGTGGTAGACCACTTCGATGTTGTTGCCATCCGGGTCGAGCACGAAGGCGCCGTAGTAACCCGGGTGATAGGGGCGCTCGCCAGGGGCACCGTTGTCGGTGCCACCGGCGGCCAGCGCGGCCTTGTGGAAGGCATCGACGGTGGCGCTGTCGCGCGCCTGGAACGCCAGGTGGTGGCGCCCGGTCAGCTGGCCGGCGGCGGCTTGACTGCTGGCGGTGGAAATGAACAACTCGTCGGCCCAGAAATAGTCATCGCCTTCGCCGGCGATGGGAATGCCGATCGCATCGAACACTGCCTGGTAGAAGCGGCGGCTGGCGGCCAGGTCGCGCACCACCAGTTGCAGGTGATCGATCAGGCGGCCACGGTGCAGTTCCATGGTTTCCATGCAGACCTCGGATGAAGGTGGCGGAGGGGACCACTGGGGTCCGGCGCCATGATGCGCGGGATGCCGTGATCCCTCCGTTGCCCACTGCCGTCAGGTGTTGGAGATGATTTCCACCCAGTAACCGTCCGGGTCCTTGATGAAGGCCAGGTGCTTCATGCGGCCATCGGCCAGGCGCTTCTGGAAGGGCACGTCCAGCGCCTCGAAGCGCGCGCAGGCGGTTTCGATGTCCGGCACCGACACGCAGATATGGCCGAAGCCACGCGGGTCACTGTTGCCGTCATGGTAGACCGGGCCATCCTGGTGCTCGGTACCGTGGTTGTGGGTGAGTTCCAGCACGCCGGGAGTGCCGGCCATCCAGCGGCGGCGTTCGGCGTCGTCGGCCGGGACCGGGGTGCCGGCCGGTACGTAGGCCAGGAAGTACAGGCTGAAGGCCGCTTCGGGGAAGTCGCGCTGGTCGATCAGCTGGAAGCCGAGCACGCGGGTGTAGAAGTCCAGCGAGCGGGTGATGTCCTTGACCCGCAACATGGTGTGGTTGAACACGAAGCCATGGGTTTCGGCGGGAACCTGCGCGGCCACGCCGGGCTGCTGACGGAGGGATTCAACGCTCATCGATTACATCCTGTTGCAGTGAATGGGGAGGGGAAACGGGTTGTCGCGGCAGCATCGGGAATGTTGCATCCGTAATCAACAACGCCGGGAAAAGTTGCACCGGAAATCAGTTTTCCAGCCAAAACCAGCGCTTTGGTGCATCGACAGAAAAAATCGTCATTGCCATGCCCCGCGCATCTTGGCGCTGGCAGATGCGCTGGCTATGCTGCGACGCAGGATAGTCGTTGCCGCTCTGCGATCCGCTGAAGTGCGCGTGCATTGCACTTGAATGGGGCGGAGACGACGCCGGTACAAGGGGTGTACCGGCAATTGCGCAGGGGGCGCACCCACGGACTGACCCACGCCGGAAGCCAGCGCAGTTGACAGGCTTTCTCCGGACGCGCTATTGATTGTATGTATATACAAATATACGAGGACCGTCGGGCCCCATGCCGTACCGCTGCTGGCTGCCACTGCTGCTGATCTGCGTGCTCGCGGCCGAAGGCGTGCTCGGGGCGTGGGTGGGCGCGCGCATGGCGCTGGACACGGCGGCCAGCGTGGCCGCCGCCGGCGATGTGGCGGCACAGGCGGACTGCGCGCCGTCCAAGCCGGTCCTGGCCAAGGCCCATGCCGGCCATGGCAAGCCCGGCGGCACCGATGCCACCGATTGCACCTGCGGTGACAGCACCGGCTGTGAATGCGCCTGCGTGCTGGCGCTGTATCCACCCACGACGGTGGCGTTGTTCGCCGGCAGTTACCCGCCGGTCACCTTCGATGTCCCCTTGCCGGTACTGCAGTTGCCGGCCAGCAAACTCTCCCGGGTATTCCGACCTCCCATCGCCTGAGCGGTGTTTTACGCGTCGTGACGACGCTGCAACGCCCTTGCGCGCGCATCTGCGCACGCCCAGCCCAGAGACAGGTTCCCCAGCGGGAGAGAGACCATGTACGTGAAGTCCAACGCCTTGGCCGTGGCCATTGGCAGTTTGTTGAGTGTGGCCGCCATCCAGGCCGCACAGGCCCAGGAAAACCAGAACGAAGCCGCCCGCACGCTCGATGCGGTGCAGGTTACCGGCAGCCACATCAAGCGCGCGCAGTTGTCCGGCGTCGGCCCGGTCAGCGTGGTGGATGCCGAGGCGATCGAGCGCTCCGGCGCCACCTCGGTGGAAACGCTGCTGCAGCGCCTGCCGGCCTCGGCCGGCTTCGCCGGCAGCCAGAGCAACGCCTATTGGGCCGAGAACGGCTACGGCACCACCCAGGTCAACCTGCGCGGCCTGGGCATCAACCGCACGCTGGTGCTGCTCAACGGCCGCCGCATCGTCAACGGCGGCACCGGCGCCAACAGTTCGGTCGACCTGAACGTGATCCCGGTATCGCTGATCGAGCGGGTGGAAGTACTCAAGGACGGTGCCTCGGCCATCTACGGCGCCGACGCGGTGGCCGGCGTGGTCAACATCATCACCAAACAGGGCTTCGACGGCGCCGAGCTGGCCGTGCGTTATGGCCAGACCAGCAAGAGCGACGGCGAGGAAACCTCGGTGGACTTCAGCTGGGGCGTCACCGGTGAGCGTGGCTCGCTGATGGCGGCGATCAACTACTACGACGGCGGCTCGGTGAACATGGCCACGCGCGCGCCCTGCGGCCTGATCGAATCCGATGGCAAGCTGGTGTGCTCGGGCAGCTCGACCACCGTGGGCGGTCGTGCGCTGCTGGCCGATGGCAGCCGCGTCAACTTCAACCAGGTGCTCGGCGGCGACGGTGATTTCTACGAGCCGTACTCGGCGGCCAAGCACAACTACAACGGCAACCCCACCCTCAATGCGGTCAATCCGATCGAACGCCTGAGCTTCAGCGTGTTCGGCGACAGCAAGCTCAATGACACCACCGAGGCCTTCGTCGAGCTGATGTACACCAACCGCCAGTCCAGGCAGCTGGCAACGGCCGGCGCGCTGGGCGTGTACCGGCCGATCAACATCGCCGCCGATCACCCGACCAACCCGACAGGGCAGGACCTGTTGCTGCAGCGCCGTCGCCTCGAGGAAGCGGGCCCGCGCCACTTCTTCCAGGAAACCGATACCTGGCGCGTCGTGGCCGGGCTGAAGGGCCAACTGGGCACCAGCTGGGACTGGTCGGCGGCCTTCAACTGGGGCCGCAACACCGGCGTGGACGGCTCGGACAACGTGGCCAACCTGGACCGCGTCGAGCAGACCCTGGACCGCGCGCTGTGCAGCCCGCTGCCGGGTGCGGCCATTCCCTGCGGTGACTACCTGGGCTACGGCGACCTGAGCCGCGAGGTGCTGGACTACATCCTGTACAGCTCGCGCGATACCGGCGGCAACGAGCAGAAGAGCTTCATCGCCAACCTCAGCGGCCAGGTCTTCGAGCTGCCGGCCGGCTGGGTGGGCTTCGCCGCCGGCGTGGAAGTGCGCAAGGAAAGCGGTTGGCGTGATCCGGACCCGCTGACCGTGCTCGGCATCGGCAACACCAACCAGCAGGATCCGATCCATGGCGAGTACACCGCCAAGGAAGTGTTCGCCGAGCTGGCCATCCCGCTGCTGCAGGACAGCGTCATCGCCGATTCGCTGTACCTCAACCTGGCCGGGCGCGCCTCGGACTACGATCTGTTCGGCCGTGACTACAACTACAAGGTCGGCCTGGACTGGCAGGTCAACGCATCGCTGAAGCTGCGCAGCACCTACGCCACCGCATTCCGCATCCCGAACATCCCGGAGCTGTTCGGTGGCGTCGCCGAAGGCAACCTCACCACCACCGACCCGTGCAGCAACTGGAGCAGCCTGCCGTCCGATTCGGTGGTGCGCGCCAACTGCCAGGCCTACGGCGTGCCGGCCGGCTACGTGCAACCGGGCAACACCATCCTCACCACGTCCGGTGGCAACGCCGACCTGAAGCCGGAGGACGCCACCTCCTTCACCGCCGGCGTGGTGTGGACGCCTGCGTTCGCCCCGGGCCTGACGCTGACGCTGGACTACTACAACATCCGCATCAAGAACGCGATCCAGCGCATCGCCGGTTCCACCAAGCTGGCCATCTGCTACAACACGCCGGGGCTGGCGCACCCGTTCTGCGATGCCAGCAACTTCACCCGCAACCCGCGCACCGGCGAGGTGGACTACCTATCCTCGCAGCCGGTGAATGCCGCCAACGAGCGGGTCAGTGGCGTCGACCTGGGCGCGCTGTACGAGTTCGACGTGGCCGGCTTCGATGCCAGCGTCAGTGCCGACGTGTCCTACCTGCAGCGCTATGACGTGCGGCCGTATGAAGGTGCCGATGTCATCGAGTACGCCGGCAAGATCACCGGTGGCCGCGGCAGCTATGCCAAGTGGCGTGGCCTGGTGGCCTTCAATGCCAGCCGCGCGCAGTGGTCGGGTACCTGGTCCACCCAGTACATCGGACGTGCCGAGGACATCAATGCCACGCGCGGTGACATCGGCGACCATGCGCCGTCGGTGTTCTACCACAACCTCCAGTTGAAGTACGCCGTGAACAAGGCGCTGGATGTCTCGCTGGGCCTGGACAACGTCTTCGACAAGAGGCCGCCCTTCATCCAGAGCTACACCGACGCCAACACCGACACCATGACCTACGACCTGCTGGGTCGCCGCTGGTACGCACGCATCGGCTACCGCTGGTGACCGCTGGCGCCCCGCCGGATGACGGCGGGGCGCGATGCTGAGTGAGGATGACTTGATGAAACCCGCATTCTGGGCGCGACGCGCCCACAAATGGATCGGCCTGGTGATCGGCGTGCAGGCGCTGCTGTGGATGCTCAGCGGCGTCTACATGACCGTGGTGCCGCTGGACGTGATCCACGGTGACCACCTGGCGCACGCGCATGGCGAGCCGCTGCCGCCGCAGGCCGCGCGCATCGATGCCGATGCCCTGGTGGCCCGCCACCCGCAGCTGCAATCGTTCCGGCTCAAGCATGTGCTGGACCGCGAGGTCTACGAAGTGCGCCAGGGCGGCGCGAAGTTCCTGGTCGATGCCGGCAGCGGTGAACGCCTGCCACCGCTGGACCGTGACGGCGCGATCGCATTGGCCCGCTCGCTCTACCAGGGCGACGGCGAAGTGGCGCGGGTGGAATGGATCACCCAGGCACCGTCGGAGGTGAAGACGCGGCCGGTGCCGATGTGGGCGGTGCATTTCACCGACCGCGGCCAGAGCACGCTGTACCTGTCGCCGGACAGCGGCGAACTGCTGGCGCGCCGGCACAGCCTGTGGCGCTGGTTTGACTTCCTGTGGATGTTCCACATCATGGATTACGAGAACCGCACCGACGTCAACAACACCCTGCTGCGGGTGGCCGCGGTGATCGGACTGGGCTTCGCGCTCAGTGGCATCTGGCTGCTGTTCTACAGCTTCGGCAAGCGGAGGCAGGCATGACGCCCTGGATGCGGACCCTGCACAAGTGGGTGGGCCTGGTGATCGGCCTGCAGTTCGTGGTGTGGCTGGGCAGTGGCCTGATGATGGGCCTGCTCGACCCTGATCGGATCGAAGGCACCGCCCAGCGTGCGCCCAAGGCCGAGATGCCGGCCTGGCCGTCCGGCACCGTGTCGCCGACCGAGGCGCTGCGCGCGGCCCGGCATCCGGCGGCGACGCTGGACAGTGGCTGGTTGCTGGACATGCCGGTCTACCGCCTGCAGTCACCGGAGGGCACCGAGGTGATCGATGCGCTCGATGGCCGTCGCATCGACATCAGCAACACGCTGGCACTGCGCGTGGCCCAGGCGGCCTACCGCGGTGACGGCATGCCGTCGGCACCCACGTACCTGGAAAAGAGCCTGGAAACGCGGGCCAACCCCGACCCGGTCTGGCGGGTGGACTTCAGCGACGCGCAGGACACCACGATCTACGTGTCCGCGCACAGCGGGCAGGTGATGGAGCACCGCACCGCCACCTGGCGCCTGTTCGACATCTTCTGGATGTTGCACATCATGGATTACAGCGAGCGGGTGAACTTCAACAACCCGCTGGTGGTGGGCATGGGCATCGGCGGCCTGTGGCTGGCGTTGACCGGCTTCTGGCTGCTGGTGGCCAGCTTCCACCTGCACGAGTTCATCCCGCGCCGTTGGCGCCGGCGGCGTCAGTTGATGGTGTACGCCCCGGGCGGCGCGCACCTGCGCACGGTGACCGCGGCCAACGGCGACAGCGTGTACGTGGCGCTGGCCCGCGAAGGCGTGAACCTGCCGTCCAACTGTGGCGGCGGGCAGAGCTGCGGCCTGTGTGAAGTCCGCGTGCGCGGCGGCGCAGGCAAGGCCACCGCATCGGACCGGTCGCACCTGCCGGCGGCCAAGTTGAAGGTCGGTTGCCGGCTGGCCTGCAACCTGCCGGTGGACGAGGACCTGGAGATCGAGGTGGCCGGTGGCGCCAGCCTGTGGACCGAGCATTGGGCCACGGTGGTCAAGGTGGTCGCGGTGACGCCGTTCCTGCGCGAGGTCCACCTGCGCCCGGACAACCCGGCCGACGCCCAGTTCCAGCCGGGTTGCTACCTGCAGCTGCACGTTCCCGAGTACGAACTGCCTCGCAGCGCGTTGTGGCATCCGGACGAACACCGCGAGGACTGGAAGCCATTGCCATTGCCGGCCACCCTGCAGAACAAGGCATCGGTGCGTCGATCGTATTCGCTGGCGATGCCGGTGACCGCGACCGAAGGCGAGTTGGTGCTGCTGGCACGCTTCAGCCCCGGATGGCAGGAGAACAAGCGTCATCCGCCCGGCAAGGGTTCCACCTGGCTGTATACGCTGCGCGAAGGGGACCGGGTGCGTTACAGCGGCCCGTTCGGTGATTTCGCCCTGAGCGGGGTCGAGCGCGAGAAGGTGTTCATCGGGGCTGGAGCGGGCATGGCACCGCTGCGCGCGATGATCCAGCAGCGTCTGGAGGAGGGCGGCGGCGAACGCATCCATTACTGGTACGGCGCGCGCAATCGGCGTGATTGTCCGTATGCCGAGCAGATGCAGGCCTTGGCCGCGCAGCACCCGAACTTCAGTTGGCACCCGGTGTGGTCGGAGGATACGTCGAACGGAGCGCCACGACGCGTGCACGATGCGATCCATGAGGACCTGCTGCGCCAGCATCCGGACCTGTCGGGCTGCGAGTTCTACCTGTGCGGCCCACCGGCGATGCTGTCGGCGACGCGCCAGCTGCTGCGCAAGCTGGGGGTCGAGGAGTCGAGGATTGCCTACGACGACTTCAAGATCTGAGGGTTGGTGGTTGCTTGCGCGCGCTTTTCTGTCCCGCTAGCGGGACAGGGAGCGGCGAGTTCGCGGTGCACATTGATCCCCCTTCTTCCGCCTGCGGGAGAAGGGGCCCCGCAGGGGCGGATGAGGGGAGCGTTTGCTTCTGCGTGCTTCAACAGCGCCCTCACCCCAGCCCCTCTCCCGCGAAGCGGGAGAGGGGCTTAAGCAGCAGGAATGCAGCCACTTCCTGCCACGAACAGCCGGTCTCTGCCATTTCCCTTCTCCATTGCGGAGAAGGGCTTTTTCATTCGGCCACGAACTCACTCGTGTCGCGAGAACTCACTCAGGCTGCCGTCCTCGGCCAGCAACGCGACGGTGAACGGCTGGCGATAGCCATCCGGCGACTCCATGCCCGGCGAGCCGATCGGCATGCCTGGCAACACCAGCCCGCGGGCCTTCGGTCGCTCGGCCAGCAGCTTCTGGATCGCGGAGACAGGCACATGGCCTTCCACCACGTAGCCATCGATTTCCGAGGTGTGGCACGACATCATGCCCTCGCCAATGCCCAGGCGTTGCTTCACCGAGGCCATGTCGCTGGTGTCATGGATTTCCACCGGGAATCCGGCTGCCTGCATGTGCTCGGCCCAGCCGCCACAGCAGCCGCAGTTGGGGTCCTTGTGCACCTTCACCACCGGCAAGGTGGCGCGTGCGGGTACGGCGTCGACCGTTGCGTTGGCCGCCTTGGCGGCAGGCGCGGCCGGTGTCGCGTTGCAGGCGCTGACCAGCAGCGTGCTGGCGGCCAGGGCGAGGGCGGGCAGGGCGCTTGTTGAAAGCAGTTTCATGTCATTGAACTCCGTCGGGACTGCCGCGCCGGTGGTGTGCCGGCGCGGCCAAGGGCTTACAGCATGGACATGCCGCGCTTGAACTCGTTGAGGTCGAGCTTTCCGTCACGGTTGGCATCGCTCATGTCGAAATGCGGCAGCAGTGCATGCCTGGCCGGCAGTTCCTGGCGGGTGAGGGCGCCATCGTTGTTGCTGTCCAGGCGCTTGAAGGTCGCCTCGACATCGCTTGCCGCCGCGTTGGTGGCCGGCTTGGCGGCGTGTGCGCTGTGGTCGTGCGCGGCGTGGCCCGCATGCTGGGCCTGGGCGAGGGTAGCCGGTGCGACAGTGGCGACGGCGATGAGCAGCAGGGTGTGCAGGATCTTCATGGGATGTTCCTTGGATGAGGTAGGTGCTGGCGCGCACGTCGCACGCCAGCGATGGCGGTCAGAACCAGAAGCGGATACCGGCCACCCAGCGTGATTCGCGGGTACCTTCGCCGGCATCGCGATGGATGTCGGCGGTGCGGCCGAACTTGCGCTCATGCACGAAGCCGACGTAGGGCGCGAAGCGACGGGTGATCTCGTAGCGCAGGCGCAGGCCGGCCTCGACATGGCCCAGCCCGCTGCCCACGCCGCGGCGGGGATCGTCATCGGCGGCGATGCTGGCTTCGATCACCGGCTGCAGGATCAGGCGGTTGGTCAGCAGCACGTCGTACTCGGCTTCGACGGCGAGCTCGGCCTTGCGGGTGCCACCGATGTAGGCCATCGCCGAGACTTCGAACTTGTACGGCGACATGCCCTGGAAACCGATCGCCGCGCGGGTCAGGTCCGGTATCTGGCGGCCGTTGTCGTGGCGGACACCGGCCACGGCGTCCCACCACGGTGAGATCGAACGCCCGTACAGCGCATCCACCGACCAGTCGCCGAGTTTGCCGTCGCTGCGGCTGCCTTCGCTACGCACCCACAGGCGATCGATGTCGTTGCCGAACCAGGCGTTGACGCCCCACGACTGGCCGCTGCCCTGGTCGTTGTCCCAGCCCTCCAGGTGGTCGAACACCACCAGGCTGTTGAACGCCGGTGCATGTTCCATCGCATGCGGCTTCAACACCGGGAACGCCGCGGCGTGATCCTCGGCCGTCGGCACCGGGATCGGCTCGCGGGGGGTGTCGCTGGCGGCCTTCGCCGGCATGGCGTGCCCTGCATGCGCGTCGTGGTCCATGGCCGACATGTCGTGGCCGGCATGCGGGTCCTGCGCCGGCGGTTGCGGCATCACGTGCCCGGCGTGCGGGTCGTCCTTCGGCGCCGCCGGCATCACGTGTCCGGCATGCGCATCGGCGTTTGCCTTCGGTGGTGCATGGCCGGCGTGCGGATCTGCGGCCGGACTCGTCGTCGTGCCGTGTCCGGCGTGCGGGTCCTGGGCCAATGCCGGGCCGCTGGCGGCCAGCGCGAGGAACAGCAGGGAGTGGGAAAGTGTCTTCATGCCTGGATCCTCACTTCGCGCATCATCCCCGCTTCCATGTGGTACAGCAGGTGGCAGTGGAAGGCCCAGCGCCCCAGTGCATCGGCACGCACGCGGTAGGTGCGGCGGGTGCCCGGCGGCATGTCGATGGTGTGCTTGCGCAGCTGGAACTGGCCATCGGCATCCTCCAGGTCGCTCCACACGCCGTGCAGGTGGATCGGGTGCTGCATCATCGTGTCGTTGACCAGCACGATGCGCATGCGCTCGCCGTAGTTCAGGCGGATCGGCTCGGCACCGCCGAACGGGATGCCGTCGAAGTTCCAGGCGAACTTCTCCATGTGGCCGGTGAGGTGCAGCTCGATCTCGCGGCCGGGCTCACGGCCATCCGGGTCCTCGAACAACGAGCGCATCGCGCCATAGGTGAGCACCTGGCGGCCGTTGTCGCGCAGGCCGATGCCCGGGTCGTCCAGCTTCGGTTCGGTGGCCGCGGTCTGCATGTCCACCAGCGGGTTGCCCGCCTCGCTCGGCTTGTGCTTCGGCGCCTTGTCACCACCGCCGTGGCCCATGGCCGCGCCGCAGCCACCTTCCATGCCCTTGCCCATGTTGGCGCCGCAACCGCCTTCCATGCCGGCATGGCCGCCGCCGCCCATGTCATGGCCCATGTCGCCCATGGTCAGCAGCGGGCGCGGGTCCAGTTGCGGGATCGGCGCCTGCAGGCCGTGGCGTACCGCCAGGGTGCCGCAGGCGTAGCCGGTGCGGCCCATGTCCTGGGCGAACAGCGTGAACGCATCCTGCCCGGTCGGCTCGACGATCACGTCGAAGGTCTCGGCCGGCGCGATGCGGAACTCATCGATGCTGACCGGATGGATGTACTGGCCGTCGGCCGCGACCACGGTCATCTTCAGGCCCGGGATGCGCACGTCGAAGTAGGTCATCGAGGCGCCGTTGATGAAACGCAGCAGCACCTTCTCGCCGCTGCGGAACAGCCCGGTCCAGTTGCCCGCCGGCGCGGTGCCGTTCATCAGGTACGTGTAGGTGTGGGCATTGATGTCGGAGATGTCCGAAGGCGTCATCCGCATCCGGCCCCACATGCCGCGATCGGCCAGGGTGGCGCGCAGGCCATCGGTGCGGGCATCGCGCAGGAAGTCGCCGACGGTGCGCTGGTAGGTGTTGTCGTGCATCGGCATCTTCTTCATGCGCCGGTGCAGGGCATTGGGATCCATGTCCGTCCAGTCCGAGAGCATGACCACGTGCTCGCGGTCGAAGTGGTACGGCGGTGGTGCCAGCGGGTCGACGATCAACGCGCCGTACAGGCCGGCCTGCTCCTGGAACAGCGAGTGGCTGTGGTACCAGTAGGTGCCCGATTGCTTGAGCTGGAAGCGGTACTGGTAAGCCTCGCCCGGTGCGATGCCGTTGAAGCTCAGGCCCGGCACGCCGTCCATGTTGGCCGGCAGCAGGATGCCGTGCCAATGGATCGAGGTCATCTCATCGGTGAGCGTGTTGGCCACGCGCAGGTTGACGGTATCGCCCTCGCGCAGGCGCAGGATCGGCGCCGGCAGCGAGCCGTTGACGGTGATCGCACCGCGGGTGCGCCCGGTGAAGTTGACCGCCGAGCGGCCGATGGCCAACTGCAGGTCGGTGCCGCGCAGTTCGGTGGCGCCGGTGGCCATGGCGGCAGGGGTACGGGCGAGGGCATCGGGGATGCGCCCCAGCCCGGCACCGGCGACAACGCCGCCCAGGGCCAGGCCCTGCACGAAGCGGCGTCGCGACAGCGCCGAGCGCGAATCGGAAAGGAAATCGGATGACATGTGGAACTCCCGGCCATGCCCGCGCATCACGATGCGTCGTGGCATGTCCTGAACAGATCAAGGAAGCACCGCGGCAGGGCCGTGGCGCAGGCATCTGCGTACCGGCGCGCGGGGCGCCAGCGGGAGATCAGGCGATGGGAGGCCGGTTCAGCTGGCCGGGGGCCACGTCGTAGCGCGAGGGCACCGGTGGCACCGGCGCGAGCGTGTGGCGGGGATTGCCCAGGCGGGCCATGGCGGTGGCCGGCAGCATGTTGCAGTGCTGCTTGCAGTCGCAGTGGTTGCCGTCGGCACAGGAGGCGGCGGTGGCGTCGCTCCCGTCGTCGGCGCATTGCAGGCTGGCTTCCTCGTGACAGCAGTCGTGGCCGGCGTCCATGGTCATGGCCATGTCGTCCATCGGCATCGCCATCACCGTCGCAGACCATACCGACCCGACCGCACCGGCGATCAGGGAAAGGCACAGCAGCAGGGGCAGCAGGATGCGCGGCACGGGCTGGGGTCCGGGAACAGGCCTGAACCATACCATTTCAGTGTGAAGAAAGGCCTGAATGGTTTATCGGGTTTCGGGTGCGTGCGAAGGGCATACCCCTCCCCGGCCCTCCCCGTGGCTGCGCCAAAGGGAGACGGCGGAAAGGCGGTATTGCGACGACCTCGCAGGTCGATGGCTTTGCCCCCTCCCTTTGGCGCAGCCACGGGGAGGGCTGGGGAGGGGGGGCTTCCCAGCGTCGAACCATCCCCCAGCCGGTAGAATTCCCGGCACTCTTCACTGAAGTGGCGTTCCATGTCCCAGCGTGCATGGGTGGCGTCGGCCATCCGCAAGATCGAAGCCGATTTCAACCGTTCGGCCGACACCCACCTGATCCCGATGGACCTGCCGGGCTTCCCCGGCGTCGACCTGTACCTGAAGGACGAGTCCAGCCACCCCACCGGCAGCCTCAAGCACCGTCTGGCGCGTTCGCTGTTCCTGTACGCGCTGGCCAACGGCTGGCTGCGCGAGGGCTGCCCGGTGATCGAGGCCTCCAGCGGCTCCACCGCGGTGTCCGAGGCCTACTTCGCGCGCCTGCTTGGCCTGCCGTTCATCGCGGTGATCCCGGCCAGCACCTCGCCGGAGAAGATCGCCGCCATCGAGTTCCACGGTGGCCGCTGCCACCTGGTGCAGCGCGCCTGCGACCTGAACTGCGAATCGGAGCGCCTGGCGCGTGAAACCGGTGGCCACTTCATGGACCAGTTCACCTACGCCGAGCGCGCCACCGACTGGCGCGCCAACAACAACATCGCCGAGTCCATCTTCAAGCAGATGGCCGAGGAGCCGCACCCGGTGCCGGAGTGGATCGTCTGCAGCCCCGGCACCGGCGGCACCGCCGCCACGCTCGGCCGCTATGTCAGCTACCGCCGCCACGACACCCTGATCCTGTGCGCGGACCCGGAAGTGTCGGTGTTCTACGACGGCTACTGCGCGGCATTGGCCGGCGACGATTGGCGCACGCTGACCTGCGAGGGCGGCTCGCGCGTGGAAGGCATCGGCCGCCCGCGGGTGGAGCGCAGCTTCATCCCGACCAGCGTGGACGCGATGGTCAAGGTGCCCGATGCGCTGAGCCTGGCGGCGATGCGCCACGTCAGCGCCACGCTGGGGCGCCGGGTCGGCGGTTCCACCGGCACCAACTTCATCGGCGTGCTGTACGCCGCGCAGCAGATGCGTGACGCCGGCCGCAGCGGGTCCATCGTCACCATCCTGTGCGACGCCGGCGAACGCTACGCGCACAGCTACTACAACCCGGCCTGGTATGCGCAGCAGGGCATCGACATCGCCGCTGCTGATGCGGTCATCGCCGCCGCCGTGGCCGGGCAGGGCGCGCTGGCGCTGCCTTGTGCCTGGCTGGAAGTGTCGCCATATCAGGCGTGAAGCCGGCCGGGCCGGCGCTGTTTTCCCAGGATGACCATGAACACCAACCCCCTGCTCGATTTTTCCGGCCTGCCGCGTTTTGACGCGATCCGCCCGGAGCACGTCACCGCGGCCATCGACACCCTGCTGGCCGAGGCCGAGGCGGCGGTGAAGGCCGCCGAGACGGTGGCGCCGGTCAGCTGGGACAGCTTCGTGACGCCGCTGGACGACGCCACCGAGCGGCTGTACCGCGCCTGGGGCCAGGTGTCGCATCTGCAATCGGTGGTCAACACGCCGGCGCTGCGCGAGGTGTACAACGCCAACCTGCCGAAGCTCAGCCGTTTCGGCAGCGCGGTGGCGCAGAACCCGGCGTTGTACGCGCAATACAAGGCACTCGCCGCCGCCCCGGAAGCAGGCGCCTACGACGATGCCAGGGCCAAGGTGCTGGCCAACGCCCTGCGTGATTTCCGCCTGGGCGGTGCTGAGCTGGGCGAGGCCGACAAGGCCCGTTTCGCCCAGCTGCAGGAGGAGCTGTCCGGCCTGCAGGCGACGTTCTCGCAGAACGTGCTCGACGCCACTGATGCCTTCGCGCTGTACGTGGACAACGAGGACGAATTGTCCGGGCTGCCGGCCGATGTCATCGCCGCCGCTCGCGCCGCGGCGCAGAAGGACGGCCGCGAGGGCTGGAAGCTGACCCTGCAGATGCCGTGCTACCTGCCGGTGCAGACCTATGCCGACAACCGCGCGCTGCGCGAGCGGCTGTACCACGCCAATGCGGTGCGCGCCTCGGAGTTCGGCGACGCGGCCTTGGACAATGGCGGCAACATCGACCGCATCCTGGCCGTCCGCGCCGAACTGGCGGCGCTGCTGGGCTTTGCCAACTACGGCGAGTACTCCATCGCCACCAAGATGGCCGACGACGCGCTGCAGGTGCTGGGTTTCCTGCGCGACCTGGCGGCACGCGCCAAGCCGTACGCACAACGCGACCGGGCCGAACTGGAAGCCTTCGCCCGCGACGAACTGGGCCTGGATGATCTGCAGGCCTGGGACCTGGCCTATGCCGGCGAGAAGCTCAAGCAGGCGCGTTACAGCTATTCCGAGCAAGAGGTGAAGCAGTACTTCACCGAGCCCAAGGTGCTGGCCGGCCTGTTCGGCGTGATCGAGCGCTTGTATGGCCTGACGGTGCAGCCGGACACCGCGCCGGTCTGGCACGAGGACGTGCGCTTCTACCGGCTGGTGGACGCTGAAGGCGCGCTGGTCGGCCAGTTCTACATGGACCTGTACGCCCGCGAGGGCAAGCGTGGCGGTGCGTGGATGGACGACTGCCGCAACCGTCGCGTCACCGCCGGTGGCGTGCAGACCCCGCTGGTGTACCTGGTGTGCAACTTCGGCCGCGGCAGCGACGGCACGCCGGCGACCTTCAGCCACAACGAGGTCACCACCCTCTTCCACGAGATGGGGCATGGCCTGCACCAGCTGCTCACCGGCGTCGGCGAGTTGGCGGTGGCGGGCATCAACGGCGTGGAGTGGGACGCGGTGGAGCTGCCCAGCCAGTTCATGGAGAACTTCTGCTGGGAGTGGGAGCAGGTCGAGGCGATGACCGCCCATGCCAGCACCGGCCAACCGCTGCCGCGCGCGCTGTTCGAGCGCATGCTGGCCGCGAAGAACTACCAGAGCGGCATGTTCACCGTGCGCCAGTTGGAGTTCGGCCTGTTCGACATGCTGCTGCACAGCCAGTACCAGCCGGCGCAGGACAGCGTGTTGCAGGTGCTGGAGCGGGTGCGCGGCGAAGTGGCGGTGAATTTCCCGCCGGCATGGAACCGCTTCCCGAACCAGTTCAGCCACATCTTTGCCGGCGGTTACGCGGCCGGCTATTACAGCTACAAGTGGGCCGAGGTGCTCAGCGCCGATGCGTATGCCGCGTTCGAGGAAGCACCGGACAAGCTGCAGGAGACCGGCGCGCGTTTCCGCGCCGAGGTGTTGTCGCGTGGCGGCAGCCGCAGCGCCGCGGAGAACTTCCGTGCGTTCCGCGGCCGTGACCCACAGCTCGACGCGCTGCTGCGGCACAGCGGCATGGTCGCCTGAGCCGGCACCCGGCGGCAGTGACGCCGTAGCACCTGCCTTGGGCGGGCTACGGCGAGGCTTGGCCGGGGTTTCGGTTTCATCCACATTGGGCGTGGCACACTGTGGCGACATTCGCGCCAATTCACATTCACCATGAAAAGGTGGTTCGGCCCCTCCAGGGGCAAGCCCGGTACCGTATTCCGCATCGTGGCCTCGGCCGCGATCATCGGTGTGGTGATGTGGTTCCAGCCGCGCATCAATGAACCGGCGGCCGAGGTCAGCAATGGCCTGAACCTGCGCAGCGCACCGGACCAGCGCGCCGAGCGCCTGGCGGTGTTGCCGGTGGGCACGCAGGTGGAAGTGCAGCGCTGCCTGGACGACCTGCAATGGTGCAACGTGCGTGCCGCCGGCAAGAGTGGCTGGGTGGCCGCCGATTACCTGGTTGCCCGGAGCGACGGCAAGCGCGTGCGCCTGGCCGAGGCCGGCAAGCAGATGGGCGTGGTGATCGAGACCGCGCGCCCGGGCGGTTAAGTGAGAAGGACACCGCCCCCTCCCTTTGGCGAAGCCAAGGGGAGGGTTGGGGAGGGGTGCTCTTCGCGCGGTGGTGGTCTTCCAGCGTCGCGGCCAACGCCGCTCCTACGAAAACAGCCGCTTGCGCGGCTGTTTTCGTGCATCCACAACGGAACGGATCAGACCCGGCCGAAGATCAGCGTGGCGTTGGTGCCGCCGAAGCCGAAGCTGTTGGACATCACCGTGTCCAGCTGGGCGTCCTGGGTCTGGCGCAGGATCGGGAAGCCTTCGGCACGTTCGTCCAGCGTTTCGATGTTGGCCGAGCCGGCCATGAAGCCGTCGCGCATCATCAGCAGGCAGAAGATCGCCTCGTGCACGCTGGCCGCACCCAGCGAGTGGCCGGACAGCGCCTTGGTCGAGGACAGCGGCGGCACCGCCTCGCCGAACACCGCGCGAACCGCGCCCAGCTCGGTCACATCGCCCAGCGGCGTGGAGGTGCCGTGGGTGTTGAGGTAGTCGATCGGGCGATCCACGGTGGCCATGGCCATCTGCATGCAGCGCACCGCGCCTTCGCCGGACGGGGCGACCATGTCGGCGCCGTCGGAAGTCACGCCGTAACCGACGAGCTCGGCGTAGATCTTCGCGCCGCGCGCGACCGCGTGGTCGTAGTCCTCCAGCACCAGCATGCCGCCGCCGCCGGCGATGACGAAGCCATCGCGGTTGGCGTCATACGGGCGCGAGGCCACCGACGGGGTGTCGTTGAAGCTGGTGGACAGCGCGCCCATGGCGTCGAACATCACGCTCATCGACCAGTGCAGGTCCTCGCCGCCGCCGGCGAACATGATGTCCTGCGCGCCGTGGCGGATGAGGTCGGCCGCCGCGCCGATGCAGTGCGCCGAGGTGGCGCAGGCGGCCGACAGCGAGTAGCTCAGGCCCTTGATGCTGAAGGCGGTGGCCAGGTTGGCTGACACGGTCGAGCACATCGTGCGCGGCACCATGTACGGGCCCACCTTGCGCACGCCGCGGTTGCGCAGCAGGTCGGCCGCTTCCACCTGCCATTCGCTGGAGCCGCCGCCGGAGCCGGCGATCACGCCGGTGCGCACGTTGCTGACCTGGCTTTCGTCCAGGCCGGCATCGGCGATGGCATCGCGCATGGCGATGTAGCTGTAGGCGGCCGCATCGCTCATGAAGCGCTTGAGCTTGCGGTCCACCTGCGCCTCGATGTCCAGCTCGACCTTGCCGGCCACCTGGCTGCGCAGGCCGGCTTCGGCGTGGTCGGGCATGGCGACGATGCCGGGACGGCCTTCGCGCAGGGCGCTGGAAACGGTATCCAGATCGTTGCCAAGGCAGGACGTGATGCCCATGCCGGTAATGACGACGCGACGCATCAGAAGCTCTCGGTAGAAGTGAACAGGCCCACGCGCAGGTCCTTGGCGGAGTAGATCTCACGGCCATCGACCAGCATGCGGGCATCGGTCTGCGCCATCACCAGCTTGCGGTTGATCACGCGCGCGACATCGATTTCGTACTGCACCAGCTTGGCGCTGGGCAGCACCTGGCCGGTGAACTTGACCTCGCCGCAGCCCAGGGCGCGGCCACGGCCTTCGGCGCCCAGCCAGGTGAGGAAGAAGCCGGTCAGCTGCCACATGGCATCCAGGCCCAGGCAGCCGGGCATCACCGGGTCGCCGATGAAGTGGCAGCCGAAGAACCACAGGTCCGGTTTGATGTCGAGCTCGGCCCGGATCAGCCCCTTGCCGTAGGCGCCGCCGTCCTCGCGGATGTCGGTGATGCGGTCGAACATCAGCATCGGGTCGTTGGGCAGGCGGCCCTTGTTGGGGCCGAAGAGTTCACCGCGCGCGCTGGCCAGCAACTGGTCGCGGGAGAACGTGTGCAGACGGGTCATCCGGGGGGTGTCCAAAGCCAGGAACGAGGCGCCGAGCATGCGTCAGCACCTGCGTTCAATCAAATGTTTTAACTGGACGGTTGCGTATGTTCGGCGCAGTTAGCAGCCGTTAGAAGGCTGTTACGGAACGTTTTGAATTGCACAATTGTGAGGACAAGTGTGCATTTAGCGACAACAGCTATCATGTTGGCGACCGTTTCGGACTGTTGTCGTGGCCCAGCTTCGCAAGATCATCCATGTCGACATGGACGCCTTCTATGCGTCCGTGGAGCAGCGCGATGACCCCGGTTTGCGCGGGAAGCCGGTGGTGGTGGCCTGGCGGGGTGCCCGTTCAGTCGTCTGCGCGGCGTCCTACGAGGCGCGCACCTTCGGGGTGCGCTCGGCGATGCCGGCGCTGCGTGCCGAGCGGCTGTGCCCGGACGCGATCTTCGTGCCGCCGGATTTCGTCCGCTACAAGGCGGTGTCCCGGCAGATCCGCGAGATCTTCCTGCAGCACACGCCGTTGGTGGAGCCGCTGTCGCTGGACGAGGCCTACCTGGACGTGACCGACTCGCCGACCTGCGACGGCATCGCCACCGAAATCGCCCGCACCATCCGCGCGCAGATCCGCGAAGCCACCCAGCTCACCGCCTCGGCCGGCATCGCGCCGAACAAGTTCCTGGCCAAGATCGCCTCGGACTGGCGCAAACCGGATGGACAGTTCGTGGTGCCGCCCTCGAAGGTGGAACAGTTCCTGACGCCGCTGCCGGTCAACCGCGTGCCCGGGGTGGGCAAGGTGATGGAAGGCAAGCTGTCGGCGCTGGGCATCGCCACCGTCGGCGACCTGCGCACGATCCCGCTGGAGCAGCTGCAGGCCCTGTTCGGTACGTTCGGCGGCAGCCTGTACCGGCGCGCGCGTGGCATCGACGAGCGGCCGGTGGAGCCGGACCAGCCGGTGCAGTCGATCTCCTCGGAGGACACCTTCAGCGAGGACCTGCCGCTGGGCCGGTTCGACGAGGTGATCACGCAACTGGCCGAGAAGACCTGGCGCGCGACGGGGCGCACCGAGCGGGTGGGGCACACCGTGGTGCTCAAGCTCAAGACCGCGCAGTTCCGCATCCTCACCCGCAGCTTCACCCCGGAAGCGCCGCCCTCGTCGGTGGAGGAGCTGCGCGACATCGCATTGGCGTTGTGCCAGCGCGTGCAGCTGCCGGCGGACACCTTGTACCGATTGGTGGGCGTGGGCCTGTCCGGCTTCCGTGACCGCGAGGACGTGGTGGTGCAGGGCGATCTGTTTCGGAATGTAGGGAGCGAAGATTGAAATGAGCGGCGGGTTGATGCCGCAGCGTTGGGCGCTCTCTGCGACACAGCTTCTCCCGCCTGCGGGAGAAGGAAGGGTGTTCAGATTCTTTGCTTCGAGCCCCTCTCCCGCGTGCGGAAGAAGGGGGAGTTTTCAGGCGTTTCGCTACAATCTTCTGCTTTCGCAAACGGAGTAATGCATTGGCAACGTCGGCAGTGATTTTCGATCTGGATGGCACGCTCGTGGACAGTGCCAGCGATATCGCCGAAGCGGTGAACCGCACGCTGGAAGATCTCTCGCTGCCACGTGTGAGCGAGGCCACGGTGCGCAGCTGGATTGGCGAAGGCGTGCGCAAGTTGGTCACCACTGCGCTCAATGACGCTGGCAGCGAGCGGACGCTGGATGAAGTAATGCCGACCTTCATGCGCCATTACCGCGATTGCCTGCTGCGCAGCCCGCAGTTGTACGACGGCGTGGTCGAGACGCTGCAGGCACTGCGCCAGCGTGGCCTGCCGATGGCCATCTGCACCAACAAGCCGGCCGCGCTGGTGCCGCCGTTGCTCGAGCATCTGGATATCGCCGGCTTCTTCGCGCACATCATCGGGGGCGACTCGTTGCCGCAGCGCAAGCCCGCAGCCGAACCCCTGCTGCACACCGCGACTTTGCTCGGGCAGCCGGTGCAGGCCTGCCTGATGGTGGGCGATTCGGCCACCGACCTGGGCGCGGCCGACAACGCCGGCATGCCGATCGTGCTGGTGCGCTACGGCTATCCGCGCGATCTGGACCTGGATGCCACCGATGCGGTGGCGGTGATCGATGCGCTGCCGGAGTTGCTGGGCCACCTCGCATGACCGGCCGGTAGTGCCGGGCCACGCTCGGCAGGCGCTTTCCCGGTACAGCCCGGCGCCAATGGCTGCGCTCCACCCCGCGCGCGGCGCTTTGTCGCATCCGGAAGTTAGTAATAATCATTATCATTTGGTGTAGACTGCTCGTCATTCAGCAGCGCGCCTGGTGTGTGATCCCGGTGGCTGCATCGTGATCCACCGTTCCTCAAGCCGTCGCCAGAGGTTCGCAACCCCACTGTCGAGAGGCTTTGCCATGTCCCGTCGTTCCTCGTCGCGGTTGTCCGCGCGTGCCCTGTTGTCCCGTCGTCGCCCGCTGGCCGTCGCGCTGGCCCTGTCCGCCCTGGTCGCCGGCCCGGCCGCCGCCGAGGGCGTTGCCGCCGCGACCGACATCGACACCGTGCATGTCACCGCCGAACAGATCGCACGCCAGGCGCTGGGCACCTCGGTGATCACCTCGGTGGACCTGGAGCGCCTGCCGCCGGCCAACGACCTGTCCGAAGTGATCCGCCGCATGCCGGGCATCAACCTCACCGGCAATACCGCTTCCGGTGCCTACGGCAACTTCCGCCAGATCGACATCCGCGGCATGGGCCCGGAGAACACGCTGATCCTGATCGACGGCCGCCCGGTGAGCTCGCGTGATTCGGTGCGCATGGGGCGCAGCGGCGAACGCAACAGCCGCGGCGACAGCAACTGGGTGCCGGCCGAAGCGGTGGAGCGCATCGAAGTGCTGCGTGGCCCCGCCGCCGCGCGCTATGGGTCCGGCGCTTCCGGTGGCGTGGTCAACATCATCACCAAGAAACCGACCGGTGACCTGACCGGTTCGCTCACCCTGTACGGCAGCCAGGCCGAGCACAGCGCCGAGGGGGACAGCGAGCGCGTTGGCTTCCAGTTGTCGGGCCCGCTCAGCGAGCGCCTGTCCTTCCGGCTGTTCGGCAACATCAACAAGACCGACCCGGATGCACTGGAACTCAACCAGGACTTCGCCACCGGCGTGACCCCGCCGGCCGGCCGCGAGGGCGTGCGCAACCGCGACATCAGCGGCCTGCTGCGCTACGACATCAACGACGACCACGTGGTCGAACTGGATGCCAGCGTCAGCCGCCAGGGCAACATCTATTCCGGTGAACGCGGCGTCAGCGGCGACGGCTTCCAGCGCCTGAACGACCTGTTCGGCGCGGAGACCAACATCATGCTGCGCCGTTCGTTCGGCCTGACCCATCGCGGTCGCTACGACTGGGGCACCTCGCGCATCACCGCCGCCTACGAGGACACCGACAACACCCGCCTCAACGAAGGCCTGGCCGGCGGACCGGAAGGCTCGATCAACGAGAACGCCAGCTTCTCCACCTCCGAGCTGACCTCCGCGCGGGTGGACGGCGAGATCAACGTGCCGCTGGGCTGGGGTGGCATCGACCAGGTCGCGACGGTCGGCTTCGAATACCGCGACCTGAAGCTGGATGACCCGTACTCGGTGACGCAGAGCTCCAGCAGCGGCGGTGGCATCCCGGGATACAGCGGCGCGCGCACCGGCAAGACCGACCAGCAGTTCGCCGCGGTGTTCATCGAGGACAACCTGTACGTCGGTGACCGCTGGACGGTGACCCCCGGCGTGCGCTTCGACCATCACTCGCAGTTCGGCAACAACCTCAGCCCCAGCCTCAACGTGCAGTTCAAGCTGGCCCAGGACTGGGCGATCAAGGGCGGCATCGCGCGTGCGTTCAAGGCACCGAACCTGTACCAGGCCAACCCGGACTACCTGTACTACACGCGTGGCAACGGTTGCCCGGTGCTGAGCCCGAACATGGGTTCGGGCTGCTACGTGATGGGCAACGCCGACCTGGACCCGGAAACCAGCATCAACAAGGAGATCGGCATCGAGTGGGCGCCGGACAACGGCTGGCACGCGTCGGTCACCTATTTCCACAACGACTACAAGGACAAGATCGTCGCCGGCCAGGACCGCATCGGCGTCACCAACGACACCAAGGGCCAGGTGTTCCAGTGGACCAATGCGCCCGAGGCGATCATCCGCGGCGTGGAAGGCAACCTGAAGGTGCCGCTGGTCGGCGGCGGCGACGTGCTGTCGTGGAACACCAACGTTACCTGGATGATCGAGAACGTCGACAAGACCACCGACCAGCCGCTGTCGATCATCCCCGAGTACACCGTCAACACCTTCCTGGATTGGCAGGTGAACACGCAGCTGTCGTTCATGCTGACCGGCACCTTCTACGGCAAGCAGGAGTCGGCCACGCAGTCCAGCACCACCGGTGCGGTGCTGCCGCCGGACACGCGTGGTGCCTATGACCTGTGGAGCCTGGGTGGCCAGTACCGGATCACCCCGAAGGTGCGCGTGGGTGGCGGCGTGAACAACCTGTTCGACAAGCGCCTGTTCCGCGAAGGCACCACCAGCACCAGCGCCACCGGTGCGGGCGCGGCCACCTACAACGAGCCGGGCCGCAGCTACTGGGTCAACCTGACGGTCGGCTTCTGAGGGCCGTGGCGATGCACAGGGGCACGCACGGCGCGCTGCGCCGTGCCATGGCGGTGATGGCCATGGCGATCATTGCAACCACGACGCTGCTGGCAGCGCCGCCGTTGGCGGCACAGCAGCGCAATCCCGCACAGGTGATCGGCGAGACGGTGGCCGACCGCAGCTCCGCGCACTACCGCTTCGAGCGGTTCGTGGTGAGCAGTGCCGACGGCAGTCGTCGCTGGCGGGTGAACCTGGGGATCCCGACCGGCAGGGCGCCGGCCGCGGGTTTCCCGGCGATCTGGATGCTGGACGGCAATGCGGCATTGATCGAGTTCGATGACAGCGTGCTGGAAGAACTGGCGCGGACCACGCCGAGCCTGCTGGTGTTCGTCGGCTACGACAACCCGTTGCGCATCGACTCGCCGGCACGCACCCGTGACTACACGCCGTTCGCCGATGAAGGCGAGGATGGCACCGTCTCCGGCGGGGGCGCCAATGCCTTCCTGGACGTCCTGGAACGCCAGGTCCGGCCGGAAGTGGCGCGCCGGGCCACGCTGGACGCCAGCCGGCAGACGCTGTGGGGGCATTCCCTCGGTGGCCTGTTCGTGCTGCACGCGCTGTACAGCCGCGCCGGGGCGTTCCAGACCTATGCCGCGGCCAGTCCATCGTTGTGGTGGACGCAGGGCGCGATGCTCGGCGCACCGGAACGGCAGTTCATCGCCAACAATGCCGGCCATCACGCACGCGTGCTGCTGATGCTTGGCGGCGGCGAGCGCACGCCGGACTTCAGCAACCGCGACATGGGCAACCCGCGGGTGCAGGCCCACCTCAAGCGCATCTCCGGCGCGCCCTCCGGGGCCGCCACCGCACTGGGCGCGCGACTGCAGCAGGTGCCGGGACTGGACACCGAGTACATCGAGTTCGACGGGCTCAGCCACGGGCCGATGTTCCGCGCCTCGTTGATGCGCACCCTGCACAGGGTGGCCGGCATCGGCGACCGCAGCGGCGAGCCGCGTCCCTGAGCCGCAACCGCGGCCGACCTTCGCACACGGCGGCCGATGCGCCGCCCGCCAGACAACCCAGGCCGCGTCATGGCCCAGGCAATCACCCCACCCGCACGCCAAGGGCGTGCATCGATCGATGAGGTAATGCGCCATGGCAGTCATCCCTTCCCGTTTCCCGCGCCCGGCCGTGCTCGGCCTGGCCCTGCTGCTTGCGACCGGCGCCGCCGGCGCACAGGTATTCGGCCAGCCCGACGTCGACTTCAAGGGCAGCGTCCGCGCGACCGCGCCGGTGGTGCTGCCGGGCAGTGAAACCGGCATCGAGGGCAGCGGCTTCACGCCGGGGCAGAAGGTCACCCTGCAACGCGGTGACAGCGTGCTCAACGCGCAGCCCTACGTGGCCGATGGCGAAGGCCGGTTCCGGGGAACGTTGCACATCCCGGCCGATGCGGCCGTCGGCGCGCAACCCATCGTGGTGCGCGCCAGCAGCCCGGACGCGGCGTCGATCTTCGCGCTGAAGGTTTCGCGGGAGGTGCCACTGTCCGGCCAGGAGCGCATCCAGGCCGCCAGCAACCGGTTGGTGCAGGGCCTGTACCAGGTGGCCTACAGCCCCGCGAGCAAGGCCGCGTTCGTGACCAGCGCGGTGGGCCGCCCACCGGTGAAGCAGTCCGAACTGCTCAAGGTCGACCCGGAAACCCTGCAGGTCCTGGCCCGCGTCTCGCCGCAGGCGGCACCGGCACCGGCCGCGCAACCGGGCCAACCCGCGCGCGAAGGCGGAGTGTTCGCCGTATACGGCGTTGGCGTGGATGACACCCATGGCAACGTGTGGGTGACCAACACCCGCCAGGACACGGTCGCGGTGTACCGCCAGTCGGACCTGGCGCTGGTCAAGCAGTTCCCGGTGGGGGCGGTGTCGCATTCGCGTGACGTGGTCATCGACCCGCAGCGCAATCGTGCCTATGTCTCGGCGACCGGCGAGGATTTCATCAGCGTGTTCGACACGCGCACGCTGCAGCAGCTGGACAACATCACCCTGGCTTCGGGCAAGCGCGGCGAGAGCTTCACCCCGACCAGCCTGGACATCGATCCGGCCACCGGCAAGGTGTACACCGCCAGCCTCGGCTCGGCCGAGGCGGCGATCATCGACGGAGCCGCGGGCAAGGTGGAGAAGGTGATCGCGCTGGGCAACGCGCGCAGCGCGATCGGCGTGGCCTGGAACCCGCTGGCCAAGCGTCTGCTGGTGGTCGCGCAGGGCAGCGACAACCTGCTGGTGGTCGATCCGGAAAGCGGCAAGGTCGAGCACGATGTCTACGTCGGTGCCGGTGCGTTGAACGTGTCCTACAGCCCGGCCACGCGCCTGGCGTATGTCAGCAACCGCGGTGCCGGCACGGTGACGGTGGTGGACGAGGCCGGCAACATCGTCGCCAACCTCGATGGTGGCACCTACCCGAACCACGTCAGCAAGGGCCCGGGCACGGCGATGTTCGCGATCAACAAGTCGCGTGGCGAGGACGATGCCAAGGGTGATCGCATCACCCGCTTCATCCCGACCCGGGAGTAACCGCCACGCCGGCACGCGACGTCGTGCGGGCATGCGGGAGGTGCCGGCGACGGCATCTCCCGCCCTGCCATGAAAGGGCTTGCCGTGGCACGGACCGCGGGCGCAAGCGCCACCAACGAGGAACCCCTGATGAAGAACCCCACCATCCTGCCAACGGGATTGGGCCTGCTGCTGGCGGTGCTGGCAGTGGGTTGCAACCGTGCCCCATCGCCTACGCCGGCATCGCCCAAGCCCTCGGCAACCGCTGGCGGCGGCGCCGATACCGCTGGCCTGCCGCAGGGCTGGAAGCGCGTGGCCGGCCAGGATGTCCCGCAAGCCACGGCGGCCACGCCGCGACTGCCGGCGCGGGTACGTTCCGACGACGGTGCCGAGGTGGAGATTCGCGACGTCGGCCGCATCGTGGCCGGCGGTGATGACGTGATCGCCGTGCTCGAAGCGCTGGGCCTGGCAGGCAATCTTTACGCCGCGCCCGAGCGCTCGGCCACCGCGGCAGGCAAGGCCGCCGAGAAGCATTTCCTGTTCAACCGCACCACCGGCGTGGAAGGCGTGCTCAGCCTGGACGGCAGCCTGTTCCTGGGCAACAGCCTGCGCCGCCATGGCGTGCTGGCCGAGCGCCTGCGTGCCACCGGGCATGCAGCGGTGGTGATCGATGACCTGCAGCCGCCGCCGGACAAGGTGCGCAAGGTGGCCGAGGCGGTCGGGCTGCCCGTGCAGGGGCAGGCACTCGCCGCGCAGGTGCAGGCGCAGATGGACCAGGCCGCGGCCATGGCTGCGCACAACCCACGGCGTCCGCGCGTGATCGCGCTGTCGGCCAGCGGTGCGGGAGGGTTGCCGACCGTCGCCGGCGCCGACAGCGCGGCCAACCAGCTCATCACGCTGGCCGGCGGCATCAACATCGGCGAGGAGGCCGGGGTGGCCAATTACTCGCAGCTCAGCAACGAGGGCGTGGTGGCGGCAGCACCGGAGGTGATCCTGGTGACCGACAACGACCTGCGCCTGTTCGGCGGTGAAGCCGGGTTGTGGAAGGCGTATCCGACCCTGCGGCATACGCCGGCCGGCGCCGCCAACCGCGTCTGGGTGATGCCGGACATCGCGCTGAAGGCCACCAGCGTGGGTTCCGGCGCGGGCGCGCTGGCGCTGGCGCAGGCCCTGGCCGAACTCGCGCGCGGATGATCGCCGGGCAGGTGCGGCGACCGAACGGTGCGCTGTTGCTGGTGGTGTTGGCGGCGGTGCTGCTGGCCGCGGTGCTGCTGTCTTTCGCCGTCGGCCCGCTGAAGCTGCCGCCTGCCGACGTCCTGCAGGCCATCGCCGCCCGGTTCGGGCTGGCCGATCCGCACACGGTCAGTGCCCGCGACATGGGCGTGGTCTGGCAGCTGCGTATCCCGCGTGCGCTGCTGGGAGCGCTGGTGGGTGCGTCGCTGGCGATGGCCGGCGTCGCCCTGCAGGGATTGTTCGGCAACCCGCTGGCCGACCCGGGCATCGTCGGCGTCAGCCAGGGCGCATCGCTGGGTGCGGTGGCCGCCATCGTGCTTGGAGCCGGAACGCTGGGCGCCTGGCTCATTCCCCTCGCAGCCTTTCTCGGTGGCGCTGGTGCCACCACGTTGATCTACCTGTTGGCGCGGCCCGGGCGCGGTGAGGGCACTGCCACATTGCTGCTGGTTGGCATCGCCATCGGTGCGGCCTGCTCGGCGGCGGTTGGCTTCCTGACCTACATCGCCAGCGAGAGCGAACTGCAGTCGCTGGTGTTCTGGCAGATGGGCTCGCTGGCGCACGCGCGCTGGAACGACGTGGCAGCGGTGGCACCGGTGTTCCTGGTCGGCCTGCTGGCGCTGTGGCGCCTGGCGACGCCGTTGGACATGCTGGCCCTGGGCGAGCGCCAGGCGCGCCATATCGGTCTGGACGTGCCACGCACGCGGCTGCTGCTGGTGGTGTTCAGCGCGCTGCTGGTGGGCGCGGCGGTGGCATTCGCCGGCAGCATTGGCTTTGTTGGCCTGATAGTGCCGCACCTGGTGCGCATGCTCGCCGGCCCGGGACACCGTTGGTTGCTGCCGCTGTCGGGCGTGACCGGCGCGTTGTTGATCGTGGTGGCCGATACCGCCGCGCGCACGCTCGATCCGCCTTCGGAAATCCCGCTGGGCCTGTTCTCGGCGGCACTGGGTGCACCGTTCTTCCTGTGGCTGGTGCTGCACAGGCGTGGCCGGGGGGCGGCATGAGCACACCGTTGCTGGAGCTGCGCAATGCCGGGGTGATGCGGGGCAATCGCCGGGTGCTGTCCGGGGTGAGCCTGCGCCTGGAAGCCGGCACGCTTACCGCGCTGGTGGGTCCCAATGGCGCAGGCAAATCAACCTTGCTGGCGTTGCTGGCCGGTGATGCCGTGCCAGACCAGGGCAGTGCGATGCTGTCCGGGCGTGCACTGGCGGATTGGCCAGTGCGCGAACTGGCGTTGCAGCGTGCGGTGATGGCGCAGGATCACGCGGTGCGATTCGCCTTCAGCGTGCAGGAGGTGGTGGCGATGGGGCGCTTGCCGCATCCGCCTGACCGCGAACAGGACGCACGCATCACCGCGCAGGCCATGGCCGAAGTGGAGGTGAGTGCCTTGGCCGGCCGCGACGTGCAGACGTTGTCCGGTGGCGAGGCCGCGCGCACCTCGCTGGCACGCGCGTTGGCGCAGTGCACGCCGGTGCTGTTGCTGGATGAGCCCACCGCCGCGCTGGATCTGCGCCATCAGGAGCGCACGTTGCGCAGTGCCCGTGAACTGGCCCGGCAGGGGCGCTGCGTGGTGGTGGTGCTGCATGACCTCAATCTGGCCTCGGCCTATGCCGACCGCATCGTGATGCTGTGCGAAGGCCGCATCGCTGCTGATGGCGCACCACGCCTGGTGCTGACCGGCGACATCATCGGGCAGGTGTACGGGCAGGCGGTGCACGTGATCGAACATCCCACCCGTGGCGTACCGCTGGTGGTGCCTTGCGACGAATGATCGGCGGGGACTTTGCCGGTAACGCCTCCGCAGAGCACGGCCCTGCTCCATAACACCCAAAAAAATGCCCCGGCGAACCGGGGCATTCTTCATTGCTCGTTACTTGGTAATTACTTGGAGCGGTAACGCAGCGTCAGCTGGTACTCGCGGCCCGGCTGGTTGTACCAGGCAACGGTTTCGTACGCGCGGTCGAACACGTTGGCGGCCTTGGCCTGGACACTCCATGCATCGTTGATGGCGTACTCAGCGCGCACATCCACGGTGCCATAACCGGCCAGACGCACCGTGTTGGCCGCGTTGTCGAAGCGGTGGCCGCTGCCGGCCGCGGTCACGCCCAGGCGCACCGGGCCGAAGCTCTTGTCCACGTCCAGGCGACCGCTGGTGCGCGCACGACGGGCCAGCAGGTTGTCGTAGGTGGCCGCGCCGGAGGTGTGGTCGCGCGGGTCGGTGAAGCTGGCCTGGGCGTTGATGTCGAAACCGGCCAGCGACAGGTAGCCGGTCAGCTCGGCGCCGCGGATGCGGGCCTCGGCGACGTTGACGATGTTGAAGCTGCTGTCGTAGCCGATCAGCTGGTCCACGCGGGTTTCGTACGCGTTGAAGGTCCAGTTCCAGTTGTCGGCGTACTGCGCGATGCCGATGTTCAGGCTCTTGGACTCTTCCGGCTTCAGGTCCGGGTTGCTGAAGCCCGGGTAGTACAGGTCATTGAAGGTCGGTGCCTTGAAGCCGGTGCCGGCGCTGGCGGTCAGGCGCAAGCCGTTGCCGAAGGCGAAGCCGTAACCCAAGCTGCCGGTGGTGTGGTTGCCGAACTGCTCGTTGTCGTCATTGCGCACGCTGGCCTGCAGCGAGTGCGCGCCGAACTGGCCCTGGTACTCGACGAACACGCCGAGGTTGTCGCGGTCCCCGATGTCGTAGGCGGTGGAGCTGGTGACCTTGTCGTTCTGCCAATCGGCACCGGCGGTCAGCTGCTGGCCTTCGGCGAACTGGAAGTCGCCCTGCACGCTGGCGGTGTCGCGACGGGTGTCGAAATTGCTGGCGAAGGTGCGGCTGCCGTTGGCGGCGAAGTAGTTGTCGGCCTGGTCGCGGTTGCGGCCGACCTGTGCGGTCAGCTGGAACGCATCGGACGCGGCCCATGCCAGCTTGCCGCCGTAGACCTGCTGGCGGTTGTCGGCCTCGTTGCCGCCGAAGATGCTGCCGTCGTATTCGTTGAAGCTGTCGGCGTTGAGCACGTGGCCTTCCAGGCTCAGCGTGTCGGTCAGCGCATAGCCGCCGCGCACGTTGATGGAGGTGTTGCGGTAGCCGTCGCGGTCCGGTTCATCGGCGAAGCAGCCAGCGCCCCAGCCAGCGGCGGTGCCGCGGCAGGCATTGATGCCATCGGTCTTCTGGTAGCCGCCCTGGGCCGAGATCCAGCCGCGCTCGCCACGGTTGCTGAAGCCGGCGCTGGCCTGGCGCAGGTTGTTGCTGCCGGCGGTGATGGACAGGTTCTGCTGCAGGCCCTGGCCGGCGGTGCGGGTGAAGATCTGGATCACGCCGCCGATGGCCTCGGAGCCGTACAGGCTCGAACGCGGGCCGCGCACGATTTCAACGCGCTCGATCTGGTCCACCGGCAGGTCCTGCAGTGCGGCCATGCCGCTGGTGGCCGAGCCCACGCGCACGCCATCCACCAACACCAGCACCTGGTTGGAGTTGGTGCCACGCAGGAACAGCGAGGTGATCTTGCCGGTGCCGCCCTGGTTGGCGAAGTCCAGGCCGGCGCGGCCGCGCAGCAGCTCCAGCACCGAGTTGGCCTGGCTGCGGTCGATCTGGTCGCGGTCGATCAGCTGCACCGGGACCACGCTGGCCTCGACGGCAACCGGGGTACGGGTGGCGGTGACGGTGACGTCGTCCAGGTCGGTGGTCCTGGACTGTGCGGCGGCAACGGCCGGCAGCGCCATCAGCACGGCGAGGGAGAGGGTGTGGTAATGCAGTTTCATGCTTGCTCCTGGGCCTGCGCGCTCCCGCGCAGACAAACGGGTGGGGCTGCCAGGAGAGGGAAGGGACGGAAGCAGGCGCGCACACGGCGCCGCAGCCGCCGCCATGCCCTCCGCATCGCAACCAGTCGGCTTTCGGGCCGGTCTCCGGACTCGCAGGCGAAGCAGCATGGCTGCTTCCGGTCAGGCGCCTTCCCGTGCCTTGCACAGTGGCGGTGTTGCCTGGCCTTGTCCTGCTTACCGTTGCGGGGGCAGCGCCGGAATGGCGACAGGCTGGAGATCCAGCCGTGCGCGGCACCGGCTTCCCGTTTCAACCCGCCAGCATGGCCGGAGGGTCACCCGAAAGTGCGCGCATTCTATGCCATTGGCCCTGACGGTGCCCGTGAATGCACATCACGCCCTGATGCGCGGTGTCCCGGGGTTCCCTGGCGTGGCGGTCCGCAATCCCGTGGCGGCGGCTAAAATGCCCGATTGCCTTGGCAGTATCGGAACACTCGTGACAGAAACATGGTTCGGGCAGGCCTGCGGGCTGCCTTCGCAGGAGTACCGGCAGCAGGCCATCGCCCGCCAGCGGCAGCTGACCAAGCCGGAAGGCGCGTTGGGCCGGCTGGAAGCCTTGGCCATCGAACTGGCGGCGCTGCAGGGCACGCCGCAGCCACAGGCCCGGCGGGTACCGGTGCTGGTGTTCGCCGGCGACCACGGCGTGGCCGCGCAGGGCGTCTCGGCCTATCCGGCCGAAGTCACCGTGCAGATGCTGCACAACTTCGCCGCCGGCGGTGCCGCCATCGCGGTGCTCGCGCGTGAGCTGGGCCTGCCGTTGCACGTGTGGGACGTGGGCAGCCGCGCCACGCAGCCGATCGCCGGCGTGGTCAGCGACAAGCCCCGGCCGGGCACGGACGACTTCAGCGTCGGGGCGGCGATGTCCGCGGCGGATCTGCACGCGGTGTTCGACGCCGGCCGCCGTGCGGTGGATGCGGCCTGTGCCGACGGTGCCGACCTGCTGGTGTTCGGCGAGATGGGCATCGGCAACACCACCGCCGCCAGTGCGCTGGCCGCCGCGCTGGGGCCGCTGCCGCTGGAAGACCTGGTCGGTGCCGGCACCGGCTTGGACGCGGTGCGCATGGTGCAGAAGAAGAACATCATCGCCCGCGCGCTGTCCCTGCACGGCGAGGCGATCAACGCCGCGGCATCGCCCGGGATGGAAGCCCTGCAGCGCGTGGGTGGGCTGGAGATCGCCGCGATCAGCGCGGCGATGATCCGCGCCGCGCAGCGCAGGGTGCCGGTATTGGTGGATGGCTTCATCGTTTCGGCGGCGGCGTTGGCCGCGGTACGCATCAATCCGGGCGTGCGCCCGTGGCTGCTGTTCTCGCACCAGTCGGCCGAGCGCGGCCATCTGCACCTGCTGGACGCGCTGCAGGCACAGCCGCTGCTGTCGCTGGACCTGCGGCTGGGCGAGGGCTCCGGTGCGGCGCTTGCGTTGCCGCTGGTGCGCATGGCGTGTGCGCTGCACAACGGCATGGCCACCTTTGCCGAAGCGGCGGTCGCCGATCGGGAGGGCACGCCATGATCCTGGACCTGATGCGACATGCCTCCACCGGCCGCTCCGGCCACCTGGACGGCCGTACCGACCCGCCTCTGATCGACGGCGCGATGGATGCGCTGTACCGCAGCCATGCCGGCATCGGCTGGAGCCGGGTGATCAGCTCGCCGCGCCGACGCGCGCTGGACACCGCGCATGCATTGGTGGCCGGCAGTAACCAGTTCTGCGAGATCCACCCGGACTGGGCCGAACTGGATTTCGGTGACTGGGACGGCCTGCACTTCGACCAACTGCCCGCCGAGCAGCTGGCCGCGTTCTACGAGGAACCGCACGACACGGTGCCGCCCAATGGCGAGTCGTGGCCGAAGTTCCAGGCGCGCGTGGAGGAGCAGCTGCATCGCCTGGTGGACGAGGACGACGGTGAAGGCCAGCCGGTGCTGGTGGTCAGCCATGCCGGCGTGCTGCGGCTGGCGGTATCGCGCGTGTGCGGCATGCCGTTGTCGGTGTTGTGGGCGATGCGCATCGACTATGGCACCCGCGTGCGCCTGCGCGTGGAGCGCGGCGACGATGGCCGCCTGTGGGGCGAACTGCTGGAGTTGCGGCAGGCATGAGCATGCGCCGGCTGGTCCTCGCCATCCAGTTCCTGACCCGGCTGCCGACGCCGCAGGTACGGGACTTCCGCCAGGAGGACCTGAGCCGTTCGGCGGTGTACTACCCGTTGGTGGGAGCGATCATCGGCGTCCTGCTCGCGCTGCCGCTGTACGGCTTCGCCGACCGTCCGTGGCTGGCCGGGGTGCTGACCCTGCTGGTCTGGGTGTGGGTGACCGGCGCGCTGCACCTGGACGGGTTGGGCGACGTGGCCGACGCCTTCGGCGCATCGCATCGCGATCCGCAGCGTTTCCTCGAGGTCCTCAAGGACCCGCACATGGGCGTGTTCGGCGTGGTCACGCTGGTGATGCAGCTGCTGCTCAAGTTCGTGCTGCTGACCGAGCTGGCGGTCAGCCCGCTGTGGTACGGCATCGTGCTGGTGCCGGTCTGGGCCCGCTGGGGCACCTTGTGGTGGAGCCGGCGGTTGCCCTCGCTGCATGGCGCCGGCATGGCCGAGCGGTTTTCATGGCAGCTGAGCCTGCGTTCGATGTGGCTGTGGGCGGTGCTGCTGGCGGTGATCACCGCGATCGTCGCCTGGCCGTTGCTGATCGCCCTGCTGCTGGTGCCGCTGGTGGCGCTGTACTGGCGTCGCCGGCTGGGGGGCATTTCCGGCGATTGCCTGGGCGCCAGCGTCGAGGTCACCGAAACGATGCTGCTGGCGGTGCTGGTGGTAGCGGCAGGCGTGTCCTGACAACACACGGTGTCGCGGGAGCGGCCTTGGCCGCTCCTGCACACAAGCGTGGCTCACTCCTCGCCGAAGCGGATCTCGCCGGTTTCCTCGGGCTCGTCCTCCGGCTGCATGCGCGTCTCGTGCACGGGGCCGGCCACCTGCGCGGCGCGCAGCGTGGTCAGCTCGCCGGCCACCGCTTCGTACTCGCAGACCAGTTGTTGCCGGCGTGCCTCGGGTACCTCCTGCCAGTGGCAACCCACCAGCGCGCCTTCCAGCGAATACAGCAGGTTGAGGCTGGGCTTGAAGCCGGCCCGGCGCACCTTCATGAAGGCGCCCACCGCACCGACCGCGGCGATGTCCTGTTCGGTGCGCAGGCCGACCTGGCGCAACCAGGCCGCGCTCTTCGGGCCGATGTTGCGCAGCTTGGTGGTGCTCACCGCAGCGCCTCGACGAAAACCTGCGCGATGGCTTCCAGCCCGAGCTGGTCATCACCATCGAAGCGCGCCAGCACCGGGCTGTCGATGTCGAACACGCCGACCAGTTCGCCATCGCGTACCAGCGGCACGACCAGTTCCGAACGCGAGGCCGAGTCGCAGGCGATATGGCCCGGGAACGCATCCACGTCCTCGATGCGCTGGGTCTGGCGGGTGCTGGCCGCCGCGCCGCACACGCCCTTGTGCAGCGGGATGCGCACGCAGGCCGGCAGGCCCTGGAATGGCCCGACCACCAGTTCGGTGCCGTCGTAGAAGTAGAAACCCACCCAGTTCAACTGCGGCAGTGCGTGGTAGACCAGCGCCGACAGGTTGGCCGCGTTGGCGATCCGGTCGGTTTCGCCGTGTACCAGGGCGCGGGCCTGGGCCAGCAGCTGGGCGTACTGTTCCGGCTTGCTGCCGGTAAGCGTATTGGTGCTGAACATCGTGAGAGTCTAACCGCGACGGGACCGGTGATTTTGCCACCGCAGGCGCATTGCCGCGCCGCGCGCGCGTCACTGCCTCCTGCAAGGCAGGCCGGTGGCGGCAACGGACGGGCAAAAAAAGACCCGTCAGCGGGAGGGGATGCTGACGGGTCTGGGATTGCGCGGGGGAGGGGACCGCGCAAATTCGGTTGCAGGTTCAGCGCGTCTTGCCGCTGGCCTTGGGCGTGGCGGTGAACGGCTGGCTGGCCAGTGCACCCAGCGCCTCGCTGGTCTTCAGGTTCAGGTCGATCACTTCCTGTCCGGCCGAGGCAAGACGCTCGAAGTTGTCACGTGCCAACTGCATGCCCTTGGGCAGCAACGCCTGCAGGTCGGCCTGGGCGCCGGCCTGGGCCAGCTCACCGAAGAAGCCCGCGGTGGCATTGGTGTTCCGTTCCAGGGTGCGCAGCTGCACCCCGAACACGCTTTCGGCATTCTCCAGCGTCAGCCGGTTCGCGCGGTTGGCCGCGGCGGCGAGCTGCTGGGTGTAGCTGCTGAAATCGTTGAACTGGGCGGACATCACGGCGTTCCGGAGGGCCTTTGTTGCGTTGCAGCATAGCGCGGATTTTGCGCAGTGCAACACCGCAGGACGGATTTTTCTGAGCCATTCAGTTTTGCGCGCCATTTCCCCTCCCTTTCGCCGAAGGCGGAGGGGAGGGGGAGCGCTTGGCGCGATGTCGGCAGTGATGCGCTGCCGATGCAAGTGCGCGGGCCGGTGCCTGTACTGGCTTCGCGGCCGAGGCCGCGCCTACGGCAGGGCTGGCGCCCTTCAGCTGCCGCGATAGCTGCAGCCGGAGGTGCAGGTCTCATGCACCACCACTTCACTGAGCAGCGGCAGCGAAGGCTTCAAGCGTTCCCAGATCCACATGGCCAGGCGCTCGCTGGTCGGGTTCTCCAGGCCGGGGATGTCGTTGAGGTAGTGATGGTCCAACTGGTCATACAGCGGCTGGAAAGCGGCCTTCAGGTCACTGAAGTCCATGATCCAGCCGGTGTCGGCGCCTGGTTCGCCGCTGACCCGCAGTTCCACGCGGAACGAGTGGCCGTGCAGGCGTGCGCACTTGTGGCCCGGCGGCACGTTGGGCAGCCGGTGTGCGGCTTCGAGGGTGAAAACCTTGAAAATATCCATGCGCGCAATTGTAGGGCGCTGACAGGCCACGTGCCGGCCGGTCCGATGCGGGCCGCGGACGCAGGTTTTCATATATTCATCCATCTTGATGAAGAGATGTAACTTTTCGTCATGTGTGGATGAGCGGAGGTTATTGGCCGGACATTTACCGCGCATGCCCTACTTGCCGGGCAATTTCCGCTTCCTCCCCCCCGAGCTCATGCCCAATCGTTCCCTGCTTGCCATCGCCGTCGCGGCTGCCGCCGCGGCGCTCTCCCCCCACGCCTTCGCCGAGGCCGCCAACGACAGCAAGACGCTGGAGGCGGTGCGGGTCACCGGCTCCAACATCAAGCGCAGCGACACCGAGACCGCCAACCCGGTGCAGGTGATCGAACGCCAGCAGCTGGAGGAATCCGGCAAGGCCACCGTCGCCGACCTGCTGCGCTCCATCTCCGCCAACACCGGCAACGCCGCCAACGAAACCAGCAACAGCGGCTGGGCCTCGGGCTCGGCCGGCATCGGCCTGCGTGGCCTGTCGCAGAAGAACACGCTGGTGCTGCTCAACGGCCGCCGCTTGGCCAACTATGGCTTCCCGTCCGGTGGCCTGTCCGACACCTTCGTCAACCTCAACGCGTTGCCGCTGGTGGCGGTGGAGCGCATCGAAGTGCTCAAGGACGGCGCCTCGGCCGTGTATGGTTCCGACGCGGTGGCCGGCGTGGTCAACATCATCACCCGGCAGGGCTTCGAGGGCGCCGAGCTGGGCGTCAGCGGCGGCACCTCCGACGCCGGCGGGCTGGACCAGCAGAACGTCAAGTTCATCGGTGGCATCGGTGACCTGGACACGGATGGCTACAACATCCTGGTCTCGCTGGAAGGCTACAACCGCGACCGCCTGGACCAGGACCAGCGTGCGCTGACCCGCTCGGGCATCTACACCGACCTGGCCGGTGGCCGCTGGAACGGCTGGTCGGCCAAGGGCGCGCGCTTCCTGGTCAACGGCAAGTCGGTGCCGATGCTCGATGCCAGCGGCAACTGCCCGGAAGGCACGGTGCTCACCGCCAGCGCACCGATCGACGGCCTGGCCGGCGATACCTGCGCGTTCAACCAGGCGCCATACACCACGCTGATCCCGTCGACCAAGCGCTGGCAGGCCTACGTCAACGGCACGCTGCGCCTGAATGATTCGGTCGATGCGTTCGCCGAAGTGATCTACAGCGACATCAAGGGCGTGTCCTGGTTCGGCTCCAGCCCGTTCTTCACCCTGGAAAGCGGGCGCTTTGCGCTCAACGCCGACACCGGGCTGGCCGAGCCGGTGCGTTCGACCCTGCCCGCCGGCAACCCGTACAACCCGTACGGCGTGGACGTGCCGATCGAATACACATTCTTCAACCTCGGCGGCACCATCAAGACCAACCGCTCCAAGGCGTACCGCGGGGTGGTTGGCCTGCGTGGCAGCGGCGAGAAGTGGGATTGGGAAGTGGGAGCATTCCAGGCCGCGAGCAAGGAGCGTGAAACCGTCTCCGGCGGCTTCGCCAACCGCTGGGCGCTGTACGACGCGCTCGCGTCGGGCAGCTACAACCTGCTCAACCCGTCGGCGACCGACCCGGCCGTGCTCAAGGCCATCGGCCTGAGCACGCTGCGCCCGGCCGATTCGGTGCTCAAGGGCCTGGATGCCAAGGTCTCCGGCACGCTGGGCTCGACCTGGGCCGGCACCATCGGCTTCGCCGCCGGCGCCGAATGGCGCCAGGAAACGCTGGACTCCGACAACCCCTGGCAGATCGATGCCGGCCTGCAGGTGCGTCCGGCCATTGCCGAGGTGCACGGCGAGCGCAAGGTCAGCGCCGCCTACGCCGAACTGAACGTGCCGCTGCACAGTACGCTGGAATTGCAGGCCGCCGCGCGCGCGGACCACTACAGCGACTTCGGCAATGCGTTCTCGCCCAAGCTGGGGCTGCGCTGGCAGCCGCTGGACTGGCTGCTGGTCCGCGCCGCGGCCTCGCGCGGTTTCCGCGCACCGTCGCTGTCGGAGAACTCGGCCTCCACCAGCATCGCCTATGGCTCGGTGGTCGATCCGCACGATCCGGACGTGGCCGGTTCGCGGCAGAACCCGACCTTCTTCACCGTCGGCAACAACAACCTGGACCCGGAGCGCACGCGCAGCTTCAACGCCGGCATCGTGCTCTCGCCGTGGCAGCGCACCAGCCTGAGCGTGGACTACTACCGCATCAAGCTGGACAACCTGATTGGCAGCGGCAACACCACCACGCTGGTGGCCGAGAACAACCCGGCCAACGTGCTGCGTGATGCGCGCGGCAAGCTGCTGGCCGTCTACAACCGCTACCAGAACCTGAGCGAGCTGGAGACCTCCGGCATCGACGTGGAACTGCGCCAGGGCTGGTCCACCGCGCGCCTGGGTGCGTTCGGCCTGTCCTCGGCGCTGACCTATGTCATCGACTACAAGCGCCCGCAGGTCACCGGCGGTCCGCTGGTGGACTACGCCGGCTCCAACCTCGGCCCGTCGCTGCCGGACACCAAGGCCACCACCACGCTGGACTGGTCGCTGGGCGACTGGCGCACCGCGCTGACCTGGTACTACACCAGCGGCTACGACCAGGAAGGCAGCGCCGCGGCCAAGGCGGTGCAGAAGGAGGTGGCCAGCTACAGCCAGTTCGACCTGTACCTGGGCTACACCGGCATCGACAAACTCACCGTCTACGCCAAGGTGCAGAACATCGGTGACCGTCAGCCGCCCCACGACGCGACCTTCCCGGGCGTGCGCGCACCGTACGACTTCAGCCAGTACGACCTGCGCGGCCGCTACTACACGGTGGGCTTCGACTACCGCTTCTGACCGTGAGCCCTCTCCCGCGTGCGGGTGCGCCGCCCTTTGACTCAAGCCCCTCTCCCGCATGCGGGAGAGGGGGGGGGGGTGAGGGCCGAACGGGTGTCCGCAGTGGCTCGGCTCGATCCACCCCCGGGCGCCACAATCCAACGCCCGATGCGCCTTCATCCGCCCCTGTGGGGCACCTTCTTCCACGCGTGGGGGAAGTGAACAGCCGGCACCGTTCGCGATCCGTGCCAAACAACCGGGGAATCCGTCGCCCATGTCATTTCGCCTTGTCCTTGTCCTGTTGCTCGCGGCAGCTGTCAGCGCAACACCGGCCTTCGCCCAATCCAGCTACTACTTTCCAGCCGCGCAGCAGTTCGATGCGAAGGTGCCCTCGCCGCAGCAGTTCCTCGGTTACGACATCGGCAGCCAGTACACCCGCCACGATCAGCTGGTGGCGTACTTCAACGAACTGGCGCGTGTTTCGGACCGGGTCACCGTCGAGGTCATCGGCCAGAGCTACGAACATCGCCCGCTGTTGCTGGTGACCATCACTTCGCCGCGCAACCATGCGCGCCGCGCGCAGATCCTGGCGCAGCGACAGGCGCAGGTGGACCCGGCGCAATCGGCCCCGGGCGCCGACGCGCCAGCGGTGGTCTGGCTGGGCTACAGCGTGCATGGCAACGAGACCTCCAGTGCCGAGGCGGCCCTGCTCACGGCGTACTATCTGGCCGCCAACCAGGACGCGGAAACCGCGCGCTGGCTGGACGAGGCGGTGGTGGTGATCGATCCGGCGCAGAACCCCGACGGGCGCGACCGCGCCGCCAACTGGCACAACGCCTGGGGGTCGCGCCCGCCGTCGGCCGACCCGGCCGACAAGGAGCACGTCGAGCCGTTCCCCAGTGGCCGCGTCAACCACTACTTCACCGACCTCAACCGCGACTGGCTGGCCCTGGCACAGGCCGACAGCTGGCCCAAGGTCGCGCAGTTCCATCGCTGGTACCCGAACATCCAGATCGACTTCCACGAGATGGGCAAGGACAGCACCTACTACTTCGAGCCCTCGCCGAAGAGCATGGAAAGCCCACTGCTGCCGAAGTCCTCGTACGCGGCCAACCACTGGCTGGCGCGCTTCCATGCGCAGGCGCTCGATGCGTTGGGTTCGCTGTACTACACCGGCGAGAACTTCGACAACTTCTCGCCGATCTACGGCTCCACCTATCCGGACTTCCACGGCGGCGTCGGCGTCACCGTGGAGCAGGCCAGCTCGCGCGGCTTGGTGCAGGAGTCGGTCAACGGCCCGCTGCATTTCAACTTCACCATCCGCAACCAGGTCGCGACCGGGTTGGCCAGTGTGCGCGGGGCGGTCGAGGACCGGGTGCGTCTGCTCGCCTTGCAGAAGGACTTCTTCCGCAGCGCGTTGACGCAGGCGGCGGCCTACCCGGTGCGGGACTGGGTGTTCGGTGATGCCGCCGACCCCACGCTCACCCACCGCTTGCTGGCCGTGCTGCTCCAGCATCGCATCCAGGTGCACGCGCTGGCCCGCGATGTCGAGGTCGATGGCAAGCGTTTCCAGGCCGGTTCGGCCTACGTGGTACCGGCGCTACAACCGCAGTTCCGGCTGGCCCATGCGATCTTCGAGTTCACGCCGCCGGTGAAGGGCGACGTGTTCTACAGCGGAACCTCCTACGCCGTGGCCGCTGCCTATGGGCTGCGCTACGCGGCCAGCCGCGGTGCCTTGCCGGCCGGTGCGGTGGTGGATGACGTTCCGCAGGCGCAGGGTGGCATCAGTGGCGGCCGTGCCGGCTTTGCCTACGTTGCCGATGCACGGGATTTCGGCAGCTATCGCCTGATCGGTGGGTTGCTGCGCGACGGGGTGCGGTTGCGCACCGCGCACCAGCCCTTCACCGCGGCCACGGCATCGGGCGAGGTGGCCTTCGGCCATGGTGCGGTGGTGATCCCGGTCGCCGGTCAGACGCTTGATGCCGATGCCCTGCGGGCCAGGGTGCTGGCGCGCGCACAGGACGCCGGTGTCACCGTGCATGCCCTGGCCAGCGGTCGCAGCGCCGGCGGCATCGACCTGGGCAGCGACAACGTGCGTGTGTTGCGTGCGCCGAGCATCGCGCTGGTGATGGGCGAGGGCGTGTCGCCCACCGAGATCGGTTCGGCCTGGTTCGCACTGGACCAGGCCCTGGGGCTGCCGTCCTCCAAGCTGGACCCCGTACAGCTGGCCAGCGTGGACCTGTCGCGCTACACCTCCATCGTGCTGTCCGGCGGCACCTATGCCACGGTCAGCGAGGCCGGCATCGCCGCGCTCAAGCGCTGGATCAGCGCGGGCGGCTCGCTGGTGGTCTACGGCAGCGGCGCGCGTTGGGCCATCGACAAGGGGCTGGTGGAAGCCAGGCTGCGTGCCGGCGACGGCAAGGACGACAGCGAACGGCTGGATTTCGGCACCGTGCGTGACGTGTTCGCGCTGGGCCGGGTCAGTGGCAACATCCTCAGTGCCGACATCGATCCGACCCATCCGCTGGGCTTTGGCGTGCAGCAGCGCAGGATCTGGGTGAACAAGGAAGGTGGCCTGGTGCTGGAGCCGGTGAAGAACGCTTTCCTCAACGTGGTCAACATCGATCCGGAGCCGCTGGTGAACGGCTACCTCTCCGATGCCAACCGCGCGCGCGCGTCTGGCTCCAGCTACCTGCAGGTGGTGCCGACCGGCAGCGGCAACGTGGTGCTGTTCGCCGATGACCCGGCGCACCGCAAGTACTGGCATGGCACCGAACGCCTGCTGCTCAATGCCTTGTTGCAGTCCAACCAGTTGACCCCGCCACGCCAGCGCGGGGAGTAACGAAGAAGGCCTGAAGCCGTTCTCCCGCCTGCACTAGCGAAGAACCAAAGTCCCTCTCCCGCCAGCGGGAGAGGGGTTGGGGAGAGGGCCGGCAGCAGATAGCGGATGGTCGGCAGCAGCCAGCAGCCCTCATCACCCCAAAACCCAACCAACAAAAAAGCCGGCGCAATGCGCCGGCTTTTTTGTTCAGCTCGGATCCGCTACTGCAGATCAGGCGCTGGTACGGCTCTGCCCACCGCCCTGGCCACGACCGCCGCCACGACGCTGGCCGCCACCCGGGTGGCCGTCACGGCGCTGCTGGCTGTTGCCGCCATTGCGCTGGCCGTTGCCCGCGGCGCGCGGGGCGCCCGGCTTGGCCTGGCCGCCACGGCCGCCGCGCGGGGCGTCGCCGTTGGAGCGACGCTGGCCATGGCCACCGTTGCCACGGCGCGGGGTCTTGTGGCCGCCCGGCACTTCGGCCTTGCCCGGTGCACTGATACCCCAGCGGATCGGGGTCTGCGGCTCGAAGCCGGGCACGTCGCGGATGTCCATGTCGCGGTCGAGCAGGCGCACGATCTGGCGCAGCAGCTTGGCCTCGTCCTGCGCCACCAGCGAGATCGCCTCGCCGGTGGAACCGTTGCGGCCGGTGCGGCCGATACGGTGCACGTAGTCTTCCGGCACCATCGGCAGGTCGTAGTTGATGACCTTGGGCAGCTCGTTGATGTCGATGCCGCGCGCGGCGATGTCGGTGGCCACCAGCACGGTCACGCGGCCGGCCTTGAAGTCACCCAGCGCACGCAGGCGCTGGCCCTGGCTCTTGTTGCCGTGGATGGCGGCGGTCTTGATGCCGGACTTCTCCAGGAACGTGGCCAGCTTGTCGCAGCCATGCTTGGTACGGCCGAACACCAGCGTCTGCACGCGCGAATCCTGCGCCAGCAGGTGCAGCAGCAGCTCGCGCTTGCGGCCGCCGTCGACCGGGTGCACGCGGTGGGTGATGGTCTCGGCCACGGTGTTCTGCGGCGTCACCTGGATCTGCTTGGGGTTGTGCATGAACTCCAGCGCCAGCTGCTTGATGCTCTCCTCGAACGTGGCCGAGAACAGCAGGGTCTGGCGGTTCTGGCGCGGCAGCTTGGCCAGGATGCGCTTGATCGAGGGCAGGAAGCCCATGTCGAGCATGCGGTCGGCTTCGTCCAGCACCAGGATCTCGATGCCCGACAGGTCGACGCTGCGACGCTCCAGGTGGTCGATCAGGCGGCCCGGGCAGGCCACCAGCAGGTCCACGCCACGGCGCAGCACGTCCAGCTGGTTGCCCATGCCGACGCCGCCGTAGATGCAGGCGCTGGGGATGCGCAGGTACTTGCTGTAGCCACGCAGGCTGTCATGCACCTGGGTGGCCAGCTCGCGGGTCGGCGCCAGGATCAGTGCGCGCGGCTTGCGCGGGCCGTTGCCCACGCTCTGCGGCGCGGTGCCCAGGTGCTGCAGCAGCGGCAGGCCGAACGCGGCGGTCTTGCCGGTACCGGTCTGTGCGCCGGCCAGCAGGTCATGCCCGTCCAGTGCCAGCGGGATCGCCTGCTCCTGGATCGGGGTCGGGTTTTCGTAGCCCTGCTCGGCGAGCGCGCGCAGCAGGAAGGGCGCAAGGCCCAGGTTTTCAAACGACATTGGGAACTCCAGATGGAAATCGCGCCAGACCGAATGGAATGGCGGTGCCGATCGATTCGATCGGCTGACTCGGAGCGTTCCCGTAAACCGCGCTGCGAGAAAATTGGCGCGACCAGCGCGGTGCGCAGGCCGGAATGCGTGACGAAAGGCGTCGGAGTAGGGGCGGGCGGGCGGATCCGGCGGGGCCGGGAATCCTGCACCGCCGGCGGTCCCTCAAGGGAAACGGACGGCCGCTGGCAGACCGCGATAGTCTAGGGGATTGTCGCCGGCGGCACAAAATTGCCTGTTCAGCATTCCCGTGGCGCTGGTCGCCGCTGGCATATTCATTACAATTGAAACTTGTTTACTCCGCAGACTGGACGTTCCCATGAAGCTTGGTTCCCTGAAGGAAGGCGGCCGCGACGGCACCCTGATCGTGGTTTCGCGTGACCTGACCCGCGCCGTGCGGGCCACCGGCATTGCCGCCACCCTGCAGCTGGCGCTGGAGGACTGGTCCAACCTCGCCCCGCGCCTGAACGCCCTGTCCGAGCAGCTCAATGCCGGCGACGTGGATGGCGCGTTCGACCTGGACATGCAGGCGCTGGCCGCGCCGCTGCCGCGCGCCTATGAGTTCGTCGACGGCAGTGCCTACCTGCCGCACGTGGCGCGGGTGCGCAAGGCGCGCGGCGCCGAGGTGCCCGAGTCGTTCTACACCGACCCGCTGATGTACCAGGCCACCAGCGCCGGCTTCTACGGCCCGCGCGACGCGGTCAAGGTGGTCAGCGAGGACTACGGCATCGACCTGGAAGCCGAGATCGTGGTGATCACCGACGACGTGCCGATGGCGGTGACCCCGGCCCAGGCCGCCGGCCACATCCAGTTGTTGGGCCTGGTCAACGACGTCAGCCTGCGCAACCTGATCCCGGCCGAGCTGGCCAAGGGCTTCGGCTTCCTGCAGTCCAAGCCGCGCTCGGCGCTGAGCCCGGTGTTCGTGACCCCGGACGAGCTCGGCGCGGCCTGGCAGGACAGCAAGGTGCACCTGCCGCTGGTCACCCACATCAACGGCAAGTGGTTCGGTGCGCCGGAAGCCGGCGTGGACATGCAGTTCAACTTCGCCCAGCTGGTGGCGCATGCCGCCAAGACCCGTCCGCTGTCGGCCGGTGCCATCGTCGGCTCGGGCACCATCGCCAACGAGGACACCTCGCTGGGCGCCTCCTGCTTCGCCGAACAGCGCACCGTCGAGGCACTGCGTGACGGCAAGCCGTCCACGCCGTTCATGAGTTTTGGTGACGTGGTCCACATTGAAATGCTGGACCGTGACGGCAACAGCATTTTCGGTGCGATCGAACAGCGCATCGAACACGCGCCGCTGCCCTGAATCCGGCGGCATCGCCGCCGCTATCGAATTGCGGGTGAAGGTGTCCCTCACCCGCAACGGTTATGTTGTGTGCAAGCGACAGGGGGAACAGACATGGAAGCGGGGCTGAAGCTCTACAGTTACTGGCGCTCGAGCGCCGCCTATCGCGTGCGCATCGGCCTGAACCTCAAGGCGCTGGCCTACGAGCTGATTCCCGTGCACCTGGTGCGCGACGGCGGGCAGCAGCATGCCCCGGACTATGCCGCGCTCAACCCGCAGGAACTGGTGCCGACGCTGCGTGACGGCGAACGCGTGCTGACCCAGTCGATGGCCATCCTGGAGTACCTGGACGAGGTGCATCCGCAGCCGGCGCTGTTGCCGGCCGATGCCGGTGGTCGCGCCCGCGTGCGTGCCCTTGCCCAGCAGGTGGCCTGCGACATCCATCCGCTCAACAACCTGCGGGTGATGCAGTTCTTCGACCGCGAGTGGAACGTGCCGCAACCCGAGCGCGACGAATGGACGTTGCACTGGATGCGTACCGGCCTGGGGGCGTTGGAGACGATGCTGGTGGGTTCGTTCGACACCGGCCGGTTCTGCCATGGCGCCGAGCCGGGCCTGGCCGATTGCTGCCTGATCCCGCAGCTGTACAACGCCCGCCGCTTCCACCTGGACCTGGCCCCGTACCCGACCCTGTGCCGCATCGAGGAAGCCTGCCTGGCGCTGCCGGCCTTCGACGCCGCCCGCCCGGAAAACCAGCCCGACGCCATCTGAGGGCTGGCGGCCTGGTAGGAGTGGCCTCGGCCGCGAAGCCACAGAACCGCCCGAGGTGCAGGAGTGGGGGCCACCGGCCCCGCGGGCAGGCTCGTTGCTGCCGCAAAACAAAAGCCCCGCTTTGGCGGGGCTTTTGCCAGGCAGCCATCCCAACGTTCAGAAGCCGTGGCTGATCGTCGCCGGCGCGCCCATGTTGAAGTCCGCGTATGGGTCGTGCTCGCCGCTGGCGCCCTCGGACAGGCGGAACTTCAGGGCCAGGCCATCGCGCGAGTCGGCCGCGCGCAGCGCTTCCTCCTGCTCGATGATGCCGTCCTTGACCATCCGGAACAGGCACTGGTCGAAGCTCTGCATGCCTTCCTCCAGCGACTCTTCCATGGCCTGCTTGATCGCGTGCACCTCGCCGCGCCGCAGCAGGTCGCGGATCATCGGCGTGTTGATCAGCACTTCGGTGGCCGGCCGGCGACGGCCATCCTTGCCCTTGACCAGGCGCTGGGAGATCACCGCGCGCAGGTTCAGCGACAGGTTCATCAGCACGTTCTTGTGCGCGCTTTCCGGGAAGAAGTTGAGGATGCGCTCGATGGTCTGGTCGGCGTTGTTGGAGTGCAGCGTGGCCAGGCACAGGTGGCCGGTCTCGGCGAAGGCGATGGCGGCCTCCATGGTCTCGGCGTCGAGGATCTCGCCGATCAGGATCACGTCCGGCGCCTCGCGCATCGCGTTCTTCAGCGCGTTGTGGAAGGCATGGGTATCCAGGCCCACCTCACGCTGGTTGACGATGGACTGCTTGTGCTTGTGCAGGAACTCGATCGGGTCCTCGATGGTGAGGATGTGCCCGGTGGAGGTGCTGTTGCGATGGTCGATCATCGAGGCCAGCGAGGTCGACTTGCCCGAACCGGTCGAGCCGACCACCAGCACCAGCCCGCGCGGGGTCATGATCACGTCCTTGAGCACCTGCGGCAGGTTGAGCTCCTCGATGCTGGGGATGCGGCTCTTGATCGCGCGGATCACCATGCCGACCTCGCCGCGCTGCTTGAACACGTTGACGCGGAAACGCCCGGCATCGGCCAGAGCGATGGCCATGTTGAGCTCCAGGTCGCGCTCGAACTGGGGGACCTGGCCCTCGTCCATCAGCGAATAGGCGATCTTCTTGACCATTCCGGGCGGCAGGCCGGTGCTCCCCAGCGGATACAGCTTGCCCTCGATCTTGATGTAGACCGGCGCCCCGGTCGTCAAAAACATGTCCGAAGCGTTCTTTTCGGTCATCAGCTTCAGGAAGTAGCCGATATCCATGCGCAATAGTTCCCCAACAAACGGCAGCGTGCCGTTGCAAGCACGCCATAGGCTTGACCACAATGGCCGCGCTCAGTCACTCCGGCAACGGCTCCCCAATGAAAGCTAGCTTCGCACACTTAAGACGAATCCTGTATGTGACGGCCTGCGCAACCGCGCTTTTCTGCGGTGCCGCGTTGGCGCAGGACCCGGCCTCGGCCGACCTGATGGCCGCGCAGCAGGCGGTGGAACGCGCTGACCGCGCCGACGCCGACCAGTACGCCCCCGACACCATGGCCATGGCCCGCCAGCAACTGGAACAGGCCCAGCGCGCCGCGCTGGATCGCCGCGAGCGCAAGCAGGCTCCGGTGCTGGCCCAGCGTGCCGCCGCCGACGCCGACCTGGCCCGGGTGCAGAGCGAGGAATCGGTCGCGCAGGCCCAGCTGGCCCAGCGCAAGGCCGAGGTCGAGCAACTGCAGCGGCAACTGGCAACGGGGGAGGGCCGGTGATGGCACTGAGGAATCTGGTGGTGGTCGGGCTGCTGGCCCTGCCGATGGCGGCCGTGGCCGCCGAGGATCCGGCCGTGGCCGGGCTGAACCAGCGGCTGGTGGCGTTGCAGGCGGACATGCGTACCGCCGAGGTCGCCGCCTACGAGAAGCTGCAGGCCCAGCAGGCCATCGGCGCGCTGGCCAAGGCCAAGCGCAAGGACCTGGACAACGCCCGTTACCTGGCCGAGCGCCGGGTGGCGATCGCCGAGGCGGCCGCGCGTACCGCGTTGGCCCGCCGTGAGATCGAGGAGCTCGAACGCACCCGCAGCGAGCTGCTGATCGAGGCCAGCCGCCGCGATGCGCTGCGTGCCCGGCAGGAGGCCGAGCGGTTGCGCGTGCAGACCCAGATCCAGGCCGAGGAGGCCGAACGCCTGCGCCAGGCGGCCGAAGCGGAGACCCTGGCCCGCCAGGACGCCGAAACCGCGCTGACCAGCGTCGCCGGCCGCCAGCAGCAGCGCCTGAGCGCGGCCCAGCAGAACGCGGCCAAGCTGGCCCGCGAGGAAGCCGAGCTGGTGTCCGGGCAGCGCCTGCCGGGCTCGAAGTTCGACAACCGCGGTGAGGTGTTCACCTTCGCCGGCGACGCTTTCGCCGCCGGCCAGGCCGCGCTGTCGGCAGGCGCGGGCAACCAGGCCAAGGCATTGGCCGAGTACCTGAACATCGGCAAGAAGGGGCGGGTGACCATCGAGGCCTACGACAGCGCCAACGGGGTCGGGCAGCGCCGCGCGCAGGCGCTGAAGGACGCCCTGGTCGCCGCTGGCGTGGCTGCCAACCGCATCCAGGTCACCGGCAGGAAGGCCGCCTCCACGCGGGCGCGCTCGGCCGAGGTCATTGTTGCGCCTTGATAAACCTAACTGGCTGAGATTGTTAGGTTTTTGTTGCCTGCTTCCGGCTGAATGTGCGTCAAATCGCTGATTCAGCCACTGCATGGATTGAGCCCTTGCCGGAACCTTTTTGCAGGCGTAGGGTCAATTGTCCGGGTGGTACTTCCGCCACCCGGACAGCGGAGGGCCGAGCCGGTGCAATCCAGGCGCGAACCAGGTTCCGAAGGCTTCCGGTCGGTCGACCGGATGATCCCGGGTGGTTCCGTCGCATGCGGGCCCGGCGCTCCATCCTGCAACGCCCCGTGCCGTCAAGGCCGGGGCGTTCTTGTTTCTGCATGAGGAGGTAAGTCATGTTTGAAGGGCAGCCGCAGAGTGAAATCGAAGCCTTGATGAAGGCCAACCCCGAGTTCAAGCAGCTCTACCAACAGCACAAGAAGCTGAACAAGAAGTGCATGGATGCGGAACTGGGAGTGCTCCCCATCAGCGATGGCACACTGGGGCAGATGAAGCGGGAGAAGCTGCTGGCAAAGCAGCGACTCCTGAGGATGTACGAGAACCGACCCAACTGACGCTCCCCCGCGTTTGACCATCATGTCGCGGGCGATGGCGGCCTCCTCGTCGGCCGTCATTGTCCGCGCCAGCGGTCCATGCGCATTCATGTACCTGCAGCATTTCGGACGGTTTGCCTGACTTTCTGGCATATCCATCGGATAATCGAGGGTCCAGCCGCTTGACGGCGTGATCCGAATCCGACACATGGCAATCCACTCCTCCGTCCTCGAACTCATCGGCAACACGCCCATCATCAAGGCCCAGCGCCTGGATGCCGGCGTGTGCGAGCTGTACCTGAAGCTGGAGAGTTCGAACCCGGGTGGATCGATCAAGGACCGCATCGGCCTGTCGATGATCGAGGCCGCCGAGAAGCGCGGCGACCTCAAGCCCGGCGCGACGCTGGTGGAAGGCACCGCCGGCAACACCGGCCTGGGCCTGGCACTGGTGGCTCAGCAGAAGGGCTACAAGCTGATCCTGGTGGTCCCGGACAAGATGAGCCGGGAGAAGATCTTCAACCTCAAGGCGATGGGTGCCGAAGTGGTGCTGACCCGTTCGGACGTCGCCAAGGGCCACCCGGAGTACTACCAGGACCTGGCCAAGACCGTGGCCGAGCAGACCCCGGGCGCCTATTTCATCAACCAGTTCGGCAATCCGGACAACCCGGCCGCCCACGAGTTCGGCACCGGCCCGGAAATCATCGAACAGATGGGCGGTGACCTGGACGCGATCGTGTTCGGTTGCGGCAGCTCCGGCACCATGACCGGCCTCTCGCGCGCCTTCGCCAAGCTTTCGCCGAACACCGAACTAGTGCTGGCCGACCCGGTCGGTTCGATCCTGGCCGAGTACATCAACGACGGCACCCTGAACGAAAAGTCCGGCAGTTGGCTGGTCGAAGGCATCGGCGAGGACTTCCTGCCGGACATCTCCGACTTCAGCCGGGTCAGGAAGGCCTATGCGATCAGCGATGCGGAGAGCTTCCATACCGCGCGTGAACTGCTGGGCAAGGAAGGCATCCTGGGTGGCTCCTCGACCGGCACCCTGCTGGCCGCCGCGCTGAAGTACTGCCGCGAGCAGACCACGCCGAAGAAGGTGCTGGTACTGGTGCCGGACACCGGCAACAAGTACCTGTCCAAGATGTACAACGACTACTGGATGCTGGATAACGGCTTCCTGGAGCGCCCGCAGTACGGCGACCTGCGTGACCTGATCCTGCGCCCCTACAGCCAGCGCGACACCGTCGTGGTCGGCCCGAACGACCTGCTGACCACCGCCTACCAGCGCATGAAGCTGTACGACGTGTCGCAGCTGCCGGTGATGGAGGGCAGCCAGCTGGTCGGCATCATCGACGAAAGCGACGTGCTGCTGCACGTGTACGGTGACGAAGCCCGCTTCCGCGACCCGGTGTCGGTGGCCATGGTGAGCAAGCTGGACCGGCTGGACGTCAAGTCGCCGATCGAGGCGCTGCTGCCGGTGTTCGACCGTGGCCAGGTGGCCATCGTCACCGATGGTGACGCCTTCCTGGGCCTGATTACCCGTATCGACCTGCTGAACTACCTGCGTCGCAGGGTTCAGTGATTCTGGCGTGGTGCCCACCAGGGGGAGGGCACCACGGCAGGTTCAGGCCAGACTGATAGAATTCCGCCCCTTTCGCTGGAAGTACTTATGACGGATCAGCACTCACGCAGCCAGGAGGGCGAGCGCAGCTTGTCGCTTGCCACCTTGGCCATTCACGGCGGGCAATCGCCCGATCCCAGCACCGGCGCCGTCATGCCGCCGATCTACGCGACCTCGACCTACGCGCAGTCCAGCCCGGGCGAACACCAGGGCTTCGAGTACTCGCGCACCCATAATCCGACCCGCTTCGCCTACGAGCGCTGCGTGGCGTCGCTGGAGGGTGGTTCGCGTGGCTTCGCCTTTGCTTCGGGCATGGCTGCCAGTTCCACTGTCATCGAGCTGCTGGACGCTGGCAGTCACGTGGTGGCGATGGATGACATCTACGGCGGCAGCTTCCGCCTGTTCGAGCGGGTGCGCCGCCGCACCGCCGGGCTGGACTTCAGCTTCGTCGACCTGACCGACCTGTCTGCCTTCGAAGCGGCGATCACGCCGAAGACGAAGATGGTGTGGATCGAGACGCCCACCAACCCGATGCTGAAGATCGTGGACATCGCCGCGGTGGCCGCCATCGCCAAGCGCCATGGATTGGTCGTGGTGGTGGACAACACCTTCGCCTCGCCGATGCTGCAGCGTCCGCTGGAGCTTGGGGCAGACCTGGTGCTGCATTCGGCCACCAAGTACCTCAATGGCCACTCCGACATGGTCGGTGGCATGGTCGTGGTCGGCGACAACGCCGAGCTGGCCGAGCAGATGGCGTTCCTGCAGAACTCCGTCGGTGGCGTGCAGGGCCCGTTCGACAGCTTCCTCGCGCTGCGCGGCCTGAAGACCCTGCCGCTGCGCATGAAGGCGCATTGCGCCAACGCGCTGGAACTGGCCAAGTGGCTGGAAACCCATCCGGCCATCGAGAAGGTGATCTACCCGGGCCTGCCCTCGCACCCGCAGCACGCGTTGGCGGCAAGCCAGATGAACGGCTTCGGCGGCATCGTCTCGATCGTGCTCAAGGGTGGCTTCGCAGCCGCCAAGCGTTTCTGCGAGAGGACCGAACTGTTCACCTTGGCCGAATCGCTCGGCGGCGTGGAAAGCCTGGTCAACCACCCGGCGGTGATGACGCATGCGTCCATCCCCGTCGCTCGTCGCGAGCAGCTCGGCATCAGCGATGCGCTGGTGCGGTTGAGCGTGGGGGTGGAGGATGTGGGAGATTTGCGTGGGGATCTGATCGATGCCCTTTTGGATCATTGATGCGGTTGCGAGGTAAAGCGTGAATTCGATTCTAGTCCGGCCTTGGATTGCGCTCTGGCAAAACCGGTCGTTGATCCGTGAGCTAGCCAAGCGCGACATTCTTGGGCGTTATCGTGGAGCTAGCTTTGGCTTGGCTTGGTCACTCATCAGCCCATTCCTTATGCTGATGGTGTATACGTTCGCGTTCGGTACCGTTATGAAAGGACGCTGGCCGGAGATCGAGGCGGGCCACACCAAGTTTGCAATCATCTTGTTTGCGGGACTGATAGTGCATGGCTTTTTTGCTGAGTGTTTGAACAAATCGGTTTCCCTCATTGTTTCAAATCCAAATTTCGTCAAGCGCGTCATTTTTCCCTTGGAAATCCTGCCGTGGCCAATGGTGTTGTCTGCGTTGTTCCACTCGGCCATGAATCTGGCGGTGTTCATGGTGATGCGGTTGATAATGGATGGTCAGCTTTCGATGACCACGCCATTATTCTTCGTTGTAATGTTGCCTTTGGTGGTTTTTTGCATGGGCATGTCCTGGTTCATGGCCGCCATCGGCGTTTATTTTCGGGACATATGGCAGGTGACGGGTGTCCTGTCCATGGCAATGCTGTTTCTCTCTTCGGCAATGATGCCGGTCAATTCGGTCCCAGAAAAGTATCGCTGGGTATTTGAATTGAATCCCCTGACTTTCATAATCGATCAGGCCAGGAAGGTCCTGCTATGGGGGGGCTATCCTGACTGGGTAGGTTTGGGCTGGTACTCGCTGATGTCCGTGATCATATTCTGCTTGGGATATTGGGTGTTTTCTGCAACCCGGAGGGGATTTGCCGATGTCCTCTGATCTTGCAATCCGGGTGGAAGGCTTGTGCAAGTCGTTTCCTGTCTATTCGAAGCCACACTATCGATTGTTGCAGATGTTGTTCCCGCGACAGGAAGGCGGTTGGGGTAAAGAATTTCAGGCGCTGAAGAACATCAATCTTGCCATCAAACGTGGCGAGACTGTAGGTATTGTGGGGCGTAACGGCTCCGGCAAGTCCACGCTGTTGCAAGTAATATGCGGGACGCTTTCGCCAAGTTCCGGAGACGTGAATGTCATCGGGCGGGTGGCGGCATTGTTGGAGCTTGGTGCGGGTTTTAATCCGGAGTTCACCGGTAGGGAGAATGTTTTCCTGAATGGAACAGTTCTGGGTTTGACCAGGGAGGCGGTTGCCGCAAAGTTTGACGAAATCGTCAGGTTTGCGGACATCGGTGATTTCATTGATCAGCCCGTAAAGACCTACTCAAGCGGAATGTACGTGCGTCTCGCGTTCTCGGTGGCCATTCACGTCGAGCCCGACATTCTGATTGTCGATGAAGCCCTGTCTGTGGGTGACGAAGCCTTTCAGCGCAAATGTTTCGCTAGGATCCAGGAGATCCGCGATGCTGGCGCAACTATTCTTTTCGTATCGCACTCTGCGAGTACGGTCCTGGAGCTATGTGATCGCGCCATCCTGCTGGATAGGGGGTGCGTGCTCATCACTGGATCGCCAAAGCATGTCATCACCCAATATCAGAAGCTGCTTTATGCCTCCGCTGAGGATGCGATTGCATTGCGACAGGCGATCCGGGAAGAGGGTGATTTTCCGGTCGAAGCCGGGGCACCTGCGACATCCTCACCAGCGCGGCAGAAGTTGACGGCTTACTGGCAGGCGGGCCTGGAGTCCGAGAGTGTGGTCGAGTATGCGCGGCAGGGGGCGATGATTATCGATCCACGGGTAGAAACTGCTGACGGACGCCGGGTCAACATGCTCGTGGCTGGTGATGAATACATCTATAGATATCAGGTTGCATTTGACAGGCCTGGCGCGGGAGTTCGATGCGGAATGATGATCAGGTCTATTACCGGCGTGGAGATCGGTGGCGCGGCCACCAGCATCCAGGCGGATGCGCTGCCCACTGTGGGCTCCGCCGACGTTCTGGATGTTGGGTTCAAGTTCCGTTGCCTGTTGGGCCCGGGGGCATATTTCCTGAATGCAGGTGTTCTGGGCGCCACTGCGGATGGCGAGAGCTATCTGGCTCGAGTGATTGACGCCTTCATGTTCAAGGTGCAGTCGGATTCCAGCCGGTTGGCCACAGGCTTCGTGGATTTCCACGTCGCGCCCAGTCTGGAAGTCAAGAATCCGGCGGAGTTTTCGTGATGGCGACTGCTATTCTCGTTTCCGGAATGCACCGTAGCGGAACATCTGCAACCGCAGGGGCATTGAATCTGCTGGGAGTGACGCTGGGAAGCAATCTGCTGGGACCGGGAGAGGACAACCCGAAAGGCTACTGGGAGAGTACTCGTGCCGTGGAAATCCACGACAAGTTGTTCGAGCAGTTGGATCGTTCCTGGGATGACGTCAGAGAGCTTCCCGAGGGATGGCTCCAAGGTCAGGCTGCACAGCAGGCTGCGGCCGAGATTCATGAATTGATCGAGACCGAATTCCGGGACGCTGAGCTGTGGGCGGTAAAGGATCCCCGGCTATGCAGGTTCCTGCCGCTGTGGCAGAAGGTATTGCAGGAGCGCGGAATCCGCGTGGTGGTTCTTGTCGTTGCCAGGCCGCCGAGCGAGGTCGCTGCGTCCCTCTCCAAGCGTAACGGCTGGAGCCGTTCGGTCGGTGAATTGTTGTGGATGAGGTATGTGCTTGATTCGGAGGCGGGAAGCCGCGACCTCAAGCGCACGGTGTTGACCTACGATTCACTGCTGGACAATCCTCAGGAGTCGCTGGAGCGCGCGCTCGCGAAATTGGATGTGTCAACGGAATCCAGCAGTACTACTCCCGAATCCGTTGGGGTGCTGACCGAATTCATTGATGCCGCTGATCGGCACCATGTGCAGTCCGAATGTGGTGGGCGGGAGCTATCTACCCTGCTCTGGGAGCTGTATACGTCCTTGAAGGACATCGAGGACGGTAGTGGCCACTGGAGTGGGTTCCGGGCCGTTGCCGATCATCTCGCCAGCTTCATCCAGGAGCGCCTTCCTGAGATCACGGGGCTGGCTGACGTCGCTCAGGGCTGGCGCACTCGTTACAACCTGCAGCAGATTGAGACTATCGAAAAAAACAGCCAGCTGATAGCCCAGATCAAGTGGTCGGAAGAGGCCGTGGTCAGAGAACAACGGCTGGTCGAACAGTTGTCTGAATGCACGCAGATGCTTGCTGTGCCGGTGGAGGGCCGGCCGTTAACCCCTCAATCGCTGATGCCGGCGTTGGATGTGTTCTTGAGCGAGCCACGGGTTTCCGAGGCCATCAATCAGTTGAAGGGTCTTCCGGATGTGGTGGATGAGCTTCGCCGTGCCATGCATGGTTTGTCACAACCGCAGTCGGGAATGGTCCGGGATCTTGAGCAACTGCGTTCGCAATTTTCGGATGTCGCGAGGGCTGTTCAGGCCATCAGGGACGAGCGGAATGCGGGAATCCTCGAAGGGTTCAGGGAGAAAATCCATGACCTCGAAGCGGAATGTCGTCAGCTGACTCAGGAGAAGGCGGCTGAACATCTGCGCGCGCAGAGCGCAATTGATGAGAGTGTAAAACTCGCCGTCGCGATGCAAAGTGAGTGCAGTAGTCTGGCTAAGGAGGTCGCCGCACTAACCGCAGAGAAGTTCACTCTGCGCCTCGAATACGACGCCGAGCATAGGCGTGCTGAGGAAACTTTGATCCAGAATCGGCGGCTCTCCTCCAGCCACTCTCTGGTCGAGTCCGATCTGGCCAAGGCCCGGGTTGAATTGGGCTCCGCGCTGGAGCGTATGTCGGACCTGGAGTTTCGTGAGGCTGACATGACCAATGTCATCAAGCGGCTCGCCGAAGAGATTCAGGGTTTGAATGATCGAAGCGAAGAGCTTCTCATCCAGAACAAGAGTTTGTCCCTGGAAAATAGTGCGATCAGGAAGTCGTTTTCCTGGCGAATGACCCGGCCAGCGAGGTCGTTGATTGAAGCATTTCGGCGGGTTTTTTCGACCCGACGCTGATTGGATTACTTAAAATATGCATGGTGAGAGGCGATGATATATTACACTTCGATTTGCGCAAATTATCTGCCAAAGGCAATGGCCCTGGCTGATTCGCTCAAGCGCCACAATCCCAAGGCAATCTTTGTTCTGTGCCTGGTCGAGCGTGAAGTTCCGAAGCTGGCGAGCGATTTCGAACATTTTGATCATGTTGTACTGGCCAAGGACGCAGGCTGGGAGAATTTTGATTCGTTCATGTTCCGCCACTCAATCGTGGAAGCGTCCACGGCGGTCAAGCCCCGCTTCATGCAGTATTTGATGGAGCGCTTCACAGAGTCCGGTAAATTTGTGTACCTGGATCCGGATGTGTTGGTTTATGGAGAGTTCGTCGAGCTTGAGGCATTGCTGGACAAGCATTCGATCGTGGTTGCTCCGCACCTCCTGCGACCCGGTAACGTTGATATGGAGATCAGCTCCCTTGCGCATGGGAGCTATAATCTCGGCTTTCTCGCCGTTAGTCGTAGTGCAAATTCAGAGAAATTCGTTGGATGGTGGGCGGAGCGGTTGTTCCTGTTCTGCTATGACGACAAGGTAAGGGGTATTTTCACTGACCAGAAGTGGATTGATCTGGCCCCCAGCTTCTTTGACGTGCACATTCTCAAGCACCACGGCTATGATTTCGCGACCTGGTCCTTGCTGGGCAGTGACCTGCGCGAGCAAGATGGTGCCTATGTGGTGAACGGAGATCCGCTGCGATTCATTCATTTCTCGGGCTTGGACTCGGGGACCATCGAGAAGGCAATTGGTTGGTGGCTGGAGGACGGGAACAAGGGTGTGTTCTGCAAGCTCTTTGAGGAATACAAGAGCACGCTTGATCGTTTTGGGCAAAAAGAATACGGTCGACTGCCTTGGAGCTATAACGCTTACGGCAGCGGTGCGCCGATCAAGAAGTCTGTTCGTGTTCTGTACCGCGATCCCGCGCTGTGGAGCTCCATTCCGTCGCCATTCGATTCCAGTGATGCGCAGATCTCCGAAGCTGCGGGTGGAGCCGATTCAGCGAAGGCTGATGGTGTTGTTGTCGGAGAAGATGCCGCGCTGCAAGCGCGCTATCCCCGTGCAAAGAGTGCGCCGCCGACGATTGTTGATCGATTCGCCCGTTCGATTCTGGATATCGGATTCGGCGCATCGGTTGCCAAGAGTCTGAAGGTGCTGGTTGGAAAGTAAGCATATGGCGTTGATCAGGGGATGCTTTATGGATGAAGTCGCAGGATGAAAAGGGTCTCAATCATTATTCCTTGCTTCAACGCGGGGGATCTTCTGTGCGAGGCGGTCGAGTCGGCGCTTGCTCAGAGCCATGCGGACATCGAGATCATCATTGTTGATGATGGATCCACGGACCCGCGGACACAGGAGATCCTGGAGGCTGCGACTTGGCCACGTACTAGAATTATCCGAAAGGAGAACGCCGGTCCTGCTTCCGCGCGCAACATCGCCATCGGTCAAAGCCGTGGTGAGTACATTCTTCCCCTGGACGCTGACGACACGATCGAGCCGACCTACGTCGAGAAGGCGCTGGCGGTTATGGAGTCCAGTCCCAACGTTGGTATCGTGTACTGCAAAGCCATGAGGTTCGGTGCCGAGCAGGGGCCGTGGGGCCTGCCGCCCTATAATCTCCGCGAGCTTGTCATTGACAACGTCATATTTGTCACCAGCATGTTCCGCCGATCGGATTGGCTTGCTGTGGGGGGGTTCAATGAATCCCTGCGAATGGGCGTGGAGGATTACGAGTTCTGGGTAAAGATTGTCGGCAAGGGGCGGGACGTCGTACAGCTGGATGAGTACCTCTTCAATTACCGCATCCAGGAGTCATCACGGACGACGAGTTTTTCGGCAGATCGATCGGTGGTTGTGGATACTTATGCCAGAATATTTAGAGACAATATTGATTTCTTCGCAAGACACGCGGAATTCCTTTTTGAGCATCGCTTCGGCTTATATGATGAGCTTGCTAGGTACCGGGCTCGTTACGGCAAGCTTGATGCATTCCTGTCCAGGCATTCGGTGATTCGTCGGCTTGCGAAGGGTGTGGTCGACGTGTTTGGAATTGGTCGATAGTTTTATTTTAATTGGAGCTAATGTGATGCTGCATAAAATCGTTTCTGTATCATTTCTTGGTGGTGTATTGATGATGGCGGGCTGCCGGGACCGTGAAAATGTACCCGCCGTTTCGCCAGATGATGCCGCGCCATCTTCGGATGGTGGCGGCAAGGTGGAAGAAACGAGAGATGTAAATTCCGTTTCGCTGAATGTCAGTGAATTGACGGGTATGACATGGACTGGCCACGCGTGTAGTTTAGATATGATCGATAAAGGGGCGCCTGAGGGAGGGGTTAAGAAGGGCGTAATGCACTCATTCGAAGGTTTTGTTCTGGATGAGAGTAATGGTCCGGCGGGTGATTTTTTCTTTGTTTTGAAGGGTGAGGCTCATTCATTTGCATTGGGCGTGGCTACTGGAATTGAGCGTCCGGACGTGGGGGAGTTCTTCAAGAATCCGTCGCTGAATAGCTCAGGATTTGAATTCAGCACTCAGTTGAAGGACGTTCCTGTGGGTGATTACAACGTCGTTTTCGTTATGGAACGTGCATCCGGAAAGTTCTTCTGCGAAAGTGGCAAGTCCATTTCCGTTCTTGATTGAGTGATAGTGGTGCGTACGGACTGATTCTTGCCTGGTTATGCGTGGTTAGTTATATTGTCTTCTGGGGAGTGTTATGGCGGCTTATCGGAATTCTGTTTTTATTGCGGCTATTTTTATTGCGACAGTTTTGGCCGCTTTTCACTCTCCAGGTCAGATTTCGGTTGATAGTGGTATCGCACTCTATGAAGGTATCATCGGTAAGGCCGCTGGGTGGGGGCCTACCTTTTTTGCGGCTGTTCTATCTTGGCTGGGGGGAGGGCTGGTCGGCACCAGTATTTTCATCGCGCTTAATTCTCTCGCTACATATGGAATTTTTGCCTATTTTCTCACGTCGGGTGCGGCGTTGGAACGTGTTGCAAAGTGGCGCATTGCTTTCGCCATAGTCTTGGCGGTGAATCCTCTGTTCATGCTGTACGTAGGCATTATATGGAAGGATGTAATGCTCGCCACGACAGCTGCTGTGGCGATTACAGGTATGCTTTTCCAGGCGCGGGTCAGGTCCGCTAGATTGAGTGGATTTTTGTTTCTGATCGTAGCGTGCTGTGTTGGAGCGTTGCCCTTGTTGCGTCAACAAGGAATCCTGTTGGCGGTTCCGTTGGCGCTTGCTCTGGCCATGATCGTCGGTCGACGCTTTGCTCGGTCGACGCGTGGAATGCTGCTCGCCGGGACGGCGACTCTTATTGTCGTGGCTATGAGCAGCGTGGGCTTGTCGACAGCAGCGAGTGTGCGGATTGCTTCCCCGAACGGCGCTCCTGTGTCGGTCGGTTTTCTAACTATCCGAGCCTACGATATTATAGGAATGGTTGCCTATGCTAGAGATGGTGACAGCTCCTCGTGGAGTGGCGCCAGTAGCGAGGCTATTTCGGAGATGCGAAAGGGCTATAGCCCCGAACGTATTGACTCGGTTTGGCATAATGAAGCGGTTCGCGGCTATATAAATAGTCTTTCGACTGAGCGCTCTTGGAGTATCTGGGGGGAGGGTATAAGGCATGATCCTCAAGCTTACGTTTCCCACCGATTTAATGCGTTCGGTGCACTGATGGGGGCTGGTCCAATGGTGGGGTGTGTTCCAGCATATTGGGGTGTTTCGGCGTTGCCTGAGCACTTGCAAGCAATAGGCGTTGCTGAGGAAATGGATTCTCGAGATCGTCTGATTGGCGCGGCAGTGGGTAAGTTAATCCCGACCGGTGTGTTTAGGAATTGGTGGTATGCGGGCATTCTTCTTTTTTCATTCTTCTTTCTGGCGCGTCGCGAAGGTACGGGTGAAATCTGGTTGATGAGGCTTTCGGCGTTTGGTGGCTTGATGTATTTAATGTCATTTTTGCCGACGACTATTGCCTGTGATTTTAGATACTTGTTTCCTGTCGCAATGATAGCTACGCTGGTGGCAATGTATTTGTTGCTGTATCCTGGTGCCCCGGGGGATTCGTTTGGTGCTAGATTGTTTTCTGCAAAGAGTTCAGAGGCTAAAGAATGAATGCACCGGAGAGTATCATTGCCGTTGTTATCCCTTGTTACAGGGTGCGTAAGCACGTGTTGGCGGTGATTGACGCGATAGGTTCGGAGGTAAGCAGGATTTATTGCGTTGATGATGCTTGCCCGGAGAGGAGTGGTGATGTCATTGAGCAGGAATGCAGGGATCCTCGGGTTCAGGTGCTGCGTCATGTAGCCAATCAAGGCGTGGGGGGGGCGATGCTTACCGGGTATCAGCGCGCCGCAGCGGATGGCGCGACCGTGGTAGTGAAGTTGGATGGCGACGGGCAGATGGATCCAGCCCTGCTATATCGCTTCGTCCTTCCTATTCAGAATGGTGAGGCTGATTACTGCAAGGGCAACCGATTCTGGGACCTTGGTGAAATCAAGCAGATGCCGCTGCTTCGCAGGATCGGTAACCTCGGGCTGTCATTCATGGCAAAGGCATCTACCGGTTACTGGGATGTGTTCGATCCTACGAACGGCTACACTGCGATCCACGCCAGGATAATCGAGCGGCTGCCGGTCAAGTCGATCAGTAAACGGTATTTTTTTGAAACCGACATGCTTTTCCGACTGAATACCATGCGTGCGGTGGTGGTGGATGTTCCGATGGATGCGAAGTATGCGGATGAAGAGAGTAACCTGAAGATATCGAAGGTCATTGGCGAGTTCTCTTTGAAGCATTCGCGTAATCTTATTAAAAGGGTTCTGTACAGGTATTATCTTCGGGACCTTTCGATCGCTTCATTAGAGCTTGTCGCCGCACTTGTGTTGCTGACTGGTGGTGTTGTTTACGGCGGAATTCACTGGTGGCTCGCTTTTCGTGCGGGTGTGCCGGCATCCACTGGAAATGTCGTCTTGCCTGCTTTGGCGATAATGAGCGGCTTGCAGTTCCTTTTGGCATTCCTTGGTTATGACATACAGAGCGTGCCGCGCAGGCCGATCCATCGATCGCTGGCGGCACCGGTCAAGTAATTTTCTTGATTCATCCGAGGTGTTTCTTGGAATTCAGGGCAACGCAATTCTCCGAGGGTATGCTGGCTGCATATTCGAATCTGTTCCGTATCTGCTTTCCCGGTGCGTCGGGGTTGACCGCGACCTATCTGAAGTGGCTGTACGCGGATAATCCGGCCGGTAATGTCGTTGGTTTTGATGCATGGGAGGGGGATGAGCTGGCGGCTCATTACGTCTGCATTCCGGCGGAAGCGGTTGTTCACGGTGTGGCGCGGCGCGTCCTTTTGTCTCTCAATACCGCCACGCATCCGAAATTCCAGGGGAAGGGGCTTTTCACCAAGCTGGCCGCGCTGACTTATGAGCGCGCCGCTGCCGAAGGGTTCCATGCAGTCTATGGCGTGGCCAACGACAATTCGACTCCGGGATTTCTGAGGAAGCTCGGGTTCTCCCTGGTTTCGCCCTTGGATGCGAAGATCGGCATAGGCAATATCAGTAGCCAGTATGGTGATCGGCAGGCGTCTGACTTTTCTTTCAGGCGAATCTGGAATGATGACAATCTGGCCTGGCGCATAGCGAATCCGGTGCGTCGTTACCAGATTGCTCCCTGCGGCAACGCACTTGTGGGGGCGTGGGCTCCGACCGGAAAACCGCTCCTGTCCGCTTGGGCCGAGGTTCCGGCAGATGGCTTGGGCAAGCTTGCGGAGGGTAGCGGCGGAGGGGCTCCATTGTTCCGCCTTCACCTGGGCCTGCGGCCTGCGGGTACCCGAGCGGGATCGATGTGGGTCGACATTCCAAAGCGCTTCCGGCCGAGCCCGTTGAATCTTATTTTCCTGGGTTTGAACGAGGGCTCACATGCGATCGAAAGAGAGGGTGTCGAACTCGGGCAGTTGGACTTCGATGCTTTCTGACCGAGGCCCTGTGATGCTGGTCGTCCTGGCGCATCCGGATGACGAGTTCTGCCTTTTCCCCTGGATCCAGTCCCACGCACGAGATGCCGGGCCCGTTCATCTCGCGTATCTGACCGATGGTGGCTGGGGAGGGCAAAGTATCCAGCGGCGACAGCGCGAAAGCCTTGGTGTTCTGCGAAGGCTTGGCGTGGCTGATGGGCATGTACATTTTCTGGGCGCGGATCTGCATGCGCCGGATGGTGGGTTGCACCTGCATATGGCCGCGGTCGCCGGGGGCTTGTTCCAGCTGGTGGATACCTTGCAGCCAGGGCAGGTGATGCTTCCTGCCTGGGAGGGGGGGCATCAGGACCACGACGCGGCCCATCTTCTGGGGTGTCTGGCGGTGCAGCGCTCGGGTGCGCGCGGGTGGGAGTACTGCCTGTACCACGGCCACGGGTTGATCGGGCCCTTGTTCAACCTGCTCGCTTTCATCAAGCGTGACGCAGTCGTTGAGGAAATCGATACGGGGTTGCTTGAACGAATCCGTTACGTCGGTTTCTGCCTGCAGTATCGATCCCAATGGAAGAGCTTCATGGGCCTGCTTCCGCTCTACGTCCTCAGGCTGCTGCGGTCCAATGCCTTCAAGAGGCGCTCGATTGACTACGCATTGACGTCGGAACGACCGCATGCCGGGCCGCTTCTCTATGAACGGCGCGGCGGTCCTTCTTGGGATGACTTTGCAGCGGCCACACGGGAGTTCCGCAGTGCGGAGCCTGAGGCGAGGGAAGATCACCGCCGCTGAGCGGAGACTGGCGGGTTGGCCGGCACGGCTTTCTTCCTGAACGTGCGGGCAGTTGTCGTTGCTCCACGCAGCCTGTCACCAAGCTGCGTATCGCACGACTGATTCAGCGGTATATCCAGAGTTTGGACGCCAGGAAGCCCAGTGCTGCCAAGCCGACATCAATAACGGGCTTTGCAAGTTGGGCGGACTGCAATCCCCAGAGCTGTTCTGTAGTCCAGATCGCAGCGGTGCTCAACAGCGTCATCGCCAGCCAGGACACCGCAAACTTGGCGGCCTGGCTGGCCTTCAATGGCTCGGATACCGCAAAGGTGAGCTTCCCGTTGAGCCAGAACCCCAATACCGCGCCGACTATCCTGGCGAAGGGATTCGCCACCACCACACTTATCCCCAGGGAAGTCAGTGTGGTAAAGGTGAGCCAGTCGACGCTCAGCTGTACGCCGCCAACGACGGCGTACAGGATGACCTGGCGTTTGGTGGAGCTGCGCTTCACGCAATGGGGTTGTTCGACCGGTGCCACGTGCGGCTTATAGACTGGCTTCGAGTTCGGGCAGCAGCGTGAACAGGTCCCCCACCAGCCCGATATCGGCCACTTCGAAGATCGGCGCATCGCCGTCCTTGTTGATGGCCACGATGGTGCCGGCGTCCTTGATGCCGGTCAGGTGCTGGATGGCACCGGAGATGCCCACGGCGATGTACAGCTCCGGGGCGATGATCTTGCCGGTCTGGCCGACCTGCATGTCGCTGGGCACGTAGCCGGCGTCGACCGCCGCACGGGAGGCGCCGACGCCAGCCCCGAGTTTGTCGGCCAGCTGGTAGATCACCTTGAAGTTCTCCTCCGAACCGACGCCACGGCCGCCGGAAACCACGCGCTTGGCGCTCTGCAGGTCCGGGCGGTCGCTCTTGCCGGCGGCCAGGCCGATGAAGCGGGTGTGCGAGGGCAGGGCGGCGTCGACGCTAATGGCCTCGACCGGGGCACTGTTGCCCTTGGCTGCTTCCGGCCAGGAAGCGGCGCGAACGGTCGCCACGACCACCTGGTCGGCCGGCACTTCCACGGTGATGATGGCGTTGCCGGCGTAGATCGGGCGCTTGAAGGTGTGCGGGCCTTCGACGCTCATCAGGTCGGAGACCTGGTTGACGCCGAGCAGCGCGGCCACGGCCGGGACCAAGTCCTTGCCGGTGGTGGTCGAGGCGCCGAACACGTGGCTGTAGCCGGCGGCGGCCTTGGCGATCTGCGGTGCCTGCACCTGGGCCAGGGCATGTGCGTTGGCCGGGTTGGCCAGGGTGAGCACCTTGCTGACGCCGGCGATCTGCGCGGCTTCGGCGGCGATGCCGGCCGGGTCGGCGGCCAGCACCAGCACATCGATGTCGCCACCGACGGCGGCAGCGGCCGAAACGGTCTTGGCGACGGCGCTGTTGAGCTTGCCGTCCAGGTGCTCAGCGATAACGAGAATCTTGGCCATTACAGCAACCCCTTCTGCTTGAGTGCAGCCACCAGTTCGGCGGCGTCCTTCACCATCACGCCCTTGCTGCGCTTTGCCGGCGCGGCGTAGTGGGTGGTCTTGAACGTATCGGCGGCTTCAACGCCCAGGTCGGCCAACTGCAGGGTTTCCAGCGGCTTGGCCTTGGCCTTCATGATGTCCGGCAGCTTGATGAAGCGCGGTTCGTTCAGGCGCAGGTCGGTGGTGATCACCGCCGGCAGGTCAACTTCCAGCGTCTCCAGGCCGGCGTCGACTTCACGCGTGACCGTGGCCTTGCCGTCGGCGATCTCGACCTTGGAGGCGAAGGTGGCCTGCGGGCGCGCCCACAGCGTAGCCAGCATCTGGCCGGTCTGGTTGGCGTCGTCGTCGATGGCCTGCTTGCCGAGGATGACCAGGTCCGGCTGTTCCTTCTCCACCAGCTTGAGCAGGGTGCGGGCGGCGGTCAGCGGCTGGATGGCCTGGTCGGTAACCACGTGGATGGCGCGGTTGGCGCCCATGGCCAAGCCATTGCGCAGGTGCGCCTGGGCGTCGGCCGGGGCGATGGTAGCGACCACGACCTCGGTGGCGATCCCCTTGTCGCGCAGGCGCAGGGCTTCTTCCAGTGCGATTTCATCAAACGGGTTCGGCGACAGCTTGACGCCATCGGTGACCACGCCGGAACCGTCCGGCTTGACCTGAATGCGGACGTTGTAGTCCACCACGCGCTTGTACGCGACGAGGATTTTCATGTGCTGCGGAGTCCTTCGGTTGCTGAGGGGGCCGGCCGTGCCGGTGTCGAGATTTCAACCCCTGATTCTAGCCGGCTTGTCACTTCCATGCGAATGCGTATGGAGATGTTGCGCTGCCGCATTCCGGGCTTCGTTTCCGCGCGTCATCAATGGTGCAGCCTGTGAAATGCACCTCGTTATATCCTTAGCGCACAACGGCTGCATCAGGCAGCCGAAGATCAGGAGAGTATCTGCGTGACCACATGGCTTGTGACCGGCGGTGCCGGCTTTATCGGCGGCAACTTCGTTCTGGAAGCGGTGAGCAAGAGTGTCAGGGTCATCAATCTGGATGCGCTGACCTACGCCGGTAATCTGAAGACGCTGGCAGGCTTGAACGGGAATCCGAACCATGTGTTCGTGCAGGGCGATATCGGTGATCGCGCGCTCGTCTCTCGCCTGCTGGCCGAACATCAGCCTGATGCGGTGTTGAACTTCGCCGCTGAGAGCCATGTGGACCGCTCCATCGATGGTCCTGGCGCATTCATCCAGACCAATGTGGTGGGCACGCTAGGGCTGCTGGAGGCCGTGCGCGACTATTGGAAGGCCCTGCCGGCTGGAAAGGGGGCAGGCTTCCGTTTTCTGCACGTTTCCACCGACGAGGTCTACGGCACCTTGGGGGAGACCGGCCTCTTCACCGAGACCACACCTTATGCTCCCAACTCCCCGTACTCCGCTTCCAAGGCAGCTTCTGACCATTTGGTGCGCGCTTTCCATCACACCTATGGCTTGCCGGTACTGACCACCAACTGCTCCAACAACTATGGTCCGTACCACTTCCCGGAAAAGCTCATTCCGCTGGTGATCGCCAAGGCACTGGCGGGAGAACCTCTGCCCGTCTATGGCGATGGCAAACAGGTGCGGGATTGGCTGTTCGTGACCGATCATTGTGAAGCCATCCGTACCGTATTGGCCGAGGGACGCGTTGGCGAAACCTACAATGTGGGTGGTAACTCCGAACGACAGAACATCGAGGTGGTGCAGGCAATCTGCGCATTGCTGGATCAGCGCCGTCCGCGCGAGGACGGCAAGCCACGCGCCAGCCAGATCACCCATGTGACTGACCGCCCTGGCCATGACCGTCGTTACGCGATCGACGCGTCCAAGTTGAAGAATGAGCTGGGTTGGGAGCCGAAGTTCACGTTCGAACAGGGTATCGCCTACACCGTGGATTGGTACCTGGACAACCAGCCTTGGGTGCAGGGTGTGCTGGACGGTAGCTATCGTCTGCAGCGCATTGGTACCTCCGCCTGACTCTTCGCCGCTGTTTGAGGGTCGGGCAGAGGGGTTGATGTCTGACGACGCAGCGCACTGAAACAAGGGAATCTCAAATGACGCAACGCAAAGGCATCATTCTTGCCGGCGGTTCTGGCACGCGGCTGTATCCCATCACAAAGGGCGTCAGCAAGCAGCTGTTGCCGGTGTATGACAAGCCAATGATCTATTACCCGCTCAGCGTGTTGATGTTGGCAGGTATCCGTGAGGTGCTGATCATCAATACGCCGCACGAGCAGGCCTTGTTCCAGCAGTTGCTGGGGGATGGTTCGCAGTGGGGCATGAACATAGAGTACGCCGTGCAGCCCAGTCCGGATGGCTTGGCACAGGCTTACCTTATCGGTCGTGACTTCGTGGGAGGCAAGCCAAGCTGTCTGGTGCTGGGCGATAACATCTTCCACGGACATGGTCTGCGCGATGTGCTGCGCAACGCTGATCAGCGCACTGAAGGCGCAACGGTGTTCGGCTACTGGGTCAATGATCCGGAGCGTTATGGCGTGGCCGAATTCGATGCGTCCGGCAAGGTGGTCGATCTGGTCGAGAAGCCGGAGAAGCCGCGCTCGAACTATGCGGTGACGGGTCTGTATTTCTACGATGGCAATGCGAGTGACTATGCGGCCGAACTGAAGCCCTCGCCGCGTGGCGAACTGGAAATCACCGATCTGAACCAGCGCTATCTCCGAGAGGGGCATCTGCACCTGGAAGCTCTGGGCCGTGGTTACGCATGGCTGGATACCGGTACACACCAATCCCTGCTGGAAGCATCGAATTTCATCGAGACCATCCAGACCCGGCAGGGGCTGCAGGTCTGTTGCCCGGAGGAGATCGCCTACGGGCAGGGGTGGATCAACCGTGAGCAGCTGGAGGCGCTGGCAGCGCCGTTGGCAAAGAACGGTTATGGGCAGTATCTGCAGAAGCTGGTTGAACGAGGAATTGTTCCGTGAAAGTGATTGAAACCAAGTTGCCGGGCTGCGTGGTCATCGAGCCCGCAGTGTTTGGCGACGAGCGTGGCTTCTTCTTCGAGACCTGGAATGCGGAGCGCTTCAAGGCCGCAGGCCTGCCGGACCGGTTCGTGCAGAGCAACGTCTCCTCCTCGAGCAAGGGCGTGCTGCGTGGGCTGCATTACCAGTGGCCGCGCCCGCAGGGCAAGCTGGTCAGCGTGCTGGAAGGGGAGGTCTACGATGTGGCGGTGGACATCCGCCGTGGTTCGCCCACCTTTGGTCAGTGGGAAGCGGTCGTGTTGAGTGCGGAGAACAAGCGCCAGTTCTGGATCCCGGAAGGTTTCGCACACGGCTTCGCCGTGTTGTCCGAGCGTGCGGTGTTCAGCTATCTGTGCACCGAGGTGTACCTGAAGGAGTTCGACGCCGGCGTGCGCTGGAACGATGCCGACATCGCCGTGGATTGGCCGATCAGCGGCCCGACCCTGTCCGGCAAGGACGAGGCCGCGCCGTTGCTGAAGGACATCCCTGAAGGCCGTCTTCCGGTTTACGTCGCATGACCGTGCTGGTGTTCGGGGGCAATGGCCAGGTTGGCCAGGAGCTGCTGCGCGCGTTGCACGGCGTGGACGAGGTCGTGGCGACCACGCGCAGCGGTCGGTTGCCTGATGGACGCGATTGCGAAACGGCCGACTTCACCCAGCCGGAGCACCTGACGACCTTGCTTGATCGCATTCGTCCTGGCGTGGTGATCAACGCGGCGGCCTACACCGCCGTGGACCGCGCCGAGCAGGAGCCGGAGGCTGCGTTTGCCGCCAACGCGCAGGCACCGGGCGTGATTGCCAGTTGGTGCGCAGCGCACGGCGTACCGATGGTGCATTACTCCACCGACTATGTGTTCGATGGCCAGGGCACGGCGCCGTACCGTGAGGACGAGCCGACCGCGCCGCTGGGTGTCTACGGCACCAGCAAGCGCGATGGCGAAGCGGCGGTGCGCGCGGCCGGTGGCCGGCACCTGATCTTCCGTACCGCGTGGGTGTACGCCTCGCACGGTGGCAACTTCCTGCGCACGATGCTGCGGGTTGGCGCCGAACGCGATGCGCTGCGCGTGGTGGCTGACCAGATCGGTACGCCGACCAGCGCGGCCTTGATCGCCGAGGTTACGGTGAAGGCGCTGCAGCATCCGGGGGGACTGTCTGGTACCTGGCATCTGACGGCTTCGGGGCAGACCAGTTGGCACGGTTTCGCCGAGGCGATCTTCGCCGAAGCGGTGACTGCCGGGCTGATGGCCAAGGTGCCGGCGGTCGAGGCGATTTCCAGCGCGGAGTATCCGACGCCGGCCAAGCGACCGTCGTGGTCGGTGCTGGACAACGACAAGCTGCAGCACGACTTCGATATCGTGCTGCCGCCCTGGCAGGATGGCCTGCGGAAGGTGCTCGCCGAGCTGCGTTCCGAGCAATGACGTGAGAAGAAAAACCCCGGGAATCCCGGGGTTTTTTGATGCCATCGCCACGCCGTGGTCAGGCGCGGCCGTAGGTGTCCTCGAAGCGCACGATGTCGTCCTCGCCGAGGTAGCTGCCCGACTGCACTTCGATCAGTTCCAGCGGCAGCTTGCCGGGGTTGCGCAGGCGGTGGGTGACGCCGAGCGGGATGTAGGTGCTCTGGTTCTCGGTGAGCAGCAGCACCTCATCGCCACGGGTGACCTCGGCGGTGCCACTGACCACGATCCAGTGCTCGGCGCGGTGGTGGTGCATCTGCAGGCTCAGCGTGCCGCCGGGCTTGACGGTGATGCGCTTGACCTGGAAACGCTCGCCATGGTCGATGGAGTCGTAGGCGCCCCACGGGCGGTAGACCTTGCGGTGCCAGGTGGCCTCGCTGCGGCCATCGGCCTTGAGCTGGGCAACCACGTCCTTGACCTCCTGCATGCGGTCGGATTTGCCGACCAGAACCGCGTCATTGGTCTCCACCACGATGACATCCTCCAACCCGACCATCGCGATCAACCGGTCGCCATAGGCGAAGGTGTTGCGGCAGTCGATGGCGATGACGTCGCCACGGTGTGCATTGCCGTCGGCGTCCTGCTCGGAGACATCACGCAGCGCGGTCCACGAACCAACGTCGCTCCAGCCGGCATCCAGCGGCACCACGGCGGCATCGCCGGTCTTTTCCATGACCGCGTAGTCGATGGAGTCGGACGGGCTGGCCTTGAAGGCGTCGGCGTCCAGGCGGATGAAGTCGGTATCGCGGCGTGCCTTTTCCCATGCGGTGCGGCACGCGGCCAGGATCTGCGGCTGCAGGCGTTCCAGTTCCTCCAGGTACCGCGAGGCGCGGAACAGGAACATGCCGCTGTTCCAGTAGTACTCACCGGAGGCGACATAGGTTTCGGCGGTGGCCAGGTCGGGCTTCTCGACGAAACGCTCGATCGCGCGCGGGCCATCACCGGCCACGGCCTTGATGTAGCCATAGCCGGTTTCCGGCGCGGTTGGCTGGATGCCGAAGGTGACCAGCTTGCCCTGCTCGGCGATGGCCGCGGCCTGGGCGATGGCCTGATGGAAACGGGTGATGTCGTTGATCAGGTGATCGGACGGCAGCACCAGCAGCAACGGGTCATCGCCGTTGCGACGGGCTTCCAGCGCGGCGGCGGCGATGGCCGGTGCGGTGTTGCGGCCAATCGGCTCGAGCAGGATCGCCGACGGCGCGGTGCCGGCCTGCTGCAGCTGTTCGGCGGCGACGAAGCGGTGCGATTCGTTGGCCACCACGATCGGCGGATGCGCGGCGACGTCGGCCACGCGCAGCCAGGTGGCCTGCAGCATGGTGCGCTCGCCGGTCAGCGGCAGGAACTGCTTGGGATAGGCCTCGCGCGACAGCGGCCACAGGCGCGTGCCGGAACCACCGGACAGGATGACGGGCAGGATCGAACTCATGGGTGTCCTCAGGCAGAGAGCAGTTCGGAGATCTCGCGGGTGCGCTGCGCCAGCAGCGCGGCGTCACCGCGGGTTTCCACGTTCAGGCGCAGCAGCGGCTCGGTGTTGGAGCTGCGCAGGTTGAAGCGCCAGGCACCGAAATCGGCACTGATGCCGTCGGTATGGTCCAGCGCCGGCGACTGGCTGGCGAAGTGCGCCATCACCCGTGCCACGGCGGCGTTGGCATCGCTGACCTTGAAGTTGATCTCGCCGCTGCACGGGAAACGGGCCATGCGGTCCTCCACCAGTTCGGCCAGTGACTGGCCGCTGCTGGACACCAGGGCGGCGATCAGCAGCCAGGGGATCATCCCCGAGTCGGCATAGGCGAATTCGCGGAAGTAATGATGCGCACTCATCTCGCCGCCATACACGGCGTTCTCGGCGCGCATCTTCTCCTTGATGAACGCATGGCCGCTCTTGCATAGCACCGGCACGCCGCCGGCCGCCTCGACCATCTCCACGGTGTTCCAGGTCAGGCGCGGGTCATGCACGATCTTGCCGCCCGGATTGCGCGACAGGATGGCCTGGGCGAGCAGGCCGACCAGGTAATAGCCTTCGATGAAGCGGCCGCTGTGGTCAAAGAAGAAGCAGCGGTCGAAGTCACCGTCCCAGGCAATGCCGAAATCGGCGCCGTGCTCGCGCACCGCATTGGCGGTGGCGGCGCGGTTCTCCGGCAGCAGCGGGTTGGGGATGCCGTTGGGGAAGTTGCCATCCGGTTCATGGCAGATGCGCACGAACTCGAACGGCAGGTGCGGGGCGAGCAGGTCGACGATGGCACCGGCGCCGCCGTTGCCGGCGTTGACCACCAGCTTCAGGGGCTTGAGCGTGGAGACGTCCACGTAACTGAGCAGGTGCTGGATATAGGCGCTCTTGTCATGCTCGGCGCGCTGGCCGGCGCGCGGCGGCTGCGGGGCGCTGTCATCGGCGGCCACCGCATCGGAAATGGCAAACAGGCCGGTGTCCGAGCTGATCGGGCGTGCCTGTTCACGCACCAGCTTCATGCCGTTGTAATCCATCGGGTTGTGGCTGGCGGTGACCATCACGCCGCCGGCTGCCTGCAGGTGGCCGGTCTGGAAGTAGACCTCCTCGGTGCCGCACAGGCCGATGTCGATGACCTCGCGGCCTTCGCCGCGCAGGCCTGCCGCCAGCGCATCCTGCAGGGCCGGGCTGGCCAGGCGGACGTCATGGCCCAGGACCACGGTGCCCGGTGCCAGCTGGGCAGACAGGGCCTTGCCGATCTTGCGGGCCAGGTCCTCGTTGAGCTCTTCCGGAACCCGGCCACGGATGTCATAGGCCTTGAAAGCGGGAAGGGGCATGCTTGCATCCTGCGAGGGAGAGATGCCGCCTAGTTTAGTCGGCTGCAGGGCCGTTGGCTGTCTGCGCGCTGGACGAAGGTCCAAGGTAGCCGTCACCGCAACGCCGCTAGAATGCGCTCATCCTTGGTTACTGTGGGCAAGAAGCGATGAGTGATCTCCCAACCCCGACCGGCAAGCGCGGCAAGGTATTCGCCAGCGCCGCCGAGGCCCTGGCCGGCATCGTGGCCGATGGGCAGACCCTGGCCGTGGGCGGTTTCGGCCTGTGCGGCATTCCCGAGGCGCTGATCGCCGCCCTGCGTGACAGCGGGGTCAAGGGTCTTACGGCCATCTCCAACAACGCCGGTGTCGATGGCTTCGGCCTGGGCCAGCTGCTGGAGACCCGCCAGATCAAGAAGATGATCTCGTCCTACGTGGGCGAGAACAAGGAATTCGAGCGGCAGTTCCTGTCCGGCGAGCTGGAGCTGGAGTTCAACCCGCAGGGCACCCTGGCCGAGCGCCTGCGCGCCGGTGGTGCCGGCATCCCGGCCTTCTTCACCGCCACCGGCTACGGCACGGTGGTCGCCGAGGGCAAGGAAACCCGCGAGTTCGACGGCAAGCACTACGTGCTGGAGACCGCGTTGAAGGCGGACGTGTCGCTGGTCAAGGCGTGGAAGGCCGATGAAGCCGGCAACCTGCTGTTCCGCAAGACCGCCCGCAACTTCAACCCGGCCTGCGCGATGGCCGGCAAGGTCTGCGTGGTCGAGGTGGAGGAAATCGTGCCGGTGGGCGCCATCGACCCGGACCAGGTGCACCTGCCGGGCATCTACGTGGACCGCATCGTTTTGAACGCAACGCCGGAGAAGCGCATCGAACAGCGCACCGTGCGTCAGGAGGGGAACTGAGATGGCCTGGACCCGTGATGAGATGGCCGCCCGCGCGGCCCGTGAGCTGACCGACGGCGCGTACGTGAACCTGGGCATCGGTCTGCCGACGCTGGTGGCCAACCACATCCCCGAAGGCGTGGACGTGTGGCTGCAGTCGGAGAACGGCCTGCTCGGCATTGGCCCGTTCCCGACCGAGGCCGAGGTGGACGCCGACCTGATCAACGCCGGCAAGCAGACCGTCACCGCGCGTGCCGGTGCCAGCTACTTCGGCAGCCATGATTCGTTCGCGATGATTCGCGGCGGCCACATCAACCTGGCCATCCTCGGTGCCATGCAGGTCACCGACAAGGGCGACCTGGCCAACTGGATGGTGCCCGGTAAGATGGTCAAGGGCATGGGCGGGGCGATGGACCTGGTGGCCGGCGTGCAGCGCGTGGTGGTGCTGATGGAGCACACCGCCAAGAACGGCGAGCACAAGGTGCTGCCGGAGTGCACGCTGCCGTTGACCGGCGTGGGCGTGGTTGATCGCATCATCACCGACCTGGCCGTGTTCGACGTCACCGACGACGGGTTGGTGCTGGTCGAGGCGGCGCCGGGCGTCAGCGATGACGAACTGAAGGAAAAGACCGGCGTGCCGTTCCGGCGCTAGGTGTTTGAAGTGCCGGCCGCCGCGATCCTGCCGCGGCCGGTGAAGCTGTCATCCGTTGTCAGTTGCCGCAAGGTGTCATCAGCGTTCCAGCGGCCGCTGGCCACGCATTGCAACGGCATCAGGACGCCAGCGGCGTCCAGCTCGATGTCGGCGATATCCTCGCCGAGCATCGCGCAAACGTCATCGATGAACGTGAGCGCGCCTTGATGGATGCGTTGTAGCGCCTGCAGTCCCTGTTCGTCGAGTTCAATCTGCCCAAAAAGCGGCCGGAGGGCCATCATTCCGCCAGCTTCAAAGCCGTTGAATTGGCCGGAGGGGGCGCTAAGCAGGGCTTCCAGCAGCAGATCATGGGACAGTATCGGTGAAGCGGCTGCATCATCCTCTTGTCGACCATCGAAGTAGCGGGCCTGGGCCCAATTGCAGTCCTGCAGTTGACCAGCGTCGGCGCGAAGAGCCATATAGTAGCCGCCAAGCGGCTGCTGGCGCAGGCGCGCGAGGTTGCGCTGGATCGTCCCGGCGTAGCCAATGTCGACCACCATGGAGGAGCCGGTGTCGGCAAGCGTTGACCAGTAGGTCATGTAATTGGCACGGGCCTGTGTTGCGCGTGCAAGTACCGCAGGTAGCGCGGGCTGCAGCCATCCGGCGACGATGGTCGCCATTTCGGGCAGGAACACGTCGCGATCGAGCAGTTCCGGGATGATGCTGCCGGCCGCTTCGACGGCCGCATCACCGGCGCGTGCCTGTAGCAGATGACGCAGTGTGCCATTGAAGTTGCCTTCCAGCATCAGGCTGACGTCCGCGGTCTGGTGCATGGCGGGCAACGCCGTGGCCCGGCGTGAGGCGAGGAAGTAATGAGCGCGCAGCTGTCGGGCGGAGGGATGGAAGGGCTGCAATCGTTCGAAGGCCTGGTGAAGCAGGTGACCCTCACGGCTGAGGAAGAGTACGTTGTCCACGCCTTGTCGTATCGCGGTTTGCAGCATCGTCAACAGGAAGTCCAGCAGCAAGGGGCCAAGCACCGCGTAACCAAGGTCTTCGGCATCCAGCTGCAGGCGCCCGAGTAGCCGTTGTGGCTGGCTGTCGAGAAGAAAGGCGAAGCGGTTGACCAGCAGTCCTCGCCAGAATTGTTCTGGCCAGGGCGCTTGGACGCCACTGTGATGACGCAGCGGGCGCAGTGCTGGGATGACGTCGAGCAGGGCGGAGGGCCGCAGGATATGCACGGGAGTGAGCAGTTTGGCCAACTGCGGCAGTTGTACATCGGCATGCTCGTTGTCGCCGACATGCAGCCAGCGGGCAACATCGATGTCTTCGCGGTGCGCCAGCTCCTGCCAGCTGTCCAGCCGGTCCTTGCGCAGGCCGGTTTCGCAGGAGACACGCAGGACGGGAAGTGCGGCGGCCACGCTGTCAGGCAGGACCTGCTTCAGGTGCGCGCTGTCCAGGTACATGTCCGACAGTGCAAACCGCCGAGTGGGATTCACCTGCATCAACGCATTCACCACGCCCACGCGAGGACGTAGTTGCTGGCGCTCATGCTCCAGCTCTGTGGCCATCAGGCGTTCCGCTTCCGCAGCAGGCTTGCCTAGCTGACGTGCCAGCTGTCGGTAGATCTCGGCCAGCGTGGGATCGCGTTGCAATGCAATGCGCTGGGAGGTCTCGGCATCGCCACGCAGCCGCATGAATTCGGTGATGCCGTGTTCGCGCTGCATGCGTTGTGCCAGATGGGCGCGCGAGGCGTCCGGGGACAGGAACGGACGGACCACCAGTGTATCGAATACATCCACGCTGACTGTGGAGGCCTGCAGCGCCGCCAGCCGCAGGCGCTGGCCGATATCAAGGGACAGCATATCCTCAATGTTACGTAGCCCCTCCGATGCCAGCGCCAGACCCCCGTCGGTAGGCAGGATGCCCAGTCGGTACCCGCGATGGCGGACAACCTGACCAAACATCCGTTCCATCGCATGTTGCAGGGTGCCATCTACCTGCCCCTGCTCTGGAGGGAAATCATGCGTCCGCAGATGCAGATCGAACAAGGGACGGATGGAGTTCACACGCGCCCAGAACATCGAGCCGGCGGGGTAATCGAGGTAGCGGCCATGTTCCAGCGCGATCCCGAGACGAGCGGCGAGCCTATCGCAGGTGGCCCCGTTGCTGAGGACGGTGTGCCCCCAGAGCGGCACTCCTTCGTAGCTTTCCGGGTAGACAAGTCCAAGCTCGGGACTGGCCTGAAACGTTCCGAGTATCCATGCCACACGTTCGGACGAGCCGAACAGGGAGTTCAGGAGGTAGCGACGCCACCGGTTCTGCTCACCACCGGTGTACAACGATTTCTTGGTATGGATGTGGCTGATCACATCGAGCGCGAGGATCTCGTCGTGGAAGTTCACCAACAGCGGCGCGATGTCGCGGCCCCTGTTCTCGACGACCTTGACGGACAGCCGCTGTGCGTTCGGTAGCTGCTTCATCCGGGCCTGAACTTGTTCAACGGCGGCGGCATCGGAGACCGATACCAGCAAAGTGAACGGGACGGGGATGCACCGCAACGATTGCACGAATTCATCGATGAGATCGGGATAGAACACATGCGCCATCACACCCACCCTCAGGTCGAGCGCGGCCTGCGGGACCGGTGCTGGCAGCGGGGCTTCTTCGAGCATGTCGACGACCACTGTGCGCGAGGCGCTGGCCGATCGCAGTCGATCAAGCACGCCGCGGATTCCCATCGCTGCCGTGATCTTCATCGCCCTGCGAACAACGGAGAGAAGCCCGCCGATGCCGCCACCATGCTGCTGGATCGAACGCTGCGCTGCCTGTAGGTACCGATTCATGCTCTGCCTTTGCTCGCTTTGCCACGCGTGTTCGCCAGATGTGTACAGAATGCGGCGAGGTGTGGCCTTGCTGGCATGTCGTGTCCGGTGGGTGGGTCGGGCGGTACGGCATTTTCGGCGTTCGCGCTGATGCGGGCAAATGGCAGGCTGGCACCGCGTGATAGTGTCTGGCGATGCTGTTCCCCCCCGACCTTCCCGGCGCAGACGTCAGCCATCTTCCGGCCTGGCTGCCGCAGTCCGACGCCGATGCCCTGCTGCACGACCTGCAGCAGGGCGTGCCGTGGGAGGTGCACCGCATCCGCATGTTCGGCCGTTGGGTGGATTCGCCGCGCCTGAGCTGCTGGATCGGTGATCCGCAGGCCCACTACCGCTATTCCGGCGCCGACTTCGTGCCGCATCCGTGGCCGGCGGTGTTGCAGGCGGTGCGTGGACGCCTGCAGGACAGCTGCGCCGCGCGCTTCAACAGCGTGCTGGCCAATCGCTACCGCGACGGGCGCGACAGCATGGGCTGGCACAGCGACGATGAGCCGGAACTCGGCACGCAGCCGCTGATCGCCTCGTTAAGCCTGGGGGCGGCAAGGCGGTTCCTGCTGCGGCGGCGTGATGACCGGGCGCAGGTCACCGAGTTCATGCTGGGCCACGGCGACCTGCTGGTGATGGCCGGCGATACCCAGCGCCACTACCAGCACGCCCTGCCGAAGACCGCCCGCCCGATGGGCGAGCGGATCAACCTTACTTTCCGCTGGATCGCGGCGCCGGCTGCCGCGTCGCATCGTGCTGGCCGCTGAGCAGCGTCCAGCCGATCAGGTCGGTGGAGACCTTGTCCAGCGCGGTTTCGAAGGCGCGCGCGACGGTGGGGATGTCGGCGGACGCGGCCGGTTCGGCGACCACGAAGGTGCGTGCGGCGACCACGCGCTGGTCCACGCTGTGGATCAGCTTGGCATTGAGCTCGATGGTGGCCGCGGGCGTGTCACCGCCGCGGTAGTCGGCCTCGAAGCGGCGCAGGTCGGTGGTCAGCTTGTAGTCCGAGCGGATGCCGGTGGCGATGCGTGCCACCGCGGCGATCCGCCCGGAGTCCTCGAAGCCGCGCAGCAGCGTGTCCTCGAGCATGTCGGTGGCCGGCTGCGACCAGGTCGCGCCCCGGTAGACCTCCAGTTCGCCCGGGCTGGGGCGGACGTTGATGCGCGGGCTGTCCACCAGCCGCGCCGCGCTGGGCTTGGCGAGCACCAGCTGCCAGTCGACCTGCGGCCAGGCAGGGTCGGCCTGCACGCGCACCTGCGGTGCGTAGATGGTGACCGACTGGCGGTCGCCGCCGGCCAGCACCGAACAGCCGGCCAGCACCAGCAGGCACAGCGGAGCGAATCGCTTGATCGAGGGAAGGGCGGTCATTTCGGTTCAAACTCCTTGGGTGCGTCGCGGCCGAGCAGGTAGCGGGCAGGGTTGTTCTCCAGCCGGTCGCTGACCCGGCGCAGGTCGCGGATCAGGCCGCGCAGTTCGGTCAGGGTCGGGCCGAGCTGGGCCAGCCCGTCATTGGCGAAGCTGTTGATCGCGGCGCGGTTCTCGCCAAGGATCGCATCGGCGTTGCCGGCGGCCGAATCCAGCTTGGACAGGCTGGTGTCGAGCTTGTCCAGCGTGGCCGGCAACTGGCGCAGCACGTTCTGGTCCAGGTGGGCGATCGCGCCATTGGCGGTGTTCAAGGTGGCGTTGAGGTTGCGGGCCGCGTCGCGGGCCTCGACCAGCAGGGCCTGCGTGCCCTTGTCGCGGTCGGCCAGGCCGCCACTGATGGTTTCCAGGTGGCTCAGCGTGGCCGAGATCTTGCCGACGTTCTCGTCGCTGAGCAGCTCGTCCATGCGCTCGACCACGCGGTTGGCCACGTCGGTGATGTTCTGCAGGGCCGAGGGCGCGGTGGCGATGGTCGGGATCGGTTCCTTGCTGGCCACGGCCAGGGCGGTGGCCTGCGGGCTGCCGCCGCTGAGCTGGATGATCGACGGGCCGGTCAGGCTGGTGATGGCCAGCTTGGCGGTGGTGTCGGTCTTGACCGGCGTGGTCGAGTTCAGGCGCAGCTTGGCGATGACCTTGCGCGGGTCGTCCGGCGCCAGCGTCAGCTCGGTGATCGAACCGACCGCGATGCCGTTGTACTGCACCGGGCTGCCGACCGACAGGCCGGTGACCGCCTCGGTGAAGACCACGCGGTACTCCTGCCAGGTGCGGTCGGAGGAGTACTTCGCCGCCCACAGGCCGAAGGCCAGCAGGGCCACCCCGACGATGAGGGTGAAGGCGCCGATCAGGACGTAATTGGCTTTGGTTTCCATGGTCACACGTGCTCGGGCTGGAGGCCGCGCGCGGCGCGGGCGCGGGGGCCGTGGAAGTATTCGCGGATCCACGGGTGGTCGAGTTGTTCGATTTCCGGCAGCGGCGCATTGGCCACGACCCTGCGGTCGGCCAGCACCGCGACGCGGTCGCAGATGGCGTAGAGCGTGTCCAGGTCGTGGGTGATCAGGAACACGGTCAGGCCCAGCGCTTCCTGCAGGGTCTTGATCAGGCGGTCGAAGGCGGCCGCGCCGATCGGGTCCAGCCCGGCGGTGGGCTCGTCCAGGAACAGCAGCGGCGGGTCCAGCGCCAGCGCGCGTGCCAGGCCGGCACGCTTGCGCATGCCGCCGGACAGCTGCGAGGGCAGCTTGTTGATGGCATCGGCCGGCAGGCCGGCCAGCTTCACCTTCAGCAGCGCCAGCTCGTAGTGCCAGCGCTCGTCCAGCTCGGGATGGTGTTCCTTCAGCGGCACCTGCACGTTCTCGCCCACGGTCAGCGAGGAGAACAGGGCGCCGTCCTGGAACAGCACGCCGGTGTTGCGTTCGATCTGCAGGCGGTCGGCCGGATGCTCGGAACGTGCGTCCACGCCCAAGACCTCGATCTGGCCTTCGTCGGGCCTGCGCAGGCCCAGGATCGAGCGCATCAGCACCGACTTGCCGGTGCCCGAGCCGCCGACCACGCCGAGGATCTCGCCACGCCGCACGTCCAGGTCCAGGCCCTCATGCACGGTCTGGCTGCCAAAGCGGTTGACCAGCCCGCGCACGCGGATGGCCAGTTCGGAAGTGCGCTCGTCGTTCCTGGATGCGATGGCCATCGTCACCAGCCCATGTGCATGAACCACAACGCGGCCAGCGCGTCGAGGATGATGACCAGCGAGATGGTCTGCACCACGCTGGAGGTGGTGCGTTCGCCCACCGATTGTGCCGTGCCTTCGACCTTGAGCCCTTCCAGGCAGCCGATCAGCGCGATGATCAGCGCGAACACCGGGGCCTTGGACATGCCGACCAGGAAGTGCCGCAGTTCCATCGTCTCGTGCATGCGCGCCAGGTACATCTGCGGCGGGATGCCGAGGTCGAAGGCGCCGACGGTGATGCCGCCGGCCAGGCCGGCGATCATCGCGATGAAGGTCAGCAACGGCAGCATCAGCAGCAGGGCGACCACGCGTGGCAGCACCAGCAGGTCGACCGGGTCCAGGCCCAAGGTCTGGATGGCATCGATCTCCTCGCGCGCCTTCATCGCCCCGATCTGCGCGGTGAAGGCGCTGGCGGTGCGGCCGGCCAGCACGATGGCGGTCAGCAGCACCGCGAACTCGCGCAGGAAGGCGATGTTGACCAGTTCGACCACGAAGATCTCCGCGCCGAAGTCGCGCAGGATGGTCGAACCGAGGAAAGCGATCACCGCGCCGACCAGGTAGGACAGCAGGGCCACCAGCGGTACCGCGTCCAACCCGACCTCTTCCATCTGGTTGACCGCGGCGGTCATCCGGAAGCGGCGCGGCTGGCGCACCAGGCGCGCCAGCTTGGACAGGTTCTCGCCCAGGAAGCTGACCAGCACCACGATGTTGCGGCCGATGGCGTGGACCGAGCGGCCCAGGCGTTCCAGTGCCGCCGCCACGCCGTAGTCGCGCTGTGGCTTGGGGCGCTCGTCGGCGACCTCGTCGATGGTGCAGACCAGTGCCTGATGCTCGTCGCGGAACTGCAGGGCATGTTCCTGCAGGCCAGCCTTGCTGGCAAAGCGCAGCAACAGCAGTACGCCGGCCGAATCCAGCTGGTCGATGCCGCGCGCATCGATGGTGGTCACCGGCGACGGGCTGGCCTTGAGCGCCTCCATCGAGCGCAGCGCGGTGGACAGCGTCCAGCTGCCGGAAAGCCGCAACCGGCCTTCGGCATCAGGGTCTTGCGTGCACTGGGGTGGGGAAATGTCTGTCATTGGTGGCATCCGCTGCCGAGGATAACCCGACGTCCGTACAACCCGGATGAGTATTGCATCGGCTTCAGGCGATACTAATGGCCATGTCTGCCGAAACCCTTGCTCCCGCGCCCCCTCGGGCCACCTATGCACAGCGCGTGGCCTTCGTCTCGGAGATGGCCGGGCGGCTGCACAGTTACGGCACCACCGCGCAACGGCTGGAGGCTTCGGTGGTCGCGTTGTCCCAGCAGCTGGACCTGGACTGCGAGCCGTGGTCGAACCCGACCGGCCTGATCCTGAGCTTCAGCGACCCGACCCGCGCGATCGGCTCCAGCGACATCACCCGCGTGATCCGGATGGGGCCGGGCAGCACCGACCTGCACAAGCTGGCCATCGCCGACGAGATCGCCGACGCGGTGGCCGGGGGGCGCATGAGCATCGCCCAGGGCCATACCGCGCTGCGCCAGCTGGACAGTGACCCGGGCCTGAGCGACCGGATCGCGATGCTGACCTCCTTCACCCTGGGCTCGGCCGGCGTGGCGGGCCTGTGGCGGCTGCCATGGCTGGATATCGCCACCGCCGGCGTGACCGGCCTGCTGATCGGCCTGCTGCTGTTCTACACCGACCGGCGGGTGGCCACGCGCGAGGCCAGCGAAGCCTTGGCGGCGCTGCTGGCCGGCTTCGTGGCGGTCCTGGTGGCCAGCTTCATCGGCCCGCTCAACCTCAACTCCACCATCATCGCCTCGCTGGTGGTGCTGCTGCCCGGCATGGCATTGACCAACGCGGTCAACGAGCTGGCCAGCCAGCACTGGGTATCGGGCACGGCGCGGTTCGCCGGTGCCCTGACCACCATCATGAAACTCACCGTGGGCGCGATGATTGCGGTCACCATCGCTCATTACATCGGGCTGGAGCCGGTGGTGCGGGCCTCGCGCCCGCAGTCCAACTGGGTGGAGTGGGGCTCGGTGCTGGTGGCGGCGTTCGCCTTCGCCATGCTGTTCCGCGCCAGTGTCCGCGATTATCCGTGGGTGATCGCCGCCTCGGTGGCCGGTTATGCGATCTCGCGTTATGGCGGGCTGCTATGGGGCGGGCCGGCCGGTATCTTCCTGGCGGCCATGTTGCTGACCGCCGCCGGCAACCTGTTTGGCCGGCTGGCCAAGCGCCCCGGCGCGATCGTGCGCCTGCCCGGCATCATCATGCTGGTGCCTGGCAGCATCAGCCTGCGTGGGGTGCTCAGCCTGATCCAGCAGCAGAATGTAAATGCCGGTGAATCCGCGTTGCTGACCGTGGTGAATGTGGTGATGGCGCTGGTGGCCGGGCTGCTGTTTGGCAACCTGCTGATCCCGGCGCGCAAGAACCAGAATCTGTAATTTCAGATTCATGTATATCCGGTAATGCACGGGCAGGACGGGGCCAAATAAAAACGCCGGCTTGCACCGGCGTTTTTGATTTCGATTATCCGATTACTTCTGGATCAGGAAATCCTCGACCTTGCGGCCCTTGCCGGTCAGCTCGGCCAGCCAGCGCGGCTGCTTGCCACGGCCGGTCCAGGTTTCCTCGGCATTGGCCGGATTGCGGTACTTCGGGGCAACCTTGGCCAGCTTGCGGCCCGCCTTCGGGGCGCTGGTCTTGGCGGCCTTGGCCGGACGGCCGGCCTTCGGCGCGGCGCCGCCGAACAGTTCCTCGATGGTGTAACCGGCCTTCTTGGCGGCAGCGGTCAGCTGCGCACGGACCTTGGTGATCGGCAGACGCTTGGCCACGACGGTCTTGCGCTTCTGCGCGTCGCGGATCAGGGTGGCAAGTTCCTTGGCCGACAGGCCGGACAGATCAATACTCATCTAATGGGTTACTCCAGGGAAATGGATTCGGGACAGCCACTCCGTGGCAGCGGCAAACAGCATACCGGGCCATATGTACGGATGACAAACTACATAACGTGCGTTGTGTGATGCAGGAATGAAAAAGGCCGGGAATATATCCCGGCCTTTTTCTGCTCAGCCTGCGATTTTCTGCAGGACCGCCGCCTTGTCCAGATTCTCCGCCTCGCTGGCGGTGCGGGCCCGATACTCGAAGGTGCCCGCGGCCAGGCCACGCTCGGAAACCACGATGCGGTGCGGGACGCCGATCAGCTCCATGTCGGCGAACATCGCGCCCGGGCGCAGGCCGCGGTCATCCAGCACCGCGTCAACGCCGGCGGCCTGCAGTTCGGCCAGCAGCGATTCGGCGGCCGCGGTGATGGCGGCATCCTGCTTCGGGTTGATCATGCACACCACCGCCTGCCACGGTGCCATCGCCACCGGCCAGATAATGCCGGCGTCGTCGTGGTTCTGTTCGATGGCGGCGGCGACGATGCGCGATACGCCAATGCCATAACAGCCCATCGACATCACCGCGGCCTTGCCGTTCTCGTCCAGCACGGTGGCCTTCAGTGCCTGCGCATACTGGCGGCCCAGCTGGAAGACATGGCCCACTTCGATGCCGCGCGCGATTTTCAGTTCGCCGCCATCGCGGGCGCGGTCGCCGGCCTTCACGTTGCGGATATCGGCCACTTCCGGCTCGGCCAGGTCGCGGCCCCAGTTGACGCCGGCAATATGGAATCCCTTTTCATTGGCACCGACGACGAAATCCGCCATCGCCGCGACCTCGCGGTCGGCGACCACGCGGATGGCCTTGCGCGGATTCAGCGGGCCCAGGAAACCCGGCTCGCTGCCCAGGTGGTCGGCAATCTCCGCTTCGCTGGCCATGCGGTAATCGCGCAGGCCGGTCACCTTGGCCAGCTTGATCTCGTTGACCTCGTGGTCGCCGCGGACCAGGGCCAGCACGAATTCATCCTCGGTGGTCATCACCGCCACCGACTTGACCGTGCGCAGCAGGGCGATGCCCATCAGCGCGGCGACGTCCTCGCAGGTCTTCTGGGTCGGGGTTTCGACCTTGCGCAGTTCCTCGGCGGCGGCGGCACGCGCGGCCGGGTCGGCGGCGATGGCGGCCTCGACGTTGGCCGCGTAATCCGAGCCGGTGGAGAACACCAGCGCGTCCTCGCCCGAATCGGCGATCACGTGGAATTCCTGCGAGGCATCACCGCCGATCGCGCCGGAGTCGGCCTGCACCGAACGGAACTCCAGGCCCAGGCGGGTGAAGATGCGGGTGTAGGCAGCCTTCATGTTCTCGTATTCGGCGACCAGGCTGGCGTCGTCCAGATGGAAGGAATAGGCATCCTTCATCAGGAACTCGCGCGCGCGCATCACGCCGAAGCGGGGACGGATCTCGTCACGGAACTTGGTCTGCACCTGGTAGAAGTTGACCGGCAGCTGCTTGTAGCTGGACAGCTCCTGGCGCGCGAAGTCGGTGATGGCTTCCTCGGCGGTGGGGCTGTAGCAGTACTCCTGCTCCTTGCGGTCCTTGATCTTGAGCAACTGGCCGCCGAACTTCTGCCAGCGCCCGGTCTCCTCCCACAGCTCCTTCGGCTGGATGGTCGGCAACTGCAGTTCCACCGCCCCGGCGCGGTTCATCTCCTCGCGGACGATGGCTTCCACCTTGCGCAGCACGCGCAGGCCCAGCGGCGACCAGGTGTACAGGCCGGAGGCCAGCTTGCGGATCATGCCCGCGCGCAGCATCAGTTTGTGGCTGACCAGCTCGGCGTCGGCGGGAGTTTCCTTGGTGGTGTGCAGGTGGAAGCGGGAAAGGCGCATGGGAGGGGCTTCGCAAAACGGCGGAATCGCCTATTTTGCCAGCCTCGCGGCCCGCTGGGGCGGCTGCGCCGCCAGGCCGTGCCCGACCTGCCTGCTCAGGGGCTCGCGGCGGGCTTGCAGTAGGTGGCCACCATCGACTCGGCCAGGCGCTTCTGGGCCTGGCGCTGGCCGTCGTCCAGGGTCTGGTCGGGCTTGCCGTCGCCGTCGGTATCGCGCATCACCGGGTTGGGCTTGGACAGCAGCTCCAGGTTGTGGCGGGCCGAGGCGCACTGCAGGTTGTCGACCGTCGCCGGTGCAGCCGCCGCCGCAGGTTCGGCCTGGACGCTGGGCGCACCGCTCTGGGTGATCTGCCGGGTCTCGTACTTCTGCCCGACCGGCGGCCGCTCCGAATACTGGGTGACGCCATTGGCGTCCTTCCACTTGTAGAGCTGCCCGGCGCTGGCGGCGGAACTGGCGAGCAGGAGCAGGCAGCAGAGGCGGGGCAGGACGGGCATGGCGACTCCGGGCAGGGCGGACGGGCAAGGCGCCGATTGCAGCACCCGGTGACGCGGCTGGCAAGTCGATTAAACTGGGCGGCATGGACGAATTGAGACCCCCACCGCGTTCGCGCAGCATCTACCTGCTGCCGAACCTGTTCACCACCGCCGGCCTGTTCGCCGGGTTCTACGCGATCATCGCCGCCGCCAACGGGGACTTCGTCAACGCCAGCATCGCCGTGTTCGTGGCGGCGGTCATGGACGGCCTGGACGGCCGCGTGGCGCGCCTGACCGGCACCAGCAGTGAGTTCGGCGTGCAGTACGACTCGCTGGCCGACCTGGTCAGCTTCGGCATGGCGCCGGCGCTGGTCATGTACCACTGGGCGCTGTCCTCGCTGAAGTTCGACGGCGAGATCCTCGGCCGCGTCGGTTGGTCGGCCGCGTTCCTGTACGCCGCCTGCGCCGCGCTGCGGCTGGCGCGCTTCAACACCCAGGTCGGCACGGTCGACAAGCGCTGGTTCGTCGGCCTGGCCAGCCCGGCCGCGGCGGGCCTGATGATGTCCTTCGTCTGGGCCTTTGCCGACGGCAACCTGGGCTGGAGCGGCGAGCAGCTGCGCTACGTGGCGCTGGCGGTGACGATCGTCTCGGGCCTGCTGATGGTCAGCCGGATCCGCTTCTGGAGCTTCAAGGGCGGCAACGAGAAGGGGCCGCGCTCGGAGCGCGTGCCGTTCGTGGTGCTGGCGCTGGTGCCGATCATCATCGCCATCATGGTCGTGGACCTGCCGCGCACCCTGTTCGTGGTGGGCATCCTGTATGCCATCTCCGGGCCGGTGATGTGGCTGCTGCTGCGCCGGCGCGCGCCGGCCGGCAAGGTGGAATGACCGGGCTCGCGCCCGCGCCGTTGTGGTCCGCGCAGCAGCAGGCGCTGCTGCAGGCGATGGGCTACACGGTCTACCTGGAAGGCAGTGCGCTGGACGCACCGCCTGCCATGGAGGCCGCCGCGCCGCCGGTCGCCCTGGAGATCGCGCCGGCGCGTACCCCGACGCCGCCGCGCCCGGCCGCCCCGCCCGCCCGCCGTGAGCAGGCCGCCCGTGCGCCAGAGGCCCCGGCGACCACGCCGGACAGGCCCGTCCCGCCGGCATCGGCGGCGACCCTGCCCCGCCGCGGCGGTGGCCTGCGCATGCCCGACCGCCTGCAGATCGCCCTGCTGCGCGCGTCCGGCTGCAACCCGAATGACCCGCAGACGCGGGAATTGATGGACAGTTGGCCGCTGGACGAGCTGCGTGCCAACCCGGCCGCCAAGCGCGCGCTGTGGCCGCAACTGCGCAGCCTGCGGCGGAAGCAGCGGCAATGAACGCGCAGGCCCGACCGGCCGGCCCGGTACTGCGGCCGATGCAGGAAGACGACCTGGACGCGGTGATGGAGGTCGAGCTGCGTGCTTACCCCTTCCCGTGGACGCGTGGCATCTTCCAGGACTGCCTGCGCGCCGGTTATCCCGGGCGGATCCTCGAGGTGGACGATGGCCTGGTCGGCTACGGCATGCTCAGCCTCGCCGCCGACGAAGCGCACGTGCTCAATGTCTGCGTGGACCCGCTGGTGCAGTCGCGCGGCCATGGCCGGCGGCTGCTGCGCGAGCTGGTGCGGGTGGCGCGCCAGCGTGGCGCGGTGCGGGTGTTTCTGGAGGTGCGTCCGTCCAATGCCCCGGCCATCGCGCTGTACCACAGCGAGGGCTTCAACGAGATCGGCCGGCGACCGCGTTACTACCCCGCCGACAATGGCCGTGAGGACGCGCTGGTGATGGCGATGGAACTGGTGGACGAGGACATCGCCCGCATGCCGCCGCTCTGAGCGGCGGGGGCATCAGGCCAGCCGCAGCAAGGCCACGCCGATCAGGATCACCGCCGCGGCCAGCAGGCGCCGCCGGCTGATCCGCTCCTTCAGCAGCAGCGCCGACAGCGCCAACGCGAACAGGATCGAGGTTTCGCGCAGCGCGGCGATGATCGCCACCGGCGCCAGCGTCATCGCCCACAGCGCGATGCCGTAGGACGTGGTGGTACCGATGCCGCCGACCAGGCCGCGTGCCCAGTTCCGGCGCAGGTAGTCCCCCAGCTCGGCGCGTCGCCGGGCCAGTGCCCACAGCGGCAATGGCAGCCCGGACAGCAGGAACAGCCACAGCGTGTAGCTGAGCGCGTTGCCGGACAGGCGTGCGCCGCGGGCGTCGACCAGGGTGTAGGTGGCGATGACCACCGCGATGAACAGGGGCAGCTGCAGGTTGCGGCGGTTGCCGCTGCCGGCCATCAGCACGATGCCGCCGCAGACCAGGGCGATGCCGGCCCAGCCGGCAGCGGGCAGGTGCTCGTCGAAGGCCAGGCTGCCGGCCAGGGCCACCAGCAGCGGTGCGCAGCCACGCATCAGCGGGTAGGACAGGCTCATGTCCGCCACCCGGTAGGCGCGCGCGACCAGGACGTAGTAGCCGGCCTGCAGGACCGCCGATACCGCCAGCCAGGGCCAGCTCCACGCCGCGGGCGCGGGCAACCACGGCAGCAGCAGGGCCGCGAGCACCGCCGCCCAGCCGGTGACCAGCAGGGTGGTCAGCAGCGTGTCGCCGCCGAGCTTGACGATGGCGTTCCAGCTGGCGTGGAGCAGGGCGGCCAGCAGCACCGCGCAGAAAAGGCCCAGGGACATTGGCGGTGGCGGTCGGGTCAGGCCACAAGGCTAACCGGTGCCTGCCCGGGCGGTGGCGGGGGCAACGAAAAACGGCGCCGAAGCGCCGTTTCCCGGGTGCCGCCGCGCTTCGGGTTCAGAGCGCGTAGCCGAACTGCTGCTTGAACTGGTCGTTGAACTCGGCGAAGTCGAAGCGCTGGTTCTGGGTGCCGGGGTGCTCGACCTTCAGCGCGCCCATCAGGTTGCCCATGCGGCCGATGGTGAGCCAGTCGTAGCCCTTCTCGATGCCGTAGATCAGGCCGGCGCGGAAGGCGTCGCCGCAGCCGGTCGGGTCGACCACGCGGCGCTCGTGCGCCGGCGGGATGTCGAAGCTCTTTTCCGGGGTATGGATGATCGCCCCGCGCGGCCCCTGGGTGGTGATGTAGGCCTGGGTGCGCTCGACGATTTCCTTCTCGCTCCAGCCGGTGCGCTGCTGCAGCAGGTTGGACTCGTAGTCGTTGACCACCACGTAGTCGGCCTGTTCGATGAACTGGCGCAGCTCCGGCCCGTTGAACAGCGGCAGCGCCTGGCCCGGGTCGAAGATGAAGGGGATGCCGCATTCCAGGAACTCGGCCGCGTTCTGGATCATGCCCTCGCGGCCGTCCGGCGCGACGATGCCGAAGGTGACGCCCGGCACGTCCTTCACGTGGTTCTCGTGCGAACGCATCATCGCGCCCGGGTGGAAGGCGGTGATCTGGTTGTTGTCGTGGTCGGTGGTGATGAAGCACTGCGGGGTGAACATCTCCTCCAGCACCCGCACCTGGCTCAGGTTGATGCCCAGCCGCTCGAAATGCTCACGGTACGGGCCGAAGTCCTGGCCCACGGTGCCCATCGGGATCGGGTCGCCGCCGAGCAGCTTCAGGTTGTAGGCGATGTTGCCGGCGCAGCCGCCCAGCTCGCGGCGCATGCGCGGGACCAGGAAGGACACGTTCAGGATGTGCACCTTGTCCGGCAGGATGTGGTTCTTGAACTGGTCCGGGAACACCATGATGGTGTCGAAGGCAAGGGAACCACAGATCAAAGCGGACATCGCGAACAGGCCTATACGGGAAAAGGAAAACGCCGCCGTGCGGCCGCAGGCGGGCCGGCGCGCAGCGCGCCAAAGCGCATAAGGTTACCGGGTGCCGCGGCGGACGGCCACAACCGAATCTGTACCGCGTCTGCCTGATGTGGTCCGGAACCCGGATTTTCCAAGGATTTTTCTTGCCCGGGCCATGGTGGGTTGATAGGCTAGCGGCCCTCATTTTCTGCCCATTTTTTCGCCAACCGGCGTGGGCACGACACCCGTCAGGATCACTTCCCAGATGTTCAAGAAGCTGCGTGGCATGTTCTCCAATGACCTGTCCATCGACCTGGGCACGGCCAACACCCTCATCTATGTGCGCGGCCAGGGCATCGTGCTGAACGAGCCGTCGGTCGTGGCCGTGCGCCAGGACCGTGCCATCGGCGGCACCCGCTCGGTGGCCGCCGTCGGCGCCGAGGCCAAGCAGATGCTCGGCCGTACCCCGGGCCACATCACCACCATCCGCCCGATGAAGGACGGCGTCATCGCCGACTTCACCTACACCGAGGCGATGCTCAAGCACTTCATCAAGAAGGTGCACAAGTCGCGCGTGCTGCGCCCGAGCCCGCGCGTGCTGGTCTGCGTGCCGGCCGGCTCGACCCAGGTCGAGCGCCGCGCCATCAAGGAGTCGGCCGAGGAGGCCGGCGCGCGTGACGTGTTCCTGATCGAGGAGCCGATGGCCGCGGCGATCGGCGCCGGCATGCCGGTGACCGAGGCGCGTGGCTCGATGGTCATCGACATCGGCGGCGGCACCACCGAAGTGGCGGTCATCTCGCTGAACGGCATCGTCTATTCGGCCTCGGTCCGCATCGGCGGCGACCGTTTCGACGAGTCCATCACCAATTACGTGCGCCGCAACCACGGCATGCTGATCGGTGAAGCCACCGCCGAGCGCATCAAGGTCGAGCTGGGCTGCGCCTACCCGCAGGCGGAAGTGATCGAGATGGAGATCTCCGGCCGCAACCTCGCCGAGGGCGTGCCGAAGATGATCAAGATCAGCTCCAACGAGGTGCTCGAGGCCCTGCACGAACCGCTGTCGGGCATCGTCTCGGCGGTCAAGCTGGCCCTGGAACAGACCCCGCCGGAACTGTGTGCCGACGTCGCCGAGCGCGGCATCGTGCTGACCGGTGGTGGCGCGCTGCTGCGCGACCTGGACCGCCTGATCTCCGAGGAGACCGGCCTGCACGTACAGGTGGCCGATGACCCGCTGACCTGCGTGGCCCGCGGTGGCGGCCGTGCGCTGGAGCTGGTGGACATGCACGGCAACGAGTTCTTCGCGCCGGAGTGAGGCCGGGATCGGGGTGGGGAGCCGGGAATGACGATGCGTGGGTTGCTGCGATCTGCCCCGGTCCGCGTGTTCCTGCCCCCGCTGCAGATGACATCCGGTGTGCGCGCTGACGTTCGGGGGCTCCTGCGGCCCCCATTCCCTTTTTCCCTTTCACTGCTCCCAGCGCCTGATCCGTGCCTCCTTACGCCGGCCCTCCCGTAGCCTCCCGACAGGGTGATGCCAGCAGCACATTGCGACTGCTGGCTTACCTAGCGTTGGCCATCACCCTGATCGTGCTCGACATCCAGGGCGGCTGGCTGTCGCGCCTGCGTGCGCAGGCCAGCGTGGTGGTGCAGCCGGTCTGGGCACTGGCCGGGCTGCCCGGCCGCGTCGGTGCCACGGTCAAGGACCATGCCGCCAGCCACGGCCAGCTGGTCGAGGAGAACCGCGAGCTGCGCAACCAGCTGCTGCTGGCCAATGCCCGCCTGACCCGCCTGCAGACCGCCGCGCTGGACAACGCCCAGCTGCGCGAGCTGCTCAATGCAGCTGAGCGCAATGGCCTGGACGTGCAGCTGGCGCCGATCCTGGACATCGACCTGGACCCGGTGAAGCAGCGCGTGGTGCTGGATTCGGGCAGCCGCAACGGCGTGCACGTCGGCCAGGCGGTGATCGATGCCGGCGGCCTGATGGGGCAGGTGATCGCGGTCAATGCCAGCCATTCGACCGTGCTGCTGCTGACCGACCCGGACCACGCGGTGCCGGTGAACGTGGCCCGCAACGGGGTGCGGCTGATCGCCTACGGGCGCGGCGACCGCCTGGAGCTGCGCGACATCCCGCTCAGCGCGGGCGTCGAGGTGGGCGATGAGATCGTGACCTCGGGCCTGGGCGGGCGTTTCCCCGCCGGCTTTCCGGTGGGCAGGATCCTCAAGCTGCGCCCGGACGATACCCATGCCTTCCTGGTCGGTGAACTGGAGCCGGCGGCCAAGCTGGACCGTGGTCGCAACGTGCTGCTGCTGCGCTCGGTGCCGGCCATCCCGCGCCTGCCGGTGACCCAGGGCCTGGAGCTCCCGGCCGACGCGGCCGGTACCGTCACGCCGCCGGCCCCTGCGGCCCCGACCGGTGCCACGGCCGTACCGCCGGCAGGCCCGCCGCCCACTCCTGCAGGCGCCGCCGGTGCGTCCACGGCTCCGGCCGAAGCGCCGTCGCCGCAGGCCACGCCGGAGCAGCGCCGATGAGCCGCCTACGCAACAAGGGCTGGGTGCTGCCGGTCAGCATCGTGCTGGCGTTCCTGCTGGCACTGGTGCCGTTGCCCGACCTGCTGCTGCCACTGCGCCCGTACTGGCTGGCGCTGGTGCTGGCGTACTGGGTGATCGAGACCCCCGAGCGCGCGGGGCTGGGCTTCGCCTTCTGCATCGGCCTGCTGGCCGATGTGCTGACCGGGGGCATCCTCGGCGAGCAGGCGCTGCGGCTGGTGGTGATGGCCTTCATCCTGCAGCGTTTCCGCGCGCGGATCCGGTTCTTCCCGTTGTCGCAGCAGGCACTGTCGATCGGCGGGCTGCTGTTCAACGACCGCGTCATCGACGCGGCCATCCACCTGCTCGGTGATGCGCCGCTGCTGCCCTGGAGCTACTGGTGGGCGCCGCTGCTGGGCATGGCGCTGTGGCTGCCGCTGTATGTGCTGCTGGATGCGGTGCGGCTGGGCAAGCGCGGGCGCTGAGCATGTACAACCGGCGCCAGACCAAGAACCCGCACGCCGAGGCCGAACAGTTCCGGCGGCGCGCGGCACTGGGCTTCCTCGGCGTGCTGCTGGCGCTGGGCTTCCTGGGCGGCTGGTACTTCAAGCTGCAGGTGCTGGACCACGACATCTACGCCACGCGCTCGGAGGCCAACCGCATCAAGGCGCGTCCGGTGGTGCCGGGGCGCGGGCTGATCTACGACCGCAACGGCCGGCTGCTGGCCGAGAACGTGCCGGCCTTCCGCCTGGACGTGACCCCGGACAAGGTGCAGGACATGGAGGCCACCCTGGCCGGCCTGCGCCAGATCTTCTCGCTGGGCGATGAGGACATCGAGCGCTTCCGGCAGTCGCGCAAGGCGCGCCGCAGCTTCATGCCGGTGACGCTCAAGCTGCGCGTCAGCGACGACGAGATGGCGCGCTTCGCGGTGGACCGCTGGCGCTACCCGGGCGTGGAGCTGGAGCCGTACCTGACCCGGCGCTACCCCTACGGCGACCTGTTCGCGCACATCATCGGCTACGTCGGCCGGGTCGACGACAAGGACCTGGAGGAGCTGGGCGAGGGCAATGCCGCGCTGACCCACATCGGCAAGTCCGGCCTGGAGCGCTACTACGAGCAGCAGCTGCGCGGGAAGATCGGCTACGAGCAGGTCGAGACCAACGTGCAGGGCCGCGCCATCCGCACCGTCGGCCGGGTGCCGGCGCAGTCGGGCACCGACCTGCGGCTGTCCATCGATGCCGACCTGCAGCGGGCGATGGTGGCCGCCTTCGGCGAGCAGGAAGGCTCGGCGGTGGCGATCGACCCGCGTACCGGCGAGATCCTGGCCATGGTCAGCCTGCCGTCGTACGACCCCAATCTGTTCGTGAACGGCATCTCGCACGCCGACTTCAAGCGCCTCAACGAGAACCCGTCGCGGCCGCAGTTCAACCGGCTGGTGCTGGGCGGCGTGGCGCCGGGTTCGACGGTCAAGCCGTTCCTCGGCCTGGCCGGGCTGGACAGCGGGCTGCGCCGGCCGGAGGACAAGATCCTCTCGCGCGGCATGTTCTACCTGCCCGGCGTCAGCCGTGGCTGGGGTGATGCCAACCGTGGCGGCCATGGCTGGACCGACCTGCGCAAGTCGATCTCGCAGTCGGTGAACACCTATTACTACCAGCTCGGCATCGACATGGGCATCGAGCGCTACGACGAGTACATGGGCGGCCACTACGGCTTCGGCCAGCCCACCGGCATCGACCTGCTCGGCGAGATCGGCGGCATCCTGCCCTCGCCGGCGGCCAAGGCCAAGGCGAACCGCGAGCGCTGGTACCCGGGCGATACCGTCAATGCCAGCATCGGCCAGGGCCTGTGGAAAGTGACGCCGCTGCAGCTGGCGCGCGGCGTGGGCGGCTTGGCCACCGGACAGCTGCGGCGCCCCCACCTGGTCACCGAACAACGCGCCGGTTTCGACCACGACTGGATGGCGATGGCGCAGCCGGCACCGCTGCCGATCAGCCCCAATCCGTCCAACCTGCAGGCCGTGCGCGAAGGCATGATGGGTACCATGCAGCCCGGTGGCAGCGGCTGGCGTGTCGCTGCCGGGGCCCAGTACCGGATGGCCGGCAAGACCGGCACCGCGCAGGTGATCAGCCGCAAGGGCACCGCCGCGCTGAACCCCAAGAGCCTGCCGATGCACCTGCGCCACCGCGCGCTGTTCGTGGGCTTTGCGCCGGCCGAGGACCCGGTCATCGCCATCGCCATCGCCGTGGAGGGTGGTGGTTACGGTGGTTCGGCGGCCGCGCCGATCGCGCGCAAGGTGTTCGATGCGTGGCTGCTGGGCGTGATGCCCGAGGGCCTGCAGCCGCTGGATGCCGAGCGCGGCACCGTCGCGGTCGGCATCGCCACCTTCGATACCGAGGACCCGACCGCACGCGCCCGTGGTGAACAGGCGGCACTGCTGTTCGATGCCATGCCGGTGATGGTGGGCGCGCCCGCGCCACCGCCACAGGCACCGTCCTCTCCCGAATCCCCCGCCGTGGCGCCATCGCGTCCGGCCGGGCCCGAGGTGCGCGGCCCGGAGGCACAACGATGAGGGACTTCCTGCGCTGGGCACTGGAGATGGGCCAGCGCCTGACCCGCGGCCTGGACTGGCCGCTGCTGATCGCGCTGGCCGTGCTGATGGGCATCGGCCTGTCGGTGCTGGACAGCGCCGGCGGTGGCGGGCTGGTGATGGCGCAGGGCGTGCGCTTCGCGGTGGGCCTGGTGGCGATGTGGGCCATCTCGCGGGTTTCCATCCTGCGCATCCGCGCCTGGACGCCGCTGATCTATGCCGTCTCCATGCTGCCGCTGCTGGCGGTGTTCGTGCTGGGCACCGGCAAGTACGGCCGGCAGTGGCTGAACCTGGGGCTGTTCTACCTGCAGCCGGCCGAGTTGCTCAAGGTCAGCCTGCCGATGATGGTGGCCTGGTACCTCAATCGCATGCCGCTGCCGCCGCGCATCCCGGTGGTGCTGGTGGCGGCGGTGATCATCGGCGTGCCGACCGGGCTGGTGATGCTGCAGCCGGACTTCGGCACCGGCGTGCTGATCGCCGCCAGCGGCGCGTTCGTGCTGCTGCTGGCCGGCCTGCCGTGGTGGTGGGTGGGCATCGGCGTGGGCGGCGTGGCCGCGGCCGCGCCGGTGGCGTGGCTGTGGCTGCTGCGGCCCTACCAGAAGGACCGCATCATGATGTTCCTCGACCCGGAGAGTGACCCGCTCGGGGCCGGCTGGAACATCATCCAGTCCAAGATCGCGATCGGCTCCGGTGGCCTGACGGGCAAGGGCTGGGGGTTGGGCTCGCAGTCGCACCTGAACTTCATCCCCGAGCAGACCACCGATTTCGCCTTCTCCGTGCTCAGCGAGGAATACGGCTGGGTCGGCGTGGCGGTGGTGCTGGCCCTGTACCTGTTCGTGATCGGTCGGTGCCTGTGGATCGCAGTGGAGGCGCGCGATACCTACTCGCGGCTGCTGGCCGGTGCCACCGGCCTGGCCTTCTTCGTGTACATCCTGGTCAACGGCGGCATGATCTCCGGCCTGCTGCCGGTGGTGGGCGTGCCGATGCCGCTGATCAGCTATGGCGGCACCTCGGCGGTCTCGCTGCTGGCCGGCTTCGGCCTGGTGATGGCGGTGCGTGCGCACCGACCGGTCCACGGTGGCTGAGTTGGGTTGATTGCCCGGCTTTTGATCGAGATCAAACACAAGGCTTTACGAGTTCTTCACAATGTCAGCGTCGCTGGCAGCTGTCGCGCCGCGACAACCGGTTGGTTGTTGGCGGGTCGGCATGGGGAGATGACGACCCGGTTCCCCCACACCAATCCGGGCGTCGGTCATCTCTGCGGGATGGGGGGATGGCCGACGCCCATTTTTATGCCCGGTGGACGGGCAGGGCCGGCAAAGCGTGGCCGCATTCATCTTGCAGGGGCGCCGCAGGGTGCCATCCGTCGACGGATTTTCCCCTTCAATCTCGTTGGGATTCATGGTCTTATTGATGGAAATTCATCTTTGACCTGCTAATCTCGGCCGATGATTCGACGCGCTCTGATTTGCTGTCTCACGTTCGGTCTGGTCGCCTGCGCGACCCAGCCGCATGCTCCCACGCCGTCGCCGGTTCCGGCCGAGGCACCCGCCACGCCGGCCAAGCCAGGCACCGGCCCGGCCGAGGCGACTCCGGAAAGCAAGCAGGACTTGCCCCCGGTCGACCTGACCCCGGTGCCCTTCGAAACCGCCCGCGCCAATTTCGTCCGTGACACCGCGGCGCGTTACCGCATCGATCCGGCCTACATCGAAGCCACGCTGGCGCAGGCGCAGATCCGCGAACCGATCATCGCGGCGATGTCGCGGCCGGCCGAGCGGGTCAAGCCGTGGAACGAATACCGGCCGATGTTCATCACCCAGGCCCGCATCGACGGCGGCCGTGCCTTCCTGGCCCAGCACCGCGACGAGCTGATGCGGGTGCAGGAACGCACCGGCGTGCCGGCCGAGGTGATCGTGGCGATCATCGGCGTGGAGACCAGCTACGGCCGCAACGCCGGCAACCACCGCGTGCTCGATGCGCTGTACACGCTGGCCTTCAAATACCCGCGCAGCGGCGACCCGGCCAAGCTCGAGCGAGAGGTGCGCCGCGAGCTGTTCTTCCGCGACGAGCTGGCCAAGCTGTTCGAACTGGCGCGCATGGAGAAGCTGGACATCACCACCCTCAAGGGCAGCTATGCCGGCGCGATGGGCATGGGCCAGTTCATGCCGTCCAGCTACCTGGACTTCGCCGTGGACGGCAACGGTGACGGCCGCCGGGACCTGTTCAACAGCTATGACGACGTGTTTTCCTCGATCGCCAACTACTTCGTGAAGAAGGGCGGTTGGGTGCGCGGCGGCACCGTCGCGGTGCCGGCCACGCTCGACGCCGGCCGCGAGGAGTTCAACCCGACCGACTGGACCCCGACCTGGACCATCGATGACCTGGCCGCGCGCGGCTACCACGCGGTGACGCCGATCCGCGCGGCCAACGCCACCGCCACGCCGGTGACCCTGGAAGGCAGCAACGGCAAGCAGTACTGGCTGGGCTTCCAGAACTACTACGCGATCACCCGATACAACATCTCCAAGATGTACGCGATGGCCGTGTTCCAGCTGTCCCAGGCCATCGCCGGCAAGGAGCTCCCCCCGGCATGAACATCAAGTGGCTGGTCCCTGCGTTGATCGTGCTCGGGCTGGCCGCCTGCAGCAGCGCCCCGAAGAAGGCCGGCGGCGGCAGTGCCGCTGCCGGCGCGCATGCCGGCACGGTCGTGCATGGCCGCGGTGACGCCCGTGCCGGTTGCCCGGAAGGCTCGCCGTACGCCAAGGCGCAGGAAGACCTCTCCACGCGCGGCAATTACACCGCCGGAGGCCTGTACAAGCCGGGCGTCAGGGACAGCACGCCAAGCTACGTCCCCAACGTGGACTGCATCCCCGAACCGGTGGTGACCAGCGAGCCGCGTTCGGCGGTGGGCAACCGCTCGCCCTATGTGGTGCTGGGCAAGCAGTACCAGGTGATGGACGACGTCAGCCGCTACGTCGAGCAGGGCACGGCCTCGTATTACGGCCAGAAGTTCCACGGCCGGCTGACCTCCAACCGCGAGGTGTACGACATGTACGCCTTCACCGCCGCGCACAAGACCCTGCCGCTGCCCAGCTTCGCCCGTGTCACCAACCTGGACAACGGCGAGTCGGTGGTGGTGCGGGTCAATGACCGCGGGCCCTTCCACGACGGCCGCGTGATCGACCTGAGCTACGCGGCCGCGGTGCGCCTGGGCATCACCCAGCGCGGCACCGGCCGGGTCGAGGTGCGTGGCCTGACCCCGGGCAGCGACAACGTGCTGGCCGGCAACGGCAGCCGCCGTGGCCGCGGCGAACGCGCGGCCGCGCCGGCCCGACCGGTGGCACCAAGCCGCATGGACCAGTTGGTGGAAAAGCTGCCGAACCCGCCTGCCGCGGCCCCGCCGGCGGCCACCACCGCGGTCGCCAGTGCCGATCATTTCGACGCGTGGATGAAGGACAACGGTGTGCGCGTGGCCACCGGTCGCCCGGCTGCCACGCGCGCTGCCGGTACCGAACCTGCCCCGGTGGCCGTACAACCGTTGCCGGCGACGGCGCCCGCACCGGCCGTGCGCGCGGCCACCACGCCGGCGGTCCCGGCCGACCCGGCCACGCGTGCGTTGGGCGCCATCCTGCTGCAGGTGGCCAGCTTTTCCAGCCGCGACAATGCTGCACGGGCGCTGAGCCAGCTGTCGGCCGCCGGTATCGTCGGCGCCTCGCTCAGCGATATCGTCAGCGGCGGGCGTACCCTGTGGCGCCTGCGTGTACCGGCCAGCGACCAGAGCAGTGCGGCGGAACTCGCCGGACGCATTGCGGGTCTGGGCTTTGGCAGTCCGCAGATCGTCCGCGACTGACGCCGGATGTCGCACCGCAATGGCGGTGCGCCCGTCCTACAATGATCGTCCGTTTCTTTTTTCCTCGTCCCGCAGGAACCGATTTCCGATGAAATTCCGTTTTGCCGCCGCCGCGCTGGCCACGACGCTCGTCGTTGGCCTGGCATCCGCCCAGACGCCCACCCCCACGCCGACCCCAGCCCCCGCTGCCGCGGCCGCTCCGGCCCAGGTGGCGACGCCGCCGGCACCGGTCCCGACCACCGCCACCGCCTGGGTGTTGATGGATTACGCCACCGGCCAGGTGCTGGCCGGCGAGAACGTCCACATGCCGGTGCCGCCGGCCAGCATCACCAAGGTGATGACGTCCTACGTGCTCGCCGCCGAGACCAGGAACGGCAAGATCAAGCCGGACGACCAAGTGATGATGAGCGAGCGCGCCTGGCGTGAAGGCGGCGCGGGCACCGACGGCAGCTACAGCGGTTTCCCGGTCAACCAGACCGCGCGCCTGGAGGACATGGAAAAGGGCATGGCGATCCAGTCCGGCAACGATGCCGCGATCGCCCTGGCCGAACATGCCGCCGGCAGCCAGGAGGCCTTCGCCGCGCTGATGAACAGCTACGCCGCCAAGATCGGCATGAAGGACTCGCACTTCGTCAACGCGCACGGCCTCAACGCCGAAGGCCACCAGTCCAGCGCCTACGACCTGGCGCTGTTGGGCCGCGCCTTCGTGCGCGATTACCCGGAGACCTACGCGTACAACAAGATCAAGGAATTCACCGTCGGCAACATCACCCAGCCCAACCGCAACCTGCTGTTGTGGCGTGACGCGAGCGTGGACGGCATCAAGACCGGCCACACCTCGGCGGCCGGCTACTGCCTGATGAGCTCGGCCCAGCGCGGCGACCAGCGCCTGATCGCGGTGCTGATGGGCGGCGCCTCGGAGAAGCAGCGTGCCGATGACAGTCTGGCACTGCTGAACTGGGGCTTCCGCTTCTTCGAAACCCATCGCCTGTACGAGCCGGGCAAGGCCGTGACCAGCCAGCACGTCTGGAAGGGCAAGGCCGATGAGGTGCAGCTGGGCGTTGCCCAGCCGATGCTGGTGAGCGTGCCGCGCGGCCGTTACAACGACCTCAAGCCGAGCATGGACGTGCCCAAGCAGCTGGTTGCCCCGATCACCGCTGGCCAGCAGATCGGCACCGTCAAGGTGTCGCTGGATGGCAAGGTGATTGCCGAGGCGCCGCTGGTGGCGGTGCAGGCGGTGGAAGAGGGTGGCTTCTTCAAGCGCCTGTGGGACGCCTTCATGATGTGGTGGAAGTCCGAGTAAGGGCGGCTACCGGCCGGAACGGCCAGGCGGCGCTGCCGCGCTCGACGATTCGTCGGACGCGGCAGCGCCGCTTTTGTTTGTGCCTCGCTGCACGCACCTGCCTGGCGCGCGGCTGCGCAGCGAGGCCGCAGGCGGGTCAGAGCGTGCGGCTGACCGTGAAGCTGCCGAACACCGGGGTTTCCTTCTGGCCTTCGAACTCGCGGGTGCGGTGGTAGCGGGCCAGCGCGAACTTCCAGCGACCGCGCATCACCGCCACGCCATAGCCGATGTCGCCGACGAACGGGCGCTTGTCCACGCGGTGGCTGGTGCGGAAGGTGTTGCCGTCCAGGGTGATGTCGCGCACAACCCAGCGGGCATCGCTGGTGAGGAACAGGTGGCTCGACCAGCCTGTCGCGCGGCCATGGCGCGTTGGCGCGGTGTTCTCGCCGGCCGGGCGCATCGGCGAGCTGCCGAAATCATCGGGCAGCTTCCAGCCGAAGCGGACTTCGCCACCGGCGTTGGCGTAGGTGGCGAGGTTGCCCAGCGCGCCGCCCCAATGGCTGATCGCGTCCCAGCCCCAGCCAGCGGTGCTGGGCTCGGCCGGCCACCGGCGCATCCGCTCATGCACCAGCTTGAACACCGGCTCGTTGTGCAGCTGGTTGTCCCAGCCCTTGAACTTCTCGTCGCCCAGCACGCTGTGCACGGCCTGCTGCACCTGCTTGCCCATGGCGGCCGGGCCGACCATGCCGACCGCCAGCTGGGTGGTGCGCAGGTGCGCGCCGCTGCGCGCGTTGTAGCCGAAGTTCACCAGCAGCGCGGCGGCATACGGACGGTCGTCGCGGATCAGGTCCGAGCGGGTGTTGTCGGTCGGCGTGAACAGGCCCTGGCCGAAGCTGAAGATCATGTTCTGCTGTTCGAACCCGCCCGGATGCAGGCGTTCCAGGTGCCGGTTGGTCCAGCGTGCCAGGCGCGGCAGGCAAGGGTCGTCGGTGTAGTCCTTCAGGTTCGGCGAGACCAGGGTGAACATCGCGCCATTGGTGTAGCCCTGGTCCTGCTGGGCGCCGCCGAACAGGTCGTTGTCGACGCGGAAGTTGATCGCCGGCGGGTGCTCGGCCAAGGCGCTCTGCGCGCATTGTTCAGCGGCCTGGGCGGTGCTGGCGAGCAGGGTGCCGGCCAGCAGCGCGGCGAGAGGAAAGCCCTTGCCGTCCCTCATGCGGCGTTCTCCATGATGTCGTTCGTAAGATTGGACCAGCTTAGCGGCGCGGGCCGGTTTGAACATCGGGCCCTGAACGGACGAATTGTTTCGGGAGCAGGGGGGAATGGCCGGACATGCCCGTGGAGGACGCGGAGGGATTGCCGGTGGTTTCCAACAAGATGAATGGGGGTTTGCAACGTGACGTCCATCGAAATTTGCGGACGATCACACCCTGGGAGGCGCAAGTCGCGGGGTTTTCCCACAAAGCTTTGATGGAATCCCTTGATCTTCGTGCGGTAGCATCGGCGCGACCGGCCCGCGCTCGCCTGCCCGAAAGTGGGGTGGAACAGGATTTTGCCGCTAGGTCGCAAACGCCAAAGGAACGCACCTCGATAGGTGCAGGTAACGGGGAAGTAACTGATATGCGTAACGTCTTTTCGCCGCTCGTTGCAGCGGCGCTCACCGTAGGTATTGCCGCGGCTGTCACCAGCCAGCCCGCCGAAGCATCATTCAAGAACCGGGGCACCCAGGCGCAGGAACAGCGCAAGGCTGCGGTCGCCCAGATTCCGACCTGCCAGCGCCCGATCGGTTCGATGTCGGTGATCGAGCCGGAAGATGCCACCAACTGGTGGACCGGCCAGCAGCTGCCGGCGCCGAGCCGCCTGATCAAGGTGTTCGTCAACCGTTCGCGCTGCTTCACCCTGGTCGACCGTGGCGCCGGCATGGCCGCCGGCCAGTTCGAGCGTGAGCTGGCCGCCAGCGGCGAGCTGCGTGGCCGTTCCAACGTCGGCAAGGGCCAGATCAAGGCCGCCGACTACGTGATGATCCCGGACCTGATCTCGCAGAACAGCAACGCCGGTGGCAATGCCATTGGCGGCCTGCTGGGCGGCCTGATCGGCGGCCGCGCCGGCGCGATCGTCGGTGGCCTGAACTTCACCAGCAAGACCGCCGATGTGGTCCTGACCGTGACCGACGTGCGTTCCTCCGAGCAGGTGGCCATGGCCGAAGGCTCCGCGCGCAAGAGCGACATGGGCTTTGGTGCCGGCGGCGGCCTGTTCGGCGGCAGCGGCCTGGGCGCGGCGGGCGTGGGCGGTTACGCCAACACCGAAATCGGCCAGGTGATCACCATGGCCTACCTGCAGGCCTACACCGACATCGTCGCCCAGCTGGGTGGCCTGCCGGAGAATGCCGCCGCTTCCAACGCGCAGCAGGCCGTGACCGTGACCCGTGCCGGTCGCCTGCTGGCCAACGCCCGCGGCACCGGTGCCCCGGTGCGCACCCTGGATCCGGGCATGATGCTGTACCCGACCGGCACCAAGGAAGGCGTGATGTGGGAAGTGGAAGATGAACTGGGCAACCGTGGCTGGGTCTCCTCGACCCTGCTGGAACTGTCCAGGTAAGCTGCCGATGCCTGCCGGAAGGGCCGCGAAAGCGGCCCTTCCCGTTTTGGAAGGCTGTAAACCGGCCATGGCCTTGGGTTTGGGACGCCACGCCCCGATAATGTCCGCCATGGAAATCAAGTCCGACAATCCTGAACACGGCTTCCAGTTCCCCGGTACCTTCGAGTTGAGCGCCATGGGCGCGGCCAACATCGGGCTGGAGCAGGAACTGCCCAGGTTGCTGCAGAGCGCCGGGGTGGAAGTGCTCAACGAGCGCATCGCCTGGAAGCATTCGTCCAACGGCAAGTACGTCTCCGTGCGCATCGCCTTCCGGGCCGACAGCCGCGAGCAGTACGACGCGGCGCATGCCGCGCTGCGTGACCATCCGGAAGTGAAGTGGACGCTGTGACCGCCTGCGCGGTACCGGCGGCGCCCGCGCGCCAACGGCCCGCCGTCCTGCGTGACCTTGGCCGGCAGGGCTACGCGCCGGTCTGGCATGCGATGCAGCAGTTCACCGACGGCCGCGACGATGGCACCACCGACGAGGTCTGGGTGGTCGAGCACGACCCGGTGTTCACCCTGGGGCAGGCCGGCAAGGACGAGCACGTGCTCGCCCCGGGCGACATCCCGGTGCTGCACGTGGACCGCGGTGGCCAGGTGACCTACCACGGCCCCGGCCAGATCGTGGTCTACCCGCTGCTGGACCTGCGCCGGCTCGGCATCGGCGTGCGTGACTACGTGTGCCGCATCGAGCAGGCCATCATCGACACGCTGGACGAGTGGAACATCGGCGCCGAGCGGCTGGAGGGCGCCCCGGGCGTCTACGTCGGCGGGGCCAAGATCGCCGCGCTCGGCATCCGCGTGCGGCGCGGCTGCAGCTTCCACGGGCTGGCCTTCAACGTTTCGCTGGACCTGGAACCGTTCCACCGCATCAACCCCTGCGGTTACGCCGGGATGCAGGTGACCTCGGTGCTAGACTTGGGCGGTCCCTCGGGCATCGAGGCGGTCAAGTCGGTGCTGCTGTCCCATTTGGCCCAGCAGTTCGGGCTGGCGCTGCAGCCGACGCCCGAATTGCCCGACCTGACTACGCGGCCCTGACGCCGCCGGTAACGCCATGACTGAATCCACCACGCGCTCCATTCCCCTGCAGGTCGTGCAGGCCGATACCTCGTCCGCGCCGTTGCAGGCCGGTGTCAAGCAGATCGGCGGTGACAAGATCGGTCGCTCGCCGGTGCAGTTCGCCGACGCCCCGGTGCTGCGCAAGCCGTCGTGGATCCGCGTGCGCATCCCCTCGGGCAATGCGGTGGCCAACCTGAAGGCCAAACTGCGCGAGAACCGCCTGGTCACCGTGTGCGAGGAAGCCAGCTGCCCGAACATCCACGAATGCTTCGGCCACGGCACCGCCACCTTCATGATCCTGGGCGAGGTCTGCACCCGCCGCTGCTCGTTCTGCGACGTGGCCCACGGCCGGCCCAAGCCGCCCGATGCCAACGAACCGGCCAGCCTCGGCCAGACCGTGGCCGACATGGGCCTGAAGTACGTGGTGGTGACCAGCGTCGACCGCGACGACCTGCGCGACGGCGGTGCCCAGCACTTCGTCGACTGCATCGCCGCCATCCGCGCCAAGTCGCCGGGCACCCGCATCGAGGTGCTCACCCCGGACTTCCGTGGCAAGGGCCGCATGGAGCGCGCGCTGGAGATCCTGGCGACCAACCCGCCGGACGTGTTCAACCACAACATCGAGACCGTGCCGGACCTGTACCGCAACGTGCGCCCGGGCGCGGACTACCAGTGGTCGCTGACCCTGCTGAAGAACTTCAAGGCGCAGCACCCGGACGTGCCGACCAAGTCCGGCATCATGCTCGGCCTGGGCGAGACCTTCGAACAGGTGCAGGCCACCCTGCGCGACCTGCGCGCGCATGACGTGGAGATGGTCACCATCGGCCAGTACCTGCAGCCGACCGCGCACCACCACCCGGTGCTGCGTTACTGGACGCCGGAGGAATACAAGGCGTTCGAGGACTACGGCTACGCGCTGGGCTTCACCCACGTGGCCTCCGGCCCGATGGTGCGTTCGTCCTACCATGCCGACCAGCAGGCGGCCGGTGCCGGCGTCCACGTCTGAGCGCGGCCTGAGTACCCCGCGCCTGCCGCAGCGCAGGCGTGGGCAGGGCGGTCGCCGCCAGCCCGTGTCCGGGCGATTCACATTCTGCTACGGGGCTGCGGCTAGTCTGGCCGTGGACAGCGTGACAACGGCCGAAACTTTCGGCACTGTCGAAGTGTCCGAGCTGTCCGCAACCTCCCCCCAACGTCCGGTGCCCCGAGTACTTTGATGACTTACCGAGTTCCCGCCTTCCTGCTGGCCTTCGCGCTGACCGCGCCCGCCGCGATGCTGGCGCGCGCCGATTCCCCGGCCCTGCCGTCGTCCCCGACGCTCGACCAGACCACCACCTCCAAGCTGGTCTACGGGCTGCTGTCGGACAGCCGCTACGCCTACCGCCCGCGCGCGCTGGACGCGGCCACCTCGCAGGACGTGTTCAAGCGTTACCTGGAGTCGCTGGACAGCGGCAAGCAGTTCTTCACCAAGGACGACGTGGACGGCTTCGCGCCGTTGGCCGCGCGCACCGGCGATGCGATCCGCTCCGGCGAGCTGGACCCGGCGTTCCAGGTGTTCAGCGTGTACCGCCAGCGCGCCACCGAGCGCGTGGCCTATGCCCGCCGCCTGCTGCGCCAGGAGCCGGACTTCAGCGTCCAGGAACGCTTCGACTACGACCGCAAGGACGTGCCGTGGGCGACCAGCGCCGAGCTCGACGAGCTGTGGCGCAAGTCGGTCAAGAACGACTGGCTGCGGCTGAAGCTGGCCGGCAAGTCGGCCGCCGACATCCGCAAGACGCTGGACAAGCGCTACGAGACGCTGGGCAAGAGCATCAACGAGCTCAAGAACGACGACGTGTTCTCGTTCTACATGAACGCCTATACCAGCGCCGTCGACCCGCACACCGACTACTTCACCCCGCGCACGGCCGAGAACTTCAACCAGGCCATGTCGCTGTCGCTGGAGGGCATCGGTGCCCAGCTGCAGCGCCAGGACGACGTGGTGGTGATCCGCGAGGTGGTGCCCGGTGGTCCGCTGGACCTGGACGGCACGCTCAAGGCCGGTGACCGCATCGTCGGCGTGGGCCAGGGCCGTTCCGGCCCGATCGAGGACGTGATCGGCTGGCGCATCGATGACGTGGTGTCCAAGATCCGCGGTGCCAAGGACACCCAGGTGCGGCTGGAGTACATCCCGGCGGCCGAAGGCGTGGACGGCAAGCACCGCATGGTGACCATCACCCGGCAGAAGATCCGCCTGTCCGAGCAGGCTGCCAAGGGCGAGACCATGACCATCCCCGGCGCGGCCGGCGAGGCGCAGCGCCGCATCGGCATCGTCAAGCTGCCGACCTTCTACCAGGATTTCGAAGGCCGTCGCCGCAACGCGGCCGACTATGCCTCCGCGACCCGCGACGTGGCCAAGCTGCTGGCCGGCTTCAAGGCCGACAAGGTCGACGGCGTGGTGCTGGACCTGCGCAACAACGGCGGCGGCTCGCTGGACGAGGCGATCGAACTGACCGGCCTGTTCATCGAGCAGGGCCCGGTGGTGCAGGTGCGCGAATCCGGTGGCCGCGTCACCGTCAACAGCGACCGCAACCCGGCCGTGGCCTGGGACGGCCCGCTGGCGGTGCTGATCAACCGTGGCTCGGCGTCGGCATCGGAGATCTTCGCCGGTGCCATCCAGGACTACGGCCGTGGCCTGGTCATCGGTGAAACCACCTTCGGCAAGGGCACCGTGCAGAACGTGGTGCCGCTGGACCGCTGGCCGGCCAGCGAGAAGGAGCGCTTCGGCCAGGTGAAGCTGACCATCGCCCAGTTCTTCCGCGTCAGCGGCTCCAGCACCCAGCACAAGGGCGTGGTACCGGACCTGGCCTTCCCGGCCAGCGTGGATGCCAGCGAGTTCGGCGAGAGCACCTACGACAACGCGCTGCCGTGGACGCGCATCGCCGCGGTGCCGCACACCCAGTACGGCAATTTCGCGCCGATCCTGCCGCGCCTGGAAACCCGCCATGGCCAGCGCATCCAGAACGACCGCGAGTTCCAGTGGTGGGAAGAGGACGTCAACCAGTTCCGCACCGAGGCGGCCAAGAAGTACGTCTCGCTCAACGAGGCCGACCGCCGCGCCGAGCGTGACCGCCAGGAAACGCAGCGCAAGCAGCGCCAAGCCACCCGCAGGGAGCTGGGTCTGCCGCTGGACCCGCTGGCCGAGGACAGCAGCGACGACGGCCTGACCGGCAACGAGCGCGACATCGTCAAGGATGCCGCACGCGAGAAGGCCGCCGAGAAGCGTCCGGACCCGCTGTTGAAGGAGTCGGCCTCGATCCTGGCCGATGCGCTCAACCTGCTGGAAAAGGACCGCCCGCTTTCGGCGCAGGTGCTGCCGCAGTCCACCGGTCCCGGCCGCTGGGCTGACTGAGCAACAACGCAACAGCGTGTTGAAAACGCCGTCAACGTCCCTGGACGTTGGCGGCGTTATGCTGTGGGCCATTCGATGATGGGTGGAGGCGTCCATGCGCACCTACGGGCTTCGTGCGCTGGCCGGGCTGATGCTGCTGGCGCTGGCTGGCTGCGGTGGCAAGGCCGTCAACAGCACGCTGCTGCGCGAGTCGTTCGATTCCGGCGACACCTATTCGCGCGACTTCGAGGTATCGCCGGCGCAGGCCTGCGAGGCGGCGCGCCGCGCGCTGCTGGGGCAGGGCTATGCGATTACCCGTGCCGATGCCGGCAGCGTGGAGGCCAACAAGAACTTCCAGCCCAAGGAGGACGTGCATGAGCAGCTGGTGCTGCGGGTGTCCTGCGCGGCGCGTGGCGACGGCCATGCACAGGTGTTCGCCAGCGCGGTGCAGGACCGCTATGCACTGAAGAAGTCGCCCACCTCGGCCAGCGTGGGCGTGGGGGCGCTGGGGTCGGTGTCGCTGCCGTTCGGCAGCAACGATGACTCGCTGGTGCGGGTGGCCAGCAGCACGGTGCAGGATGCGCAGTTCTACCGGAACTTCTTCGCGCGCGTGCAGCAGTTCGCCACCGCGCTGGTGCCGCCACCGACCGACGGGGCGCCGGCCCGGTGACGTGGCGCCGGCACGCGATGGTTCGCGTCGGCGCTGCGTTGATGTGGGTGTTGGCATCCACGGCGCAGGCCGCCGACGGCTGCGCGATGCGGCTGCTGCGCGAGCTGGGGTGGCAGATTGAATCGGGCGCGCAGCAGGGGGTCACGGTCAATGCCGGGCAGCCCTGCCAGCGCGCCTCGCTGCAGCAGGCGCAGGCCAGGGGTGATCTGCGCGTGCAGGTGCCCGAGGGTTTCGATGCCACGCAGCGCGAGCAGATGGCCGAAGCCCTGCTGCAACAGCAGGCCAGCGTGTGCGCCTATGCGTTCCGGCTGGGCGATGCCACGCGCGCGGCGGCCCGTCGCCTGCAGGACAACCCCGGTTACCGGTTCTCGGCGTTGCAGCTGGGCTGGATCGGCTTCGGCGCGCGCGGCGCGGGTGCGCAGGGCTGGCAGCGCTTCCGCAGCTTTGGCCGTGGCTATGCGCCGAGCGGCAGCAACAGCCGGGCGCTGGAGGCCTTCTACAGCGGTCGGGTGCGCTCCGAGTGCGGGGTGGGCCGGCAGGTCGCCCAGCTCGCCGCCCAGCGCGAGCTGTATGGCGATGCGGCGTTCGATGCGGAGTTCAGTGCCGGGGAGTTGTCCATCGGCACCTTCCTGACCCTGCACGATACGCAGAGCATCCTGCTGGGCAGCAACGCCGGCGAGTTTTTCGCCGATGGCAAAGCGGTCCGCACCGCGGCGATGGGGCGGCAGGCGTTCATGGGCCTGCCGGGCTACATCAGCCACGTCTACGACAAGCGCTACCTGGATGACATCAACAACCAGGCCGAGAACTTCGTGATCACCGACGTCAGCGAGGCCGCCGCCCAGGCGTTGGCCCGGCATGGCGGCTTCGCGCACTACGACGCGCTCAACGCGCGGATATGGGAGCTGGCGCGGCAGATGCCGGGGCATGGCCGGCGCCGCTTCGAACGCCTTCTGCACGAGCGCGATGCGACGCTGCGGGCCGCGCTGCCGGCGGAGCAGCAGGTGCTGCTGGCGCGCATCGACGCGCTGATGGGCGACCCGGTGTATGGCGGCTTGATGCTGTACGTGCATCCCAGGGGCGTGCGCCCGCTGGGCTACCACATCGCCCGCCTGCTCGACCGCAACCCGCGCACCCCCTTCAGCATCGAGCTGACGCTGCACAACCTGCACACCACCCTGTACCGGCGCTGGATCGAAGCGCGCCTGCGGGCGTGTGCGGACGGAATTTCCTTCAACACAACCCGAGGTGAGAAATGGAACTGGGCATGATCGGACTGGGCCGGATGGGCGCCAACATGGCGCAGCGACTGCAGGGCGGCGGCATCCGCGTCACCGGCTTCGATCCGGGCGAGCAGGCCAGGGCGCAGGTGGGCGCCAAGGGCGTGGCGGTGGTCGCCTCGCTGCAGGCGCTGGTGCAGGCCCTGCCGGCACCGCGGGTGCTGTGGCTGATGGTGCCGTCCAAGGTAGTGGACGCGACGCTGGAGGCGTTGTTGCCGTTGCTGTCGCCGGGCGACGTGGTGGTCGACGGCGGCAACTCCTGGTACCGGGAATCGCAGCAGCGGGCCGGGCGTTGCGCAGCGCACCAGGTGGACTTCGTCGACTGCGGCACCAGCGGCGGGGTGTGGGGGCTGCAGGAGGGCTACTGCCTGATGATCGGTGGCGAGCAGGCGGTGGTGTCGGGGTTGTCGCCGCTGTTCCAGGCGCTGGCGCCGGCCGCGGACCGTGGCTGGGCCCATGTCGGGCCGGTCGGGGCGGGCCACTTCAGCAAGATGGTCCACAACGGCATCGAGTACGGAATGATGCAGGCCTACGCCGAAGGCTTCGCGCTGCTGGAGAAGAAGGCCGAGTTCGCGCTGGACCTGGCGCAGATCGCCGAGGTCTGGCGGCATGGCAGCGTGGTGCGGTCCTGGCTGCTGGACCTCAGCGCCGATGCGCTGCGCCAGAACCCGGCGCTGGATGGCATCGCGCCCTACGTGGAGGATTCCGGCGAAGGGCGCTGGACGGTCAGCGAGGCCATCGACCTCGACGTGCCGGCACCGGTGATCACCCTGTCGCTGCTGGAACGGCTGCGTTCGCGCGAGGACAACTCGTTCACCGACCGCATGCTGGCGGCCATGCGCAACGAGTTCGGTGGTCACGCGATCAAGCGCAGCGACGGCTGAACCGGAGCACGGCGGGGAGGAGGACGCGAGGCGTTCACTCCCCGCAGGTTTCATGCAATCCTTGGCGCCTGTCAGGCAAACGCCTGGATACGGCCGCGGTTTCTGCCGATTGACGGAAACTGCCGTCGATGGCGGCTGGTGTGACGCAGGGGGCGTCCACGCGTGACGAAGGAAACGGGATGGCACTGGGATTGAGCGACGATGGGTGGAGCCGCTGGCGCCTGATGGGGCTGGCCTTGGCTGCGCTGTTGATCATCATCGTCCCGGCGCTGACCCTGCAGCGGCTGTCCACCCAGAGCGTGGAGTCGGCCAACTGGGTGGCGCACACCCACGCGGTGGGGGCGCGGTTGTACAACCTGCAGGCCGACATCCGCGACGTCGAGTCGGCGGCGTTGACGCTGTCCAAGGGCATCGACTCGCCGGCGCTGCAGCAGCGCATGGACCAGGCCGACCGGGTGACCGACAACCTGCGCGAGCTCGCCGGGCTGGTCAGCGACAGCCCCGAGCAACTGGTCCGCATCGGCAAGATGGAGTCGATGCTGGAGCGGCGCATGGCGCTGGCCAAGGAGATCGCCGTCAGCACCGATTCGCCGCGCCAGCGCGAGCTGATCGAGCAGATGACCTTCGAGTACCCGATCCGCGACATGGTGGTCGAGCTGCAGCAGCACGAAGAGGCGCTGCTGGCCGAGCGCGGCCTGCAGGCGCGGCGCCAGCAGCGGATGTCCTCGCTGGTGAGCTGGAGCGCGCTGGTGGTGCAGTTGCTGTTGCTGGCACTGGTGCTGTGGCTGCTGAACCGGCAGATCGGCAGCCGTGCCGATGCCGAGTTGCGCCTGAGCAAGTCCACCGCCCGCGCCAACTCGGTGCTGCAGACCGTGCGCGAGCCCATCGTGCTGCTCGACGAGAAGCTGCGCATCGTGCTGCACAACAACGCCTTCGCCGAGTTGTACGGGGTCGATGGCCAGGACGTGAACCAGCGTCCGCTGCAGGAGATCGGCGATGGTGCCTGGGAGGATCCCCTCGTGCGCCAGCGCCTGGCCGACGTGCTGCTGCGCGGGCGCGAGCTGTGGGACTACGAGCACCAGCAGCAGGGCGTGGACGGCCTGGCCCGCACCATGCTGATCAATGCGCGGCGCATGTCGCTGCCCGATGCCAACGACGACGTGGTGCTGATGACCATCAGCGACATCACCCTGCAGCGCGCGGTGCAGGTGCGGGTGGAAGAGCTGAACCGGCAGCTGGAAGGCAAGGTCGAGCAGATGGCCGACGTCAACCGCGAGCTGGAGGCCTTCAGCTACTCGGTCTCGCACGACCTGCGCGCGCCGCTGCGCCACGTGGCCGGGTTCTCGGACAAGCTGCGCCGGCACCTGGGCGAGGGCGCCGATGAGAAGGCGCAGCATTACCTGGACGTGATCGGCAGCTCGGCGCAGCGGATGGCGGCGTTGATCGACGACCTGCTGGTCTATTCGCGGCTGGGGCGTGGCGCCATGCGCCTGCAGCCGGTGGACATGCAGTCGCTGGTGGCCGACACCCGCGCGCTGCTGGATTCCAACCTGCGCGCTGAGGCCGGTGCCGACGGCACGCCGCGCGAGGTGGAGTGGCACATCGGCACGCTGCCGGTGCTGGTGGCCGACGAGAACATGATGCGGCAGGTGTGGCTGAACCTGCTGGGCAACGCGATCAAGTACAGCGCCGGGCGCGAGAAGGCGGTGATCGAGGTGTCGGCGCGGCAGTTGCCCGACGGCAGCCAGCAGTTCAGCGTCACCGACAACGGTGCCGGTTTCGACATGCAGTACGCCTCCAAGCTGTTCGGGGTGTTCCAGCGCCTGCACAAGGCCTCCGAGTACGCCGGCACCGGCATCGGCCTGGCCAGCGTGCGACGGGTGCTGACCCGCCATGGCGGGCGCATCTGGGCCGAGGCACAGGTGGACAAGGGGGCCACCTTCAGCTTCATCATTCCCCCGTTCAACGACGCACACCACAAGGATCTCCCGGCATGACCACGTTGCGCACCATCCTGATCGCCGAAGACAGCGCGGCTGACGCCGAAATGGCGATCGACGCCCTGCGCGAGGCGCGCCTGGCCAACCCGATCGTGCACTGCGAGGACGGCGTGGAAGCGCTGGACTTCCTGCTGCGCCGCGGGGCCTACGCCGACCGCGAGGAAGGGCTGCCGGCGGTCCTGCTGCTGGACATCAAGATGCCGCGCATGGACGGGCTGGAGGTCCTGCAGCGCATCCGTGCCGAGGAGGAGCTCAAGCGCCTGCCGGTGGTGATCCTGTCCTCCTCGCGCGAGGAAAGCGACCTGGCACGCAGCTGGGACCTGGGCGTGAATGCGTACGTGGTCAAGCCGGTGGACATTGACCAGTTCTTCAACGCGGTCAAGACGATCGGCACGTTCTGGGCGGTCATCAACCAGGCACCGGAAGGCGAGTGAGCGTGCATGCCTAACAAGGGAGCACCACTGGGGCGGTTGCGGATCCTGCTGGTGGAGGATTCGCCCGAAGATGCCGAGCTGGTCAGTGACCAGTTGCTCGACGCCGGCCTGCAGGCCGAATTCGAGCGGGTCGACAACGAGGTCGGGCTGCGCCGCGCCCTGACCGAGTACATGCCCGACATCGTGCTCTCGGACCTGAGCATGCCCGGATTCTCCGGCTACCAGGCGCTGCAGATACTGCGCGAGCTGCACCCGAAGGTTCCCTTCATCTTCGTCTCCGGCACCATGGGCGAGGAGACCGCGGTGGAGGCGCTGCGCAAGGGCGCCAACGACTACATCATCAAGCACCTGCCGGCACGCCTGCCGCCGGCCGTGGCGCGGGCCATCCGCGAGGCGCGCAGCGAGATCGAGCGCGCCCGGGTGGAGGACGAGCTGATGCGTTCGCAGCGCCTGGAGAGCCTGGCGCTGCTGGCCGCCGGTCTCAGCCACGACCTGCGCAACATCCTGCAGCCGCTGCTGATCGTGCCGGACCTGATCCGCGAGCGCAGCGACGATCCCAAGATCGTGCGCCTGGCCGACGTGATCGCCGAGTGCGGCCGGCGTGGCCACGAGATGGTCGAGTCGATGCTGTCCTTCGTGCGCGGTTCGCGCCAGCCCAGCGAGCGCATCGTGCTGCAGCGGTTGTTCCAGGCGGTCGGCATGCTGCTCAAGAGCAGCCTGCCGCGCAACGTGGACCTGCACCTGGAGGTCTCCGATGACCGCATGGCCATCGAGGCCAATTACACCGAGCTGCAGCAGGTGCTGCTCAACCTGGCGTTGAACGCCATCCAGGCGATGCCCGACGGCGGGCGCCTGAGCCTGGTCGCCGAACGCGGTGGCCAGGGCCAGGAGGAGTGCGTGCGCATCCGCGTCAGCGATGAAGGCATCGGCATGGACGAGGCGACCCAGGCGCGTCTGTTCAGCCCGTTCTTCACCACCAAGGCCAACGGTACCGGGCTGGGGCTGGTGTCATGCCGGCGCATCATCGAGAGCGTTGGCGGGCATATCCGCGTGCACAGCTGCAAGGGCGAGGGGACCTCGTTCGAACTGCTGCTGCCGATGCACGATGCTCTGCTGGCCGAAGGCGAGGGCGAGGTGCCGGCGATCCGCGCCGGCCGCGGCGAACGCCTGCTGGTGGTCGATGACGAGGCCACCCGGCTCTCGCTGCTGGGCAATGCGTTGTCCAGCCAGGGCTACCGCATGCGCCTGGCCAGCGATGGCGCGGTCGCGATGCGGCACCTGCAGGAAGCCGGCCTGCCCGACGTGGTGCTGGTCGACAGCGGCATCCCGCTGCTGTCGGCCGGGCAGCTGCTGGCCGAGATGCAGGCGATGGGCTACCGCGGGCCGGCCATCGTGCTGGAGGACGCCAATGCCCCGGCATTTGCCGACGGCCAGGCCCCGTCGGGCATCAGCGTGCACGTGCTGCCCAAGCCGCTGGAGATGCAGCGGGTGTTCCGTGCCGTGGCCGATGCGCTGGGCAGCGACTGAAAGCACTCCGGCGCGCATCTGGCCGACGTCTGCTGGCCTTATCATTGTCGCCCCCACTCCTGATGCAGGGCCGTGGTCCGCCCTGACCGGTGCGGGCAGGCCCGCAGGCAAAGCCACCGATGACCACCGTGCTCCTCAGCCTGGGCAGCAACCTCAATCCACGCCATTACCTCAAGGCCGCCGTGGACGTGCTGCGCGAACGTTTCGGCACCCTGCGCGTATCGCCGGCCTACCGCACCCCCGCGGTGGGCTTCGACGGCCCGGACTTCCTCAACAACGCGGTGCTGCTGGAAACCGACATGCCGCTGCTGGCCCTGGACGAATGGCTGCACGCGGTGGAGGACGCGCACGGGCGTGACCGTTCCGGCCCGCGTTTCAGCGACCGTACCCTGGACATCGACGTGGTGTATTACGGCGACCTGGTGGTCGAGGGCCCCAAGCACCTGCGCATCCCGCGCCCGGAGCTCAAGCACGCCTTCGTGCTCAAGCCGCTGGCCGACATCGCGCCGGAATTCATCGACCCGGTGCGCGGGCTGAGTTTGGCGCAGATGTGGGCCGAGCATCCGCAGTTCGGGCAGGATTTCGATGTGGTGGCGCTGGAAGGGGAGTGAGGTCCCACGGGGAAGCGCAAACGCTTCCGTGCGGCTTTGCGCTACCTCCCCGGCTGTTGCCAAGGGAGGGCGGCGGGTTTGCCGCGGCCTTGATCGCTGGCTTACGTCAACGTCCGCCCGCCATCCAGGCGCAACGTCTGGCCGGTGATGTAGCCGGCATCGTCCAGCAGCCAGCGCACCGCCGAGGCGATCTCGTGCGGGGTGCCGATGCGGCCCAGCGGCGTGCGCTCCATCAGCTTCTGCTTGGCCAGCTCGCTCTTGCCTTCCTCCGGCCACAGGATGGCACCCGGGGCCACGGCGTTGACCCGTACGTGCGGTGCCAGTTCCAGCGCCAGCGAGCGGGTGACCATCTCCAGCGCCGCCTTGGCGATGCTGTAGGCGGGGTAGTCGCGCAATGGCTGGGTGGCATGCAGGTCGGTCAGGTTGACGATGGCGCCACGCTGCCGGATCAGGTGCGGGGCGGCCACCTGGGCCAGGAAGAACGGCGCGCGCGCGTTGACCGCCAGCAGCTCGTCCCATTGCGACGGCTGCACCTGGCCGAACGGGGTGGGGAAGAAGTTGGAGGCGTTGTTGACCAGCGCATCGAGCTGGCCGAAATGGCTGACCACCTGTTCGAGCATGTCCGGCAGCGCGGCCGGGTCACGCAGGTCGGCCTCCACCGCCAGCACGCTGCCGGGTCGTTCGCTTTCCAGGTCGAAGGCCAGCGACTGCATCTCTTCGGTGGATGAATGCGCATGCAGGGCGACGCGGTAGCCGTGGGCGTGCAGGTGGCGGGCGATGGCCGCGCCGATGCGGCGCGCGCTGCCGGTGACTAGGGCCACCCGTTGGTAATCTGTCATCTGCATTTTCCTCACTCGGCTATCCTGTGCATTGTCCCTGTAAACGGCCGCACCATGCATTCCGACCTGCCCACGCCCGAACCCGAAGCGCTTGAACACAGCGAGCAGTTGGCCGCGCACCTGCGCGCGGACATCTGCGCCCAGGGTGGCGCGGTGCCGTTCTCGCGGTTCATGGAGCTGGCCCTGTATGCCCCGGGCTGGGGATACTACAGCGCCGGTGCGAGCAAGTTCGGTGCCTCCGGTGACTTCGTTACCTCGCCGGAAATGGGGCCGTTGTTCGCTGCCACCACCGCCAACGTGATCGCCCCGGTGCTGCAGCAGCTCGGGCCGCAGGCGCGGATGCTGGAGTTGGGCGGCGGCAGCGGCGCGTTCGCCGAGATCCTGCTCAAGCGCCTGCTGGAGCTGGACGCGCTGCCGGAGCGCTACGCCATCCTGGAACCCAGCGCGGACCTGCGCGAACGCCAGCGCGAGCGCCTGGAGAAGGCGCTGATCCCGCCGGTGTTCGCCCTGGTGGAATGGCTGGACCGCCCGTTCGACGACGACTGGGACGGCGTGCTGTTCGCCAACGAGGTGATCGACGCGTTGCCGACCCCGCGCTTCCTTGCCAGCGATGGCGAGATCTACGAGGAAACCGTGGAGCTGGACGGCGAGGGCCGCTTCGTGCGCGGTGCCAAGCCGGCCGATGCGCTGACCGCTGCGGCGGTGCGTCACCTGGAGCACTACCTGGAGCGCCCGTTCGCGCACGGCTACCGCTCGGAGGTGTTGCCGCAGCTGCCGTACTGGATCCAGGCGGTGGCCGGTGGCATGCAGCGCGGCGCGATGCTGTTCGTCGATTACGGCTACCCGCGCAGCGAGTTCTACCAGCACGACCGCGACGACGGCACGATCCGCGCCTTCTACCGCCACCGCGTGCACAACGACGTGTTCCTGTGGCCGGGCCTGCAGGACATCACCGCCTCGGTGGACTTCACCGCGTTGGCCGAGGCCGGCACCCATGCCGGCTTCGACCTGGTCGGCTACAGCAACCAGGCCAGCTTCCTGCTCGGCAACGGCATCACCGGCCTGCTTGAAGCGGCGGAGGAGCGCACCGACGACGTGGGCCGCATGCGCCTGCGCGAGGAACTCAAGCGGCTGACCCTGCCGACCGAGATGGGCGAGCGCTTCCAGGTGATGGCCTTCAGCCGCGACGTGGACATGAGTGCCGCGTTCCTGATGGGCGACCTGACGTGGCGGCTGTAAGCCCGATCAAGCCGTTGCGGCATGCGCGGTTCTGGCTGTCGCTGTGGGGGGCGGCGGTGCTGGCGGTGATCGTGGTGTGCCTGATCCCGCCGCCGCCACTGGACCTGCCGCAGAACAGCGACAAGGTCGAGCACTTCCTGGCGTATTTCCTGTTGGCCGCCAGCGCGGTGCAGGTGTTCGCCACCCGTCGCGCCTTGTGGGTGGCGGGCGTGGGGCTGGTGCTGATGGGCGTGGGCATCGAATGGGCGCAGGGCGCGCTGACCGACAACCGGATGGCCGACCCGATCGATGCGCTGGCCAATACCAGTGGCGTGGTGGCGGGCATGCTCATCGCGCTGACGCCGCTGGCGAACCTGCTGTTGCGGCTGCAGCCCCGCCGCGCCTCCTGAGCGCACGCGCGTAGTTGCGGCTGCAACCGAAATTTCCTTTCAAAACAGTGCCTTTCTGCCTTTTGGCACTTACTTCGGCGAGCCCGGGACTGATACCGTCGCCAGGCCATCGGGGCCCTGTCGTGACCCCGTTGGCGCTGCTGCAAAGATGGCGCGGTGCGGGCCGCAGGGTGGAGAGGACCATGCGGGCCGCACCGCGCCTTCCCGGCCACTACTTCGCCGGTTGCAGGCGAACCTGGTCGAGCACCCACATCTGCGGGCGGGTGTCGCCACTGAAGGTCATGCACAGGTCGGTGACCTGTTCCGGCCCGGCGCGCAAGGGTGCCTCCAGCTCGATGAAGCCATCGGCGCCGGCCTCGCGCGGCAGCGGCACCGAAGCCAGCACGCGGCCTTCGCAGCCGGCGCGGACTTCGAACTCGCCATGCGCGGCGACCGGCTTGCGGTAGCCGCGCTTGGCCTCTTCCTCGCGCAGCAGGCCGAAGTTGTAGGGGATGCGCCCGGCGCGCACCTTGAACGCGCGGATGTCCTGCAACTGCGCGTCCTCCCACAACCAGCACGGGTTGAAGATGGTGACGTCGAAGTTGTCCCGCGCGCCCTGCAGCGGGTTGTCGTCTTCCAGCCGCAGCAGCAGGCGGCCGCCCTGCGGGCATTGCGCCAGGGTCTTGTCAGTGCGGGTCAGCAGCGATTCGGCATCCAGGTTCCAGCGGCTGGGTGCATCGGCCACCGGCTTGCCGTTGAAGAACGTCAGCGCCTTCAGCTCGGTGGGCACCGGCAGGGTCAGTGCGCCGGGATAGGCCGCTGACTGCGCGGTGGGCGTGCTGCCATCGGTGGTGTAGCGGATGTCGCGGTAGCTGAGCGGGTTGGACAGCTCGACCGTGACCTTGTTGCCGGCGCGGTCGTCCTGGCGCTTCATCGCCACCGACAGCGCCGTCTGCGCATAGGCGATGTCCAGCGCCTTGTAGCGCTGCAGCTGCGCCGGCAGGCGGGCGAGGAAATCGTCGTAGCTCTTGCGCTCCGGCGCCGTCCAGGCGATTTCCGACAGCGCGGCCATGCGCGGGAACACGTTGTGCTGCAGGCGCTCCCAGGTGCGGGTGTGTTCGGTCCACATGTTGGCCTGCACGCCGAGGATGTGCCTGCGCTGCTCGGCGGTCAGCTGCGCCGGCACCGGGTCGAAGGCGTAGACGCGCTGCATCGAGGTGAACTTGGGGCGCCCCGGCGGTTCGTCGGGCAGGTTGGTCTGCAGGAAGTCCAGGTACAGCGTGTTGCCCGGCGACATCACCACGTCGTGGCCATGCGTGGCGGCCTCGATGCCGCCCTCGATGCCGCGCCAGGACATCACCGTGGCCTGCGGCGGCAGGCCGCCTTCGATGATCTCGTCCCAGCCGATCAGCTTGCGGTCGCGATCCTCCAGGAAGGTTTCCAGCCGCTTGAGCATGTGCGACTGCAGGGCCTCCTCGTCCTTCAGGCCCAGTGCGCGCAGGTGCGCCTGCACCGCCGGCGAGGCCTGCCACTGGTACTTGACCGCTTCGTCGCCACCGATATGGATGTACTGGCCGGGGAACATCTCCAGCACTTCGGCCAGGATGTTCTCCAGGAACTGCAGGGTTTCCTCGCGCGGGTTGAACAGGTAGGGGTTGACGCCCCAGTTGGCCGACGGCTGGGTCGGGCCATCGACCACGCCATGCTCGGGATAGGCGGCGACGGCGGCCTGCGCGTGGCCCGGCACGTCGATCTCGGGCACCACGGTGATGTGGCGCGCGGCGGCGTAGGCGACCACGTCGCGGATCTGCGCCTGCGTGTAGTAGCCACAGTACAGGTGTGGCTTGCCATCAGGCCCGACCCCAGCCTGGCCGGCCGGCGCACGGCAGCTGCCCACTTCGGTGAGCTTCGGGTAGCGCTTGATCTCCATGCGCCAGCCCTGGTCGTCGGTCAGGTGCCAGTGGAAGGTGTTGAGCTTGTGCAGCGCCATGGCATCGAGCAACTGCTTGATCTGCTCGATGCTCTGGAAGTGGCGCGCCGAGTCGAGCATGAAACCACGCCAGGCAAAGCGGGGGGCATCGGTGATGTCCACGGCCGGGACCTGGCCGTCCTGGCCATCACCGCCGCTGAGCAGCTGCACCAGCGTCATCGCGCCATTGAACAACCCCGCGTCGGTGGCGGCGCGGATGCGCACGCCCTGGGCGCCAACCTGCAGGCGATAGCTGCCCTCCACGTTGCCTGCCAGCGACGCATCGTGCTCGAAGCGGATGCCGCGTACCGGCTTGCCGACGCGCGCCGGCTGCAGGTGCAGCGCGCTGGTCTTGCCCAGCAGGGCGATGAACTGTCCGGCGACGGCGCGTGCGCCTTCGCCGTCCACGCTCACCGTGGTGGTGGCATCCACGCGATAGGGAGCGGCGCCGGGCTGTACCTGCTGCGGCAGCGGGATCAGGGGAACGGCGAGCGAGGGCGGTGCGGAGGTGGCGTGGGCGGCGGTCAGGCCGGCGCCCAGCAGCAAGCCGGTGGCCAGCAGGCTGCGGACGTGTGCGCGCGTATGCAGTCGGGTCATGGGAGCTCCAGGTGGACAAGCGTTATCGCAAAAAAAAGCGGGCCTGGAAAACCCAGGCCCGCTGGAGGAGAAAAACAGCGGAAAAACGATGTTGCCAGGGAGAAATGCTTAGAAGTTGAAACGCAGCGAGGCGTTGTAGCGACGGCCGCTCAGGTAGGCACCGCGGGTGAGCTGTTCCACGCCGGAGTAGGAGTGGTATTCCTCATCGAGCAGGTTCATCGCATCCAGGCCGACCGACAGGTTGTCGGTGATCTTGAAGGCCACCGATGCATCCAGCGAGGCGTAGTCCATGGTCCACAGCTGGCGGCCGCCACTGACCTGGGTGAAGTACTTGTCACGCCAGCCGTAGGTGACGCGCGCGCTCCAGGTGTCGTTCTCGAAGAACGGGCTGATGTTGAACTGGTTCTTGGAGTTGAACGGCAGCGGGCGATCGCCGGTGGCTTCACCATCGGAGTAGGTGTAGTTGGCGATCACGCCGAAGCCGTAGCCGAAGTTCTGCTGCCATGCCAGCGAGTAGCCCTTGATCTTCGCATCGCCGGCATTGCGCGGACGGTCCACCATGTAGGTGTCGTCCTTGTTCTGGTTCTGGTTCCAGTGCACTTCCGGGGTCGACTCGGTGAGGATGTAGTCGGCCACGTCGCGGTAGAAGATCGAACCGGCCAGGATGGCGTTGTCGGAGAAGTACCACTCGGCCGAGAAGTCCAGGTTGGTGGACTGGTACGGCTTCAGGGCCGGGTTGCCGCCGCCGCCGGTCAGCGCGGTGTCGGACAGCCACAGGTACGAGGACACGTCGGTGTAGTTCGGACGGGCGATGGTCTTGGCGGCGGAGAAACGCAGCACCAGCTTGTCGGTGGCCTCGTAAGCCAGGTTCAGGTTGGGCAGCACGTTGTTGTACTTGTTCTTCACCACGACCGGGCTGTACGAGGCGGCCAGCTTCTCGGCCGACCAGCCAGCCTGGGTGCAGCCGGCCAGGCCGGTGTTGCACGCGAAGCTGCCCGACTCCAGGTCGGTACGCACGTAGCGCACGCCGATGTTGCCGCGCAGGCGGTCGAAGCTGAAGTCCGCCTGCAGGTAGGCGGCGCCGATGTCTTCGTTGATCGACCAGTTGTTGCGGGCGAACTCCTCGGCGCTGAACTGCGACATCACCGGCATCGTCTGCCAGGGCGCCAGCCAATCACCGCTGGTGATGTAGTCGGCCAGCTTCCAGCCATCGATGGTGAAGCGGTTGCCCAGGTCGCCGTAACCGCTGAAGCCCTTCAGGTAGTTGCCCGGCAGCTTGCGCGGGTCGAAGTCCGAAGCCTTGGCGTCGCCGTAGCCGGCCACCGAGGCCAGGCCGATGCCGCGCTGGATCTGGGTGGTTTCATGCTTGCGCTGCTTGTAGCCGAAGCGCAGCAGGTAGACCGGCGAATCGAGCTTGATGCCGAAGTCGACCTGGCCGTAGGTTTCCTTGTCGGTGGTCGGCTTCTCCACCAGGTTGCCGCCCCAGCCGGTGTTCCAGCTCGGCTGGTTCGGGTCCGCGCCCCAACCGCCGTCCATCTGGAACTGGTCCGGGTTCTGGAACGGGTTGGCGCCGGTGAAGTGCACGCTGCCCGGCTTGCCTGGTGCATCGGCGATGGACCAGGTGTAGTCGGTGCGGGCCAGAAATTCGCCGAACACCTGCTTCGGGCCACCCTCGGCCTTGGTGCGGCCGATGTGGGTGGAGGCGAACCAGCGTTCGTCGTTCCAGTCCAGCTTGATGTCGTAGGTTTCCGAATCGACCTGCGCGCGACGGTTCTGCATGTCGAACACGACCAGGCCGTTCTTGTGGCTGGCGCTGGTGATCAGGCCGTCCTTGACGGTGAGGCCGCTGAGGGTCTTCAGGCTGTTCCAGGTGTTGCCCTGGTGGGTGAACATCGACTGCGCCATGTGGTCGAAATTGGCATCGATCTTCAGTGCGTTGAATTCGATGTTCATCTGCTCGACCGGCTTGAACTGCAGCGCCACCGAGTAGGTCTTGCGCTTGCGCTCCTGCTCGAAGAAGTGGGCGCTGGTGGAGTTCGGGCCGATCGCGTCGGGGTTGGCGTAGACGGTGTCGGCGCAGGCGCCGACGCAGGTGGCCGGCGAGGTCGGCTGCGAGCCGTCCGGGTTCGGCGCCACCGACCAGTCGGTGGGCAGGTTGGTGATCGAGCCGTTGGCACCCCCCACGCCGGCGATGTAATCCTTGGCCCGCACGGTGCCGTAGGACTCGATGCCGTCACGACGGATGCTCTCGTTCGAGGCCTGCGCCGACACGATGAAGCCGAAGTTCTCCGCGGCGTTCTTCCATGCGAAGGCGGCCGAGGCGCTCGGATCGGTCTTCTCGACGCGGTCGTTGCGGCCGTAGCTGACGCGGCCGGAGATGCTGACCTTTTCCGGCATGTCCAGCGGCTTGCGGGTGGAGACGATCACGGTGCCGCCGATCGAGCCTTCGTCGATGCGTGCTTCCGGCGACTTGAACACCTCCACCTTGCCGACCAGTTCCGGCGCCAGCAGCGAGTAGTTGAAGGTACGGGTCGGGAAGTCGGACATGTTCCAGTCGCCCGAGGCGATGGACTGGCCGTTGAGCAGGGTGCGGTTGAGCGCCGGGTCGGTGCCGAGGATGCTGACCTTCTCGCCCTGGCCGTAGGCGCGGTCGATGGTCACGCCGGGGATGATGGTCATCGCTTCGGCGACGTTGGTGGCCGGGAACTTGCCCACGTCCTCGGCGGTGATGACGTCGACGATGGCGTCGGCGTTGCGCTTGGTTTCCAGCGACTGCTGCAGGCTGGCGCGGATGCCGGTGACGACGACGCGGTCAAGGTCGGTGGCGCTCTTGTCCGCTTCCTGCGCGTGCGCGGAGAAGCTCAGACAGGTGACGATGGCGGCGGATAGTACGGACTTGCGGTACCTCATGATGTCTCTCCTCATCATTGATGGATTCCGGCGGCTCAGCCGGCAGTGGCTTGACGTGGACCGATGCAGGGGCGGGATGCGTTCGCGTGCACGGGGACTGCTGCGCTTGGTGGAGTGCAAGGCTCGAGTTCCCTGCGTTCCAGGTACCAACTGGCGGCGCCGATGACGCCCAGTTGCCCGTGCTCGACCAGCCGCACGGGAATGCGTTCCAGCGCCTTGCGCATCGGTCCCTTGTTGAGGAAGCGATCGGCGAAGGTGCTGTTGGCAAGGAAGTGGCCGATGCGCGGGGCGATGCCGCCGGCCAGGTAGATGCCGCCGTGCGGGCCGTACACCAGCGCCATGTCGCCGATGGCCGAGCCGAGCAGGCCGCAGAACAGTTCCAGCGTCTGCACGGCCAGCGGATCGCTGCCTTCGCAGGCGGCGTGGCTGATCGCGTCCGGGGTGGCATGGCGGGGCGACTGGCCGCGCAGGGCGCACAGCGCGCCGTACAGGTTGAGCAGGCCGGGGCCGGACAGGGCCTGCTCGACGGAGACATGCGGACGGCTGCGCAACAGCTGCTGCAGCACCGCGATCTCCAGCTCGGTGGTGGCGGCGAAGGCGGCCTGGCCGGCCTCGGTGGCCAGCACCAGGGAGCGGCCGCCGAAGGGAACCCGCAGCGCCGCGCCCAGGCCGGTGCCGGCGCCGACCACCAGGACCGGGCCCTCGGCCGCCTGGGCCGGGCCGCAGAGCAGGGTGGACTGGTCGTGGTCGATGTGGGCGGTGGCATGGGCCACGGCCTCGAAGTCGTTGACCAGGTGCACGGCCGGCGTGCCGAGCGCGGTACGGATGGCGGTGGTGCACAGCGGCCACGGCAGGTTGGCCGAGATCACCGTGCCATCGGCCAGGGCATGGCCGGCACTGGCGATCACGCAGGCGGACAGCGAGGCAGGGTCGACCGGGAACTGGCGCAGGATCGCGGCCAGGTCATCGTGGTCGGCGCAACGGTACTGGCGATAGTCCTGCACCTGCAGGCGCTGGCCGCCGCTGGCCGGCCAGACCAGGCCCACGCGCACATGGGTGCCGCCGACGTCCGCAGCCAGCAAGGGCCGGGCCGTGGCGGTGGTGTGCTTGGACGCTGCTGGAAGACTGGCAACCACGAAGTTCCCCCGAAGTCCGTGCGGCCCCCTTTGGCGCTACGGCAGGTGGAGTTTCCGTGCTGCGTGACAACGATGTCAAGCTGTGTTGCAAAAAATTTTCATGTGCCGGGCATGACTTTGGTCATCAATAGGCTGATGATTTCAATGGAAATTTAGATTTAATTGCAATGGGTGTCGGCATCTTGCCGCCGGCGAGCGGGTTGAACGGGATGTCTGTGAAATTTTTTGGCAAGCCGTCCCGGGCGTGCGAAGTCCCCTCCGGCGGGGCATGCAGCCGCCCCGCGACAGGCAGGAAGCGGCACGCGGGTTGGTGCGGATGGCCCCTGCGAGGGCCGGAAACGCGGAAGGCCACCGCGAGCGGTGGCCTTCCGGGAGACGACGGCAGGGACGGTCAGCGGGCCGGTTCGAGCCGGATCCAGTCCAGCGTCCACATGTTCGGTCGCGTATCGCCGGTGAAGCGCACGCACAGGTCGCCGCGTGCGGCTGGCGCGGTGATCGGTGCCTCCAGTTCCAGGAAGCCGTCGGCACCGGGTTCGGCGGGCAGTGGCACCGAGGCCAGCGGCGTGCCTTCGCAGTTGGCCAGGATCTCCATCTCGCCGTACCTGCTGTGCGCCGGAGCGAACTTGCGTGCCGGTTCGTCATGGGCCAGCTGGAAGTTGTACGGGATGCGGCCGGCACGCACCTTGATCCTGCTGATGCCGGCCAGGTTCACGTCTTCCCACAACCAGCACGGGTTGAAGATGTTGACGTTGAACACTTCGCGCTCGCCCTCGGCCGGGCCGTCGTCTTCCAGGCGCAGCAGCAGCTTGCCGCCGTTCGGGCACAGGCCCAGCTGGGTGTCCTCGCGCACCCGCAGGGAGTCGGCGGTAAGCGCGAAGTTGCTGGCCGCGGCCAGTGGCAGGTCGTTGAAGAAGGCCGCCGCCTGCACCTGCACGGGAACCTTCAGCTGCAGCGGCTGGCTGTACAGCGGCGAGCGGCTGCTGACCGCGCTGCCATCGAGCGTGTAATGCACGGGGTAGCCCAGCGGATTGTCCAGGGTGACGGTGACGTTGCCGGTGGCAGCATCCCCCTTGTCGCGCAGGTCCACCTGGAACGGTGTCTGCGCGTAGGCGATGTCCATCGCACGGTAGCGCTGCAGCTGGCGCGGCAGGCGCTGGGTGAAGCCACGGAAGTCGCGCTTGTCCTGCGGGCTCCAGCCGGTCTCGGCCACCGCCGCCACGCGCGGGAACAGGTTGTGTTCCAGGTGGCGGTTGTTGCGGGTGTGCTCGACGAACATGTTCGCCTGCAGGCCCAGGATGTGCGAACGCTTGTCGGCGGCCAGTTCGGCGGGCACCGGTTCGAATTCGTAGGCCTTCTGCAGGGGGATCGTGGTCGGGCGGCCCGGCGGCTCGTTCGGCGATTCGGTCTGCAGGTAGTCCATGTACATGTGGGTGACCGGCGACATGATCACGTCGTGGCCTTCGCTGGCTGCCTTCAGGCCGCCCTCGGTGCCACGCCAGGACATCACCGTGGCTTCCGGCGGCAGGCCGCCCTCGAGGATCTCGTCCCAGCCGATCAGGCGGCGGTCGTGCTGCTCCAGGAATTTTTCCAGGCGCTTGATCATGTGGCTCTGCATTTCCATCTCGTCCTTCAGGCCGAGCTGGCGCATGTGCGCCTGCACGCGCGGGGAAGCGATCCACTGGTCCTTGACCGCTTCGTCGCCGCCCACGTGCACGTACTTTGCCGGGAACATGTCGATCACTTCCAGCAGCACGTTCTCCAGGAACTGCATCGTGCTTTCTTCGGTGTTGAACAGGTTGGGGAACACGCCCCACTGGTTGTCGATGACCAGCTTCTGGTCGGTCACGCCCAGCTCCGGGTAGGCGACGATGGCCGCGGTGGCGTGGCCGGGTACATCGATCTCCGGGATCACCTGGATATGCCGCTGCGCGGCGTAGGCGACGATCTCGCGGATCTGCTCCTGCGTGTAGAAACCACAGTAGGTGCGGGGCTGGCCGGTGGCCTCGTTGCGGCCGGCATCACCGAGCGGCACGCGGCAGCTGCCGGTTTCGGTGAGCTTCGGGTAGCGCTTGATCTCCATGCGCCAGCCCTGGTCGTCGGTCAGGTGCCAGTGGAAGGTATTGAGCTTGTGCTGGGCCATCGCATCGAGCAGCTTCTTGATCTCCTCCATGCTCTGGAAGTGGCGGGCCGAGTCGAGCATCAGCCCGCGCCAGACGAAGCGCGGCGCATCGGTGATGGTGGCCGCGGCGACCTCGCCGGGGGTCTGGTCGGTCAGCAGCTGGGCGGCGGTGACGGCGCCGTAGAAAAGGCCGCGGTCATCGCTGGCACTGACGTCGATGCCGGTGTTGGAGGCCTTGAGCGTGTAGGCCTCGGCCGGATTGGTGGCCGAAGGGTCCATGCGGAAGCGGATCTGTGCCTTGTTGGCGTTCTCGGCCACGGCCAGCGTGGGCCCGCCGTTCTGCTTGAGCAGCTCTACGAACTGGGCGGCGACGCGGCGCGAGGCTTCGTCATTGCCGCCGACCCGGGCGGCATGCTTCAGCACGAAGTCCTTGCCGCCGTCGGCCTGGTAACTGGCGGGCAGGGGAATCAGCGACGGTGCGCCGGCGGCGGCGTGGGCCTGCACGGTGGTGAGGCCGAGCAGCATGCAACTGCCGAGCAGGGTTGCGCGACGGCGCGCACGGAGGGACTTCGTCATCGGGGCGGAGCTCCTGTTGTAAGGCGGTGGTGCCGGGCCAGGCCTGGCAGGTGGTGCGGGATTGCGGGCAGTGCAGTGCCGGGTCATGCGCGGCACGACGAAAGCAGGATTGTGCAACGGCAGCGCCGGACCCTGCGCGGAAGGTGCCCAAGGGGACACGTTGCGGGACGCCCACCATCGGCCGGCATGCCGGTGGAGGGGCGTGGCGCACTCCCAACGAAAAACGCCGGGCCCGGAGTGATCCAGGCCCGGCGCGTCACGCTGTCCGGCGATGTTGCGTGCCGGGATGGATCAGAACTTGATGCGGGCGTTCAAGTAGTACTGGCGACCGTTGTTGTAGAACGCAACCGGAATGGCCGAGCTCTGGTAGTACTTGTAGGTCGGGTCGTTGAGGTTCAGCGCATCCAGGCTGAAGCTCAGCCAGTCGGTGGCCTTGTAGTTCAACGAGACCGACACGGTGCCGAACGAATCCTGGTAGTACGGATTCACCGAGGACAGGCCGATCAGGAACGAGGAGCGGTAGGTGTAGCCGACGCGCGCACCGAAGGTGTCGTTCTCGAAGTAGGCACCGACGTTGTAGGTGTCCTTCGAGTTGCCGAGCAGGTTGTTGCTGCCGTCGGCCCAGGTGTGCGAGGTGCTGCCGTCGGAGTAGGTGTAGTTGGCATCGATGCCGAAGTACTCGCCGATCGGCTGCTGGTAAGCCACTTCCAGGCCCTGCACCTGCGCGTCGGCGTTGGTCGGCAGCGAGATCTCGTACTGCTCAAGCTGATTGGTCAGCTCGCTGAACAGCATCTGCTTCTCGGTGCCGTAGGCCACGTAGTCCTTCATGTTCATCGAGAACACGCCGAACGACAGCAGGCCGCGCGGCATGAAGTACCACTCCACGTTGGCGTCGAAGTTGGTGGAGACCACCGGCTTCAGGTTCGGGTTGCCGGCCGAACCGGTCTTGTCCAGGTCCGAGCCGGAGGCCGAAGCACCCAGTGCCGAGTAGTCCGGCAGGGTCTGGGTCTGCGAAGCGGCGACGCGGAACACCAGGTTCTCGGCCAGGTCGAACTTGAAGTTGGCGCTGGGCAGCAGGCGACGGTGGGTGTTGCTGTATGCCAGCGCCTCCCACATGCCGAACAGGCTGCTCACGTCAGCGTTGGCGGCATTGCTGACCGCACGGTAGGAGTCGATGTCCTGGTTCACGCTGACGTAGCGCAGGCCGATGTTGCCGGCCCAGTTGTCGCCGGTGAAGTTGGCCTGGACGTAGGCGGCCAGGTTCTTCTCCTCGACCTTCCATTCCGAGCCGTAGTTGTGGCGGCCGGTCGGGCCGTCGTTGTTGGACAGCCAGGTGGAGTTGTTGGTGATGGCTTCCTTCAGCGCGCCCGGGGTGAAGTACCACAGGTTGCGCGGGAAGTTGCCGCCGATGCCGCTGGCGAAGCCGCTGGGGTAGTTGGCGGTGGCGCCGTTCTGCAGGTCCGACCAGATGTCGCCCGGGCTGGCGCCTTCCGGCGACATGGCTTCACGGCTGTGCTTGGCAAAGCGCAGGCCGAAGTCCAGCGAGCTCAGCACGCCGGTATCCATGTACTGGTTGAAGTCGAGCGTGGCCCACTTTTCCTTGTCCTCGGCCACGATCTGCTGGTTGCCCCAGGTGCCGAAGCTGGTCACGCCGGACGGGCTCAGGTCGCCGCCCAGGCTCCAGTCGGTCGGCGAGCTGTTGCCATGGGTGCTCCAGCTGGCGCCGCCGCCATTGGCCAGGGTGACCTCGGCGATGTACTGGCGGGCGGTCTTGCCTTCGCCCTTGGTGCTGCCGGCCTGGAACCTGGAGGTCAGGCTGTCGTTGATCTGCCAGTCCGCGTCGAAGGTCAGGTAGTTGGTCTTGGCCGACGACTCGCGGTAGATCATGTCGTAGACACCGTAGTTGGTGCCTGCCACGCCTGCGTAGGTGGCGTTGGTGAGCACGCCGTCCTTGACCACGTAACCGGCCTGCGGGGCCTGCGAGTTGGCGAAGTTGCCGCCCCACAGCATGAAGTTGCGGTTGTAGTTGTTGGCGTCGAGCTTGGAGCTGAAGCCGCTCACGCCCAGGGTCAGGTCATCGTTGGGCTTGAACTGGATCTCGACCAGGCCGCCCTTGCGCTCGCGGGTTTGTTCGAACAGCGTGGAGCCGAGCAGGCTCGGGGCCCACACATCGAGCAGGTCCGGATTGCTCTGGCCCAGGGCGTTGACCGTGCCATCGGCATTGCGGCCCATCTTGAACCAGCCACCCGGGAACTCCTGGGCTTCGCGGCGCAGCTCGCGCTTCTGGCTGAAGCCCTGCACCATCACGCCGAAGGTGCCGTCTTCGTTCTTGTAGTTGAACAGGGCCGACAGCTGCGGGTCGGTCGATTCGGCCTGGTCCGAGCGCACTGCGCCGATCGATGCTTCGGCGGTGAACTGCTTGGCGAACTGCAGCGGCTTGCGGGTGATGATGTTGACGGTGCCGGTGGTGCCACCGTCCATCAGCTTGGCCTGCGAGGACTTGTTCACTTCCACCGAGCTGACCAGCTCCGACGGCAGCAGCGAGTAGCTGACGCTGCGGCCGACGTTGCCGGCCTGGGACAGCACGAACCAGTCGGCCGAGCCGACGGTGTGGCCGTTGATCAGGGTCTGGGTCAGGCTCGGGCTGGTGCCGCGCAGGCTGACGCGGTCGGCTTCGTCGAAGCCGCCTTCGTCGGCGCTGGAGGAGCTGATGTTCACGCCCGGCAGGCGCTGCAGGGTGTCGGCGACGTTGTGCGCCGGCAGCTTGCCGACGTCTTCTGCGGTCACCACTTCAACGCGGGCATTGGCTTCGCGCTTGGTGTCCAGCGACTTTTCCATCGAGCCGCGGATGCCGGTGACGACCACGGTGTCCAGGTCGGTGGCGGTGGGGGCGGCTTCCTGCGCGTGGGCACTGAAAGCAAGGCAGCTGACGATCGCTGCCGAAAGCAGGGTCTTGCGATGCATGTTGTCTCTCCTCAACATCAGATTGGATGGCACCGGGGTGCCGCGTTACTGCTGGGTATTGCTGGTGGATCTGTTGCTTATGCTGCGAAGGCTCAGGTGGCCGACTTTTCCAGATACCAACTGGCCGCGCCGATCACGCCCAGTTGCCCGTGCTCTACCAGCTTCACGGGAATGCTTTGCAGCGCCTTGCCCATCGGCCCCTTGTTGAGGAAGCGTTCGACGAAGGCGCTGTTCAAGAGGAACTGACTGATCTTCGGCAGGATCCCGCCCGCCAGATAGATGCCGCCCTGCACGCCATAGAGCAGGGCCATGTCGCCGGTGGTGGAGCCGAGGATCCCGCAGAACAGTTCCAGGGTTTCCACCGCCAGCGGGTCACTGCCGTCGCAGGCCGCGGCGCTGACCGCGTCCGGCGTGGCATGCGTGGGGGCGACGCCGCGCACCGCGCACAGGGCGGTGTAGAGGTTGAGCAGGCCCGGGCCGGACAACGCACCGTGCTCGATGGAGACGTGGCTGCGGCCACGCAGCATCTGCTGCAGCACCGCCATCTCCAGCTCGGTGCTGGCGGCCAGCGAGGCCTGGCCGGCCTCGGTGGCCAACACCACCGAGCGGTTGCCGACCGGGATCCACACCGCCGCGCCCAGGCCGGTGCCGGGGCCGACCACCAGGGTCGGGCCGCGCGGGGCCTCGGCCGGGCCGGTCAGCTGCAGCACCTGGCTGCCGTTGATGTGCGCGGCGGCATGGGCGACGGCTTCGAAGTCGTTGACCAGATGGACGGCGTCGAAGCCGAGGTCCTCGCGGATGCGGTTGGACGACAGCGGCCAGGGCAGGTTGGCGGAGATCACGGTGCCATCGGGCAGCGCGTAGCCGGCGGTGGCGATGACGCACTCGGCGACCGGCGGCTGGCTGCTGGCGAAGTCGGCCAGGATCGCGCCCAGCCCGGGGTAATCGGCGTTGCGGTACTTGCGGTAGGACAGCACCTCCACGGCCGGGCCCAGCCCGCTGCCGGCCTGGATCAGGCCCACGCGGACGTGGGTGCCGCCGACGTCGGCCGCGAAGAAGGGCCGGGGCGCGAGCGCAGGGCGGGTGCTCTGTAGCGGGGGGGCGACTGCAGTCACTCGGTTTCCCTATGGCATGGGAGCGCCCGTCGGGGGCGCCGTTCGGGGGCCGAGTCTGTAATCGTTCTGACAACGATGTCAACGAGTAATTACAACTTTCGATGCTGCGCCGCAGCGCGATTGCGCAAACCTCGCGGGAAAGCGATTTTCCGCCGTCCCCGGCGATGGCATGCCGACGTATAGGGGTTTTGCGAGGGAAAGCCTGATCCCTCCGGCGTTCGCGCCGATTGCTCTCAAATGCAAGTATCGGCCGGGCGATCACGCGTTGTTGACAAATCCGTCAGCAGCAAACCATAAATGTGACAACGTTGTTCCCACGTCTTCCCGAGCGGCCCCGATCCGTATCCCGCATTCGCAGGAGCCTTGCCCATGTCTGCTGTTCCCGCCTATCCGCCGCGCACCAGTACGTTGTCGTCCATCGCCATCGTCGGCGTGCTGTTCTTCATCATCGGCTTCTGTACCTGGATCAACGGGCCGCTGATCACCTTCGTGCGGCTGGCCTTCGACGTCAGCGAGGTCTCGGCCTTCCTCGTGCTGATGGTGTTCTACCTGTCCTACTTCTTCCTGGCCCTGCCGGCCTCGTTCATCCTCAACCGCACCGGCATGAAGAAGGGCCTGGCGCTGAGCCTGGCGGTGATGGCGGTCGGTGCGATGGCCTTCGGCGAGTTCGCCACCCGCCGCTGGTTCGGCGGCGCGCTGGGCGGGCTGTTCGTGATCGGTGGCGGCATGGCGCTGCTGCAGACCGCGGTCAACCCGTACATCAGCATCCTCGGCCCGATCGAGGGGGCGGCCCAGCGCATCGCGCTGATGGGCATCTGCAACAAGATCGCCGGCATCCTCGCGCCGGTGGTGATCGGCTCGCTGGTGCTGCACGGCATCGGTGACCTGGAAGCCCAGGTGCAGGCGGCCGACGCGGCCACCAAGACCGAACTGCTGAATGCCTTCGCCGCCAAGATCCACACCCCGTACATGGCCATCGCCGGCGTGCTGCTGCTGGTCGCCGTGGGCGTGCTGTTCTCGCCGCTGCCGGAAGTGAAGCCGGACCAGGCCAATGCCGCCGCCAATGATGGCAAGGCCGCCCGGCGCAGCATCTTCCAGTTCCCGCACCTGTGGCTGGGCGTGCTGTGCCTGTTCGTGTACGTCGGCGTGGAAGTGATGGCCGGCGACGCGATCGGCACCTACGGCAATGCCTTCGGCCTGCCGCTGGACCAGACCAAGCTGTTCACGTCCTACACCCTGTTCGCGATGCTGGTCGGCTACGTGGCCGGGCTGGTGCTGATCCCGCGCTTCATCTCGCAGGAGAAGTACCTGGCGGTGTCGGCGGTGCTGGGCGTGGTGTTCACCCTGGGCGCCTACTTCACCCATGGCTATGTCTCGGTGGGGTTCGTCGCCGCGCTGGGTTTCGCCAACGCCATGATGTGGCCGGCGATCTTCCCGCTGGCCATCCGCGGCCTGGGCCGCTTCACCCAGACCGGCTCGGCCCTGCTGGTGATGGGCATCGCCGGCGGCGCGATCATCCCGCAGGCCTTCGCCCTGCTCAAGCATGCGTACCCGGAACACTTCCAGCTGGTGTTCGCCGCGCTGATGGTCCCGTGCTACCTGTACATCCTGTTCTTCGGCACCCTGGGCCACAACGCGGGCAGGGCGCGTGGCGCGTGAATCAAGCATCATGGCGACCATCGAGCCAACGCGGGAACCGGTAATGCGCAGACCCACCATCAAGGACGTCGCCGAGCGGGCAAAGGTCTCCCTGAAGACCGTGTCGCGGGTGATCAACAACGAACCCTCGGTGATGCAGGCCACCCGGGCACGGGTGCTGCGGGCCGTGGCCGAGCTGGACTACGAGCCGGACCCGTCCGCACGCAACCTGCGCAGCAACACCACCTTCGTGATCGGGCTGGTCTACGACAACCCGAACCCGTACCACATCATCGGCGTGCAGAACGGCGTGCTCTCGGCCTGCCGTGAAACCGGCTTCGGGCTGCAGATCCACCCCTGCGATTCCACCTCGCCGATGCTGGCCGAGGAGCTGGCCGACTGGGTGCAGCGCTCGCGCCTGGCCGGGCTGGTGCTGACCGCGCCGATGTCCGAGCGGCCGGAGCTGGTCGCCGCGTTGAACGCGCGCGGGATCAAGAACGTGCGCATCATCGCCGCCACCGAGGACCCGGGCGATGGCCCGTGCGTGTTCGTCGACGACCGCGACGCCGCCTACGAGATTACCGAGCATCTGATCCAACTGGGCCACCAGCGCATCGGCTTCCTGTGGGGCGGTACCTCGCACCACTCCAGCGGCGAGCGCTACGCCGGCTACGAGGCCGCGTTGAAGGACTACGGCATCCCGCTGGACAAGCACCTGGTGATCCCGGGTGACTACACCTTCGACGATGGTTTCCGGGGGGCACGCCGCCTGCTGGCGCTGCGCGAGCCGCCCACGGCCATCTTCGGCTCCAACGACGAGATCGCCGCCGGCGTGCTGGCCGCGGCCAATTCGGCCGGGCTCAACGTGCCGTACGACCTGTCCATCGCCGGCTTCGAGGACAGCCCGTTCTCGCGCCAGTCGTGGCCGGCGCTGACCACCGCCAAGCAGGCCACCGGCGACATCGCCCGGCATGCCGCGCGGCTGCTGATCAGCCAGTTGCGCACCGATGCCTATGACGACGCCCCGGTGCAGCTGCACAACCAGGGCTTCGTGCCGCAGCTGGTGGTGCGCGGTTCCACCGCACCGTTGCGGCAGCAGCCGGCGCGGCCTCCCTCATCCCCCCCCGACCTTTCCGAGTAACGATCCATGGCACTGCCGAGTGAGACGCAAACCCTGATGTTCAACGAGGCCGCGCAAAGCGCCTCGGTCATCGCCGCCCAGTTCGCGCGCAACCGCGAGGTGGTCCAGGCACTGGCCAACGACCTGCGGCAGAACCCGCCGCCGTTCGTGGTCACCTGCGCACGCGGCAGTTCCGATCACGCGGCAACCTACGGCAAGTACCTGTTCGAGACCCAGCTGGGCCTGGTGACGGCCTCGGCGTCGCCGTCGGTGGGCTCGGTCTACGAAGCGCCGCTGCAGGTGCGCGGCGCGCTGTACATCGTGATTTCGCAGTCGGGCAAGAGCCCGGACCTGCTGCGCAACACCGAGGCCGCCAAGGCCGGCGGCGCGCGCGTGGTGGCGCTGGTCAACGTCGAGGATTCGCCGCTGGCGCAGCTGGCCGACACGGTGATCCCGCTGGGCGCCGGTGCCGAGCGCAGCGTCGCGGCGACCAAGAGCTACCTGGCCTCGCTGGCCGCGATCCTGCAGCTCGGCGCTTACTGGAAGAACGATCCGGCGCTGATCGCTTCGCTCGACGCCCTGCCGGCCGCCATGTCCCAGGCCTGGGAATGCGACTGGACCGCGCTGACCGATGGCCTGGTCGATGCCCACAACCTGTTCGTGCTGGGCCGCGGCCCGGGCCTGGCCGCCGCGCAGGAGGCCGCGCTCAAGTTCAAGGAAACCTGTGGCCTGCACGCCGAGGGCTACAGCTCGGCGGAAGTGAAGCACGGCCCGATGGCGCTGGTCGGCCGCGACTTCCCGGTGCTGGCCTTCGCCCAGCCGGATGAAACCGGCAGTGGCACCCGCGCCGTGGCCGAGGAGTTCGCCGCGCGTGGCGCGCAGGTGTGGCTGGCCGGCGAAGGCGGCAGCCTGCCGACCGTGGTCGCGCCGCACCCGCTGTGCGCGCCGCTGCTCACCATCCAGAGCTTTTACCGGGCCATCAACGCGCTGGCCCTGCGCCGTGGCCACAATCCGGATTTGCCGCCGCACCTGAACAAGGTCACGGAAACGGTCTGATGAACACCGTACTGCGCAACGGCCGGATCCTTGCCGGCGAGGACTTCCGCGACGACGTCGCGGTGGTGGTGGAGGACGGCCGCATCGTCGCGGTGCTCGCCGATGACGACGCGTCGCTGCAGGCGGCCGATGTCCAGGTCGATCTGGGCGGTGGCTGGCTGATGCCGGGCTTCATCGACGTGCAGGTCAACGGCGGCGGTGGCGCGCTGTTCAACAACCAGACCGACGTCGATGCGCTGCGCACGATGATGTCCGGCCACCGCCGGTTCGGCACCACCGGCATGCTGCCGACGCTGATCAGCGACGACGCCGAGGTGATGGCGCGCGCGGTGCAGGCCACCCGCGACGCCATCGCCGCCAAGGTGCCCGGCGTGCTTGGCATCCACCTGGAAGGCCCGTACATCGCGCCGGCCCGCAAGGGCACGCACGATGCCGGCAAGTTCCGCGTGCCCGATGCCGATGAAGTGCGCATGGCCACCGCGCTGGACAACGGCGTCACCCTGATCACGCTGGCACCCGAGCGCGTGCCGGTGGAAACCATCCGCCAGATGGTCGCCAACGGCGCCATCGTCGCGGCCGGCCACACCGCGGCGACCTACGAGGAAATCCGCGCCGGGCTGGATGCCGGTGTCAGCGGCTTCACCCACCTGTACAACGCGATGTCACCGTTGCAGGGGCGTGACCCCGGCACCGTCGGTGCCGCGCTGGAGGACCCCCACAGCTGGTGTGGCGTGATCGTCGACGGCGTGCATGTGCACCCGGCCAGCCTGCGCGTGGCCTTGGCGGCCAAGCCGCGCGGCAAGGTGTTCCTGGTGACCGATGCGATGCCGATGGTCGGCTCGGACAGCCCGGCCTTCGAGCTGTACGGGGAGGTGATCACCGCCGTCGATGGCGTGGTGCGCAATGCCGCCGGCTCGCTGGCGGGCTCGGCATTGGACATGGCCACGGCCGTGCGCAACACCGTGCAGTTGCTGGGCCTGCCGCTGGCAGAAGCCTCGCGCATGGCTTCGACCTACCCGGCCCGGTTCATTGGCCTGGGCGAGCGGTACGGGCATATCGCCGGCGGCTACGCGGCGGACTTCGTGTTGCTGGATGAGGCCCTGCAGGTGCGGGCCACCTGGATTGCCGGTCAACCCGAACAGGCCTGATCGCCATGAGCAAACCCCTGCGTTATGCCTCGGTGGACGCCCTGCGTGGCCTCACCGTGGCCGCGATGCTGCTGGTCAACAACCCCGGCAGCTGGGGGCATGTGTTCGCGCCGCTGCTGCATTCGGAGTGGAACGGCTGCACGCCGACCGACCTGGTGTTCCCGTTCTTCCTGGTGATCGTCGGCGTGTCGATCGCGCTGGGCGTGGTGCCACGGGTGGAGCAGGGCGCCGACCGCGCGGCGCTGAGCCGCACGGTGCTGGTGCGCGCACTGCGCATCCTTGGCCTGGGCCTGCTGCTGCACCTGCTGGCCTGGTGGTGGCTGGACCTGGCCCACTACCGGCCGTGGGGCGTGCTGCAGCGGATCGGCATCTGTTTCGCGGTGGCGGGCATGGCCGCGATCTGGCTGCGACCGCGCGCCCAGTGGCTGTGCCTGTTCAGCCTGCTGGCGGGCTACGCGCTGTTGCTGGCCGCGGGCGGTTCATTGGCGCCCTGGCTCAACCTGCCCAGCCGCGTGGACACCGCGCTGTTCGGTTCGCTGCTGTACCAATACGACCCGGTCACCGGCCACGGCCACGATCCGGAAGGCCTGCTGTCGACATTGGGCGCACTGGCATCGACGCTGATCGGCCTGCAGGCCGGTGCATTGCTGCGTACACGCCCCGCGCGCCTGCTGCCGGGTGCGGGCGTGCTGTTGGCGCTGGGCGCGGTGTGGTCGATGTGGCTGCCGTTCAACAAGAACCTGTGGACACCCCCCTACGTGCTGTGGACCGCGGGCTGGGCGTTCGCGGCCTTGTGGCTGGCGCACGTGCTGATCGATATCCGCCATTGGCCTGCGCTGGGCCGACGCTTCGGCGTCAACGCGATCACCGCCTACGCCGGCTCCTCGGCGATGGTGCTGGCGATGATGGCCACCGGCAGCTGGGGCTGGCTGTACACGCACGTATTCGAGCGCTGGATCACGCCGCTGGCCGGCGCGCAGGGCGCGTCGCTGGCGATGGCATTGGTGTTCGTCGCGCTGTGGTGGCTGCCGATGGCATGGATGGACCGGCGGAAGATCTATCTGAAGATCTGAGCGATGGCATTGCCTGGGTACTCCCGATCATTCAGGGACTACCGCGGGTGATGGGATGGCGCGCGTCACAGCTTGGCGCGTCGCCGCCGCCGCTGGGCATTTTTCCCATGGGCGGCTTGCCGGACACCTGCCGGGCTCCTAGGCTTGGCCGAGGCTTGATCCAGGGAGCGGGGCAATGCGGAAGATGATCAAGGAAGCAGCGTTGGTTGCGCTGGTCGGCACGATGGTGGCGGGCGGGGCAATGGCGCAGGCCCCCACGCCTGCCGCGCAGCAACAGATGCTGGGATTGCTGGAGCGTGGCGCGTTGTATCGGGACAAGGTCGATTGGGCCAAGCTGCGCGCGGATCTGGCAGCGACCTCGGACCCCAGTCGCCAGGAGGACTTGCTGGCCGATGCGATCAGGCGTTCCTCCGCGGGGCATGGCAAGTGGATATCGGTGGAGCGGCAGGCTGCGATGAGGACGCCGCAGGGCAGTACCACTGACGCGACGAAGAGCGCGTCCGCAGCACTGCCGGCGGCAGCGGCGCAGATGCAGAACCCCCGATTGGGCCGGGTCAACGTTGGCCCCTACGCTACCGATCGCTCCCTTCCACGGGCCGACCGGTTCGCCCGTGATCGCCAATGGGCGCAGGGCCTGCAGGCGGAGATCCGCTCGCAGGACGATGGCAGCCGTTGTGGCTGGATCGTCGATCTGCGCGGTAACACGGGCGGCAACATGTGGCCGATGCTGCTCGGCGTTGGTCCGCTGTTGCACGGCGGCGGCGATCCCGGGCAGCAGGTTGGCACGTTTGATACCGGTGACGGCCTGCAGGCCTGGGGCTATCGAAACGATGCGGTCTGGAACGATGACCAGGTGCGTATCAGCCTGGGCGCAAGCGCCTATGTGCTCAAGCATCCGGATGCGCCGGTAGCGGTGCTGCAGTCCGGGCGCACCGCCAGTTCCGGGGAAGCGATCGTGCTGGCATTCCGTGGCCGCCCGGACACTCGCAGTTTCGGGCATCCCACGGCCGGCTATTCAACCGGCAACAGTCCGGTGCAACTGGTCGATGGCAGCCTGCTGCTGCTCACCGGCTCGGTGATGAAGGACCGCAACAGCGTGGGCGATGGCTCGCGCATCCCGCCGGATGTGGCGGCGGCCGATGATGCCGAGACCTTGCGGTTGGCCGAGCATTGGTTGTTGCAGCAGCCGGCATGCAGGGAGAAGCCAGCCGTTGCGGTGGCGGTGCAGCCACACGGCAACGGCTCGCATTGAGCTCGTCCGTCGCGGTCCGACAGCTTGCAGGCAGTGCCGCTGCGTCCACGATTCTTCTTCGCATTGGCGGGCACCGGTAAAGGCAGTGCCTCGGGCCGTGCGTCAGCGAGCGTTGTGGATCGCGTTGACGCGCGCCTTCTTCAATGCTTCACCGATCGCCGGGCCCTGCAGGCCTGCGGTGGCGATGTCGCGGGCGTTGATCGCCAATGCGGTGGCGTGCAGGCGCTGCAGCGTCTGGCCCTGCGGATAGCCGCTGTCCTCGAAGCCGAGGCGGCCCCGCTTGTCGCATTCGCAGGCCAGTGCGATCTGTGCGATCCGCTCGGGGCGGCGGAAGCCATCGCAGCGCTGGATCAGCTCGAGCACGGTGGCATCGCGCAGTTCATCGATGCGGTGCACGTTGAGGTGCTCACGGCACACCGCTTCGGCGAGTTGGCGATGATCGGTCGGGACCTTCAGGCGCTCGCACAGTGCCGCCAACGGCTTGAGCCCGCGCTGCTCATGCATGATGTGGCGCGGCAGTTCGTCGCTGGGCGTGAGCGCCTTGCCCAGGTCATGGGTGAGCGCGGCGAAGCCGATCAGGTCGTCGCCCGGCGCCAGCCGCGCGGCCATGTCGCTGACCATTTCCTGGTGGATGCCGGTGTCCACTTCCGGGTGGAATTCGGCGCGCTGCGGCACGCCGTACAGCGCATCGAGTTCGGGCAGGATCGCCTTCAGTGCGCCGGTATCGTGCAGGCAGCGCAGGAACGCGGAGGGCCGTGGCAGGGCCAGGGTGCGGCGCAGCTCCTGCCAGATGCGCTCAGGCACCAGCGCGTCGAGTTCGCCGCTGGCGGCCATCTGCCGCATCAATTCGGCGGTTTCGGGGGCCAGGGTGAAACCCAGCGGTGCGAAGCGGGCCATGAAACGGGCCGCGCGCAGCACCCGCAGCGGATCTTCGATGAAGGCCGGGCCGACGTGGCGCAGCACGCGCCGCTCGATGTCGCGCACGCCACCCCAGGGGTCGACCAGCTCACCGGTGGTCTCGTCGCGGGCGATGGCGTTGATGGTGAAGTCGCGGCGTTGCAGGTCTTCTTCCAGCGTCACCGACGGGTCGGCGTCGACCACGAAGCCACGGTAGCCGCGCCCGGATTTGCGTTCGGTACGTGCCAGCGCGTATTCCTCGCCGCTGTCCGGGTGCAGGAACACCGGGAAATCCTTGCCCACGGCCTTGAAGCCGCGCGCCTCCATGTCCGATTGCGTGGCACCGACCACCACCCAGTCACGGTCACCGGCCGGCTGGCCGAGCAGTGCGTCGCGGACCGCGCCGCCTACAAGATAGATCTTCATGCCGACATGATGCGGCGCAGGGCGCGTCAACGGTAGTGCCGGGCCGTGCCCGGCAGGACTCCAGGGCAACGCTTCAGCGCCGCATGGCTGCGCTTGGCCACGCGGCGTTGGTCAGGGCGTGGGGCAGGTGAATGTCTTGCGTGCCCCGTCGACCTTGCCGACCATGCGGTCGCTCAGGGTCAACGCGTTGCCGTTGAGGCGCCAGTCGTAGATGACGCTGAAGGCCAGCACGCGCGCCACGTACTCGCGGGTTTCCTTGTAGCTGATCGTCTCGATCCAGAAATCCGGGTCGTAGTTGGGGCGCTGGGTCTGCCAACGCGCGGTCGGGGTGGGGCCGGCGTTGTAGGCGGCGATGGTGACGTACGGCTGGCCGCCGTACTTGTCCATCAACTGGCGCAGATAGGCGGTGCCCAGGGTGATGTTGGTGTCCGAGTCGTACAGGCTGGCCGCACCGCCGTAGCCGCTCATGCCAATGCTCCTGGCGACGCTGGCACCGGTGGCCGGCAGCACCTGCATCAGGCCCATGGCATTGGCCGGCGAGCGGGCCTTCGGGTTGAAGATGCTCTCGGCTCGGATCTCGGCGGCCACCCAGGCCGGGTCCAGGGCATTGCGACTGGCTTCGCGGCGGATGGTGTCGTCGTGGTGCAGCGGGAAGCGCAGCGTGTACAGGCGCTGTTCCTGCGCGCCCTTGAGCGCGAACACGGCGCGGTCGAACCAGCCGTTGGTGCTGGCCACGTCCACGGCCAGACGGCGCTGGGTGTCATCGAAGCGGGTCAGCGCGTCGGCCCACTCGCGCGCGGCCCAGGTTGGGCGTTCGATCTTGAACAGTTCGATCGCACGGACCAGTGCCGGGTCACGTGCCACCGTTGCCTTGGCCTGTGCGCTGTCGCCGGGGTTCCACGGGCACAGCGCGTAGGGTTGCTTGAGCTTGTCGGCGGCCAGGAAGCCATGGAACGTCGGTTCGGTGGCGGCGGCACGGTACAGCGCGGTGGCTTCGCCGGGACGGCCGGTCTTCTCCAGCAGCCGGCCCTCGAACCAGCGCCAGCGCGAATCATTGCGCTGCGTCGCCGGCATCTTGCGGATGGCCGCCAATGCCGCCGGCCAGTCGCCGCGGGCCATGGCTTCGCGGGTGCGCCATTCGTGCAGGCGTTCGTCGTAGGCCGATTCGGGCACCGCGGCCAGCCGGCGTGCCGAGTCCGGCAGGTAGGAGGCCACCGTCCACAGTGCGATCTCATACAGCACCTGGCCCTGCTGTTCGGCGCTCAATCCCAGCGCCTGCGCGTACTGTGGCAACTGCTGCTCGGCGGCGCCGGGGTCGGCCTTGGCCAGCCGCTGCAGGCCGTCGGTGGCGATGCGGCGGCTGCGCTCGTTCTTCGGCCAGTTCAGTGCGCGGGCGTCGGGCTTGTCGACGAAGGCGGCGTAGTCATTGGCCTGGGCCAACTCGGCGGCCGGCAGGCCACGTGCGGCGGCGCGCATCACCGCCGGTTGCTGGGCATCGGCGGCCGCATCGATGCGTTCCCAACGCAGCGCCGGTGACAGGCCGCCGCGGCTGGCGAGCACCGCGAACACCGGGTCGCAGGCGTCGGGCAGCGACTTGCCGCTGCTGCGCCACAACGCCTGCGCATCGCTGGTCCACTGTGCGTCGGCCTTGCCGGTGGCCTGGCGGGCGTTGAGTTCGGCGCAACGCAGGCCGGCATCGTTGCCGGGTTTCCAGTTGGCCAACAGGGTCGGCCAATCCTGGCGGCGGGCCAGCGCCGGCAGCCAGGCGGCACGGAAGGTCTCGGCCACCGCCTGGCCCTGGTAGCGCTTGAGGAAGTCCTGCGCCTGCGGCGTGCCCAAGGTGTCGATGTTGCGACGCAGGGCGCTGTACTCCAGCCAGCCGTACAGCGGGTGATTGCGCAGGCTGGCGGCGGCATTGGCATCGAACTGGCCGCGTTCGGCGTTGTCGATGGCGCTGCGCATCGTCGCGCGCTGGGCATCAAGGTTCTGTGCGCAGGCGGCAAAGCCGGTCAGCAGGGAAAGGGCGGCCAGTGGCGTCAGGAAAAAATGCTTCATGGCCGAAGGATACCGACCGCGGCGTCAACGACCGAGCGACATTCCAACTGGTGGATGAATGGAACCGGCCTCCTCACGCCAACGCAGGCTGAACGGGCAGGCCAGCCGCGATGGCATTGCTCCGGCAGCGGCGTAGCGTTGGATCCGAGGCAACCGGCCTCGCCCCGGGGAACTGGACATGGCATTCAGTGCGGCAGGCAATTCCGGACGTCCGTTGGCCGACATCAACGTCACCCCGCTGGTGGACGTGATGCTGGTGTTGTTGATCATCTTCATCGTCACCGCGCCGATGGTGGCCGTTCCCATCCCGGTCGACCTGCCGCAGCGCAGCGAGCGGTGGGTCCCGCGCCCGGATCCACCGCCGCCGATCGAGCTGCGCGTGGATGCCGGCAACCAGTTGTTCTGGAACGGGCAGCCGATCGGCCGCGCCACGCTGCAGGCGCAACTGCAGGAACAGGCGCAGGCGCATGCCGGCAACCTGCCGTAGCTGCGGATCGACGCTTCGCCCGACGCGCAGTACGAGGTGATGGCGCAGGTGCTGGCCGATGCCAGCAACGCGCACATGCAGCGGATCAGCTTCGTGCGCTGAGCAGGCGGGGTGGCGCACGCGGACAGGCCCGCCGATGCCGGCGGGAACCGCCATGAAATGATGAAGGCCGGCAATGCCGGCCTTCGTTTTGTTCGTTTCGTTGCCGCGTTGCCCGGCCTCAGCGCAGGCTCTCGCCCGGGACCTGGACTTCCATTTCCACCGCCAGGTGGTCCGAGTGCGCCGCAGCGACCGCGCGGGTGTCGACCATCTTCAGGTTGTCGGTGAGCAGGATGTGGTCGATGGCACGGTCCGGCCCCCAGCTCGGGAAGGTCAGCACGTTGCAGCTGGGCGGCTGCAAGCGGGTCTTGTGGTACAGCACGCGCATCTCGGGCCGGTCGGCCATGCAGTTGAAATCGCCCATCAGTACGGCATTGGGCAGGTCGGACAGCAGGTCGGAGATGAAGTCCAGCTGCGACAGGCGCGAGGCCATGCCCAGCGACAGGTGCGCCACCGCCACGGTCAGGCCCTGGTCGCCGTCACCGAAGCGGGCGACCAGCACGCCGCGCCCGCCGAGGCGGCCGGGCAGGGCATGGTCCTGCACTTCGACCGGCTCCAGCCGGCTGAGCAGTCCATTGGCGCTGGAAGCGACGCCGCCCATGCGCCGGTTCGGCTGGTGGCTCCAGTAATTGAAGCCGGCCCGCTCGGCCAGGTAATGGGTCTGGTTGGTGAAGCCCGAGCGCAGGCTGCCGGGGTCGGCTTCCTGCAGGCCCACGATGTCGCGGCCACTGGCCAGCTTGGCGATGGCGTCCAGGCTGGAGCGCTTCTGTCCGGCGGGCAGGGCGTGGGACCAACTGCGGGTGACGTAGTCGCTGTAGCGGCGGGTACTGGAGCCGGCCTGGATGTTGGCAGTCAGCAACCGCAATGTCTGGGTCTGGGATTTCACGACGTGCAAAACCAAGGGCCCCGTTTCCGAGGCCCTGGTGTCCTTACTGGGCGTTGGCGGCGCGTTCGCGCGCGATCAGGTGGTCGGCGATGCGGAGCATGTCTTCATAGCTCTTGCCCTTGACCAGGTACTTGCCGTTGACGATCAGCGACGGGGTGCCGCTGATCTTGCTGCGCTGGGCGAACTGCTTGGCGCGGTTGACCTTGGCGGCCACCGAGAAGCTGGCCATGGTGTCGGTGAAGGTCTTCGGCTGCACGCCGTACTTGGCGTAGAAGTTGGCGATGTCTTCCGGGGTGTCCATGCCGCGCTCGCCCTTCAGGGTCTGCTCGATGTGGATGGCCGAGTACAGCGCGTCATGGGTCTTTTCCTGCACGCCCAGGGTTTCGGCGGCATAGAAGGCGCGGGCGTAGTTGTCCCACATGCTGCCGAAGGCGGCCGGGACATAGACGAAGTTCACGTCAGCCGGCAGGCCGGCCTTCCAGGAGTTCACCAGCGGCTGGAAGCGGGCGCAGGCCGGGCAGACGTAGCCGAAGATCTCGGTCACCTCGACCTTGCCGGTGGCCGGCTGGAACGGCTGGCCGCCTTCGATGGCGACGTAGTCGGTGCCTGCCACCGGCTCGGGGCCGACCGGACGCGCCGGTGCCGGCACCGGGGTGTTGGCGGCAGCGTCGGCCGGGGCGGCCTCGCTGGCCGGAGCGGCTTCGGTGGCGGCCGGGGCCGCTTCCGGGGTGGTCTGGGCTGCCGGAGTGGTGGCCGGGGCGGTGGTGTCGGCGGTACCGTCCTGGGCCTTGCAGGCAACCATCAACGGAAGCAGGGCCGTCAGGGCCAGGGCGAAGCGGATCTTCATCGGGTGGGATCTCCAGCGGGATTCTTGGATGCATTCAGGCCGCAGCGTCGCGGCCGGCGCTCGCATGATGCCATTATCGACAGGCTTGGCTGAACCGGCAGATCGGTCCAGCCATGGATCGCAATGTCTCAGCGGGCCCTGCCGCCGCCGGCGCGTTCGCGGGCGATCAGGGCGCTGGCGATGCGCAGCTGGTCATCGAAGGTCGCGCCCCGCACCAGGTACTTGCCGTTGACGATCAGCGCCGGGGTGCCCGGGACGCGTACGCGCTGGGCGAAGGTCCGGGCATTGCGGACCTTCTGCTCGACCGCCTCGCTGCGCAGGGCCTCGATGAAGCGGTCCGGCTGCACGCCGTAGCTGGCGTAGAAGTTGGCCAGTTCGCTGGGCGAGACATTCTGGACCGGCAGGCTGCGCTGCTCATGCAGGGCCTTGAACACGTCGGCATGGCTGCGCTTGAGCACACCCACCTGCTCGGCGGCGTAGAAGGCGCGGGCGTAGGCATCCCAATAGCCGCCGAACGCGCCCGGTACCGGGGTGAAGCGCACGTCGGCCGGCAGCTTGGCGGCCCAGGCTTCCAGCTGCGGCTCGAAGTGGGCGCAATGCGGGCAGGTGTAGCCGAACACTTCGACCACCTCGATCTTGCCGGCCAGCGGTGCGAACGGGCCGGGCTGCCCGATCAGCTCGTAGTCCTGGCCCTCGACCGGGGTGGCATTGCTGGCCGCGCAGGCGGCCAGGGGGAGCAGGGCACACAACAGCAGGATCAGGCGGGGGAACAACGTCATGGGGGAGTCTCCAGTGGAAAAAGCGACGCCGACCTTGCGGCCGGCGTGTCTGCGTATCGTGCAGTTGCCGGGTCGCCGGAGCGACCGGCAGGGTCAGGGTTGCGAGGCGGCGGCGACCACCTTGGCGTCCGAAGCCCGATCATGCAGGCCCTGGATGTAGCTGGCCAGCGCCTGGATCTCCTGCTCGGTGAGCGCATGGCTGACCTGCTGCATGATCCTGAACTGGGCCGCGTCGGTTTCCTGGGTCTGGCCGGACTGGTAGCGCTGCAGGCGCTGGGCCACGTAGCCGGCGTGCTGGCCGCCGATATGCGGGTAGGCCGGGCCGGGATTGCCGGCACCGGTGGGGCCGTGGCAGGCCATGCAGGCCGGGATGTTGCGGCTGGCGTCGCCGCCGCGGTAGAGCTTCTGGCCGATCTCGAAGAACTTCATGCCGGCATACGGGCCCTCGGCGACGGCGGCATCGTCGGCCACGCCGGCACCGGGCTTCTGGGTGGCGAAGAACGCGCCGATGTCACGCATGTCCTGCGGGGTCAGGCCCTGCACGAAGGGCAGCATCGCCGCGACCGCGCCTTCGTTGCGCTGGCCGTTGGCGATCAGGGCCATTTCCTTGGCGATGTAGCGCTCGCTCTGGCCGGCCAGGCGGGGGTAGATCTCCACCGCGGAGTTGCCGTCGGCGCCATGGCAGGCGGCGCAGGTGGAGGCCTTGGCTTCGCCGGCCTTGGCGTCGCCGGGCTTGGTCTTGCTGAAATCGACCTCCAGCGAGGCGGTCTGCACCGGCGCGTTGTCCGGGACCGGGACGACCGAACTCTGGGCAAAGGCAACAGCGGCAATGACGGGAACGACTAACGCGGTAACGGCAAGAACACGAGCATGGCGCATGCGGAAGCTCCGTGTGGACCGGCCGGGCGGGGCTGTGCGCCGGCATCGGTCGGATTATCAACGCCGTTTTGCGGCAGGGTCAACGAAGCAGTGCAGCAAAAAAGTCGGGGCAGGGCGGTGCTGCAGGGCAGCGTGAACCACGCGCGGCACCGCAACATGCGATCCTATGCGCATGTCACAGCTCATCGAACGCGCCCGTTACCTGCTCTCTGCCCACAATGCCCGGCAATTGCCGGACGACGAAGGGGCCGAAGTGGCTTTCGCCGGCCGCTCCAACGCCGGCAAGTCCAGCGCCCTCAACGCCCTGACCCGCCAGAACGCCCTGGCCCGCGTCTCCAAGACACCGGGCCGCACCCAGCAGCTGGTGTTCTTCCAGATCACGCCCGAGGCGCATCTGGTCGACCTGCCCGGCTATGGCTACGCCAAGGTGCCGCTGGAACTGCAGGCGCACTGGCAGGCTTTCATCGACAAATACTTCCGCACCCGCAATGCCCTGAAGGGGCTGGTGGTGGTGATGGACATCCGTCACCCGCTGAAGGAATACGACCTGCAGATGCTGGGTTACGCGGTGCAGCGCGGCCTGCCCGCGCACGCGCTGCTGACCAAGGCCGACAAGCTCGGCCGTGGCCAGCAGGGCCAGACGCTGCAGAAGGTGCGCAAGGATCTGCACGCCAAGTTCGGCGATACGGTCAGCGTGCAGGTGTTCTCCGGTGAGTCGAAGCAGGGCGTGGAAGAAGCCCGCACGATCATCGGTGGTTGGCTGGGGTTGAACCCGCCGGCCGAGGAAGCGCCGGCCCCGCAGGGCTGAGCCCTGCCCGGCACGTAGGCCATCGGCAGGGCCGCCGCCGCGCGGCCCGGTGCTGCCGGGTGGTGGTTTCCGCCAAGGCACCCCTCCCCAGCCCTCCCCTTCGCTGCGCGAAAGGGAGGGAGCCAGTCGTGTTCCTTCGCTGTGCGAAAGGGAGGGGCCGGTCATGCCCTTCGTCGTGCGGAAGGTAAGGGGCCGGTCATGGCCCTCGCGGTGCGGAAGCGAGGGGGCTGGGCCGGTGTGTCACGGTGTCAGCGGCGAGAGCGGCGAGAACTCTGCCGGTACCCAGGCGTAGGCCTCGCCTTCACGGCGGACGTGGCCCAGGCCCGGGAAAGGCAGGTGCGCACCGGCGACCCACCATCCCTTGTCGGCGGCCTCGGCCAGCATGCGACGGCGGCTGGCGATGGCCGCTTCGGGATTGCTGTCCGCCTCGAAGGACACGTCGGGGCGGGCGAACTGCACGGCATGGAAATGCACCAGATCGCCCCACACCAGCAGTTGCTGGCCGTTGCCTGCGTCCACGTTGTAGGAGGTGTGGCCGGGCGTATGACCGTGGCTGTCCAGTGCGCTGATACCGGCGGGCAGAGTATCGGCCGGTACGAAGCGATGCAGGCGGCCGCTGGCCGCGTACGGGGCGACGGCCTTGCGGGCGAGCGGGAACGCGGCCTGCACGCGCTTCGGTGCGGCGGTCTCGCTGGCTGGGTCCAGCCAGTAGTCGGCATCGGCGCGTGACAGCCAGACCGTGGCGGTCGGATAGGCCGGTTTGCCGTCGGTGTCGAGCAGCCCGCACATATGGTCCGGGTGCGCGTGGGTCAGCAATACCTCATCGACTTCGGCCGGGTCGTAACCGGCGGCGCGCAGATTGCCCAGTACCTGGCCCAGCCCCGGGCCGAAGCATTGGGCGGTGCCGGTGTCGATCAGCGTGAGGTGATTGCCGTTCTGGATCAGGAAGGCATTGACCGCCGTCTGCAGGCCCTGATCATTCTCCGGGACGTAGCGGTGGTCCAGCAGTCGGGTGACGGTCGCGGTGTCCACGCCGGCCATTTCCTGTCGGCCCAGCGCCACGGTGCCGTCGAACAGCGCGGTGATCCGCAGCGAGCCGATTGTTTGGTGATAGACGCCCGGGACCTGTCGGTCGGGGGTGTGCGAGGTGCCGGCCTGGGCGCTGCCGGCGCAGGTGGCGGCCAACAGCAGGAGAGCTGTCAGTGAGCGCTTTGAACGTGGGGACATGCAGGTTTCATCCGTTTGCGGCGGCGCCGCGGTGTCTGCATGGTGCGTCGGTTGCGGCGAGCGTTCCGCTCAGAATGGTGCGCGAACCGCTCGTGGTGCTCAGTCGTTGCCGATGTCTGCCGGTTCCATGCCGTAGCGGTCGACGAAGCGCTTGTTGAAGCTGGCCAGCGAGCTGTAGCCGGAGCGTGAGGCCACCGTCTTGAGCGGCAGCCGGGTGGTGTAAAGCAGCTGCATGGCATGGGCCAGACGGGCATCGACGACCAGCTCGCGCAGTCCGAGTTTTTCCATTGCCAGACGTCGCCGCAGGGTGGCGCCGCTGATGCCGAGATGCTGTTCAAAATCGCGCGACTGCCAGTCGCGTTCCGGTTGTGCGGCGACCAGATCGCGGATGCGTTCGCCCAGGCCGGGTTCTGGGGGAATCAGCAGGCCGCCCAGACCGCGCCGGCACAGGGTCAGGGTGAAGGTGGCCAGCGCCGAGCGGGCCTCGCTGTAACGGGCTTCGCGCAATGCCTGCCGCCATTGCAGCAGGATCGGGGCGTGTTCGTGCAGCGGCTGTACGGCCAGCGCCTGCCCGGGTTCGGGCAGCGGTTCGTTCCACAACATCCGCGCGGCGCTGAGTACATCGGGACAGAACGGCACGATGGCGCTCACATACCTGCCGGTGTCGGGGTCGGGACTGTTGACCACGTCGAAGCGGCAGCGGCGGGTGACCACGAACAGATCCCCCGGCCCCAGATCCAGCGACTGCTGGGCGGTACGGACCTGCTTGCGCCCCTGCAGCAGGATGGCGAACTGCGGCTGTGGAATCTCCACCGAGCTGGCACCGTGTTCGCGTCGGGCGGTGATGCAGGCGTAGCCATTGGCGAACTGGCAGTCGGCCAACGAGGCAAACTGGGCCAGCACCTGGGTGGCATGGTCGGCGGGCAGGTTCATGGCTTAGACCGCAGTATTGAACAACTGACCGATGCCGGCGGCTGCGGACATAGCCAACGCACCCCAGAACATCACCCGCAAGGCACCGCGCAGCACGGGTGCGCCGCCGGCCTGCGCGGCCAGCGCGCCAGTGATGCTCAACCCGACCAGGGTAGCCGCGGTGGTGATCGGTGCCACGTGCGCATGCGGGGCCAACACCGTGGTCAGCACCGGCAGGGCCGCGCCGGTGATGAAGGCACCGGCCGAAGCCAACGCGGCCTGCAGCGGGCGGGCGCGCAGTTCCTCGGTGATGCCCAGTTCGTCGCGGGCATGCGCGGCCAGCGCGTCGTGCGCGGTGAGCTGCTCGGCGACCTGCTGCGCCAGTTCCGGCGACAGGCCGCGCTGGCGGTAGATCATCGCCAGCTCCTGCAGTTCGCTGTGCGGGTCCTCGTGCAACTCGCGGCGCTCGACCGCCAGGTCGGCGTGTTCGGTGTCGGCCTGGGACTGCACCGAGACATACTCGCCGGCGGCCATCGACATCGCGCCGGCAACGGTGCCGGCCACGCCGGTGGCCAGCACGGTGGAGGCCGGGGCGCCGCTGGCGGCGATGCCGACCACCAGGCCGGCGACCGAGACGATGCCGTCGTTGGCGCCCAGCACGGCGGCACGCAGCCAGCCGACGCGGTCGGAACGGTGGATTTCGCGATGCGGGGTGCGGGTCATGCCGGGCAGTGTAGGACGCATGGCCCGGGGCCAGCGGAATCAAACGCGTTATCAGCTGCATGCCGTGCCGGCGGCGCGTCCGGGGCGCCGGCAGGGGCCGGTCAAGCCGTTGCCGGTGGGATGCTGAAAACCGCCACGGTGACCGGTGGATAACGGGCTCCGCGATATAGTGCGCACTTGTGATGCCGGGGCCGGGTCCCCACATCCCCGCCCAGAACAGAACCTTGCGAGCCTGCCCTTGTCGAGCCCCAGCCACGTCGCCGATACCCCCATCACTGACCGCGACCAACTGGTCCAGAGCATTGCTTCCGGCGAAAAGCCCAAGGCGCAATGGCGGATCGGCACCGAGCACGAGAAGTTCGGCTTCCGGCTGGATGACCTGCGCCCGCCAGCCTTCGACGGTGACCGCGGCATCGAGGCACTGCTGACCGGCTTGACCCGTTTTGGTTGGGAGCCGGTGCTGGAGAACGGCCGCACCATCGCGCTGCTGCGCGACGGCGCGTCGGTGTCGCTGGAGCCGGCCGGGCAGCTGGAGTTGTCCGGCGCGGCCCTGGAGACCCTCCACCAGACCTGCGTGGAAACCGGCACGCATCTCAACGAGGTGGCGCAGGTGGCCGGCGAGATGCAGCTGGGCTTCCTGGGCATGGGTTTCCAGCCCAAGTGGACGCGCGCGGACATGCCGTGGATGCCCAAGGGCCGCTACCAGATCATGAAAAGCTACATGCCCAAGGTCGGCTCGCTCGGCCTGGACATGATGACCCGCACCTGCACGGTGCAGGTCAATCTTGATTACGCCAGCGAAGCGGACATGGTGAAGAAGTTCCGCGTGTCGCTGGCGCTGCAGCCGATCGCCACCGCGCTGTTCGCCGATTCGCCGTTCACCGAAGGCAAGCCCAACGGCTACCTGAGCTACCGCTCGCACATCTGGACCGACACCGACGCCGACCGCACCGGCATGCTCGACTTCGTGTTCGAGGACGGTTTCGGCTACGAGCGTTACGTGGACTACCTGCTCGACGTGCCGATGTACTTCTCCTACCGCGACGGCATCTACCACGATGCCAGCGGCCAGAGCTTCCGCGACTTCCTGCAGGGCAGGCTGCCGGTGCTGCCGGGCGCGTTGCCGACCCTGCGCGACTGGTCCGACCACATGACCACCGCGTTCCCGGAAGTGCGGCTGAAGAAGTACCTGGAGATGCGTGGCGCCGACAGCGGCCCGTGGAGCCGCATCTGCGCGCTGCCGGCGTTCTGGGTCGGGCTGCTGTACGACCAGACCGCGCTGGACGCGGCCTGGGACCTGGTCAAGGATTTCAGCCTGGCCGAGCGCCACGCGCTGCGCGACGGCGTGCCGAAGCACGCGATGCACCTGCCGTTCCGCGACGGCACGGTGCGTGACCTGGCGCGCCGCGCGCTGGAGATCTCGCGCGACGGCCTGCGCCGTCGTGCCGCGCTCAATGGCGATGGCCAGGACGAAACGCGGTTCCTGGACGTGCTGCAGGAAATCGTGGATTCGGGCAAGACCGCGGCCGAGCGCAAGCTGGAACTGTTCCATGGGGCATGGAACGGCAACATCGACCCGGTGTTCACGACCTTCGCCTATTGAGCCGGCGCGGGGCGCAATCCGCTTCCCGCCGCCGCTCCCTTCCGACTGTTGCCGGTGCAGCCCTGCCTTCCCGTGCACGGCTGAGCGCGGGGGTGGGCGGCTCAGCCGTTGGCCAGGTCCGGCGACAGGCAGGGCAGGCTCAGCGTCGCCCGCAGCCCACCATCGTCGCGATTGCGCAGGCGCAGGGTGCCGCCGTGGTCGAGCACCACGCTGTGGGCCACCGACAGGCCCAGGCCGATGCCGCCGGTATCGCGGTTGCGCGATTCCTCGCCACGCGCGAACGGCAGGAACAATTCGTCCTCGCGCGCGGGGTCGATGCCGGGGCCATCATCGTCCACGTCCAGCACCACGTTGCAGCCCTCGCGCTGCAGGCGCAGCCGCGCGTGCTGGCCGTACTTGAGGGCGTTGTCGATCAGGTTGGACAGGGCGCGCCGCAACGCCAGCGGGTCGCCGCTGACCAGCGCCGGCTCGGAGGCGGTAACGGTGACATCGTGCCCGGTGTCGGCCAAGTCACCGGCCACGCTTTCCACCAGCGAGGCAAAGTCCAGGCGGCTGCGTGGGCCGCGCTGTGACTGCCCGTGCAGGAAATCCAGCGCGGCGGTGATCATGGTGTTCATCTCGGCGATGTCGGCGCTGGCCTTGTCGCGGGCCTCCTCCGGCAGCGCATGCAGGCGGAACGACAGCCGCGCCAACGGCGTGCGCAGGTCGTGCGCGATCGCGCCGATGGTGCGGGTGCGTTCGTCCAGCAGGCGGTTGATGCGGGCCTGCATGGCATTGAACGAATCGGCGGCGCGGGCCAGCTCGGCCGGGCCACTGCGGTCCAGCGGCGGCGCGCCGGGGTTGCTGCCGAGCCGGTCGGCGGCCTGGGCGAAGCGGCGGATCGGTGCCGACAGCGCGCGCGAGAACCACCAGGCCAACGGCAGCATCACCGCCGCACCGAGCAGGAACAGCACCAGCACGTGGCGCGCCACGCTGGGCAGCGCGCCGGGCATGCGGTGGGTCACGCTGCGCCAATGCCCATCCGGCTTGCGCACCGCCACGAAGAAGTCGCCGAACAGTGGCGCGTTGGCGCGGCGGATGTCGTCGGGCGAAGGCGGTTGCCGCGGGGCTTGGCCGGCCACCGGTGGCGGGCGGTCGTCCGGATCGAAACCCGGGCCGGGCCCGGGGCCATGCCCGGGCGGACGGGTCGGATCGAACGGACGTTGCCATTGGCGGCTCTGGCGCAGGACGTCCACCGGTACCGGCAGGCGCATGCCGCGGCAGTAGTGCAGGGCACCCACGTCAACGTTCATCCAGCCGGCCAGGCGCCGGCCCATGAACCAGTCTTCCTGCTGGCCATCCGGGCAGGCCGGGCGTTGCGCGCTGTCGGTGACGGTCAGCCGGCTGTTGGTGGGTGGCAACTGGCTGGACAGCAGCGCCACCACCTCGGACAGCGGCACGCCCACCGGCCGCACCGGCGGCCGGGTCAGCAACAGCCCGAAACCCAGCGCGAGCGCCACCAGCAGCGCGCCCAGCAGCAGCAGGAAGGTGCGGGCGAAGATCGGCAGGGGCTTCACAAACGGCGGACCGTGGGCAGCAGCAGGTAGCCTTCGTTGCGGACGGTGCGGATCAGTTCCGGGTGGCCGCGCTCGTTGAGCTTGCGGCGCAGGCGGCTGATCTGGCTGTCGATGGCGCGGTCGTAGACCTCGCAGTCCTGGCCGCGGGCCTGGGTGAGCAGCTGGTCGCGGCTGAGCACCCGCTGGGGATGCTCGACGAAGCTGCGCAGCAGGGTGAACTCACCGTCGGACAGCGAGATGTAGGTGCCCTCCGGGTCGCGCAGGTCGCGGTGCAGGGCATCCAGCCGCCAGCCGCCGAATTCGTAGATCGGATGCGGCGCCGAGGAGGTCGGCTCCACGCTGGTCTGCGCCCGCCGCAGCAGGGCGCGGATGCGCGCCAGCAGCTCGCGCGGGTTGCAGGGCTTGGACAGGTAATCGTCGGCTCCGACTTCCAGGCCGATGATGCGATCGGTGTCGCTGCCCAGCGCGCTGAGCATGATCACCGGCGGCGGATTGCGTTCGCTGGTCAGCTGGCGCACGGCGCTGAGGCCGTCCTCGCCGGGCATCATCACGTCCAGCACGATCAGGTCGGGGCGCTGGTCGCGCACGGCCAGCCGCAGCTGGGCGGCGTTCTCGGCGGTGGCGACGTGGAAGCCGTGCTGGGCAAGGAAATCGGCGATCAGGCGGCGCAGGTCCGGATCATCGTCGACCACCAGGATATGGCTGGACATGGGGTTCCTTCAGCGAAGGGAAGAGTGCCGGCATCCGCGCCGGTATGGCGGACCGCCGATCATAGCGCCGCTCTTTGTCAATGCTTGTCAGTGCTTGTGGCCGGTGCCAGGGGCGGGCCATCGCATGGCCATCGGGGGGGCGCAGACTGCGCCCTCTTTTCGCCGGGTGCAGTCGATGGGGCTTCCGCAAGTACGCCTGATCAGCCGTGAGAACGGGGTGGGCCTGAGCCGGGACCTGGACCTGATGGCGGGCCTGCTGGCCGGGCAGGCCCGGGTCGAGCGGCTGGGCATCGGCGGGCGCAGCCGCATGCGGCTGCAGGAGCTGGGCCTGTGGGGCCGGCGGCTGCTGCACGGCAAGGCGCCGCTGCAGCTGTTCGCCGAGCGGGTCTACCGCCGTTGCCTGCCGCTGGCCGAACGCAACCTGCTGGTGCCCAACCCGGAATGGTTCCTGGAGCGCTGGCTGCCACTGCTGCCGGCCTTCGACGCGGTGCTGTGCAAGACCCGCCATGCCGAACGCATCTTCCACGCGCTGGGCTGCGACGCACGCTACATCGGCTTCACCAGCCCGGACCGGATGCAGGCGGCGGTGCCACGCCAGCGGGTGTTCCTGCACCTGGCCGGGCGCAGTTCGGCCAAGGGTACGCAGGCGCTGCTGGCCACCTGGCAGCGGCATCCGCATTGGCCGCTGCTGGTGGTGGTGCAGCACCCGAAGATCGCCACGGCCAAGGTGGTGGCGGCGAACATCGACCACCGCATCGCCTACCTCGACGATGCCGCGTTGCAGGCCCTGCAGAACCAGTGCCTGTTCCATGTGTGCCCGTCCGAGACCGAGGGCTTCGGCCACTACCTGATGGAGGGGCTGAGCGTGGGGGCGGTGGTGCTGACGACCGACGCCGAGCCGATGGCCGAACTGGTGGCGGCGCAGCGTGGCATCCACATCCCGGTGGCGGGCAGCCGGACCGACGGACTGGCACGCCGCTACTTCGTCGACGGCGAAGGCATTGCCGCGGCGGTCGAGCAGGCACTGGCCCTGGACGCGGCGGCGCTGGCGCGGCTCTCGCACGCCGCGCGCAGCTACTACCTGTGCAATGACCAGGCCTTCGCCCGGCGCTTCCGGCGTGAGGTCCTGGCCTGGACGCGCAGTGCCGCGGCGCTGCCGTTGGCCGAGGTCGAGCGATGAGCGCGGCCGTGCCGGGCCGGTGCTTCCTGGTGGGGTGTCCGCGCTCGGGCACCACCGTGCTGCAGCACCTGCTGGCCAGCCAGGCGCAGGTGGTGTCGTTGCCTGAAACGCATTTCGTGCAGCGGCTGCTGCGTAGCGAGGACCACCGGAGGCAGGCGCGCGCGGCAGGGCCGCCGTGGCATCAGCTGCAGCAGCTGCGCCGCCGCTGCCAGGCCGGCCTGGGCTGGGTGCCGCGCCATCAGGTGCAGCGGGCATGGCAAGGCATCCCGGAGCTGGCCTGTCCGATCGACACCAGGGCGCGCTGGCAGCCGGCGAAACGGCAGCTGCAGGCGTTCGTGGCCGCGCTCGATGCGTACTGCGCGCGGCACGGCGCCGGTGCGTGGCTGGAGAAGACGCCTGACCACCTGTTCTACCTGGCGCAGATCCAGCGCCACGTCGCCGGCGCGCGGGTGATCCACCTGGTGCGGGATGGCGCGGAAGTGGTGGCGTCGCTGCATGCCGCCGCACACCGCTACCCGCCATGGCGACCGTTCCTCGACCTGGACCTGGCGGTGGACCGCTGGAACCGCGCGCTGCAGGAAAGCCTGCGCTGGCAGGGACATCCCGCCCACCTGCTGCTGCGTTACGAACACGTGCTGCAGGCACCGGGCCCCACGCTGGCGCGCCTGCGTGCCTTCCTTGGCCTGCCCGGCGACGCGGCCGCACTGCGGCACCCGTCGCACGGCCTGCCGCTGGTACGCGCCGACGAACCCTGGAAGCGTGATGCCACCGGCCCACTGCGCGATCACCGCAAGTTCGAGCAGATGTTCACCCCACGGCAGCAGGCCCGCATCCGCGCGCGCCTGCTGCCGCTTCCCGGCGCGTTGCAGCACGCTGCGGCCGCCTAGCCCACAACGGAGACAACAACGATGAAGCCAATGGAAACCCTGCGCGGGCATGCACCGGCCACCGCCGCGCTGCTCGGGCTGGCGCTGGTGGCCGGTGCCTGGATGAACGATGCCAACGCCAGCGCGCCGGACCAGGCCCCGCCGGGCGAACACCGCGAGCCGCCACCGGGTGCGCCGCACCCCGGGCATCGGCCGCGGGATCCGGCATTCACCCAGGCGCTGGAGGAATGCGCCACCGCACTCGGGATCACGCTGCCCAAGCCCGGTGACACGGGCGGCAAGCCGCCGGCACCGCCGCAGGGCCATGACCGCGAGGCCATGGACGCCTGCCTGAAGGACAAGGGCGTGCAGCCGCCACCCCCGCCGCCGCCGCCGCGCGACTGAGATGCCCGCCGCGGCGGATGCACAGGCCCGGCGCTAGACTCCGCATTCCTTTCGCGGAGCAACCGGCATGGGCAACAGCAGCGACGAGATCGTCTTCTACACCAACCCGATGTCGCGCGGGCGCATCGTGCGCTGGATGCTGGAAGAGGTGGGCCAGCCCTACCGGGCCGAGGTGCTGAGCTTTGGCGACAGCATCAAGGCCCCGGCCTACCTGGCGATCAACCCGATGGGCAAGGTGCCGGCCATCGTCCATCGGGGCGTGGTGGTGACCGAGGCCGCGGCCATCTGCGCCTACCTGGCCGATGCCTTCCCGCAGGCCGGGTTGGCCCCGGCCAATGACGATCCACTGCGTGGCAGTTACCTGCGCTGGCTGTTCTTCGCCGCTGGCCCGGTGGAGGCGGCGGTCAGCGCCAAGGCACTGGGCTTGCTGGCACCGGCCGAGCGGTCGGGCATGGTGGGCTATGGCAGCTTCGAGCAGGTGGTCGACACGCTGGAGCAGGTGGCCACCGATGCGCGGCCGTGGTTGCTCGGCGAGCAGTTCAGTGCGGCCGATGTCTACGTTGGCAGCCAGATCCTGTGGGGACAGATGTTCAAGACCCTGCCCGAGCGCGCGGCCTTCGCCGGGTACGGGCAGCGCCTGCGCGAGCGCGCGGCGTGGCAGCGTGCGACGGCGCTGGATGATGCCCTGATCCCGCCGCGCGGATGACGTGCGGGTAACGCGTGGCGGTGCCGCGCGGGAGCGGGAATGCCTCGCCGGGCAGGGCCGGGCAGGGCTCGGCGCTGGCAGGCAGCCTGCCGTGCAGGACATGACCGGCGGATCATCGTGGCCACGCTAGAATCCGGGCACGTTGTCGAAGGGATGCCCGGTGTCGCCATTCAACCTGTTCCAGCGCCTGTCGCAGGCGCCCACCAACCCCCGCGCCGAGCCGGTCGCGCGCAGTTTCGACGTGGCCGAGTTGTACGAAGGGCCGGTACAATTGCAGGGCCCCGGCGAGGCCGCGCCGTTGGCGCTGGATGAGAAGCTGCGCCAGGCGTACTTCTGGATCGTCAACAACGCCATCATCAGCCCGCACTACGACATCGAGTACCACGATGGCCCGTCGGCGAGCTTCAGCGTCGGCGATACCCGCCGTACCCTGACCCTGCCGTCGGCACAGAGCTACTCCAGCTACGTGCTGCTGCCGCTGCTGACCTTCGCCACGCGGCGCAAATGCCTGTTCGTCGGTGGCCCCGGCCGCGGCAAGACCGCCAGCGCGATCCTGATGGGCGTGCTGGCCGGCTACCCGGTGCGCGAGGTGCGCCGCGCCATGCAGCATGGCCATCCGCAGATGACCATCGCCGACCTGCTCGGCAACCCCTTGCCGGCGGACCTGGTGGCGGCGCAGGACATGGGCCAGATCCGCATCGCCTGGCGCAACTGGCTGGGCATGCGGGTCAAGATCATCGACGAGTACAACCGCATCCCGACCCGCACCCAGAGCGCGCTGCTGACGGTGATGGGCGACAACTACGCCGAGATCCTCAACCAGGTCTACGAATGCCCGGAATCGGCGTGGTACCTGACCGCCAACGACGACCGTGGCGGCGGCACCTACCAGGTGATCGAGGCGCTGCGCGACCGCATCGACGTGGTGGTGCAGGCGCTGGCGTTCAACCCGCGCTTCCTGGACGAGATGCTGCTGCGCATCGAGCAGAACCTGCGGCCGGAGGAGCTGGTGCCGCGCGAGATCATCTTCAGCGAGGCCGAGTCCGAGCAGATGATGGCGCAGATCCGTGCGGTGGACGTGCCCGACGACGTGCGCCGCCGCATCGAATTCTTCAGCAGCCAGTTCGAGCTGATGGAGACCGCCGGCGCGCAGTTCGAGTACCTGACCAAGGACACCGTGCGCCTGGCCGGCACCGACTGGGCGCAGGCCACCGCCGCCGACAGTGGCCGCGACCGCATGAAGGACCTGGGCTGCCAGACCCGCAACGGCCTGTCGGTGCGCAACCTGGGCACGCTGCTGGTGTACGCCAAGGCGCTGGCGTGGTTCCGCGGCAACCAGGCGGTGGCGCTGGACGACGTGCGCCAGGTGCTGCCGTTCGTGCTCAACGACAAGCTGCAGCCCGACCTGGACGCACCGTTCTTCGCGCTGCCGGAGAACGCGGCCTACCGCAGCGACCGGCTGAGCTGGCTGCGCTGGCTGCTGGATGCCTCCAACGCCGAGTACGACCGCCTGGACCTGGACCGCAACGACCCGGTCGGGGAGTTGTCCGCGCAGTTCGCACGCGGGCTGGACGGCGTGACCGAGCGCGAGACGCGCGCACGCCTGACCCGCATCGAGCGGTTGATCGAGGAGCGGGTGAAGGGGCGCAAGCTGTACGGCCATCTCTACGACGACCTGCTCAAGCTCAAGTACCTGCACCAGCGCTACACCAATTACCTGCACTGGCTGCGGGCGCGCTGAGATGGTGTCGTCGGTATTGGCCGGGGCACTGGCCGCGCGGCGCAGCCTGTTCAACCAGCGTGTGGCCGAGGCATGGCACCGCTGGCCCGGCTTCGATACGGCGGCCTTGTCGGCCTTCATCACCCAGACGCTGGACCCGGTGTGCGTGGCGGTCGCGCAGGTTGATGCGGCGGCCACGTTGGCGGTGGCCGCGACCGGCTTCGACATCGGGCTGGAACTGGTCGCGCAGGGGCTGGCCGGCCCGGCCGCGCGCCTGCCGTGGGTGGACGCGGCCTGGCAGCAACTGGCCACGCCGGCGGCGGCGCTGATTGCCCGCGAGCCGCTGCAGATGCTGGGCGCGTTGAGCAATGCGGTGGTGCGGATGGACAGCGTGCCTGGCGTGCGCGTGCCGGAATGGATCGCCGCGATGCAGCCGTTGGCCGCGCGCTGCACTTCGGGCGCGCAACTGCGCGCTGTCGGCGCGCTGTGCGCCTGGCAGGCCGGCATGGTGCAGCTGCGCGAGGCGGCCTTGGCGCAATCGGCGCAGCTGCCCGATCACCTGGTGGCCGAGGCCCTGGGCGTCGCAGGCGGGCAGGTGGACGCGGTGCGCCAACAGCTGCAGCGGGAGCGCTGGTGGAACCCGCGCACGCAGGCGGTGGAGGCGCAGGGACAACTGCTGGGCGGTTTCACCGGCTTGGGTGGCCCGTTCGCCGCGCCGCCGGAACTGCGCGCCTGCGCGCTGGGCTTCATCGCGCGCAGTGGCGAGCGTTACCACCTGTTGCTGGCCGATGCCTTCGGCGCCGTGGTGCTGCCCGCCAGTGCGGCAGAGTTCGCCGAGGCCAGTGCGGTGCCGGCACGGGCCGCGGTGGTGGATGCGCAGGGCGTGCAGGTCGGCGCACGCCACGTGCGGTTTGCGGCACCCGGCGAAGGCCTGCAGCTGGTGGCGGGGCCGGCCGGCATCGCGATCCATTCGCCGTATTCGCATCACGTGCGCGTGGTGCCGGAGGTCGCGTGAATTCGCCTGATCACGACGCGTTGCTGGCCGCTTGGCGTACCGCCTGGCCGCAGGCGCTGGCCGACTGGAGCCGGTTCACCCGGCTGCAGGACCCACGGTTGTGCGATTCCAGCGTGGACGCCGCCGCCGAAGGCCTGACCGGCAGCTTCGCGATGATCCGGCTGGCCGACCAGCGCGTGGTGATCGACCTGCCGCGCGTGCAGCAGCTGGGCCTGCAGGCGTTTGCCCGCGAGATCCTCGCCCATGAGATCGGCCACCACGTCCTGGCGCCGGCCACCGCCACTGACCATGCCCGTCTGCTGGCGCGCATCCATCGCGCGTTGCCGACGCTGGAGGCGCATGCGCCGATGGTGGCCAACCTCTACACCGACCTGCTGATCAACGACCGCCTGCAGCGGCAGTGCGGCCTGCGCATGACCGAGGTCTACCAGCGCCTGGCGGCCGGCGCACAGGGCAGCACCCCGCTGTGGACCCTGTACATGGGCATCTACGAGCAGCTGTGGCAGCAGCCGGCCGGCAGCCTGGGTGGGCCGGTGGACGATGCGGCCCTGCGCGGCGATGCCTGGCTCGGCGCGCGGGTGATCCGCACCTATGCGAACGAATGGATGATCGGCGCTAACCGCTTTTCGGCGTTGCTGCTGCCCTACCTGCTGGAGACGGTGAGCGACGCGCGCGTCGATGCGTTGATGGATACCCGCCACGCCGGGCGTGGCAGCCAGCCGTCCGGGTTGGACCGACTGGAGGAAGACGAGCTGGACCCGCCCGTGCACCCGGCGCATGACCCGCGCATCACCGGCGAGGCATCGGACGCCGCTGCCCTGGCCGAGCCCGAGGCCGAGCCGGCCACCGCGCACAGCGTGGGCCAGGCGCGCGAGCCGTTCGAGTACGGCGAGATCCTGCGCGCGGCGGGGCTGGAACTGGACCCTAGCCAGTTGGCGATCCGCTACTACCGCGAACGTGCGTTGCCGCACCTGATCCGCTTCCCGGTCCATGCACGGCCCCAGGCGATGGAACCGGAGATGGAAGGCCTGGAGCCGTGGGAGCCGGGCGACCCGCTCGATGCGGTGGACTGGCTGCAGACGCTGATGCAGTCGCCCCGGGTGGTGCCGGGCGTGACCACGGTGCGGCGCGTTTATGGCGATGCCCCCGGCAACGAGCCGGCGGCCGAGCCGATCGACCTGGACCTGTACGTGGACAGCTCCGGCTCGATGCCCAATCCCCAGCAGGTAACGTCGTGGCTGACCTTGGCCGGCGCGGTGATCGCGCTGTCGGCGCTGCGCGCAGGTGCGCGGGTGCAGGTAACCTTGTGGAGTGGCAAGCACCAGTACCTGCACACCGAGGGCTTCGTCCGCGACGAGAACGCGATCCTGGAGGTGCTGGTCGGCTACTTCGGCGGCGCCACGGCCTTCCCGATCCATCGCCTGCGCGATACCTACGCGCAACGCAGCCGCACCGGGCGCGCCGTGCATATCCTGCATATCTCCGACGACGGCATCACCACGATGTTCGAGGACGACGAACGTGGCAACAGCGGCTGGGACGTGGCCGCGCAGGCACTGCGCGCGGGCCGCGCCGGCGGCACGATGGCACTGAACCTGTACAGCCCGTTGCCCGATCACCTGGCCGGTGCCAAGGGCTGGACCGCCGATCTGCTGCGCGCCCGCGACGCCGGCTGGGACATCCATGTGGTGCGCGACATGGCCGATCTGCTGGCGTTCGCCCGCGATTTCAGCCGCCGTCACTACCAGCAGGAGGCGCGGCGATGAGCCGGCAAATAGGAAACCTGTTTTCATGCCTGACATGCCCATGACCACCGGCCCGTCGCTCGACGTCCTGTTGCGCCGCCTGCTCGACACGCCTCCGGACTTCCTCGACCCGCCACGGCGCGGCCGCGAAGGGCAACTGCACGTTGCCGCCGTGGTCAACGACGTGTTGGCGATGCACGGCACGGCGATGGCCGCGCCGTTGCGTGTGACCTTGTCGGGCGGATTGCAGGGGGTCAACACGAACCAGTTGAGCCTGTCGGCGGTGATGGCGTGGTTGCTGGCCGATGCGACGTGGCAGTCGTTCGACCGCGACGGCGAACAGTTGCAGGCGTTGTTCAGCGAGGCGGTGCCGGCGCTGGCGGCCGAGGCGGCGGCGACGCGTTACGTGCTGGAGCCGGACCGGCGCGAAGAGCTGGCACGTACCACCATCGCGCGGCTGGGTCTGTTGCCCGCCGGCGAAACCGCGGCACAGGCGGCCGACCGGCTGGCCAGCGTCAGCGGGGTGGAGCGGCGCCGCCTGCTCGCCGCCAGCCGCGCCGCCGAAGCGCGTGCACGTGCCATCCGTGAAGCCCTGGCGCGCAAGGCGGCCGAGGAATCGGCGGACAAGTGGACGCGCGAGTGAGCCAGGCGCCCACCGATGCCGAGCGCTATCCGACCCTGAGCGAGGAGGGCCGGCGCTTGCTGCAGCGGATGCGCGAGCATCCGGCCGCGCCGATCTTCCGCAACCAGAGCGGCAACCGCCTGTTGGCCGAGGAGGTGACGCAGCTGCGTGCCTATGAGCAGCAGGTGATGGCGACGCGGTTTGAATGGCAGCCCGGTGTGCCGCCGCCATGGTTGACGGGGTTCCTCGACGCGGTGCATGCACAGGTGCCGTACTTTCGTGCGCGCGGCCGTGGCACGGCGTTCGAGGCGCTGCCGACCACCGACCGGGGCGACCTGGCCGCCGACATCGCCCGCTTCGTGCCCGACCCGGTGCCGCTGGAGCGGATGATGAACTTCCGTACCACCGGCACCACCGGCCATCCGTTGGTGCTGCCGTCGCACCCGGTGGTGGCCGCGCGTTACCTGGCTTACCACAAGCGTGCGCTGGCCCGGTTCGGCATCAGCCTGCAGCATGGGCGCGGGCAGATGGGGGTGATGTTGCTGGGCATGCAGCAGCGCTGCTTCACCTATGTGTCGGTGACGCCGACGATGGATGAGTCGGGGCTGGCCAAGATCAACCTGCACCCCAACGATTGGCGCGACGTGGACGACCGCGCGCGCTACATCGACCAGATGCAGCCGGAAGTGATCGCCGGCGACCCGATCTCCTTCGCCACTCTGCTCCAATTGCCACTCTCGCACCGCCCGCGCGTGCTGCTGTCGGTGTCGATGGCCTTGTCGACCGGCCTGCGCACTGCGCTTGAAGCGCGCTTCGGTTGCCCGGTGCTGGACCTGTACTCGATGAATGAAGCCGGCCCGCTGGCGGTGCACGACGATGCCTATGGTGGCCATGTGCTGCTGCAGCCGGGCATGTACGTGGAAGTGGTGGATGCGGCGGGCCGGGCATTGCCGGCCGGGCAGGAAGGCGAGATCACCCTGACCGGTGGTTTCAACTTCTGCCTGCCGCTGCTGCGCTACCGCACCGGCGACCGCGGCGCACTGGCGATGGCCGGTGACGTGCCGATGATCGTCGGCCTGCAGGGCCGGCGCCCGGTGCGCTACCTCACTGCCAACGGCCGCTGGATCAACAACATCGACGTGAGCCACGCGCTGGCCCCGTTGCCGCTGTCGCGTTACCGCGTGCACCAGCACGCCGATGCCGGCATCACCCTGCACCTGCCGGTGGCAGAAGCCGGTTTGGCCGACGATGCCGTCGCCCGCCTGCGACAGGCCCTGGACGGACGCGCCGTGCAGGTGCAGCGGCTGCATGCCGAGGACAAGCTGCTGCAATACACCACTGACTTACCGGAAGGCTTCACCGCATGACCGTTCTTGAAATCGCTGCCAACGTGATGGCCGCCGCTTCGATCCTGCTGGCCGCGCGCAACAGCGTGCACACCTGGTGGACCGGCATCGTCGGCTGCTCGTTGTTCGGCCTGTTGTTCTGGCACACCCAGTTGTACGCCGACGTGCTGCTGCAGGTGTTCTTCGTCGTGGCAAGCCTGTTTGGCTGGTGGAACTGGCATGCAAGCGCCAACCATGCCGCGCTGCCGATCCAGCGCACGTGGCTGCGCAGCTTTGCGCTGATGAGCGTGGCCGCGGTGCTGGCCGCACTGGCCTACGGCACGCTGTTGCACCGTTTCACCGACGCGTACGCGCCGTTCGCCGACTCGGCGGTGCTGTGCCTGTCGGTGCTGGCGCAGCTGCTGTTGATGCAGCGGCGGGTGGAAACCTGGCCGGTGTGGATACTGGTCAACAGCATCGCCGTGCCGCTGTACGCCTCGCGCGGCTTGAGCCTGACCTCGGTGCTGTATGCCGCGTACTGGATCAACGCCTGGCTGGCGTGGCGGCATTGGCACCGGCTGTGGCGGGCACAGGAAGCGCGCGCGTGAAGCCGCATCGCGTGGGGCTGGTGGTGGGCAAGTTCTGCCCGCTGCACCGCGGCCACCAGGTGCTGCTGGACCATGCGCAGGCCGCCTGCGAGCGGCTGGTCGTGGTCAGCTACACCCGGCCCGAGTTCGATGGCCTGTGGCCGGCGCGGCGCGAGCAGTGGTTGCGCAATCTGTATCCGCAGGCACAGCACTGGGTGCTGGATGACGCGCGGCTGGCCGCGCTCTGCCAACAACGCGGCGTGCCGGTGCGGGCGCTGCCGCACAACGACGAGGACGATGCCACCCACCGTCATTTCGTGGCCTGGCTGCTGCGCGAGATCGTACGAAGCGACGTCGATGCGGTGTTCACCAGCGAGGCCTACGGGCCGGGCTTCGCCGCGGTGTTGTCGCAGGAGCAGCAACAGCGCGGTGGGCGCGCGGTCGTGCATGTCGCGGTGGACCCGGCGCGCATGCGCGTGCCCACCTCGGGCACCGCGATCCGCCGCGACCTGCACGCGCACCGGCAGTTGCTGGCGCCGCAGGTGTACGGCGACTTCGTGCGCCGGGTGGTGCTGCTGGGCGGGGAATCGACCGGCAAGTCGACGCTGGCGATCCATCTGGCCCAGCGCTGCGGCAGTGTGCATGCCGCCGAGTACGGCCGCGAGCTGTGGGAAGCGCAGGAGGGCGTACTGCAGGAGGCGGACCTGCTGCGGATCGCGCGCACCCAGGTGGCGCGTGAAACGCAATTGCTGGCCGATGCGCGGCGTTGGCTGGTCTGTGATACCTCGCCGTTGACCACGCTGCTGTATGCGCAGGCGATGTTCGACCGGGCTGACCCGGCACTGGCGGCGCTGGCCACGCGCCGCTACGACCTGGTGCTGCTGTGCGGGCCGGACGTGCCGTTCGTGCAGGATGGCACCCGCCGTGACCCGGCATTCCGGCAGTGGCAACACGATTGGTATGTGCGCGAGCTGGACGCACGCGGCGTGCCCTACCAGACCTTGCACGGGGACTGGCAGGCGCGCACGCAGGCCGCCTGGCAGGCATTGCAGCAGGCCGACGCGGTGGCCTGAGGGGCGTGCGTTTCAGCCCTGCAGGCGTGCCGGGGCGGTGTCGGTGAGCAGCTGGTTGATGCGGCGCAGGGCACTTTCCAGTTGGCGGCGGTCCGGCGCCAGCCCGAGGGAGAGCCGCACACCATCGTGCAAGGGCTGGTCCACGGCACTGAAAGTGGACGACGGGGAGACCGCCAGGCTCTGCAGCTGCGCTGCATGTGCGAACGCGGTGTCGGTCCACGGCGGCGGCATCGTGCACCAGGCATGCAGGCCGCCGACCTGCGCGCGCAGATACGGGCTGAGCAGGTGATCGGCCAGCCGGGCGCGCTCGCGTGCCTCGCCCAGGGCCTGTTCCAGCAGCGCCTGTGCCGAGCCGTCCAGCAGCAACTGGCTGGCCAGCGCCATGCCGAACGGCTGGCCCATCAGGCACAGTGCCCGCAGCACGCGCGCCAGCGCCTCGGCGTGCGCGGCCGACGGGCAATGCACGAAGGCGGTGCGCAGGCCGGGGCTGATCGCCTTGGACAAGGTGGAGACGTAGTGCACGTGCGCCGGTGCGAACGCGGCGATCGGCGCCGGCTTGCTGGCATCGTGGTGCCAGTACGGGTCGTCCTCGATGGCGAGCAGGTCGTGTTGCTGCAGCACGCGCGCCAGTTCGGCGCGGCGCAGCGGCGGGATGGTCAGCGCGGTCGGGTTGTTGCAGGTCGGGTTGAAGTACACCAGTCGCGCGTCGTGCAGCCGCGCGGCACGCTCCAGCTGGTCCGGGCGCATGCCGTCGGCATCGGCGTCGACCGCGATCAGGCGGCGCCCGAGCGAGTCGGCCAACTGCAGCAAACCGGGGTAGACCAACCGGTCGCACAGTAGCGCATCCCCTTCGCGGGTCTGGCTTACCAGCAGCGCGGCCAGCGCGAACTGCGCGCCTTCGGCGACCACCAGCCGGGCGTCATCCACCTTGCCCAGCATCGGTTCCAGCCAGCCGGTCGCCGCGTGCAGGTCGGTGCGGCTGCCGCCGGTGAGGTGGTAGGTCATCAGGTTGGGCGCGTTGCTGCGTGCGAGCACGGCGGCGGCACCGCGGCGCAACGCGTCATTCAACGCGGCGGCATCCGGTACCGGCGGCACGTTCATGCTCATGTCCACCGGCTGCCCGAAGGCGGCCTTGGGCGGGGCGATGAAGCTGCCCTGCGGTCCGCGTGCCTCGATCAAGCCACGTCGGCGTGCTTCATCGAAGGCGCGCGTGACCGTGGTCAGGTCGATGCCCAACTGCTTGGCCAATGCACGCTGCGAGGGTAGGCGATGCCCGGGTGCCAGCTCGCCGGTGTTCACGGTGCGCTCGATCGTATCGACGATGCGCAGGTAGATCGGCCCGTTGCTGGCCAGCGCGTTGTCGATCCAGGTCATCGCGCACCTTCGTGGAAGCGGGGCAGGGCTGCGACAAACGGTCGCGCCATGTAGGGAGGATGTCGTGCCCTATCGTTTACCTCAGCGGCGGGCGCCTGCTCACAACCATCGGTCGGTTGGAGTGGGTGCCCGCTGTTTTTCGTGGACGCGCGGCGGCGCCGCGCAACGAGGGCGAAGGGAAGGCACATGGCGATGTCAGGGCGTGGTTTGCCAGCGGCAATAACAACCGACGGCGAGCAGGCCGCGCGGGCGCACGGGCTTGCCGGCGACCAGCTTGTCCAGGATCGGCTCGACGAAGCTGTTGGCCGAGTTGCACACCATGCCGATGCTGTACGGGCCGGCGTAGGCGAGGTGGCCATCGCGGTCCCAGATCGCCACCGCCGGGCTGGCCGGGATCTGCTCCACGCCGGTGAGGGTGGGCAGTTCCTGCAGGCGGCCCTTGAGGTAGTCGGGCAGCTCACCGGTGGTGCCGGGGCGACGCACCGCATAAAAGTCGATGCCGGCGCGGCGGTACATGCTGATCAGGTAGCTCAGGTGCGCACCGGTTTCGCGATTGCAGACCGTGCACGCCGGGTCCCAGAAATGGACCACGCGGATACGGCCATTGGCACCGGCCAGTTGCGGTGGCAGCTGCAACTGCGCGTCGTCGAACACGATGGCCTGCTCGGCGAAGCTGGTCTGTTCGCTGAAGCCGAAGTACTGCCACAGTGCCACGCCCACGCCGAGCATGAAGACGCAGGCCGCGGCGATCAGCAGGCGCATGCCACGGCGACGCGCAGGCGTCGCGGGAGGGGTGTTCACGACGCAGTGCCTGCGCCGAACTTGTGCTCGTACTGCTTGACCATTTCCCGGCACGAATCGGCCTGGGCGCGGCGGTAGATCTCGGTGCGGTCAGGCGCGCGGCTGCGCTCCCAGCACTGGGCGATGGCCGCCTGTTCGGCGGCCTGCACGCTGGCGGTCTGCGGGCGGGTGCAGACATAGGCCAGCGAGGCCAGGGCCAGACCGACGAAGCCGGCGCAGCCGAACATGACCAGGTGGAATTTCAGCTTGTCCCGACGCATAACGAAGCACACGCATATCCATACAAGATTAAAACTCTATCACTTTTGTATGGATATGGCCGGGGAGAGGCTAGACGATGGCCTGGGCCCGCGTCTCAGGTGCTGTCGAGATTATCTCGGTCAGGCGGGTCAGCGCTGCGGCCAGGCTGGGCTGGTCGACTGCCCCGCCCAGCGACAGGCGGATCGCGTTGCCCGCCTGCTCCTCGATGCTGAATGCTTCGGAGCTGGCGATGCCCAGGCCTTGGGCCTGCGCGGTCTGGATCAGCCGGTACTGGTCCAGCCGCGCGGGCAGCGGCAGCCACAGGTGCAGGCCGGCCGGATGCGCCTGGTAGGGCGTGGGCAGAAGGCGTGCGGCGATCTGCTGGCGCTGGCGCAGCTCCTGCTGGAACCGGCGCACCATCTCGTCGGCCTGGCCGCTGCGGATCCAGTGCGAGGCCACCGCCACCATCGATTGGGTCGGCATCAGCGCGATCGAACGCAACGCGTCGAGCACCGGTTCCATCGGCTCGCCCGGCGGCACCACCAGATAGGCCGTGCGCAGGCCCGGCGCCAGGCACTTGGACAGGGTGGAGACGTAGTAGACCGGCGCCTGCGGGCTGCTGTCGACGGCCAGCGGCGCGGCGGCATCGCCGGCCAGCAGCCAGTATGGGTCGTCCTCGACCACGGCCACGCCGTACCGGCGTGCCACCGCGAGCAGGGCGCTGCGGCGGGCCTGCGACAGGGTTGCCGTGGTCGGGTTCTGGATGGTGGGGATCAGGTAGACCAGGCTTGGCTTGCGCTGCTGGCAGGCCGCTTCCAGCGCCTCCGGGAGCATGCCTTCGGCGTCCATCGCGATCGGCGCGATGCCCCGCTGCAGCACGCGCGCGGCGGCCAGCAGGCCGGGATAGGTGAGCTGTTCGGCGGCGATCACGTCGCCGGGTTGGGTCTTGGCCAGCAGGATCGCGCACAGCGCGGCCTGGGCGCCGGGGCAGATCACCACCCGTTCCGGGGCGACGGTGCCCAGCATCGGGGCCAGCCACTGCACGGCCGCGGCACGGTCCTCGCGCGAGCCGGCGCCGACGTGGTAGCTCATCAGCTCGCCCTGGCCCAGTTGCTGGCTGAGCTGGTGGAAGCCGCGTTCCATGCCCTGCGCGAACGGTCCGCTGCCCAGCAAGGGGGGGATGTTCATGCTCAGGTCCACCGAGGTGGCGCTGTTGCCGGCGGACAGGGCGATGAAGGTGCCGCCGGCGCCCTGTGCGTCGAGCAGTTCGGACTGGCGCAGCTCGGCATAGGCGCGGGTCACCGTGGTCAGGTCCACCCCCATCTGCTGGGCCAGGTCGCGTTGCGGCGGCAGCCGGTCGCCCGGTTGCAGCACGCCGTCATCGACCGCGGCGCGGACCTGCTGGGCGATCTGCAGGTACAGCGGGCCGGCACCCTCGGTGAATGGGCGGACCCAGGTCCGGTTCGGCTTTTTCAGGCGTCGGCCAGTGGCGTGTTGCTGCATCGGGGAGGCACCTTCCATACATGGCATGTGCATCAAGCCATACAATGATGTATCTTGTATGGACTTGACTGGGGCGGAGTTCCTTTTGTAGGTGCCGCCGTACGGACAGTGTAGCCGCTCCGCGCGCCCGCGCCGGGTGCTGGATGTCCCCGGTCAAACAGCTCCTTCAACCGGGTCGACCTTCAATGAATATCTGCTGGAAACGCATCCGCCCAGCGCTGGCCGCTTTGGCATGCGTGGGATTGGCTGGCTGCAACTGGGTGTTGCTGGACTCCAAGGGGGACGTGGGCCTGGCCCAGCGCGACCTGATCCTGATCTGCATCGGGCTGATGCTGATCGTGGTGATCCCCGCCATCGTGCTGACCTTCGTGTTCGCCTGGCGCTACCGCGCGGGCAATACCGCCGCCCGCTACATGCCCGACTGGGCGCACTCGACCAAGGTGGAAGTGGTGGTGTGGGGCGTGCCGCTGATCATCATCGCGGTGCTGGCCGCCATCGTGTGGAAGTCCACCCATGACCTCGACCCCTACAAGCCGCTGGACATCCCCGGCGAGCCGCTGCACGTGGAAGTGATCGCCACCGACTGGAAGTGGGTGTTCGTCTACCCGGACCTGGGCATCGCCACGGTCAACCAGCTCAACTTCCCGGCCAAGCGCCAGTTGGCGTTCGACATCACCTCCAACTCGACGATGAATACCTTCTTCATCCCGCAGCTGGGCGGGCAGATCTACGCGATGGCCGGCATGCGCACGCAGCTGCACCTGGTGGCCAACGAACCGGGTGAGTTCCGCGGCATGTCCGGCAACTACAGCGGCCACGGCTTCTCCAACATGAAGTTCACCGCCACCGCGATGACGGATGCGCAGTTCGATGCGTGGGTCGCCGAGGTGCGCAGTGCGCCGGAACAGCTCAGCTTCGATGCGTTCAAGCAGCTGGCCGCACCCAGCCGCAAGGCGCCGGTGCGTCACTTTGCCTCGGTCGAGCCGCTGCTGTTCAAGAAGGTCATCGACCAGTTCATCGGCGTGGGCGAGAACACCGCAGCCAGTTCGGGCCATCACGCAGAAACCCAGGCCTCGCAGGAGTAATGAGCATGTTCGGTAAGTTGACGTGGGACGCCGTGCCGTTGCACGAGCCGATCGTCGTGGTGACATTGTTGGGCATGGTGCTCGGCGGCCTCGCGCTGCTGGGCGCGGTGACCTATTTCAAGCTCTGGGGCACGCTCTGGCGCGACTGGTTCACCACCGTGGACCACAAGAAGATCGGCATCATGTATGTCGTGGTGGCGTTGGTGATGCTGGTGCGCGGCTTCGCCGACGCGCTGATGATGCGTGCGCAGCTGGCCGCCGCCGGCCCGGGCAGCGAGGGCTTCCTGCCGCCGGAGCACTACGACCAGATCTTCACCGCGCATGGCGTGATCATGATCTTCTTCGTCGCCACGCCGTTCGTGGTCGGCCTGATGAACATCATCGTGCCGCTGCAGATCGGTGCGCGCGACATGGCGTTCCCGTTCCTCAATGCCTTCAGCTTCTGGATCTTCGTGGTCGGCGCCGCGTTGATGATGATCTCGCTGGGGGTTGGCGAGTTCGCGATGACCGGCTGGGTCGCCTATCCGCCGCTGTCGGGGCTGGAGTTCAGCACGGGGGTGGGTGTCGATTACTACATCTGGGCATTGCAGGCGTCGGGCGTGGGCACACTGCTGACCGGCGTCAACCTGTTCATCACCATCCTGCGCATGCGTGCGCCGGGCATGACCCTGATGAAGATGCCGGTGTTCACCTGGACCGTGCTGGTCACCAGCGTGATCATCATCGCCGCGTTCCCGATCCTGACCGTCGCGCTCGGTGCGTTGACGCTGGACCGCTACCTGGACTTCCACTTCTACACCAATGACCTGGGTGGCAACCCGATGATGTACGTCAACCTGGTGTGGGCCTGGGGCCACCCGGAGGTGTACATCCTGGTACTGCCGGCGTTCGGCATCTTCTCTGAAGTAACCGCCACCTTCGCGCGCAAGAAGCTGTTCGGCTACAAGTCGATGGTGGGCGCGACGCTGGCGATCGGCATCCTGTCGTTCGTGGTGTGGTTGCACCACTTCTTCACTATGGGCTCGGGCGCCAGCGTCAATGCGTTCTTCGGCATCATGACGATGATCATCGCCATCCCCACCGGCGTGAAGATCTTCACCTGGCTGTTCACCATGTACGGCGGACGCGTGGAGTTCAGCGTGCCGATGCTGTGGACCATCGCCTTCCTGGTGACGTTCACCATCGGCGGCATGACCGGCGTCCTGCTGGCCATCCCGGGCGCGGACTTCCTGCTGCACAACAGCCTGTTCCTCGTCGCCCACTTCCACAACACCATCATCGGTGGCGCGTTGTTCGGCTACCTGGCCGGCTTCGCCTACTGGTTCCCGAAGGTGTTCGGCTTCACCCTCAACGAGCGCCTGGGCAAGTGGTCCTTCGCCTGCTGGGTGATCGGCTTCTACCTGGCCTTCATGCCGCTGTACATGCTCGGCTTCATGGGCATGACCCGGCGCATGAACCAGTACGACAACCCGGCGTGGACACCGTACCTGATCGTGGCCTTCGTCGGTGCATTGTTCGTGTTCGCGGGCATCGTGCTGATGCTGGTGCAGATCTACGTCAGCATCCGCGACCGCAAGAAGAACCTGGACGTCACCGGCGACCCGTGGAATGCCCGCACGCTGGAATGGGCAACGCCGTCGCCGCCGCCGTTCTACAACTTCGCCGTGGTACCGAAGGCCGACCAGCTGGATGCGTTCCATGAGGCCAAGAAGCAAGGCCTGCCACCGCCACCGAAGGCCTACGCGCCGATCCACATGCCGAAGAACACCGGCGTGCCGCTGATCCTCAACGTCTGGATCCTGGCGCTGTGCTTTGCCTTGATCTGGCATATCTGGTGGATGGCCGGCGCCAGCTTCGTGGCGATGATCGTGACCCTGATCGTGCGCTCCTACGACGAGGACGTGGACTACTACGTCAGCGCCGAGGAAGTGACGCGCATCGAGAACCAGCACCAGAGCAAGCTCAAGCAGCACGGGGTGACCGCATGAACCTGATGTCCAACACCGCCGCCATCACCGAGCCGGTGGCCGACCACGGCCACGATGACCACGGCCATGCGCAGGGCGGCATGAAGGTCTTCGGCATGTGGATCTACCTCATGTCCGACCTGGTGCTGTTCGGCTCGCTGTTCGCTTCCTACGCGGTGCTCAGCACCGAGTATGCGGGCGGCCCGACCGGCAAGGAGCTGTTCTCGCTGCCGTTCGTGATGGTGGAAACCTTCGTGCTGCTGTTCTCCAGCATCACCTACGGCCAGGCCGTGCTGGCCATGCACCGCCGGAACAAGCAGGCTGTGCTGGCGTGGCTGGGCGTGACGTTCGCGCTCGGCGCCACCTTCATCGGCATGGAGCTGTTCGAGTTCAGCCACCTGATCCAGGAAGGTGCCGGGCCCAGCACCAGTGCCTACCTGTCGGCGTTCTTCGCGCTGGTCGGAACGCACGGCCTGCATGTGGCCAGCGGCCTGCTGTGGATGGCGGTGGTGATGCACCAGGTGCATCGCCGCGGCCTGACCGCCACCAACGTCACCCGCATTTCCTGCCTGAGCCTGTTCTGGCACTTCCTGGACCTGGTCTGGATCTGCGTGTTCACCTTCGTCTATCTGGTTGGAGCGTTCTGAGCATGTCCGACATCGATACTTCCCGCGCCGGTGGCGGCCACGGTTCCACCCGTTCCTACCTGATCGGCTTCGTGATCTGCGCGGTACTGACCGTCATCCCGTTCCTGCTGGTGATGAACCCGACGCTGTCGCGGCCGTTGACGCTGTTCCTGCTGGTGGCCTTCGCCGTGGTGCAGATCATCGTGCAGCTGGTCTACTTCCTGCACATGAACCGCTCCTCGGAAGGCGGCTGGAACCTGGCCAGTTTCGTTTTCACGCTGGTCATCCTTTTCATCGTGGTCGCGCTTTCGGTCTGGATCATCTGGAGCATGCACTTCCACATGATGGTCAACTGACGCCGTCGCACGGGCCGGCAGGCAACTGCCGGCCCGTTGCGTGTCCGTCGCAGGCCGTCCCTCGCATTGCCAACGCCATGTCCCGTCATTTTCCCCTTGCCACCGGCCTGGCCGCGCTGGCACGCACGTTTTCCCTTCCCGTCGTGCTGGTCACCGCCGCCAGCCTGCTGCTGGTCGCCTGCGCGGCCAAGCCCAAGCTCGACTATTACGGCAAGGACATCTCCTGCCAGGACCTGGGCCAGCATTGGACGCTGCCCGACAGCAGCGGCGTCAACCGCTCGCCGGCCGACTTCCAGGGCAAGGTCACCTACCTGTTCTTCGGCTTCACCAGCTGCCCGGACGTGTGCCCGACCACGATGGTCGAGCTGGGCCAGGTCAAGCACCTGATGGGTTCGGACGCGGACAAGTTGCAGGTGGTGTTCGTCACCGTCGACCCCGAGCGGGATACGCCCGCGGTCGCGCAGACTTACGTGAAAGCCTTCGATCCCAGCGCGACCGCGTTGGTCGGTGATGCCGATCAACTGGCCGCCATGGCGTCGCGTTTCAAGGCGTTCTATGAGCGCGAGGACGGCCCGGTGCCCGGCGCGTACGCGATGACGCATACCGCGGGCGGCTACCTGTTCGACCGCCAGGGCAAGGTGCGCCTGTTCGTGCCGTTCGGCATGCCGGTGGAGCAGCTGTTCTCCGACATCCAGCGGCTCACGCTGGAGCCGGACCATCCAGTCAAGGCACCGGGTGCGGGGCAGTGCCCGGGCGTGGCCGGCAAGGGCTGAGCCGGTCAGGCGGGGACGCCTGCACGTCCCCTTGGTCGAATCCACGGATGGCGCGCGTGCGCCATGCGGTCACGCGCGCCGGCCGAAGTGCCGGTTCAATCGGCGGCGTCGGCTGCGTTCCAGGCCTTCACCTGCGCACGGGTGGCGTCGAGCAGTGCATCCAGCGCCGCGCGGTCCTGGACCTGGCCGCGCAGGATCACTGTATTGATTGCGGTGGTCGCACCGATGTCCTGCAGCGGGTTGCGCTCCAGCAGCACCAGGTCGGCGGCCTTGCCGGCCTGCACCGCGCCGTAGCGGTCGAGCTTGCCGAACCAGGCCGGGCCGGCGCGGGTCGCCGCCGCCAGCGCCTGCGGTGCGCTCAACCCTTCACGCACGTACAACGCCAGTTCGTTGTGCAGGCCGATGCCGGGATAGTTGTACGAGTTGAGGAAACCCGCATCGGTGCCGGCCATGATCTGCACGCCGGCCTGCTGCAGCATCGGCAACACCGCGGCGACCTGCGCGTAGTGCGCATGGCGGTCCTGGATCTGCTGTGGCGTGGCCTTGGCGGCACGGTCCACGCGCCAGGCGTAGGTCTTGCGCAGGCCCGGGCCGATATAGGCCAGGTAGGCGTCGTCGGCATGTGGTTCGACGTCGAGGAAATCGATGATGCGCCCACCGTCCAGGGTCGGGGTCACCGCCACGCCGTGTGCGGCGAAGCGGCGGTAGGCCGCCATCGCGGTGTCCCGGTCGAAGCCACGCCGCAGCCGCGCGTTGGCCTCGGCGCGGTCGATGCGCCCGGCGGCGAAGTCGGCGGCGATGGCCGCCTCGTCCTTCACGCCCGCCTTGAACGCGTAGTCCAGGTGTTCGATCGAACTGATGCCCGCATCGACGGCCTGTTCCACGGTCAACGCCATCGGGATGTGGCCGGAGGTGCGCAGGCCACGCTGCTTGGCCTGGCGCAGCGCGTACAGGAACAGCTCGGGCTTGAGCGTGCTGTCGGTGATCTTCACGAAGTCCACCTGGTCGCGCTGCTCGCGGTCCAGCGCCGCGTCCACGCCGGCTTCGTCGCCGGCCTCGAGGGTGCCTTTCCAGACCGGCGCGATGCCTTCGATCTTGGCGCCGGAGGTGAACAGCTGCGGGCCAAACAGCTGGCCGGCGGCGATCTGCCCGCGCCACGACAACACCTGCTCGGGCAGGTCGCCGGAGGCATCGCGCACAGTGGTGATGCCATGCGCCACGTACAGCGGCAGCAGCGCCTTGTTCTCCTCGACCAGGGCCGGGCCACCACCGAAGTGGACGTGCATGTCCCACAGCCCGGGGATCAGGTAACGGTTGCCGGCATCGACCACCTGCGTGGCCCGCCACTGCCGGGCCAAGCTGGCGTCATCGCCGACCGCGACGATGTCCTGGCCGCGGATGGCCACCGCCTGGCCGGGCTGCAGGCGGGCGTGCTCCACGTCGACCACGGTGGCATGGCGGATCAGCACATCGGCGCTGGACGGGGCAGCCAGCGCCGGCAGCGCAACCGCGAACAGGGCCGAAATGGCCAGGGAAAGCGTGGTCTTCATCAGGGGTTCTCGTGGGCCGCGCGGGTGCGCAGGGGAAAGGACGCCGTGCTCATCGCGCGTTGGCGGCGAGCAGCAGGCGGATGTTCTCGGCCTGGCCGCGTTGACGGGCATGCTGCAGCGGCGTGATGCCATTGCCGTCGGCGAGGTTGACGTCGGCCCCGGCGTCGATCAGCAGCTTCACGATGGCCACGTGATCGGGGCCGCCGTCGCCGAGGATGATGGCCTCCAGCAGCGCGGTCCAATCCAACCGGTTGACGTGGTCGACATCGACGCCGGCCTGGATCAGCGTGCGCACCACCTCCACGTGCCCGCGTTCGGCCGCCGGGATCAGCGCGGTGCCGCCATAGCGGTTGGTGCTGCGCAGGTCGGCGCCGTGCTGCAGCGTCAGTTCCAGGATCTCGCGTTGGCCGCTGGCACCGGCGAGCAGGTAGGCACTGTCCATGATCCGGTCCTTGGCGTTGACGTCGGCACCGGCATGGATCAGCACGCGCGCGGTATCGGCGCGGCGCTGGCGCACGGCGGCCAGCAGCGGGGTGCGGCCTTCCCCGTCGCGGGCCTCCAGCGGGGCGCCGCGTTCGAGCAGGGCAGTCACCTGCCGGGCGTCGCCGTGCGTGGCGGCCTGGTGCAGCGCTTCAGCCAGTGCCGGCTCGCCGGCGCCGGCCGAACAGGAGGTCAGCATGGCCGCGGCCAATGCATGCGTGGTGACCCAATGCCGGGTAGCCATGATGTCGTCTCCAGATGCGTGGCGCGGGCGCGCCGCTTGCCGTTCCAGACCGCCGGCGCAGTTGCCCGGGGCTGGCGCCGATGCTACAAGTCGGCCGCTCCATCCAGAAATGAAATATGGCGATGGGTGATATTCAGAAATCAAATAGGTCGATCTTCGACCTCGATCTGCTGCGTGCATTGGTGACGGTGGCTGACTGCGGCAGCTTCACGGCCGCGGCCACGCGCCTGCACTCGACCCAGTCCACCATCAGCCAGAAGGTGCGGCGGCTGGAGGAGCTGGCGGGGCAGCGCCTGCTCGACCGTGGCGTGCGCGATGCGCGCCCCACCGACATCGGCGAGACGGTGCTCGGCTATGCGCGCCGGATGCTGGCCTTGAACGAGGAACTGGCCGCCGCGTTGTCCGGCGAAGGAGCGGGCACCACCATCCGCATCGGCGTGCCCGAGGACTTCGCCGCCGGCCGCACCACCCGGTTGCTGGCCGACTTCAGCCGTGACCACCCGCGCGTGAAGCTGGAGGTCAGCAGCGGGCTGAGCCGCGGCCTGGCCGAAAGCTACGACCGTGGCGAACTGGACCTGGTGCTGGTCAAGCAGCGCCGCGGCAGCCGCGAGGGCCTGGCCTGCTGGCCCGAGCCGATGTGCTGGATCGACGCCGCCGCCGCGCCCACCTTCGCGCAGGACCCGGTGCCGCTGGTGGCCTTCCCCCCGCGTGGGCTGTACCGCGAGGACATGATCGATGCCGTCGAGGCGCTGGGCCGGCGCTGGCGGATCAGCTTCACCAGCTCCAGCCTGGGCGGGATCCAGGCCGCGGTCGCCGACGGCCTGGGCATCAGCCTGCTGCCGGCACGCGCGGTGACCGCCGCGCACGTGGTGCTGGGTCCGGCGAGTGGACTGCCGGTGGTGGACAGCATCGAGCGGGTGCTGCTGCAGCGTCCCTCGGCCGAACCGGAGGTCAAGACGCTGGCGGCGATGCTGGTGCGGATGCTCGGCGAGGAGCCGGCCTGATCGCGGGTGCCGGTGCTGGCGGGGTATCCGCCGCCGCATGTCCGGACGAGGGCGGCGACGCGCTAAACTGCCTGCAACCGGGTGTCCATGCCCCGGCCTGTTTTTCATGGGATCCCTACCAATGACGATAGACCTGACTTCCTTGAGCGTGCGGGAGTTGAACCAGCTGATCCGCACCGCGGAACAGACGCGCAAGGCGCTTGTCAGCCGCCCACCTGCCGAGAAGGTGAAGAAGCAGCTGACCGCGCTGGCCAGGAAGGCCGGTTACACGATCGAGGAAGTGTTCGGAGAAGGCACGGACGGAGGCGCTGCACCGCGTACGCGCCGCCGCAAGCTGCCCAAGGTGGCCATCAAGTACCGTGACCCGGAGAACCGCCGCTACACCTGGACCGGCCGCGGCAAGATGCCGCGCTGGCTCGCCTCCAAGGTTCGCTTCGGCCAGGACCCGGTCGATTTCCTCGTCCCCGGCGTGGCCAAGCTCACGCCCAAGGCGGCCCCGGCCAACCCGAAGCGCAAGTTGTTCAAGCAGGGCTGATGGCTCGTGCCCCTTGCGCACATATGCGGCAAGGGCATGCCAATGACGACGAACAGAGGGCAGGGCACACCGCGCAGGCACCTCGACGCCGGCGCCGGTCCGCGTCGTGATGGCGCGCGATGAAGTGCACCTGGGACGAAGTGCGGCTACGTCCGTATCGTGACGTGGCAGCAGGCACTCAATACCGCGCCGAGGTCAGCGGCGCATCGGCCCATTGCCAGGCGTCACGTTGCTGGCGCGAGGTCTCGCGTGCGGCGTCGGCCTGGCCCATCGCCTGTTGCGCCTGCGCCAGGCCGAACAGCGACCAGCCGTTGGCGGGATAGGTCTTCAGGTCCTGCTGGAAGACATCGGCGGCGGCCTTGGCATCGCCCGCTTCCAGCAGCGCGGCGCCCAGGTAGGGACGGATCGGCAACGGCCAATCGGCGGGCTCGTTGTAGGCCAGTGCGTCCTCGGCGGTGGCGGCCTCACGTAGTGCGGCGATGGCGTCGGCGGGCTTGCCCTGTGCGCGCAGCAGTTCGCCGCGCAGCAGGGCGTCGGCAATGCGCAACACGGCATCGGCGTGGTTGATGTCGAAGAAGCTCACCTGCGCCATCGCCGGGTCCAGCGTGATCGCGTGCAATGCCTCGGCTTCGCGCGCGGCATCGGCCAGGGCCCCCTTGCGCAGCTGCGCCATGCTGCGCGCGAAATGGCCGATCGCCGAGGGATACGGCAATGCCGGTGCCTGCGCGGTGTCGGCGAGGATGGCGTCCCAGTCACCGAAGCGCACCTGGGTGAGCAACGGCGTGACCACGAACTGCTGCATGAACTGCATCGGTGCCTCGCCCATCGCGGCTTGGTCGGCACGTCGCGCGGTCTGGCTGGCCGCTTCCATCGCCAGCGTGCGCGAGCCGGTGAGGCCGCTGGTCATTGTCGCGAAGTGCCAGTTGTGTGGCACGTAGCCGAGCGGATAGACGCCGTTGCTGCCGCGACAGACCGCGAGGAAGTCCTTGTCCGCGGTGCTCGCTGCCAGGTTGGTCAGGGTGGCGTCGTGGTAGCGGCCCAGGCGGATGTAGATGTGTGCCGGCATGTGCACCAGATGGCCGGAACCGGGGGCGAGCGCGGCCAGGGCGTCGGCGTGGCGCTCGGCGCGGCGTGGGTCGGGGGAGGCTTCGACCGCATGGATGTAGTAGTGCATGGCGCCGATATGGCGCGGATTGCGGGCCAGCACGCGTTCCAGTTCGCCGACGAGGCGTGCGGTGAATTCGGCGGGCGTGCCGTCCGCGCTCCAGTAGGCCCAGGGCGAGAGATCCATCAGGGCTTCGGCGTACAGCGTCGCGGCATCGTCATCGGCGGGAAACGCCTGGACCACGCGCGCCATCGCATCGGCATAGGCCCGGTCCAGCGGCTTGCGGTCTTCCGGTGCGGGCGCGGCATAGCGGGCCTGCAGCGCCTGGATCAGCGCACGGTCGGCGGGGCGCGCATTGCCGGCCAGTGCGGCGGCCTTGGCCGCGAGCATCGCGGCGTCACCGGCCAGCGACGGATCCATCGGCAGGTTGATGTTCGGCCCGAGCACCAGTGCCTGGCCCCACACGCACATCGCGCACTGCGGGTCCAGCCGCGCCGCTTCGGCGAAGGAGCGGGCCGCAGCCTCGTGGTTGAAGCCGTAGGCCAGGCGCAGGCCCTGGTCGAAATAGCGCTGGGCAGCCGGCACGCGGGTGCCAACGTCACGATGCAGGTCCCCGAACGTTTCGAACAGCGGCACGGCCGTGCCGGGCGGTGCCGCCGCGGTCCCGGCCGGTTGCGATGTGCCGCGGTCGCAGCTGGCCGACAACAGCGTGGCAAGCGCGGCGAGGGACAGCAGGAGCGGGGTTCGACGGGTCATCGGGGTCACTCCATGACAGGCACGGCGGACGATACTGCCGGCGAATGCGGGATGTGATAGCGCCGCGTTAAGCACGCGCCAAATGTTGATTCCGGCACATCGGCGCCAGTCCGGCGCCGCGCGCCACCGCCCCCGGCGTGGCATGAGAAAACCTGATGGCTGGGCCGAAATCTGCTCGATTGTGGGCGATGCCGGTGCGGCGCATCGTTCGGTTCCCTCCACACAACGAAGGCGCACGCATGAAGATTGGCAACGGGTTTGGCATCCTCGCCACCGCACTGGCCGCGGCCAGCGTCTGGCCGGCGCTGGCGGCCGATCCGGCGGAATGGTCGGCACCGGTCGCGCCCTTCCAGGTCGCGGGGAACGTGCACTACGTCGGTACCGAAGGATTGTCCGCGTACCTCATCACCACGGAGGCGGGGGCGATCCTGCTGAATGCCACCCTGCCGGAGAACGCGGCACTGATCGAACGCAACATCGAGAGCCTCGGCGTACGCCTGGCCGAGGTGAAGCTGCTGATCAGCGACCACGCCCATGCCGACCATGTCGGTGCGATGGCGCGGATCAAGCGCGACACCGGCGCACGCGTGATCGCCAGCGAGGGTGACCGCTGGGCCCTGGAGAACGGACGCAACCAGGGCGACAACAACTACGGCATCCAGCCATTTGAGCCAATCCGGGTCGACCAGGTGGTCAGCGACGGCGAACGGGTGCGCCTGGGCGATGTCGAACTGACCGCGCACCTGACGCCGGGGCATACGCGTGGCTGCACCAGCTGGAGCATGACGGTGAACGACCGGGGCACGCCGCGCGAGGTGCTGTTCCTGTGCAGCATCACCGTGGCCGGCAATACCCTGGTCGGCAATCGTGCCTATCCCCGCATCGTCGAGGACTACCGCACCACCTTCGCCAAGCTGGCGGTGATGCGCGCCGACATCGTGCTGACCAGCCACCCGTCGGTGGCCGAGGTACTGGAGCGGGAGCAGCAGCGTGCGCGCGGGGACGATGATGCATTCATTGATCCGGCGTTGCTGCCGCGGCTGGTGCGGCAGTTCAGCCAGGAATTCGAGCAGACGCTGGTCAAGGCCAGTCAGCCCTGAGAATGCTCCGGGGCCGGTGAGGGTGCTGGCATGGCGCAGCCTCGCTGCAGGCGATGATCGGAGACATCGAGCCGGTGTGGTTGGGCGACAGCAATCGAGGGAGTTTCCGCTTCTGTGTCCAACGACACATGTCCGCGCGCTGCTGGAGTGCAAGCATCGCCCCTTTGCAGAGGGCAGGTGCATCCATGGCTTACACGCTCAATCGCCGCTCTTTCCTGGCCAGCACGGCCGCGCTGCCGGCCGTGGGCCTGGTTCCTGCCAGTGCCGCGCTCGCCGCCGCGGCGCCTGCCGGCATGGCTTCACTCATCGATGGCGAGCGCAGCGCCATCGTGTCCGCCATGGCCGGCAGCAGGATCGGCGCGACCGCGGTCTGCCTTGTGCAGGATGGGACACCGCAGTGGGTGGAAGGGTTTGGCCACACCACCGACGTGGACGGGCAGGCGGTCGATGCCCGCACGCTTTTCAGCATCCAGTCCACCTCCAAGCATTTCGCCGCCGTCGCGGTGTTGCTGGCGGTGCAGGATGGCCTGCTCGATCTGGATGCGCCCATCACCCGCTACCTGCCGGCGTTCACGGTGAACAGCCGCTTCGAGCGCGCGCCGCAGGAGCGGATCACCCTGCGCCTGTTGTTGGCCAACCGCGCCGGCTTCACCCATGAAGCACCGGTGGGAAACAACTATGACGCTGCTTCTCCCGATTTCGAGACGCACGTGCGCAGCATCGAGAAGACCTGGCTGCGCTTCCCGGTGGGTGAGCGTTACCGCTACTCGAACCTCGGCTTCGACCTGGCCGGGCATATCCTGGAGCGGGCCGTGGGCATGCCGTATGCGCAATGGCTGCAGACGCGGTTGTTCGCGCCGCTCGGCATGCAGGACAGCACCGCCGACGCGGCGGTCCACCAGGCGCGCGCCAACCGCGCGCGCGGTCTCCAGGAGGGCCATGCGGAAGTGCCTTCGGTGACGCCGCTGCTCGTGTCCGGCGGGGTGTGGACCAGTGCCCGCGACATGGCGACCTACCTGGCGTTCATGCTTTCCGGCGGACGCCACGCGGGCCGCCAGCTGCTGGCGCCGGCGTCATGGAAGCAGATGCATGGCTTCGGGCTGGGCGGTGACTACGGGCTGGGCGTGATGCGTACCGAGCGACGCTACGGCCAGAGTCCGGTGCGCCTGCTGCACCATCGAGGCGGAGGTTTTGGCTTCGGCTGCGTGTTCACCTACTGCGTGGAAGCGGGTGTGGGCTTCGCGGCCATGTTCAATCGCGCCACCTCGGCCGGCTATCGCTTTGGTGACGCGGTGATCGATCAATTGCTGGCGGCCCGCTTCGGGCCACGCGCACCGCGGTTGCCGGCCTCGGCGCTGGCCACGATCCATCCGACCCCGGCGCGGGTGCGTGCCTTCGTTGGCCATTGGATCGGTCGCAACGTGCGCGCGCAGATCCGCAGCGATGACGAGGGACGCCTGCACCTGCATCGAACGGAGGGTGAGCCCGGTGTCGCGCTCGGCGTGATGGATGTCGATGCGGTGTTCACCGTGGACGCGGAGGGCGAGGTGGTCAACTATCGCTACCACGCCGCCACCGGCGACCAGCCAGCGCATCTGGAATGTGCATCGGGCGAGGAGAGCCTTGACCACAATGACGGCCCGGACCTGCCACGCGGTCCGGACACGCCGCAGTGGGAGCGTTGGCTGGGCCGCTACCGCATCGACCAATGGGGCCGCTCCTCGATGGTGGTCGAGGTGGAGCGGCGCTCGGGGTGGTTGTACCTGGATGGAACACGGCTGGTCGTTGAAACCGAGCCCGGCCTGTTCTTTACCAGCGACGGCGAGGCGGTGGACTTCCGCGGGCCGGTGGCCACCTGGCGCAATCTTCGCCTGCAGCGCGTGTGAGCGCGATGCGGGGCACGGGCTGATCGGGGGCACGCTGCGGAAGCGTGCAATGCCGATCGGCGACCGGCATTGCACAGAGCGGTACTACAGCTCGCTTTTGCGCGTGATGAACACGGGCAATGGCACGTCCAGTGCGTCCGCGCTGACCGTCTGGCCGGCGAGGAAGTCCGCGATCCGGTCGGCGATGGCGGCGTTGCCCAGCCAGAGTTCGTTGTCATGGCTGGCGCCGCGTACGCGCAGGTGCTGGCCCTTGCTGAAGCCGGGCAGCAAGGCCTGGGCATTGGCCGGCGGGGTCCGGCCATCGAGCGTGCCGCTGATGAACAACGTCGGGACATCGCTGCGCAGCGGCGCACGGAATGCTTCGCCCAGGTCGGCCAACCCCAAGCCGTCCGCCAGTTCCGGAAGCGGGAAGTTCAACGCGTCGCCAAACAGGCTTTCGCGTGCCTGCGCCTGGACCAGTGCGCGCCGTTGCGGGCTCTGTCCGGAAGCAACGTCCATCGCCAACGGCATGGCGCGGAAGCTGCCCATGTCCTCGCGCATCATCAGCACGAATCCGGCCAGCAACGTGTAGTCACCTGCTTCGGCTTCGCGCAGCAGCAGTGGCAGCATCCGCTGCGTCGAGCGCCGGCCAAGCGCGTTTGCGATGGCGATCTGCGCATCGAACTCGCCGATGGTGACGGTTCTGCCGCCATGCAACGGGCTGCTTGCCTGCACGGGGTGCTGGCGCAAGCTTGCCAGCACGCGTCGGGCGGCGCCTTGCAGGTCGTCGAAGCCGTCCTTGTGCGCAACCGTGGACAGGTCTGCCAGCAGCGTGTCCGCCGCCAGCGGCAGCTTGATCGTATCGTCCGGGCCCTCGGTTCCCATCAGCACCACCCGCTCAAGCTGCGGGCCGTGGCGGCGAACCGTGGCCAGGGCCAGGTGCGTGCCGTAGCTCATGCCCCACAGGCTGATGCGCGGCAGGCCCATGGCGCGCCGGAGGTCGTCGATGTCGTCGGCACTTTCGGCGGTGGTGTACGCGCCGAGATCGACGCCGGCATTGCGCCATTCGTTGATGCATTCGGTGGCTGCACCGCGCAGCGCGGCCAACGCGGCCTCACGCTGCAATGGCTCGGTGTCGGCGAAACGATGTGCGTGCGAGCATTCCGGGGGCATTTCCGAGAAGTCCGTGCCGCGCTGGTCGAGCAGCAGGACATCGGTCTGGCGACGGACGCGATCGAACACCGGCCAGCGCGGCCCAAGCGCTGTCCCGAAACCCGAGCCACCCGGGCCGCCGGCCAGGTAGACCACCGGTGCGGCGCGGCCATCGCCGCCGGTGGCGGGCAAGCGCACCACCCGCAGGCGGATGCGTGGCCCATCGGGCTCGCTGTGTCGGCGCGGCACCTCCAGGAAGGCCTCCTCGGTGGCAATCGTGCCGTGGCTCTTGGTGACCATGGCATAGGGGGAGAACACCAGCGGCGTCGGGGCATTGCCGGCTGCTGCCGGTGCCGCTGCAGTTGCGGCCAGGGCCAGGCACAGGGTGGCCAGTACGCCGGCCCGATGCGGGGATGGGCGACGGTCGAAGGGAACGGTGCGCGGTGTGCGGGACATGGCGGACTCCGGTTGTGGGCAAGCGTGGGTGTGGAACTGGCCCCGACGACGGCGGAAGTGGCACCGGGTGCAGGGGGCGTGACCACCATCGCCCCGTACGCGTCGATCCGGCCGCGCCGGTCCGCCCAACGTCTCCAGCTGGCCGTCCAATGTCTCCGCCCAGCCGATACGATGGGCGCATGCAGATCTTCCGGACCCTGGCCGTACTCGCGGTACTGACCGCCGCCGTTGCGGCGTGGATGGCCGTTGCCACGCCGGACATGGCCAAGGTGCAGGTGCTGGACGGTGAGATGGCGTCGGCGGTGCTGCCGGCGACCGGGGCATTGCCGCGGCACCCGCCAGCCACGGCGGACTGGCGCCCGCTGGACCAGGGCGTCCTGGCCGGTTGGCGGGGGCCGTACTGGCTGCGCTGGCACTTGGGGACGCCGGGGGAACAGCACGAGGCCAGCCGTGCACTTCGCCTGTCGCTGCGAGGTGCCAGCCAGCTGTACTGGAACGGGCAGCCCTTGCCGGGCAACGGCGTCGTGGGCCGTACCGCCGAAGCAGAGCACCCCGGCCGCGTCGACATCGTCCGGATACTGCCTGCATCTCCTGACGCGGGCGCGGACGAATTGTTGGTACTTGCCTCCAGCCACCATCAGGGCATCCCGCTGCGCAGCGCCGATGCGGTTGCCGTGGTGGCACCGCCGGAGCTGCTGTTTGGCCATATGCTCCGGCCCTGGTTGATCGCGGCGTTCGCCATGGGGGCACTGGCGGCGGCATGCCTGTACTTCCTGGCGGTGCAGCGTGGGCGTCCGCGCACGGCGGACACGCGCCTGCTGCTGGCGCTGTGCGCGGTCGGCCTGGTGTTGCCGGTGGTGGAGGCGTGGCGGGCGCTGCTGGGCTATGCCTATCCGTGGCATGGCCCACGCCTGCTCGCCCTGCTGTGCCTGCACGTGGCCGCGGCGGCGTTGTTGCCGGCCTACCTGGCCCAGCGCTTCCGTGTTGCCGTGCCAGCCGGTGCCTGTGCCGTGTACCTGGCGGGCCTGGTGGCAGCGGCGATTTTCATGCCCAGCTTCGACGCCCGCTCCACCGTGGTGCTGCTGCTGAGCCTGTTGGCCTCGGCGGGGGTTCTGCTGCGCGCCCGTGAAGCGCGGGAGGAGCGCTGGCCGATCCTGGCCCTGCTGCTGGCGGGTGCGATGGCCCTGGCGATCGAACGCGGTGCGTTCCTGGATGGGCCGTACTTCCTGTTGTTGTCGGTGCTGATGGTCTTCCTGCTGCTGCGGCACGCCGCGCAACTGCGTGCGCTGGACCGCAACAACGCGCGACTGCGCGAGGAGCGCGCGCAGCTGTCGCTGCAACTGCTGCAACGGGGCATCCAGCCGCATTGGCTCATGAACACGCTGACCTGCCTACAGGAACTGATCGAACGCGAGCCGCCACGCGCCAGCCGGATGGTTGAATCGTTGGCTGACCAGTTCGATCGCCTTCGCGACAGCAGCGCCCGGCCGAGCGTGCCCCTGGCCGATGAGCTGGCGCTGTGCCGCAGTCATCTGGACATCGTTGGCCTGGCGCTGGACCGGCCCATCGCGCTGGAGGTGGAGGCCGCCGACATTGGCGTATCGTTGCCCCCCGGCGTACTGCACGCCCAGGTCGAGAACGCATTGACCCATGCCGGGGCCGTCGCCTGCGCGCAGCATCCGTTCCGTCTGCGCGTGCATCGGGAGAATGACCGTTGGGTCCTGGAGCTGCGGAGTGTGCGCGGATCATCGCCACATCGCGGCAGGGGAACCGGCACGTGCTACATCGAGGCCAGCCTGGAGGTCGCCTGGCCCGGTCGCTGGCAGTTCACCCAAGGGGCCGATGGCGCCGATTGGCGTGGCCGGATCGAGCTGCCATGCGCATCCTGATCGTCGAGGACGAGCCGCTGGTACGCCAGCGCCTTCTGCGCCTGTGCGCGGAGCTGGCCGGTGCCCGCGCACGCTTCGATGCGGTGGAGGACCTGGAGTCCGCGGGCGACAGGCTGGGGCGCAGCGTCTACGACGGCCTGTTGCTGGACCTCAATCTTGGCGGCGAGGACGGCTTTGAACTGCTGCGGAAGGCCGTGTCCGGGCGCTACCACTGCGTGGTGGTCTCGGCGCATCGTGAGCGTGCATTGCAGGCGTTCGAGCATGGCGTGCTGGATTTCGTCCCCAAGCCGTTCTCGCGCGAGCGGTTGGGCCAGGCCCTGCAGCGGTTGCTGGACGTGGGGCGCTACCGCTCCGGTCGCGCCCGCTATCTCGGCATCTGGCGGGCCCAGGGCACGGCCCTGGTTGAACTGGCGGATGTCGTGTGGATCCGTGCCGATGGCGACTACAGCGAACTGCACATGTCCGACGGGCGCAGCGAACTGCACGACAAGTCGCTCGCCGGCCTGGGCGCGGTGCTGCCCCCCGATTTCGTGCGTTGCCACCGCTCCTACCTGGTGAACCTGCGCCATGTACGTAGCCTGCATGCCGGCTCGGGCAGTCGCTACTGGCTGGTGCTGAGCGACGGTGCGGCGCTCACCGTTGGCCGTGCCCATGTCGCGGCATTGCGGCAGGAGCTCGGGCTGGATTGAACACGCAGGCTCCTGGCACCGTTGCCACGCCGGTCACCACGCATCCGGCTCGCGGACCATGTGGACGATGCCGGCGGGGTTGGTGATCCAGCCACCCCGGAAGCCTTCCGGCAGGGGTTCGATGGCGTCGCAACGAACGACGCCGGCCTTGGCCAGATGTGCCGCGGCGTCCTCGAAGCGCTCGGTGAACAGCTCCAGCCACACTTCGGCCTGGCTCATTCCCGGTGCTTCGGCGATCCACAGCCGGGTCGGCCCCAGCGCGAAGCCGATGTCCGGCAGCTTGTCGGTGATGGGGGTCAGGCCGATGACGTCCCGGTAGAACTGCAGCGTTGCCTCGTACTGATGCGGCGGCACCTTGATGGCGATGTCGATGCCGCCCTGGAAGGTCGTATGCATGGCGGATGCTCCCGGGTTCTATTCGTCGTCCACGAGTGGTGCGCGCGCCGGTTCGCCGTTGAGTTCGCTGGGGTAGTAGCCCGCGCGCAGGTTGATGCCGTACTCCAGGAATGCCTTCATGCAGCTGAGCATCTGCGACCAGCCTTCGCAGTTGATGTAGGCGCTGCGCTGGCCCTGCACGTCCTCATGCCAGCCGGTCTCGGCGATGGTGACCAGGGTGGCGTCGCCATCGAGCGCGGTGAAGTTCATTTCGATGCGGGTCTTGTAGGTGGCGGTGCCATCGGCGGCGCGGGGGCCATCCCAATGCAGGACGATGCGGCTGTCCGGTATCACCTCGGCCACGTCCACCGGCACGTCGCCCCACCACAGCACCGTCGTACCGGCCACCAGCGGTGCGCTGGCGCCGCCCAGGGTGGTGAAGTACGCGCTGAGCGTTTCAGGATTCACGACCGCATCGAACACCGCGCTGACCGGCTTGGCGATGCGTGCGGATACCCGGAATTCAGGCTTCATGGCACTGCTCCTCTTGCACTGGGTAGCTATGTGTTATAAATATATAACATGATGGATGGCGATGCGGAAGACGCGGTTTTCAAGGCGCTGGCCCACCCCCGGCGGCGGGCGCTGCTCGACTGCCTGAAGGAGCAGCCACGTACCACCGGCATGCTGTGCGAGGCATTCGACGACATGGACCGCTGCACGGTCATGCAGCACCTGAAGGTGCTGGAAGCGGCCGACCTGGTGATCGTCCAGCGCGAAGGGCGCGAACGCTGGAACCACCTCAATCCGCTGCCCATCAAGCACATCCACGAGCGCTGGATCAGCCAGTACGCCACCCATGCGCTGACCCTGCTGGACCGGCTCAAATCCGGCTTGGAAGGCTGAGGGTCTCAGCCCGCGTTGAACCGCCGCCGGTACTCGCCCGGGGTCAGGCCGACGATGCGGTGGAACACCTTGCGGAACGAGCCCGGGTCGCTGTAGCCGACGTCCCAGGCCACGCGTTCCAGTGGCAGCCGGGTGGACTGCAGCAGGTCGCGTGCATGGGCCACGCGCACGCGCTGCCCGTACTCGGTGGCGGTCATGCCGGTGGCCTTCTGGAAACGGCGCAGGAAGGTGCGCTCCTCCAGCCCGGCGCGGCGCGCAAGCTCGGGCAGGGCTGCCGCCTTGGCGTGTGTTTCGTGCAGCCATTGCTGCACTGCCAGCACCGCTGCATCGCCATGCGAGACGCGGGGCGCGAAGCTGCTGTAGTAACGCTGCTGGCGTCCGAGCGGATCGACCAGCAGGGTGCGTGCGGTGTCCAGCATCACCGCCACGCCGAGGTAGCGCTCCACCAGGCGCAGGCCCAGGTCGATCCAGGCCATCGCCCCGCCGGCGGTCAGGATGTCGCCGTCGTCGATGACCAGTTGGTCGGTGTCCAGCCGCACCGCAGGGAAGCGGCTGGCGAAGCTGTCGTTGAACGCCCAGTTGGTGGTGATGGTGCGGCCATCGATGCGCCCGGTTTCGCCCAGCAGGTAGGCCCCGGCGCAGACCGAGGCGAGCGTGCTGCCGGTGTCATGCAGGCCACGCAGCCAATCGAGGTAGGGCGCGGCCGCCTCGGCGGTGAGCGGTTCCTCAAGGCTCGGCGGCAGGATCAATACGTCCGGTCGCAGGCTGCCCTGCGCGGGGGAAGGTGCGTCCGGCGCTGGGCGCTGCCCCGGTACGGCGATATGCCATTGCGTGACATGCAGCTGCGGCGGTCCTGCGGGCGCGTGACGGTGGGCGATCCTGCTGGCCAGGGCGAGCAGGTCGGCCAGCCCGAGTACGGCCGCCAGTTGTGCGCCGGGGTAGCGCAGTATCCCGATCTCGATGTGGCGGTCGTGGTGCATCTGTCGGTGCAGCCCTCAAGAATGTCGGTGACGCCCCTTCGCTGCGTGCGGCCGGCGGCGGAAAATTCTCCCACGTTTTCCATACGTGAACCGGGAGCCCCATGCACAAGCGCGCCGTCATCGTCATTGATCTGCAGAACGAATACCTGCCCACCGGCAAGCTGCCACTCACCGGCATCGACGCCGCCGTCGCCCACGCGGTGACGGTCATCGCCGAAGCCCGCCGCACCGGCATCCCGGTGCTGCATGTCCGCCACGAATCGGCCAGCAACGAAGCGCCAATCTTCGTGCCGGGCTCGGACGGGGTGGAGATACAGGCCGCCGTCGCCCCGCGGGAAGGCGAGCCGGTGATCACCAAGCACTTCGTCAATGCGTTCCGCGACACCGACCTGAAGCAGCAGCTGGATGCCCGCGGCGTTGGCGAGGTGGTCGTCATCGGTGCGATGAGCCATATGTGCGTGGACGCCTGCGTGCGGGCCGCCGCCGACTTCGGCTACACGGTCACCGTGCTGCACGATGCCTGCGCCACGCTGGACCTGGCGTTCAACGGCGTCACCGCCCCGGCGGCGCAGGTGCATGCGGCGATGATGGCGGCCTTCGCCTTCGGTTATGCGCGCGTGACCTCGACGGACGCCTGGCTCGCTGGCTGATCCCGGCGAGCGCGGATGCGGTGCAACCGTTTGATTTGAAACGACTTCATTAATCTTCATCCGCACATCAGGCAGTTCATTCGGGGCCATGGTCGGCTGGGCGCTCCCTACCAGGAGCGCCTCCATGCCCCGCCTGATCCGCCTCGCCCTGCTTGCCGTCCTTGCCTCCTTCGTTCCCTGTCTGGCCGCCTCCGCCGCGGCCTCCACGTCCCCTGACTGGACCGTCGCCGACCCCGCCAGCCAGGGCCTGGATGCCATCCGCCTTGCTGCGCTGGATGCCGCGATCCGTGGCGGCGAGGCGCCCGACACCACCAGCGTGCTGGTCGTCCACCGCGGCAAGCTGGTGCACGAGGCCTACTTCAACGGTGCCGACCGCACGACCCTGCACAACACCCGCTCGTTGACCAAGAGCGTGACCGCGATGCTGGTCGGGGCGGCCATCGACCGTGGCTTGATCGCCGGGGTCGATGCGAAGGTGCTGGGCTTCTTCCCCGAGCGCACGCCCGCGCACCCGGGCAGGTTCAAGGACGCCACCACCGTCGAGGACCTGCTGAGCATGAGCGCGCAGTGGGAATGCGATGACAACAACGAATACTCGGCCGGGCATGAGGAGCGCATGTATGTCAGCGCCGATTGGACCGGCTTCACCCTGGACCTGCCCGAACGCGGCTACGCGCCGTGGGTGAAGCGACCGGCGGACAGCCCGCACGGCCGTGCGTTCGCCTACTGCACCGCCAATTCGTTCCTGCTCGGCGCCATCGTCGAGCGCGCCAGCGCGATGCCATTGGAGCGCTTCGCGGCAGACGCGCTGGAGCGCCCGCTGGGCATCAGCGGCTCGGTCTGGCAACACGCCTCCGAAGGCGTCGGCATGGGCGGTGGTGGCACCGAGTACCGCAGCCGCGATCTGGCCAGGCTAGGCCAGTTGTTGGCCGACGGTGGTCGCTGGAACGGTCGACAGGTGCTGTCGCCGGGCTGGGTGCAGGCGATGATGCAGGTGCGCGCACAGACCCCGTTCGACGCCGATTTCGGTTACCAGATGTGGCGCTTCACCTTCACCATGGGCGCGCAGGAGCTGCATGCGTGGACGATGTCAGGCAATGGTGGCAATGCGGTGTTCGTGGTGCCGGACAAGCAACTAGTGGTCGTGGTCACGCGCACCCGCTACAACCAGCGCGGCATGCACCAGGAAACCCGCAAGCTGCTGCAGGACTACATCCTCAGCGCGCTGCCGTGACGTCCATCGCGTCGGCCGGCAACCGCCCGGCCGCGTTGATGCGTGCCCGCTCGGCGGCGACGGCGGACGTGATCGTTGCCAGCACCGGCGTGAAGCCGGGGTCGCTGCGCAGGCCCGCGAGCAGCGGTGACACGCGCAGGTAGTTGGCATCGCGGTAGCCCGCGGCAACGGCGGCCTGCAGCGCTGCCAATGCAGCGCTGCGGTCACCGGCCAGATCGGCCAGCAGGGCGGCGTCGATACCATCGAAGGCATCGCTGCCCTGCAGGCCCTCGCGCAGGGCGTTGGATTGCACCAACAGTTCGGCCGACGTAGGCCGGACGGCAGCACCGGTGATCCAGGCGACCGTCCGCGGCAGGCTGGCGTGCGGCTTCAGTGCCCGTGCCTTACCTGCTTCCACCTGCGCGCCATGGGCATCGCCCTGCAGCAGTGCCAGCTCCGCGCCGAGCAGGTGCAACCCCGCGTGCGCGGTGCCACGGGCGCGTGCTTCGGCCAGTGCCGCACGGGCTTCCTCCATGCGCCCATGTTCGAACAGGAACGTGGGCCAGGCCAGGTTGGAGAACACGTTGTCCGGGTACAGCTGGAAGCTGCGCCGGTAGCGTGCTTCGGCTGCGGCAGCGTACCCGAGCAGGTCGAGGTTGGAGGCCACCTGCAGCTCCCAGAAACGCACCTGCCCGGGATGCCGCACGGCGAGATTGGCGTCGAGTGCATCGGCCAGGCGACCCTGCCGGGCGTACAGGTAGGCCGCCGAGGCGCGACTGGCATCGGCGTCGGGATCCAGTTGCACGCTGCGCTCGTAGCCAGCGATGGCCGCATCGACCGCGCCGCGGCAGTCATGGGCATAGGCCAGCACCGCATGCGCGGCAGCCAGCCGCGGCTGGCGGGCAATCACCGCTTCGGCCATCGCCTGGGCCTGGTCGGCATCGTCGCGGCTGCCGCTGTACAGGCACAGGCGCGCGGCCAGGGCGCGTGCCGCGCCCAGCGTGGCCAGGGCGTCATCCGGCGCTTCCTGCAGGCGTTGGCGGTACAACGCAAGCGCGCGTTCGTTGTTGTCACGCTGGCCGATGCCGGCGTAGTAGTCGGCGCGCTGCAGTAGCGGGGAGTGCGCCGGGTTGCCGGCGTCGGGCCATTGCCACCAGGCGATGCCTGCTGCCGCCAGCAGCACGATGGCACCGGCAATGACCAGGCCGCGTCGCGCGTGCGCGGGGGCCGGCGGTGGTGACGCGTCGAGCGAAGGTTCGCTGCACAGCTGGTAGCCCTGGCCGCGCACCGAGCGCAGGTAGCGCGGTTGCCGGCCGTCCTCGCCCAGTGCCTGCCGCAGCAGGCGCACGCGCTGGGTCACGGTTTCCTCGTTGACATGCGCCGGTGCCCAGACCTGCGCGATCAGCTCATCGAAGCCCACCACGCGCGTGCCCTGCGTGAGCAGGTAATGCAGCAGGCGGAAGCTGAGCCCGCTCACGTCCAGCAGCTGTCCGTCCTCGCGCGTTACCCGCTGGCGAGCCACGTCGATGTGCAGGTCGTCGAGCCGGTACTGCAGGGGCGGGGCAGGTGGGGTGTCAGCCATCGCGAGCGGAGGAGGGTCCGGGAGGGCCAAGAGTATCAGCAGCGCTGTGGTTTCCAGGACCGGGCTTGGAAGCCATATCCCGGGCGCGGTGCGGGGCGAGTCCTGCCTGCGGTGGTTGGGCAGCGGCAATTGCGGCCGACATCATCCGGTGGCTGATGGGAGGTCGATCAATCGCTGCGCGGATCAACGATGGATGTAGCCTTCCTTCAGTTTCTCGAGCTGCGCTCCCGACTCCATCATGCTTTTGATGCGATCGGGCACTGCCTCGATGCCGTTCAGGCGCTCCTGCTCGTTGGAGGTACCCGCTGCCTCTTTCAATGCGCGCCTGGTGACGATGGCGAGCGCACGCAGCTTTTCCAGCCGCTTGGTGTGTGTCCAGGCGTGATTCGACGTCGTCATCTCAAGGGTCAGATCATCGAGATCCGCCCTTGCTTCTTCGTAGTTCATCGCTGCGGCCCTGAGCGCTGGGTGAGCTCATCTCCAATCACCATAGGCGCTTTGCGGGGGAATTGTGCGATTCATTCGCTTGAAGCCTGTTTGTCGCACCTGGCCGGTACTTCGTCGTGCCGATTTCTTTACGGTTCAGTGATTTCCCACCCCGATGCATGGCGGGAGCCCGGTTGGGCGTTGCCGGTATATTCGCGGTAGGCGGCTGGATGATGCCGGTTATCGCGGAAGTTGGATTTTCCCGGGTGAGTATCACTGCTTGCAGTCAACGTGCATGCACTCCGGTGGCATCGGAAAGCGAACGAACGGCTAACGTGGATGCGCGCACCGTGGGGCTGCGGCAATCATGCCGTTGTACGAGGAAGGGATATGAGCATGCCTCCGCAAGGTTCCAATCCGAACGCCAGGACTGAATCGCAGAAGGAGAGCAGTCCGCCTTCTCCGGTCGACAAGGACGGGAAGAAAGTCGATCCGCTGGAGCTTGTTCCGCAGGCCGAGCCTGTCGAAGAAGGGCAGCAGGACCGCAAGGCCGCGAACGACAGCTGAGCTGTCCGAGTGAGTGAGCAGTGGCCCACGTGGTGTTCATGGGAAGCCGCCTGGGCTCACTGTTTGGCTGCCCCGCGCAAGGATGTGCGGGGTGCGGTCGGAGCGCCCGCGTTGGCATGCGCGCCATGCGGGAATCCGGCTTTCGACCTCTGTCGCCCGATCTCTGGCGTCGCCGTGTGCGACTGCAGTTTCCCGAAACCCTGTCCGACATCCACGGGTACGTGGCGCTTATGATTGCCGGATTCGCCGGCACCCATGGTCGCTCCTCGTGCAGGGACGCAAGGGTCCGGCGCCTCCTTCGTTCCACCGGATGAAAATGCAGTGCTCAAGGTGATTGCCCAGGACTTCATCAAGCCCGAACACATCGCGACGGTCGCGCCGCTCTATCGCGAGCTGGTCGAGCGCACTCGCCAGGAGCCACTGTGCATCTCCTACGCGCTGTACGTCGACGAAAAGGATCCGGGGCACTTCGTCTTCATCGAAGAGTGGCCGGACCGTGCAGCGCTGGACGCGCATTGCAGTACGGAGCACTTCCGGCGGCTGGTGCCCTTGATCGACCAATACCAGCGTGCCCCGGGAACCTATCTTCTGATGGACGCGTTCCGGTGATCCTGCCAGGTGCGCCACCCGGGCATGCGTGCTTGCAGGCCGGTGCGCCACATCAGGGGATGGGCGCCCGGTGGTGCCTGCGTGCGGTGGGCGGCTAGTCCTTCTTGCCCCCGAAGTCGATCGGTTTGTCATCTTCGGCACGATTGGACGACCAGACCTGCGCGGAGCGGCACTTGCTTTCCCGGGCGGCGACCTGGGGCGGGAGGTCCTTCACGAAAACCGAGTCATTGCAGGCTTGGTTCATTGCTGAGTCGTCGTAAGTAGCACAAGCCACCGACGCGCTGGAAAGGGCGATTGCAACGATGCAGTTGACGATAGCGGCGGGCTTCATGCGGTGTTGTTCCGGGCGGAGAGGGCTGGTGCACCAGGTCAGCGCGGTATGACGTGCCAGTCATGTATATCCCGCGCGTTTGCCGGCAGGAATGTGATGGAAGTCATGTTCTGCCGGTGGCATGGCTGCCCGGGTCCGTGGTCCAGCACACCTGATTACTTGCGCTTGTGCGACCTGGCGGGCGTGGCGCTGTCACCGGCTGCGGTGGGCGGTGCCTGGGGGGTGGCCGCGGATTTGTCCGGCGAGGTCTTCATCCGGAAGGGCGTATTGCCGAGCACCTCGATCTTTCCACCGGCGCTTCGGAATGCGGCCATGTCTTCGGCGATGCGCTCACGGCTCAGGTCGTGCTTCTGCACGTTCGGGCTGAAGAACGGGGTCGTCTTCACTGCGGGGTAGCGGGCCGACTTGCGGGGAGGTGTCGCCATGGAGTGCTCCTCATATAAGTTGCAATGCGATCGTGCGAGCGCCCTGCCGGGCATGTTCGTCGCGCTCGGCGCGACAGTAGGGGCCGCCCATCACGAAGGATCGGCAGGCGGTTGGCCTGCTGGCGTAGATGCGGCACTGCATGTGCAGCCCGTCCAGGGCAACGCACCACCCCTCCTGATCCTTGGCCATGACATGCAGGCCGCCGGGAAGATGCGTGGTCAGGTGGGCGGGCACGTCATCCTTCTCATCCAGAACCACGGTGAGCTGGCAGCACAGCGCATCGCATGTGGCGCAGGTGATCTTGGCGCGCTTCTCGCGCTCGACCCGGTTCATGTGGCCACCGCGGTCATGCCGCGCGAGTAATGAAGCAGCTGTCCGCGGAAAGGCTCGGTATCGGCATCATCCATCGGGCATCTTGTCGACAGGAAGGCGAAGCCCTGTTGTTCCAGCATCCGGCTGAAGCGTGCGCTGTTGCCCCGGCCGGGGTCGGTGATGACCACCTCGGCGCTGGGCTTGGCATGACGCAGGATGACATCGGCCATCAAGTCGGTCTGCGCGCGCTCGTAGAGCACGTCGCTGGCGATGATCAGGTCAAACGTGCCAAGCGCGGGCAGTTCCCGGTCCCATCGCAGGTGGCGATAGTGCACGGCAGGTAGTGCGTTCAGTGCGGCGTTGTAGGCGAGGAACGGTTCGGCCAACGGGTGCATGTCCGAAGCAATCACATCGGCACCTCGCTGCATCAGCACGATGCTGGCCAGGCCAATGCCACAACCCAGCTCAAGTATGCGTTTGCCCTGGATGTCGAAACGGGACATGGCCTGGGCAAGCACGTGTCCGGATGGCCACAGTTGGCCGAACAGGCTCCATTGCGCCGAGGAAATTCCAAGGCGTTCGCCATGGCCGTCCGGATCGCTGAATTGTTGCTTGTCGCTGAGGATGCGCAGCAGGTAAGACTGGCCACCGACGGTGACCTTCACATTGCGTGTCGTATAGCCGGGCATCGCGCACTCCGCCGAGCGACCGCCCATGCATCTGGGCAGGTAACGCATGAAAGGGAGCGAAGTGGGCAACAATCCAGACAGTTGCGCAAAGCGCGCGTAGCGGGCAATGCCCGCGATTTCATGCTAGCACGTCACGATGGATGCAGGCCGGCAATCCCTGGATGGGAAGCTGAACCCGTCAAGGCTGTTTCTGTACATGATGCGACTGATGGGTGTTGGCCATGAAGGATTCCTGCTCGTGCATCATCCGAACGGGGGCGGACGTTCGGAGGAGGGCGGGCCTGCGCACTGGATCAGGCAGCAGGCGCACGGGCCCTACGGGCGAGGAGAAGAGCTCTGCGAATGAGACCGACCGCGGGGGCGCATGTATCCATGGAATCGAGTGTCGATCCCGGACTCTCTCATTCGTCGGGGGAAGAAGCACGGTCAGGTCCGCCAAGGGGGGATCGCCGGCCTCACCACAACAACGAGGAGCGTTCATGACGACAGATATCAAGGTCAAGGGCCCGGCGTCCTACTTCCCGTCCATCGAGAAGACCTACGGAAAGCCGGTGGCGCACTGGCTCGCGCTGCTGGACACCGTCCAGGACCGGAAGCACATGGAACAGGTGGCCTTCCTCAAGGCCGAGCACAAGCTTGGCCACGGCCATGCCAATGCGCTTGTCGCGTATCACAAGGCCGGGAAACCGGCCTGATCGGGCAGGGGGCGCTCGCCTTGGTGCAGGTGTTGCGAGTCGCCCGCTGCTTCGCAGGCCGAAGCGGTAAGCCGCGGCCCAAGGCCTTCCGCACACGTTTGCTGATCGATGCTGGAGCGGCCTTCGGACCAGGTGCCTTGCTTGCCTCCATGCTGGCAGGTGCATCGGGGTGAGCAGGGCCAGGCGTTGGTCCCGGCAATCGGCTATCTTGAGCGCCCCTTCAATGCCCCTCCAAGCGCTGACGCATGCAGGCGATTTCGTTGTTTTCCGGGAACCGGTGTTTCAGCTGCTTCGTATTGTCCATCGCGCTGCTGGCAACGGGCTGCACGGGCAGCCCTGTGCCGACCCGGGATCTGGGTGCGGACATCGACGAGGTCGCTGCAACGCTGGTCGAGCAGCCACTGCTTCATTCGACCTCGATCGGGGTCGTGCATCGGGGCGAGGCGTTCATCCGCCACAGCGGCGACATGGAAGCCGGCAAGTCAGGCCCTCCGACCGATGCGACGCTCTATGAAATCGGCTCGTTGAGCAAGACCCTCACGGGCACCTTGATGGCGAATGCGGTACTTGAGCGCAGGCTCGACCTGGACGATGACGTCCGCAGGTATCTGCAAGGCGACTACCCGAACCTGCAGTACCACGGCGAACCCATCCGCATCCGTCACCTGCTGTCGCACACGAGTGGTCTGCCGAACATGTTGCCGGAACGGGCGAACACGGTGCTTGCCGACTTCACCGATCAGCGCACGCCGCGCGAACTCAATGCCATTTACGCAGGCTATGGCAAGGCGGAGTTCTTCAGGGACCTGCACGCCGTCGAGATTCGACAGGCGCCCGGGAAGGAATACGCCTACTCCAGTACCGGAACCGAACTGGCCGCGCATATCCTTGAAACGGTTTACAAGCGCGACTACGAGTCGCTGCTACGCGGGTTTGTCGAGGAATCCGCGGCGATGACCGGCCTCAGGATCCGGCCGAACGAGGAGGAGGCAGCCCGGCTTGCGGTCGGCTACCACAGTGACAACCCGGTGCCGACTACGCCGATGCCACAGTTGCCCTGGGGCGCCTCCGGAAACGTGAAGGCGACGGTCCCGGAGATGGTGGAGTACCTCAGGTTCCAGTTGGCCGGTGGTCCCGTCGTGACGGAGTCCCATCGCGCCCTGGTCGAATTCGATCCCGAGTTCAGCATCGGCTATTTCTGGAACATCGTCAGCGGCGACCGCCTGAAAGGGGGCTACTACGCCCACCACGGCGGCGTGCCCCGCTCACAGTGCTACATCTACATCTTGCCCAAGTACGATCTGGGCATCTTCGTCATCACCAACCAGAGTGGTGACCAGACGGCGCACGCCATGGAAGCGGCCATCGACACGCTGGTCAAGCGCGTTGCCGCGCGGGAAGCCACCGGGCAGGGGGCGTCCCGGTAGCGTCAGCCCTGCTGGGGATGTTTATCGAAGACCAGGACGCCATCTCCCGCGATCTCCGTCAGGCTGTGCGCCTTGCCGGTGGCATCACGCTTGAACGCGGCCTGCAGGGTCCCGGCCGGAACATGGGCATCGGGGACCACGAATCGGTTGCTGGCGACGGGTTTGAGCGGACGAGGCACGCCCTTCGCCTGTACGTCCAGGCCGCCGGGCGTAGCGGTTCCTGGCCACGTTGCGGTGGTGTCCGATCCGCCCCTGAGTCCGGAGGACTGCAGCCAGCCAAGAGGTCGTTGGCATTCCCAGGATCACCTCAATATACTATCCCCCAGTACAGGATAAGAGGCCGGCCGGTGCCGCATTCGCCCGAGGAAAAGAAGAAGGTGCTGGCCCGGGTCAAACGCATCCGGGGCCAGTGCGATGCGTTGGAGCGCGCGCTGGAGGCCGGGGCGGACTGCAACCCGGTGCTGCAGCAGATCGCCGCCATCCGCGGTGCCGTCAACGGGCTGATGTCCGAGGTGATGGAGGCGCACCTGCGAGAGGAATTCGGCCAGCCCACGCAGTCCGATGCGCAGCGCGCCACGCGCGTGGCCGAGATGTCCAGCCTGATCCGCTCCTATCTCAAATAGCCCCTTCAAATCAGTGCGCGGTACGTCGTGCCGCGTTCCATCATTGCGCAGGAGAACCCCATGAAATCACGTGCCGCCGTCGCCTTTGGCCCGGGCCAGCCGCTGCAGATCGTCGAGATCGACGTCGCCCCGCCCAAGGCGGGCGAAGTGCTGGTCAAGATCACCCATACCGGCGTCTGCCACACCGATGCCTTCACCCTGTCCGGCGATGATCCGGAAGGCCTGTTTCCGTGCGTGCTCGGCCATGAAGGCGCCGGCATCGTGGTCGAGGTGGGCGAGGGCGTGACCTCGGTGAAGCCGGGTGACCACGTCATCCCGCTGTACACCGCCGAGTGCGGCCAGTGCCTGTTCTGCAAGAGCGGCAAGACCAACCTGTGCACCGCCGTGCGCGCGACGCAGGGCAAGGGCGTGATGCCGGACGGCACCAGCCGCTTCTCCTACAACGGCGAGCCGATCTACCACTACATGGGCTGCTCGACCTTCTCCGAATACACCGTGGTCGCCGAAGTCTCGCTGGCCAAGGTCAACCCGGACGCCAACCCGGAGCACGTCTGCCTGCTGGGCTGCGGCGTCACCACCGGCATCGGCGCGGTGCACAACACCGCCAAGGTGGCCGAGGGTGACAGCGTCGCCGTGTTCGGCCTCGGTGGCATCGGCCTGGCGGTGATCCAGGGTGCGCGCCAGGCCAAGGCCGGCCGCATCATCGCCATCGACACCAACCCGTCCAAGTTCGAGCTGGCCAGGCAGTTCGGTGCCACCGACTGCGTCAACCCGAAGGACCATGACAAGCCGATCCAGCAGGTGATCGTGGAAATGACCGGCTGGGGCGTGGACCACAGCTTCGAGTGCATCGGCAACACCCAGGTGATGCGGGCGGCGCTGGAATGCGCGCACCGTGGCTGGGGCCAGAGCGTGATCATCGGCGTGGCTGGCGCAGGCCAGGAAATCTCCACCCGTCCGTTCCAGCTGGTCACCGGCCGCAAGTGGCTGGGCACCGCGTTCGGTGGCGTGAAGGGCCGCAGCCAGTTGCCGGGCATGGTCGAGGACGCGATGAAGGGCGACATCGAACTGGCGCCGTTCGTCACCCACACGATGGAACTGGACAAGATCAACGAAGCGTTCGACCTGATGCACGAAGGCAAGTCGATCCGTTCGGTCATTCATTACTGAGATGAGCACGATGTTGAACAAAGAGGCATTGGCCGCCGCGCTGGCCGACACGGGGGACAACCAGGAAGCGCGTGAGGCGATCGAGCGACTGCAGGCGCAGGACCTGGTGAAGATCGATCAGTCGATCCTGTCGTCGTTGGGTAGCACCTGGAAGAATGCGGGCTTCGTCGCCGCAGGTGTGTTGATCGCGGCACCCGACGAGTACGAGGACATCCCGGAGTCGTTCTATGTACTGCGCATCGGCAGCCTGGCCAGCGAATCACGCATCGAGGTGAAGGGCAGCCTGGAGGCGTTGAAGACCTGCGAGATCCGGTTGCCGTCGGCATCGGGAGATAACTGAGATGGCGGCCGAACGCATCGAACACCGCGCCTGCTTCGGCGGCTGGCAGGATGTCTACCGGCACGCATCGGACGTGCTCGGCTGCGAGATGACGGTCGGCGTGTACCTGCCGCCGCAGGCCGAGCACGGCCCGTGCCCGGTGCTGTACTGGCTGAGCGGGCTGACCTGCACCGAGCAGAACTTCATCACCAAGGCCGGCGCGCAACGCTATGCCGCCGAACACGGGGTGATCATCGTCGCCCCAGATACCAGCCCGCGCGGCGAGGCAGTGGCCGATGCCGAGGGCTATGACCTCGGCAAGGGCGCCGGCTTCTACGTCAATGCCACGCGCGAGCCGTGGTCGCGGCACTACCGCATGTACGACTACATCGTCGACGAGCTGCCGGCCTGGGTGGAAGCCAACCTGCCGGCCAATGGCGCGCGTGCGATCAGTGGCCATTCGATGGGCGGGCACGGCGCGTTGACCGTCGCGTTGAAGAACCCGGGGCGCTACCGCAGCGTGTCGGCGTTTTCGCCGATCGTGGCACCGTCGCGGGTGCCGTGGGGGCAGAAGGCATTCACCGCCTACCTCGGCGAAGACGCGGTGGCGTGGCAGCAGTACGACGCCACCGCACTGGTGGCCGACGCAGCCGAGCGCCTGCCGTTGCTGGTGGACCAGGGGGGCGCGGATGAATTCCTCCAGACCCAGTTGCGTCCGCAGCTGCTGCAGGCGGCATGTGCCGCCGTGGGCCATCCGCTGACCCTGCGCCTGCAACCCGGTTACGACCACAGCTACTACTTCATCGCCAGCTTCATCGGCGAGCACATCGCCCATCACGCCCACGCCCTGAAGGGCTGAGAGGCGGGGACCCGAGGTTCCCGGCGGTACATGGGGGCCGGCCGTTCGCCGGCACGCCATTCGGGGGTGTGGATCACGCGGCTGTGGCGACGGCCGCGCTATCGTCCGTGCATGCGGCCTGGTCGACGGGGGATGCATGCCGGTGGTGCTGGTTCTGCTGTATGTGGCCTGTCATGCCTTGGTCATGACCCTGTGGCCGGGGGAGACCGGCGCGGGTTCGTTCGTGTTCCTGACGCTCGCACCGCTGCTGGCTGCCGGCGCCTGCCTGTGGCGGGCACGGCGTGACCGCGCGGCTCCGGGTTGGCGCGCCACCGCACTGGCGTTGTTGCTGTGGGCCGGTGGCATGGCCCTGAACATGGTCGATGCGCTGGGCGCGGGCCGTGCCGACGTCACCCCGCGCGCCAGCCTGCTGCTGTATGTGCTGTACGGCGTGCCACTGGTGTTTATCCTGGCCCGCGCGCGGCGTGAGCGCCTGAGCATCAGCCTGATCGACGCCGCGATGGCGGCACTGCTGGGCGTGCTGTTCTTCGTGCATGCCGGGTTCTTTGCCGGTCGCATCGATGTCGACGAACACGCGATGGCCAACATGCGTTACATGTTCGACATCCAGAACCTGTGCATTGCCGGCTTCGCGGTGGTGCGGTGGCTGGCCGGCGACGTGCCCGAGCGGCGCAGCTTCTTCCGGGCGCTGGCGTTGTATGCGGTGGCCTATCTGCTGGTGGCCGGCTACATCAACCACTTCACGTCGGAGGATGCCTTCGGCGCCTACAACGACCTGCTGATCGACCTGCCATTCCTGCTGCTGGTGGTGCTTGCGTTGGCGCCGGCGCCTGCACTGGTGCCTGCGCCGGCCCGGCACTCGCGCCTGTCACGGCTGGTGCAGGCCGGTGGCCCGATGATCCTGCCGCTGTTGCTGCTGGTGGTCGGCACGCTGGTGGTGGACCATGCACGGCCGCTGGCCCTGGCCGGCTTCGTGGTCGCCACGCTGGGGTTCGGCCTGCGCAGCATGCTGCTGCAGATCCACCTGTTGGAGCGGCAGGCGGCCTTGGACCAGCTGGCGCGGCAGGACGGCCTCACCGGCGTGGCCAACCGCCGCGAGTTCGATGCGACGCTGCGCAATGAATGGAACCGGGCCCGGCGCAGCGGCACCGAACTGGCGCTGCTGCTGGTGGACATCGATCACTTCAAGGCATTCAACGATGCGCATGGCCATCCGGCGGGAGATCGCTGCCTGCAGGCGGTGGCGGCGCAGTTGCAGGCGACCGTGCAACGCGCGGCCGACCGCGTGGCGCGCTATGGCGGCGAGGAGTTCGCGGTCATCGTGCCAGGGTGCGACCTGGACGGGGTGCTGGCGTTGGCCGAACGGCTGCGGGTGGCGGTACAGGCCCTGCGCCTGCCGGAGGGGCCGGTCAGCATCAGCATCGGCGTGGCATTCCTGCATCCCCCGGTCATGCCGGACAGCGGGCAGTTGCTGGCCGATGCCGACGCCGCGTTGTATGCGGCCAAGCACGCCGGCCGCAACCGGGTGATGGTGCGCGGGGCACTGGGCGGGCCGGTCGCCTGTTGACGGAAGCCCCCCCGTGGCGCCGTGCGGTCGCAGACGGCACCGGCCAGGGCGGCGCTAGCGGTGGAAGTCGGTGTAGACGTAGCGCGCATCGCGCAGCACGGTCTGTCCTTGGTGCAGGGTGAGGGGGTGCAGGAACATCGGCCCGTCGCTGACGCAGGTGTGGAATTCGCCGTTTTCGCCACAGGCGTCGACCGCGCCGGGCAGGGCGTCGAGCAGGGCGACATCAAACGCCCGGCCGGCGAACCCGGGGTCGAGCCGCTGGCTGTCCACGCAGCACAACCGGGCGCGCAGGCCGCCGGCGATCATCTGCCGCGCCAGCTGTGCGGTGTCGCGGCCGAACAGCGGGAACAGCGTCTGCCAGCCCAGCGGTGCGTATTGCTGTTCGCGCCACCGCCGGATGTCCTCCAGCAACAGGTCGCCGAACGCCAGGGTGTGCAGGCCGGGCCAACGCAGCCGTGCCTGCAGCAGGGCATCGGCCATGCGCTGCAGGTATAGGGTGTTGTCGCAGGCCTGTGGGATCCACGCCTCCAGCAGGGGCAGCCCGGCCGCCTCGGCCTGGGCCTGCAGCACCTCGCGGCGCACGCCCTGCATCGACGCGCGGTCATACCCCTCGGTCAGCGTGCTCAGCAGCGCGACGACCTCCACCTCGTCGCGCTGGCGCAGTTCGTGCAGGGCCCAGGCGGCATCCTTGCCGCCGCTCCAGGACAACAGGACAGGCGTGCCCAAGGCTCAGCGCACGTCGCGCAGTTCCCAGTTGCTGCCGGCCAGCAGGCGCAGGCGATGCTTGAACAGATCGCCCGCCAACGTGGTGGTGGCCTGCAGGTTGATGCGCAGGTCGGCCTGCTGGCCGGTGACCGTGGCGGCCGGGTCCGTGGCGCCCAGGGACGGATCCACGTCATCGGGCTCGTCCTGGGTGGCCTTCCAGCGCTCGAACAGCTCCGGGGTGCGCAGCGCCGCCTGCAACTGCTCGGCGAAAGCGTCGGCGCCGCTGGCGGTGAAGGACAGGCGCGGATCGCTGCCGCGGGCCTTGCTCGGATCAGGCAGCGAAATCGAATACACGGGCATGGGAGTCTCCTTTCAGGTGCCGCAGTCTTGCACGAACGGCGTCGTGATCCCGTACACGATCCACGCCGGATCAGGCCGAGAAAACATGGGGTCCGTCGGCGAAGCCGATGGTCACCGCGCCCTTGCCGACGTTGACCATGCCGGTCAGGCTCATCAGCGCTTCCATCAGCGTCACGCCGTGCTGGTCGCAGGTGTCGCGCAGCTCGCGGTAGCCGGGCAGGGTGCGCAGTTCTTCCAGCGGGCCGCCGTAGCTCACGCATACCACCGGCGTCATCAACCCGGCCGCCACGCGCTTGCCGACGAAGCCGAACAGCGACTGCACCGCGTTGTCGAAGCCCTTGATCTTGGCCACCGGCTCGGTGTTGCCGCGGTAGCCATGCAGCACCGGCTTGATGTCCAGCGCGCTGCCCAGCGCCGCACTGAACAGCCCGACGCTGCGGTCCCCCTTGTGGCGGGCACGGGCGCGCATGTAGTACAGGTCGCGGGTGATCATGTAGCCGTGCACGTTGGCCGCGACCAGTTCCAGCCGCTCGCGCATCTGCGGCACGGTGGCGCCACTGTCGCGCAGGCGCACCGCCTCCACCGCGCTGACCGCCTGGGCGGCGAACAGATTCTGGGTGTCGATCACGCGCAGGCTGAAAGGCGAGTTGTAGCCGGCGGCCTGGCGGATCGGCTTGTACTCGCTGAGAATGGCGTAGCTGGCTTGGACCGCGTTGTCATGTAGCGGGCTGCGGGTGCGGGTGATGGTCATGCAGAAGACCTGGTCGAAGTCCGTCACCAGGCGGTGCAGGAACAGGTCGCGGATCTGCTCGGAACTGTAGGGGGTGGTTTCGGCCTCGGCGCCCTGGTCGCTGAGCGGGCCCTTGATGAAGGCCAGGGTGGCCTCTTCGTCGCGGTTGTCCGGCAGGATCGTGTCGCCGATGCGTACCGTGATGGGCAGCAGGACGAGATTGTTGCGTTGCAGGTATCCAACGGGCAGGTCGCAGGCAGAGTCGACCACAATTCCGATGCGCATGCAGGCCCCCTCCGGGTCCGTATGTTCTCAAAGGTTAGAACCCTATCTCAAAATTTGCCGTCAAGTTGCCCGGTTATGCGGCGTACGTCTCAATCCCGGTTCGGTTATTTCACAAGTTGGTCATACCCAGCCCTGCTGCGGGCCATTAAGCTAGCGACCACGTCGGCGCGGCTTCCGGCCAAGGCGACAGGGTTATGGCAGGGAATACCGCTGCCTGAATACGGGCAGGGTTCTGGGGAAGGAAATGGAAACGGCAAAGTCTGTAGTGGAGTTCTGGCGTGCGGCCGGGCCGAAACGCTGGTTCACGCGGGACGATGCGTTCGACGCCGAGTTCGGCCAGCGTTTCCTCGACCTGCATTGGCAGGCTGCACGCCGTGGCTGCGAGGAGTGGCTGCAGACCGCCGAGGGCGCGCTGGCCCTGCAGGTCCTGCTCGACCAGTTCCCGCGCAACTGCTTCCGTGGCACCGCGCACTCCTATGCCACCGATGGGTTGGCCCGGCATTACGCCATGCGCACCATCGAGGAAGGCTTGGACCGCGAGCTGACCCCACAGCTGCGGGCCTTCATCTACCTGCCGTTCGAGCACTCGGAAGACCCGCATGACCAGGAGCGCTCGGTGGCGATGTTCGAAGTGCTGGGCGACCTGGAGTACCTGAAGTACGCCGAGCTGCATCGCGACATCATCCGCCGCTTCGGGCGTTTCCCGCACCGCAATGCGGTGCTGGGCCGCATTCCCACGCCGGAAGAACTGCACTTCCTGGCCGAGGGCGGTTTCGCCGGCTGACCGGCGCACGCCACCGGGCATGAAAAACGCCGGCATTGCCGGCGTTTTCTGTCGTGCAGCCTGATCGCGGTGATCAGTACTTCGGCACGCTGTTGTCCACGTTCTCCGACCAGGCATCGATGCCGCCGGTGACGTTGAACACGTTGCTGAAGCCCAGGCCATGGAAATGGTCGGCAGCCTGCGCGCTGCGGCCACCGCGGTGGCACAGGAACGCCAGCGGGGTGTCTTTGGGCAGGGCTTCGAGCCGGGCGCGGTTGTCGCCGTCGAAGGTTTCGAACGGGGCGTTGATCGCGGCGATCGCGCGCTCGTCGGCCGGGCGCACGTCCACCAGGGTGATGGCGCCGGCACGCAGCTGGTCATCGGCGCTGCGCACGTCCAGCTCCTGCACCGGCCGGGGTGCGTTCGGGTTGTTGATCGCCAGGCCCTGGCCACGGATGTCGTCCACCCAGTCGATGGTGATGCCGTTGGCGCGGCGGGCGCTGGAAACGTCGAACTGCACGCGCAGGCCGTTGGACTCGGCGGCGATGGCGTTGGCGTCGAACGGGGCCAGCTGGAAGTTCGGCTGGAAGCGCGCGTCGATGCTCAGCTGCAGGGCGCTGCCCGGGGCGTCGGCCAGCGCGCCCTTGAGCATTTCCACCGCCGCCGGGGTGACGGTGATGGTCGGCGGGGTGCGGTCCGGTGCGGTCACGCCCAGCAGGCTGCTCAGCTCACCGCTGTTGGCCATCTGCAGGATGATGTCGCTGCCGCCGACCAGTTCGCCGCCCACGTACAGCTGCGGGATGGTCGGCCAGTCGCCATAGGCCTTGATGCCTTCGCGGATTTCCTGGTCGGCCAGCACGTTGACGTGGGCGAACTCCACGCCCAGGTCCTGCAGGGCGCCGACGGCCTTGGCCGAGAAACCGCACTGCGGCATGGTCGGCTGGCCCTTCATGAACAGGACGACGCGGTTGGCGCCGAGGATGGATTCAATGCGCGAGCGCAGGGCGGGATCCAGGGACATCGTGAACTCGTGGAAGTGGTCTGTGACAATGTCCGATTCTACGCTGTGAGGCACCCCCGGGCATGACCGCCAAGGAAACCCTGTATCGCGTTCCCGTGCGCCCCTGGCGCTGGGTGCCGTGGCTGGTGGTTTCGCAGGGGCTGGTGGCACTGGCCTGGTGGGCGCTGGGCTGGGCCTGGGGACTGCCGTTGCTGCTGGCCAGCCATGCGCTGTTCGTGGTGCCGGTGTTCCTGCCCAACAGCCGTTTCTACGCTCCGGTGGTCAGCCGCGTGGCGGGCGCGGACGTGTGGCTGACCATCGACGATGGCCCCTCGGACGACACCCTGGCCGTGCTCGACCTGCTTGATCGCTACCAGGCCAAGGCCACCTTCTTCATGGTCGGCGAGCGTGCGCAGGCACGGCCGGCGCTGGTACACGAGGTGCTGCGCCGTGGCCACGGCATCGGCAACCACAGCCATTCCCACCCCCAGGCGCGGTTCTGGGCACTGGGCCCGGCGGCGATGGCCGCGCAGATCCAGGGATGCCAGCAGGCACTGGGCGAACTGGCCGGCAGCCCGCCACGCTGGTACCGCTCGGTGGTGGGCATGACCAACCCGTTCGTCGCCGCCGCGCTCAAGCGCCACGGGCTCACGCGGGTGGGCTGGAGCGCGCGCGGTTTCGACGGCGTGGCCTGCCAGCCGCAGGACGTGGTGCGTCGGATTGCCGCCGACCTGCGGCCCGGCGCGATCGTGTTGCTGCATGAAGGGTCTGCGCACGGGCACAACCTGGCCATCATCGAGGGCGTGCTTGAGCAGTTGCAGGCGCGGGGCCTGCAGGCACGCCTGCCACGGGCAAGCGCGTAGACTCGCATCCCGTCTTTTCCCGGAATCCCGTTCGATGCCTTTCTCCCAGCTCGGCCTCTCGCCCTATGTGTTGCCTGCGTTGCAGCAGGCATTGCAGCAGGCCGGCTATGCCGCACCCACGCCGATCCAGCAGCAGGCGGTGCCGCTGATCGTGAGAGGGCGTGACCTGGTGGCGTTGGCGCCGACCGGTTCGGGCAAGACGGCGGCCTACGTGCTGCCGGCGCTGCAGCGTTTTTCCATGGGCCAGGCGCGCAAGCCGCGCCCGCTGCTGCAACTGGTGCTGGTCCCCACGCGCGAACTGGCGTTGCAGGTGAGCGATGTGTTCAACACGCTGGGCCGGCAGATGGCGCGTCGGCCGCACCTGGTGTGCGCGGTGGGCGGGGTGTCGATCAATCCGCAGCTGATGGCATTGCGCGGCGGCGCCGACATCGTGGTGGCCACGCCCGGGCGCCTGCTCGACCTGGTGGCGCACAACGCGCTCTCGCTCGGGCAGGTGCAGCTGCTGGTGCTGGACGAAGCCGACCGCCTGCTCGAGCTCGGGTTCGGCGACGAGCTGCGGCAGATCCTGGCCGAGCTGCCGGTGCGCCGGCAGACGTTGCTGTTCTCGGCGACCTTCCCGCCGGACATCGCGGCGCTGGCCGCGGCGGGCCTGCGCGATCCGCAGCGGGTGGAAATCGGCGACCAGGCACAGCCGGAGATCGCGCAGCGGGCGATCCGCGTCGATGCGGGCCGGCGCGGTGAGCTGCTGTTGTCGCTGCTGGACGACCCGGATTGGACACAGGTGCTGGTGTTCGTCGGCAGCCGTCGTGACAGCGACCGCCTGGCTGCGCAGCTGCGTGCCGCCGACATCAGTGCGCAGGCGCTGCATGGCGACCAGTCACAAGGACGGCGCGTGCGCATGCTGCAGGATTTCAAGGACGGCCAGCTGCGGGTACTGGTGGCCACCGACGTGGCGGCGCGTGGCATCGACATCGCGCGTCTGCCGGTGGTGGTGAATTACGAACTGCCGCGCTCGCCGGCCGATTACCTGCACCGTATCGGTCGAACCGGCCGTGCCGGCGAAAAGGGCCTGGCGGTGAGTTTCGTCGATGCCGATGCGCTGGCGCATTGGCGCCTGATCGGCAAGCGCAATGGCATGCAGGTGGCGCTGGAGGAACGGGACGGCTTCGCGCCGAAGGACGCACCGGTGCAGGCCCGCGTGGTGGCCGCCGACAACGGCGGCATCAAGGGCCGCCGGCCGAGCAAGAAGGACCGCCTGCGCGCGGCGGCGAATGCCAGGCCGGATCCAGCCCCGAACCCGTAGGGCGGAGCCATGCTCCGCCGGGGCGTTGCCGGGCAGGGCCCGGCACGACCGGTCTCAATCCTCGAAATCGCTTTCCGGCGAGGTTTCCGGGGTCGGCTCGGGCTTCGGGCGCGGGGTACGCTTGCCGGGCCTGCTGACCACCTCGACGTAGAACTGTGTGTTGCCGGCGGCCACCAGTGCGTCCACCGCGCGGATCAGGGTGCCGAATTCCACCGGCTCGGCGCTGGCTTCGTCGACGCCGGCCTTGCTGTCGAACTCCCAGACATCGGCACCGGCGGGCAGGGTCTTGCCGCGCTCGCGCTTGATGTACTTGCGGATGTCGTGCTTGCTGGCTTCCAGCAGGCGGTCGGGATGCTTGCCTTCGATGTCGAGGCGGTAGGTTCTCTTCACGTGGATCTCGTTGGTGTGCCGGCCCGGTCGGGCGGCAGGAATGGAATGGGGCGATTATCGGCGCAAACGGCTGAGTCGTGCCTCAACTGCGTTGCGCCACCACCAGCCAGTTGTTGAACGGGGTGCGCCCGTACAGGGGAGTGATGCGCACCGACAGCCCGGCCTGCTGCAGCTGTGCCTGCAGGCTGTCGGCGTCGGGGTAGTGGCGGGGGCGGAACTGCATCCAGCCGATCAGGTGGGCGGCGCGGTCGCCCAGCCGCGAGATCCGCCCGCGCCGGGTGTGGTCGGCCAGCGCCATGCGCATCACCAGGCGGCTGTCGTCATCGAGCATGGCCGCGGCACGTTGCAGCAGGTGGGCCTGGGCCGCGGCCGGCAGGTACTGCAGCACGTCGAGGATGGCCACGCTGCCGCGGTGCTCGGGCAAGGTGGTGGCCAGGTCCATCCGTTCGAAGCAGGTGGCGTCCAGGCCACTGCGCGCGGCTACGTCACGGCCGCGGTCGACCTTGGCCGCGTCGTTGTCCACGCCGCGATAGGGCAGGTGCTGGCCGTCACGGCGCAATGCGTGGGCCAGCAGGCCCAGCCCGCAGCCCATGTCCAGCACCGGCGCGCGGGTGCCGCGCAGGGCGTCCAGCACGCCGGGATACAACGGGTCGCTGCGCAGCTTGGAGAGCGTGTAGTAGTAGTCCCAGCGGTTGCCCCAGGGCCTGACGGGGGCGAAGGCGCGGGCGATGGCGCGGGCATCCTCGGCCGACAGGGCTGCCTTGGCACCGTGCCCGGTCACGCGGCGGGGGGCGCCTTGAGCAGTGCGCTGGCCACCGGCAGGGCCTGTTCCATCCAGCGCCGGTACATCCGCGCGGAAGGGTGCAGCCCGTCGTCCGCCAGCATCGCCGGTTCCGCGCCGCCGTCGCGGCTGGCCGGGGTGATGTCGACGAAGGCCACGCCGTAATCGCCGCAGCAGGCATGCGCGGCGGCGTTGAAGTCGTCGATCTCGCGGGCGACCTGCGCCGCGTCGCGGCCGTTGTGCTGCGCATACGGGGTGAAACCCCAGTCGGGCGTGGACAGCACCAGCACCCGCGCCGGATTCTCGTCGGCCAGCGCGATCGCGCGCTGCAGCAGTTGCTCGAACTGCTGCCGGTACTCGGCCAGCGGGCGGCCGCGGTACTGGTTGTTGACCCCGATCAGCAGGCTGACCAGGGCATACGGGCCCTGCGGCGCGGCGGTGTCGATGGCCGCGGCCAGCTCGTCGGTGGTCCAGCCGGTGGTGGCGATCACCTCCGGGTCGGACAGCGCGATGCCGTCCGCGCGCAGCGCGGCGGCCAACTGGAACGGCCAGGTGCCTTCGGTCGGCACGCCTTCGCCGATGGTGTAGGAATCGCCCAGCGCCAGATAGCGCGGTGCGGCCGATTCGATGCTGGCCCCGGAGATTCCGTTCACGCGGCTCACCCTGCGCGGGCGACGGCGGCGCGGCCCTTCAGCGGGACCACCTTGGTCACCGCTTCGGCACGGCGGGCCAGCAGCTTGTCGATGCGGCCGAACACCTCGCGCATCACGCTGGCCTCCGGCAGCAGGGTCACGCGGAAGTGGTTGCGGTAGGGCACGTTGAAGCTGGAACCGGGCACCACCAGCACGCCTTCCTCCTCCATCAGCTGCAGGGCGAAGTCGTGGTCGTCGAAGCCCTGCGCGGCCGGGCCGACCACCGCCGGGAACGCATACAGCGCGCCGGACGGCGCGACCAGTGACAGGTGCTCGCTGGCGGCGCAGGCATCGATCACCGCGCGGCGGGTCTCGTACAGGCGACCGCCGGGCGAGCACAGCTCGGTGATGGTGTCCGGGCCGTTGACCGCGGCCTCGATGGCGTACTGGCCGGGCACGTTGGCGCACAGGCGCAGCGCGCTGAGCAGGTCCAGCGCGGCACGGAACTCCCCCAGGCGCTCGGCGGCACCGGACAGCAGCATCCAGCCCACGCGCCAGCCACAGGCGCGGTGCACCTTGCTCAGGCCGCTGAAGGTCAGGCACGGGTGGTCACCGGCCAGCGGTGCGACCGGCTGGAACTGCGCGCCGTCGTAGAGGATCTGGTCGTAGATCTCGTCCACCATCAGCAGCAGGTTGTGCTTGCGGGCGATGGCGACGATCTTTTCCAGCAGCTCGCGCGGATAGCTGGCGCCGGCCGGGTTGTTCGGGTTGATCAGCACGATGGCGCGGGTGCGCGAGGACACCAGCGTCTCGATCTCCACCGGGTCGGGCAGGAAGCCGTTCTCCGGCTTGCAGCGGTAGTAGACCGGGCGGCCGTCATTGAGGATGGTGGCCGCCGACCACAGCGGGTAGTCGGGCGAGGGCACCAGCACTTCGTCGCCCGGGTTGAGCAGGGCGCGCAGTGACAGGTCGATCAGCTCGGACACGCCGTTGCCCAGGAACACCCGGTCGGCCACCGCATCGGGGGCGCCACGGCGGGCATAGGCGGCGGCGATCGCCTCGCGTGCCACCGGCAGGCCCTGCTGGTGGGTGTACGGGTCGGTGCGGCCCATGTCGTCGGCGATGGCGTGCTGCAGGTGCGCCGGCGCACGGAACCCGAAGTTGCCGGGGTTGCCGATGTTGAGCTTGATCAGCTTGCGGCCCTGGGCCTCCAGCTCGCGGGCTCGCCGGGCCAGCTCACCACGGATCTCGTAGCGGACTTCGGACAGGCGTTCACGGGTGGCGAGCGGTTTGGCGGGGCTTGACATTTCTGCAGGGCCATCAAGGGCATGGAGCCTGCATGGTAGCGGAATTGTTGCGTTGCGGGGCGAAGGTTCCAATGCGAACCAACGCCCCGTGCCGCAACCGTTCCGAAGGGCTTCCCCCTCCCTTGCAGCGCAGCAGCGGAAGGGCGGGTCCGGGAGCGGTCGCTCTGGCCTTGTAGAATTGCCCGATGACAGAAGCCTTCGATTTCACCCCGCTCCGCAGCATCGGCTGGCCCTGGCCCGGCGCTCCCGAGGACCCGGCCTGGCAGGCCGCTTTCGCCGCGCACCCCCAGGCCCGGCCGGGGCGGGTGATCGAACAGCATCGTTCCGGCTACGTGGTGGCCGACGCGCCGGAGCACAGCCTGAAGACCGAATCGCCGCCGGAATGGCAGCGGCCGCGCTTCCCCAGCCACGAGCGCGCGGCGGTGGGCGACTGGGTGCTGCTGGACGGCATCCGCATCGTCGCGCTGCTGCCGCGGCGCACCTCGATCAAGCGCGGCGCGGCCGGCGAGCATTACCACCAGCAGGTGATCGCGGCCAACATCGACACGGTGTTCATCGTCTGCGGGCTGGATGCGGACTTCAACCCGCGCCGCATCGAGCGCTACCTGTTGTTGGTGGGCGGTGGTGGCGCGGCACCGGTGGTGGTGCTGACCAAGGCCGACCAGACCGAGTACAGCGAAGACGCGCTGGCCGTGCTGGAAGACCTGGCTGCCCAGCAGATTCCGCTGCTGGCGATCAACGGCAAGGACCCGGCCAGCGTGGCCGCGCTGGAGCCCTGGCTGCAGCCGGGCAACACCGTGGTGCTGGTGGGCTCGTCCGGCGCCGGCAAATCCACGCTCACCAACACGTTGCTGGGCGAAGACCGGATGAAGACCAACAGCGTGCGCGAGAACGATTCGCGCGGCCGCCACACCACCACGCACCGTGCGCTGATGCCGCTGCCGACCGGCGCCTGCCTGATCGACACCCCGGGCATGCGCGAGTTGAAGCCCACCGGCGAGGAAATGCTTTCCGAGGGTGGCTTCGCCGACATCGAGGCGCTGACCACGCAGTGCCGTTTCCGCGATTGCGCGCACCAGCAGGAACCTGGCTGCGCGGTGCGCGAAGCGATCGAGAACGGCGAGATCGAAGAGAGCCGGGTGCTGAACTACTTCAAGCTGCGCGAGGAAGTGGCCATCGCCGCGGCCAAGCTGGCGCAGCGCCAGGCCGAGCAGGCCAGCGAGCGCAGGAACACCGGCCGTGGCGCGCAGTGGCGCCCGGTCGGCAAGGGCAAGCGGCGCTGAGCGTCGCGGCCGGTGACGGGGCAATGTTCGAGGCAACCATGGGCAAGACCATCCGCAACCACGACCCGGCCATCAGCCACCACGCGGCACTGGACGCGCGCATGGTGGAGGCGGTGCGCGGCATCCGCCTGCTCGGCCTGACCAGCTGGCCGGCATCGACGCAGGCGCCGTTCCTGCAGAGCGTGGCGCGTGGTCGGCCCGAGCTGCCGCAGGTGGCCTACCCCCGGCTGGATTTCAGTGATGCACGGCGCGAGCTGGACGCGATCCTGGGCCAGTGTGATGGGAGCCACCCGCTCGGTGCCTACGTGCAGGACTCCGCGCGCAGCTGGGACCTGGCCGCGCGCCTGCTCGAAGCGCTGGGAACGCCGGAGGTGGACCGCTACTCCACCGAACTGTTCGGCGTGCCCGAGCAGCCGATGCCCGGCAACGGCCCGACCACGCGCGAGGCCGCACAGCACTTCATCCAGATCGCGCAGGAGCTGGACCACGAACTGCTTGCCCCCGAGGAGCAGGTGCCGGTGTCGTCCATCGCGCTGCAGTTGCAGCTGCAGGGGGACCTGGACGACTTCTTCGGCGGGCGGGTGATCAGCGTCGAACTGGACCCGGCGCTGATCGCCAAGGCCGCCGCCGGCGCCACCCGCATCCGCGTGCGCACCAGTGCCTGCTTCAGCGCCTATGACCGTGCGCAGCTGTTCCACCATGAAGCGCTGGTGCATTCGCTGACCGCGCTCAACGGCCGCGAGCAGGCGGTGCTGCCGAGCCTGGCGTTGTCCTCGCCGCGCATCACCACCACCCAGGAAGGCCTGGCCACGTTCGCCGAGCAGATCACCGGCAGCATCGACATCCAGCGGCTCAAGCGCATCAGCCTGCGCATCGAGGCGATCGCGATGGCGCGCGCCGGCGCCGACTTCATCCAGGTGTTCGAGTATTTCCGCCAGGCCGGGCAGACCGCCGAGGAGAGTTTCTCCTCGGCCCAGCGCGTGTTCCGTGGCGTGCCTACCGGCGGGGGCGCGGCCTTCACCAAGGACACGGTGTACCTGCGTGGCCTGGTGGCGGTGCATACCTTCTTCCGGCAGATGCTGCGCGAGGAAAAGCTGCAGGTCTGCCGCTGGCTGTTCGCCGGCAAGATGACGCTGGGCGACGCGCAGGCACTGGCGCCGCTGTTCGAGGCCGGGGTGCTGGCACCGCCGCGCTGGCTGCCGCACTGGATCACCCGCGCCAATGGCCTGGCCGGCGCACTGGCGTTCTCGCTGTTCGCCAACCGCATCCGCATGGACCAGATCGGCGAACGCTGACGCGGCTCAGGGTGCGCCGAGCAGTTGGCTGACCGCGCGTTCGCCGCTGCCCATCGCAAGGGTCCAGCCGAGCATGCCGTGGCCGATGTTGCAGCCTAGCCCGTCGCCGAGGTTGCGGATGATCGGCGAGGTCCACGGCGTGACCGGGCGCAGGCCCGCCCAGCGGCTTTCGATGCGTGTGTAGTCCGCCGCTTCCGGCAACGAGGCCTGGGCCATGGCGACCAGTTGCGCCATGCGGGTCGGATCGGGCGTCGGGTCCCAGTCGTTGAGGTCGGCCAGGCCGGCCACGCGGATGCGCTCGCCCAGCCGGCAGAACACCAGCTTGCGCTTGGTGTCGGTGATGCTGACCTGCGGCGCGTTGGCCCCGCAGGGCGCGGTGAACGAGTACCCCTTGATCGCCATCACCGGCACGCGCATGCCGGCCGGCCGCAGCAGGCGCGCGCTGTCGATGCCGGCGCAGACCAGCACGCGTGGTGCCTGCGCCCGGCGCCCGTCGGCGGCCTGCAGCTGCCATTGGCCGTCCCGGCGTTGCAGGGTGCGGGTGTCGAAGTCGAACGCGGCCTGCACCGGATACTGGCCGGTGAGGATGTCCAGCAATCCGGTACTGAACAGGTAGGGGTCGCCGGCTTCCTCCTCGGGCGAGTACACCGCACCGGCCAGCCACGGCGCGCCGTGCAGGGCCGGTTCGATGCGGCGTGCCTGCTCGGCATCGACCAGCCGCTGGTGCACGCCGTAGGGCTGCTTCAGCGCGATCATGCCGGCCGCGCCCTGCACGCCGTCGCTGCTGGGATACAGGTGCAGCTTGCCGGAGACGACGTGGTCGAACGCGATGGGATGGCGCTGCAGCAGCGCCTGCATGGCTTGGCGCGATTCCAGCGCCAGTTCCAGCGTGGCCAGCGTATTGCGGCGCAGTGCGCCGGCATTGGCCTGGCGCAGGAAGGACAGGCCCCAGCGCACGAAGTCCAGGTCCGCCGACCAGTGCGTGCGGAATGCGCCGTTGCGGCCGAAGGCCATCTGCGGCAGCTGCCCCCACGTGGCCGGGCCGGCCATCGCGTCGGTGTAGACGTAGCTCAGCTGCGCGCCGTTGGCGAAGGACGTGCCCAGCGCAGGACCGGCGTTGCGGTCCACCAGCAACACCGATGCGCCGCGCCGTGCAGCGGCGTAGGCACTGGCCAGGCCAACCACGCCGGCACCGATGATGATCAGGTCATGGCCGGTGGCAAGGGGGGCAGCGGATGCGGTCATCGGGGGAAACGCACGCGGTGGACAGAGTTGGCCATTGTCGCGCCAACCCGCGCCCATGGGCACGGGTGTGGCGCACGGAACCGGCCGCTCAGTGCGGCCAGAAGTTCAGGAAGCCGGTGATGATCAGCGCATTGATGAAGTCGATGAAGAACGCGCCCACCAGCGGTGCCACCAGGAATGCACGCGGTGCCGGGCCATAGCGCTGGGCCAGGCGGCGCATCACCGCCATCGCGTTGGCGGTGGTGCCGAGCATGAAGCCGATGAAGCCGCCGCCCATCACCGCCGCGTCGTAGTCGCGGCCCATCAGCCAGTAGATCGGCACCGCGAACAACGCGACCACGGCCACCTGGATGATCAGGTTGACCAGCAGTGGCAGGCCCATGCCGGCCAGTTCCCACAGCTTCAGGTCCATCAGGGCGATGGCCAGGAACAGCGCAAGGCAGATGTTGCCGATCAGGTCGGTGGTCGGCACCGACAGCTTGACCCAGCCGGTGTAGTCGTCCACGTTGCGGATCACCGCGCCGACCAGCATCGCGCCGATGTAGGTGGGCAGGGTCAGGCCGATGCCTTCGAAGCCCTTGCCGACCCAGACGCCCAGCCACATCGCCATCAGCAGCACGACGATGCTCTTGAGTGCGTCGAACTCGCGGGCCGATTCACTGGGGTAGCGCACCACCACCGATTCCTCGGCCAGCTGCTCGGCTTCGGTGACCTTCTTGTTCGGGTGCTGCACCTTGAAGCGTTGCATCAGCACGGTGATCACCGGGCCACCCACCAGGCCGCCGCAGATGATGCCGGCCATCGCGGCGGTGACCGCCAGGCTCTCGGCACCGGCCAGGCCTGCCTTCTCGAACAGGGGCGCGAATGCCAGGCCGGTGGCCGGGCCACCGGTCAGCGTGGCCGAGCCGGCCAGCACGCCGAACATCGGGTTCAGGCCGAACAGTTTGGCCACGCTGATGCCGATCAGGTTCTGCAGCACCGCGAACACGCTGCCGATCAGCAGGAACAACATCACCTGCTTGCCGCTGACGCGCAGCAGGCGCACGCTGGCATTGATGCCCAGGGTGGTGAAGAAGGCCACCATCAGCGGTGTCTTGAGCGTGGTGTCCAGCTCGAACAGCGTGGTCTGTTGTCCATGGGCCCACCACACCGCCAACGCGACCAGCAGGCCGCCAACCACCGGCTCAGGCAGGTTGTAGCGGCGGAAGAAGGGGATGACGCGGCACAGCGCATATCCCGCGAACAGCGTCAGGCCCGCGAAGGCCACCGTCTGTACGGCATCAAGATGGATCATGGGCAGGCCCCTCAACCAGACAATCCGCGACTTTGTCGTGACTGGCGGCCAAGATCAACCCGGGCCCGATGGCACTGGTCCCTCCCGTGCCGGCGTGTATACCGGTACGGGCAGCGGATTCAGCGTTGCGGACGCTTGTAGGCCACGCAGTCCACTTCCACCTTGCAGTCCACCACCATCCGGTTCTCCACGCAGGCGCGGGCCGGCGGGTGCTCGCCGAAGTAGTGCTTGAACACGCCGTTGAAGGCGTAGAAGTCGCGGGCATCGTCCAGCCAGACGCCGCAGCGGACCACGTGCTCGGGGCCATAGCCGGCCTCGGTCAGGATCTCCAGCACGTTGCCGATGGCCACGTGGGCCTGTTCGGTGACGGTGCCGCCGACCAGTTCGCCGTTGCGCATCGGCACCTGCCCGGACACGTACAGCCAGCCATCGGCCTGGACCGCGCGCGAGAACGGCATGTGCTGCTTGCCCTGGCCGACGCCGCCTTCGGCGCCATAGCGTGTGATGTCACTCATGGGGGGTTCCTCGGTTGGATTGCAATCAGGGGGCCGGCGCCGGCTCGGGGCGGATGAAGCGGCCCGGCCGGGCGACGACCTGCCGGCCGTCGTAGGCCAGCTGGCCGTTGACCCAGACCGCGGCGATGCCTTCGGCCGCGCGGATCGGGTCGTGGAAGCTGGCGGTGTCGCGGATGCGGGCCGGGTCGAACAGCACCAGGTCGGCCCACCAGCCGGCACGCAGCTGGCCACGCGCGCCCATCGCGAAGCGCGAGGCGGGCAGGCCGGTCATCTTGTGCACGGCGGTATGCAGCGGGAACAGCTGTTCGTCGCGCGCGTAGTGGCCGAGCACCCGCGGGAACGTGCCCCACAGGCGCGGGTGCGGGCGGGGATCACGCGGCAGGCCGTCGGAGCCGATCATGGTCAGCGGGTGGGCCAGGATGCGGCGTACGTCGGCCTCGTCCATGCAGTGGTAGACCGCGCCGGCCGGCTGCAGGCGGATCGCGGCGTCCATCAGCGACAAGTTCCAGTCGGCGGCGATCTCGGCGAGCAGGCGTCCGCCCTGGCCGGGCTCGGCCTCGGACCAGGTGATCAGGATGTCGTAGGCGTCGGTGACCTGCTTCAGGTCCAGCGTCGAGGCGCTGGCCGCATAGGGGTAGCAGTCGCAGGCGACATCCTGCGTGGCCGAGGCGGACTGCAGGCGATCGAGCACCTGGTGGCTGCGGCCCCAGTTGTCGATGCCGGCGCACTTGAGGTGCGACACGCGCACGCCGGCCTGCGGTGCCCGCGCCGCGTCGAAGGCTTCCTCCATCGCGGCCAGGATGCCGGCGAACTCATCGCGCAGATGGGTCGCATACAGGCCGCCGGCCGGCAGCTCGGCGGCCAGCTCGGCCACTTCGGCGGAGGGGGCATCGAAGGCGGAGGCATAAGCCAGGCCACTGCTCAGGCCCAGTGCGCCCTGCGCCAGGCTTTCGCGCAGCTGCGCGCGCATGGCGCTGATCTCGTTGGCGCTGGCGGCACGGTCCAGCCGGTCCATGTGGTTCTGGCGCAGCGCGGTGTGGCCGACCAGTGCGGCCACGTTGACCGCCGGCCGGGCGAGCTGCACGGCATCGCGGTAGCTGGCGAAATCGGCGTAACGGAAATCGTCGGCCTCGCCGAGCAGGTTCATCGGGTCCGGCACCTCGCCGTGGATGCGCACCGGGCTGGCGCTGATGCCGCAGTTGCCGACCACCACGGTGGTCACGCCCTGGGACAGCTTGCTGCGCATGTCCGGGTTGCGGATCACTTCCAGGTCGTCGTGGGTGTGCACGTCGATGAAGCCCGGCGCCAGCGCCAGCCCCTGCGCGTCGATCACCTCGCGGGCCGGGGCATCGAGCTGGCCGATGGCGGCGATGCGGCCATCACGGATGGCCAGGTCGGCGTGGACGCCGGCAGTGTCGCTGCCATCCAGGACCAGCGCGTTGCGGATCAGTACGTCATGCATGGATCAATCACCCAGCGGCAGGCGCGAGTCGCCGCCACGGTGGCGGTCCAGCGCCAGCTTGATGCGGCGCAGGTGCTCGTGGTTGGCATTGGCGCCATTGAGCGCGGTGGTGGTGGAAAGCACGTCGATGGCCAGCATCATCGCGTAGCGCGATGCCGAGGGCTTGAACACGAAATCGGTCTCCTCGATCTGGATCGGCAGCAGCCAGTCGCTGCGTTCGGCCAGCGCGGTGTCGGCCTGGGTGATGGCGCCCACGCGCGCGCCATAGGTACGCGCGATGTCCACCGCCGAGACGATTTCCGGGGTGATGCCGCTGACCGACAGGGCCAGCACCAGGTCGTCCGGGCCGAGCGTGGCGGCGATGATCTTCATCATCAGTGCATCGCTGCACGCCGACACCGGCCGGCCGAAGCGCACCAGCCGGCTCTGCAGCTCCTGCGCGAACACGGTGGAACAGCCGCCCAGACCGAAGATGTGGATCATGCGCGCGCTGCACAGCGCATCGGCCAGCGCCTGGACCACGTCTTCCTTCAGGTTGGCGATGTTGTGGCGCAGGCTTTCCTGGATGTCGTCGCAGATCTGCGCGTACAGCGCCGACACCGGCGGTGCGTTCTGCTGTTCGAGGAAGCGCTTGCCGACCGCGCTGGCCGAGGCCAGTCGCGCGCGCAGTTCGCGCACGTGTTCGCAGCCCAGCGCCTTGGCGAAGCGTGAGATGGCCGCGGCACTGACTTCGGCGCGTTCGGCCAGTTCGCTGACGCCGTACTGCGCGGCGGCATCGACGTCGGCGAGGATGGCGTTGGCGATGCGGGCTTCCACCGGGCTGAACTCATGCAGCCGCTGGCGCAGTTCGTAGACGATGTCGAAGGTGTTCTGGGACATGGTTCAAAGCACCATGGAGAGAGCCATCACCAGCAGCAGCGCGGTGACGGAGATGAGGGTTTCAAGCACGGTCCAGGTCTTGAAGGTCTGGGCCACGCTCATGTTGAAGTATTCCTTGACCAGCCAGAAGCCGCCGTCGTTGACGTGTGACAGCACCACCGAGCCGGCGCCGGTGGCCAGCACCAGCAGTTCCGGGTGGGCGTAGCCCATCGCCGCGGCGATCGGGGCGACGATGCCGGATGCCGTGGTCATGGCGACCGTGGCCGAGCCGGTGGCGATGCGCATCAGCGCGGCCATGGTCCAGCCCATCAGCAGCGGGGACAGGTCAAAGCGCTGCGACAGGCCGATGATCTCGCTGGCCACGCCGGTGTGGACCAGGATGCCGTTGAGGCCGCCGCCGGCGCCGACCAGCAGCGTGATCGCCGCGGTCGGGGCCAGGCACTCCTGCGAGAACTTCAGGATCTGGTCGCGGTTGAAGCCGCGCAGCAGGCCCAGGGTGATGAAGCTCATCAAGGTGGCCAGCAGCAGCGCCACCACCGAGTGGCCGATGAAGCGCAGGCCGTGGTTGAGCGGCGAGCCGGGCGTGGCGATCTGGTCGGCCCAGCCGCCGAGCAGCATCAGCAGCACCGGCAGCAGCAGGGTGGCCAGGGTGATGCCGAAGCCGGGCAGCTGGTCATCGGGGATGCGGCTGTGGCCTTCGTCCAGCAGTGCCGCTTCCATCGGATTGTGCGCGGGCAGCGTCACCCGGGGTGCAACGAACCTGGCGAACACCGGACCGGCCAGTGCCGCGGTGGGCAGGCCGACCAGCAGTGCATAGAACACGGTGCGGCCGACGTCGGCGCCGTAGGCATGCACGGCCAGCATCGCGGCCGGATGCGGCGGCACCAGCCCGTGCACCACCGACAGCCCGGCCACCATCGGCAGGCCGACCAGCAGCAGCGGCACGCCGGTGCGGCGGGCGACGTTGAGCGCGATCGGGATCAGCAGCACGAAACCGACCTCGAAGAAGATCGGCAGGCCGATGCAGAAGGCGATCAGCATCATCGCCCAGTGCACGTTCTTCGGGCCGAAACGGGCGATCAGCGTGCGCGCGATGCGTTCGGCGCCGCCGGACTCGGCCATCATCTTGCCGAGCATGGTGCCCAGCGCCACGATCAGCGCGATGTGGCCCAGCGTCTTGCCCACGCCCTGCTCGTAGGCGGGCAGGATCTCCGGGGCCGGCATGCCGGCCAGCAGGGCCAGGCCCACCGAGACCAGGGTGACGCTGATGAAAGGATTGAGCCGGAAGCGGGCGATCAACACGATCAGCGCCAGGATCGACAGGCCGGCGTAGAGCAATAGCAGGTTTCCAGCGGTCATGCAGGCAAGCTCCCCCGTGGCGGCACTCAGAACTGCGTGGAAACGGCGCCGACGACGCGCTGCGCGTCATCGACCACCAGCAGGTGGCGCCACTTGTCGAAGGTCAGGCACGGATGGGAGATGTCGAAGCAGAGCAGGTCGCCCACGCGCAGGTCGTCGTCGGCCTGCACGTCGAGGAAGGCGTGCTGGTCCATCATCGCGCTGATCCGCCAATGCACGGCGGCGGCGCCAGGCGCGGCGTCGCCGGGACGGTGGTGCAGGGCAGGGACCGGGAAGCCGGCATCGAAGGCGGCATCGCGCTTGCCCAGCGCGATGATCGCGCGGGTGGGTTCGGGGCGTGACTGCACGCAGGCCCACAGCCGCAGCGCCGGCTGCAGGCTGCTGCCGATGTCGCGCGCCACCGGGTTGCTGGCCTGGATGCGGGTGATTGCCTGCTGGTAGATGCCCACGTCATGGCTCAGGTAGCAGCCCGGGCGCAGGACCACCTGCGCGTCGGTGCGGCCGGACAGCGCCGAGAACTCCTCGGCCACCACGTCGAACCAGGCCGAGCCGGCGCCACTGAGCAGGGCCGGGCTGGCCGCGAAACCGGCGTCGGCCTGGATCGCCTGCCACTGCGCCAGGCTGCGCTGCAGCAGGGCGCGTACGCCGGCCTCGTCCTTGGCCACGCCTTCGTAGACTTCCACGCCGACCAGCGCCACCGCATCGGGCCAACGGCGGATCTCGTCCAGCACCGCCTGCGCCTGGGCCGGGTCGCGCACGCCGGTGCGGCCACCGGCCATGCCGATTTCCAGCAACACCTTGAGGGTCTGCCCGCGTTGGCGGAAATAGCGGCCGAGTGCGGCCACGTTGTCGGCCGAATCGACCACGCAGGCAAACCAGAAGTCCGGGTCCTGCGCCTGCAGCTGCGCGATCAGGTCGAAGTTGCCGCGGCCGACCAGCTGGTTGGCCATCAGCACGCGGCGCACGCCGTGCGCGTAGGCGCTGGCGGTCTGCGCGGCGGTGGCCAGGGTGATGCCCCACGCACCGGCGTCGAGCTGCATCCGGAACAGGGCCGGGCTCATCGTGGTCTTGCCGTGCGGGGCCAGCTGGCAGCCATAGGCCAGGCAGAAGCGGCGCATCCATTCCAGGTTGTGCCGCAGCGCCGGTTCGCTCAGCACCGCCACGGGCAGGCTGACGTCCTCATCCAGGATCGAGGCGCCCCGTGCAGCGAGGCCGGCCGATGTCCACGGACCTCCGGCAGGCAGGCCCTTGCCTTCCAGGGGTGCTTCGGAATGAAAGTAATTTTCTTTGGACAACGTCCTTTCCCCGTGCTAGCGCGCCCGATTCGCGGCGGCCTATTGTGTATCACAGGAAGGGTTGTGTGAAAATTATTTTCTTTGCGGCAGTGTGTGGGCGACGGCCGTGGCTCAGAAGTCCAGCTGCACGCGCCCGGCGAGCACGCCGGTGTGGTCCAGGGTACGCGCGGCCAGTTCATCACGGCGGCGGGTGTCGGTCCAGTCCACCATCACCCGCAGGTGCTTGACCGCGTACCAGTTCACGCCCACGGTCCAGGCATCGGCAGTCTGGTCGCGACGGGTCTGGGGCCATTGCTCGCCCTGGATGTGGTCATAGCGTGCCACCAGCTCCCAGGCGCCGCCCTCCCGGGCAGGCTTGAGCTGCACGAAGCGACCGGTGCGGGCGTCGTAGCTGCGTGGTTCGCCGGTCAACAGCCAACTGCCCTGCACGTAGCCGGAGCGGACCCTGGCCTTCTGCTGGCCGTCGTCGTAGTGGGCGGCGCCATACTCGGCCTGCCAGGACCAGGCCTGGTGAACGCCGGCGGCCTCCAGCCCGTACTTGTCGACCTGCACGTCGCGGCCGTTGCGGAAGTCGAGCAACAACAGGCGGCTGTTGTCACCGAAGTAGCCGGCCACGCGCGGCTGCACGCGCAGGGCCGCCGCGCCGCTGCGGCCGGGATTGTCGTAGTCCTCGCGGGCGACCGCGGCGGCCAGGTGCAGGACGTGGCCAGGCTCGCTCCACGGCACGTAGCCGGCGCGCCCGCCCAGGCCGCGGCCCTTCACCTTCCAGGCGTCGATGCTTTCCAGGCTGTAGGCGCTGCCGCTCCAGAACAGGCCGTCCCGGTAACCGTTTGCGCCCACGCCGAGCCGGTAGGTCGGGGCCAGCGTCTGCGCCAGGTAGCTGCGCTCGAGCGTCGGAATGTGGTTGGCGCTGGCGCGGTCGTCCAGGGTGAAGAACTGCTTGAACTGGCCCACCGTCACCGTGGTGGTGCCGAAGCGGCGCGCCAGGTAGACATCGCGCGCCACCGGGCGGTGGCCGGCGAAGTCGCCCTCGAGCTTGTAGTCGACGCCGTGGAAACTGCCCGAGGCGGCCAGCCACGCGGCACGCAGGTCATCGTTGTCACGCTCGCGGCTGCCGCGGTCATCGTTGTCGAAGCGCGCCACGTCGTAGTACAGGCGCCCGCTGAACTTGATGCTGACATCATCACTGGCATGCGCGGCCGGTGCGAGGGCCGGCAGCAACAGGGCGGACAACAACGGGATGCGGGAGCGTTGCATGAGCTGGCTGTGCCTGTGGGGATGCCGGGTCGGGAGGCGGACCATAGCAGCCTGGCCGTGGCGGCCAATAACGCATTGGTAGTAGGGCGAGCGGCCGGGGTGCGTGCCACACTGGCGGCATGAACCTGGCCAAGGTCCTCGTCGCCGATGATCACCCGCTGTTCCGCGCGGCGGTGCTGCATGCGCTGCGCGATGGCGTGGCGGTCGGGCAGACCCTGGAGGTGGCCAGCGCCTCGGCCCTGACCCAGGCGCTGGACGAGCACCCGGAGGTGGACCTGGTGCTGCTCGACCTGAGCATGCCCGGGGCACGCGGCTTCTCCTCGCTGGTGTGGTTGCGCGGCGAGCGCCCGGACATCCCGGTCATCATCATTTCCTCCAACGACCACCCGCGGGTGATCCGGCGCGCGCAGCAGTTCGGTGCGGTCGGCTTCATTCCCAAGTCGGCGCCGGTAGAGGCCATCCGCAACGCGGTCACCGCGGTGATGGCCGGTGACACCTGCTTCCCGCCGCTGGCGGCCGAGCGCTCCGAGCGCGATGCGTTGCTGGCCGCGCGCCTGGCCCGGCTGACCCCGCAGCAATTCCGGGTGCTGGTATGCGTGGCCGATGGCCTGCTCAACAAGCAGATCGCCTACGAGCTGGGGTTGGCCGAGAACACGGTCAAGGTGCATGTCACCGCGATCCTGAAGAAGCTCGAATGCAACAGCCGCACGCAGGCGGCGTTGCTGGTCAAGGCGCTGGAGCCGGAAGGCGACCCCGGCCTGCCCGACGCGGGCGCCTGAGCAACGAGCACCGACTCAGCGTGCGCGCTGGCAGGCGTGGGTCAGCAGGGCGCGCAGCGCCGAGGTGCGCGCCTGCTTGGACAGGAAGTGCCAGCCGTTCTCGCGGGCGAGTGCACGCAGCGCCGGGTCCTGCTCGGCGGTGTACAGGATCACCGCCGGGGCCTGCTGCCAGCGCTGCTGCAGCAGCGGCAGCAGTTCCGGCCCGCTGAGTGCGCCCAGGCGCACGTCGAGCAGCAGCAGGTCCGGCGCGCTGCCCGGCTCGGCCGCTGCCAGCGCGTCATCGGCATTGCCGGACAACAGTACCTGGCAACCCCAGCGTTCCAGCAGCACGTGGGTGGCGCGGCTGACCAGCGCATCGTCATCCACGCACCAGACCCGGCAGCCGTCCAGCAATGAGTCACCCCGCAGCTCCTCGGCCGCGGTGACGGAAGCGGGCAGGGCGGTGCCGGCATGTTCGCCGCGTGGCACGCTGACCGAGAACACACTGCCGTGCTCCAGCACCGAACGCAGCCGGATCGGGTGGTCGAGCAGGCGTGCGATGCGCTCGACGATGGCCAGGCCCAGCCCGGTGCCGCGCTCGCTGGCGTCGTTGCCGTCCAGCCGGTGGAATTCCTCGAAGATTTCCCGGTGGCGGGCTTCGGCGATGCCTGGGCCGCTGTCGTGCACCTCGATGCGGATGCGCTCACCTTCGCGGCGGCAGCCCAGCACGATGCGCCCGCGCGGGGTGTAGCGGATGGCGTTGGACAGGAAGTTCTGCAGCACGCGGCGCAGCAGGGCGCGGTCCGAGCGCACCACCGCCTGGGTGCGGACGTAGTCCAGCCGCAGCCCGCGCGCGGTGGCCAGGATGCCGAATTCCTTGGCCAGGGCATCCAGCAGCGGGTCCAGCGCGAAGTCCTGGATCCGGGTTTCCAGCGCGCCGGACTCCAGCCGCGAGATGTCCAGCAGGCTGTTGAGGATGCCGTCCTGCGCGGTCAATGCACTGTCGATGTGTTCGGCGATCTGGCGCGTGCCCTCGTCGGGCAAGCGCCCGCGCAGCGCCGACAGGAACATGCGCGCGGCGTTGAGTGGCTGCAGCAGGTCGTGCACGGCCGCGGCGACGAAACGGGTCTTGGAGCGGTTGGCATCCTCGGCCTCGCGCTTGGCGCCGGCCAGGTCACGGGTACGCTCGTCCACGCGCTGGGTCAGTGCGTCGGCGAGCGAGCGCAGGTCGCGCGCGGCGTTCTTGTAGGCGGTGATGTCGGCGTAGCTGGTGACGAAGCCGCCGTCCGGCAGAGGGTTTCCGCGGATCTCGATGACGCTGCCATCGCTGCGTTCGCGCTCATGCATGTGCGGCTTGCCCGAGCGCAGGTGGTTGAGCCGGCGCTCGATGGCCTCATCGATGGGGCCGGGACCGAGCAGGCCACGGCGCGCGTTGAACAGGAAGACATCGGCGATCGGCCGGCCGACGTGGATGAAGCCGGGCGGGAAGCGGAACAGCTCGACATAGCGGCGGTTCCACGCCACCAGGTTGAGCTGGGCGTCCACCACGCACACGCCCTGCGGCAGGTGCTGCAGGCTCTGGCTTTCGCCGTAGTCGGCGGCGTGCGCGGCCTGTACCAGGCCATCCTGGGCGGTGCGCAGTTCCTGCGCGTGGTGCTTGACCATGCGTTCGAGCTCGACGCGGCTGCGCTCGCGCAGCTGGGCAAGCCGGCGGCGTTGCCACAGCACGAAGCCGAGCAGTGCCAGTGCGAGCAGGCCGGCGCCGATCAGCGCGGCCTGGGTGCGCGCGGTGGCCAGGCTGTCGTGGCTGGCGCGCAGCAGGTTCAGGGACCAGCCCTGGCGTGGCAGCGGCTGCGAGATCCAGATGACGTCGCCGGCGTCGGGCAGGCGCACCCGGCGCACGCCGTCGCCGAGGTCCTCGATCGGGCGGTACTCCAACTGCTCGCGCGGCACTGGCCCGTACTGGCGGGTGTTGGCCAGCCGGCCACGGATGGCGGCATCGAGCTGGTGAAGCACCTGGTAGCGCCACGTGGGGCGGCTGGACAGGAAGATCACGCCATTGCCGTCGTTGGCGAACACGGTCTCGGGCATCTCGCCCCAGCTGGCTTCCAGCGGACGCAGCACCACCTTGACCACGACCACCCCGACCGGCACGCCCTGGGCGTCGCGGACTGCCTCGGACAGGAAGTAGCCGGGCACCGCGGTGGTCACGCCCTCGGCGTAGAAGGTGCCACTGCCTTCCTGCATGGCGCGCTGGAAATAGGGGCGGAAGCGGTAGTTGTTGCCGACGTTGCTGGACCCGGGGATGCGCCAGTTGCTGGCGGCCACGGCCAGCCCGTTGCGATCGAGCAGGGTCAGCGTCGAGGTGGTGGCCGCGCCATTGACCGCTTCCAGCTTGTGGTTGAGCGAATCGAAGACGCCGGCCGGGGCGTCCGGTCGCAGCAATGCGGCGCGGATGTCAGGGTCCAGCGCCAGCACCGCCGGCAACACGCCGTAGCGTTCGATCAATGCCTGCATCGCATCGGCCTTCAGGCGCAGCTGTTCGCGCGCCTGCGCCGCGTCGGCCTGCAGGCTGCGCCGCTCCAGGTGGCGCATCACCGCCAGGCTGACCAGGGCGACGAGCACGGCCAGCCCGGCCAGCAGCAGCCAGGTGTGGACACGTCGTCGTGGGCGGCGAAGGAAGGGCATGCGCGGATGGTCACGCAGACCGGCGGGTTTCTCCAGCGCGGCATCTGCGACGTTGACGCGCGGCCGCTGGCCCATCCGGCAGGGGCGTCGGGCGGGAACGTGCGGCAAGTGCCCGTGGCCATTGGGATTGGTGTGCAGGGTGCGGTCGAGGCGGGTGCCGGAACGTCGCCAGGAAGGAAAAGCGGCCTAATACCAATGGATTAGCTAGTACCAATGCGTTATCGGCGTGCCCGCCGCCCGCGCGTACAACACCGCTCGAAGCCGTTCTCCTTCGAGGTGTCGCATGCACGTTTCCACCGATGTCGTCGCGGTCCCGGGTGGTCGCACCCCGCTGTACCGCCAGCTGTACTTCCAGGTGCTGGTCGCCATCACCCTGGGCGTGCTGCTCGGACATTTCGAGCCGGCCTGGGGCGCGCAGCTCAAGCCGCTGGGCGATGCCTTCATCAAGCTGGTGAAGATGATCATCGCCCCGGTGATCTTCCTGACCATCGTCACCGGCATCGCCGGCATGACCCACCTGCGCAGCGTCGGCCGGGTGTTCGCCAAGGCGATGGTCTACTTCCTGTTCTTCTCCACCCTGGCGCTGGTGGTGGGCATGGTGGTGGCGCACGTGGTGCAGCCCGGCGCCGGCATGAACATCAACCCGGCCGACCTGGACCAGACCGAGGTCAACAACTACGTGGCCAAGTCGCATGAGCTGACCCTGGTCGGCTTCGCGATGGACATCATCCCCAAGACCCTGCTCAGCCCGTTCGTCGGCGACAACATCCTGCAGGTGCTGTTCGTGGCGGTGCTGTTCGGCATCTCGCTGGCGATGGTCGGGCAGAAGGGCCGCCCGGTGCTCAACCTGCTCGAAGCGCTGACCGCGCCGGTGTTCAAGCTGGTGCACCTGCTGATGAAGGCCGCACCCATCGGCGCGTTCGGCGCGATTGCCTTCACCATCGGCAAGTACGGCATCGGCTCGCTGGTCAACCTGGCCTGGCTGGTAGGCTCGTTCTACCTGACCGCGCTGCTGTTCGTGGTGGTCATCCTGGGCACGGTGGCCCGGATGTGCGGTTTCTCGGTGATCAAGCTGGCCCGTTACCTCAAGGCCGAGCTGCTGCTGGTGCTGGGCACGTCCTCCTCCGAATCGGCGCTGCCCTCGCTGATGGAGAAGATGGAGCGGGCCGGCTGCAGCAAGTCGGTGGTGGGCCTGGTGGTGCCGACCGGCTATTCGTTCAACCTGGATGGCACCAACATCTACATGACCCTAGCCGCGTTGTTCATCGCCCAGGCCACCAACACCGAGCTGACCCTGGGCCACCAGATCATGCTGCTGCTGGTCGCCATGCTCAGTTCCAAGGGTGCGGCGGGCGTGACCGGTGCCGGCTTCATCACCCTGGCGGCCACCCTGGCCGTGGTGCCGGAGGTGCCGGTGGCCGGCATGGCGCTGATCCTGGGCGTGGACCGGTTCATGAGCGAATGCCGTTCCCTGACCAATTTCCTCGGAAATGCCGTCGCAACCGTGGTGGTCTCGCGCTGGGAGGGCGCACTGGACAGCGAGCGCCTTGCCCAGGTGCTCGATGGCGCTACGCCCGAACCGGTGGGCGAGGTCGCGGTGCGCTGAGCAAACCTGCCAGCGCGTGGCGCGGGGCCTGCCCGGGACAGGGTATGGCCCTGCGCGTGCTTTCCCGATCCGCCCGTTGTCATTGCAGCGACCCGCAATGCTCGGATCATGTCCACCGGACGCCTCCGGATTGTGCAGTTGCAGCATGACCAGTGACAGCTGCGCGACAGGTCCAGACAGCGCAACGCGGTATCATCCCGAGTCCCTTCTGCCCATTCATGCCGAACAGATCGATGTCCAACGAAGATTTCAAACAGGCCGCCCTCGATTACCACCGCATGTCCCCGCCGGGCAAAATCAAGGTGGTGGCGACCAAGCCGATGCTGACCCAGCGGGATCTGTCATTGGCCTACTCGCCGGGCGTGGCGCATGCCTGTGAAGCCATCGTTGCCGACCCCTCGCAGGCAAGCGAACTGACCGCACGCGGCAACCTGGTCGCGGTGATCAGCAACGGCACCGCGGTGCTGGGCCTGGGCAACATCGGCCCGCTGGCCGGCAAGCCGGTGATGGAAGGCAAGGGCGTGCTGTTCCAGAAGTTCGCCGGCATCGATGTGTTCGACATCGAAGTGGACGAGAACGACCCGGACAAGCTGGTCGACATCATCGCCTCGCTGGAGCCGACCTTCGGCGGCATCAACCTGGAAGACATCAAGGCGCCGGAGTGCTTCATCGTCGAGCGCAAGCTGCGCGAGCGCATGAACATCCCGGTGTTCCACGACGACCAGCACGGCACCGCGATCATCGTCGGCGCCGCCGTGCTCAACGCCATGTGCATCACCGGCAAGAAGATCGAGGACGTCAAGCTGGCCACCACCGGCATGGGCGCGGCCGGCATCTCCTGCGTCAATATGCTGGTACAGCTGGGCCTGAAGCCGGAGAACATCCTGGCCTACGACCGCGAAGGCGTGATCCACACCGGCCGCACCGACCTGGACCCGGAAAAGGCGCGCTACGCCCGCGACACCGACAAGCGCACGCTGGCCGAGATCGTCGACGGCGCGGACATCTTCCTGGGCCTGTCGGCCGGCGGCATCCTGAAGCCGGAAATGGTCGCCACCATGGCGCCGAACCCGGTCATCTTCGCGCTGGCCAACCCGTACCCGGAGATCCTGCCGGAGGACGCCAAGGCGGTGCGCCCGGACGTGATCATGGGCACCGGCCGTTCGGACTACCCGAACCAGGTCAACAACGCGCTGTGCTTCCCGTACCTGTTCCGCGGCGCGCTGGACGTCGGTGCCACCGGCATCAACGAGGAAATGAAGGTGGCCTGCGTGCGCGCCATCGCCGCGCTGGCACGCAAGGAGGCGTCCGACATGGGCGCCGCCTATGGTGGTGATACCCCGAGCTTCGGCCGTGACTACGTGATCCCGCGCCCGTTCGACCGCCGCCTGCTGGTCGAGCTGTCCTCGGCGGTGGCCCAGGCGGCGATGGATTCGGGCGTGGCCACGCGCCCGATCGCCGACATGGCGGCCTACCGCGAGAAGCTGGCCCAGTTCGTCTACCGCACCAGCCTGTTCATGAAGCCGGTCTACGACCGTGCCCGTTCGGACAAGCAGCGCGTGGTCTACGCCGAGGGCGAGGAAGAAGTGGTGCTGCAGGCGGTGCAGAACGTGATCGACGAAGGCGTCGCCGCACCGATCCTGATCGGCCGCCCGGAAGTGATCGAATCGCGCATCGAGCGCCTGGGCCTGCGCATGAAGCCGGGCGTGGACGTGGAGATCACCAACATCAACGACGACCCGCGCTTCAACGAGTACTGGCAGTACTACCACGAGATGACCGGCCGCAAGGGCGTCACCGTGGCCGCCGCCAAGAACCTGATGCGCTCGCGCCCGACCCTGATCGCGGCGGTGATGGTGGCCCGTGGCGAGGCCGACGCGATGCTGTCCGGCCTGGTCGGTCGCTTCCACAAGAAGCTGGGCTACGTGCGCAGCGTGATCCCGCTGGAACAGCGGGTCAGCTCGACCTCGGCGATGACCGGCGTGATCAACTCGCAGGGCGTGTTCTTCTTCGTGGATACCCACGTGCAGGAAGACCCCAGCGTCGACCAGATCGTCGAATCCACGTTGCAGGCGGCCTACCGCATGAAGCTGTTCGGCATCGAGCCGAAGATCGCGCTGCTGTCGCACTCCAACTTCGGCAGCCATGATTCCAAGGACGCGCTGAAGATGCGCCAGGTGCGCGAGCAGCTGCTCAAGCGCAACCCGCGCCTGAACGTGGACGGCGAGATGCAGGGTGACACCGCCTGGGACGAGGCGCTGCGCGAGAAGCTGCTGCCCAACAGCACGCTCAAGGGCCGTGCCAACCTGTTCGTGCTGCCCAACCTGGAAGCAGCCAACATCGCCTACAACCTGGTGCGCGTGTTCACCAACGGCGTGGCGATCGGCCCGATCCTGATGGGCATCTCCAAGCCGGTGCACATCCTGACCAGCAGCGCCAGTTCGCGCCGCGTGCTGAACATGACCGCGATCGCGGCCGTGGACGCGCAGATCCGCAAGCAGATGGAAGCCGATCGCGCCGGTTGATGGCGGGGTCCGGGTGCAACGAAGAAAGCCGGCGCAAGCCGGCTTTCTTCGTTTCCGCGGGAAGGTGGGGCCAGCCTGGCTGGCCCCGGCGGTCAGAGCGGCGAGGCGCGCTGGCCTTCCACGATCTGCAGGACCAGCTTGCGGGTGGCGGCGCGGCTGGTGCGATAGCCCACCAGCAGGCGGCGTTCGTGCGGGTCATCGACCAGCTCCATGCCGGCCGGAGGCGGGCTCGCCGGGACGGCCTCGAGCCCGGTACGGCCGGTGGCCAGCCATTCGAACGAAACATCAGTGACCAGGGCGATGGTGATCATGCGGGTAGTGCACGGCATGATCCCGGTGGGGCTTTCCCAGTTGCCCACCGCGCTGCGGCTGACCTTGAGCAGGGCGGCCAGCTCGGCCTGGGTCATGCCCTTTCTGCGACGGGCACGGCGAATGCGATTAGCCAGTTGGTTGGGCATCCAGGTTCTCCTCCATGAGGTTGCTGCGTGAGTGCCCGGCGACTATATCGCAAGCGGGATACAATGTGCGAACAAGTGTGATAAATTGAGACAATGCAAGGAAAAGTGGATTTTCGTCAGAAAGTCTGACTTTTCGGGTCAGCGCGGCTGACGCCCGGCCCGCGTCCCCGGTGCCATGGGCAATGGGCGTCTGGTGCCAGTGCAAATGACCCTGCGGAGGCCTTGAACGAAGGCCTCCGCTTCGACACATTCGCGCCTCGCTTTCCGGGGGCCAGCCATGCCGCAATCATCATGCCGGGAGGTCAGGTCGAAGGTGCCGCCGGACCGCATGCCGGCCAGCGCGGGGACGTCACCGGCGTTGCGCCTGGGCGGGCTCGCTGGCCTGGCGATGATCGCCGCCATCGCCGTGCTGGTTTTCCTGTGCTCGGCCAGCTACACCTGCCGCTCCACCGTCGAGGGCCAACTGGTCCCGGTGCAGGGCATGCTGACCGTGACCGCTCCGGCCGACGGCGTGGTGGCCTGGTTGAACGTGGCCGAAGGCGGGCGCGTCCGCGCGGGCGGCAGCCTTGCGCTGGTGAGCATGTCACGCGCGACGGTGGACGTCGGTGATGCACAGGGCGCCATCGATGCGCACCTGCGCGAGCGCGAGCGCGGGCTGGAGGAGGAGCGCCTGGCCGGTCACGGGCGCATGCAGGCGCAGCGGCAGGGCTTGATCCGACGCCTGCACCGTGCCCGTGACGAACTGCAACTGGTCCAGGCCGAGGTGCAGGTCCGCCAGCAGCAGGTCCGCACCGCCGCCGACAGGCTGCAGCGCCTGCACCGGCTTGAAGAAGGGCGATACGTGGGGCAGCTGCAACTGCAGCAGCAGGAAGCCGCGCTGCTGGACCATACCGCGCAGTGGCGATCGCTGCAGCGACAGGCCAGCGGTGCACGGCGGCTGATCGCGCGCCTGCAGCAGGCGCTGGACGAGATGCCGGCGCAGGCACGGGCCAACGACGCCGGGCATGCGCGTGCGCAGGCGCGGCTGGAGCAGGAGCGCCTGCAGGCCGACGCCGCCGATGGACTGCTGGTGAAGGCAGCGGTCGCCGGGACGGTGGGGATACACCTGGTCAAGCCCGGCCAGGCGGTGCGGGCCAACCAGCCGCTGCTGGTGCTGCTGCCCGGTGACGGGCGGCTGGAAGCGGAGCTGCGCGTTCCCAGTCGCGTGATCGGCTTCATCGCGCCCGGCGATGACGTGCTGCTGCGCTACCGTGCGTTTCCCTACCAGAAGTTCGGGCACCAGCGCGGCCGCGTGGAACGGATCAGCCTGAGCGCGTTGCCCGACGATGCGGCCGGCCGCGGCGGCGAGGTCGCCTACCGGATCACCGTCAGCCTGGCCCGGCAACACGTCGTGGCCTACGGGAAGCCCGAGCCACTGCGCCCCGGCATGCCGCTGGAAGCGGACATCATGGGCGAACGGCGTCGTCTGCTCGAATGGCTGTTCGAGCCCCTGCTTGGTATGTCAGCACGGTGGGAAGGATGAGCGGCGTTGGCCTCTTCACGGTGTACGCATCGGGATGTTTCTGGAAACATGCCCGTGCATCCGATGCGGTATCTCCACAGAGGGATGGGCAAGGGAAGCCGCGCGACGACGGGATCGCGCAGGGAAGGTGGGGCGCGGGGAGCTTCCCCCGCCATCGGGCCTGGACAGGAATGCGGGCCTGGACAGGAATGGAAGGAATGAACCCAAGGGGAAATGGATGATCGGAGTTTCGCGTTGTGCAGTGGCGCTGGCCCTCTCGTTGGCGGGCGTGGGCGTTGCGACGGCCAGGCCGGCGCCCCCGGCCTTGCCGGCGACGGTGGAAGCCGGGCCGTGCGTGGAGGGGATCTGCCAGTACCAGTTGCACAATGGCCTGCGCGTGTTGCTGTTCCCCGACGCAAGCAAGCCGACGGTGACGGTCAACCTGGTGTACGGCGTGGGCTCGCTGCACGAGAACTACGGCGAAACCGGGATGGCGCACCTGCTCGAACACCTGTTGTTCAAGGGCACCGCGCGCAACCCCGACATTCCCGGGCAGATGCAGAAGCGCGGCATCAGCAAGAACGCCACGACCTCGCTGGATCGCACCAACTACTTCGCCTCGTTCCCGGTCAGTGATGAAACGCTGGAGTGGGTGCTGGCGATGGAGGCTGACCGGATGGTCAACTCCAGGGTGGCCAAGGCCGACCTGGACAGCGAGATGACCGTCGTCCGCAACGAGATGGAAGCCGGCGACAACAGCCCCGTCGGCGTGCTGATGAAGCGCATGCGCTCGGTGGCCTTCGACTGGCACAACTACGGCAACATGCCGATCGGTGCACGCTCGGACGTGGAGAACGTGCCGATCGACAACCTGCAGGCGTTCTACCGAGCCTGGTACCAGCCGGACAACGCGCTGTTGATCGTTGCCGGCCGCATCGACGAAGGCCAGGTACTGCAGCGCGTGGCCACCCACTTCGGCCCGTTGAAGCGGCCCGCCCGCGTGCTGCCAGTGCTGCATACGGTGGAACCTGCCCAGGATGGCGAGCGCGAGGTCACCGTGCGCCGCAGTGGTGACCTGGCGCTGGTGGCGGCCAGCTACCACGTGCCGGCGCTGGCGCAGGCCGACAGCGCGCCGTTGGCGGTGCTGGCGAACGTGTTGGGCGACAACCCGAACGGGCGGCTGTACAAGGCGCTGATGGAGCCGAAGTTGGCGGCCTTCGCCACTGCCAGCGGGGAAAGCCTGCGCGATCCCGGCCTGTTCACCCTGATCGGCGTCCTGCCCAAGGCCGGTGACGCGGCCAAGGCCGAGGCCGAGTTGCTGCGCCAGGCCGAGCAGGTCGCCGCGCGTCCGGTGAGCGAGGAGGAGGTGGCCGCGGCCAGGCAACGCATCACCAACGGGCTGGAGAAGCTGACCAGCGACGTCAACGCAGTGGCCATGGCGCTTTCCGAGTACCAGGCGGCCGGTGACTGGCGGCTGCTGTTCGTGCAGCGCGATTCGATCGCCAAGGTCAGCGCCGCCGACGTCAACCGCGTCGCGGCGGCTTACCTCAAGCCCAGCAATCGCACCCTGGGCCGGTTCGTGCCGACGACCACGGTCGATCGCGCCGGGATTCCACCGGCACCGGCGGTGGCCAGCCTGGTCGATGGCTACGTGGGGCGTGAAGCGGTCGCCGCCGGGGAGGCGTTCGAAGCCACGCCGCAGAACATCCAGGCACGCACCGAGACCTTCACCCTGGGCGAGGGGCTCCGGGTTTCGCTGCTGCCCAAGAAGAACCGCGGCCAGACAGTGACGGTGGATGCGACGTTCCGCTTCGGTGACGAGAAAGGCATGACCGGCCGCGGCATGGCGGGCAGTCTGCTGGGCTCGATGCTGATGATGGGCAGCACGCACATGGACCGGGGCCAGATCGCGGCGCGTTTCGATGCGCTGGCGACCCAGGCACAGGTGAGCGGGGGCATGCAGAGTGCGCAGATCCGCCTGTCGGGCCGGCGCGACACGCTGGCAGAGGCGCTGGCCCTGGCCGCGGACGTGCTGCGCAACCCGGCGCTGCCGGAAGACCCGTTCGAACAGCTTCGCCTGCAGGCCGTCACCGCGACCGAAGCCCAGCGCAGGGAACCCGGTGCGGTGGCATCGCTGGCGTTGGCCCGCTACTTCGACCCCTGGCCGGAAGGCCATCCGCTGCATGTGGAAACGCTGGACACCGCGCTGGAGCGGCTCAATGCGGTGAAGCTGCAGGAACTGGCCGCCTATCACCGCGACTTCTACGGCACCAGCGTGGGCGAGATCGCCATCGTCGGTGACTTCGACGCCGAGGCGGTGAAGGCGCAACTGCAGTCCCTGTTCGTGGACTGGAAGGCACCACGCGCCTATGTGCCGATCAGCACCCACTACCAGCCACGCGCGGCGATGCAGCAGCGCCTAGCCACGCCGGACAAGCCCAATGCGGTATTGCTGGCACGACAGAACCTGTCGATCAACCTGGCCGATGCGGACTTCGCCGCGCTCAACATCGCCGTCAACATCCTTGGCGGCGATCCGCTGAAGGCACGGCTGGCCGACCGCATCCGCCAGAAGGAAGGCTTCAGCTACAGCGTGGGTGCCGCGCTGCATGCCGACGAAAGCCGGGAAGGACGTGACAATGCGGGCAGCATCACCGTGCAGGCAATTGCGGCGCCGGAGAACATGGACAAGGTCGAGCGCGCGGTGCGCGAGGAACTGGTCCGGCTCGTGGCCGATGGGGTCACCGAACAGGAACTGCGTGATGCGGTCAATGCGCGGCTGGTGGTGCGCGAGCAGTCGCGTGCCAGCGATGGCGCGGTGGCCAACCTGCTCACCGACCACCTGTACTACGCGCGTGCCATGCAGTTCGAGATCGACCGGGATGCGGCTTATCGCGCGTTGACGGTCGAGCAGGTCAATGCCGCCATCCGCAAACACCTGGACCCCGGCCAGCTGAGCGTGTTCGTTGCGGGTGATTTCAAATAACGACGAAGGAGCGGCCAGGGACGGCCACGGATGAACAGCATTGTCCAATCCGAGGCCGCCGACAGCGGCCTCGCTTCTCTTGCCATGGTGGCCAAGGCCCATGGACGCCCGGTCGGGCTGGCAGAACTGCGGCGACGTTTCCCCGGCTGCGCGAACGGCGCGACGCTCGCTGGGCTGGTCGACGCCAGCCGGCAACTGGGCTTCCATGCACGGCCACGGCAGCCTGGCGCCGCACTGGCCAGCGTGGACCTGCCCTGCATCGTGCAGGGGGAGCGGGATCATTTCGCGGTCCTGCAACAGTTGCGGGGCAATCGTGCCACGGTGCTGGACCCGGTCGCGGGGACGCGCCAGATGTCGCGGTCCGAACTCTCCGGCTGCTTCGGTGGCGCGGCGCTGGTATTGGAGCCGGCGGCGATGTTGGCGTCCCCTGAAACAGGGGCCTTGATCAGCCTGCGCCGCCTGGCCGGACCGGTCCCCGGCCTGCGGACGGTGCTCGTGCAGGTGCTGGTGTTGTCGCTGGCGCTGCAGGTGTTCGTGCTGTTGGCGCCATTGCTGATGCAATGGGTGGTGGACCAGGTGCTGGTCGCGGCCGACCGCGATCTGCTCGCGGTGTTGGTGTTCGGCCTTGGCCTGGCCCTGGTGCTGCAGGTGGGCATCGACGCGGTGCGAGGCGTGGCCGTGGTTCGCCTGTGCGCGCGGCTGGGCGAGCAGTGGACCGGCAATGTGCTTGCGCACCTGTCGAGGCTGCCGCTGGCCTTCTTCGAGCGACACGGCCCGGCCGGCGTCGTCGCGCGGTTGGCCTCGCTGCGCCAGATCCAGCGGACCGCGGCCAGCGGCGCGCTCGAAGGGCTGGTCGATGGTCTGCTGGTGGTGCCGTTGCTTGGCTTGATGCTGCTGTACAGCCCCGGACTGGCAGGCGTGGCCGTGCTGGCGGTGGTGCTGTATGCGGTCGTGCGCCTGTCGGCTGCGAAGTCACAGCACATGCAGCGCGAGCGGCAGTGGGTGGCGGATGCCCACCAGCAGGCGTACCTGCTGGAAACGCTGCAGGGCATGCAGGGCGTGAAGGTGGCAGGCGCGGAATCGCGCAGGCGCGACGGTCATGACCTGCTGCGCTGGGAGGCGGCCCAGTACGAGGCGCGGCTCGCCCATTTCGACGTGGCCTTTCGTGGCACGCGCCAACTGCTGTTCGGCCTGGCACGCATCGCTTCGATCTGGATCGCGGCCGCGCGGGTGCTGGACGGTGCCTTGACGGCCGGCATGCTGATCGCCGTCCTGGCCTACGAGGAGTTGTTCATGGCGCGGATGAGTGCCCTGGTCGACCAATGGCTGGCGCTGCGCGTGCTTCGGTTCCACCGTGAACGCCTGGCAGGGGTCGTGTCGGCCATGCCGGAGCCGGACCTGCCCGGGCTTGTGGCGGTGCCCGAGGACAGCCGGATCGAAGTGGAGGACCTGTGCTTCCGCTATGCCGATGACGCGCCGTGGGTACTGGAGGGATGCAGTTTCAGCATCGCTGCCGGGGAGTCGGTGGCGATCACCGGTGCGTCGGGCTGCGGCAAGACCACGCTGGTGAAACTGATGCTGGGTGTGTTGACGCCGACCCGCGGCAGCATCCGCATCGGGGGCCATGCGCTGCAGGCGCTGGGACGGCACGAGCTGCGCCGCATCATCGGTGCGGTGATGCAGGGGGATCAGCTGTTCAGTGGCAGCATCGCCGACAACATCAGCTTCTTCGACCCGGACGCGGACCCGGCGCGGATCGAGGTCGCGGCCAGCCTGGCCGCCGTGCATGCGGAGATCATCGCCCGGCCAACGGGCTACCACGGGCAGGTCGGCGATCAGGGCAACGCCCTGTCCGCGGGCCAGCAGCAACGGATCCTGCTCGCGCGCGCCTTGTACCGGCAGCCCCGGTTGTTGTTCCTGGACGAGGCCACCAGCCATCTGGACCCGTGCGGTGAGCAGCAGGTCAACGCGGCCGTGTGCCGGCTGCGCCTGACCCGGCTGGTTGTCGCGCACCGACCCGAGGCGGTCGTCGGCGTCGATCGGGTGCTGCGCCTGGAGGCCGGCCGGCTGAGCCGGGAACCACCGCAGGTGGCCACGACCGGTGACGGCCGCGCGTAGGAGACGCCGGCGGGCGGTCCGGCACCGGGGTGGCACTGGTAGAATTGGCCGGTCCCTGATTTCGCTGAACGACGCCATGAGCCATACCGCCACCGCACCCGCCAACTCCGAGAAGCGCTACACCGTGCACCGCGCCGACCTGCCGTTGAGCTGCCCGACGCCGGAGATGGCGCTGTGGAACTCGCACCCGCGCGTCTACCTGCCGATCGACAAGGAACCCAACGGCGAAGCCGCCTGCCCGTACTGCGGCTCGGTCTTCGTGCTGGTTGACTGAACCGGACGATGCGCCGCCTGACCGTGGTGCAGTTGCTGCCGGCGCTGCACGCCGGTGGCGTCGAGCGCTCGACCCTAGAGATCGCCCGCGCGCTGGTCGCGGCGGGCCATCGCGCCATCGTGGTATCGGCCGGCGGCCGGCTGGTGCAGCCGCTGCTGGACAGCGGTGCCGAACACCTGACCCTGGATATCGGCCGCAAGTCGCTGTTGACCCTGCGGCACGTGGCCAGCCTGCGCCGCCTGTTCGTGGAAACCGGCGCGGACATCGTGCATGCGCGGTCGCGCCTGCCGGCATGGCTGGGCGGGTATGCCTTGCGTGGCATCAAGCCGCCCCAGCGGCCGCATTGGGTGACCACCATGCACGGCCTGAATTCACCGGGCCGCTACAGCGGCATCATGGCCAGCGGTGAACGCGTGATCTGCGTATCGCAGACGGTGCGTACCTACCTGCTGCAGCATTACCCGGCCACTGACCCGGGCAAGCTGCGCGTGATACCGCGTGGCATCGACGCCAGCCAGTTCCCGCGCACGCCACGTGCCGACCGGCGTCCGCGCCTGGAGGTGGCACGCCAGCATCCGGCGCTGGCCGGCGATGCGCCCTTGCTGCTGCTGCCCGGGCGTGGCACCCGGCTGAAAGGGCATGCGCACGCCATCGGGCTGCTGGCGGCGCTGAAGCAGCAACAGGTGCAGGCGCTGCTGTGGATGCCGGGGGCACGCGCGCCTGGCCGGGAAAGCTACCTGCAGGAACTGGAACAGCTTGCGGGACGACTGGGCGTGGCCGGGCAGGTGGTCTTCAGCGAGGCCACCGACCGCATGTCACAGGCCTACGCGGCCAGTGACCTGGTCCTGCAGTTGTCCGACAAGCCGGAAGCATTTGGTCGCACGGTGCTTGAGGCGCTGTCGGTCGGTCGACCGGTACTGGGGTGGGCCCATGGCGGCGTCGGTGAACTGCTGGCGCAGCTGCAGCCCGAAGGGGCGGTGGCGCTGGGTGACGATGCAGGCCTGCTGCAACAGGCATTGCAGATGCTGCGGCAACCGCCGGCATTGCCCGGCCGGATTCCCTTTACCCTGCAGGCCATGCAGCGTGCCACCCTGGATGTCTATGCCGAACTCACGCGCTGATGGTGCAGGTGCCAGTGCCCGTTGGGCACCGGCATGGGTGATTGCCTTCGTCGCCTGCTGGCCGGCGCCCGGGATTGCCGAAGCGGTGCTGGTGCTGGGGGCCTTGTTCACCGCGGTGCGGTTGGTGCAGTTGCATCTGCGTGGCGGCATCCGGCCGTTGCTGAGCATCCCGGCATGGGCGCTGACCGGCGTGTTGTTCCTGGCCTACTGGCTGCCCCAGGCGGTGTCCGCGTTCGATGCGGCCGATCCGGGCAGGACCTGGGGCAAGGTGGCGGCCGCGCTGCGCTACCTGCCGTTCATGTGGCTGGTCGCCATTGCCGTGGCCACGCCGCAACGGCGACGGATCACCTTCACCGGCCTGGCGCTGGTGACCGCGGCGTGGACGCTGGATGCGCTGGTGCAGGCGGTATTCGGCACCAGCGCATTGTTCTGGTCGATGGACCAGCTCAAGTGGCTGATCAGTGGACATGGCCTGTGCACCGCACAGGAGGTCGCCGCGGCAGATCGCCTGCCGGGCGTGTTCGGCCCGTGCAACCTGAAGTTCGGGCAGGTGTTGGCGGCGGTGTCGCCGTTCCTGCTGTTCTTCGTGGGCCAGCGCATGGGGCGCTGGGGCTGGTTGCTGGCTGCCGCATTGGTCGGCGTGGTGCTGGTGCTGGCCGGTTCGCGTGCCTCCTGGATCAGTTACGCGCTGGTCGTGCTGTTCTCCGGCGGACGCCTGCTGGGCGCGAAGCGGATGGCACTGGTGGTGCTCGCCGGCGTGGCCGGTACGGTGGCGCTGGGCCTGGGGTCGTCGCAGGTACGCGAGCGCTTTGCCCGCACGCAGATGGCCTTGAGCGGTGATGCCAGCGGCATGGACCAAGCCTTGTCCGGGCGCAGCCAGATCTGGGGAGCGGCGCTGTGCATGGTGCGCGAGCACCCGCTCAACGGCGTGGGCGTGCGCGATTTCCGGCGTGCCTACCCGCAGTGTGATCCGTCACCGCAGAGGACCGCGGCCTGGGGCGACAGCCCGGCCCTGCATGCGCACCAGATCGTGCTGGAGATCCTGGCCGAAACCGGTGTTCTCGGCCTGCTGCTGTGGATGGCGGGCGCGGCGATGGCCATCCGTGCCTGGATCTATGCCCCCCCGCTGGCCCGCGACCAGGCCCGGCCGGCGGCGTTGGCCTTGGCGACCACGGTGTTCCCGCTCAACACGCACCTGGCGTTCTATTCCACGTTCTGGGGAGGCGTGCTGGTGGTGCTGGCGGCCCTGTATGCCGGCGCATTGCTGGCCGACGAACAGGAGTGAGGCTGGCGCGCCGCCGGAGCGGGTGGCGCACGGCCAAGTGACCGGGGATGTACCGCGGCGCGGGTGCCTGGCGCCGACGCGGGCTCAGTCCTTGCGCGCGTAGAAGTTGCTCAGGCCTTCGGGCTGGCGCTTGAAGCGGCGGTGGATCCACAGGTACTGCGCCGGCGCTTCGCGGACCATGTCCTCGATGGCGGCATTGACCTTGGCGGTGTCGGCCACGGCGTCATCGGTGGGGAAGTCCGGCAACGGCGGGGCGATCTTCAGCACGTAGCGGCTGCCGACGCGACGATGGAAGTAGGGCACCACCGCACAGCCGGTCATGCGCGCGAACTGATGGGTCGCGGTGATGGTCGAGGCCGGCATGCCGAAGAACGGCACGAACACCGAATCCTTGCCGCGCATGTCCTGGTCCGGCGCATACCACAGGAAGCCGCCCTTCTTGAGGTGGCGAACGGTGGCGCGGATGTCCTCGTTGGCATACATCGCGCAGGCATAGCGCAGCCGGCCGCTCTTGACCGCCCACTCCATCACCGGGTTGCGGTAGCGGCGGTACATGCCGGCCAGTGGTACGTGGTCGCACAACAGCCGGCCGCACATCTCCAGGGTCATGAAGTGGCCGGAGACCAGCAGCACACCGCGGCCCTCAGCCTGCAGGGCATGCAGGTGCTCCAGGCCCTCGATCTCCACCTGCGGGCGGATGCGGTCGATGCTGCCCCACCAGGCACGGGCGAACTCGAACACGCCCACGCCGAGTGCATCGAAGCTGTCGCGCAGCAGGCGCTGGCGCCAGGCGTCATCCTGCTCTGGGAAGCACAGCCTGAGGTTGACCTCGGCCGCGCGCCGGCGGCTGCCGGCCAGATGCAGCGCCAGCCAGCCCAGGCCACGCCCCAGTGCGCGTTGCAGGGTCCAGGGCAGCCGTGCCGCGAGCATCGCGATGCCCAGCCAGGCGAACGTCGGCCAGTGCCGGGGTTGCAGCAACGAGGGCCGGGTGGCGGTGGTGGGTGAATCGGACATGGGGCAATTCTAAGTCACCGGGGGAAATGCAGGGCGAGCGGAGGCGGCAACGCCATCTCCGGCAATCCTCGCTGCGCCGGATGCCAGGCCGGCGTGGGTTCCGGCAGGACCGCGCCGCCGACTGCGGCATCGGCCTGCAGCCGGATCGTCCTGGCTTCCTCACTGGTTTCCATCGTTCTCCCGTATCCTTCGCCGATGCGTAGGGATCCTGTCGAACTTCTGCTGCGTGGCCTGTATTCGGCCGTGCTTTACCTGTTGCTGCCGATCACCGTCTACCACCTGGTGTGGCGCGGTTTCCGCGTGCGCGAGTACTTCAAGCGCTGGGACGAGCGGTATGCGTCGTACCCGGAAAGCGGCGGTCAACCGCGGGTATGGCTGCATGCGGTGTCGGTGGGCGAGGTCAACGCCGCCGCGCCGGTGGTCAATGCGCTGCGCGAACTGCGTCCGGACATCCGCTGGATCATCACCACCATCACCCCCACCGGGTCGCAACGCGTGCGTGCGCTGTGGGGGGACGCGGTGGACCATGTCTACCTGCCGTACGACGTGCCGGGCAGCGTGAACCGCTTCCTGGCGCATTTCCGCCCGAGCCTGGCGCTGATCCTGGAAACCGAGTTGTGGCCCAACATGCTGTTCGGGTGCCGGGACCGCGGCATTCCGGTGTACATCCTCAACGCGCGCCTGTCGGCACGTTCGTTGAAGGGCTACCGCGTGCTCAAGGCGCTGGTCTCGCGGGCCCTGCGCACGGTCACCTGCGTGGCGGCGCAGTCCGCCGATGACGCGGCACGTTTCATCGCGCTGGGCGCGCGGCCGGAACAGGTGCGCGCGCTGGGCAACCTGAAGTTCGAGATCCATCCGCCCGATCCCACCGCCGTGCTGGAAGGCTTCCACCAGCATGTGCCGGACACGCGACCGGTGTGGATCGCCGCCAGCACCCATGAAGGCGAAGAGCAGGCCGTGGTGGATATCCACAGGCGCCTGCTGGAGCGGCACCCCGATGCCCTGCTGCTGTGGGCGCCACGGCATCCGGAGCGGTTCGCGAAGGTGGAAGCGGTGGCACGCGAGCAGGGCTGGCGCGTGGCCACGCGCAAGGCACAGCAGTGGCCGGAACCCGGCACGCAGGTGTTCGTGCTCAATACGCTCGGTGAGTTGATGGCGTTCTATGCGTGCGCGCGGGTGGCCTTCGTCGGCGGCAGCCTGCAGCCCATCGGCGGCCACAACCTGCTGGAGCCGGCGGCGATGGGCGTGGCGGCGATCACCGGGCCGCATCTGCACAATTTCGCCGAGATCTCCCGACGCATGGATGAAGCCGGCGCGCTGCGCATCTGCGCCGATGCGCAGGCGGTGGGGGCGACGGTGGAGCAGTTGCTGGAGAACGACGCCGAGCGTGAGCGCATGATCGAGGCCGGGCGCGCGCTGGTCGCCAACGGGCGTGGCGCGCTGGAACGCACGCTGGAACTGATCACCCCGCAGTTGCCACCGCGCAGCTGACCGCCGGGGAGGCAGATGGCAGGCAACAAAAAAGCGGGCATGGCCCGCTTTTTCGTAAGTACTGCAGGACGGTTTACTGGGCCTGCAGCTTTGCGGTGGCATCGACCGTAAGCAGGCGGTTGATGTCCTGCACTTCGGCGATCTCCAGGTCGCCCACGGCCTGGCTCAGGGCCAGGCGTGCCTGCAGGAAGTTGTAACGCGACTGGGCGTAGTCCAGCTGCGCCTGGAACAGGGTCCGCTGGTTCTGGACCACGTCCAGCACGGTGCGGGTACCGACTTCCAAGCCAACCTGCGAGGCGTCGTAGGCGCTCTGTGCCGAGACCACCGCCAGGCGGCGGGCTTCCACTTCGCTGATGCCGGCGACCAGGTTCTGGTAGGCATTGCGGGTGTTGCGGTCCAGGGCGCGCTTCTGCTGTTCGTAGGTGTCCTGCTGGATGTCACGGGTGGCCAGGGCCTGGCGCACGCGCGACTGGGTGGCGCCACCGGCGAAGATCGGCACGTTCAGGGTCAGGCCGATCGAGTTGGTGGTCGCATCCGGGGTGTTGGAGCTACCGCCGGTGCTGTCGCCCCAGCGGGCGCTCTTGCCCCAGCTGCCGCCCAGCGACAGGGTCGGGTAGTGGCCGGCGCGGGCCGAGGACACGCTGGATTCGGCGGCGCTGACCTGCAGTTCCTGGGCCTTCAGGTCCGGGTTGCGGGACATCGCGTCGGTGACCAGCTGGTCGATGTTGCCGCGGTTGGCCGGGATGGCCGGACGGAAGTCTTCCGGCAGGCCGCGCACGTCGCGCACCGGCTGGCCGGTCAGTTCGGTCAGGGCCTGGTAGGCGTCTTCCAGCGTGTTGCGGGCAATGATGGTGTTGGCGCGCGCCTGGTCGTACTGGGCGCGGGCTTCGTGCACGTCGGTGATCGGTGCCAGGCCCACTTCCAGGCGCTTGTCGGCGTAGTCGAACTGCTTCTTGCCGGCCGCTTCGTTGGTCTCGGCCGCGCTCAGCGATTCGATCGCCACCAGCACGTTGAAGTAGGCGGTCGCGGTGCGGATGATCAGGTTGTCGTTGGCCGATTCCAGGGTGTAGTCGGCGGCCTTGCTCAGGTCACGCTGCGCGCGCAGGTCGGCGAACTGGCCCCAGTTGAACAGGGTCTGGCTGCCGTTGACGCCGTAGGTGCGGGTCTTGCTGGTGGTGCTGCCGCTGACGCCGTCGGCCTTGGTACGGGTACGGTCCAGCGATGCCTCGCCGTTGATCTGCGGCAGCAGTGCCGCGCGTGCCTGCACCTGGCCTTCCTGGGTGTACAGGCGGTTGGATTCGGCGGCCGACAACTGCGGGTCACCATTGCGGGCCATTTCGTAGACCTGCAGCAGGTCGGCGGCGTGGGCCGTCATCGGGAGCAGGGCGACTGCCAGCGCAAGGGTGAGGGATCGGCGGATCATTGCGGCTTCCTTGGAAGGTTTCAGAGTTGGAATTGCGGTGCAGGAGCAGCGCCCTGCAGGTAGTCGATGTCGGTTTCGAACAGCGATTCCACGCTGCCGTCGGCCTTGACGAGCACAGCTTCCATCACCGGGGAGGTGCCCTTGATGACGAACAGGCGGCCACCGGTGCGCAGCAGCTTGAGCAGGTGGGTCGGGACCGTTTCTACCGCACCGGTGATGCAGATGGCGTCGAACTGGCGCTGGCTGTCCCAGTTGAGGGCGTCGGCGACCTCGATGCGGACGTTGCTGCCCAGCTTGGCGCTGTCCAGGTTCTGGCGGGCGCGTTCAGCCAGCTCCGGCTGGATCTCCAGGCTCAGCACTTCGCGGGCCAGTTCGCCCAGGCAGGCGCTGAGGAAGCCGCTGCCGGTGCCCACTTCCAGCACTTCGTCGCTGGGCTGCAGGTCCAGTGCCTGCAGGGTGCGGCCTTCGATGACCGGCTTCATCATCTTCTGCCCGTGGCCCAGCGGCAGCTCGATGTCGGCATAGGCCAAGGCGCGGTGCGACTCGGCCACGAAGGCCTCGCGCGGCAGGCGGGCCAGCACGTCCAGCACGCGGATGTCCAGCACGTCCCAGGGACGGATCTGCTGTTCAACCATCAATTCGCGGACGTGGGAGTAGTTGATCGTCATGGGAAAGCTCGTCATTCCAGCGCGGTGGGCCGGCCATTTTACCGGTTAGGGGCGCGATGCGGGCCAAGCATCGCCGTGGCCGCTCGGGCGGCCGCAGTGCCGGAAGTCATTCGGACCTACGGTCTGTTCAGCTTGGCAGGGGCGGGGGTCAGCGCGGTGCATACGCCCGCAGGAAGAAGTCGACGCTGGCGGCCACGTGGGCATCCTGGTCGAGCTGGCCGGGCGCGGCACACAACCCGCACATCATATGGGAGTGCAGTTCGCCCTTGATGATGCAGAAGTACTGGCGCGCGGCGACGATCGGGTCGGGGATGTCCAGTTCACCCCGGGCCACGCGGGCGGCCAGGAAGTCCGACAGCGCGGTCTCGGTGCGGGCCGGGCCGGCCTCCCAGAACATCTGCCGGATCCGGTCGTCGGTGTCCGGGCTCATCATCATCCGCTGGGTGGCCAGGGCCGCGTCGCTGCTGATCAGCGTGAAGAACGCATGGCCGATGCCCAGCAGCTGGTCGCGCAACGGACCTTCGCTGTCGGTGACGAACAGGGCGTCGGGCATCATCTCCACGCACTTGGCCTGGATGGCCTCGCGGAACAGGGTCTCCTTGTCACCGAAGTGGCTGTAGACGGTGAGTTTGGATACGCCGGCACTGGCGGCGATGCCGTCCATGCTGACGCCGTTGAAGCCCAGCTCCACGAACATTTCCTTGGCCGCATCGAGGATGGCGGCACGTTTTCCAAGGTCTTTCGGACGGCCCGGCCCGCTGCTGCGCGCAGGCTCCCGGGAGACGTTGGTGGCAGAGGATTTGGAAGACATGAGGGAATACTAGACCAGCTGGTTCGATATTTATACTATACCGCTTCGTTCAGTAATGGCGGTGAAACCCCGGCCGCCTCCCTTCCCCCTGCGTTCGCGACCCATGATCACCATGAACAACCTCCGATGGATTGGCGGCAGCCTGTTGCTGGCCGTGCTTGCTGCGTGTGGCAAAACCGAAACCGCCGCGGTGCCGGCCTTGCCGGTAATGGTGGTCAAACCGGCCGGCGGACAGGACGTGACCGTCACGGCCTATCCCGGCGAAGTGCATGCACGCGAGGAGGCCGCGCTGTCCTTCCGTGTGGCCGGCAACCTGCTGCGGCGTGAGGTCGATGCCGGCCAGCGGGTGAAGAAGGGTCAGGTGCTGGCCGAACTGGATGTCGCCGACTACGCGCTGCAGGCCCGTGCCGCACAGGCACAGTACGCCGCGGCCGAGGCCGACCTGGTGAAGGCCCGCGACGAGCACCGCCGCTATGAGGTGCTGGCCGCCCAGCAGGTGGTCAGCCGTTCGGCGCTGGACGCACAGACCGCGGCGCTCAAGGCGGCGCAGGGCCAGGCCGACGCGGCGCGGGCCAACCTGGACGTCAACCGCAACCAGGCCAGCTATGCGCAGCTGCGGGCACCGGCCGACGGCATGATCGCCGCGCGCGAGGCCGAGGCCGGGCAGGTGGTCGCCGCCGGGCAGACGATCTTCACCCTGGCCGCCGACGGCGCCCGCGAAGTGGCCATCGCGTTGCCGGAAAGCGCCATCCGCGAGTTCAGCGTCGGCCAGCCGGTCGAGGTGGAGTTGTGGAACCAGGCAGGCAAGCGCCTGTCCGGCAGCATCCGCGAGATCGCGGCCGGCGCCGATGCGCAGACCCGCAGCTACGCCGCGCGCGTGCAGCTGGCGGCCGACGCGTTGGATTCGGTCGAGCTGGGCCAAAGCGCCCGCGTCTACATCGGGCACGGCAAGGGTGCGGCGCTGAGCGTGCCGTTGTCGGCGGTGCAGGCAGGCAAGCAGCCGCAGCAGGCCAGCGTGTGGGTGGTCAACCCAGCCACCGGCGCACTGCAGTCGCGCGCGGTGACCCTGGGGGCCTACGGCGCCGAATCGGTGCCGGTGCTGCAGGGGCTGCGCGCCGATGAGTGGGTGGTGGCCGCCGGCGGCCACCTGCTGCGCGAAGGCCAGGTGGTGCGGGCCGTGGACCGCAGCAACCGCCCGGTGCTGGCACCGGCGCCGGCTGCCACCGCGAACAAGGGGGAATGAGGCGTGCGCCGCTTCAATCTTTCCGAGTGGGCACTGACCAACCGCCCGCTGGTGCTGTTCATGATGATCGCCCTGGCGATCATCGGCACCTGGTCCTACAAACACCTCGGGCAGTCCGAGGACCCGCCGTTCACGTTCAAGGCCATGGTGATCCAGACCTCGTGGCCGGGCGCCACCGCCGAGCAGGTGTCGCGGCAGGTGACCGAGCCGATCGAGAAGGCGCTGATGAACACCGGGCAGTTCGAGTTCATCCAGTCGTACTCGCGGCCGGGCGAATCGCAGGTGATCTTCAGCGCCCGCGACGCGATGGCCTCCAAGGACGTGCCGGAGCTGTTCTACCAGGTGCGCAAGAAGGTGGGCGACATCCGCTCGCAGCTGCCGGCCGAGGTGATCGGGCCGTTCTTCAATGACGAGTTCGGCGATACGTTCGGCAACATCTATGCGCTGACCGGCAAGGGCTTCGACTACGCGGTGATGCGCGACTACGCCGACCGCATCCAGCTGGAGCTGCAGCGCGTGGCCGATGTCGGCAAGGTCGACCTGGTCGGCCTGCAGGACGAGAAGGTATGGATCGAGCTGTCCAACACCAAGCTGGCCACGCTGGGCGTGTCGATGCAGCAGGTCCAGCAGGCGCTGTCCGAACAGAACGCGATGGCACCGGCGAGCTGGTTCGAGACCGCCAGCGACCGCGTGCAGCTGCGCATCACCGGCCAGTTCAACTCGGTGCAGGAGATCAGCGACTTCCCGATCCGCGCCGGTGACCGCACCGTGCGCCTGGGCGACATCGCCCAGGTCAAGCGCGGCTTCGCCGACCCGGCTTCGGCCAAGATGCGCTTCATGGGCGAGGACGCCATCGGCATCGCGGTGGCGATGAAGAACGGCGGCGACATCATCAAGCTCGGCAAGGCGCTGGACGATGAGTTCGCGCGCCTGCAGAAGACCCTGCCGGTGGGCATGGAACTGCGCAAGGTGTCCGACCAGCCGCATGCGGTGAAGGATTCGGTGGGCGAGTTCGTCAAGGTGCTCACCGAGGCGGTGGTGATCGTGCTGCTGGTGAGCTTCTTCTCGCTGGGGCTGCGCACCGGCCTGGTGGTGGCGGTGTCGATCCCGCTGGTGCTGGCGATGACGTTCTTCCTGATGCACCAGTTCGACATCGGCCTGCACAAGATCTCGCTGGGCGCGCTGGTGCTGGCGCTGGGCCTGCTGGTGGACGATGCGATCATCGCGGTGGAGATGATGGCCACCAAGATGGAGCAGGGCTACGACCGCATGCGTGCGGCCAGCTTCGCCTGGGAGTCCACCGCCTTCCCGATGCTGACCGGCACCCTGATCACCGCCGCCGGCTTCCTGCCGATCGCCACGGCGGCATCGAGCACCGGTGAGTACACCCGCTCGCTGTTCCAGGTGGTGACCATCGCCCTGCTGGTGTCCTGGGTGGCCGCGGTGCTGTTCATCCCGTACCTGGGCGACAAGATGCTGCCGGACCTGCACAACCCGCAGCCGCCCAAACCGACCAGCCTCGCTGGCCGCGTGCGTGCGCTGCGCCAGCGTTGGGCCGACCGCAACCCGGCGCTGGCCAACCTGGTCGCGCCAAAGGAACTGACGCACGACCATGACCCGTATGGCACCGCGTTCTACCAGCGCTTCCGGCGTTTCCTCGACGCCTGCCTGCGTCGCCGCTGGCTGGTGATCTTCGCCACCATCGGCCTGTTCGTGTTCTCGCTGGTGATCTTCCGCTTCGTGCCGCAGCAGTTCTTCCCCGATTCGACCCGGCCGGAGCTGATGGTGGACATCGAGCTGGCCGAAGGGGCCTCGCTGACCGCCACCCAGGCCCAGGCCGAGAAGTTCGAGGCCCTGCTCAAGGGCCATGCCGGCATCGCCAACTTCGTCGGCTACGTGGGCACCGGTTCGCCGCGCTTCTACCTGCCACTGGACCAGCAGCTGCCGGCCACCAACTTCACCCAGTACGTGGTGCTGGCCGAAGACACGCATGCCCGCGAGGAAGTGCGCGAGTGGCTGCTCAAGGAGGTGGTGCCGCAGTTCTCCGACGTGCAGATGCGCGTCACCCGCCTGGAGAACGGCCCGCCGGTGGGTTACCCGGTGCAGTTCCGGGTGTCCGGCGAGCACATCGAGCGGGTGCAGGCCATTGCCCGGCAGGTGGCGGACAAGGTGCGCGAGAACCCGCACACCACCAACGTCAACCTCAACTGGAGCGAGCCGAGCAAGGTGGTGCGGCTGGTCGTGGACCAGGACCGCGCGCGCGCGCTGGGCGTGAGCAGCGCGCAGCTGGCGCAGTTCCTGAGTAGTTCGTTGTCCGGCACCAGCGTCAGCACCTACCGTGAAGGCAACCGCCAGATCGGCATGCTGCTGCGCGGCCCGGAGGACGAGCGTGCGCACCTGGAGATGCTGGGCAGCCTGGCCATTCCCACCAGCAGCGGCAAGCCGGTGTCGCTGTCGCAGGTGGCGCGCCTGGAGCAGGTGTTCGAGGACGGCATCATCTGGCACCGCAACCGCCTGCCGACCGTCACCGTGCGCGCCGACATCGGCGACAGCATGTTGCCGGTGGGGGTGGTGCAGCAGCTGCTGCCGACGCTGGAAGGCATCCGCGCCGAGCTGCCGGACGGCTACCTGCTGGAGACCGGCGGCACCGTGGAGGACTCGGCCCGTGGCCAGAACTCGATCAATGCCGGCATGCCGCTGTTCCTGGTGGTGGTGGCCACGCTGCTGATGCTGCAGCTGCGCAGCTTCTCGCGGGCGGCGATGGTGTTCGTCACCGCACCGCTGGGCATCATCGGCGCGACCCTGTTCCTGCTGATCTTCCGCGCGCCGTTCGGCTTCGTGGCGATGCTGGGCACGATCGCGCTGGCCGGCATGATCATGCGCAACTCGGTGATCCTGATCGACCAGATCCAGCAGGACATCGACGCCGGGCACGACCGCTGGCACGCGATCATCGACGCCACCGTGCGCCGCTTCCGGCCGATCGTGCTGACCGCGCTGGCCGCGGTGCTGGCGATGATCCCGCTCTCGCGCAGTGCCTTCTATGGCTCGATGGCGATCGCGATCATGGGCGGGCTGATCGTCGGCACGGTGCTGACCCTGGTGTTCCTGCCGGCGCTGTACGCGGCCTGGTTCCGGGTGCGCCCGGACGAAGCGACCCAGTAAGGGGTGGGAGATCCGTCCCTGGAAGGGGCGGATCTCACGCCGGAATGCTAAATTGAAGCGGCCGGCCGCTGGCCGGGAGGACCTGCGGGAGGCAGGTTTGCCCAGACCGCTTCACCATTTCCCGAACCCCGTCACCCGCGCCATCGCGCGGGTCGCCGGGTGCTGCCTGTGGGTGCTGCTGGCGGCGCTGGCCGCGCCGCTGGCGCAGGCCGCGCGCCACACCGTGGCCGGTTGGGACATGGAGCAGGGGCTGCCGCACAACCTGGTGCAGGCGGTCGCGCAGGACAACGAAGGGTTCATCTGGCTGGGGACGTGGGAAGGCGTGGTCCGCTTCAACGGCCGCAGCTTCACCGTGTTCGACCGCCAGAACACCCCGGGCGTGGAGCTGTCCGGCGTGCCCACCCTGCTGGCCGACCGCGACGGCGGCATGCTGTTCGGCACCATCAACGACGGCCTGTACCGCTACCACCGCGGGCGCTGGGAAGCGCTCGGCGGGGAGCGGGCCCGCCACCTGTCGATCACCGCCTTGCTGCGCGATGCCGACGGCACCCTGTGGGTGGGCGCGAAAGAACGGTTGCTGCGCTTGTCCGCCGAGGGCGAGCTGCGCGACGTCGGCCTGTCCCCGGGCCTGCCCGAAGCCACCATCACCGCCCTGGCGCAGTCGGCCGATGGCACGATGCTGGTGGCCACCGAGCGTGGCGTGTTCCAGCTCCGGGGCAGTCAGGCAACGGCCTGGCAGGACAGCGCCGGCTGGGTGGTGCGTGACCTGGTGGGAGATGGAAAGGGCGGTTGGCTGGTCGCGGCCGATGACGGCGTGCACTGGCTGCGCGGTAATGGCACGCGCGAGCACCTGTACCCCGGTGAGCGCGTGGAGCGGCTGCGCCGCGATGCCGGCGGCGACCTGTGGTTGAGCCTGTCGGCCGGACGGCTGGAACGCTTCGGCGCAGGCCAGCGCGAGCGCATCGCCATCCCCGGCCAGGTCAGCCCGGCGCTGATGATCGACCGCGAAGGACTGGTCTGGGCCGGAAGCACTGATGGCCTGTTCCGGATCGACGAAGGCGCCGCACAGGGGCTGACCGAGACCGAGGGGCTGGGTTCGAACTACGTCCGCGCGGTCATCCAGTCCGCCGATGGCACGGTGTGGATCGGCCACTCCGAGGGGCTGGACCGGCTCGATGGCGGGCAGCTGCGGCGGGTCCCGCTGGTTCCCGGTGCCCGTCGCGATGCCTCGGTGCTGGCGTTGGCGGTGGCCCCCGGCACGCTGTGGGCGGGTACCTACAACCATGGCGTGCTGCGGCTGGATGCCGATGGCACGGTGCGGCAGCAGGTGGTGCTGCCGGGCACGGTGCAGCCGCTGGTGCGCGCGCTGTGCGTGGATGCCGATGGCGGGCTGTGGATCGGCAGCGCCGAAGGGCTGTTCCATTACCGCGATGGTCACCTCCGCCTGTACGGGCTGGAGGAAGGCCTGCCCGGCGCGGCGGTGCATGCGCTGTACCGCGATGCCGGCGGCGTGTTGTGGATCGGGACCAATGCAGGCATGGCCTCGTTCGGCGCCGATGGCAAGCTGCAGAGCTGGTCGGTGCAGAGCGGTTTCCCGGCCAGTTACGTGTTCGATTTCCTCGGCGATGGCAACGGCGACCTGTGGATCGCCACCGACCATGGCCTGCTGCGCAAGCGCGGGCTGGACGTGCAGGTGTTCGACCACCGCAGGGGCCTGCCGCGCGACAAGGTGTTCCGCATCATCGACGACGGCCGCGGGCACTTGTGGTTGCCCAGCAACCAGGGCGTGTTCCGGCTCGACCGCAATGACCTGGTCGGGGTGGCGGCAGGGGCGCGCAGCCAGTTGGCGGTGCATGTGATCGACCACACCGACGGCATGCCGAGCAGCCAGGCCAACGGTGCGTCCTCGCCGGCCGGTTGGCTCGCCCGTGACGGGCGCCTGATGTTTCCCACCGCCGAAGGGCTGGCGGTGATCGACCCGCTGCGCGTGGACGGCAACGCCCGCCTGCGCCGGTCGCCAGTGGTGATCGAAGGGGTGGTGATCGACGGCACACCGCAGGCCCCGCAGGAACGCTATGCGTTGCCGCCGGAAGTGGAGCGGATCGAGGTCGCCTACACGGGGCTGGGGTTCCGTGCGCCGGACAAGATGCGCTACCGCTACCGGCTGGAGGGCTTCGACGCCGACTGGGTCGAGGCCGGCGAGCGTACCGAGGCGGTGTACACCAACCTGGCCCCGGGCAATTACCAGCTGCGGGTGCAGGCGATGACCCTGCCGCTGGATTGGCAGGATGCGCGCCGCGTCGGCGAAGCACGCCTGCAGCTGAGCGTGGCCACGCCGTACTGGCGGCGGCCGTGGGTGATGGCGATGGGCGTGGTGGCACTGCTCGGGCTGGTGCTGGTCCTGGTGGCCTGGCGCACGGCCAGCTACCGCCGCCGGCAACGCCTGCTCAGCACCGAGATCGCGGCGCGGACGCAGGAGCTGAGCGAGAAGAACCGCGCGCTGCAGCAGGCCGACGCCGAGCGTGACCACCTGCTGCGGCGGCTGGAACACATGGCCATGCATGACGTGCTGACCGGCCTGCCGAACCGGCGCGCCGGTGATGCCTACCTGCAGCAGGCCATGCGCGAGGCCGAGCGCGACGGTGCTCCGCTGCACGTGGCGCTGCTGGACATCGACCATTTCAAGCAGATCAACGACGGCCACGGGCATGAGGCCGGTGACCAGGTGCTGCGTGACGTCGCCAGCCTGCTGCAGCTGCAGCTGGGCGAGAACCAGTTCGTGTCACGCCATGGCGGCGAGGAGTTCCTGATCGTGCTGCGCGGCATGTCGTTGCCGGCCGCGGCCGAACAGCTGCAGGCGGTACGCATGCAGCTGGCGCGGTTGCGCCTGGAGGAACTGGGCGCGGACACCCATATCACCGTCTGCATGGGCCTGGCCAGCCTGGGCCCGGGGCAGCAGACCGTGCGGACCCTGCTGGCGGCGGCGGACCGCCAGCTGTATCGCGCCAAGCACGAAGGCCGCAACCGCGTCGCGCATTGAGTTGCGGCCAAGGCGCCGTGCGTGTCGCACGGCGCGGCGTTGGCGGCAGGCTCAGTACAGGCCCTGTGCCAGCATCGCGTCGGCGACCTTGACGAAGCCGGCGATGTTGGCGCCGTCGACGTAGTTGACGCTGCCATCGGCGCGCACGCCATGGCGCACGCAGTTGGCGTGGATCTCCTTCATGATCACGTGCAGGCGCTCGTCCACGTCGGCATGGCGCCAGGACAGGCGCAGCGCGTTCTGGCTCATCTCCAGGCCCGAGGTGGCCACGCCGCCGGCATTGCTGGCCTTGCCCGGCGCGTACAACGTGCCGGCGTGCAGGAACACGTCCACCGCTTCCAGCGTCGAAGGCATGTTGGCGCCTTCGGCCACGCACAGCACGCCGTTGCTGACCAGCGTGCGCGCATCGGTTTCGTCCAGTTCGTTCTGGGTGGCGCAGGGCAGGGCGATGTCGGCCGGGATATGCCACGGGCGACGGTCGGCGAGGAACTCGAAGCGCGCATCGTCGGCCAGCTCGGACAGGCGGCCACGGCGCTCGTTCTTCAGGGCCATCACCGCCTGCAGGCCGTCCTCGTCGAAGCCGTCGCGCGCGTACAGCGTGCCGCCGGAATCGGAGAAGGTCAGCACGCGCGCGCCGAGTTCGGCGGCCTTGATCGCCGCGAACTGGGCGACGTTGCCCGAGCCGGAGATCAGCACCTTGGCCCCGTGCGTTTCGCGGCGGGCGTGGTGCAGCATCTGCTCGACGAAGTAGACCGTGCCGAAACCGGTGGCCTCCGGCCGCATCAGGCTGCCGCCGTAGGCCAGGCCCTTGCCGGTGAACACGCAGGACGCATCATTGCTGAGCTTCTTCATCATGCCGGCCATGAAGCCGACCTCGCGCGCGCCCACGCCGATATCGCCGGCCGGCACGTCGGTGTCCGGGCCCAGGTGGCGGTACAGCTCCAGCATCAGCGCCTGGCAGAAGCGCATCACCTCGCCGTCGCTCTTGCCCTTGGGGTCGAAGTCCGAGCCGCCCTTGCCGCCGCCCATCGGCAACGTGGTCAGTGCGTTCTTGAAGGTCTGTTCGAAGGCCAGGAACTTGAGGATGGACAGGTTCACCGATGGGTGGAAACGCATGCCGCCCTTGAACGGGCCGATCGCCGAACTGTGCTGCACGCGCCAGGCCCGGTTGACGTGGGTCTGGCCCTTGTCGTCGGCCCAGGCGACGCGGAACTGGATCACGCGCTCCGGCTCGACCAGGCGTTCCAGCAACCCGTAGCGGGTGTACTTCGGGTTCTGCTGCAGGAACGGCCACAGGCTGAGGGTCACCTCCTTCACCGCCTGCAGGAACTCGGGCTGGTGCGGGTCGCGCTTGGCCACGTGGGCCAGGAAGTCGTCGGGGCTACGGTAGTTCAAGGGCATTCCTCAAGGATGGGGGGATCCGAAAACGGGGATCCAATAAGGGAAAGGCTGTCTATCCACCGGGCGACAAGGGGCCGCCAAAAAAAGACGCGGCCCAAAGGCCGCGTCCGGATGTCATTTCTGCAGTTGGGCAAGCACGGCCTGGGCGGCCTGGCCGGTGCTGAGCGCCTGGCCCTGCGCGGCCAGGTCGGCGGTGAAGTGGCCGCCATCCAGTGCGGCGGTGACGGCCAGTTCGATCGCCGCCGCTTCAGCCTCCAGCCCGAGCGAATGGCGCAGCAGCATCGCCGCGCTGAGGATGGTGGCGTAGGGGTTGGCGATGCCCTTGCCGGCGATGTCCGGTGCCGAGCCGTGGATGGGTTCGTAGATGCCGACCTTGCCTTCCTGGCCCAGCGAGGCCGATGGCAGCAGGCCCAGCGAGCCGGCCAGCATCGAGGCCTCGTCGGTGAGGATGTCCCCGAACATGTTCTCGGTGACGATCACGTCGTAGGCGCGTGGCTTGGCGATCAGGTGCATGGCCATCGAGTCGACCAGCTGGTGTTCGAGTTCGACCTCCGGGAATTCCTCACGGCCGATGCGCGCGGCGGTGTCGCGCCACAGCCGCGAGGTTTCCAGCACGTTGGCCTTGTCCACGGAGGTCAGCTTGCCGCGACGCTGCTGCGCCAGGCGGAAGGCGCTGCGCAGCACGCGTTCGATCTCGACCGTGGTGTAGCGGCACAGGTCGCTGGCACTGTCGGCATCGCGGGTCTTGTCGCCGAAATAGATGCCGCCGGTGAGCTCGCGCACGACGATGAAGTCCACGTCGGTGAGCAGCTCGGGCTTGATCGGCGAAGCATTCAGCGCTGCCGGATGCGTGCGCACCGGGCGCAGGTTGGCGTACAGGCCCAGCGCCTTGCGGATGGCCAGCAGGCCTTGTTCCGGGCGCACCTTGGCGTTCGGGTCGGACCACTTCGGGCCGCCCACGGCACCGAGCAGCACCGCATCGGCCTTGCTGCAGGCCTCCAGGGTGCTGGCCGGCAGCGGCTCACCGTGGTTGTCGATGGCGATGCCGCCGATATCGTGTTCGCTGAAGGTGAAGCTGTGGCCGAAGCGCGCGGCGATGGCCTTGAGCACGTCCACGGCGGCGACGGTGATTTCAGGGCCGATGCCGTCACCCGGCAGTACGACGATGTTGGCTTGCATGTAGGGCTTCCGATTGCTGTTCTTTTGAAGCCCCTCTCCCTGAGGGAGAGGGGTTAGGGAGAGGGTAGGGAGGACCACGCGTTGTGTCTGGCCGTAGTCGTCGCGCTTACCCTCATCCGCCCCTTCGGGGCACCTTCTCCCGGAGGGAGAAGGGTTTATGGTTCACGCTGCGCGTGCAGCCTCGTAGGCTTCGATTTCGGGCACGCGGCCCAGCAGCCAGCCCAGTTGGTCCACGCCTTCCAGCAGGCAGGTCTGCGAGAAGCCATCCAGCGGGAACGCATAGGCCTTGCCGGATGACGTACGCAGTTCGCGTGCGGCAACGTCCACGGTCAGTTCGTCGTCCGGGTGCTGCATCAGTTCCTGCACGTCGGCCTCGTCCAGCACGATCGGCAGCAGGCCGTTCTTCAGCGAGTTGCCACGGAAGATGTCGGCGATCTCGCTGCTGACGATGGCGCGCAGGCCCAGGTCGGTCAGCGCCCACGGCGCATGCTCGCGCGAGGAGCCGCAGCCGAAGTTGCGACCGGCCAGCAGGATCGAGCGCCCTGCATTCTCCGGTTGGTTGAAGGCGAACTCCGGGTTCGGCGAGCCGTCGGCCTGCCAACGCCAGTCGTTGAACGCGTTCTTGCCCAGCCCGGCACGCTCGGTGGTGGACAGGAACCGCGCCGGGATGATCTGGTCGGTGTCGATGTTGGTCTGGCGCAGCACCACGCTGCGCGAAACGATCCGGGTCAGTGCGGCCATCAGGCCACCTCCTTGGCAAACAGTTCACGCGGGTCGGCGACGTGGCCGTTGACCGCGGCCCAGGCCGCGCTCATCGGCGAGGCCAGCAGGGTGCGCGAGCCCGGGCCCTGGCGGCCTTCGAAATTGCGGTTGCTGGTGCTCACCGCCAGTTGCCCCGGTGCGACCAGGTCACCGTTCATGGCGATGCACATCGAACAGCCCGGCTCGCGCCACTCGGCGCCGGCCGCACGCACGATCTCGTGGATGCCTTCGGCCTCGGCGTCGCGCTTGACGATCTCCGAACCCGGCACCACCAGCATGCGCACGCCGTCGGCGACGCGGCGCCCGCGCAGCACCTGCGCCACTTCGCGCATGTCGCTCAGGCGGCCGTTGGTGCAGGAGCCGACGAACACCACGTCCACCGGCGTGCCGGCCAACGCATGGCCGACCTCGAACTTCATGTAGTCCAGGCCCTTCTGCGCGGCCGCGTCGTTGGCGGCCGGGATCGGCGCATCCACGGCGATGGCGGTGCCCGGGTGAGTGCCCCAGGTCAGGGTCGGGCGGATGTCGGCGGCATTGATGTGCACTTCGGCATCGAAGCGCGCGCCGACATCGCTGTTCAAGGTCTTCCAGTGGGCGACGGCGGCATCGAACGCGTCGCCCTTCGGGCCACGCGGGGTATTGGCAACCCAGTCGAACGTGACCTGGTCCGGCGCGACCATGCCGGCACGCGCGCCGGCTTCGATCGACATGTTGCACAGGGTCATGCGCTGTTCCATGTCCATCGCGCGGATCGCCGAACCACGGAACTCGAGCACGTGGCCGGTGCCGCCATTGACGCCAATCACGCCGATGATGTGCAGCACCACGTCCTTGGCACCAACGCCGGGCGACAGCGCGCCATCAACGGTGATCGACATGGTCTTTGCCTTGCGCTGCAGCAGGCACTGCGTGGCCAGCACATGGCCGACCTCGCTGGTGCCGATGCCGAAGGCCAGCGAACCGAAGGCACCGTGGGTGGAGGTGTGGCTGTCGCCGCAGACGATGGTCATGCCCGGCTGGGTGAAGCCCTGCTCCGGGGCGATGACGTGGACGATGCCGCGGTTGGCCGAGGCCAGGTCGAACAGCTCGATGCCGTACTCGGCGCAGTTCTTGGCCAGCATCTCCACCTGGGCCTCGGAAGCCTTGCTCGCATACGGCAGCTTGCCGTCAGGGCCGGCCGGCAGGGTCGGGGTGGAGTGGTCCATCGTCGCCTTGGTGCGGTCCGGGCGGCGCGGCTTCAGGCCGCGCTCGCGCAGTTCGGTGAAGGCTTGTGGCGAGGTGACTTCGTGGATCAGGTGCAGGTCGATGTACAGCACGGCCGGCGCGCTGTCCGATTCGGGGACGACGACATGCGCGTCCCACAGCTTGTCATACAGGGTCTTGAGTGCGGAGCTCATTGCTTTCTGGTTCCGTTGCCTATGAGGGGCCATCGCGCTCAGGCGCTGACGGCTTCCTGGGTCTGTGCGCTCTCGCGCTGGCGCAGCAGGCGGTTGGTGACATCCAGCCAGGCCAGCGCGCTGGCCTCGATGATGTCACGGCTGGTGCCGGTGCCTTCCAGGATCTCGCCTTCGTGGCGGACGCTGAGGTTGGCTTCGCCGCGCGCATCGGCACCGATGCCGACGCTGTGCACGTGATAGCTGTCCAGGGTCAGCTGGATGCCGGTGGCGGCCGACAACGCCGAGAACAACGCATCCACCGGGCCATCGCCCTGCGCGGTCTCGGCCACGCGGTTGCCTTCCGGATCGGACAGCTCGACCAGTGCGTTGGCGCGGCTGCCGACGTCGCTGATGGTCATCGAGGCCAGGCGGTAGCCGTCGCTGCTGGAGGTGCCCTGCATCAGGGTCTGCAGGTCGGCGTCGGTGACCACGCGCTGCTGCTCGCACAAGGCCTTGAACTGCTCGAACACCAGCTTCAGTTCTTCCTCTTCCAGCCAGTAGCCCAGCGCCCGCAGGCGGGCTTCGACCGCGGCGCGGCCACTGTGGCGGCCCAGCACCATCTGCGAGGACTCCCAGCCCACGTCCTCCGGGCGCATGATTTCGTAGGTGTTGCGGTTGCGCAGCATGCCGTGCTGGTGGATGCCGGACTCGTGTGCGAACGCATTGGCACCGACGATGGCCTTGTTGCGCTGGACCGGCATGCCGACCAGGCGCTGCAGCAGCTGCGAGGTGGGCACGATGCGCTGGGTGTCGAAGCCGGTGTCGAAGTTGTAGAAGGCATTGCGTACCTTGAGCACCATCGCGATTTCTTCCAGCGCGCAGTTGCCGGCGCGCTCGCCGATGCCGTTGATCGAGCCTTCGACCTGGCGTGCGCCGCCTTCGATGGCGGCCAGCGAGTTGGCCACGGCCAGGCCCAGGTCGTTGTGGCAATGGGCGCTGAAGATCACCTTGTCGGCGCCGGCGGCATGGCCGATCACGTGCTGGAACATCGCACGGATTTCGTCCGGCGTGGTGAAGCCGACCGTGTCGGGCAGGTTGATGGTGCGCGCGCCGGCGGCGATGGCGACCTGGGCGACTTCGGTCAGGAAGTCCAGTTCGGTGCGGGTGGCGTCCTCGGCCGAGAACTCCACGTCGTCGACATGGCCGCGGGCCATCGTCACGTGCTTGTGCACCGACTCCAGCACCTGCTCCTTGCTCATGCGCAGCTTGTGCTCGCGGTGCAGCGGGCTGGTCGACAGGAACAGGTGCAGGCGCGGACGCGCCGCCGCCTCCAGCGCCTTGAGCGAGGTCTCGATGTCGGCGGCCAGGCAGCGCGACAGCACCGCCAGCACCGGGCCACGGACGTCGCGGCCGATCAGCGCCATCGCCTCGCGGTCGGATTGGGAACTTGCCGGGAAACCGGTTTCGATCACGTCCATGCCCAGTTCGGCGAGGGCGCGCGCCATCACCAGCTTCTGCGGTGGGGTCATGCTGCAGCCCGGGGATTGTTCGCCGTCACGCAGGGTCGTGTCGAAGATGGTAATTCGCGGGGTGTTGTTGGTTGGAGTATTCACCAGAGGGTCTCCTCGACAGCGGTAACGGAAATGGGCGGGGAATCGGGTTTGAGGGTGCGTGGCGGGGGCGAGGTGGCGCGGCTTCTAAGTCGCTCGCCGTTGCGCCGTCGGGGCTTGCGCGGTGGCCGCGGGCGGACTTCGGACAGCAGCGTGGACAGCACGGTGGCATCGATGTTGCCGCCGGAGACGACCGCGCACTTGCGCTTGCCGGCCACGCGGCGGCCGGCGGCCAGCGCCAGCGCACCTGCACCCTCGGCGATGACGTGTTCCTCCAGCGCCAGCCGCACCAGGGTTTCGCGCAGTTCGGCCTCGCGCACGATGACCACGTCGTCGAGCAGGCTGGCGCACAGGCGGCGGGTGAGGAAGCCGGGGATCTTGACCTTGACGCCGTCGGCCAGCGTGGACACCGGGGCGATCTCGCGCACGTCGCCCTTGATCGCGCGGGCCATCGAGTCCACGCCCTCGACCTGCGCGCCGATGATGCGCACGCCCTGTGACTTCAGCGCCAGCGCCACGCCGGAGGCCAGGCCGCCGCCGCCGATCGGCACGATCACCACGTCCGGTGCATGCGGGGCCAGCTCGATGCCCAGCGTGCCCTGGCCGGCAATCACGTCCGGGTCGTCGAAGGCGGACAGGAAGCGATAGCCATGGTGTTCGGCCAGCTCGCGGGCGAAGGCATAGGCCTCGTCGTAGCTGGTGCCGTGCTGGCGCACGGTGGCGCCCCAATGCTGGACGCCGGCGATCTTGGTGTCCGGCGCGCCGTGCGGCATCACCGTGATTGCCTGCACGCCGAGGCGGAACGACGCCCAGGCCACGCCCTGGGCGTGGTTGCCGGCCGAGGCGCAGATGACCGGGCGTTCGTCACCGCGTTCCAGCGCGGCCAGCATCGCGTTCAGTGCGCCACGGACCTTGTAGGAGCCGGTGCGCTGCAGGTTCTCGAGCTTGAGCCAGGTGCCGAAGCGTTCGGCGTAGTGCAGCGGGGTGGGCGGCAGGAAGCGGCGCAGGCGTGCCTGCGCTGCCAGCACGTCGGCGACGCTGACGTGCATCTCGCCCGTGGGTTCGGCGGTTACGGCGGGGCGGCCACGATCAGGCATCGAGGTGGCCGTGGAGCGGGGAACGGGGAAGGGGGAACCGGGGGTGAAGGTCGTGGCCGGAGCGTTGAAGAAGACGCCTCCGTTGTACCCGTGCCGCATTGGCACGCGGGGCCTGCAGCCCCTGCTCCCGATTCCCCGGTCGTACACCTACGTCGCTGTTCATGCGCTGGCACCGGCGACCGGTACCACGCGTACCGATTCGCAGTCGTAGACCTTTTCCAGCTGGTGGCGCAGGGTTTCCGGCGGCCGGGTGCCGTCGATGTCCATCTGCACGTGCCAGCGTCCGGCATCGTCGGCGTTGCGGCTGCCGGCGATGTTGCTGAAGGAAAAGCCGCGGCGTTCGACCATGCCGATCACGCGCACCAGCGCGCCCTCGGCAGGCTTCAGCACCAGGTCAAGCCGGTATTGCATTGGAACTCTCCTGCGTTGCCTTGGCGTGGGCGGGGTTGCTGTCCAGCATGGTGCTGTTGGCGTTATTCGGCGGCACCAGCGGCCAGACGTTGGCGCGGGCATCGATGGCCACGTGCAGCAGCATCGGGCCGGGGGCGTCGAACAGTTCGGCCAGGCCGTCCTCGACGTCGTTGCGGTGGATGATGCGCCTGGCCTGGATGCCGAACACCTGCGCCAGCGCGACGAAGTCCGGGTTGTCGGACAGGTCGATCTCGCTGTAGCGCTCGGCATGGAACAGCTCCTGCCACTGGCGCACCATGCCCAGCGAGGAGTTGTCCAGCAGCACGATCTTGATCGGCAGCTTGCAGCGGGCGATGGTCACCAGCTCCTGCACGTTCATCATGAAGCTGCCATCGCCGGAGACCAGCACCACGGTGCGGTCCGGGCAGGCGAACTGCGCGCCCATCGCCGCCGGCAGGCCGAAGCCCATCGTGCCCAGCGCACCGGAGGTCAGGTGGTTGCGCGGGTCGTTGAAGCGGCAATGCTGGGCCACCCACATCTGGTGCTGGCCGACGTCGCAGGCGATGACGGTGTCCGGCGGGGCCACTTCGCTCAGGCGCTTGAGCAGGCGCGGGGCGTAGATCTGCTCGCCGGGTGCGTCGTAGCGGGCGGTGAACTTCTCGCGGTTGGCGGCGCAGCGGGCCCGCCAGGCGTTGCAGTGGGCGCGTTCGCCGGCCAGGGCGCGCAGGCCGTCGCGGACATTGCCCGGCACCGGGATGTCGGCACCGCGCAGCTTGGAGATCTCGTAGACATCGGCATCCAGGTGGATGACCCGTGCGAACGGGGCGAACTCGGCCAGCTTGCCGGTGGCGCGGTCGTCGAAACGTGCACCGACCACGACCAGCAGGTCCGACTCCTGCACCGCCATGTTGGCCGCACGGGTGCCGTGCATGCCCAGCATGCCCAGGTACTGGGGATGGTTGGCCGGCAGTGCGCCCAGGCCACGCAGGGTCAGCACGGTCGGGATGCCGCTGGCCTCGACGAACTGGCGGAAATCCTCCACCGCATCGGCCAGGGCGATACCGCCACCGCCGTAGATCACCGGCTTCTCGGCCTGGGCGATGGCGGCCAGTGCCTCGGCCAGGCGTTCGGCGGCCGGGGCCGGCACCGGATCGACCGCCGCCGGCACGTGGTCGGGCAGATGCGAGGCATCGGCCAGCTGCACGTTCTTGGGCAGGTCGATCAGGACCGGGCCGGGACGCCCCTCGCGGGCGAGGCGGAACGCTTCGGCCACCACGTGCGGCAGCTCATCGACGCTGCGCACCAGCCAGCTGTGCTTGACGATCGGCATGGTCATGCCGAACACATCCAGTTCCTGGAACGCATCGGTGCCTAGCAGCGGCGTGCCGACCTGGCCGGTCAGGCACACCATCGGCACCGAGTCGAGCATCGCATCGGCGATGCCGGTGACCAGGTTCGAGGCCCCCGGGCCGGAGGTGGCCACGCACACGCCTACCTTGCCACTGGCGCGGGCATAGCCGTTGGCGGCCAGCGCCGCGCCCTGCTCGTGGCGTACCAGGATGTGCTTGAGGCTGGAATCCACCAGTGCGTCGTAGAACGGCATGATGGTGCCACCTGGGTAGCCGAACAGCGTTTGCACGCCTTCGGCCTCCAGGGCCTGCGTCAGCCAGCGTGCGCCGTTGCGTGGCGCATCGTGGGTGGAAGTGTTCATGCAGCGACCTTTGCGTTGAGCGGGTGGGGGACCGCCGCGTGATTACGCGGTCTGACCTTGCAACCAGACCATCTTGGCGCGCAGTTCCTTGCCGACCTTCTCGATCGGATGCTCCTTGTCGGCCTGCTGGAACTTCTTGTAGTTCGGCAGGCCGGCGTCGTACTCGGCTTCCCAGTTCCGGGTGAAGGTGCCGTTCTGGATGTCGGTCAGCACATCCTTCATGCGCGCCTTGACCGAGGCATCGATCACGCGCGGGCCGCTGACGAAGTCGCCGTACTGCGCGGTCTCGGAGATGAACTCCAGCATGCGGGTGATGCCGCCTTCGTAGAACAGGTCCACGATCAGCTTCAGTTCGTGCAGCACTTCGTAGTAGGCGATCTCCGGCTGGTAGCCGGCTTCGACCAGCGTTTCAAAGCCGGCCTGCACCAGCGAGGACGCGCCACCGCACAGCACGGCCTGCTCGCCGAACAGATCGGTCTCGGTCTCTTCCTTGAAGGTGGTCTTGATGATGTTGGCGCGCGCGCCGCCCAGGCCGGCGGCATAGGCCAGCGCGAACTGCTCGGCCTTGCCGCTGGTGTCCTGGTAGACGGCGTAGATGCACGGCACGCCGCGGCCGATCTCGTACTCGCGACGGACCAGCGCACCCGGGCCCTTCGGCGCGACCAGCACCACGTCCAGATCCGCGCGCGGCTCGATCATGCCGAAATGCACGTTCAGGCCATGGGCGAACAGCAGGCATGCACCCTGCTTCATGTTCGGCGCGAGCACGTCGTTGTAGAGCTTCTTCTGCACCATGTCCGGGGTCAGCACGGCGACCAGGTCGGCCTCCTTGACCGCCTCGGCCGGCGCCTTGACGGTGAAGCCGTCGGCCTGGGCCTTGGCTTCGGTCGGGCCACCGGCGCGCAGGCCCACGACCACGTCGTAACCGGATTCACGCAGGTTCAGTGCATGGGCGCGGCCCTGGCTGCCGTAACCGATGACGGCGATTTTGATCTGGGGCAGTTCGTTGGTGCTCATGGTGCTTGGGTTCCTTGCGATGAAGAGAAAACGTGCAGTGAAAAAAGAAACGGCCGTCGCGTCAGGACGCGGCGGCCGGGTCGGGGAGGGCGATCGCCATGCAGGCCGATGCGGCGCACGGGGCGTTGCAGGCGGTGTGTTTGTGCATGGTGGAATCGGTCGGATACATGGTTTCAGATGAAATAGAAGCTGGAAACGAAAAACCCCGCACCGGGGTCGGCGCGGGGTCTTTAGTCGAATCTGGCTGTTTTTCTGCTACGCGCCAGTCTGCCCCGCACCTGTTGGCTCGGTAATAAGTACGAGTACGAGCAGCGACGCCGCGGCGGAAGCCGGGGTCGAAGTCAGGTGGGCGGTGGCGTTGTGGCGTTGCAGCATGGGGTCGAGATAACCACCGTCCGCCGGCGCTGTCAATGCTTGCAGTTGTGATTGCCGGTGAACGGCGCGCAAGCCCCGCCACGGCTGCTTGGTTGCGGTTGAAACCTACGCGCGGCGCGGCTTGACGGCGCCCGCGTTGCGCGGGAATCGGACGTTTGTCGAGCGCGCGTGAACGTTTTTCGTGCCGGGGTGATGGGATCGGGACGCTTTTGCCGGTTTAACAGGTAAGGGGCTCAATGGCTGAGGCCCATCCGGGGGAAATCATGGCATTGGTATCGGAACAGGCGGCGCACGCCGGGTGCGAAGCATCCTGCGGCGGCGCGCACGTGGCGACCGAACGTGGGCTGGTCCAGCTGATGGGCGCCAGCCAGGGGTTGCCGGCACCGTTGATCTACCGCAAGGGCTGGGCACTGCTGGGCTACCTGGCGGTGGAGTCGAACCGCAAGCATTCGCGCATCGCGCTGGCGGCCCTGCTGTGGCCGTCGCTGAGCGAAACCAGCGCGCTGACCAACCTGCGCCAGGTGCTGAGCAACCTCAACCGCTACTGCAGCAACGCGCTGGGGCCGGACGCCCTGCGCATCGAGCGCGGCAGCGTGGGGCTGTTCCGCGACGACCAGGTGCGCTTCGACATCGACCTGCTGCAGCTGGCGCCCTGCCAGGCCGTGTACATGCTGGCGCGGCAGAGCTGCTTCCTCGACGGGATGGATGACATCGCCGGCATCGACTTCCACAGCTGGCTGGAAACCACCCGCCAGGAGCTGGACGGTCGCCTGATCGACGCGGCGGAGAAGTGCTGTGACGAGCTGCTGGCCAGCCAGCAGTGGGAGCGCGCGGCGATGATGGCGCGTTCGCTGAGCCTGCACGATCCGTGGAACGAGGCGCATGCACAGCGGGTGATGCGGGCCCATGCCGGGGGAGGCATGCGGGCGGCGGCGGTGAAGGCGTACCAGCGGTTCGAAGTCATGCTCCGCGCCGAACTGGGGTTGGACACCAGCGTGGAACTGCGCCAGCTGCTCGCGCAGATCTCCAACGGGGTGGGCGCACTGGCCGGCGAGGTGACGTCCGGATTGCGGATGGAGCGCGGGCGGATCAGCGGTGTAATGCTGGGGTAACGCCCCGATCTCCCCTCGTGGTGGCAGTGAAGGGCGTGCGCAGGCACGCCCTTCGCCTGTCGCAGCGGTGGCAGGCCGGTGGCAGCCGGCAGGCTCAGCGCAGTGCGTCGGCCGCGTCATGCTGGGCCTTGCCGGGGGAGAGCCCGAGCAGGTCGGCGCGGCGGGCTTCCAGGTCCACCCGGCGGGCGATGACCGGGGCCTTCTGGTCCAGCGCGTAGACGGTCTGGTCCGCATCCGAGCCGGTGGGTTGGCCGGTGCCGAAGGCACTCTGGGTGGTCCGCGCGATGTTGACGTTGGATACGGCGATGCCCTTCATCGCGGCGGCGGCGACCACGCCACCGATCGCGCTGCCCAGGCCGGCGGCGGCGAAGCCGGTGCGCCAGGTCCACACGAACTTGGTCTGGCTGACCTCCGAGGCGGTGTCGAACATGCCGGCGACCGCCGAGGCGATCTGCCCGGTGGCCAGCACGATGTCGGCGTCGGCGCTCTTGTTCCCGGCCTCGGCGAGCTCGGTCATGATGGAGAGCTGCTCCTTGTAGTCGACCATCGCCGGCACGTTGAGCGCGGCGGCGACGGCGGCATTGGCATGCGCGTGCAGGGCCGCGCCGGTGGCCTCGCCGCAGCGCAGGCGGCTCCACAACTGTTCGAAGCCGACCGCCCGGCGCAGCTGGCCGACGTTGCTGCCGGCGCGCGGGGAGTCGATCGCCGGGTCCGATGGGGCCGCCGCGTCCAGCGAGGTGGTGGCCAGCGCGTAGGCGATGTTGCCGAGCACCGCGCTGCCGGCCCCTTCGGTGCGCCGGCTGTGCAGGAAGCTGTCCTTGCCGGTGGCGTTCATGCCGCTGCGCAGCGCGTAGCAGAAGTCCAGCCCGTTGACCTGCAGGTTCGGCACCGACGCGCAGCCCGCTTCCGGGTGCGTGGCGCAGGTGTCCTGCAGCTTGACCAGCGCGGCCACGCTGTTGCTGGTGGCGTTGTTGAGCATCTGCAGGGACGGCGCGCGGTCCACCGCACGGGTGAGGTCGGCGTCGATGCTGGCGATGTCCGGGTCCACGCCAGACAGGGCGTTGTCGCGGAATACGCCATAGGCGATCCGTGCGGCACGCTGGTCCGGCAAACCCAACTCGCGGTAGGGCAGGAAGCCCTGGGCGACGCTGCAGTCGCCGACGCCGCTGTCACCGGTGGCCGGGCACGGCAGGTGATGATTGGCGGCGGCGTAGGCCAACAGCGCATCGTCGGCGCGTTGCAGCAGGCTGCGCTGGGTGACCTGCCGGGCCTCCTGGTTGCTCTGCATCAGCCAACGCGCCAGGAACACCCCGATGATGCCCAGCACCACCAAGGCGATGGTCAGTTCGATCAGCGAAAAGCCCGCCGGCCTGCGGCGCGGCACACGGATCTGCCGGTGTGTCATTTGTCGATCCCCGCGATGTCCAAGGCCTTGGCCTGTTGCAGCGCCTGGTCGCGCGCGTGCGCGGCCAGGTCGTTGCGGGTGCTGGCACGGGCGGCGATGTCCTTGGCCGTGGCCAGGGACTCGCGCGCGCCCTTGAGGTCGTCATCGGCCATCTTCACCAGGAAGACGGCATAGCCGACGGACGCGAGTGCATTAGCGTGTTCCATCACCGCCAGCGCGATCTTGAAGCCGGTTTCGAAATTGCCGGTGGTGGTCAGGAACACCGCGATGGCTTCGTCGAAGATCGCGAATGCCAGTGACGCGGCCGCGGCGGCGACGCCGGTCTCGGCGGCCTTGAGCAGCGCTTCGTTGGTGCGCACGTCGAACTTGCGGAAGCGGTAGTTGAACTGTGCCACCTCGGCGATGCTGTAGGCCGCGGCGGCGGACTGGGCCGCGCCCTGTGCGCGGCCGAGGCGGTCGGCGCAGGCCAGCCGGCTGGACAGCTCGCCGACGCCGGCGGCCAGCGTGAGGCCGGGAAGGCTGCCGGCCACGGGCGCGGCACCCGGCAGCGCCAGCGCGCGCGCGGCGGCCTGGGCGTTGCCGACCTGGCCGCGTTCGTTCGGCATGCCCAGCGCGTAGGCCGCCGGCATGGACAACCCGGCCAACGGGGTGCCATTGGCCTGGACCTGCTGCAGGTGCAGGCACAGGTCCAACCCGTTGGTCGGCGAGCTGACCTCCGCGCCGGCCAGGTGCGGTGCATACACGTTGCCCGGCGCCGCCAGCAGCGCGGCATGGGCGCTGTAGAGGATGCGCGCGTCACCCGGCAGGCCGAGCTCGCGCACCGGCAACCAGCCCGAGGTACTGCCCGGATCGGGGCGCCCGTCGCCATCGCTGTCGGCCGCCGGCAGGTGCAGCTTCGCGCGGGCATGGCCGAGCAGCGCTTGTTCGGCCTGCGCGAGCAGGCGTTCGTCGTGGTCGGCCCTGAGTACCTGCCCACCGATCGGGATCAGGGTGAACACCACCGCGCTGACCAGGCCGGCGATGAGCAGGGCCACGGCGATCTCGACCAGGCTGAAGCCGCGTTGCCGCCGCACGCACGGGCCGCTCATGGGCTTGCCTTGCGGGCGCCGACCGCGCCGCGCGTGTCGGCCTTGCCGAGGATGGCACCGGCACCCACGGCGATGCTGTAGTCCTCGACGGAGCCAGGCGGGGCCATGTCCTTCAGCGCGTTGTACTGGGCTTCCAGTTCCTTGAAGCGGGTTTCGTTCTCGATGCGGTTGCGCGTGGCTTCGGCGGCGGCATCCCTTGCACGCACCCAGTCCGAGTAGGCACGCGCATAGGAATAGGTGCTCTTCTCGGTGCCGCATCTGCCGGGGTCAAGCACGCAGCGGAAATCACCGTCGTAGTTGATGTCCTCGATCAGGCGCTGGCCATTGCTGCCATCGGTCGGCATGTCGGCATAGCGGCGGAGGGTGCCGGAAATCCAGGTGAACGTGGATTGCTCGCCATCGATCTCCATCATGGCCTTGCTCCAATCGCCCGGGTACTGGAGGTAGGGCGAGCTTTGGCTGTCGTAGTTGGACTTGGCGCTGGTGCGCCGCTGCCTGGCGTCGTCCAGCGCCGCCTTGGTCAGGTCGCGGTCGCGCTCGAGCATGGGCGTGCACTGGGCGCCTTCGTTCATCTCCTGGCCGGCGGGCGGGTGCATCTCATCGACGATGGCGGTGCTGCCGTCGTCGTTGATGACCGTGTAGGTGCAGCTGCGCATGTAGGTCACCTTGTCGCGCGAGTTGCGGCAGACCTGCTGGCTTTCGGCGTTGGTGGCCTGCCGGCAGATGTCCTCGGCGTCCTTGTGCGCGCTGTCGACCAGCTTCACCCATTGCTTCACGGCGTCCACCTTCTGCTGGTAGGCGCTTTCCAGCTCTTCCACCGTGCGCTGGATGTCGGCCCACCGCTGGGCCAGGTCGCGCTTGCTGCGGGCGTCCTGGTAGGCGATCGGCTTGAAGCGGGTCACCCAGGTGTAGCCGCCCACGTGGCTCTCGGTGGGCAGCACGACGCAGCTGCCGTTGACATGGTCGTAGCTGCCACCGGTGGCGGCCACGCATACGGTTTCCTTGTACTTGCCGGCGGAGTTGCCCAGGTGCATGCGATAGGAGATCCAGGTGTCGCTGAAGTGCGACATGCGCTTGTCCTGGTATACCGCGGCGGCATCGACCAGCTTGGCCTCGACCGCCTTGGCGCTGTCGATCTGCGCGGCCATGCCGGGCTGGTCCTCGGTCACCCAGTCGCATTCAAACTCCGGCGCGCCGTTGGCCTGCCACACCGGCTCGCCGTTGCTGTCCTTCTTCTGCACGGGGAGCTTGGTCTTCGGGTCCAGGCGTTGCTTGCAGTACTCGCGGGTGCCGCCGTACAGCGTCTGGCGCATGGTCTCCAGCACGTCGGCGACGGACGAGGTGGCGGGTTTGATCGATGCCGCGGCACGGTCACGCGCCTTGACGTTGGCATCCAGCGCCAGCCCGATCGGGGCCAGCGCCGCCGAGTTCAGCGCCACCGCGGCGGCGGAGTAGCTGATGGCGATGGCACTGATGATGACGGCGGCGGTGTCGAACGGCACGCCGACGCAGACCGTGCCGAGCGAGGCGATGCAGGTGATCACCGAGGTGGTCAGCGAGATGGCGTTCCAGACCGCCGAGTCGAAGATGTCGACCGCGCCGAGCACGCTCAGGGTCAACCCGGTGATGGCCATGGCCTGGGCGAACGCCGCATCACGCACCTGGGCCTCGCCGTTGCCCAGGTTGGTGTCCTGGAAGTCGGCCACCCTGGCGTGGTTGGCGACCGCGCCGGCCAGCACTTCCATCGACAGCAGCGAGACGTTGGTGGGGGCGTCGGCGGCGGCCATCGCCGCGTACTGGCGGCAGCCGACCAGCGGTGCCAGCGAGGCGAAGGTACGCAGGCGGGTGCGATCGTCGTAGTCGATGTCGCCGGGCCGGGCCGGGCTGGGCAATGCGGCCGAGGCAGTGCTGTCGAAGCGGCCCTGGGTTCCGGCGACGGGGCCGGCGGCGACCAGCCCATAGGCGATGTTGAGGGCATTGCCCTGGGCGTCGGTGCTGGTGGCGTAGGTGTCCGCGGTGGCCCCTGGCAGCGCGTTCTGGTCCAGCGCGGCGCAGAAGTCCAGGCCGTTGCCGTGTCCTTCGGCCGGGTCCACGTAGTCCTCGAAGGGCTCGCCGCTCGGGTCGAGCGGGATGAACGCATCGCCGGTCGCCGACAGCGCGGGCTGGCGGGCACTGGTGCCGCCGGCGGCGATGCCGGTGACGCCCCGCGAGACCGAGTAGCGGATCGGCGCGGCGCCGGCCCCCATCTCGCGCGCGCCGGGCAACAACGCGATGGGCAGGAAGCCGACCGCATTGCTGGTGCCGGCCTCGGCACTGCAGTCCTCGATGACCGCGGCCGGATCCTCGGTCCAACGCGTGGCCGGGCAGGGCAGGCGGGCGTGCGCGGCGGCATAGGCGGCCAGCGCATCATCGGCCCAGCGCAGGTATTCCTGCTGCTGGACGGCCTGTTCGGCCGGGCGCCGGGCATTGAGCAGCAGCGCGCCGGCGGCGACGGCCACGCCGACCAGCATCAGCAGCAGCATCACCTGCAGCAGGCTGAAGCCCCGCTGCGGGTGGCTGCCGGGGATGCAGCCGAGGATGGGGAGATGATCGCGGGAAGGGGTATGCATGCGGGCGATATCCGGTTACTGGCTCATCTTGATGTAGGCGATGACGGTGGCACTGGCGGCATCGGCACTGGTGTTGGCGTTGCTGGTCTCATCGCGCGACCAGGCGGCATCCTCGGTCGGCGCGGCGACCTTGCCGGTGCCCGGGCGCTTCTCGCGTACCCGGCCAACGCGCGCGTCGACCTTGCCGTCGATGCGCTGGTCCAGCTGCTGCGCCAGTTCGGGGGTGAGCCCATGCAGCACCAGTACATTGCGCGTACGGGCGGCGTAGCCACTGGCGCTGATAGGCTCGTGCCAGTCGGTGATGGCCTGCAGGCAGACCTGCAGGCGCTGCGGCAGGCCGTTGCGGTCCTGGTAGACGTAGGTTTCCTGGCGGCCTTCCATTGCTCCCTGGGGCAGGGTGACGCCTGCCTTGAGCATCTCGTCGACCAGCGCAGTGCCGCACAGCGCGGTGGCGGCGGTGCCACCGCCGATCATGCCGGTGAGCGCGTTGTCGCCGGGCACCCGGCCGCTCTGGCTGGCGTAGCGGTCGTAGGCCAGGATCCAGCCCTGCACGAACTCGCTGCTGATGCGCTCGGCCACGGCACCGCGGTAGACGTCGCGGCCGACGGTGACCGCGCCGAGGATCAACGCGATGATCACCAGCACCACCGACATCTCCATGAGGGTGAAGCCGCGGCTGTGGTTGATGGGTTTCATGGCGGTGCGGTTCCTTACAGCTGCGGCGAGGTGATCGCCTGCTGTACCAGGTCATAGACCGGCAGCAGCAGGGCGACGATCAGGAAGACGAACATGCCGCCGCCGAACAGCACGACGACCGGCTTGATGATTTCCGACAGGTTGGTGATCAGGCGCTGCAGGCGCAGGCTGTATTCCTCGGACAGGCGCGAGAACTGGCTGTCCAGCGTGCCGGTGTCCTCGCCGACGCTGATCATGCGCACCATCATCGAAGGGAAGCCACCGACCTGGCGCATCGCCGAGGACACCCGGTCGCCGCGCTCCAGGACCTGCCGGATCGCGATGATGCGGTCGCGGTAGTACTCGTCGCGCATGGCGCGCTCCATCACCTGCAGGCTGCTGACCATGTCCACGCCGGCGCGGATCAGCAGCGCCATGTACTCGGTGAAGAAGGCCAGGCCGGAGGAGAACATGATGGTCTTGGCGATCGGCAGCCGGTGCAGCGTGTAGTGGATGGCGCGGCGGAAGCGGCGGCTGTAGCGCCAGGTGACCCACAGCACGAACGCCAGCGCGGCCAGCCCGGCCAGGATCATCACGATGTGCCCGATCAGCCACTCCGAGCTGCGTATCACCCAGATGGTGAGCGGCGGCAGCTTGGCGTTCATCTGCTTGAAGAGGTCGGACAGGTTGGGAATGACGTAGTAGATCCAGAAGCCGCCGGCGGCGAAGATGGCCGAGAACACGAATGCCGGGTAGATCAGCGCCTGGCGGGTATCGGCGGTCATCCGCGAGATGCGCTCGACGTGGTCGGCGGCCTCCATCAGCATCCTGTCCATGGAGCCGGTCTCGTCGCCGATCATGACCAGGTTGCGGACGGTTTCCGGGAAGGCGTCGTGATAGCGGCCGAATGCATCGCTCAGCGAGGCGCCGGCATCCAGTTCGTCCAGCAGCCGGCGTGCCAGCCGGACCGGATTGGACACGCGGCCGGTGCTGATCTCGTTGGCCACCGCACGCAGCGCCTCCATCACCGGGATGCCGCTGCTGGTCATCACCGCCAGGTCGCGCAGCATGCCGGCCAGTTCCACCGGCTTGATGCTGGGCTTGATCAGGTGGGTGAGCGAGCGCTGGGTCTCGGCCAGCCAGCCGGGGAAGCGATACAGCTTGAGCACCACCGCATCGAAGTTCTTCTCCAGCCACAGGCGCGCGGAGGCGTCGTGCTCGACGGCCAGCTGGGTCACGCCGGCGCGCACGCGGCCGTTGGAGAGCAGCAGCCGGTAGTAGTAGACGTTCATGGCGCCGGGCCCACGCCGACCACGCGCAGGACTTCCTCGCTGGTGGTCTGGCCGGCGATGACGCGCGCGCGCGCGACCTGCTCGATGCCCTTGAAGCCGGCGCCCATCGCCAGCCCGCGCAGGGTCTCGCGGCTGACGTCATCGGCGATGCCGTTGGCCAGCGGTTCGTCGACCACCATGATGTCGTAGACCGGCAGGCGCCCGTAGTAGCCGCTGCCGCGGCAGCGGTCGCAGCCGCCGCCACGCCGGCCGCTGCTGCCCACGGGCAGCTCCAGCCATTCGCATTCCTTGTCGGTGAACGGCACGTCCGTGGCACAGAACGGGCAGACCTGGCGGACCAGGCGCTGGTTCACCACGGCCAGCAGGTTGTCGGCGATGACCTGCGCTTCCAGGCCGAGCGGGCGCAGGCGGGGCACCACGCCGAACACGGTGGTGACGTGCAGGGTGGACAGCACCAGGTGGCCGGTGGCCGCCGCCTCCACGGCTGCCTGCGCGGTTTCGGCATCGCGCATTTCGCCGAGCAGGATCACGTCCGGGTCATGGCGCAGGAAGTGGCGCAGGGCCGAGCCGAACTCGTAGCCGGCGCGGCGGTTGACCTCGGTCTGGCCGGCACCGGGCACGCGGTACTCGATGGGGTCCTCGACGGTCAGCACATTGCGCTCGATCAGCGACTGCATGCGCAGCGCGGCGTGCAGGGAGGAGCTTTTGCCCGAGCCGGTGGGGCCGGTGATCAGGATCAGCCCGGCCGGCTTGGCGAACAGGCGTTCGAGCAGGGCCACGTCCTCGGCGAAGAAACCCAGTTCCTCCAGCCCGGCCAGGTCGCTGTGCTCGGGCAGCAGGCGCATCACCATGCGCTCGCCGGATTCGGTGATCAGGGTGGACACGCGCACCGTCAGCGCCGAGTCCAGCACGGTGGCGCGGAAGCTGCCATCCTGCGGGCGGCGCTGCTCGGAGATGTCCATTTCCGAAGCGAGCTTGATGTAGCCCAGCAGGCGGCTGAGCGAGTTGGGCATGGCCCACATCGGGCGCAGCACGCCATCGACGCGGAACAGCACGTGCAGGCTGTGCTCGGACGGGGAAATATGGATGTCGGTGGTGCGCTCGCGCACGGCCAGGTGCAGCAGGTAGTCCAGCAGCTTCTCCGGGCTGTAGGCATGGTCGTTGTCGGTGGCCAGGCGGCGGATCTCCTTCTCCAGCAGCGCCTCGATCGGGTTCTGCGCGAAGTAGTAGGTTTGCCGGATCAGCCGCGCGACCTTGCCGTACTCACCCTGCAGGAAGCGGCAGCGCAGGCCGCAGCGTTGCAGCACGAGCTGCGCCACCGCGGTGGGGTCGGCATCGCCAAGCAGCACCTCCAGTTGCTCGCCGTCGCGGCGCAGCGGCAGGAACTGCCGCATCTGGCACAGCTCGCGGTTGAACATGGCCAGGATCTGTGGCTCGGCCACCGGCAGGGTTTCAACCTGGGTGAACTCGATGCCGAGCATGCCGGCATGGGTGCGCACGATGTCCGATTCATTGGCCAGGCCGTGGCGGATCAGCAGGCGGCCGAAGCTGGTCTGCTCGACCAGGTTCTTCTGCCGGGCGTACAGCAGCTGGATGGGGTCCAGCAGCCCCTGCTCGTTGAGCAGCACGCCGAGCTTGGCCTGTTCGAGGCTGACCAGTCCCTGCGTGGAGGTGGCGGAGGCGGAGGGGATGCGGGAATCAACCGTGGCCATTGCGGGAAGGATCCATGTCGTTCGGGGAGTCGGCGTGCGCGGCGGGAAGGGCCAGCAGGTGCAGGGTCAGTGCATCCGGGGTCCCGGTTGCCGGCAGGGCGTTGTGCTGCTGCATGCGGCGCAGCGCCCGCTGCGTCAGCGGACCGAAGCGGCCATCGAGCTGGCCGTCGTAGTGCCCCTGCTGCTGCAGGCGGTACTGCAGCTGTTGCAGGCGGGTATTGGGTTGCTGTTGCAGCAGGTCGGCGTCGGGCACACGCGGCACGAAGGTGACCAGTGCGCCCTGCGCGGTGGCTTGCACGCACAGGTCGTCGTGCTGGCGCAGGTAGGGGGCAGCGCCGGAAGGCACCTGGACCTGGCGCCGTGCGCCGTCACCCAGGCGTGCAAGGCAGTGCTGCGGTGGGGGCGCGGTTGCGGCGCTGGCCGCTGCGGGCGATGCCGATGCCACCGTCGATGCCGGCTCGGCATGGGTGTCGCCCGGACGCAGTGACAGGATCAGCCCCCCCACGGCCAGCAGCCCGCCCAGCGACGCCGCCAGTGCCCACGGGTAGCGACGCGCGCGCGCACGGCGCTGCACGCCGGCTTCGGCGGCGGCGGTGCGGATCAGCGCGGCATCGATCCGGCGTGGACCGGCGGCCTGGCCATACAGGCCATACAGGCAGCGGTCCATGATCTGGTGGATATGGCGTGGGTTGCCGTTGCTGGCGCGGTGCAGGGCGGTGATCGCCGCTTCATCGAGCGCGATGGCGCCGTCGGCGCCGGCGCTGTCCAGCCGGAACCGCACGTAGTCGCCGGTGCGATCGCGTGCCAGGGCGCAGAGCTGGGCGTGTTTGCTGATGCGGCTGCTGAGCTGGCGGATCGCCGGTTGCGCCAGCACCTGCAGCAATTCCGGTTGGCCGGCCAGCACGATCTGCAACAGCTTCTCCTGCCCCGACTCCAGGCAGGTGAGCAGGCGCAGCAGTTCCAGGCTTTCGATGTCCAGGTTCTGGGCATCGTCGATCAGCAGCACGCAGGTGGTCTGGCGCTGCCAGCGCTCGAGCAGGAAGCGGTTGAGGCGGTCGATGTTGTCGGCGGCATTGCCCTCGGCGGGCAGGCCGAAGTCACGCAGCACCGCCGCCAGCAGGTCATTGCCCTGCAGGTAGGTGTTGAATACCAGCGACACCACCATGTCCTCGCGTTCCAGCGTGGACATCAGGCGGCGCAGGAAAGTGGTCTTGCCGGTGCCGACCTCGCCGGTGAGCAGCACGAAGCCCGAGCGCGTGCGCAGGCAATGCGTGGCCTCGACCAGCTCGCGCTCCAGCGCGTCGGTCTGGAAGTACGCGGCGCTGTCGGGCGTGGGCGGGAACGGCGAGCGCTCCAGGCCCAGCTGCTGCAGGTGCTGGCGGGTGGCCGGGTTCATTGCGGCGTTCCGCGGATCTGGGCCAGCGCCTGGGCGATGACGCTGGAGTCGCCGTTCTCCGCGGCCAGGCGCAGCAGCCGGCCCTGCGCGACGTCGGTCTGGCCGCGTCCGGCTTCCAGCAGCGCGAGGTTGACCCCGGCCTGGGTGTCCTCCGGGACCCGCGACAGGATCTGCCGGTAGCGGTCCTCGGCGGTGACCAGGTCGCCGCGGTTGTGTGCAACCCAGGCTTCGTTGCGCAGTAGGGTCAGGCTGTCGGCAGGAAGCAGCTGGCGCAACGCCTGCAGTTGCTGCTCGATGGCAGCGGCGTCGCCCTGCGCGACAGCGCGCTGCAGCGAGGCCAGTGCATCGGGAATCCGGGTGCTGGTGTCCGTCGCAGGGGCGGCGTCGCGGGCCGGCTGGCGGGTGCTGACGGTGATGTTCATCTGCTGCGACTGCACGTGCACCACCTCCTGCCCGGACGGCGTGGTGGCCAGGCGTGGGGCGGGCGTTGCCGGCGCGGGCACGTCGCTGCCGGCGACGGGCGCTGCCGACGTGCGGGTGGTGGCCCGCGGTGCCAGTGGCGGCAAAGGGGGGATGGGCGCGGCCGCGGCAACCGGTGCCGGCGCTGCGACCGCAACCGGTACCGTCACCGATGCTGTTGCCGGCGCTGTGGCAGGCGCGGCCAGCGGTGCCCGCGTCGCGGTGGCGGCCACCGGCGGCGCGGCATTGCCGGAGAGCGCATGCACCAGCGCATAGCCGAGCAGCACGCTGCCGGCCGCGCTCAGCCAGAGGTAGCCGGTGCGCCGGCCGCCGCCGTGGGCCCGTGCTACCGGCGTGGTCGTGCCCTGGGGCGACGCCGTGCCGTTCTGGCGCAATGCGTCGTAGATCAGGCTCACAGCACTTTCACCCGCAGTACCAGCACCAGTTCGCGGGTGGTGTGGGTCTTGGCACGCGAGCCGAACATGCGGCCGAACACCGGCACATCGGACAGGCCAGGGATGCCCTTGTCATCGAGCGAGGCGTTCTGGTCGATCAGGCCGCCGAGCATCACGGTGTCGCCGTCGCGCAGGTTCAAGGTGGTGGTGATGCCCTTGACGTTGACCTGCGGCAGCGTGACCGCGTTGCCGTTGGGGAACTCGCGCAGGGTCAGGCTGCTGGCATCGACCTCGGTCTGCATCGGGTGCACCAGCAGCTCGACGCTGCCGTTCTCGTGGATCATCGGCGCCACGCCGATCACCACGCCGGAGAACAGCGAGTCGGTCTGGATATCGGTGGACTGGTTGTAGGAGCCGCCGCTGCCACCGGTGTTGGAGAAGTTGCTGGTGGACTTGGTGACGTAGCGGATGTTGGTGCCCACGCTCAGGTAGGCCGGGCTGCCGTTGCGCACGCGCACGCTGGGGTTGGACAGCACCTTGACGTTGCCGAAGCCGCGCAGCACGTTGACCGCCGCCGAGAACGTGTCGGTGGTGTAGCTCAGGCCCATCGCCCGGCCGAGGCTGGAGCCCAGGGTCTGGTTGGGGAAGGTGATGGTGCGCGGCTGCTGGCCCAGCCGGGTCAGGCCGTCGTAGGACAGCGGCGTGTTGGCATCGGGCAGGATGGTGGCGGCGGTGTCGCCGTAGATGCCGGCAACGCGGTCGCGCAGCAGGTTCCAGTCCACGCCGTAGTTGCTGCTGTCATTGAGCGAGACGTCCAGGATCTGCGCCTCGACCAGCACCTGCCGGCGCAGCTTCTGCTTGTTGTGTTCGATCAGCTGCTCGACGGCGCGCATCTGCGAGGGGCTGGCGCGCACGAACAGGGTGCCGCTGCCGGCATCCAGGTTGTAGCTGGCAACCGCCGGCGGCTTGGGCTGGTCCGGTGCGGTGGGGGCGGGCGCCTGCTTGCTCTTGTCCGTGTCCAGGATCACGTCCAGCGCGGCTGCCAGTTGCTTGTAGGGGTCGTTGTCCTTGCCGACGCTGCCGCTCATCGACAGCGAGCCCCGCAGGGACTGGCCCGCGCCGCCCTCGCCCTGCATGCCGGCACCGAACACGTCACCACCGCTGTTGAGCTCCAGCGAGGTCACCGAGTTGAGCATGTCCACGTTGAAGATGCGTTCCTTGGTCTGGCTGACCACCAGTGCACCGCCGCGCAGTTCGCCATGCAGGTCGAACGCATCGAGGATGTGGTTGAACACCTCGCGCGCGGAGACATTGCTCAGCTGCAGGCTGGAGCGCTGCTTCTGCTCCAGTACCCTGGGGTCCACGATCAGGTTCATCTTCAGCTCGCCGGCCAGCGCCCACAGCAGCTGCCCGACGTCGGCATCGAACATGCTGATGCTGACCACGCTGTGCTCCAGCGGGTCGTAGACCGGTGCCAGTGGCGTGGTGGTGGGCGTGCGGGTGCCCTTGTGCTCGAGGCTGGCCAGGCGCTTGTCCTGGGCCTCGAGGAACTTGGCCGACTCTTCGGCCAGCGCGGTGCTGGTGCGTTCCAGTGCCTTGTGCTCCACCGGTGGCAGGTCCTGCACGCTGCGCGGCGGCATGTTCGTGCATGCCGCCAGCATCAGCGAGCCGATGCCGCCGGCCAGCAGCCGGGGAAGATGGCGCAACTGCGGCTGGTGGGGGTTTCTGCGGTGGCAGCTAGTCATTTCCAAGGCCTCGGAGGTATGCGGGATCGGTTGCTTATCGTTCAAGGGAGGTCAGCCAGCCGAGCAGCGTGGTGCTCGACTCGGCCAGGACCTGGTCGTCGTAGCGGAAGCTCGATGGCCGTTCCGGCGGCGCCATGCACAGGGCGGTCCCGCGGGCGATGGCGTTGTTCATCGTGTCGAAGCCGGGCGCGTTGCCCGAGGACTGGTCCATGTCCATTCCCGGGGCGATCAGCGCGTAGGCAGGGTTGACGGTTTCGCCACCCCCATCGCAGGGAAGGTCCGGGCTCGACGGGGTTTCGGTCGGGTAGGCGGCGTTGGCGGCGGGCAGTTTGTAGAACGGCAACGCGGTGACGGGCGTGGCCTGCGCGGCCCGCGCAAGCGCGGCCAGCAGCCCGCCCGATCCGTCCTGGTCACTGAACTCGGCGCTGGCCGCGGACGGCCTGGACAGATCCGCCGTGCTGCTGCGGTGGACCGCGTAGCGGATGCGCGCGTTGCGGTCGGGCAGGGCCAGGCCCAGGCTTTCGTATGGCAGCCAGCCAACCGTGAGTCCCGCGGCGCAGCCACTGGCCCCACCGTTCTCGCGCCCGGCGTCGCCCTGCGGGCTGCTGTCCGGACAGGGCAGGTGCTTGTTGCGGAGGGTGAAGGCGCGCAGCGCCAGGCGGGCCTGACCCAGTTGCGCGCGGCTGGCGGTATGGCTGCGGGACTGCTGGAACATCTCATACGTGCCCGTCGCCGCGCTGGTCAGCAGGGCAAGCACGCCCACCACGACCGTCAGCTCGAGCAGGTTGAATCCGCGTTGTCGGCGGAGGCTGCGCATGTCAGGGCGCGGCCTTCGCCGCGGCAGGCGTGTTGACGTCGTAGCGCAGCCCTTCGCGCAGCGCGATCAGTTCGGTGCTGATCTGGTTCATGCGCTGCTGGCGCGCCGGCGAATCGGGCTGCTGGCTGAGCGCGACCATTTCGCGGCCCAGCTGCTGCGCCTTCAACGCGATCTGGATGTTGGTGCGCGCCGCTTCGACGTTCATTCCCGGCGGCAGGCTGCCGGTGGCCTGCGCGGTGTTCAGCTGGCGCAGCATGGCGCGGGCCTGCGCCTCGTTCTGCGCCATCTGCCGCTCCATCTGCGCGATGGCGGTGCGCATCTGTGCGTCCGGGGACGTCGGCGGGGGCGGCACGCGCATCGCTGCGGTGGCGGGCGCCGCCGCCGTCGGCACGGCCGGGCCGGTTTCCCACGGCGCGGGCGTGGCATCGGCCGGGGGCGGCGTGGGCGCTGCCGGTGCCGCATCGACGACGGCGGCCGGCGCGGGCGCCGGCGGAGCCGCGGGCTCACCCTTGCGCAGTGCCAGCACGAGCGCGGCGCCGATCAGGATGGCCGCACCAGCGCCGACAACGATCTTGAGGGAGGCGTTCACAGGCTGCCCTCGCTGGCGTCCGGCGCCTGGCCGATGTGGCGCACGCGCAGCGTGCTCACGTTGCCGGCGGCATCACGCACGCGCGCCCAGTTGTTGCCGATGGCGAGCACGCGGGTGCCGTCCTCCAGGCGCGAGCCCTGGCGGACCGGCGTGCCATTGATGACGGCAGTGGAGCGTCCGCCCGCGGTGACCACCAGTGACAGGGACGCCGGCGCGACCGGCAGCACCGCGGCGGCAGCGGCGGCGCCTGCGCCGCCGGGCAGGCTGCCGGGCGCGGCCTGTTCGGGAACGGCGATCAGCCCGGCGCTTTCGAAGCGCGGTTGCGGTCGCAGCGTGCTGGCCATGTCCAGCACCTGCCGGTTGCGCTGGATCGAGGCGCGCAGCCGTGCGGTTTCCGGGCTTTCCTCGGCGTTGTTGCCCATGAACAACACCGCCGGTTTGGCCACGACCATCGATGCCAACCAGCCGGAGACCCCCAGCCAGCAGCACAGGGCCGTCATTGCGATGTATTTCTTCTTCACGTGGTGGGCTCCGTGGCGGTGTCGGTGCCGGCCGGGGTGGGGCGCTTGAGCAGGTAGGAGAAGACGCCGCCACCGGCGCGCGTGGCACCGCCGGACTGCGGATCCAGCGGCTCGGGATCGAAGCCCTCGCGGCGCAACCGCTCGACGAAGGTGGCGATCTGCATGCCCGGCGTGCCGCGGTCGGCGTCGACCATGCCGTCCACGCGCAGGGTGCGCGGCGCGGCGGTGGCCTGCCCCGGTGCGGGTTGTTCCACGCGCACGCGCAGGACGCGTACCTCGTCCTGCGCGGCCAGGCGTATCGACTCCAGCCCGGTGACCGGATCCAACCCGTCGGTGAGGGTCTTGGCCTTGTTGACGAACTGCATGGCGGCGTCGAACCTCGGCGGCATGGCGGCCTTGCCGGACAGCTGGCGGGCCTGCTCCTCGAGCGAGGTGATTTCCTGGCTGATCGTTTCGCTGCGCTCGTTGGCGTCGTGCGCGGCGAGCATCCAGCGGGTGCCAAGCGTGCCGAGCGCGATGGCGATCAGCAGCGAGGCCGCCGACGCCAGCGGCAGCGCCCATTCGGCCAGGTAGGCCGCACGGCTGGCGGTGGGGTTGACCGCATCGCGCGGCGACGCCTGTGCGGCCATCCACGCGATGCCACTGGACCACGCCTGGCCCTCCGCATCGTGGTAGACCTGCATCGGCACCTGCTTGACCTGGCAGCCGGTGTTGACCGCGAAGATCTCGGCCAGCTGCTGATTGGCCGGGGCCTGGCCCGGTTCGGTCGCCGGCACGAACAACGAACACCAGCGGAACTGCAGCGGTTCGCTTTCCTCGTCGTTGCGCGCCAGGTCGTCGGCCACCTGCTGGGCCAGCGCGCCGGCGGTCATCGACAGGTCCGAGGCGTCCTCGCTGTAGGCCATCGAGGCGCGGTGGATGATGTCGTGCTTGCGCAGCGCCAGCACGCTCATCTGCCGTCCGCTGTGCACGACCAGGCCATCGCCGGCCTTGAGCGTGCGCCACATCAGCGAGGTGAGCGGCACCACCAGGCAATGGTCCGGCTGCGCTTCGGCCCAGGCATAGGTCTGCTGCCAGGTATCCAGCGGCACCGCCGTGAACAGGGTCTGGTAGCCCGCGCCCATCGAGCGGTTCTTGTGGATCAGGATCTTGCCTTCGCCGTCGATCAGGCCATCGGCGCGCAGGCGCTTCTCGATCAGCGCGACGGCGTGCGCCGAACTGCCTTCCAGCGACATCACGCCGCTGTTGCCGCCTTCGAATTCGGCGAACAGCCAGGCCGGCCCTTCCAGGCGCGGACGGGTGTCGCTGACGGTCACGCGGTCCTGGTCGAAGGTCAGCCAGCGCCCGGGCAACTGGACGATGTTCTGCATGCTCATGGCTGCGCGCCTCCCGGCGTGCTCTGGGGCGGCAGCGGGCCACCGGCGGTGCGGAACAGCAGGCTGCCGCGCAGGGTCAGCGACAACGGCGCCGGCGGGCGGTCGGACACCGTGGTGGGCAGGTGGAACAGTCCTTCGGTCGGGTCGGTCACCGACAGCTCGAACACGTCCGCACCGAAGATGCGGTCGGGGCTGGGAGCAATGCCGCCCAGCAGGGCGTCGGCATCCATGCGCGAAAGCTGGGTCTGGTTGAGGTTGATCAGGCGCTCGCCCCAGCCGGTGGGCTCCATCCCCAACCCTTCCAGCTGCTCTAGCAGCTGGCGGGCCGAGCCGGCGTTATCGACCTTCAGTTGCGCCTCCTGCTGGGCCATCCGCGCCTGCGACAGCAGCTCGTTGCGGGTGCTGAGCTGGTCGTAGGCACGGGCCAGGCTGCTGCGTGCGGAGATGAACCAGACGGCCGTGGCCACGAGTGCCAGCAACGTCACCGCGAAGATCATCAGGGAGAGACGTCGGGACCGGCGCAGCCGGCCCAGCAGGGAGGCGATGTCCATGGATTTACTGGTTCATCTTGTAATGGGCGACCAGCGTGATGACCTGGTCGGTGTCATCACCGCCACCGGCGACGTTGGAGTTGGCCGCGCCGGCCGAGCCGGCCTTGTTGGTGTTGTTGCCCTTCCACTCCATGCTCTCGGCGTCGGCATTGCTGCCCACGCTGCGCTTGTTCAGGCCCACCTGGCGGAACGCGCCGGATTGCGGGTCGGGCTTGCCGTCGATCATCTGGTCCAGCGAGCGGGCCAGGTCCGGGGTCAGGCCGGAGATGACCATCACGTTGCCGGCGCCGGAGGCGGTCTCGGCCGGGTTCCACTGGAAGCAGACCTGGATTTCCTGCGGGTTGCCGTTGGTGTCCAGGTAGACGTAGCGGTCCTCGAAGCCCTCGCCGCGGCCCGGCGGCAGGCTGATGCCGGCGCCACGCATGAAGTCGCGCAGCTTGTCGCCGTCCTGCGAGGAGGCGGTCACCGGCTGGTCGCTCTTGGTCGAGGCCGAGCCATTGCAGATCGCGCCCTTGCTGGCGGTGTTGTTGGCCATGTCGATGTCGTACTCCTTGCCGGCGACCATCAGGCGCGGCGCGGCCTGGTTGTCACCCACCGGAGCACCGAAGCGCTGGTGGTAGCTGTTGTAGGCCACCACCCATTGGTCGACGAACTTCTGCTTGATGCGCGTGTATTCGGCGTTGCGCTGCACGTCGCGGCCGATCATGACCGCGCCGATGATCACGCCGATGATGACCAGGACCACGGCCATCTCGACCAGAGTGAAGCCGCCCTGATGGCGCTTGGATCGCATTTGCATTGGAAGAGCCCCTTTTGGAAGAACCGGATGCCGCCGTGGCCATGCAGGGCGACGGGTTTGTTTCGGAGGAGCTAGATACGGTGCGGGCGTAAGACGTGCGTAAGACAGCGCGGTGGGCTACTTTCGCCGGACCATCCCACCGGAGCCCGCCGATGCTGCGTCCCATCCTGTTCCTGGCGGTCTTATCCGTCTCGTTGTGCGCGGCGTCCGCCGCCGACCGTGTCACCGGTCACGCATTCGCCACGCGCTCGGAAGTCATCGCGCCGCATGCCATGGCAGCCACCTCGCAACCGCTGGCCACCCAGATCGCGCTGGACGTGACGAAGGGCGGCGGTTCGGCGGTGGACGCGGCCATCGCCGCCAATGCCGCGCTGGGCTTGATGGAGCCCACCGGCAACGGCGTGGGTGGCGACCTGTTCGCCATCGTCTGGGATCCAAAGACGCAGCGCCTGTACGGCTACAACGGTTCCGGGCGCTCGCCGCGTTCGCTGACGCTGGCCGAGTTCCAGCGCCGCGGGTTGAAGGAAGTCCCCGCCACCGGGCCGCTGCCGGTATCGGTGCCCGGTGCGGTCGATGGCTGGTTCGCGCTCCACGAGCGCTTTGGCCGCAAGCCGATGGCCGACAACCTGGCCCCGGCCATCCGCTACGCGCGCGACGGCCATCCGGTGTCCGAGGTGATCGCCTACTACTGGGACCGCTCGGTACCACGGCTGTCGCAGTACCCCGGTTTCACCGAGCAGTTCACGGTCAATGGCCACGCCCCGCGCAAGGGCGAGATGTGGCGCAACCCCAATCTCGCCCACACCCTGCAGCAGATCGCCGACGGTGGCCGCGATGCGTTCTACAAGGGCGACATCGCCCGCACCATCGGCGACTACTTCAAGGCCAATGGCGGCTTCCTCAGCTACGAGGACATGGCTGCACACCATGGCGAATGGGTCGAGCCGGTGAGCAGCAACTACCGGGGTTACGACGTGTGGGAGCTGCCGCCCAACAGCCAAGGCATCGCCGCGCTGCAGATCCTCAACATCCTGGAAGGCTACGACTTCTCGAAGATCCCGTTCGGATCACCCGAGCATATCCACCTGTTCGTCGAGGCCAAGAAACTGGCTTTCGCCGACCGTGCGCACTTCTACGCCGATCCGGCGTTCGCGCCGGCACCGGTGGCACGCCTGGTGTCCAAGGACTATGCGGCGCAGCGGCGTGCGCTGATCTCGATGGACAAGGCGCTGAAGGAAGCCCAGCCGGGCACGCCGAAGCAACTGGAGCAGGGCGACACCATCTACATGACCGTGGCCGATGCCGACGGCATGATGGTGTCGTTGATCCAGTCCAACTACCGCGGCATGGGCAGCGGCATGGCCCCGCCGGGGCTGGGTTTCATCCTGCAGGATCGCGGCGAGATGTTCGTGCTGCAGAAGGACCATCCCAACGGCTACGCGCCGGGCAAGCGGCCGTTCCAGACCATCATCCCGGCGTTCATCACCAAGGACGGCAAGCCGTTTGCCAGCTTCGGCGTGATGGGCGGGGCGATGCAGCCGCAGGGGCACGCCCAGATCGTGATGAACCTGGTGGACTTCGGCATGAACCTGCAGGAAGCCGGTGATGCGCCGCGCATCCAGCACGAAGGCTCCACCGAACCGACCGGGCAGGGCACGGCGATGAGCGACGGTGGGGAAGTGAACCTGGAGACCGGCTTCAGTTGGGAAACCGTGCGCAGCCTGATGCGCAGGGGACACCGGGTGACGTTCGCCGATGGTCCGTATGGCGGCTACCAGGCGATCATGCGGGACCCCGAAACCGGCGTGTACTACGGCGCTTCCGAGAGCCGCAAGGACGGGCAGGCGGCCGGGTACTGAGCTGGGCTGTTCGGGGAAGCAGAAGCACCCCTCCCCGCCCCTGCCCTTCGCCTGCGGCGAAAGGGAGGGGGAGGAGCTTAAGAGCCAAGAGCTGAAAGCTCCCTGTGTCGCCTGCGCTCCGCTTCTGCTCCTGCTTCGCCCCCTCCCTTTCGCCACAGGCGAAGGGGAGGGCCAGGGGAGGGGTAAGTAAGGACGCGAGCCCGGGCCTCAATCCCCGCCCACGTTCCGAGCGGCTTCCTCGCGTGCATCCTCCTGCGCGGCCTGCTCGCGTTCGATCCAGGCCTCGATCAGGTGCCGTCCGCGCTGCGCCAGCCGCCGCTGGCGGTTGGCCTCGGCGTCCAGCACGCGGTACAGCGACACCATCACCAGCACCATCAGCAGCGCGAACGGCAGCGCGGCGATGGTGATCATGCCCTGCAGCGCTTCCAGCCCGCCGGCCAGCAGCAGCACCGCGGCGATCAGCGCCACCGCCACGCCCCACACCAGCTTGCGCGACAGCGGCGGGTCGCCGGCCTCGTCGGTGGACATGCTGGCCAGCACCAGCACCGCAGAGTCGGCCGAGGTGACGAAGAAGATCATCAGCAGCACCAGTGCCAGGCACGACAGCAGCAGCGAGCCGGGCAGGCTGTCGAACAGGGTGAACAGCACCGTCTCGTAGCCGTTGCCCAGCGCCTGCACCAGGTCGGCGTGGCCGAACAGCTGCGACCACAGCGCGGTGCCACCGAACACCGAGAACCACAGGAAGCCGAGCACGGTCGGTGCCAGTACCACCCCGACCACGAACTCGCGCACGCTGCGACCACGTGACACCCGCGCGATGAAGGCGCCGACGAACGGCGCCCAGGCAATCCACCAGGCCCAGTAGAAGATGGTCCAGTCGGCCACCCAGGTGCTGCCGGAGAATGGCGACATGCGCAGGCTCATCGTCACCAGCTGGTTGAGGTAGGAGCCCAGCGTGGTGGTGAAGGTGTCGAAGATGAAGCCGGTCGGGCCCAGCACCAGCACCGCGGCCAACAGCAGCGCGGCCAGGGCCAGGTTGAAGTTGGACAGCCACTTGATGCCGCGCTCCACGCCGCTGGTGGTGGAGATCATGTACAGCACGAAGGCGACCGCGATCACCGTCATCTGCAGCGGGACATCGGCGGTGATGCCGAACACGCGCTGCAGGCCGGCCGAGATCTGGATGGTGCCGAAGCCCAGCGTGGTGGCGACGCCGATCGCGGTGGCCACCACCGCGGCGATGTTCACCAGCTTGCCGAACGCGCCGCGGTGATGGCGGCCGATCACCGGTTGCAGCATGTCGCTGATCAGCCCCCGGCCATTGCGGTTGTACTGGAACCAGGCCATCGCCAGCCCGATCAGCGCGTAGATCGCCCACGGGTGCAGGCCCCAGTGGAAGAACGCGTAGCGCATCGAGGCACGCGCCGCGTCCATGCCTTGTGGCGGCAGCCCTTCCGGCGGGGTGACGAAGTGCGAGATCGGCTCGGCCGCGCCCCAGAACACCAGGCCGATGCCCATGCCGGCGGCGAACAGCATCGACAGCCAGCTGGCGCGCGAGAAGTCCGGCTCGGCGTCCTCGCCGCCGATGCGCAGGTTGCCGAAGCGGCCGAACGCCAGGTACAGCAGGAAGGTCAGGGTGAGGAACACGATCAACAGGTACATCCAGCCCGCGCCGCGCACGACGTGCGTCAGCGTGGCCTGGACCACGTCGTTGAAGGGGCCGGGCGCAATGCCGGCCAGGAGCACCAGTACGGCGACCAGTGCGATGGAAACACGAAACACCATGAAGGAGCGTCTCCGATCAAGAGCGATTGAGGGGAGCGAGCCGGGGCTTGCAGCGAGGGCCGGCGCCAAGGCCGGGCAGGGAAAGGTGGACGAGCACCGTGGCGCGGCCAGCAGGGCATCGCACCGGGGCGGGATCTTACTGAACGGCACGTCACGATTCCGTTAGCAGGCGATGACGCGGCGCACCGGGCCAGGTGGCACCGCTTTGTGGTCTAATGCCGCCCGAAGCGGGGGTACCGCGGCCATCGGGCCACGGTTGAGACATACCCTTCGAACCTGATCCGGCTCATACCGGCGTAGGGAAGCTTCGTGTGCCACGGCATGCGTTCCGTTCACAGGGGACAACCGCCATCGGCGTGCGCCTTCGCTTCGTTCCGTCATGCGAATCCCTCGCATGGCCCGCACCTCCCGGTGCGGCTTGACCAGGACGAATGCCGATGAACGCCCAGCCCAGCCTGCAGCAGCAGGCCCAGCAACTCTCCGAATCCGTGACCCAGCCGATCCCCGGCTCGCGCAAGATCTTCGTGCCCGGTTCGCGGGCCGACCTGCAGGTGCCGATGCGCGAGATCGCACAGACGCGCACGCCCACGTTGTTCGGCGGCGAGGAGAACCCGCCGATCACGGTGTACGACACCTCCGGCCCGTACACCGATCCGCAGGCGCGCATCGACCTGGCCGCCGGGCTGGCGCCACTGCGCGCACGCTGGATCCAGGAGCGTGGCGATACCGGGCAGCTGCCGGGCCTGAGCTCGGCGTTCGGGCGTTCGCGCGAAGGCGATGCCAGGCTCGATGCCGTGCGTTTCCCGGCACGCGTGCTGCCGCGCCGTGCCATTGGCGGTGCCAACGTCACCCAGATGCACTACGCGCGCCGCGGCATCATCACCCCGGAGATGGAGTTCGTCGCCATCCGCGAGAACCAGCGGTTGGAGGCGGTACGTGATGCCGGCCTGCTCGCGCAGCATCCGGGGCAGAGCTTCGGTGCCGCCATCCAGGAGGTCATCACCCCGGAATTCGTGCGCGACGAGATCGCGCGTGGGCGCGCCGTGCTGCCCAACAACATCAACCACCCGGAAAGCGAGCCGATGATCATCGGCCGCAACTTCCTGACCAAGATCAACGCCAACATCGGCAACAGCGCGGTGTCCTCGGGCATCGCCGAGGAGGTGGAAAAGCTGGTCTGGGCGATCCGCTGGGGCGGCGACACGGTGATGGACCTGTCCACCGGCAAGCACATCCACGAAACCCGCGAGTGGATCATCCGCAACTCGCCGGTGCCGATCGGTACCGTGCCGATCTACCAGGCATTGGAAAAGGTGGATGGCCGCGCCGAAGAACTCAACTGGGAGATCTTCCGCGACACCCTGATCGAGCAGGCCGAGCAGGGCGTGGATTACTTCACCATCCATGCCGGCGTGTTGTTGCGGCACGTGCCGCTGGCCGCCAGGCGTGTCACCGGCATCGTCTCGCGCGGTGGCTCGATCATGGCCAAGTGGTGCCTGGCGCATCACAAGGAGAACTTCCTCTACACGCACTTCGAGGACATCTGCGAGATCATGAAGGCCTATGACGTGTCCTTCAGCCTCGGTGATGGCCTGCGCCCGGGCTGCATCGCCGATGCCAACGACGCGGCGCAGTTCGGCGAGCTGGAAGCGTTGGGCGAATTGACCAAAATCGCCTGGAAGCATGACGTGCAGACCATCATCGAAGGTCCGGGCCACGTACCGATGCACCTGATCAAGCAGAACATGGACAAGCAGCTGCACGAGTGCGGCGAAGCGCCGTTCTACACGCTCGGCCCGCTGACCACCGACATCGCGCCGGGCTACGACCACATCACCAGCGCCATCGGCGCGGCGATGATCGGTTGGTACGGCACGGCGATGCTGTGCTACGTGACGCCCAAGGAACACCTGGGCCTGCCCAACCGCCAGGACGTGCGCGACGGCATCATGGCCTACAAGATCGCCGCGCATGCGGCAGACCTGGCCAAGGGCCACCCGGGCGCGCAGGTGCGCGACAACGCGCTGTCCAAGGCGCGCTTCGAGTTCCGTTGGGAGGACCAGTTCCACCTCGGCCTGGATCCGGAGAAAGCCAAGGAGTTCCACGACGAGACCCTGCCCAAGGACGCCCACAAGCTGGCGCACTTCTGCTCGATGTGCGGCCCGCATTTCTGCTCGATGAAGATCACCCAGGACGTGCGTGACTATGCGGCCGGGCAGGGCATGGACGCGGCGCAGGCCCTGCAGGCCGGCATGGCCGAGAAGTCGGCGCAGTTCCGCGAACAGGGCGCGCAGGTGTACCGGCCGGATTGACCGCCGGTTCCGCTCCCGGGGAGCCCGCCGGCTTCCCGGGGCAGGGTTGACGCGGACAGAGCGGCGGTCGTGGTAGCGTGCAGCCGTCCATCGCAGGGGAGGTCGCCATGAAGCTTCGCAATGTGTTCCGGCTCATCACGGTGCTGTTGCTGTCCTCGCTGCTGGCGGCCTGCGCCAGCACGCCCCGGGTCAGCAGCCAGGCCGATCCCAGCGGCGACTTCGGCCGCTACCGCAGCTTTGCGTTCTACTCGCCGCTGGCGCTGGAACAGAACGGCTACACAACCATCACCAGCAATCGCATCCGTGCGGCGGTGCAGGCACAGATGCAGGCGCGTGGCTATGTGCTCGACGAAGCCAAGCCCGACCTGTGGGTCAACCTCAATGCCTACCTGCAGGACAAGACGCGGGTGACCACGATGCCGCAGGTGGACTACGACTACTACTACAGCTATCGCGCACGCGGCTACGTGGCCGTGCCGTACTGGCGCGACCGCACCGACGTGCACCAGTACACCGAGGGCACGCTCAACGTGGACGTGGTCGACGTGCAGCGCAACCGCCTGGTCTGGGAAGGCGTGGCGGTGGGTACGGTGGGCCGCAGCACTCCGGACAAGCGTGGCGCGCAGATCGATGCGGCGGTCGCGGCAATCTTCGCGCAGTACCCGTACCGCGCCGCGCGCTGAGGATCGCCCTTGATGAGCGTCGGTCCGGAGGGAGCGCGGCCGGAAGGCCTGCGCGTACGCGCGCACCTGCGCTGGCTGGCGTTGGCCCGCCGGCATCCGTCGGCGTGGCTGCTGGCGGTGCAGCTGCTGGGCGTGCTGCTGTACCCGGCGATGGAGCACATGACCGCCGGCCGCGTGCTGTTCAACGCGTTTGGCATGGCGGTGCTTGGCCTGTCGGTGTGGGTCGTGCGACGCAGCCCGCTGGGCATCTGGGTGGCGTTGACGCTGGCGATCCCGGCGGTGGTGTTCTCGGTGGCCGGTGCGGTGCTGCAGCGGCATGCGTTCACCACCACCTCGCAGGTGCTCGAATGCCTGCTGTACTTCTATACGACCTGCAGCCTCATCGCCTATATGTTGCAGGACCATGAAGTCACGCGTGACGAACTGTTCGCCGCGGGGGCGACATTCACGCTGTTGGCATGGGCGTTTGCGTTCGCCTATTCAGTTTGCCAGCAGTGGTATCCGGGCAGCTTCATCGCCAGCAGCGAGGGGGAAATACGCAGCTGGGTGGAGCTGCTTTATCTGAGCTTCAGTTTGTTGTCCGGGGTCGGGCTCAGCGACGTCACGCCGGTGCATCCGCAGGCACGCGCGTTGGTGATGCTGGAGCAGTTTTCAGGCGTGATGTACGTGGCTCTGGTGGTTTCGCGACTGGTCGGGCTGACCATCAGCAAGGCGCGAAAAGGCTGAACGCCAGTTAAAAAAATCGCGCCTTGCGGCGCGAATTCTGTAACGGATTATGTGGATTCGTCGGCGAGAGAGAGCCTGATGTCGTCGATGTGGGGGCACACCGGTAACTTGCTTAGAGTAGTATTCGCACCCGTTTGAACTTTTGCGCTTTCCGTTGCAGCCATTTGCGGAATCTGGCGGTTGATCGACTCTCCCCCGGGTCGTTCAACCGGACACAGGAATGGTGTCCAAGACGGCTTTGACCCTGATCCCGATGCAAACAATCGACAACGAGAAGCCCGCGGGTGATCGGCTTCGCATTGGCGAGTGTCTGGTGGTGTTGTCCTCACGCGAGGTGCATCCGCCGGATGCACGCAAGGTGCAGCGACTTACCCCCAAGAGCATCGGCGTATTGCTGGCGCTGGCACGTCGTGCCGGCCAGGTGGTCACACGCGATGAGCTGTTCGCCGAAGTGTGGCCGGACACCATGCCGACCAACGACGTGCTGACCCAGGCGATCACCCAGCTGCGCAAGGCGTTTGCATCGGCCGCGGTCGATGGCGACGGCGTGGCCTACATCGAGACGATTTCCAAGACCGGTTACCGCTTGCTGGTGCCGGTTACCTGGGAGGATGCCGCCGCTGACGCGGCGGGGGTGGACGCGGAGGCGTCGGATGATGCGCCGCAGCCAGCGGTCGTCGAACCCGTCGCCGCGGTGCAGGACGAGGCTGCCGCCAGGCCGGCTCCGGCGCGGTTGCCGCAACGACGGGTGGTGCGGCGCTACGTATTGAGTGGCGTGGGTGTACTGCTGTTGGCCAGCACGCTGGTGATGGCCTGGCTGCTGTGGAGGCAGCCGGAATCGCCGGCACCGCAGGAAACCGTCAGTGGTACGCGGGTGCTGGGCAGCCCCGAGCGCCCGTACCGCTTGATCACCTCGACGTCGGCGTTCGAAACCCATCCGGACCTGTCGCCGGACGGCGCGCTGGTGGTGTTCGCCAAGGAAAGCGACGGGCTTTCGAGCCTGTGGGTGCAGAGCACCGGCACCGCGACGCCGGTGCAGCTGGTCATGCCGCCGGAAGGCGGTTCGGACCGTTTCCCGGCGTGGTCGCCGGATGGACGGGAAATCGCCTTCGCGCGCTTTCTCGCCGATGGTGGCTGCGAAGTACTGGTGATGCCCGCCACCGGCGGAACCGCGCGCCGCGTGACCCGTTGCGACGGCACCGAGATGCTCAGCTTCGACTGGGCACCGGACGGGCGCAGCCTGATCTTCGGATCGATGACCGGCAGCCAGGCCAGCCGCGGCATCCGCACGCTGGAGCTGGCGTCCGGGCGTTGGACGTCGTTCTCCTATGCGATGTCCGGTGACGACTTTGATTACGCACCGCGCTATTCGCCCGACGGCAAGCGCATCGGTTTCGTGCGCAATCCGCAGGTGGGCGATCTGTGGGTGATGGACGCCGACGGCAGCAACGCCGAGCGCCTCACCGAGGAAGCCGCCGAGATCCGCGGCTGGGCGTGGCTGACTTCCAGCGAGATGGTGTTCGGCCGGCGCGTGGACAGTGAGTCGCGCCTGTTCGGGCTGGACCTGGGTACCCGCCTGCTGCGCGACCTGGGCATCGGCGATGCGCAGAGTCCCTCGGTCTCGCGCCAGGGCGGCAACCTGGCCTTCATGCGCGACCAGCCGCAGTACGGGTTGTTCCGTTTCCCGCTGGGCGTGGCCGGCGGCGAGCCGCAGCGGCTGTTCGCTTCCTCCGGTCGCGATGGCCAGCCGATGGTGTCGCCCGATGGTCGCCAGCTGGCTTTCACCTCGGACCGTTCCGGTGCGTTCGCATTGTGGTGGGCGCGGTTGGAGGCACCTGATTCGCTGGAAATGATTGATGGTTTCCGGCCCGAGGCGCGCCAGCCGATGGATTGGTCCGCCGATGCCCGCCACCTGCTGGTCACCGGCCGTGACGCGGAGGGCCTGCCCGGTATCTACGAGGTGATCCCGGAGGAAGGGCAGTGGAGCAAGTTGCCGGTGCCGGTGAACGAGCCGTTGCAGGCCGTCTATGGACGGCAGCCCGGCACGGTGCTGGTGGTCGAGCGTGCCGCCAATGACCGCATGGTGCTGGCCCTGTTCGATCGCACGCAGACGCCTTGGAAGCGCCTGGCGGCGCTGGAGGGCGTGTCCCAGGTGCGGGTCGACAAGACCGGCGGGCAGGTGTTGTTCACCCGCTTGGGCAGTCCCGGCCTGTGGCAGGTGGATTCAAGCCTGGCCTTGAGCAGTGCCCGGCCGGTGAACCGCGAGGTGCCGACGCGCTGGCGTTACCGGACCTGGGCGGTGGCCGACAACGGCACGGTGCAGTACCTGAACATCGGGCCGCGATGCGCCACCCGGCTGGATGCGATCAACCCCGGTGCCAACGGGCTCAGCCAGTGCCTGGATGCCGTGCGCTACAGCTCCGGCAACGGCTTGAGCCTGGCGCCCGATGGCAGTGCCGCCTTCGTCGCGCTGGCGGTCGCCGACGGCGCCGATATCGGCGTGATGCCGGTCCCCCGGCGCCCGCCGCGGCGGCTGATGGGCGTGGCCAAGTGGTTGCCGTGGTTGGGAAAACATCCTTCGTGATTCTTTCGGAAGTCGCTTCCGGATAATTTCGGAGCAATCTCGCAGGATCTTCCTGACCTTCGCCGCCAGAGTTGGCAAAACCATCGCCCATTGAAGGCAAACAGATGGTGAGCAGCATGCGGCAGGTGACCTGGGTGGATCGCGGGCAATCGGTGACGTTCGACAGGCACGTCGATGACGGGCCGCGCCCGAACTGCGTGGGCGTCGCGCGGCTGGGCAGCCTGCAGACCTCCGGCACCGTGTTCACCGTATGGATGCAGCTGCGTGGCACCGCATGGGTGGAGTCCAAGGAAGGCAAGTTCCGCCTGCACCAGCGTGAGTGGATTGCCTTCGAGAAGGAGTCCCGCCCGCTGATCCAGGCCGGCCGTGATGGCGTATGCATTGGCGTGAGCCTGGATGCCGATGCCCTGCGCATGCTGGGTACGCTGGCCGACTGCAGTGTCTACACCGGCCGCGGCCGCATGAGCCATGCCGAGGCGCGGCTGGCATTGCGCCTGTGGCGCGAGGCCCAGGGCGCCGGTACCACCATCCACCAGCTGCGGCCGTTGCTGTTGCACCTGGCCTCGCTGCAGCGCGAGCTGTCGGTGACGGTGCAGCGTTGCCCCGGCCGTTCACGCATGCGCAAGCGCCAGGTGTTCGGCCGCATGCAGCGTGCGCGCATGTACCTGGAGGGCAACAGCCACCGCGTGGTACGCATCGGCGAGCTGGCCGAACTGACCAACTTCTCCAGCTGGTACCTGTCCAAGACCTTCCAGAGCCTGTACGAGGAAAGCCCGCAGTCGCTGTCGGCGCGGTTGCGCCTGGAGCGTGCCGCGATGCTGTTGCGCGATACCGACATGATGGTCGGCGAAGTTGCATCAGCCAGTGGCTTTGACAACTGTTGCAGTTTCGCGCGCGCATTCCGCGCCCGCTTCGGCACCTCGGCCACGCACTACCGCGACATGCGCGAAGCGTTGAGGCCAGATTCGGCAAAGTTTAAGGGCGGCTCGCGCAAATCAATCGGGGCGATGCAATCGTAACGTTCAGGGGTGTTTAACACACCACTAACGTTGTTGTTATTTGCTTCCTTGGAGAGATTGATGAAGCTTCGTAATTCCGCAGTGCGGCTGGGTTTGCTCCCGGCCGGCATCGCCATTGCCCTGACGCCTGCCTTCGCTTCCGCTCAGGACGCCGCCGGTGCCACCACCCTGGACCGCCTGGAAGTCACCGGTTCGCGCATCCGCCAGGCCAGCATGGAGACCGCCCAGCCGGTCATCGCGCTGCAGCGCGCCGACATCGAGAAGCAGGGCTTCACCAGCGTCGCCGACATCGTGCAGAACCTGGCTGCCACCGGTTCGCCGGCCATCAGCCGCGCTGACGCCCTGACCTCGGGCGAAGAAGTGGGTGGCCAGTACGTTGACCTGCGCAACCTCGGCCCGGAGCGCACCCTGGTGCTGCTCGACGGCAAGCGCATGGGCACCAGCACCGGCGGTTACTCCGACCTGGCTTCGATCCCGACCTCGGTGGTCGAGCGCATTGAAGTGCTGACCGACGGCGCATCGGCCATCTACGGCTCCGACGCCATCGCCGGCGTGATCAACATCATCACCCGCAAGAACTTCGACGGCCTGGAAGCCAGCGTCTACCGCGGCCAGTACGGCCAGGGCGACGGCGACAAGGAAACCTACAACTTCGTTTACGGCCAGACCGGTGAACGCGGTTCGCTGACCTTCGGCGCCGAGTACAGCTCGGAGAAGCCGGTTGCCGCCAAGGACCGTCGCTACAGCCGCTACGGCAATGGCCAGTGGCACCCGTTCCCGAACGAGGCAGAAGGCGCCAACGGCTGGTCGGCCGCGACCAACAAGGGCGTGCTGATCGACCCGAACGACGACGACCTCTGGTACGTCAAGAACCCGGGTGCGGCTGGCGACACGCTGGCTGATTTCCACGACTTCGGCCTGGCTGACTACAGCAACCCGAGCTCGGAGATGTGGCTGCAGAACAAGCTGAAGCGTCGTTCGGTCTTTGCCAACGGCAACTTCGATGTGACCGAGAACATCCGCGCCACCGCCAGCGCCCTGTACACCAAGCGCACGGCCACCTCGCAGATCGCCGGTTATCCGTACCAGTCCGAGCGTTTCGACACCCCGATGTCGGCTGACAGTGCCTTCAACCCGCTGGGTGAAGAAGCACACTTCATCCGTCGTACCTCGGAAATGCCGCGCCAGACCGAGTCCGAGCAGGAGACCTTCCGCTTCAGCGCAGGCCTGGAAGGCTCGTTCGAGTTCGCCGACAAGTACTTCGACTGGGACGTGGGCTATGTCTACAACCAGAACAAGGGCGTCAAGACCGGTACCGGTGACCTGTTCACGCCGAACGTCGCCAACGCCGTCGGCCCGTCGTTCATCAAGGACGGCGTCGCCTACTGCGGTACCGAAGCCAAGGTGATCGCTGGTTGCACCCCGTGGAACCCGCTGCTGGGCTACGGCGAAGCCGGCATCGGCAGCCTGGCAGGCAACAAGGCGCTGCAGGACTACCTGTTCCTGCCGAGCCACGACACCTACACCAACACCACCAAGGTGCTGAGTGCCAACCTGTCCGGCTCGCTGTTCACCCTGCCGGCCGGTGACCTGGCCTTCGCGGCAGGTTACGAGCACCGCGAGGAAAGCGGCGAGTACAACCCGGACGCGATGCTGCAGTCGGGCCTGAGCACCAGCCTGGCCGGCGCCCCGACCAAGGGCGACTACGAGCTGGACGAGTTCTACCTCGAAATGAACGTGCCGATCCTGGCCGACATGGCGTTCGCCAAGGAACTGTCCCTGGACCTGGCGGGTCGCTACTCGGACTACAACACCTTCGGTGACACCATCAACTCGAAGTTCGGCCTGAAGTGGAAGCCGATCGACGACCTGCTGGTCCGCGCCACCTACGCCACGGGCTTCCGTGCGCCGAACATCTCCAACATGTACGGCGGCGTCTCGCAGACCTTCGACAGCTACACCGATCCGTGCGACAGCAGCTTCGGCGCAGCCGTGCGCAACCCGTCCGTGGCAGCTGCCTGCCAGGCCGCTGGCCTGGGTGCTGACTTCCGTCAGATCACCTCCGGCGGCGCCCTGTCGACCGGCCCGGGCACCCAGTCCTACAGCGCCTTCGAGTCCGGTTCCAATGCTGAGCTGAAGCCGGAAACCTCCAAGACCTGGACTGCCGGCTTCGTGTACAGCCCGAACTTCGTGCAGGGCCTGGACGTCAGCCTGGACTGGTGGAAGATCCGTATCGACGACGTGATCGCCGCCGAGTCGGTGACCTCGATCCTGAACCAGTGCTACGTGCTGGGCATCGATTCGGCCTGTGACCGCTTCAGCCGTGGCACCTCGGGCCGTACCAATGGCCAGGTGGTGGACGTGACCCGTACGCTGATCAACGGCGGCTACCAGGAAACCGCAGGTTACGACCTGGGCGTCAAGTACCGCCTGCCGGAACTGGCGATCGGTAACTTCGTCATCGACTGGAAGACCACCTACGTCGATTACCTCGAGTACAAGCGCGACAACGAAGCCGAAACCCCGATCGAGCAGTCCACCGGTTGGGCGGGCAACTTCCGCGTGCGTTCGAACCTGAACGTCGATTGGAGCTACGGCAACTTCGGCGTGAACTGGGGCGTGCGTTACTACTCGGGCATGAAGGAAGCCTGCTCGTACGACATGGACGGTGGCCCGGAGTGCAACATGCCGGACTTCAGCTCGTCGTACACGCTGGCACAGCCGACCCGTCAGCTGGGCTCGAACACCTTCCACGACGTGCAGGTGCGTTACAACGCTCCGTGGGATGCCACCATCTCGCTGGGCGCGAACAACGTGTTCAACCACGAAGGTCCGGTCATGTACAGCCAGCCGAACTCGAGCTTCTCGTACTACGGTGGCTTCGACATCGGTCGCTTCGTCTACATGAAGTACACCCAGCGCTTCTGATCCATCGAAGCCCTGTGAAACAAGGAAAGGGTGGGCCGCAAGGCCCACCCTTTTTCTTTGCCTGCGATGGCGCGGCGCGGGGCACGCATCCGGCGCGGGCTGTCGTTGACGCCGGCATGCCGGTGGCCTGCCGGCGGACGCCCAAGAAAAACGGCCGCACGCGGCGGCCGTCGTTCACCACACCAACGGGGAAACTCACGCCTCCAGCGTCAGCCCCATCATGCCGTCGGCCATCTCGCGCCATTGCTCCAGCTTGGGCAGCACGCCCACGCGCGCCAGGTACTGTTCGTCGACCTCACGGCCGGCGGCCAGCGCGGTGGCCACGTGCACGGCACCGGCGACCCAGAAGCTGCGTACGTTCGAGCGCAGCGGCTGCAACTGGAAGGCCACTGCCTCGATGATCGGCATCGGCAGGCCCCACAGGCCCAGCAGGTAGGCGCCGGCCTCGGCGTGGCCGGGGCGGTCATCGCCGGATTCGAGCGGCAGGTGTTCGTCACGCACGCCCGGCAGCAACTGGCCGATGTCGGCCAGCAGCGCGGCGGTGGCGCCCAGCTCGGCGCTGGACTGGGGCAGCATCCTGGCCGCCAGCCGCGAGGCGAGCAGGGCGCGCGTCTGCAGCGCGTTGCGCTCGGCGCTGGACGCGCCGGGCAGGGCGAAGACCTCGCTGGCCAGCACCAGGTCACGCAAGGTGGACAGGCCCAGCCGCGTCACCGCGCCACGCAGGTCGGAGATCGCGCGGCCGTTGTTGAAGAACGCCGAGTTGGACAGTTGCAGCACCTTGGCGGCGATGGCTGGGTCGGCCGAGACCAGCTTGGCGATGTCGGCCGCGTTGCTCTCGTCGTCGTCCTCCAGCGCATGCATCAGGCTCAGGTACAGGTGCGGGGGCGAGGGCAGCTTCTCGATGCGGCCGATCGCTGCACGCAGGCGCGGGCTGTCCAGCAGCTCGCGCAGCTCTTCCAGGCTGGTCAGCGCCTCGAGCAGCAGTTCCGGGGCCAGCGGCAGCGGCAGGAAGCGGTGGGCCAGACCGATGATGCGGGCCGACGGCACGCGCTGGTTCTCGCCGCCCTCGATCAGGGCGATGCGGATGGTTTCCGGGCGCAGGGTGCGGATCTGGCCGAGTAGGGTCGCCGGGGACAGGTCGTTCAGGGTCGGGGCGACGATGATCGCGTCGATGGTCGCCGAGGAAACCGCCACTATCGCGGCACTGCCATCGGGGACCGACTGCACCTCCCACTCGTCGCCCAGATCGCCGATGTACTCGAGCAACTCGGCCGACAGCGTGGCTTCGCCACCGACTAACAGGATTCGCAAGACACTTCCCCTTGGCAAAACACGCGATTACGACGAACGGGCAGAACGGAAACAGGCCGGATCAACCGGCCTGTAAATGTAGCGAATCGCTGGCGACGGGTCATGCGCGACGCCGGAGAAACGTGATCGCAGTCGCTGCGGGCGGGCCGGAACGTGGCCCCGCCCGCGGCGTGGATCAGCCTTCCTGTTCCTGCTTGGCCAGGAAGGTCTGGTGGGCGTCGACCAGGATCTTCTTGGCTTCGGCGGCGTCGCCCCAGCCTTCGATCTTGACCCACTTGCCCTTTTCCAGGTCCTTGTAGTGCTCGAAGAAGTGGCCGATGCGCTCCAGCCAGTGGCTGGACACCTGGTTGATGTCTTCCACGTGGGCGTAGCCATTGAAGATCTTGGCCACCGGCACGGCGAGGATCTTCTCGTCGCTGCCGGCCTCATCGGTCATCTTCAGCACGCCGACCGGGCGGCAGCGGACCACCGAACCCGGCACCAGCGGCAGCGGCAGGACCACCAGCACGTCGGCCGGGTCGCCGTCGCCGCACAGGGTCTGCGGCACGAAGCCGTAGTTGCACGGGTAGCGCATCGGGGTGGAGAGGATGCGGTCGACGAAGATCGCGCCGCTTTCCTTGTCCATCTCGTACTTCACCGGCTCCGAATCCTTCGGGATCTCGACGATGACGTTGATTTCTTCCGGCGGGTTCTTGCCCGGGGAGACCAGTTTCAGGCCCATTGCGCTGACTCCGAATCGTGTTTGGTTGAAAAAGAGGGCCATTCTACGCGCACGGCTATTGCGGCGCACCAAAGGCAAGGATTATTTGCGCATGGGAAGCATTATCGTTTGCGATATGCTGGACAGCCTGTGGGCAGGAGGAACGCCCGGCGCCTGGAATGCCGGACAACGGCGGCTACCGGCCGTGCGCGGCCGATCTTCCGGCCCTGGCTTCTCCCCCGCGGGGCCGCGCCTGTGCCGCAGGCGAAGGCGAACCCCACCGCTACCCCTCCGCGCGCCATGAACACGACCGAAACCCCTGCTTTCCCGTCCCGCAGCCAACGCCTGAAGGCCGCGACCCACGGCACGCACGATTCGCTGGACAAGCGGATCATGGCCGAGGACATCTTCGCCAGCCGCGCGCGGTTTGCCCGCTTCGTGCGCGTGCAGTACCGCTTCCACCGTGACATCCAGGCGCTGTACGCGGTGCCGGCGCTGGTCGCGCTGCTGCCCGGGTTGGCCGGGCGTTGCCGGCTGGAGCAGATCGCCCAGGACCTGGGCGACCTGGAGCAGGGCCTGCCGGCTGCCGCACCCACGGCGCTGCCCGCCGCTGTCGAGCTGCCGCATGCACTGGGGTGGCTGTATGTCGCCGAAGGCTCCAACCTGGGCGGTACCATTCTGTTCAAGATGGCCGCCAAGCTGGGGCTGGGCGCGCGGTTCGGTGCCAGCCACCTGGCGGCGCACCCGGACGGTGCGGCCCGCCACTGGCGGCAGTTCACCGCGGCACTGGATGCCGTGCCGCTGACTGCCGGGCAGGAAGCGGAGGCCATCGAAGGTGCAAATGCCGCGTTCCGTACGGTGCGCGGGTATGTCGAGGAGGAGTTCGTGTGACCAACCCCCGGGCCAGGCCCGCCGTGCCGGAGAGCCAGCGATGATCCGCTGGTTCTGGTTCTGCGTGGGTTGGTTGATGGTTGCGCTGGGCATCATCGGGGCCTTGCTGCCGGTGATGCCGACCACGATCTTCCTGATCCTGGCGGTGTGGTGTTTCTCGCGCTCCTCGCCGCGCCTGGAGGCCTGGCTGCTCAACCACCCGCGCTACGGGGGGCCGCTTCGGCAGTGGAAGGAGCACGGCGCGATCAGCCGCAAGGGCAAGTGCTTTGCCGGCGGCGGCATGGCACTGGGCTATGTGCTGTTCTTCATCGGCGCCCACCCGGACTGGAAGCTGGCATTGGGCGTGGGCCTGTTCTTCGTTGCCAGTGCCGCCTACGTGCTGTCGCGGCCGCGACCGCAGGAAGACGCGCAGCTGGTCGAACCGGGCCGTGATCACCCGGGATGAGCGGGCCGCACACCGTGTGACCGAAGATCCCGCGCCGGGATGAAGCCAGGCGGACTCCCTGCCTGCACGGCCATCCACCCTTCCCCCGGATGGGGGAAGGGAGATGCCGCCGGTCACGCGATGTGCATCAAAGCAACGGCACCAGCAACAGCGCCACGATGTTGATGATCCTGATCTGCGCCTTCGGCGTCCCCCATCCCGTTCCCTTCCCCCGTGAACGGGGGAAGGGCGAAGGTGCCATGCGCAGTCGGCTTCGACTACAGCAATGGCACCAACAGCAGCGCGACAATATTGATGATTTTTATGAGGGGGTTGATGGCCGGCCCGGCGGTGTCCTTGTACGGATCACCGACGGTGTCGCCGGTCACCGCCGCCTTGTGTGCCTCGCTGCCCTTGCCGCCGAAGTGCCCGTCCTCGATGTACTTCTTGGCGTTGTCCCAGGCGCCGCCGCCGGTGGTCATCGAGATGGCGACGAACAGGCCGGTGACGATGGTGCCGATCAGCAGGCCACCCAGCGCCTTCGGGCCGAGCAGCAGGCCCACCACCACCGGCACCGCGACCGGCAGCAGCGAGGGCACGATCATCTCCTTGATCGCCGAGCGGGTCAGCATGTCCACCGCCTTGTCGTACTGCGGCTTGCCGGTGCCCTGCATGATCCCGGGGATATCGCGGAACTGGCGGCGCACTTCCTCCACCACCGCGCCGGCCGCACGGCCCACCGCCTCCATCGCCATCGCGCCGAACAGGTAGGGGATCAGGCCGCCGATCAGCAGGCCGATGATCACCGTGTGGTCGGACAGGTCGAAGGTGAACACCTCGGTTGGATGCGCGGCCTGCAGGTTGTGCGTGTAGTCGGCGAACAGCACCAGCGCGGCCAGTGCCGCCGAACCGATCGCATAGCCCTTGGTCACCGCCTTGGTGGTGTTGCCCACCGCGTCCAGCGGGTCGGTGATGTCGCGGATGTCGGCGGGGAGCTCGGCCATCTCGGCGATGCCGCCGGCGTTGTCGGTGATCGGCCCGTAGGCATCGAGCGCGACGATCATGCCGGCCATCGACAGCATCGCGGTGGCGGCGATGGCGATGCCATACAGACCGCCGAAGTGGAAGGCGCCCCAGATCGCCGCACACACCGCGATCACCGGCAGCGCGGTCGACTTCATCGATACGCCGAGGCCGGCGATGATGTTGGTGCCATGGCCGGTGGTCGAGGCCTGCGCCACATGCTGCACCGGCTTGTACTGGGTGCCGGTGTAGTACTCGGTGATCCACACGATCAAACCGGTCAGCACCAGCCCGATCAGCGCGCACAGGTACAGGTTGGTGGCGCCATGGCGGGAATCGGCCATCAGCTGCGTGGTCACAGGCCAGAAGGCGATGGCGGCCAGCACGCCGGAGACGATCACGCCCTTGTACAGCGCGCCCATGATCGAGCCACCGGACTTCACCTTGACGAAGAACGCGCCGATGATCGAGGCAATGATCGACACCCCGCCCAGCACCAGCGGGTACAGCACCGCATTGCGCCCGACCTCGGCCACCATCAGCCCGCCGAGCAGCATCGTGGCGATCACCGTCACCGCGTAGGTCTCGAACAGGTCGGCGGCCATGCCGGCGCAGTCGCCGACGTTGTCACCGACGTTGTCGGCGATCACCGCCGGGTTGCGCGGGTCGTCCTCGGGGATGCCGGCCTCGACCTTGCCGACCAGGTCCGCGCCCACGTCGGCGCCCTTGGTGAAGATGCCACCGCCCAGTCGCGCGAAGATCGAGATCAGCGAACTGCCGAACGCCAGCCCGACCAGTGCATGCAGGTTGTCGGCCTGGCTCAGGCCCAGCCGCTGCAGGATCAGGTAGTAGCCGGCCACGCCGAGCAGGCCCAGCCCGACCACCAGCATGCCGGTGATCGCGCCGCCGCGGAACGCCACGTCCATCGCCGCGCTCATGCCGTTGCGTGCGGCCTCGGCGGTACGCACGTTGGCGCGCACCGACACGTTCATGCCGATGTAGCCGGCCGCGCCGGACAACACCGCGCCCACCGCGAAGCCAATGGCGGTGTACCAGCTGAGGAAGAAGCCGACCAGCACGAACAGCACCACGCCGGCGATGGCGATGGTCAGGTACTGGCGGTTGAGGTAGGCCCGCGCGCCTTCCTGGATGGCGGCGGCGATTTCCTGCATGCGGGCATTGCCGGCAGGCTGCCGCAGTACCCATTGGGCCGAGATGATGCCGTAGATGATGGCGACGGCGGCGCAGACCAGCGAGAGCACAAGACCGTACTGTTCGAGCATGACCCCTCCAGCGTTGGTGGATGCCATCCAGCTGTGGATGAAGCGGGGACACGCCGGGTAGATCGAAGCACTGGAACAGACCCGGGCCGCGCTGCGGCTGTGGTACGTGTCGCTGTGTTCAAACACTCCTGAGGCCGGCCGAGTATGACTGCCAGCTGTCTCCGCCGCCAGCCATGGCCGCGTTTGCCTGCCCGTTCAGCGCGACAGTGGCAACGTGCGGCGTCCGTCTTGTGGAGTTGCCCGATGAAAGCCATCGCCCCCGTGTTGCTGGCCCTGCTGCCCCTGACCGCGTTGGCGGCTTTGCCCACGCCGGAAATCGAGCGGCCGGCGGCCGCGGCGCAGGCGGTGGGTGCGGTGCATACCGTGCGCCAGATTCCCGAAGCCTGTACCCGCATCGAAGGCCGCTTCACCGGCACCGCGGCGCAGCCCTATGACATGCAGCTGGTGCGTACCAACCCACAGTGCCAGGCCCGCGCGGTGTTCCTGGATGCGGGCAAGGTCACGCCGAGCGAGGCGGCCGGCTGGAAGCTCAACGAAGTGGTGCGCGTGCCCTCGGCGGCCTGCAGCACGCAGCAGGCGTTGATCGAGGTCTGGCGCAAGCCGGCCGGGCAGCGCGTGGCGCTGGATGGCCAAGGCCAGAACCGCGTCTACCTGGAGGATGCCAAGGCCCAGGCCGCAGCGGGCCGTTTGGCGGCGCTGCCGGCGTACTCGGCCAGGTTGTCGATGGAAGGCGCCGCCTGCACGCGCTGAACGCATTGAAGGGCGCCCACCGGTTTCAACCGGCGGGACGCGCGGGCCTCAGCGCTGGTCCACGGTGACCAGCAGGGGCGAGGCGAAGATGGCCGCCGGCGAAATCACCGGTTCGCCCCGTGGGATGTTCGCGCCATAGCGTTCGCGCAGCTTGGCCTGCACGGCCGGTGCCTGCAGGTCGAAGCTGTCCAGCCGCGCCAGCGGTGCCAGGCCGATGCCGGCGGCATCGCGGTACAGCTTCCACACCAGCTCCGAGCAGTAGATGCGCTGGTCGGACCACTCGAAAGTGAGGTCGTAAGGCTTGCCGAGATAGGGCGTGGCAGCGGCATGCAGGCGGGCCTTGGTGTGCGCATCCAACGGCGCGATCGGTCGCTTGATCACGTAGCGGCCGTGACTGCCACGGTCGAGCCAGGCCTGCAGTGGCGTGTAGCGCACCGGCTGCACGGCTTCCAGCACGTAGGGGGCACCGCCGCGCAACAGCACGATGCCCAGGTGGCTGTACGGCGAATGCGTGGCAGCCTGCACCGCCACGCTTTGGCGCGAGGTCGAGGTATGGAACACGATGTCGCCGTCCTGCGGCGTGTAGGCCGTTGCCGACTGCGCCCACCACGCCGGCAGCACCAGCAACGCCCACAGGCCCAGGCGCAGATACATCGTGATCAGCCTTCCCAGCCCGGCAGCTTCTTCGCGACGGCCACGTTTTTCAGCGTCACGTACTTGGGCAGTCCATCGCGGCCGTAAGGCAGCGGTGCTTCGCCACGGATCAGCGGCTGCAGGTAGCGGCGTGCCTTCTCGGTGATGCCGAAGCCGTCCTTGCGGATGAAGCCGGCCGGCATCTTCTTCTCGTGGTTGGCCACCTTGGACAGCGGCGCGGCCTCGATCTTCCAGCGGTACGGCGCGTCGGCGGTGCGCACGATCACCGGCATCACCGAGTTCTGTCCCTTCAGCGCGAACTGCACCGCGGCCTTGCCGACCGCCTGTGCCTGCTCCCAGTCGGTCCTGGAGGCGATGTGGCGGGCCGAACGTTGCAGGTAGTCGGGCAGGGTCCAGTGCACCTTGTAGCCGAGCTCGGCCTTGACCCGGCCCGCCAGGTACGAGGCGACGCCGCCCAACTGGGTGTGCCCGAACGAATCCTTGGCACCGCCGGCATCGGCGACGAACTGGCCATCGGCGGTGTGGATGCCTTCGCTGGCCACCACCACGCAGTAGCCCACCTTGGCCACCACCTGCTTCACCTTGGCCAGGAAGGTGGCTTCGTCGTAGGCGCGCTCGGGCAGCAGGATGATGTGCGGCGCGTCGTCGGCGCTGCCGCCGGCCAGCCCGGCGGCAGCGGCCAGCCAGCCGGCGTGGCGGCCCATGGCTTCGTAGATGAACACGCGGGTGGAGGTCTCGGCCATCGCCGCCACGTCCAGCGCCGCCTCGCGCACCGATACCGCGGTGTACTTGGCAGCCGAGCCGAAGCCCGGGCAGGTGTCGGTCACGGCCAGGTCGTTGTCGATGGTCTTGGGTACGCCCACGCAGGTCAGCGGGTAGCCGTACTCCTTGGCCAGCTGCGACACCTTCAGCGCGGTATCGGCCGAATCATTGCCGCCGTTGTAGAGGAACCAGCGCACGTCATGCGCCTTGAACACCTCCAGCAGGCGCTCGTACCTGGCGCGGTCGGCCTCCAGCGATTTGAGCTTGTAGCGGCACGATCCAAATGCACCGCCCGGCGTATGGGCGAGCGCGGCGATGCTGGCCGCCGACTCCTTCGAGGTATCGATCAGCTCTTCGCGCAACGCGCCCAGGATGCCGTTGCGCGCTGCCAATACCTTGATTTTCCTTGCCCTTGCTTCGCTGATGACGGCAGAGGCGGTGGCGTTGATGACGGCGGTGACGCCGCCGGACTGGGCGTACAGCAGGGTGCCTTGGGACATGATGGATACTCTCTGGACGGGGGACATTCCGGGACATTGGCCGGATGCGGTAAGCTGCACATATTGCGGTGCAGCGTGAATCGGCCCATGGAGTCTAACGCCGCTGTCCGTCCCGTTTCCTCAAACATATGGGAGTCAGGAATGCGATTGGTTCTGTTGGGACCGCCCGGTTCGGGCAAGGGCACGCAGGCGACGAGCCTGAAGGAACAACTGCAGGTTCCGCACATTTCCACCGGTGACCTGCTGCGCGCCGAAGTGGCCGCCGGCACGGAGCTGGGCAAGCAGGCCAAGGCCGTGATGGACGCCGGCAACCTGGTGTCCGACGACATCCTGCTGGGCATGCTGGAATCGCGCCTGTCCCAGGCCGACACCGCCAAGGGTTTCATCCTCGACGGCTACCCGCGCAACGTGGCCCAGGCCAATGCGCTGGGTGAACTGCTGGCCAGGCTGAACCAGCCGCTGGACGCGATCGTGCAGCTGGACGTGCCGACCGAGCTGCTGGTCGAGCGCATCGCTGGCCGCGCCAAGGAGCAGGGCCGCGCCGACGACAACCCGGAATCGGTGCGCCAGCGCCTGCAGGTCTACAACGATTCCACCGCGCCGGTGATTGACTTCTACGCTGCCAAGGGCACCCTGGCCCGCGTCGACGGCGTGGGTGCGCTGGACGAAGTGCTGGCCCGCATCCTGGCCGCGATCAAGCGCTGACCCAGGCGGCTGCGGCGCCTGCCGCCGCAGCCGCAGGGCCCCGCCGCCGCGGTGCGCCCATACAGAAACGCCCGGATCCGTGAGGATCCGGGCGTTTCCGTTTGCAGGGGCCAGCAGATGAGCTTGCTCAGAGCCCCGCAGCATGAGCTCCCTGGGGATGGCCTCTTGGGGAGTAGGACCTGAGGGATACTGCGGCTGGCGTCATGCATTGTGCGGATGAAGCCGATGTGACGGTATCGGGGATTCCCTTACATACGCTTCGGTATCTCCTACGCAGATACCCGTTCGCAAGCGCATCGGCGACAATCGGCGGATGAGCAAGATCCATATCCTCGGCATTGCCGGCACTTTCATGGGCGGCGTGGCCGCCTTGGCACGCGAACTCGGTCATCAGGTGGAAGGCAGCGACCAGGCGGTCTACCCGCCGATGTCCACCCAGCTGGAAACGCTGGGCATCACGCTGTCGCAGGGCTATCTGCCCGGCAATATCGCGGGGGATTGCGACGAGGTCGTGGTCGGCAATGCGCTCTCGCGCGGCAACCTGGCGGTCGAAGCGGTGCTGGATGCGGGCCGGCGCTACACCTCCGGGGCGCAGTGGCTGGCCGAGAACGTGCTGCCCGGCCGCGACACGCTGGCGGTGGCCGGCACCCACGGCAAGACCACCACCACCACCATCCTGTCGTTCCTGCTGCAGGCCGCCGGGCGCGCGCCGGGCTTCCTGATTGGCGGCGTGGCGGAGGATTTCGGGGTGTCGGCGCGGTTGGGACGCGAGCTTCCCCGGGCAGGGAGTGATGCCGTACCCCCATCCGGCGCTGCGCACCCCCTTCCCCCGGAGGGGAAAGGGAGCAACGCGTCGGCGCTTTCGGATCGACCGCTGTTCGTGGTGGAGGCCGACGAGTACGACACCGCCTTCTTCGACAAGCGCAGCAAGTTCGTCCACTACCGTCCGCGGGTGGCGATCCTCAACAACCTGGAGTTCGACCACGCCGACATCTTCCCGGACGTGGCCGCGATCCAGCGCCAGTTCCACCACCTGGTGCGCACCGTGCCCGGCAATGGGCGGCTGATCGTCAACGGCGAGGATGCCCGCCTGGCCGAGGTGCTGGCGATGGGCTGCTGGACGCCGGTGGAGCGGTTCGGCTTCGATCCCGCGCTGGAATGGAGCGCGCGCCTGGTCAACCAGGATGGCAGCGCATTCACGGTGCTGCACCGTGGCGTGGCGGTGGCGACGGTGGAATGGCCGCTGCTGGGCCGCCACAACGTGCTCAACGGGCTGGCCGCACTGGCCGCCGCGCATGCGGTGGGCGTGGACGTGGCCGCTGTCGCGCCGGCGTTGGCGCGCTTCCACAGCGTCAAGCGACGCATGGAAGTGATCGGACAGGCGCACGGGGTCACCATCTACGATGATTTCGCCCATCACCCCACCGCGATCCATACCACACTGGAAGGCCTGCGCGCCAAGGTTGGCGCTGCGCGCATCGTGGTGGCGATGGAACCGCGCAGCAATTCGATGCGGCTGGGCGCGCACGCGGACGCCCTGGCGCCGTCGCTGGATATCGCCGATGCGGTGGTATTCCTGGCGCGGCCGGAGTTGCCGTGGGATGCGGCCAAGGTGATCGCCGCGGTACGCGGTGAGGCGCAGGCGGTGGCCGATACCGATGCATTGCTGGCGCAGCTGGGGCGCGTGGCAGGCGACGGCGACCACGTGGTGTTCATGTCCAACGGCGGCTTCGACGGCGCGCCGCGCCGGTTCCTGGCGCAACTGCAGAACGGCTGAGATCCCGGCGTTTCCGCAGGAGCGGCTTCACTGGCGAAGCCGATGCCGGTGGATGCGGTGTGTGGTTCGTGATCCCGGGAGTGCGGTTGATGCGGTTGTTCGGGCATCCCCCGCGTCGCGGCCAGGCCTGCTCCTGCGCGGGGCGGCTTCAGCGTGCCGGTTTGCCGTTGTAGCCCATCGCTGCCGAAATCTGCGCGGCCGCTTCCAGCAGCGCCTGCACGTGCGCCGGGTCCGGCGTGCTGGGCAGGTAGTGGATGGAGCCGACGATGGCCAGCGTGCCGAACAATTCGCCATTGGCCTGCATCAGCGGTGCGGCCAGCGCATTGATGCCGATGTACAGCTCTTCCGGCGCATCGGCCCAGCCGCGCCTGCGCACCAGCTCGATCTCGGCGGCGAGCCGGTCCGGGTCGACGATGGTGTGCCGGGTGCTGGCCGGCAGCGCCTGCGCCAGATAGGCGCGGCGCAGCTTCTCCGCACCATAGGCCAGGGCGATCTTGCCCTGCGCCACGCTGTTGTGATGGAAGCGGGTGCCGGGGCGCAGGCTGATTTCCACCGGCGCGGTGCCGCGCAGCAGGTCGATCACCACCACTTCGTTGTCGGAGAACGTGGAGATCACCACGGTCTGGCCGACCTGGTCACGCAGGTGTTCCAGGATCGGCTTGGCCAGGCTCATCACGTCGAAGCGGCTGGTGCAGGCGCGGCCCAGCAGGAACATCTGCCAGCCGACGCGGTACTGGTTGGTGTCCGGGTCCTGGTCGACGTAGCCATGCTCGCGCAGCACGCTCAGGTGCCGGTGCACGCGCGCCTTGGGCATGCCCAGCAGCTGGGCCAGGCGGGTGACGCCCAGCCCGTTCGGGGCCGAGGCCAGGGCCTCGATCACCTTCAGCGAAACAATGGCGGTGGGCAGGCCCTGCTCGGCGGTGTCGTCCTGGGCGTCCACGCCGGGGGCGGCATGGGGCAAATCCTTGTTGTCGGGCGCGGTGTTGCGGGGCATCGGCTACCTGTTCGGCGGTGGCGGAGGGGCGCGGCCTCGGGACGCCGCACCCATGCGCCGATTATGGCAGGTCGATGTATCGCTCTGCGAAAACCTTGTACCGCTGGGTCTTCTGCGCGGCGGCGTCCTCCGGGCGCACGTAGCGGATCGAACTGCGCCCCTTGAGCTGGCGCGGCAGCAGGAAGCAACGGATGAAGCGGGTTTCCTCGTCCTCGGTGGTCGGTGCCAGCACCGGTGCATGGCCCAGCTCGAACCAGGCGTGGCCGGCCGGGTGGTCGTGGCGCTGGCCCAGCGTCTCGATGCTGATCCTGCCGTAGTCGCAGATGCGGATGCCCGGGCCCTGGTGGACGTGGGTGAGGGCAACGCCGCCCTTCGGGAAATCAACGCGATCGCAACGCATCAGCCACTCAAAGCGCGCATCCAGCGTGATCGACGCTTCCAGCTTGAGCTCGCTGCGGGTGGCCGGGGCCGAGGGCAGGGCGCCCGCTGGCTGGTGCGCATCGGTCAGATCCCAGCGCCACAGCACGGTGTCCTGCTCGCCGCTGAGCAGGGTCAGCGGCTCCTGGCCCACCCGCGCCTGGGCCGGGTCAAGGGACTGTGCGTCCTGTGGGGACTCAACCATCAGGCCACCTTCGCGCACGTACAGCGCACGGGGGCCGGCGGGCAGATAGACCGGCGGGCAGCCGGCCGGCAGGTGGTCTTCGTGGAGGCGGAGGATCAGCTCGGACATCGGAATCTCGCGTTTGTTACGACGTCGGTATCGTATATCGAGACGAAAACATTTGTCATGTTCCATTTTCAAGAAAAGTGGGTTACTTTGTGCTCGCAGTATCGTTCACCGATACTTTCGTATCAGCCAAGATTCCGGAGGGGAAGCCAATGGCGCAGCGTGGTTCAACGATCCAAGAGGTACCGGCCGCCAGCAGCGGCCGCTGGTGGCAGGGTGCCAGCAAGCAGCAGTGGGGCACGTTCCGTTCGGCCTACCTGGGCTGGATGCTGGATGTGATGGACCTGATGTTGTTCGCGATGGTGCTCAAGCACGTCAGTGCGGACCTGGGTTTCGACAAGTCGCAGGCGGGCATGGTGATGTCGGCCACGCTGCTGGCCACCGCGTTCGGTGGACTGGTGTTCGGCTACCTGGCCGACCGCATGGGCCGCGCCAAGTCGATGATGCTGAGCATCATCTGCTATTCGATCGGCACCGCGCTGTGCGGCCTGTCCGACACGCTCGGCCAGCTGATGCTGTTCCGGATCATCGTCGGCCTGGGCGTCGGTGGTGAGTGGTCCGCAGGTTCGGCGCTGGTGAGCGAAAGCTGGCCGGCACAGCACCGCGGCAAGATCCTGGCCTGGATCCAGAGCGCGTTCGCCTCCGGCTACGCCGCCGCGGCGATCGTCGCCGCGCTGGTGGTGCCGACGCTGGGTTGGCGCTGGGTGTTCGTGGTCGGCCTGCTGCCGGCGCTGCTGGCGTTCTACGTGCGCCGCCACGTCAAGGAGCCGGAGATCTGGGTCAACCAGGCCCAGCGGTTGAGCTTCGGCCAGACCATGGGCCAGCTGTTCGGCGCGCATGCGCGCAGCACCCTGGTCGGCCTGGCCTTCGTCACCGCGGCGATGTGCGGCTACTGGGGGCTATTCACCTGGATCCCGACCTACCTGGCAACGCCGGTCGCCGACGGCGGCCCGGGCCTGGACATGGTCAAGTCGACGATCTGGATCGTGATCATGCAGATCGGTGCCGCATTCGGCTTCGTCACCTTCGGCTACATCGCCGACGCGATCGGCCGCAAGAAGGCCTTCATGCTGTTCTTCGTGTGCTCGGCGCTGACGGTGCCGGTGTTCGTGATGATCAAGTCGCCGATGGCGCTGATGGCGTTCGGCATCGTCGTGGCCTACTTCGGCACCGGCTTCTATAGCGGCTTCGCGCCGACATTCGCGGAGATGTTCCCGACCACCGTGCGCGCCACTGCGCAGGGCTTCGTCTACAACGGCGGCCGCGCCATCGCCGCCATCGCACCGGCGCTGATCGGGTTCCTGGCCAACAGCTACGGCGTGGCCAGCGGACTGATGGCCACTGCCGGGTTCTTCGGGCTGGCCGCGGTGATCGTGCTGCTGTTCCTGCCCGAGACCAAGGGCGCCGAGCTGACCTGATTGCAACCGCAGGAGTAACCCCATGCCGATCATCCAGGTGACCCTGGTACAGGGTCGTGACGAAGAGAAAGTGCAGCGTTTCATCCGCGCCGTGGCGCAGGTGGCGCATGCCGAGCTGGAGGCGCCGATGAGTGCGATCCGGGTGATGATCAACGAAGTGCCGCCGCAGCGTTTCGCGGTCGGCGACGTGCTCAAGAGCGATGCGAAGGAAGTGAAGGCATGAGTGCTGTGTCCCTGGGTGCCGACGCCATCGCGCGGCACGGTGCCGAACTGCACGCCGCGCTGCGCAGCGGCGTGGCGGTGGAGCCGCTGAGCGAGCGCATCGCCGGGTTGTCGTTGGGCGATGCCTATGCCATCTCCAACGACCTGCTGGCGCGCCGTCTTGCCGATGGCGAGCGCGTGGTCGGCAAGAAGATCGGCGCCACCTCGGTGGCGGTGCAGCGCATGCTGAAGGTGGACCAGCCGGACTTCGGCTTCCTCACCGATCGCATGCAGGTCGCCAACGGTGGCGTGTTGTCCACCGCCGGCATGATCGCGCCGCGTGCCGAGGGCGAGATCGCCTTCCACCTCAAGCGTGACCTGGTCGGTCCGGGCATCACCCACCACGACGTGCTCGCCGCCACCGAGGCTTTGTCGGTGTGCTTCGAGATCGTCGATTCGCGCATCCGCGACTGGCGCATCGGCATCACCGACACCGTGGCCGACAACGCCTCGGCCGCGGCTTACGTGCTCGGCGAACTGCGGGTGCCACCGAAAAACCTGGACCTGGGCACGCTGGGCATGGTGGTGGAGAAGAACGGCGAGCTGGTGGCCACCGGCGCCGGTGCCGCCGCGCTGGGCTCGCCGGTCAACTGCGTGGCCTGGCTGGCCAACACGCTCGGCCGTCTCGGCACGCCGCTGAAGGCGGGCGAGGTGATCCTGTCCGGCGCGCTGGTGCCGCTGATCCCGGTGCGCGCCGGTGACCACATGCGCGTGCGCGTCGGCGCGCTGGGCAGCGCCGAGATCCGCTTTGCATGACGCCTGCTTCCTCCCCCACCTTGAACGACAGGAGTTCTGCATGACCCTGAAAGCGGCCATCATCGGTCCCGGCAACATCGGCACCGACCTGATGATCAAGATCCTGCGCCACGGCAAGCAATTGCAGATGGCGGCACTGGTCGGCATCGACCCGGCGTCCGACGGCCTGGCGCGTGCGACGCGCATGGGCGTGGCGACCATCTCCAGCGGCGTGGCCGGCTTGATCGAATCGGACCTGTTCGCCGATATCGACATCGTGTTCGATGCGACCTCGGCTTCGGCGCACGTGGCCAACGACGCGCTGCTGCGCGCGGCCAAGCCGGGCATCCGCGTGGTTGACCTGACGCCGGCGGCGATCGGCCCGTACTGCGTGCCGACCGTGAACCTGGAGGACAACATCGAGGCGGCCAACGTCAACATGGTCACCTGCGGTGGCCAGGCCACCATCCCGATGGTGGCGGCGGTCGCGTCGGTGGCCAAGGTCGCCTACGCCGAGATCGTGGCCAGCATCTCCAGCAGGAGTGCCGGCCCGGGCACGCGCGCCAACATCGACGAGTTCACCGAGACCACCTCGCGCGCGATCGAGAGCGTGGGCGGTGCGCAGGTTGGCAAGGCCATCATCGTGCTCAACCCCGCCGAGCCGCCGCTGCTGATGCGCGATACCGTGTACGTGCTCAGCGAGGTGGTCGACACCGCCCTCATCGAAGCGGCCGTCACCGGGATGGCCGCACGCGTGGCCGCCTACGTGCCGGGCTACCGGCTCAAGCAGCAGGTGCAGTTCGAGCTCATCGACGAGCCGGTCAACGTGCCGGGCGTGGGCCCGAGCACCGGCCTGAAGACCTCGATCTTCCTGGAAGTGGAAGGCGCCGCGCACTACCTGCCGGCCTATGCCGGCAACCTGGACATCATGACGTCGGCCGCGTTGGCCACCGGGGAGCGCATGGCCGCCTCGGTGCTGGCCGCGCGTGCAGCGGCGTGAGGACATGAACATGACCGCCAACAAGCTCTACATCTCCGACGTCACCCTGCGTGACGGCTCGCACGCCGTGCGCCATCGCTACAGCCTGGAACAGGTGCGCGCGATCGCCACTGCGCTGGACCAGGCCCGGGTCGATTCGATCGAGGTCGCCCATGGCGACGGCCTGCAGGGTTCCTCGTTCAACTACGGCTTCGGCGCGCACAGCGACATCGAGTGGATCGAGGCCGCGGCCGAATCGGTTTCCCACGCGAAGATCGCCACGCTGCTGCTGCCCGGCATCGGCACCGTGCATGACCTGAAGAACGCCCATGCTGCCGGCGCGCGCATCGTGCGGGTGGCCACGCATTGCACCGAGGCCGACATCTCGCGCCAGCACATCGAAGCGGCCAATGCTCTGGGCATGGATGCGGTCGGCTTCCTGATGATGAGCCACATGACCACGCCGCAGGCGCTGGCGGTGGAGGCGAAGAAGATGGAAAGCTACGGCGCGTCCTGCGTGTACGTGGTCGATTCCGGTGGCGCATTGAACATGAATGATGTGCGTGACCGGGTCGGCGCGCTGCGCGAGGCGCTGCAGCCGGATACCCAGATCGGCATCCATGCCCACCACAACCTGTCGCTGGGCGTGGCCAACTCCATCGCCGCGGTCGAAGCGGGCGCGATCCGCATCGACGCCAGCCTGGCCGGCATGGGCGCCGGCGCCGGCAATGCACCGCTGGAGGTGTTCGTCGCCGCGGCCGAGCGCATGGGCTGGAACCACGGCTGCGCGCTGTACACGCTGATGGATGCGGCGGACGACATCGTGCGTCCGCTGCAGGACCGCCCGGTGCGGGTGGACCGCGAAACCCTGGCGCTGGGCTACGCCGGCGTCTATTCGAGCTTCCTGCGTCACGCGGAAATCGCATCGCAGCGCTTTGGCCTGAAGACCGCCGACATCCTGGTCGAGCTGGGCAAGCGTCGCATGGTCGGCGGCCAGGAAGACATGATCGTGGACGTCGCGCTGGACATGCTGCGTGCGCGCGGCGAGCAACCGCAGGAGGCACAGGCATGACGCTGGACCGCTCCATCATCGAAAACTGCGCCCTGCAGTTGCTGGCCGCCGAGCAGGAAGTGCGCGAGGTGACCCGAATCACCGATGCGCATCCGCAGATCGACGTCAACGCGGCGTACGACATCCAGGAATGCCTGCGCGGCATGAAGCAGGCCGCCGGCATACGCATCGTCGGCATGAAGATGGGCCTGACCTCGAAGCCGAAGATGCAGCAGATGGGCGTGGACACGCCGATCTACGGCTTCCTCGGCGCTGACAATGCCGTGGACGACGGCGCCGTGGTCGACACCGCGCGCCTGATCCACCCGAAGGTGGAGGCCGAGATCGCCTTCGTCATGCGCGAGGACCTGACCGGGCCCGGGTGCGATATCGCCCAGGTACTGGCGGCCACCGATTACGTGGTGCCGGCCATCGAGCTGATCGACTCACGCTACGAGAATTTCCGTTTCGACCTGCCCAGCGTGATCGCCGACAACACGTCGGCCGCGCGTTACGTGCTGGGCTCGCGCCCGACGGCGGTGCAGGGCCTGGACCTGGAGACGCTCGGCGTGGTGATGGAGAAGAACGGCCAGGTGGTCGAGGTTGGAGCCGGCGCCGCGGTGCTCGGCAATCCGGCCGAGGCGGTGGCGATGCTGGTCAACATGCTGGCCGAGCGCGGCCAGGCACTGCCGGCCGGCAGCGTGGTGCTGTCCGGCGCGATCACCGCAGCGGTTGCGGTGGCTGCCGGTGACAACGTGCTGGTACGCGCCGATGGCATGGGTACGACGGCGTTGCGGTTTGTGTGAGGGCCCGAAGGCCGGGCAGCCGTTGAGGCGTCAGCCACGCCTGCCTGCCCGCATCACGTCACTCCCGCGCAGGCGGGTATGACGCGCTGAACGCCGTTCGGTCTGCCCGGACGGCCATGGCAAGAAAACGACGTTCTTCATGACCGGCGCCCTACCGGGCGCCGGAACGGTGTCCTGTTGCCCTGGGAGGGGAAAACGATGATCGGTAACAAGAAACTGGCCGCCCTGGCCACCACGGCGGTACTGTCGGCGATGCCGCTGAGTGCGCTGGCGCAGGCCATGGATGCGCAGGCCATGGAGGCACGCATGGCGCAGTTGGAGCAGGAGATGCAGCAGATGCGCGACATGCTGCAGGCCTACCAGCAGCGTGATGCTGCCAATGCCAATGCCAATGCCAATGCCAATGCCGCTGCGGCGCCGACGGCGACAGCGCTCGACGCCACCCGCGTTGCCGCACCAGCGGCGCCGGCCGTCGTGATGCCCAACGCGATGCCGGGCACGAAGTTCTCCTTCGGCGGCTTCATCAAGCTCGATTCGATGTACACCCGTACCAGCGATGGCGAGATCGCCGACGGCTCGGCCGGGCGTCTGTTCTACTTCCCCGGTGCCACGCCGGTGGCGGCCGATGGCAACGGGCACAGCGCCAGCTATACCGACGTGCATGCGCAGTTCTCGCGCTTCTGGCTCGGTGCCGATACCATCACCGAGCGCGGCGACAAGCTCAAGGCCTATATCGAGGCGGACATGTACGGCGGTGGCAGCAACGCCTTCGCCGGCAACGAGGTCATCACCAACACCTACGCGCTCACCCTGCGCCAGGCCTACGTGAGCTGGAACAACTGGCTGGCCGGCCAGACCTGGTCCAACTTCCAGGACGTGGCGGCGCTGCCGGACACGGTGGACTTCACCGGTCCTTCGGAAGGCACCATCTTCTCGCGCCAGGCACAGCTGCGTTACACCCGCGGCCCATGGTCGTTCTCGGCGGAGAACCCGCAGACCACGATCACCCCGTTCGGCGGCAAGGGCGCGCGCATCAACAGCAGCACCGACGTGATGCCGGACCTGACCGCGCGCTGGCTCACCCGCGGTGATTGGGGCCACTTCACCGTTGCCGCGCTGCTGCGCAACTTCCGCTACGACGGTCACAACGAAAGCGGCGGTGCCCTGAGCGTGTCGGGCAAGTTCAACATGGGGGCCAATGACGACCTGCGTTACATGGTCAGTGGCGGTGCCGGCGTGGGCCGCTACCTCGGCTTCGCGCTGGGCAGCGACACCGTGCTGGATGAGGAAGGACGCCTGCACGCGATGGACGGCTACGGTGGCTTCGCCGCGTGGCGCCACGCGTTCTCGCCCAAGCTGCGCGGCAACCTGGTCTATTCGGTCGCCGTGCTCGACAACGACACGGCCTGGACCGGCTATGAAGTCACCGACAAGGCACAGTCGGTGCGCGCCAACCTGATCTATTCGCCATTCCCCAAGCTGGACCTGGGCGTGGAGCTGAGCCATGCGCAGCGTCGCCTGGAGAATGGCGAGAAGGGCGACATGAACCGCGTGCACACGCACGTGAAGTACAACTTCTGACGGCGTCCTGCCGGCGCCTGCGACGATGGCCCACGGCGGGCTGGGGTACCATCAGCCCGGGTCCGCCGTTTCTGTTGCCGATGACTGCCACGCAAAGCCTGCCGCTGTTTCCATTGCATTCGACGCTGTTGCCGGGTGCCTCGCTGGGGTTGCGCGTGTTCGAGGCGCGTTACCTTGACCTGGTGCGCGAATGCGGGCGCAAGGGTGGCACGTTCGGCGTCTGCCTGATCCTGGAGGGCGAGGAGGTCGGCACGCCGGCAACGCCCGCCGCGTGGGGCGTGGAAGCCCTGGTCGAGGATTTCGACGTGGGTGCCGATGGCGTCCTGGTGCTGCGCCTGCGTGGCGGTCGCCGCTTCCACGTGCGGCAGACGCGCGTGCGCGACAACGGCCTGGTCGTGGCCGAGGTGGAATGGCGCGAGCGTGACAGCGACGATGAACTGCAGCCGGAGCATGCGCTGCTCGGCATCCTGCTCGAACGCATTCTTGAACAGGCGGGCGGTGAGTACGCCTCGGCCGGCCCGGCACAGTTCGACCAGGCGGCCTGGGTGGGCTGGCGATTGGCGGAACTGTTGCCGTTGCAGGAACAGCAGCGGGTGATGCTGCTGCACGAAGACGATCCGCACAGGCGCCTGGAGCGCCTGCTCGAATGGATCCCCGGCTTCGACATCCCGCAGGAACAGGATCTCTGACCTCCGCCAGAAGCTCCATCCACGTTGCCGGATCCGGCAACGCGGGCATCACCGCTGTTACGGCGCGGGTGTTCCCTGGCTGCGGATCATCAGCAACGGAAGGCCGGTTTCCGGCTGCACCTGCTGCTGGTTGGGCATGCCGTCGAGCGACTGCTTGAGCGTATCCAGTGCGGGATCCACGCCGCGCAGGGGGCGCCACATGCCGAACAGCTTCAGGTGGCGCTGGAAGCGCAGCGTCTGCGCGCTGCCCAGCCAGACCTGGGCTTGCCCCGGCTCCAGGCGTACGGCCGAAGGCCACAGCCGCAGCGCATAGACCTCGTCCGGTCGCGTGCCCGGGTGCAACAACAGCAGTGCCTCGACGTTGCTGTCCAGGGTGGCCGGCAGCACCGGCACGTCCTGCGGCGAGGCTTTCTGCTCCAGCATCGCCAGCGCCTGCTGCCAGCCGGCCTGCGGCTGCACGGTCCAGCCCTTGCGCTCCAGCTGCTGCTGCAGGGGTGCCAATGGGCCGGCGACCTGCACGTCCAGCGGCCAGCGCTGGTCGTCATCGAACTCGTTGCGACGGGCCGGCAGCTCGCGCCAGCCGTCCTGCCACCAATGCGTTGACACCATCGATTGCGGTGCGGCGGCCACCGGCTCGAACTTGGCCAGTTTGGCCGGCACGTTGCGCGGTGCATACCAGAAGCCGGCGAGCACGAACACGCCGTAGAACAGCCAGGCCACCGGCTTGACCCAGAACGAACGGTTGAAGCGGCGGCGGTAGGCCACGCCCAGCAACAACAGCCAGAAGATGCCGAACAACATGCCGCCGATGACGTCGCTGAGCCAGTGTGCGCCCAGGTAGATGCGGGCAAAGCCAATCGCGGTGACGACCACGCCGGAGAGCAGGTACGGCCAGACGCGGGTGCGGCCGGGCAGCTCACGGCCGATCAGCACGGCGAAGAAGCCGAAGGTGATCGTGGCCATGGTCACCGCCACCGACGGGAAGCCGAAGCCACTGCTGGCCGAGGGCGGGCGGACCACGTCCACCGTGGCGCCCAGCAGCTTGGTCAGGGCCAGGCCGAAGGCCAGCGCCGCCAGCCAATGCACCACCGCCATCCAGCGCCGGCGCCAGGCCAAGTAGCCCATGGCCGCGCCGATGGCCGGCAGCAGTACCTGCCAGTCGCCCAGCGAGGCCAGCGCGGCCATCGGATAGTCGGCCAGCGGGTTGCGCAGGGCCAGCATCAGCTTGTGCACGGCCAGGTCCAGCGCCAGTGGTTCGCCATGCGCGACCACCACCATCAGCAGCACGAACCAGCCCCAGCCGAGCAGCAGCAGCATCAGGGCGAGCATCGCCAGCGGCACCGATTCACGCCGCTTGGGGTCGAACAGGTCGGTCAGCGAACGGCCCAGCAACTGCGGGTGGCGCTGCGACCAGGCCAGCACGCGCGCCAGCCAACCGTCCATGCGCGCGGCCGACCAGCGGTAGCTGTACAGCACGATGGCCCAGACCAGGCCCAGCATCGCGCCGAGCAGGGCCAGCACCAGGAACAGGCTGCCGGCGACCGCCGCCACCGCGTCGTAGGCCTGGCCCAGCGCCCAGCCGGGCAGCAGGAACAGCACCGCCCAGGACAGGCAGGCGATGCCGCTGGCCTTGAGGTAGTTGCGGAAGGGCATGTTCGCCATGCCGGCGATGGCTGGCACGAACGGACGGATCGCGCCCACGTAGCGCGCCACCAGGATGCTCTTGAAGGCGTTGCGGCGGAACATCAGCTCGCCGCGGTCAAGCAGCTGCGGGTAGCGGCTGACCGGCCAGACGCCGCGCAGCCGGTCGCCCCAGCGACGGCCGACCCAGTAGCTCAGGCCATCGGCGGCGAACGCGCCCAGCGTGGCGCAGGCGATCGCGTACGGTCCGGACAGCTCGCCCATGCCGATGAGCACGCCCACCGCGATCATCAGCGGCAACGCCGGCACGATGGTGCCGAGGATGATTACCGAGTCACAGAAGGCGATGGCGAAAATCGCGGCACCGGCCAAAACCGGATGAGCGGCGATCCACGCAAGCGTGGCGTCGATCCAGGAAGAATTCATCGGGCGATTATAGTGGCAGGGCCCGTTCAGACCGCTGCTTCCGTTGCAGGTTCCATTGGCGTGGCGGCGGGCCGTTCACCTGCCGTGTCGGTGAATGAAAGCCCGGCAGGCCACTAGAATGGGGGCATGCTGGACTCTTCGCCTGACACCTTCATTACGCTGAAAGCCGACAGTTTCGGCCGTATCCTGCTGGTCGACGGGGAGCACGGCCGCTTTGTCCGCCGTGACCTCGGGGCCACGCCGCCGTGGCTGCGCCTGCCGGCCTGGTGGCTGGCCCGGCGCGAGGCGCGGGCGTTGGCCAGGCTGGATGGCATGGAGGCCACGCCGCGCCTGCTCGGCTGGGACGGCCGCTGGCTGGACCGCAGCTACATGGAGGGAGCGGCCATGTACCAGCGCCCGCCCCGAGGTGACCTGGCCTACTTCCGCGCCGCGCGGCGCTTGCTGCAGCGCGTGCACCGCCAGGGCATCGCCCACAACGACCTGGCCAAGGAGGCCAACTGGCTGGTGCGCGAGGATGGTTCGCCGGCGTTGATTGATTTCCAGCTGGCGGTCTGCGGCAACCCGCGCTCGCGCTGGATGCGGCTGCTGGCCCGCGAAGACCTGCGCCACCTGCTCAAGCACAAGCGAATGTATTGCGGCGCGGCGTTGACGCCGGTGGAGCGGCGGCTGCTCAAGCGCCATTCCTGGGTGCGCGAACTGTGGTTCGCCACCGGCAAGCCGGTGTACCGCTTCGTCACCCGGCGCATCCTGCACTGGGAAGACAACGAAGGGCAGGGACCAAAGCCTTGATCCGCAGCGCGGGACGGGGCACCGGCCGGCGTGGCCGGCACCGGTGCCCGGAAGGGGCTCAGCGCAGCTCGACCAACTGCCTGCCCCTGAAATTCCGCTTGGCGTCGAAGTCGTAGCCGATGGTCAGCATGCCCTCGTCGGCACAGGCGTGGCAGCTGCGCAGCGGCGTGCGGTAACGCAGGCGCACGCCGCCGTCGGGCAGTGCATCGCTGCCGCTGGCGATGGCCGGCGCGAACGGGACCGCGTCCGGGTGCGCGGCGATGAACGCCTTGTATTCAGGCAGGCTGCGGGTGTTGTCGTCCAGCACGTCCCGGTCCACGTCGACGGTCCGGCCGCTGGCGTCAACCAGCCAGGTGCCTTCGTTGGTGTTGGCGCGGAACGGGAACTCCAGCGTCGCCACGCCCACGCCTTCCACGCTCTGCCAGGCGCTGACATATCCCGGGTTGTCCTGCGCGGCCAGATTACGAGCGGCGGTGAGTGCGGCGGCCGAGGCGCCGCCCGCGCGCAGGGTGTCGATCAGGCAGGTATCGCTGGCGGTTGCAGCGTTGCGGCAGGCATCAAGCGACCCATTCCACACCGCGCTGGCGTCCAGCTTGCCACCGGTGCTGCCCAGCCCGGTGGTGTGTGCGGTGACATCGTGCACCACCGGCGGGACTTCGCCGGCCGATTGCCGGTTCTGGCAGGCGGCAAGGGCGAGCACGAGCAGCAGCGGGGTGGTGCGGTACAGCGTTTTCATCATTGGATCTCGGGGGAGAATGCCGCACCAGTATCGGCATGGTGCATGAACGCAAAGTGTCGAACCGCAGGCGTGATGCACCGGCATAATGCGGGAGGTTTCCTACCCGTTGGAGTGCGCATGAGCAGCCTGCAAGGCAAGACCCTTTTCATCACCGGCGCCTCGCGGGGCATCGGCCTGGCCATTGCACTGCGTGCTGCGCGCGACGGTGCCAACGTGGCCATCGCCGCCAAGTCGGCGGTGCCCAACCCCAAGCTGCCGGGCACCATCCACAGCGCCGCCGAGGCGGTGACTGCCGCCGGTGGCCAGGGGCTGGCGCTGAAGTGCGACATCCGCGAGGAGGACCAGGTCAACGCGGCGGTGGCCGCCACCGTGGATGCCTTTGGTGGCATCGACATCCTCGTCAACAACGCCTCGGCGATCTGGCTGCGCGGTGCGTTGGACACGCCGATGAAGCGCTTCGATCTGATGCAGCAGGTCAACGCACGCGGCAGTTTCCTGTGCGCGCAGGCCTGCCTGCCGCACCTGCTCAAGGCCCCGAACCCGCATATCCTGACGCTTGCGCCGCCGCCGAGCCTGGACCCGAAGTGGTGGGCGCCGCATACCGGCTACACGCTGGCCAAGATGGGCATGAGCTTCGTTACCCTGGGCCTGGCCGGTGAGTTCGGCCCGCAGGGCGTGGCGGTCAACGCACTGTGGCCGCGCACCATCATCGCCACCGACGCGATCAACATGATTCCCGGCGTGGACCCGGCCGGCTGCCGCCGCCCGGAGATCCTGGCCGATGCCGCGCACGCGGTGCTGACCCGCCCGGCGGCCGGCTTGAGCGGGAAGTTCCTGATCGACGATGAAGTGCTGGCCGAGGCCGGTGTCACCGACCTGTCCGGCTATGCGGTGGACCCGTCCAGGCCGCTGTTGCCGGACCTGTTCCTCGACTGAGCAACCCCGCAGGCGCGGCCTCGGCCGTGAAGCACGGTAGGCGCTCAGGGCTCCAGCGGCTCGGGCAGCTCATGCCCGCAGCGGTTGCAGTAGTGGGCCTTGGCCTCGTGGCCCTCATGGCCGCAGACCACGCAGCCGCGGGTGTCCTGGCGACGCTCGCGCAGCATGGTGCCGGCCAGTTCGGCGGTGTAGATGCCGGTCGGCACGGCCAGGATGCTGTAGCCGACCAGGATCAACGCCGAGGTGATGAAGCGACCGAGCGTGGTGTGCGGGACGATGTCGCCGAAACCCACCGTTGCCATCGTCACCACCGCCCAGTACATGCTGGTCGGGATGTTGCTGAAGCCGTAGGCTGGCCCCTCGATCACGTACATCAGGGCGCCGGCGATGATCGCGATGGTGACCACCATCGACAGGAACAGCAGGATCTTGCGCCGGCTGCGCCACAACGCCAGCATCAGCACGCCGCTTTCCTCGATGTAGCGGGTCAGCTTGAGGATGCGGAACACCCGCAGCAGGCGCAGCACGCGCACCACCAGCAGGCTCTGCGCGCCGGGCACGAAGAAGGAGATGTACGAGGGCAGGATCGCCAGCAGGTCGATGATCCCCCAGATGCTGAACGCATAGCGCAGCGGCCGCCGCACCACCAGCAGACGCAGCACGTATTCGGCGGTGAACAGCACGGTGAACCCCCACTCGACCACGTAGAACCAGCTGGCCCAGGCCACGTGGATGCGTTGCACGCTGTCGACCATCACCACCAGTACGCTGGCCAGGATGGCCCAGACCAGCAGCAGGTCGAACCGGCGCGAAGGCGGGGTGTCGGTGCGGTGGATGATGTCGAACCAGCGGCGGCGCCAGCCGGACTCGCTGGCGGGGTTCAGTTGGGGGGCAGAAAACAGGCGCATCCGTACATTGTGCCGCAGCCCGTGGAATGGGGGACAATGCGGCTTTCACACCCACCCCTCCGGAACGCCATGACTGCCGCCGCTGAACCGCTGTTGTCCCTGTCCAACTACTACCTTCCGGTCTACCGTCCGCGCCAGCTGGTGCTGGAGCGTGGCCAGGGCGCGCGGGTCTGGGATACGCAGGGGCGGGAGTTCATCGACCTGGCGGCCGGCATCGCGGTGTGCAGCCTGGGCCACAACGACGCCGACCTGAAGGCGGCCCTGTTCGCGCAGGCCGACAAGCTCTGGCACACCAGCAACATGTTCTACAGCGAGCCGCCGCTGCACCTGGCGCAGGAGCTGGTGGAGGCCTCGCGTTTCGCCAAGCGCGTGTTCCTGTGCAACTCCGGCGCCGAGGCCAACGAAGTGGCGATCAAGCTGGTGCGCAAGTGGGCCACCGCGCAGGGCCGTGCGCCGGACAAGCGCTTCATCGTCACTTTCCGTGGCAGCTTCCATGGCCGCACCCTGGCCACGGTGACCGCCACCGCCCAGCCCAAGTACCAGGAAGGCTATGAGCCGCTGCCCGGCGGCTTCCGTTACGTGGACTTCAACGACGTGGCCGCGCTGGAAGCGGCGATGGCCGGCGGCGACGTGGCCGCGGTGATGTTCGAGCCGGTGCAGGGCGAAGGCGGCGTGATGCCGGCCAGCGCCGAGTTCATGCGCCGCGCCCGCGAGCTGTGCGACCAGCACGACGCACTGCTGGTGCTGGACGAGATCCAGGTCGGCATGGGCCGCACCGGTGAACTGTTCGCGCATTGGAACTGGGGCGTCACCCCTGACATCGTCACCCTGGCCAAGGCGCTGGGCTGTGGCTTCCCGGTCGGCGCGATGCTGGCTGGCCCGAAGGTGGCCGAGGTGATGGGCGTGGGCGCACACGGCAGCACCTTCGGCGGCAACCCGCTGGCTGCGGCGGTCGCCCGTGTGGCGTTGCGCAAGCTGTCCTCCGACGAGATCAAGGCCAACGTAGTGCGCCAGTCAGCCGCGCTGAAGGCCGGGCTGGAGGCCATCGGCGAAGAATTCGGCGTGTTCGAGCAGGTGCGCGGCATGGGCCTGATGATCGGCGCGGTGCTCAAGCCCGAGTACGTGGCCGACATCGGCGCGCTGCTGGACCTTGCCGCCGAGAAGCAGGTGCTGATCCTGCAGGCCGGCACCAGCGTGCTGCGCTTCGTGCCGGCGTTGAACATCACCGACGAGGAAGTCGCCGAAGGCCTCAAGCGCGTGCGTGAGGCGATTGCGGCCTACGTTGCTTCGCGCGGCTGAACACGGCCGGCGTTGATCCTGGATGCCCCGGGCAAGCCGCGGCATCCATGCCACCGGGAGAAGCGGCCTCGGCCGCGAAGCTGGTAGCCCCCTCCGGTAGCCGAGTTCTCCTGCCGGTGGAGCATCGCCGGCTTCGCGCCTGAAGGCGCTCTTGCGTCGTGGGATCAGTCCAGCAGGTGATGCCGCCGCAACAGCCGCCGCAACGACTGCGCGTGATAGGCGGTATCGGCCAGCAGGCCTGCCGCACGCGCGCCCTGCACGTTGCGGAACAGGTGATCCACGAACAACGTGCGCGACGGTGGGCAGCCGAGCATCTCGCAGGCGGCTTGATAGGCGGCGGGATCAGGCTTGCGCATACCTAGCTGGGCGCTGCCCAGCACCTGGATGTCCGGCAGCAGTTGCGCGATGAGCGGCAACGTCAGCGCGCCATTGTTGGTCAGGACCGCAACGCGCACGTGGCCCGGAATGCGACCGAGCAGGGCAATGCAGTCACGCCGCGGCGTGCTCGCCGCTCGGCGTGCGGCCAGCCAGTCCTTGGCCTGCAGCGTGCTGCCCAGTGCATCGTTCAGCGCCTCCAGCAATGCCCCGCCGGCCAATGCACCGCGGGCATGGGCAAGTTCCAACGATTGTCCGCGCAGCACGGCATCCAGTTGCGGTGATTCGACGCCCGCGGCGGTTGCCAGCACCTGCAGGAACCGACGGTGGTCGTAGTCGGCCAGCAGGCCATCGAAGTCGAGCAGCAGTGCATGGGGAGCAGGCATCAAGGCAGGGGCAGGCAGGATGGAGGGGAAGTATCGACGCGCGCGCTGGTTCCTGCATCCCTGCGACATCCCGTCGCAGGTGCCATCCGCGCAGCTTGCCTAGAATCACCGCAACCCACGTATTCACGGAGTTGTGCTTGAAGCGATTTTCCATGCTGTTGGCCCTTGCGGTCCTGTTGCCCGCCGCACCCGCCATGGCCCGCACCTGTGCGGTGACCATCGAGGGCAATGACCGCATGCAGTTCTCGTTGCCGGAAATCCGTGTTGCCGCCGATTGCACCCAGGTCGACCTGACCCTGCGCCACACCGGCAAGCTGGGCGCCACGGCGATGGGCCACAACTGGGTGCTGACCCGTACGCCGGACTTCCAGCCGGTGGCCACGGCCGGCATGCGTGCGACGTTGGCCGACAGCTACCTGCCGAAGAACGATGCACGGGTGATCGCGTTCACGCCGGTCATCGGTGGTGGCCAGACCACCCGGGTGCGCTTTGCGACCAGCAAACTGACGCGCGGTGGCGACTACACCTTCTTCTGCTCGTTCCCGGGGCATTGGGGACTGATGAAGGGCAAGCTCATTTTCGGCTGAGCGGGCTGTGGTAGCAGCACACGTGGAGCGGCCCTCATCCGCCCTGCGGGCACCTTCTCCCGCGTGCGGGAGAAGGGCTTGGTCTATCGCGAACTGAAATCGTGCAGCATCCCTGGCGCTCACGCTGACCCCATCCCTTCTCCCGTCTACGGGAGAAGGTGCCCGAAGGGCGGATGAGGGAGGGCTTTCGTTTCTCTATCTACAGATCGTGCCGCAGGATCAGCCCGCCGCCACCACCTTGAACGCCTCGCGCGCTGCAACCAGCGTGGCTTCGATCACCGCATCATCGTGCGCGCTGGACAGGAAGCCGGCTTCGTACGCCGACGGTGCCAGGAACACACCACGCTCCAGCATCGCGTGGAAGAAGCGGTTGAACGCCGGGATATCGCAGGCAGTGGCCTGCGCATACGTTTCCACCTTCTCATCGGTGAAGAACAGGCCGAACATCGCGCCGACGCGATTGCTGGTGACCGAAACACCGGCATCGCGCGCAGCCGCTTCCAGCCCATCGCACAGCTTGGCGGTGGCCGCAGTGAGACGGTCATGGAATCCGGGTTCCTGGATCAGCTGCAGCATCGCCAGCCCGGCGGCCATCGCCACCGGATTGCCGCTGAGCGTGCCGGCCTGGTAGATCGGGCCGGCCGGTGCGATCTGCGACAACAATTCGCGACGTCCGCCATACGCGCCCACCGGCATGCCGCCGCCGATGATCTTGCCGAAGGTGGTCAGGTCCGGGGTGATGCCGTAATGCGCCTGCGCACCGCCCAGAGCGACACGGAAGCCGGTCATCACTTCGTCGAAGATCAGCAGCGCGCCGTGCTGCGTACACAGTGCGCGCAGGTGCTGCAGGTAGCCATCGCGCGGCGGGATGCAGTTGGCGTTGCCGACCACCGGTTCGATGATCAGGCCGGCGATGTCGTTGCCCTGCTGCTCGAACAATGCGGTGGCGGCCTCGAAATTGTTGTAGGGCAGGGTGAGGGTGAGTTCGCTCAAGCCGGCCGGCACGCCCGGTGAGGTCGGCACGCCCAGGGTCAGCATGCCGCTGCCGGCCTTGACCAGGAACGAATCGCCATGGCCGTGGTAGCAGCCCTCGAACTTCACGATCTTGTTGCGGCCGGTGGCGCCACGCGCCAGTCGAATGGCCGACAAGGTGGCTTCGGTGCCGGAGTTGACCATGCGCACCATCTCGCACGACGGCACCAGCGCGGTGATGGTCTCGGCCATGGTCACTTCGGCCGCACACGGCGCGCCGAACGACAGCCCGTTGTCGATCGCCTTCTTCACCGCCTGGCGCACGGCCGGATGGTTGTGGCCGACGATCATCGGGCCCCACGAGCCGACGTAGTCGATGTAGCGGTTGCCATCGACGTCATGCAGGTAGGCGCCGTCGGCACGCTCCACGAAGAATGGCTCACCGCCGACCGACTTGAACGCGCGCACCGGTGAATTGACACCACCTGGCAGCAGCGTCTGGGCGCGCGCGAACAGGGCGTGGGATTGGGCGTGGTTCATGGGTAACTCCTCTGTAAGGTTGCAACAGCGTTGAAGCGCGCGGATTCAAAGCCCCTCTCCCGCTTGCGGGAGAGGGGTTGGGGTGAGGGGGGCTTCCAGCGAACAAACGCAAAAAACTCCCCTCATCCGCCCCTTCGGGGCACCTTCTCCCGCCGACGGGAGAAGGGAAAAGCCGTGCCTTTCAGCTGTCAGGTGAATTCAATCAGTGTGGAAACAGCGCCGGTACGCCTGCAACGCAGCCACCGGATCATCCTCGGCGAACACGCCGCTGATGATCGCGAGCAGGTCCGCACCGGCTTCGACAACGGGCCCTGCATTGTCCGGGGTCAGCCCACCGATCGCCACCCGCGGCACGCCCAGTGCGGCGCTTTGTCGCAGCAGGTCGGTGCTGGCGCGGCGGGAGGTGGTCTTGCTGCGGCTGGGGAAGAACGCGCCGAAGGCGACGTAGCTGGCCCCGGCCTGCGCGGCACGTTCGGCCAGGGCCAGTTCGTCGTAGCAGGAGGCGCCGATGATGGCCTGCGGCCCGAGCAGGGCGCGGGCCGCGGCGATGTCGCCATCGTCCTCGCCCAGGTGCACGCCGGCGGCACCTACCTGCTGCGCCAGCGCCGCATCGTCGTTGATGATCAGCGGCACCCCGGCCGCGCTGCACAGCGCCTGCAATGCCGTGGCCTGGGCCAGTCGGGTCGGGGCATCCACCGCCTTGTTGCGGTACTGCAGCCAGGTGGTGCCGGCCAGCAGTGGCTGCACGCGCGCGCGCAGGCGCGCGCTGTCGGTTTCGTCGGGGGTGATCAGGTACACGCCGCGGGCGGCGGGAGAAGCTGGGGACATGATGGCTACCGGTACGGCGGCGGGAGTGTGACAATCAACGCCGTTTCTCATTGCAGTGATTATCCCCGATGTCAGATGCCACGGCCTCCACCTTCCGCAACTGGATGTGCGTCGTCTGCGGTTTCATCTACCGCGAGGCCGATGGGCTGCCGGAAGAGGGCATCGCCCCGGGCACGCGCTGGGAGGACGTGCCCGACACATGGACCTGCCCGGACTGCGGCGTGACCAAGGACGACTTCGAGATGGTCGAGCTGGACTGAGCTCCGGCAGGAGCGACCTTGGCCGCGGAGCCGGCGGTGGCTCCGGTGACGGCAGGCGCGGGCCTGCGGGTGGGCAGGTAACCTCCTCGGGAGGGTTGGCGTTGCTTGCAGCTCCGGGCGGTACCGGCTTCGCGGCCGAGGCCGCTCCTGCGGGATCAGTGCAGTTTGGGGCGCTCGCCGCCCAGCGCGACCAGGCGGTCGCGGATGCTGGCCGCGTCACTGGCCTCCGGTTCCATCTTCAGGTAGCGCGCCAGGTCGGCGCGGGCGCCGGCCAGATGTTCCAGCTGCAGGTAGGCCAGGCCACGGTCGCGTACCGCATCGGCCTGTTCGGGGGCCAGCTTGAGGACGCGGTCGGCACTGCGCGCGGCGCGGTCCCATTCCCGGCGCTCGGCGTACACGCCATACAGGTTGCGCAGCATGCGCATCAGGATCGCGCGGTGCGGGGCCGGGTCCAGGATCTGCGCCAGCACGCTGTCGTCCGGTGCCTGCCCGCCCAGGTTGGTACGCGCCCGCTCGCGCAGTTCATCCACGCCGAGCGGGCGACCGCCGTTGAACGGGTCCATGATCAGCACGCCGTCATCCACCGGCAGCCGCACCAGGAAATGGCCGGGGAAGGAAATGCCTTCCAGCGGCAGGCCCAGCCGGCGCGCGACCTCGATCTGCACCATCGCCAAGGAGATCGGGTTGCCCAGGCGCCGCTCGAACACCTCGTTGAGGTAGCTGTTGCGCGGGTCGTAGTACTCGTCGTTGTTGCCGCTGTAGCCCACCTCGTTGAACAGGTGGTGGTTGATGGCGGCGATCTTCAGCGGCCACTCGCCGGTGGCGTCCACCTCCACGCGCAGGTGGTCGGCATGGGCCTGCAGCAGGCGCTCGTAGGCGGCCGGATCCAGCTCGGGATACTCGTCGCGGGCAATCAGCAGCGCGGTCGGCAGCAGTGGCAGGGCGTCGTCGGCCAAGGTGGCCAGCTCGTCCCAGTGCGGAAGGGTGATGCGTGTATCAGACATGCCCCAAGACTGCGGGCAAAGCCCGGCCGGTTCAAGGCCGGGCGCCGGGACGGTTCAATCCGCCTTGGGGATGCCCGGGCCGAAGGTCAGCTCGGCGCCATCCTCCAGCTTCAACCGGGCGGCTTGGCCTGCATTCAGCTCCAGCACGTAGCGGGCCGGCTTGAAGCTGGGGTAGGGCGGGCACATGTCGCCGGCCGAGCACGGCGGCACGTCGCGCTGCTGGCTGACCAGGCGGCGCTGGCTGTCGAAGTACAGGATGTCCAGCGGGATGCGGGTGTTCTTCATCCAGTACGCCTGCGGTTCCTCGAAGTCATGGATGAACAGCATGCCGCTGCCGGTATCCATCTGGTCGCGGAACATCAGGCCGCGGGCGCGGGTTTCATCGTTCTGGGCCAGTTCCACCTGGTAACGGGTACCGGCCAGTTCCACCCAATGCTTGCCATCGGCGCTGGCGCAGCCGGCGAGGGTCAGCAGGGAGAGCAGCAACAGGGAGCGCAGTAGGGACATGGAAGGCTCTGTCGGGAAGGAGTGGGGGGCGGTGCGGGGCGAGGGACGGCCGTGGCCTGTCCCCGGGCCCCGCATCAGGTCAAAGTACCTGCGGCGGTTCGCCGCCGACGATCACCACGTCGGCCGGGCGGCGCGCGAACAGGCCCACGGTGACCACGCCCGGGATCTGGTTGAGCTGCTGTTCCAGCTTGACCGGATCGGTGATGGACAGGTTGTGGATGTCCAGGATCAGGTTGCCGTTGTCGGTGACCACACCGTCGCGCCACACCGGCTGGCCGCCGGTCAGGGCCATGATCTCGCGGGCGACCAGGCTGCGTGCCATCGGGATCACTTCCACCGGCAGCGGGAACTTGCCCAGCACCTTGACCTGCTTGCTCGGGTCGACGATGCAGACGAACTGCTTGCTGGCCTCGGCGATGATCTTCTCGCGGGTCAGCGCGGCGCCGCCGCCCTTGATCAGGTTCTTGTTGCCGTCGCACTCGTCGGCGCCGTCCACGTACAGCGACAGGCCGCCGGTGTGGTTCAGGTCCAGCACCTCGATGCCGTGGCCCTTGAGCAGGGCGGTGCTCTGGTCCGAGCTGGATACCGCGCCTTCGATCTGGTCCTTGATGCGGGCCAGTGCCTCGATGAAGTAGGCGACGGTGGAGCCGGTACCGACACCGACGATCATTCCCTTCTGGACGTACTCGATGGCTTTTTCGGCGGCCAGGCGCTTGGCTTCGGACATGGTGGGACTCGATGGAGTTGGAGGAATGCGTGGAGCGGGTAGGAGCGGGCTTGCCCGCGAAGCCGGTGTCGCCAACGCTTGCATGCATGCCCGCAGCGGGAACAGCGCATGCTTCGCGGCCGAGGCCGCTCCTACGGGGTCAGCTTGATTTCTTTTCCAGCGACAGCAGGCGCTTCCACTGCGCGGCGGTGACCGGGAACACCGACAGCCGGTTGCCCTTGGCGGTCAGCGGGAAGCCTTCGCCCAGTTCGTCGGCATGCAGCTTGATCTCGTCCAGCGCGATCACCTGCGCCAGCTTGCGCTCGAAGGCCACGTCCACCAGCATCCAGCGCGGTTCTTCGCGCGTGCTCTTGGGGTCGTGGTAATCGGATTTGGGGTCGAACTGGGTGTCGTCCGGGTAGGCCTCGCTGGCCACCGTGGCCAGGCCGACGATGCCCGGCACCTTGGTATTGGAGTGGTAGAACAGGATGCCGTCACCGACCTTCATCCCATCGCGCATGAAGTTGCGCGCCTGGTAGTTGCGCACGCCATTCCACGGTTCGGTGCCCACGCGCTGCAGGTCATCGATGGAAAAGGCGTCCGGTTCGGACTTCATCAGCCAGTAGCGCTTGCGGGCGGTCATGCGTTCAACGGTTCCGGGTAGAGAGTGGCCTGCTCGGTACAGATCGCATCGACCGCCACGTCCCAGTCCTCGACCGGCAGCGACGGCACCTGCTGGGCGGAAAAACCAACCCCGACCAACCACGGCGGCGCGGCCTGGCGCTGCCGGAATGCGAAGCTGCGATCATACCAGCCGCCCCCCATCCCCAGCCGCCGGCCGTGAGGATCAAAGCCCACCAGCGGCGCAACGACCAGCGCCATTTCTTCCGGGTGCAGCGCCGTGGAAGGGTCCACGGCGGGCTCGGGAATGCCATAGCGGTTGCTGACCAGTGGCTGCCCGGGCCGCCACGGCGCGAAGCGCAGCCGTTTGCCGTGCAGTACCGGCAGGCAGTAGGTCTGCTGCGGCGGCAACTGCATCTGCCAGCGGTGCAGCGCGATTTCCCCATCCATCGCCCAGTAGCCGGCGACATGGCCGCTGGCGTGGGCAAAGGGCAGGGCAAGCAGGTGCGCGGCCAGGGCTTCGGCGGCGGCGATGCGGTCGGCGGCGGGAATATCACGGCGGCGCTGGCGCAGCTGTTGGCGCAGCCGTTGGCGAGGATCGTCAGTCATCGACACAGGGTATCGGAATCCGGCTGCAAAGCCCCTCTCCCGCAGGCGGGAGAGGGGTTGGGGAGAGGGCACGGGCGCAGTCTCGTGCAGCCTGTTCTCACCGGGTTTTTCCCGCACCCTCATCCGCCCTCCGGGCACCTTCTCCCGGTGGAAGAAGGACAAAAAAGAACGGCGCCCATTGGGCGCCGTTCTGGAATATTGCATTCTCCGCGGTGACGATGCGTGCGAAACGACCTTGAACCCGGGGTTCAAGTGGGAGCGTTGGGGGGCCATCGGGCTTCCCGCTACAAGGCGGACTTGCACACCCGGCTCCGTCGCGCCCCCGTGGTCGTCATTAAGGGACAAGGCGAATGTTTGCACACGCCGTCGTTCACAGCAGAGAACGCGGGGCCAGTATAGCGGGGTTGCGTGCGCGGGGGCAGTCTTTTTGCCCGTCCGGCGAGTTCATCTGGCTTACCCGCTCAGACTGTTCAACGGGCGTTGTCGATGGCGATGTCCAGGCGCCGGTTCAGATCGTTCAGCGCGCTTTGGAAACGCTGCTGCTGGGCGGCCTGCTCGTCGCGCACCTGCTGCAGTTCATGGGCCAGGTTGAGCGCGGCCAGCACCGCCACGCGGTCGACCGCCGCCATGCGGTTGCTGCCGCGGATCTCGCGCATCTTCTGGTCGAGCATGCGCGCGGCGGCGGCAAGGCTGTCGCGTTCGTCCGGCTCCACGCCGACGGTGTACTCACGGTCAAGGAGGCGGACGCTGACCGGCTCGTTCTGGCTCACGTGTGCTGCTCCAGCGACTTGAGGCGGGTGATCATGGCTTCCACCCGCGAGCGGGCCTGTTCGTTCTTGGTCAGCAACTGCGAGCGCTCGGCGATCAGCTGCTCCTGCTGCTGGCGCAGGCTGCGGTTCTCGTCGGCCAGCCGCTGGTTGCGCTCGAGCAGCAGCTCGAGGCGGGCGGCGAGGGCGACCAGTTGGCCGGCGGGATCGAAGGCATCCATGGTCGGCACGATAGGCATGCAGGCAGGGGCCGGTCAAGGAGGGCAACACCGCGTGGTTGCTACACTGTGCAGCCGCTGCCGCGCACGGCGTGGTGGCGATCCTTTTCCCGCTTTACAGACCCGTGACATGACCGATCTTCCTGTCGTCAACGACATCCTCCAGGCCAGCCAGTCGCTGGGCCTGGGTGCTTCCCCGGCCGAACTCCATGGCGCGCTGGCCGGCTGGCTTGCCGCCGGCGGTGATGACCTGCCCAACTGGCCGGCCAAGGTGCTGGCCGACGACAACCTGCCGGCACCGGAGCCGGGCAGCGTGCTGGACCGGGTGCGACAGGCCACCGTGGCGCAGCTGGAAGACCGCGACTTCGCCTTCGAGCTGGTCCTGGCCGACGCCTCGGCCCCGCTGCAGGTGCGCACCGATGCCCTGTTCGAATGGTGCCGTGCGTTCCTGGGCGGTTTTGGCCTGGCCTCGGGCAAGCGCCCGGCGCTGAGCGAGGAAGGTGAAGAGGCCCTGCAGGACCTGGCACGCCTGGCGCAGTCCTCCAGTGACCAGTTCGACAGCGCCGACGAGGACGAGGACGCGCTGGCCGAGATCGAGGAGTTCGTGCGCGTGGCGGCGTTGCTGCTGCACGGCGACTGCGTGATGGGCTCGCGGCACCGCCAGCGCCTGAACTGAGGAGCGGCATGAAGCGCCTGTCCGGGATCACCCCCGCCGAGTACGCCCGCCGCCGTCGCCAGCTGATGGAAGCGGCCGGCGATGACGCCATCCTGGTGCTGCCCGCCGCCCCCGAGCGCGTGCGCAGCCACGATACGTTCTATCCGTACCGGCAGGATTCGGACTTCTGGTATCTGAGCGGGTTCCAGGAGCCGGAGGCGGTGCTGGTGCTGATCCCGGGGCGTCGCCACGGCGAGAGCATCCTGTTCTGCCGCGAGCGCGACCCGGACCGCGAAGCGTGGGACGGCCCGCGTGCCGGCCAGGACGGCGCGGTATCGCGCTACGGGATGGACGACGCCTATCCCATCGAGGACCTGGACGAAATCCTGCCGGGCCTGCTGGAAGGCCGTTCGCGGGTGTACTACCACTTTGGCCGCGACGCGGACTTCGACCTGAAGCTGATCGGCTGGGTGAACCGGGTGCGCTCGCAGGTGCGGCACGGCGCGCAGCCGCCGCACGAATTCCTGGAACTGGGCCACCTGCTGCACGAGCAACGCCTGTACAAGTCCGACGACGAGATCGCGTTGATGCAGACTGCGGCGGACATCAGCGTGCGGGCCCACCGTGCCGCGATGCGCGTCGCCCGCCCGGGCATCCACGAGTACGAGCTGCAGGCCGAGCTGGAACGCGAGTTCCGCGCCAGTGATGCGTGGCCGGCGTACAACAGCATCGTCGGTGCCGGTGCCAACGGCTGCGTGCTGCACTACCGCGACAACAACGGCGGCAGCCGCGAGGGCGACCTGGTGCTGATCGACGCCGGCGCCGAGTTCCGCGGTTACGCCAGCGACATCACCCGCACGTTCCCGGTCAACGGCCGCTTCAGCACGGAGCAGCGCCTGCTGCACGAGCTGGTGCTGTCCGCGCAGGCGGCGGCGCTGGAGCAGGCGCGGCCGGGCATCGCCTACGAGGAAGGCCACCTGGCCGCGGTGGAGGTGCTGACCGAGGGGCTGCTGCGGCTGGGACTGCTCAAGGGCGACCTGGAAGAGAACATCATCGAGCGCCATTACCAGCGCTTCTACCGGCACAAGACCGGGCACTGGCTGGGGCTGGACGTGCACGACGTGGGCGACTACCGGGTGGCCGGCGAGTCGCGCCTGCTGGAACCGGGCATGGTGTTCACGATCGAGCCGGGCCTGTACATCTCGCCGGACGATCGCGACGTGGAGCCGCGCTGGCGCGGCATCGGCATCCGCATCGAGGACGATGTGCTGATCACCGCAGCGGGGCACCACGTGCTGACCGGCGCGCTGGAGCGCAGCGCCGAGGAGATCGAAGCGTTCATGGCACGACGTTGAGGCCGCGCCAGGGCCATGGGGAGCCTGGCCCTGCGAAGTTGCGCAAGCCGTCGCTGCCGCCTGCATGGCCGAACGCTTAGACTCCCCGGTTCGATCCACGGGGGACAACCGATGAGTGCCACCACACACCTGCGCCGGCTGCGGGCCGCGGCATTGATCCTTGCACTTTCCGGGCCAGCCGTTGCGGCATCGCCGGTGGCCGATGCCGCCGTCGATGTGCTGGACATGCATGGCACGCCGGCCAGTGAAACCGATCGCGGCTTCAACATCTTCTTCGATGCCGGCGCCTGGCATGGTTACAGCCTGCCGCTTGCCCGCGACGCCGGCAGTGGTTTCTCCGGGCCCTTCGTGCACAGCATCGGTGCCGGGCGCTGGGCGGGACGGCGGCTCGCGCAGGTGACGCTGGCCCCGCCCGGAGGCAGCGAGGTGATCGCGCTGCGCGAAGTCGGCAGCCATGCCGGGCCGGGCTACCTGCAGCGCCATTTTCAGGGCCAGGGCCTGCAACTGCGGCAGACCCTGTTCTTCGCCGATGCGCAGCGCGCGCTGGTGCGCATCGAGCTGGAATCGTCGACCTCGCGCGCGTTGGACGTGGCGGTGGAGAACGAAGCGATGCTGGCGCCGGGGGATCGGCTCGTGCTGCATTCCGGTGCGGTGACGCAGACGTTCGCCGGCAGCGCCGAGACCGTGCTGACCCGCCTGCACCAGGACGTGGTGCAACTGCTGCCACGGCAGGCGCGCAACCAGGTCGTCTTCGCGTCGAGCCAGCCGGTGCAGCTGGAGGCAGCGAAGCCACTGGTGCTGGTGCTGGAACAGCAGTTGTCGGCAGGGCCGGGACCGGCCGTCGAGGTCGACGCCGATGCCGCCTGGTCACGCAACCGCGCGCGCTGGAACGGCTACCTGCAGGCGATCAAGCCCAGCCACGTGCCGGGCGTGCCGGATGCGACCGCGCAGCGCATCGCGCTGAAGGCCGTGCAGACCCTGATCGGCAACTGGCGCGCGGCGCGCGGCGATCTGCGCCACGACGGGGTGATTCCCTCCTACTCGGCCGATTACTTCAACGGTTTCTGGGCATGGGATTCGTGGAAGCACGCGGTCGCGCTGGCCCATTTCGCGCCGGACCTGGCGCGCGACCAGATGCGCGCGATGTTCGACTACCAGGCCGCCAACGGCATGGTCGCCGACAGCGTCTACCTCGATGCGAAGGAGAACAACTGGCGCAACACCAAGCCGCCGCTGGCTGCCTGGGCGACGCTGGAAATCCACCGTGCCACCGGCGATGCCGGTTTCGTCGCCGAGATGTACGACAAGCTGGTGGGCTATCACCATTGGTGGTTCGCCGAGCGCGACCACGACCACAACGGCCTGGCTGAATTCGGTGCCACCGACGGCACCCGCCTGGCCGCCGCGTGGGAAAGCGGCATGGACAACGCGGTGCGCTTCGATGACGCGAAGATGCTGCGCAATGGCGAGAACGCCTGGTCGCTGGATCAGGAGTCGGTCGACCTCAACGCCTATCTCTACCGCGAGAAGCTGGACCTGGCGGCATTGGCCGGCGTGCTGGGCAAGCTGGACGAACGCGATGCCTGGCTGCGTGATGCCGAGGCGATGAAGCAGCGCATCGGTGCGCGCTTCCACGATGCCGAGGCGGGCTGGTTCTTCGATGCGCGACTGGGCAGTGGTGCGCATATCCGGGTGTTCGGCTCGGAGGGCTGGACGCCGTTGTGGGCGGGGCTGGCCAGTGATGCACAGGCGCGTGGGGTGATCGCCACGATGCTGGATCCGAAGCGCTTCGCCACGCCGATGCCGCTGCCCACGCTGGCGGCCGATGATCCGCGCTTCTCGCCGATCAAGGGCTACTGGCGCGGGCCGCTGTGGCTGGACCAGGCGCGATTCGGGGTCGAAGCCCTGCGCCGCCATGGCCACGTGCGCGAGGCCGACCAGCTGACCGCACGCCTGCTGTTGAATGCCGAGGGGCTGGATGCGCAGGCGCCGATGTACGAGAACTACGACCCGACCACCGGCAAGGGCTACCAGGCGCGCAACTTCAGCTGGTCGGCGGCAAGTTACCTGTGGCTGCTGGGCGTGGGACGCGAGTGAGGGTTGGCGGCGGGCCTGCCTGGCGCGCCCCGTCATCGAACGTGCGGGCAGACGTCGGCGCCTCGTTCAGGTGAAAAAGGAAGCGCCGCGATCGCGGCGCTTCCTGTTCCTGCGGCGGACGGCATCGCTGCCGTGACCGATCAGGCGGCGGCGAACACCGGGCGGGTCAGGTTGTCGGCCTCGCCCTCGGTGCACAGCACCTCGTCCTCGATGCGGATGCCGCCGTAGGGGCGGAAGAAGTCCACGCGCTCCCAGTTCACGCTGGCCGCGTTGCCGGCCTGCTTCACCTCGTCCAGCAGCATGTCGATGAAGTACAGCCCCGGCTCGATGGTCACCACCATGCCCGGCGCCAGCACACGGGTCATGCGCAGGTAAGGGTGGCCGGCCGGACGCTCGACGCGGCCGCCGTGGTCGCCGGCGGCGAAACCGGCCACGTCATGTACCTGGGCGCCGATCAGGTGGCCGATGCCATGCGGGAAGAAGGCGGCGCTGACGCCGGTGGCCAGTGCGGCTTCCGGGGAGACGTTGATGACGCCGAAGTCCTTCAGGATGCCCATCAGCGACAGGTGTGCATCCACATGCAGCTGCTTGTAGTCGAAGCCGTTGCGCACGGCCGCGCACATCTTCCGCTGCGCGGTGTCGACGGCATCGATCAAGGCCTGGAATTCGTCATGACCGGCGGCGGCGTAGGTGCGGGTGATGTCACTGGCGTAGCCATGCGCGGAGGCGCCGGCATCGATCAGGAAGCTGCGCAGCGGCTGCGGGGCGACGCGGCCCAGCTCGGTGTAGTGCAGCACCGCGGCATGCTCATTGAGCGCGACGATGTTGCCGTAGGGCAGTTCGTTGCTGTCCTGGCCGACCGCACTGCAGTAGGCCATGTGGATGCCGAATTCGCTGGCGCCGGCGCGGAACGCGGCCTCGGCGGCCTTGTGGCCGCGCACGGCAAGCACCTGGGCCTGGCGCATCAGCGCGACTTCGTAGGGGGTCTTGTAGGCGCGGTACCAGTCCAGGTAATGGATCACCGCTTCCGGGTTGTTCGGCACGAAGCCGCCCAGCGCGCTCTGCGCTTCACCGATGATCGCGCAACGGGCCGGGTCCCTGGGCAGCAGCGGCAGCGCGTCCTCCGGCTTGCGGATGATGTGGATGTCGAAGTGCTCGACCCACCAGCCGCTGGGGGCGTCCGGGACCACGTGCCAATAGTCGAAGGGCTGGTAGAACACCAGCGTCGGCCGCTTGCCGGGGGTGTACACCAGCCAGCTGCAGGGCAGCCGGGTCTGCGGCAGCCAGGTCTTGAACAACGGGTTCACCGCGTACGGGTAGTCGCGGTCGTCGAAGGCCTGGTAGTGCAGGGTGCCGCTGGGGACGACCAGGTGATCGAAGCCGCCGCGCGCCAGTGCCTCATCGGCGCGGCGCATGAGCACGCCCAGATGGTCGGAATACAGGGCGGCGGGATCGTGCTGGTTCATCGCGGTGGCTCGCTTGGATGACGTGATGCGGGGCCACGATTCTGCCGCAATCGGTCCACGGCTGCTGTGCCGTTTTCGTCACTCAGGCCTTCGGCAGGTTGCTTTCGATCCAGTGCACCAGCTGTTCGCGCTGGGCCTTGTCCATGGTCAGGAAGCGGAAACCGGCCCAGGATTGTTCCGGGGCGTGCGCCGGCTCGCGCCAGAGCAGGTGCACGCCGGCATCGATCTGGTGCTGGCCGCCGCGGCCGTCGGGAATGGTGAACTGCAGCTGGTAGAGCGCGTCGTCCTGCAGCGGGCCGGAGGCGATCAGCAGCATGCCGCTTTCGGAGATGTTGCTGAGCCGGCCGATCACGCCGTCGGTCATCATGTCGCGGACCGGCACCAGGTCCGGCACCGGCATGCGGGGAGCGCGGCGGGTTTCGGTGATCATGCGTTTTCCTCCGCAGCGGCAGGGGCCTTGCCGGCCAGCGAACGCAGGGTACGCAGGGTGGCCTGCCAGGCGCGGTCGATCAGGCGGCCGCGGTCCTCGGTGACCATGCGCAACTGGCCCTTGGCCATCAGCCGGGCCATCGCATCGAGCGAGAGCTCAGCGATCTTCTGGCCGCGCTGGTTCACGAACAGGGCGTTGTCGGTGATCAGGCTGTACCAGGACAGGCGCTGGCGGCGGCTGTCACCCTGCTGGTTGACCACGAACTCGAACCAGGTGCCGAAGGGCAGGGTGCGCAGCTGCCGGTAATGGGTTTCCTCGGCCGGGGTGCGCTCGGGCTGTTCCTTGCGCCGGCGCTCCTCGTCCTCGTCACGGTCGCCGGCCTCGCCCAGGCGCGAGCGCGCCTTGAGCTTGGCGGTCAGCTCGGTCTTGGAGGTGATGTCGTCCTCGCCGCCGGGCGAGGACAGGCGGCGGGCAATCGCACCGGCCTCGTCGCGGTGGTAGCCGACCTGCTGCAGCGACTGCTCGATTTCGTCGCCGAAGGTGATGTCCGGGGTGCCGGACTTCAGCGCGGTGATCTCGCTGATGCGGCGCGTGGACTGCTCGCGCTGCTTCCATTCCTCCGACTGCTCGCCCTGGCGCAGCAGGGTGAGGGTCAATACGTCCGACCATGCCTTGCGCAACAGGGTCTGCACGAACTTGGGCGGGTTGCTGTTGGCGCAGACGTCCTCGATGGTGCGGCTGGCCAGCTGCTTGGCGGCCTCCAGCCGCTCCTTGCCGCGCGCGGCCTCGACCTGCCGGCGCTCGGTGACCTCGGCGCGCCGGGCGGCGGCGCGAAGGTGGGTCTGGATGCGCTCGTTGGCCTCGGTGAAGACGGTTTCGTCGCCCTGGTAGTCATTGACCACCGTGGCGACCGATTCGTTGAGCTTCTGCAGCAGTACCGGGTCGCTGTCGTCGTCGCTGAGCCACACCGCGCCGGACTCGGCCACGGCATTGAGCAGCTCGCGCGCGGGGTGCTGGTCGCGCTGGAAGAAGCTGGCGTCGCTGATGGCCGCGCGCAGCAGCGGCACCTGCAACTGGGTGAGCAGGCCGGTGGCCGGGCCGTCGCTGCGCACCTCGCGCTGGATCTGGGTGAACAGCATGCCCAGCAGGTCCAGCGTGTCGGTGTCCTGCGAGGACAGTGCCGCGGTCGGGCCGTGTTCGGCCTTGATCTGTGACAGCAGCGCGCCGTGGATGTCGCCGATGCTGCGGCGGTTGCCGGCTGCGGCGCTCTGCAGCTTGCCAAGCAGGTCCATCACGGCGCTGCTCGGCACGGCCACGGCATGGGAGCCCTCGGTACTGCCGCCGGTCGCCAGGGCCGATGGCGCCGCGCTGGCGGAACCGGCCGCGCCGCCGGCCACGCCATGGCGGGCGGCATCCAGCAGGTTGTGCAGGCCCGACAGCACCGGGTTGCCGGCCGGAGCGGCGGCATCGGAGCCGCCACCAGTGCCCCCCCCGGAAACCGCAGGCGCCGTGGCAGCGCCGGCGGCGGCACCGGCGAGGCCGCCCGGCAGCTGCAGTTCCTGCGACAGGCTGCTGGCCCAGGAGGCCGCCGGGGCCTGGCCCTGCCAGCTGGTCAGCGGGCCCTGTCCGGCCGAACGGCTGCCCGGGCCCAGGCCGTTGCCGGTGTCCCTGCCGGCGGGGGCGTTGCCGCGCGGCGCGGAGGGGCGGACCAGGTACGGGCGGTAGACCAGCCCGGGCAGCACGCCTTCGCGCGCGAACAGGATGTTGAGGCGGTCGGCCAGCTCGGTATGGCGGTCCATGACCTGGCGTTCGAACACCTGGTACAGCGCCAACTGGCTTTCCAGGTTGAGCTGCAGCCGCTCGCCGGCCTCGCGCAGGGCGCGGCACAGCGCATACGGGCCGGTGGGCAGCCGCTCGATGTCGAAGGCCGGTTGCGCGGCGAGCACCGCGAAGCGCTGCCCGAGCAGCTGCAGGGCGGTGATGCCGCGGGTCCCTTCGCGGCGGGCCATCTCGTGCAGCACGATGTCGCGGTCGATGTCGGTGTCCTCGACCAGGGTCATGGTCTTGAACGCCGTGGCCTGGGTGTTGCCGATCGGTTGCGGGGCATCCCTGAAGCTGGCCAGCTGCCCGGCCAGGGCATCCAGGAACAGGCCCGGGAACTGCGGGGCCTGCTCGCGCAGCGTGCGCATCTGGGCGTAGATGTCCGACTGGATCTGGCTGTTGCGGGCCTTCTCGGCATGCTGGAACAGCGCACGTTCCAGCTCCACCATGCACAGCTGCAGGGGCGTGCGCAGGACGTCGTCGGCGGCCTGCCAGACGGCTTCGAGCAACTGGCGGACGCGGGCGGGGACCGGCGCGTCTGCGATCCGGGCAGGCGCCTGACTGGACGAACTGGATGCGGTCCCTGACATCGTGGTGTGTTCTGCCCCCGTTAGACCGCGCTTTCTATCATTTTGGTGACAGCTTCGCCACTTTGGTTCTTACGATCAGGGCAGGAACAGCTCCACCACGTCGTTGGTGAAACGCCGGCCCAGCTCGGTCGGGAGCAGGCGGTCGCCCTCCATCGCCAGCCAGCCGCGGTCGCCGGCGATGGCCAGCGCAGGTTGCAGCGCGGCGGCGGGCAGCCCGGTGCGGGACGTGAAATCGCGCAGGGTGAAGCCTTCGTGCAGGCGCAGCAGGTTGAGCATGTACTCGAACGGCAGCCGCTCGGGGCTGATCATGTCGTCACCGCCGATGCTGGCCGGGGTGCCGGCGCTGTCCATGAAGGCCTGCGGATGCTTGTGCTTCCAGCGGCGCAGCACGTGCTGCCCGGCGCCGGAGCTGATCTTGCCGTGTGCACCGGCACCGATGCCCAGATAGTCGCCGAAGCGCCAGTAGTTGAGGTTGTGCGCGCACTGGTAGCCGGGCCGGACATAGGCGCTGACCTCGTACTGGCCGTAGCCGGCCTGGGCCAGCAGTGCCTGGCAGTGCTCCTGGATGTCCCAGGCACTGTCCTCGTCGGGGATGCCCTGCGGCGGCCGGGCGAAGAACACCGTGTTCGGCTCCAGCGTCAGCTGGTAGTGCGAGATGTGCGTGGGGTCCAGCGCGAAGGCGCGCTCCAGGTCATGCTCGGCCTGGGCCAGTGTCTGCTCCGGCAGCGCGTACATCAGGTCGATGTTGAAGTTGGTGTAGCCGGCGTCCTGGGCCAGCTTCACCGCGCGTTCGGCCTCGTTGCTGTCGTGGATGCGGCCCAGGCGTTTGAGCGCGTCATCGTTGAAGGTCTGGATGCCGAAGCTGATGCGGTTCACGCCGGCCGCGCGGTAGCGGTCGAAGCGGCCGTGCTCGGCGGTGCCGGGGTTGGTCTCCAGCGTCACTTCCAGGTTCGGCGCGAAACGCAGCCGTGCGCTGGCCTCCTGCAGGAAACGATCGATCGCTTCGGGCGGGAACAGGCTGGGCGTGCCGCCGCCGAAGAACACGCTGCTGACCACCCGGCCCCAGACCAGTGGCAGGTCCTGGTCCAGGTCGCGGATCAGCGCGTCGATGTAGGCATCGAACGGCAGCGCGCCCTTGCCCGCGTGCGAGTTGAAATCGCAGTACGGGCACTTGCGCACGCACCAGGGCAGGTGCACGTACAGCGACAACGGTGGTGGCACCAGCTGCGGGCCGGCAGCGTGGCCGTGGTCGCCCGAACAGGATTCACCGGGCGCGTGGTGGCAATGGGCGTGGGAGTGCGACATGGGCAGGTCAGGCGGGAATGAGGGGGCGGGGGGCGAGGCGGGTCAGCGCCTGTCCAGCAGGATCGGATCGACCAGTGAGCGTGGCTGCGCGCGCAGCACGGCCGCGGTGATGTCATGGAACATCGGCGAGGCGCCCCGGTCGCTTCCCGCATCGTTGTCCATCAGCCGGTGGTAGGCCGGGCGGTTGCCGTTGCGCATATACAGCAGCAGTCCGGAGACCATGGCCCTGCGCTGGTCGGCGAAGTCGTCGTAACGGACTTCAAGCACGTCGTGGAGCCGGACCTGCCGCCATCGGTGCAGGGTACCGATGTTGTGGTAACGCAGGTGTCCGGCGGCTTCATCCAGGACCACGCGCTGCCAGATGATCGGCGCGCCGATCAGCGTGATGACCAGTGCGCAGCCCGACGCCCACAGCGGCGGTGCCCACCACGGCTGTTCGCCGTTGTAGGCCAGCACACCACCGAGGATCGCCCCGGTGATGCCGCCAAGCATCGCCAACAGCTGCACGAGTCCCAGCCGGGGCCGGTAGCGGCGCGCCGTCATCCGCCGTGACCTCAGTCGAGCCTGACCCGGGCCAGCTGCTGCTTGAGCTGCTGCAGCGCCTTGGCACGGTGGCTGCGGCCGTTCTTCTGCTCCGGCTGCATTTCCGCCGCGGTCAGGCCCAGTTCCTCGTCCAGGAACACCGGGTTGTAGCCGAAGCCGTGGGTGCCACGCAGTTCATCGATGATGCGGCCTTCCCAGCTGCCTTCGCAGATCAGTGGCTGCGGGTCGTTGGCGTGGCGCAGCAGCACGATCACCGCGTAGAAGCGGGCGCTGCGGCGTTCGGCCGGGACATCACGCAGGGCGTCGAGCAGCTTGGCATTGTTGGCGGCATCGTCGGTCGGGCTGCCGGCATAGCGCGCGCTGTACAGGCCGGGGGCGCCGTCCAGTGCATCGACGATCAGGCCGGAGTCGTCGGCCAGCGCCGGCAGTCCGGTCACCGCGCAGGCGTGACGCGCCTTGATCAGCGCGTTCTCGACGAAGGTCAGGCCGGTCTCCGGCACATCGTCCACGCCCAGCTCGCGCTGCGGCACGATCTGCAGCGGCAGCGCGCCGAGCATGGCCTGCAGTTCCTTCAATTTGCCGGCGTTGCCGCTGGCCAGTACCAGTTTCATTGCTTGGGCTCCAACAAGTCCCAGGTGTTGCCGTACAGGTCGCGGAACACCGCGACGGTGGCATAGGGCTCCTCGCGCGGGGCCTCGAGGAATTGCACGCCGCGCTCGGTCATGGCGGCGTGATCGCGCCGGAAGTCGTCGGTGTTCAGGAAAAAGCCGACCCGGCCACCGGTCTGGTTGCCGATGCGGCTGCGCTGTTCTGCGTCACTGGCGCGGGCCAGCAACAGCGCGGCGGAGTTACCGTCAGCCGGCCCGACCACCACCCAGCGCTTGCGGCCCTGGTCGATGTCCTCCAGCAGCTGGAAGCCCAGCTTGCCGGTGTACCAGGCGATGGCCTCGTCGTAGTCGGCCACCACCAGGGTGACCAGGGCGATGCGCCGGCTCATGCCTGGGCCAGTGCCGCCTGCTGAGCGTCGAACAATTCGCGGATGCCCTTTTCGGCCAGCACCAGCAGCGCGTCCAGCTCGTCGCGGCGGAACGCATGGCCCTCGGCGGTGCCCTGCAGCTCGATGAAGCCACCGCCGTCGTTCATCACGACATTCATGTCGGTATCGCAGTCGCTGTCCTCGGCGTAGTCCAGGTCCAGTACCGGCTGGCCCTTGTAGACGCCGACCGAGACCGCGGCCACCGCGCCGAACAGCGGGTTGCGCTTGATGTCACCGCGCTTGAGCAGCAGGTTGACCGCGTCCACCAGGGCCACGTAGGCGCCGGTGATGGCCGCCGTGCGGGTGCCGCCATCGGCCTGCAGCACGTCGCAGTCCAGGGTGATGGTGCGTTCGCCCAGCGCATTGCGGTCGATGCAGGCGCGCAGCGTGCGGCCGATCAGGCGCTGGATTTCCAGGGTGCGGCCGCCCTGCTTGCCACGTGCCGCTTCGCGGTCGGAGCGGGTATGGGTGGAGCGGGGCAGCATGCCGTACTCGGCGGTCACCCAGCCTTCGCCCTTGCCACGCAGGAAGCCGGGCACGCGGTTCTCGACGCTGGCGGTGCACAGCACGCGGGTGTCGCCGAAGCTCACCAGCACCGAACCTTCGGCATGGCGGGTGAAGGCGCGTTCGATGGTGACGGTGCGCAGCTGATCGGCCTGGCGGCCGCTGGGACGGGAAAAGGTCATGAAAGGTCCGGATGACAGGGGTATTCAATGGGGCGCCCGGGCGGCCGACGGGCCGGCGTCCGGGGGCGCCTAGGGTACCATTCGCCCTTTGCAACGCAGCGGAATTCCACATGATTCGAAGCATGACCGCCTATGCCGGCGGCGAACGCGTCACGCCCTGGGGCACCCTGGGCTGCGAGCTGCGCTCGGTCAACCACCGTTTCCTCGAAGTCGGGGTACGGTTGCCCGAGGAGCTGCGCGCGCTGGAGCCGCAGCTGCGCGAGCGCGTGTCCGGCCGCATCAGCCGCGGCAAGCTGGACCTGGTCATGCGCCTGCGCAGCCCGGAGGCGGCGACCTCGCTGACGGTCAACGAGGTGCTGGTGAAGCAGCTGGGGGACCTGGCGGTCCGGCTGCATTCGAGCTTCCCGAACCTGCGGGTCGAGTTCACCGAGCTGCTGCAGTACCCGGGCGTGCTGCGTACCGAGGCCACCGACACCACCGCGTTGCAGGCCGAGGCCATGGCGCTGCTGGACGAGGTGATCAATGGCTTCGTGCAGGCCCGGGAGCGTGAAGGCGACAAGCTGGCCACGGCGATCAGCGAGCGCGTGGACAGCATCGAGCGCATCGCCGCCGAGGTGCGCGAGCTGATCCCGGTGATCCGTGAAGGCCAGCGCGCCAAACTGGCCGCACGCCTGGCCGACCTGCCGCACCCGATGGACCCGGGCCGCGCCGAGCAGGAACTGGTGCTGTGGCTGCAGAAGCTGGACGTGGACGAGGAGCTGGACCGGCTGGGCAGCCACATCGCCGAGATCCGCCGCATCCTGCGCCAGCGCGAGCCGGTCGGCCGTCGCCTGGACTTCCTGCTGCAGGAGTTCAACCGCGAGTCCAACACGATGGGCTCCAAGTCGGTGGACAGCCGCACCTCCAACGCCTCGGTCGAGCTGAAGGTGTTGATCGACCAGATCCGTGAGCAGGTCCAGAACATCGAGTGACATGCCGGTCCAGTCGTGCCGGGCCCTGCTCGGCACGGCAGCCGGTATCGGCGTCCCCGGCACGGCGCTGGCGCGGCATGGCGGCGCTCCACGGCGGGGGCGTTCGGCACGAAACGGCCCGTCCCGTTACAATGCCGGGCCATTCCGACGCTGGCCCACCCTTCCATGCGTGGCACCCTCTATATCGTCGCCGCCCCGTCCGGGGCCGGCAAAAGCAGCATCGTCAACGCCACCCTGGCGCGCGACCCGCAGATCTCCCTGTCCATCTCCTTCACCTCGCGGGCCATGCGCCCGGGCGAGGAGAACGGCAAGCACTACCACTTCGTCAGCGCCGCCGAGTTCGAGCGGATGATCGGTGAAGGCGACTTCTTCGAGCACGCGCTGGTGCATGGCGACTGGAAGGGCACCGCCCGTCAGTCGGTCGAGCCGCAGCTGGCCGCCGGCAAGGACGTGCTGCTGGAGATCGACTGGCAGGGCGCACGCCAGGTGCGGCAGAAGGTGCCGGGTGCGGTCAGCGTGTTCATCCTGCCGCCGTCGCGCCAGGCGCTGGACGAGCGCATGCGCAAGCGCGGCCAGGACAGCGAGGCGGTGATGGCCCAGCGTCTGGCCGCCGCCCGCGAGGAGATGCTGCATTACGACGAGTTCGACTACGTCATCGTCAACGAGGATTTCGACACCGCCGTGGGCGAGATGTGCGCGATCTTCGCCGCCAGCCGGCTGCGGCTGGAGCCCCAGCAGCGGCGAAATGCCGACCTGATCGCCTCCCTGCTGGCCCCCGAAAACTGAGCAAGCGATTGATTCACAAGGGGCTGTTCAGCCGTCGGCTTGATTTCCGGGCGGCCGGGCCTCTACAATCGCTCCCCTTTCCCTCATTCGTTCGAGCGGCCGTGCAGGTCGCCGGGAGCCCGCATGGCCCGCATCACCGTAGAAGATTGCCTGGAAGTCGTTAACAACCGTTTCGAGCTGGTCATCATGGCGTCCAAGCGCGCCCGTCAGCTGGCCAATGGTGTCCAGGCGACGATCGACAACAGCGAGACCGAGGACAAGCCGACCGTGCTGGCGCTGCGCGAAATCGCCGCCCGCCGTATCGACAACGAGCTGATCGAGGAAGTCGAGAAGGCCGAGCGTGAGCGCGTGGAGCGCGAAGCGCTGGAGTGGGCCGCCGCCGAAGTGGTCGCCGACGAAGACATGTCCAAGAACGACGATTGATCGGCTCGATCAAGCGCATCGCTGCAGTACATCGGACAGCCCGCCCCGTGCGGGCTGTTCTGCATTCCGGGTTTGCCGAAGATCGCCTGCTGGCATAGTCTTCCGCCATGAACCCAGGCCCTTCCGCCCAGGTAGCCACGCCCGCGGGCGGGGCGGTACCTGACTACGTACTCCAACTCGAACGCGCAGCCAGCTACCTGCCCGCCGAGCAGCTGCCGTTGCTGCGTCGCGCCTGGGAAGTGGGCGCCACCGCGCACGCGGGCCAGACCCGCAAGTCCGGCGAGCCCTACATCACCCATCCGGTCGCCGTCGCGCGCATCCTGGCCGAGCTCGGCCTGGACGTGGAAACGCTGATCGCCGCGATCCTGCACGACACCATCGAGGACACCCCGCTCACCGCCGCGGAACTGGCCGGTGAGTTCGGGCAGGCCGTGGCCGACCTGGTGGACGGTGTCACCAAACTGGACAAGCTCAAGTTCCGCGACCGCCAGGAAGCGGCCGCCGAGAGCTTCCGCAAGATGCTGCTGGCGATGTCGCGCGACCTGCGCGTGATCATGATCAAGCTGGCCGACCGCCTGCACAACATGCGCACCCTGGGCGCGCAGAGTGCCGAGGCGCGGCGCCGCATCGCCACCGAGACGCTGGACATCTACGCGCCCATCGCCCAGCGCCTGGGCATGAACCTGATCAAGTCCGAGCTGCAGAACCTGGGCTTCCGCGCGCTGTACCCGTGGCGTCACGCCATCATCGAAAAGCACATCCGCAGCCAGCCGGTGGTCCGCCGCGAGGCGATGGCGCAGGTGGAGGTGCAGTTGTCGCAGCGGCTGGCGCGCGAAGGGCTGGAGCACCGCCTGATCAGCCGCATCAAGACGCCCTGGAGCATCTACACCAAGATGCGCGAGGAGAACAAAACCTTCGACCAGGTGATGGACGTGTTCGGCTTCCGCCTGGTCGTGCGCAACGTGCCCAACTGTTACCACGCGCTGGGCGCGGTGCATGCCGCGTTCAAGCCGCTGGACGGGCGCTTCCGCGACTTCATCGCCATCCCCAAGGCCAACGGCTACCAATCGCTGCACACCGTGCTGTTCGGGCCGTACGGCTCGCCGATCGAGGTGCAGATCCGCACCGAGGAGATGGACCTGATCGCCGAGCGCGGCGTGGCCGCGCACTGGACCTACAAGTTCGGTGGCGACAGCCCCAACAGCGCGCAGAGCCGCGCGCACGCGTGGATCGTGGAGCTGATCGACTCCCAGCGCACCGCCGGTTCGTCGCTGGAGTTCCTGGACAACGTCAAGGTCGACCTGTTCCCGGACGAGGTCTACCTGTTCACGCCCAAGGGCAAGATCCTGGCGCTGCCGCGCAACTCCACCGCGCTGGACTTCGCCTATGCGGTGCATACCGACGTGGGCAACCGCGCGGTGGCTTCGCGCGTGGACAAGAAACTGGTGCCGCTGCGCACGCGCCTGGTCAGCGGGCAGACGGTGGAGATCATCACCGCGCGCTCGGCCTCGCCCAAGCCGCAATGGCTGGAATTCGTGGTCAGCAGCAAGGCGCGCACCGCCATCCGCCACCAGCTCAAGCAGCTCGAGCACGAGGACGCGGTGCAGCTGGGGCACAGCATGCTCGACCGCGCGCTGGAAGCGATGGACAGTTCGATCGAGCGCCTGCCCAAGGGCCGCCTGGATGCGTTCCTGGCCGAGCAGCGTTATCCGCGCCTGGAGGCTTTCCTGGCCGACGTGGCGCTGGGCAACTGGATGCCCACCCAGGCCGCGCAGGCACTGATGTCCTACGCCGAGCTGCGCGGTGGCAATGCGCCGAGCCGCCGCCAGGAGAAGATCCTGATCAACGGCAGCGAGCGTGGCGTGGTCAGCTTCGCCGGCTGCTGCCAGCCGATCCCGGGCGACGACATCATGGGTTACCACACCGCCGGCAAGGGCATCGTGGTGCACCGGCTGGACTGTCCGAACCTGGCCGAGCTGCGCAAGTCGCCCGAGCGCTGGGTGCCGATCGGCTGGGACACCAACGTGGTGGGCGACTACGACACCGCGCTGGTGGTGGAAGTGGAGAACGGCACCGGCGTGCTAGCGCAACTGGCCGCGGCCATCGCGCAGAGCCACTCCAACATCGAGCGCGTGGATTACCTGGACCGCGACTTCAACGCGGCGGTGCTGTGCTTCAACATCCAGGTCCGTGACCGCAACCACCTGGCCGAAGTGATGCGTCGCCTGCGTCGGTTGCAGGTGGTGCAGGCGGTGCGCCGGCAGTAGTCGGCGCTTGGCCTGGGCAAGCGTGGCGGGGAGTGCATCCCTTCCACGCAGCCCTCATGTGCCGGTAGCGCCGGGTCATGCTTGGCGAATGCAGGCCGGAAGCGCTTTTCCACAACCGGTGTGCGGCACTGCACGGAGAACTTGTGGATAAGGGCGCGCAGCCCTTGTGCCCCAAGGCTTCGCAACGTGTGGTGAAGATTTGTCCAGCCTGGCCTGCGTGGTCACCATGCGCCGGTAGCGCCAAGCCGTGCGTGGCGAATGCAGGCCCGAACCGCTTTTCCACAATCGGTGTGCGGCACTGCACGGAGAACTTGTGGATAAGGGTGCGCAGCCCTTGTGTCCCAAGGCTTCGCAACGTGTGGTGAAGAATTGTCCATGTGCATGAACCGGCCATTGCGCGGGTGATGACTGGGCCGTCATGGGCCGACGTTACAATGGCCGACCTTTTTCCCATGTGGAGCTGCCCATGTCCCGCCAGATCATCAACACCGCCAACGCCCCGGCCGCCATCGGCCCGTACTCGCAGGCCGTGCGTGCCGGCAACACCGTCTACTTCTCCGGCCAGATCCCGCTGGACCCGGCCACCGGTGACATCGTCGCCGGCGACGTGACCGCACAGGCCCGTCGTGCGTTCGACAACCTCAAGGCCGTGGCCGAGGAAGCCGGCGGTTCGCTGGACAAGATGGTGCGCCTGGGCCTGTACCTGACCGACCTGGGCGAGTTCGCCAAGGTCAACGCGGTGATGCAGGAGTACTTCCAGGCGCCGTTCCCGGCCCGTTCGACCATCGAAGTGTCGGGCCTGCCGAAGGGCGCCGCGTTCGAAGTCGACGCCATCATGGTGCTGGAGTAATCCAGCGGCCAGCGGGGGCCTGCCTGCAGGCCCTCAGGCCAGGGGACGCCGGGTCTGGCTCGGCGTCTGCCCGGTCCAACGCTTGAAGGCGCGACGGAACTCACGCGCGTCGTTGAAGCCGAGCTGGTTGCCGATCGCGGCGATGCCCAGTTCGGGATCCTGCAGCAGTTCCAGGGCCCGTTCGGTGCGGATGCGGTCGTGTACCTCGCTGAAGGAGGTTTCCTCCTCGGCCAGCTGCCGGCGCAATGTGCGTTCGCTCAGGTGCAGGGCCAGGGCGACGTCGCTCATCTGCGGGTTGTCCCGCAACTGCGGGCGCAGCAGCCGCTCCACCGCCGCGGTGGTCTCGCCGCGCATCGACAGGCTGGCGAGCTGGCCATGGCACAACGCCAGGGCCTGCTGCGAGGTCACCGGGTTGTAGCTGGCGAAAGGCAGGTCCATCCAGCGCCGGTCGAGCAACACCGCATGCCGCGCCTGCTCGAAGCGGACCTCGCAGCGGAACAGCGTTGCGTACTGGGCCGCGTAGCCGGGTGCGGGATAGCCCAGCTCCACCCAGAGCGGGCTGAAGCGCTCGCCGGCCAGTTCACGGCCCAGCATCAGCACGCTGGAAAACAGTTCCTCGCACAGGAATGGCAACAGGTCATGTGATTCCTCCGGCGCGGTGGCCACCAGCGCCAGGGTCTGGGCATCGTGCTCATGCAGGCTCAATGTCATCAATGGGCCCAGGTTGCGCTGGTAGTCCAGGCCGATGCGCACCGCATCGCCGAAGGTGCGCGCGGTCTTCATCGCCAGCCCGAGCAGGCCGAAGTTGCCGCCGTTCTGGCTGCTGCCCATCGCCAGTCCGACGCCGTCGATGGGGAGCGTGGGCAGGGCGCGGCGGATGACCTCGATCGCCTGCCGGTAGGAAATGCGCGTGCGCGGGTCGTCCAGCTGCGTGACGCTCAGGCGCAGGCCGGCCAGCCAGCTCTCGCTGTTGACGCCCAGTTCGCGGCCCATCAGCAACAGGCCACACAGCATGTTGGTGGGGACATCGGCGATGGCCAGCCGGTCCCCGGATCTGCGATGCATCGAAGCTCCCTCCAGCTTGTCCGCTTTGCCCCCCCAAGTATGCCGCTCCTGCCCTTCGCGTGAACACTGGCTGAAAGCCAGACTGCGGCAACATCTGGCGGCGTATGGGAGGCTGAATCATGCAGCGCAGCAATAAATGGGCGGTGGCAGCCGCAGTGGCGGTGCTGGCGTCCGGTTGCCAGAAGCAGGCCGAGCCGGGTCCGGCCGTGGCCGCCGCCGATGGGGCATTTGCGGCCAGCCTGCAGGAACGCCTGCTCGACGCCAAGCCCGGGGACGTGATCGAGATCCCGGCCGGCCGGCACCAGTTCGAGCGCAGCCTGACCCTGCGCGCCGACGGGGTGACCCTGCGCGGTGCCGGCATGGACAAGACCGTGCTCAGCTTCAAGGGGCAGAAGGCCGGTGCCGAAGGGCTGCTGGTCAATGGTGACAACTTCACCATCGAGAACCTCACCATCGAGGACTCCAGGGGCGACGGCCTGAAGATCAGCGAGTCCGAGCACATCACCATCCGCGGCATCAAGGTGCAGTGGACCGGCGGGCCGAGCACCAAGAACGGTGCCTACGGCATCTACCCGGTGCTGACCAAGGACGTGCTGATCGAGAACACCATCTCCATCGGTGCGTCCGATGCGGGCATCTACGTCGGCCAGTCCGACGGGGTGATCGTGCGCGACAGCCGCGCCGAGCAGAACGTGGCCGGCATCGAGGTGGAGAACACCCGCAACGCCGATGTCTACAACAACGTGGCCACCGGCAACACCGGCGGCATCCTGGTATTCAACATGCCCGGGCTGTCGCAGCAGGGCGCCAACATCCGCGTGTTCAACAACAAGGTCATCGCCAACAACCACGCCAACTTCGGTGCCAAGGGCACGCCGGTGGCCAGCGTGCCGGCCGGTTCGGGGGTGGTCATCAATTCCAACGATGACATCGAGGTGTTCGACAACGAGATACGCGACAACGCCACCGCCAACATCATCGTCTCCAGCGTCTATTCCACCGGCTACAAGGACAGCAGCGCGTCGGCCAGCTTCGACCCCTACCCCGAGCGCATCTACATCCACAACAACACGCTGTCCGGCGGCGGTGATTCCCCCGATGGCCTGGACCTGAAGGCGATGAAGGTCGCCACCTTCGGCCTGACCGGCAACTTCCCGGACGTGTTGTGGGATGGCTACTTCAACGCCAACCGAGTGGTCGATGGGGTCCGGATGGGCCCGCAGATCTGCCTGCGCGACGTCAACGGCGTGATCAACGCCGATGGCCCCGGGGGCTACAAGAATCCGAGCAAGGACCTCAAGCCGTTCGATTGCGAATTGCCGCGCTTGCCGGCAATCGACCTGAAGCGGGGTTGAGGACGACCGATGCGTGCGATGCGTGTGCGGGTAGGCATGATGATCGGCGTACTGCTGGCCCTGGTGGGGTGCAGCGGCAAGCCGGCGGTGCATTTCTTCGACGAGGGCCAGCCTGCGACGCTGGACCAGTGGCACGTGCTGCGGGTCGAGGGGGGCAAGCTGCGACTCAATGACGGGGTGGTGCCGTATGACCTGAACACCCCGTTGTTCAGCGACTACGCGCACAAGCTGCGCACGGTGTGGATGCCGGAAGGAAAGGCCGCCGGCTATCAGCCGGAGAATGCCTTCGATTTCCCGGTCGGCACCATCCTCAGCAAGACGTTCTACTACCCGCTGCCGGCAGGGGGCGGCGCTGACGCCATGGCGGTGGCGCGCACGCCGCCCTCGCAGTCCTCGTTGCAGGGTGAGGTGCTGGACCTGTCCAGGGTGCGCCTGATCGAAACGCGGCTGCTGGTGCATCGCCAACAGGGCTGGGTGGCGTTGCCGTATGTATGGAACCGCGAGCAGACCATTGCCACGCTCAAGCGCACCGGCGATACGGTTGAACTGGAGCTGGTGGACGCGGCCGGCGCGCGCGAGGCGCTGAGCTACCAGGTCCCGGACCAGAACCAATGCGGCGGCTGCCACATCACCGACAACCGGTCGCGCAAGTTGCTGCCGATCGGCCCCAAGGCCCGGAACCTCAACCGTGACTTCGACTACGCCGGGGGGCGCGAGAACCAGTTGGCGCACCTGGCGCGGGTGGGTTACCTGCAGGGCGCGCCGGCCCCGGCGCAGGCACCACGGGCCGCCGATGCCACCGATCCGCAGGCATCGCTGGATGCGCGTGCACGTGCTTACCTGGACGTGAACTGCGGGCATTGCCACAGCCGCACCGGCCCGGCGATCACCTCCGGGCTGTGGCTGGACGCGCCCACCCGCGATCACCTGAAACTCGGCCTGTGCAAGCAGCCCATCGCCGCCGGCAAGGGCACCGGCAACCGGTTGTATGACGTGCTGCCCGGTGACGCCGACGCCTCGATCATCGCCTTCCGCATGGACAGCGACGATCCGGCGGTGATGATGCCGGAGCTGGGCAGGGCGGTGGTGCACAAGGAAGGTCTGGCATTGATCCGGCAATGGATCAATGGGCTTGAAGGTAGTTGCGATACGACGGCCGGCGCGGGGCCGGTCAACACGACGGGACCGCCGGCCGGTTGAGGTCGGTTTCACCCACTGCTGGGAGAGAGGCGATGCGAGTGAAACAACGGAGTCTGGTGACAGGGCTGCAGCGGGCGATGGCCGGGCTGGTGGTGCTGGGGACGGCCGGTACGGCCATGGCGCAATCGGCGAGGGAGGACGCGGCGACCACGCTGGACCGGATCACGGTCACCGCGCAGAGCCGCCAGCAGGAGATCCAGGACGTACCGATCGCCCTGCAGGTGGTCGACCAGAACCTGCTCAGCGACGTGGCCGCCGAGAACCTGGGTGACATCGACGCGTTCGTGCCGGGCCTGGTGATCGATGCGGTACAGCCGACCCAGCCTTCGTTCCGGCTGCGCGGCGTGGAAACCGACGATTTCGGCATCGGCACCGATCCGGCCGTGGGCATCTTCGTCGACGGCGTGTACGGGGGGCGCGGCGGCGGGGTGCTGTTGCCGTTCGTCGACGTGGAGCGCATCGAAGTGCTGAAGGGCCCGCAGGGCACGCTGTTCGGCCGCAACACCGCCGCCGGTGCGATCTCGCTGATCACCCGCCGGCCACAGGCCGACGTGGAAGCGCGTGCGACGGTGCGGGTCGGCAACTACGGCAAGAAGTACGCCGATGCGATGTGGAACATCCCCACCGGCGACAACTCCGCGCTGCGCTTCAACGCCCTGATCAATACCAGCGATGGCTGGTTCCAGGACGGTGCCACCGGCAAGGACCTGGGCGGGGACAATGTCTGGGCCACGCGCGCGGCCTGGCAGTCGCGCTTTGGCGACAACACCACCGCCTACATCACCTGGGACCATGAAAGCCTGGACCAGAACGGTCGCGTCACCACCGGCATCGTGGCGCTGCCGGACTACCCGGCGCGCCCCACCGTGCCAGTGGATCCCAACGACTATCTGGACCCGCGCAAGGTCAAGACCTACAGCGATGCCGACAATGCCGAATGGCGCACGTTCGATGGCGTGACGCTGATCGTCGACCATGCGCTGGCCTGGGGCAATTTCACCTCGACCAGTTCCTGGCGCAAGTACGACTCGACCAACCACACCGAGGAGGACGGCACCAACCGCGCCGACCTGTACGTGGATTCGAAGAACACCGAGAGCAACGAGACCTTCTACCAGGAGTTCAAGTTCTCCGGCAGCAACGACCACATCGACTGGGTGGCCGGTGCCAGCTACTTCAACGAGGACGCGCGCCAGACCAGCGAGGTCAATACCAACACCGAGGCGGTGGACAACATCGTCCGCAACATGGGCATCGCCCCCACGCCCGACGGCAGCCTGTTCGGCTTCACCTCGATGCTGGCGCAGATGAACGGCATCCCGATCTCGCTGGTGGGCGAAAAGTGGAACGAGCGCTTCCTCAACACGCTCGACACCACGTCCTATGCGGTGTTCGGTGACGTGATCTGGAAGGCCACCGACCGCCTCAACCTGACCTTCGGCCTGCGCTACACGCGCGACGAGAAGGACTTCACCTGGCTCAACACGCCGCGCAACGCGCCCGGCCTGGAGGCCAAGCTGGACACGCTGGAGGCGCTGGGCTTCTTCCAGGCGCTGGCCGGCATGGGCGTTCCGATCACCCGTGAACTGCTGACCTTCGACATGGCCTTCATCGATGCGCCGGCGATGGTCAACAAGGGCAAGCTGGTCCGCGACAAGAAGCGCTGGAGCGACTGGAGCCCGCGCATCGTCATCGACTACCACGTCAATGACGACACCATGGTGTTCGCGTCGCTGGCCAAGGGCTACAAGGCCGGTGGCTTCAACGCGCTGCAGATCGGCCCGGCGTTCGAGAACGAGGACGTGTGGAACCTGGAGATGGGCATCAAGCAGAGCTTCGCCCGCTTCTCGTACAACGCCTCGGTCTTCCACTACCGCTATGACAACCGCCAGGCCATCCGCCTGGTCGACCCGGACCCGAACAACCCGGTCGACATCCCACGCTACGTCTTCGACACCGGTGACCTGGAAGCGACCGGCGTGGACTTTGACATGCGCTGGAAAGTCACCGATGCCTTCAGCCTGGATGCGCAGGCCGAGTGGATCGACTCCAAGTACAAGAACTACGTGACGCCCGAGGGAGTCGACCTGGACGGCGAGCCGACCGGCGAACCGCGCTTCACCGCTTCGGCCGGCGCCGCATACCAGGCTGATCTCGGTGGCAACGGCCAGCTGCGCTTCTCGGTCCGGCAGGCGTACCGCGGCGCACAGCGTTGCAACGAGGCCTCCGACCTGCAGGGTGACTGCGGCATCAGCAGGCTGCTCAACGTGGGCCAATCCCGGCAACGCACGGATGCACGCATCGCCTGGACCTCGCCGCTGGGCCACTTCAACTGGGCGGTGTACGCCAACAACGTGTTCGACAAGCAGTACGTGCGCGGCCTGAACACCTACGGCCGTGGCCCGCTGGGCGTGGTCGGCGCGACCATCACCGATCCGCGCACCTACGGTCTGGAAATGACCGTGAAGTTCTAGGCGTTCCAAGCCCTTCTCCCGTGCACGGGAGAAGGGCCGGGATGAGGGCAGGGGGACAGGCAGGTCCCCCGAAGGCGCCCAGACACAGCCCTCATCCCACCTTTCACCTCGGACTTCCAACGCTGCAAGGGGAAGGAAACCCCGGCGCCCACCGCGGCCGGGGTTTCTGTTTTGGGCACATGACGGCATCCTTGTCACATGTCTGCCCGTCGTGACGCCGTATCCCTTGACCTGTCCACCGAACCGCTCAGCCGCCTTGCCGGCGTCGGGCCGCGGGTGGCCGCCAAGCTGGAGGCGCGGGGGCTGACCACGCTGCAGGACCTGTGGCTGCACCTGCCGCTGCGCTACGAGGACCGCACCACGCTGCTGCCGATCCGCGCGTTGAAGGCGGGCCTGGCCGCGCAGGTGGAGGGCAGGGTGGAGGCGGTGGAGCGTGGTTTCCGCTACCGGCCGATGCTGCGCGTGGCCATCGGCGATGATTCCGGCGGCACGCTGGTGCTGCGCTTCTTCCATTTCCGCGCCGCGCAGGTGGCGCAGTTCAGCGTCGGCACGCGGCTGCGTTGCTATGGCACGCCGCGCGCCGGGCAGCACGGGCTGGAAATCGTCCATCCCAGCTATCGGGTACTCGGCGACGGCGAGGAGGCCGGGCTGGGCGAAGCGCTGGACCCGGTGTATCCGGCGGTGGAAGGCATCGGTCCGGCCAGCCTGCGCAAGCTGATCGGGCAGGCGCTGGATCGCCTGCCGGAGGAGGCACGGCTGGAACTGCTGCCGGCCGATCTGCTGGCCGGCCTGAACCTGCCATCGCTACGTGACGCCCTGCTGACCATGCACCGCCCGCCGGCCACGGCCGACATCGCCGCGCTGGCCGCCGGGACGCATCCGGCGCAGCGTCGCCTGGCGATGGAGGAACTGCTGGCCCATCACCTGAGCCTGCGCCGCCAGCGCATCGCCCTGCAGCAGCATCGCGCGCCGTCGCTGCGTGGCCGTGATGGGCTGGTCAAGGCTTTGCTCGACGCCTTGCCGTTCAAGCTGACCGGTGCCCAGCAGCGCGTGTTCGACGAGATCCGCAAGGATCTGGCGCGGGCCCACCCGATGTTGCGGCTGGTGCAGGGCGATGTCGGTTCGGGCAAGACCGTGGTCGCCGCGCTGGCGGCGATGTTGGCGGTCGAGCGCGGCAAGCAGGCGGCGCTGGCCGCGCCGACCGAGTTGCTGGCCGAACAGCATCTGGCCAACCTGCGTGGCTGGCTGGAGCCGTTGGGCGTGCGCGTCGCGTGGCTGGCGGGCAAGGTCACCGGCAAGGCGCGCAACAAGGTGCTGGAGGACGTCGCCTCCGGGCACGCGCAGGTGGTGGTCGGCACGCATGCATTGATGCAGGACAACGTGGTGTTCAACGACCTGGCGCTGGCCATCGTCGACGAGCAGCACCGCTTCGGCGTGCACCAGCGCCTGGCCCTGCGCGACAAGGGCGCCAGCGCCGGCGTCGTGCCGCACCAACTGGTGATGACCGCCACCCCCATCCCGCGCACGCTGGCCATGGCCGCGTATTCGGACCTGGATGTCTCGGCCATCGACGAGCTGCCCCCCGGGCGCACGCCGGTGCAGACCATCGTGATCAGCGCCGAACGTCGTCCCGAACTGGTCGAGCGCATCCGTGTCGCCTGCCAGCAGGGGCGTCAGGTGTATTGGGTGTGCACGTTGATCGACGAAAGCGACGAGGTCGTTGCCACTGCCGCGCAGGCCACCTTCGAGGCGCTGTCGGCGCAGTTGCCGGAACTGCGCATCGGGCTGGTGCACGGGCGCATGAAGGCGGCCGAGAAGCAGGCGGCCATGCGTGCCTTCAAGTCCGCCGGGACCGACCTGTTGGTGGCCACCACCGTGATCGAGGTCGGCGTGGACGTGCCCAATGCTTCGCTGATGATCATCGAGAACGCCGAGCGGCTGGGCCTGGCCCAGTTGCACCAGCTGCGCGGGCGGGTGGGGCGCGGGGCCACCGCCTCCAGCTGCGTGCTGATGTACCAGGCGCCGCTGTCGAACATGGCGCGCGAACGGCTGGAAACCATGCGCCACACCGCCGACGGCTTCCTGATCGCCGAGAAGGACCTGGAGCTGCGCGGTCCCGGCGAACTGCTGGGCACCCGCCAGACCGGCCTGGCCGCGTTCCGCGTGGCCGACCTGGCGCGCGACGCGGGCATGTTGCCGGCGGTTCACGACCTGGCCGAGCGCCTGCTGGCGCAGTCGCCGGACCTGGCCGACCGGGTGGTCCGGCGCTGGATCGGTGGCGCGGTGCGCTACGCATCGGCCTGATCGCGTGCTTCCCCTGTCATGGAGGAGATGACAGACTCCATTGCCAACCAAAGTGAAGCAGAAGATGAGCAAGAAGATACCGTTGCTGATTGATACCGATCCGGGTGTGGACGACGCGCTGGCGCTGTTGATGGCCTTTGCCGACGAACGCCACGAGGTGATCGGTCTGACGGTAGCGGCCGGCAACGTCGGGCTCGAGTACACCGTGCGCAATGCGTTGAAGTTGTGCGAAGTGGCCGGCCGTGGAGACGTGCCGGTGTTTGCCGGCACGCCCGACCCGCTGGTCTACCCGGCCGAGGACGCCGCCCACGTGCATGGCCGCGATGGTTTTGGCGACGTCGACCTGCCGCACGCCGCACGCCAGGCTGAAGCCGAGCACGCCGCATTGGCAATCCTGCGCCTCTCCCACGAATACGCCGGCGAGTTGCTGCTGGTGGCCTTGGGCCCACTGACCAATATCGCGCTGGCGCTGAAGCTGGACCCGACCCTGCCGCAGCGCGTGAAGCGCTTCCTGGTGATGGGCGGTGCCATCAATGGCCACGGCAACATCACCCCGGTGGCCGAGTTCAACATCGCCTTCGATCCGGAAGCGGCGCACATCGTGTTCACCAGCTTCCCGCATATCGAAGTGGCCGACTGGGAAGCCACGATCGCCCACGGCATGCTGCACCGGAGCGTGGAGACGTGGCTGGCCGCCGATTCGGACAAGGCGCGCTTCTATGAGCTGATCTCGCGCAAGACGCGTCTGTGGTCGGAAGACAGCCGCGGCGAGCACTGGTATGCCGCCGATGCCCTGGCCATGGCATGGGCGCTGCAGCCCGACGGTGCCACGCAGCTCGAGCAGCGCCCGCTGTCGATTGAGCTGACCGGTGCGCGGACCCGCGGTGCGACCGTGGTGGACTGGAACCGCCAGACCGGCGCGCCGGACAACACCACTTTGCTGGTCGGCTACGACCAGGCCCGGTTCGAAGCTCAGGTGCAGCGCGCCCTGGGCGCCTGAAACCCGGGTTGAATTCGCGGCTTGCTCCCGAGGCAAGCCGGGACTATAATGCCGCTCTTGACCACCAGCCCACACGGTGCGAGCCCATGAAGGCCGATATCCATCCCGATTACCACAACGTCGTTTTCCACGACGTCACCTCCGACTTCAAGTTCCTGACCCGTTCGACCATGTCCTCCAAGGAGACGGTCAAGTGGGAAGATGGTGAAGATTACCCGCTGATCAAGGTCGAAATTTCCTCGGCCTCGCACCCGTTCTACACGGGCAAGCACAAGGTCATCGACACCAGCGGTCGTATCGACAAGTTCCAGAAGCGCTACGCCCGCTAATCTGGTTGTTGTTGTACGCACACAAACATCGGCCGCGCATTGCGTGGCCGATGTTTTGTGCTGTCTGCAGCTTGCTGAACCGATGCTCAATCCGGCTGGCATTGCCGATAACGCTGTGTCGCATTGCCGGGGCTGCTATAAGACTTTCGTCTGCGCAATCTGGAATTGCTGCTGTGCGATAATAGTGGCAACCGCAGCCGGAAACAGCATGAAAAGCTGCGGATTTCCTTCACGCGTCTGGCCACGGTCACCTCTCTGATCCATGGTCGGCGCCTTCTACTTGAGGAGCGCACACTGTGTCCGATCTTGATCAGGTCACGCTCAACGCCGGCGACAAGTCGGTCGTTCTGCCTGTCGTCAAACCCGTTCTGGGCAATAACTGTGTCGATATCTCGAAGCTGACCAAGGAAACCGGTCTCTTCACCTACGACTCGGGCTACACCGCCACCGCCAGCTGCAAGTCGGCCATCACCTACATCGATGGCGACAATGGCGTGCTGCTGTACCGCGGTTACCCGATCGAACAGCTGGCCGAGAAGTCCAGCTTCGTCGAAGTCGCCTACCTGCTGATCAATGGCGAGCGCCCGGACGCCGCCCAGCTGAAGGCCTTCGAAGCCGAACTCACCGCCGAAGCCGGCGTTGACGCCTCGATCAACACGCTGATCGGCAGCTTCGCCAAGGATGCCCATCCGATGGCGATCCTGGCTGCCTCGATCGCGCAGCTCTCGGCCAAGTATCACGACTCGCTGGACCTGGCCGACGCCGAGCAGCGCCGCCAGGCCGCCGTGCGCCTGATCGCCAAGGTGCCGACCCTGTCGGCCCTGATCTACCGCCATGGCAAGGGCCTGCCGGCCAACACCCCGGACACCTCGCTGGATTACGTCAGCCGCTTCCTGAAGCAGACCTTCGAGTCGGCCGATGGCAAGTACGACCTGAACCAGGACGTGGTCAAGGCGCTGGACCTGCTGTTCATCCTGCACGCCGACCATGAGCAGAACGCCTCGACCTCGACCGTGCGTCTGGTCGGTTCCACCGGCGCCAACCCGTACGCCTCGGTCGCCGCTGGCGTGACCGCGCTGTGGGGTCCGGCCCACGGTGGTGCCAACGAAGCCGTGCTGAAGATGCTGGAAGAGATCGGCACCGCCGACAACGTCGAGTCCGCCGTGGTCAAGGCCAAGGACAAGACCTCCGGCTTCCGCCTGATGGGCTTCGGCCACCGCGTCTACAAGAACTTCGACCCGCGCGCCAAGGTCATCGGCGAGATGACCAGCAAGGTGCTCAAGCAGCTGGGCGTGCAGGATCCGCTGCTGGACGTGGCCGTCAAGCTGGAACAGGCCGCGCTGCAGGACGAGTACTTCGTCGCCCGCAAGCTGTACCCGAACGTCGATTTCTACAGCGGCATCATCTACAAGGCGCTGCAGATCCCGACCGAGATGTTCACCGTCATGTTCGCCCTCGGCCGCACCGCCGGCTGGGTGTCGCATTGGCTGGAACAGCAGGTCGACCCGGAAATGAAGATCGGCCGTCCGCGCCAGGTCTACACCGGCCACGACGTGCGCGACTACAAGTAATGGCACCGGCGCAGCAATGCGCCGCACCATGACGACAAAGGCCCCGCAATGCGGGGCCTTCGTGTTCCGGGGGGCCGGGCGTTCCAGCTTCGCGCCCGCGGGCGCTTCTACAACGAGGGGTCCCGGTAGGAGCGGCTTCAGCGGCGAAGCAGGAACGGCATCCGCCGATGCACTGCCGGGAACCAGGCGTTCCTCAAGCGCGGGATTTCCGGCGCCGGCAGGTTTCCGGTTTTGCGCCCCAGGGCGCTCCTATTCGTCGACCAGCAGCTGGCGCAGCTGGGCCAGCGTGGCACGCGGCAGGGGTTTGCCGTCATCGCCGGATACTGGCGGTTGCCGCACCGCGTCCTCGGGCAGGATCACCAGCTCGAAGGCAATCCCATCAGCGGCGAACTCCCAGCCCGGGTAATGTTGGCGCGAGGCATGCCCGGCCAGCTGCAGCGGCCACGCGCGTGCCTCGGCGGGAATCTGCTGGTCATGCAGGAAGTGCTGCACGGCCTCGGCGTCGTCGCAGTGCAGGTGCAGGATGACCGGGCTGCTGTCACCGGCCAGGCCGGTCAGCACCGGGCCGGCCAGGCGCGGCTGGAATGCCTGCAGGAACTGCATCGCCTGCAGCGCCGATGCACGCCGTTGCCGCAGCGCGCCCGGCTGGGTGGTGGAGGCAAACAGGCGCTGGTGCTCGCGCAGCGCCTGCTCGACATCGGCCAGGCGTGGCCACAACGCTTCTTCGTGGATGCCCAGCCGGCTGGCGGCCTTGCGGCGTGCGTGTTCGAAGTCCTGGATGCCGCTCTCGGCGATCAGGCGCGCGGCTTCCTGGGCGATCCGCTGGCGGCCACGTGCGTTGCGCTGGGCGCTCTGTGGGGATGATGGCATCGCGGGCTCCTCCCGGTGGGTGCGGCCCGATTGTAGGCAGGCGGCGGGGTGTGCGTCCCACCGCCTGCGGCAATGCGTCAGAAGATGTCGAACGCGGCGTCGTCGGCGCTCTGGTCCTGCTGCTCGAAGTCGAACTCCTGCATGCGGTCCAGGTCCTCGTTCTTGACCCATTCGGTGGCGCCGTTGAGCGTGGCCTGCACCATGCCCGACGGGGGGTCGTTGCGCGCGATCGGCGCATCCTTCAGGGCCACGCGCATGTAGTCGATCCAGATCGGCAGGGCGGCCTTGCCACCGTACTCGCGGTACCCCAGCGAGCGGAAGTCGTCGCGGCCCACCCACACGGTGGTGGCGAAGGGGCCACCGAAGCCGGAGAACCATGCGTCGCGGTGGTCGTTGGTCGAGCCGGTCTTGCCGCCGACGTCCTCGCGGCCCAGGACCTTGGCCGCGGTGCCGGTACCGCGCTGGACCACGTCACGCATCATCGATACCAGCTGGTAGGCGGTGCGTTCGTCGATGGCGCGTGGCGCGGTGCGTGCATCCGGGTTGACCGGCTTCGGCGGTTGGGACGCGTCGGGCGTGGCGCTGCCGGGCTTCGGGGCGGGGGCAGGGGCGGCTTCGGCACCGAAATTGAAGCCGTCCACCACCTGCGCGACAGGCGCGGCGCCCGGGCCGGAGAGGCCGCCGCAGCCGCGGCAGGCCATGGCCGGGTTCTCCTTGAAGATCACGGTGCCGTCGCGGTCCTTGATCTCATCGATCACCCAGGTATCCACGCGTGAGCCACCGTTGGCGAACACGGCGTAGCCACGCGCCACCGACAGCGGCGTCACCGAGGCCGTGCCCAGCGACATCGACAGGTTCGGCGGCAGCTCGGCTTCCTGGAAGCCGAACTCGCTGATGTACTTGCGCGCATAGTCCACGCCGATGCTGTCGAGCAGGCGCACCGAGACCAGGTTGCGCGACTGCACCAGTGCCTCGCGCAGGCGCATCGGGCCACGGAAGCCGCCGCCGTCGTTCTGCGGCTGCCAGGTCTTGCCGCGGCGGTCGCGGAACACCACCGGTGCGTCGAGCACGATCGAGGCCGGGTTGAAGCCCTTGTCGAACGAGGCGGCGTAGATGAACGGCTTGAAGCTCGAGCCGGGCTGGCGGCGGGCCTGGGTGGCGCGGTTGAACTTGTTGCCGGCGAAGCTGAAGCCACCGACCAGGGCGCGCAGCGCGCCGCTCTCGGCGTCCAGCGACACCAGTGCGGCCTGGCCGCGCGGGAGCTGGTCGATCAGCCACTCGCCTTCCTTGCTGCCCGCGCGCACGCGGATCAGGTCGCCGCGGGTGGCCAGCTTGGCCGGGGTGCGGTTGGTCCAGCGGCTGGCGGCTGCCGGCAGGGTCAGTTCGGTGCGGTCGGCCAGCACCACGCTGATGCCGCCGTCGGCATGCGTGGCCGAGACCACCGCCGGCAGCAGGCCGGCCTGGGCCGGAATGCCGGCGATCTGGCGGGCGAGGGTGGCGGCATCGGCATCGGCGGCGACATCGAAATGCTGCTCGACGCCGTGCCAGCCGTGGCGATGGTCATACAGCATCAGGCCATCGCGCACGGCGATGTTGGCCGCTTCCTGCCAGGTGCCATTGATGGTCGTGGTGACGTGGTAGCCCTTGTTGAGCACGTCGCCGCCGTACTTGGCGATCATCTCCTGGCGGACCATTTCGGCCACGTAGGGCGCGTAGACCTCCACCGGCGGCTCATGCGGGGCGGCATGCATCGGCACGGCCTTGGCCGCGTCGGCTTCGGCCTGGCTGATGAAGTGCAACTCGGCCATGCGCTGCAGCACGTAGTTGTCACGGCGCTGGCGCGCGCGCTCGGGGTTGCTGATCGGGTTGCCGCTGGACGGGAACTTGGGGATGCCGGCCAGCGAGGCCATCTCATCCAGGTCCAGTTCGTTGAGCTTCTTGCCGTAGTAGTACTCGGCCGCGGCACCGATGCCATAGGCGCGATTGCCGAAGAAGCTCTTGTTCAGGTAAAGCTCGAAGATCTCGTCCTTGCTCAGCTCGCTTTCGATCTTGCGGGCCAGCAGGATCTCGGCCAGCTTGCGGGTGTAGCTGTACTCCGAGCTCAGGAAGAACTGGCGGGCGACCTGCTGGGTGATGGTCGAGCCGCCGGGCACGCGCTTGGCGTCGGTGGTGGCCAGCAGCCAGATCGCGCGGCCCACGCCTTTGTAGTCGACGCCGTCATGCTGGTAGAAGCGGGCGTCCTCGGTGGCCAGGAACGCCTGCTTCAGGCGCTCGGGAACGTCCTTCATCTGGATGGGATAGCGCCGGGTCTCACCGAAGACCGCCATCAATTTCCCTTCGCTGTCATAGACATACATCGGCTCCTGGAGCTCGACGTCACGCAGTGACTGGACGTCGGGCAGCTTGGAGGAGACAACGTAATAGAGCGCTCCGGCGGCGATCGCCCCGATCAGGGCGAAGGCGACGAACAGGGCCAGCAGCCAGCGCAGCCAGCGACGGAAACGTGCCATCCAAAGGTCCCAATTGCGGTTTTTGTGGCCGCAGAGTATAGATTACGCAGGGGAACGGCTGGGGCCGGATCCTTGGGGAGTGCAAAGGGGGTCTTCGGAGCGTGTGATGCGGATCGCGTCTCGTGCCCGGGATGGTTGCCATTTCAGAAAAATCCGTTATTAATGCGCGGACGCAACACTTGCGTCCAAGTGCCCGTCGGCAGGGGAGAATCCGTGGGGCTTATCCCAAAAAGTCAGGCGCCAATCATTGGCGTCGACATCAGTTCTACTGCGGTGAAGCTGCTACAGCTTTCCCGCAGCGGTAATCGTTTCCGCGTGGAACACTACGCCGTGGAACCTCTTCCGCCGAATGCGGTGGTCGAGAAGAACATCGTCGAAGTCGAGGCGGTTGGCGAAGCCATTCGTCGCGCCGTCGCCCGTTCAGGCAGCAAGGCCAAGAGCGCTGCGGCTGCCGTGGCCGGTTCGGCCGTGATCACCAAGGTGATCCCGATGCCGGCCGACCTGGACGAGGACGAGCTGGAGGCGCAGGTCGAGCTGGAGGCGGTGAACTACATCCCGTACCCGATCGACGAAGTGAACCTCGATTTCGAGGTGATCGGCGCGGTGCCCAACAATCCCGAGATGGTGCAGGTGCTGCTGGCCGCGTCGCGCTCGGAGAACGTCGAGCTGCGCCAGTCCGCGCTGGAACTTGGCGGCCTGACCGCCAAGGTCATGGACGTGGAGGCCTTCGCCATCGAGAACGCGTACGCGCTGGTGGCCAGTGAGTTGGCGGTGGGCAGTGACGCGGTGGTGGCCCTGGTGGACATCGGCGCGACCATGACCACGCTCAACGTGTTGCGCAGCGGCCGCAGCCTGTACAGCCGCGAGCAGGTCTTCGGCGGCAAGCAGCTGACCGATGAGGTGATGCGCCGCTACGGGCTGAGCTACGAGGAAGCCGGTCTGGCCAAGCGCCAGGGCGGCTTGCCGGAAAGCTACGAGGTCGAGGTGCTGGAGCCGTTCAAGGAAGCGACGGTGCAGCAGATCAGCCGCCTGTTGCAGTTCTTCTATGCCGGCAGCGAGTTCAACCGCGTCGATCATGTGGTCCTGGCCGGCGGTTGTGCCGCGTTGCCGGGCCTGCCGACGATGGTTGAAGAGCAGCTGGGCGTTGCGACGTCGGTGGCCAATCCGCTGTCGCAGATGACCCTGGGCCCGAAGGTGCAGGCACACGCACTGGCCCAGGACGCACCTGCGCTGATGATCGCAACCGGTCTGGCCATGAGGGGGTTCGACTGATGGCACGGATCAATCTTCTGCCGTGGCGCGAGGAGCGCCGCAAGCAACGGCAGCGTGAGTTCTACGGCATGCTCGGCTTCGCCGCGCTGGCCGGTGTGGTCCTGTCCGGCCTGTTGTGGTTCTACTACAGCCAGCAGATCAGCGGACAGAATGACCGCAACGCGTTCCTTGAAGCCGAGATCGCCAAGGTCAAGGAGCAGAACAAGGAAATCGAGCGGCTGGACAAGCAGAAGGCGCGATTGCTGGCCCGCAAGGCGGTGATCGAGGAGCTGCAGGGCAAGCGTTCGCAGATGGTGCACCTGTTCGATTCGCTGGTGCGCACGATTCCGGACGGCGTGGTGCTCACCGCGTTGAAGCAGGAAGGCGAGATGCTGACCCTAGAAGGTCGGACCCAGTCGAATGCGCGCGTCAGTACCTACATGCGCAATCTGGAAGGTTCCGGCTGGATGACCAATCCGGAACTGTCGATCATCGAGGCACGTGCACAGCAGGGCGGTGGCGTCGGCGTGGATATCAAGTCCCTGCCGTACGTGTTCACCCTGCGTGTGAAGCTGCCCGCCCCGGGTGAGGCCAATCCGGCGCAGGTGACGGGCGTGGAGGCCAGTGGCGCCGCGGCAGGCGCTGCGCCGGCGGCCCCGGAAGCGACCAGCGCACCGGCAACAGCCCCCGCGCCGGCTGCCGCACCCGCGGCAGACAAGCCGAAGGCCGAGACCGCTCCGGCGGCTGCCCCTGCTCCGAAGGAGGCCCGCTCGTGAGCAAGAAGTTCAACGCCAAAGACCTGGATTTCAACAACATCGGCAATTGGCCGCGCAACGCGAAGATGGTGTTCTGCGCGGTGTTGGCCTTCCTGATCCTGATCCTGGCCTACCTGTTGGTGGTCAGTGGACAGCGCGAGGAGCTGGCGACGCTGGAAAGCCGCGAGAGTACCCTGCGCGGCGATTTCGAGAAGGAGCAGCAGCGTGCTGCCAATCTCGAGCCGCTGAAGCAGCAGTTGGCGCAGATGGAGCAGGTGCTGCAGCAGATGCTGCGGCAGTTGCCCAGCAAGACCGAGATGCCGGACCTGATCATCGACGTGTCGCAGACCGCGCTGTCCAGCGGCCTGAACAACGAGCTGTTCCAGCCGGGTGCGGAGTCGGTGAAGGAGTTCTACGCCGAGAAGCCGATCGCCTTGCGCCTGGTCGGTAGTTACCACCAGTTCGGTGCGTTCGTCAGTGGCGTGGCCTCGTTGCCGCGCGTGGTGATCCTGACCATGCATGACATCAACCTGAAACCCAAGGGTGGCAGCGGCGTGATCAGTCCCGGTGGGGCATTGGAGTTGTCCGGTACGGTCAAGACCTACCGCTACCTTGACGACACCGAGCTCGAGGAGCAGGAACGGCTGGCCGCCGAGGCTGAGAAGGGCAAGAAGAAGGGGGGCAGGTAAGCGATGAGCAGGACTTCTTCCTTCATGCTTGGCGCACTGTGCGTGCTGGCCCTGGCCGGTTGCGCCCGAGGCATCAGCAGCACGCCTGGTGAGGCGCCGAATCTCGAGAGGTGGGTGGCGGATGTGCGTGCACGTCCTGCCGAGCCGCTGGAGCCGCTGCCGGTGATGCAGCAGTTCGAAACGTTTGAGTACGCCGCGCAGGGCTTGCGCGATCCGTTCAGTGATGCGTGGGTGTCCGCTGATGGCGGCAACCAGCTGCGCCCGGATCCGAACCGTCGCAAGGAGCCGCTGGAGGCGTATCCGCTGGACAGTCTCGACATGGTCGGCACCATCGGCGGGGGCAACGGCATCGTTGCCCTGGTGATGGGGCCGGACAAGGTCACCTATCGCGTGCGCCCGGGGGTGTACATGGGCCAGAGCGATGGCCGTGTCACGGCGGTGCGCGAAGACGGGATTGAACTGATTGAACTGGTGCCGGACGGTGCTGGCGGTTGGCTGGAACGTCCAGCCTCGCTCGCACTGGACGATCGTTGATTGATTAGGGGATAGCACGATGACTTTTACCAAAGCCCTGAGCCTGCGTCCCATCCGGCGCCATGCACTGGTCCGCGTCTGCGCCCTGGGAGTGGCGTTGGCTGTGGTGTGCGGCTCTTCGTTCGCGGCCACGCCGCCGGTGGCAGCAGGTGGCATGGCCACCGGCATGCAGCAGGCGACGTCCGCGGTTTCCGTGACCAAGATCGACTTCAAGCGGGGTAATGACGGCGCGGGTCGCCTGATCCTGCAGTTCGATGGCCAGGGAGCCAGCCCGGACCTGCGCAACCAGGGCGGCAACGTCGTGGTGGACGTTGGCAACGCGGTACTGCCGGCCGAACTGCAGCGTCCGCTCAACGTCACCGACTTCGCGACACCGGTCCAGCGCATCGACGCCAAGCCCTCCGGGCATGGTTCGCAACTGGTGCTGAGCACGAACGGTCCGTATGAATCGCTGGCCTACCAGACCGGCAACGAGTACGTGGTCGAGATCACGCCGCGCAAGGAGGATGTCGCCACCGGTGCGGTGACCTCCAGGACCGTGGCGCAGGCGGCGGCGACCGTGGCGGCACGCGGCTACAGCGGCCGTCCGGTGACCTTCAACTTCCAGGACGTGCCGGTGCGCACGGTCCTGCAGCTGATCGCCGAGGAGTCCAACCTCAACGTGGTCGCCTCGGACACCGTGCAGGGCAACGTGACCCTGCGCCTGGTCAACGTGCCGTGGGACCAGGCGCTGGACATCGTCCTGCGCGCCAAGGGCCTGGACAAGCGTCGTGACGGCGGCGTGGTCTGGGTGGCGCCGCAGCCGGAGCTGGCCAAGTTCGAGCAGGACAAGGAAGACGCGCGTATCGCCATCGAGAACCGCGAGGACCTGATCACCGATTACGTGCAGATCAACTACCACAGCGCCGAAGCCATCTTCAAGGCGCTGACCGAGGCCAAGGGAATCGGTAGCTCGAACGGTGGCAACAGCGGCGGGGCGGGTAACGGGACGCAGGAGAATGGCTTCCTGTCACCGCGTGGCCGCCTGGTGGCCGATGAACGCACCAACACCCTGATGATCAGCGACATCCCGAAGAAGGTCGCGCAGATGCGTGAGCTGATCAACGTGATCGACCGTCCGGTGGATCAGGTGCTGATCGAGGGGCGGATCGTCATTGCTTCGGATACGTTTGCACGTGACCTGGGTGCCAAGTTCGGCATCGGCGGCACGCGTGACTACAACAATGGCGACAACACCGCCACGATCGGAAGCGGTGCAAGCGGGGGCGGCAACGCGGGGCGCGGGCTCAACGTGAATCTGCCGGCCGGCAGCTTCACCACGGGTACCAGCAAGCCGAGCCTGGCCTACACGTTGCTGGGCGCGAACTTCAACCTGGATCTGGAGTTGTCCGCATTGCAGGAAGAAGGACGTGGCGAAGTCATTTCCAATCCGCGCATCGTCACCGCCAACCAGCGTGAAGGCGTGATCAAGCAGGGTAAGGAAATCGGCTACGTCACCATCACCGGTGGCACCGCGGGTACCGCGGCCACTCCCAGCGTCCAGTTCAAGGAAGTGCTGCTGGAGCTGAAGGTGACCCCGACGATCACCATGGACAACCGTGTGTTCCTGAACATGAACGTCAAGAAGGACGAGGTTGACGAACTCCTGGAGCTGGACGGCTACGGCGTGGTCCCGTCGATCAACCGTCGCGAGATCAATACCGCCGTGCTGGTCGAGGATGGCCAGACCGTGGTGATCGGTGGCGTGTATGAGTTCTCCGACCGCAGCAGCGTGAGCAAGGTGCCGTTCCTGGGCGATATCCCGTTCCTGGGCAACCTGTTCAAGAAGCGCGGTACCAGCAAGGAGAAAGCTGAGCTGCTGGTGTTCGTGACGCCGAAGATCCTGCGCGTGGCCAAGGCCGCGAACTGATCTTCACCGCACTTGGAAAAGGGGCCGCGCAAGCGGCCCTTTTTCGTTGTTGGCCATTGTTGGAACCATTTCACGCCGGATCAGTCAAACTGCGCCTATGAACCTGCCTCCCGAATTGCCCATCGAGACCACCGCAGCGGTCGTGACCAGCGCCCTGCACGAGGAATTTACCGCGCTGCGCGATGCACTGGCCGCCGAGATCGTCGGCCAGTCACTGCTGATCGACCGCCTGTTGATCGCGCTGCTGGCCGACGGCCACCTGTTGGTGGAGGGCGCGCCGGGCCTGGCCAAGACCACCGCGATCCGGGCCCTGGCCTCGCGCGTGGATGCCAGCTTCGCGCGTATCCAGTTCACCCCGGACCTGCTGCCGGCCGACCTGACCGGTACCGATATCTGGCGCGCCCAGGAAGGGCGTTTCGAATTCCAGGCCGGGCCGATCTTCCATCCCATCCTGCTGGCCGACGAGATCAACCGCGCGCCGGCCAAGGTGCAGTCGGCGCTGCTGGAGGCCATGGGCGAGCGGCAGGTGACCGTAGGTCGCAACACCTATGCGCTGCCGCAGGTGTTCCTGGTCATGGCGACCCAGAATCCAATCGAGCAGGAAGGTACGTTCCCGCTGCCGGAGGCGCAGCTGGACCGTTTCCTGATGCATGTGCGCATCGGTTACCCCGATGCCAGCGCCGAGACCGAGATCCTGCGCCTGGCGCGGGAGCGCGCCCTGCAGGCGATGCAGCCCAAGGCCGCACCTGCGCGCAAGCTGTCGCTGGAGAAGATCGAGCAGGCACGCCGTGCGGTGTTGGAATTGCACATGGCACCGCAGCTGGAACGCTACTTGGTGGCGCTGGTGTTGGCCTCGCGCGATGCCAGTGCGTATGACGCGGCGTTGGCGCGGCGCATCGCCTGGGGTGCCAGCCCGCGCGGTTCCATTGCCCTGGAGCGTTGCGCCCGGGCCCGGGCGTGGCTGGCTGGCCGCGACTTCGTCACCCCGGACGATATCCGCGCGGTTGCCCCGGACGTGCTGCGCCACCGTGTGCTGCCCAGCTACGAGGCTGCTGCCGAAGGCTGGGATGGCGAGCGCCTGGTCGCCGCGCTGCTCGACAGCGTGCCGTTGCCCTGAGCCATGGCCGCAGGTGATGGACAGGATCGATGCGCCCATGGTCCGGGCATCCTGAGCGGGGGCGGACGATGAGCGCTCCGGCGAGGGAATCCACACGGGAGCCGGCAGTTGACGCCGGCCTGCGCCCGACGCTGCCGGAGCTGATCGCCCTGCGCCAGGCCGGCGTGCAGGGGCGGCAGGCGCGACGCGGTCGCTATGCGGTCAGCGGCCGCGCGGCATCGAGCATGCGCGGGCGTGGCATGGAGTACGCCGAGTCGCGCGAGTACGTGGCCGGAGACGATGCCCGTCATATCGACTGGAAACTGACCGCGCGCACCGATGCCACTCATACCAAGACGTTCCAGACCGAGCGCGAACGGGTGACGTTGGTGATCGCCGATACGTCGGCGGCCTTGTATTTCGGTACCCGCGTGCGCTTCAAGTCGGTGCAGGCGGCGCGTGCCGGCGCTGTCGCGGCGTGGTCGGCCATGCGCGACGGTGACCGGCTTGCAGCGTTGCGTGGTGCCCGGCAGCAACCCCTGGTTCCGCCCGCCGGTGGCACGCGCGGTGTGTTGCGCGTGCTGGATGCGCTGGTGCGCTGGTACGCCGAGCCGCCCGCCGACGACGCGGGGCTGCAGTTGGCGTTGGAGCGCGCCGCGCGCGTCCTGCACCCGGGGGCACGGGCCTTCGTCCTGGCTGACCCGGCAAGCGCCCTGGCGGTCCCGGCAGCGGTATGGTCGGCGCTGTCGATGCACGTGGAGGTCCAGTTGATCCTGTTGGTGGACCGACTCGAAACCGATCCGCCCCATTGCCTGTTGCCGGTCGCCACGCCGGCGGGACGGATGCGTTTCGACCTGGCTGCCGAAGGCGTTCGCCAGTCGTGGCATGAGGCGTTGGTCGGGCCGATGGAGACATTGCTGCGGCAGTTGCCGGGGCGACGCGTGCGGGTAACACCGCTGGCGTCGGACCAGGCCAGCGACGCATGGCTGGGTGCCAGCGCACAGGGAGCGTACTGATGGCCGCGAAACTGCCGTTGCGTGACGTGCATCTTCCCGCCGCGCCGTCCTGGTGGCCACTTCCGCCGGGCTGGTGGATGGTCATTGGGGCGGTTCTGGTCGTGACCGTGGTCGTGGCCGGGCTGTTGTGGCTGCGCCGTCGCCGCCGCCGGCGCTGGCTGGCCCTGTTCGATGGACAGGTCGCCGCCGCGCTGGAGGGGCCGGTACGCCTGGCGGCGATATCGGACCTGTTGCGCCGCGCCGCGCGCCGCGCGGATGCCCGCGCCGCACAGTTGCAGGGCGAAGCCTGGCTGAGGTTCCTGGATGGCCGTCAGGGGCGGGAGTTCAGTGACGGCGAGGGCCGCCTCCTGCTGGAGGGGGCATACCGCCCGCAGGTGGACATGCAGGGCGTGGAGCAGGTACGTGCCCTTGCCCGCGCGCGTTTCCTGGAACTGATGGAAGGGAAACGCTGATGCAGCAGTGGCTCGATCTGGTCGCCGGATGGTTGCCGCCGTTCGCCTGGCCCTGGCTTTGGCTGTTGCTGCCCTTGCCGGTGCTGATGCGCTGGTGGCCGCTGCGCGACAGCCAGGCTCCTGCGTTGCGGGTGCCGTATGACCCGGCCCGGTTGCAGTTGCAGGCGTCCTCGTCCAGTGCCGGAGCGTGGTTTGCCGGCGTGCTGTTGTGGCTGGCATGGCTGTGCCTGTGTGCGGCTGCCGCGCGTCCGCAGCAGTTGGGTGAGCCGGTCGAGCCGCCGCGCGAGGGGCGGCAGATGATGTTGGCGGTGGACCTGTCCGGCAGCATGAGCGAAGCGGACATGCAACTGGGCGGGCGCGTGGTTGATCGCCTGACCGCCGCGAAGGCGGTGCTGGCCGACTTCCTGGACCGCCGTGAAGGTGACCGGATCGGCCTGGTGGTGTTCGGCCAGCAGGCTTATGCGTTGACGCCGCTGACGGCCGATCGCGCCACCGTGCGCGAGCAGCTGCGCGACAGCGTGGTTGGCCTGGCCGGTCGTGAGACGGCGTTGGGCGATGCGATCGGGCTGGCGGTCAAGCGCCTGCGCGAACAGCCCGAAGGACAGCGGGTATTGATCGTGCTGACCGATGGCGTCAATACCGCCGGCGTGCTCGAGCCGTTGAAGGCTGCCGAGCTGGCCAAGGCCGAAGGCGTCCGCGTCTACACGGTGGCGTTTGGTGGTACCGGCGGGATGTCGTTGTTCGGCGTGCAACTGGCTGGCGGCGACGACCAGGTCGATGAAGCCACCTTGACCCAGGTGGCGAGCGAAACCGGCGGCCGTTTCTTCCGCGCACGCGATACCGATGAACTGGCCGGCATCTATGCCGAACTGGACCGGTTGGAGCCGATCAAGAGCGTGGGCCCCGCGGTGCGCCCGCGCATCGAACGTTATCCGTGGCCGTTGGCCTGTGCGCTGGTGCTGGGCGTGTTGGGCCTGGCCTGGCGGGGGCTGCGCGCATGAACCTGCTCGACGCACTGCACTTCGTCCGCCCGGATTGGTTGTGGGCCTTGTTGTTGCTGCCACTGGCGATGCTGGCGCGATGGTACCGCCGCCGTCGCCACGCGCGTTGGCATGACGCCGTGGATCCACACCTGTTGCCGCATGTGACCACCGGCGGCAAGGCGCGGGGTGGCGGCTGGGGAGCGCTGGCATTGCTGCTTGGGCTGTTGCTGGCAGTACTGGCACTGGCAGGCCCGAGCTGGCGCCAGGTGGAACAGCCGCTGTGGGAATCGAAGACACCGCTGGTGATCCTGCTGGACCTGTCCAGCAGCATCCGCACGCCCGACCTGCCGCCCTCGCGCCTGTTGCAGGCGCGGGCCAAGCTGGCCACCCTGCTGCGTGAGCGCAAGGGAGGCGAGGTGGCGCTGGTGGCCTATGCATGGGAGCCGTTCACGGTGGCGCCGTTGACCGATGATGCTGCCAATGTCGCCCTGTTCCTGGACGCATTGACGCCGGAAGTGATGCCGGTGGATGGACAGAAGCTGGACAAGGCATTGGCCTGGGCCGGCACGTTGCTGAAGCAGTCCGGGGCCCGTCAGGGTGACGTGCTGGTGCTCACCGATCATGCCGACGGTGCTGCGCTGGCCGCGGCAGCACCGCTGCGGGCGGCGGGGTACCGGGTGTCGGTACTGGGCCTGGGCAGCCTGCAGGGCGCGTCCTACCGTGACGTGCGCGGCGAGATCGAACACGCGCACCTGGAAGAGACCTCGCTGCGTGCGTTGGCCGCCGCCGGTGGCGGCAGCTACCGGCGCATCGCGCCCACGGATGCGGACCTGCAGGCGTTGGATGTGTTGGAACCACAGGTGGGCAAGGCCGAACGCGGGCAGGTGCCGCAGGGAACCTCTTGGCAGGACGAAGGCTACTGGTTGTTGCTGCCGCTGCTGTTGCTGGGGGCATTGGCATTCCGGCGTCCGCGACAGGGAGCTGCGGCGGTCGTGCTGTGCCTGCTGCTGCCGACGCTGCAGCCGGCGCATGCGGCCACGCCGGTACGCGCGGCTGTCGAGCCGGGCACCCTGTGGCAGCGTGCCGACCAGCGCCAGCACCAGCGCTTGAACGATGGCGTGGATGCCTATCGCGCAGGTGATTTCGGTACGGCGCAGAAGCGCTTCGAAGGCATCGACACCGACCAGGGGTGGTACAACCTGGGCAATGCACTGGCCCGACAGGGCAAGTACGACGATGCAATCAAGGCCTATGACCGCGCCCTGCAGTTGCATCCGGGGATGCCGGATGCGGTGGCCAACCGCCAGGCGGTGGATGCAGCGCGCAAACGGCGTGGCCAGCAGGGTCAGCAAGGCCAGCAGGGCAAGCCGAATCAACAGGACCGGCAAGGGCAGCAGCAATCCGGACAACAGCAGTCAGGACAACAACAGTCGGGGCAGCAGCAATCCGGGCAACAGCAATCCGGGCAACAGCAGCAGGGCAACCCCGGGCAGCAGTCGCAGCAGAATGGCAATGACCCTCGCTCACAACAGCAAGGGCAGGGGCGGCAATCACCGTCCGATCAACAACAGCCGCAGGATGGCTCCCGGCAGGGACAGCAGGGAAGGGACGGCCAGCAGCGGCGGGACCAGGGCGGCAGCGGCCAGGCGCAACCGCAGCAGCCGCTGGATGCGGAGAACGGCGGCGCGCAGCAGCAGGCCGATGCGGCGCAGCGCGAGCGCATGGCCCAGGCGATGCGCCAGCAGGCAGACGCTGCGCGTGAAGGTGAGCGTGCCGCCGCGGCGGCGCGCGCGGCGATGACGCCGGAGCAGCGCGAGCGCCAGCAGGCGCTGGACGCCTGGATGCAGCGCGTGCCGGATGAGCCTGGCAATCTGTTGAAGGCGAAATTCCAGCTCGAGTACGAGCGACGGATGCGGGAACAGCGATGAAGACGAAGATCGGGCGCCTCTGCTGCAGGGGTTGGATGGCACTGTGGCTGCTGCTCACGTGCATGGGCATGGCACAGGCACAGACCCGCGCCTGGCTGGACCGCGAAAGCATCAGCCTGGGGGAAACGGTCATCCTCAACATCGAGACCGACCAGTCCGGACAGCCGGACTACGGCCCGTTGCGGGCCGAGTTCGACCTGAGCCGGCAGAACACCAACCGCCAGATGCAGATGAGCAACGGAACGGTCAGCAGCAGTGCGTTGTTCTCGGTCGCGTTGTCGCCACGCCGCAATGGCGAGCTGCAGATCCCGGCGCTGCGGGTGGGCAATGCGCAGACCGCGCCATTGCGGCTGGTGGTCGCGCAGGCACCGCTGGCCACCCGTGACAGCAACGCGCTGGCCTTCGTCGAGACCACCGTGGACGACACCCAGCCCTACGTGCAGCAGACCGTGGGCGTGGTGGTGCGGCTGTACTTCGCCACGCAGCTGGCGTCCGGCGAGCTGGTACTCGACACCCCGGCCGGTGCCTCGTTGCAACGCGTGGGCGAGGATGCCACCTCCACCCGCGATATCGGCGGACGTCGCTACAACGTGGTCGAACGCCGCTTCATGCTGGTGCCCGAGCGCAGCGGGGCGTTGCAGGTGCCCGGCGCGCGCTTCAGCGGGCAGGGCGTGGGTGGGTTCTTCGATGATTTCCTCGGCCGCGACAGTGGCCAGCTCAGCGCACGTGCCCCGGACCAGACCCTGCAGGTCCGGGCGGTCCCGGCCAATGCGTCGCAACCTTGGTTGCCGCTGAAGAGCCTGCAGCTGCGTTACACCACGGCACCCAACAGCGCTCGTACCGGTGAAGCGGCCAACATCGTGGTCGAGGCCACTGCTACCGGCGTGACCAAGGCGCAGTTCCCGGACCTGCCGGTGCCATCGCTGGGCGATGCCGCGCAGGTGTTCGCCGAGCCGCCGCAGTACGACGAGAGCTTCGTCGGCGGTAGCCCGCAGTTGAAGCTGACCCGCCGTTACTCGGTGGTGCCACAGCAGACCGGCCCGTTGACGGTGCCGGGCATCAGGCTGGGGTGGTGGGACGTGCGGGCAGGCCAGGCGCAGGTGACCGCGTTGCCGGACCTGCAGTTGCAGGTCGAGCAGGGCAGCGGTGGCGTGCAGCCCCCGCCGGTGGCGCAGGCGGCGGTCGGTTCGCCGGCGCTGAAGGGCACGGACCTGGCACTGGCGGCGGCCGGTCAGCGTGACTGGTTGTGGCCGGCGCTGGCGGTGGGTTTCGCGCTGCTGTGGCTGGTGACGCTGATCTGGGGGCTGTCGCGCCGTCGCGACGCACCGGTGCGGGAGCGGCGCCCGGGCGTGTCCGGAACGACCGGCACTGCCGCGCCCGCCTACAGCCAGGCCGACCTGCGGCGTGCGTTGGATGCCGGTGGCCTGGACGAAGTGGTGCAGATCCTCGCCGCGATGGCCGGTGTGCGGGACCTGGATGCGGTGCTGGCCCGCCTTGGCGACGCCGGGCAACGCCAGGCGCTGGAGCGGATGCAACGGGCGCGCTGGGCAGGCCAGGGCGATGTCAGCCAGGCCCGGGCACAGCTGCGCGAGGCTTTCCGTGCGGGACCGCGTTGGCGCGATGCCGGCAAAGTGGCGGAAAAACCGCTCCTGGACCCTCTTTATCCGGGACAAAGCTGAAAAGGCGCCGTGGAGGCGTCTGCTAAGCTGCTTCACTGACCAAGGGGAATCCGCGTATGACCAACCCAGCAACTGCCGGCAAGCTGCCGTTCCACTGGAAAATCGGGATTGGCTTCGGTGTTGGCCTGTTGTTGGGCCTGATCGTGCACCTGGTATCGCCGGGCGCGGAATGGGTGCATTGGGTGACCACGTACCTCACCACGCCGGTGTCAGGCCTGTTCCTGAGCCTGATTTTCATGCTGATCGTGCCGCTGATCTTCTCGGCGTTGGTGATGGGCGTGTCCGAGATGGGCGACATCCGCTCGCTCGGCCGCATCGGCTGGAAGTCGCTGGCTTACACCATCGTGCTGTCGGGCCTGGCGGTGCTGATCGGCCTGGTGCTGGTCAACCTGCTCAAGCCTGGCGCGGGTGTCGATCCGAGCGTCGCCGCGCAGCTGCTGGCCGAGAACGCCGAGCGCAGCAAGGAGATCGTGGCCGGTGTCGGCTCCCAGCCCAAGGGCATGGAAATGCTGCTGTCGATCGTGCCGAACAACGTGCTGGAGGCCGCCTCCGACAACGGCAAGATCCTGTCGCTGATGTTCTTCGCGCTGATGCTGGGCGTGGGCATGGTGCTGTCGCCGGCGGAGAAGGTGGCAACGCTGCGCAAGGCGATCGAGGGCCTGTTCGAAATCTCGATGACCCTGATCAACCTGGTCATCCGCCTGGCCCCGTACGCGGTGGCCTGCTTCATGTTCAACCTGGCGGCCATCTTCGGCTTCGGCCTGCTGGTCAAGCTCGGGGCCTATGTGGGCGTGGTGGTGCTGGCGTTGGCCGTGCACATGTTCATCAGCTATGGCGTTGCGGTGAAGCTGGCCGGTCGTTCACCGATGGCGTTCTTCCGTGAAACCCAGGAAGCGACGCTGATGGCGTTCTCCACGGCCTCGTCCAATGCAACCCTGCCGACCGCGATGCGCGTGGCCGACCAGATGGGCCTGCCGCACAAGGTCTCGCGCTTCGTGCTGACCGTCGGTGCCACCGCCAACCAGAACGGCACGGCGCTGTTCGAGGGCGTGACGGTGATCTTCCTGGCGCAGTTCTTCGGCGTGGACCTGAGCATCGGCCAGCAGTTCATGGTGATGGTGGTCTGCATCCTGGGTGGCATCGGCACCGCCGGTGTGCCGTCCGGTTCGCTGCCGGTGGTGGCGCTGATCTGCGCCATGGTCGGCGTCAACCCGGTCGGCATCGGCCTGATCCTGGGCGTGAACCACTTCCTGGACATGTGCCGCACCGCGCTCAACGTGACCGGCGACCTGGCCCTGACCACCCTGGTGGCGCGTGGCGAGAGCCAGGACGGGACCGAGCCGGCGCCGCCGCCGCAAGGCTGAGCGGGCACCCACGGCATCCAGATGACGGCCATCCTGAACAGGGTGGCCGTCTTGCCATGGGCAGGTGCTTTGCGATGCGTGAAGGCAGGGAATGCGGCCTGATCCGGGCGGTGGCTTGTGGGACAATAGGCCGCCCGCAGTTCCGCGGGAGCCTCCCGATTCCGACGAACCATGACGCAGCCCACCCGCCGCCAGTTGGCGAATGCCATTCGTTTCCTTGCCGCCGATGCAGTCGAAGCCGCCAAGTCCGGTCACCCCGGCATGCCGATGGGCATGGCCGATATCGCCGAAGTGCTTTGGAACGACTATCTCCGCCATAACCCGAACAACCCGAAGTGGTTCAACCGTGACCGCTTCGTGCTGTCCAACGGCCACGGCTCGATGCTGCAGTACGCGCTGCTGCACCTGAGCGGCTACGACCTGCCGATCGAGCAGCTCAAGGCCTTCCGCCAGCTGGGCAGCAAGACCGCCGGCCACCCGGAGCGTCACGAAACCCCGGGCGTGGAAACCACCACCGGCCCGCTGGGCCAGGGTTTCGCCAATGCCGTGGGCTTCGCGCTGGCCGAGAAGCTGCTGGCGCAGCGCTACAACCGCCCGGAATTCGAAGTCGTCGACCACCGCACCTGGGTGTTCATGGGCGATGGCTGCCTGATGGAAGGCATCTCGCACGAAGCCGCGTCGCTGGCCGGCACCTGGGGCCTGGGCAAGCTGGTCTGCTTCTGGGACGACAACAACATCTCCATCGACGGTGAAGTGGAAGGCTGGTTCACCGACAACACCCCGGAACGTTTCGAGGCCTACGGCTGGAACGTGGTGCGCGACGTGGATGGCCACGATCCGGAAAGCATCAAGGCCGGCATCGACGCGGCGCTGTCGCAGTTCGACAAGCCGACCCTGATCTGCTGCAAGACCACCATTGGCTTCGGCTCGCCGAACAAGGCCGGCCAGGAATCCAGCCATGGCGCGCCGCTGGGCAAGGACGAACTGGAAGCCACGCGCAAGGCGCTGGACTGGCCGTATGGCCCGTTCGAGATCCCGGAAGCCATCTACGCCGGCTGGCGTGCAGGTGGCACCGGCACGCTGCGCCAGGCCGAGTGGGAACAGCTGTTCGACAAGTACGCCGCACAGTTCCCGGAACAGGCCGAAGAGCTGACCCGCCGTTCGCACGGCGAGCTGCCGGCCGACTTCATCACCAAGGCCGATGCCTATATCGCGCAGGTGCAGGCCGAAGCGCCGAACATCGCCTCGCGCAAGGCCTCGCAGAATGCGATCCAGGCCTTCGCGCCGCTGCTGCCGGAAATCATCGGTGGTTCGGCTGACCTGGCCGGTTCCAACCTGACCCTGTGGAAGGGCGCACACACCGTGGTCGGCGAAGACCCGCAGGCGAACTACGTGCACTACGGCGTGCGTGAGTTCGGCATGAGCGCCATCGCCAACGGTCTGGCCCTGCACGGCGGTTTCCTGCCGTTCGACGCCACCTTCCTGGTGTTCAGCGACTACGCGCGCAATGCGCTGCGCATGAGCGCGCTGATCCCGGCGCACGTCATCCACGTGTTCACCCACGACTCCATCGGCCTGGGCGAGGACGGCCCGACCCACCAGCCGGTCGAGCACGTGTCCTCGCTGCGTTACATCCCCAACAACGATGTGTGGCGCCCGTGCGACGCCGCTGAATCCGCTGTCAGCTGGAAGGCGGCCATCGTGCGCAAGGACGGCCCGAGCTGCCTGATCTTCAGCCGCCAGAACCTGGCCCCGCAGCAGCGCAGTGCGGAGCAGGTCAAGCAGATCGAACGCGGCGGCTACGTGCTCGCCGATGCCGCCGGTACGCCGGACGTGATCCTGATCGGCACCGGTTCGGAAGTGGGGCTGGCCATGGCCGCCAAGGCCGAGCTGGAAGCGGCCGGCCTCAAGGCCCGCGTGGTGTCGATGCCGTCGACCAACGTGTTCGATCGCCAGGATGCGGCCTACCGTGAATCGGTGCTGCCGAACGCGGTGCGCGCACGCGTGGCGGTGGAAGCCGGCGTCACCGGTTTCTGGCGCCAGTACGTGGGCCTGGACGGTGCGGTGGTTGGCCTGGATACCTTCGGTGCCTCGGCCCCGGCGGACAAGCTGTACCCGCACTTCGGCATCACCGTCGACGCGGTGGTGGCCGCCGCCAAGGCGCAGGTCGCGAACTGAGCGACGCTGTAGCTGAGGTGGAGCAAAGGCCGGGGAAACCCGGCCTTTGCGTATCTGCAGCCCTGCAGCATCACGCGCAGGGATGGCCGCGTACTTCCAAGCCTTCCTCCGTTGCGTCGTCGTAGCTTCCGCTGCCCCTGCAGGGGGAGTCGAAGCGCCCCATGAATCCTTCCGGGTAGTGAATGGCGCTCGGGGTCGCAGCAGGTGCAGGATCAAAGGCGGATAAATGGCAAGCGCGATGCGACGCGGTGGTGATGTGCTGCCTGCCGGACCGATGCAATACGCGGACGTGGGGCCTGCCAGCCGCCTCCAGGCCACCTCGATCGCCTGGGCGACCGAGTGGCAGGGTGCGGCGACGGCAGGGGCCTGTCATGCTTGGCTTGGGCGATGACACTGAAAACAACACATGGATGACAAACGGAAGGAACTGGTGGGACGCACCAACATCGACCAACTGTTGGGACCCACCGCGCGCGAAATCGATCTGAATCAGCCGGTGCAGGCGCGTCAGGACGTGGCTGACGTGCAGATACGTTCGACCACCGATCCGCTGCAGATCCATTTCGCCACTACCGACGTCATCGGCAAGTTGCAGGAGCCGGCCGCCAGCAGCCGCATGCGCGCGTTCGCCCTGGTGTTCATCGGTGGGCCGATGATCGTGTTTGGCCTGATGCTGATCGGCATGGCATGGAGCAGCGATGTCAGCCTGCTGCGGCGCCTGCTTGTCAGCGTGCTGGGTGGCGCGATGGCTGCGTTCTGGCCGTTCCTGATCTATCGCGGCAGGCGCCGCCGCAAGGGGTGAACCCTCCGGTGACGGGCGTGCTGGTGAGTTGGTGACCCCGTAGCTTCAATGCCACTTAGCGCTCGCGCAGGCTTTCGCTGGCGTGCTGCTTGAACGGGCTGAGGAAGTAGTCGATCACCCGTTGCCGGTCGGTACGCACTTCGGCCCGGATGGACATGCCCGGTGCCAGCGGTACGTTCTCCTGGCCTACCCGCACGTGGCTTTCGTGCAGGGCGATGCGCAGGCTGTACAGCGGTCCCTGCCGGGCGTCGTCGATGGCATCGCGCGAGACGTTGAGCACGGTGCCGTGCAGGATGCCGTAGCGGGTGAAGTTGAAGGTCTCCACCTTCACCGACACCGCTTGGCCGGCACGCACGAAGCCGACGTCACGATTATGCAGGCGCGCCTCGACTTCCAGTGGCTGGTTGCTGGGGACGATGACCATCAGGGGTTGTGCCGCGGTCACCACGCCGCCGGCGGTATGCACGGACAGTTGCTGCACGGTGCCGTCCACGGGGGCGGTCAGGCGGGTCAGCATGTCGCGCCGTTCGGCCTTGATCAGTTCCTGCTGCAAGGTGGTGGTGCGGCGCTCGTTCTGGTTCAGCAGGTCGTGCACGCTGCGGCGGTACCGGGAGAGCGTGCTGCGGTGGCGTTCAAGCGCCTCCTGGTGCGAGGCGCTGAGCTCGACGATATGGCTGCGGCGCTCGGCCAGCTGGCGCTCCTGCTCCAGTTGCTCCTGTTGCTTGCTCAGATAGTGGTGCTTGGAGACCAGGCCTTCACCGGCAAGCTTGGCGTAGTCGGCGGTGATGCGCTGGGTCATGGGCAGCATCTGCGCCAGTGCATTGGCCGATACCTGCGCGGCGCGGATCTCCGCGCTGCGGCGGGTGATCACCGCTTCACTCTGGGCCAGCTCGCTGCGCAGTTCGTGGTACTGGCTCTGCAGCCAGGCATTGGCCGCCGAGCGTTGTTCCGGGCTTGCCTGCGGGAGCAGCGAGGTGATATCGGCCGGTGGGTGCTGCTGGTCGATGGCCTCGAGCAGGATGCGTGCGCGTGCGGCGTCCAACTGCGCGTCATCGCGATCATTGCTGAGCCGATCCTTGTCGGCCGTGGTCTGGCTGGCATCGAGCTCGATCAGCACGTCGCCGGCCCGCACCGTCTGGCCGTCGTGGGCATGAATGGCTTTCACCACCGCCACTTCATGCGACTGGATGAGCTTGCTTTGGTCGCTGGAGACGATGCGGCCCTCGGCGATGGCCACCACGTCCAGGCGTGCGAGCATCGACCAGGCCAGGGCACTCAATGCGAAGGCCATGATCAGCCACTGGATGCAGCGCGGGGCGGGGTGGATCGGCGTCTCCTGCAGGGCCTGGACGGCAGGAAGGAAAGCCAAGTCCGCCCGCTGGTTGCGCGCGTGGCGACGAGCCAGGAAGTGCTGCAGCAGAACATGCAGCCGGTGACGAAGGACGGTATACGGCTTCATGCTGCGTGAGTCATCCCTGCTGCATCCGGTGCAACTGGGCGTAGCGACTGTCCGGCGTGGCCAGCAGCTGCGCAGGGTTGCCTTGCTCGACCAGCCGCCCGCGTTCCAGGACGATGATGCGATCGGCATTGCGCACGGTCGATAGGCGATGGGCGATGATCAGCACGGTGCGGCCGGCGCAGATCTGGCGCATGTTGGCCTGGATCAGCCGTTCGGACTCGTAGTCCAGTGCGCTGGTGGCCTCATCGAAGATCAGGATGCGGGGATTGCGCAGCAGGGCGCGGGCGATGGCCACGCGTTGGCGCTGGCCGCCAGACAACGAAGCACCTTGCTCACCGACCACGGTGTCGTAGCCTTCGGGAAGGTCGAGGATGAAGTCATGTGCGCCGGCCAGTCGTGCGGCGTGGACGACGGTATCCAGTGATGCACCGGGGTCGGCCAGCGCGATGTTGTCGCGCACGCTGCGGTGGAACAGCATGTTTTCCTGGAGGACCACGCCCATCTGACGGCGCAGCGAGCTGGCCTCGGTCAAGGCCAGGTCAATGCCATCGACGGTGATGCGTCCCTGTTCCGGAACATGCAGGCGTTGCAGCAGGCGTGCCAGGGTGCTCTTGCCCGAGCCGGAGCTGCCGACGATGCCGATTACTTCGCCGGGGGCGACCTGCAGGCTGAAATCCTGCAATACGGCCGGACCATCGGGACGGTAGCGGAAATGCACCTGATGGAACTCAATGCCCCCACGCAGGGCCGGCAGCACGTTGCGTCCGGTCGTCGCTGATTCGGTCGGTGTGTCGAGGATGTCCCCCAGCCGTTGCATCGACAGACGGGTCTGCTGGAAGTTCGGCCAAAGTTGCGCCAGCCGCATGACCGGCTGGGCGATGCGCCCGGCGAGCATGTTGAAGGCGATCAGTTGGCCGACGGACAGATGACCATCGATGACCTGCCGGGCACCCAGCCACAGGGTCAGCACGGTCACCAGTTTGCCGATCAGGCCGGCCGATTCGTTGGCCAGGGTCGACAGCAACTGGGTCCGGAAGCTGGCGCCTACGTAGGCCGCCAGCTGCGTGTCCCAGCGGCGCCTGGCCTGGGGTTCGACGGCCAGTGCCTTGAGCGTGGTGATGCCGGTCAGGGATTCGACCAGGAACGCCTGGTTCTCCGCGCCGCGACCAAAGGTCTCATGCAGCTGCGTGCGCAGCAGTGGCGTGATGCCAAGTGCCAGCAGCAGGTAGAGCGGCAGTGATCCAATGACGACGAGCGTCAGGACAGGGCTGTGCATCAACATGACCGCCAGGAAGACCGCACAGAACAGCACATCGATCACCAGGGTGATGCTGCTGCCGGTGAGGAAGCTGCGGATGTTCTCCAGCTCGCGCACCCGTGCCACCGAGTCGCCGACCCGGCGTGCCTGGAAGTAGGCCAGCGGCAGATGGACCAGGTGCTGGTACAGGCGTGAGCCCAGCGTGACATCGATGCGGCTGGCGGTGTGCACCGAGACATAGCCGCGCAGCCCGCTGAGCACGCTTTCGAACACCACCACCGCGAGCAGGCCGAACATCAGCACGTTGAGGGTGGACAGGCCCTGGTGCGCGAGCACCTTGTCCATCACCACCTGGAAGAACAGCGGTGTGATCAGCGCGAAGACCTGCAGGAACAGGCTGGCGGCAAGCACTTCGAGCAGGATGCCGCGGTGCCTGTGCAGGGCAGGCAGGAACCAACGCAGGCCGAAGCGCTGCGTGACTCGGCCGTTGGCACCCCGGGGTTGCAGCAGGATCAAGGTGCCAGACCAGGCTGTTCGCAGGGCTGCCAGTGGCATCACCTCCGGCTGCTCGGCGCCCGGGCGCTGGATCAGGACCTTGTCCTCATCGGCGCGGGCGAGGATGAAGTATCCATGCAGGGCATCCATGCCGATCGCCGGAAGTGGCATGCGCGGCAATCGTTCGACGGGTACCGTGAGTCGCCGGGTGCGCAGTCCCAGGGCGCGGGCGGCCTGCAGCAAGGCAGGCATGTCCAGCGGCGTATCTCCTTCGCCGAAGTCGTGGCGCAGCTGCTCGGCGTTTGCGGGAATCTGGTGAAACCTTGCCAGCATCACCAGGCAGGCCAGGCCACTGTCGGACGGTGGAGCGGGGTACGGCGAAGTCACATTGCCTTCCTGTCAGACGCATCGCGGAGTTGCACGGATGCACGGTGCGACGGACGCAGGGTCCGTGACACGACGGCTGTCGCGCATGTGATGCTGCCTTCCATGGATAAAGCGGCCGGGCAATGCCCGGCCATGGGAAGTGTCTGGACTACGGTTGAACAGTGATCGTCGTCGATGCGATGGTCAGGCCCAGGCGGCGGCCAGCACCGGTGCCAACGCCTGTTGCTGGTTCGCCGGGAGCGTGGTCTGGCCCAGGGGTGGTGGCGAGAACGCGGCCATGGCTTGCACCAGCCGGTCGATGCCGGCGATGTCGAGTACACGTCCGACGGAATCCTGCACCCGGTCAAGGGTGGCGTCTTTCTGGGTGAAGTAGCTGGAAACCTTCACCGAGTCGTTGGTGCCGATGATCCGGATGGTCAGATTGTCGGTCCCACGGGCGCGTTCGAACCAGAGCTGATTGGCGGAGACATCCTTTCCGAAGCGGAGCGTATCCACATCGTCGGGATCGAACTCACCGGGCATGAGGGTGTCCCTGCCGTCGCCACGATTGAAGATGAAGGTGTCGCTGCCGCGTCCTCCGTACAGCACGTCATTGCCCTTGCCGCCGATGAGGGTGTCATCGCCGTCATGGCCCATCAGGTAGTCCTTGGCCGATGTGCCAACGATGCTGTTGTCCAGCACGTTGCCGACGAAAGCACGAGTAACGCCGGTATCGACCAGATGGAAATTCTCGACATTGGCGTATGCGCGCGCATTGCCATTGTCAACGGTCGTGTAGAGTGTGTCGATGCCGCCGTTCACCTCTTCGATGACGACATCATTGATGTTGTCCACGTAGTAGACGTCATTGCCGGCACCGCCGATCATGCGGTCCGCGCCGGTGCCGCCATCCAGGATGTCGTTGCCGGCGCCGCCAGCCAACAGGTCATCTCCGTCATGGCCATACAGGGCATCATTGCCGTCACCGCCATGCAGCGCGTTGTTGGCGGCGTTGCCGTGGATCAGGTCGTCACCGCGCGTGCCGATCGCATTTTCGATGACGGTGCCATAGGCGATACCGATGCAGTCCTTGCCGGTGTAGAGCAGGGGCGAGCTGACGCCGGCGGGCGTGGCATAGGTGATGGAGCTGTAGCTGCCTTCGGCAAGGTTGATCTGCGCGCCCAGCGAGAACGCTGACAGGTCCAGCGTGTCGGTGCCGCCACCGTCCCATAGTGTGGTGTAGAAACCGGCATCGGGGGTGAAGGCATAGACCGTGTCGGTATCGTTGTGCGTCATGTTGGCGCCGTACAGGTACTGCAATGCGGCGATGTCGTAGATGCCAAGGTTATCGGTGCTGGCTCGTCCGATGTAGTTCCCTGCGGCATCCAGCATCACAGTGGGCCGGCCGCCGCTGTAGGACATGACGGTCTGCAGCGTAGTGAAGCCTGCGACTGGGAGGCCAGTGATATGCCCAGGGTGGTCCAGCCCGAGGACATGGCCCATTTCGTGCAGGGTGAATTCCATGTTGTAGCCGGTATGCCAGGAGGTCCAGACATCACCACCCCACGAGTGGCTGTAGGGGCCGTAGGCCCAGCCGCCCCCTGCATACTCACCAAAGGGGGCAGCATGGGCATTGAAACGGACCACCGCCTCGCCATCGATGCGTTCATCCACATACTGGAAGTTGATGTCCAGGATGCTGCTGTAGACCGCCATCGCCTGGTTGATGACCGCGATGTCGGCGGCGTCATCAATCGCGCGGAAGTAGGGCAGCTCGCCGCGGATGCCGTAGGGGTCGCTGGAGAAGACGGCATCGGCCTGGGTGATGGTCCAGGTGATGGTGCGGCTCGCGTCCAGGCTCCACTGACGGTAGGAAATGAGCGTGTCGATAGCGTTGATGCCGGATGCGACGGTCTTCTCGATGCCGAGGGACATGGCGGATCTCCTTGCGTGATATGCGCCTTCATCGCGTCCCGCAGATGCCGGGCGGGATGAGGGCCTGCGGATTGCCGGCGACCTGCATGCCCGGATGTCGGGTCACGATGATGTGGGCATGGGGCTCCGGTACAGGTGAGGCCACCGACGGGGCGGCGCCACGACCTCCATGGAATGCCGGCGGGCATGCCAGTGCCATGGGAAACGTCTGGAATGGCCTGTCCCGGGACGATGGTGTTGCGCTTCAGCTCACCGGGATGCCGGCAGTGACGGTAATCCCCCGACGGTACCGCGTGGCATCAACCCGCGCGCAGCGTGCGGGCCAGTCCCAGTCGCAGCATTCGTGCGTTGAGTCGGTCGCCGAGTGTGCCGGGCATGTCCAATCCCATCCGCTGCAGGTACATCGCATCATTGTCGCCGGCCGGTTGCGTAAGCGCTGCGGCCACGGTGCGCAGCTTGGCCTTGGGGGTGGCGGTGTTGGCCTTGAGCCAGGTCAATGCGCGCAGCAGGTCCTGTTCGATGGCGGTGAAATCGCTGCCCAGCGGATAGTCCGGCAGGCCGCCATCGGCGCGAAACGGCGCCAGCACCGCAGCGAGGGTATCGCCACGATTGCGCCGCCACGATGGAGGGGCAGTGAAGTCCGTGGCCAGCTTGCCGCTGGCCTTGGCCTGTTCGAGCAGTGCGGGTTGGAACGCCGCATCCGTGATGCCCGCCATGGCGATCACGCAGTCCTCGTCGGTGCGGTGGCGCAGGTCGGCGATGCCGTACTCGTTGACGAATACGTCGCGCAGATGACGTGGGATGGTGGTGTGCCCATAGTTCCAGCGCACGTTGGAGGCCGGCTTCCCGGCCTCCTCGCGGACGGCGCGGAACATCAGCACGCTGCGCGCGTCCGGCAGCGCGTGGGCCATCGCCACGAAGTTGTACTGCCCCCCCACGCCGGATACCACGCGGCCGTCCTCCAGCGCGTCGGACACTGCTGCCCCCAGGGCGGTGGCCATCATGCAGGAGTTGAAGAAGCGCGCGTCGCGGCGCTGCAGCTGTTCCAGTGCCTCATTGCCGCCATAGAGCTGGTTGATCTCGCTGATGCGGCGCATGCCGATCGCCCGGCACTCCTCTTCGGGCAGGTGCCGAAGCCAGTCGTAGAACTCCGGCGAGCCGAGGTAGAAGGCGCCGTGCAGGTACTCGCCTTCCGCCGCGAGGGTCGCATGGTCGGCGGTGTAGGCGCTGCCATTGGCCAGGCGCTGCATCAATGCCAGGTCCTCATGCACCTTGCGCCGGATCACGCCACGTTGCACCAGTACGCGGAAGCCCTCGTTGAGCATCTCGCTGCAGCCATACAGGCCGACCTCGAACGGTTCCAGGCCCCCGGCTTCGCGTACCAGCGGGTGCGTGGCCAGTGACGGGTCCAGTGCGTCGATGATGGCCCGGTAGCGTGCGTTGTCGGTATGCCGCAGGACCAGTGCATGGCTGAGCGCGTCGGCCAGGGTGCCAATGCCGATCTGCAGGGTGCCGCCGTCGCGCACCAGCGTGCTGGCATACAGGCCGATTGCGTAGTCGGCATCGCTGACCGGTTGTCGTGGCAGCCCGAACAGTTGCGGATACGGCCCCGGCGGGACCACCACCAGGTCGAAGAAGTCCGGGGCCACCGTGGCGCTGCCGCCCAGCCAGGGCAGTTGCGGGTCCACTTCGGCGATGAGCAGGGGGCGCGGCAGGCCGCGGCGGGCGATGGCGTCCAGCGTGTCCTGGGTGATGTCGTTGTTGCAGGACAGCGACAGCCGCCGGTTGCCTTCGCGGAATGCCACCTTCTGTACGATGACATGCGGTGCGCGCTGTGCCACCGCATCGGCGGCATGCGTGTAGTTGAGGCTGGTGTAGCCGCACTGGGCCTGCCGTGAACCGAGCAGGGCGCCGGACTGCATGTAGAACTCCTCCACCTGTACATGGGCGGGCAGGGCGTCGCGGCGGATCGCATCGGCGTAGGCCAGGCGCGGGAAATCCGTGCCGAAGTGGCGCTCGACGAACGGACGCATGAAGCGCGCCTCCAGCCCATCACCCTGGGCCATCGGCGGATTCAACGACAACGCGGTGTACAGCTGCAGCGGGCGCGCCGCATCGTTCTCGATGCGCGCGTAGAGCTGGTTGAGCAGGCGATGTGGTTTGCCCAATGCCAGCGGTGCGGCGATGCGCAGCGGGCCGTCGACACGGGCCAGCAGCCAGTCGACGGCAGCATCCAGATCGGTCAGGTGTTGCGGCATGGGCACGGTTCCTGCGTGGTCGGCTGCATTACAGCACGCAGGGCCTGAATCCCCCTGTGGACGCTTGACAGGGGATTCGTTTACTCGTGTAATCGAACAAAATTTACAGGCGTAAACGATGATCCGGATTAGCGAGGCCGAAGCAGTGGTGATGCAGGTGCTGTGGGGTGACCACCCGCTCTCGGCAGATGAGGTGATGGCGCGCCTGCCCGGTGGCAACGACTGGGCCGAGGCCACGGTGAAGACACTGCTCAACCGCCTTCTCAACAAGGGCGCCATCGCCGCCGAGAAAGAGGGGCGGCGTTACCTGTACTCGCCGCTCGTGCAGCGCGATGCATGGGTGCAGGAAGAGAGCCGCAGCCTGATCGATCGCCTGTTCGATGGTCGCGTCGCGCCGCTGGTCGCGCATTTCAGCCAGCACCGCAAGCTCAGCACCGAGGACGTGGCCGAACTGCGCCGCCTGCTGGAGGAGTTGGACGATGAACAGCGTTGAGCTGCTGCAGGTGCTGCTGAAGACCACGCTGTCCAGCAGCGCGGCGATGCTGCTGGTGCTGGCATTGCGCGGACCGGTGCGCCGCTGGCTCGGGGCCAGCGCGGCGTATCTGCTGTGGCTGGCGGTGCCGGTGGCGTTGGGGGCAGTGCTGCTGCCTGCGTCGCAGGTCGTGGCAACGCCGATGCTGCCAGCGGCGATGGTGGGGCCGGTCACCCAGGTGCTGGCGGCGCCGGCCCAGGCGGCACTTGGTCCGGTTGCGTGGTTGCTCGCGTGGGCCGCCGGTGCGCTGTGCATGGCGGCCGGGCTGTGGGTGCAGCAGCGGCGCTTCCTGCGTGGGCTTGGGCCGGTCGAGCGCCGCGGTGACGGCCTGTGGCAGGCGCAGGGGGCCATCGGCCTGCCGGCGGCGATGGGCGTGCTGCGGCCGCGCATCGTGCTGCCGGCGGACTTCGAGCGCCGTTACGAGCGGTTTGAACAGCAGCTGGTGGTCCGCCATGAGCAGGTGCACCTGCGCCGCGGCGACATCCTCATCAACGCATTGTGGGCCGCGCTGCGCTGCCTGTACTGGTTCAACCCGCTGTTGCCACTGGCCGTGCGGTGCTGCCGCGAGGATCAGGAGTTTTCCTGCGATGAGCGCGTCATCGCCGGCAGCCGTGGCGCACGTCGCAGCTACGGCAACGCCATGCTGAAAACCGGGCTGGCGTTGTCCCCGTTGCCTGTGGGTTGCCATTGGCACGACCACCATCCATTGAAGGAGCGCATTGCCATGCTGAAGCGACCCGTACCCGGAAAGAAGCAGTGGGCGACGATGCTGGTGGTATCGGCACTGTTGTCCTCGGGCCTGGGGTACGCGGCATGGGCGGCACAGCCGGCGCGCAGCACGGAGGCGGCGCCGCTGTCGTTGTATGGCGTGGCGGTGACCGCCACGCTCGATGGCACGCGGCAGACCTTTGAGCTGCGCCAGCCACTGGGACAGCCGTTCTCATTCCGCATGACCTCGGAGAAGGGCGTGGGTTGGATCGGCGAGTTCACCCTGCAACCGGAGGGTAAGTCGCTTCGCCTGAGCGGGAGCCTGAAGGCCGATGGCGTGCTGGTGTCCTCGCCGATGCTGTTGATGAACGCCGAGGTGCCCGCTGGCATCCAGGTCTCCACGCCGGACGGCCGTTCGGTATGGGCGCTGGAAATGCGTGCTTCTCCGGTGGCGACGGCCAGGGATGCCGAGGTGGTGGTGATCAGCAAGCAGCAGGCGCCGCCATCCTATCCGCTGGATGCGATGGATCAGGGCATCAGTGGCAAGGTCGTGCTGGAGATCGAGGTGGCGGCCGATGGCACGGCCACGGACGTCACGGTGGTGCAGTCGCGACCGCAAGGTGTATTCGATGCGGCCTCGATCACCGCCGCTCGGCAATGGCGCTTCACCCCGGCGCGCCGGGACGGGCTGGCGGTTGCCGGCAAGGTGCGCGTGCCGATCTGGTTTGACCTCGACGAAGAGGTGACCCACACCGACGACGCGACGGAGGGCTGAGCATGCGCGGGGGGAGAGGTGCCGTACTGGCGCTGGTGCTGTCCGGCTGTGCTGGCCACGCGGTCGTCCAGGAACGTGAAGCGTCGAGCTACAGCGTCGACCGGCGGCTGCTGGTACCGGAAAGCGGCGCGGCAGGTGGGTCGGTCAATGCCTATACGCTGGCGGCGAGCGAGGGCTTCCGCATGCCCCGGCCGGTGCAGGTGCCGTCGCCGCAGCTGCCGCAGGATCCGCGGCAACCGTCGCTGCCGGCCACCACGGTGTGCGTGCAGGTGATCCTGGATGCCACTGGACAGGTGCAGCGCAGTGAGCCACTGCTGGGCCATTCGGCCTGCGCGGCGGGTGCCGATCCCGCCAACCAGCGGTTGTTGCAGGCGGCCCAGGCCGCCACCGCGCAGTGGACGTTCGTGCCGGCGGCAAGGTGCCACTTTCCCGCCGGTGTATCGCCGCGTGCGGCGGATGACTGCAGCGGCGCGACGCGCATCGAGGAAGTGCCGGTGACCTTGGCCTATGCATTCACCTTTGAGGTGATCGAAGGCAGGACGGTGGTGCGCAGCCAGTCGGGCGTGCGCTGAGGCGATGTTCCCGGCGGCGGGCGGCCGCCGGGGAACGGGCACTGGTGATCAGTGCCTGTCGAGCAGGTCGTTCAACAGGGCCGCCAGGCGTTCGCCGGCCAGGCGGACCTGCGCTTCGGCCACGGGGCGCCAGGTGGCGGCGTACTCCTCGCCGACCTTGCGGGTGTCCGGGTACACGCCCTTGCGGGTGGCCAGCCTGCAGGACTGCTCGGCCCAGCGCGTGGCATCGCGCTGCAGCTGCGGGCGCCCGACGTCACGCGGGGCGGGCAGGGCTTCAAGCCGTTCCAGGAACTGGTCGTCGTTCAACTGCAGCGGGTAGAACATGCCGCTGTCCCACACCGAATGCAGGTTGGTGCCGCGTCCGTTGAACTGCAACTGGTAGGTGTTGCCACCGCGGTCATGGCCGTAGCCGGCATGCATGGGCTGGTGCACGTCGCCGGCCAGATGCACGACGAACTTCAGCGCCTGCAGGCGCTCGGCGTCGGACTTGCTCGGGTCGGCCAGGATCTGCGCCTGCGCCTTGAGTGCTTCGACCACGCAGTTGCCGTTCGGGCAGTGCTTGGGCGGGTCGTAGTCGCAGCCTTCCTCGGCCATGTTGATGTAGTGCCAGCCGGCCGAGCGGCGGCCCAGGCCGGGGTCCTGCGAACGCAGGTCATCGGCCCACGGGGCGATGCTGGACAGCGTGGCGCCGGGTTCGGTGGCCAGCAGGCGTTCCACCTCGGCCCTGGCCTGCGGGTCCAGGCGGGTTTCGGCCACGCGCGCGACCAGTCGATGGCCTTGTGCGCCCCATGCAAGGGCGTGGCCGGGCAGCAGGGCGGTGAAGGCGACAGCCAGGAGGGAAACGGAGAGTCGGTACGGCTTGTTCATCGGCGCATTCTAGCGGCAGCCGATGGCCGGGCAGCATGCCGTTCATGGCAGAACGCCCTCCCGGCGAGGCCGGGAGGGCGTGGGTACGGCAGGTTCCGGCGTGGCTCAGAACTTGAAGACGTAGGCCATGCCGTAGACCAGCGGGTCGACCTTGGCGGTCCCCAGCGTGTTGCCGTTGACCTTGACCTTGGAGTCGATGTCGGCCCAGCGCAGGTCCACGCGCAGCGCGCCCTTCTCGCTCAGCGCGAAGTCCAGGCCCGCGTGCGCGGCCAGGCCCCAGGAGTCCTCCAGCTTCAGCTTGGTGCCGGCCAGGGCACCCTTGCTGTCGGTGCTGAAGAACTTGGTGTAGTTCACGCCCAGGCCGACGAACGGGGTGACCTTGCTGCTGTTGGCGAAGTGGTACTGCAGCGAGACGACCGGCGGCAGCTGCTTGGTCTCGCCGACCTTGCCGACGCCGTCGATGCTGATTTCGTGCTTGAACGGCAGGGCGCCCAGCACTTCGATGCCCACGTTGTCGGCGACGAAGTACTCGAAGGTGACGGTCGGGCGGACGCTGCTGTCGACCTTGGTCGGCAGGGCGCCCAGACCCAGGGCGGCGCCGTTGAGGTCACCGGCATCGGACTTCGGGTCGACGGCGTGCACGCCGACGCCCAGCGTCCAGTCACCCTTGGACTGGGCCATGGCGGGAGCGGCGGCCAGGGCCATGGCGGCGGCCAGGCCGGAGAGCAACAGGGCGGAGGTCTTGCGCATGTTGTAATTCCGTTACGTGGTGGAGGTGGCGCCAGTGTCCGGGGCGCACCGCCGAGGCGCTTTGATCCTGATCAAACAGCTGTTTGCACTCAGCTGGCGGTCATCTGGCCGCGCTCCCCGCAGCGCCACGGCCGGGGGGCCGCTCCTGTTAGAATGGCGGCCCCTTTCAACCCCCGCCGCAACGGGCTTGCGGCTGCAGGAGCTTGTGAACATGGCAATCAAGGTCGGCATCAACGGTTTCGGGCGCATCGGACGCAACGTGCTGCGTTCGGCAGTGCTGAACTTCGGCAACGACATCGAGATCGTGGCCATCAACGATCTGCTCGAGCCGGATTACCTGGCCTACATGCTCAAGTACGACTCCGTGCACGGCCGCTTCAAGGCCGACGTTGCGGTCGACGGCAAGGACCTGCTGGTCAACGGCAAGAAGATCCGCCTGACCCAGGAACGCGACCCGGCCAACCTGAAGTGGGACGAAGTCGGCGTCGATGTCGTCATCGAATCCACCGGCCTGTTCCTGGACAAGGTCAGCGCGCAGAAGCACATTGATGCGGGCGCCAAGAAGGTGATCCTGTCGGCCCCGTCCAAGGACGATACGCCGATGTTCGTGTTCGGCGTCAACGACAAGACCTACGCCGGCCAGGCCATCATCTCCAACGCCTCGTGCACCACCAACTGCCTGGCCCCGCTGGCCAAGGTCATCAACGACAAGTGGGGCATCAAGCGCGGCCTGATGACCACCGTGCATGCGGCTACCGCCACCCAGAAGACCGTTGACGGCCCGTCCAACAAGGACTGGCGCGGCGGCCGCGGCATCCTGGAAAACATCATTCCGTCCTCCACCGGTGCAGCCAAGGCTGTCGGCGTGGTGATTCCGGAACTGAACAAGAAGCTCACCGGCATGAGCTTCCGCGTGCCGACCTCGGACGTGTCGGTGGTCGACCTGACCGTCGAGCTGGAAAAGGAAGCCACCTACGCCGAAATCTGCGCCGAAGTGAAGGCACAGAGCGAAGGCGCGCTGAAGGGCATCCTGGGCTACACCGAAGACAAGGTGGTCGCCACCGATTTCCGTGGCGAGACCCACACCTCGGTGTTCGACGCCGACGCCGGCATCGCGCTGGATTCCACCTTCGTCAAGCTGGTCAGCTGGTACGACAACGAGTGGGGCTACTCCAACAAGTGCCTGGAAATGGTGCGCGTGGTTGCTGCCTGACCGGCACGCTGCGTGGATGGGGAAAGGGCGCCTTGAGGGCGCCCTTTCTTTTTGCCGTCGATCAATGGTCGCCGTCGCGGGGAATGCACCGTGCCGGCCCGGGCGAGGGTGCCTTGCTGCCGGGATCAGGCGGTCGGTGGTGTATCGATGGTGTCGCTGCCGGGGTACCTGGCAAAGCGTCCCTGTCCAACCGGATGTACCGGGCCGTAGCTGGGCCACGGCCAGCCGCCGAACTGGGTGCGCCCATAGTCGCGGCGGGCCTGTTCGATCTCCCCGGCGGTGTTCATCACGAACGGGCCGTAAGCCGCTACCGGTTCACCGATCGGCACGCCCTGCAGCAGCAGGATCCGGACCTGTTCGGTACCGGTGTTGTGCAGGGGCAGCGTGGCATCGGCGGCGACTTCCAGCAGGCGGGGGCTGGCCACGGGGCTGCCATCCACCTCCAGCTGCTGGCCGCCGTGCACATACAGCGTGCGCCGGGTGCCGGTGCCGGTCGCGGCTGGCAGGGTCAAGGTCGCTCCCGGCTGCAGCAGGATCTGCCAGATGGCGACGTCGGCGTCCGGGTTGGCAGCCCAGGAGTTGCGCGCCGGCGCCAGCGGCACGATGGCGGCCTGCGCCGACTCCTGCGGCTGGTAGCGGCCAGCCACGACCTTGACCGCCGCACCTTCATGGCGGTACCACGGGATCTGTTCGCCCCACAGCATCACGAACTCCGGGTCGGTCATCTTGTTGCGCGGCGGCAGGTTCAACCAGATCTGGTAGAGGTCCAGCGGGTTGGGTTGCCCGCGCTCGCGCAGCGGGAACATCTCCGAGTGCTGCACGCCGCGGCCGGTGGTGAGCCACTGCACGTCGCCGTCGCCATAGCGCGCGGTGGCACCGAGCGAGTCGGCGTGGTCGACCAGCCCCTGCGGCACCATGGTGACGGTCTCGAAGCCGCGATGCGGGTGGGCAGGGAAACCGGGCACGGTGACGCCGTGGTACATGCTCCAGCCGTCCTTGCCACTGAAGTCCTGGCCCAGTTCACGCCCGCCGAGCTGGCGCATGTCCACGCCCTGCTCGGCGGTGGCCGCAGGGTAGTGGTCCAGGTGGTGCATGCAGAACAGGAACGGGTCGGTGCCGGGCCAGGGGCGGCCGAGCGGCTCGTTGCGGAGGATCAGGTCGGACATGGGAACTCCTTTACGCGGATGCGGGACGCGGGGCCCGGCGTACTTGGCGGCCGAGCCATCGGCATGGTCTATTGATGGGGCGCACGGTTCGGCGGTACAAGGAGGCACGTTGATGGCAGCTACTCACACCGGTGATACCGTGCGCGGCAGCGAGCAGGGGGCGGCGTACTGCCAACAGATGCGCCTGCTGCTGGAACGGGTCGGTGAGCGCTGGAGCCTGCTGGCGGTGATCGCCCTGCGGGCGCAGGCGCTGCGTTTCAACGCGTTGCGCCGCGAGCTGCAGGGCATCTCGCCGCGGATGCTGGCGCGGACCTTGAAGGCGCTGGAACGCGATTGCCTGGTCAGCCGCACGGTGCATCCCACCGTGCCGCCGCAGGTGGACTACGCCTTGACCGCCCTGGGGCGTTCGCTGTTGCAGCCGGTGGATGCGCTGCTGCACTGGGCCGATGAACACCGGGAGGCGATGGATATGGCGCGCCGTGACTTCGATGCCCGGGAGGCGGTGGCTGCAGCGACCTGAGGGATGTTATCTGCGCGTGAAGTGGTCGCGTGACGGCTTGCGTTTCCCAAGCGCGTGATTAAGGTGGTGCGGCACCTGACGGGGTACAAGGACGGTAATGGAAGAGATACTGTGGTTGTTCGGGATCCTGCTGCTGATCGTGGTGCTGGCGATGCCGGTGCTGCTGTTGATCGCGCTGGTGTCGGTGTCCTCGCTCAAGCGCAGGGTCACGGCGCTTGAGGCAGCATTGGCAGCGCAGGAGCCGGCGTCCGCGAGCGAGGCAGAGCGGCCCTACGGCTGGATGCAACCCGACGCGTTCGAGGAGCCTGCCACGCAGCTGCCGGAGGCCATCCCCGAAGCGGCGCCGGCCGTGGCAGCGCCGCCGGTCGACGTAACGTCGGCAGCTCCCGCACCACCGCCCTTGCCGGAGCCGGTCCGCGTGTCTGCGGCACCGGTCGAGCCGATCCCGGAACCAACCCCGGAGCCGAGACGCGCGCCGGCCGCGCCCTCCGGGCCCAATTTCATCGAACGTGGCATCGAACGTGTCCGCCAGTGGTTCACCAGCGGCAATGTGCCAGTCAAGGTGGGCATGCTGGTGTTGCTGGCCGGTGTCGCGGCGTTGCTCAAGTACGCCAGTGACCAGGGCTGGGTGAGCATCTCCGCGCAGATGCGCCTGGTGGCGGTCAGTGTGGCGGCCCTGGCCGGGCTGGTCTTCGCCTGGCGCAAGCGTGAAAGCCACCGGACATTCGCCCTGGCGCTGCAGGGGGGCAGCATCGGCATATTGCTGTTGACCGTGTTTGCGGCGTTCAAGATCTACGGCTTCATCGACGCGGTGCCCGCGTTCCTGATCAGCGTGGTGTTGATCGCCGGGCTGTCGGTGATGGCGGTGCTGCAGGAGTCACGCACGCTCGCCATCCTGGGGGTGCTGGCCGGGTTCATGGCGCCGATCTGGCTGTCCAGCAACAGTGGCAACCACGTGGGCCTGTTCTCGTACTACGCGCTGCTCAACGCCGGCATCTTCGCCATCGCCTGGGTACGCCCGTGGCGCATCCTCAACCTGCTGGGCTTCGCCTTCACCTGGGGCATCGGCACGCTGTGGGGCGTGCTGCAGTACGCACCGGCCAAGTTCAACAGCACCCAGCCGTTCCTGGTGCTGTTCTTCGTGTTCTACCTGCTGCTGCCCTTGCTGTATGCACGCAAGGCAAGCACGCCGGGCAGCGCGCGCATCGATGGTTGCCTGTTGTTCGGCACGCCGTTGATCGCGTTCTCGCTGCAGGCCGGGTTGCTGCAGGGCGAGCGCATGCCGCTGGCGTTGTGCGCGCTGGGCGTTGCGGTGGTGTATGCGCTGCTGGCCAAGGCGCTGATCCACAAGGAGCGCCTGGACGTGCTGGCGCGCGGTTACGCGATCCTGGCGGTGGGTTTTGCGACGTTGGCGGTGCCGCTGGCCTTGTCAGCGCGCGTCACCGCTTCGGTGTTCGCGCTGGAGGGGGCCGGCCTGGTGTGGCTGGGGCTCATGCAGGAGCGCAGGCTCGCGCGCTGGACGGGTATCGGCCTGCAAGTGCTGGCCGGCGGCGCACTGCTCGTCGGTGCGGGTAATGCCTATGGCGACGGCACCCTGGGCATCGCCAACGCGACCTTCATGGGGGCGTTGCTGATCGCGCTGGCTGGCTTGGCCACCGCCTGGTTGTACCGCGGTGCAGGCCGCCTGCCGGTGGCCATCGCTGCCTACGGCTGGGGCCTGCTCTGGTGGTTGGGCAACCTGCTCCGCGAGAACGACCAGCATGTGGCGTGGAGCAGCCGTCTGCACGTGGTCTTGCTGGTGTTTGGCGTGACCGGTTGGCTGGCCGCCGAAGTACAGCGGCGTGCGCCGGCCCTGCTGTTGTCGTTGACCACGCTGGGATGCCTGGTGGTCGCGTTCCCGTTGGCGTTCCTGCAGGTCGACAACTACGGCCAGCCGTTTGCCGGTTACGGGCTCTGGGCCTGGCTGGTGTTCGCGGTGCTCGGCATCCGCAGTCTTTTGTGCCTGCGTGCCGGCAGCGGCGTGATCGTGGGCCTGGCGCAGTTGGCGTGGTGGCTGTTGTGGCCGACCGTGCTGTCGCTGCTGGCCTGGCACATCGGCGAGCGTTTCACGCTGGCCGAAGGCTGGGTCGGGCTGCTGCTGGCATCGCCCTGGTTGCTGCTCGGCCTGGTGTCGATGCGTCGCTGGAACTGGCTGGCGCAACCGTTGGGCGAGGCTTTCGATCGCTACCGCCTGGCATTGCAGGCGGCGGTGTTCGGCGTGCTTGGCCTGTGGTGGCTGGGCTCGCTGGCCAGCGCCGGCAGCGCCGCGCCGTTGCCCTGGATCGTGCTGTTCAATCCATTGGAACTGGCCGAGGTTGCAGTGCTGGTGCTGGTCGCCATGCGCGTGTGGCAGGGCCGTGACGGACATGCGCCGCCGGCGCAGCTGGTGGGGATGGCCGTCGCCGCGTTGGTGCTGGTGACGGTGATGACCCTGCGCGCCGTGCACCAGTGGGGCGGCGAGCCGTGGAGTGATCGTCTGCTCGGCACCCAGCTGGCGCAGACCAGCCTGACCGTGGTGTGGAGCCTGCTGGGCGTGGTGGGCTGGGTATCCGGCTCGCGGCGCGGGCAATGGGGGCTGTGGCTGGCCGGCGCGATCCTGATGGGCGTGGTGCTGGCCAAGCTGCTGCTGGTCGATCGTGGCAACCTCGGCGACCTGCTGGGTATTGGCGCGTTCATCGCCTATGGCCTGCTGTGCACCCTGGTGGGCTGGCTGGCCCCGGCACCGCCGCGACGCGCGGCAGCGACGAACAACAACGAGGAAGTATCCGCATGATCAAGCGTCTGCTGTGGCTGGCCCTGTTGCCGATGGGCGCGCAGGCTGCCGACGATTTCGCCCGGCAATGGCCGTTGCAGTTGTCCCAGCCGGACGCGGGCGCGTACCGGGTGCCGCTGGATGCCTCCGTGTATGCTGCCGCGCACTGGCGCGACCTGCGTGATGTACGCGTGCTCGATGCCGACGGCAAGCCGGTGGCCAGCGCGGTGTACGCAGCGGCCATGCCGCTGTCCGCACCGCTGCGCACGGTGGAGTTGTCCTGGTTCGCGCTGCCGGTGTCCGCAGCGACGGCGGATGATGACCTGAACGTGGTGGTCGAGCGGGACGGCGGCGGCAAGGTGTTGTCCATCCGCAACTCGGTGGCACGGGCCGGAGAAGCGGGTAGTGCCGATCCGGTGTGGCTGGTGGACCTGGACAAGGATGCCGGCAAGCTGCGTGCATTGCAGGTTGATTGGGCGGACCCCTCGGCAACGCTCGACCTGGGTTACCGCCTGGAAGGCAGCGATGACCTGCGCGGCTGGCAGGTGCTGGATCCGCAGGTGCGGCTGGTGCAGTTGAACAACCAGGGCCGTGCCCTGCGCAACACCACCATCAAGGTCGAGAGCGGCCTGCGCTACCTGCGGCTGGTGCCACTGCAGCGGCACGGTGCGCCGGCCCTGCGCGGCCTGCGCGGTGAGATGGCCGACATGGTCGACGCCGGCGACTGGCAATGGCAGGTCCTGCAGGCGCAATCCGGTGGCAACGCCCGTGACGGCTATCTGTACACGCTCAAGGGACGCCTGCCGGTGCAGCGGCTGGATGTGGTGATGCCGGCCAACAGTGCGGTGAGCTGGACGGTTTCCAGTCGCGATCTGGACCGCACCGGCGCGGACGGCCAGACCCCGCACTGGCAGACCCTGACCCAGGGCTGGAATGCGTGGAACCTGAGCGAAGGCGGCCAGCAGCAGCGCTCGGCCCCGCTGGAGACCTCCGGGACGGTTACGGACCGCGAATGGCGCCTGCAGGCAGAGCCCGGTTCGGAGCCGGCGCAGGCCCCGGAGCTGCGATTGGGCTACCGCCCGGGCAGCGTGATGTTCCTGACGCAGGGCAGGGCGCCGTACCTGCTGGTGGCGGGCAGCGCGAACGTGGGCCAGGCGCAGGCCGCGCTCGACCCGATGCTGGATGCGCTGCGCGCACGCAACGGCCAGCAGTGGCAACCGGTTGCGGCAAGCCTGGGGGCACAGGCGCAGCGCGCAGGTGATGCGGCGTACCAGCCGGCTCAGACGCCGCGCGACTGGAAGAACCTCGTGCTATGGGCCGTGCTGGTGTTGGGGGCGTTGGTGGTGGCCGGGTTCGCGCTCAGCCTGATCCGCAGTGGTCAGGCCGGAAAGCAGTGAGAGGTGGCGCTTGCCGGTTTGCTGGATCGCAGGGCTTTTGCTTCTGAAGGCTACCCTCCCGCAGCAGCCGCAGCGCCATGAAGCATCGCATCGGCGCGTTGCGATTCATTCCCCGCGCCTGAAGTCCCGTTCCAGCAGCCCATACAGCGCCGTATCGGTGATCTCGCCGTTGACGTGCCAGCGCTCACGCAGCACGCCTTCGCGCACGAAGCCAAGCTTTTCCACCAGCCGGCACGAGGCTGCGTTGCGTGGGTCGATGTCCGCTTCCAGCCGCCGCAGTTCAAGCACATCGAACAGGTAGGGCACGATCAGCCGCATCGCTTCCACTGCCAGCCCTTGCCCCTGCCGGTCACGGCGCAGGCTGTAGCCGATCTCGGCGCGGCCCTGGTCGCGGTTCAGCGCGAAGGCAACGGCGGTGCCGATCAACTGGTCGCTCGCCTTGTCCGCGATCGCCCAGATCAGTATTTCCTGCTCGCGCCGTTGGCTCAGGATGTCGGCCACTTTCTGCTCGGCCTGTGCCAGTTCGGTCCAGGCCGGGTAGCTCCAGTAGCGCATCACCACCGGGTCGGAATGGATGTCGTACAGCGCCGCGGCGTCGTCCTGGCGGACCTCGCGCAGGCGCAGGCGGCTGCTGTGCAGTTCAGGTTGGGGCAGCGGTATCTGCATCGGTAACGAATCCCGGGTTTGCCCCGGTTGCCGGGGCGGGCGAAAATGGGGGTTTCCTACCCCCTGCGGAGCAGATACTGCCATGTCCATCGTTCGCATGACCGACCTCGATCTTTCCGGCAAGCGTGTCCTGATCCGCCAGGATCTGAACGTGCCGATCGACGAGAATGGCAGGATCACCTCCGAGCAGCGCATCACTGCCTCGCTTCCGACGCTGAAGCTGGCGCTGGAAAAGGGCGCCGCGGTGCTGGTCACCTCGCACCTGGGGCGCCCGAAGGAAGGCGTGTGGAGCCAGGCCGATTCGCTGGCACCGGTCGCCAGGCGGCTGTCCGAGCTGCTGGGCGTGGACGTGCCGCTGGTCAAGGACTGGGTGGATGGTGTGGATGTGGCCCCGGGCAAAATCGTGCTGCTGGAAAACTGCCGCATGAACGTGGGCGAGGGCAAGGATGACGAGGCGCTGTCCAGGAAGTACGCCGCACTGTGCGACGTGTTCGTGATGGATGCCTTCGGCACCGCGCACCGTGCGCAGGCGTCCACGCATGGCGTGATCCGCTTCGCACCGGTTGCCGCCGGTGGCCCGCTGTTGATGGCCGAGCTAGATGCGCTGGACAAGGCGTTGGCCAACCCGGCCCGTCCGCTGCTGGCCATCGTCGCCGGTTCCAAGGTGTCGACCAAGCTCGAACTGCTGTCCAGCTTGGTGAGCAAGGTGGACCAGCTGATCGTTGGTGGCGGCATCGCCAACACCTTCATCGCCGCCGAAGGCCATGGCGTGGGCAAGTCGCTGGTGGAGAACGACCTGCTCGACACCGCGCGCAACATCGACGCCGCGGCCAAGGCGCGCGGCGCCGAAATCCCGCTGCCGGTCGACGTGGTGGTCGCACCGGCGTTCGCCGCCGACGCGCCGGCCACGGTCAAGGCGGTCGATGCGGTGGGTGCCGATGACATGATCCTGGACATCGGCCCGAAGACCGCCGAGCAGTACGCCGCATTGATCGCCAAGGCCGGCACCGTGGTCTGGAACGGCCCGGTTGGCGTGTTCGAGTTCGACGCGTTCGGCAAGGGCACCGAGGCACTGGCCCGCGCCATCGCCAGCTCGCAGGCATTCTCCATCGCCGGCGGTGGTGACACCCTGGCCGCCGTGGACAAGTACGGCATCGCCAAGGAAGTCAGCTACATCTCCACCGGCGGCGGCGCGTTCCTGGAGTTCCTGGAAGGCAAGACCCTGCCGGCGGTGGCCGCGCTGGAGGCCCGCGGCCAGTGAGCCGGGATGTGTTCTTCTTCGATCTGGACGGCACGCTGATTGATTCGGCCGTCGGGATCACCCGCTGCGTGGCCTACGCACTGGAGAAGATGCAGCAACCGGTGCCGCCGGAGGCCGAGTTGCGCAAGTGGATCGGCCCGTCGCTGCGCACCAGTTTCGGCCCGCTGTTCAACGATGTGCAGCGCGTGGAGCAGGCAGTGGAGCTGTACCGCGAGCGCTTCGAAGTGCTTGGCTGGCAGGAGCACGATATCTACGCCGGTATCGGTGAGGTCGTGCAGGGCCTGCACGCGGCCGGGCATCGCCTGGCCGTGGTCACCGCCAAGAACGAACCGCATGCCCAGCGCATCATCGAGCACCTGCCGTTTGGCGGTTGCTTCGAGGACGTCATCGGTGCCACGCCGGACGGCTCGCGCAGCGACAAGCCGCAGTTGATCGCCGAGGCCCTGCAGCGGCTGTCGTTGGCGCCGGCGCAATGCTGGATGATCGGTGACCGCCGCATGGACATCGAAGGCGCGCGTCACCACGGCATGCGCAATGTCGGTGTGCTGTGGGGGTTCGGCGGCCGCGAGGAACTGCTCGCCGCCGGGGCAGGGCGGTTGGCGGAGACGCCGGACGAACTGGCTGCGGTACTGCACGGTTGAACGAACGCACAGGCCCCGCTTCGCGGGGCCTGTGCGTTCCAGGGCAGGGTTCCCCCGGGGCGTTGCGTTCCGCCCGCTGGCACGGCGCAGCCTGTCCCGTCTGTCCGGTGGGGATGTCCCTTCTCCGCCACGCAGCGGCCCGGACATCGCCGCATCATTGCGCCATCATGTTCCCGGTGCATGCAGTTCGGGACAGCGATGGGACCCGCGTTGTCATACCGTACGGTATGTCCAGACAGGCTGTCCCAGCTGTCTTTGGGACAGTGCAGAAAGTGTCTTATGAAATCGTATGCGACATCGTTGTCATGCAATGGATGTGCTACTTTCGGCGGCTTCGATAGGGAGACTTCGCACAATGCTTGAACGTCAGCGCCGCACCAAGATTCTTGCCACCCTCGGCCCTGCCACCGATGCGCCAGGGGTACTGGATGAGCTGTTCCGCGCTGGCGTCAACGTGGTCCGCCTGAACTTCTCCCACGGCGATCCGTCCGGCCAGGCCAAGCGCGCCGCCGAGGTCCGCGCCGCCGCGCAGCGCGTGGGCGTGGAAGTGGGCATCCTGGCCGACCTGCCGGGCCCGAAGATCCGCATCGAACGCTTTGCCGAAGGCAAGGTCACGCTCAAGGCGGGCGACCGCTTCGACCTGATCGCCAGCAGCAGCGCGCCGTCAGGCGATGCCAGCCAGGTGGGCGTGAGCTACCTGGGGCTGCCGCAGGACGTGGGTCCGGGTGACGTCCTGCTGCTCGATGACGGCTTGATGCAGCTGCAGGTGGTCGAAGTGCAGGGCGAGCGCATCATCAACACCGTGCTCAACGATGGCGTGTTGTCCGACCGCAAGGGCCTGAACAAGCAGGGCGGCGGCCTGTCGCTGGGCGCGCTGACCGAGCGTGACAAGGAACTGATCGGCATCGTCGCCAAGATCGGCGTGGACTTCATCGCCGTCTCGTTCTGCCGCAATGCGCAGGACATGAACGACGCACGCGCGATCGCCCAGCAGCATGGCTGTGACGCGGCGCTGGTGTCCAAGATCGAGCGCACCGAAGCCATCGAGAACCTGGAGGAGATCGTCGAGGCCAGCGACGTGGTGATGGTGGCCCGCGGCGACCTGGGCGTGGAAATCGGCGATGCCGAGCTGCCGGGCCTGCAGAAGAAGATCATCAAGGCCTCGCTGGCGCAGAACAAGGTGGTGATCACCGCCACGCAGATGCTGCAGTCGATGGTGGAAAGCCCGATCCCGACCCGCGCCGAAGTGCTGGACGTGGCCAACTCGGTCATCGACGGCACCGATGCGGTGATGCTGTCGGCCGAAACCGCGGCCGGCGCCTACCCGGTCAAGGCGGTCGAGGCGATGGCCCGCATCTGCCTGGGCGCCGAGCGCCAGTTCCAGACCGAAACCGACTTCAACGCCTCGCCGCGCAACCTGGAGCGCGCCGACCAGGCCATCGCCATGGCCACCATGTTCCTGTCCCAGCACGTGGGCGTGCGCGCCATCGTGGCGATGACCGAATCCGGTGGCACCGCGCGTTACCTGTCGCGCTTCCGTGCCAAGGCGCCGATCTACGCGGTCACCCGCCATGACGGTGCACGCCGCCAGATGGCGCTGATGCGCGATGTGTTCCCGATCAACTTCGACAGCCGTGGCCTGACCCCGCGCGAAGCCGCGCGTGGCAGCATCCGCCTGCTGGTCGAGGCCGGACAGCTGGAAGCCGGTGACCGCGTGGTGTTCACCAGTGGTGAGCACATGGAAACCCACGGCGCCACCAACACGCTGCGCCTGCTCGAAGTGGGTGCGGACGGTCGCGCCAGCGGCCTGGGCGAACTCTGATCGCGCGGGCGTGAGACAACGCCCCGGTCAGGAAGCTGATCGGGGCGGACAAGATTTGTCCTGACAGGGCGGATTGAAACCGGTTCCAGACCTTGCGGGCGGACAGCTCGCGAGCGGGCCGGGCTATAATCCGGGTCTTCCCGCACCCCTGTTACAGGAAACTCAATGAGCATCGAACTGCTGGCTGAAACCGCCCAGGCAATGGTCGCACCGGGCAAGGGCATCATCGCCATCGACGAATCCACCGGCACGATTGCCAAGCGCTTTGCCAGCGTCGGCATCGAGAACACGGAAGAGAACCGCCGTGCCTATCGCGAGCTGCTGCTGACCACGCCCAAGCTCAACGAGCACATCTCCGGCGCGATCCTGTACGACGAAACCATCCGCCAGTCGACCAAGGACGGCGTGCCGTTCGCCAAGTACATGGCCGACAACGGCATGATCCCGGGCATCAAGGTCGACAAGGGTGCGCACCCGCTGGCCGGCTGCCCGGGCGAGCTGGTCACCGAAGGCCTGGACGGCCTGCGTGAGCGCCTGCAGGAGTACTACAAGCTCGGCGCCCGCTTCGCCAAGTGGCGTGCGGTCATCAACATCGGCGAGAGCATGCCGTCGGGCACCTGCATCGAGTCCAACGCCCATGCGCTGGCCCGTTATGCCGCCCTGTGCCAGGAATGCGGCCTGGTGCCGATGGTCGAGCCGGAAGTGATCATGGACGGCGACCACGACATCGAGACCTGCTACGAAGTCACCGAAGCCACCCTGCGCTCGCTGTTCGATGCGCTGTACCAGCAGAACGTGGTGCTGGAAGGCACCATCCTGAAGGCCTCGATGGTCATCCCGGGCAAGACCTGCGACGAGCAGGTGGACGTGGAGGAAGTGGCCGAGTCGACCGTGATGTGCCTGAAGTCGACCGTGCCGGCCATCATGCCGGGCATCGTGTTCCTGTCCGGTGGCCAGAGCGACGAGCAGTCCACCGCGCACCTCAACGCCATGAACCAGCTGGGCAACCTGCCGTGGCCGCTGAGCTTCTCCTACGGCCGCGCCATGCAGCAGGCCGCGCTGAAGCTGTGGGCCAAGGACATGAAGGGCAACTACGCCGCCGCACAGAAGACCGTGTTCGAGCGCGCCAAGGAAAACGGCCAGGCGGCGCTGGGCAAGTGGAACGGCTGATCGCCATCGGCTGTGATTGATCGGGAACGCCGGCCTTGTGCCGGCGTTTTCGTTTCTGCGTTTGTTGGAAGGAAAAGCTTGTCCCTCCCCAGCCCTCCCCTTGGCTGCGCCAAAGGGAGGGGCACCAAAGCGAGTGCTGCGATGACCTGACAGATCGCGCGGGACTGCTCCCTCCCTTTGGCGCAGCCAAGGGGAGGGCTGGGGAGGGGGGAGCCCCAGAAGCAACCTGCCCCTACAATCGCGACTTCCCGAACAAGGCAGCAGCACATGCGCGAAGGCAAACAGCACCGGTGGTGGTGGGCACTGGCCCTGTGGTTGCCGCTGTCCGGCATCTCGGCGGAGCGGAACTTCCAGGTGCTGCATTACCAGACCATGCTGGACCTGGACATCGCCGCCGGTGAAATCCAGGGCGAACAGGTCGTGCGCTTCCGCGCCGGCGATGCGCCGTTGCAGCAGCTGGAGCTGGACAGCGGCGCCTTGCAGATTGCGGCGGTACGCCAGGGCGAAGCCCCGCTGGACTTCACGCAGGGCGAAGGCAAGCTGCGCATCACCTTGCCCGCGCCACTGGCACCGGGTGAAACGTCCAGCGTGGCCTTGCGCTACCACGGCAAGCCACCGTTCGGGCTGGAGTTCGCACCCGCCCGCAACGAGGCCTACACGGTCTTCTCCACCAGCCAATGGATGCCCTCGCTGGATGCGCCGGATGCACGGGCCACGCTGGACCTTGCCTTGCGCCTGCCAGGCACCGTGCAGGCCACCGCGGTAGGCGAGGTGATGCCGTCCCGCCTGCTCGACGATGGCCGCATCGAGCGCCGTTGGCGGCTGCGCACGCCGATGCCGGGCTATGTCTATGGTTTCGCCGCCGGCCCGTACCGGCACGTGCAGCAGCGCCACGGGAGCATCGACCTGCACTTCTATTCGGTGGACCGCACCGATGCTGAGCTGGCGCAGGTGTTCGCCGCCACCGGTGACATGCTCGACTTCTTCGCCGCACGCGCCGGACTGGCCTACAACGGCGACTATCATCAGGCCTTGGTGGCGCGCACGATCGGCCAGGAAATGGCGGGGCTTTCGCTGCTGTCCGAAGCCTATGGCAAGGAGCTGCTGGACGACCCGGGCCGGCAGGGCCTGCTGGCCCATGAGGCGGCCCACCAATGGTGGGGCAACCGGGTGACCTGCGCGGGCTGGGAGCACTTCTGGCTCAACGAAGGCATGGCCAACTTCATGACCGCCGCGTGGCTGCAGCATGCGCAGGGCGAGGCGGCGTACCAGCAGATGGTGGCGCGTTGGGAAGCACGCATCGGCACGCTGCGCGAGAGCGGGGCGGACCGCGCACTGGTGTATCCGGACTGGAACAGGCCCAGCGCCGATGACCGCGCCGTGGTCTACCAGAAGGGCGCCTACGTGCTGCATCGCCTGCGCGGCGAACTGGGCGAGGCGGTGTTCTGGCAGGGGCTGCGTGCCTATACCCAGGCCAATGACGGGCGCTCGGTGGTGACCCGGGATTTCCAGCAGGCGATGGAAGCGGCGGCAGGGCGATCGCTGCAGCCGTTCTTCGATGCGTGGGTCTACGGCACCGGCGGCCAGATCTGATCGGCAGGCCGGGATGCAGTCCCGGCCTGCCCGGAATCCTCGACGGCGCATGACCACCGCCTCCCTGTGCCGCAGGCAGGGGAAGGGCCGTTCCTGAACCGGAAGGACTGCCTCAGCCGGCCGCCAGCCCGACCAGTGGCACCAGCGGCGGTGCCGCCGGCTCGCTGCTCAGGCCTTCCCTGGCCAGCGCCTGCTGGTAGATCTTGAAGGCCGCCGCGTTGTACGCCACCAGGATGATGCGCAGCGGGTGCGGGTGGCTCTTCTGCCAGGTCATGGTTTCGGTGACGGCGATGGTCGCGGCCTGGTGCAGCGGGTAGCCGTACACCCCGCAGCTGATGGCCGGGAATGCGATCGATTCCAGCCCCATCTGTTCGGCCAGCCGCAGCGACTGCCAATAGCAGTTGGCCAGCAGCGCGGCCTCGTCATAACGGCCGTCGCGCCACACCGGGCCGACCGCGTGGAACACATGGCGGGCCGGCAGGTTGTAGCCGTCGGTGGCGCGGACCTCGCCGGTCGGGCAGCGCACGCCCAGCCGCAGTTCCGGCAGGCGCTCGCACTCGGCCAGCAGGCCCGGGCCTGCCGCGCGATGGATGGCCCCGTCCACACCGCCGCCGCCAAGCAGGGTTTCGTTGGCCGCGTTGACGATGGCGTCAACCGCCAGTTCGGTGATGTCGCCCTGCCAGACTTCGATGCTCATGGCTGTGATCTTCCCGCTCCCTGTATGAGAAAAGTGTGACGGCACACCCGGGCGACCTGCCCGCGGCCAGTCTGCACCGGTCCCGTCTCATCGGGCGCGATTCGTCTTCACGTCGCGGGCGGCAAACACGAAGGCCGCCCGGAGGCGGCCTTCGACGGATGCATCCAGTAATGGCGGTTACGGCAGACCGGCCAGCCAGTCGTCGTCCGAGCCATCGTTGACGTCGGCGAACAGCGGGGTGGAGAAGTAACGCTCGCCGGTATCCGGGGCCACCGCCAGCACCACCGAGCCGGCTTCGGCCTTGGCCGCCACTTCCAGCGCGGTGGCCACCGTGGCGCCGGAGGAGATGCCGACGAAGATGCCTTCCTCGGCGGCCAGGCGGCGCGCGATCTCGATGGCGCGCTCGTCCTGCACCGAGTAGAGCGCGTCGTAGACCTCGCGGTTGAGCACCTCCGGCACGAAGTCCGGGGTCCAGCCCTGGATCTTGTGTGGGGTGAAGTCCTTGCCGGCCAGCAGCGCGGCGCCGGCCGGCTCGGTGGCGATGATGCGGGTCTCCGGGCGGGCCAGTTTCAGTATTTCGCCAACGCCGGTCAGGGTGCCGCCGGTGCCCCAGCCGCTGACGAAGTAGTCCAGCCGCTTGCCGGCGAAGTCACGCAGGATCTCGGCGGCGGTGGTCTGGCGGTGGAAGGCCGGGTTGGCCGGATTGGCGAACTGGCTGGCCAGGAACCAGCCGTGCTGCTCGGCCAGTTCCCTGGCCTTGCGCACCATGCCGCTGCCACGCTCGGCGGCCGGGGTCAGGATGACCTTGGCGCCATAGGCGCGCATCAGCTTGCGGCGCTCGACCGAGAAGGTTTCCACCATCGTGGCGACGAACTTGTAGCCGCGTGCGGCGGCGACCATGGCCAGTGCCACGCCGGTGTTGCCCGAGGTTGCCTCGACGATGGTGTCGCCGGGCTTGATCAGGCCCTTCTTCTCGGCGTCCAGGATGATGGCCAGGGCCAGGCGGTCCTTGACCGAGCCGCCCGGGTTGAACGACTCGACCTTGACGTACACATCCACGCCAGCCGGCGCCAGGCGGTTGAGTTTGACTACCGGGGTATTGCCGATGGTGTCCAGAATGCTGTTGTAGATGGCCATGGGGTTCTCCAGGGAAGAGGGGGTCAGGCGGCGTCGGCCAGTGTCGTCGGCGGCGTCTTTGTGGAAGGTGAGGGCGGGGTGGTCCTGCCGTGCAACGGCGCGGCCCCGAACCAGTGCAGCTCGTCGGCCAACGCCGCCACCTCGCCGAGCACCAGTAGTGCGGGGGATTGCACCTGGTGTTGCCGGGCGGTTTCGGGCAGGGCATGCAGCGGGCCGGTGATCACCCGCTGCTCGCGGCGCGAGCCGTTCTCGATCAGCGCGAACGGCGTGCCGGCGGCCAGTCCGGCAGCGAGCAGGCGTGCCTGGATCTGTTCCAGCGCCCCGACGCCCATGTAGAACACCAGGGTCTGCCGGGCCTTGGCCAGTTCCGGCCAATCCAGCGTGTCCATCGAGTCCTTGCAGTGCGCGGTGACCAGGCGCAGCTGCTGGGCGTGGTCGCGGTGGGTCAACGGAATGCCGGCGTACGCGGCGCAGGCCAGGGCAGCGGTGATGCCGGGCACGACCTCATAAGGCACGCCATGCGCACGCAGGAACTGCAGTTCCTCGCCGCCGCGGCCGAACACGAAGGCGTCCCCGCCCTTGAGGCGCACCACGCGGCGGCCGGCACTGGCGTGCTCCAGCATCAGCGCATGGATGTCCTGCTGCGCGGTGCTGTGGCCCTTGGCCGACTTGCCGACCTCGATGTACTCGGCATCGCGACGTGCCAACTGCAGTACTTCGATGCTGACCAGGCGGTCGTAGAGGATCACGTCGGCCTGGTTGAGTGCGCGCAGTGCCCCCAACGTAAGCAGCCCGGGGTCGCCCGAGCCCGCGCCGACCAGCACCACCGAGCCCTGGGCCGGAGCGACCGTGCCGGCGATGGCCTCGGACAGCAGGGCATCGGCCGCGCCGTCCTGGCGACGCCGCAGCAGGCCGAGCAGGGGGCTCTCGATCAGCCGGTCGAAGAACTGGCGGCGTGCGCCCAGCTCCGGGAAACGGCTGCGGATGCTGCGCCGGTGGCGGCCAACCAGTTCCACCAGCTGGCCCCAGGCACCGTCGAACAACTGCTCCAGCTGGCGGCGCACGTGGCGGGCCACCATCGGTGCGGCACCGCCGCTGGAAATGGCGATCTGCAGTGGCCCGCGCTCGACCACCGCCGGCACGTGGAAACTGGACAGGCGGGCATCGTCGACCACGTTCACGAACAGTCGCTGTGCCCCTGCGGCGGCGGCGACGGCGCGGTTGGTCGGGACATCGTCGGTGGCCGCCACGACCAGCCAGATGTCCTTGCCCAGCCAGGCGTCCTCGAAGCTGCCCTGCAGCCACTGCAGGTGGCCGGCATCGGCCAGCTCCCGCAGGCGCGGCGTCAGTTCCGGAGCACCCACCCGCGGGCGGGCACCGGCATGCAGCAGCGCCGACACCTTGCGTTCGGCCACCGCGCCGCCGCCCACCACCAACACGGCGCGACCGGAGAGGTCGGCAAACAGCGGAAACAGGGGGGCGTCCAAGGCAGTGGCGCGGTATCGTAGGGAGAGGCCGCTGACCGTAGCGTTGCCCTCGATGGGCCGGAAATGACTTGCGTCGCCTTGCTTATCTCTTTTGGTTATAAAGCTGTTCGTGGGATTTAACCTACAGTCGGTTGCCTCACCTTCGCCTCTCCCTGTCCTGCTGCGATGACCCTGACCCAACTGCGCTACCTCGTCGCCATTGCCGACGCCGAGCTCAACATCACGCTCGCGGCCACGCGCGTGCATGCCACGCAGCCGGGCTTGTCCAAGCAGCTCAAGCAGCTGGAGGACGAGCTGGGTTTCCTGTTGTTCGTGCGCAAGGGGCGCAGCCTGGAATCGGTGACCCCGGCCGGCGAGGAAGTGATCAGCCGTTCGCGTGCGGTGCTGGCCGAGGCCAACAACATCCGCACCTACGCGGCCAACCAGCGTCGCGAGAGCCATGGCCAGTTGATCCTGACCACCACCCACACGCAGGCGCGCTTCGTGCTGCCGCCGGCGGTGGCGCGCATCAAGCAGGCCTACCCGCAGGTCAGCGTGCACCTGCAGCAGGCGGCCGAAAGCGATGCGCTGGACCTGCTCAGCCAGGGCGATGCCGACATCGCGGTGATCAGCACCGCCGGCAGCGAGCCCACCACCGGCATCGCGGTGCCGCTGTACCGCTGGCGTCGCCTGGTGCTGGTGCCCAAGGGCCATCCGCTGGACCGGGCCGGCACGGTGCCGGACCTGGCGGCATTGGCCGACTACCCGTTGATCAGCTACGAATCTTCCAAACGGCCGAGTTCGTCGTTGCGACGCGCCTTTGCCTCGCGCGAGCTGGAGCCGGACCTGGCGCTGACCGCGCTGGATGCGGACCTGATCAAGACTTACGTACGTGCAGGCCTGGGCGTTGGCCTGCTGGCGGAAATGGCGGTCAGCGGCAACGACACCGACCTGCGCGCCTGGCCGGCACCGGCCGCGATCCCCGAGTGCATTGCCTGGGCGGTGTTGCCGCGCGACCGCGTGCTGCGCGACTACGCACTGGAACTGGTGCACGTGCTCGCCCCGCAGATCGACAAGCGCGACCTGCGTCGCGTGCTGGACGGCAACCAGGAGGCCAACTGGCCCACGCCGCCGACCTGGGAATCGTTGACCCAGACGATCACCAGCTGAGCTGACGGCAGGCGCGGCTTCCGCCGCGAAGGCGGGACGGTGCCTGTTCCGGATCTTCTCCCCGTTTGCGCCAAAGCAAGGGGCGCAAACGGGCTGCGGTCCGTCCACGCCGTTGGCCTACCTCCCTGAAGGGCATCCTTCCGGTCCCTGTCGTTGGCTTATCTGGAACCATTGCCGGAGAAGTGATGCAGTGCTTCCCCTTTCAGCAAGGAGCCGAACCCACATGGACGAGAACGAACCCCTCATGGTGAACTGCGGCCCGCATGGGCAGCGGGTGTCGGCGGTGGTCTGCCAGCACATGCTGCGGGCCGAAGGGGCACCCACCGGCTTCATCGAGAACAGCAGCGACCCCAACAACCTGCAGGCCTGGTGCCATCGCTGCGAGGAAAAGTTCCAGCAGGAACGCGGCCTGACCGAGGCCTTCGCCGCATTCAACGACATGGCCATCGTCTGCGACCTCTGCTACGGCGCCCTCAAGGTGCGGCATGCGATCGCGGTGAACTGATCGGCGTCCCCGGCACCTGCGTGCAGCGTATCCTCATCGAAACTCCCGTAGAGATGCGCGTGACCCGGCTTGTGATCCTTCCCGGCCTGGACGGTACGGGAACCCTGCACGAGGACTTCATCGCAGCGCTGGGCACCACCTTTGCCACGGTGCAGGTGATGGCCTATCCCGCCGACGCCGTGTTGGATTACCCATCACTGGAACGGCGGGTCCGTGCGGCTTTGCCCGACCAAGCGCCCTTCGTGTTGCTGGGGGAATCCTTCTCCGGCCCGTTGGCGATCGCCATCGCCGCCGATCCGCCCGCCAACCTGCGCGGGTTGGTCCTGTCGACCACGTTCGCGCGTGCGCCGGTGCCGTTGTCGCGGCTGTTGGCCCCGATCACCCGTGTTGCACCGGTGCACGGCGTGCCATTGGCGGTACTGCGCTGGTGGTTGCTGGGACGCTGGAGTTCGCCTGCGCTGGACCGTGCGTTGCGGCGGGCATTGCGGCAGGTCAGCCCGCAGGTCCTGCGCCATCGTGCCGGGCTGGCGATGCGGGTGGATGTGGTCGGGCTGCTGCATCGCATCCCGGTGCCGGTGGTCTACCTGCGGGCGAGCGGTGACCGCCTGCTCGCCGCGGGCGCAGGGCGGTTGATCACACGCAACGTGGCGGATTGCACCTGCCTGGACATGCAAGGGCCGCACCTGCTGCTGCAGGCGGCGGCACCGGCCTGTGCGGCGGCGGTGAAAGCACAAGCCATGCGGCTGGGCTGGGTGCGGTGAGGCCGGTGCAGGTGGCGCTCGTGCGGCAAACGGTCGCACCTGCGCTGAACCGGTAACCCTGGCCTGCGCCGATAGAATGCCCGGGTCATGCGCACGGCCCGTTTTCAAACCCTGCTGCTGTATCTGGCCCTGGCCGCCACGCTGTTGATGGCATTGGCGCCGGTGGTCAGTCGCTGGGTGCAGGCCGGGCACGTCCAGCACACCCATGCGATGGCCATGCCGGGGGCGCACGCTGGCCATGCGGCGATGACCGATGCAGCGCATGCACATCACCTGGCCGGGCATGCGCCGCCCGCAGCGCCGGCCAAGGCGCCGCCCGATCCGCATGCCGCGCACGGCGAGGCGTGCGACTACTGCACCATGGCCTCGCGGTTGCTGCCATGGTTGGCGGTGCTGCTGGTACTGGCCCCGTTGTTATACCGGCTTGCGCCGGCCTCACCACGCAGCATCCAACTGCCGCCCAGCCTGCGCTGGCCCGCGCACCCGGTGCGTGGCCCGCCGCTGTTCTCCTGAACGACATCCCCTCATTCCTTCGTCGCGCGCTGTCATCGGGCAGGGCGCGGCTGTGTCGTATTGGAGAACTGCATGATTTCCCTTTCCCGTATGCCGGGTGCACCGGCGTGCCTGTCTGCCTGCATCTGCATGGCGCTGTTTTCACCGCCGGGATACGCCCAGGCGCGTGACCCGGCCAAGACCCTGGATACGCTGGTGGTCACCGCCGCCGCGCCGTCCTCGCCGCTGCAATGGGTGACCGACCCGCGCCTGCCGCGGCAACCGGTGCCGGCCAGTGACGGTGCCGACTACCTCAAGACCGTTCCGGGCTTTTCGGCGATCCGCAATGGCGGCACCAATGGCGACCCGGTGCTGCGCGGCATGGGCGGCTCGCGGCTGAACATCCTCAGCAACGACGGCAACCTGATCGGCGCGTGTCCCTCGCGCATGGACAACCCGCTGTCCTACATCGCCCCGGAAACCTACGACCGGCTGACCGTGATCAAGGGCCCGCAGAGCGTGCGCTGGGGGGCCGGGGCTTCGGCCGGCACGGTGCGCTTCGAGCGTGAAACCCCCCGCTTCGATGCGCCGGGCATGGCGTTGAAGGCCAGCGCGCTGGGCGGCTCCAACAACCGCAATGACCAGATGCTTGACGCCACTTTTGGCAGCACGCCGGGCTATGTGCGCGTCAACGGCAACCGCTCCGAATCGGACGACTACCGCGACGGCAACGGCGCGGTGGTGCCGTCGCGCTGGCGCAAGTGGAATGCCGATGCCGCCATCGGCTGGACGCCCGATGCCGACACCGTGGTCGAACTCAGTGCCGGCACCGGCGATGCGATCGCCCGCTATGCCGGGCGCGGCATGGATGGCGCCGGCTTCAAGCGCGACAGTTACGGGCTACGTTTCGAGAAGGACAACCTGCCCGGCGCCTGGGACAAGCTGCAGGCCAACCTGTACTACAACAACGCCGATCACCTGATGGACAACTACACGCTGCGCACGCCGAACCCGCACAGCAGCATGCCGATGCCGATGGCCTCCAACGTCGAACGGCGCACCACCGGTGGCCGGGTCAGCAGCGAGTGGCGTTGGCAGGACGTGGCCATCGTTGCCGGCGTGGATGCGCAGGACAGCCGCCATCGCAGCCGCAACGGCATGGGCCGCGGCACCTGGCGGCAGGCGGCGTGGACGCGCGATGCGGACTTCGGCAACCAGGGCGTGTTCACCGAGTTGACCTTTGGCGAAGGTACCGCGCAGCGCTGGGTCAGCGGGCTGCGCGTGGACACGGCGCAGGTCAAGGACCGCCGGGCCACGACCGGCATGATGAACATGCCCAACCCGACCGCCGGCCAACGCCGTGACGAAACCCTGGGCAGTGGCTTCCTGCGCTACGAGCGCGACCATGGCCAGGCCTGGACCTGGTATGCCGGCGTGGGCCGCAGCGAACGCATGCCCGACTACTGGGAGCTGTTCTCCGCCAACAGCGGGCCGACGGACAGCCCCAATGCCTTCAGCGGCGTGCAGCCGGAGAAGACCACCCAGCTGGATCTGGGCCTGCAGTTCCGCAGCGAACGCCTGGATGCCTGGGTGTCGGCCTATGCCGGGCGCCTGCAGGACTACATCCTGTTTGCCTACCGCAGCGGCGGCATGATGGGTAGCACCACGCAGGCCTCCAATGTCGAGGCGCGGATCGCCGGCGGTGAAGCGGGGCTGGAGTGGCGACCCGCGCCGGGCTGGAAACTGGGCGGCACGCTGGCCTACGCGTGGGGCGAGAACCGCAGCGAAGACCGGCCGTTGCCGCAGATCCCGCCGCTGGAGGCACGCCTGAACGCGTCCTACGAGCATGACCGCTGGTCGGTCGGTGGCCTGTTGCGGGGCGTGCACCGGCAGAACCGGGTGGCCACCGACGAAGGCAACGTGATCGCGCGCGACCTTGGGCCGACGGCCGGGTTTGCCACGCTTTCGCTCAACGCCGCGTATCGCATCAGCGACCACCTGCGCGCCAGCGTCGGCGTGGACAACGTGTTCGACCGCGCCTACGCCGAGCACCTGAACCTGGCCGGCAGTGCCGATTTCGGCTTCCCGGCCGACCCGGTGCGGATCAACGAGCCGGGCCGTACCGCGTGGCTGAAGCTGGACTACCGGTACTGAGGACGGCGCCCCCGCCACCGCTCGCGGTGGTGGGGGCGCTATGGCATGCTCGGCAGGCATTGGCTCGGAGCTTTCCACGGACATGACGTATCGCGCGGTGGCATATGCAAGTACCGCTGTTGCCGGGCTGACGCCGGCCGACATCGACCATCTGCTGGTGGATGCGCGGGCGCACAACCAACTGGCCGGTGTGACCGGCGTGCTGCTGTACGACGGGCAGCAGTTCTTCCAGTACTTCGAAGGCAGCCAGGAGGGCGTGGCCCGTGTCTACGAGCGCATCATGGCATCGACCATGCACGTGAACGTGCGCGTGCTGCACGATGGGCACGTCGACCAGTTGTACTTCAGCCAGTGGCACATGGGCAGCAGCCATGCCGAGGGCAGCGTGCTGCAGAAGTTGAGCAACCAGCAGTGGCTGCGTGAAGCGGAGCTGCTGCAGGAGGACGTCGCCGAAGCCGGGCAGGGCACTCCCGCGTTGCGTGAGCTGCTCTCGTTCTGGGAACAGGTGCAGGCCGAGGGCTGAAGCCCCCGCCCTGGCCTTTCCCTCTGCCGCGCGGAAGGGAGGGCAACGCAGGCGGCAGCGGCCTCGGCCGCCAAGCCCGTGCCGCGTTGACCACCACCGCCTTGACGGGTGCCGCGCCACGCTGGGCGCATCGCGACGCGGATCAGATTTCCTCGTGCAATCCGCACTCACGCTTCAAGCCGAAGAAGCGGGTGTCCTCCTCGCGCATGCCCGGTTCCCAGCGGCGGGTGGTGTGGAAGTCGCCGATCGACACGTACCCCTGTTCCCACAGCGGGTGGTAGGGCAGGTCGTGCTGCTTGAGGTACTTCCACACGTCGCGGTCGCTCCAGTCGGCGATCGGGTTGACCTTGTAGCGCTCGCCCCGCCGCTGCAGCACCGGGGTGCCGGCGCGGCTGGCCGACTGGCTGCGGCGCAGGCCGGTGAACCAGGTGCCGACCTGCAGGTCGTCGAGCGCGCGCTTCATCGGCTCGACCTTGCGCAGGTTGTTGTACTGCTCGATGCCGACCACGCCCTGTTCCCACAGGCGGCCATGGCGGGCTTCCATCCAGGCGCGGCTGACCAGCGGGCGGTAGACCTTGAGGTTGAGCTTGAGCCGGTCGGTCAGCTCGTCGGCGAAGCGGTAGGTTTCCGGGAACAGGTAGCCGGTGTCGATCAGAATCACCGGTACGTCCGGCTGCTGGCTGCTGAGCAGGTGCAGCGTCACCGCCGACTGCGCGCCGAAGCTGGACGACAGCACGTGCGTGCCGGGGGCATGCTGCAGCGCCCAGCGCACGCGCGAGACGGCGTCCAGGGCCTCCAGCTCGGCGTTGAGCGGGCCCAGGTCATCCGGCAACGGCGGGGTGACGATGGCATCGTTCGAGGATCGGGGCAGGGCGCTCATGCGTGCAGTTCCACGGGAATCTGGCGGTGGGTGGGGTAGGTCGGCAGGTCGACGATGCCGGCGCGGTGCAGGAAGTCGCCGAAGCCCTCGTCCGCCGTGCGCTCGCCGGCGTAGCGGGCGAACAACGGCTCCAGCGCGGACAGGATGTCCGGCTCGGTGATGTTCTCGCGGTACAGGGTGTTCAGCCGTTGGCCGCGATGGTCGGCGCCGAGCATCAGGTTGTAGCGGCCCGGTGCCTTGCCGACCAGGGCGATCTCGCCCAGGTACGGGCGCGAGCAGCCATTCGGGCAGCCGGAGATGCGCAGCAGGATCGGTGCTTCGGCCAGGCCGTGCTGTTCCAGCAGCGGCTGCAGCTTGGCGCTGAAGTCGGGCAGGTAGCGCTCGGCCTCGGCCATGGCCAGCCCGCAGGTGGGCAGGGCGACGCAGGCCATGGCGGCGCGTGCCAGCGCGGTGGGGGCCTGGTTGCCGGCATCCAGCCCGGCGCTGCGCACCAGCGCATCGATCTGCGCGCGCTGTGCGGCGGGGACGCCGGCGATGACCAGGTTCTGGTTGCCGGTCATGCGGAACTCGCCGGCGTGGAGGCGCGCGATCTCACGCAGCGCGGTCAGGTGCGGCGCGCCGGGCAGGTCGGCGATGCGGCCGGCCGGCAGCGACAGGGTCAGGTGCCAGCGGCCATCCCCGCCCTCGTTCCAGCCATAGCGGTCGCCGTTGTGCGTGAACGGCAGCGAGCGGCGCGGCTGGAAGGCGATGCCGGCGCGGCGCTGGATCTCGGCGATCACGGTGTCCAGGCCGTGGTCGTCGATGGTGTACTTGAAGCGGGCGCGCTTGCGCAGGTCGCGGTTGCCGAGGTCGCGTTGGGTGGTGACCACCGCGGTGGCGACGTCGAGCAGGGCGTCGCGCGGGATGAAGCCTGCGATGTTGGCCAGGCGCGGGTAGGTCTCGGCGTCGCCGTGGGTCGCCCCCATGCCGCCGCCGATGCTGACGTCGTAGCCGAGCAGCGTGCCGGCATCGTCGAGCACGCCGATGAACCCCAGGTCGTTGGCGAACACATCCACGTCGTTGACCGGTGGCAGGGCGAAGCCGATCTTGAACTTGCGCGGCAGGTACCGTTCGCCGTAGATCGGCTCCTCCTCGCTGCCGCTGCCCGCCACGCGTTCCTCGTCCAGCCAGATCTCGTAGTAGGCACGGGTGTTGGGCAGCAGGTGTTCGGACGTGCGCGCGGCATCGGCGTACAGGGTGGCGTGCGCGCTGGACAGCAGCGGGTTGGCGGCGACCAGCACGTTGCGGTTGACGTCACCGCAGGCGGCCAGGGTGTCGATCAACGCCGCGTTGATGGCCTGCATGGTGGCCTTGAGCTCGCGCTTGATCACGCCATGGAACTGGAACGCCTGGCGTGTGGTGATGCGCAGCGAGTGATTGCCGAAGCGGGTGGCGATGGCGTCGAGCTTGAGCCATTGCGCCGGAGTGATCACCCCGCCCGGGGTGCGGGTGCGGATCATGAACTGATAGGCCGGCTCCAGCTTCTGGCGGCGGCGCTCGTCGCGCACGTCACGGTCGTCCTGCTGGTAGCTGCCGTGGTACTTGATCAGGGTCTGGTCGTCCTCGCACAAGGCGCCGGTGACCGGGTCGGCCAGGCTTTCCAGTAGGGAGCCGCGCAGGCGGTTGCTTTTGGCCTTGATCGATTCGACGGAATGGGTGCTCATCTTCTTTCGCTATGCCAGTAACAGGTGGGAGCGCCTTCGGGCGCGATATCCATATCGCCGCGGGCCGCGGCTCAACCGTCAGTACACATCCCGGCCATAACGCCCCTCCGTGTGCAGCTGCGTGAGGTACTCACGCGCCGCGTCCTCGTCCAGCCCGCCGTGTTCGCGGACCACGTCCAGCAGCGCGGCGTGCACGTCCTTGCCCATGCCGATCGCACCGCACACGTACAGGTGCGCGCCGTTCTGCAGCCAGTCGTAGAGGTCGCGGCCGCGCGTGCGCAGGCGCTGCTGCACGTAGACCTTGTCGGCCTGGTCGCGTGAGAAGGCCAGGTCCAGCCGCTGCAGTTCCTTGCGGCGCAGCGCGTCCTGCCACTCGGTCTGGTACAGGAAGTCGGTATTGAAGTGCCGTGCACCGAAGAACAGCCAGTTGCGGCCGCCGGCGCCGACCTCGGCGCGCTCCTGCACGAAGGCACGGAATGGCGCCACTCCGGTACCCGGGCCGATCATGATGATGTCGCGGCTGCCGTCGGCCGGGACGCGGAAGCGTTCATTGGCCTCGACGAAGACCGGTACCTGCGCGCCTTCCTCCAGTGCGGCCAGAAAGCTGCTGGCCGCGCCCACGTGCGCCGAGCCATGGGCGTCGTAGCGCAGTTCGTCGACGGTGAGATGCACTTCCTCGCCCACCCGCTTGCGGCTGGAGGCGATCGAGTACAGGCGATGCGTTGCCGGGCGCAGGGTGCCGACCAGTGCCTCGGCGCTCCAGTCCGCCGGCCAGCGACGCAGCACGTCGACCAGTTGGTGGTCGTCGAACACGCGCGCCAGTTCGGCCTTGTGCTCGGGTTCGAGCAGCCGCCCCAGCTCCGGGTGCGCATTGCGCTCGGCCACGGTGGCCAGCAGCGGACGCGAGATGCGGGTCAGCTCGCGGTGTTCGGCCAGCCATTGCGACAGCGGACGGGCCTGGCCGTCAAGGGCCACGGCCGTGTCGCCGTCCAGGCCGGTGGCGGCCAGCACGTCCTGGACCAGCGCCTGCGGATTGCGGTGGACGATGCCCAGCGCGTCGCCGGGCTCGTAGTGCAGGCCGCTGCCTTCCAGCGACAGTTCGACGTGATGCACGCGCTTGTCGGCGCTGCCGTAGCGAGCATAGGCCGGCCCCTTGAAATCACGGCCGCTGATGACCTGGCGCGCCAGCAGCTCGGCGCTGAACGGGTGTTGTGCGTTGTAGGCGCTGGCATGGCGCAGCGGGGTAACGTTGCTCGGTGCCGGGCTGAGGGCTTCACCGAGGGTGGTGCGGGCATCGGCCAGGGCCTGGACACGCCAGGGCCTGGCCACCGCGTCGATGTCCAGGTCGGCTTCACCGGCCGGCTGCAGGCGTTGGGCGCCGAGTTCGGCCAGGCGGTTGTCCAGCTTGCGGGCGATGCCGCAGAACTCGGCGTAGCTGGAGTCGCCCAGGCCCAGGACCGCGTACTTGAGTTCGGGCAGCCTGGGCGCGCGCTTGCCGGCGATGAATTCGACCAGGCCGATCGCATCGTCCGGCGGGTCGCCTTCGCCCTGCGTGCTGATGACGACGTAGAGCAGGCGCTCGTTGGCCAGTTCGCGGGTGGGGTAGGCGTCGGCGCGCAGCAGGCGCACCGGCAGGCCGGCGGCCTCGACCTCGGCCGCCAGTTGCTCGGCGGCGCGGCGCGCATTGCCGGTCTGGCTGCCATAGACCACCGTCAGGCGTGCCGGCGCCGGTTGGGCGGCGGGTTGTCCGCCGGGGATCACCGCCAGCGGCGGCGGCGGGTGGCCCTGGGCCAGCCCGGCGGCGAAGCCGGACAGCCACCACAGGCTGTTGCCATCCAGCCCCTCCACCAGTCGCGTCAGCAGGACCCTGCGGTCTTCGGGCAAGGGGCTGGGAGGCACGATGGCGGCGGCGGTCATGTCCAGTCCGGTCTGATAAGGGATGACCGATGCTAGGTAAATGTTTCGTTCAGCAGAAAGGAGCAGGGGTTATCGCGTGATGCCCTGTGTTTATTTAGTCGTGTGCGTGTCTGAACCGATACTGGTCATCCAATCCTGGGTCGACCCAGGTATTGTTGTGCCCTGAATCAGGCTCCGCCTTCGTAAAACCTTCTCAGATGACCGCCAACAGATCCCTGTCCCACCTCGATCGGCTGGAAGCCGAGAGCATCCACATCCTGCGGGAAGTCGCCGCGGCCTTCGACAACCCGGTGCTGCTGTACTCGGTGGGCAAGGACAGCTCGGTGCTGCTGCACCTGCTGATGAAGGCGTTCGCGCCCGGCGTGCCGCCGATCCCGCTGCTGCACGTGGACACCCGCTGGAAGTTCCGCGAGATGATCGCCTTCCGCGACCGGCGCGTGGCCGAGACCGGTACCGAGCTGCGGGTGCATATCAATCCCGACGGCATCGCACAGGACATCGGACCGGTGACGCACGGGCCCGGCGTGCATACCGATGTGATGAAGACCCAGGGCCTGAAGCAGGCGCTGGACAAGTGGAAGTTCGACGCGGCCATCGGCGGCGCCCGCCGCGACGAGGAGAAGTCGCGTGCCAAGGAGCGCGTGTTCTCCTTCCGCAACGACCGCCACCGCTGGGACCCGAAGAACCAGCGCCCGGAGTTGTGGAACCTGTACAACGCCCGCATCCACCCGGGCGAGAGCGTGCGCGTGTTCCCGCTGTCGAACTGGACCGAGCTGGACATCTGGCTCTACATCTACCGCGAGAACATCCCGGTGGTGCCGTTGTACCTGGCTGCCGAACGACCGGTGGTCGAGCGCGACGGCAGCCTGATCATGGTCGACGACGACCGCCTGCCATTGCAGCCGGGTGAAGTGCCACAGCTGCGCAAGGTGCGTTTCCGCACGCTGGGCTGCTATCCGCTGACTGGTGCGATCGAGTCGGAAGCGGACACGCTGGAAAAGATCATCGCCGAGATGCTGGTGTCCACCAGCTCCGAACGACAAGGGCGCCTGATCGACCACGACCAGTCTGCCTCGATGGAGAAGAAGAAGCTGGAGGGCTATTTCTGATGAGCACGGTCACCACTTCTTCCGATATCTCCACGTACCTGCAACAGCACGAATCCAAGCCGCTGCTGCGCTTCATCACCTGCGGCAGCGTCGACGACGGCAAGAGCACGCTGATCGGTCGCCTGCTGTACGAAAGCAAGCGCCTGTTCGATGACCAGCTGGTCGCGCTGGAAGCCGACAGCCGGCGCCATGGCACGCAGGGCGAGCGCATCGATTACGCGCTACTGCTCGATGGCCTGGCCGCCGAGCGCGAGCAGGGCATCACCATCGACGTGGCCTACCGCTACTTCGATACCGACGCCCGGAAGTACATCGTCGCCGACTGCCCGGGGCATGAGCAGTACACGCGCAACATGGCCACCGGTGCGTCCACCGCCGACGTGGCGGTGGTGCTGGTGGATGCGCGCAAGGGCCTGCTGGCGCAGACCCGCCGGCACAGCTACATCATCTCGCTGCTCGGCATCGCCCATGTGGTGCTGGCGGTCAACAAGATGGACCTGGTGGACTACGACGCGGACGTGTTCGCGCGCATCGTCCAGGACTACCAGGCACTGGCCGCGCAGCTGGGCATCGCCCACGTGCAGGCCATCCCGCTGTCGGCGCTGGAAGGGCAGAACCTGTCCGTGCGTTCGGCGCTGACGCCGTGGTACGACGGCCCCAACCTGCTGGAGCACCTGGACACGCTCGTGCTGGAAGACCGTGATGCCGCCAGTGGGCTGCGCCTGCCGGTGCAGTGGGTCAACCGGCCAAATCAGGATTTCCGCGGCTTTGCCGGCACCGTGGCCGCCGGGCAGGTACGTGCGGGCGACGCGGTGGTGGTGTTGCCATCGGCGCGCCGCTCCACGGTCCGGCAGGTGCTTGGCCCGGACGGTCCGCTCGACGTCGCCACGGCCGGGCAGGCGGTGACGCTGACGTTGACCGACGAGGTGGATGTCAGTCGTGGCGACGTGATCGCCGCCGCCGACGATCCGCCGGAGGTGGCCGACCAGTTCGCCGCCCACGTGCTGTGGATGGATGATGCCGCGTTGCTGCCGGGTCGCCCGTACTGGCTGCAGATCGGCAGCCGCACCGTGGCCGCCAGCATCAGCGAGATCAAGCACCGCGTGGACGTGAACACGCAGGAGCACCTGGCCGCCAAGCGGCTGGAGCTCAACGAGGTGGGCTTCTGCAACCTGTCGCTGGATGAGCCGGTGGCTTTCGCGGCCTACGCGCAGAACCGCGCGCTGGGCGGCTTCATCCTGATCGATCGGCAGAGCAATGCGACCGTGGCCGCCGGTACGCTGGACTTCGCGCTGCGCCGCGCCGGCAACGTGCACTGGCAGCACCTGGACGTGGACAAGGCCGCGCGGGCCCGCATCAAGGGCCAGCAGCCCAAGGTGCTGTGGTTCACCGGCCTGTCCGGGGCCGGCAAGTCCACCGTCGCCAACCAGGTGGAGAAGCGCCTGCACGCGCAGGGCCGGCATACCTTCCTGCTCGATGGCGACAACGTCCGCCACGGGCTCAACCGCGACCTGGGCTTCACCGACGAGGACCGCGTGGAGAACATCCGCCGGGTGGCCGAGGTGGCGCGGCTGATGGCCGATGCCGGGCTGGTGGTGCTGGTCAGCTTCATCTCCCCGTTCCGGGCCGAGCGGCAGATGGCGCGCGAGCGTTTCGAGCCGGGCGAGTTCATCGAGGTGTTCGTCGACGTGCCGCTGGAAGTGGCCGAAGCACGTGACGTGAAGGGCCTGTACCGCAAGGCGCGTGCCGGGCAGATCCCCAACTTCACCGGCATCGATTCGCCCTATGAAGCGCCGGTGGCGCCGGAGCTGCATCTGCGGGCGGACCGTGAGAGCGTGCCGGCCATGGTCGAGCAGGTGTTGAAGGCGCTGGAGCAGGGATGAGGCAGCGGCTCAACAGGGCGCGGGCGGGCAGATAGGGCTGCCTGCCGTGCCTTCTCCCATTCATGGGGAAACCGGCCGAAGGGCGAAGGAGGGCGGGTGCCCGTTGGCCTTTCGGGGGAAGGTGAAAGGCCGCCCTCATCCGGTGCTGCGCACCCCCTTCTCCCGTGGACGGGAGAAGGGAACAGCAACAGCAACAGCAACAGCAACAGCAACAGCAACAGCAACAGCCAAAGCCAAAGCCAAAGCCAAAGCCAAAGCCCCCGTTCCCCCCCTAACGGCACATATCACCGTAACCGGCGGCCGCTAGACTGCTGGATCGTGTAAATGACGGGATTGTGTATGTTGCGGCGTTCTGCCTTCACCGTGGCTGGGGCCACTGTCCTGGCACTGGCCCTGGCCGGTTGTAACCGCAAGGGCGCTGAAACGCCACGCCAGGCCGGCGACGCCGTGCCGGTCACCCTCCAGGTGGTGCAGCCTTCGGCCTGGAATGACACGCTGCAGGCCATCGGCACCGCCAAGGCGCGCGAGTCGATCATCGTCACCGCCAAGGTCAGCGAGATCATCGACACGGTGCATTTCGAAAGCGGCCAGCAGGTGACGACCGGTACCCCGCTGGTCACCCTGCGCGGCGATGCCCAGCAGGCAGCGCTGGCCCAGGCCCAGGCGACCTTCGCCGAGGCCGACCGGCTGTACCTGCGCCAGCGTGAGCTGGCCGCCCAGCAGCTGGTCGCGCATTCCACCCTGGACACCCAGAAGTCCATCCGTGACGCCGCCGAGGCGCGCGTGCGGCAGATGCGCGCGGACATCACCGACCGCCAGGTACGGGCGCCATTCGCCGGGGTACTGGGCATCCGCCAGGTCAGCCCGGGCTCGCTGGTCACCCCGACCACCGCCATCGCCACGCTGGATGACATCTCGCGCGTGCACGTCGATTTCCAGGTGCCGGAGGCCGAACTGGCGTCGCTCCAGCCGGGCGACAAGGTCACCGGCAGCAGCGTCGCCTACCCGGGGCGCAGCTTCGATGGAGAGGTGAGCACCGTCGATGCGCGCGTTGACCCGGGCAGCCGCGCGGTCACCGTGCGCGCCGATTTCGTCAACGCCGACCACGCGCTGCGGCCGGGCATGCTGCTGGACGTGCGGGTGTTCCGCCCGGAGCGGCAGGCGCTGGTCATTCCCGAGATCGCGGTGGTGCAGGTCGGACGGGATTCGTTCGTGTACCGGGTCAAGGACGATGCCAGCGTCGAGCGGGTTGACGTACGCACCGGCACCCGCCGCGCCGGCGTGGTCGAGATCACCGAGGGCCTGAAGGCCGGCGAGCGCATCGTCGTCGATGGCACCGGCAAGCTGCGCCCAGGCATCCGGGTGGAAGATGCCCGGCCGGCCAAGGCGGCGCCGGCCGCGGCCACCGGGGCGAAGGCCGGATGAAGCTTTCCGATCTTTCGATCAAGCGGCCGGTGCTGGCCGTGGTGATGAGCCTGCTGCTGGTGGTGCTGGGCGTGATGTCGTTCAACCGCCTGACCCTGCGCGAGCTGCCGGCCATCGACCCGCCCATCGTGTCGGTGTCGGTGGACTACACCGGCGCCTCGGCGGCGGTGATCGAAAGCCGTGTCACCCAGGTGCTGGAAGACGCGCTGGCCGGCATCGAGGGCATCGATACGATCAACGCACGCAGCACCAACGGGCGTGCCTCGGTCAGCATCGAGTTCACCGCCAACCGCGACATCGAGGCCGCCGCCAACGACGTGCGCGACGCGGTCAGCCGGGTTGCCGACCGCATGCCGGAAGAAGCACGCCCGCCGGAGATCGCCAAGGTCGAGAGCGATGCCGACCCGATCATCTGGTTCAACATGGCCTCCTCGGCGATGGATACGCTGGAGCTCAGCGACTACGCCGAGCGCTACGTGGTGGACCGCTTCTCCAGCATCGACGGCGTGGCACAGGTGCGTATCGGTGGCCGCCAGCGCTACGCGATGCGGATCTGGCTGGACCGCGACCAGTTGGCCGCGCGCGGGCTGACCGTCAACGAGGTGGAAACCGCGCTGCGCAACGAGAACGTCGAGCTGCCGGCCGGCCGCATCGAGTCGGCCGACCGCGACTTCACCCTGCGCGTGGAGCGCAGCTATGTCGCGCCGGCCGATTTCGCCAGCATCCCGCTGGGCAAGGGCAACGATGGCTACGTGGTGCGCCTGGGCGACGTGGCCAAGGTCGAGCTGGCCTCGTCCGAGCGCCGCGCGTACTACCGCAGCAATGGCGAGCCGGGCATCGGCCTGGGCATCGTCAAGACCTCCACCGCCAACGCGCTGGACGTGGCCCGCGCCACCCGCGCCGAGGCCGAGCGCATCGCCCAGACCCTGCCCAAGGGCACCCAGATCTTCGTCGCCTTCGACAACACCACCTTCATCGAGGCGGCGGTCGAGCGCGTGTACTGGACGCTGGTCGAGGCGATGCTGCTGGTGCTGGCGGTGATCTGGCTGTTCCTGGGCAGCCTGCGCGCGGCGCTGATTCCCGCGGTGACCGTGCCGGTCTGCCTGGTGGCGGCGTTCATCGCGTTGTTCGCGTTCGGCTTCTCGATCAACCTGTTCACCCTGCTGGCGCTGGTGCTGTGCATCGGCCTGGTGGTCGATGACGCCATCGTGGTGGTGGAGAACGTGCAGCGCCGCATCGACCTGGGCGAGCCGCCGCTGGTGGCCGCGCGGCGTGGCACCGCGCAGGTGGCGTTCGCGGTGATCGCCACCACCGCGGTGCTGGTGGCGGTGTTCCTGCCGGTGGGCTTCCTGGAAGGCAACACCGGCCGCCTGTTCCGCGAACTGGCGGTGGCGCTGGCCGCGGCGGTGGCGTTGTCGGCCTTCGTCGCGCTGACGCTGACGCCGATGATGGCCTCCAAGCTGCTCAAGCCGCACAGCGAGCAGAAGCCCGGCCGCATCAACCGCTTCGTCAACCGCGAGCTGGAGCGCGTCTCGGCCGCGTATGGCCGGGTGCTGGATCGCCACGTGCAGCGCACCTGGATCTTCGGCGTGGTGATGCTGGCCGCGCTGGGTGCCAGCTGGGGCCTGTTCAAACTGTTGCCCTCGGAGCTGGCGCCGGCCGAGGACCGCGGCTCGTTCCAGATCATGATCGACGGCCCGGAAGGCGCCGGCTACGACTACACCGTCGGCCAGGTGCAGCAGGTGGAGCAGATCGTCTCGCGCTTTGTCGGCCCGGAAGAACCCATCGTGCGCGCCAACCCGCGCGTGCCCGGCGGCTGGGGTAACAGCGAGGAAATGCACACAGGCCGCATCAGCGTGTTCCTGCAGCCGTGGCGCGACCGCCACGAGGCCACCAGCGACGTGGCCAATGACCTGCAGAAGGAACTCAACGGCCTGAGCGGCGTGCGCGTGCGCACGATGGTCGGCGGCGGCCTGGTGCGTAGCATGGGCCAGCCGTTCCAGATCGTGCTTGGCGGCCCGGAGTACGCGGAGATCGCGCAGTGGCGTGACCGCCTGCTGGCGCGCATGGCCGATTACCCCGGGCTGGTCGGTGCCGACTCCGACTACAAGGAAACCCGCCCGCAGATGCGCGTGAACATCGACCGCCAGCGCGCGGCCGACCTGGGCATCTCGGTCACCGCCATCGGCCGCGCGCTGGAAACCATGATGGGCTCGCGCCGCGTCACCACGTTCGTGGACAACGGCGAGGAGTACGACGTGCTGGTGCAGGCCGGCCGCGAGGGACGTACCTCGCCGGCGGACCTGTCGGCCATCCAGGTGCGGGCACGCTCCGGCGAACTGGTGCCGCTGTCCAACCTGGTCACGCTCAGCGAAGTGGCCGAGGCCGGCAGCCTCAACCGCTTCAACCGCCTGCGCGCGATCACCATCAGCGCCAACGTCGCCCCGGGCCACACGCTGGGCGAGACCATCGCCTGGGTACAGGACGTGGCGCGCGAGGAACTGCCGGAGTACGCGCAGATCGACTGGAAGGGCGAGTCGCGCGAGTACCAGAGCACCGGCAGTGCGGTGCTGCTGACCTTCGGCATGGCCTTGCTGGTGGTGTACCTGGTGCTGGCCGCGCAGTTCGAGAGCTTCATCCACCCGCTGGTGATCATGCTGACCGTGCCGCTGGGCGTGCTCGGCGCGTTCCTGGGCCTGTACATCAGCGGCGGCACGCTCAACCTGTTCAGCCAGATCGGCATCGTGATGCTGGTGGGACTGGCGGCCAAGAACGGCATCCTGATCGTGGAGTTCGCCAACCAGCTGCGCGACGAGGGACGCAACGTGCACCAGGCCATCGTCGAATCGTCGGTGGTGCGCCTGCGCCCGATCCTGATGACCTCCATCGCCACCGTGGTCGGTGCCATCCCGCTGGTGCTCGCCGGCGGGCCGGGCTCGGCCAGCCGCGCCACCATCGGCATCGTGGTCATCTTCGGTGTCACCGTGTCCACGTTCCTGTCGCTGTTCGTGGTGCCGGCGTTCTACGCGCTGCTGGCCCCGTACACGCAGTCGCCGGAGACCGTGGCCAACGAGCTGGAACGGCAGGAGCGCCAGACCCCGCCGGTGGGCGGGCATGCCTGAGCCGAGCGGTGTCAGGCATGAATGGGGCGGTGTCCGCACCGCCCGATGATGATCCGGGCCGCGGCGGCGAGGGGGCTGCCGCAGCCTGGGGGATGTTCAAGCAGGGATGCGCCGAGTACGGCACCGACCGTCGATCGGTGTCCAGGGATGGCCAGCGGTATGACATGCGTTGCGGCTCCCGGCTTGGGAGTTTGCCGCAATTGGCCCGACAGGCGTGCACAGCACGGCTCAATCGTGGAAGAATCGGTCGGTCCCGGGGCCCGGGGCTTGATCACTTTCAGCTTTCCGGGGAAATACGTGGAATCCATCGTCGAATACATCAACGGCATCATCTGGAGCAACGCCCTGATCTTCATGTGTCTGGGCGCAGGTCTGTGGTTCACCCTCCGTACCCGTTTCATGCAGATCCGTGGCTTCGCGGAAATGTGCCGGCTGACCGTGCGCGGCCAGAAGTCCGAAGCCGGCGTGTCCTCCTTCCAGGCGCTGGCCATGTCGATGGCCGGGCGCATGGGCATCGGCAACATCGCCGGCGTGGCCACCGCCATCGCCTACGGCGGCCCCGGCGCGATCTTCTGGATGTGGGTGATGGGCTTCCTGGGCGCCTCCACCTCCTACGTCGAGTCGACGCTGGCCCAGATCTACAAGGTCAAGGACGGCGAAGGCCGCTACCGTGGCGGCCCTGCGTATTACATCGAGAAGGCCATGGGCCTGAAGTGGTACGCGGCCGCCTTCGCGCTTGCCACGGTCGTCGCCGCGGGCTTCCTGCTGCCGGGCGTGCAGGCCAATGCCATCGCCGACAGCGCGGTGGCGGTGATGTGCTCCGGGGCCGATGCCTGTGCCTCGATGGGCGGCGCCAGCAGCATGAAGCTGTGGATCGGCATCGCCGTGGCGGTGCTGCTGGGCGTGATCATCTTCGGTGGCGTCAAGCGCATCGCCAGCTTCGCCGAGGTGGTGGTGCCGTTCATGGCACTGGGCTTCATCCTGATGGCCATCGTGGTGATGATGCTCAACGCCAGCAAGGTGCCGACGATGTTCGCCGACATCTTCTCCAGCGCCTTCGGTGCGCACGCGGCGTTCGGCGGCATCATCGGCCAGGCCATCGCCTGGGGCGTCAAGCGCGGCATCTACGCCAATGAGGCCGGCCAGGGCACCGGCCCGCACGCCGCCGCTGCCGCCGAGGTCTCGCACCCGGCCAAGCAGGGTTACGTGCAGGCCTTCGCCATCTATTTCGACACCATGCTGGTGTGCACCTCGACCGCGTTCCTGGTGCTGTCCACCGGCATGTACAACGTCTTCCGCGAAGTCACCGTCGACGGGGTGCAGAAGCTGGAGGCCATCGTCACCGGCGTGCCCGGCGTGGCCCCGTCCGAAGGTGCCTTGTTCACCCAGGCCGCTGTGGAGTCGGTGATGCCGGGCTGGGGCGCGGGTTTCGTGGCGCTGGCGCTGTTCTTCTTCGCCTTCACCACCATCATGGCCTACTACTACATGGCCGAAACCAACCTGACCTATCTGGCCGGCAGCAACCGCACCCATCCGGCGGCCACGCTGGTGCTGCGCCTGGGCATCATGGGCATGGTGGTGTTCGGCGCCTTCCACAACGCCAAGATGGCGTGGGCGCTGGGCGACATCGGCGTCGGCCTGATGGCCTGGTTGAACGTGATCGCGATCCTGATCCTGCAGAAGCCGGCGATGCTGGCGCTGACCGACTACGAGCGGCAGAAGAAGCAGGGCCTGGACCCGGTCTTCAACCCGGATGCACTGGGCATCAAGAACGCCGACTTCTGGCGCACCAACAAGTAAGCGAGTACTCAAGCAGTGAGCAACCCCTGGAACAACCGACGCCCGTCCTCCCGCCCGCCGCGCGCGACCCCGTTGCCGGCCAGCCCGCGCGATGGCGCAGGGGCCGGTGGCCCGCCGGTGCGTGGCAGCGACGAGCTGCGCCTGTACGGTTTCAACGCCGTGCAGGCCATGTTCGCCCGCCGTCCGCAGGCGTTGCGCAAGTTGTACCTGGCCGAGGACATGATCCCGCGGCTGCAGCCGGTGCTGAAATGGTGTGTGGCCAACCGCGTCGGCTACCGCGTGGTGGGCGATGGTGACCTGAACAAGCTCGCCGCCACCACCCACCACGAAGGCGTCGTCGCCGACGTGGTGCGGCAGGAGCCGCTTGCGCTGGCGGCGTGGCTGGACACGTTGGCCGATGGCCCGGCACTGGCGCTGTGGCTGGATGGCGTGGGCAACCCGCACAACTTTGGCGCGATCCTGCGTTCGGCGGCGCATTTCGGTGTGTCGGCGATCCTGCTGCCGGCCGAATCCACGCTGGCGTTGTCCGGTGCGGCGGCACGCGTTGCCGAAGGCGGCGCCGAGGCGGTGCAACTGGTCCGCCTGCCGGCCCTGCCGCAAGCGCTGGCGCAACTGCGTGGCGCCGGTTTCGGGTTGGCGGCCACGTTGGTCGAGGGGGGCGAGAACCTGTTCACCACGGCGCTGCCGGCGCGCATGGTCTACGTGATGGGCGCCGAAGGCGAAGGCATGGACCGCGATTTCGCGCAGGGCTGTGACCTGCGCCTGTCCATCCCCGGCACCGGCGCGGTGGAAAGCCTCAACGTGGCCTCGGCTACCGCGGTGTTCCTGTCCAGCTGGTGCAGCCGTCACGCCAAGGCGTGATCGGTGCGATCCGGGTTGAACGACAAAGGCGCCGACGGCGCCTTTGTCGTTCATGGTAGAGCGGAATCACGCTCCACTGAGGCCTTGCAGGGAATAGCCCTGCCGGGCACGGCTCGGCACCCCGTGCAACGAAAAGGCGCCTTGCGGCGCCTTTCCGGTCACGGCCTGCGCGATCACTCGCGCGGCGGCACCACGTCCTTGGCCTCGCTGCCGAAGCTGCCTTCCGATTCGGCGGCCAGGTAGGCGAATACGGTGTAAGCGGCCACGTTCTGCGCCAGCGCCTTCGGGTCGATCTTGTCCAGGGTGTCGTCCGGGGTGTGGTGCAGGTCGAAGTAATCGGTCCCGTCCTGCGCCAGCCAGGCCCAGGCGCCACCCTTGGCCGCGAGCGGGCCGACATCCGGGCCCGGACCGCCCTTGCCCGGCTGGTACTCGATGCCCAGCGGTGCCAACGCTTCGGCGATCTGGCGGGTTGCTTCGCGCGAGCCCTCGGCATTGCCCGAGCCGGTGTTGAACGCATAGATGCGGCCCGCGCCGAAATCGCTTTCGGCCGCGATGTGCTGCTGCACGATCTCGCCGGCCTGCACGCGCGCGGCAGCGTAGGCCTTGCCACCGTGCAGCCCCTGTTCCTCGTTGGCGAAGGCGATGACGCGGATGGTGCGCTTGGGCGCCTGCTTGAGCTGGCCGATCAGGTGGCCCGCCGCCATGGTGATGCCGACGCCTGCGCCGTCATCGATCGCGCCGGTGCCCAGGTCCCACGAATCCAGGTGACCGCCGATCACCACCACTTCCTTGGGCAGGCTGCGGCCGGTGATCTCGCCGATCACGTTCTGCGAGGTGTAGCTGCCATCCCAGCCGCAATCCAGCGCGATGCGGATGCGGGTGGCACCGCGCGCGACCAGCCGGTTGAGCTGGTCTGCATCCGGGCCGGACAGCGCGGCCGACGGTACCGGCGTCAGGCCTTCATCGAAGCGGGTGATGCCGGTATGCGGCATGCGGTGCGAATCGGTGCCGGCCGAACGCATGATGTAGCCGATCGCGCCCTTGCGGATGGCCTCGGACGGGCCGCGGCTGCGCACGGTGCCGCCGATGCCGTAGTCCTCGCCACTGCGGCTGCGGTTCATGGTGAAGTCGACGTAGGCGATCTTGCCCGCCAGCGAACCTTCCGGTGCGGCCTTCAGGGCATCCAGGCCCTCGAAGCGCACCACTTCGGCTTCGACCGTTCCGGCCGGGCTGCCGCCCAGTGCGGTGATGGTCAGCGGCTGCGGATGGGCGCCCAGCACTGATGCGTGCTCGCTGCGGCGTTCCCACTTCGGGAAGGTCACCGGCTCGGTCCACACCTTGTCGAAACCAAGCGCCTTGAACTTGGCCTTGGCCCATTCCACGGCACGGGCATCGGCTTCGCTGCCGGCCATGCGCGGCCCGACCTCGGTGGTCAGCGACTCCACCACCTGCCAGCCGGTGGTGTCGGCCAGCGCCTGTTCGCGCAGCTGCGCGGCGGTGCTGATCGCCGCATCGGGGATGCGGGTCGGGGCGGGGGCGTTCGTCGCGCCGGCCGTGGCGCACAACAGCAAGGTGGCAAGGGCGAGGGCAGTGCGACGCATGGGTTCCGCTCCGAGGTAAAGAGCCGCTGACTTTAGCAGCGTGCTCCGGCCACCGAATGTGCCGGTTGGGGGGGATGGCGGCGCTGCCTGGCGCAGTTGGAGCGTCACGATGTGAACCGCTGCCCAGAATGTTCGCTACGCAGATGCGGATGAGCCAGACTTCAGGAGTTTTCCCGCTGCGCCGCGCCAGGTCCGCGGGCGAGCCTACGCGACCACCGATGGGATGGATGAGCGCGTAGCTGGAGCAAGCATGAAGTGGCAGCACAGGATGGCAGCCCCGTTGTTCTCGATGGCCCTGATGCCGGCGGTGGCCCTGGCCCAGGAGTCACCGCAGGATTCCCAACAGGCCCGTTTCACCGGGCCGCTGATCACCGCCAATCCGGCGGCCTATACGCCCGGGCATTTCTATCTGCAGCCCTATCTGATCAACACGCGCCAGCGCGGGTACTACGACAGTCAGGGCAATCGCTTCGGGATGAGCGAGCACGGCAGCGACCTGCAGCTGAGCCTGCTGGCCGGTTATGGCATCGGTGAGCGGCTCACCGGGCAGCTCTCGCTCAGTGCCGGGCGGGCGCGCATCGGCCAGCAGCGCGCCGATGGCCTGCGCTTCGGCGACAGCACGCTCAAGCTCAACTACGTGCTGCGCCCACGGGCGGCTTCGACGGGTGACATGGTCATCAGTACCCAGGTGAGTCAGACGCTGGCCACGGGCAGTTACGACGAGCTTGGCGGCAATGCCCTCAATGGGCGTGGCAATGGCGCAAGGCGCACCGCTCTTTCCCTGGTGGGCCAGCAATGGTTGCCGATGTCCAACGGCCACACGCTGCGGTGGCGCTGGCAGATGGGCTGGAGTCCGTCGCCTGGCCGCGTCGACGTGGAGGGAACCAGCGTGTTTGGTACCGGGGATGCCTTCCGCGGCGCGATGCGCCACGGCAGCAACACCAGCGCCGCGGTGGGGTTCGAATACAGCCTCAGCCCGGATTGGGCACTGGCGTTGGACGTCACCGCCTCACGCGACGGGCGCGCGGTGTTGCAGGGGTGCCATGCCCCTGCGCAGGGGCGTTGCGTCCAGGGGCAGCGTCGCACCGACCCACGCAGCCGCAGTTTCAGCGCGGCACCGGCCATCGAATACATCCACAGTGATCGGGTGGGCTTCCTGCTCGGTGCCGAGCTGTCGCTGCCGGGCGGGCGCAACAGCGCGTCGTTCGTCAGCCCCCAGTTCTCGGCGATGCTGACCTTCTGATCGGAGCAGACGAAAACGGCCGGAAGGAAGTCCTTCCGGCCGTTGCATCAACGCCCGGGGCGCCTCAGCGCTTGTTGAGGCTGTCGCGGATCTCGCGCAGCAACAGCACTTCCTCGGACGGCTCGGCCGGTGCCGCCGGGGCCTCTTCCTTCTTGCGCGAGAGCCTGTTGACCACCTTGACCAGCATGAAGATGGCGAAGGCGACGATGATGAACTGGATCAGGGTGTTGATGAAATCACCGTAGCCGATCACCACCGCCGGGATCTCCTTGCCGTCGGCACCGATCTTGGCGGGGGCCAGGGTCCAGGCCAGCGCCGAGAAGTCGACGTTGCCGATCAGCCAGCCGATCGGCGGCATGATCACCTTGTCCACCAGCGAGGTGACGATCTTGCCGAACGCGCCGCCGATCACGACACCGACCGCCAGGTCGATGACGTTGCCGCGCATGGCGAATTCCTTGAACTCGCTAATCATTCCCATGAAGTTCTCCTGTTCGTACGGATGGGGAGCTGGCGCAGCCTACTCCATCGGATGTCGTCAGGCGATCACACCCTGGCAGCGGGCGATGTCACCCAGCCGTGCATCGAAGCGGTCGCCCTTGTGCAGTGCGGCCACGCCGGCCGGCGTACCCATGAACACCAGGTCGCCGGCACGCAGTGCGTACAGCTTGGACAGCTCGTGCAGGATCTCCGGGACGTTCCAGATCATCTGGTCCAGGGTGGATTGCTGGCGCACCTGGCCGTTGATCTCCAGCGACAGGCGCACCGCTTCCAGCGGGCCCACCTGGTCGGCCGGCACCAGCGTGCTGACCGGCGCCGAATGATCGAACCCCTTGGCGATGTCCCAGGGCCCGCCCTTGGCCTTGGCCGCGGCCTGCAGGTCACGACGGGTCAGGTCCAGGCCCACGCCATAGGCGGCCACCAGCGCCAGCGCGGCGTCGACCGGCAGCACGCCGGCCGGTGCGTCCCTGCCCAGCGCCACGACCAGCTCCACCTCGTGGTGCAGGTCGGCGGTGGCGGGCGGATAGGGCACTTCGGCATCGCCGGTGACGATGGCATCGGCCGGCTTCATGAAGAACATCGGCTGCCCGCGGTCGCTCGGCGCGGCGGGCGTGGCCCCCATCTCGCGCGCATGGTCGGCGAAGTTGCGGCCCACGCAATAGATGCGGCGCACCGGGAACGTACTGCCGCCGGCCACCGGTACACGGGGCAGGGTCGGGGTGGGGATCAGGTCAGTCATGGCTCGCGTCCAGTGAAACGACGCGAAAGTCTAGCGGAGTTGCGCGGCCAAGCGCTGCAGCGGGGCCGGGAACTCAGGCGCCGGTGCTGTGCGGCAGTGCGGCCTTGCGCACCACGCGGTATTCGGCGTCGACCACCGACGGGTCAGCCTTGCCGGCGTTGCGGCGCTTGCGTGCTGCCAACAGCTTCCAGGCGATTCCGCCGAGGATCATCGCGGCACCGACAAACACGCCGGCCACGACCAGCACCGCCAGGATGGCCAGGCCCAGCAGGCCGAGTGCAATCCGTACGAGCGGGTTGCGCGGCTTGCGCGGCTCGAACAGGTTGCGGAGCTTGGAGAACTGGACGTAACGGATGCGCATGAAAGGGGTGTGACCGTTTGGCTGCCGGCGAGTATCGGCGGCGATGCGGGGCAATGCGTGAAGTTGTCGTTAATTCTTGCCTGAATATGTCATCCGGACAATGGTTCCGGTCAGCTTGGTCATGGTCTGGATGGCTGCGTGCGACAATCGCGGTTCGAATCGCGCCGGTGTTCCAGATGTCTTCCGTATCCTCGCCCGAAACTGAATTGGCAAAACTCAATGACCTGCCCGATGGTGGCTTCCACGCGGTGACCGCCACCCTGCAAGGGGATGCCGAAACCCTGGTGCTGTACCGCGATGGCGCGCAGGTGCGTGCCTGGTTGAACGTCTGTCCGCATGCCGGTCGCGCGCTGGACTGGGCGCCGGGGCAGTTCCTCAAGAGCCGCGAGGGACACCTGGTGTGCGCCGTGCATGGTGCTTCGTTCGAACTGGAAGGCGGCATCTGCGTGGCCGGCCCGTGCAAGGGCGATTCGCTGCGCGCGGTACCCGTTGAAGTGCGTGACGGACGGGTGCTGTTGGCCGGTGCGTAGGAGTGGCGTAAGTCGCCAGGTCCGTCGGCGCTTGTCACACACGTATTGAATTGATGGCCTGCAGGCAGGAATGCACGTTCCGCATCGTGATTGACGATGGCACGTGCCGAGCCAGCCGCGCTCCTACGGACGGAGCCATCGGTTGCTTCGCCGCCAGGAGCGCCTGGACGGCCGCACGCAGCTTCAGAACATCAGGTTGATCATCACCACCACGATGATCGTGTAGAGCAACGACAGCGGCCCGCCGACGCGCCACATCTCGCGCGGGGTGTACTTGGCCGGGCCCATCGCCATCGAGATCACCGGGTTGGAGGCGGTCATCAGGTTGTTGGACGCCGACAACGCCACGATCAGCGCGAACGCGGTGGGGTTGCCGCCGGCCGCCAGCGCCAGGTTCACCGCGATGGGCACCATGACGATGGTGGCGCCGACATGGCTGATCACCAGCGAGAACGCGGTGGTCAGCAGGGCCAGCGCCAGTTCCAGCGCCCAGACCGGGATGCCGGTTGGCAGCTTGTCGATGGTGTGGCCGGCGATCCAGGCCGCCGCGCCGCTGCTGTCCATCGCCCAGCCCAGCGGGATCAGCCCGGCCATCATGAAGATGGTCTTCCAGTTGATCGCCGCGTAGGCCTCGTCCATGCGCAGCACGCCGGTCAGCAGCATGCCGGCCACGCCCATGAGCAGGGTCAACGCCACCGGCAGGTGCGAGGTCAGCGCGATGATGATGGTGATGGCGAAGATCGCCATGGCGATCTTGAACTTGTGCGGACGCTGCTCGCCCTTGGGGTAGTCGGTGACCACCACGAAGTCACGGCTGCCCGCGGCGGTGGCGAGGTCCTGCCAGATGCTGTGGAAGACCAGCATGTCACCGGCGCGCAACGGCGTGTTGCGCACGTCCTCGCGGATGACCTGCTTGTCGCGGTTGATCGCCAGCAGGCTGATGCCACGCTCCTTGCGCAGGCGCAGCTCGCCGGCGGTCTTGCCGATCACCCGCGAGGTCGGTGGCACCACGGCCTCGGAGATGCCGGCGCGCGCCGGGTTGAACAGGTCGCCCAGCTGCTTCAGGCGCGAGGACATGCGCAGGAACTGGTTCTGCGCGAAATCCGATACCTGCTGCCGCGGCCCCATCGCGCCGATCACGCTGCCCACCCAGATGCGCATGTCCGCCGGTGGTGCCAGGCGGGTGTCGTCGCCGGTCTTCAGGGCCAGCAGCAACGGTGCATCGAACAGGTTCTCGGCATCGCTGACGGTCATGCCGACCAGCGGGCTCTCGGCGGTGACCAGCAACTCGAACACGTCGCCCTCGATGCCGTAGGCCTTGGCGAAGTAGCTCTCGGTGCGTGCCGGCGCCTGCGCATCGTCGCCTTCGCCGCCTTCCTCCTCCCGGAGCTTGCGGCTGCCATAGAAGTGGAAATAGGCCAGCGAGGCGATCACCAGCGCCACGCCGATCGGCAGCGGCGCGAACATCCGCAAGGGCTCGATCGTCGCGGTGCCGGAGGGCAGGTTGTTGTTGGCCGACATCAACAGGTCGTTGAGCAGGATCAGCGGCGAGTTGCCGACCATGGTCAGCGCGCCGCCCATCACGATGGCGGCGGAAATCGGCAACAGCAGGCGCTTGAGGGTCAGCGTCGTGCGCGATGCCAGCCGCGAGGCCACCGGCAGGTACAACGCCATCACCGAGGGGTTCTGCATGAACGAGGAGTTCAGGCCAGCGGTGGCGGTGGTCAGCAGCAGCAGGCGTTTCTCGACGCCGTGCGAGCGCCGCAGCAGCCAGCCGGCCAGCCGGTTCAACGCGCCGGTGCGGTCCAGCCCGGCGCCGAGGATGGTGGTGGCGATGATGCTCATCACCGCGTTACCGGAGAAACCGCCGAAGATTTCTTCCGGTGCGATCAACCCGGTCACGCCGAGCACCACCATCACCACCAGCGCGACCACGTCGGCGCGGATGCGCTCGAACAGGAACATCGCCATCGTGAAGCCGACCAGCCCGAGCACGAGCTTCATGTCGGTCGTCAGCGTCAGCGCGGTATCCATGCGGCGGCGGTTCCTTCAGCAGTCCCGGTCAGGCGCGGTCGTAGAGCAGATCCCAGACGCCATGGCCGAGCTTCTGGCCACGGGTCTCGAAGTGGGTCTGCGGGCGCCAGTCCGGGCGCGGCACGCTGCCGCGCGGGCCGGCGCGGTTGGCCAGGCCTTCGGTGGCGTCGAGCACGTCCCACATCTGCTCGGCGTAGTCGGCCCAGTCGGTGGCACAGTGCAGCAGGCCACCCGGGCGCAGCTTGCGCACCAGCAGCGCGGCGAAGGCCGGCTGCACGAGGCGGCGCTTGTTGTGGCGCTTCTTGTGCCACGGGTCCGGGAAGTAGATGCGGATTTCGTCCAGCGCGCCGTCGGCGATTTCCTTCTCCAGCACTTCCACCGCGTCGTGGTGGTAGAGCTTGACGTGGTCGGCGCCGTCGTCGGCCAGTGCGTTGAGCAGGCGGCCCACGCCGGGGGCGTGCACCTCGATGCCTATGTAGTCCTTGGACGGGTCGAACTGCGCGGCGTAACGCAGCGCGGCACCGTTGCCGAAGCCGATTTCCAGCACCTTGGGCGCGACGCGGCCGAAAGTGGCGTCCAGATCACGCGGTTCGCCGTTGAAGTCGATGCCGAAACGCGGCCAGCGCTCGTCGAACGCGCGCTGCTGGGCCGGGGTGAAGCGGCCTTGCCGCAGCACGAAGCTGCGTACTTCGCGGCGGCCTTCGGTCACGGTGAAGGGCTTGGGCGGTGCCTTGGAGCCCGCGCTGTCAAAGGGATTGGTCATCAGGCGATCAACCCTTCCACCGGCGAGGAGGCACTGGCATAGCGCTTGCGCGGGATGCGCCCGGCCAGGAAGGCCTCGCGGCCGGCTTCCACGGCCTTGCGCATGGCGCTGGCCATCAGCACCGGGTTGCGGGCGCCGGCGATGGCGGTATTCATCAGCACGCCGTCACAGCCTAGCTCCATCGCGATGGCCGCATCGGACGCAGTGCCGACGCCGGCGTCGACGATGATCGGCACCTTGGCGTTCTCGATGATCTCGATCAGGTTGTACTTGTTCTGGATGCCCAGGCCCGAACCGATCGGCGCGGCCAGCGGCATCACCGCGGCGCAGCCGATCTCCTCTAGGCGCTTGGCCAGGATCGGGTCGTCGGAGGTGTAGACCATGACGTCGAAGCCGTCCTTGACCAGTTGCTCGGCTGCCTTGAGGGTAGCCATCACGTCCGGGTACAGGGTCTTCTGGTCGCCCAGCACTTCCAGCTTGGTCAGGTTGTGGCCGTCGAGCAGCTCACGCGCGAGGCGGCAGGTCCGCACGGCGTCCTCGGCGGTATAGCAGCCGGCGGTGTTGGGCAGGATGGCGTAGCGGTCCGGCGGAAGCACGTCGAGCAGGTTGGGCTCGCCCGGGTTCTGGCCGATGTTGGTGCGGCGGATGGCCACGGTGACGATCTGGGCGCCAGCGGCCTCGGTGGCCAGGCGGGTTTCTTCCAGATCCTTGAACTTGCCGGTGCCGGTCAGCAGCCGGGAGGAGTACGTCTTGCCGGCGATGACCAGCGAATCGGAGGGAGCGTTTGCGTTCATTGCCGAATTATCACCCATCAGCCCCGGCAGGAGCGTCCTCGGCCGCGAAGCCGCTGATGGCAGGGCCTCGCGGAGTGCTGCATGCGGAACCGCCCGAAGGCGGCGGCCCCGCGGTCGTCGGCTTCGCGGCCGAGGGCGCTCCTGGCCGTGGGCGGCTGGCTCAACCACCACCCAGTGCGTGAACGATCTCGACCAGGTCGCCGTCCTGCACGACGTGCTCGCCATGCCGGCTGCGCGGCACGATCTGGCCGTTGACCTCGACGGCGACCCGGCGCTCGGCCAGGCCTTCATCGGCCAGTAGTTCGAGCACGGTGAGGGGGTGGGAAAGGGGGCGGGCCTGGCCATTGAGCTGGATGTTCATGCGGCCATTTTCGCCAGAGCCGTCGCAAAAGCCCAGCCGCATGCGGCAGCGCAGCGTGAGACTGTTACGAGGGAATGAAAAACTAACAACGTGCGGCAGCGTATGCGCCGCTTACCCCCAGTTCGGAGCATTCCATGAACCTCTTCTCCCGCCCGCTGCGCTCGGCCATCGCCGTCGCCATTGCCTTGGCCGCTGCACCGGCCATGGCGCAGTCCCCGTTCTCCAAGACGGTGTTCTTCGGTGACAGCCTGACCGACACCGGCAATTTCCGGCCGGTGCTGGTGCAACTGGATCCGAGTGCGGCGGTCGTCGGCCGCTTCACCACCAACCCGGGCTGGGTCTGGTCGGATTACGTGGCAGACCACTTCGGCACCGATGCCAGCCCCAACGGCAATGGCCAGACCGGCGACAACTACGCCATCGGTGGCGCGCGCGTCGGCGTGGACAGCAGCGTCACCCTGGCCCCGGGTACGCCGGCGCTGCCGGTGGCCTCGCTCAAGAGCCAGATGACCCGTTACCTGGCCGCCAACGGTGGCAAGGCCGATCCGAACGCCCTGTACAGCGTGTGGGGCGGTGCCAATGACCTGTTCGCCGTCCAGGATGCCCCGGCCCAGGCGCAGGCCATCATCGGCGCCGCCGTCGCTGACGAAGTCGGCATCGTCGGCACGCTCAAGGCCGCCGGCGCACAGTACGTGATGGTGATGAACCTGCCGGACATCGGCCTCACCCCGGCCTCCCGCGCGGGCGGTCCGGTCGGCATGGCACAGGGCACCGCGCTGGCCAAGGCCTACAACGATGCCCTGTTCGGTGGGCTCAAGCAGGCCGGCCTGCAGGTGATCCCGGTGGATACCTTCAGCATCTTGCAGGAAATCGTCGCCGACCCGGGCACCTACGGGTTCACCAACGTCTCGGGCATGGCCTGCACGTCCGTCTCGTCGCTGACCTGCAGCCCGCTGACCACGGTCGCCCCGAACGCGGCCAACACCTACGTGTTCGCCGACGGCGTGCATCCGAGCACCGCCGCCCACCAGATCATGGGCCAGTACGCCATCTCGGTGATCGAAGCCCCGCGCCTGCAGCAGGTGCTGACCCACTCGGCGCAGACCACCGGTCGTGCCCGTGCCGACCAGGTCGGCGCGCACCTGGCCGGTCGCCCGGCCGATGGCCTGAGCTGGTGGGGCAACCTGCGTGGCGACATGCAGCGGTATGCACACGCCGACCTGTACGACGGCATGGCACCGGCCGGCCTGTTCGGCGTCGACTGGGCCCGCGACGGCGTCGTCCTCGGCGGCTTCGCCGGCTTTGGCCGGATGGACGCCGATTTCGGCAACAGCAAGGGCGACTTCACCCAGGACGACACCACGCTGGGCCTGTTCGCCGGCTGGTACGGCGACAAGGTCTGGGTGAACGGCCAGCTCAGCTACAGCTGGTTGGGCTACGACGTGACCCGCAAGGTCCAGCTCGGCCCGGCCACCCGTGAGCACAAGGGCTCGCCGGACGGCAGCAACCTGACGGCGGCGGTCAACGCCGGCTATGACTTCGGCCAGGAAGGCGGCTTCCGTCATGGCCCGGTCGCGGCGGTGATCTGGCAGAAGGTCAAGCTCGACGGTTACACCGAAAGCAACGCCAGCGCCACCGCGCTGGGCTATGGCGATCAGGACGCCGACTCGACCGTCGGCCGCATCGGCTGGCAGGCGCGCTACGACGGCGGCAACTTCCGCCCGTACGTGCAGGCTACCTACGACCACGAGTTCGAGAAGGGCAAGCAGGCCAGCGCGTGGCTGCAGACGATGGCCGACGTGGGCACCTACAAGGTGCCGGGCCTGGCGTTTGATCGTGATTACGCCACCGTCGTGCTGGGTGCCCGGGTCAACCTGTGGGGCCTGAACAGCAACATCGGCATGAGCACCACCACGCTGCAGAAGTCGGCACGTGACATGACCGTGTTCGCCAGCTTCAGCGGCAGCTTCTGACCCACGGATGCCGTGAATGGAAGGCGGTGCCGCCCCGGCGGCACCGCCTTTGTTTTGCCAGCCGGCCTGCCCGTGTCGCATTGACCGTTGCGCTGCGAGGGTAGGGGCGCATAGACTTGCCACGCCGCGCGGGTGTAGCTCAATGGTAGAGCAGAAGCTTCCCAAGCTTACGACGAGGGTTCGATTCCCTTCACCCGCTCCATTTTCCAGGCGCCGCAATGGGCCTGAGGCATCACGCAAGGGCGGGTGGGAAGTGCCACGCCTTCCATGCAGGCCCTGCGATGAAACTGGCCATCCTCTCCCGCAACACCAAACTCTATTCGACCCGTCGACTGGTCGAGGCTGCGCGTGCGCGTGGGCACACCGTCCGTATCCTTGACCCGCTGCGCTGCTACATGCGCATCACCGCCGGCGGCTTCGACATGCATTACAAGGGCAAGCCCCTGTCAGGCTTCGATGCGGTGATCCCGCGCATTGGTGCCTCCATCACCCGCTATGGCACGGCGGTGCTGCGTCAGTTCGAGATGATGGGGGCACGCACCCCGAACCCGTCCGACGCCATCCTGCGCGCGCGTGACAAGCTGCGCGCGCACCAGCTGCTGGCCGCCAAGGGCATCGACATGCCGGTGACGGTGTTCGGTGACAATCCGGACGATACCGACGACCTGCTGTCGATGCTGGGGCCGCCGCCGCACGTGGTGAAGCTCAGCGAGGGCACCCAAGGCCGCGGCGTGATCCTCACCGAGAAGCTCAGCGCCTCCAAGGGCACGGTCGAGGCCCTGCGCGGGCTGTATGCCAACTTCCTGATGCAGGAGTTCATCGCCGAAGCGCAGGGCGCGGACCTGCGCTGCCTGGTGGTTGGCGACCAGGTCGTGGCGACCATGCGCCGCCAGGCCCAGGAGGGCGACTTCCGCTCCAACCTGCACGCCGGTGGCACCGCCGAGCCGGTGCAGGCCAGCAAGGCCGAGCAGCAGGTGGCGGTGCGCTCGGCCAGGGCGCTGGGGCTCGGCATCGCGGGCGTGGACCTGATCCGTTCCAGGCGCGGGCCGCTGGTGCTGGAGGTCAATTCGACCCCCGGGCTGGAGGGCATCGAGTCGGTTTCCGGCGGTGATGTCGCCGGGCGGATGATCGATTACGTCGCAAATCTCAAGCGCTGACGGGCACCTGCAATTTGTTTGCATGGTTTTAACAACCCTTTAATCCGCTTGGTTCTAGCCTGCTTCCACTGTACCCAGCCCTCCTCAGTGGGTCCGGTGATCGGGAATTTTTCAGGCCCTGGCGGTTTTCGCCAGGGCCTTGTTTTTGTTGGGAATAGTTTCTGTTGTTGTAAGCCTGAGGCAGGGTTAAAGTTGCGCTTTCTATGGAGAGAAATGGGATGGCCCGCACATTGTTGCTGCTGGCGTTGTTGATGGCCCCGGGCGCGCTGTTGGCCAAGCAGGCGGAGCTCCCGCTACGGGCCAGCGATTCATTCCAGAACCAACAGCAGAAGGTGCGGGCGGATCTCCAGGCCGGCGAGGTCTATAGCGAGATATCCCCGGCAGATCGTGCGCTCGTTGTCGAGGCGCTTGATCGCATGTCGGCTGCGATCGGTGACGGAAACGCCGAGGGGCTGCCGCACGAGAAGCGGGTGCAGGTATTCAACGATCAGGCGCTGGTCAACAGCCTTCTGACCAGGGCGCGTGCAGATAGCCGCCTTGTCTGCCGTCGTGAGAAAGCCATTGGGTCGAACATGTCTTCGTCACAGTGCGCGACCGTGACCCAGCGCGAACGCATGCGGCGGGATGCGCAGCGTCATATGGATGCCACGCTTGGGGGGAGAAACGCCCGGGCCGGCAATTGACCCTCGGCGCACCGGGCCGGGAAACTTTGGCGCGTGTTTGGCCAGATGTAAGAAGTTAACGATGGCTATGCTGTAATTCCTGACAGGCGGGCTTTGGGCTCGCTTGTACTTTCCAAGACATAAGGTACCCGCACACGTGCGCATTCTCGTAATCGAAGATAACAGCGACATCGCGGCGAATCTGGGTGACTACCTGGAAGATCGCGGTCATACGGTGGATTTCGCGGCCGATGGCGTCACCGGCCTGCATCTGGCCGTGGTGCATGATTTCGACGCGATCGTGCTCGATCTCAACCTGCCGGGCATGGACGGCATCGAGGTCTGCCGCAAGTTGCGCAACGACGCGCGCAAGCAGACGCCGGTGCTGATGCTGACCGCACGCGACTCGCTGGACAACAAGCTGGCCGGATTTGACTCCGGTGCCGATGACTACCTGATCAAGCCGTTCGCGCTGCAGGAAGTCGAGGTCCGCCTCAACGCCTTGTCGCGGCGTGGCAAGGGTGCGCACACGCGCGTGCTGGAAGTGGGCGACCTGGAGTACAACCTGGACACGCTGGAAGTGCGCCGCCAGGGCAAGCTGCTGCAGCTCAACCCCACCGCATTGAAGATCCTGCAGGCATTGATGGAAGCCTCGCCGGCCGTGGTCACCCGCCAGGAACTGGAAACCCGGGTATGGGGCGAGGAGTTGCCGGATTCGGATTCCCTGCGCGTGCATATCCACGGGCTGCGCGCGGTGGTGGACAAGCCGTTCGCCGCACCGATGATCCAGACCCGCCATGGCATTGGATACCGCATCGCCGTTGCCGATGTCTGAGGACGTTGCGCCTGGGCCGACACGCAAGCGGGGGCGTTATCGCCGCCGCCTGCGTAGCCGCATCATCCTTTCATTCGTGCTGTTGGGCTTCTGCCTGACCACGCTGTTCGCGTTTGCGACGAACTGGGCGCGGATGCGCGTGGAAAACCAGTTGGTCGAGGACGTGATGAACACCAATCTCGACGCATCCTGGGAAAGCTACGTCCGCAGTGGTGGCAAGGACGTGATGGCGCCGGTGCAGCAGATTCGCGCCATCCTCATCCGCCCCGACAAGCCTGACCGGCTCGAAGCCCTGCGTCGGGAGTATCCCGAATGGGAGCATCTGCGCGACGGCATCCATAACTTCAGTGGCGAGGATGCCGACGGCAAGCCGTTCTACTACAAAGTGGGTGTGCGCAAGACCCCCGATGCCTGGTTTTTCATCGCCTATGACATGGGGCAGGCGATGCGCGGTGAGCAGCAGCTCAAGCGCGCGCTGTTTCTTTCGGTGATCGTCTTCAGCCTGCTTTCGTGGGTCCTTGGGTGGTGGTCTGCCTCGCGCGTCATGCGCCCGGTGTCGGATCTGGCTGCCCGCCTGCGTGCCTACCGGGGGGACAACAAGCACCCCGAGCCGTTGGCGCCACGCTTCCCGGACGACGAAGTCGGCCAGTTGGCCGAGGCCCTGGATGATTATTCGGCGCGATTGACCGAAGTGGTCCAGCGCGACCGTGAGTTCAACGCCGACGTCAGCCATGAGTTGCGTACCCCGTTGGCGGTCATCCGCGGTGCAACCGAGTTGCTGCTCGCGCGTCCGGGGCTTGATGAAAAGGTGCTGCAACGCCTGCAGCGCATCCAGCGGGCCGAACAGCAATGCACCGACCTGATCGGTTCGCTGTTGCTGCTGTCCCGCAACGAGCGTGGCCATGGCAACAGCAATGTGGCCAAGGTGGCCGAGCAGTTGCTGGATGCGCATCGCGCGCAGCTGGGTGGCAAACCGCTGGTGCTGGCGCTGGAAGGGGAGCGCGAGCTGGTGGTCGATGCGCCGGAATCGGCGCTGTCGGTCGCGCTGGGCAACCTGATCGGCAACGCCGTGAAGTACACCCAGGACGGGCAGGTGCTGGTACGGGTGGCGGCCAATGCGGTGGAGGTGATCGACTCGGGGCCGGGGTTGAGCGAGGAGGACGCGGCGAGCCTGTTCCAGCGCGGTTATCGTGGCACCCATGCCGGTCATTCGCAGGGCGGGGGCATAGGCTTGTCGATCGTCAGTCGCCTGTGCGCGTTGTACGGTTGGCGGGTGGATATCCGCCCGGGTAGCGAACGCGGCGTGATCGCCACGTTGCGTTTCTCCGCGGCCTGATCAGGCGCGGGTTGGCCGTTACCGTTTGCTGGTCAGCTCGCGGTAGCGCTGGTCCAGTGCCTCGACCTGCGCCTGCAGGGCATCGGGATGCCCATCATTGACGATGACGTCATCGGCCAGCGCCAGGCGCTGTTCGCGCGTGGCCTGTGCCTGGATCATGCGATCCGCCAGTTCGGCGTTGATGCTGTCACGTCGCAACAACCGCGCATGCTGGAGCGCGACGGGGGTGTCCACGACGAGGATGCGGTCCAGCCACGGATAGGCGGCACGGCCTCCGACCTCCGTCAGCAACGGGATGGCAGCAATCACATAGGGCCCCGGTGCGGCGGTGCAGATGTCCATCATGCGCCGGCGGATGGCAGGGTGGGTGATGGCCTCGAGCGCACGCCGCTCATCGTCGTTGGCAAATACACGCTGGCGCAGCAGGGGGCGGTCCAGGGCGCCGTCGGCCTGGACGATATCGACGCCGAAACGCTCGACGATCCGTGCCAGGGCGGGGCTGCCGGGGGCCACGACGTCGCGCGCGGCCACGTCGGCATCGGCGACGACGATGCCCAGTATTTCGAAGCGCCGGCTGACCTCGCTCTTGCCGGAGGCAATCCCGCCGGTGAGGCCAATGGTGAAATCGCTCATTGCAGACGGGCTCGATTGAGCGGGGTGGCCTCGCGGCCTCGTCCCCGCATCCGCATGGACAGTGGTCTTACTGCTGCAGGCCGGACAGTCGCAGGTAACCGCCAATCAACTGGTCGCCCCACATGAAGACCAGCCAGCCGGCGATGGCCAGGTAGGGGCCAAACGGAATCGGCGTGGCCTTGTCACGGCCCTTGGAGTACAGCCAGATCGAACCGATGATGGCGCCCACCAGCGAGGACAGCAGGATGATCGGCAGGATGCCCTTCACGCCGCACCAGGCGCCCAGCGCCGCCAACAGCTTGAAGTCGCCGTGGCCCATGCCTTCCTTGCCGGTGAGCTGCTTGAACAGCCACCATACCGTCCAGAGTGACAGGTAACCCACCGCGGCACCGATCAGCGCGGGCTTGGCGGGCATGTACAGGTTGTCCATGCTGCCGATCAGGCCGAGCCACATCAGGGGCAGGGTGAGCTGGTCCGGAAGCAGTTGCGTGCGCAGGTCGATGCCGGACAGCGCCACCAGGAAGCAGCTCAGCACGATCGCGCCGAAGCCTTGCCAGCCGAAGCCGAACTGCCAGACGCTGGCCAGCACCAGCAGCGCCGTGACCAGCTCCACCAGCGGATACTGCAGCGAAATGGGGGCCTGGCAATGGCGGCACTTGCCGCGCTGGACCAGCCAGCTGAACAGCGGGATGTTCTCGTACCAGCTCAGCTTGTGCTTGCAATGCGGGCAGTGCGATGGCTCGACCACGATTCCCGGCGGCGGCGGTTCGTAGATGTCCGGCTGCTCGAGAATCTCGCGCGCGTCGCGCCGCCACTGCCACTCCAGCCGCTTGGGCAGGCGCAGGATCACCACATTGAGGAAGCTGCCGATCAGCAGTCCCAGGCCGACCGCGGCGGGGTAGCCGAGGCCGGGATGCTGGTCGAGAAATGCCATCTGTCAATTATCCAACAATCGAGGCCAGCTTGAAGATCGGCAGGTACATGCCGATGACCATGCCGCCCACCACCACGCCGATGAACACCATGATCATGGGTTCGATCAGGCTGCTCAGCGCGTCGACGGCGTTGTTCACTTCCTGCTCGAAGTATTCGGCCACCTTGAAAAGCATCGAGTCCAGGGCGCCTGCTTCCTCGCCGATGGCGGTCATCTGCACCACCATGTGCGGGAACAGGTTGACCTGCTTCATGGCCATGTTGACCGGATAGCCCACGGCGACATCGTCGCGCATCCGCAGCACCGCCTGTTCATAGACACTGCTGCCGGTTGCGCCGGCGACGATGCTGAGTGCTTCCACCAGGGGCACGCCGGCCTTGAACGTGACCGCCGTTGTGCGGGCAAAACGCGCAATGGCGCTGTTATGCAGGATCTGGCCGATGACCGGGACCTTCAATACAAGCCTGTCCATTGCGTGCTGCATCGGTATGGATCGTTTGTAGGCGAACATGAAACCGATGATCGAACCTGCAACGATGAACAGTATCAGCCACCACCAGCTGACCATGAGCTTGGAGGCTGCAACGATCATCTTGGTGAAGGCGGGCAGGTCCGCGCCGAAGCCGGCAAACACCTCCTCGAACTGCGGAACCACCCAGATCAGCAGGATCGAACTCACCAGCAGCGCGACCGCGATGGTCATCGTGGGATAGAACAGCGCCTTCTTGATCTTGCCCTTCAGGGACTCGAGGTTCTCCTGATAGTTGGCGATGGTTTCGAGCACGGTCTCCAGAACGCCCGCGCCTTCGCCGGCGCGGACCAGGTTGCGGTACAGCTCATCGAACTGCACGGGGTGCCTGCCGATGGCCTCGTACAGCGAGGAACCGCCCTCCAGGTCAGCGCGGATCTGCCCCACCATCTTGGCCATGCGGGGGTTCTTGTGCCCGCTGCCGATGATCTCCAGCGCCGTCACGATGGGCACGCCGGACTTCATCATGGTCGCCATCTGGCGGCTGAAGAAGGCGATGTCCTTGGGCTTGATGGGCTTGCCGGTGGCGCCGAACAGCGGTTTGGGCTTGGGTTTCACCACGGTGGGGGTGATCCCCAGGCGGCGAAGCTCGGCCTTGAGCAGGTTGGCGTTCTTGGCGTCCTGCTCGCCCTTCATCTTGGTGCCGCGCTTGTCGGTCCCCTCCCAGACAAACGGCTGCATCTGGCTGGTGTTGCGACCCGCCGACTCTTTGCTTGCTGCACTTCGGGTAACGGCCATTTCTTCTCCCCGTCCGGGCATCCCCACCCGGAACAATGGTCTGCATGGTAGCGGTTCGCTTGGCTTCCGGCACGCCCTCATCCGGCCTTTGACGCGTTGGGTCACACTTGGCCGGGACAGGGCGCTGGCCAAAGGGTGGAGGGCTGCGTCACATTGTGACGTTTTTCGTCATGTTGGAGTGCCAGTCTCGAAATTGATGCCGGGGGGCTTCACTTATTTCAGGATGCTGCCATCATTGCCGCGGGGAGTAGGGGGTGCTGGGCTAGTTGGCACGCAACCTGCTTTGTAACCCCATGCGGGGCGGGCATTCGCCTGCAACCATGTTCACAATTCACACCTCTAGGGGATGTACTTATGAAGAAGCAGCAGGGCTTTACCCTCATCGAACTGATGATCGTCGTGGCGATCATCGCCATCCTGGCCGCCATCGCGCTGCCGCAGTACCGCAACTACACCCAGCGTTCGGCCAACGGCGCCTGCCTGGCTGAAGCCAAGGCCTTCATGGGCGCGGCCGTTGCCAATCTGGCCGATGGCCGCACCGCTCCGCCCTACACTCCGAAGGGTTGTGACCCGGCCGGTGCCGTTCCGACTGTCGATGAGGCTGCCTACAACGGCGGCACGACGGTGACCTTCGTGGCTGCAACGAAGGGCAATGCGGATATCAAGAAGGATACCGATTGCAATGTTGGCAGCGGTCAGTGCGAACTGAAGCCGTAAATCTCCGGTGATGAGGAGATCGAAAAGCGCCGAAAGGCGCTTTTCGTTTGTCGAAAGGACGGGTTCCGCGCTGGATGTTGGATTCCGTTGTGGTCATGGCGTTTTGCAGGGGAATAGATGAGTTCCGCACGGCACTACCACCTGCTTGCAGTACTGCTCTCCCTGCTCGCTGCTGGAGTGTTCATTCCTGGCTTGGGCGGTGGGTTCCTGTTCGATGACAACCCGAACATCGTCGAGAACGTGGCGATCCATGTGTCGGATCTTTCTGTTGATCGGCTGCTCAATGCGGCCTACAGCTTCGAGCCCGGGAATGGCTCGCGGCCGCTGGCGATGCTCAGTTTTGCCTTGGATTTCTGGCGTGCTGGTCTCGATGCGGGGAGTTTCAAGGCCACCAATCTCCTGATTCATGCATTGACGGTGCTTGCGCTGGCATTGTTCCTGCGCCAGTTGTTTCTGCTGGCGAACTGGGGGCCGCGTAAGGCAGGCGGTGTGGCGCTGTTGCTTGCGGTGGTTTGGGGCGTCCATCCGCTGCAGGTATCCACGGTGTTGTATGTGGTGCAGCGCATGCAGATGTTGGGGACGCTGTTCCTTGTACTGGCGCTATGGGCGTACCTGGGGATGCGTAAAGCGCAGATCGAGGGGAGGCCAAGTCGACACTACGGCGTTCTTGTGGTGTTGCTATGGGCTCTGGCATTCGCAAGCAAGGAGGACTCTGCGCTGTTGCCCTTGTTTACGTTCCTGCTTGAAGTCACGGTGCTGCAGTTTCGTGCTGCACAGTCGGGCTTGCAGGATATGCTGCGCAGAGGGTATTGGATTGCCGCATTGCTCGGTGCTGGGGTCTATTTATGCGTGGTTGTCCCGCACTACTGGCATTGGGGGGTGTATCCCGGAAGGGACTTTTCCAGCCTGGAGCGATTGTTGACGCAAGGGCGCGTGCTAGCGATGTACTGCGGGCAGATAGTGCTTCCCCTGCCTTCCATGATGCCTTTTTACTACGATGATCTCGTCATTTCGCGTGGGCTATTTTCCCCAATTTCGACGATCCTCGCCCTTGCTTTCATCGTTGCATTGGTAGCGTTGGCCTGGTGTTTCCGTCGCCGCGCGCCATTGGTCTGCTTCGGTGTTCTCCTGTTTTTTGCAGGGCATTTCATTTCGAGCAATGTCCTGAATCTGGAGATGGTGTTCGAGCACCGCAATAATTTTCCACTGGTCGGATTGGTGCTCGCGATCGGGGTTTCCTGCGTGGGTATGCTTGAGCGTCGCGAAGGAGCTGCTCATGCAGGAAGGAAGATGGCTTTCTGGGCTCTGGCGATAATCGGGTTGGTGCTCGTCGGGGCGACGGTTTCAAGGTCGTACGAATGGGGAGAGCCGCTGCGCTTTGCCGAGAGGAGCGTGGAGCTCGCGCCACGCTCGGAGCGTGCGTGGCTGTTGCTCAGCGGCGTATATGCGAAACGGAGTGGTCTTGATCCGGCCAGTCCGGACTTTGGCCGAGCGCTGGCGCTAAGCGAGAAAGGGGTGGAGGCTACGGAATCCGCAGCCCTGCTTTCGAACATTGTCATTTTCAAGACGATGCGCGGGGATGACGCGAGCCATGATTGGGAGAGGCTGCTGGATCGATTGCGGAAAGCCCCCATGAGTGTGCAGAACAAGAACGTTCTCTGGGTGATGCTTGGAAACGCTGACAAGGGTATCGGCCTGGACCCTGATGGGATGATCGAGCTGATCGGGATCGTATCCGCGCGATCCAAATTGACTTCCGAGCAGAATCTGCGCGTGGGCGCATACATCCACAATGAAACCAAACATCCTGAGTTGGCGCTTGCGTACTTGCGCCGTGCTGTGGAGCTTTCCCGGGTGGGTGACCCTGGTGTGGAACGGATGCTGCAGCAGCTGAGGGAGGCGGGGCGGGCAGACTGGGCCTCGCAGTTGGAGGTCGTTGCACGTGCCTCCGAATTGATCCCTGCAAAGAGAGGCGCCAACTGACGGGCGGAGTGGTCTCCGAAGGTTGGCACGCTCTGTGCTTGTGAAGGGTATGTGTTTTTTGGGGGAGTAGGGAAATGTCTAAGAATGAAAGCGGCTTTACGCTTATCGAGTTGATGATTGTTGTAGCCATCATTGCGATTCTCGCAGCCATCGCACTGCCGCAGTATCGAAACTACACGCAGCGGTCGGCGAACGCTGGCTGCTTGGCCGAGGCGCGGGCTTACATGAGTACGGCGGTTATCGAATTGGCTGATTACAAGTTGCCGCCGGCTTATGAGGCCAAGGCCTGTGATACCAGCACCAGCTTGGGATTGACGACCAGTGATTTTGCAACGCCGCGTACTGTGACATTCAACTCCCTGACGCGTGGGAATGCACCCATCAAGAGGGACGTGGACTGCAACACGGGTAGTGGGCAGTGCGCGTTACAAAACTAGCCGCTGGGCTCGATGGGCCTGGGGAGGGGCTGCGGCGCGGACAGTGATCCGGGAGGTCGATGTCTGTCGAAAACGGCGTGGAGTGGCGCTCGTACGACGGGGCAGGCGTTGAGTTTGCGTATACTGGAGGCGCTTGGACGTGCCCGGATGGTGCCCTTCGCCAGTCCGGTGCCGTGCTCAGGGGGAGCAGCGGCTCTGGCTAGTCCAGCTTCTTCCGTCGCACCAGGACAGTCGTGAAAGGCCCGATAGCGTTAGGTACCATCCGCACCAGTATCGTGTTCGGATTGCGTTTGCTGGTGCAGTCGGCGACGTTGTTGCTGGTTGCACGACTGCTTGGTCCGCGGGAGTTTGGTGCGCTTGCCGGTGTTGCTGCATTGGCTGTCATTCTGGGGGCGTTGTCTTCCTTTGGAATGCAGTTGGTGCTGCTGGGCGAGGTTGCCAAGGCTCCTGAGCGCCGTCTCATCGTGCTTCGTAGCGCGATCCCTTGCACGCTGTTGTGTGGCGGTGCTTTGTTGACGGTCTATCTCGTTTCAACTGTCCATCTGTTCGGTCGGGTCATGCCCTTCCACGTCCTTGCCATGATCGGCATTGCCGAGCTTTTGGTGCAGCCCCTCTTTGCATTGATGACAACTGAGCACCATGCGCTTGGGCGTATTGCCGGTGCGCAATTGTTGCAGCTGCTGCCCATGCTGCTGCGGCTTCTCGCAGCTGGCTTGACCCTCATCGTGCAGCCGGAGCTGCCTCTGGACGTATATGGGGCAGGCTACCTGCTTGCCTCCGTTGTGGCCCTGTTCTGCGGTGCCTGTGTTCTCCCAGGGCGCTGGCCGAAGGTGGATGAATGGCGCTTGCCAGATAGAGGTGGATGGGGGGAGGCATTCGGTTATGCCGTAATCAACATCACACGTGCTGCTCCAGGTGAGCTTGATAAGGCCTTGTCGCTGAAGCTGTTGCCGCTGGGAGCTGCCGGCATGTATGCCGCTGCGGCAAGGGTGGTCGGGGCGGCGACGTTGCCAGTTTCCGCAATGATGCTTTCCGCATTGCCGAGATTGTTTCGTGAGGATCGTGGTTCTGGACCCACTCGCCGTCTTTTCATATGGATGTACGCATGCGCATTCATGTACAGCCTTGTGCTCGCTGCGGCACTGTGGCTCGCGGCCCCGTTGCTGGATGTTTTTTTCGGTGTGCAGTACGCAGGTGTCGGCGAAATTGTTCGCTGGTTATGTCTTGCGGTTCCCGGAATGGCGATAAGGCAGGTAGTCGGGAATTCGCTGATGGCCTTCGGCGAGCGGTGGATGCGTGTCGGCTTCGAGATGGGAGGCCTGGTGATCCTTGGGCTTGCCGGGGTGGTGTTGACTCAGCGATTTGGGGCATTGGGATTGCCGTTGGCCGTAATATCCGCAGAGTGGACAATGGCGGTCATCGGTTCGGTGCTGGTCGTTCGTGTCGTGATGCCAAGAAGGGGAATGAAATGAAAGCGAGTCCGAGTAAATGACGAGATCCTATTCCGAGTCGGGGTGTCCTGGCAGTCCCGCCATCAATACGGAGGCAGTAACGCGTTTCTTCGAGGAGCGCGCCGGAAAGATTTCATCGATCGGCCCCCTGCACGCGGTGATCTATCAAGAGAAGAACGCCGAGTTGGCGCGGGGCAGGGATATCGCTGAAAAGGCCAAGTTGCTTCCGCTGCTACGTCTTGATGGGGCTCAGCGTGTATTGGACGTCGGCTGTGGAACGGGGCGCTGGGCCAGTGAACTAGTACAAAGGAGTGCTTGGTATCACGGGATCGATGCTTGTGCTGGGCTCGTGGACTATGCGCGTGAGCAGTTTTCGGATTCCTCCAACTGCCGCTTCAGCGTCATGGCCGCCGATGATTTCTCGCTGGATGCACTGGATGAGACTGGGCCTTTTGACAGGGTGCTGTGCGCGGGTGTGCTGATCTACCTCAACGATGCGGAAGTGCGTCGGGCAATCAGGAACATGGCAGCCATACTTGCGCCGGGCGGCCTTGTGATGTTTCGTGAGCCGATGGGGGTGGGGATGCGGCTGACAATCTCGGAACACTATTCGGAAGAGATGGAACAGCAGTACAGTGCCATCTACCGGACTCATGAAGAGCTCGAGCGATTGATTCAGCAGGAGATGCCAGGTGTGCGCTTCAAGCTGGTCGGTTCGGGGGATGTGTACGACGAGCCCTGGCTCAATAATCGAAGCGATACCCGGCAGATGTGGTTCCTCATGGAGCGGATTTCGTGAGTACTGCTTTCTGCTTTGATCTTGATGGCACGATTACAACTACCGAGCTGCTGCCATGTATCGCCTCGGAACTGGATGTTGCCGATGAGATGGCGACACTCACGCGATTGACGATGGAAGGCTACATCCCATTCTCTGATTCCATGCGATTGCGCTGCCTTATCCTGGGGCAGGTGCCGGTAGCGAGGGTGCATGCGATCGTCGAGTCGGTCACGCTTGAGCCCTCGCTTGTTGAATTCATCAATGAGCGTGTCGATGACTGTTTCATTGTCACGGGAAATCTTGATGTTTGGTTGAGGCCTCTCATGAGTCGTCTGAAGTGTCGTTGGATATGTTCCAGGGCAAGGCAGGACGAAGGGCGCTTACGGCTTGAGGATATTCTCGATAAAGGTGCGGCCATGCGTGCATTACGCGCCCTCGGGGGGCATCGGCGGTATGTTGCCGTTGGGGACGGTGCCAATGATGTTCCCATGTTGAAAGAAGCTGATATCGGCATCGCGTACGGTGCAGTGCACTCCCCGGTGCCGGCGACGGCGGCTGCGGCTACGATGCTCATTAATTCGCCGGAGGCGTTATGCAAGCTGTTGAAGGTGCTGTAATCGCCTGTGCAGGGCTCGGTTCACGGTTGGGGATGGGTTTGCCCAAGTGCTTGATCGAAGTGGACGGAAGGACCATTCTCTCGCGCCTGATCGAGGCGCTGGAGTCACGGGTGTCGCGCATCCATGTTGTCATCGGCTATCGCGAGGAAATGGTTGCTGAGTATTGCGCCCGTCATCATCGCGACGTGATCCTGATCAGGAATCCTCGTTTCAGGGAAACCAATACCGCCTACAGTATCTCGTTGGGAAGCGCAGGCTTTCTTTCAAAAGTGTTGTATCTGGACGGCGACCTGATCATCGATGAGTTATCGCTGGCCGGATTCGTCGAAAAAGCCGCGAGTGTGCGAACCCTCGTCGGGGTGACTCAGGCCAAAAGCGAGAATGCGGTGTTTGCTGAGATCTCAAGCCGAATGCAGGGGGAGATGGAGATATCAGCATTCGGCAGGGGGCTGGACAGTAGTTACGAATGGGCCAATGTTTTCTCTGGACCACCATTGCGGCTGGAGGAAGCATCGGGATATGTCTATCAGGCGCTTGAATCTCAGTTACCTTTGCCGGCCTGGCTGTTGGACCTGCATGAAGTAGATACGCCGGGGGATCTTCTGGCCGCGGAGGAGTTCATGAGTGAGCGAGCGCGACGTGAGTGATGATTTGGCGTCGCGTCAAGTGGTATTCGTCGATGTCGCGGGTAGAAGGTGTGTGTGAGTCAGGATAAAGCCACTCGCGCCGTTGGCGAGCCGGGACGGCATCCCGGTGCTCCTTTACGCGTGCTCTTGTTGGTTCAGCGGCCGGAAGCGTGGGTGAATCTCGCATCGCTGTGGTTGGCGATGCGTGATGGAAATGCTTTCAGTTCAGAGGTGTGGGTGCTGCCTTACAGCATCGAGAATCCGGCTGTTTCGCAGCAGAAATTGCCCCTGATGCGGGCTGTGCTCGCCAGCGACGGGATTCCATTTCATGAATGGGCGCAAGGTGAAGTTGTTTCGCCGGGCCAGTTCGACGTGGTGGTTCTGAATCATCCCTATGACCGGGATCGGCCGAGGCAGCTGTGGGTCGATCGGCTGAAGCAGGTGATTCCCATCATGCTCTACATCCCTTATGGATTGGTGATGGCGGGTGGGCGGAAGAATCTGAAGCTGCAGTTCTCACAACCAACGCAGATTCAAGCGACAGCGGTTATTGCAAGATCGGAGCACGAGAAATCGCTCTATCGCAGACATTGCCCGCGTGGCGACGGGCATGTTCACGTATTGGGCCAGCCCCGTTTCGACCACCTGATGGAAGCGCTGTCGCGGCCTGTGCCGGGTTGGTTGTCGGATGCCATTGGCGGGCGATGCGCGATTCTTTGGAATTCGCATTTCAGTTTCGGAAAGTCCTGCTCCCACGGGGGCAATTTCTCGACGTTCGATCTGCTGGGGCCGGAGTTGCTTGAGCTCGTGATTTCGCGACGCGAGCAACTATGCCTGATATGGCGACCTCATCCAGGGTTGTTTCCCGCAATCGTTGCAGAGGGTTTGCTGGATCAGGATGAAGTTTCGACGCTACGCGAGGAGCTGGCGGCGCTAGGCATGGTCCTTGATGAATCGGCTGATCATGCGGATGCTTTCAACGCTTCGGATGCTCTGCTTACCGACGTCGGGTCGTTCCTATTGGAGTATCTGGCGACGGGAAAGCCAATTCTTTCCCTGGTGAATGTTGAAGGGGAGCCCTTCAATGAGGAAGCGTCCCGGTTGGTCGCGCACTACGCGCGGGCGAGCACATCAGCTGAAGTTGCAGGCTTCATCCACCTGGTCCAGAGTGGGGCCGTAGATGTAACGGGTCTTGAGCACGCATTGGCAGATCACCTTCCGATGCTGGATGGATTCGCTGGCCAGCGGGTCGCGCAGTTGATGCTCGAGCTTTGCGGAGAGATTTCCTCTTCGGCTCGGCCGTCCCGAACAAAAAGGGGGGCAATGAAGGTGGATCGCAAGCTCGGCGATGTCCGGATGAAACCGGGGAGTACAAATTCGCCGACATGCATCCCGCCAGTGTTGGACAAGTTGATGGTTGGGCTGAGATCCCTGCGCGCCGAGAAAGCAGAGCAACCGGGATGGGAAAAGGCCGTGCGCCGTCGACTCAACGGATTGCGGGTCAGTCTTGGCGAGGGGGTCAAGAGACATCCTGGCTTGATGGATCTTGCCCGGCGTCTCGGGAAGCGTTGAGCACGCTCGCTTTATGCCCCTCTTGGTGGAGGTAAGGTTGCCAGGAATTCCAAGGTGTCGGCGGATATTTCCTGCCACGTAGCGCCCTCCGGCATTTGGAGCAACGTGGCTGATTCGAGTTGCTTCAGAATTACCTCGGCAATGCTGGCGGGGTCACCCGGGCTGGCCAGCAGGCCATCCAGTTGCCGGGCCTGCAACGGGAAATTGCCGGAGAAGTTGGGTGTGAGGGTGGCTACGACTGGCTTTCGCATGGCGATGTACTCCGTAATCTTGCAGGAGGATGCCATGTCGAGGTAGGGCGAGCTTCGATAGGGAAGGGCAAGGAGGTCGCAGGAAGACATCGCCAACGGCACCTGCGACACAGGGAGGTTGCCCAGATAGGTAACACCTTCAATGGATGTGTCGAGGGCATGCTCCTTCCGGCCAGCCAGAATCAGTTCGACGGGATGCCCTTTGTCACGCAGGATCTTGGCCGAAGCGATCAGGTCGGTGACGCCCCGGTCCGCAGTCATGCTACCGAAATAGCCAATCAGGATACCGGTCGTGGGTAGTCCGAGCGTCCCCCTGCTAGCGGACATGTCACTTGGTGTGAACAGTGCCTCATCAATTCCATTCAGGGTCAGGTGATTGTGAGTCGCGCGTTGCAACTGCGCCATGAGCGGTCGGCTGGCAAAGATGCGCCCGTCCGCGCGATCGAGCAGGTGCTTGAAAAGATTGAAGCCAGGCAGGTTCAGGTATGCCCGGAACTCATCGTACTTGTCGTAAACGTCGAAAACGAATTTGGCGCCGATGCGCTGCGCCAAGCGATATGCCATCAATCCGATGTAACAGTCACCGCTTGCGACAACAATGTCGAACTGGACCTGTTTGCTGGCGCTTCTAATCTCATGCCATTCGCTCAGGGAGGCGCGACTGAAGATCGGAGTGGATTTCAGCCGGAGTTGTCCCTCCGTTCGATTGACGACGTCCTTGGAGTGATAGTCGATGAGCCAGAGTGATGTCTGCATCCCTGCCTTGGCCCAGAAACTAGGCAGCTGGTAAATGCGGCCATACTGTTCCTGGACGGCATCGCGATTCGTATAGAATCGTTTGCCAATGAATAGGATCTTCACCATTTCCTCTTGGGGGCGTTCTGATCATCAGGTGGACGCGGTGCCACATGGCCGCGATTCGGTTCACCTTCGGCCGGATGGGTTGGCCTTACTTGTTCGATTGGACGGAGCGAATTGCGGATCCCAGCTGCTTTCCAAACTCCGGCCACGCGAACCTGCCGGCGAATTCCATGCAGTTCTCGCGGCTGATTTGTGGGGATCGCAGCGTTTGTATGATTGCTGTGGCGAAGGCGGCATAGTCTTCGGCGGTGATCAAATGGCCGGAGTATCCCTCGGCAACCGAGTCGATGACGCCGCCGTTGGCGAATGCGATGGTGGGGAGCCCATGTGCGGCCGCCTCGACCGCGACCATGCCAAATCCTTCCAGGTCTCCGGGGATGTTGCGAACCGGAAAGGCGTGGACGGTCGCGATTCCGTAAGCGATATTGAGCTCGCTTTCGGCGACAACACCGGTGAATCGGATGTTGTTCCCCACTCCGGCCGCATCGGCGGCAGCTTGGATGGACTCCATCGACTGTGGCTCTGCGTGCAAGGCGTTGTTCGGTGAATCGCCGATGATGAGGAGTAGGGCATCTGGAATGGCTTGCACGATCTGGGGCAGCGACAGCGCAGTGAATTCCCGCAAGCCTTTGCGCGCGGAGAGACGGCCAACCGAAAGAATGATTCTGCTGTCCTTGAGGCGATGCTTCTCACGAAAGACGTTGATCTGATCATCTTTCGGTCTGCAGATCTCTTCCAGCGGTGGATCCACCCCCGGATGAATCACCTTGATGCGCGACTCGTCAACACCAACACGGCGGCAGATCTCGGCGGTTGGACGGCTGTTGGCAACAAGAAGATCGAGCGATCTGATGGCTGGCAACCAGAATGTTCGATAGACCGGGTGTTTGGCCGTGAGATCAAGCCCGTGGACATAGGCACATGATTTTGCCCTGCAGGCGCTGGCCGCGAGCAGGGCAATGGGGGCAGTCAATCCGCTGCCAGCGATGACGACGTCTGGTTGCCAATGGCGGGCTTGTTGCGCGGCCTGCCAAGTGGAGCTGGCAAGAAAGCGCCACAAGGGACGCAGTGGAACCTCGGTCGTCGCGATCACCTTTCGCGGAGCCAGCTGCGCCGCTCCGTTGGGGGCGATGACCTTTACATCTGCGTCTGCCGATAGTTCATCAAGCAGATGCCAGTTGAGCCGTTCCATGCCGCCGATCAGAGGCGGAAGGTTGCGGGTGATCACCAGAATGCGCAGGCGGCGTCCTTCAGGCATCGCGTCGATACGTCAGATTGGTGATCTGTTCGGAGACCAGGCCGATCAGGAAAATAATTACCGAAGCACTGAACAACAATGTGCTCATGTTCGTGAATCTATGCATCGTCGCGAAGGTGTAGGCGTAATAACCCACGCCGACCATGAAGAAACCAAGAGCAACTGGCCCAAACAACTTCATCGGCGAGTACAGCGTGGCAATCTTGAAAATAATCAACAGGAAGCGAATACCATCCTTGATCGGTCGGATGTGGCTGCCGTTGCCTACGCGCTTGGCGACCGGGATCGGCACGTAGGCCACCGGGTAGGCGCTACGGAAAAAAGCCATCGTGCTGGTGGTCGGGTAGCTGAAGCCATTGGGCAACAGGTGCAGGAACTCGCGGAAGCGTTCGGCGCGGACTGCGCGGAAGCCGGATGTCAGGTCATCGATCCGATGCCCGGTCATATGGCTGGCCAGCGTGTTGTAGAACGCGTTGGCCAGACCTCGGTGGAAGTTGGCCTGCCCGTCGCTGTCGCGGGCGCCCACGACCATGTCATAGCCTTCGTCCAGCTTGGCCAACAATCGCGCGATGTGGTCGGCGCTGTGTTGGCCGTCGGCATCCATGAACACCAGGATCGCCCCGGTGGCGGCGCGCGCGCCGCGCTTGATCGCGGCACCGTTGCCCATCGAGTAGGGGCTGGTCAGCACCTTTGTACCGAGCTGGGTGCAGACGCTGGCGGTCTCGTCGGTGGAACCATCGTTGACCACGATGATCTCTGCCGTTGGATACGCTGCCTGCAGCGCGGGCAGGGTGCGCCGCAGCCCCTCGGCCTCGTTCTTGGCGGGCAGGATGATGCTCAGTTCTGGCACGTGCGTTTACCGGTAGTTCTCCCCGCGGCAATAGTAGCCGGGTTGGTGAGGAAGGGGGGAGGTCAGGAACGCCGGGGGCCGGGCCAGTATCCGCCTGATGCGGACGCTGGCCTGGGGCGCCGGCATGCGTACAATTGCCAAGGTTAGGGTCCGGCCCAGGGGAAGCTCATGAACGCTGCAGTCACTGCCAATCTCGTCGGAATCACGGGCATCGCCCGTCGGCTGGTTCAGGATGGGGCGTTGGAGGAAGCCACCGCCCGCACGGCCATGGCCCAGGCGGCCGAGGCCAAGATGCCGCTGAGCCAATGGTTGGCGGAGAAGAAGCTGGTGAGCGCGGCGAACATGGCCGCCGCCAATGCCATGGAATTCGGGATGCCGCTGCTGGACGTGTCGGTATTCGATCCCAGCCAGAACGCGATGAAGCTGGTCAGCGAGGAATTGCTGCGCAAGCACCAGGTGCTGCCGCTGTTCAGGCGTGGCGGCAAGCTGTTCCTGGGTACCAGCAACCCGACCCAGTCGCTGGATGAGATCAAGTTCCATACCAATCTGGTGGTGGAGCCGATCCTCGTTGACGAGGAGCAGATCCGCCGTACCCTGGACCTGTGGCTGGCCAGTAATGAGTCGCTCGGGGACAGTCTGGGAGGGGACGACGAGGCCATTGGAGACCTCGATGTCGCCGTCGGGGACGAGGAGGGTAGTGCAGGCGGTGATGCTGGCATCGATGCCAAGGGCGACGACACGCCGGTAGTGAAGTTCGTCAACAAGGTGCTCGTCGATGCGATCCGGAAGGGGGCGTCAGACATTCACTTCGAGCCTTACGAAGATGACTATCGCGTCCGCCTGCGCATCGATGGCCTGCTCAAGACCGTGGCCAAGGCGCCGGTGAAGTTGAACCAGCGCATCGCGGCACGCCTGAAGGTGATGTCGCAGCTGGACATCGCCGAAAAGCGGGTGCCGCAGGACGGCCGTATCAAGCTCAACCTGTCCAAGACCAAGCAGATCGACTTCCGTGTCAGCACGCTGCCGACCCTGTTCGGCGAAAAGATCGTGCTGCGTATCCTGGACGGCAGCGCCGCCAAGCTGGGCATCGACAAACTGGGCTACGAGCCGGTCCAGCAGCAGTTGTTCATGGAGGCCATCCACAAACCTTATGGCATGGTGCTGGTCACCGGCCCGACCGGCTCGGGCAAGACCGTGTCGTTGTACACCGCGCTGGGCATCCTCAATGACGATACCCGCAACATCTCCACTGCCGAGGATCCGGTGGAAATCCGCCTGCCGGGCGTGAACCAGGTGCAGCAGAACAACAAGCGCGGCATGACCTTCGCCGCGGCGCTGCGCTCGTTCCTGCGACAGGACCCGGACATCATCATGGTCGGCGAAATCCGCGACCTTGAAACCGCGGAGATCGCCATCAAGGCCGCGCAGACCGGCCACATGGTGCTGTCCACGCTGCATACCAACGATGCCCCGCAGACCATCGCGCGCCTGATGAACATGGGCATCGCGCCATACAACATCACCTCGTCGGTGACGTTGGTCATCGCCCAGCGCCTGGCCCGCCGGTTGTGCTCCAACTGCAAGCGTCCGGCGCACCTGCCGGAGAACGCGCTGTTGGCCGAAGGCTTCACCCAGAAGCAGTTGGACGAGGGCATCCAGCTGTTCGAGCCGGTGGGCTGTGATGAGTGCACGGAAGGTTACAAGGGCCGTACCGGTATCTACCAGGTGATGCCGATGACCGACGAGATCGCCGCGATCGTGCTGCAGGGGGGCAACGCCATGGACATCGCCGACGCTGCACAGAAGATCGGGGTCAACGACCTGCGCCAGTCGGCTTTGCTCAAGGCCGCGCAGGGTGTGACCAGCCTGGCCGAGATCAACCGCGTCACCAAGGATTGATCGGCGGCTGCTTGCTACCTGCCGTACAGCAGAACGCCGGGCAGTGCCCGGCGTTCTGCTGTCGGTGGTGCCGGGCGCTGTCCGGCGCGGAGCGTACTTACTCCATGCCCAGCTTTTTCAGCTTGTAACGCAGGGCACGGAAGGTGATGCCGAGCTGGGCGGCGGTCCTTGTCTTGTTCCAGCGGTTCTCTTCCAGTGCCTTCTGGATCGCCGCGCGCTCCATCTGCTCGATGTAGGAGGGCAGGGCGGCACCCGAGGGATCGATGTCGATGACCGCCTCTTCCGTGACCGCGGCGCCCGCGCCGGGGCCTTCGGGCTGCAGCACGCTGGCCGGCTTGGGCGCGGGCAGGCGCAGGTCGCTGGCGTCGATGGTGTCGCCGTCGGCCAGGGCCAGGGCGCGCTCGAGGATGTTTTCCAGCTCGCGTACGTTGCCGGGGAAGGAGTAGCCGGCCAGGGCATCCAGCGCCGAGGGCGACAGCACCGGTGGCTTCTGGTTCTGGGAACGGGCCAGCCGGTCGAGGATCGCGCCGGCCAGCTGCGGCAGGTCACCGCGCCGCTCGCGCAGCGGTGGTACCCGCAGCTCGATCACGTTGATGCGGTAGTACAGGTCATGGCGGAAGCGGCCATCCTGCACCAGCGCCCCGAGGTCCTTGTGGGTGGCCGACAGGATGCGCACGTCCACCGGAACTTCAGTGGAGGCACCCACCGGGCGGACCGACTTCTCCTGGATGGCGCGCAGCAGCTTGACCTGCATCTGCAGCGGTAGTTCGGCCACTTCGTCCAGGAACAGGGTGCCGCCATTGGCCGCCTGGAACAGGCCGGGCTTGTCGGCATGGGCGCCGGTGAAGCTGCCCTTTCGATGGCCGAAGAACTCGCTCTCCATCAGCTCGCCGGGGATGGCGCCACAGTTGACCGGGATGAACGGGCCGGCCGCGCGCGCGCCCTGGTCGTGGATGGTGCGGGCCACCAGCTCCTTGCCGACGCCGGATTCACCGAGGATGTAGACCGGCGCCTGGCTGCGCGCGACCTTGGCGATGGTGGCGCGCAGCTCGTCCATGGCAGCGGAGCCACCGAGCAGGCGCGTGGCGTTCTCCGGCGGCGGCGGCGTGCTCGGCCGGGCGGCATTGTTCAGTTCGATCGCATGGCGGACCAGTCCGCGCAGCACGTTGATGTCCACCGGCTTGCTGACGAAGTCGAAGGCGCCGGCCTTCAGTGCTTCCACCGCCAGGTCCATGCTGCCGAAGGCGGTGATCATGGCGACCGGGGTGCGCGGGTAATCACGGGTGATCTCGGCGACCAGCTCGATGCCGTTGCCGTCGGGCAGGCGCATGTCGGTCAGGCACAGGTCGAACGGATTGCTGGCCAGCAGCTCCCGCGCTTCGGCCAGGTTGGCCGCGGTACTGATGCGCAGGCCCATCCGGCCCAGGGTCAGAACCAGCAGTTCGCGGATGTCGCGTTCGTCATCGACGATCAGGGCGCTATGTGTCGCATTCATGGGCGAAACGATAGCCGAGGCGAGGGGCCTGCGCCAAACATTCGACGCACGGTTTGCGCATTTTCAACCCAGGTCGCGATTGAATGCGGCCTTGGGGACGGACAGGGTCAGGCGGAAGCAGGCCCCGCCCGCGGGGACGGAGACATAGTCCAGCTGGGCCTGGTTGGCCCGGCACAGCTCGCGCGCGATGTACAGGCCCAGGCCGGTGCCGTGCTCGGAGGTCGTATAGAAGGGGCGGAACAGCTGGGCGGCGATGGCGTCGGGAATCCCGGGGCCGCGGTCCATGACGTCGATCACCGCGTGTCGCTCGCCGGAGGCCACGCGGATGCGGACGCGGGCGGGCTCCTCGACCATGCGACCATACTTGAGCGCATTGTGGACCAGGGCGGTCAGTACCTGGTGCAGGTGGCGCGAGTCCATCAGCGCCGGCACGCTGGGCTCGCGGATCACCGCCTCCAGGCTGTCGGTTTCCAGCGACAGGCTCTGCCGGTACTCCAGCACGAAGCGCCGGACAAAGGTGACCAGGTCCAGGTTCTCCGGGTTGGCCCGTTCGCGCCGGGCCAGGGCCAGCACGCTTTCCACGATGCCGTTGGTGCGCTGGCACTGCTGGTGGATGATCTGCAGCAGGCGGCGGTCGGCATCGCCCAGGTCGTTGGATTCCTCCAGCAGCTGGGTGGCGTAGTTGATGGCCGCCAACGGGTTGCGGATCTCGTGGGCCAGGCTGGCGGAGAACCGGCCCAGCGTGGACAGGGTGAGCGATTCGGCACGCTTGGAGACGACCGAGGTGTCGTCCAGGAACACCAGGGTCATGTCGCTGTCGGCCAGCAGCCGGGCGAAGCGGGGCAGGACTTCGGCCTGTTCCGGTGCCAGTTGCAGGGCCACTTCTTCTTCCTGCCAACCGCCGCGCCAGCGCTGCAGGCGCCGGGCCAGTTCCGGCGAGGCGCTGGCCAGGGTGACGCGTTCGGTGGCCAGGGTGCCTTCCAGGTCGCCAAGCAGGGCGGTGGCCGCCTCGTTGGCCAGGGTGATGCGGCCATCGATGTCGACCACCAGCACGCCGGTGCGCATGCGCCGGATGATCAGCTCGTTGACCTCGAACAGGTTGGCCACCTCCGCGCCGCGCTGGTCGGCCAGTTGCTGGGTGCGCCGGGTGCGGTTGCCGATCTGGTAGCAGATGAAGGCCAGCGACAGGTAGCTGGTCACGAACATGGCCAGTTCGGCCAGGGTACGGCTGTTGTCGACGCCTTCCAGGTAGGTCCAGCCGAACTCCAGCACGCTGGCGCCGCTGGCCAGCAGTGCCACCAACATCGCGCGCGACAGCGGCAGCAGCAGGCCGGCGGCGGCGATGTTGAACAGCAGCGACATCGAAATGCCGGCGCTGGAGCCGGGCAGGGCATGGCTGAGCAGCACCGCCGCGACGATGTCGGCCAGCACGCTCCAGAACACGATGGTCTGCAGCCAGCGCTCGTTGCGGCCCCAGAACAGCAGCCCGGCCGATACCAGCAGGTAAATCGCCGACACCCACTGCGCCAGCCCGACATGGTGGGCCTCCCCGACCATCATGCTCAGCGGGCTGAACACCAGGGCGCACAACAGCGAGGCGACCAGCAGGCGGAACAGGGCGAAGAAGTACAGTTCACGGCGCGGGATCGACTCGATGCGGTCAATCAGCGAAGGGCTGGGGGCCAAGCCGGAACTCCTATCTGCAGACGGGCTCGGGCAAGTATAGGTGCCGGCGGGCCGGTTCCGGGCGTTTTCACAGGCGCCGGACAGTTGCGGCAAGTGGCTGAAAATGCATGGGAAAGCGTGCCGGTCTTGGCGATTTGTACAGACTTCTTTGCGCCCCGGCGCTGGCTCGGCCACAATAGTGGGCCCGCCGCGGTCCATGCTGGCGCCCCTCCGTGGGGCCCGAGGAGATGCGTGCGGTCGTTCCTATTCCCACGGTGACGCATGAATTTCCACGAGTACCAGTCAAAACAGCTGCTTGCCGAATACGGTATCCCGGTTCCGGCCGGCAAAGTCGCGGCTACCCCGGACGAGGCGGTTGCCGTCGCCCAGTCGCTGGGCCAGGGCCCCTGGATGGTCAAGGCGCAGATCCACGCAGGCGGCCGCGGCAAGGCCGGCGGCGTCAAGTTCTGCAAGACCGTCGAAGACGTGAAGGCCGCTGCAGCCAAGATGCTCGGCACCAAGATGGCCACCTACCAGACCGCCGGCGTCGAGCTGCCGATCAACCTGGTGCTGGTGACCACCGCCGGTGAGATCGTCAAGGAACTGTACCTGTCGGTGCTGGTCGATCGTGGCACCCGCACCATCAGCTTCATCGCTTCCTCGGAAGGCGGCATGGAGATCGAGCAGGTTGCCGCCGAAACCCCGGACAAGATCCACACCCTGAACGTGGACTTCGTCGAGGGCGTGCAGGGTTACCACGGCCGTGACATCGGCTTCAAGATGGGCCTGACCGCCAAGCAGGCCGGCCAGTTCGCCAGCATCATGGTGAACCTGTACCGCATCTTCAACGAAAAGGACCTGGCGCTGGTTGAGATCAACCCGCTGGCCATCCTGGACGACGGCAACCTGTACGCGCTGGACGGCAAGTTCAACAGCGACGACAACGCCGCCTTCCGTCACAAGGAACTGGTCGCCATGCGCGACAAGTCCCAGGAAGACGAAACCGAAGTGACCGCTTCGGAGCTGGACATCAACTACGTCACCATGGACGGCAACATCGGCTGCATGGTGAACGGCGCCGGCCTGGCCATGGCCACCATGGACGTCATCAAGCTCAACGGCGGCGAGCCGGCGAACTTCCTGGACGTGGGCGGCGGCGCGAACAAGCAGCGCGTGATCGAGGCGTTCAAGCTGATCCTGTCCTCGGACAAGGTCGAAGGCATCTTCGTCAACATCTTCGGTGGCATCGTCCGCTGCGACATGATCGCCGAGGGCATCATCGCCGCGGTCAAGGAAGTGGGCGTCAAGGTTCCGGTCGTGGTGCGCCTGGAAGGCACCAACGTGGAAGAAGGCAAGCAGCTGCTGCGTGACAGCGGCATGGCCATCATCCCGGCTGACAACATCAACGACGGCGCCAAGAAGGTCGTTGAAGCTGTCAAGAACGCCGCCTGATCCCGACACCAAGGAATTCCCATGTCTGTTTTGATTAACAAGAACACCAAGGTGATCGTGCAGGGCTTCACCGGCCAGCAGGGCACCTTCCACGCCACCCAGATGATCGAGTACGGCACCCAGGTCGTCGGCGGCGTCACCCCGGGCAAGGGCGGCACCACCCACATCGACCTGCCGGTGTTCAACACCGTGGCCGATGCCGTGCAGGCCACCGGCGCTGACGCGTCGGTCATCTACGTCCCGCCGCCGTTCGCTGCCGACGCCATCCTGGAAGCCGCTGCTGCCGGCATCAAGGTCATCGTCTGCATCACCGAGGGCATCCCGGTGCTGGACATGCTGCGCGTGGACAACGTGCTGAAGGGCTCGCACCCGGATACCGTGCTGATCGGGCCGAACTGCCCGGGTGTCATCACCCCGGGTGAGTGCAAGATCGGCATCATGCCGGGCCACATCCACAAGCCGGGCAAGATCGGCATCGTGTCGCGTTCGGGCACCCTGACCTATGAAGCGGTCAAGCAGACCACCGAAGTCGGCCTGGGCCAGTCCACCTGCATCGGCATCGGCGGTGACCCGATCAACGGCCTGAACTTCGTCGACTGCCTGAAGCTGTTCAACGAAGACCCGCAGACCGAAGGCATCATCATGGTTGGCGAAATCGGCGGCGACGCCGAAGAAGCCGGTGCGGAATACATCAAGGCCCACGTGAAGAAGCCGGTCGTCGGCTTCATCGCCGGTGCCTCGGCGCCGGCCGGCAAGCGCATGGGCCATGCCGGTGCGATCGCCTCGGGCGGCAAGGGCACTGCGGAAGGCAAGTTCGCCGCAATGGAAGCGGCTGGCGTCGTCACCGTGCGTTCGCCGGGCGACCTGGGCGCTGCCATCGCCAAGCTGGTCAAGTAAGCGCTGACCGCCGGTGATGTGTCGAGAAGGCCGCCCCTTGGGGCGGCCTTTTCTTTTGTGCCGAGCTTGAAGGGCTGCCCTCACCCCTACCCCTCTCCCGCGGGCGGGAGAGGGGAGAGCCAAGGCGAAGGCCGAAGCCGAAGCCGAAGCCGAAGCCGAAGCCGAAGCCGAAGCCAAGGCCGTGCGCTCCTGCGGTTGCTTTCCCCTCTCCCGCCGGCGGGAGAGGGGTAGGGGTGAGGGCAGCTTTCCGAGCCTTATCCCTCCATATGCCTGATTTTCCCGTCGTCCCCGCGCGGGACCTTCCTCCTTCCGACGGAAGGAGCGAAGGACATGCGAAAAGGTGCCAAGACCGGCTGCGCCAGGGCCTTGCGGCAACGGATGACCGACGCCGAGCAACGACTCTGGTACCACCTGCGTGCCGATCGCCTGGCCGGCTTCAAGTTTCGTCGCCAGCATCCCATCGGCCCCTACGTGGTCGACTTCGCCTGTCTGGCGCGGCGGCTGGTCATTGAACTGGATGGCGGCCAGCATGCCGGTGATCCTAACGATCCGGCACGTGAAGCCTTCCTGAGGCGCCAAGGCTACCGCGTGCTGCGGTTCTGGAATAATGAAGCCCTGAGCAACACCGCCGCGGTCTGCGAGAGCATCCTGCAGGCGTTGTCGATCAAACCAAGCCCCCGCAGGGTGCGGGGCCAAGCAGAAGGTTGTTGATATGTCCCAATCGCTACGCATCGCCCTGGCCCAGTTCGACTTCCCGGTCGGCGACGTGGCCGGCAATACCGGCCGCATCATCGAGCTGATGCACGAGGCGCGTGACGAATACGGCGCGGACGTGGTGCTGTTCCCCGAGTTGGCGGTCAGCGGCTATCCGCCGGAAGACCTGCTGCTGCGCCCCGGCTTCCTGGATGACTGCGAGCAGGCCATCGCCCGCATCGCCACCGAGGCGACCGGCATCGTGGCGGTGGTCGGTTGGCCGCAGAGCGCCGGCGCAGTGGTCTACAACGCGGCCAGCGTGCTGCGCGACGGTGTCGTGGAGACCACCTACCGCAAGCGTGAGCTGCCCAACTACGCGGTGTTCGATGAGCGTCGCTACTTCGATGTCGATCCGGATGGCGGCAACTGCGTGGTGCAGGTCAACGGCGTGCAGGTCGGCCTGGTGATCTGCGAGGACCTGTGGTTCCCCGAGCCGCTGGCCGGCACGATGGCCGCCGGTGCCCAGCTGGTGCTGGTGCCCAATGCCTCGCCGTACGAGCGCGGCAAGCATGCCCAGCGCGATGCGCTGCTGGCCGAGCGCTGCGCGGCATCGGGCGTGGGCATCGCCTACCTCAACACCATTGGTGGCCAGGACGCGGTGGTGTTCGACGGTGCCTCGGTGGTCGCCGACGGTGACGGCACGGTGCATCCGGCGGCGGTGGCGTTCGCCGAGGAAATGCTGGTGGTCGAGTACAACCTCCAGGCGCGCAGCTTCATGCCGTTGCGCTGGATCGACGACGGCGATGAAAGCATGGATGCGCTGGCGTGGCGGGCGGTGACGCGTGGCATCCAGGACTACTGCCGCAAGAATGGCTTCGGCAAGGTGTGGCTGGGCCTGTCCGGCGGCATCGACTCGGCGCTGGTGCTGGCGATGGCGGTGGACGCGCTGGGCGCGGACAACGTCACCGCGGTCAGCCTGCCGTCGCGTTACACGGCCGATCTGTCCAACGACCTGGCCGTGGAGCAGTGCCGTGCGCTGGGCGTGAAGCTTGAGACGGTGCCGATCGAGCCGGCATTCCAGGGGTTGATGCAGTCGCTGTCGGTGATGTTCGAAGGGCAGGCAGCCGATGTCACCGAGGAGAACCTGCAGTCGCGTAGCCGTGGCGTGATCCTGATGGCGCTGTCCAACAAGTTTGGCGGCCTGCTGCTGACCACCGGCAACAAGAGCGAGTACGCGGTTGGCTACGCCACCATCTACGGCGACATGTGCGGCGGCTACGCGCCGCTGAAGGACCTGTACAAGACCGAGGTCTACGGCCTGTCCAAGTGGCGCAACACCGTCGGCGGTGCGCCGGTGATCCCCCCGGCGGTCATCGCCCGCGCGCCCTCGGCCGAACTGCGCGAGAACCAGACCGACCAGGATTCGTTGCCGGCCTATGACGTGCTGGACGGCATCCTGTACCGCTACATCGACCAGGAGCAGTCGCGCCAGGACATCATCGCCGCCGGGTATGCGCCCGAGGTGGTGGAGCGGGTGCTCAGGCTGGTGCGCATCAGCGAATGGAAGCGGCACCAGGCCGCGCCGGGGCCGAAGGTGTCGCGACGTGCCTTTGGCCGTGAGCGGCGCTACCCGATCACCAACGGGTATCGCGGCTGAGGCAAGGTGTTGCGCGAACAGCAAAGGGGCCGAAAGGCCCCTTTGCTGTTTCCGTGGAGACGGAAATGCCGATGCGTGTCGATGTGTGTCGACTTCGTGGGCGTTGGATGTCGCCCGTCGTGGGGCGTGCCGGTCAGTGCGATCTCGCGTCAAACCGTTGGCATCCTGGATTGGCACCCTAGGCCCACAAGAAAACATCAAGTCATCTCTCTCCTTTGCCACCGCCCCGCGCGGTGGCGAATTTTTTGCGTCATCTGAAGGTGCGCCTGACCTGCCGGGGAGGCATGGCGAAGCGTGTCAGTGATGACGCGGGACGACGGGCCGTGTCGGGTGATGGCCGATCGACGCACTGCATGACACGAAGTTGGCACGGCACTGCCATCAATTGAAAAACAGCAGCGATATCGGATCGTTAATTTTCCGTCAGGCCGGTGCAATGACGCTTTCATGCACGGGCCGATCAAAACGGTTCTGAGCGATCAGGACGTGTCCTTCTTCATCTGGAACACGTAAATAATGAATATCAAGACAAACTCCGGTCTTCGCCGTGGTGCGCTGGTTGTCGCCATTGGCTTGTCCCTCAGCGGTACGGTCGCGGCGCAGGAGGCAGCCGGCAGCAGTACGAATGCGACCACCCTGGATCGCATCGAGATCACCGGCTCGCGCATCAAGCGTGCAGATGTGGAAGGTGCATTGCCGGTAACCGTGATCGGCCGCCAGGACATCGAGGTAAGCGGCAGGGCAACGGTGGCCGACATCCTGCAGAACTCCAGCTTCAACTCCTTCGGCTCCTTCGTGCCCAGTTCCGGCAGCTCCGCCCAGTCGTTCGCCGGCCTGAGCCTGCGCGGCCTGGGCGAAGGCCGCACGCTGATCCTGATCGATGGCCGGCGTGCCGCGGTGTCGCCGCTGACCGGTGAAGGCCAGGACCTGAGCTCGATCCCGGCCGCGGCAGTGGAGCGCATCGAGATCCTGACCGATGGCGCCTCGGCCATCTACGGTGCCGACGCGATCGGCGGCGTGGTCAATGTCATCACCCGCAAGAACTATGAAGGCTTCCAGGTCAGCGCCGGCGCGACCGACAACAAGTACGGTGGCGATGCATCCGAGGCCTCGGTGCTGTTCGGCGCGGCGGGCGAGCGTGGCTCGGTGATGGGCGGCATTTCCTACACCGACCAGAAGATCAGCTATGTATCCGACTACCCGTGGTCGGACACGGTCGCCGGTTCGTCGTACTCGAACAACTACCTCAACGTGCTGACCGATGCCAATGGCAACCGGGTTGCCGGCTCGAACCTCTACACCAACGGCAGCAGCGTGGTGCCGGGTGGCTGCTCGGGCACCAACTTCTACGAGAGCACCAGCAGCACCGGCCGTACCAGCTGCCTGTACAACTATGTCGGCGACATGGCCGACACCGCCAGCATCAAGAACAAGAACCTGTTCCTGCGCTCGGAGTACGCGCTCAGCGATGCCTGGACCATCAACGCCGACATCTACGTGAACCGCAAGAACAGCACCAGCGTCTACGCGCCCGTGCCCGAAAGCATCTTCGTCAGCGCCGACAGCCCGAACAACACCACCGGGCAGGATGCCTACATCAAGCACCGCTTTGCCGCCTTGGACAAGCGCTATACCTACACCGACGAGAACAGCTACGACGTCAACCTGAGCCTGCATGGCCAGCTGACCGACAGCACCAGCGTCGACTTCGGCGTGCGCAGCAATGAGGCGCGTGCGACCGTGACCGGCTACAACTACGTCAACATCCCGGTGGCCGAGCAGTACTTCGAAAGTGGCCAATACAACGCCTTCGACCCGTACGCCAACTCCCAGGAGGTGCTCGATGCCATCAGCACCACGATCGGCCGCAACACCTTCTACAAGCAGAAGGAGTTCAACGCGCAGTTGACCACCGACCTGTTCACGCTGCCGGGTGGCGTTTCCTCGCTGGCGGTGGGCGGTGAGTACAGCAAGCATGACTATGCGGATATCTATGACCAGCAGTCGGCGGCCGGCAACGTGGGTGGCTCGTCCGGCAATTCGGCATGGGGCGAGCGCAACCTGACCTCGGGCTTCGCCGAGTGGAGCCTGCCGATCTTCGACAACTTCTCGGCAGACCTGGCTGTTCGCTACGACCACTACTCCGACTTCGGTGATTCCACCTCGCCGAAGCTGTCGCTGCGCTTCCAGCCGCTGCACAACCTGACCTTCCGCACCTCGTATGGCAAGGGCTTCCGCGCGCCGACGCTGCAGGCGCTGAACCAGCAGGATGCGTTCTCGGCCGACTCGGTGACCGACGAGGCCACGGCACTGGCCTACGGCCTGGCCGCGTCCAGTTCGATCCAGATCAATGGCTACCACGTGGCCAATCCGGACCTGAAGGCCGAGACCTCCAAGCAGTTCAGCTTCGGCGTGGTGTACGACCCGTTCTCGTGGGCCAACATCACGCTGGACTACTGGAACACCGAGATCAAGAACCAGATCAAGTGGTACTCCGCGCAGACGGTGATCAACCGTACCGCCCTTGGCCAGTACCTGCCGGACAACCTGTCGGTCGTGCGCAACAGCGACGGTTCGATCCAGGCGGTGTATGCCGGCTATGGCAATGAAGGGTTGGTCAAGACCGACGGCATCGACCTGAACATCCGCACCCAGTTCGACCTGGATGACTGGGGCAGGCTGACCTCGACCCTGCAGGGTTCCTGGACCCACAGCTACAAGGTCGACAGCCGTTACGGCTCGGACGAGTACGTCGGCACCAGCGGTTACCCGGAGTGGCGTGCCAACCTCAACACCCGCTGGGAGCGCGGCGACTGGAGCGTGGCGTGGACCATGAACATGATCGGCTATGAGCCGGGCTACTACGTCGACTACTACGAAGGTGACTACAGCTGCTCGGAGCTGAAGAGCGAGGGCTACGTGAAGCGCTGCAGCGGCGCCTACATCACCCATGACCTGCAGCTCAACTACCAGGCCCCGTGGAATGCGACGATCTCGCTGGGTGCCCGCAACCTGACCAACAAGGCGCCGGTGTACGACGTGGCGTACTCGCCGACCAACTTCAACAACTATCTGTACAACGGCTACGGCCGCCAGCTGTACGTGCGTTACACCCAGAACTTCTGAGGTTCGCGCGACTGAGGGTGCAATGTGGGCGGTCCCGGTGACGGGGCCGCCTTTTTTGTCGACCGGAACATGCAGGGCGGTGCGTGGCCGAAGCCGTGTTCGCCAGTGCCGGAGCAGGGGATGTTGTGGGACGGAGCTGGGATTGCCTCCCCGCCTGCGCGGTGGGGAGATGGGGGAATCGCCGGGGCTGCTACGGCTTGCGGCCTGGGATCTGCCCCGGTTACGTACATCCCGGGCATCGCGTCATCCGGGCCTCGGCAGGGCAGGGGCGTCGTTGGCCCACAACGGGAAAGGGGCCCGAAGGCCCCTTACCGTACTCGCATGCGCTGGCTGCTTACTTGCGGCGGCTCATCGTCGCATTGCTCTGGCCGGTGGCCACCGACTTCTCGCCGGCGAACGGGTTGAGCTTGCGGATCATCCACGGGTACTTCGGCCAGTCGCCGGTCAGCCACGGGTGGTCGGGCTGGTTCAGCTCCAGCACGCGGCGGGCGTCGTCGGCCAGGGTCTTGTTGCCGATGTGGGTATAGGACTCGCCCAGCACCGCCACGGCGTCGTACTGGAAGGCGCTCTGCGGGTAGGTTTCCAGCAGGTAGTTGGCGCGGCCGGCGGCCGAGACCCAGGCGCCGCGGCGGGCGTAGTACAGGGCATTGTCCAGCTCGTGCTGGGCGAACACGTCGCGCAGCTCGATCATGCGCTGGCGCGCATCGGCCGCGTAGCGGCTGTTCGGGTAGCGCTCGGTGACGATGGTGAAGTCGGCGTAGGCCTGGCGCGGGGTGGACAGGTCACGGCGGCTCGGGTCCAGCGACCACACGCGGCGCAGGAACACCGTGTCACGGTTGCCGTTGGCCAGGCCGCGCAGGTAGTACAGGTAGGCGATGTTGCGGTGTGTCGGGTAGGTGCGGATGAAGCGGTCGATGCTCGACACGGCGTCATCGTTCTTGCCGGCCTTGTACTGGGCATAGGCGCTTTCGATCATCGCCTGCTCGGTGTACGGGCCGTACGGATACTGGGCGATCAGGCGCTTGAAGCTGGTTTCGGCGCCGGACCAGTTGCCGCCTTCCATCAGCTTGTGGCTCTTTTCGTAGAGCTGCTCGACAGGCGCGCCTTCATCGGCGTCCTTCTTCTTGTCGCCGCGGTGGCAGCCGGTGGCGACGAAAACCAGGACCAGCAGCAGGGCGGTGAGGCGGACGGGCGCGGACAGCAAAGAGCGTCGGATCATGGGTCAGGGCGGGACGCGGCAGGAATACGAGGTGTCGATGATAGCCTAGTGGCCTGTCCTGCGAATGACTGTTGCTGTCAGGACCCCCGATTTCGTCTTTCAGTTGGCCTTTGACATGTCCGAGAACACCTCCCCGACCCAGCGCCAGGCGCTGGTGCCCGATACCGCCGCCGGCCGCCGCTTCGACGCCGTGGTGGCCGAGCTTTTCCCCGAATTCTCCCGTTCCCGCCTGACCGAGTGGATCAAGACCGGTGCGGTGCTGATGGACGGGGAGCCGGCCCGGCCCCGCGACCCGGTCCGGGGCGGGGAGTCGGTTTCCCTGAATGCGGTGCTCGACACCGAGGTCAACGCGCAGCCGGAGGACATCCCGCTGTCGGTCCTGTACGAGGACGAGCATGTCTACGTGATCGACAAGCCGGCCGGGCTGGTGGTCCACCCGGGCGCCGGCAACCCGACCGGCACCCTGGTCAACGCGCTGCTGTTCCGTGACCCGGAGATCGCCAAGGTGCCGCGTGCCGGCGTGGTTCACCGCCTGGACAAGGACACCAGCGGCATCATGATGGTGGCCCGTACCGTGCAGGCGCAGACCGCGCTGGTGGAACAGCTGTCCGCCCGCGAGGTCCACCGGCAGTACCTGGCTGTGGTGGTCGGGGCGCTGGTCGCCGGCGGCACCGTGGACGCGGCGATCGACCGTCACCCGCGCGACCGCCTGCGCATGGGCGTGCGCGAGGACGGCAAGGACGCGGTCACCCATTACCGCCTGCGCGAGCGCTTCCGCGCCCATACCGCGCTGGAGTGCCGCCTGGAGACCGGCCGCACCCACCAGATCCGCGTGCACATGGCGCACATCAAGCACGCCATCGTCGGTGACCCGCTGTACGGCGGGTCGCTGAAGCTGCCCAAGGGCGCCAGCGACGAACTGGTCGCCCAGCTGCGCGGCTTCAAGCGCCAGGCCCTGCACGCCGAAACACTGGAGTTCCAGCACCCGATCACCGGCGAGACGATCAGCAACACCGCCCCGGTGCCGGCGGACCTGCTGGCGCTGACGAAGGCGCTGCGCGAGGACTCCAAGGCCTTCGCCGAACGCGAGCGGGACCGCTGGTGATGAACGACGCGCTGCCTGCCCTGGCCGCCGACTGGCCGGCCCCGGCCGGGGTGCATGCCTTCACCACCCGGCGCCACGGCGCGGGGGGCTCGCAGCCGCCGTTCGACCACTTCAACCTGGGCAACCGCAGCGCCGCCGAGGGCGACGACCCGGCGCAGGTGCAGCGCAACCGTGACCAGTTGCAGCAACTGGCGGGTCTGCCCTCGGCGCCGCACTGGCTGCGCCAGGTGCACGGCATCGGCGTGCTGCGTTTCCAGGCGCCGCCGCAGGCACAGGGCATTGATGCCGAACCGGTGGCCGATGCAGCGGTGACCTCGGTTCCCGGCGTGGTGCTGGCGATCCTGACCGCGGACTGCCTGCCGGTGGTGTTCACCGCGCGGGCCGGGGACGAGGTGGCCGCCGCCCATGCGGGGTGGCGCGGGTTGGCCGACGGCATGCTGGAGAACACCCTGGCGGCGATGCGGACCCCGGCCAGCGCGGTCATCGCCTGGTTGGGGCCGGCCGCCGGGCCGGCCCATTACGAGATCGGGGCGGATGTGCGCGAGGCCTTCCTCGCCCATTCGGCCGCGGCCGAAGCGGCGTTCACGCCGACCCGTCCCGGGCATTGGCGGGTGGACCTGTACGCACTGGCACGCCAGCGGCTGCAGGCCGCGGGCATGGACCCGGCCGATATCCATGGCGGTGACCAGTGCACCATCGCCGACCCGCAACGCTGGTTCTCGCACCGGCGCGACCGCCGCAGCGGCCGCATCGCCACCCTGGTGTGGATGGACCCATGAGCACGCCGCTGTTCGAGCAGGTGCTTGGCCCTGGGTTCGGACAGCTGCCCCCGCAGGTACGCGCGCTGCATTCGGTGCGCGGCCGGCAACGCTGGAGCGGGCAAGGCGAGGTGCTGCGCGGCACCCATTGGCTGGTGGCGCCCTGCGCCTGGCTGGCGCGCCTTCCGCCCAGTGCCAGCGTGCCGGTCAGCGTGGAGTTCGTGGTGGATGCGGCCGGGGAACGCTGGAACCGGCGGTTCGGGCCCGCCCGGATGGAATCGCGCCTGTGGCAACAGGGTGGGGGGCTGTTCGAGCAGCTGGGGGCGGTGCGGTTCCGCTTCGGCCTGCGCGAGGAGGAGGGCCAGATCCTGTGGCGGGCCGAGCGCGCCTGGGCGTTTGGGCTGTTGCCCCTGCCCACGCGCTGGTTCGGCCAGGTGTACTGCCGTGAACGCGAGCGGCACGGGCGTTATGAGTTCCTGGTGGATGTCTCGATGCCGCTGATCGGGCGGTTGATCCGCTATGAAGGCTGGTTGCTGCCGGAGGACGGGGCGGCATGAGCGGCGAGGCGCCGGTGATCGTGTTCGACGGGGTGTGCGCGCTGTGCAGCCGCTGGGTGCGCTTCCTGCTGCGCTTCGACCGCCGGGGGCGTTACCGCTTCGCGGCGATGCAGGGCGCGCGGGGCCGTGCGCTGTTGCTGTCGCACGGGCTGGACCCGGATGACCCGCTGTCGTTCCTGCTGGTGGAGGACGGCGTGGCCTACACGGATACCGATGCGATCATGCGCGTGGTCAGCGGCCTTGGCGGCGTGTGGAAGCTCGCGGGGATCGCGCGCTGGCTGCCCGGATCCTTGCGGGACCGTGCCTACCGGTGGTTGGCGCGCAACCGCTACCGCTGGTTCGGGCGGCATGACAGCTGTTACCTGCCGACGCCGCAGCAGCGGGCGCGGTTCCTGGATTGAGGCCGGGGATGCGGTGGGTGATGCCAGCGTTTTGCCCCCACGGCCCCTCACCCCAACCCCTCTCCGGCATGCGGGAGACGGGCTCGGATTGCGTCGGTTCGTCATGAGTTAGCCCCTCTCCCGCATGCCGGAGAGGGGTTGGGGTGAGGGCGGTGTTTCCAGTGCCTGCAGGTAGTCGCGGCGCCAGCGATTGATGTCGTACTCGCGCAGGTGCTGCATCATCAGCTGCCAACGCTCGATGCGTTCGCCCAACGGCATGTTGGCGGCGGCGGCGATCGCATCGGCCACGCCGTCCAGGTCATGCGGGTTGACCAGCAGTGCCTGCTTGAGCTCGTCCGCCGCGCCCGCCAGCAGTGACAGCACCAGCACGCCGGGATTCTCCGGGTCCTGCGATGCCACGTACTCCTTGGCCACCAGGTTCATGCCGTCGCGCAGGGGGGTCACCAATCCCACCGCGGCCTCGCGGTAGAAGCCGGTCAGCGTGCTGTGCGCGTAGTTCTGGTTGACGTAGCGCAGGGGGGTCCAGTCGGCTTCGGCGTGGCTGCCATTGATGTGGCCGGCCAGGCGCTCCAGGTCGGTGCGCAGCTTGCGGTACTCGGTGACGCTGCCGCGCGAGACCGGTGCGATCTGCAGGAAAGTCATCGAGCCCTTCTGTTGCGGGTAGCGGTCCAGGTAGTGCTCGAAGCCATGGAAGCGCTCGGGCAAGCCCTTGGAGTAGTCCAGGCGGTCCACGCCGATGGCCAGTTTGCGGAACTGCAGGCTGCGGCGCAGGGCGCGCACCGCGTTGTTGCGGGTCGCGCCGTGTGCCTGCCGCGCGATGTGGGCGGTATCGATGCCGATCGGAAATGCCGAGGTGCGGATGCGTCGGCCGTCTGGTGCCTGGATCCACTCGCTGTCCACCAGCGTGCCGCCGCCGAACAGGCGCGCATAGGACTGGAAGCGGTCGACGTCGCGGCGGGTCTGGAAGCCCAGCAGGTCGTAGGCGTACAGCGTGGAGAACAGGTTGCGGTGGTCGGGCAGGGCCTGGATCAGGTCCGCCGAGGGCACCGGCACGTGCAGGAAGAAGCCGATGCGGCAACCGATGCCGCGTTCGCGCAGCATCGCCGCCAACGGGATCAGGTGGTAGTCATGGATCCACACGGTGTCGTCCTCGCGCAGCAGTGGCGCGAGCCTGTCGGCGAACAGGGCGTTGACCTTCCAGTAGCCTTCGCGCTTGCGGCGGTCGTAGTCCACCAGGTCCAGGCGGAAGTGCAACAGCGGCCACAGGGCGCGGTTGGAGAAGCCGTTGTAGTAGTTGTCCAGGTCGGGTCTGGACAGATCCATCGTCACGAAGCGGATGTTGCCCTCGCTCTGCTCGCGCAGGGGGCCGCTGTCCTCGTTGACGCTGCGCCCGCTCCAGCCGAACCACATGCCGCCGCGTTCCTTCAACGCGGCCAGCAGGCCGACCGCCAGCCCGCCGGCACGGGATTCGCCGGGCATCGCCACCCGGTTGGACACCACCACCAGGCGGCTCACGACGCGTCCTGCCACGGTCGCGACAGGCGCATGGCGGCGGTGATCAGGCCAACGTGCGAATACGTCTGCGGGAAGTTGCCCCATTGCTCGCCGTCGTCGAAGGCCAGGTCCTCGGACAGCAGGCCGACGTGGTTGCGGCGTGCCAGCACGCTTTCGAACAGGTCGCGCGCCTCGGCCACGCGGCCGATCGCGGCCAGTGCGTCGATGTACCAGAACGTGCAGATGGTGAAACTGGTCTCCGGTGCACCGAAGTCATCCGGGGCGATGTAGCGGTACAGCGCGTTGCCATGGCGCAGCTCGCGGCCGATGGCCTCGACGGTGGCGACGTAGCGCGGGTCCAGGGCATCGATGAAGCCGATGTCGGCCAACAGCAGCAGCGAGGCATCCAGGTGCTGGCCGTCCCAGGCATCGGTGAAATGCCCAAGGCGCGCGTTCCAGCCACGTTCGATGACGCGCTGGTGGATCGCATCAGCCCGCTGGCGCCAGAGCAGGGCGCGTTCGGGCAACTGCACGCGCGAGGCGATCTTGGCCAGGCGGTCGCAGGCGGCCCAGCACATCGCCGAGGTGTAGGTGTGCACCGAGGTCCTGCCACGGAACTCCCACAGTCCGGCGTCGGGGACGTCGTGCAGGGCATAGGCGCGCTCGCCGAGCGGTTCCAGGCGGGCAAAGGTGTCCGCATCGCCGGGGGCTTCCAGGCGCTGGTCGAAGAACAGCTGGGTGGAGGCCAGGACCACCGAGCCATACACGTCGTGCTGTTTCTGCACCCAGGCCAGGTTGCCGCAGCGCACCGGCCCCATGCCGCGGTAGCCGGCCAGCGAGGGCACCTCGCTCTCGTCGAGCTTCTCTTCCATGCCGATGCCGTACAACGGCTGCAGGCTGCCGTCGCTGGTGGCCAGGTTGAAGATGTAGTGCAGGAAGCCCTCCATCGTGCGGGTGGCGCCCAGCCGGTTGAGCGCGCGTACCACGAAGGCGGCATCGCGCAGCCAGCAGTAGCGGTAGTCCCAGTTGCGCGCGCTGCCGGGCGCCTCCGGGATCGAGGTGGTCATGGCCGCGATGATCGCGCCGCTGTCCTCGTACTGGCACAGCTTCAGGGTGATGGCGCTGCGGATCACCGCGTCCTGCCATTCCAGCGGGACGGAGAGGTAGCGCACCCATTCACGCCAGTACTCGGCCGTGCGCTGGAAGGCATCCTGCGCGTAACCGGCCAGGCTGCGCTGCAGGGTTTCATCCACGCCCAGCACCAGTTCCACCGGCTGGGTCAGCGCGAACGCGGTGCCCTCGCGGATGAAGCGCACCGGCACATCGGTGGTCAGGCGCAGGGTGAAGCCGGGCAACAACCAGCGCAGGTGGTTGCTGCCCCAGGTGGATTCGGGGGTACGTGCGCCCCAATCGGCCAAGGGACGCGCCCGGATGCGGATGCGCGGGCTGCCGGACAGCGGGCGGATGCGCCGGATCACGCTGGGGGGGCGGTACAGGCGACCATGGCGTTTCCAGCGTGGCGCGAAGTCGATCACCTCGATCGCTCCTCCCCGGGTGTCGCGCAACACCGTGCGCAGGATGGCGGTGTTGGTGAAGTAGTGTTGTTCGCTGTCGGCGAAGTCTTCCAGCTCCACCGCGAAGTCGCCGCCGTCATGGTCGCGTGGGCTGAGCAGCGCACAGAACGCGGGGTCGCCGTCGAAGGCGGGCAGACAGCTCCAGACGATGCGCGCCCGCTTGTCGATCAGCGCGCCAAAACTTCCGTTGCCAATGACGGCCAGGTCCAGATCGGCCCGTTGCATGACTTGCTCCTGTTGTGGAGGGCGCCCAGGCGCCATGGGGGCCGCAGGATCTACGGCAGGGCGCCGCGCAACCACTCGTGCACGGCGGCGACGTCGGCCAGCCCGTAGCGTGCGTGGCTGGCGGTGCGGTTGCCGACCAGCACGCCATGCCCGCCCTGGCGCATGGCGGCGGCGAAGCCGGCTTCGTCGGTGAGATCGTCGCCGACGAAGATCGGGCGACGTCCTTCGAACGTCGGGGTGCGCATCAGCGCGAGCACCGCTCCACCCTTGTCGTGGTCGGCGCTGACGAACTCGATGACCTGGTTGCCCGGTTGCAGGCGAACGCCCGGCAGCTGCGCCACCTGGGCCTGGGCAAAGGCGACGATGGCGCCGGCCGCCTGTGGCGCGGTACGCCAATGCAGGGCCAGCGCGCTGCCCTTGTGTTCGACCAGCATGCCGGGGTGTTGATGGGCCAGCCGCATCGCCTGCTGGTGCAGGGCATGCAGCCATTGCGCGGTGTCGCCGCCGACAACTTCGGCATCGGCGGTGGAGCGCAGCTGTGTGCCGTGCAGGCCGGCGGCGGGCAGGCGCAACGGGGACAGCAGCTGGTCCAGTTGCGCGATGGGACGGCCGCTGACCAGTGCCACCGCGCCGTGCAGGCGCTGTGCGTTCACGGCGAGCAGGTGCGGGAGGTCGTCGGCGGGCACCACCTTTTCAGGATGGTCGGCAAAGGCGACCAGGGTGCCGTCGACATCGAGGAACAGCGCGTCGTTGTCCGTCAGCGCCGGTGGGGCCGGTCGCTGGAGTTCTTCGAGCATGCGGCCACTATGCCGCAACGGATGTTAGGGGGAGGTAATCAGGTGTGCAGCCCGAGGGGCTGGAATTTCACCCCAACCTGCCAAAGGTGCCTCGGCCCGACGATCAGGCAGCGCACACTGCACGGCAGGACGCAGGCGGGGACGCAATCCCCGCCTGCGTCCGTGGGTCAGAACGTGTACCGCACGCGGCCGTAGTAGTACGCGCCATTGCTGCCGATCGGCGAGAGCACGTCGTAGGGCAGGTTGCCGAAGTAGTAGATGTCCTGGTTGGATTTGTCCGGGTAGTTGTCGGTCAGGTTCTGCCCGCCGATGGCCACGCTCCACTTCGGGGTGATGCGGTATTCCACTTCCGCATCCAGCTGCCATTCGGCGCGATAGGTCTGCGTCGGCTCGTAGCCGCCCCCGAAGTCGAACACGCGCGTGGCGCTGCCGTGCCGGCTCACGCGGCTGCTCAGCGACCAGCGGTCATTGGCCCAGCTGCCGGCCAGCTGCGCGCGGGTGCGCGGGGCGGCGTCGGTCAGCGTGTTGCTTTCCTCCACGCCGAACAGCACGTAGTCCGGGTCCAGCGCGAGCAGCTGCGACGGCGTGGCCACCACGTTCTTCAGCTCGGTCTTGGCGTAGCTCCAGGTGCCGGTCAGCAGCAGCTCGCCATCGCCCAGCGATTGCCGCCAGTTGGCGACGAACTCGGCGCCGCGCGTGCGGGTGTCGGCGGCATTGACGAAGTAATGCGCGCTTTCCAGTCCGCTGATGCCGAACTGCTGCTGCACGAAGGTGGTCAACGCGTCACCGGTGATGCTCTCCGACAGCGCGATGCGGTCGTCGATGTCGATCTGGAACAGGTCCAGCGACAGGTCGAAGTGGCTGCCGATCTGGCTGGTGAAGCCCAGGCTGTAGTTGATCGACTTCTCCGGCTTCAGGTCGGTGGCGCCGAGCGCGCGGGCGATCGGGTTGTTGACCGACAGCAGGCGGCCCTGCACCAGCTGGCCGCCGGCGGTGTAACCGGTGGAGGTGGACTCGTAGCCGATCTGGCTCAGCGACGGCGCGTGGAAGTTGTTGGAGATGGCACCGCGCAGCGCGAACGCCGGGGCGAACGCGTAACGCGCACCGAGCTTGCCGGTCAGTTCGCCGCCGAAGTCCTGGTAGTGCTCGTAGCGGGCGGCGATGTCGGTGGAGAACTTCTCGCCGAAGGTGGAGGACAGGCTGGTATAGGCGCTGAACACGTCGCGCGACAGGTTGGCTTCGTCCTGCGGGGTCAGCCCGCCGCCGGCCTGCGAGCCGGTGGGGCGGTCGGTGTACGGGCCGGCGGCGTAACTGGCCGGGTCGCCGGCGCCGGTCTCGTAGCGCTCGTGGCGGCCTTCGATGCCGAAGCCGAGGCTGTGGCTGTCGTTCTCGCGCACGAAGATGCGGCCCACGTCCAGGTTGGCCACGGTCTGCTCGAAGCTGAAGTCGCCGGTCTTGAAGCGGGTCGGGCTGGTCGGGCCGAGCGAGGCGTTGAGCGAGTCGCGCAGGCGGTAGGTGAATTCATTGCGGCCGTGGTCGACGCTGGCGTCGTAGTTCCACTCGCCCCATTGGCCACGGGCGCCACCGACCAGCTGCACGTCCAGGTTCTCGCCTTCGGAGACCGGGCGGTAGCCGTTCGGGTAGAGCGCCTTCCAGTTGGCCTCGCCATCCGGATAGCGGAAGTAGTTGGCGCCTTCGGTATCGCGCTGGTTGTAGGTACCGAAGGCATAGGCCCTGGAGGTCTCGCCGAATGGGATCTCGGTGTTGAACCAGGCGTTGATGTCCTTGCTGGCGCCGTCGCCCAGCGCATAGTTGCGCTTGCCGGCCAGGGCCAGGTTGTCCGGGGTCTGTGCTTCCCACGGCGGGATCTGGTCGAAGCCGGCACGGTTGGTGGCTTCGCGGTTCTTGTATTCCAGGCCCACGCGCAGGAAGCCACCGTCATCGGTCAGTGCGGTGCCGACCTTGGCGCTGAAGAAGCTGGCCTGGCCGTCGGTCAGTGTGCGGTTGATCGGCTTGAGGTCGGTGTGGTGCGCACCGAAGCTGGCTTCGATGGCGCCGCCTTCCGCGGCGTCGTCCAGGATCACGTTGATCACGCCGGCCACCGCGTCCGAGCCGTACAGCGCGCCGGCGCCGTCACGCAGCACCTCGATGCGCTTGATCGCGCTGACCGGGATGGCGTTGAAGTCGACCGGCGTGGTGCCCTTGCCGATCTTGCTGTCGGTGTTGACCAGCGCGCTGTTGTGGCGGCGTTTGCCGTTGACCAGCACCAGCACCTGATCCGGCGACAAGCCGCGCAACTGCGCGGCGCGCACGTGGTCGGCACCGCCGGAGTTGGACTGGCGCGGGAAATTGAACGACGGCAGCAGCGCCTGCAGTGCGCTGCCCAGCTCGCCATTGACCACGCCGGCCTTGCGGATGTCCTCGGCGCTGAGCACGTCCACCGGCGAGGTGGATTCGAGCACGGTGCGGTCCACCGCGCGGGTACCGGTGACGATCACCGTGTCCAGGGTGGTGGCGCTGTTCGGCGCGGCTTCCTGGGCAAAGGCGGGGGAAGACAGCGCCAGCGCGATGGCCAGGCCGAGCGGGGCCGTGGTGGGGCGGGACATGGAAACTCCGGGCAGAACGAAGGGGGAGAGGTTTTACACTTACATCCATCCGGATGAAGCGATATATTATCTTGGCGTTAACGCGCGGCCGGTTGCAAGCCCTGGATGCCATGAGCTGATGACCGTCCGTGATATCCCCTGCGGTGCGATGGATGCCACCGTGTTGCCCTGTCCGGAGGTTTTCCATGAAGTTGCACGCCGTTGTTCTCCCCCTGTTGCTGGGCCTTGCCACCAGCGCCATCGCCGCACCGCCGGTCACCGAGCCAGCCACCGCCGCGCTGCATGGCGATGCGCAGCGCCCGGCCGAGGCCGGCGGTTGGGTGCGCAGCGAGCTGTATTTCGGGGTGGGCGAGGAAACCGGCCCGTCCCGGCGGGAGCAGACCGACGTGATCAGCCAGGCGCAATGGCGCGCGTTCCTGGACAAGGAAGTGACGCCGCGGTTCCCCGATGGCCTGACCGTGTTCGACGCCTATGGCCAGTGGCTGTTCCGCGGGGCGCCGGAGCCGAACCGGCTGAGCACCAAGGTGCTGGTGATCCTGCACGAGGACACCCCGCAGCGGCGCAACGACATCGAGGCCATCCGCCTGGCGTGGAAGCAGGCCACCCACCACCAGTCGGTGCTGTGGGCACGGCAGCCGGTCGAGGTGTCGTTCTGATCGGTGCCGGATCGGCTAGCCTGCGCGCTGGTCCGCCTTTCGACGAGTCACCTGATGACGCCACATACCCCCGCCTCCCGCCGCTGCGCCGCCATCGGCATGCTGATTGCCGCTGGGATGCTGCTGGCGCCGCCGGCGCTGGCCGATGACAGCGAGATCCGCTTCGAGGTCACCGCCGGCGTGATTGCCCATGCGCGGCTGACAGGGGCGGGCACCGTCGAGGTCGGTACCGACCGTTCATCGGCGCGGCAACTGCTGCCGGCGGCCACCGATGAGGAAGACGGGGGCACGCGGTTGGGCCATGCGGACTACAACTTCGACGGCTACCAGGACCTGGCCACCAGCGCGACGCTGGGCCAGGTCAATGAGTCCTTCACCGTGTACCTGTACCAGCCGGACAGTGGCCGGTTCCGCGTGCTGGCCGCACCCACCGGGCCGGAGATCAGCTGCGAAGGCCTGTGGACGCTGTCCCCGGATCCGGCCTCGCGCACGCTGAGCAGCAGTTGTCGCAGCGGGCCGATGTGGTACAGCGACGTATACCGTTACCAGGGTGACCGGCTTTACCTGTACCGCTCGATGCGCGGCGCACTGGTCGAGACCAGTGGCATGTCCCGGGTGCTGTCCCTGGACAGTGCGGAAGACATGGGCATCCTGGTGGTCTGGAGTACCTGGGATGCCTCGGGCAAGCGCCTGGAGCGCGCGCTGTGGAATGCATTCGATCCCCCGCTGGCCGACGTGCCGATGAAGGGCTGGGGTGCGTCGGTGGTGCCGGCCCGCCTGCCGCTCTACAGCCGCGCCGGTGACACTGCCACCCGGCGCTACCTGGTCAAGGGCGACCGCGTCGAGTTGCTGGACGAGGCCGATGGCTGGTTGCAGGTGCGCTACCTCAATCCCGCGCGCGGTCCGATCCTGGGCTGGGTGAAAGTGCCCGACCCGGAATGAGCCACGTGTTTCCTTTCCCCCTTCCGCCGGCTGATCCAGGCCGGCCCTGCTGACGAAACTCCCGCATGAATTCCCCGCATTCCCCCACCGCACGTGCCCGCTGGTTCGTGCCCGGCGACCTCAACGGCTTCTTCGGCCTGGTGGTCGACAACCTGTCCATCCTCGGCTTCATCGCGATGGCGCTGGTTGGCATCTTCCAGTTCCCCGCCGAGGTGGTGTTCGGCCGCATGTTCCCGGGCACCGCGCTGGGCGTGCTGATCGGCAACCTGATGTACACGCTGATGGCGCACCGGCTGGCCGCGCGCAGCGGCCGCGATGACGTCACCGCGATGCCGCTGGGCCTGGATGCGCCGACCAGCATCGGCATGGCGCTGCTGGTGCTGGGCCCGGCCTTCGCCGGCTTCAAGCAGCAGGGCCTGGACCCGACCGCGGCGGCCCTGCTGACCTGGAAGCTGGGCATGGCCTCGCTGGTGGTGATGGGCCTGCTCAAGCTGGTGCTGTCCTTCGTCGGTGATGCGGTGACCCGGCACGTGCCGCGGGCGGCCCTGCTCGGTTCGATCGGTGGCGCCGCGCTGACCCTGCTTGGCTTCCTGCCGCTGATCGAAAGCCTTCGCCAGCCGCTGGTCGGCCTGGTCACGCTGGGCGTGCTGCTGTACGTGCTGGTCGCCCGCGGCGTGGTGCCGCTGCGCCTGCCGGGGGTGCTGTTCGCGCTGCTGGTCGGCGTGGGGCTGTACTACGGGCTGGGTTCGGCCGGTGTGCTGACCGGCTTTCAGTGGCCGCCGGCGATCTCGCTGGCGGTGGCGCTGCCGCTGCCGTCGCTGGGCTTCGTCGATGGCCTGCCGCTGACCGTGCCGTACCTGTCGCTGCTGCTGCCATTCGGCCTGTTGATGGTGGTGGGCGGCATCAACGTCGCCGAGAGCGCCCGCGCGGCCGGTGACGACTACCGCACCCGCGACGTGCTGCTGGTCGAGGCCATCGCCACGCTGGTGGCCGGTGTCTGCGGCGGCGTGGCGCAGACCACGCCCTACATCGGACAGCCGGCCTACAAGCGGCTGGGCGCGCGCAGTGGTTACACGCTGCTGACCGGGTTGTTCATCGGCATCGGCGGCATGCTCGGCGTGGTCGCCGGGCTGGTGCAGTGGCTGCCGGTGGCGGTGCTGGCGCCGATCATCGTGTTCGTCGGTCTGGACATCACGGTGCAGGCCTTCCAGCAGACCAAGCGCGAGCATGCGATCGCGGTGGCGCTGGCTTTCCTGCCGGCCATCGCCTACCTGATCAACATCAAGTTCGGCACCTGGGTGGCGCCGGAGGCCGCCGCCGCGCTGTATGCGGCGGTGGACGGGCATGGGCTGTCGGACGTGGCCACGCTGCAGGTGCTGGGCAACGGTTTCATCATCACCGCGATGCTGTGGGCGGCGGCCTTGGTGGCCTTGATCGAGCGTCGCCCGGGCGTGGCGGTGATGCTGCTGCTGGTGGCCGCGGTGCTCAGTGCGTTCGGGGTGATCCATTCCACCGATCCGCGCGGCGGCATCTACCTGCCGTGGCAGCTGGAAGGGCTGCGCCAGGCGATCACCCTGCAGGTCGCCGCCGCCTACGCGGTGCTGGCCACGGTAATCGGCTTGATGTCGCTGCAGAAGCCGCGCTGAACACGCGCGGTGGCGCCGGGGGGAACCCACCGGCGTTGCGCCGGTCACACCTTCACATGCAAGCAAGGTGGATGTGATGGAAAAGCGCAGTGCGGTGTGGCCTTGGGTGGTGTTGGGCGTGGTGGCGATCGGTGGTGTCGGCGGTTGGCTGTTCAAGGATGACCTGGCCCGTTTGCGGCCGGCAGCGCCCGCCGCCACGACACCCCCACCGCTGGATGGACCTGCTGACCCCTCGTCGGCGCCGTCACCTGCTCCCGCCACGGGGCCGACGTCGCCCCGTTATCCGCTGGATGCGGACGTGGCGGCCGATCCCGCCCTGCCGGCCCTGGCGGACAGTGATGCCGGCGCCTGGCAGGCGCTGGCAGGAGTGTTCCCCGCCGATGTGCTGGCGGTGCTGCTGCGCGAGCACCTGATCCAGCGGTGGGTGGTGCACGTGGACAACCTCACCCAGCCCAGCCTGCCGGCCTCGGCGATGGCCCTGCAACCGATGCCGGGCAGCCTGCAGGTGGCACAGGGCAGCGACGGTGTCGAGCAGTTGGCTGCGGCCAACGCCGAGCGTTACGCGCCCTGGGTGAAGGCTTTCACCCAGGCCGATGCGCAGTCCCTGGCGACGGCCTATGTGCGCTTCTATCCGCTGGTGCAGCAGGCCTACCGCGACATAGGGCATCCCGATGGGCACTTCAACGACCGTCTGGTGGCGGTGATCGACCACCTGCTGCAGACCCCCGAGCCCTCGGGCCCGCTGGCGCTGGCGCCGGATGGCAAGGGCAAATACCGCTTCGTCGACCCGGCGCTGCAGTCGCTGTCGGTGGGGCAGAAAGCGCTGCTGCGGCTGGATGCCGGACAGCGCAAGGCGGTGAAGCAACAGCTGCAGGCCATCCGCGTGGCGGTCACGCGCGGCTGAGCCATGACGGGTTTGCGCTGGATCAAGGTCGGGCCAGATCGGCTGGCGATACTGGACGGGAAGCAGGCAATGGCTGAACAGGGGGTAGTCGTCACCCTTGAATCACACCGTTGCAACCGCATCTGAACCAGTATCGCCAGCGACGCTGGCCCCCTTTATTCGAGGAAGAAGACCCATGCGGATGGACAAGCTCACCTCCAACTTCCAGAAGGCGCTGTCCGACGCGCAGTCCCTGGCGGTCGGTCGCGACAACAACATCATCGAACCGGTGCACGTGCTCAGCGCGCTGCTCGACCAGCCCGGCGGCAGCAGCCGGCCATTGCTGGCCCAGGCCGGCGTCAACGTGCCGGTGCTGCGCGAGCGGCTGGCCGAGTCGCTGGAGGCGCTGCCCAAGGTCTCCGGCCAGGCAGGCAACCTGTCGATGGGCAATGACCTGAGCCGCCTGCTCAACACCACCGACAAGCTGGCCCAGCAGCACAACGACCAGTTCATCGCCAGCGAGTGGTTCCTGCTGGCCGCCGTCGACGATGGCGGCGCGGCCGGCATGGCGCTGCGTGCGGCCGGTGCTGACAAGAAGAAGATCGAGGCCGCCATCGACAAGCTGCGCGGCGGCGAGACCGTGCAGAGCGAGAATGCCGAGGAACAGCGCCAGGCGTTGGAGAAGTACACCATCGACCTGACCGCGCGCGCGGAGAGCGGCAAGCTCGACCCGGTGATCGGCCGCGACGAGGAAATCCGCCGCACCATCCAGGTGCTGCAACGCCGGACCAAGAACAACCCGGTGCTGATTGGCGAGCCCGGCGTGGGCAAGACCGCCATCGTCGAAGGCCTGGCCCAGCGCATCATCAATGACGAAGTGCCCGAAGGCCTGCGCGGCAAGCGCGTGCTGTCGCTGGACATGGGCGCGCTGATCGCCGGGGCCAAGTTCCGCGGTGAGTTCGAGGAGCGCCTGAAGGGCGTGCTCAACGACCTGGCCAAGAACGAAGGCCAGATCATCCTGTTCATCGACGAGCTGCACACCATGGTCGGTGCGGGCAAGGCCGATGGCGCGATGGATGCGGGCAACATGCTCAAGCCGGCGCTGGCGCGCGGCGAGCTGCACTGCATCGGCGCGACCACGCTGGACGAGTACCGCCAGTACATCGAGAAGGACGCCGCGCTGGAGCGCCGCTTCCAGAAGGTGCTGGTGGGCGAGCCCACGGTCGAGGACACCATCGCCATCCTGCGCGGCCTGAAGGAGCGCTACGCCGTGCACCATGGCGTGGAGATCACCGACCCGGCCATCGTTGCCGCGGCCACGCTGTCCAACCGCTACATCACCGACCGCCAGCTGCCGGACAAGGCCATCGACCTGATGGACGAGGCGGCCTCGCGCATCCGCATGGAGATCGATTCCAAGCCGGAGGAGCTGGACCGCCTGGAGCGGCGCCTGATCCAGCTCAAGATCCAGCGCGAGATGCTGAAGAAGGAGAAGGACGACGCCTCGCGCAAGCGCCTGGCCGACCTGGAAACCGACATCGACACGCTGGAACGCGAGTTCTCCGACCTCAATGAAATCTGGAAGTCGGAGAAGGCCGCATTGCAGGGCGCGACCAAGATCAAGGAGCAGGTGGAGAAGGCCAAGCTCGACCTGGAGGCCGCGCAGCGCCGGCAGGATTTCGCCAAGATGAGCGAGATCCAGTACGGCGTGCTGCCCAACCTGGAAAAGCAGCTGCAGGCCGCGCAGGAAATGGAGCGCAAGGACTTCAAGCTGGTGCAGGACAAGGTCACCGACGAGGAGATCGCCGAGGTGGTCTCGCGCTGGACCGGCATCCCGGTCAGCAAGATGCTGGAAGGCGAGCGCGACAAGCTGCTGCGCATGGAAGACATGCTGCACAACCGCGTGGTCGGCCAGGAAGAGGCGATCCGCGTGGTGTCCGATGCGGTGCGCCGCTCACGCGCGGGGCTGTCCGACCCGAACCGCCCGAGTGGTTCGTTCCTGTTCCTGGGCCCGACCGGCGTGGGCAAGACCGAGCTGACCAAGGCGCTGGCCGACTTCCTGTTCGATTCATCCGACGCGATGGTGCGCATCGACATGAGCGAGTTCATGGAGAAGCACAGCGTGTCGCGCCTGATCGGTGCGCCCCCGGGTTACGTCGGCTACGAGGAAGGTGGCTACCTGACCGAAGCGGTGCGCAGGCGCCCGTACAGCGTGATCCTGCTGGACGAGGTGGAGAAGGCGCACCCGGATGTGTTCAACATTCTGCTGCAGGTGCTGGACGATGGTCGTTTGACCGACGGCCAGGGCCGCACCGTGGACTTCCGCAACACCGTCATCGTGATGACCTCGAACCTGGGCTCGCACCAGATCCAGGACATGAGCGGCGACGACAGCCCGGAGGCCTACACGCAGATGAAGGCGGCGGTGATGGGCGTGGTGCAGGCGCACTTCCGCCCGGAGTTCATCAATCGCCTGGATGACATCGTGGTGTTCCACCCGCTGGACAAGCAGCAGATCAAGCAGATCGCGCGCATCCAGATGCGTGGCCTGGAGAAGCGCTTGGCCGAGCGTGGCCTGAGGCTGGAAGTCTCCGATTCGGCGTTCGACCTGCTGGGCAACGTGGGTTTCGACCCGATCTATGGTGCGCGTCCGCTCAAGCGTGCGATCCAGGCGCAGTTGGAGAATCCGTTGGCGCAGAAGATCCTGGCCGGCGAGTTCGCCAGCGGCGACACCATCGAGGTGGAAGCCGGCGGGGCGGGGCAGCTGCAGTTCCGCAAGGGCTGAGTGTGAAGTGCTGCCCCTCACCCCAACTCCTCTCCCGCGTGCGGGAGAGGGGCTTTGAAAGCGTGACTGCAGGCAGCGTTTCATCTCGCCATAAATGAGCCCCTCTCCCGCGTGCGGGAGAGGGGTTGGGGTGAGGGCGGCATTAAAAGCAAAGCGCATCAGCTCATGCCATCGCGGCACAAGTAACCACTGCAACCGTCGCCGCCTGCGCGGCGGTGTTGGGCTAATGTCAGCAGTTCTCTATCCGGCAGAGCGCCCCGATGACCGACCCGCAGTGGAAGCCTGAAACCATCGCCGTGCATGGCGGTTATTCGCCCGACCCGACCACCCGCGCGGTGGCGGTGCCGATCTACCAGACGGTGGCCTACGCCTTCGACGACACCCAGCACGGTGCCGACCTGTTCGACCTGAAGGTCGCGGGCAACATCTACACCCGCATCATGAACCCCACCACCGATGTGCTGGAAAAGCGCATCGCGGCGCTGGAAGGCGGTGTTGGTGCGCTGGCGCTGGCTTCCGGCCAGGCCGCCATCACCTATGCGATCCAGACCATCGCCGAGGCCGGTGACAACATCCTGGCCTCCAGCGCGCTGTATGGTGGCACCTACAACCTGTTCGCGCACACGCTGCCGCAGTTCGGCATCCAGACCCGCTTCGCCGACTACCGAGATCCGCAGGCCTTCGCGGCACTGATTGACGCGCGCACCAAGGCGGTGTTCGTCGAATCGATCGGCAACCCGCGCGGCAACATCACCGACATCGAGGCGATCGCGAAGATCGCGCATGCGCACGGCGTGCCGGTGATCGTCGACAACACCGTGGCCACGCCGTACCTGCAGCGCTCGTTCGATTTCGGCGCGGACATCGTGGTGCATTCGCTGACCAAATACCTTGGCGGGCATGGCACCAGCCTGGGTGGCGCGATCGTGGATTCAGGCCGCTTCCCGTGGGCCGAGCACAAGCAGCGTTTCCCCCGGCTCAACACGCCGGACGTGAGCTACCACGGCGTGGTCTATACCGAAGCGCTGGGGCCGGCGGCCTACATCGGCCGCGCCCGCGTGGTGCCGCTGCGCAACACCGGTGCGGCGATCTCGCCGTTCAATGCGTTCCAGATCCTGCAGGGCATCGAGACGCTGGCATTGCGCATGGACCGCATCAACAGCAATGCGCTGGCAGTGGCGGCCTACCTGCAGAAGCACGCCAAGGTGGCATGGGTGAACTACGCCGCGCTGCCGGATCACCCGGAGCATGCGTTGGTGCAGAAGTACCTGCGCGGCCATGGCTCAGGCGTGCTGACCTTCGGTCTGCCGGGAGGCCGCGAGGCGGGGGCCCGGTTCCTCGACGCGCTGCAGTTGTTCACCCGCCTGGTGAACCTGGGCGACGCCAAGTCGCTGGCGACCCATCCGGCCTCGACCACCCACCGTCAATTGGACGAAGCCGAGCTGGAGAAGGCCGGCGTGACCCTGGATACGGTGCGGCTGTCGATCGGCATCGAGCACATCGACGACCTGCTGGCCGACCTGGAGCAGGCGTTGGCCCAAGCGTAAGGCGGGGTGTGAGGGCGGGCGACGCACTGGCGTCATCCGCCTGCGGCAAGACAGGTCTTGCCCATGAACGCAGACGGAGCGCCCGTTGCTTGGCAAACATCGGTGCAGATGGCTGGAACGTAGCCGCCTCCCCGCAGGATGGTGATTGATTTGACCGATTTGGCCGTCCGGTGCTATCTGCTGATCGAAAGCGACAGGGGGTATCTCCAGGATGAGGATTCCGGCGGGCAAGGCGGCGATGTTCGTGTTGGTGTTGGTCCTGGTGGCCGTGGCATTTCATCTGGTTCGCAGGTCTGCCGTACCTGGTCCGGCGGGCGTGCTGGATGCGCGCGCACCATCAGGCGCGTCGGCTGTCGAGGTTGATGATGCGTCGTCAATGCGTGTGCCGCCGGTGGAGGCTGTGCCGACCGTGCCGCGTGCCCTGCCATCGGCTGGCTTTGATTCGCGCGAGAACGGCTTCCGCTGGAATCCCCAGAATCCTGGTGTGGCTGCCAGTGCAGAGGATGCGCGTTGGCTGGGCGCACGTGGCTTTCCCGGGCCGGATGTCGAACGCCATCTGCTCGGCCTCCCCTTGGTAACGTTGCAGGAGTTGTCCGAGCGCGGCAATCCAGCAGCACTTGCCTTCTATGCCTATCATCTGGCGCGCAGGGGCGCACCGCGCGAGCAGGTGTTTGCCATGCTCGATGCCAGCGCGGCGTCGGGCTCGGTGTACGCGCTGAAGATGGCCGGCGACATTGCCTTCACGATGAAGGATCAGCGTGACATGGCGTTGGCGCGTGCCTATTACGGGCTACAGGCGCGGGCCGGCGATCAGGCGGGATTGACGCAGGCCTACATGGTTGATGTGGTGCTCTCCGACGAGCAGCGGTTCCGGGCGAGCCTGATCGAGGAAGACCTGTGGCGACGGATTCGGCCGACTGGCGGTCAGGAAGGCGAGGTTCGGCCGGGCTTCAAGGCATTCGTCGAACAGGGGCGGAGAGCGCCCTCCATGCCCTGACGTGCCCGCGACGCGGGCCGGGTGTGGACGTGTGTCCCGGGGTCTCCCTCACCCCAACCCCTCTCCCGCTGGCGGGAGAGGGGTTGGGGTGAGGGCCGCTTTCGCGACGCAATCACCACGCAATCGTGAACCGCTTGCCCACGTGCTTCGGTGTCTCCAGTTCGTCAACCACCGCCAGGGCCAGGTCGGCCGGGCTGATGGTGCCGACGCCGTCGCCGGTGTTCAGCGGGGTGTCGCCGTCGACGCGATAGCGGCCGGTGCGCTCGGTCGGGCCGCCGCCGTGGAAGGCTACCGGCGGGCTGAGCTGGGTCCAGTCCAGCGTGGTTTCCTGCTTCAGCTCGTTGAGCGCATCGCGCGCGGCGTTGGCGCCATCGAAGATCGCGGCCGGGAAGTTCGGAGAATCCACCAGCTGGGTGCCGTCCGGTGCGTACAGGCTGCCGGCGCCGCCGATCACGATGTAGCGCTTCACGCCGGCGGCCTTGGTGCCGGCGACGATGGCGCGGGTGCCGCTCATGAAATCCCGGTAGATGTCCGGGTTGCTCCAGCCGGCGTTGAAGGCGCTGATGACGGCATCGTTGCCGGCCACCGCAGCCTGGACCTGGGCGGCGTCCTGGGCGTCGGCCTTGACCGTGCGCAGGTGCGGGTGGGCGGCCAGCTTCTCGGGATGGCGGGCCAGTGCGGTGACGTCATGGCCACGGGCCAGCAGTTCTTCCAGCAGGGCCTGGCCGACGAAACCGGTGGCGCCGATCAATGCGACTTTCATGGTGGGTACCTGGTGTTGTGTGGGACTGGCGACAGTGTCCTCCCGGAGCCGGGCCGGTGGCAGTCGCAAAAATCCACAATCACCTTGAAGCCATGCTTCACAATGGGCGGCAAGGAGGTGGCCGATGGACAGCTTGAAACGCATGGCCCTGTTCGCCCGGGTGGTGCAGCACGGTTCGTTGAGTGCGGCGGCGCGCTCGCTGGGGATGAGTACCTCGGCGGTCAGCCAGCAGTTGCGCGTGCTTGAGCGTGAAGCCGGGGTACCGCTGCTGCACCGCTCCACGCGGCGGTTGGCGCTGACCGATGTCGGCAGCCGCTACTACGCGGCCTGCGCGCGCCTGCTGGATGCGGCCGGCGAGGCCGAGGCGGAATTGTCGGCGGCCCGGCAGGAGCCGGTCGGCGAACTGCGGGTGTCCGCCCCGCTGGGCATGGCCGACCAGATTGGCCCGGCGCTGGGCCAGTGGTTGCACGACAACCCGCAGCTGCGCGTGCACCTGTACTTCGACGATGGCTGGACCGACCTGCTGCAGGCGCGCATCGACGTGGCCCTGCGCTTCGGCCAGCTGCCGGACAGCGACTGGATGGCGCAGCGCATCGGCACCCTGCAGCGCTGGCCCTGCGCCGCGCCGCAGTGGTTGCAGGCCCATGGCATGCCGACCGATCCACTGCAGGTGCCGGCCGGTGATTGGCTGGGGGTGGCGCAGGTGCCGGGGCTGGTCTGGCGGCATCCGGCCAGCGGCCAGGAGTGCCTGGTGCCGGCGCATCCGCGCATCGTCAGCCAGAACCAGCCGGCGGTCCGCCAGTTGTGCATGGCCGGTCTGGGCGTGGCGGTGCTGACCTGCCTGGACGTGAGCGCGCAGTTGGCCAATGGCACGCTGCAGCGCCTGTTGCCGGGGTGGGAGGTGCCGCCGCTGCCGGTGTGGGCGGTTACCCCCCATCGTCAATGCCAGCCGGCCAAGGTGAAGCAGGCCATCGCGTTGCTGGAGGCGCACCTGGCCGGTATCCCGGGTGCGGTGTCGATTGCGCAAGATCGGAAACGCCGGCGCTGAGCACGGCTGCTGGAATGGGACCACCTTCAACGGAGTTCGATCATGAAAACGCAGGCCGTCTCCCATTTGCCCCGGCTCGATCGCGTGGTTGCCTGCCTGCAGCAGGCGGTCAACGACGGTGGCCCGCTGCCGGACCTGGAAGCGCTGGCGGCGGTGGCGCATTACTCGCCGTTCCATTTCCACCGCGTTTACCGGGCGCTGACTGGCGAGACCATCGGTCGCACGGTGCAGCGGCTGCGCCTGCTCAAGACCCTGCAGCGTCTTGGCCGAAGCGATGCCAGCGTCACCGAGATCGCATTGCTGGCCGGTTATGACACCCCGCAGGCACTGGCGCGGGTGCTGCGCGAAACGTTGAATGCCAGCCCCACCGAACTGCGTGCTGACCCGGGCCTGCTGGAGCGGCATGTCGCCGGGCTCTCCCGGCCCGCCAGCGGATCCACCGCAGCGGCGGCACCGCTGAGCGTGGAGGTGGTGACGCTGGAGCCGTTCGAAGTGGTTGCGATGCGTGCACAGGGGGCGTTCGACGACCTGGATGGTGCGTTCGGCCTGCTGTTCGGCTGGGCGGCGGAGCAGGGGCTGGTCGAGCAGTTGCAGCAGCTGATTGGTATCCCGGTGGACGACCATCGCGAACTGCCGGCCGAAGCGTTGCGCTTCGATTGCGCGCTTGCCCTGGACGCGACGATCCCCGCCCTGCCCGAGCCGTTGCAGCTGCGGCGCATGGGCGGTGGTCAATGGGCGCGGCTGCGCCATGTCGGCAGCTATTCCGGGCTTGAGGAGGCAACCGACCGGTTGCTGGCGGAGTGGTTGCCGGCCAGTGGTCATGCGCTGCGCGATGTGCCGCTGCATTACCACTTCCTGGATGACCCGGAGCACACTCCCGAGGCGATCCTGCGCGCCGACATCCACCTGCCGCTGGTGGGTTGAAAGGGCGGAGGCAGGAGCGGCCTTGGCCGCGAAGCAGGCGATGCAACCGGCGGTCAGGTGACTGCAATTGCAGCGCTCCCATCACGGTGCGGAGTGGCTCAGCTTTGCGGCCGAGGTCGCTCACATGGCTTGGGTCGTGGGCGCAGGCCCGGGGGCACCCGGTACACCGACATTCCATCGCCCTGCTGGCGTTGGGTCAGGCGCCGAGCGTGGCCGCCGCGCCGGGGCGCAGGCTGCGGTAGGGCGGGGTGGACAGGATCATCTCCGCCAGCGAGTAGGCCAGCTCGCGCTCGGCCATCACCGTGCCATCGGCGCCGTGCTCGAGCAGGTGGCGGACTTCGGCGTCGCTGTGCGCGCGTGCCAGCAGGGTCAGGTTGGGGTTGATCGCGCGCAGCTTGGCCAGTGCCTCGCCCGATTCCAGCGGCTGCGGGATCGCCAGCACGGCGATCTTGGCGCGCTCTGGATGGGCTTCGGCCAGCACGCGGTCGGCCGCCGCACTGCCACGGATGCCGGGGATGCCGGCCGCATGCGCGCGCTCGACGTGCTCGCGGTTGTCGTCGATCACCAGCACCGGTACGCCGCGGTCGCGCAGCACCTGCGCCAGCTCGCTACCGACGCGGCCATAGCCGATGACGATGGCATGGTCGTGCAGGTCCAGCGACGGGCCCGGCGGGATGTCCGGTACTTCCGGCACCGGCGTGGTTTCCTTGTGGCGTGCCTGCCAGCGGTCGAGCAGGCCGAACACCAGCGGGTTGAGCATGATCGAGACCAGCGCGCCGGCCAGTACCAGCGATTGGCCTTCCGGCGGCAGGATCTTCAGCGCCACGCCGAGCCCGGCGATGATGAAGGCGAACTCGCCGATCTGCGCCAGCGAGGCGGAAATGGTCAGCGCGGTGCCCTTGGAATGGCCGAACGCGCGCACGATGAAGAAGGCGGCGGCCGACTTGCCGAACATGATGATCAGCACGGTGGCCAGCACCTGCCACGGGTGCTCGACGATGATCGCCGGGTTGAACAGCATGCCCACCGAGATGAAGAACAGCACCGCGAAGGCGTCGCGCAACGGCAGCGAGTCGTGCGCGGCCTTGTGGCTGAGCTCGGACTCGTTGAGCATCATGCCGGCGAAGAACGCGCCCAGCGCGAACGACACACCGAACAGTGCCGCGGCACCGAAGGCCACGCCCAGCGCGATGGCCAGCACGCTCAGGGTGAACAGTTCGCGCGAACCGGTGCCGGCGACCTTCTCCAGCACCCACGGGATGACCCGGCGCCCGACCACCAGCATTACCACCACGAACAGGCCCAACTGCACGAAGGTCCAGCCGATCGAGCCGAGCAGCCCCATCAGCGAGGGGCTCTTGCCGCTGGCTTCCGGGCCGAACACCTCGGCGATCACCGGCATCATCACCAGGGCCAGCACGCAGGCCAGGTCTTCCACGATCAGCCAGCCCACCGCGATCTTGCCGCGCGTGGTCTCCAGCAGGCGGCGTTCCTCCATGGCGCGCAGCAGCACCACGGTGGAGGCGGTGGCCAGCGAGAAGCCGAAGATCACCCCGTGCAACACCGGCCAGCCCATCAGCGTGGCCACGCCCCAGCCGAGCAGGGTGGCGACCAGGATCTGGCCGATCGCTCCGGGAATGGCGATCGTCTTGACCTCCATCAGGTCCTTCAGCGAGAAGTGCAGGCCCACGCCGAACATCAGCAGCATCACGCCGATCTCGGCCAGCTGGTTGGCCAGCGCCTGGTCGGCGACGAAGCCGGGGGTGAACGGGCCGACGATGACACCTGCGATCAGATAGCCAACCAGCGGCGACAGCCGCACCTTGTTGGCCAGGGCGCCGAGCACGAAGGCGAGGCCCAGGCCGATGGCAATCATGTTGATCAGGGCGGTGTCATGGTGCATCAGGGCTCGCGGGGTCGGGTGGGGGATGCCTCGATTCTAAAGGCCGCATTGCTTTTCATGCGGCAAAGTGGATGAAAAATCTGGATTTTCTTTGTTGCGCGGGTGGAAGGGTGAGCCCCGTCGCCCACAAAGGAAAATGCCCCGGTCTCCCGGGGCACCTTCCTTTCACGACGCGGGGGCGTCCTTACCAGCTGTAGCTGATGCGGCCGTAGACATAGGCGCCGTTGAAGCCGAACGGCGAGTAGTTGCTGTACGGCATCATCCCGTAGGTGGAGTTCACCAGGTTCTCGACGCGGTCCGGGTACTCGTCCAGCAGGTTGTCCGCACCGACGGTGAGCTTCCAGTTCTCGCTCGGCTTGAAGCTGGCCGAGGCGTCCACGATCCACTTGGCATCGTAGGTCTGGTCGCGGGCGGCACTGGCCGAGTTGCGCACCGTGAAGCTGCCGTGGCGCGTGGCTGCCAGGCCCAGCTCCCAGCGGTCCGAGCGCCAGGTGCCGCTCAGGATCGCCTTGTCACGCGGGAAGCTGTCCTCGATGCGGCCGATCTCGTCGCGGCCGATCAGCGACTGGGTGATGCCCAGCGCCGCGAAGGCGGCCGGCGAGGCGGCGAACTTCTTCACCTCGGTCTCGTTGTAGCTGTAGGCGGCAGTCAGCTCCAGGCTGCTGGCGCTGAACGGCACGGTGTAGCTGGAGACGACGTCCACGCCGCGGGTGCGGGTGTCCAGGCCGTTGGTGAAGTAGGCGAACTGGGTGACCTGCGGCAGGCCCAGGCCGGACAGCAGCGCCTGCGCGGCCGGGGTGCTGTTGATGTTGGAGGACAGGATGATGCGGTCGTCGATGTCGATCTGGTAGGCATCGACGGTCACGTACAGGCGGTCCACCGGCTGCAGCACCAGGCCGGCGCTGTAGGACGTGGACGACTCGGCCTTCAACGGCGCCGAGCCCAGCGCCCGCGCCGCGGCGCTGTTGGCCGGGAACGTGCCCTTCTCGTAGAACACGCCGTCGGTGATCGAGCTGGTCACCGCCTGGTAGCTCTGCTGGGCCAGCGACGGCGCGCGGAAACCGGTGGAGGCGGTGGCGCGCAGCGCGACCTTGTCGGTGAAGGCATAGCGCGCGGACAGCTTGCCGGAGAATTTGTCGCCGAAGTCGGAGTAGTCCTCGTAGCGGCCAGTCAGGCCGGCGGAGAACTTGTCGGTGAGGTCGGCCTCAAGGCCCGCGTAGACCGCGTAGTTGTGGCGGTCGGCGTCCACTTGGTTGTTCGGCGTGAAGCCACCGAAGCCCTGCGCGCCGAACAGCGAGCCCGGGATGCCCAGGCCGCCATCGTTGTAGGACGCCGCCTCGCCCGGCAGCTGCTTCCACTTCTCCTTGCGGTACTCAGCGCCGAAGGACAGCGTCACCGGGTACGCCAGGCCCCAGTCCAGCGCCTGGGTGAAGTCGGCGTTGAGGATGTCCTGGCTGTACTCCAGGCGGCCGTCGTAGAAGCTGGTCTGGCTGCCCGGGCCGTAGGTGTAGTTGATGCTGTTGCGGGTGTGGAAATCCAGCGTGTTCTCGCCATGGTTGGCGCTCACGTCCCAGCTGAAGCCGCCCTCGGTGCTGCCCTTGACGCCGGCCACGATCGAGCGATCCCGGGAGTACTGGTTGATCTGCGGCGTGAAGCCGTTCGGGTACACCTGCGCCAGCAGCGCGCCCTGGTTGTTGTGGTTGGGCGAGCGGTAGAACGCGAAGGAGGTGATGTCGCGGTTGCTCAGCAGCGCGTTGGCGTAGCCGGTGACGTTGTCGCTGAAATTGAAGGTGAGGTTGGCCGACACCGCGGTGGCATCCACGCGGGGGTCGCCGACGACGAAGGTCTTCTCGCCGATGTCCGGGAAGTTGCCGATGTTGGGCGAGGTGCCCAGGTACGGGCCGGCGCGGTTGCTCTCGTCCTGCTGACTGACCTGGCCGGCCACGTGCAGGCTGCCGCGGTCGTCGGCGAAGCCGATGCCGGCGTCGCCGGAGAGCTGGTACTTGTTGCCATCGCCGGCCGAATACTGGCCGTAGTCCACCGCCAGGCTGCCGCCGCTGCCACTGCCCTTGAGCACGATGTTGACCACGCCGGCGATGGCGTCGGAGCCATACTGGGCCGAGGCGCCGTCACGCAGCACTTCCACCCGCTCGATGGCGGCGATCGGGATGGCGTTGATGTCCACCGCCGAGGAACCACGGCCGATGGTGCCGTTGACGTTGATCTGGGCCGAGGTGTGGCGGCGCTTGCCGTTGACCAGCACCAGCACCTGGTCCGGGGACAGGCCGCGCAGCTGCGCCGGGCGGATGCCGCTGGTGCCGTCGGTCAGCGCCGGGCGCGGGAAGTTCAGCGAGGGCAGGGCGCGCGACAGCGCGGTGGCCAGCTCCGAGGTGCCGGTGGACTGCAGGGCCTCGGGGGTGATGATGTCGATGGGCGATTGCGACTCGGCGACGGTGCGGTCGGCCACGCGGGTACCGGTGACGATCACGGTGTCCAGGGTCTGGGCACCGGACTGGGCCAGAGCGGGCAGGGCCGGGGTGGACAGGGCGATTGCGACGGCGATGGCGATGGCGAGCGTACTGGACTTGCGGTTCATCAGATTGCAGCTCCGATTGTGGGGGCGGCGCCGGGCGAAAGGTGATGCGTTTCGCGGATCTCTGCGGTGCGCCATTAACGGATTAACCAAAAATTTACCTCGTGTCAAACCGTTTCGCCGCGTCTAAATCGTTGCTTTTGAAAGCAATATTGGATCGGGTGACAGACATCTGACCGGGCAAGTACCGGTTCCCCATGCGCGCGGAAGGGTGCAATGCGGCAATGGGAAGTGAGTCAAGTATTCGTTAACGCTAGAATCGCGTCGCAGGAATGTTCCTTACGTCTACATTCCTTTTCGTTATAACGGACCCCCTCATGATTGCCCTTCGTAATTTCGCCCTCCGCCGGGGCGAGCGCCTGCTGTTGTCCAACGTCGACCTCACCCTGCATGCCGGCTACCGCGTCGGTGTGGTGGGCCGCAACGGTGCCGGCAAATCCAGCCTGTTTGCCGCCGTGCGCGGCGAGCTGGAAGCCGACAAGGGCGACGTGTCGCTGCCGGGCAAGATCCGCATCGCCGACGTGGCGCAGGAAACCCCGGCACTGCCCGACCGGGCCATCGACTTCGTGCTGGGTGGTGATGACGTGGTGGCCGCGGTGCTGGCCGAGGAAGCGGCCGCCGCCGAGCGCGAGGACTGGGAAGCGGTGGCCAATGCCCACCAGAAGATGGCCGAGCTGGGCGCCTATGACGCGGAGGCACGCGCCGGCAAGCTGCTGCACGGCCTGGGCTTCCCGGCCGAGACCCACAACCGTCCGGTGGCGGCGTTCTCCGGTGGCTGGCGCGCACGCCTGAACCTGGCCCGCGCGCTGATGATGCCCAGCGACCTGCTGCTGCTTGACGAACCCACCAACCACCTGGACCTGGACGCGGTGTACTGGCTGGAGCAGTGGCTGCTCAAGTACCCGGGCACGCTGCTGCTGATCTCGCATGACCGCGAGTTCTTGGACAACGTGGCCACCCACACCCTGCACCTGCATGGCGGCAGCGCCAAGCTGTACGTGGGCGGTTACACCGACTTCGAGCGCCAGCGCGCCGAGCACCTGCGCCAGCAGCAGATCGCGCACGAGAAGGAACAGGCCGAGCGCGCCCACCTGCAGAGCTTCATCGACCGCTTCAAGGCGCAGGCCAGCAAGGCCACCCAGGCGCAGAGCCGCATGAAGCGCCTGGCCAAGATGGCCGGCACCGAGGCGGTGCGCGCCGAGCGCGAGTTCCGCATCGAGTTCTCCGAGCCGGCCAAGCTGCCGTTCTCGCTGATCCGCCTGAACCACGTCAACGCCGGCTATGGCGACGATGCGGTGATCCTGAAGGACGTGGGCTTCGGCCTGGAGGCCGGCCAGCGCGTGGGCCTGCTCGGGCCGAACGGCGCCGGCAAGACCACGCTGGTGAAGACCCTGGTGGGCGACCTGTCGCCGCTGGCCGGCGAGCGCAGCGCGCACCCGGACATGAAGATCGGCTACTTCGCCCAGCACACGGTCGAGTCGCTGCGCGAAGGGGCCACGCCGATGGACCACTTCCGCGATATCGACCCGGACGGCGTGAACCAGAACTTCCGCGACTTCCTGGGCAAGTGGAATTTCCCGGGTGACCGCGCCTTCGAGCCGGTGGACGGGTTCTCCGGCGGTGAACGTGCACGCCTGGCGCTGGCGCTGATCGCCTGGCAGCAGCCCAACGTGCTGCTGCTCGACGAGCCGACCAACCACCTGGACCTGGAAATGCGCGAGGCGCTGGCCGAAGCGCTGAGCATCTTCGAAGGCGCGATCGTGATGGTCTCGCACGACCGCCACCTGATCGGCCTGGTCTGCGACACCTTCTGGCGCGTGGCCGACGGCGTGGTCGAGCCGTTCGCCGGTGACCTGGACGAGTACGCCGCATGGCTGCGTACCCGTGCCAGCGCGCAGGGCTCACGCAACAAGTCCGACCGCGTCGAGAAGGCACCCGCCCCGGCCCCGGTGCAGCAGGTAGCCCCGGCCAAGCCGGCGACGGCGAAGAAGCCGGTCAACCCGCACAAGCTGGAAGCGGCCGAGAAGAAGGTAGAGCAGCTGGGCGCATCGTTGGCTGACATCGACCGCCAGCTCGCCGACCCGGCCAACTACGCCGACGCGGCGAAGATGGGCAAGCTCGGCGGCGAACGCGAGGTGTTGGCGCAGCAGCTCGAACAAGCCGAGGCCGCCTGGATGGAACTGCTGGGCGACTGACGCGGCAGATGCGGGCTGGGCCGCGACGCCCAGAGTGCTGGAATAAAGGCATTCCCGGCAACTGCAACAGCCAAAGCCGACCCCTCCCCAACCCTCCCCTTGGCTGCGCCAAAGGGAGGGGCAAGAGCAGGCTTGGCGGCGCGCTGCCAGATCGCATGAACCGCCCCCTCCCTTTGGCGCAGCCAAGGGGAGGGCTGGGGAGGGGTAGTGTCTGCTCCCGTTCCCCGCTTCCTGCTTTTGCTCCCGTCACGCCGCCCAAGGCCAGCCACCGGCCTAACCCCCTTCCTGCCCCCCCAACCACAATCGGAACCGCTTCATCGCCTCACGCTCCTCGCGTGAGCGCAGCCGCGTCAACCAGTAACGCCCGAGCGCCAATGTCTGCGCGAACGGTTGCACCAATCGCCCCTCGGCCAGTTCCTGCTCGAACATGCGCAGCGGCAGCAAGGCCACGCCGGTCCCCGCCGCGGCTGCGCTGGCCAGCGTCAGCGAAGAGTCGAACATCGGCCCGCGGGCTTCCACGCCACTGACACCGGCCGCCTGCAACCAGCGCGGCCACTCATCGCCGCGGTACGAGCGCAGCAACGGTACGTTGGCCAGGTCGCGCGCACGCTTGAGCCGGCGCGCCAGCGCCGGAGCGCAGGCAGGTGCGAACGGGGCATCGACGATGGCCGTGCAGTCCTGGCCCTGCCAGTCGCCGTCGCCGAAGCGGATCGCGAAATCCAGGCCTTCGCCAGCCAGATCGATGCGGTTGTTGTGGGTCTGCACGCGCAGTTCGATGTCCGGATGCGCGGCCTCGAAATCGACCAGCCGCGGCAGCAGCCAGCCGGTGGCGAAGGTGCCGACCACGCCCACCGTCAGTACTTCGCGGAAGCGACCGCCGACGAAGCGGTCCAGTGCGATCGCCATGCGGTCGAAGGCCTCGGTCAGCACCGGGTACAGCGCCGCGCCCTCGTCGGTCAGTGCCACCCCACGCGGCAGGCGATGGAACAGGCTGACCTGCAGGCGGTCCTCCAGTGTCCGGATCTGGTGGCTCAACGCGGCCTGGCTGACGCACAGTTCCAGCGCCGCACGGGTGAAGTTGAGGTGCCGGGCCGCCGCCTCGAAGGCACGCAGGGCATTGAGCGGGAGCTGGGGGCGGATCATGGCAGCCATAACGCGTGATGATGGACGGGGGCATTATTCCGCTTCCCGCGATCCGTTTTGGGTGATTGCCACAAATTTATCTAATGGCTCCCGCTGATTATTCGCGCTGGTGGCGAGGGGGCGGGTTTCCAATACTCACGGCCACCCATTGCCAAGGAGCGTTCGCATGCTTGCCCGCCGCCAATTCCTGAAGTTCGGAGGTGCCGCCCTGCTCAGCAGCGTGGCCATGCCTGCGCTGGCGCGCCTTGGGGCGGGCGCCGGCGCGACGCCGGCGGGCGATGACTTCGCGGCGCTGGAAGCGCTCAGTGGCGGCCGGCTCGGCGTATGCCTGTGGAATCCGGACAGCGGCGTGCGCATCGGTCACCGCATGGAGGAGCGCTTCCCGATGTGCAGCACCTTCAAGTTCCTGTTGTCGGCGGCGGTACTGCATGCCGCCGACCAAGGGCAGCTGTCGCTGGACCGGCGCGTGCCGGTGCGCGCGCATGACATCCTCAGCAACTCGCCGGGCACCGAGCGCCATGTCGGCAAGGACATGACCGTGCGCGACCTGTGCCGGACCACGATGATCGTCAGCGACAACGCGGCGGCCAACCTGCTGCTGCCGCTGGTCGGCGAGCCGGCCGGGCTGACCGCGTTCCTGCGCGCGCAGGGCGATGCGGTGACCGTCACCGCGCGCTACGAGCCGGAAGCCAACCGCTTCGCGCCGGACGACCCGCGTGACACCACCAGCCCGGCGGCGATGGCCGGCAACCTGCAGCGGTTCGTGCTCGGTGATGCGCTCGGCACCGCTGCGCGCCAGCAGCTGGCGGACTGGCTGATCGACAACGAAACCGGCGATGCCCGCCTGCGGGCCGGCCTGCCCGAAGGCTGGCGGGTCGGTGACAAGACCGGCAGCAACGGCAGGGACACCACCAACGACATCGCCGTGCTGTGGCCGGCCGCGGGCGGTTCACCGTGGATCCTGGCCAGCTATCTGCAGGGTTCTGCACTGGACGATGACGGCCGCAATGGCATCCTGCGCCGCGTGGGGGAGCTTGCTGGCGCCCGCCTGCGCTGACGGGTTCGTCGCGGGGGCAGTGGCCGGTGCGCGCAACCCGCGCATCCGGTCGCAATCAAAAGGCTCCCATGAGCAAGGAACTCATCTACCTGCTGCTGATCTTCGCGTTGCTGGTGATCCCGCGCGCGCTGCAGCGTTTCAGTATTCCCGCCCCGCTGAGCTGCCTGGTGTTCGGCATCGCCGCGATGCTGTGGCTGGGCAACAGCGCGCACGACCCGGTGGTCGGCCTGCTGGCCACGCTGGGCATCTCCTCGCTGTTCCTGTTCGCCGGCCTGGAGGTTGACCTGGCCGACCTGCGCAAGGGCATGTGGCCGCTGTTGGCGCATCTGGTGATCCGCAGCGCCACGCTCACCGGCGTGGCCTGGCTGGCCTGGCATTACGCCGGCCTCCCGTGGCAGGCCGCGGCCCTGCTGGCGCTGGCGCTGCTGACGCCGTCGACCGGCTTCATCATGGACTCGCTGTCGCAGCTCGGGCTGGACGAGGCCGAACGGTTCTGGGTGAGCAGCAAGGCCATTGCCGGTGAACTGCTGGCGCTGGCGGCGCTGTTCGTCGTGCTGCAGGCCGGGGATCCGCTGCACATGGGGCTGTCCAGCCTGGCCCTGATCGCGATGATGGTCGGCCTGCCGTTGCTGTTCATCGCCCTGGGGCGCTGGGTGGCGCCGCATGCACCCGGCTCGGAGTTCTCGCTGCTGGTGATGGTGGGCATGCTCGCGGCCTACATCACCTATTCGCTGGGCGTGTATTACCTGGTGGGCGCCTTCATCGCAGGGCTGGTGGCACGCCTCCTGCAGCAGCGCATGCCGTCGTTGGCCTCGCATGACAACCTGCATGCGCTGCGCCTGTTCGCTTCGTTCTTCGTGCCGTTCTACTTCTTCAATGCCGGCACCAAGGTGCCGAGCGAAGCGCTGAGCTTCGAGGCGCTGGGGCTGGGGCTGGTGATCACGCTGGTGGTGCTGCCGTTGCGCATCGGCGTGGTCTGGCTGCAACGCCGGCTGATGTTCGGCGAGAGTTTCCGTTCCAGCCTGCGGGTGGCGTTAGCACTGTCGCCGACGCTGATCTTCACCCTGGTACTGGCCGCGATCATGCGCGAGCGCTTCGCCATTCCGGCGGTATTGTTTGGTGCACTGCTGCTGTACGCGGCGCTGACCACGCTGCTGCCGTCGCTGGTGTTCCGCCGCCCGCTGGACGTGGATCCGCTGCAGAACGAGTCCGAGCCCGGTGCCGATCACGCGTTGCAGGACGACGCCGTAAGAGAACCCGACGCAATGCCCGGAACCGAACAGGCCGCCGTAAGAGACGCCTGATCACGCCGAACGTCCCGTTATGATCGCTGCCGGCATGCCTCGTCGCCCGGACGACGCAGCCCTGGGGGATGGCGATGGAACGGAACAGCTGGCAGCAGGTGCGGGCGTTGTTCGATGCGGTGTGCGAGATGGAACCGTCGCAGTGGCGGGCCGAACTCGCGCGCCTGAGCGGCGATCCGGAAGTGATCGCCGAGGCGCTGGAATTGCTGCACGCGCAGACGCGCGAGTTGCGCAGCGCACGCGAGCCACTGGAGCAGTTGCTCGGTGCGGTGATCGCGTCGGAGCTGGCCGAAGGTGACCGCATCGGCCCCTGGCGCCTGCGCGAGCGGCTGGCCAGCGGTGGCATGGGCATCGTGTTCCGCGCCGAGCGCGCCGATGAGTTGTACGTCCAGGAAGTGGCGATCAAGTTCCTGCAGGGCGCGCCGGGTGCGCGCGTGGCCGAGCGGCTGGCAGCGGAGCGGCGCATCCTGGCCAGCCTGCAGCATCCCAACATCGCGCGCTTGTACGACGGTGGCAGCACGCCGGCGGGCCAGCCCTACCTGGTGATGGAGTACGTGCGCGGCGAGCCGCTGGACGTGTACTGCAACCGGAAGCAGCTGGACCTGCAGCAGCGCCTGGCCCTGTTCCTGAAGATCTGCAGCGCCGTGCAGGCCGCGCATGCGCGCCTGGTACTGCATTGCGACCTCAAGCCCGCCAACATCCTGGTGCGCGCCGACGGCGAGCCGGTGCTGCTGGACTTCGGTGTCTCGCGCCTGTTGGAGGAGGAACAGGAGGATGCAGGCCGCGGGCAGTTTTTCACCCCGGCCTACGCGGCACCGGAGCTGCAGTCCGGGCAGTCGGTCGGGGTGGCCGGTGATGTGTTCAGCCTCGGCTGCCTGTTGCTGGAGCTGCTGGCCGGCAAGGGCGGGCGACGCGGCGCGCTCGACGCCGGCCAGGCGGTGGCCTCTCCCAGCCGGGTCGCCGGTGCCGATTGCCCGTGGCCGAAGGCGCTGCGCGGTGACCTGGACGCCATCGTCGTCCGCGCCGGCGCGGTGTCGCCCGAGCAGCGCTATCCGTCGGTGGAAGCGATGGCCGCCGACATCACCCGCTACCAGCAGCATCGGCCGGTGCAGGCCCGCAATGGCGGGCGGTTGTATCGCACCGGGCGCTGGTTCCGGCGCTACTGGAAAGGCGCCGGCATGCTGTTGGTAGTGTTGCTGGTGGTTGCCTGGTTCGTCTGGCGGCTGGACCAGGCGCGTGCGCGCGCCGAGCAGGAGGCGCGCGTCGCCCAAGAGGTCAGCGACTTCCTGGTCTCCTCGTTCGACGCCGCCAACCCCCGCAAGGGAGAGTTGCGGGGCAGCAATGACGTCACCGCGCGCGAGGTGCTCGAGGCCAGCCAGGCGCGCATCGACCAGCAGCAATGGACCTCGCCGGTGATCAAGGCCCGGCTGCAGTCGGTGCTGGCCCAGGCGTTCCAGAACATCGGCCAGGTCAAGCGCGCCGAAGCGTTGTACCGGGATGCCATCCCGGTACTCGCCGCGGCGGGGGCGAGCGGCCGCGACATCACCGCCGTGTCGCTCAACGAGCTGTCCACGTTGCTGGCCAACGCGCAGCGCGGCAAGGAATCCGAGCAGTTCGCCCGCCAGTCGCTGGCACTGGATGCCCCGCGTCCCGGCCAGCTGCGCATCGCGCAGGCCTACAACTCGCTGGGGCTGGCGTTGAACATACAGCGTCGCTTCGATGAATCCGAGCAGGCGTTCGATCGGGCATTGAGCATGCACCACGCGCTGGGAAGCAGCCCGCTGCGGATCGCCACGGTGAACCAGAACAAGGCGCTGATGTACATCGAGAAGGGCGACTACGTGCCGGCCGAGAAGATGCTGCGCCATGCGGCCGAGCTGCGCCGCCCGTGGGGCACGCGGACCTTCGAGTGGTGGTCGGGGCAATACGTGCTGATGCGCGCCATCGCCGCCCAGGGCCGTTACCAGGAGGCCTTGGACGTCAGCGGTGAAGTACTGGTGCTGGCCCGGCACCTGTTCGGCGAGGTCAACGACAACGTTGCTTCGATCCACAACGAACGCGCCGCCGTGCTGCAGGACCTGGGGCGTTACGCCGAAGCCGCCGCCGAGTACCGGCACGGCCTGGACCAGTACGTGCGGCTGGACGTGGCGCAGACCATGGATGCCGGGATCACGCTCAACAATCTGGCAGGGCTGGAGCAGGCGCGCGGTGACGCGGCCAGCGCCGATGCGCTGTTCCGGCGCAGCCTGGCCATCCGCCGCGCGACCGTGGGCGATGACGTGCCGCCGGTGTGGATCGTGGAGGCCAACCTGGCACGCCTGCTGGTCGAGGAAGGGCAGCTGCAGCAGGCGCGGCCATTGATCGCCCATGCACGCGCGGGCTGGGCGCGGCAGGTGGCGGCCGAGCATCCGCGCCGGCTGCTGGCCGAGGCGATCTGGGTGCAGTTGCTGGTGGCCGAAGGTGACCTTGCCGGCGCCGATCAGTCGCTGGCGGCGATCAAGGCACAGCTGCAGGGCAATGACATCCGCGTGGAGCGGCGCTACCTGTCGGTGCTGGCCGAGCGGCAACGCAAGGCCGGTGATGCCGCTGCCGCGGCGCAGACCCTGCAGCAACTGGTGGGGCTGTATGAAAGCCAGGTCGGCCGCGATTCGGTGGAGACGGCGCAGCAACGGGTCCGTCTGGCCGACGCGCAGGCCGCGGCGGGGCAGTGCAGGGCGGCACAGGAACAGGCGCGCATCGCCTGGACGGCGGTGGAACGCGAGTTGCTGCCGGCCAGCACGCTTCGCCGGCGTGCCCAGTCGCTGCTGGCGGTGTCGGGGTGCGCGGCCGGCTAGGATCGGCCAGTCCAACTGGCCTCCTGCGCGGGTGTGCCCATGATCGCGCCGCAGTCCGATTGCCGGGTGCCGCGTGCGTGGCTAGGGTCGCGGGCATGCAACGGAACCCCCTGTTCGTAGCGCTGGGCGCAGTGGTGCTGCTGACGAGCGGCTGCACGGCCCGTGTCGAGGACTCGCGCTCCGCCGACGCCTTCATGCAGGCGTTGGCGAGCCACTGCGGGCAGGCCTTCGCCGGGCGGGTGACGGTCAACGAGCCGGCGTCCAGCGTGCCCGACCCCTTCGAGGGCAAGCCACCGGTGCTGCATGTCGCCGAATGCACGCGTGGTGGGCAGGCGGTGCGCTTGCCCCTGCACGTGGGCGATGACCATTCCCGGACCTGGGTGTTCACCCGCGTCGCACAGGGCCTAAGGCTGCGTCACTACCAGTGGCGCGCGGATGGCAGCCCGGATGAGGTCAGTGACTTCGGCGGCCTGTCGTTGCCGCCGGGGAGCGCGCGGCGGCAGGCGTTCGCGGTGGACGCGCCGTCGATCGCGATGTTCCGGCGGATCGGCCTGCCGGCGTCGCTGGAGAACCACTGGACGGTGGACGTACAGCCGGGGCAACGCTTCAGCTACCAGTTGTCGCGGCCGGACGGGCGGGTGTTCCGGGTGGAGTTCGATCTGCGCCGGCCGGTGGCGTTGCCGCCGCCGCCGTGGGGCTTGCCGGCGCAGGCGCCCTGACCGCGGCTTGCCGGGGCAGGGGGCAACAGCTAGGGTCGGGGCATGAACCATCCATCCCGTCGTCTCCTTTCCTGCCTGCCGCTGGTTGCAGTGCTTCCCGTCCTGCCTGCCCTGGCGGGCGATGCGGCCCCCGCCGACCGCTTCATGGCCGCCGTGGCCACGCATTGCGGCCAGGCCTTTGCCGGGCGCGTGGTCCGCAACGTGCCGGCGTCAACCACCCCGGATCCGTTCGAAGGCAAGGCGCTGGTCATGCACGTGCGGGGCTGCGATGCGCCGGCCCGCGAACTGCGGGTGCCGTTCCATGTCGGCGGGGACCGCTCGCGGACCTGGGTGCTGACCCGCCAGCGGGACGGCCTGCGCCTGAAGCACGACCATCGCCACGAAGACGGCACGCCGGATGTGGTGACCCACTATGGTGGCGACACGGTCGCCGCCGGCACCGCCGTGCGCCAGCAGTTCCCGGTGGATGCCGCATCGGTGGCGATGTTCAGCGCCGAGGGCATGGCCGCATCGCTGCAGAACACCTGGGCGATGGAAATCGAGCCCGGCCACCGCTTCCTGTACGAGCTGTCACGGCCGGACGGGCGGCTGTTCCAGGTTGAATTCGACCTGAGTCGCCCGATCACGCCGCCGCCACCGCCGTGGGGCAGCGACACGACGGAAAAGGGCGCCTGACGGCGCCCTTTCCATGTTTCCGTCCGCGGCAGGCGCGGCTTCAGCGGGCGCCGAAGCGGGCCCGGCAGCCGTTGTTCACCCACAGGCTGTTGCCGTTGTAGCCCCAGCTGCGACCTTCGATGCAGGGCGAGCTGGACAACTGCCGGATCACCACCGGCCGGCCGGCGCGGCGCTCCCATGCGCACGAGCGCATGCGGTTGCCATCGCTGGCGCATTCGACGACGTAGTTGCTGCCACCGCCCCAGCCACCGCCACCGCCGCCGCCCCAACCGCCACCACGGCCTTCGGCGAACTCGGCGCGGCAGCCGCCGTTGACCCAGATCGAACCGTTGTTGCTGCCCCAGTTGCGGCCTTCGATGCAGCGGGTATCGGAGAGCTGGCGCACCAGCGTGGCGCTGCGCCAGCCGGTGCGGCAGACCTGCTGGCGGCCGGAGTTGCTTTCGCAGCGGATCGTGCCCGCGTTGCCTTCCCAGTTGCCGCCGCCGCCACCGCCGCCCCAGTTGCCGCCACGGCCCTCGGCGAACTCGGCCCGGCAGCCATTGCTCACCCACACGTTGCCGTTGCTGCTGCCCCAGCTGCGGCCTTCCACGCACTGGCTCTTGGACAGCTGGCGGACCAGCACGCTGCGGCGCCAGCCGGTGTTGCAGACGCGCTGGCGGTTGTCATTGCTGTCGCAGCGGATGGTGCCGCTGTTGCCGGGGTTGCCACCACCGCCCCAGCCACCGCCGCCGCCCCAGTTGCCGCGGCTTTCGGCGAATTCGGCGCGGCAACCGCCGCTGACCCAGATGGTGCCGTTGTTGATGCCCCAGTTGCGGCCCTCGACGCAGCGCGTATCGGAGAGCTGGCGGACCACGGTGGCGCCGCGCCAGCCGGTCACGCAGGTCCGTTGGCGGTTGCTGTTGCTCTCGCAGCGGATGGTGTCGCCGTCGTAGCCATAGGACTGGGCGTGGGCCGGCGCGGCGAGCAGTGCCAGGGGCATCAGGGCGGTCAGGCTGGTGAGCAGAAGGTGGCGATGCATGGCGTCATCCCTGTTCAGGTTTAGGTGGCGGAACTATAGGGGCAAGCCCGCTTAAGCCCATGTGACTGAATGGCGGATTTGCCCCGGCCTGCCGTCGGCCGCAAAATACGGGGCTGACCGGCGCGCTTCCGCGCCGGCGTCCCCCTGCGGAGTTTTCCATGCGTACCCATTTCTGCGGCCTGGTCGATGAGACCCTGATCGGCCAAACCGTGACCCTCGCCGGCTGGACCGACGTGGCCCGTAACCAGGGCGGCGTCTGCTTCATCGATCTTCGCGATCACGAGGGCATCGTGCAGGTGACGGTGGAGATCGACAACGCCGAGGTGTTCGCCGTGGCCGCGTCGCTGGGCTACGAGGACGTGCTGCAGGTCGAAGGCGTGGTGCGCGCCCGCCATGCGGTCAACGACAAGATGCGCACCGGCAAGGTGGAGGTGATCGCCACCGCCATCACCGTCCTCAACAAGGCCGCGCCGCTGCCGTTCCACGCCCATGAGAACCCGGGCGAGGACACCCGCCTGAAGTACCGCTACCTGGACCTGCGCCGTCCGGAGATGCAGCGCATGCAGCGCACCCGCATCAAGCTGGTGCAGGCGCTGCGCCGCCACCTGGACGTGCGCGGCTTCCAGGACATCGAGACCCCGATCCTGACCAAGGCCACCCCGGAAGGCGCCCGCGACTTCCTGGTGCCGGCGCGCATGCACCCGGGCGAGTTCTATGCCCTGCCGCAGAGCCCGCAGCTGTTCAAGCAGATCCTGATGGTGGCCGGCTTCGACCGCTACTACCAGATCGCCCGCTGCTTCCGTGACGAGGCCCTGCGTGCCGACCGCCAGCTGGAGTTCACCCAGCTGGACATGGAGTTCGCCTTCGTGCGCGAGCGCGACGTGCAGGACTTCGTCGAGGACATGATCCGCTCGATCTTCAAGGAAGTGGTCGACGTCGAGCTCGACGCCCAGTTCCCGCGCATGACCTGGGCCGAGGCGATGCGCCGCTACGGCTCGGACAAGCCGGACCTGCGCATCGACCTGGAGCTGGTCGACGTGGCCGAGCTGGTCAAGGGCAGCGAATTCGCCGTGTTCACCGCCGCGGCCAATGACGCTGACGGCCGCGTGGCCGCGCTGCGCATCCCCGGTGGTGCCACGCTCAGCCGCAAGCAGATCGACGAATACGCCGCCCACGCCGCCAAGTACGGTGCCAAGGGCCTGGCCTACATCAAGATCGCCGACAACGGCGAGGTCAGCTCGCCGATCCAGAAGTTCTTCGCCGAGGACGCCTTCGCCGCGCTGCTCAAGCACGTCGGTGCCGGCAACGGTGACATCGTGTTCTTCGGCGCCGGTGGCTACAACAAGGTGTCCGACTTCATGGGCGCGCTGCGCCTGAAGGCCGGCAAGGACTTCGGCCGCGTGGCCGAGGGCTGGCGCCCGCTGTGGGTCACCGACTTCCCGATGTTCGAATGGGACGAGGAAGAACGGCGTTACGTCGCCCTGCATCACCCCTTCACCGCCCCGGCGGTGGACGACGTGGCCGACCTGCGCGCCAATGCCCGGACCGCCGTCTCGCGCGGTTACGACATGGTGCTCAACGGCAACGAGATCGGTGGCGGCTCGATCCGCATCCACCGCCCGGAGATGCAGAGCGCGGTGTTCGAGCTGCTGGGCATCGGTGCCGAAGAGGCCCGCGCCAAGTTCGGCTTCCTGCTCGACGCGCTGAACTACGGCGCGCCGCCGCACGGCGGCATCGCCTTCGGCATCGACCGCATCGCCGCGCTGATGGCCGGCACCGAGTCCATCCGTGACGTGATCCCGTTCCCGAAGACCACCGGCGCGCAGTGCCTGATGACCGACGCCCCGTCGCCGATCGCCGACGTGCAGCTGGCCGAAGTGCACATCCAGGTCCGTCCAAAGACCAAGGACTGAGTCGGATCAACGAGGCGCGAGAATACCGCTCCCTTCTCCCGTTCGCGGGAGAAGGTGCCCGGAGGGCGGATGAGGGCGCCGTGCTGTGGTTCCTCCTCCTATCTTTTCCACTCCTGACCTGATGAACATCCGCCGCGCCACCCCCGACGATGCCGCGCTGTTGTGCGCGCTGGCCGAACGTACCTTCGTGGAGACCTTCGGCCACCTGTACCCGCCGCAGGACCTGGCCGACTACCTGGCCACTGCCTATCCGGTGGACGGGCAGCGCCAGCAGCTGGCATCGGGCGACTACGCGGCCTGGTTGCTGGAAGTGGACGGGCAAGCGGTGGGCTTCGCCTTCGCCGGCCCCTGTGGTCTGCCGCACGCCGACGTGCAGCCCGGCGACGGAGAGTTGAAGCGCCTGTACGTGCTGCGCGAGCACCAGAACGGTGGCCGCGGCGGGCAGTTGTTCGCCGAAGCACTGCAATGGCTGCAGGCGCGCGGCGGGCAGGCGCTGTGGATCGGCGTGTGGTCGGAGAACCTTGGCGCGCAGCGCTTCTACGGCCGGCAGGGGTTCGTGCCGGTGGGCAGTTACGAGTTCCCGGTGGGCCAGGTGCGCGACAAGGAGTTCATCCTGCGCCGCCCGTTGGGCTGAACGCATCGGGATTGGCCAGAAGCAGGCCCCGCCCACCCTCACCGGCAACCGACACCGCTTGGCGCTCCCCGGAACTTCGTCCAGACTGCCCCCATGTCGCATTCTTCTTCGCGCCAGCCGCGTGTGCTGTTGCTGCATGGCATCTGGAACCCCCGATCCTGGCTGATGCCCTTGGCGCTGCGCCTGCGCCAGCAGGGCTTCCGGGTTGACCTGTTCGGCTATCCCAGCGTCTTCGGCGGCCCCGACATCGCGGTGCCGTCGCTGCTGGAGCGGCTGCGGGGCAGCGGCCCGATCCACCTGGTCGGGCACAGCCTGGGCGGGTTGGTGGCGCTGGAGGCGCTGCGCCAGGCGCCCGATCTCGACGTTCCCCGCGTGGTCTGCCTGGGCTCGCCGCTGTGCGGCAGCGGCACCGCCCGCGCGCTGGCCGAGCATGGCTGGTCCAAGGCATTGGGCCGCAGCGGCAGCCTGCTGCTGCATGGCCTGCCGGAATGGCATGGCCGCGCGGAAGTGGGCCTAGTCGCCGGCAACGTCGCCCACGGCCTGGGCACCCTGATGGGCGCCCTGCACGGCGACTCGGACGGGACCGTCGGGCTGGAAGAAACCCGCCTGCCGGGCCTGACCGACCATTGCGTGGTGCCGGTCAGCCACACCGGGATGGTGCTCTCGGCCGAGGTGGTGGCCATGACGGCGGCCTTCCTGCGCCAGGGGCGCTTCCCCAGCGAGGCGGCGCGTTACGCCGGATGACGGCCGCGGCGAGGGGATCAGGTAGAATTCGCCCCCTGTTCCTGACAGATGTACGGTAAATCCCATGGGTAGAGGTCCTTCCATCGAAGCCCGCAAAAACGCGTCTGACGCGAAGCGCGGCAAGATTTTCACCAAGATCATCCGTGAGATCGGCGTTGCCGCTCGCGGCGGTGGAGGCGACCCCAACAACAACCCGCGGCTGCGCGTGGCCATGGACAAGGGCCTGGCCGCCAACATGTCCAAGGACGTGATCGAGCGCGCCATCAAGAAGGCCACCGGTGAGCTGGAAGGCGTCGAGTACGAGGAAATCCGCTACGAAGGCTATGCCCCGGGCGGCGTGGCGGTCATCGTCGACTGCCTGACCGACAACCGCGTGCGCACCGTGGCCGACGTGCGCCATGCCTTCAGCAAGTGCGGCGGCAACCTGGGCACGGAAGGCTCGGTGGCCTTCATGTTCAAGCGCCTGGGCGTGCTGACCTATGCGCCGGGCGCCGACGAGGAAAAGACCACCGAGTCGGCCATCGAAGCCGGTGCCGACGACATCGTGGTCTACCCGGACGACGGCTCCATCGACGTCATCACCGCGCCGGAATCGTTCCAGGCGGTGAAGGAAGCGATGGAAGCGGCCGGGCTGGTGCCCGACCACGCCGAGATCACCTTCCGCGCCGAGAACGACATCGCCGTGGAAGGCGACACGGTGCTGCAGGTCAAGAAGCTGCTGGACATGCTGGAAGACCTGGACGACGTGCAGGACGTGTACTCCAACGTGGACCAGGCCAGCCTGGAAGGCTGATCCCGTCCCGGCAGGTGAGACGGCGCCCTGCGATGCTGCGCGCCGTCTTTCTTCCACAGGCATCCCCATGACCCGCATCCTCGGCATCGACCCCGGCTCGCAACGTACCGGCGTCGGCATCATCGACATCGATGCCAGCGGCAAGGCGCGGCATGTCCACCATTGCCCGCTGGTGCTGCTGGGCGCGGCCGACTTCCCGCAGCGGCTCAAGCTGCTGGTGCAGGGGCTGCACGCGCTGATCGAGGAGTACCAGCCACAGGAAGTGGCGATCGAGCGCGTGTTCATGGCCAAGAACGCCGACTCGGCGCTCAAGCTCGGCCAGGCACGCGGCGCGGCGCTGTGCGCGGTGGTGATGCGCGACCTGCCGGTCAGCGAGTACGCCGCCACCGAGATCAAGCTGGCCGTGGTCGGCCGCGGTGGCGCCGAGAAGCAGCAGGTGCAGCACATGGTCGGGCTGATGCTCAACCTGCACACCAAATTGCAGGCCGACGCCGCCGATGCGCTGGCGGTGGCCATCACCCACGCGCATGTGCGCGCCACTGCCAACCGGCTGGGCGTGGACGTGCGCAAGGCTTGGAGTCGAAAGTGAATCTGAAAACAGGGCAGGGGGAGCGGGGTGCCGGCAGTGACGGTGCTTCCTGTTCCGGTTATCACATCGCCGTCGACGCCGTGGTCCATCATGCGCCGTTGCCTGTTTCCCGTTTTCCCGCCCGGAGGGCTGCCCCATGATCGGACGACTGCGCGGCATCCTGGCCTACAAGGCACCGCCGTGGCTGATGATCGACGTCAACGGCGTCGGCTATGAGCTGGAAGCGCCGATGAGCACCTTCTACGACCTGCCCGATGTGGGCCGCGAGGTCGTGCTGTACACCCATTACGCGCAGAAGGAGGACAGCGTGTCGCTGTACGGCTTCCTGCGCGAGGGCGAGCGGCGGCTGTTCCGCGACGTGCAGAAGGTTACCGGCATCGGCGCCAAGATCGCGCTGGCGGTGCTGTCCGGGGTGAGCGTGGACGAGTTCGCGCGGCTGATCCAGGCCGGCGACATCACCGCGCTGACCCGCATCCCCGGCATCGGCAAGAAGACCGCCGAGCGCATGGTGGTGGAGCTGCGCGACCGTGCCGCCCACTTTTCCGGCGGCGGTGCGCCCATCGCCGGCCAGCTGGCCGCCGACCCGGTCTCCGAGGCGACGGTGGCTTTGCAGCAACTGGGCTATAAACCGGCCGAGGCGGCCAAGATGGCGCGCGATGCGGCAGCCGAGGGCGACGATGTCGCCACGGTGATCCGCAAGGCGCTGCAATCGGCGTTGCGCTGAACCCTTCATCCACGGCCGCATGACGCCATATCGAGAACGCCATGTCCCACGCTTCTTCCCCGTCTGAATCCCACGCTCACACGGGCGGCCACGGCGCCGCCGGTGGCCTGGCACTGGTCATCGGTGCCATCGGCGTGGTGTTCGGCGACATCGGCACCAGCCCGCTGTACACCCTGAAGGAGGCGTTCTCGCCGCACTACGGGCTCAACAGTGACCACGACACCGTGCTGGGCGTGCTGTCGCTGGCGTTCTGGGCGCTGAACATGGTGGTCACGCTCAAGTACGTGACCATCATCATGCGCGCCGACAACGACGGCGAGGGCGGCATCATGGCGCTGATGGCGCTGGCCCAGCGCACCCTGCGCAATGGCTCGCGCACGGCCTACGTGGTCGGCATCCTCGGCATCTTCGGCGCCTCGCTGTTCTTCGGCGACGGCGTGATCACCCCGGCCATCTCGGTGCTGGGCGCGGTGGAGGGCCTGAAGGTGGCCGCGCCGGGGCTGGGCCACTTCGTGGTGCCGATCACCCTGGTGGTGCTGGCGGCGGTGTTCGCCGCGCAGCGTTTCGGCACGGAGAAGGTCGGCAAGGTATTCGGGCCGGTGATGATCATCTGGTTCCTGGCGCTGGCGGCCATCGGCATCTACAACGTGATCGGCACGCCGGAGGTGCTCAAGGCGTTCAATCCGATGTGGGCCGCCCGCTTCTTCATGGAGCACGGCTGGCACGGCATCTTCATCTTCGGCGCGGTGGTGCTGGCGGTCACCGGCGGCGAGGCGCTGTATGCGGACATGGGCCATTTCGGCGTGCCGCCGATCCGCCATGCCTGGTATTTCTTCGTGCTGCCGTGCCTGGTGCTGAACTACCTGGGGCAGGGCGCGCTGGTGCTGGAGCGCCCGGACGCGGTGGCCAACCCGTTCTTCGAGGCGGTGCCGCAGTGGGCGCTGTACCCGATGATCATCCTGGCCACGATGGCGGCGGTGATCGCCAGCCAGTCGGTGATCACCGGTGCGTTCTCGGTGTCGCGCCAGGCCATGCAGCTGGGCTACATCCCGCGCATGCGCATCCTGCATACCTCGCACGACACCATCGGCCAGATCTACATCCCGGGCATCAACTGGGGCCTGGCGGCGCTGGTGTTCGGGCTGGTGCTGGCCTTCCAGAGTTCCAGCAACCTAGCCGTGGCCTACGGCATCTCGGTGTCGGCCACCATGCTGATCGATACCCTGCTGCTGGCGCTGGTCGCGCGCGCGCTGTGGCCGCGCGCGCACCATGGCATCCTCGCCCTGTGCGTGGTGTTCTTCATCATCGACCTGTGCTTCGTGGTCGCCAACGGCGCCAAGCTGCTGCAGGGCGCATGGTTCCCGGTGGTGCTGGGCCTGGTGCTGTTCACCATGATGCGCACCTGGCGCCGCGGCCGTGAGCTGCTGCGCGACGAGATCCGCAAGGACGGCATCCGCCTGGACAGCTTCCTGCCGGGTTTGATGCTGGCCCCGCCGGTGCGGGTGCCGGGCACGGCGATCTTCCTCACCGCCGACCCGGCCGTGGTGCCGCATGCGCTGATGCACAACCTCAAGCACAACAAGGTGCTGCACGAGCGCAACGTGTTCCTGCACGTGGAAACCCTGCCGGTGCCGTACGCACAGGAAGGCCAGCGCCTGAAGATCGAATCGGTCGGCGATGACTTCCACCGCATCTACATCCGCTTCGGCTTCATGGAGACCCCGGACGTGCCACTGGCGCTGATGCGCTCGTGTGACCACGGCGGCATCTACTTCGACCCGATGGACACCACCTTCTTCGCCAGCCGCGAGACCATCGTGGCCAGCGCCAACCGCGGCATGCCGATCTGGCGCGACAAGCTGTTCGCCTTCATGCACCGCAATGCCGCCCCGGCCACCGGCTTCTTCCGGATCCCGGGCAACCGGCTGGTGGAGCTGGGAGCGCAGGTTGAGATCTGACCGCCGGGGCAGTGCCGCCCGGCCGGCGGGCGGCCGGCGCCGGGCGGCGGTTTTGCCAGCTTTTCGTTCCTATTCAGGCGTTTCAGGACGTACCATAGTCCGATGACTGACGACCGAATCATCGGCGCCGGCGCCACCCGTGAGGACGAGGCGGCCGACGCCAGCATCCGTCCCCGCAGCCTGGCCGACTATCTCGGCCAGGCACCGGTGCGCGAGCAGCTGGACATCTACATCCAGGCCGCCAAGTCACGCCGCGAGGCGCTGGACCACGTGCTGATCTTCGGGCCGCCGGGCCTGGGCAAGACCACGCTGAGCCATGTCATCGCCAACGAGCTGGGGGTGAGCCTGCGGGTGACCTCCGGCCCGGTGATCGAGAAGGCCGGCGACCTGGCCGCGCTGCTGACCAACCTGCAGCCGCACGACGTGTTGTTCATCGACGAGATCCACCGCCTCTCGCCCGTGGTCGAGGAAGTGCTGTACCCGGCGATGGAGGATTTCCAGATCGACATCATGATCGGCGAAGGCCCCGCGGCCCGCTCGATCAAGCTCGACCTGCCACCGTTCACCCTGATCGGCGCCACCACCCGTGCCGGCCTGCTGACCGCGCCGCTGCGCGACCGCTTCGGCATCGTGCAACGGCTGGAGTTCTACTCGGCCGAGGAGCTGACCCGCATCGTGCGACGCTCGGCCGGCATCCTGGGCATCGACTGCGATGCCGAGGGCGCGGGCGAGATCGCCCGCCGTTCGCGCGGCACCCCGCGCATCGCCAACCGCCTGCTGCGCCGCGTGCGCGACTATGCCCAGGTCAAGGCCAACGGCCACATCGACCATGCCGTGGCACAGGCCGCGATGCAGATGCTCAAGGTCGACCCGGAAGGCTTCGACGAGCTCGACCGGCGCCTGCTGCGCACCATGGTGGAGTACTTCGACGGTGGCCCGGTCGGCATCGAGTCGTTGGCCGCGGCGTTGTCCGAGGAGCGGGGCACGCTGGAGGACGTGGTCGAGCCCTACCTGATCCAGCAGGGCTTCCTGGTGCGCACCGCGCGCGGCCGCATGGCCACGCACAAGGCGTACCGGCACATGGGGCTCAAGCCGAAGGCCGCGCCGGCCGACCTGTTCGCGGAGCAATCCGATGAGTGAGGCCCGGTTCAGTTGGCCGACACGCATTTACTGGGAAGATACCGACGCCGGTGGCGTGGTGTACCACGCCCGCTACGTGGCCTTCATGGAACGGGCACGCACCGAATGGATGCGCGCCTTGGGCTACGGCCAGGAAGCCATGCGCAGCGGCGACGGCCAGGTGTTCGTGGTCCGCGCCATGACGCTGGATTTCCTCAAGCCGGCCAGGCTCGACGATGCCTTGTCCGTCACGGTGGAACTGGTGCAATGCCGTCGGGCCAGCCTGCTGATGGAACAGTCGGTGATGCGGGGCGAGGAGGTGCTGGTCACCTCGCAGGTCCGCCTGGCAGCGGTTGGCGCCCGCGATTTCAAGCCACAAGCCATTGATGACACGCTGTACGCAACGCTCCACCCCCTACAAACCAAACACGCGTAAGTAAGACTGAGGAAGATCGGATGATCGCTTTGCTTCTGGCCCTGCAGGGCACCGTGACCGAGGCGTTGCCGGCCGATGTAAGTGCCGCTGCCGCGCAGACCGTGGCACAGGCCAGCCATGGCGGTGGCATCAATTACCTGGACCTGATGATCAAGGCCAGCATCCCGGTCAAGCTGATCGTGCTGCTGCTGCTGGCCGGCTCGTTCATCAGCTGGGTGATCATTTTCCGCAAGGCGCGCGTGTTCAAGGCCGCTGACCGCTCGGCCGACGATTTCGAGAACCGTTTCTGGTCCGGCGCCGATCTTGGCAAGTTGTATGCCTCGGCCACCGACCGCAACCGCCAGGTGGACGGCCTGGAGTCAATCTTCGAATCCGGCTTCCGCGAGTACACCCGCCTGCACGGCCGCCGTGGCCTGGACGGCCGCACCCAGCTGGAAGGCGCCCAGCGCGCCATGCGCACCACCTTCGCCCGCGAAGTGGACGGCCTGGAACGCAACCTGGAACTGCTTGCCAACATCGGCTCGACCGCCCCGTACGTGGGCCTGGTCGGCACGGTGTTCGGCATCATGGTGACCATGCACGACATGATCAGCAGCGGTGAGCAGGCCGGCATCGCCTCGGTCGCCCCGGGCATCTCCGAAGCACTGTTCGCCACCGCCATCGGCCTGTTCGTGGCGATCCCGGCGGTGTGGGCCTACAACCGCTTCACCACCCGCGTCGAGCGGCTGTCGGTGCGTTATGAAACCTTCGCCGAAGAGTTCAGCTCGATCCTGCAGCGCCAGGCCGGCGGTGACGAGTAAGTGCGCCCGCACTTCACTCTGACCCGCAGGAGCACCCATACATGACTGCCGCCATTCCCCGCCGCAAGCGCCGCAAGCTCAAGTCCGAGATCAACGTCGTGCCGTACATCGACGTGATGCTCGTGCTGCTGATCATCTTCATGGTGACCGCGCCGCTGCTGACGCTCAGTTTCGAAGTCGACCTGCCCAGTTCCACCGCCAAGGCACTGGAAAGCAAACAGGACCCGGTGATCGTCTCGGTCCGTGCCGACGGCCAGCTCAGCCTCAAGCTGCCCGAGGCCAAGGAGCCGCAGGCGATGGACAGCGGTGCGCTGCAGGCACAGCTCGGCGCGCTGGCCTCGCAGGACAAGAACCTGCGCGTGATCGTGGCCGCCGACAAGACCGTGGCCTATGAAAAGGTCGTGGCCGCGATGGACGTGATCAAGGCCGCGAAGATCGAGAAGGTGGGTCTGGCGACCGATGCACGCTGACGCACTGCCACCGCCGCACGATCACCGCGACGACTGGGGCCGGCCGGTCGCGCTGGCGCTGCTGGTCCACCTGCTGGTGGCGGCGGTGTTCATCGTCGCCTGGCTGTGGTCGCCCTCGCGCGACACCGAGGCTGCCGCCGGGGATCCGGCGGTGGAAGCCAGCCTGGAGCTGTCCGCCGCCGAGGCTACCGCCGCCCGGCAGGCGCTGCGCGCCTCGGAAAAGCTGCCCGACCTGCCCGAGCCGGTCGAGGACGTGCCCCCGGAGCCGGTGCCGGAAGACACCGTGACCCCGCCGCAGCCGCTTCCCGAGCCCCGACCGCAGGATGCGCTCAGCCCGCAGCAGCACAATGCGCAGGAGCGCGTGGCCCAGCCTGACAAGGTGGACCAGGAGCGGGTCAGCGCGCTGGCCATCTCCGAGGAAAAGGCCCGCCAGGAGCAGGAAGCCAAGCGTCGCCAGGAACAGATCGACCTGACCGAGCGCAAGCGCGTGGAAGAGGCCGAGCAGAAGGCGCGCCTGGCCCGCCAACAGGAAGAGGCCGACCGCCAGAAGAAGCTGGCCGACGAGCAGCGCCGCGCCAACGAGACCCAGGCCGAGCAGGAGCGCCAGCAGAAGATCGCCGAGTTGCGGCGCCGGCGCGAGCAGGCCGAGCGCGAGGCCCGGCAGGCCGAACAGCGCCTGCGCCAGGTGGCCGATGCCCGTGCCCGCGCCGCTACCAGCGCGTCGGCGGCCTCCAGCAACACCGGCGGCCAGACGCCGGCGACGCCGGGGCAGGGCGGCACCAGCGATGACCTGACCGCCAAGTACGCCGCCGCCATCCAGCAGGCCGTCGTCACCCAATGGAACAAACCGGACAACGTGCCCAACGGTACCCGCTGCCGCATCCTGATCCGGCAGCTGCCGGGCGGGGAGGTGGTCAGTGCCCAGGTACAGTCGGGTTGCTCGATGGATGCGGCCGCGCGCGACTCGATCGAGCGTGCCGTGCTGCGCGCTCAGCCGCTCCCGTTCCGTGGTTTCGAGTCGGTGTTCCGGCGTGAGCTGATGTTTACCTTCACCGCACAGGACTGAGCGCGACGAACGTGCGCGCCCGTTGTTTCCGGGCATGATTTCGGATGAAACCGTCATGCCATTCAGATTCAAGGGCGCTTCACACTATCTTCGTTAATGATTGCGAAACTGTTCATCTGCTTGCTGCTATCCCTCCTGCCTTTCCGTACTGCTGAGCGCCTCATGAAGAAACCCTCACGCTGGCTGGTCGCCCTTACTGTCCTGTTGTTGCCGTTCGTGGCAATGGCCCAGCAGGGGGCACTGGAAATCAATATCGTCGGCGGCAATCCGTCGGCCACGCCGATCACCGTGGTGCCGATGCCGTACCAAGGCACGGCCGGCGCGCCGTCGACCGACGTCGCGGCCGTGGTGCGCGCCGACCTGGACCGCTCCGGCCAGTTCCGCAGCCTGCCGGAGGCGCAGATCGTGGAGCGCCCGACCCGCGGCAGCGAAGTCCAGTACCCGACCTGGCGCGCGCTCAAGCAGGACTACCTGGTGGTCGGCCGCGTGCTGGACGCCGGCGCCGGTGCCTACCGCGTGGAGTACGAGCTGTTCGACGTGGCCAAGGGCGAGCGCACGCTCGGCCTGGCGATGACCGCCCGCTCCAATGCCATGCGCGATGTCGCCCACCAGATGGCCGACGCCATCTACGAGAAGATCACCGGCGTGCGCGGCGCGTTCTGGACCCGCATCGCCTACATCACCGCCAGCGGCAGCGGCGCGAACATGCGCTACGCGCTGATGGTGGCCGACTCGGACGGCTTCAACCCGCAGACCATCGTGCGTTCGGCCGAGCCGCTGCTGTCGCCGAGCTGGAGCCCGGACGGCCGCAAGCTGGCCTATGTGAGCTTCGAACGCGGCAACTCCTCGATCTACGTGCAGGACATCGCCACCGGTGCGCGTGAGCTGCTGACCAGCTTCCGCGGCATCAACAGCGCCCCGTCGTTCTCCCCCGATGGCCGCCGCCTGGCGCTGTCGCTGTCGCGCAGCGGCAATCCGGAGATCTACGTGATGGACCTGGGCAGCAAGCAGCTGACCCAGCTCACCAACCACTTCGGCATCGACACCGAGCCGACCTGGGCCGCCGATGGCAGCTCGGTCTACTTCACTTCCGACCGTGGTGGCCGCCCGCAGATCTACCAGGTCTCGGCCAGTGGCGGCAGCGCCAGCCGCGTGACCTTCCAGGGCAACTACAACGCCAAGGCCAGCGTGTCCTACGATGGCAAGAAGATCGTCACCGCCCAGGGCAGTGGCAGCAGCTACAAGATCGCCCTGATGGACAGCAGCCTGGGCGCTGCGCGCTGGAGCACGCTGTCGGTGGGCTCGCTGGATGAATCTCCCAGCTTCGCGCCCAACGCGAGCATGGTGCTGTACGCCGCCCGTGAGGGTGGCCGAGGTGTTCTGTACGAGGTGTCCGCTGACGGCCGCGTCCGCCAGCGGCTGGTCTTGGCCGACGGTGATGTTCGTGAGCCGGCTTGGGGCCCATACCGCACCGCCCGTTGATAAAATGTTAATATCCCACTCGCATTAAACCCAACATTGGCCCAGGAGCCTCTAGGTATCGCCATGAACAAGTCCACTCGCGTTTTGCTCGTTTCGCTGCTGTCCGTAGCCGCGCTTGCCGGCTGCTCGAAGAAGGTCAAGGAACAGCCGGCTCCGCCGGTCGACAACGGCGCGGGTGTGACCCAGCCGACCGCTCCGTCCACCTCCGGCCTGTACGGCCCGGGCGATCTGGACACCGATGCCTGCCTGCGTCAGCGCGTTGTCTACTTCGACCTGGACAAGGAAGAAGTGAAGTCGGAGTTCCAGCAGATCATGGCTTGCCACGCCAAGTACCTGCGTGACCGTCCGTCCTCGCGCATCACCCTGCAGGGCAACACCGACGAACGCGGCAGCCGCGCCTACAACCAGGCCCTGGGTGAGCGTCGCGGCAACGCCGTCAACTCGGCGCTGCAGGCCAACGGTGGCTCGGCTTCGCAGCTGACCGTCGTGTCCTACGGTGAAGAGCGTCCGGTCTGCACCGAGTCGAACGAGTCCTGCTGGTCGCAGAACCGTCGCGTCGAAATCGTCTACACCGCGCAGTAATCGATGCGTATCGGCATCAATCGACTGATGCTCGCGGTTGCGGCAGCCCTCGTGGCTGCCGCGCCCGCGTACGCGCAGCGTGCAAGTCTGGCTGACCGCGTCGGCGTGCTCGAGCAGCAGGTCAACAACAGCCAGGCCAACACCGACATGCTCAACCAGCTGCAGCAGCTCCGCACGGAGATGCAGGCACTGCAGGGCACGATCGAGCAGCTCCAGCACGAGAACGAACAGCTGAAGCAGCGCAACCGCGACCAGTACCTCGACCTCGATGGTCGGTTGAACCGCCTTGAGGGCGGTGCACCGGCGGCCACGGGTGCGGAGCCGGTCTCGGCAGTCCCGGCCGCTCCGGCCACCAAACCGGCAGCGGCAACCGGCAGCGAACGTGCACCGACCGTGCGCGGCGATGCCAGCAGCCTGGCGGCTGCAGGCGATGAGCGCGCCGCCTACAACGTGGCATTCGATGCCCTGAAGGCCGGCAACTACGACTATTCGGCGCAGCTGTTCCAGAGCTTCCTGGAGCTGTACCCGAATGCGGCCTACACGCCCAACGCGCTGTACTGGCTGGGCGAGAGCTATTACGCCACCCGCAATTTCAAGATGGCCGAGTCCGAGTTCAATGATCTCGTGGCCCGCTATCCGACCCACGACAAGGCTGCCGGTGGCCTGCTGAAGCTGGGTCTTTCGCAATATGGTCAGGGAAATGCCGCCCAGGCGCAGCAGACGCTGGAGCAGGTGATTTCCCGTTTTCCCGGCAGTGATGCGGCCCGCACCGCCCAGGATCGTCTGCAGTCGATCCGGCTCGGCCAGCAACTGCGTTGATTGGAGCCGCCACCGCGTGGTCGCGGGGCGGTTGAGCAGCCATGAATTCTCCCGCCGCCGCTGTCCCCAGCGAGATCGTGCAGTCGCCGTTGCCGCGATTGAAGATCACTGAAATCTTCCTGTCCCTCCAGGGCGAAGCCGATACCGCCGGCTGGCCGACGGTGTTCGTGCGCCTGACCGGCTGCCCGCTGCGCTGCCTGTACTGCGACACCGAATACGCCTTCCATGGCGGCGAGTGGTGGGACATCGACGCCATCGTCGCCGAGGTGCTCCAGCAGGGCGTGCGCCACGTCTGCGTGACCGGCGGCGAGCCGCTGGCGCAGAAGCGCTGCCTGATCCTGCTGCAGAAGCTGTGCGACGCCGGGCTGGATGTCTCGCTGGAGACCTCCGGCGCGCTGGACATCGCCGCGGTGGATGCGCGGGTGTCGCGCGTGGTCGACCTGAAGACCCCGGATTCGGGCGAGGTGGCGCGCAACCGGCTGGAGAACCTGCCGCTGCTGACCGCGCGCGACCAGCTCAAGTTCGTGATCTGCAGCCGCGGCGACTACGAATGGGCACGTGCGATGGTGGCCGAGCATGGCCTGCCGGCGCGCTGCACGGTGTTCTTCTCGCCCAGCAAGTCGCAGGTCAGCGCCCGCGAACTGGCCGACTGGATCGTCGCCGACCGCCTGCCGGTGCGTTTCCAGATGCAGTTGCACAAGATCCTCTGGAACGACGAGCCCGGGCGCTGAGGCCTGCACGTCGTTCATGGCTTCAACCCCGGCGCGGGACAGCGTGCTGGCATTCCTCCCCCAACCGGATCAACACATGAAGAAGAAAGCAGTCGTGCTTCTTTCCGGCGGCATGGACTCGGCCGCCGTCGTCGCCATCGCCCAGGAACAGGGCTTCGAGGTGTACGCGCTGAGCGTGCGCTACGGCCAGCGGCATACCTCGGAGCTGGAAGCGGCCAGGCGGGTCTCGGCCGCGCTGGGCGTGGCCGGGCACAAGGTGGTCGACGTCGACCTGCGCAGCATCGGCGGTTCGGCGCTGACCGACGACATCGACGTCCCCGAGGCCGGCGGTGCCGGCATCCCGGTGACCTACGTGCCGGCGCGCAACACCATCATGCTGTCGCTGGCACTTGGCTGGGCCGAGGTGCTGGGCGCCAACGACATCTTCTGCGGCGTGAACGCCGTGGATTACTCCGGCTACCCGGACTGCCGGCCCGAGTTCGTGGCCGCCTTCCAGGCGCTGGCCAACCTGGCCACCAAGGCCGGCGTGGAAGGGGCGGGCATCGTCGTGCACGCGCCGCTGCAGTACCTGAGCAAGGCGCAGATCGCCGCCGAAGGACAGCGCCTGGGCGTGGACTTCGGGCTGACCGTGTCCTGCTACCAGGCCGACATGAACGGCCGAGCCTGCGGCCATTGCGACGCCTGCCGCCTGCGTGCGGACGGCTTCGCCGCCGCCGGCCTGGCCGACCCCACGCACTACGCCTGATTTCCGGTTTGCTGCTTCTTGCGCTAGAATGCGCACCCCGGCTACGGCCGGGTCTTTGTTTGGGCCGTTAGCTCAGTCGGTAGAGCAGAAGACTTTTAATCTTTTGGTCGAAGGTTCGAATCCTTCACGGCCCACCAGTATTGCCAAGGGTTCCGGAGATTCCGGAGCCCTTTTTTATTTCCGCAATCGGCAGTTTTTCCGCGACTTCACCTCGTTCTGGTTGCAGAACGGAAAAGGCACCGCATGGCGGTGCCTTTTTCCGTTGGGGGCTTGCACGCCTGTCCGCCATCCCGGCGGTGAGGCGGTGTTGGATGCGCGGTTACTTCAGCAGCGTCGGCACATCGACGATGCGCACGTCGTGCATCTGGTCCAGGTAGGTGTCCAGGTAGGCCTTGTGCGAGGCGCCGACGATCACCAGCGTGCGCATGCCCGGCGTCGGTCCCATCAGGTCGCGGATGTTGGCCGCCATGCGCAGGTTGCGGGTTTCCCACGAGGTCACGTAGAGGCGGCCATAGCCTTGCGGCGAGGGTTCCTCCAACGCGGCGCCGTAGTCGCTCTCGAAGGCGATCGGCGCCATCTCCGGACCGTTGTAGTGGCGATACAGCGCCAGCGCCTTTTCCGGCGTGTCGATCTGCGCTTCGATGCCTCCGAACATCGCCGACCGGCGCGCGTTGGCGGGGTTTTCACAGGCCTTGCGGATGGCTGCCACGTAGGCCTTGGGATCGGGCCCGTAGCGGTCAGAACTGTGGTCATCCATCGGCCAGAGCCGCTCGTGGCCCAGGCGTGCGGCGAGTGTGGCGGCAATGACCGTGTTTTCATTGCGGCTGGCGCGCAGGGCTTCCAGTGCGTTCACCAGTTCCTCGTCCAGGCCGTCGCCGGCGTGCCGTTCGGCGGCGGGAAGCCGCAGCCACTGGACGAGCGCGGAATCGCTCGCCGGCAGCCAGGAACGTGGCCGCCAAGCGGCGGCGCTGCATTGCCGTCGGCTGCGCGGGTCATGTGGCCAGCAGGGTTTCCACCGCCGCGTTCGCGGCCGGTATGTCGAGCCCGGTGGCCTTGGCCGCGACCGAGACGTAGGGGCAATAGTCGTGCATCGTCAGCGCGTAGCGGGAGGGCTGGCGGCTCAGCATGTCGCACTGCAGGCCCGAGACGGCCTCGATGCGATGGCCCGTGGCTGCCAGTTGGCCAAGCGGTCGAGCAGGCCGGCGAGCGATGCGGGGTCGAACGTGTCCGGCAGCCCTGCCAGATGGGCGGTACCCAGTACCGCGACCTCGTTTGGCACCCCGTGCCGGGGCCCCTTGTGTGTGCGGTTCATAGCCCTGCGCCTGTGCTGCGCCTGCCAGCAGGCATCCGGCCAGCGCCGTCCCGACCAGTAGGTTTCGTCCCAACATTCCCTGTATGACTCCCAGGCCCATGGTGGTTTGCCGTTGAAGCGCCAGTTCGGCGCAAGCTGGCGAGGGATTTCTGTCTGCCCGAGGGGCTTTCAATGGCCATGTTTCACGGTGCCCAAGGTCATCGACGGACGGCGCTGGATGCCAGCCTCACCTGCCACTGGGGGACGACGCGCGCCATCGCCATGCCGGAGATGGCTGGCAGTGGATGGGCGCTCGGCCTACCATGCGGCTTGGCATCCGGCGCCCACGGCAGGCGGATGGCGACACCGATGGCGGCCCGGGGGCACGTTTGGACAGACAGATCACGCTATTGCTGCATCGCTGGCGCGAAGGCGACCTGGATGCGCGTGAGCACCTGTTCCAGGCGCTGTATGCGGACCTGATGCAGATCGCGCGCAGCCGCCTGTCCAATCAGACCAACGGCACGCTGCAACCGGCCGCGCTGGTCAACGAATCACTGATGCGCCTGCTTGGCAGCGACGCCGACTACCAGGACCGTACCCATTTCATCGCCATTGCCGCGCTGAAGATGCGCTCGGTGCTGGTCGATCACCTGCGCGCGCGCTCTGCCGACAAGCGCGGTGGCAACGCCGAGCAGCTCACGCTTTCGCATGCGCAGGACATGAGCGATGAGGACACCATCGGCCATGACGTGTTGGCCCTGCACCAGGCGCTGAACAAGCTGGCCGAGCTGGAGCCGCGTGCGGCCAGCACCATCGAGCTGACCTATTTCGGCGGCATGAGCCGGGACGAGATCGCATTGGTGCTGGATGTCTCGGTGCCGACGGTGGACCGCGACCTGCGTTTCGCGCGGGCGTGGTTGAACCGGGAACTGCGCTGAAACCGCGCACGCCGGGGGCAGGGTGAAGGAGCACTGGCAGCGGGTACGGGAACTGTTCGATGCGGTGTGTGAGCTGCCGCGTGAGCAGTGGCCCGCCGCGTTGGCCGAGCGCTGCGATGACCCGCAGGTGCGGGAGGAGGTGCTGCAGCTACTGGGTGCGCAGACGGTGGGGCTCAGCCGGGTCAGCAACCGCCTGGATATCGCGCTGGCCCGGGCGATGGCCCCGGAGTTCGGCATCGGTGACCGGCTGGGACCGTGGCGGCTGATCGAGCGCGTCGCCCAGGGGGGCATGGGCACGGTGTTCAAGGCCGAGCGTGCCGACGGCGTGTACCAGCGGGTGGTCGCGATCAAGCTGCTGCACGGCCTGCCCGGCGGCATGGAAGTGGAGCGGCTGGCGATCGAGCGGCAGGTGCTGGCCGACCTGCAGTTGGCGCACGTGGCGCGGCTGTACGACGGCGGCACCACGCCCGATGGCCATCCGTATCTGGTGATGGAGTACATCGACGGCAAGCCGGTGGACCAATGGTGCAGCGAACAGCAACTGGACCTCCCTGCGCGGCTGGCGCTGTTCCTGGACATCTGCGGCATCGTGCAGTCCGCGCACGAACGGCTGGTGCTGCATTGCGACCTCAAGCCGAGCAACGTGCTGGTGCAGGGCGACGGGCAGCCGGTGCTGCTGGATTTCGGCCTGGCGCGGATGCTCAGCGAGGTGCGCCAGGAGCGGGATTCGGGCTATTGCACGCCGTCGTATGCCAGCCCGGAGTTGATCCGCGGGCAAATGGTCGGTGCCGCCGGTGATGTGTACAGCCTGGGCGTGATGCTGCTGGAGCTGGTATCGACCCGGCCCTGCCTGCGCGAGCCCGGTGACGTGGACGTGCCGGTGCCACTGCCCAGCGAGCATGCGCCGGCGGAGTTGCCGTGGCGCCGGCGCCTGCGCGGTGACCTGGATGCCATCGTCCGGCGTGCCTGCGCGCTGGATGTCGGCGAGCGCTACCGTACCGCCGAGGCGTTGATGGGCGATGTGCGTCGCTACCTGGAACAGCAGCCGCTGCAGGCCCGTCGCGCTGATCGCCTGTACCGCATGCGCAAGGCGTTGCGCCGCAACTGGCAGGGCGTGGCGGCGGCCAGCGGCTTGCTGGTGCTGCTGCTGGCGTTCGTGATCGGCCTGGTGCAGACCCGCCGGCAGGCGCAGGAGGAGGCAGCCGTCGCCCGCCAGGTCAGCAAGTTCATGGTGGGCGTGTTCGAGACGGCCGACCCGTTCCTGCGCACCGAGCGGGGGGAGGAGGAACTGACCGCACGCCAGCTGCTGGATCGTGCGGCATTGCAGGTGGACAACGAGCTGCGCGAAGCGCCGGTGGAGCGTGCGCGGATGCAGGCGGTGCTGGGTGCGGCCTACCAGAACTCGGGGGTGCCGCTGCAGGCGGAGCGGTTGCTGCAGCGGGCGTACGAAGGGTTCATGCGCACGGATGTGAACCGCCGCGAGGATGCCGCGTCGGTGCTGGCCAGCCTGTCCACGCTGAAGACGGGTGAAGGTGACGGTGCCAAGGGACAGCAACTGGCCGAGCGCGGCCTGGCGCTGGTCGATGGCACGGCGACGTCGGAAGTGAAGGCACGCCTGCTGGCGGCGCGTGCGTTGGCCTATACCAACCAGCAGCTGTTCGACCGTGCGGAGGTGGCGTTCAAGCAGGCGCGCGCGGCCTATGCGGGGCTGTCCGGCACCGATGACGAGGCGCAGCTGCACGAGCTGGTCTACAACACCGGCCTGATGTACCTGCGCTGGGGACGCACGCAGGACGCCGCGCGTCACTTCCGGCAGGTGATCGACAGCCTGCATGGCCGGCGCACCAGCCTGGCGCTGGCCGCGGAAACCCGGCTGGCGCAGATCCTGCGCGAGCAGGGCGACTACGCGCAGGCGCTGCCATTGCTGCAGGCCGGCATGCAGCAGGCCATCGCACTGTATGGCGCCGAGAACAGCTTCGTGCTGGTGCAGCACGAGGCCCTGGCCGACCTGTACCAGGACATGGGCAACTTCACCGCGGCCGAGGAGCAGTTCCGGGCACGGCAACGGCTGAGCGCGATCATCGATGGCGAAGCGTCGGTGCGCTACTCGATGGGATTGTTCAACTACGGCACCCTGCACGAGCAGCGCGGTGACCTGGATGCGGCGGAGCAGATGTATCAACGCGCCTGGGAAATCCGCCGCGACCAGCTCGGGGCGCAGGCGCCGGTGACGATGCGCGCCGAAAGCGGGCTGGGGCGGTTGCTGATGCGGCAGGGGCGGATGGAAGCGGCCGGAACCCACCTCAAGCACGCCGACCTCGGGATGGCCGCCGCGCTGCCGGCCGATGCACCCGGGCGGCAGGAAGTGCGGCTGTACCGCATCGCCTGGCATGTCCGCCAGAACGAACTGGAGCAGGCCAACGCGTTGCTGGAGCCCATTGGCGCGCAGGCAACGCCGATGCTGTCGCTGCAGTTGCTGCAGGTGCGCGCGGACCTGGCCGCGCGGCGCGGTGACGGGAAATCCGCGCTGGCCCTGCGTGATGCGGCGTTGGGACTGTCGATCAGCGTGTACGGGCAGGACAAGATGGAGACCCTCCAGAACCGCATCGCGCTGGCGGAAACGCAGCTGCAGTTCGGCCATGCCGGCAAGGCGCTGGCCGAGCTGGACAAGGTGGCCCCGGTGCTGAGCCGCATGCAGGTCGATGGTTCACCGGACCGGCGCAAGGTCGAAGGGCTGCTGTTGCTGGCCCGTGGTGGGCGCGGCTGACGGCTCAGCCCTGCTCGCGCACGATGTCCACCAACCGCTGGCCATAACGGGCCAGCTTGCTGCCACCGATGCCGCCGACCCGGCCCAGCGCGTCGATGCTGGTCGGCCGTTGCTCGGCGATGTTGCGCAGCGTGCTGTCGTGGAAGATGACGAAGGCCGGCACGTTCTGCTCGCGCGCCAGTTCCGCGCGCAGCCCGCGCAGGGCATTGAACAGGGCCAGGTCCCCGGCCTGCACCGGCAGGCCGCTGCGCTGGCCGCCACGTTCGCGTTCGCGCGCCACCGGGCTCTCGCGGCGCATCATCAGCTGGCGACGGCCCTTGAGCACGTCGCGGCTGGCGTCGGTCAGGCGCAGCCCGCCGTGCGCCTCCGGGTCGACTTCCAGCAGGCTGGCCGCGACCAGCTGGCGGAACACGCTGCGCCAGCTGCGCGCATCCAGGTCGCTGCCGATCCCGTAGGTGCTGAGCTTGTCGTGGCCGAGCTGGCGCATGCGCTCGTTGTCGCTGCCGCGCAGGATGTCGATCAGGTGGCCCACGCCGAAGCGCTGGCCGCTGCGGTACACGCAGCTCAATGCCTTCTGCGCCGGCACGGTGGCATCCCATGCAGCCGGCGGGGTCAGGCAGTTGTCGCAGTTGCCGCAGGGCTTGGGGTAGGTCTCGCCGAAACCGGCCAGCAGCACCTGGCGGCGGCACTGCATGGATTCGCAGTAGCCGAGCAGGTGGTCGAGCTTGGCGCGCTCGAGCTGCTTGCGCTCCTCGCTGGCCTCGGATTGCTCGATCATCTGCTTGAGCAGCACCACGTCGCCGAGCCCGTAGCACAGCCACGCCTCGGCGGCCTCACCGTCACGGCCGGCGCGGCCGGTCTCCTGGTAATAGCCTTCCATCGACTTGGGCAGGTCGGTATGCGCGACGAAGCGCACGTCCGGCTTGTCGATGCCCATGCCGAAGGCGATGGTGGCGCACATCACGATGCCGTCCTCGTGCAGGAAGCGGCGCTGGTTGGCCGCACGCACTTCCGCCGGCATGCCGGCGTGGTAGGGCAGGGCCTGCAGGCTTTCGTTGCACAGGAACTGCGCGGTTTCCTCGACCTTGCGCCGGGACATGCAGTAGACGATGCCGGCTTCGCCGCGGTGCGCCTTCAGGAAATCCAGCAGCTGGCGCTTGGCGTTGTCCTTCTGCACCACGGTGTAGCGGATGTTGGGACGGTCGAAGGAACTGACGAAGTGGCGCGCCTGCGCCAGGTCCAGGCGTTCGGCGATCTCGCGCTGGGTCGGCGGGTCGGCGGTGGCGGTCAGCGCGATGCGCGGCACCTGCGGCCAACGCTCGTGCAGCACGGTCAGCTGCCGGTATTCCGGGCGGAAGTCATGGCCCCATTGCGACACGCAATGGGCCTCGTCGATGGCGAACAGCGCGATCTGGCTGCGCCCGAGCAGGGACAGGAAGCGGCCGGTGAGCAGCCGTTCGGGGGCGACGTAGAGCAGCTCCAGCTCGCCATCGAGCAGTTCGCGCTCGACCCGTGCGGCCGTCTCGGCATCCAGCGTGGAGTTCAGGAACTCGGCACGCACGCCGGCCTGGCGCAGCGCTTCCACCTGGTCCTGCATCAGCGCGATCAGGGGCGAGATGACGATGCCGCAGCCATCGCGCAGTAATGCCGGGATCTGGTAACAGAGGGATTTGCCGCCGCCGGTGGGCATCAGCACCAGCGCGTCATTGCCGCTGGCAACATGTTCGACGATGGCCTGCTGGTCGCCGCGGAAACTGTCGTAACCGAAAACGCTGGAAAGCAGTTCTTGCGCGTGACTCTGGGGCATCGCGCTAGTTTAACCGCTGGCGGCGGATTCGAAGGGGCGTCGTGGCGGTGGGCAGGAAATCAGCCCGGATACCGCGCTCGCCTCGGAATTCCTGCCGGCTGCAGCAGGGCCCGGCGCTGCCGGGGAAGCTTCAGGGTCCCACTGGAGCAACGCCCCCTTGCGTGGAAAGGGGGCGTGTCGAAGGCGGGGGCGGGCCGATGGAGCAGGGCCCGTGGTTCGGTGCGGCCAGCCACGGAAACCCCGCAGGGGCAACGCCCGGAGCGTTTACTGCAGCAGTGAACGCAGCATCCAGGCGTACTTTTCGTGGATCTGCAGGCGCTGGGTCAGCAGGTCCTCGCTGGGCGCATCATTGGCCTTGCCGGCCTGTTCCAGTACCTTGCGCGCGGTGCGGCAGACCGCTTCGTTGCCGGAGACCAGCTGCTGGACCATTTCGCGCCAATCCGGGGCATCGGTCAGGCCGGGCTCCTCGGCGATGGAGGTCAGGGTCACGAATTCACGGTAGGAACCGGGTGCGTTGAAGCCCAGTGCACGGATGCGCTCGGCGATCTCGTCCAGCGCGTTCCATTGCTCGGTGTACTGGTCCATGAACATGTTGTGCAGCGAGTTGAACATCGACCCGGTGACGTTCCAGTGGAAGTTGTGGGTCTTCAGGTACAGGGTGTAGGCATCGGCCAGGAAGTGTGAAAGGCCGTCGGCGACCTTCTTGCGATCGCTGTCCTTGATCCCGATATCCACCCCCGGGGCCGACGGTGCGGCCGCGGCGAGCTTCTTCTTGCCGGCTTCGGATTTGCTGCTGTGCTTGGTTTTGGCCATGACGCTTTACTCCTTGGCGGGTTGAATGGCTTCACAATACCGCTCCGGTAACCGTACCGGTATTTCAAGTTTTCACGTTGAACGATTGATGAGCGCTATCGAAAATCAGACTGCCACCCGCCTGCGCGATGCCCGCAAGGCCATTGACGGGGCGATGAGCCGCGACCGCGGCCGCCTGCTGGGCCTGTGGTCACGCTGGCAGGGCAAGCCGGCCGATGCGGCCGCCGAGCAGGCGCTGTTGCAGCTGTTGGAACGCTCGCAGGCGCAGCGCAGGCAGCGGGCCGCGCAGCCGGTTTCCATCACCATGGACGATGCGCTGCCAATCGCGCGTGAAGCCGACCGGATCACCGCGCTGATCCGCGCGCACCAGGTGGTGGTGATCGCCGGTGAAACCGGTTCGGGCAAGACCACCCAGCTGCCGAAGCTGTGCCTGGCCGCCGGCCGTGGCCAGGCCGGCATGATCGGCTGCACCCAGCCACGCCGCATCGCCGCCCGGGCGGTGGCCGCGCGTGTGGCCGAGGAACTGCAGACCGAGCTGGGTTCGGTGGTGGGTTACCAGGTGCGCTTCACCGACAAGGTCGGCGAGGACAGCCGCATCAAGTTCATGACCGACGGCATCCTGCTGGCCGAGATTGCCTCCGACCGCTGGCTGTCGCGCTACGACACGCTGATCATCGACGAGGCGCACGAACGCAGCCTCAACATCGATTTCCTGCTGGGCTACCTGAAGCAGCTGCTGCGCAAGCGCCCGGACCTGAAGCTGATCGTCACCTCGGCCACCATCGACACCGAGCGTTTCTCGCGCCACTTCCACGATGCACCGGTGGTCAACGTCGAGGGCCGGACCTACCCGGTGGAAGTGCGCTACCGCGCGCTGGACGAGGCGGTGGCCAACGGTGAGGAACCGCGCCCGGCCGGCACGCGTGGCCGCCGCGAGGACGCGGATTCGGACCCGGTGTCGGTCAACGACGCCATCGTCGCGGCGGTGGACGAGATCACCCGCGGCGACGCGCGTGGCGACGTGCTGGTCTTCCTGCCCGGCGAACGCGAGATCCGCGATGCGCACCAGGCACTGGAGCGCCGCAAGTACCGCGAGACCGAAGTGCTGCCGCTGTACGCGCGGCTGTCGGCCAAGGACCAGGACCGGGTGTTCAACCCGGGCCCGAAGCGCCGCATCGTGCTGACCACCAACGTGGCCGAGACCTCGCTGACGGTGCCGCGCATCCGCTACGTGATCGACCCGGGTTTTGCCCGCGTCAAGCGTTACAGCCCGCGCCAGAAGCTGGACCGCCTGCACATCGAGCCGGTGTCGCAGGCCAGTGCCAATCAGCGCAAGGGCCGCTGCGGGCGTATCTCCGAGGGCATCTGTTACCGGCTGTATTCCGAAGCCGATTTCCAGTCGCGCGCGGAGTTCACCGATCCGGAGATCCGGCGCTCCTCGCTGGCCGGCGTGATCCTGCGCATGTTGCAGCTGGGCCTGGGTCAGATCGATGAATTCCCGTTCCTGGAAGCCCCCGACGAGCGCGCGGTGGCCGACGGCTGGCAACAACTGGCCGAGCTGGGCGCCATCGATGCGGAGCGCAAGCTGACCGCGATTGGCCGGCAGATGGCCCGCCTGCCGGTGGACGTGAAGCTGGCGCGCATGCTGGTGGCCGCACAGAAGGGCGGTTGCCTGCGCGAGATGTTGGTGATCGCCGCCTTCCTGGGCATCCAGGACCCGCGCGAGCGTCCGCCGGAAGCCCGCGAGGCGGCCGACAACGCGCATGCGCAGTTCGCCGATGGCCGTTCGGAGTTCATCGGCATCCTGCGCCTGTGGGAGGCCTATCGCATCGCACATGAAGATCTCACCCAGTCCAAGCTGCGCGACTGGTGCGGACGGCATTTCCTGGGCTTCCTGCGCATGCGCGAATGGCGCGAGCTGCACCGCCAGCTGCGCCTGCTGTGCGAGGAGCTCGGTTGGTCGGTCAATGAGGGCGATGCCTTTGGCAAGGCGCTGCTGGCCGCACCGGTCGCGGTGCCGGCCGGCGGCGATGCCGAGGCCAAGCGCAAGGCCACGCGTGGCGAGCTGCACAAGGCCGCGCGCCTGGCGCGCGAGAGCAAGCCGGATCCGGCTGCCACCGGCATACCCCGTGCGCAGGGCAAGGGGAACGTCGAACCCGACACCGCGCCGGGCATCCCGGAGAAGGTGCGCGTGGCCGCCTACCAGGCGCTGCACCGCGCGATCCTGGCCGGCCTGCCGACCCAGGTCGGGCATCGCACCGACAAGGGCGATTTCCAGGCGCCACGACAGCGCCGTTTCCACCTGTTCCCGGGGTCGGCGCTGGCCAAGCGGCCGCCGCCGTGGGTGCTCAGTGCCACGCTGCTCGACACCCAGCGCGTCTGGGGCCTGACCAATGCGTCGATCGAGCCGGACTGGGTGATCGCCGAGATTCCCCACCTGCTGGCGCGCAAGCACTTCGATCCGCATTGGTCGCGCGCGCAGGGACAGGTGCTGGCGTCGGAGCAGATCAGCCTGTTCGGCCTGGTGCTGGCACCGAAGAAGCCCGTGCATTACGGCAAGATCAACCCGGGCGAGGCGCACGACATCTTCGTGCGGCAGGCGCTGGTGACCGGCGAGATCAACACGCGCGCCGGCTTCGTCGCCGCCAACCAGAAGGTGCTGGAGCAGGCGCGCGAGGAAGAAGCCAAGCTGCGCCGTGCCGGCATCGTCGCCGACGAGGACTGGCAGGCGCGCTGGTACCTGGACCGGGTGCCGCCGCATATCCACTCGGCCAGCCTGCTCGACGGCTGGTGGCAGGCGTTGCCGCCGGAGCAGCGTCGCACGCTGCAGTGGTCGTTGACCGACCTGCTGCCGGGCGAAGGCAGCGAGGAAGACCGCTACCCGAAGTACTTCGCGCTCGGTGATGCACGGCTGGCCCTGCATTACCGCTTCGAGCCCGGTGCCGAGGACGATGGCGTGACCCTGGACGTGCCATTGCACCTGCTCAATGCGCTGGACCCGGCGCGGCTGTCGTGGCTGGCACCGGGCTTCGTCGCCGACAAGGCCAGTGCCATGATCCGCACCTTGCCCAAGGCGATGCGCCGCAACTACGTGCCGGCGCCGGACTTTGGCCGGGCCTTCTTCGAGGCCTGGCCACAGCCTTCGGCCGATGACATCCGTGGCGAGCTGGCGCGCTTCCTGAGCAAGACCACCGGGGCGACGGTGGCGGCCACCGATTTCGAGGTCGATGCCCTGGAGCCGCACCTGCGGATGAACCTGCGCCTGTTCGAGGCGGCGCCGTCGCGCGGCGCTGAACCGGGCAGGGGCAATGCACCGGGCAAGGAGGTCTCGGCGAGCGGAAAGGGAGCCAGGCTGCTGGCCATGTCGCGTGACCTGGAGGCGCTGCGTGCGCGCTTCGGCGAACGTGCCGGCAGTGCCTTTGCCGCGCGCGCCGGGCAGGCGTTGGTGGCCGAGGGACTACGCGAGTTCCCGTCAGCACCGATCCCCGGGCAGGTCCCGGGCGAGGCCGGCGTGCCCGCCTATCCGGCGTTGGTGGACACCGGTGATGCCGCCGCGTTGCGCATCTTCGCCGACCGCAACGAGGCGGCGCTGGCGCATCCGCTGGGTGTACGCCGGCTGCTGGAAATCGGCCTGGCCGACAAGGTCAAGCAGGCCCGCAAGCAATTGCCGGTCTCGCCCAAGACCGGCCTGTTGTACGCGGCCATCGAGTCGCAGGAGCGCCTGCGCGGCGACCTGGTGGATGCGGCGATGAACGCGGTACTGGCCGATGGCCTGGCCGGGATCCGCACACCGGAGGCGTTCGAGCAGCGCCGCAGCGAGGCTGGCAAGCAGTTGTTCGGCGAGGCGATGACGCGGCTCAAGCTGGCCGAGACCATCCTGGGTTTGGTCGGTGAGCTCAAGCCACAGCTGGAAGCACCGCTGATGGGCTGGGCGCGCGGCAACCTGGACGACATGGAGGCGCAGTTGGCAGGGCTGGTGCATGCCGGCTTCCTGCGCGAAACGCCGGCCGATGCGCTGGCCCAGTTCCCGCGTTACCTCAAGGCCATGCTGCTGCGCGCTGAACGCGCCAAGCGTGACCCGCCGCGTGACCAGGCGCGCATGCTGGAGCTCAAGCCGTTCGTCGACGCGCTGGATGAGGCGCGGTTGCAGGGCCGCGCCGAGCGTGCCGAATGGGCGGCGTTGCGCTGGGACATCGAGGAGCTGCGGGTGTCGCTGTTCGCGCAGGAACTGGGCTTCCGCTCAGGGATCTCCGCCAAGAAGCTGGCGCAGCGGGTCGCCGCGTTGCGCGGGTGACCCCTCAGCGGGCCGGCACCGCCGCGGGGCGGTGCTGTTCGGCGCAGGCGCGGCGCGCGGAGTTGAGCTGGCTCTGCGCGTTGGCGTGCTCGCGTGTGATGGCCTGGCGGAACGTGGCCATGCGCCCGCGCAGGGCCTGGCTGCGCTCGGCGGTGGTGGCCGCGGCCAGCTGGTCGTTGAGCATGGCCATCTGCTGCTGCAGGGTGCCGACGCGGTCGTTGGACGAACCGTAGATCGATGCCGTGGCCGTGGCGATGCAGGCACGTTCGGCGGCGCGGTTGGCCTCCCCATCGCCGCTGGTGCCGGCATCGGCCATCGCCGCCGGCGCGGCCTCCGTCGGGGGCTGGCCGGGCGGCTCGGTACCAGTGCCGGCAGCCGTCGACGCGACGCGGTCCTCGCGCAGCTTCATCGGCTCGGCGCGGGCGTCGCAGGGGTGCTCGGAGTACATCGTCTCGCCCGATTTGCCCTTGCATTTGTAGACCTGCGCATGCGCGCCGGCAGGAAGCAACAGCAACAGCAACAGGGGCAGCAGGATCGTGTTGGGCATGGCAGGTGGGGTCGCTGGGAGGGGCGGTGCCGCGGCGTCGGTCACTTGGTCCGGCGGACCTTGGCGCGGGTGTTCAGACCTTCCACGCGCAGGTACCAGACGTTCATCAGCCCGGGGGTGATCTCCACCGTGGGCATGTCACGGCGTACGCCGGAGACGCTGGCCTCGTCGGTCTGCTCCCAGACCTGGCCGTTGTCGAGCGTGTACTGGCGGCCCTTGCCGAAGCCACGGAACTCGCCTTCCAGCTTGGCCACGATCGGGTCGCGGCTACCGAAATCGAAGAAGCCGCGGTTCTTCACGATCACTTCCTGGCGGCCTTCCTCGCGGGCCTGTTCCACCGCGGCGCTGGCAACGCTGGCGGCCTGTTCCACCTTGCCCTGCAACCAGCTGTTCAATGCCGCCAGCTCCTCGGCATTGAGCTTGTCCAGGCCGGCGGCCTTGAACTCGGCGGGTGACATCTGCTGCTGCAGGTCGCCATGGACCACGCGCTGGGCATGGGCCGGCAACAGCGGCGACAGTGAAAGCGCGGTGAAGGCGGCGAGGACGGCAAGGCGAGGCAGCTTCATGAACGTTGTTCCCGGCGGCAGTTGGGCGCTAGTGTAGGGGCATCCACCTGCAATTGACTGCTGTGAACCGTTCTTCCTCCCCTGGCCTGGATACGCTGCTGCAGCGTCCTTCCACCCGCGCCCTGTCCGAACCGCTGCGGCAGGCCCTGTTGTCGTGCTGGCAGCAGCCCGACGTGGCGCACGCGCCGCGCCTGCCTTGGCCGGTGTTGGCCGACACCCTGGATTCCCTGGCGCTGCTGTCCGCCGACGAGAGCGTGATCATCGCCGCGCTGCTGTTCGACTTGCCGGGCCTGCGCGCGCGGGTGGCCGAGCTGCCGCTGGGCGGCATGGCCGCGGCGGTCACCGGCCTGCTCGATGGCCAGGACGCCGCCGACCAGGTGTGGGCGCTGCATGCCGGGCGCGACGCCGGGCGCAACTCCGAGGGCCTGCGCCGCCTGCTGCTGTCGATCATCCACGACCTGCGCGTGGTGCCGATCCTGCTGTCGCGGCAGCTGGCCTGCATGCGCGCGGCCGACAAGCTGCCCGACGAACAGCGCCGCGCACTGGCCCAGCTGACCCGCGACATCCACGCGCCGCTGGCCAACCGGTTGGGCATCTGGCAGTTGAAGTGGGAACTGGAAGACCTGGCGTTCCGTTTCCTGGACCCGGAAACCTACCGCCACATCGCCCGCGAAGTGGACGAGACGCGCATCGCGCGCGAGCGCTACGTCGAAGCAGTGAAGCGCAAGCTGTCCGGTGCCCTGGCCGAACAGGGCATCCCCGCCGAGGTCAGTGGCCGCCCGAAGCACATCTACAGCATCTGGCGGAAGATGCAGAAGAAGCACCTGGCCTTCGAGCAGCTCTACGACCTGCGCGCGGTGCGGGTGATGGTCGACGACGTGGCCGCCTGCTACGCCACGCTGGGCGTGGTGCATGCGCTGTGGACGCCCATCCCCAGCGAGTTCGACGACTACATCGCGCGGCCCAAGGCCAACGACTACCGCTCGCTGCATACCGCGGTGATCGGCCCGGAGGGGCGCACGATCGAAGTCCAGATCCGTACCCATGAAATGCATGCCCAGGCCGAACTGGGCGTCGCCGCGCACTGGAAGTACAAGGAGGGCGGCAAGGGCGCGGAGAAGGCGTTCGACCGCAAGATCACCTGGATGCGCCAGCTGCTGGAGCAGGCGCAGGACCCGGCCGCGCCGGAGGACCTGGCCGGCGCGCTGGATGCCGAACTGGTCGAGGACCGCGTCTACGCGCTGAGCCCCAAGGGCGAGGTGATGGACCTGCCGGCCGGGGCGACGCCGCTGGACTTCGCCTACCACGTTCACACGATGGTCGGGCACCGTTGCCGCGGGGCGAAGATCAACGGCCGCATCGTGCCGTTGACCTACCACCTGCGCAGTGGCGATCGGGTCGAGATCCTGACCGGCAAGGAGGCCGATCCCCGTCGCGACTGGCTGTTGCCGGCCAACGGCTTCCTGGCCAGCAACCGCTCGCGCGAGAAGGTGCGCTCGTGGTTCCACAAGCTGGATCGTGCGCGCAACGTGCAGGCCGGCCGCGACCTGCTGGACCGCGAACTCAAGCGGCTCGGCCTGCAGCAGGCCGACCTGGCGACCGTGGTGCGGCGCTTCCACGCCGAGAGCGTGGATGACCTGTACATCCAGGTCGCGCTCGGCGACACCGGCCCCAACCAGGTCAGCCGCGCGCTGCTGGAAGCGGAGAAAGCGGCGCAGGCACCGGCCGCGCCGCCGCCGTTGCCGCGTCCCACCGCGCGACGCGGCAGCACCGGCAAGTCCGATTTCACCGTGCAGGGCGTGGGCAACCTGCTGGTGCAGTTGGCGCGCTGCTGCCAGCCGGTGGCCGGCGAACCGATCCAGGGCTACATCACCCGCACCCGCGGCGTCACCGTGCACCGGGCCGACTGCGTCGCGCTGGCCCGGCTGGCCGCCGCGCACCCGGAGCGGGTGCTGCCGGTGGAGTGGGGGCGCACCGGCTCCGGCTACGAGGTGGACGTGATGGTGCGTGCGGTCGACCGGCGCTGGCTGCTCAAGGACATCACCAACCTGATCGCCCAGGAAGACGCCTACGTCACCGAGATCAACAGCGACAACCTGCGCGAAAGTGGCCGGGTGCAGTTGCGCCTGCGCCTGAAGGTCAGCGACTACGGCCAGCTCTCCACCTTGCTGGGCAAGCTGGATGCATTGCCGGGCGTGGACGACGTGCGCCGCTTGGGATGATGCCGCGCGCCCTGTCCGGCAGCGGGCAGGTGCGCGCCTCACGGGAAAACACGGCAGGGCACGGCAGGATGGCCGTCATGCCCCGACAGGTATGCTGGAACGCATGGAGAATTGGCGGCACCGCTGCAGGCAGGGACTGGAAACGCTCGGCGACACGCTGCGGCTGTATGGCCGTTGGTGGGTCGCGCGTGGTTGGAACAGTCCGCGTGCGTGGCGCTCGATCGGCCTGGGCGTGGCGGCGTTGGCGTTGCTGTTGACCCTGCTGCGGCAGCCGTTGGCCGATTGGTTCTGGCCGGAAACACGCATCCAGCAGTTGCTCGATGACGGTCGCCGTGCCCTGGCGCAGGGGCGGCTGACCGCCCCGGATGGTGACGGGGCCCGCGAACTGTTCGCCGCGGCGGCGGCCCTGGACCCGGACCGGCGCGACGTGCAGGACGCCTTGGTGCAGACCGGCCAGGCGGCGTTGGCGCAGGCACGCCGGCAGATGGGTGCCGGCCAGTTGGCCGCGGCACGTACGTCGCTGGAGCTGGCACGGCAACTGCAGGCGCCTTCGGCCGAGATCGAGCAGATCGAACGCGCGCTGCAGCATGGCAGCCGCGAGCAGGACGGCGTGGAGCAGTTGCTGCGCGATGCGGAGGCCGCGCACCTGGCTGGCAGCCTGGACGACGGGCCGGACAGCGCGCTGCCGCTGTACCAGCGCGTGCTGGCGGTGCAACCGGACCGCATGCAGGCGCTGGAAGGGCGCGATGACGCGCTGTCCGACCTGTTGGCACGGGCCTCGGGTGATGCCAACGAAGGACGGCTGGCCGACGCGGCGGCGCTGCTGCAGCGGGTGGAGCGTTATGACCCCGGCCATGCCGAACTGCCGGCGGCCAAGGCGGCGCTCAATGCGGCGTTGGAACAGCGCGCCCGGCAGGGCGAGCGCGAACTGGCGCGTGGACGGTTGGCGCAGGCTGCCGAATCGTTCCAGAAGGTGCTGGCGGTGGGAGAGGACGCGGCCGCGCGCCGTGGCCTGCAGCGCATCGCGGTGGCACAGGCACAGGAGGCCACGCGCCTGGCCTCCGACTTCCACTTCGGGCAGGCCGAGGCGGCGCTGGCGCAGGCCCGCGCGCTGGCCCCGGACAGCACCGAGGTGGCCGCCGCAGAGCAGGCGGTGCAGCGCGCGCGCGACGCACGCCAGTCGATGGAAACCCCCTTGTCCAACGCCGAGCGCGAGCGGCGCCTGAAGCGCCTGCTCGCGCAGTTGCAGGAAGCCGAGGCGCGCGAGCAGTGGTTGTTGCCACCGGGCAGCAGCGCCTATGACCGGTTCAAGGCAGCGCAGGCGCTGGCGCCGCAGGATGCGCGGGTGCGGCGCGCCGCTGCCCGGATCCAGCCGGCGGCCCGGCAGTGCATGGAAGACAACCTGCGCGGCAATCGACTGCGTGCCGCGCGTACCTGCCTGGATGCCTGGCAGGCGTTGGCGCCGAGCGACCCGGCGCTGGCCCCCGCGCATCGGCGCCTGGCCCAGCGCTGGCTGGCCGTTGGCAGCGAGCGGCTGGGCATGGGTGACACCGCGTTCGCCGCGCAGGCCCTGCAGCAGGCGCGCCAGATCGACCCGGGCACGCCGGAAATCCACGCGTTCGCCGAACGCGTGCGCTCGGCCGGTCCGGGGCCCTGAGCCGCGCCGGGCGGCGTCAGTCGAAGAACACCCGCGTGACCGCCGCCTGGGCGGCCTCCATCGAGAAGTGCCGGGCGATGTTGTGCAGGCCGTTGTCGGACAGGCGCTGCCACAGCACCGGATCGGCATACAGCTGCACTACCGCATCGGCGAAGGGCTGCGCCTCATCGGCCACGCGCACGTCCTGGCCATCGCGCAGGAACATGCCCTCCACGCCGCAACTGGTGGCGACCACCGGCTGGCCATGGGCCATGCTCAGGTTGACCTTGCCCTTGACCCCGGCGCCATAGCGCAGCGGTGCCACCGCGAGGCGGGCCTGTTCCATGTACGGCACCACGTCCGGGACATAGCCGTGCACGATCACGCCAGGGCAGGCGGCGGCCAGCGCCTGGATGGCCTCGGGCACGTCCGCACCGATGCAGTGGAAGCGGACGTCGGGCAGCTGTGCGCGGACCCGCGGGAACACCTCGCCGATGAACCACTGCATCGCGTCCAGGTTCGGCGGGTGGCGGAAGCCGCCGACGAACACCAGGTCGTGGCGCTGCGCGTAGGGCAGGCCGTGGCCGGCCACTTCATGCAGGTTGGACACCAATTCGACCCGGACCTGCGGCGCGTCCACGCGCAGCTGCTCCTGTTCGGCGGCACTGACCAGCAGGGTGATGTCGGTGGCGGCCATGATCGCCAGCTCGCTGGCGCGGGTACGCTCGGCGCCACGCAGCAGGCTGGCGTCGCCGGCCACTTCGGCACCGCGGCGCTCGCGCAGGTAGTGCAGGTCGACGGTATCGAACACGGTGCGCGCCTGCGGCGCGAACTCGCGGACCAGCGCCAGGCACTCGTTGGCGACGTGGTAGCGCACCATCATCACCACCGCGAAGCGCTTGCCGTTGTCGCGCAGCCAACTGCCGATGCCGCCCAGGAATGGTGCGTGCCAGACTTCCACGCCCATCGCCTGCAAGGCTTCGGTGGCGCCGCCGGCATGCTCGCCGCGGGTGGGCACGAACACCACATGCGCGCCCTGCGCGAGCAGCATGCGGATCAGGTTGACCTGGCGCAGTGACGCCGAGTCACGGTCCGGGTGCGGCATGGATTCGTCCAGGACCAGGATCTGGCGCTGATCCCGGTGCAGCAGCGCCGGGCCGGGCACGCTGCCGACCGGCAGCTGCCGGCGCAGGGCATCGCGCCACTTGTCGGCGAACACCTGCTGGTTGCGTACCTGGTAGGCCTTGACCCCGCTGCCGGTGTCGGTGCCGTTGCTGGTGCCTTCGTCGTGCACCACGCGGCTGGCCGGCTGGACCAGCATACGCCGGCCGGCGGCGCGCACCTTGAAGGCCAGGTCGGTGTCCTCGTAGTACGCCGGCGCGTAGCGGGTATCCAGCCCGCCAAGCTGTTCGAACAGTGCACGCGGCACCGCCAGTGCCGCACCGGAGCAGTAGTCGGCGTCGCGCAGGCTGGCGTAGCGGGGATCTTCCGGCGATTCGAAGCGGCCGTAGCTCCAGCAGCTGCCATCGTCGAACACCACGCCACCGGACTCCTGCAGGCGGCCATCGGGGTACAGCAGCTGCGCGCCGACCAGGCCGGCTTCGGGAACCCGGGCGAAGGTATCCAGCAGTGCATCCAGCCAGCCGGGCTGGGGAACGGTGTCGTTGTTGAGCAGCACCACGTAGTCGCCGCGGCTCAGGCGCAGGCCGTCGTTGCAGGCGGCGATGAAGCCGCCGTTGCGTTCACGCAGGTGGTAGCGCAGGCCCTGCACCTGCGGCATCCAGGTGGCGGTCTCGTCGCTGCTGCCGTCGTCGACCACCAGGATCTCGCAGCTGGCCGCCGGCGGATGCGCGGCCAGCGCACGCAGGCAGGCCAGGGTGTGGGCACAGTGGTTGTAGACCGGGATCACGATGCTGGCGCGCGGCTGTTCGCTGGCCGGCACGCTGAACGGTGCGAACGGAGCGGCTTCCGGGAAGAACAGCGGCGCGCGCTGCGGCGGCGGCTGGCGGCGGGTATGCACGCCGACCCGGTGCAGGGTGGCGCGCCAGCCACGGGTACGCAGGCTGGCCAGCCCGCGGCGGATCAGGCCGACGATGCGTTTGAGGTGGTAGCGCGCATCGGCCAGCGACATCGACATTCCGGTGGAACTCCAGCTTAAGCAGGGAAGGGCCCGCGACCGCGCCCCGGGGCATGGCTGCGTTAGACTCATTGCAACTCACATTCTCGCATCCCCGTGCCGCCACGCTACGATTCCGACGAGTTCGACGACGATACCGACGACAGCAGTCCGCCGTGGCGCAGCCGCCTGATCACCTGGGGCATGGCCGCCGTCGCACTGGGATTGGGCTTCCTGATCCCCTACACGATCTACCTGAACAACCAGGTCACCCAGCGTTTCGGTGAACTGCGCTGGCAGATCCCGACCCGTGTCTACGCGCGGCCGTTGGTGCTCAGCCCGGGCGTGGCGATGAACGCGGCCACGCTCAAGACCGAGCTGGCGGCCTCCGGCTACCGTGATGACGGCACCGGCAGCAGCCCCGGCACCTACCGCGTGCAGGGCGGCAGCTTCCGCATTTCCAGCCGCGGTTACATCGACGTGGATGGCCGGATCGCGCCGCGCCAGGTCGAGGTGGTGGTGTCTGGCGGGCAGGTGGCTTCGCTGCGTGACGCGGCCGACCGCAAGGGGCTGAAGGCGGCGCGGCTGGATCCGGCGCGCATCGCCACGCTCTATGGCCAGAAGCAGGAGGAGCGCCGCCTGGTGCGGATCTCCGAGACCCCCGAGCTGCTGGTCACCGGCCTTCAGGCGGTGGAAGACAAGGACTTCGCCCATCACCACGGCATCGACATCAGCGGCATCGTGCGCGCGGTGTGGGTGGCCGTGCGTTCGGGCGGTGAAACCCGCCAGGGCGCCAGCACGCTGACCCAGCAGCTGGCGCGCAGTGGCCTGCTCGGGATCGGCAAGGAACAGACGCTGACCCGCAAGTTCAATGAAGTGCTGTACGCGCTGATCATGGAGGCGCGCTACGACAAGGCCACCATCCTGGAGGCCTACCTCAACCAGGTCTACCTGGGCCAGCGTGGCAAGCAGGCCATCCACGGCGTGGCCTCGGGCGCGGAGTTCTGGTTCGGGCGCGACCTCAATTCGCTGACCACCGAGCAGGTGGCGTTGTTGATCGGCCTGGTCAAGGGGCCGTCGTACTACGACCCGCGGCGCAACCCGGACAACGCGCTGGACCGCCGCAACTTCGTGCTCGGCAAGCTGCACGAGAACAAGCTGATCGACGATGCCGAGTACCAGCGCGCACTGAAGGCACCGCTGGGCGTGTCCAAGACGCCGGGCATCGCCGCGGCCAACCGCTTCCCGGCCTACATCGACCTGGTGCGCCGCCAGCTGGGCAACGACTACCCGGAAAGCGTGCTGCAGGGCGCCGGCCTGAACGTGTTCACCGGCATGTCGCCGTCCGCCCAGGCCTACGCCGAAGGGGCGGTGCAGCACACCATCAAGGCACTGGAGAACAAGCGCCGCCCCGAACTGCAGACCGGGCTGGTGCTGACCGACGTGCACAACGGCGACGTGCTGGCGGTGGTGGGCAGCCGCGACGTGTCCGAGCCGGGCTTCAACCGCGCCATCGAGGCGCAGCGCCCGGTCGGCTCGCTGCTCAAGCCGTTCGTCTACCTGCTGGCGCTGGCCCAGCCGGACCGCTTCTCGCTGGCGACCTGGGTCGAGGACACGCCGGTGACGGTCAACCTCAGCCGGGGCCGCAACTGGACCCCGGGCAACGCCGACAACCGCAGCCACGGCACGGTCCGGCTGATCGATGCACTGGCGCGCTCCTACAACCAGGCCACGGTGCGCGTGGGCATGCAGGTCGGCCCGGAGCGGCTGACCCACCTGATCAACGTGCTGGCCGGGCTCAAGGCCGAGGCCAACCCGGCGGTGATCCTGGGCTCGACCGACCAGAGCCCGTACGGCATGACCCAGCTGTACCAGTTCCTGGCCTCCGGTGGTGAAATCCAGCCGCTGCACGCGGTGCGTGGCGTGGTCGATGCGCAGGGCAAGCTGCTCAAACGCTACGACAAGAGCCCGGCCCCGGCGCAGGAGGGCGATTCCATCGCCGCCAACCTGATCAGCGTGGGCCTGCAGCAGGTGGTGGCCAGCGGCACCGCTGCCCGGCTCAATGCCGAGGGCCTGTCGCACCTGCAGGCGGCCGGCAAGACCGGCACCTCCAACGATGGCCGCGACAGCTGGTACGCCGGCTACACCGGCGACCACCTGGCGGTGATCTGGATGGGCAACGACCAGAACGAGCAGACCGGCCTGTTCGGTGCCTCCGGCGCGATGCGGGTGTGGTCGGGCATCTTCCGCAACCTGCCGAGCAAGCCGCTGCGCGTGAACAACAAGGGGCTGGACTGGCAGTACGTGGATGCCAACGGCAACAACGCCACCGACGAAGGTTGCCCGGGCGCGCGCCGCTTCCCGTTCGTGGTCGGCTTCGCGCCGGCGTATGCGCCGTGCAGCCCGCCGGCCGAGGCCGTGCCGGATGCCGGCGAGGGTGGCAGCGAAGGCGGTGGCTGGCGCAGCTGGTTCGGGCTGGACCGCAAGGCGCCTGAACCGGCCTCCACGCCCGCTTCCGAGACGCCTGCGCGATAATGCCGGGCATGAACGTTTCTTCTGCTCTTCGTTTCGCGCTGGCCGCTACGGCGGCCTCCCTGCTGCTGGCGGCCTGCGTGAGCACGCCGCCGTCGCCACCGGTCGTGCAGGACACCACCACGCCGGCCCAGCGCCTGGCCGCGGTGGAGGCCATCGCCGGCGTCGATGACACCGAGTTGTCGGTGCAGCCGCTGCGCGACGCCCAGGTCGATGACCTGCGCGAGAACGCCATCGCCAAGCGCAAGGCCGGTGACCTGGCCGGTGCCGCCGAGGACCTGAACCAGGCGCTGATGCTGGTCGACAACGACCCGGGCATCCTGCAGGAACGTGCCGAAGTGGCGCTGCTGCAGGCCGACTGGGCGCGCGCGGAGACCCTGGCCAAAAAGGCCGTGGACCTGGGTTCGCGTACCGGCCCGTTGTGCCGCCGGCATTGGGCGACCATCGAGCAGTCGCGCCTGGCCCGCGCCGAGAAGGAGAACGCGGTGTCCGCGCACGCGCAGATCGAAGGCTGCACGGTGCCGGGGATCAAGCGGTTCTGACCGCGCCCGGGACGCGGGCAGCGATGCCGCGACGCTGAGTGGCCGGCAGGGCCCGTGCACCGGGTTCCCTCGAACGGTCGTCTCGTCCACTGCTCTCCCGTTCCCCGACACCGGTTCTCCGCGTCAAGGCCATGTCCTCCCTCGCCACCGCCAGCTGTGAAGCCCTCAGCGAAGGCGGCGCGCTCGCCCGCGCGCTGGATGCCTTCGTGCCGCGCCCGGCCCAGTTGCGCCTGACCGGTGCCATCGCCGAGACGCTGCAGCAGCGCGACGTACTGCTGGCCGAAGCGGGGACCGGCACCGGCAAGACCTTCGCCTACCTGGTGCCGGCGCTGCTGTCGGGCCTGAAGACCATCGTTTCCACCGGTACCCGCGCGTTGCAGGACCAGCTGTACCACCGCGACCTGCCGCGCGTGCGCGCCGCGCTGGGGGTCGGCCATCGTGCCGCGTTGCTGAAGGGACGCGCCAATTACCTGTGCCGCTATCGCCTGGACCAGGCGCGTGGCGAGCCGCGCTTCAGCACGCCGGAGCAGGTGGCGCAATTCCAGCGCATCGTGACCTGGTCCGGGCGCACGCAGTACGGCGACATCGCCGAGCTCGATGGCCTGGCCGACGATTCGCCGCTGCTGCCGATGGTCACCTCCACCGTCGACAACTGCCTGGGCACCGATTGCCCGTTCTGGAGCGATTGCTTCGTGGTACGGGCCCGCCAGCGCGCACAGGAGGCCGACCTGGTGGTGGTCAACCATCACCTGCTGCTGGCCGACCTGGCGCTCAAGCAGGAAGGCTTCGGCGAAATCCTGCCTGGCGCGCAGGCGTTCATCATCGATGAGGCGCACCAGTTGCCGGAACTGGCCACCAATTTCTTCGGCGAAGGCTTCGGCATGCGCCCGTGGCAGGAGCTGGCCCGCGACTGCCTGGCCGAATGCCGCAGCGTCGCCGGCGCGCAGGCCACCCTGCAGCAACCGGTGGCGACGCTGGAGCTGGCGCTGCGCGCGCTGCGCGAGGCGATGGAAAAACTGCCGCCGCGCGGCACCCGCTGGCGGGCGATGGCCCAGCCGGAAGTGGCCGACGGCTTCGATGCGGTCAGCGCGGCACTGGCGCAGCTGCGTGACGCGCTGGCGTTGGTGCGCGAGGCCTCGCCGGGCCTGGATGCCTGCCATGCGCGCGCGCAGGAAGCCGTGTCACGGCTGGCGCGCTGGCTGGGCGAGGACCTGCCGCTGTTCGATTTCGAGGCCGACGAGCATGACGCCGCCGGCGTCGACGATGGCAACGACGTGCTCTGGTACGAGCTGACCCCACGGGGGTTCCGCTGCCAGCGCACGCCGATGGATGTGTCAGGCCCGTTGCGCGAGCACCGCGAGCGCTCGATGGCGGCCTGGGTGTTCACCTCGGCCACGTTGACCGTGGACGGCGGCTTCGACCACCTGGCCAAGCGGCTGGGGCTGGATGACCCGGACACGCTGGTCCAGCCCAGCCCGTTCGATTGGCCGCAGCAGGCACTGTGCTATCTGCCCCAGCACCTGCCCGATCCGGCCGCGCGCGGCTATGGCACGGCGCTGATCGCCGCGTTGCGGCCGGTGCTGGAGGCCTCGCAGGGGCGGGCGTTCCTGCTGTTCGCTTCGCATCGCGCGTTGCGCGAGGCCGCCGAAGCGTTGCGCGACGGGCCATGGCCGCTGTTCGTGCAGGGCGAGGCACCGCGCGCCAGCCTGCTGCAGCGTTTCCGTGACTCCGGCAACGGTGTGTTGCTGGGCTCGGCCAGCTTCCGCGAAGGCGTGGACGTGGTCGGCGATGCACTCAGCGTGGTGGTCATCGACAAACTGCCGTTCGCCGCACCGGACGACCCGGTGTTCGAGGCGCGGCTGGACGCGATCCGGCGCGAGGGCGGCAATCCGTTCCGCGACGAACAGCTGCCGCAGGCGGTGATCGCGCTCAAGCAGGGCGTGGGCCGGCTGATCCGCAGCGAGACCGATCGCGGTGTGCTGGTGCTGTGCGACCCGCGCCTGTTGTCCAAGGGCTACGGCCGGGTGTTCCTGGATTCGCTGCCACCGTTCCGGCGGACGCGCGAACTGGCCGATGTGCAGGCCTTCTTTGCGCGACAATGGGGCTCTTCGCTTGAAACCGATGCAGCCGCGGCCATCGCCGCGGGTGTGCCTGACGCCGGCGCGGATCCTGCCGCGCCGCCATTTTCCCTGTCGTGAACGTATCGCCATGAAGCTGCTCGCCTTTGAAACCGCCACCGAAGCCTGTTCCGTCGCCCTGCATGTGGATGGGCAGGTGCTGGAGCGTTTCGAGGTCGCGCCGCGCCGGCATGCCGAACTGAGCCTGCCGTGGGCCGAGCAGTTGCTGGCCGAGGCCGGCGTTGCCCGCAGCCAGCTCGATGGCATCGCGCTCAGCCGTGGTCCCGGCGCCTTCACCGGCGTGCGCCTGGCCATCGCCATCGCCCAGGGCATCGCGTTGGCGCTGGACCGCCCGTTGCTACCGGTATCCACGCTGCAGACGCTGGCGTTGCGCGCACCGGCTGATGCGCCACGGGTACTGGCCAGCATCGACGCACGCATGGGCGAGATCTACGCCGCGCGTTACCTGCGTGATGCGGAGGGTGGGCTGTTGCTGGACGGGCAGGAAGTGCTGGTGGCCCCGGAGGCGTATGAGCTGCCGGACGATGCTTCGGCCTGGTCCGCGGTCGGCACCGGCCTGGGGGCGCTGGAAGGCGTGCTGGCGGCGCGGCTGGCCGGGGGTCTGCTCACGCAGGACCCGGCGGCGCTGCCACATGCGGCGGACGTGCTGAAGATCGCGGTGCCGATGCTGGCCCGTGGCGAAGGCATCGCCCCGGAACGGGTGCAGCCGGCCTACCTGCGCGACAACGTCGCCCTGACCCTGGTCGAGCAGCAGGCGCTGCGCGACTCCAAACGCTGAGCGGGCCGCAGGCAGGACCCCACAGGCAGGGATGGAATCCCCGCCGTCACCGCCTCAGCGGTCGTCGCGCAGCTCGCCACCGGGCAGGAATACCCAGGTGCGGGTGACCTGCAGGATGTCGATGTCATCCTCGGTCCGTGGCAGCGCCGGGAATGGCTGCGCCAGTTCGATCACGCGCAGGGCGGTGGCATCGAGCAGCGGCACGCCGCTGCTGCGCAGCACCCGGCTGCTTTCCACGCTGCCGTCGCGGCGCACGCCCACCGTGATCACCACCTGGCCACCCAGCCGGCGCCGGCGTGCTTCGTCGGGGTAGTTGAGGTTGCCCACGCGCTCGGCGCGGTCCACCCAGGCGCGCAGGTAGTTCGCGTAGGCGTATTCGCGGGTGCTGGCCGAGACGAACTTGCGGTTCGGCCGCTTGGCATATTGCTCCGAGCGCAGGTGCACCTCGGCGGCCAGGCGCGCCATTTCCGCGTCGCGCTGCTCGCGGGCGGTCATCGGCGCATTGGCATCGGGGCGGTCGGGGAGGGGCCGCGACTGCGCATCGGCGACGCGGTCCTGGCCGTGCACGCTGGTGATCACCCGTGCTTCCGGCGGAGGCGGCGCGGCGGCCGACTGCGCCTGCAGCGGCACCGGGGCCAACCCGTCCTGGTTCTGCGGCACCACGCCGGCCTGGCTGTCGCGCGGACGCTGTGCCTTGTCATGGTCGCCGCCGCCCTGCTGGTTGGCCTGGGCGAGGAAGTCGGCCTGCTTGGGCGTCAGTGGCGTGCTGGTCTGGCTGAAGATCACGTCCAGCGTCGGCACCAGCGGCGCGTTGTCGCTGACCGCGAAGCCCACGCCCAGGATCAGCAACCCATGCACCAGCGTGGACAGCACCAGCGTGGCGGTCAGTCGTTGCTGTTCGGTAACGCGTGACGAGGCGGGCAGGCCGGCGGCGGTGGAACTCATTGCGTCAGGCCGGCCTCGATGACGTCGAACAGCTGCCCGGCGATGTTCAGGCCGAACTGGGCGTCCAGCTCGCGCACGCAGGTGGGGCTGGTGACGTTGACCTCGGTCAGGTAGTCGCCGATCACGTCCAGGCCCACGAAGCGCATGCCGCGGCGCTTCATCTCCGGGCCGACCTGGGCGGCGATCCAGCGGTCGCGCTCGCTCAGCGGGCGGCCTTCGCCGCGGCCACCGGCGGCCAGGTTGCCGCGGAACTCGTCGCCCTGCGGGATGCGCGCCAGGCAGTAGTCCACCGGTTCGCCATCGACCAGCAGGATGCGCTTGTCGCCGGCGCAGATGTCGGGGATGAAGCGCTGCGCCAGAGCCAGCTTGTGGCCGCCTTCGGTCAGCGTTTCCAGGATCACGTTCAGGTTCGGATCGCCCGTGCCGCTGCGGAAGATCGAGCGGCCGCCCATGCCATCCAGCGGCTTGAGCACCGCCTGGCCGTGTTCAAGCACGAAGGCCTTCAGCTCGGCGGCGCTGCGGCTGACCAGGGTCGGCGGGCAGCACTGCGGGAACAACAGCGCGGCCAGCTTCTCGTTGAAGTCGCGCAGGCCCTGCGGGTCGTTGACCACCAGCGCGCCGGCCTGCTGGGCGATGCCCAGGACGAGGGTGTCGTACAGGTACTCGCCGTCGAACGGCGGGTCCTTGCGCATCAGCACGATCTGCCCGGGGCCGAACGCCAGCGGCGCGAAGGCACCCAGGGTGAACCAGCCGGCCGTGTCGTCGCGGACCTGCAGCGGCGCCACCTCGGCCATGGCCACGCCCCCGTGCAGGGACAGGCCGCCCGGGCGGACGTAGTGCAGGCGGTGGCCACGGCGCTGGGCTTCCAGCAGCATCGCGAAGGTGGTGTCCTTGGCGATCTTGATGTGGGCGATGGGGTCCATCACCACGATGACGTCTAAAGGCATGGGTCCAATCCGGCAATTCAGACGGTGATGGTAGCCGTTCGTGGCAGGTGCGCCCAGCGCGGGACGGGGCGGGGGTGCCTGAATGGACTTGCGCCATAAATGAGAGGTGCGTCACATGTGAAGGATGTCCGGCCTGTTCCCGTGGACATTGCTTGACAGCAGCCGCGTGGGCTGGGATATAGATGCGCTTTCGCGGCGGCATCGTCGATGCAGGCCGCGCGTTCGGGGAAACAGGAAATGGTTGAAGAAATGGCTGCGGGTGGGGAACTCGCAGGACTGAGGGTGATGGTGATCGATGACTCGAAGACCATCCGGCGTACCGCCGAAACACTTCTGAAACGTGAAGGCTGCGAGGTCGTTACCGCGACCGATGGCTTCGAGGCATTGGCCAAGATCGCCGACCAGCAGCCACAGATCATCTTCGTCGACATCATGATGCCGCGTCTGGACGGGTATCAGACCTGTGCCCTGATCAAGGGCAACCAGCTGTTCAAGTCGACGCCGGTGATCATGCTCTCGTCCAAGGATGGCCTGTTCGACAAGGCACGCGGCCGCATCGTCGGCTCCGAGCAGTACCTCACCAAGCCATTTACCCGCGACGAACTACTGGGTGCCATCCGCACATACGTCAACGCCTGACCAGGGGGTAAGGCAAAATGGCTCGAATTCTGTTGATCGAAGACTCACCGACCGACCGGGCGGTGTTTACGCAATGGCTGGTCAAGGCCGGCCACGAAGTATTGTCGGCGGACAACGCCGAGGAAGGGCTGCAGATCGCACGCAGCCAGGGGCCGCAACTGGTGTTGATGGACGTGGTGCTGCCGGGCATGAGCGGTTTCCAGGCCACGCGCGCGATGTCGCGTGACGAGGCCACCCGCGATATCCCGGTGCTGATCGTCAGCACCAAGAGCATGGAAACGGACAAGGCCTGGGGCATGCGCCAGGGTGCGACCGACTACATCGTCAAGCCGCCGCGTGAGGATGACCTGATCGCGCGGATCAACAAATTGGTGGGTTGATGCGTTCTCCCTTCGACATCCTTGAAGCTTACGAACGGCGCAGCCTGGCGCACGCGGTGCAGTTGCCCGAGCGGCGCTTCTCACAGGATGTCTGGCGCGGGGTGGGCTTCCGCATCGGCACGCGCCACCTGGTGTCCGACTTCCGCGAAGTGGTCGAAATCGTGCCGATGCCGCCGATCACCCTGGTGCCCGGCGCGCAGCCGTGGCTGCTGGGCGTGGGCAACCTGCGCGGCAACCTGTTCCCGGTGGTGGACCTGAAGAATTTCCTCGAAGGCGAGCGTACCGCGCCGCAGGAAGGCCAGCGCGTGCTGATCATGCGCCAGGCCGGCGGCGACGTGGCGCTGGTCATCGACGAGTTGTACGGCCAGCGCAGCTTCGAGCAGCACATGCAGGTGCCGGCCGGTGACATCGCCCAGGGCCGTTATGCCCACTTCGTCGAGCGCGCCTTCCACGACGAGGGGCGCGACTGGGGCGTGTTTTCGCTGTCGTTGCTTTCCCGCACTCCTGAATTCCGGCAGGCCGCCGCCTGATTGGCGTGCCTGCTTCATCGCATTGATATCGAGGTCGAACGATGAGTACTGCTCCTGAATCCACCAGGGCCGGCAAGCTGGGCAACGTGGGCACCAACTTCTGGTTGGGCCTGCTGGTGCTGTCGATGATCGTCTTCGGCGCCAACACCGGTGTGGCAACGTGGCAGGGCAGCCGCCTGGCAGGCGCCAGTACCGGCGCGGCCGACCTGCAGGTGCTGTCACAGCAGCTGGCCAACCAGGGCCGCGACGCCGTGGGCGGCAGCCGCACGGCGTATGCCGCGTTCAAGGACACCCGCAGCAAGATCGAAGGCACCGTAAGCGAGCTGCAGGGCCGCTTCGGCACCGAGGCCGGCGTGTCCCGCCCGCTGGCCAACCTGGTCGATACCTGGAAGCCGCTGTCCAAGAACGCCGAACAGATCGTGGCCAGTGAGCCGGCGATCATGGCGCTGGCCGGCAACGCCGACAGCTTTGTCGGCGCGGTGCCGCAGCTGCAGGCGCAGTTGAACGAGGTGGTGCGCGAAATGACCGCCGGTGGCGCGCAGTCCTCGCAGGTGTACAACGGCCTGCAGCAGGTCGTGGTGGCCGGCACGATGGCCCGCCGCGTGACCGAAATCCGCGCCGGTGGCCCGGGCGCCAGCGGCGCCGGCGACGCGCTTGCGCGCGACATGGTGGTGTTCTCGCAGGTGCTGGAAGGCCTGCGCCACGGCAACCAGGAAATGGGCATCACCGCGGTGCGCAGCGCCGATGCACAGGTGGCGCTGGAGCAGTCGGCCAACCAGTGGGCGAAGATGAAGAAGGACGCCGACGCCATCCTGGCCAGCTCGCGCAACCTGTTCGCCGCACAGTCCTCGGCCACCGCGCTGACCACCGGCTCGGACAAGATGCTGGAGAGCAGCCGCAGGCTGTTCGATGCGTTCTCGGCCTTCGGCTCGACCCGTGATACCCGCATCTTCCCGAACTTCTGGTGGAGCGTGGTGTTCGGCGGCCTGTCGGTGCTGTCGATCATCATGTTCGTCTGGAGCACCGTGCGCAGCCGTTCGCGCGAACAGGAAACCCGCTACCAGACGCAGGTGGAGTTCAACAGCCGCAACCAGCAGGCAATCATGCGGCTGCTGGACGAAATCAGCTCGCTCGGTGAAGGTGACCTGACGGTGAAGGCCTCGGTGACCGAGGACATGACCGGCGCCATCGCCGACGCAATCAACTACGCCGTGGACGAACTGCGCCACCTGGTGACCACCATCAACGACATCTCCAGCAAGGTGGCGGTGTCGGCGCAGGAAACCCAGGCCACCGCCATGCAGCTGGCAGAAGCGGCCGGCCACCAGGCCGACGAGATCACCAGCGCCTCGGACCGCATCGGCGAAATCGCGACCTCCATTGAACAGGTGTCGCGCAACTCCAGCGAGTCGGCCGAAGTGGCACAGCGCTCGGTGGTCATCGCGACCGAGGGTGCCGGCGTGGTGCGCCAGACCATCCAGGGCATGGACCAGATCCGCGACCAGATCCAGGAAACCTCCAAGCGCATCAAGCGGCTGGGCGAGTCCTCGCAGGAGATCGGCTCGATCGTGGAACTGATCAACGACATTTCCGAGCAGACCAACATCCTGGCATTGAACGCGGCCGTGCAGGCGGCGTCGGCCGGTGAAGCGGGCCGCGGCTTCGCGGTCGTGGCCGACGAAGTGCAGCGCCTGGCAGAACGTACCTCCGGCGCGACCCGTCGAATCGAAGGCCTGGTCCAGGCGATTCAGGCCGATACCAATGAAGCGGTCACCTCGATGGAGCAGACCACCGCAGAAGTGGTGTCCGGTGCGCGCCTGGCCGAGGACGCCGGTACCGCGCTGACCGAAATCGAACGCGTGTCCAATGCGCTGAACAACCTCATCAAGAGCATCTCCGTCGCCGCCAACCAGCAGGCCGCAGCCGCTACCGACATCACCCAGACCATGGGCGTGATCCGGCAGATTACCGGCCAGACCTCGCACGGTGCGGGGCAGACCGCCGATTCGCTGGGCCAGCTGAACCAGCTGGCGGCCGAGCTGCGGCGTTCGGTGGCCGACTTCAAGCTGCCGGCTTGAACGGGCTGACTGGTCGGGGATGAAGGGAACCAGCAGATGAAGTATTGCCATACCGCGAAGCAGGGCCAGAACCTCGCCATGCGATCGCTGCTGTACAGGGGAGTGCGATGAGTACCTTGCGCGATGCCATGAGCCACGCGGCGCTGGGCTGGGTCAAGCCGGAGCTGGACGAGACCCTGCGCCAGGTGCGCAACGAGGTCGAGCAGTTCGTTGAAGACCCCAGCGACACCAGCCGCATGCGTTTCTGCGCCGGCTACCTGCACCAGGTGCAGGGCACGCTGCGCATGGTCGAGCTGTACGCCCCGGCGATGGTGGCCGAGGAGCTGGAGCTGCTGGCCAACGCAGTGCGCGACGGCGCCGTGCCCGAGCGCGAGGAAGCCTGCGCCACGCTGATGCGCGGCACCGTGCTGTTGCCGGACTACCTGGAGCGCCTGCAGAACGGCCACCGCGACATCCCGATCGTGCTGCTGCCGCTGCTCAACGAGATCCGCGCCGCGCGTGGTGCCGAGGGCATCAACGAGAGCGTGCTGTTCGCGTTCAACCCCGATGCCAGCGACGCCAGCCCGGCCGAACTGGAACATGCCCGCGGCAGCCTGCGTGGCCGCAACCGCGAACTGCTCGACACGGTCGGCAACGCGGTCAAGGAAGACCTGATGCGCATCAAGGATGCGCTGGACCTGCACGTGCGCACCGGTGGCAACGCGGCCGACCTGCAGACCCAGGTCGACGAACTGCGCGCGGTGTCCGACACGCTGGGCGTGATGGGCCTGGGCGTTGCCCGCGGCATCGTCGCCAAGCAGCGCGACGCGCTGGCCGAGGTGGTCGCCGGCAACCGTGGCATCGACGACAACCTGTTGCTGGATATCGCCGGCTCGCTGCTGTACGTGGACGCCTCGCTGGACGACCAGGTCGCCCACCTCGGCGCGAATGCCGAAGGCGAGGACGACGCGGCCGCGGTGGAAACCCGGCGCACGGTGGAGGTGCTGGCGCACGAAGCCATCGCCAACTTCACCGCCGCGCGGGAATCGTTCGTCGCCTTCATCGAGACCAACTGGGACCACGAGCGCCTGGCCGAAGTGCCGCGCCTGCTCGGCGAGGTCGCCGGCGCGCTGCGCATGCTGGAACTGCCGCAGCCGGCCGACTACCTGCTGGCCGTGCGCCAGTACATCGAATCCGAACTGATCGGGCGCCGCCGCATTCCCGGTGGCCGCCAGCTGGATACCCTGGCCGACGCCATGGCCAGCCTGGAGTACTACCTCGAAGCGCTGCGTGACCGCCGCTCGGGCCGCGAGGACATCCTCGACATCACCCGCAGCAGCCTGGAAGCACTGCATTACTGGCCGATCCCGGCATTGACCGTCGACGCGCCAGCTGGCATGGCCGCCGCCGTCACGATGGACGCACCTGCCGTGGCGGAAGCTGCCCCGGTTGCGCTCGTCGAGGCCCCGGTAGCGGCCGAGCCGCCGGTCGAGCCGCCGCGGTGGGATCTGGAGCCGGTGCAGGAAACGCCGGTCATCGTCGAGGAAGCCGCTCCGCAGGCCGAGCCCCTGGTTCAGGAGCCGGTTGCCGCGGTGGTTCCGCCGCCGCTGCCGGAGATCGCGCCTGCCGCTGCCACGCCAACGCCGGCCTATCCATTGCTGTTCGGCGCGGCCATCCATGCCAAGCCAACCTTGAACGAACTGCCGCCGGTGCCGAATGTCGCCGGGCCGTTCGAGGTGCCGGCCGAACCGGCTGTCACCGCGGATGCGTCGGTGTTCGACCCGGTCGCGGCCGAATACACGCAGCCGGTGGGCAACGACGATGTCGTGGCGCCGATCGTGCTGGAAGAGCGTGACGATGCACCGGCCACGGACATCGCACCCACCGCTTTCCAGGCCTTCGACCCGGTGGCCTCCGAGGAGGTCGTGCCGGAGGGCGCGGCATCGACGGTCTTCACCTTCGACAGCAGCCTGCTGGAGTTGGACGATGCGTCTGCGCGCGTCGAGCCGGTTGCGGTACAGGACGTGACCGTTGCCGACGGTTTCTTCGCGCCGGAGCTGGACGAGGCAGTCACGCTGCAAGCAGCGTCGCCCGCCGAACCCGCCGAACCCGCCGAACCCGCCGAACCCGCCGAACCCGCCGAACCCGCCGCGATCAACGCACCGGCTGACTGGCAACTGGAGGAAGCGCCGCTCGCGCAGCAACCGACCGAAGCCGTCCATGCCGCCGCACCGGTGGCACCGGCCGAGGAGCCACCGGTCGTGGTCGCCCAACAGGTGCCCGAAGCGGTGGAAGTGGCCGATGCCGAGGCTGCCGCCTTCATGGCCGAGCTCAACGCCGCCGCCGACGCGTTCGATCCGTTCGCACGCCCGGCCGCGCCGGAACCGGCACGCGTGCCGGAGCTGGTGGAGGCCGCGGCCGCCGCACCTGCCGCGCGTGCACCGGTGTCGTTCGCCACGCTCGATGGCGGGTTCATCGATGGTGGTGATGACATCGACCAGGACATCCGCGATGTCTTCATCGAGGAGTTCGACGAAGAACTGGTCAACCTGGGGCACCTGTTGACGGCCTGGCGCGCCGCGCCGGGCAACATGGAGCGCCTGCGCCCGGTGCGCCGCGTATTCCATACCCTCAAGGGCAGTGGTCGCCTGGTTGGCGCACGCACCCTGGGCGAGTTCAGCTGGAAGATCGAAGGCATGCTCAACCGCGTGCTGGACGGCAGTCGCCCGGCCAGCCCGGCCGTGGTCGCCATGGTCAACCAGGCCTATGACGTGCTGCCGGAGCTCAATGCCGCGCTGCGCGGCGCCGGCAGCCTGCATTCGGACCTGCTGGGCATGCAGGATGTGGCCGACCGCGTCGCCGCGGGCGAGGAAGCGTTCTACCAGACGCCGAGTGCTGCGCCTGCTCCGGCACCCGCGCCGGTCGCCGAGGCGATCGTGGCCGAGCCGATGGCGGTGGCCGCCGTCGAGGCGGAAGGCACCCCGGCCTCGGTGGACAGCGTGCTGCGCGAGATCCTCGAAGCCGAGGTCAGCGTGCACCTGGAAACGGTCAATCGCTGGTTGGCCCAGTCGAACGCGGCACCGCAGCCGGTCAACGAAGACCTGTTGCGCGCCGTGCACACCATGAGCGGTGCGTTCGCGATGACCGACGTGCCGGTGATCACCAGCATCACCTCGCCGGCCGAATCCTTCGTCAAGCGCTCGCTGGCGGCCGGCATCGTGCCGGGCGCGGTCGGTGTACAGGCGCTGTCGCAGATGGCAGCGGCCATCGACACCACCATCAACGCACTGCGCGACCCGGCGCCCCGCATCCCGGCATTCCCGGGTGTGGCCGAACGCCTGCAGGAGCTGGTCGATGCATTGCCGGATGCCAAGTGGCCGCCGATGCCGGCCGAGGACGAGTTGTCGCTGGACGACGCCGACCCCGCAGCCGTCGAGGAAACCGGCGCGGCGGAGCCGTCCGCCCCGGAACTGTCCATGGCCGAAGACCTGTCGGCGTACCTGGATGCATCGCTGCTGGAAGGCACGCCGGGCGCCGTGCCGGTGCAGGATGTGCAGACGGATGCCGGACAGGCCATCGAATCGCCTGTGGACCTGTCGTCCGCCGAAGCGGAGATGGCCGTCGAGCCGACGACCACGACGGACGCGGTTGCCGCCGCGTTGAATGTTGTCGATGCAGCCGATACCGCGCAGCAGGATTCCCACGCCGACGTGGATGAAGCCGCACAGCGGGCACCGATCGATGAGGCACCGGTTGCCTTCGCCGACGACGTCCGCCAGGCACCCGCAGAAGCGGCCGAAGCGCCGTCCGCGCAGGAAGCGGTTGAGTCCCCGGCGGCTTCGGGGACATCGTCACCGTTCGCCTGGCTGGCGACGGCCGGCGCCGCGGTCGCGGGCGTCGCGGCCGCGGCGTTCCGCAAGGACACGCCAGCCGAGGAGGTCGTTCCGGCCCGCGAGGCGAACGCGCTGGAACCGTCCGTGTCCGACGAGGCCGAGGTGGCCGCGCCGAGTGAAGTCGAAGCGCCGTCGGTGCAGGACGCCGACCTTGTTGCCGATGCCGATACCGATGCCGACGCCGACATGCAGGTGTCGGAGATTGCGGCGCAGGTGGACGAGGTCGAGGACCTGTCTGCCGAGCTCGCGCCGCTGGCTGATAGCGAAACGGTGCCGGCTTCGGAAGCTGCCCTGCACGATGTCGATGCCGAAGGTGCTGTCGCGGTCGGGAACGACGTGGATGCACTGCCGGAAGCGGTTGTCGTCGACGTCGCGGAAACTGCCTCCGACGTCGCAGCGACGGATGCCGCCGTGGACGAAGCGACGGCCGCTGTCGAGGATGCCGATGTGTCCGCGCCCAGCGAAATGTGGCTGGAAGACACCCGTGACGTCGCCGAAGACGCGCCGCTGGAAGACGCAGCGGCCGAAGCCGCAGTCGCAGCGGTGCTGGAAGACGCCGCGGTCGACGTGCCGGTTGCCGTCGTCGTGGAACGTGACGCCGCCGCCACCGCAGGCGCCGAGGTCGCAATCGACCCGGTCGTGGATGCGGAAGGGATCGACACGCCGGCTGCCGATGTGGCCGGGCAGGGCGACGAAATCACGGCGCCGGCTGAACCGGTTGCCGACGTGCCGGTCGATGTGCCGGGCATGGCTGCCAGGATCGAACTGGCACCACTGACCGCCCCGTTGCCGGAAGACCAGCGGGTGGTGGTGTCCGAGCCGGTGCTGGCCGAACTGGTGGTCGGCCCGCTGGACTTCAACGAGCTGGACCGCGAGCTGGTCGACATCTTCGTCGAGGAAGGCAAGGACCTGCTCGACCACTGCGATGGCCTGCTGCACGAGCTGCGCTCGACGCCGGAGGACCGCGAAGCACTGGCGGGCCTGCAGCGTGACCTGCACACCCTCAAGGGTGGTGCGCGCATGGCCGGCATCAATGCCATTGGCGACCTTGGCCACGGCATCGAATCGCTGCTGGAAGCGGTGGCGGCCAACCGCACCGAGATGACCCGCGACGACGTCACGCTGCTGGAGCGGGGCTTCGACCGCCTGCACCAGCTGCTGGTGCATACCGGTGACCACCACGCGGTGCAGATGCCGCTGGACCTGATCGGCGCGTTCGAAGCCCGTACCGATGGCCGCGCCGAAGCGGCACCAGCACCGGTCGAGGCACCGGCGCTGGACGCGTCTGCCCCGATGCCGGTGACGGACGAGGTGCAGCCGCAGCCGCTGGCAGCCGCGGTGCCGTTGTCGGCACCGGTGATCGACGAGCAGGCCGCCGAGGAAGACGGTGCCCCGCGTGGCCAGGAACAGGTGCGCGTGCGCGCGGACCTGCTCGACAGCCTGGTCAACCACGCCGGTGAAGTGGCGATCTACCGCTCGCGCCTGGAGCAGCAGCTCGGTGCCTTCCGTGGCGCCATGGCCGAACTGGACCGCACCAACGCGCGTCTGCGCGACCAGCTGCGCCGCCTGGACCTGGAAACCGAAGCCCAGATCGTCGCCCGCTATCGCCGCGAGCACGAACAGGCCGACCAGACCTTCGACCCGCTGGAACTGGACCGTTTCTCGACGCTGCAGCAGCTCAGCCGTGCGCTGAACGAATCGGCGGCCGACTTGGGCGGCCTGCAGGGCGTGCTCGACGAGCTGTCGCGCAACTACGACACGCTGCTGCAGCAGCAGTCACGCGTGAGCTCGGAACTGCAGGACGGCCTGATGCGTGCGCGCATGGTGCCGTTCGACGGACTGGTGCCGCGCCTGCGTCGCGTGGTCCGCCAGGCCGCGCACGACACCGGCAAGCAGGTGCACCTGAAGCTGGAAGGCACGCACGGCGAACTGGACCGCAACGTGCTCGACCGCATGGTCGCGCCGCTGGAGCATATGCTGCGCAACTCGGTCGCACATGGCCTGGAAGAACCGGCCGCACGTGCCCGGGCCGGCAAGGCCGAGGAAGGCGAGATTGCCCTGCGCCTGCGCCGCGAAGGGTCGGAAATCGTGCTGGAAGTGGCCGATGACGGCGCCGGCCTGGACCGCGCGGCGATCCGCCGTCGCGCCGAGCAGCGTGGCCTGCTGGGCGCCGACGAGCAGATCGACGACAGCCAGCTGGACCAGATGATCTTCGCCTCGGGCTTCAGCACCAGCGAGCAGGTCAGCCAGCTGGCCGGCCGTGGCGTGGGCATGGACGTGGTGCGCAACGAAGTACGCCAGCTCGGCGGCTCGGTGGACATCCATTCCGAGCGTGGCCACGGCGCCACCTTCACCCTGCGCCTGCCGCAGACGCTGGCGGTCACCCAGGCGGTGTTCGTCCGCATCGGCGAGACCACTTACGCGGTGCCGGTGGCATCGGTCAGCGGTATAGGCCGCATTTTCCGCGAGCGCTTCGAATCCGGGCAGAGCGGTTACCACTACAACGGCGAAGACTTCACCCTGTACAACCTGGGCACCCTGGTCGGCCAGGCCGCGGCCAAGGCCGAAGGCCAGAACGAGATCCCGTTGCTGCTGGTGCGCTCGGGCGACCTGCGCGCGGCGGTGGCGATCGACCAGGTGCTGGGCAACCGCGAAATCGTGGTCAAGCCGGTGGGCCTGCAGATCGCCTCGGTACCGGGCATCTACGGCGCCACCATCACCGGCGAAGGCAACGTGGTGGTGATCCTGGACGTCGCGCCGCTGGTGCGTCGCCACCTGGCCCAGCCGCAGCAGGCGGTGGAGGCGACCGTGGTCACCAGCCAGCGTCATGCGCCGCTGGTGATGGTGGTCGACGATTCGCTGACCATGCGCAAGGTCACCGGCCGCGTGCTGGAGCGCCACAACTTCGAGGTCGCCGCCGCACGCGACGGCGTCGAGGCGCTGGAGCTGCTGGAAGAGCGCGTGCCCGACCTGATGCTGCTGGACATCGAGATGCCGCGCATGGACGGCTACGAGCTGGCCACCGCCATGCGCGCCGACCCGCGCTACAAGGACGTGCCGATCGTGATGATCACCTCGCGCAGCGGTGACAAGCATCGCCAGCGTGCGTTCGAGATCGGCGTGCAGCGTTACCTGGGCAAGCCGTACCAGGAGCTGGACCTGATGCGCAATGTCTACGACCTGCTGGGGATCGCACGTGTACGCGAATGACACCACCAAGCCGGTAGCCCTGCTGGCCCGTGCCGGTGCGGCACGCGAACGCCTGCGTGAGGCAATCGCCGCCGCCGGTGGCCACGTCGTGCTGGAGGAGGATCCCAACCAGCTCGACGGTGCCGCCCTGGAAGCGGCTGCGCCGCAGGTGGTGCTGGTGGCGTTGGAGCCGGCGGTTGAGGACGCCCTGGAGCGCCTGGGGCCGCTGCTCGAAGCCCCGCACCTGACCCTGATGTTCGAGGAAGCCGAACTGGCCGCGCGTCGCGAGGGCTGGGAGGCGCAGCGCTGGATTCGCCACCTGGCGGCCAAGCTGCAGGGACATGGCAACGTGCTGCCCCCCGGGCAGGAGGACGAGGCCGCCGAGCCGGCCGCCGCGCTCGAGCCGGGGCTGCCGGAACGTCCGGCCGATCGCCATGTCGATGCGCCGTTGCAGTTCCACCTCGACGAGGCATTCGTCGAGTCGGTGGACGTGCCGGCCGACGCGCTGTACGTGCCGCCGGTCGTGCCCGAAGAGCGTCCGCAGGTGCTTTCCTTCGAGGAACTGATCGCAACGCCGGCGGCCGAGTCGCCGGTGCTGCCGCCGCCGCTGCCGGAACCGGCCGGGACCGAACCGGCCGTGCAGGTGCCGGCGGCGGAGACCACCGCACCGGTCATGGACTTCAGCAAGTGGTCGCTGGTCGAGGAAGAGGGTTACCAGGAGGTTGCGGCGGCGCCGGAGGCCCCGCCACCGCCCGCGCTTGCCAGCCTGCTGAACACCTCGCTGTCGCTGGTCGACATCGAGGAAGAAGGTGCCGATGGCGGAGCGGTGCTGCTGTTCGCCGGCATCGGCGGCCCGGACGCGGTGCGCCGCGTGCTGGCCGGCCTGCCGGAAGATTTCGCGCGCCCGGTGCTGGTGCAGTTGCGCCTGGACGGTGGCCGGTACGCCAACCTGGTCAAGCAGATGTCGCGTGCGACCAGCTTGCCGGTGAGCCTTGCCGAACCGGGCGTCAGCCTGGCCGGCGGCAATGTCTACATCCTGCCGGATGCCACCAGCCTGTCGTCCGAGGGCGGCTTGCGCTTTGGCGACGGGCAGGGTGACCTGCTGGAGGCATTGGACCCGGTGCGCAGCGCGGTGATGCTGCTCAGTGGCGCCGATGTCGGCCTGGTCGAACCGGTGCTGGCGTTCGCCGAACGCGGTGGCTGGGTCGCGGGCCAGATCGGTGAAGGCTGCTACGACCCGGCGGCGGCCAGTCAGCTGGCGGTTGCCGGCAAGCCGGCGGGCGACCCGGAGTATCTGGCAGCCGAACTGGCAACGCATTGCGCCGGCTGATGCCGGCGCAACCAAGGAATCGACGATGAGCTACGCAAACAACGACGAAGTACGTGGGGTCCTGATCCAGGCCGGCAACGAGCGCGTGCTGTTGCCCAATGCCACGGTCGCGGAAATGATGTCGCGTGTGCCGGTCGAGCCGATCGGCAATGCCCCGGCCTGGCTGGTCGGCCAGATCGCCTGGCACGGCTGGAGCGTCCCGCTGCTGTCCTATGCCGGCCTGAGCGGGCAGGGCGGCGAGCCGGTCAGCGGCAACAACAAGGTGGTGGTGCTCAAGGCCCTGGGTGGAAACCCGGAGCTGCCGTACTTCGCGCTGCTGACCCAGTCCTTCCCGCAGCTGATCGCGGTGCCCCGCGATGGCCTGCTGGCCGACGCATCGGAAGAAAGCCTGCCGGGCGTGGTGCACATGCGCGTGCTGCTGGGCGAGCAGAGTGCCCTGCTGCCGGACCTGGATGCCATCGAAAGCGCGGTGACCGCGGCGCTGGCAGCCGCCTGAGCCCAGCGCCGGGACAGGAAAAGCCGCGCACTCGCGCGGCTTTTTTTTTTATCTGTCACCAGCCTGTGCGGCCGCGACCGCCTGCCGGGCCACTCCTGCGTGCACCCGGCAACGCTCAGAGATCGCCCAGCTTCGCCTGCAATGCGGCGATGGCCGCCAGCCCCGCGGTTTCGGTGCGCAGGATGCGCGGGCCGAGCTGCAGGCCCTGGAAGCCGGCATCGGCCAGTTGCTGGCGGTCACGGGGCGACCAGCCGCCTTCCGGACCGATCGCGATCACCACGCCATTGGCCGGTGCCGCCTCCAGCGTGGCAAGGCGATGCTCGCCCTGCGGGTCCAACGTCAGTCGCAGGGTCTGGAGCGGCAAGGCCGCGGCCGCGGCGGCCAATGACAGCGGTGCGTCGATCCGGGGAATCCGTGCGCGCCCGGATTGCCCGCAGGCCGAGCCAACCACGCTGCGCCAGTGCGCCAGCCGTTTCTCGGCGCGCGCCGCATCCAGCTTCACCTCGGTGCGCTCGGCATTGACCGGCAGGATCCGGCTCACGCCCAGTTCGGTGGCCTTCTGCAGGATCAGGTCCATCTTCTCGCCGCGCGCGATGCCCTGCAGCAGGGTGATCGTCAGCGGCGATTCGTTGTCCAGTGCGTCGGAGCGGTCGACATGCACCTGCACCTCGCGCTTGCCGATGCTGCTGACCGTGGCGGCGTAATCGTGGCCGTCACCGTTGAACAGCACGCAGCCTTCGCCTTCGCGCAGGCGCATCACCCGCACCAGGTGATTGGCGGCCTCTTCGGGCAGCGACAGGGTCTGGCCCACCTGCAGTGGCAGGTCGACGGGGCAACGGGTCAGGCGCATCGGGGGACCTCGCAATGGCGGGTCGGCGGGAAAGGGGCCGGGTCTGCTAGCATTTCAGGCTCATGAGAACGTATCTGCCAATGCGCATTCTATCGATCCTCCGCATTCGTGCCGGGGCCCACGCATGAGCCGCCGGTTGCCGCAGATCCACAAGGTGGTCGAGCAGGACATTGGTCCGTTCCGCCAGGAACAGCTGGACCTGGAGTTTTCCAACGGTGAACGCCGCCACTTCCAGCGGCTGGTGAGCCGTGGGCATGGCGCGGTGGTGGTGGTGCCGATGCTGGACGCCGAGACCGTGCTGCTGGTGCGCGAGTACGCCGCCGGCCTGCACCGCTACGAACTGGGCTTGGTCAAGGGCCGCATCGATGCCGGCGAAACCCCTGAACAGGCCGCCGACCGCGAGCTGAAGGAAGAAGCCGGCTACGGCGCGCGCAAGGTCGAGGTCCTGCGTGCGATGACATTGGCACCGACCTACATGAGCCACGCGTCCTGGCTGGTGCTGGCGCGTGACCTGTACCCGGAACGGCTGGCCGGGGATGAGCCGGAGGAGCTGGAAGTGGTGCCGTGGAAGCTGGCTGAGCTGGACCAGCTGATGCTGCGCGAGGACTTCTCCGAAGGCCGTTCGCTGGCGGCCTTGTTCATCGCCCGCGAGTGGCTGGGGAAGCAGGCATGAGCGGGCTGGACCGTTTGCAGCGCGAGGCGGTGATCGACATTGCCCAGCGTGCGGGCGTGGCGATCATGCAGGTCTACGCCAATGGCTTCGATATCGAACGCAAGGACGATGACAGCCCGGTCACCACCGCCGACTTGGCCGCACACCGGCTGATCGTCGACGGCCTGGCGGCACTGACGCCCGACATCCCGGTGCTGTCCGAGGAGTCGGCGCAGCTGCCGTGGGAAACCCGTCGGCAGTGGTCGCGCTACTGGCTGGTCGACCCGCTCGATGGCACCCGCGAATTCATCAAGCGCAATGGCGAGTTCAGCGTGAACATCGCGCTGATCGTCGATGGCCACGCGGTGTTCGGCGTGGTGCAGGCGCCGGTGACCGGCGTGGTATGGCACGCAATGCGTGGCGACAGGGCCTATCGCCGGGAGAACGGGCAGGACGAGGTGATCATCACCCGCGTGCCGCCGGCGCTGCCGTTGCGTGTGGCCGCCAGTCGTTCGCACCGCAGCGGCCGTACCGAGTTGCTGCTGCAGCGCATGGGCGAGATCGAGATGGTCGCGCAGGGCTCGTCACTGAAGTTCTGTCGCATCGCCGAGGGCACGCTGGACGTGTACCCACGGCTGGGACCGACCAGTGAATGGGACACGGCCGCCGGGCAATGCGTGCTGGAGGCCGCCGGTGGCGTGCTGCTGGCCGCCGACAGCGGCGCACCGTTCCAGTACAACCAGCGGCCGCGTCTGCTCAATGGTGACTTCGTCGCGTTGGGGGATGCCTCGCTGCCGTGGCAGGACTGGGTGGCCGGGCTCTGAGCCCGCTGCCTGCATGCTGATCCGCGCCGGCCGAAGCCGGCGCTTTGTTGATGAGGGCACCACCGACATGTCCGGGCGCAACGACATCCAGATGCTGTTGAACATCATGGCGCGCCTGCGCGATCCGGACGGCGGCTGTCCGTGGGACCTGCAGCAGGACTTCGCCAGCATCGCGCCGTACACCGTCGAGGAAGCCTACGAGGTGGCCGATGCGATCGATCGCAACGACCTGGACGACCTGAAGGACGAACTCGGCGACCTGCTGCTGCAGGTGGTGTTCCACGCGCAGATGGCCAGCGAGCAGGGGGCGTTCGACTTCGGTGACGTGGTGGCCTCGATCAGCGACAAGATGGTCCGCCGCCATCCGCACATCTTCGCCGACGACCGCGTTGACGGTGCCGGCGATGTCAGTGCCAATTGGGAACAGATCAAGCGCGCCGAGCGTGCCGCCCGGGGCGAGACCGATGATTCGGCGCTGGCCGGCATCTCGCGTGGCCTGCCGGAATGGCAACGGGCGACCAAGCTGCAGTCGCGTGCCGCGCGCACCGGCTTCGACTGGCCCGACCCGGTGCCGGTGCTGGACAAGCTGCGCGAGGAGGTGGATGAGGTGCAGGCCGAATTCGCCGCCGGGCCGGTCGATGCCAACCAGGCGCGCCTGCAGGAGGAGATCGGCGACGTGCTGTTCGTCTGCGCCAACCTCGCGCGGCACGCGCGCGTCGATGTCGGCACCGCGTTGCGCCAGGCCAACCTCAAGTTCGAGCGCCGCTTCCGCGCGATGGAAGCACACGCGCGGGCACGCGGTGGTGCCATGCAGGACCTGGACCTGGCGCAGCAGGAAGCACTGTGGCGGCAGGTGAAGGACGAGGAAAAGGGCGCGGCGCGATGAAGACGGCGTTGCTGTTCCTGCTGACCGCGGTGGCCGAGATCGTCGGCTGCTACCTGCCGTGGTTGTGGCTGCGCAAACAGGGCAGTCCCTGGCTGCTGCTGCCGGCGGCGGCGAGCCTGGCGCTGTTTGCCTGGCTGCTGACCTTGCACCCCACCGCCAGCGGGCGCGTCTATGCGGCCTACGGCGGCGTCTATGTGTGCGTGGCGCTGCTGTGGCTGTGGCTGGTGGATGCAGTGCGGCCGAGCCGCTGGGACCTGCTGGGCGGTGGCCTGTGCCTGCTCGGCATGGCCGTGATCATGTTCGCGCCACGCGCCGACTGAAGGTTCTATCCTGCGCGCGGGAACCCCGGGAGCAGGCCATGTCGCGTTTCAGCAGTTTCCGTCAGTTCTACCCGTACTACCTGCAGGAGCACCGCAACCGCACCTGCCGCCGGCTGCACTTCATCGGCAGCTGGGGCGTGCTCGGCTGCCTGGCGTTGGCCATGTGGCAGCAGCAATGGGGCTGGTTGCTGGCCGCGCTGCTGTGCGGTTACGGCTTCGCCTGGGTGGGGCACTTCTTTTTCGAGAAGAACCGCCCGGCCACCTTCAGCCATCCGTTCTATTCCTTCGCCGGCGACTGGGTGATGTTCGCCGACATCCTGCGCGGGCGCCTGCCGCTGTAACCGGCGGGGCTGGCTATACTCGCCCCATCACACAGGCTCGGGAGAGGGCAAATGGGCGGCGGAGCAGGGTTTCTCGCGTTGGTCGTGGCGGTGGCAGGCATCATCGTCCTGTTCAAGACCGTGCGCATGGTGCCGCAGGGCTACGAGTGGACGGTCGAGCGCTTCGGCAGGTACACCCACACGATGACCCCCGGCCTGCACTTCCTGTTTCCGGTGGTGTACGGGGTGGGGCGCAAGGTCAACATGATGGAGCAGGTGCTGGACGTCCCCAGCCAGGACGTGATCACCAAGGACAACGCGGTCGTGCGCGTGGATGGGGTGGTGTTCTTCCAGGTGCTGGACGCGGCCAAGGCGGCCTATGAAGTGGCCAACCTGGAAGTGGCGATGATCGCCCTGGTCCAGACCAACATCCGCACCGTGATCGGTTCGATGGACCTGGACGAATCGCTGAGCCAGCGCGAGACCATCAACGCCAAGCTGCTCAACGTCGTTGACCACGCCACCAACCCGTGGGGCGTGAAGGTCACCCGCATCGAGATCAAGGACATCCAGCCGCCGACGAACCTGGTGCAGTCGATGCAGCAGCAGAAGATGGCCGAGCAGAACAAGCGCGCCGCGGTGCTGGAAGCCGAAGGCGTCCGCCAGTCGGAGATCCTGCGCGCCGAAGGCCAGAAGCAGGCCGCGGTGCTGGAGGCCGAGGGCCGCAAGGAGGCCGCCTTCCGTGATGCTGAGGCCCGCGAGCGCCTGGCCGAGGCCGAAGCCAAGGCGACCACGATGGTGTCCGACGCCATCGCCAACGGCAACGTGCAGGCGATCAACTACTTCGTCGCGCAGAAGTACGTGGAGGCCTTCGCCGAACTGGCCAACTCGCCGAACCAGAAGCTGGTGCTGATGCCGATGGAGGCCTCCGGCGTGATCGGTTCGATCGCCGGCGTCGCTGAATTGGCCAGGGAGGCATTCGGCCGCCAGGACGAGCGCAAGCCGGCACCGGCACGCGGCAACCCGCCGCCGCTGGAGCGCTGAGCCATGCGCTGGGAGGTCATTGCGTGGGCGGCGCTGGCGGTGGTGCTGTTCGCCGCCGAAGCGTTGCTCCCCGGCGCATTCATGCTGTGGATGGGCATCGCCGCGGCGGTGGTGTTCGCGCTGGTGTGGCTGTTCGATGGCATGAGCCTGCTGCTGCAGGTGGTGCTGTTCGTGGTGCTGAGCTTCGTCTCCATCCAGGTCTACCGCACCTGGTTCCGCAAGGCGGCTCGGCAGAGCGACCAGCCACTGCTCAACCGCCGCGCCGAGCAGCTGGTCGGGCGCGTGGTGGTGCTCGAACAGGCCATCGTCGATGGCAGCGGGCGGGCCAAGGTCGACGATGCGCTTTGGGTGGTGGCCGGGCCGGACCTGCCGGTGGACAGCCGCGTGCGCGTGGTGGCGGTGGACGGCATGACCCTGAAGGTGCAGCCGGCCTGAGTGCCGGCGGTGCCGTCGTGTGGCGGTGCCGCAGGTTTTAAATGGTGCCATCTGGGATAATGCCGCACCTCTTTTACGTGGAACGGCCATGACCCAGAAAACCCAGCTCAACGACACCCACCGCTCGCTCGGCGCCAAGATGGTCGACTTCGGCGGCTGGGACATGCCGATCCACTACGGCTCGCAGATCGATGAGCATCACCTGGTCCGCACCGCGGCCGGCATGTTCGACGTCAGCCACATGACCGTGGTCGACCTGAAGGGTGCGCGCACTCGTGAGTTCCTGCGCCACCTGCTGGCCAACTCCATCGACAAGCTCAAGGTCAGCGGCAAGGCGCTGTACTCCTGCATGCTCAACCCGCAGGGCGGGGTGATCGACGACCTGATCGTCTACTTCCTGGGCGAGGACTTCTTCCGCATGGTGGTCAACGCCTCCACCCGCGAGAAGGACCTGGCCTGGATCCGCCAGCAGGCCGCCGCGTTCGGCGTGGAGGTGGTCGAGCGCGAAGAGCTGGCGATCGTCGCCGTGCAGGGGCCGCAGGCGCGTGCGCTGGTCGCCGGGCTGGTGGCCGAGGCCGACCGCGCCGCGCTGGACAAGCTGGCACGTTTCGCCGCGCTGGAGGTCACCTCCAGCGCCGGCGTGAAACTGTTCGTCGCACGTACCGGCTACACCGGCGAGGACGGCTACGAAGTGCTGTTGCCGCAGGACCAGGTCGTCGCGTTCTGGAACGCGCTGCTGGCCGCCGGCGTGAAGCCGGCCGGCCTGGGCGCGCGTGACACGCTGCGCCTGGAAGCGGGCATGAACCTCTATGGCCAGGACATGGACGAAACCGTCAGCCCGTTCGAGGCGGCGCTGGCCTGGACCGTCAGCCTGGACGAAGGCCGCGACTTCATCGGCCGCCCGGTGCTCGAGGCGCAGAAGGCCGCCGGCAACGCGCGCCAGATGATCGGCCTGGTGATGGACGAGAAGGGCGTGCTGCGCCATGGCCAGAAGGTGCTCACCGCCAATGGCGAGGGCGAGATCCTGTCCGGTACCTTCTCGCCGACGCTGGGCAAGGCGATCGCCTTCGCCCGCGTGCCGGCCGGCGTGCCGGGCGAGGTGCGCGTGGACATCCGTGGCAAGGAAGTGCCGGTGCGGGTGGTGAAGTTCCCGTTCGTGCGCGACGGCCAGGCGCAAGCCGGCATCAACCTCTGATTTTTTGCCTGACCGGACCGGGCACCACCGCGTGCCCGGTTCGTTAAACTAGTGTTCCATCCCGACCACCGCTTTTTTCGGAGCAGTTCCATGAGCGAGATCCCTGGCGACCTCAAATTCCTCAAGTCCCACGAGTGGGCCCGTACCGAAGGTAACGGCCGCGTCACCGTCGGCATTTCCGACCATGCCCAAGGCCTGCTGGGCGACCTGGTGTACGTCGAGCTGCCGGCTGTCGGCGACAGCGTGCAGGTAGGCGTCGGCGCCGCCGTGGTTGAATCGGTCAAGGCGGCATCGGATGTCTACAGCCCGGTGTCCGGTACCGTCGTGGAGGTCAACGAAGCGCTGACCGACAAGCCGGAAACCATCAACGAAGACGCCTACGGCGACGGCTGGCTGTTCGTCGTCGAGCTGTCCGAGCCGGAGCAGTTGAACGACCTGCTCGGTCCGGACGACTACGCCGAGATGCTGGAGAACGAGGACCACTGAGTCCGTTCCGCATCGACGAGACGGCCGCCGCGAGGCGGCCGTTTTTGTTTGCGCCGATGTCAGCGCCGCGTGATGACGTGGACGCAGGGCAAGTGTTCGGCGCCGGACGGCGACATGCTCGACCGGCATCAACACATGCGTGCGACGGTGCGAACGGTTGCCGCCAAGGCGGCGAAGGGTGCAAAAAATTCTGCGCAAAATGTCCGTCGCGCTGAACAAAGGATCACCACCGGCTGAATTTTTTTTTGCTGCCGGGCGGGTGTCGGCCGAGCGTCGCCGGCACCCCGCAAGGTGTCGGCGTCGATGCTGCACGCATGCATGCGTTGCCGCATGCGTGAAACGAAAAGTGCGTTTTTCCCGATGTTTTTTGCATTCGTGTTTTTCGCGGCCGCCTTGGGTGCGATCGATGGGCGGGTGCCTGCGGTGCCGGAAGGCCGGTGGCGGCGGAGGGGGCGCGCGGGTGCTCCCCGAAAATTTTTTGAAAAGACAGTTGACAGTAAAAAAAACCGTGATTAGGTTTCGCCCAGCAGACCTTTCCTGCGGAAGCGAGTGAGCCGGATCAACATTCAGACGCGAAGCACAACTTGGACGTCCGCCAGGATTCTCTCGATGGTGGAGCAGGACTCGCTTCCTTCCGCGAAACACCCCCCGAACAAGACATGGCACCCGTGGCGGGAATCGTTGCGGGTGTTTCTGTATCCGTCACGACGCGCCTGACGCGTCGTCGGTCCTCCGCGGATCCAACCGCGGGTTTGCTTCAACTGGGCATTTCAATTCCATAGATCACTGACGAGGAGCCATACAATGGCCACGAAAAAAGCTGCTAAGAAGCCGGCCGCCAAGAAGGCGGTGAAGAAAGTCGCCAAGAAAGCTGCCGTGAAGAAGGTTGCCAAGAAGGCCACCGCCAAGAAGGCAGTGAAGAAGGTCGCCAAGAAGGCCACCGCCAAGAAGGCCGTCAAGAAGACCGCCAAGAAGGCAGTGAAGAAGGTCGCCAAGAAGGCAACCGCCAAGAAGGCAGTGAAGAAGACTGCCAAGAAGGCTGCTGCCAAGAAGACCGTCAAGAAGGTTGCCAAGAAGGCCGCCGCCAAGAAGGCGGTGAAGAAGGTTGCCAAGAAGGCAACTGCCAAGAAGGCCGTCAAGAAGGTTGCCAAGAAGGCCACCGCCAAGAAGGCCGTGAAGAAGACCGTCAAGAAGGCCGCCGCCAAGAAGCCGGCTGCCAAGAAGGTTGCTGCCAAGAAGAAGCCGGCCGCTCGCAAGAAGAAGGCCGCTCCGGTCGCCCTGCCGGCAACCCCGGCACCGCTGATCTGATCCAAGCTCGGTAGCTGTACCTGAGACTCCTTCCCCGACTGCCCAGCGGGGAGGGAGTTTTTTTATGCGCGACGTCCACCCCGTAGGAGCGGCCTCAGCCGCGAAGCCGATACCCAACCGGGCGTAGGCGCGATTCGGTGGCCGCTCGTTGTGCGGGTGACGGATGTACTGCCGGCAACTGCGGGATTGGTCGCCGTGGTACCGGCTTCGTGGCCGATGCCGCACTTGCGAAAGAAGAAGGGCGGCCATTGGCCGCCCTCGGGTGTTGCACGAATGTCGGGATCAGCGTGGCGAGGCGTTGGCGCGCTCGGAAGAGGCGCCCTTCTTGCCGCTGCGTGCCGGGGCACTGTCCTCGGCCATCAGGTTGTCGCTGCCGAAGTCGGTGTCCACGTCGAGCCAACGCTGTGTCGGCAGGCCGATGGCACGGTCCAGGATGGTCGGCATCATGCCGCTGGGCAGGCTGCTCTCGCCGTTCCACATGATGGCGATGCCCAGGTCGCGCTCGGGCAGCAACGCGACCAGTCCGCGATAGCCCTGCACGGCACCGGCATGGAACACCACCTGGTGCCCGGAGTAGTCGAACACGCGCCAACCCAGTGCATAGCCGGCCGAGGACAGGCGCTGGTGACGCCAGCCCGAACGCATCTCGCCGGGCGTGTTGACCAGCGGTGCATGCAGGGTGGCCAGCAGCGGCGCCGGCAGTACGTCCGGACGGTGGCCGGTGTGGGCCAGCAGCCACTGCGCCATGTCACTGGCGCTGGCGTTGACGCCTGCTGCCGGAGCCACGCGGTAGTAAGTGGGCTTGGGGCTCAGCGACACCCAGCCATTCCGGCTGCGCACGTGCGGGCGCGCCCAGCGTGAGCTGGCCTGGATGCCGGCCAGGCCCAGGCTGGCATCGTTCATGCCCAGCGGCTTGAGGATGCGCTTCTCCACCGCCTGCTCGTAGAAGTTGCCCGAGGCGGCGAACACCACGTCGCCGACCAGGCTGAAGGCCACGTTCTGGTAGGCATAGCAATCGCCCGGCTCGCAGCGCAGCGGTGCGTTGGCCAGCTTCTGGGTCAGCGTGTAGTAGTCGGTGTTGGCTTCGACGTCGCGGTCGTAGGCGTTGTAGGTCAGGCCCACGCGGTGGCTCAGTACGTCGGCGACGGTGAGCTTGCTGGTGGCCTCCGGCGTGGACAGGCGGAAGCCGGGTACGTAATCGGTGACCTTGCTGTCCCAGCGCAGCGTGCCGTCGTTGACCAGCAGGCCGGCCATGGTGCCGGCGAAGGCCTTGGACAGCGAGGCCAGGCGGAATACGGTGTGCGCATCGACCGGCTGCGGGTTGCTGATGTCGGTGACGCCGTAGCCACGCGCCGACAGGATGCGGCCGTCCTGCACGATCGCCATCGCCATGCCCGGCACGCGGTTGCCGTAGGTCAACTGCTCGGCCAGCGATTCGATGGCAGCGACGTTGAAATCGGCGGGCAACGGTTGCACCTGGTCCGGCCGCAGGGCGACGCGATAGGGCATCGGCTGGGTCGGCGATTGGGCGGGGGCGTTCTCAAGGTTCACCGGCAGGGCGGCCGGCGCTGCCGCGGCGGGCAGGCTGTCGTGGGTCGGCGTCTGTGCCGTCGAAGACAATGCGAAGGGCATCAACACCCCGAGCAACCCCGATGCCACCGGACGGATACGCCGGCGATTGTTGTTCTCTTTCATCGTGATGGATGCCTGTTGGTTACAGCTGCCAGCGATTCTAGCGCCGCTTTTCCTGATTGCACAAACAAGAAGAGGATGAATGGGCATCATGTTGAAATCACTGATTTTTCTTTAAGCCGGCAGCAGGGTTCGGGACCGTCCGCTGGATCGCCGGTGCCATGCAAAGCTGACTGCGCTGCAAAGCGTGATGCCTGCCACGAAGCGATGGCCTCTCAGCCCCGGATCAGGGCAGCGGCGCGCTCGGCGATCATGATGGTCGGGGCGTTGGTGTTGCCGCTGACCAGCGTGGGCATGACCGAGGCATCGATGACCCGCAGCCCGTCGATGCCGCGTACCCGTAGCTGCGAATCGACAACGGCGGTGGCGTCGCTGCCCATCCGGCAGGTGCCGATGGGGTGATAGATGGTTTCGGCCTTGGCACGGATGAAGGCCTCCAGCCCGGCGTCGTCCAGGTCCTCGCGCTCGGGGAACAGCGGCGCCCTGCGCCAGCGATCGAACGCGGGCTGGCGCAGGATGTCCCGGCTCAGTCGTGCGGCCTCGATCATCATCTTCAGGTCGAAGCCCCCGGCATCCCCCAAGTAGTTGGCGTGGATGCGCGCCGGCGCACGCGGGTCGCTGCTGGCCAGGCCGATGTGGCCGCGGCTGCGCGGATGCAGGTAGCAGGCGTGCAGGGTGTAGCCGTCGCCGGGCAGGCGGTGGCGGCCGTGGTCATCGAGCATCGCCGGGACGAAGTGGAACTGGATGTCGGCGCGTTCGTCGGGGGCGTAGCGGCTGCGGACGAAGCCGCCGGCCTCGGCCACGTTGCTGGTGCCGGCGCCACGCCGGCCGCGCAGGAAGTAGTCGAAGCCGATCTTCAGTTCGCTGGCGCGGTCGTAGCTGACGCCGGGCACGGTGCGGTAGAGCGTGCAGATGTCCAGGTGATCCTGCAGGTTGGCGCCAACGCCGGGCTGGTCCAGGTGCACGTCGATGCCGTGGCCGCGCAGGTGGTCGGCCGGCCCGATGCCGGACAGCATCAACAACTGCGGCGAGTTGATCGCACCGGCACTGAGCAGTACCTCGCCGCTGGCGCGCAGGTGCCGGCGTTGCCCGCCGACGCGCAGCACCACGCCGGTCGCGCGGGCGTCGTCGATCTGCACGCGCTCGACCTGCGCACCGGTGAGCACCTGCAGGTTGGGGCGCTGGCGCACGGGCGTGAGGTAGGCCGCGGCGGAGGAGCAACGGGCACCGTCCTTCTGGGTGACCTGGTACAGGCCGACCCCCAATTGGTCAGGACCATTGAAGTCCTCGTTGAGCGCATGGCCGGCCTGCTGCCCGGCCAGCAGGAAGGCATGGCTCAGTGGGTTGACGTGGCGCAGGTCGGCCACCTGCAGCGGGCCGTCGGCACCGTGCAGGGCATCGGCACCGCGGCGGTTGCCCTCGCTGCGCCGGAACCAGGGCAGCACGCTGTCCCAGTCCCAGCCGGTGGCGCCGGCCTGTGCCCAGCGGTCGTAGTCGCCGCGCACGCCGCGCACGTAGCACATGGCGTTGATCGAACTGGAACCGCCCAGCACCTTGCCGCGTGGCCACCACAGGCGGCGCTGGTTCAAGGCCGGCTCCGGCTCGGTGTCGTAGCTCCAGTTGACCCGGCGGTTGCGGACCAGCCGCGCGATGCCGGCGGGCATGTGGATCAATGGGTTCCAGTCACGGGGGCCGGCTTCAACCAGCAGCACCCGCCGCTGCGGGTCGGCGCTGAGCCGGTTGGCCAGCACGCAACCGGCCGAGCCGGCACCGACGATGATGTAGTCGAATTCCTTCACGGTATTCCCCTGCTCGAGCGTTGCAGGATAGGGCCTGCGACAACTGTCTGGCAGCACGTCCGGCGCACTGGCGATGTTGCAGTGCATTAGATAACGTACGCACACCGTATCCCCCGGAGTACCCATGCCGTCGTCCCATTGCCACCTGTGCGCTCGGGGTGCTGCATGAGCATTGCCGGCCGTGCCTCCCTGTCGCGATTGACCCAGGCACTGCGCGAGTCGCCGGCGCTGTGGTGGTCGTTCCTGTATTTCTTCTGCCTGCTCAGCGGCTACTACGTGCTGCGCCCGGTGCGTGAGGCCATGGCGGCCTCGGCCGACCTGCAGACGATCTTCCCGGCATCGCTGATTGCCTGGTTCGACGCGCACGGCATGCCGCTGAAGGACTTCACCCTGCAGTTCCTTTTCACCTGCGTGTTCCTGATCATGCTGGTGATGCAACCGCTGTATGGCTGGGTGGTCAGCCGCTTCCCGCGACGGGTGTTCCTGCCGGCGGTGTATGGCTTCTTCATCGCCACGCTGCTGGGCTTCTACGTGATGTTCAACAGCGGTGTGCCGGGGCGGGGCATGGCGTTCTTCTTCTGGATCACCGTATTCAACCTGTTTGCGGTGGCGGTGTTCTGGAGCTTCATGGCCGACGTGTTCTCCAACGCGCAGGCACGCGCCTACTACGGCTACATCGGCGCCGCGGGCACGGTCGGTGCCTTCCTGGGCCCGATCATCACCAGTTCGCTGGTGCAGCGGGTGGGCATCGCCAACCTGATGCTGGTGTCGGCCGGCTTCCTGCTGGTCTGCGTGCTGTGCATCTGGCAGTTGCGGCCCTGGGCGGTGCAGCGCGAGCGCGAGCAACGCCTGGTCGATGGCGAGAAGCCCATGGGCGGCAGCGTACTCGATGGCCTGAAGCTGATCGCACGCGAACCGCTGCTGCGCTGGCTGGCCTTGATGGTGGTGTTCGGCGTGGGCGTGGGCACGATGCTGTACAACGAACAGGCGTCCATCGCGCGGCGCATGATCACCGATCCGGCCGCCAGCACCGCGTTCTATTCGCGGATCGACCTGGCGGTGAACGCATTGACCCTGATCGTGCAATTGGGTATCACCCGCTGGCTGCTGTCGCGCTTCGGCATTGCCCCGGCGCTGCTGATCCCGGGCTTTGCCATCATCATCGGTTTCTCGGTGCTGGCCGCTTCACCATTGCCACTGATGGTGGCGGTGGTGCAGGTGATGACCCGCGCCAGCGAGTTTTCGCTGGGCAAGCCGGCACGCGAGACGATCTATACGCGCGTGGACCGGCAATGGCGCTACAAGGCCGGTGCGGCGATCGACACGGTGGTCTACCGGGGCGCCGACCTGACCTTCGCCTGGGTCCACAAGGGACTGTCGCTGTTCGGCTCGCACCTGGTGTTCGCCGGCGGCACGCTGGTGGCAGTATTGATGACGCTGTCGGCGCTGGGCGTGTTGCGCGAGGAAAAGAAGCTGCCGCGCGATCGTTGAATGCGGCGGCGTGTCCCCCCTGTCTGTGTTGGCCTGAAGGAAACAACGCCCATGTCCCTGCTCGCGCTGCTGCTGACCGTGCTGGTCGCACTCCTGCACGTGTACTTCCTGGTGCTGGAGATGTTCCTGTGGACGCGCCCGCTTGGGCTCAAGACATTCCGCAACACGCCGCAGAAGGCGGAGACGACCCGCGTGCTGGCGGCCAACCAGGGCTTGTACAACGGCTTCCTCGCCGCCGGGATCATCGCCGGCCTGGCACTGGGACAACCGGTGCTGGTGACGTTCTCGTTGGTCTGCGTGGTGGTGGCCGGTGCCTATGGCGCGTGGAGCGTCAGCCCGCGCATTTTCCCTATCCAGGCCGTGCCGGCGATTCTCGCACTGGTGTTGCGGGCGCTCTGACGCCAGCGCACGCTGGCAAGCGCAGCCGCTCAGTGGCTGATAGCGCGCATGAAGCCCAGCCACATCGGCACGGCATGCAGCACCGCGCCCAGCACGAACAGGCCGGTCAGCAGGTGCACGCGCCAGTCGTTGATGCGCAGGAAGACGAACTGTTCAAGCGCGCGGCCCAGCCAGAACACCGCCATGAAGCACAGCAGGACCACCCCCAGGCGCGTGTCGACCAGGTCCGGGGTAAAGGCCAGCGCGATCACCCCCATTCCCAGGAACACGTAGATCACGCGCAGGTTGAGGATCTGCATGATCGCGCGGTTGGCGGTGCTGAGCTGGGCGAGCTCGCGCTTCCAGCCGAACAACCGCCAGAACGCCAGATGGAAGGCGGCAAACCCCAGGCTGTGAATGCCTGCCAGGCGCACCAGTAGTTCGGCGGTCGTCATGGGTGATCAGCCTGTGCGGGGAGGGCGCGGCGACACCCACATCGCGATGGTCGCATGGAACACCTCGGTCCCTGCCGCATCGGTCACGCTGACCTTCACCGGCAGGTCGTAGCCGTCCGTGGCGCTGACGATGGGCAGCATGGGCGTCGCCACGGCCTTTAGTACGCCCAGGGCCTTGGCCTGGTACTTCACCTCCATGCCCTTGGGGATCCAGCGCATGTCCGCCGGCAGGCTGGCGTCCACCATCACCCCGCCGACCAGCTCGGCCAGGTTGCACATCGCGATCGCATGCACGGTGCCGATGTGGTTGCTGATGCGGCGGCGCTGGCGGATCACACCCTCGCAGCGGCCTGGCTCCAGCGCGGTGATGGTGGGAGAGATGCTGGCGAAGTAGGGGGCCTTGAAGCACACCGCGCGCGTGAACAGCCAGTGCCCGGCGGGCCAGCGGGTGAAGCGGCGGTACAGCGAAAGTAGCGAAGCGGTCATGGGAGCTTCCTGATATGAAAACGGCGGGCACCAGGCCCGCCGTCGTTGTCGCATTGTCGCTGGCTTAGGCGGCCTGCTGCGGGCGCTGCTTGCCCGGCAGGTCGTAGTAGCCGGCCGAACGCAGTTCGTGCGGATCGAAGTCGTCCACGGTGATCGTGTCCATGGTGAGTTCGCGCAGCTCTTCCAGCAGCTTGCGCTCGTCCTGGGTGATCACGCCCTCGGCCACGGCCTCGTCCAGCTGGGTGGCAAAGGTCAGCGCCTCGATGCCCTTGGTCTTGAGCGCCTTGAGGAACTTGCGCTCCACCGGCTCGGCCATGATCGCCTTGGACAGGTAGCTGTTGATGCGGCCACCCGGGTTGTTATCGCACGGGGTCAGGAACACGCCGTGGGCCAGGCGGTCACGGGCCTCGCCCGGTGCCATCAGGGTGGCGGCGACGCGGCGGCTCAGGCGGTCGCCCGGTGCCTCGGCGCGGCGGCCGAACGGGAAGATCAGGGCCCACATCAGCCAGCCGATCGGACGGATCGGGAAGTTGCGCAGGGCAGCGGACAGCGATTCCTCGATCTTGTGCACGCTGTCGTGGAAGGCCCAGGCCAGCAGCGGCTGGTCGGCCTGCGGTGCGCCTTCGTCGTGGTAGCGCTTGAGCATGGCGCTGGTCATGTAGATGTGGCTGAGCACATCCCCCAGGCGGCCGGACAGCGACTCCTTGAACTTCAGCTTGCCGCCCAGCGTCATCATCGAGATGTCGGCCATCAGCGCCAGGTTGGCCGAGTAGCGGTCCAGCTTGCGGAAATAGCGGCGGGTGTAGGCGTCACCGGGGGCCGCGCCGAAGCGGGCGCCGGTCAGGCCGAACCACAGCGAGCGCACGGCGTTGGAAATGCCGAAGCGGACATGGCCGAACAGGGCCTGGTCGAACTCGCGCAGGCCGGCCTTGCGGTCCTCGTCCTGGGCGGCCTTCATTTCCTTGAGCACCCACGGGTGGCAGAGGATCGCGCCCTGGCCGAAGATCAGCAGCGAGCGGGTCATGATGTTGGCGCCTTCCACCGTGATGGCGATCGGCGCGGCCTGCCAGCTGCGGCCGGCGAAGTTGCGCGGCCCCAGGATGATGCCCTTGCCGCCGATCACGTCCATCACGTCGGAAATGACTTCGCGGCTCATGTTGGTGCAGTGGTACTTGGCAATCGCCGACGGCACCGACGGCACGTCGCCACGGTCAACCGCCGCGGCGGTGGCCTGCGACAGCGCGCTGATCTTGTAGGCCTTGCCGCCGATGCGCGCCAGCGCCTCTTCCACGCCTTCGAAGCGGCCGACCGACAGGCCGAACTGCTTGCGGATGCGCGCGTAGGCACCGGTCACCACCGCGCCTGCCTTGGCGCCGCCCGAAGCGGTCGAGGGCAGGGTGATGGAGCGGCCCACGGCCAGGCACTCGTTGAGCATGTTCCAGCCCAGGCCGCGCTTCTCGGCGCCGCCGATCAGCTGGGTCAGCGGGATGAAGACATCTTTGCCGCGGATCGGGCCGTTCTGGAACGTGGAGTTCAGCGGGAAGTGGCGGCGGCCGATCTCCACGCCGGCGGTGTCACGCGGCAGTAGCGCCAGGGTGATGCCGATGTCCTTGGTGTCGCCGAGCAGGCCGTCCGGGTCATACATGCGGAAGGCCATGCCGATCAGCGTGGCCACCGGGGCCAGGGTGATGTAGCGCTTGTCGAAGGTCAGCTTGACGCCCAGCACTTCCTCGCCCTTCCACTGGCCCTTGCAGACGATGCCGAAGTCGGGGATGGAGGTGGCGTCGGAGCCGGCGAACGGGCCGGTCAGGCCGAAGCACGGTACTTCCTGGCCGATCGCCAGGCGCGGCAGGTAGTAATCCTTCTGTTCCTTGGTGCCGTAGTGGTTGAGCAGTTCACCCGGGCCCAGCGAGTTGGGCACGCCGACGGTGGAGCTGACCACGCTCGATACCGACGCCAGCTTCTGGATCACCTTGTGGTGGGCCAGCGCGCTGAAGCCCAGGCCGCCGTATTCCTTCGGGATGATCATGCCGAAGAACCGGTTCTTCTTGATGTAGTCCCACAGCTCCGGCGGCAGGTCGGCGTGGACGTGGGTGATCTCGAAGTCGTTGACCATCCGGCACAGTTCCTCGACCGGGCCATCCAGGAAGGCCTGTTCCTCGTCGGTGAGCTGCGGCTTGGGATAGTTGAGCAGGATGTTCCAGTCCGGGTCACCGGTGAACAGCTCGCCCTCGAAGCCGACCGAGCCGGTTTCCAGCGCGATGCGCTCGGTCTTGGACAGCGGCGGCAACACCTTGCGGAACACGCCCATGAACGGGGCGGTGATCAGCGGCTTGCGCAGGAACGGCAGCAGCACCGGCACGCTGACCAGGGCCAGGATCGCGGCGGCCACGAGGATGGCGGTCTGGTGGACGCCGGCGAACCAGCAGATGCCCAGCAGCACCGCACTGATGGCGGTCCAGATGACCAGCCGCATGCGGTGGTAGGCGACGAAGGCGCCTGCGAGCAGCAGGGCCAGGAAGGGGACGACGATGCTCATTGGCTTGCTCCGGTAACGTGCTCGGTTCGGGCGGACGCTGCGGCAGAAGGCAGTGCGTCCAGATAGTTCAACACGGCGGCGGTAAACGCGTTGTTGTCATCGCCGGCGACCATGTGGGTGGCCTCGGGCAGATGCACGTGCTGCGCATGCGGCACCAGTGTCATGAATTCCTCGACGGTCTGCGGCGAGACCAGGTCGCTGCGGCCGCCGCTGATCAGCAGCAGCGGGCACTGCACGCGCCGCGCCGCATCGGCGATGGCGTCCTGGTGCTGCTCGCTGTCGCGGGCCAGTTCCTGGACCAGGCGCGGGTCCCAGTGCCAGCTCCAGCGGCCGTCGGTGGTGGGGCGCAACAGCGCGCGTAGTGCATCCTCGCTCTTGCGCGGGCGGTGCGGCATGTAGGTGGCGATGCTGTCGGCGGCGGCTTCCAGCGAGGCGAAGCCCTCCGGATGCGCGCTCATGAAGGCCAGGATGCGCTCCACGCCGCGGGTTTCCCAGCGGGGGGTGATGTCCACCAGCACCATTGCCGAGAACAGCCCCGGCCAACGGGCTTCGGCCATCAGGCCGAACAGCCCCCCCATCGAGGCGGCGACCAGCACCGGCGGGCGGCTCAGCTCGCCGGCCACCACGATCAGGTCGTCGGTGAACTGTTCGCCGTGATAGGGCAGGTCGGCGGCGTTCCAGTCCGAGCCGCCATGGCCGCGGGCGTCGTGGCTGAGCGCGGCATAGCCGGCCGCGTTGAGGGCCTCGGCGGTGCTGGTCCAGGCGCCACGGGTCTGGCCGAAGCCATGCGCGAACAGGATCGGCGGGCGCTTGCCGGGCCAGCGCGTGGCCGCCAGGGTCGCGCCGTGGGCGCCATCCAGGCGGATGTCTTCGCTGCGCGACGGGGAAGAGGGCATGTTGACCATACCCGATGGTATGGATTGCGTGCGATGACTGTCAATACCCTTCGGTATGGAAGCCGGTTATCCCGCGGTGACGGGCTTTCCGGGGACCGGCCGTAAGTGCACTTTGTGCGGATATATCCCTCGTGCGTACTGCAACCAGTCCCCGCCGTATGGTTAAATCTGCGCATGAATGACACGACAGCTTCTTCCGCGGACGCCCGCGGCGCGCGGCACAGCCGCCTCAGTGCGGATGATTGGGCACAGGCAGCGCTGGACCTGATCGCAGAGCAGGGGGTGGGTGCGGTGGCGGTCGAGCCGCTGGCCCGGCGCCTGGGCGTGACCAAGGGCAGCTTCTACTGGCACTTCCCCTCGCGCGATGCACTGCTGCAGGCGGCGCTGGAGCGCTGGGAAGTGGTCGAGCAGCAGCAGGTCTTCGGCAGCCTGGAAGAAGTCCCCGACCCGCGCACGCGCCTGCGTGCGCTGTTCCAGCTGGTCGCGCACGAGGTCACCCCGCACGTGATCTACAGCGAACTGCTCAAGGCGCTGGACAACCCGATGGTGCGCCCGGTCATCGACCGCGTGTCGCAGCGGCGCATGGAATACCTGATCGCCTCGTTCCGCCAGGCCGGCCTGAGTTCCACCGATGCCCGCCATCGCGCGCGCCTGGCCTATGCCGCCTATGTCGGCTTCCTGCAGCTGTCGCTGCAGCTGCAGCAGCCCAAGCAGGCCCGCGAGGACTTCGAGGCCTACGTCGAGCACGTGATCGAGACGTTGATCCCGGGCAACTGACGGCATCAACGCGAGCCGATAGGCGGGTTGTCAGCGGACGGGGATCACGTCGAAGGCGATGCTGATCCGTGGCGAGGGCCCTTGGTAGGCCACCGTATTGTGGAAAAAGTACGACGGGAACGTCACCAGCGTCCCTGAACCCGGCACCAGCCGGTGCTCCAGGTCCGGGCTCTGGAACGGAAGCCCCTCCTGCGGGTGGCCGAACAGCAGATTGCCGGCTGCCGGCGTGGTCGGCTGACCCGCATCCACGTAGAACACGCCACTGAGCCAGCCGGCTGGATGGATGTGCGGAGCTTGGTGGCCGCCCTGGTCCAGCACCGTGATCCATGATTGCAGTCGCCAACGAGGGGGATGGCTCCTCATCCACGGGTGGTTGGACAGGCGAGCGGCAGCGTTCAATGCGCGCATGCGTGACTGGACGGCCTTCAGTAACAACTGTTCGAATCGCCGCAGTTCGGGATCATGCGACAGGTCGAGCATCGGGCTTTGCCGCCCGCGTGAAGTGGAGCGGCCGGCGGGCTCCCAGATCAGATCTTCATGTGCCAGGGTGAGTTCGCGCAGCGCTGACAGGTCAATCATTGCATCGGCCAACGCATCGTCACTATCCAGCAGATGGTTGTAGTCCATCAACTGCTCCACGCGGGCATGGTCGCCAAGCTCCTTGCCGGTCATGTACAGCCCGGCAAGGGCGGTCTGGTCGCCGGGATCGAATTGCAGTACACGCTGATAGAGAGTGTCGGCCCGTTGGATATCGCCCTGTGCCAACAGGCACAGGGCATAGTCGGTCAGGGCAGCCGGGTCGTTGGGCGTGGCAGACATCACCCTTTGGTGGACATCGGCCGCGGCCTGTAACTGCCCGGTCTCGCGCAATGCATTGGCGATGCCTCGCAGGATGACGGGATCGCCGGGACGCAGGCGTTCGGCACGCTGCAGGTTTTCCAATGCAGCCTGTGGCCGGCCGGAACGTGCATGGATCAGCCCAATGTTGGTCCATGTGTCTGCACTGGCCGGCTCCAGGTGGCTAAGCAGTTCAAAGTCGGCCAGTGCCTGTTCCATTCGCTCCATGCGGAAAAACACCAAACCGCGATTGAACAGCAGAGGAGGCACATGCGGTGCGACCTGTAGCGCTACGTCGAAATCCTCCAATGCCTGCAGGTTGCGCTGGGCGATCACATGCAGCATGCCACGCAGGAAGCGTTGTTCGGGATCATGGGGCGTGAGGGACAACGCTTGGTCCAGCAGCAGCCTTGCCGTTTCCATCTGTCCTTGTTGGATCAGTGCGCGTATCTGCTCTGTGCTGGTCGCGGGGGCGGGCATAAGGGTATGTGGGAGGCGTTCAGTGGCTCAGATGCTGGAGTATGGCGGTCTCGATGGCAGCGGCTGATCGACGCGGGTCGAACAGACCATGTTTGCTCACTTGTCGACGCAGGTGGTCCCGGAGGGTGTGCAGCGCGTCCGGGGATCGAGCCAGTCGGACCGCGCGTTCAATGTAGTCCCCGACATCGCGACAAACCAGCGCGTCCATGCCAAGGAAACGATTGAGGCTGGCACTGAGCCGGGACAGCGGCTGCGGACCGTCGATGCTCAGTACCGGCAGGTCGTTGCCAATGGCATGGATCGCGGTCGCGCCGGCTTGGTACTGGAAGGCGTCGAGGAAGAGGTCACAGGTGGCAGCGCGGTCGGATTGTGCTTCCAGGTCGATCTTGTCCACCAGGTGCAGGCGATCTTCGGGGCCATTGCATGCCCTCCACTGCACGAGGAAGCCCGGGCGCGCCGCGGCCGGTAGGTACACCATCAGGTGCGCCTCATCGGCTTGGGTGAGAATCCTGCTCCAACTGTGGATCAATGCGGCGGATAGCTTGTAGGTGTTGTTGAAGCTGGCCAGTACAACCGCATTCTCGGGCAGGCAGAAGCGTGCACGGTCACGGATACCGCGGCGCACCGGAGCCGCAGGGAACAATGTGCCCTGCAGGCGGATGATCCTGTCCGTGTAGAGCCATTCGGCGTCGACAGGCTGGATGTTTGCGTCCAGCAACACCCCATCCAGCCATGTGGCGTGCTGCCCGTGCACGAAGCCCAGCCAGCCCCATTGGAGGGGAGCAGGCCGTCGGCATAGAACGCCCGGGCGTGCACCCAGGGTGAAGCCGGCCATGTCGATGAGTACATCGATCCGGTCTTCGGCGATATGCGCGGCAAGGCTGGCGTCGTCCAGCGTGGCGGCATCAAGGAACCGGTCAAATCCCTCTATCAGTCCGGGTGAAGGGAGCTCGTTGCTCAACGAGTAACCAAACACCTCGAAGCGGGAACGGTCATGCGCGGCGAAATGGCGGCTCACCAATGTGCCGACGGCATGTTCACCAAAGTCGGCGGACAGGTAACCGATGCGTATCCGCTGCATCGGTTGGGCGGGCCGGACTCCGATGCTGCACCGCGGGGTCGTGGCGTGGCTGCTGGCGATGGCCTGGCCATGGCGTCGGATGGCCTCGGCCTTGAGTGGCTCCGGGATCGCCAAGGTGGAGAGCAGGAAAGGCTCCGGTGCAGCGGGGATGGCCTGCTTGTCCGAGAGCAATGCAGACAGCGCATGCACGCTGTCCTGTTGCCGATCATGCAGGCACATCATCGCTTGGCAATGTGCCAGTTGTGCCAACACATCGGCGCGTCCGGGCATCATGCGCGCGGCTGCCTCGAAGTCGTGCAATGCAGCCTGCGTCCGACCGGCGAGCATATGGCAGAGGGCGATGTTGAGCACCTCGGTCGGTTGCTGCCTGGCTGCCTGTCGGTAGGCATGGATAGCTTCATCCCAACGGCGCAGGGCCTGCAGCGATTCTCCAAGATAGTGCCAAGCTTCGCCGAAGTCAGGTTCCAGCGTGAGCGCCTGCTGCAGTGGAGCTCGTGCGGCTGCTGCCGCGCCCATGGAGTGCAGTGCACTTCCCAGCAGTAGCCAGCCGAGTGAGCTGTCGGGATCCATGGACGTGATCTGTCGGGCGACCTCGATGGCCCGCGTGTACCGACCGGTTGCCCGCAGGCACAGGGCCAGGATGCAGAGTAGATCGGCGTCGGCCGCCACGATGACTTCAGGCCGATCAAGCAGGAGTATCGCCTCGGCCTGCTTTCCACCTTGCATCAGCAGCACGCCATAGTCCCGGCGAAGCCTGCGATCATCGGGAGTAGCGTTCAGCGCATTTCGATACGCGTCGGCGGCGGCGTCCAGCTGCCCGGCCGCATGCAGCTCTCGGGCATGCGCGGCTTCACTCATGACCGATCTCCAGCGTCCAGCCCATTGGCATCGTGTCCCGGTACATCAGCTTGCCGGTTCGACAGGGAAGGCCGCTGGCAGCGAACCGCTGCACGACATCCTGGAGTGCTGCCCCATCCAGCACCGCTTCCAGCATCAGACCCAGACGTGCTTGTTCATCCTGTGCCCATGCGCGCAACGCTTGTACTGCCGTCGTGGCATCGTCAGGTGATTGCCATGGCTGCTGCAGCATGCGTCCCAAGGCCTGTGCGGTGGTTTGCAGCACTTGAGCATCGGGCGAAAGCTCAATCCGTTCCATCAGCTGGGTTGCCGCAGCGTTGAAGGCCGTGCGCGCGGACTCTGCTGCAGGATCCAGCGACAAGCGCCTGCGCGCGGGTGCATCGGTGGCCTGGGCGATATGCCACAACAGGCGGGTACAGGCATCGAAGACGTCGCTTTCCTGCAGGAGCCAGTGGCAGGCCTCCCATTGGCTGCGACTTATCGTATGGATAAGGGAGTCTTCGCTGTGCATGACAAGCGCTGCCCGGCCATGCGTTCCGATCACACGCAGGATTTCGGTGATCGCCAGATCGCGTGGTGCGTATTCGAAGGCGAATTGCGAGCAGATCAGATCTGCCGCCCCATCCCCGAACGGGAGTTCGGTCATCGACGTGTTGGGATGGAAGGCGATGCCTTGGTACGTACATGACCGGGCATCGATGCTGCCTGGAGGGTCGATATCGGCGATGTCGACGCCATGCAGTTGCCAGTGCAGGTTGCGTGCTTGTGAAATCGACTGCGCCAGCAGTGGAATTGCGCCGTTCCCGGTGCCGACATCGATGATCCGGGCGCCTTCATGCAGTGGTTCGAACTGCCGTAGCCAGAAGCGTGCAAAACCATCGTCGTAGTTTCCGTCTATGCCGGATGCGCATGAGTGCAGTACCCCGGTTCGCCAGAGTCGTGTCCATGGCGCTGCCGCGTGGTGATGATCGGTTGCGTTGGACATCGGAAAGAGTGGGTTGAATTGATTTGACAGCTTGCGTGAGAGCGTCAACCAGTTCAAGCCGGCCGCGGAAGCATGGGATGTGACTGCAGTTTTGGGTCTAGGTGTCTTTGCGAGCCACAAAAAAAGAACGACCCGCCGAAGCGGGCCGTCCAAAGTGAGAGGCTTCTGCTCAGATGATCAGAAGTTCTGCTCGTAACGCAGGTACGGGGTGCGGCCCCAGATGTTGTAGATGGTGTTGATGTAGTTCGGGAAGCCGATGGCCGTGGAGAACTGCGGCATCTTGTTGGCAACGTTGCGGACACCCAGGGTGATGCGGGCATTCCACGGGGTGGCAACACTGGCCTGGACGTCGACGGTGGTCTGCGCGCTGAAGTTGGTCGCGCGGGTACCGCTGTCATGCTTGCCGATGTAGTTGCCGATCACGTTGGCCGACCAGTCGCCGCTGTTCCAGCCCAGACCCAGCTGGGCACGGTCCTTCGGGTAACGGAACTTGCCCGCGCGCTCCTGGGTACCTGCGCCCACCGGAGTGAAATCGAACTCCAGGGTATGCGACCAGGCCAGCTTGGTGGTGAACGCACCGATGCTGGTGGTGTCGTAACGGTAGTTGGCTTCGAAGTCCAGGCCACGCGAAGTCTGCATGGCGCCGTTGTCGGTCGGCAAGCGGATCAGCTGGGCCGGACCCGGCAGCACGGTGCCGCCCGGTGCGGTGATGGCCGGGCCACGGTCAACGCCGTACAGCGGTACACCCTGATCGCCGTAGCGGAAGGCCAGTGCGCGCGGAATGGTACCGATGATGTTGGTGATCTCGATGTCGTAGTAATCCAACGCCACCGACAGTGCGTCATTCGGGCTCCAGACCACACCCAGGCCCCAGTTGGTGGACTCTTCGGGCTTCAGGTTCTTGTTGGACAGCTGCAGCCAGGTGTACTGCAGGCCGCTGTTGCAGGGGTTGACCGGGTACGGCTGGTAAGAGGTGTTGCCCGATGCCGCGCGATAGGCGGCCAGCGCCTGGCAAGCCAGTTCGTCACCACCGGCGTGCGGAATGGTCGCATCCGGCTCGGAGGCCAGGTTGGTGGACGACGGAGCGTTGTGCAGGTCCGACAGGGTCGGGGCACGGAAGCCCTTGCCCCACGAGCCGCGCACCAGCAGCGAGTCGAGCGGACGGAACTCCAGCGAGACGCGCGGGGAGAACTTGCCGCCCACATCGCTGTAGTCATCGTAGCGGCCGGCCAGCGTGACATTCAGGGAGTCGAGCACCGGCAGCAGGGTTTCGAAATAGACCGCGCCGTAGCTGCGATCACCGTTGGTGCCTGCGCCGGCGGAGCCGAACACGTTGCCAGCGGCACTCTGTGCGTCATACAGCTGGCTCAGGGCGTCCTTGCGGTACTCGAAGCCGGTCACAAAGCCTGCGGTGCGATCGCCGATCTTGAACAGGTCGAACGAGATGTTGCCGTCGATGCCCTTGGTCTTGTTGACCGATTCAACGTAGACGGTGTGGCCGATCTTGCCGGCAGACGCTGCCACGCTCGGGTGGGTCGGATCGAACGGGTTGAACTGGCCGGAATCGATCAGTGCCTGCAAGGTGCTGCCGATGCCGTAGTTCAGGCCAACGCTGGACTGCGACGAGTTGCCGTAGTTGGCTGCGACTTCCCAGTCGGCGCCGCCGAACAGTTCGGTCGTGCCGCGCAGGCCCAGGGTGTAGTCACGCAGGGTGTCCTTGCGGTGCGAGTCACGGGTGCCCAGCGGAGTGAAGCGGTAGTACAGGGTGCCGGCTTCGCCGAACGGGTTGAACGGGTTGTTCGCGGCAATCGTCGGCAGCTTGCCCGGACCGTTGCCGTTGTTGTCCACCGGAGCCGATGCATACACACCCAGGCTCTTGGTTTCCGAGGTCAGGCCGCGGAAGAACATGGTGGTGTTGTCGGTGATGTTGTAGTTGCCGTTCACCAGCAGGGCGTTACGACGCAGCGACGCCTCGTTGGCCGAAGTAGCGCCGTGGTCGAAGCCGCAGGTGGTGGGGCTGGTACGGATGCTGTTCTCGAACGTGTCGCAGTTGGCGACGCTGCGCGTGCCATTGGCGTTGGAGAACGTTGCCGACGAGTTGTATGCGCTGGTGGGCCAGGCGATGCCGGCACCAGTGACAATGTCCTTGATCTCGCGGTTGTACATCATCTCGCGGTCCTGGTGATCCAGGACGAAAGTGATGTTGCCGCGGTCGGAGCTGATGCCTGCCGAGGCGCTGCCGGTGGTGCCGGCCGGGCCAACCTTCGGGCTTTCGTAGCCCAGCTGGATGCTGGCGCCCTCGTAGTCCTTGCGGGTGATGATGTTGACCACACCGCCGATAGCGTCGGAGCCATACACCGCACCGGCGCCTTCGCGCAGGATTTCGATGCGTTCGATCGCCGAGGTCGGGATCATGTTGATGTTGGCTGCGCCGCCGGCCAGTGCGCCGGACGGGGTGATGCGACGGCCGTCCAGCAGGACCAGGGTGTAGGCGGAGCCGAGGCCGCGCATGCTGATGGTGGCCTGCGAGCCGGTTGCCGAACCCGAGGATTCACGTGCCGAACCGAACGAGTTGTAGACGTTGTTGCGCAGGAAGTCCGCCACCGAGATTTCACCGGCCGCCTGGATGTCCTGGCGGGTAACAACGGTGACCGGGTTCGGGCCTTCCACATCGGTGCGCTTGATGCGCGAGCCGGTGACTTCGATGCGGTCCAGGTTGGTGGCATTGCCGGACTGCGCTTCCTGTGCCAGCGCGGTACCTGCCGGCAGGACGCTGGCAGCCAGCGCGATGACGACTGCATCGCGCAGTTTGTTCGACTTGCAATTCATTTGGTCTCTCTCTCTGCCAAGTGGGCTTGGGTGTTGCCAGTGCGCCCGGGGGATCCGAAGAGCGGATCCAAAACCGCAGGCTTGGTTCGATACTACTTGCGAGAGCAAAGAAATTAAAGATTGGTTAAGGATTTTTGCTTATTTACAGTTTCCAGCTAAATTATTGAATTTAATGGATAAAACAAAAACGCCCCGTTCGGGGCGTTTGTTATCAGGTGAAATGGTAACTGTGGTTACAAGTCCTGCTCGTAACGCACGTACGGTATCGCACCGTCGTCGTTGCTCTCATTGCGGGGCGAGAACGGGTTCTTGCCGCGGGTGATGACGTTCTCCGCACCGACGGTCAGCTGGCCACTCCACGGGGTGCGCCAGGTGATGCCCAGGCCGAGGCCTTCCCACTTGCTGCTGCCGGGGGCATCGACCACGCGGCCGATGACGTTGGCGCTGAAGGCGCCGTAGCCCCCCCCCACGCTCAGGCTCTTGCTGTCCCACTGGTCGACGATGGCCGGGGAGGCGTCGCTGAGCGGTACCAGGCGGGCCTTGGCCAGGGTGCCGCCGATCGAGACGAAGCCTTCCCTGCCGATGTTCTTCTGCCCGAACACGGTCAGGTCGTTCTGCTCGACCCGGGCCGCGCCGGAACGGCTGCCACCGGCCAGCCAGGCCGGCAGGGTGTCGCGGCCGGTGCCGGCGGTGACGCCGATGCGGCCGCCGGGACGGTTGAAGGCGGTGGTGGCGGAGATGTGATGGCCGTTGTCGTCGTCATCGTCGCCCAGGCTGGCCAGCATGCAATGGCTGGCCAACCCGCTGATGCTGCTGCCGCGGCTGCTGTTGCACAGCAGGCCCAGCGAGTCGCCGGAGGACAGGCCAAACGCGGCATCCAGCGAGCTGCGGCCGAAATTCCAGCGGGCACCGGCACGCTGTTCGCCGGTCGGCTCCAGGTAGAGCAGGGCCTCGACCTTGCCACTGCCACGGTTCCAGACCGGCAGGACGGTGCTGTCGGTGCGCGGCTTGCTCTGCGCATGCGCGCCCGCGATCGCGCCAAGGGCGATCATCAAGGCAAGCGGCAGGCGCAGGAAGGCGTTCATGGACTCACTCTGACCCCGGATGCGCGGGGAAGTTCCCGGCGCGTGAGCCATTGATCCTATGGTGTTTATGGTTTCTTAACAAGTCCTCGTCCTCCCCAGAACGTAAACTCGCAATCCCTTATTGCAACCGCTCGGGGGCGGGCTGCTGGGCCGGTGTAGAAGCGAACAATACGCCGAATTCCGTCAAAGGGAAGTGGTATTGGCGGCCACAGAACTCGCAGCGGACCTCGACCTGGCCGGTGGCCTCGGCGGCGGCCCGAGCCTCCTCCTCGCCCAGCGACTGCAGCATGGCCTCCACCCGCTCGCGCGAGCAGGAACAGCCGAAGCGCAGGGGCTTGTCGCCCATCAGCTGGGGGTGCTCCTCATGGAACAGGCGGTGCAGCAGTTCGGCGCCGGGCAGGGCCAGCAGTTCCTCGCGGCCCAGGGTGTCGAACAAGGCGCCGACGCGTACCCAGCCGTCCTCGTCGCCGGCATCGCCGGGCAGCTTCTGCAGCAGCAGGCCGGCGGCGTGCTCGCCGTCGCAGGCCAGCAACAGGCGGGTCGGCAACTGTTCGGAATGGCGGAAATAGTCCTCGAAGGCGTCGTCCAGGGTGTCGCCGCTGAGGTTGACCAGGCTCTGGTAACGCTGCGGTTCGCGCGGGTCCAGGCCCGGGTTTTCGATGGTGATCGCCAGCAGGGTGCCTTCGCCGAGCCCGCTCAGGCTGGACGGCGCATCCTCGCCCTCGGCCAGCTGGGCGATGCCGCGCAGGGTGCCGGCGGAGGTGCATTCGGTGAACAACGCGCGCAGCGCGGAGCTGCTGCGCAGCTGGATCGACAGCCGGCCATCGACCTTGGTGTGGCCGGTGAACAGCGCCGTGGCCACGCTGGCCTCGCCGAGCAGCCGCGCGGCGGCGGGCGGGTAGTCGCCGTGGGACAGGATTTCGCGCCAGCTTTCACCCAGACGGACATGGACGCCACGGACGCCGGCGTCGGGCAGGAGGAAGCGGGTGAGGAGGTCGGAGGTATCGGTCATGGGGACGGCATCTGCGCGAGGTGGGGGCCGGTGCCGGATAATGCGCCGGTCGATGGAATCTGCAAGGTGGGTCTTCAATGGGGGCGGAGCAGGACGAGCGCAAGGTCGCGCCGGAACAGGGGGGGGCGGCCCGACGCCGGCGCGGCTGGTGGTGGTGGATGTGGCGGGTGCCGGTGGCGCTGGCGTTGTTCAGCGTGCTGCAGGTGCTGGCGTTGCGCTTCATCGACCCGCCGTTCTCCACGGTGATGCTGTTCCGGCAGGTGGAGGCCCTGGCGCAGGGCGAATGGGGGTTCCGGATCCATTACCAGTGGCGGGACCTGGACCAGATGGCGGCCAGCGTGCCGATCTCGCTGGTGGCCGCCGAGGACCAGCGGTTCCCCGAGCACAACGGCTTCGACCTGCAGGCCATCGAGAAGGCGCGGGCAAACAATGCCAAGGGCAAGCGCCTGCGCGGGGCCAGCACGATCAGCCAGCAGACCGCCAAGAATGTGTTCCTGTGGCAGGGGCGCAGCTGGCTGCGCAAGGGGCTGGAGGTCTGGTACACGGTGCTGATCGAGGCGTTGTGGTCCAAGCAGCGCATCATCGAGGTCTACGCCAACGTCGCCGAATTCGGTGACGGCATCTACGGCGTGCAGGCCGCCTCGCGCAGCTACTGGAACAAGGACGCCTCCCAGTTGAGCGCGGCCGAAAGCGCGCGCCTGGCCGCGGTGCTGCCGTCGCCGCGGCGCTACAGCGCGGCCCGCCCCGGTCCTTACGTGCAGCGCCGCGCAGCCTGGATCCAGCGCCAGGCCCGGCAGCTGGGCGGAGCGGACTATCTGGAGGCGGGCGATTGAGCCGGCGGCCTGCGTAGAATCGGGCCATGAATCCCGCTGATCGCCTGACCCTTGTCATCACCGCCTTCAACGAGCAGGACGCGCTGCCGCTGCTGCATCCGCGGCTGTGCGCGCAGCTCGATGCGATGGCGGACGTGGATGGCCGCATCCTGTACGTGGACGACGGCAGTTCCGATGCCACCTGGGCGGTGATCGAGCAGTTGGCGCAGGATGACCGGCGCGTGGCCGCACTGCGGCTGTCGCGCAATTTCGGCAAGGAGATCGCGCTGACCGCCGGGTTGGATGCGGTGGAGGAAGGCGCGGCGATCATGCTGGATGCTGATGGCCAGGATCCGCCGGAGCTGATCCCGGAGTTCGTCGCGCTGTGGCGGCAAGGTTACGACGACGTGCACGGCACGCGCTGGGCACGCGACGGCGATGGCTGGATGAAGCGGGCGACCGCGGCGGTGTTCTACCGCCTGATCGGTCGCCTGTCGAAGACGCCGATTCCGGCCGATACCGGTGACTTCCGCCTGCTCTCGCCACGCGCGCTGGCAGGCTTGCGGCAGCTGCGGGAGCGGCAGCGTTTCATGAAGGGATTGTTCGGCTGGGTGGGTTACCGCCGCATCGCCTTGCCGTACCGGCGTGGCGAGCGCATCGCCGGGCGCAGCAAGTTCGGTTTCTGGAAATTGTGGAATTTCGCGCTGGAAGGCATCACCAGCTTTTCCACCGCGCCGTTGCGCGCGGCGACCTACCTGGGCCTGTTCACCGCGGCCAGTGCATTCGTGTTCGGTACCTGGGTGGTGGGCAAGGCCGCGCTGTACGGCGACCGGGTCGCCGGCTGGCCGACGATGATGGCGGTGATCCTGTTCCTGGGCGGGGTGCAGCTGATCGCGCTGGGCCTGATCGGCGAATACTTGGGGCGCCTGTACATGGAGGCCAAGCAGCGGCCTTTGTACCTGGTCGACACATGGCGCCCGGCGAACGTGGCAGTATCGGCAGCACCGATCAGCGCAGGAGAACGCCATGCAGACCGTTCGACAGTTGCTGGGGAGCAAGTCCCCTGAGATCCACGCGGTGCGGCCCGAATCGGCCGTGATCGACGCCATCCGCCTGATGGCGCAGAAGGGCATCGGCGCGGTGCTGGTGATGAATGGGCCGAAGCTGGTCGGCATCCTGTCCGAGCGTGACTACGCGCGCAAGATCGTGCTGATGGACCGCTCCTCGGCGACCACGCCGGTGCAGGAGATCATGACCGCCGAGGTGGTCACCGTGGCGCCGACGGTCAGCGTCGAGCAGTGCCTTGAGCTGGTCACCCAGCGCCGCATCCGCCACCTGCCGGTGCTGGAAGGCGGCGAGGTGGTCGGCGTGATTTCCATCGGCGACCTGGTCAAGTCGGTCATCGAACAGCAGCGCCGCGAGCTGGGCCAGTTGCAGGAATACATCACCCAGGGCTGAGCGGTCCGGTGGCGGGTGCTACCGGGCGTAGTGCCCGCCGCAGTTGGCGTCCTTGCCCGGCCCGGTTTCCAGGGTGGCCAGCAGCGCGGCCGGTGGGGCGATGCTGCCCAGCGTGAGGGCGATCGCTCCGCGGATGCCCAGCGCCTTGAAGTCGGGGCGGAAGGACGGGTCCTTGAAGGTGCCGCCGATGCGCAGCGGCGAACGCAGGGCGAGGATGCTCATGTCCTTTGGACGCGGCCGCAGCAGCAGGTCCAGCTGTTCCTGGCGCAGGCTGACCGTGCCTTCGCCGACGACCAGCGTGTCGGTGGTGTCGAAGGCCAGCGCGCGCGCCTGCATCAGCCCGTCCTGCACGCCGAAGTCGGCGAAGGCGCAGCGCAACGGGATCTGCTTGTCACCGGTGAACAGGAATTTCACCGATTCGGCGATATCCAGCCCGGCCAGTTCCATCAGCAGGTTGCCGATGTGGCCGCGGCCCATGCCGATGGCGACGTTGCCGTCGCTGCTGCCGAGCATGGCGGCCACGGAATTGCCGGTCCCGCGGAGCTGGACGCGGCCGCTGATGCCACCGGAGGCCTGTTCGGCCAGCTTGGCATCGGGGAACAGCCGGCCCAGCTGCACGTTGCGCAGGTTGGCATCCAATGCGGTGGCGATCTGCGGGCGACGGGCATCCATGCGCAACGTGCTGCGGATATGCCCGCCGGCCACGCCGAAGTCCAGCGGCTCCAGCCGCAGCAGGCCATCGTCGAGCAGCAGGTGTGCGTCCATGTCATCCAGCGGCAACGACGGCGCATTGATGCGGCGGGCCTTCCAGCGCACATCGGCATCCATCGCGCGCAGCTTGCCGAGGTCATAGGCCTTGTCCGGCAGCACGGTGGGCCTGGCCGCCAGGCGCGCGGCCTCGGCCTTCTGCCGGGCGTTGGCCGACTCCTCGCCGCCGGTCTTCGGTGGTGCACCGACGAAGCCGGCCAGGTCGTCGAAGTCCAGCCGCTGCGAGAGCAGGTTGGCCTGCAGTCGCGGTCGTTCACCGCCGGTCTCCACCTGCACGTCACCGCCCAGGTCGCTGTTGCCCACCACGCCGGTGAAGCCGGTGTAGCGCCAGCGCTGGTGATCGCGCGCGAGCTGGCCGTTCAGCCGGTACGGCGGGGAAGACGGGATGGCGATGCCGATCAGCGGGTAGAGCTCGTCCAGGTCCTGGCCGCTGAGCTGGAGTTGCAGGTTGAACACCTGCAGCTGGAAGGGGTTGGTCAGGCTGCCGCTGGCGCGTGCACGGGTGGCACCGGCACGGGCATCGAGCGCGATCCGGAACGGGGTGTCGCTATGGGTGAGTTCCAGCGGCGATTCGGTGGTGCCGCGCATCGTGAACGCGGCACCGCGCCAGTGGCCGTTGCCTTCCACGTGAAGGGGCGGGGCGGCATCAACGTGGGATGGCTTGCCGCTCTGCAGGTTGAGCGCGACGTCGGTGCGTCCGGCGGCGTCGACGAAGCGCAGCTTGCCGGCGTCGATGCGCAGGCGCTTGAGCTGCAGCGCGCTGTTGCCACCGCTGCCGCCGAGGACGTCCCAGTTGCCGGGCTGGCCTTGGCTAGGAGCGGTCTGCAGCAGCACATCCGGATGTGTCAGGCGGATTTCCGGCAGCTGGACGCTGGCACGCAGTAGCGGCAGCAGGCGGATGTCGACCTCGACCCGCCGTGCGTGTGCCATTTCCGGTTGGCGGGCCCACGGTGCATTGGCGAACGTGATGCCATCGCCACGCACGGTGGTGGTGCGCCCCAGCGTCACGTCGAGGTTGTCGATATGCAGGGCGCGGCCCGTGCGTGCCTGCACTGCGCGTTCCAGCGGTGCCTTGAACCAGTTCCAGTCCCATAGCAGGAACAGGGCGAGCAGTGCGCCAAGCAGGGCCACCAACACGGCGAGCAGGCGTTTGCCGGGGCGTGCAGGCCAGCGTGAGGGGCGCGTCTTCGGTTGGGCGGACGGGCTGTTCACGCGCCCATGGTTGCCGCTCAGCAGTGCAGGGCGCGCGAAGCATTCATTGTCGTGGCGTGCATGTTCCGTTGCCGGCGCGTATGCACCTGCGGGGCATCGCCGGCCGGCGGGCGCACCCGATCAAAGCAGCAGTGCGGTCACCGCGACGAAATGGCAGACGCTGCCGCCGATCACGAACAGGTGCCAGATGGCGTGCGAATACGGGACCTGCTCGCGATGGTAGAAGAAGGTTCCCAGTGTGTAGAACACGCCGCCGCCGAACAGCCAGCCGATGGTCCACCCGTCCAGCGAGGCCCACATCGGCTTGATCGCCACCACCACCAGCCAGCCCATGGCGATGTAGATGGCCGTGGACAGCTTCTTGAAGCGGCCGGTGTAGAACAGCTTGAACACCACGCCGAACAGCGCCAGTGCCCAGATCGCACTGAACAGGCCCCAGCCCCACGGGCCGCGCAGGCCGACCAGGGTGAAGGGCGTGTAGGTGCCGGCGATCAGCAGGTAGATCGCGCAGTGGTCGAAGATCTTCAGCCGGCCCTTGGCCACCGGATGCTGGATGGCGTGGTACAGGGTGGAGGCGGTGTACAGCAGCAGCAGGGCGACACCGAAGACGATGGCGCTGCCCAGCTCCCAGCCATCCCCGTAGATGGCGGCCAGGGTGATCAGTACGGCGCCGCCGGCCAGTGCGGTGACGGCGCCCAGCCCGTGGGTCAGGGCGCTGGCGATTTCTTCCCGGATCGAAACAGCTGTGGTCATGTGCGACTGCCGCGGGCTGTGGGGAAGCCCGATGGCAGCTATTAAAGCAGGGAACGGGCCGGGAGCGGGAACCGGAACGGGACAGCCGTTCCCGTTCCCATTCGCGCAGGGCGGTCCCCCCGCCCTCAATCCACCGAGACGGTATGCGCCGCTTCGCGGGTAGCGGAGAAACGCACGTCCGGCGCGCGCTCCTCGGCCAGTTGCAGGTTGACCCGGGTCGGGGCCAGGTACACCAGGTGGCCGGAGGCATCGATGCTGAGGTTGTTGGCGTTCTTCTCGCGGAACTCCTCCAGCTTCTTGGCGTTGCTGCAGGAGACCCAGCGTGCGGTGGTGATCGAGACAGGCTCGAACACCGCTTCCACGCCGTACTCGTCCTTCAGGCGGTAGGCGGCCACGTCGAACTGCAGCACGCCGACCGCGCCGAGGATCAGGTCGTTGCTCATCAGCGGGCGGAAGAACTGGGTGGCACCTTCCTCGGACAGCTGCGCCAGGCCCTTCTGCAGCTGCTTGAGCTTGAGCGGGTCCTTCAGGCGGGCGCGGCGGAACAGTTCCGGGGCGAAGTTGGGGATGCCGGTGAAGGTGACCGCTTCGCCTTCGGTGAAGGTGTCGCCGATGGAGATGGTGCCGTGGTTGTGGATGCCGATCACGTCGCCCGGCCAGGCCTCGGCGGCGATCTCGCGGTCGCTGGCCATGAAGGTCAGCGCGTTGGCCAGCTTCATTTCCTTGCCGCTGCGCACGTGGAAGGTCTTCATGCCGGCGCTGAACCTGCCCGAGCACACGCGCATGAAGGCCACGCGGTCACGGTGCTGCGGGTCCATGTTGGCCTGGATCTTGAACACGAAGCCGCTGAGCTTGTCTTCCTGCGGGGCCACGTCGCGGCCGGTGGTGGCGCGTGCCTGCGGCGCCGGCGCGTGCTCGACGAAGAAGTCCAGCAACGGCTGCACGCCGAAGTTGTTCACGCCCGAGCCGAAGAACACCGGGGTCTGCTCGCCGCGCAGGTAGGCGTCCTTGTCGAACGGATGGCTGGCGCCCTGCACCAGCTCCAGTTCGTCGCGCAGGTCGGCTAGCATCTTCTCGCCGATCTTCCCGGCCAGGCCGGGTGCATCGATGGACGGGAAGATGGTGGAGTCCTGGCGGGTGAAGTTGCGGCCCGGTTCGTACAGGTGCACTTCGCCGGTGAGCAGGTGGACCACGCCCTTCAGGCGCTGGCCCATGCCGATCGGCCAGGTGACCGGGGCGCACTGGATGCCGAGCACGGTTTCCACTTCATCCAGCAGCTCGATCGGGTCCTTGCCCTCTCGGTCGAGCTTGTTGATGAAGGTCATGATCGGGGTGTCGCGCAGCCGGCAGACTTCCATCAGCTTGATGGTGCGCTCTTCCACGCCCTTGGCCACGTCGATGACCATCAGCGCCGAGTCCACCGCGGTGAGCACGCGGTAGGTGTCCTCGCCGAAGTCGGCGTGGCCGGGGGTATCGAGCAGGTTGACGATCTTGTCTTCGTACGGGAACTGCATCACCGACGAGGTCACCGAGATGCCGCGCTCCTTTTCCAGCGCCATCCAGTCGGAGGTGGCGTGGCGGGCGGCCTTGCGGCCCTTGACCGAACCGGCCATCTGGATCGCGCCTCCGAACAGCAGCAGCTTTTCGGTCAGCGTGGTCTTGCCGGCGTCAGGGTGGGAAATGATGGCGAAGGTGCGGCGGCGCGCGGCTTCGGAGGCGACTTCGGACATGGTCGGGGGCGCCCGCCCGGGCGCAGCAGTAGACGAATGAACCGGCAATTATACCTGTCGGCCGGCCGCAACAGCGGCGGCCGCGCGCCCGGCGCGTTCAGTTCGGCGGCAGCGGGGGCGGGGTGGCGGGCCGCCGGGCACCGTCGTTCAGCGGTCCTCGCGCGGGAAGCGCAGTTCGCCGTTGGGGCTGTCCATGCGGAACGGCACCGATACCAGCGCCAGCCCGGTGTTGGCCTGCACCGCGAAATGCAGGTGCGGGCCGCTGCTGCGGCCGGTGTTGCCCGAGCGGGCCAGCACCTGGCCGGCCTGGACCCGTTGGCCCGGGCGGACGTGCAGCCCGCCGGATTGCAGGTGGGCGTACAGGCCGATGCTGCCGTCGCCATGCAGGACCCGGACCAGGCAGCCCTGCCCGGGCGAATCGGCGATCACCTGCATCACGGTGCCGGCGCGTGCCGCCAGCACAGGCGTGCCTTCCGGCAGCGGGAAGTCGACCGCGTGCAGGTTCTGCGGGTCGCCATGGCTGAAGCGCCCGCCGAACGCCTGACTGACGCGGATGGCCGCCTGCTGGAAGGGCAACTGGTAGCGGTAGGCGTCGGGCCGGGCCGCAGGATCACCCGGGACTGCATCCAGCATCAGGCGCGCGCCACTGGCGTTGCCGGGCAGCCAGATCAACAGGCGTTCCTCGTTGGCGGCGAGCAGGTGCGGCGGCACGGGAGCGTCCAGTCCGCGCAGCTGCACCTGAACCGGACCGGACAGCAGGTTGCGCGCGATCACCGCATGGCCGCCGCCGCGCGCCTGCAGGCGCAGGCTGGCGAAGTGGTCGGCCGGGGAAGTGGCCGGGATGGCCGGGGCGCCGCCGAGGTTCCAGCCCTGGCGCCAGCGTGCGCCGGGACTGGCGTCGCAACCGAGGGAGAACAGCAGGAGGAGGGAGAGCAGCGTGGTTGGGCGCACGGTGAGGGGGCAGGCAGGGGGTAGTGGATTGTGCCTGCTTGGTTGCGTCGGAAACCTATCCATCTCTTTATTCGAATAAAGCGATTGACACGGACGCGGGGCGCTGGCATCGTAGCGCCACCATCGAGACCGGCAGAGGGACAGGCCCTTTGAAGCCGGGGCAACCAGCAGACGCGCAAGCGCCTGTGTTTGGTGCCAAATCCTGCGGTGACCACTGTGTCTGCCGAAAGATGGTTCGATCCGTACCCCGCGTACGGCGAACACGGGCCCGCGAAGCTCGATGGCTGCTCCTTACCGGATATCGCCATGCGTTTCGCCACTGCCATTGCCGCCCAGGAATTCCCCGCCGCTTCCCCGGACAGCGCTGAACGCGCCATTCCCGCCGTGCGCGGCGAGGTCGAGGTGCGCCAGGCGATGCGTCATGCAGGACAGCGCCTGCTGCGCCTGCGCTACGAACTGGTCGGCACGGCCGGTACGCCGGTGGTGCTGGTGGCCGGCGGCATCTCGGCGCATCGGCACATCGCCGCCAACAGTGGTTTCGGCGAGAAGGGCTGGGCCGAGGGGCTGGCCGGGGTGGGCCGCGCGCTGGATCCCAGCCGTCGCCGCCTGCTCGGCGTGGATTTCATCGGCGCCGACGGCGAGCTGGACGCGCCGATCGATACCACCGACCAGGCCGACGCGATCGCCGCGCTGCTGGACGCGCTGAAGATCGAACAGCTGCACGGTTTCGTCGGCTATTCCTACGGCGCCTTGGTTGGCCAGCAGTTGGCCGTGCGCCACCCGCAGCGGCTGGCCAGGCTGATCGCGGTCAGCGGTGCGCACCGCCCGCATCCGTATGCCTCGGCCTGGCGCGCGCTGCAACGCCGCGCGGTGGCACTTGGCCAGCTGCAATGCGCCGAGACGCACGGGCTGGCACTGGCGCGCCAGTTCGCCATGCTCAGCTACCGCACGCCGGAGGAGTTCGGCGAGCGCTTCGACGCCGCGCCGGAAGTGGTCAATGGCCGCGTGCGCGTGGCCGCCGAGGACTACCTCGACGCCGCCGGCGCGCAGTACGTGGCCCGCACCCGCGTCAATGCCTACCTGCGCCTGTCCGAATCCATCGACCTGCACCGCGTCGACCCGGCTGCCATCGGCGTGCCGACCCTGGTGGTCGCCGTGGAAGGCGACCGCCTGGTGCCGCTGTCGGACCTGGTCACGCTGGTCGAGGGCCTGGGCCCGCGCGGCAGCCTGCGCGTGCTGCGCTCGCCCTACGGCCACGACGCCTTCCTCAAAGAAACCGATCGCATCGACGCGATCCTCGCCAACGCCCTTCGCCTGCCCGGAGAAACCGCATGAGCCTGTCCCACACTTCCGCTGTGTCCTGTAGCCGCGTCACCGCGGCCGTGCGTGCCGGCATCGACCGGGACACCGCCCACGGCGCGGTGACGCCGCCGATCGTGCTGTCGTCCAACTTCAGCTTCGACGGCTTCGGCAACAAGCGGCAGTACGACTACACCCGCAGCGGCAACCCGACCCGCGACCTGCTGGGCGAAGCCCTGGCCGAACTGGAAGGCGGCGCCGGCGGCGTGGTCACCGCCACCGGCATGGGCGCGATCAACCTGGTGCTCAATGCGCTGCTGCAGCCGGGTGACCGCCTGGTGGTGCCGCATGACGCGTACGGCGGCAGCTGGCGCCTGTTCAACGCGCTGGCCACCAAGGGCCATTTCGAGCTGGTCACCGCCGACCTGACCGACCCGCGCTCGCTGGCCGATGCCCTGGCGCAGCAGCCGAAGCTGGTGCTGATCGAAACCCCGTCCAACCCGCTGCTGCGCATCACCGACCTGCGCTTCGTGATCGACGCCGCGCACAAGGCCGGTGCCAAGGTGGTGGTCGACAACACCTTCCTGTCGCCGGCACTGCAGACCCCGATCGCGTTCGGGGCCGACGTGGTGCTGCATTCCACCACCAAGTACGTCAACGGCCACAGTGACGTGGTGGGCGGCGCGGTGATCGCCGCCGATGCCGAGGTCCACCAGCAGCTGGTGTGGTGGGCCAACGCGCTGGGCCTGACCGGTTCGCCGTTCGATGCGTTCCTGACGCTGCGTGGCCTGCGCACGCTGGATGCACGCCTGCGCGTGCACCAGGAGAACACCCAGGCGCTGGTCGAGCTGCTGGTGGGCAATGAAGCGGTGTCCAACGTCTATTACCCGGGCCTGGAATCGCACCCGGGCCATGCGGTGGCGGCGCGCCAGCAGAAGGGCTTCGGCGCGATGCTGTCCTTCGAGCTGGAGCCGTGCGACGGAGAGGACCCGCACGCAGCGGTGCGCGCCTTCGTCGATGGGCTGCAGTACTTCACGCTGGCCGAATCGCTGGGTGGCGTGGAGAGCCTGGTGGCGCACCCGGCGACCATGACCCATGCGGCGATGACCGCCGAAGCGCGCGCCAAGGCCGGCATCAGCGACGGCCTGCTGCGCCTGTCGGTGGGCATCGAGTCCAGCCAGGACCTGCTGGCCGACCTGCAGGCCGCCCTGGCCCGTGCGGCCAACGTGATCGCGCAGTCGCGGGATGCCTCCAAATGCAAGAAAACGGTGGATGCATGAGCGCGCAGCTGCGTCCGCAGGAAACCACGCAGGCCCGGCTGGTGCTGCTCGGCACCGGCACCGTCGGCTCGGCGTTCGTCAGCCGCTACCAGGCCCTGCAGCAGCGCCAGCTGAGCCTGCCGGCGTTGCACGTGGTGGCCAACTCGCGCATCGCGCTGGCCTGCGGTGATGCGCCCGATGCGGTGCTGTCACAGGCGCGCAATGCGCAGCGCGGTGAAGGCGAGCCCGTGCACCGGCAGGAAGTGGGGCGGCTGGTCGCCGGCGACATCGTGGTCGATGCCACGGCCAGCGAGGCGGTGGCCGCCGATCATGCGCAGTGGCTGGCGCAGGGCATCCACGTGGTGACGGCCAACAAGCTGGGCAACGGCACCGCGCTGGTGCGTGCCCGCGACATCCGCGCCGCCGCCGATCGCGGTGCCGCGCAGTACGGCGATGCCGCCACCGTCGGCGCCGGCCTGCCGCTGCTGCGCAGCATCCGCGCGCTGGTGGCAGGCGGCGACCATGTGCATGCGATCGAGGGCGTGCTGTCCGGGTCGCTGGCCTGGCTGTTCGACCGTTACGACGGCAGCCAGCCGTTCTCCGCCTGCGTGCGCGAGGCCGCTGCCGCCGGGTACACCGAACCGGACCCGCGCATCGACCTGTCCGGCGAAGACGTGCGGCGCAAGCTGCTGATCCTGGCGCGTGCGGCCGGCGTGCCGCTGGAGGCCGAACAGGTGCAGGTGGATTCGCTGGTGCCGTCGGCATTGGCCGCGTTGCCGGCGGCCCAGGTCGATGGCGCGCTGGAACTGCTGGACGCGCCATTGGCCGAGCGCCTGCAGCAGGCCCGTGCGCAGGGCCTGAAGTTGTGCGTGGTCGGGCGCGTGGACGCGCAGGGGGCCCACGTGGGCCTGCGCGCCTTGCCGGCCGATCATCCGCTGGCCGGTGGGCGCGGCACCGACAACCGCGTGGCGATCCACAGTGACCGGTACTGCGCCCAGCCGCTGTTGATACAGGGGCCGGGGGCGGGTGCCGAAGTCACCGCCGCGGCATTGCTCGACGATGTGCTGGGGATCGTGCGCCGCTGAGCGACGCATGCCGGCTCGGTGCGGATGTGGGGCTGCAGGGCATGTACAGCGGTGCGGGGTGACGGCGGGGGCGTGAGGCGGGGTTCCCCTCCCGGCCGAAGGGTTGGGGATCGGCGTTGGCCCCGGTACCCTGCGCCGGTGGCACGCTCCCCGCGTCGATGCCGCGTGTCCCGCGGCGGCTGCCGCCCCCTCAGGTGCGGGTTGCCCTGTCTGTCGATCGGGTGGTTCCGTGTCCAAGGGTGTGCTGGTTTCGTTGGTGGCGTCGCTGCTGTTCGGCGTGATGTATTACGGCAGCCCGCACCTGGCACCGCTGCAGGGACAGGACATCTTCGGCTGGCGCGTGCTGTTCGCCGTGCCGCTGGTGGCGCTGATGCTGCGGGTGAGCGGCGAGCGCACGTTGATACCAGGCACCTTGCAACGCCTGCGCACCGACCGCCGGCTCTGGCTGGCGATGCCGGCCTGCGCGGCGATGGTCGGGGTGCAGTTGTGGCTGTTCCTGTGGGCACCGCTGCACGGGCGGGCGTTGCAGGTGTCGATGGGCTACTTCCTGCTGCCGCTGGTGATGGTGCTGGTCGGGCGCGTGGTCTATGGCGAATGCCTGTCGCCGCTGCAGCGGCTGGCGGTGGCCAGCGCCGCGTTCGGCGTGGGTTGGGCGCTGCTGCGCAACCACGGCCTGTCGTGGGAGATGCTGCTGGTGGCATTGGGCTACCCGGCGTACTTCCTGGTGCGCCGGCACCTGGGCATCGCCCACCTGGGCGGCTTCTGGGTGGAGCTGGTGCTGTTGCTGCCGGTGGCGGGGTGGGCCGCGATCGGGGACGGCCAGGCGCTGCTGCAGATGCTGGCGCAGCGCCCGGCGCTGTATGCATTGATCCCGTTGCTGGGCGTGGTCAGCGCGGTGGCGCTGATGTGCTACGTGCTGGCGGCGAAGATGCTGTCCTTCAGCCTGTTCGGGCTGCTGACCTACGTCGAGCCGGTGCTGTTGATGCTGGCCGCACTGTTGCTCGGCGAGAGCGTCGGGCAGGGCCAGTGGCCGACCTACATCGCGATCTGGATCGCGGTGGCCCTGCTGGCGCTGGAAGGCGGCATGAAGCTGCGCCGCCGCCGGTTCAACGGCGGCTGTAGCGGTCCCTGAGATAGCGCTGGACATCGGCACGGGTCATCGGCGTGCCGTCGTGGCTGACGGCGCTGAAGTCCACGCCGTTCTCCCAGAGCTGGAGCGCGTTGACCACGGCGATGTTCTCCGAAGCGGTGCGTTCCTGCAGCCCCAGCAGGTAAGCATTGAAGCCGGCCTCGCGCAGCCAGGAGTCGTAGCTGGCGTCGTGATCGGTGGCGAACTGCATCTGGTAATGGCACTGCTCGCGGTCCGGCGACGGGCGTGCGTCGCACTGTGCATCCCAGGCATGCAGGCCGATCACCGCGTCCGGCTCCAGCTGGCGCTGCGCACCGGCGGCCCAGAGGGCAACGCACATGCTGGCGCAGTGCGAGCTGACCCGCACGATCAGGTTGCGGCGGCGGATCATCCGCGCCGCTTCCAGGCCGGGCTTGGCGTAACCGCCGCCACTGGTGATGTCGATGCGTTGCAGCGAAGGGTTGGCGTCCAGCGCCGCCTGCAGGTCCTGGGCGAAGTTGCGGCCGACGCTGCCCGTGATGCGCAGCACGCGGCCCTGTTCGCCCACCGTCATGCGCGCTTCGTCCAGGGTGGCCAGCGTGGTGGACTTCTCACCCTGCACGACGTGCGCCTCCGAGCGTGCCGCGCCGCGCGAAGACGCGGCTGCGGGGCCGGGCGTCGCATCGGCCTGCGCCGTCGCGCCGGCGTCGGGTGCGTCGCGCCTTCCGATGTACCAGGCCAGCACCACCAGCACGCAGGCGCCCAGCATGACCCGGGTGAGGGTCAATCCGCCCTTCCTGGGCTCGGGCCGCCTGCGGGGTGCCGGGCGCATCGGTGCCGGGCGGGCGGGGTCCTGTTCGCTGTGCATCCTGTTCCCTGGGCAGATCGTGGGGTGGCCGGATTCTGATCTGCCCGGCAGGGCACTTCAAGACAAGGATTGGACACCACGGTCGGAGGACACCGCCCGCAGGCTCAGCCGCGATTGGCGCTGGAATGCTGCTCCCATCCGGTCACCACGAACAGGACCACGGTGGTCCACGCATTGGCCACAAGCAGGTTGAAACGCCAGCCGACGATCGCGGTGATCGCAAGAAGTCCCAGGCCGACCAGGTGCGAGACGGGGTAGTGCCCGTGGATCACCCGCTTGTACAGGCCGCTGCCGAGCAGGAACAGCGCTGGTCCCACCACCAGCACCAGCAGGGACGTTCCGTCCATGCGGGCGGTGGGGTGCGCGATGACCAGGTCATTGCCGACCGCGGTGACGATGACGCCCGCCAGGATGAGCACGTGCAGGTAGTGGAACAACGCGGCGTATCGGCCCGGATCCGGTGCGTGGACGATGACCTCGGTCGCTTCCTTCACCGCGACGCCGAAGTAGACACGCCACATCGCCACGCTGCCGGCGAACGCGGCCGTGAACGCGAGCAGCATCGGCATGTCCCAGTGGTGGGCGTGGCCCAGCGTTGCGCCCGCGACCAGGACCGACTCGCCCAGCGCGACGATCATGAACAAGGCACAGCGCTCGACGATGTGCCCGCCTTCCACCGTCCAGTCGCGCTCGCTGTTCGAACGGCCCAGGCCCGGCAGCGGGAAGCCGAACATCGGGGACAGGTACTCGCAGGCCACGGCCACCGCCCACAGGAGCATCCGTGGCGTGCCTTGCTGCAGGCCGCCGGCGATCCAGAACACCGCGCTGATGCAGGCCCAACCGAGGATGCGCGTGTAGTTGGAGGCCAGCGGCGCGTTGCCCAGGCTGAGGCGGATGTACAGGGCGCGCCCCACCTGCATCAGCGCATAGCAGCCGGCGAAGAGGAGACCGCGCTGGCCAAAGGCGTCCGGCAGGGCCGCGGCCATCCCCAGCGAGACGAACATGAGCCCGAACAGCATGCGGCGGATGCGTGGGGACTCGGGGTCGAACCAGTTGGTGATCCAGCAGGTGTACTGCCATCCCAGCCAGACCGCGAACCACAGCAGCAGCGCCTGGGCGGCGCCGAGCGGGGTCAGGTTGCCCAGCAGGAAGTGCGATACCTGGGTGACCGCAAAGACATAGACCAGGTCGAAGAACAGTTCCGCGTAACCGACCTTGGCCTCATGGCCGTCGCGCACGCGGAGCATGGAATGGATTCGGGTGTTCACCGGGGCATCCGTGGAGAGGGGTTCGGGGTCACTTGGCCGCGTGCTTCCACGCCAGCCACACCGCCAGCGCCAGTGGCACCAGGTAGATCGCGGCCTGGATCGGCAACTCCTCGCGCAGCGTGTAGCCATGCGACAGGCCCGTGCGCAGGTTCCAGCCGACGACGGCCAGCCACGCCGCGGCGAAGAGCACGGCCGCCATCACGCGTCGTGAGGGGCCCCCCAGCCACGACGCCAGGGCGGCCAGGAGAAGTCCAGCAACGATCAGCAGGGTTGTGCGCATGGTTCAGTCCGTCGCGTTGGGGTGGGTGTTCGTATCCGGCATCGGTGAGGCGTCATCCCCGGGCGCGGGCGGTTCCGTCCACGCGAACAGCCCCAGGCTGCCGGCGATGTCCTTGCCGGCGTAGGGCGGGAAGACGTCCAGCACCTCGTCGGGGTTGCCGATCAACATGGCCTTGGTGTTGCTGAGCGTGTCGAAGCCGGCCTTGCCGTAGTACTTGCCCATCCCCGAGTAGCCGACGCCGCCGAAGGGAAGGCTGTCGATCCAGCAGTGCAGGTTGGTCTGGTTCACGCAGCCGCCGCCGAAGGACACGCTCCCCAGGAAGTAGTCGATGGCCGCCGGGTCCTTGCTGAAGATATAGGCCGCCAGCGGCCTGGGCCTGCGCTTGATGAGGCCGACCACTTCGCGCAGGTCGTCATAGGGGATGACGGGCAGGACCGGGCCGAATACCTCCTGCTGCATGGCCGGGTCGGTCCACGCGGAGGGATACAGCACCGTCGGCTCGACGTACCGGCCGGGGACGTCGAAGCGACCGCCATGCACGACCTTGTCCGGGAGGATGTACGAGGCCACGCGTTCGGCATCATGCTCGCTGATCATCCGCGCGAAATCCGGGCTGTGGCGGGGGTCTTCGCCGTACATATGGATCAACGACCGTCTCAGGCGCGTGATGAACGCATCGGCGATCGAGCGGTGCACGCAGACGTAGCCCGGGGCCACGCACCACTGGCCGGCGATGGCGTTGTGGCCCCAGGCGATCCGGTCCACCGCGATGTCCAGGTTGGCGCTGGCATCGACGACGGTCGGGTTCTGCCCGCCCAGTTCCAGCACGACCGGGGTCAGGTGCTCGGCGGCGGCGCGCAGCACCACCTTGCCGACCGCCGAGCTGCCGGTGAAGAAGATGAAGTCGAACGGCAGTTCCAGCAGCGCCGCGATCTCCTCGCGGCCGCCGGTGACGATGGCGACATCCTCGGGGTTGAAGTGGTTGGTGATGCAGCGGCTCAGCAGTTCGGCGGTCGCCGGGGTGGTGTTGGCCGGTTTCAGGACCACGGTGTTGCCTGCGGCCAGCGCTGCGATGGCGGGGTCCAGCAACAGCAGGATCGGCGCGTTGAAGGGGCCGATGACCAGGGTCACCCCGTACGGCTCCTTGAACACGAGGCCCCGGTTGCCACGGGCCTCCAGTCCCGGCGGGATCGGCACCGGTTGCGGTGCCATCAGGGCCTTCAGGTTGTCCCGGTAGTACTGGATCACGCCCAGCGGGACAGTGATCTCGAACAGCTGCTCGAACGGTGGCTTGCCGAAATCCTGGTGCAGCGCCGCGCAGAGCGCCTGCTGGTGCTCTCGCAGCATCCGTTCCATGCGGTCCAGTTGCTCCAGGCGCCATGCAAGGGACTTGGTGGCATCGGTGTCGAACCGCGCCTTCTGCGCGTCGAAGCAGGACTGGAAACGATTGCTCATCGTGATTACCCCACGCGATTGGCAGCTGAAGGTCCTGTCCATGGAACAGGAAGGGTGACGCGCTTTCCGCGCGTCACCGCCATGCATCAGCGGGTGGTATAGCCACCATTGGCGAAGATGGTCTGCCCGGTGATCCACCAGCCGTCGGTGACCAGGAACTTGACGATCGGCGAGATGTCCTGGATGTCGGTCAGCCCGGTCCTGCTGTACTTGCTCAGTGCCGCGGCGGACTTGTGGTAGGCCACCGCGTCCGGCTGTTCCTGCCCGTAGAAGAACGGCGTATCCATCGGGCCCGGGCCGATGGCGTTGACCGAAATGCCACGCTCGCCGAACTCCTTGGACGCGGCGCGCGTGTAGTGCTCCACGGCGGCCTTGCTGCCCGGGTAGATCGCATAGAACGGCGTGTAGGCGGCCAGCAGGGAGCTGACGATCGTCACGATGTTCCCGCCGTCGGCGAGGACACGCCCGGCCTGCTGGATGAAGAAGAACGCGGCCTTGGCATTGGCGTCGAAGCTCTTGTCGTAGTCGGCCTCGGTGATGTCGGCGATGGGCTTCTTGATGACCACGCCGGCGGTGTTGATGGCGATGTCGACCTGGCCGAAGTGGGCCTTGGCCTGGTCGAACAGCTTCACGTTGTTGTCGACCACCGCCAGGTTTCCCTGGAACAGGGTGGCATCGGCCCCCTTGGCCTTCAGTTCGGCGGCGGTCTTCTCGGCGTCGGCGCGGGAGGCGTCACTGTTGTAGTGGAGGGCGATGCCGCGCGCGCCGGCATCGACGAACTGGTGGGCGATCAGCGCGCCGAGGTTCTTGCCGCCGCCTGCGATCACGGCGACTTTGTTCTTCAGGGAATGGTCGTTCATCTGCATGTTCCTGATGGTAGGGCGGTGGTGATGGCGCTTCCGGCACGCCGGTGGTCGCCGTGTGGCCTCGCTGCGGCGCAGGAGGAGGTGCTTGCAGCTCAGTTGCTGCGGGGTTCGTCCCGCTGTGGAGCGTTCTCCTGGCGCAGGGCATCGAGCAGCCGGGTGAGTTCGGAGCGACTCTCCCGGGAAGCTGCCAGGCGGCTTGCGCCGGTCCTGGCATCGGTGCCACGCAGCCAGCCGGGCGCGGACGGGCCAAGTGCGGCCAAGGCCGCTTCCTGGATGCAGGCCTGCCGCAGCGCGGTGAGGATCGGTTGCAGTTCACGCAGCGTCCTCACCCGCAGCGCCGGGGTGCTGCGCTCGTTATGCGCCTGGCGCCGCAACTGCACGGCAGCGGCGGCCAGCAGCGCGGCGCTCAACGGGTCCGTCTGGCTGATCTGGGCCGAACGCTGTGCGACCCGTTCGTGCAGATCGAACGTCGAGAGGTCCTGGGGAAGGTGCGGATGCATCAATGCCTGCAGTTCCCCGAAGCTCGGGGTTCGCGGGTTGGGCGGCACGGGCGCGGTGCCTGTCATCGCGGGACGTGTTGCATCCGACGAGGCGTGGCCCGCACGTGGCGTGTCGGCGGGAGGCGAAGGCGCGCGACGCGGCGATGCGTGACGGGGAGGGTGTTTCCTCATCGTTTATCACCGACGGGGTGAGGAAGCATGCGTGAACATCATGTCAATAGCCCTTATCTTCCGTTGCCAACAGGTACGGGATGGCGGGGTCATGCTTGCTGCGACGTCAACGCAATGCCGCACGCCTTCAGGGCCAGGGCATCGATCTGATGACATTGCTCGCCTGTGTCCTGCGTTGCACGGTTCAGGTAGAGGCTGGCAGACATGCGGCGTATTTCCTGCAGGGTCTGGACACGTTGTTGGGTGCTGAGCGAGGCGTTGCCCAGTGACTCGATCAGGGCGTGGATCTGTTCGATGCTCGGGTGTGTCACGGCGGTGTGTTCTTCGCGTTGGTGTGTCGGGCCCCTGCGGCGCCCTGCTGGGCTTCGTCCGGGGTGAAGTGATCTGTCAGGACGTTGCGGGGATCAGGTTGACGTGCTGAAAACGGTTGGCGTGCTCAATTCCATGCTTGTCTATCCCGTGAAGTCCGTCGGTGCGGTCAGCAGCTACAAGTTGCATCTGACGGACTGGCCCGAGGTCTGCCTGCCGGGTTCGGAGTACTCCAGGGAGAAGCTCAACGCGGCGCTCAGGGCGGCCGTACGCGAGCACATGCGGGTCGGAAAGCTCATCCCGCTGCCACGGAGCCGGCCACGGGACGGTATCGACGCGCGCCTGTCGGCAGCTGAGTCGATGAAGGTGCTGGTCCTCAATGAAATGGTGAGAAGCGGTGCCTCCTGTCATTCCCTGGCGCAGACCCTGTGCATGCCCGTGGATTTCATCAGGGCCGGCCTGGACATCTCGCAGCCGTTGAACATCGACCTGCTCGAGAGAATCGTCGGTGCACTGGGGCGGCGTTGGGTGGCCTACATCGCGTGAGACCGGTGGTCGGGCACGCTGTGCTTGACGCTCCGGACACCACCGCTGGATCATGCACGGGCGGGGTGCGTCAGGGTTTCGGGGATGTTGCTCCTTGCAGAGACTGGGGCAGCTTTAAGCTACAAAAGCGGGTGCTTGAATACACGCATCGTTTGTCACCGCGGCGGTGATAAACGGTGAGGAATGGCCGTTGTGTCTGTTCTGTTTCGGCGCCTGGGGGGTGCGCGGCGATGGCCGGCACCGCGCCAGGCCGGTGGATGCCAGGAGACTCCCATCAAGTACGATTTTTTCCTCGGTCGGGTCCGGCGATGGTTGTCGGACATCCCTGTCCACGATCCGGTTGATCGTCGCAATGCCCCCTTCCTGCAGGTGCTCCTGCTGTTCCTCGGGGTGTTCATCCCGCTCAACAAGTCGCTGTTCCTGTATGCCGTGCTGAGCGGTCGCTGGTCGGGGGACCTGCCCGGCTGGACGGCGCTGGCCGCCGACCTGACCACAGACGTGCTGATGGTCGCCGCCGCATGGACGTGCGTGTGGCTGATCCGGCGTGGCCGTTTTCGCCAAGGGGTACACGTGTTCCTCGGCGTGGTGATGCTGTCGATGGCGATCATCTACATCACCACCGGCATGGTCGGGCTGAGGTTCGACCCCATGCCGATGATCCTGCTGGCGCTGGGGGGCCTGATCCTGGGGCGGCGGACGCTGTGGATCACGCTGGCCACGTTGCTGGGGATCGTCGCGGCGACCCTGGTCGCCGACTTCGTGCGTGCGGCGCTCGGCGGCGGGGCGATGCCGGTCGCGGGGCTGGGCAAGGCCGTGTCGCTGGCCGGCATCTGGCTGATCATCGCCATCGCGCTGGACCGCACCGTGGCCGCGCTGCGCAACAGCCTGGAGGAATCCAACGCCCGTGGGCAGGCGCTGGCGCTGGCCTACGAACGGCTCCAGGAAGAAGTCCGCGAGCGCGAACGCACGCGCGACCAGCTCGTCCACGCGCAGAAGATGGAGGCAGTGGGCCGCCTGGCCAGTGGCGTGGCCCACGACTTCAACAACGTGCTGGGCATCATCCTGAGTTATGCCGCGCAGCGGGAACGATTGGCCGACAGGGGCGCGCCGGCACTCTATGAGGCGCTGGGCGACGTGGACCTGGCCGCCAGGCGGGCGTTGACCATCAGCCGGAAGCTGTTGAGCTTCAGTCGGCAGGAAGTCGCACGGCCGGAGGTGTTCGACGCGGCGGCGTCACTGCGCGAACTGATGCCGATGCTGAAGCAGCTGTTCGGGGCGCGGGTCCGACTGCAGCTGGAGTACGCCGATGGCGCGTTGCCGGTGCGGATGGACATCGATCGCTTCGGGCTGGTGATCATCAACATCGCCGCCAACGCGAGGGATGCCATCACCGATACCGGCACGTTCCGCATCCAGGCAGGCCGGCTGGACGGGGCCTGGGTATGCCTGGACCTGACCGATGACGGCAAGGGCATGCCGGAAGACGTGCGCACGCAGGCCTTCGAACCCTTCTTCACCACCAAGCCGAGCGGGATGGGGACTGGCCTGGGCTTGTCCGTGGTGCGCGACATGCTGCTGGAGGCCGGCGGAAAGATCGACCTCGTTGGCCCGCCGGCGCAGGGCACGACGGTGCGGATCCTGCTGCCGCTGGCCATGGATGGGGAGACCGCTCAGCTGGCGAGCACGTAGCCCTTTCCGCGGACCGAGAGCAACGGCAATGGCGGGGCATCGGGCGCGGCGGCGGCGGCCTTGCGGCGGACGCGGTGCACCAGGGCTTCCAGGCGATGCGGGTCGAAGTCCGAAGCGTCATCGGTCAATGCGTCGATCAGCCGCTCCCGCTCCACGGTCTGGCCGCGATGGCGGGCCAGCAGGGCCAGCAGTGAACGCTCCGGGGTGGTCAGGGCGATGATCCTGCCGGTGGGCGTTTCCAGGCACCAGCCATCGGAGAGCAGCCGCCACGTGCCGGGCGGTTCCGTTGGCACCGTGCCGGTTGCCGTGCGTGGCAGGCGGCGCGACAGGCTGTGCAGGGTGACGGCGATGATCTCGACGTCCACGGGCTTGGCCAGATAGATGTCCGCCCCGTCGCGCAGGGCGCGCAGGTGGTTCTCGCGGTTCCCGGTGCCGGTCAGCATGACGATGCCCAGCCCGGGCTGGATGCGGCGCAGGTGCGAGGCGATGCTCAGGCCGTCCTCGCCCGGCAGGGCGATGTCCAGGATGACCACATCGAAGGCCTCGGCCAGCAGGCCCCGATACAGTTCCGTGGCATCGCCATATCCCTGGACGTTGAACCCATGGTCGCGCAGGCCGGGAAGCAGGATGCGATCACGCAGCAGCGCGTCGTCCTCCGTGACCGCGACCTTCAGCGGTGGCTCCGGAAGGTCGGGCGTGGGCGTGGTTCTGTCGTTCAAGTGGGGGCGTGATCGTTGACCGTCGCGCCAGCCTACTGCAGTCACCGGGGCTTTTGTAAGCGACCCGGCCGGCGACCGCGGCAGGCCGGTCGCCGGAGGCGGCGATGACGCCGCGGGGTACCGCGCGTGCCGGCCCGGTGGCCGGTCAGCACTCGATGACGTTGACGGCCAGGCCGCCGCGGCTGGTTTCCTTGTACTTGTCCTGCATGTCGCGGCCGGTGTCGCGCATGGTCTTGATGACCTTGTCCAGCGACACCTTGTGCTTGCCGTCGCCGCGCATGGCCATGCGGCTGGCGTTGATCGCCTTGACCGCGCCCATCGCGTTGCGCTCGATGCAGGGGATCTGCACCAGCCCGCCGATCGGGTCGCAGGTCAGGCCGAGGTTGTGCTCCATGCCGATCTCGGCGGCATTCTCGATCTGGCCCGGGTTGCCGCCCAGCGCGGCCATCAGCCCGCCGGCCGCCATCGAGCAGGCCACGCCCACTTCGCCCTGGCAACCGACCTCGGCGCCGGAGATGGAGGCGTTCTCCTTGTAGAGGATGCCGATCGCCGCGGCGGTGAGCAGGAAGTCGAACACGCCCTGCTCGGTGCTGCCGGGGCAGAAGCGGTCGTAGTAATGCAGCACCGAGGGGATGATGCCGGCCGCGCCGTTGGTGGGCGCGGTGACCACGCGGCCACCGGCGGCGTTTTCCTCGTTGACCGCCAGCGCGTACAGGTTGACCCAGTCCAGCGTGGTCAGCGGGTCGCGCATGGCTGCTTCCGGGCGCGCGGACAGCTCGCGGTACAGCGTGGGCGCGCGGCGGCTGACGTGCAGGCCGCCGGGCAGGGTGCCCTCGGAGCGGATACCGCGCGTCACGCAGGACTGCATGGCGTCCCAGATCTCGCGCAGGCCGGCGCGGATCTCGTCCTCGCTGCGCCAGCACTTCTCGTTCTCGAACATCATCTGCGCGATGCTCAGGCCGCTGCGCGCGGCCTGCGCCAGCAGCTCGTCGCCGCTCTTGAACGGGTAGGGGATGGGCGTCTGGTCGGGGACGATGCGGTCGTCGGCGGCATCGTCCTCGTTGACCACGAAGCCACCGCCGACGGAGTAATAATCGCGGGTGGCGATGATCTGGTCGTCTGCGTCGTAGGCGGTGAAGCGCATGCCGTTGGTGTGGTACGGCAGCTTCTGGCGCTTGTTCATGAGCAGGTCGCGCTTCTCGTCGAAGGCGATTTCGTGCTGGCCCATCAGGTGGATGCGCTTGGTGGTGCGGATGCGCTCGAGCGCGGCCGGGATGATGTCCGGGTCGATCAGGTTGGGACGGTGGCCTTCCAGGCCGAGCAGCACCGCCTTGTCGGTGCCGTGCCCCTTGCCGGTCAACGCCAGCGAGCCGAACACCTCGGCGCGGATGCGCACGGTGTCCTGCAGGCGGCCCTGGTCGAGCAGCCAGCGGTGCACGAAACGCTCGGCCGCGCGCATCGGGCCCACGGTGTGTGACGAACTCGGGCCGATGCCGATCTTGAACAGGTCGAACGTGCTGACGGACATGCGTGCTTCTGCGTACTGCGTGGAGAGGGCCGCTATTCTACGTGCTGGCGGCGGCGGGCCATGCCTGCAGCGCAGCATTCCAACCACAGGGCAGCGGCATGAGCGGATTGGTGTTGTTCCAGCGCGATGATTGTCATCTGTGCGACCAGGCGCTGGCGGTGCTGGCGCAGGCACGCGCACCGGCGTTCGAAAGCGTGTTCATCGATGACGACGCGCCGCTGGAGGCGCGCTACGGGACGCGTGTGCCGGTGCTGCGCGATGGCGCCGGGCGCGAACTGGAATGGCCGTTTGACGCGGCCAGCGTGCAGCGTTGGCTGAAGCAGTAGCGCGCAGCCGGGCCGATGAGGCCCGTGCCGGGCGTGGCTCGGCACGGACAACAGCGGCGCGATGGCCGGCAGCGCGGAGCCACGCTCCGCTGCACCGGCACCACGCAGGGGCGTGGCTTACTTGGCGTTGAGCTTGACGATGGTGCTGATCGCCGTTTCGTTGGGGATGGTCTTGGTATCGGTCCAGTCGCCGCCGCCCACGCCGAAGTCCAGGCGCTTGACGGTGGCCTTGCCGGTCAGCACCGGCTGCGCGCCCGGCGCCCAGGTGAAGGTCAGCGTGACCGGCTTGCTGACGCCCCGCAGTTCCAGCGTGCCATCGGCGGCGAACTGGTTGTTGCCCAGGGCGCGGAAGCCGTTGGCGGTGTAACGGGCCTGGGCGAACTGGGCCACGTTGAAGAAATCCGCCCCCTGCAGGGTGGAGTCGCGGTCGGTGTTGCCGCTGCGGGCGCCGGCCAGCGGGATGCTGACATCGAGCTTGCCGGCGGCCGGGTTGGCCGGATCGAAGCTGACCTGGGTCTGGAAGCCCGGGAAGGTGCCGGTGAAGACTTCGCCGTCGTACTTGGTGGCGAATACCAGGATCGAGCCGGTCCCCGGTGCCTGCACGTAGTCGGCGGCCATGGCCGGGGCGACGGCCAGCATGCCGGCCAGGGCGGCGGCGACGGCGGCCGGGGAGGTGAGTTTGATGTTCATGCGGATTCCTTTTGCGGGGTGCTGAGCCAGCCTTGCGGCAGCATGCGGGTGAGGGTGGCGTCACGCTGGTGAACGTGATGGAAAACGGCGGCGCCGGCATGGCCAAGCACCAACAGGATCAAGGCCCAGAAGCCCCATTCATGGATCAGGTGCGAGACCTGCGCGGCCGATTCGCTCGGCGCGACCAGCTTGGGCATCTCGACCAGCCCGAACAGCTTGAACGGGCGCAGGCCGCTGGCCGAGTCGTACAGCCAGCCCGACAGCGGGATGGCGAACATCATCACGTACAGCAGCCAGTGGGTGAGGCTGGCCACACGCTCCTGCCAGCCCGGTGTGCCCGGCACCGGTTCGGGCGCGCCGGCGTACAGGCGCCAGCCCAGGCGCGCGACGACCAGCACCAGCACGGTGATGCCGATCGACTTGTGCATCGTGTAGATCCAGAAGTACTTCGGGGTCTTGGGAAACTCGCCCATGACCAGGCCAACGATGCCCAGCGCCAGGATCAGCAGGGCGATCAGCCAGTGCAGGGATTTGCTGACGCTTCCCCATTGCTGGGCGGTGTTCTTAGTGGTCATGGCGTGGTTCCGTCTGTGTGGCGTGTTTCAGCGCGGCATCGGCCGCGTCCTGGAGGGAAGTGTCCTGCGCGTCGGCAGGGGTGTCGGTGTCCGGCGCGGGCGCGGAGGCGTTGTCGTCACGCACCGCTTCGGCCTCGATGCGCAGCTCCACGCGGTCGCCGATGACCGACTTCCATGCGTCGATGCCGAAGTCGGCGCGGCTCAGCGCGGTGGTGGCGGAGAACCCGGCGGTGCGGCGGAATGGCGGCAGCGGGTGACGCTTCACCGCATTGAGGGTGACCTCCAGCACCACCGCGCGGGTGACGCCGTGCAGGGTGAGCTGGCCATGGACGCGCGCATGGGTGGCGTCAACGGCCTCCACGCGGTCGGAGACGAAGCGCGCCCGCGGGAAGCGCTCGCCGTCGAGCAGGTTGCGCGCCAGCGTGGCCTGGTTCCATTTCGCATCCCCCAGGTCGACCCGGGTGAGTGGCACGGTGACGTCCAGCCGGGCGCTGCTCCAGTCCTGCGGGTCGAAGTGCAGCACGCCCTCGCTGCCCGAGACCGTGCCCAGCGCCTGCGAGAACCCGGCGTGCTCGATCGCGAACAGCACCCGCGTATGCACCGGGTCCAGCCGGTACGGCTCGGGTGCCGCAGCGGCCGCCAGCGGCAGCAGCCCCAGTGCCAGCATCAGGATGGGTCGCAACAAGGTCCCGGCTCCCCGGTTTCGGAATGGGCATGATTCTAGGCACAGTTGGGCGGAGGTTTGTGCGTACACGCTGCAACGGTTTGTTACAGCTGTCTGTGGTTCCGGCGGTGACGGGAGGGGAACTTTTTTGCTCCGCCTCCGCATGGACGCTAAAGTCGCAGCCTTGCGCGGGGCTGGGACGGCGGGGAGTGGCCGTTGCAGGGGCGCAAATGGACAGGCGAGGAGCAACGGACGTGTGATGAAGCGGTTCCTGGGAATTACCGGGCTGGCACTGCTGCTGTGGCTGGCCGTCGCGCCGGCGATGGCCGCGGTACTGGCCGAGACGCCGAACATGCGCCGGCTGGGGGTCGCCGAAGGCCTGCCATCGCGGATGGTGCTGGCCCTGGCGCAGGACCGCCAGGGATACGTCTGGGCGGCCACCGATGATGGCCTGGCCCGCTACGACGGCCACCAGCTGCGGGTCTGGCGCCAGGACCCCGACGATCCGGACTCGCTGCCCGGCAACGTGCTGGAGACCCTGCTGATCGACCCGCAGGATCGGGTCTGGCTGGGTGCCAACGGCGCCGGGCTGATCATGCTCGATGCCCAGCGCAAGGCGTTCCAGCGTTTCCAGGCCGTCGAGGAACGCTGCACCGAACAGGTCTGGGCACTGGCCTCGGTGGAGGGCGAGATGTGGGTTGGCAGCTCCGGCACCGGCATCTGCCGGCTGCATGCCGATGGCCGCGTGACCCAGTACCGGCATGTTCCCGGTGACCCGCACAGCCTGCCCGACGACACCATCTATTCGCTGCTGCTCGGCAGTGACGGCGCGTTGTGGATCGGCACCGCCGATGGCCTGGCCCGCCGCGCGCCGGGTAGCGAGCAGTTCACCCGCATCGTCGCGCCGCTGCTGGCCGGCAAGACCATCATCCGCATGAGCGCCGACCGTGACGGCGGGTTCTGGGCCGGCACCGAGAGCGGGCTGTTCCGCGTGCTGGACAATGGACTGGTGTTCCCCGCGCCGTGGCCGCAGGCCCAGCAGTCGCGGGCAGCGGTGCTGCTGCACGACCGCGACGGCGGGTACTGGATGGGAACCTCCAACGGCCTGTACCGCGGTGATGGCAAGCAGTTGACGCTGCTGGCCGGCGGGCGCGGCAGCGACTTCCTGACCGAGCACAGTGGCGTGCTGGACCTGCTGCAGGATCACGAAGGCGGTGTCTGGACGGCCCTGCTGACCCAGGGCCTGGCCTACCTGCGACCGGACTGGAAGCGCTTTTCCACCGTCTCGCGGCTGGACGGCAAACCGCTGGAAAGCCTGTACATGCGCAGCGGTGCGGCCGATGGCGACGGCTTTTTGGTCGGTGGCGCGCACGGGGTCTACCGGCTCGATGGCAGCGGGCAGCTGCAGCAGCTGGCCGACGAGGCGCGGTTGGGCGTGGGCGGGATCTGGTCGGTGCTGCGTGGCGCCGATGGACAGGTCTGGGCGGGGCGGGCCGGCAGCCTGGTGCTGTTCCGGCCCGAAGGCCAGGGGCGCCGGGTCGTGGACCTGGGCGTCGGCAGCGATCCGCAGTTCCGCGCCGACCTGATGCGCCGCGCCGCCGACGGCAGCGTGTGGTTGTCGATCATCGGATACGGCCTGCAGCACCGTGCCGCGAACGGTGAGCTGTTGGCCACCTATCCGGCCGGCGCGTCGCCGGGCCTGCCCGACAAGCTGGTCGAGCAGTTGCTGATCGACCGCAACGGCACGGTGTGGCTGACCGGCGCGGCCGGCGTGCTGTACTTCGACGGCACCCGCTTCATCACGTTGCAGGGCGTGTCGCGGGGGGGCGTGTATGACATCGCCTTCGTCCCGGACGGAACGGTCTGGCTGGCGCGCGACGGCGCGCTGGAGCACTACCGCCGCGAAGGCGACCGCCTCGTGCTGCAGCAGCGGCTGGGCAATGCGGAGGGCGTGCCGGCGGTGATGATGGGCGGGCTGGTACTGGGGTGCTCCGGACAGCTGTGGGCCACCACCCCGCGCGGCCTGCTGCTGTGGCAGCCGGGGGCGCGGCGCGTGCGCTTGCTCGGCGGTGCCGATGGCCTGCCGGACGCGGAGTTCTCGCCACGCCCCCCGGCGATGGGCGGTTGCGACGCAGCGCTGGCGGTGCAGGCCAGTGGCCTGGTGGTATTCAACCCGGACCAGGTGGCGCAGCCGCTGCCAGCCTCCAAGCTGGTGATCGGTTCGGTGCATGTGCGCCGCGATGACGCGGTCAGCGAACAGGCGCTCAGCGGGGAGGTGATCCACCTGGGGGCCGGCGACCGTGACCTGCGCGTGCAGGCACGGCTGATGTCCTTCGCCGATCTGGCCAGCCACCGCTTCCGCTTCCGCGTGGAGGGCTACGACCAGAACTGGGTGGAGGTCAGTGCCGAAGGCGAGCGGGTGCTGTCGCGGCTGCCGCCCGGGCACTATCGCCTGGAGGTGCAGGGCGCGGCCGGCGACAGCGGCTGGACGCCGGTGCAGGCCTTGACGGTGGAAGTGGCCTCGCCCTGGTGGCTCAGCGGTACGGCGATCGCCGCCTGGGTGGCGGTGCTGGCCCTGCTGGTCAGCGCGGCGCTGCTGGCCTACCGTCGCCGCGTGCGCCGGCGTAGTGCATGGCAACTGGCCCTGCACAAGCAGGAGCTGGCCGAACAGGCCTCCCTGGCCAAGACCCGCTTCCTGGCCACGCTGGGCCATGAGGTGCGCACGCCGATGACCGGCGTGCTGGGCATGAGCGAGCTGCTGCTGGACACCGACCTGGATCCCCGCCAGCGGCGTTATGCCGGTGCCATCCAGCAGGCCGGTTCGCACCTGTTGCGGCTGCTCAACGACGCGTTGGACCTGGCCCGCGTCGAGTCGGGCAAGCTCGAGCTGGACAACCAGCCGTTCAATTTCAGCAAGGTGCTGGAGGAAGTAGTGGCGCTGATGGCGCCGATGGCCGAGCGGCGCGGCCTGGCGTTCGAGTACGCGCCGGGCTTCGACGGCACGGTCGAGGTGACCGGCGATGCCATGCGCCTGCGCCAGATCGTGATGAACCTGCTGAGCAACGCCATCAAGTTCACCGAGCAGGGCAAGGTGCGACTGGAGGTGGCATTGCTGCCGGACAACACCGGCCTGCGCCTGACCGTCAGCGACACCGGGCCGGGCATCAACGACGAGCAGCAGGCGCGCCTGTTCCAGCGCTTCGAGCAGGCCGATGGCTGGCGCACCGCCTCGCGTTATGGCGGCAGTGGCCTGGGGCTGGCGATCTGCCAGGAGCTGGCGGCGGCGATGGGGGGCAACATCCGTGTCAGCAGCCGCCTGGGCGAAGGGGCCAGCTTCCAGGTGGAGCTGCCGCTGCACTGGGTGCAGGGCGTGCAGGCCCCGCAGGAGGGCGACGCGGAGGCTGCGGCCGGCAGCGAGCCGCTGCGGATCCTGCTGGTGGAGGACGACCCGACCGTCGCCCAGGTCATCGCCGGCCTGCTGCGCGCGCGCGGGCATACCGTGGTGCATGCGCCGCACGGCCTCGCCGCGCTGGGCGAAGTGGCCGAGCAGGCGTTCGACATCGGCCTGTTCGACCTGGACCTGCCCGCGCTCGATGGCATGGCGCTGGCCCGACAGTTGCGTGCGTCCGGGCACCTGTTCCCGTTGATCGCGGTCACCGCGCGTTCGGATGGCCAGGCCGAGCAGTTGGCGGCGGCGGCGGGGATGGAAGGGTTCCTGCGCAAGCCGGTCACCGGCCAGCTGCTGGCGACCACCATCACGCAGGTGTTGTTACGCTCACGCGCCCAACGTGGTGGGGGACCGGCCCTGGCCGGGTTGCCGATGCACGAGGAATGACGGGAATGAAAGGGTGCGTACGCGCCGTGCTGCTGGCGCTGTCCGTGTGCCTGCTGGCGCCGGCCAATGCCGAGGTGCCGGCCACGCCGCAGCCGCGCCAGCTCACCGTGGCCGACGGGCTGCCGTCGAGCACCATCAATGCCTTCGCCGAGGACCGCACCGGTTACCTGTGGCTGGCCAGCCGCGATGGCCTGGCGCGCTATGACGGGCGCAGCTACCGCGTGTGGCGGGCCGAGGACGGCCTGCAGGACAACCAGGTCTGGAGCCTGCACGTCGACGCCGCCAACCGCCTGTGGATCGGCACGCAGAATGCCGGGCTGGTGATGCTGTCGGCGGACCGCCGCAGCTTCACCTTCTACAACCGGCGCACCCACCCGGAGATCGGCAGCAACACGATCTGGTCGATCGTCACCACCGCCGACGGCAGCACCTGGTTCGGTACCGCGACCGGCGGCCTGCACCGGCTCGATCCGGACGGGCACATCACCCGCTTCATGCCGATCGACGGTGACCCCAACAGCCTGCCGGCGGCGGCGGTGACCTACATGGCGGTGACACCGGACGGCACCCTGTGGGTCGGCACCAAAGGCGGGCTGGCGCGCTGGACCGGGCATGACTTCGAGCAGGTGGGGGAGTCGGTACTGCCGTCCGAGCGCATCAATGGCCTGAAGGTGGACCGCGAGGGCCGGCTCTGGATCGCCACCAACCTCGGGCTGGTGGTGCGCACCGCCGACGGGCGGTTCCAGCGTTCGGTCTGGCCCGGCATGCAGGCCGGCGATGTGCTCAACATGCTGCAGTACTCCAGCGACGGCGATTACTGGCTCGACACGCTGGCCGGGCTGGGGCGTTTCCGCGCCGGCCGCGTACACAACGTGGGCCTGTACAGCATGCAGGAGCGCGGCATGGTGCGGCCGAACTGGTCCAGCGCCTACGAGGACCGCGAAGGCGGCCTGTGGTTCGCCAGCACCAATGCCGGACTCTGGCACCTGCCGCCGAGTTGGCGCCAGTTCTCGGTGCTGTCGCGGCACCTGGACGACCCGGCCTCGCTGCGCAACCCCAACCCGCTGGCATTGGCACCGTCGGCTTCCGGCGGCATCTGGGTGGTGGGCACGCGCGGCGCGCTGGACCGCCTGGATCCGGCCACCGGCGAGGTCGAGCAGCACCTGGAAAAGATCAGCGGCATGAACTGGCCGCAGTCGTTGACCGAAGACAACAAGGGCCGGGTCTGGATCGGCAGCCTGGACGAACTGATCCGCTATACCCCGGCCAGCCACGAGGTGCGCCGCTGGCAGGCCGGCGATGCGTCGGATGCGGCGATGACCGGTGATGCGGACATCGTGCGGCAGTGCGCGGGCGGGCGGATCTGGGTGTATTCCGAGGACGGCGGCATCCAGCAGCGCGACGGGGACGGCCACGTGCTGCTGCAGATGCAGCCGGGCACGCACGGGTTGCCGCTGGCGATCGTGGAGGACATGTACTGTGGCCCCGGCGACGACCTGTGGCTGGCCACCGGTGCCGGCCTGTTGACCTGGCAGACGGCGCAGCAGCAGTTCGTGCAGGTGCCCGGCGCCCCCACCGACCGCATTTCCAGCTTCAACCTGACCGACAGCGGCGTGGCCTGGCTCGCCGGCCTGGGGCGGATGGACCGTTACCTGTGGGATGGCCGGCGCATGACCCTGCTCGATTCGGTCGGCCCGGCGCAGGGCTACCCGATGCTCGGCGCGCACGGGTTGGTGGTCGATCCGCAGGGCGTGGCGTGGGCGACCAGCGCACGCGGCCTGATCCGCATCGACCCGGCCAGCCGCTCGGTGCGCATGTATGGCGTGCACGATGGCCTGCCCAGCCAGGAGTTCCGGCGCCGCACGCTGGTGCAGGCGCGCGGTGGGCAGATCGCCGGCGGCACGCCGGATGGCGTGGTGTTGTTCGACCCGCAACGCGTGCGCCTGTCGGCGCGCCAATCGCCGCTGGTCATCGAGCGGGTGAGCGTGCGTCGCGCCGAGCAGGAACAGGACCTGACCCACCAGACCCCGCTGCAGATCCTGCCCGGCGACCGCGACCTGCGGGTGTCGGCGCGGCTGCTGTCCTTCGCCGATTCGGCGATCAACCTGTACCGCTTCCGGCTGGAAGGCTATGACCCGGACTGGGTGGAAGTGGGCGCATCGGGCGACCGGGTGTTCCCGCGCTTGCCGCCAGGCAGCTATCGGCTGCAGGTGCAGGCGGCGACCTCGGACAACGTCTGGTCGACGGTGCAGACGCTGTCCTTCCAGGTGCAGCCGCCATGGTGGCGCAGCACCGGTGGCCTGGCCGGCCTGATCGTGCTGGGCGTCGCGCTGCTGTTGCTGGGCGCCTGGTTGTACCGGCGCCGGTTGGCGCGGCGCCACGAATGGCAACTGGCCAAGCACAAGCAGGAACTGGCCGAACAGGCCTCGCTGGCCAAGACCCGCTTCCTGGCCACGCTTGGCCACGAGGTGCGCACGCCGATGACAGGCGTGCTGGGCATGAGCGAACTGCTGCTGGCCTCGGAGCTGGACGACCGGCAACGCGGCTACACCCAGTCGATCCGCCGTGCCGGCGAGCACCTGCTGCGGCTGGTCAACGACGCGCTGGACCTGGCGCGCATCGAGGCCGGGCGGCTGGAACTGCAGGTCCAGCCGCTGGACCTGCAGCAACTGCTGGACGACGTGCGCGGGCTGATGGAGCCGCTGGCGCAGCGGCGTGGGCTGGCGTTCTCGCTGCACAGCGGGGCCAGTGCGCGCACGCGGGTGACCGGTGACGTGCTGCGCCTGCGCCAGATCCTGCTGAACCTGCTGGGCAACGCGATCAAGTTCACCAGCGATGGGCAGGTGCGCCTGCGGGTGGAGATGGGCGAGGGTGGCAGCGGCATCTGCTTCGATGTCTGCGATACCGGGCCGGGCATCAATCCGGAGCAGCGCAAGCGCCTGTTCCGCCGCTTCGAGCAGGCCGACGGTGCGCGTACCGCGGCCCGTTATGGTGGCAGCGGCCTGGGCCTGGCGATCTGCCACGAACTGGCGGTGGCCATGGGCGGCACCATCGAGGTGGAAAGCACGCCCGGGACCGGCAGCTGCTTCAGCGTGCGCCTGCCACTGGCCTGGGAGGTGGTGCCGGAGACGGCGGCCGACGGCGTCGGCGTGTCGTCGTGGAAGTCACTGCCGCCGTTGCATGTCCTGCTGGTGGAGGACGACCCCACCATCGCCGCGGTGATCCGTGGCCTGCTCGAAGTGCATGGGCACGGCGTGGTGCATGCCGCGCACGGGCTGGCCGCGCTGGCCGAGGTGTCCAATGCGCGCTTCGACGTGGCCCTGCTGGACCTGGACCTGCCCGGCATCGACGGCTTCGGGCTGGCCTTGCAGCTGCGCACGATGGGCTACGAGATGCCGTTGATCGCGGTGACCGCGCGTTCGGATGCCGAAGCCGAGCCGCAGGCACGCAAGTCCGGTTTCGATGACTTCCTGCGCAAGCCGGTGACCGCGCAGATGCTGCTGGAAGCCATCGCCGGGGTGCTGGACGCACACCAGCGCCGTGCGCAGGGACTGGCCCCGCGCGGCTGAGCTCCGGCAAGCCGGGACCGGGATCGTGCGCGGGGCCACGCATGCTGCTCCCGGGGATGCGCCACTGCATGCGGCGCGCTGGCGTGCGCGGTTACTCGGCGACTTCCTCGACCGCCTTGGGATGCGGGCGGTTTTCCGGCAACTGCCAGAACACCAGCGTGGAGCTGAGCGTGATCGCGCCGACGCAGATGAAGGTGGCGTGCAGCGCGGCGGTCGCGCCGTGGCCCACCAGGTGCGTGCCGAAGGTGGCCAGCAGGCTGCCGGCGGTGGCCGCGCCGAAGCCGGTGGCCAGCATCATCACCATCGACAGCAGGCTGTTGCCGCTGCTGGCCTGCTCCATGTCCAGGTCGCGCAGGGTCACGGTGTTCATCACGGTGAACTGCATCGAGTTCACCGCGCCGAAGGCGGTCAGCAGCACCAGCTGCACCCACACCGGCTGGCCCCCGTCGATCAGCGCGAAGCCGGCCATCGCCACGCCCACGCAGACGGTGTTGATCATCAGGATGCGGCGATAACCGAAGCGCTGCACCAGCGACACCGCCGCGCGCTTGGCAGCCATGCCGGCCAGCGCTACCGGGATCATCATCATGCCCGCCCGCATCGGGCTCATGCCCAGGCCGACCTGCAGCAGCAACGGGATCAACAGCGGCATCGCCCCGCTGCCGATCCGTGAGAACAGGTTGCCGAGGATGCCGATGCGGAAGCTGGTCACATGGAACAGCGTCAACGGGAACAATGCATCACGGCTGTTGGCCGCATGCAGCCAGTAGCCCGCCAGTGCGGCGATGCCGATCACCGCCAGCAGGATCACCAGTGCATGCGCCGAGCCCAGCCCGGAGACGCCGTCCAGCGCCAGCGACAAGGCGACCATGCCGAAGGCCAGCATCAGGTAGCCGGCCAGGTCGAAGCGGTGCTTCTGCTGTCCGTAATGGTCGGGCATGATCCGCAGCGCGGCGACCAGCCCGATCAGGCCGATCGGCAGGTTGATCAGGAAGATCCAGTGCCACGACGCCACTTCCACCATCCAGCCGCCCAGCGTCGGGCCCAGTAGCGGGCCGATCAGCGCGGGGATGGCGATGAAGCTCATCGCCGACAGGAATTGTTCGCGCGGTACGGTACGCATCACCGCCAGCCGCCCGACCGGGAGCAGCATCGCCCCGCCGATGCCCTGCAGCACGCGCGCGGCCACCAGCCATTGCAGGCTGGGTGACAACGCGCAGGCCAGCGAGCCCAGGGTGAACAGGATGATCGCCGTCATGAAAGTGCGGCGGGTGCCGAAGCGGTCGGCGATCCAGCCCGAGGCCGGGATGAACGTGGCCACCGCCAGCGCGTAGCTGAACACCACCGACTGCATCTGCAGCGGGCTTTCGCCAAGGCTGCGGGCCATCGCCGGCAATGCGGTGTTGACGATGGTCGAGTCCAGCATCTGCATGAAGATGGCCAGTGACACCAGCCACAACAGCGGCTTGTGGGCGTTGCCGGTGGGCAGTGGGCTGGAAACGGCGTTGGACATCAGGACGGCTCGCGGGGGCAGGCCGTCATTGTCGCTCCTGGCGCGTGCAGGTCACGCGCAGATCGCGCCTGGCCCTCAATCACCGCCGCCGTAGCTGTACAGCGAATGGGCCGGGTTGTCCGGGTCGGCGGCCAAGGTGGCGGTGGTGTTGAGCTCGCCCAGGGTCAGCCGCCAGGTGCCGTCATCCTCTTCCATGGTGCAGGTCGGCACCGCGCTGGGATTGACCCTGTGGGTAGGCTCGCAGTCTTTCTCGATCCGCGGGCGCAAGGTCTGCAGCAGCTGTTGCAGCGGGGCGTCGATGACGTAGGTGCGCAGGATATGCATCTCGCCGGCATCCTCGTCGTAGCGCAGCACCGGCAGGTCCAGCAGCGTCACCGCACCCGGCTTGAAGGTCGCGCTGGCCGCATAGGACAGGTAGCCGCTGCCGTCGTCGTAGGCCTCGCGCGTGCACGAGGTGAGCGAGAGCTTAGCGATCACCGCCGACCAGCGTGGGGACAGCTCGTCCTGCTTGACCAGCCGGAGCTGGTCGCAGCGTTGCGGGAAGTCGCCCATCCCGGTGCTGAAGATCGCCAGCTGGGCTAGCGCTTCGTTCGAGGCCAGGCTCGGGAAATCCTCGGGCTGGATCTTCAATGTGCTGCTGGCCGCGTCGGTGGCCGGCGTGGCAGCCGATGCCGGTGCCGGCGTGACATCGGCCGAACAGGCGGCCAGTGCGCACGACAGCGGGGCGCACCACAGGATCGGGCGGGGCAGGGGCATGGCGTTCCTCCTTGAAACGGTCCGGGGCCGGCCAGGCCGGCCGCCGGGATCAGCGGCGGCTCAACCGGTGCACGGCGTCCACCAGCACCGCGACGTGGTCCGGGTTCATGTCCGGCGACATGCCATGGCCGAGGTTGAACACATGGCCCTCGCGCGAGCCGCCGTTGCCGGCGGCGTAGCTGTCCAGCACCTTGCCCACTTCCCGGGTGATCGCCTCGGACGAGCCGTACAGGGTGGCCGGGTCCAGGTTGCCCTGCAGCGCGACCTTGCCGCCGGCCGCACGCACCGCGTCCTCCAGGCTGATGGTCCAGTCCACGCCGACGCCGTCGGTGCCGGTGGCGGCCAGTTCGGCCACGTACTGGCCGGTGCCCTTGCCGAACAGGATCAGCGGGGTGCGCTCGGCGCCTTCGCCACGCGGCAGTTCGGCGGCGATGCGCGAGAGGTAGCGCAGCGAGAACTCACGGTACATGGCCGGGCCGAGCACGCCGCCCCAGGTGTCGAACACCTGCAGTGCCTGCGCGCCGGCCGCGCGCTGCGCCGACAGGTAGGCGATGACCGCGTCGGTCACCACGCCCAGCAACTGGTGCAGGGCCTTGGGCTCGTTCAGCGCCATCGCCTTGATGCGCGCGTAGTCCTTGCTGCCGCCGCCCTCGATCATGTAGCAGGCCAGCGTCCACGGGCTGCCGGAGAAGCCGATCAACGGCACCTTGCCGTCCAGCTCGCGGCGGATCAGGCGCACCGCGTCCATCACGTAGCCCAGCTCGGTCTCCATGTCCGGCACCGCCAGCCTGGCGATGGCGGCGGCGTCACGCACCGGGTCCTTGAACTTGGGGCCTTCGCCATCGGCGAAGTACAGGCCCAGGCCCATCGCGTCGGGCACGGTGAGGATGTCCGAGAACAGGATGGCCGCGTCCAGGTCGAAGCGCTCCAGCGGCTGCAGGGTGACTTCGCAGGCGACTTCGGGGTTCTTGGCCATGCCCAGGAAGCTGCCGGCGCGGGCGCGGGTGGCGCGGTACTCCGGCAGGTAGCGGCCGGCCTGGCGCATCAGCCAGACGGGGGTGCAATCCACCGGTTCGCGGCGCAGGGCGCGCAGGAAGCGGTCGTTGCGGAGGGGGCTGGTCACGGTGGAGCTCCTTGGCAGTGGGCGGCGCGGGCGCATCGCGCCCTGCAGGGTCCGCTCAGGGTTGTGGCAGGCCGCTGGTGAACATCACCTGGAAGCCGCGCTTGATCTGTGCGTCGCGTGCCTTCTCGAAGGCGTCGCGGGCTTCGTCGTGCTGCAGGAACAGTTCGCGGCGAAGCTGCACGCGGCCTCCGGTCTGGCCGCTCTCGCGCAGCAGCTCCCAGCCGCCGAGCAGGTCCGGCACCAGGGTGAGCTGTACGTAACGGGGGGCTTCTTTGCCGCTGGGCGGCTGTTGCAGTAGGACGCGCATGGCGGCGATTGTAGCCGTTGCGCGGGATTTGGGCCGCTTTCCGGCGGCATGCCCCGGCATCGCCACGGTGTGTGCTGGTCCTCCGTCCCCGTGGCCGCAGGCCAAGGGGACGGGGAAGGCGCGGGTGCCTCAGCCCTGGCGCAACACCGCCAGCACCGCGGTCTCGTCCACGTCGGCCACGACCTCGGCCTTGCCGATGCCACGCCACAACACCAGGCGCAGGCGCCCGGCGATGTTCTTCTTGTCCAGGCGCATGTGCGCGAGCAGGCCCTCCGGTTCCAGCCCGGCCGGGATCCGCACCGGCAGGCCATAGGCCAGCAGCAGCTCGCGCAGGGTGTCGGTGTCGGCCGCATCGGCCATGCCCAGCGCGGCGGACAGGCGCGCGGCCAGCACCATGCCCACCGCCACGGCCTCGCCGTGGTTGAGGTTGTCATTGCCCGGTGCGCCGTAACCCTGCGCCGTCTCGATGGCATGGCCGAAGGTGTGGCCCAGGTTGAGCAGCGCACGTTCGCCCTTCTCCAGCGGGTCGCGTTCGACGATCTCGGCCTTGTGCTCGCAACTGCGGGCGATGGCCTGGGCCAGCGCGGCATCGTCGCCGGCCAGCAGCGCGGCACGTTCGGCCTGCAGCCACTGGAAGAACAGCGGGTCACGGATGGCGCCGTACTTGATTACCTCGGCCAGCCCGGCGCGCAGCTCGCGCACCGGCAGGCTGCGCAGGGCGGCGGTGTCGGCGATGACCGCGCGCGGCGGGTGGAAGGCACCGACCAGGTTCTTGCCCTGCGGGATGTCCACGGCGGTCTTGCCACCGACCGAGGAGTCCACCATCGCCAGCAGCGTGGTGGGCAGCTGCACGCAGTCCACGCCCCGCATCCAGCACGCCGCGGCGAAGCCGGCCAGGTCGCCGACCACGCCACCGCCCAGTGCCAGCACGCAGGCATCGCGGGTGGCGCCCAGCGCCGCCAGCGCGGCGATCGCACCGGCGAAGTTGTCCAGGGTCTTGGATGCCTCGCCGGCCGGGATCACGTACTGGCCGATCTTCAGCTCGGGGCGGGCCGCCTGCAGGGCATCGCGGACGCGTGCCAGGTACAGCGGGGCCACGGTGTCGTCGCTGGCCAGCAACACGTGGCGTCCGCGGATGGCCGCGCCCAGCAGGCTGGCGTCGGACAGCAGGCCGGGGCCGATGTGGATCTGGTACGGGAGTTCGCCGCCAACGGCGACGGTACGGGGGGAAGCGGTCATGCGGTGGGTTCCGAGATCTGCCATTGGCTGGCAAGCCGTACCACCAGTTGGGCGGTGGCTTCGGCGGAGGTGTAGAGGTCGGTGTCGATGATCAGGTCGGCCAGGTCGCGGTACAGCGGGTCGCGCAACGCGGCCATGTCGGCCAGCACCTGTTCGCGGTCGGGACGTTGCAGCAGTGGGCGGGTCTTGTCCTTCTGCAGGCGCTGCAGCTGCGACTGCACGCTGACCCGCAGGTAGACCACGAAGCCGCGTTGGCGGATGCGCTGGCGGTTGTCGGCATCCAGCACCGAGCCCCCGCCGGTGGACACCAGTTGGCCGTTGCCCTGCAGCAGGTCGTTCAGTACCCGCTTCTCGTGGGCACGGAAGCCGGCCTCGCCGAGGTTCTCGAAGATGGCCGGGATGCTGGTGCCCACGTCATCGACGATGGCCTGGTCGGCATCGATGAAGGCCAGCCCGAAGCGCTCGGCCACGCGGCGGCCGATGCAGGTTTTTCCGGCGCCCATGGGGCCGATCAGGATGAGATTGGGGGCGGGATTCATCGTAGGGCGATGCTAGCACCTCGTGTCAGTGCCTTAACACGGTAGCAGCCAAGCTCGCGGACTCCACGAATGGTTCGTGGTGCAACCAAGGAGTCGGACATGAGTGTGGCGAAGATCATCGAAGTCAGCGCGTCGTCCAAGACCAGCGTCGAGGACGCCGTGCGCACCGGGTTGAAGAAGGTGGCCGAGACCGTCAAGGGCATCCAGGGCGCGTGGATCAACGAAACCAAGGTGGTCACCGACGGCCAGGGCAACATCACCGAATGGCGGGTCAACCTGCGGGTGACCTTCCTGGTGCAGTAAGCCGCCCCCCTACAACGGACGGCGTTGCGCATCCAGCGGGATGACCCGGTCGGCGAGCGTCGGCAGGGTGCGCAGCGCCTGCCGGCTGATGCGCTCGTAGAACTGCACGAAACGTTCCACCTGCGCCCGGCTCATGCTGGTGCGCCCCGGCGAGGCCTGCTGCAGTGCCTGCTCCTGCTGCCAGCGCCAGTGCGGGACCACCGAAAAGCCCGGCGGCTGCAGGAACCACAGCCGGTCAAAGCGCTGCCACAGCGCGGGATAGTCGTTCGCCAGCGCCTGGTTGCACCAGCGCCGCCAGATACCGTCGCCATCGGCCTCGCGCTCGAGCGCGTTCAACGGTGCCTGCAGCGCGGCGTCCTGCTCGGCCGGCGTGCCCAGGAACCAGCCCTCGAACACCAGCAGGTCCAGTGGCGTGTCCTGCATCTGCCATTGCGCTTCGGGCACCCGTTCGTCGGCCAGCTTGTCGAAGCGGGGCAGGGCGAAAGCCCGGCCTGCCTTGGCCGCATCCAGGGTGGACAGCGCCAGCGGCAGGTCATGCGTGCCCGGCGGGCCGCGCGTGGCCAGCAACGGGTGGATGCGGTCGGCCAGGCGCTGGCGCTGGGCGCGGGTGAGGTAGGTGTCGTCGATGGACAATGCCGCGGCCTGCAGCCCACGCGCACGGGCCAGCTCGACCACCTGAGCGGCCAGGGTGGACTTGCCGCTGCCCTGCACGCCACTGATGGCCAGCACCGGCGTGCGTGCGCCACTGGCCAATGCATCGTCGAGCGCCTGTTCGACCAGCGCCTGCGCGAAGCGTCGTGGGGAAAAACTGTGCGGAACGGGGGACATGCCGCCACAATAGCTCAAACCCCTGCCGTACGAAGCCGCTCATGACCGATCTTTACGCCGAAGCACTTACGACTTTCGCCGCATTGTTTGACGAGGCAAAAGCCGGTGCCGAAATCGATGCCACCGCGATGACGGTGGCCACCGCCGACATCAACGGCCGTCCCTCGGCACGCACGGTGCTGCTGAAGGCCTTCGACGAGCGCGGTTTCGTGTTCTACACGCACCTGGACAGCCGCAAGGGACGCGAGCTGCACGAGAACCGCGCGCTGGCGTTGCTGTTCCTGTGGCGCAGCCTGCGCGAGGCCGGCATCCAGGTGCGGATCGAAGGCGACGCGCAGCTGGTCGCGCCGGCCGAGGCCGACGCGTACTTCGCCTCGCGCCCGCGCATGAGCCAGATCGGCGCGTGGGCCTCGGTGCAGTCGCAGCCGCTGGCCTCGCGCGAGGCGTTCGAGCAACGCCTGGCCCGGTTCGAGGCCCAGTTCGAAGGGCGGGACGTGCCGCGCCCGGACGGCTGGAGTGGCATCCGCGTGGTGCCGCAGCGCATCGAGTTCTGGTATGGCGCCGACTTCCGCCTGCATGAGCGCTGGTGCTACGAGGCCGATGCGGCCGGGCAGTGGAGCAAGCGGATGCTGTTCCCTTGAGTTGCGGTGGCTGACGATGGCGGGGCAATGATGAAGCTGCATCCGGTCTACCGCATCACCGTGTTCGTGCCGCCCGCGCACCTGGAGGCGTTGAAGGCCGGCATCCTGTCCGTGGACCCGCTGGCCGCCGGCGGCTACGCGGCCGGCATGTGGGAATCGGCGCCGGGCCGGGAACAGTTCCGCGTGCTGGACGGCACGGCCAGCGCATCCGGCCGGTCCGGCGAACTGGTACGCGAGCCCAGCGTGCGGCTGGAGTTCTGCATCCCGCGCGATCCCGGGCGCCTGCAACGCCTGCTGACGCAGGGCATTGCCGCCCATCATCCCTGGAACACCCCGGCGGTGTTCGTCGATAGCACGGAGTTCGCAAGCCCATGATTGGCCCGCGTCGCATCGTCTGCCTCACCGAGGAGCCGACCGAAACCCTGTACGCGCTCGGTGAGCAGGAGCGCATCGTCGGCATCAGCGGCTTCACCGTGCGGCCACCGCAAGCACGGCGCGACAAGCCCAAGGTCAGTGCCTTCACCAGCGCCAAGGTGGGGGAGATCCTCAAGCTCAAACCGGACCTGGCGATCGGCTTCTCCGACATCCAGGCCGATATCGCCGCCGAATTGATCCGGCATGGCGTGGAGGTATGGATCGCCAACCACCGCAGCGTGGCCGGCATCCTTGATTACATCCGCCGGCTCGGCGGGCTGGTGGGCGTGGCCGCGCGTGCCAATGCCTATGCCGACAGCCTGCAGCGCGGGCTGGATGACATCGCCGCGCAGGCCGCGCGGTTGCCGCAGCGGCCGCGCGTGTACGTGGAAGAATGGGATGAGCCGATCATCACCGGCATCCAGTGGGGTGCCGAACTGGTGACCATCGCCGGCGGCGACGATGTGTTCCCCGAGCTGTCGCGCGAGCCGCTGGCCAAGGCGCGGATCCTGGCCAACGGTGATCCGGTGATCGCGCGCAACCCGGACATCATCATCGGCTCGTGGTGCGGCAAGAAGTTCCGCCCCGAGCGGGTCGCCGCACGTCCGGGCTGGGCAGCAATCAACGCCGTGCGTGATGGCCAGCTGCACGAAATCAAGTCGCCGCTGATCCTGCAGCCGGGCCCTGCAGCGTTGACCGATGGCGTGCAGACCATCGCGGCGATCATCCAGGCCTGGAGTCGTCGGTAGGAGCAGCCTCGGCCGCGCCTACGCGGGCTTGCCGGGGACCACGCCGGTGTAACGCGCGCGTGGCCGGATCAGCGTACCCAGCGCCTGCTGCTCCAGGGCGTGCGCCAGCCAGCCGGCCAGCCGGGCGGTGGCGAACATCACCAGCGCGTGCGCGCCGGGCAGGCCATAGGCGTAGCAGATCGCCGCCAGCAGGCCGTCGATGTTGGGGTGCTGGCCACTGTGCTCCTCGGTGGCCGCCAGCACGCTCTCGATGTGCTGCATCGCCGGCGTGCCACCGCGTAATCCACGCAGCACGCGCAGGACTTCGGCACCGCGCGGGTCGCCCTGCGGGTACAGCACATGGTTGAACCCCGGCAGGTCGTCGCCGCGCCGCCAGCGACCGGCGATGAACTCCGCCGCCGCGCCGCTGGCCTGTGCATCCAGCAACAGCGCATGCGCGCGTGCGGTGGCACCGCCATGGCGCGGCCCGGACATCGCGGCCAGGCCGGCGCAGACGGTGGCGTGCAGGTGCGCGCCGGTGGAGGCCACCACGCGCGCAGCAAAGGCCGACACATTGAGCTCATGGTCGGCGCACACCACCAATGCGGTGCGTACCACCTCGGCAAAACCCTCGTCCCCGGCGCACCAGCTGTCGGCCAGCAGGCGATGCACCGGGCGCGCATCCGGTTGCACGCCGACCAGCAGCGCGGCGTTCTGGCGCAACAGTGCCGCGGCTACCTCGCGGCGCACCGGCGCGGCGGCGTTGAGCGACTGACGCTGTCCCAATGCCAGCAGCGGCAGGCAGGCCATGGCCCGCTCCAGCGGTGGAAGTGATCCGTCCAGCGCCAGCGGGGCAATCCGCTCCGGCCAATGCGGCGGCGGCTGGGGCGTGAAAGGGTCCAGTTCCTCGCAGTCCCACAGCAGCCGCGCGGTGTCTTCCAGGGTCGCCCCGTCCTGCGCCGCCGCGACCGCCGAGCGGCCGCGGTAATAGGGCGAATCCGGCTGGATCAGCGAGATGCCGGTTTCCAGTACCGGCAGGCCACGGTCCAGGCTCTGCGCAGCCCCCCGCGCCGCGCCACGGCCGGCTCGCTTGCGCTGAGCCAGTCGCTCGACCTCGGCGCGCAGGTACACCCGGCTGCGCTGGTCCGCGCCCGGTCGCGAGCTGAGCTGGCCACGGCTGACATAGGCGTACAGCGTGGCCGGGCTGATCCCGAGCAGGGTGCAGACATCGCTGGCGGACAGCAGGTCGTTCTCGGCGTTATCGGTCATGCGCTTTCAATAGGTTGATTTATTGAATCAAGATTGATCAATGAGTCCGATAGTGACAGATTGTTTGTCATAGCGGAATGGCATCGTCGCCTCCGCCACGCAAGGAGCCATGCCATGAGTCTTTCTTCCGCCGGCGCCGCCTTCCGCGCCGCACTGGCTGCCGAATCGCCGCTGCAGGTGATCGGCGCGATCAACGCCAACCACGCCCTGCTGGCCAAGCGCGCCGGCTACCGGGCCATCTACCTGTCCGGCGGCGGCGTCGCGGCCGGCTCGCTGGGCCTGCCGGACCTGGGCATCAACACCCTGGAAGACGTGCTGATCGACGTGCGCCGCATCACCGATGTGTGCGACCTGCCGCTGATGGTGGACATCGACACCGGCTTCGGCCCGAGTGCGTTCAACATCGCGCGCACGGTGAAGTCGCTGATCAAGGCCGGTGCCGCGGCCTGCCACATCGAGGACCAGGTGGGGGCCAAGCGTTGCGGCCACCGCCCGGGCAAGGAGATTGTGTCGCAGGGTGAAATGGTGGACCGCGTGAAGGCGGCGGCCGATGCCAAGACCGACCCGGATTTCTTCCTGATCGCCCGCACCGACGCGATCCAGATGGAAGGCGTGGACGCGGCCATCGAGCGTGCCATCGCCTGCGTCGAGGCCGGCGCCGATGGCATCTTCGCCGAGGCTGCCTATGACCTGGAAACCTACAAGCGCTTCGCCGACGCGGTGAAGGTGCCGCTGCTGGCCAATATCACTGAATTCGGGGCCACGCCGCTGTTCAGCCGCGATGAGCTGGCTGCTTCGGGCGTTGCGATCCAGCTGTTCCCGCTGTCGGCGTTCCGCGCGGCCAACAAGGCGGCCGAGAACGTCTACGAAGCCATCCGCCGTGATGGCCACCAGCGTAATGTGGTGGACACGATGCAGACCCGCGAGGAGCTGTACGACCGGATTGGTTACCACGAATTCGAGCGCAGCCTGGACAGGACGTTTGCTGCGAAGAAGTAGTCCCTGGCCCCTTCTCCCGTTGGGAGAAGGTGGCGCGTAGCGCCGGATGAGGGTGCGATTCCTCGCATTCGTACCCTCTCCCCAACCCCTCTCCCGGTGGGAGAGGGGCTTCCACATCCGCATCTGATCGAGGTTCACACCATGTCTGAATCCACCGCCGCCCCGGCGTTCAAGCCGAAGAAGTCCGTCGCCCTGTCCGGCACCGCCGCCGGCAACACCGCGCTGTGCACGGTCGGTCGCAGCGGCAACGACCTGCACTACCGCGGTTACGACATCCTGGACCTGGCCAACACCAGCGAGTTCGAGGAAATCGCCCACCTGCTGGTGCACGGCAAGCTGCCGAACAAGGCCGAACTGCGCGCCTACAAGGCCAAGCTGAAGGCGCTGCGTGGCATCCCGGCGGCGGTCAAGGCCGCGCTGGAAGAACTGCCGCCGTCGGCCCACCCGATGGACGTGATGCGCACCGGCGTGTCGGTGATGGGGTGCGTGTCGCCGGAGAAGGACGACCACAACCACCCGGGCGCGCGTGACATCGCCGACAAGCTGATGGCTTCGCTGGGCTCGATGCTGCTGTACTGGTACCACTGGAGCCACAACGGTAAGGTCATCGACGTGGAAACCGACGACGACTCCATCGGCGGCCACTTCCTGCACCTGCTGCACGGCGAGCAGCCGCGCGAGTCGTGGGTCAAGGCGATGCACACCAGCCTGATCCTGTACGCCGAGCATGAATTCAACGCTTCGACCTTTGCCTGCCGCGTCATCGCCGGCACCGGCAGCGACATGTACAGCGCCATCACCGGCGGCATCGGCGCCCTGCGCGGGCCCAAGCATGGCGGTGCCAATGAAGTCGCCTTCGAGGTGCAGAAGCGCTACGAGACGCCGGACGAGGCCGAGGCCGACATCAAGGCGCGCGTGGAGCGCAAGGAAGTGGTCATCGGCTTCGGCCACCCGGTCTACACCGTGTCCGATCCGCGCAACAAGGTGATCAAGGAGGTCTCGCGCGAGCTGTCGGCCGAGCAGGAAAACATGAAGATGTACGACATCGCCGAGCGCCTGGAGTCGGTGATGTGGGACATCAAGAAGATGTTCCCGAATCTGGATTGGTTCAGCGCCGTCAGCTACCACATGATGGGCGTGCCGACCGCGATGTTCACCCCGTTGTTCGTGATCGCGCGTACCGCCGGCTGGAGCGCGCACATCATCGAGCAGCGCATCGACGGCAAGATCATCCGACCGAGCGCGAACTACACCGGCCCGGAAGACCAGGCCTTCGTGCCATTGGACAAGCGCGCGTAAGGCGCGCAGAAAGTCTCCCGCACGGAAGACAAAGCTCCTCTCCCGCTCGCGGAAAACTTAGCCCCTCTCCCGCTTGCGGGAGAGGGGTTGGGGTGAGGGGAGGCTCCTGGCACGTGGAGCAAGCTTCAAGCCCGTAAAAAAAAGCGAAGCAAAGCTGGAGCTCAAGCAAGAGCAAGAGCAAGAGCAAGAGCAAAGCTCCCCCCATCCGCCCTCCGGGCACCTTCCCCCGCACACGGGAGAAGGGATACCTCAGATTCCATGTGCTGCTGTGGGTTTGCTGCATTCGCGCACAACCCAAAGCACACCAGCAAGCCCAGACCCTCACAGGCCAGCCATGAACACCGATTACCGCAAGCATCTCCCCGGCAGCACGCTGGACTACTTCGACGCACAGGCCGCTGTGGATGCGATCGCGCCCGGTGCCTATGCCACGCTGCCGTATACCGCGCGCGTGCTGGCCGAGAACCTGGTGCGCCGCTGCGACCCGGCCATGCTCACCGATTCGCTCACGCAGCTGATCGAGCGCAAGCGCGACCTCGACTTCCCGTGGTTCCCGGCCCGCGTGGTCTGCCACGACATTCTCGGCCAGACCGCGCTGGTCGACCTGGCCGGCCTGCGCGATGCCATCGCCGACAAGGGCGGCGACCCGGCCAAGGTGAACCCTGTGGTGCCGGTGCAGCTGATCGTGGACCACTCGCTGGCGGTGGAATGCGGCGGCTTCGACCCGCAGGCGTTCGAGAAGAACCGCGCCATCGAGGACCGTCGCAACGAGGACCGCTTCCATTTCATCGACTGGACCAAGCTGGCCTTCGAGAACGTGGACGTGATCCCGCCGGGCAACGGCATCATGCACCAGATCAACCTGGAGAAAATGTCGCCGGTGATCTACCAGCAGGGCGGCGTGGCGTTCCCGGATACCTGCGTGGGTACCGACAGCCACACCCCGCACGTGGATGCGCTGGGCGTGATCGCCATCGGCGTGGGCGGCCTGGAAGCAGAGAACGTGATGCTCGGCCGTGCGTCGTGGATGCGCCTGCCCGACATCGTCGGCGTCAAGCTGACCGGCAAGCCGAAGCCCAACATCACCGCCACCGACGTGGTGCTGGCCCTGACCGAGTTCCTGCGCAAGGAGCGCGTGGTGGGCGCATGGCTGGAGTTCTTCGGTGAAGGCGCGGCGGCGCTGACCATCGGTGACCGCGCCACCATCTCCAACATGTGCCCGGAGTACGGCGCCACCGCGGCGATGTTCTACATCGACCAGCAGACCCTGGATTACCTGCGCCTGACCGGCCGCGAGGAAGCCCAGGTGGCGCTGGTCGAGAATTACGCAAGGACCACCGGCCTGTGGGCCGATGCGCTGGCCACCGCCCAGTACGAACGCGTGCTGGAGTTCGACCTGTCCAGCGTGGTCCGCAACATGGCCGGCCCGAGCAACCCGCATCGGCGCCTGCCGGTGTCGGACCTGGCCGAGCGCGGCATCGCCGACGAAGCCAAGCTGGAAAGCGGCAGGAACGAGGAAGCCCAGGGACTGATGCCCGATGGCGCGGTGATCATCGCCGCCATCACCAGCTGCACCAACACCTCCAACCCGCGCAACGTGATCGCCGCCGGCCTGCTGGCGCGCAACGCCAATGCGCGCGGCCTGCTGCGCAAGCCGTGGGTGAAGTCGTCGCTGGCGCCGGGTTCCAAGGCGGTGCAGCTGTACCTGGAGGAAGCCGGCCTGCTGCCGGAGCTGGAGAAGCTGGGCTTCGGCATCGTCGCCTTCGCCTGCACCACCTGCAACGGCATGAGCGGCGCGCTGGACCCGAAGATCCAGCAGGAAATCATCGACCGCGACCTGTACTCGACCGCGGTGCTGTCGGGCAACCGCAACTTCGATGGCCGCATCCATCCGTACGCCAAGCAGGCCTTCCTGGCCTCGCCGCCGCTGGTCATCGCCTATGCGATCGCCGGCACGGTGCGCTTCGACATCGAGAAGGACGTGTTGGGCGTGGATGCCGATGGCAACGACGTGCGCCTGAAGGACATCTGGCCGAGCGATGCCGAGATCGACGCGGTGGTGAAGGCGGCGGTCAAGCCGGAGCAGTTCCGCAGCGTCTACAGCCCGATGTTCAACGTGCGCGTCGAGCACGGCGCGCCGGTCAGCCCGCTGTATGACTGGCGCCCGCAGAGCACCTACATCCGCCGCCCGCCGTACTGGGAGGGCGCGCTGGCCGGTGAGCGTACGCTGCAGGGCATGCGCCCGCTGGCGGTGCTGCCGGACAACATCACCACCGACCACTTGTCGCCGTCCAACGCGATCCTGCGCTCCAGCGCGGCTGGTGAGTACCTGGCCAAGATGGGCCTGCCGGAAGAAGACTTCAATTCCTACGCCACCCACCGCGGCGACCACCTCACCGCGCAGCGCGCCACCTTCGCCAACCCGAAGCTGTTCAACGAGATGGTGCGCAACGACGATGGCAGCGTGAAGCAGGGTTCGCTGGCGCGCGTGGAGCCGGAAGGCAAGGTCATGCGCATGTGGGAAGCCATTGAAACCTACATGGAGCGCAAGCAGCCGTTGATCATCATCGCCGGTGCCGACTACGGCCAGGGCAGCTCGCGCGACTGGGCCGCCAAGGGCGTGCGCCTGGCCGGCGTGGAGGCCATCGCCGCCGAAGGCTTCGAGCGCATCCACCGCACCAACCTGATCGGCATGGGCGTGCTGCCGCTGGAGTTCAAGCCGGGCACCGACCGCAACACGCTGGGCATTGACGGCACCGAAGCCTTCGATGTCATCGGCGCGCGCCAGCCGCGTACCGATCTGACGCTGGTGATTCACCGCAAGGACGGCAGCACGGTGAACGTGCCGGTCACCTGCCGTCTGGATTCGGACGAGGAAGTGGCCATCTACGAAGCCGGCGGCGTCCTGCAACGCTTCGCGCAGGACTTCCTGGAAGCTTCTGCCAGTTGATGTTTCAAGCCCTCGGCGGGGTTTTGCTTGAAGCCGCCCGATGCGGCCTTGCGTGAAGCCCCTCGATGCGGCTTTGCTTGAAGCCCCTCTCCCGCCGGCGGGAGATGAGTTGGGGTGAGGGCAGCCGCTTCTGCCCTTGTCGTTGATGCACGTCAGGAAACCCAGTCATGTCCCATGTTCCGCAGATCAGAATCCCCGCCGCCTACCTGCGCGGCGGCACCTCCAAGGGCGTGTTCTTCCGCCTCGAAGACCTGCCGGCCAGCGCGCAGGTGCCCGGCGCGGCACGCGACCGCCTGTTCCAGCGGGTGATCGGCTCGCCCGATCCGTTCGCCAAGCAGATCGATGGCATGGGCGGGGCGACCTCCAGCACCAGCAAGTGCGTGATCCTGTCGCCAAGCAGCAGGCCCGACCACGACGTGGACTACCTCTATGGCCAGGTCTCGATCGACACCGACTTCGTCGACTGGTCGGGTAATTGCGGCAACCTGTCCACCGGGGCCGGCGCGTTCGCGCTGCATGCCGGCTACGTCGATCCGGCCCGTGTTCCGGAAAACGGCGTCTGCGCGGTGCGAATCTGGCAGGCCAACATCAACAAGACCATCATCGCGCATGTGCCGGTCAGCAACGGCCAGGTGCAGGAAACCGGTGACTTCGAACTCGATGGGGTGACCTTCCCGGCGGCGGAGATCGTGCTGGAGTTCATCGATCCGGCCGATGAGGACGAAGGCGAGGGCGGCGGTGCGATGTTCCCGACCGGCAACCTGGTCGATGACCTGGAGGTGCCGGGTGTCGGTACGCTGAAGGCCACGATGATCACCGCCGGTATCCCGACCGTGTTCGTCAACGCGGCCGACATCGGCTACACCGGCACCGAGCTGCAGCCGGCCATCAACGAGGACAAGGCGGCGCTGGCCCGGCTGGAAGCCATCCGCGTCGCCGGTGCGCTGCGCATGGGGCTGATCGCCTCGCCGGAGGAAGCACTCAAGCGCCAGCACACGCCGAAGATCGTGTTCGTCGCGCCGCCACAGGACTACGTGTCCAGCGGCAACAAGCCGATCAAGGCCGGTGACATCGACCTCAACGCCCGCGCCCTGTCGATGGGCAAGCTGCACCACGCGATGATGGGCACCGCTTCGGTGGCCATCGCCACCGCGGCATCGGTGCCGGGCACGCTGGTCAACGCGGCCGCCGGTGGCGGACAGCGCAACGCGGTGCGCTTCGGCCACCCGTCCGGCACGCTGCGGGTCGGCGCCGAGGTGGCGCAGGTCGATGGCCAGTGGACCGTGACCAAGGCGGTGATGAGCCGTAGCGCGCGCATCCTGATGGAAGGCTGGGTGCGGGTGCCGGGCGATATATTCTGAGGGCGGCGGCCCCATCACCCTCGTTGCCTGTGCCTGTTGGGCGGCGATTGGGCTGACCTGTACACAAGGTCCATGCCGATGGCTGGGTATACTCCGGCCATCTGCAGGAGGACGCCATGGGCAACAGGAAGTCGTGGGGATTGCGGGGGGCAGCGCTGGTTCTGGCGGCGATTGCCTTGATTGCAGGATGCAAGCGCAACGAGACCGGGCAGCTGCCCGGCACCAGTGGCGAGGCCATCCAGGCCAAGCGCGAGGAGGTCAAGGGCTTCGTCATGCTGCGGGCCTATCCGGACCAGCAGCGCGGTGACGGGATGGCGTTGGCGGTGGAGTTCTCGCGGCCGCTGGTCGGCACCCAGGACTTCGACAAGCTGCTGCGCTTCGAGGAGAAGGTCGGCACCGAGGAAAGCAGCTGGTCGCTGTCCGATGACGGCAAGACCCTGCGCTATCCCTACGTGGAGCCGGCCAAGGAGTACACCCTGATCATTTCGCCGGACCTGCTGGCCGCCGATGGCAGCCGGCTGGGCACGGAGGTGAAGCAGAAGGTGTTCAGCGGCGAGATGGAGCCGGCGGTCGGTTTCGCCTCGCAGGGCAGCGTGCTGCCGGCCAAGGAGAGCCGCGGCCTGCCGGTGGTGTCGGTGAACGTGCCGGAGGTGGACGTCGAATTCCTGCGCGTGCGCGAATCCGAGCTGCCCAGCTTCTTTGCCCAGTACCAGCGTGGCGGCCGTCGTGGCAGCTGGGAGCTGGACAGCGAGTACAGCGACAATACGCCGCTGTCGCAGCTGGCCGAGCCGGTCTACATGAACCGCTTCGTGCTGGGTGGCAAGCAGAACGAGCGGGTACTGACCTACCTGCCGATCCAGGAAGTGAAGGAACTGCAGCAGCCGGGCCTGTACTTCGCGGTGATGAAGCGCACCGGCAGCTTCGGCGGCGAGTACGACACCGCGTTCTTCTCCGTCAGCGACATCGGCCTGCACACCCGCGCCTACAAGGACACGCTGTTCGTCCACACCGCGTCGCTGGCCGATGGCACGCCGGCCAGGAAGGTCGACCTGAAGGTCATCAACGCCAAGGGCGAGGTGATCCTGAGGGGGCAGACCGACGGCAACGGCAACGCGTTGCTCAACTACACGCTCGATGCCACCCAGGTGCTGGTGGCTTCCAGCGGCAGCGATACCACGATGCTGCCGTTCAACCAGCCGGCGCTGGACCTGAGCGAGTTCGCGGTGGCCGGCCGCCAGAATGCCAACTTCGATGTATTCGCCTGGTCCGGGCGTGACCTGTACCGCCCCGGCGAGACGGTGCGCGTGTCCGCGCTGTTGCGTGACAACGACGGCAAGCCGCTGCCGGCCCCGGCCAATGGCGGGTTGCCGGTGTTCCTGCGGCTCAAGCAACCCGACGGCAAGACCTTCCGCGAAACCCGCCTGCAGGCGGGCGAGCAGGGCTATTTCTCCTTCGAGCAGGTGATCCCGGTCGAGGCGCCCACCGGCCGCTGGCAGGTGGAGTTCCGCACCGACCCGGCCAGCAAGGAAGCGGTGCAGGGCATGACCCTGCGCATCGAGGAGTTCCTGCCCGAACGCATGAAGCTGGACCTGGACAGCGCGCAGAAGACGCTCAAGCCGGGCGAGCCGCTCAAGCTGCAGGCCGACGCGGCCTACCTGTACGGGGCTCCGGCCGACGGCAACCGCTTCACCGCGCGCCTGGCGGTGGCGGTGGAACAGCATCCGGTCGAGGCGATGCCGGGCTGGTTCTTCGGCGATCCCACCGTTGAGCTGCCGCGGCAGGCCAACGACGTGATCGACACCACCCTTCCCGGCGATGGCAAGCTGCGCCAGGACATCCCGCTGCCGGCCGAGGTCGGCAAGGGGACGACGGTGGCGGCGGTGGTGTCGGGCAGCGTCTACGAGACCGGCGGCCGCACCGTCACCCGCACGCTCAAGCGCGTGCTGTGGCCGGCCCCGGCACTGGTGGCGGTGCGCCCGTTGTTCGACGACAAGGACGGTGCCGACGCCAACGCCAATGCGCGCTTCGAGCTGATGCGCGTGGATGCCGAGGGCAATCCGCAGCCGGGCAAGGGCCTGAAGGTCACGCTGGTACGCGAGCTGCGCGATTACCACTGGACCTACACCGACAACCGTTGGGACTACGACTTCACCCGTCGCTTCGAGAACAAGGAAACCCGCACCCTCGATGCCGGCACCACCGCGGCCCGCTTCGACTTCCCGGTGGAATGGGGTGATTACCGGGTGGACGTGTTCGATCCCGCCACCGGCCTGACCACGCGCTATCCGTTCAGTGCCGGCTGGAGCTGGGAGGACGAGAACCGCGGCATGGACGCACGCCCCGACAAGGTCAAGCTGGCGCTGGACAAGACCAGCTACCGCGCCGGTGACACGCTGAAGGTGACGGTGACGCCGCCGCATGCCGGCCGTGGCCTGTTGATGGTCGAAAGCGACAAGATGATCTATGTCCAGGACATCGACGCCAAGCCGGGCAGCACCTTCGAAATCCCGGTGACCGCCGACTGGGAGCGCCACGACGTCTACGTCACCGCGCTGGTGTTCCGCGGCGGCAGCGCGCCGAGCAAGATCACCCCGGCGCGTGCCGTGGGCGTGGCCCACGTGCCGATGAACCGCAGCGACCGCCGCGTCGCGGTGGGCCTGGTGGCGCCCAGGCAGATGCGTCCCGAACAGCCGATGACGGTCACCGTCAGTGCGCCGGAGCTGGCCGGCAAGCCGGCCCATGTCACCGTCTCGGCGGTGGACGTGGGCATCCTCAACATCACCCGTTTCCCGGTGCCGGATGCCCCGGCGCATTTCTTCGCGCAGCGACGCCTGGGCGTGGATGCGTATGACATCTACGGGCGCGTGATCGAGAGCTTCGACGGCAACACCGGCAAGCTGAAGTTCGGTGGCGACATGGCCCTGGCGGCGCTGCCGCAGGCCAAACGGCCGACCGCGCGGGTGCAGACCGTTGACCTGTTCTCCGGGCCGGTCGCGCTGGACGCCAAGGGCAATGCGCGGGTGCAACTGAACGTGCCGGACTTCAACGGCACCCTGCGGGTGTCGGCGATGGTCTATTCGGACCAGCGTTACGGCAACCGCGACGTGGAGACGCTGGTGCGCGCGCCGATCCTGGCCGAGGCCAGCATGCCGCGGGTGATGGCGCCGGGCGACCGCAGCATGGTCACCCTCGACGTGCAGAACTTCACCGGCAAGCCCGGCCAGTTCACGGTACGGGTGGACGGCGAAGGCCCGCTGGGCATCGCCGAGTCCTCGCGCTCGGTGCAGTTGGGCGCGGATGCCAAGAGCACCCTGAGCTTCCCGTTGACCGCGCAGGAAGGCTACAGCGTGGCCAAGGTGCGGGTGCGCGTGGACGGCAACGGTTTCAAGGTCGACCGGCGTTATGACCTGCCGGTGCGCGCGGCCTGGCCGCAGGTGCTGCGCTCGCAGACCCGCACGCTCGATCCGTTGGCACCGGTCACCCTGGACAGCAGCTTCATCGATGGCCTGATGAGCAACTCGGTCAGCGCCCGCATGCTGGTCAGCGCGCTGCCGCCGATCCCGTTCGCCTCTGCGCTGCAAGGGGCGCTCAACTATCCGTATGGGTGCGCCGAGCAGACCACCAGCAAGGGCTACGCCGCGTTGATGCTCGACCAGGCCACCTCGGCCATGCTCGGCGCCGATGGGCTGGATGCCAAGGCGCGCCGCGAGCGCATGGAAGGTGCGTTCGGCCGATTGGCATCGATGCAGGTGGCCAACGGCAACTTCTCGATGTGGGGCAACGACGACTACATCAACCCGGCGCTGACCCCGTACATTGCCGAGTTCCTGCTCGATGCCAAGGACGCCGGCTTCGCGGTGCCGGAGAACGTGCTGCAGAAAGCGCTGGACCGGATCAGCGAAGACCTGCTCAGCGGTGGCAACCAGTTCTACGGGCAGGACAACCGGGAGGCACTGAAGTTCGCCAACCAGGCCTATTCGGGCTATGTGCTGGCGCGGGTCAACCGCGCGCCGCTGGGAACCCTGCGCACGCTGTGGGACAACGAGCGCAGCAAGGCGGTGTCCGGCTTGTCGCTGGTGCACCTGGGCGTGGCGCTGTCGCTGCAGGGCGATGGCAAGCGCGGCCAGGCCGCGATTGCCGCCGGCTTCGCCAAGGCTACGAATGACCGTCCGTCCTACTTCGGCGATTACGGCAGCGTGCTGCGTGACGATGCGCTGATGATCGCACTGACCCACGAGCGTGGCCTGGCCAAGCCCGAGTACGACGCACGTGCAGTGTCCATGGGCCGCGAGCTGGAGGCCCGTCGCAACAGCGGCTGGCTGTGGCTGAGCACGCAGGAGCAGGTGGCGTTGGCACGCCTGGGCAAGGCCTTGATGGTCAACCAGAAGAAGCTGGTGTCCGGCGAGCTGGCCGTGGGTGAGCGCCGCGAGGCGATCGACGCGCGCAAGGCGTTCGGCCGGGTGTTCGATGCAGCCCAGCTGGCGCAAGGCGTGCGCTTCTCGCCGCAGGGCGAGGCCCCGATGTTCGCCAGCCTGGACGTGGCCGGCATCCCGCGCCAGGCACCGGCGCCGGACAACCGCCATATCGGCATCGAGCGCACCTGGTACGGCACCGACGGCAAGCCGTGGACACCGCGTCCGTTGAAGGAAGGCGAGGCCTTGATCGTGCGCCTGAGCGTGACCGCCAATACCGCGATGCCCGAGGCATTGGTGACCGACCTGTTGCCGGCAGGCCTGGAGATCGAGAACTTCAACCTCGGTGATGCCAAGCAATGGGCCGACGTGGTGGTGGATGGCGTGGAGATCAGCGACCGTGGCAGCGCCGCCGACATCAAGCACGAGGAGTTCCGTGACGACCGTTACGTGGCGGCGGTGAACCTGTCGCGCGGCCGGACCGCGAACGTGTTCTACCTCGTCCGTGCGGTCAGCCCGGGTACCTATACCGTGCCGCCGCCGCTGGCCGAGGACATGTATCGCCCCGACCTGCGCGGCGTGGGTCGCTCCACCCCGACCACGATCACGGTGGTACAGCCCTGACCCCGCCGCGCCTGCGCAACACGGCAGGAGCGGCTTCCGCCGCGAGGCCGGGAATGCCCGGCTTCGCGCCCGGGGTCGCTCCTGCTCCCCAAGGTCACGATTGAAGAACACGCACCAGTGAACACGCGCTTCCCGCGCCTGAAGCAGCTTGGCAAGCGCCTGCGCTCTCCCCGCACCCTGCGCCTGCTGCGCTGGGGCACCGCCACATTGCTGGCGTTGCTGCTGGTGCTGGACCTGGCCTTTCCGCCACCACTGCCGCGGTCGCGGGAGACCAGTACGCTGGTCGTCGCCGCCGACGGCACGCCGCTGCGCGCCTTCGCCGATGCCGAAGGCGTCTGGCGCTATCCGGCCGACGCGAAGACGGTTTCGCCGCTCTACCTGCAGGCGTTGCTGACCTACGAGGACCGCTGGTTCTGGCGGCATCCGGGCATCAACCCCTGGGCGCTGCTGCGTGCGGCCAGGCAGATGGTGCTGGAGCGGCGCATCGTCTCCGGCGGTTCGACGCTGACCATGCAGGTCGCGCGCATCCTCGACCCGCATACGCGCACGCCATGGGGCAAGCTCAAGCAGCTGTTGCGTGCGGTGCAGCTGGAGGTGCACCTGAGCAAGGCCGAGATCCTCGACCTCTACCTGGAGCGCGCGCCCTACGGCGGCACCATCGAAGGCGTCGAGGCGGCCAGCTGGGCCTACCTGGGCAAGTCCGCCGCGCACCTGTCGCAGGCCGAGGCCGCACTGCTGGCGGTGCTGCCGCAGTCACCGAGCCGGCTGCGTCCGGACCGCCATCCCGAGGCCGCAAGACGGGCCCGCGACAAGGTGCTGGCGCGCATGGCCGAACTCGGCGCGTGGTCGGCCGACGAGGTCGCCGATGCGCGCATCGAGCCGGTCGTTGCGCGCTCGCTGAAGCAGCCGCTGTACGCGGCGCTGCTGGCCCAGCGCCTGCATGCGGCGCAACCGCGCGCCGCGCATATCCAGACCACGCTCGACGCGGGCCTGCAGCGCACGCTGGAGGAGCGCGTGGCGGCGTACTTCTCGCAGCTGCCCGAGCGCACCTCCGCCGCGCTGCTGGTGATGGACAACACCACGCTGGAGGCCCGTGCCTACGTGGGCTCGGTCGCGTTCGGTGACAAGGCGCGGCTGGGGCACGTGGACATGGTGCAGGCCTGGCGCTCCCCCGGCTCCACGCTCAAGCCGTTCCTGTACGGCATGGCGCTGGACGATGGCCTGATCCACTCCGAGAGCCTGCTGGTGGATGCGCCGCAGAGTTTCGGCGGCTATCGCCCGGGCAACTTCGATGCCGCGTTCAATGGCCCCATTGGTGCGGCCAGCGCATTGCGCCTGTCGTTGAACGTGCCCTCGGTGGACCTGCTCGACCGTGTCGGCCCGGCGCGCTTCACCGCCCGGCTCGCCAACGGAGGGGTCACGCTGCGCTTCCCGCATGGGGCCAAGCCGAACCTGGCCGTGATCCTGGGCGGCACCGGTGCCCAGCTGGAGGGGCTGGTCGGTGCCTTCTCGGCGTTCAACCGCGGTGGCATCGCCGGGCGCGTGCGTTACACGCCGGACGATCCCCGGCTCGAGCGGCGGATGATGTCCGAAGGCGCGGCATGGATCGTGCGTGACATCCTCGAATCCAACCCGCGCCCGGGGTACGGCGTGGGCACCTTCGACACCGGCGGCCGCCCGCGCGTGGCATGGAAGACCGGCACCAGCTTTGGTTACCGCGATGCCTGGGCCATCGGCGGTACCCGCCAGTACACCGTGGGGGTGTGGGTCGGCCGGCCCGACGGCACGCCGCTGCCCGGCCAGTACGGAGCGGTCACCGCGCTGCCGCTGATGTTCGAGGTCATCGACAGCCTGCCGCGCCAACCGGGCGACAACGCCACCCGGACGGCACCGGCCAGCGTCACTGAAATGGACATCTGCTGGCCGCTGGGCATCGCCGCCGAGCAGACCCCGCCATCGATGTGTCACCGGCGGTTCCCGGCGATGGTGCTCGACGGAGTGGTGCCGCCGACCTTCGCCGAACGCGATGCCCGCCTGTGGCAATCCGGTCGCCTGCGCTTCGAGGTGGATGCAGTGACCGGGCAGCGGGTATCGGTGGACTGCGACGGCCATCCGGCCCGTGAGCAACGCGAGATCGCCCGTTGGCCGGCACTGGCTTCACCGTGGTTGTCGGCCGTGCAACGGCAGGCACAGCAGTTGCCGGTGCTTGCGGCCGATTGCCCGGACGATGGCCGCCAATCGCGTGGCGTACTGCATATCGACGGCCTGAATGACCAGTCCACGCTGGCCCGGCCACCGGGTGCAACGCATGGTCCGCGCCTGCAACTGCGCGCACTGGGAAGCGATGCCACCGTCCAATGGCTGCTCGATGGCCGCTGGATTGCCCAGACCCAGGGCGCGCGGGTGTTCATGCGCGACTTCGAGGACGCCGGCGAACACACGCTCACCGCCCTGTCGGACGACGGCAGCTGGGCACGCGTGCGCTTCCGCGTCGTCCACTAGCCGGCAGGAGCGACCTTGCCCGCGAAGTCCCGGACCGCCAGGCGGTCATGGCGTCGCAAGCGAGGCCGCTGCTGCCGAGGTTACTCGCCTATCCAGCCGTCCAGCATGTCGGCGAAGTCATCGGCATGGTCCTCCTCCTGCGCCAGGATCTGCTCCAGGATGCGCTTGGTGGTGGTGTCCTTGTCGCCGATGAAGTTGATCATCTCGCGATAGCTGTCGATGGCGATGCGCTCGGCGATGAGGTTCTCGCGGACCATGTCGCGCAGGTTGCCGCCTTCCTTGTACTCGGCGTGGGAGCGCGCGGTGAGGGTGTCCGGGTTGAGGTCCGGTGCACCGCCCAGTTGCACGATGCGGTTGGACAGCAGGTCCGCATGCGCCTGCTCCTGCTGGGCGTGTTCCAGGAACTCGGCCTTCACCGTGTCGGCCAGCATCCCCTTGGCCATGTAGTAATGTCGGTAGTAGCGCAGCACGCAGACCCATTCGGTGGCCAGCGCATCGTTGAGCAGCTTGATCACCGTGGTGCGGTCGGCGCTGTAGCTGGGCGTCACCGCACCGTCTTCCATGCGTTTGCGCGCGTTGGCCCGCAGGGTCTTGCGGTCGGTGAAGCCGGGCGTCGGGGCGGTGGGTTTGCTCGGCTTCGCGGCTGGCTGCTTGCTCATGGCTGGCCTTTCCTTCTGTTGGGGAAACTACTCCGGCAGATGGGCGAGCACGTATTCGGCAGAGGACACCTCGAACTGGCCGGGTTCCTCGACATAGCTGCCGCGTACCACGCCATCTTCCACGTACAACGCGAACCGGCGCGAGCGCATGCCCATGCCGGAACTGCTTGCGTCCATCTCCAGCCCCAGCGCACGGGTGAACTCGCCGTTGCCGTCGGACAGCATCTGCAGGCCATCGGGCACCGATTGGCTCCGGGCCCAGGCCTGCATCACGAACGGATCATTGACCGCCATGCAGAACACCTCGATGCCGCGGCTGCGGAAATCATCGAAGTGCTCCACGTAACCGGGCAGGTGACGGGCCGAGCAGGTCGGGGTGAACGCGCCGGGGACGGCGAACAGCACCACCTTGCGGCCGTCGAACAGGGTGTGGGTATCCACCGTTTCCAGGCCCTCGCGCAGGCGCTTGAGGATGACTTCGGGAATGCGGTCGCCGACTTGGATGGACATCAGTAACTCCTGTGCTGAATGTCAGTTTAGTGATCGATTGGAAGTGCCGCGTCAAAAGCTTGAAAAAGCGGCTTTCACGCAACACCTCGTGGGCATGGGAACGGCATCGCCATTCCGGCAGTCCGGGCCCCCACATTTCAGGAGGACATGATGAGCATCGTACGTTACCGCCAGTGGCCGACGCAGTCCGAAATCCGCAATCTGCTGGGCCCGTTGCTGGAAGCCCCCGCCACCTCGCCGCAGGGCTGGGCGCCGGCGGTGGACATCCGCGAGGAGCCGACGCAGTTCGTGCTGTTGGCCGACCTCCCCGGCGTGGAGCCGTCCAGCATCGAGGTGCAGATGGACAAGGGCGTGCTGGAGATCCGTGGTGAGCGCAGCGCACCGGCCGCCGCCGGGGAAGGCCGCTTCTCGCGCAGCGAGCGACGCCATGGCACGTTCAATCGCCGCTTCGCCCTGCCGGACAGCGCCAACGCCGAGGGCATCGCCGCCCGCAGCCAGAACGGCGTGCTGGAGATCCGCATCCCCAAGCGCGAGGAACCGGCACCGCGCCGCATCCAGGTCCAGGCCGCTTCCCCGGCCCTGTGAGTGCGCCTCCACCAGCACGAGCGCCGTGGCCCGGTAGAATGGCGGCCACGGCGGTTGCCGGTTGCATGACGGCCCGTTGCCGAAAGGTGGCGGGCCTGACTTTTTTGCAGAGGTGTATGGATGGAATTCAAGGATTACTACGCAACGCTGGGCGTGGAGCCCACCGCCGGCGATGCCGAGATCAAGACCGCCTACCGGCGTCTGGCGCGCAAGTACCACCCCGACGTCAGCAAGGAAGCCGGTGCGGAGGAGAAGTTCAAGGCGGTCAATGAGGCCTACGAGGCGCTGCGCGATCCGCAGAAGCGCCAGGCCTATGACCAGCTGCGCGCGCAGGGTTACCGCCCGGGCGAGGAATTCCAGGCACCGCCCAACTTCGGCGGCGGCCAGGGGTTTGATTTCGAGGAGGTGTTCGGCGGCGGCGGTGCCGGCGGCGGCTTCAGCGATTTCTTCGAAAGCCTGTTCGCGCGCCAGCGCGGTGCCGGCGGGGCAGGGGCGCGTGGTCGGCCCGGGTTTGGCGGCGCCGGTCCGCAACCGATGCGCGACACCCGCGCCAAGCTGTCGGTGCCGCTGGAGGCGGCGTACAGCGGCGACAGCCTGCGCATCACCGTCGATGGTCGCCAGCTCGACGTGCGCGTGCCCAAGGGCATCCGCCCGGGCCAGGTGATCCGGCTGGGCGGGCAGGGCAGCGGGGGCGGCAACCTGATGCTGGAGGTGGAATACGCCTCGCACCCGCAGTTCGAGGTGGACGGGCGCAACATCCTGTACACCCTGCAGGTCACGCCGTGGCAGGCGGCGCTGGGCACCAGCATCAGCGTGCCGACCCTGGGCGGGGCGGTGGAACTGAAGGTGCCGGCCGATTCGGACAGTGGCCGCAAGCTGCGCCTGCGCGGCCGTGGCCTGCCGGGCAAGCCCGATGGCGACCAGATCGTGGAACTGGAGGTGGTGGCCCCGGTGGCGACGACCGAGGCCCAGCGCAAGGCCTATCAGGAACTGGCCAAGGCCTTCGGTGACAGTTGAGGCCGGTGCGTCCGGTCCCCGAGCACGAAAAAGGCGAGCTCCCCGGCTCGCCTTTTTCGTTCCGGCCCTCCGGCGTCAGCCGGCCGGCGGGGCCTCGGCGCTGAACACCTGCGCGATCACCGCGGACAGGTCCTCTTCCGAGAACGGCTTGGTGATGTAGGCCTTGGCGCCCTGGCGCATGCCCCACAGCCGGTCGGTGTCCTGGTCCTTGGTGGTCACCAGGATCACCGGGATGTGCTGGGTGGTGGCCTCGCGCTTGAGCGTGCGGGTGGCCTGGAACCCGTTGAGGTTCGGCATCACCACGTCCATCAGCACCAGGTCCGGCAGCACCGACTTGGCCGCTTCCACCCCGGAAGCGCCATCGGTGGCGGTAAAGGTCTCATGCCCCAGCTTCTCTACGATGCGCTGGATGCCCATCAACTGAGACGGCGAATCGTCAACGATCAGGATGCGCGCCATGTTCTTCCCCAAGAGTCAGCGACGAGTGTAGTGCCGGCCCGGGCCCGGCGTGAAGCCGCCAGCGCCGGGTCTGGGCCGGGTCAGGACGGCGGTCAGTCGATTCTTACGACCGTGCGCCCGAAGGACTTGCCGGCGAGCATCGTATCGAACACGCCCGGCAGTTCGCCAAGCCCCACTTCACGGGTACAGATGGTGCCCAGGTGGCGCGGCTTCCAGTCCCCGCCCAGCAGTGCCCAGACCTGCTCGCGGATGTCCCGGGCGGTGCCGGCCGAGGCCACGCCCAGCAGGGATACGCCGCGGATGATGAAGGGCATCACGGTCATGTCCAGCTCCGCGGTGGCCGCCAGGCCGGCCGAGGCCACGTTGCCGTAGGGGCTGGTCTGGGCCAGCAGGCTGGTCAGCATCGCCCCGCCGACGTTGTCCAGCCCGCCGCCGAAGCGGGCCGATTCCATCGGCCGGGTGGTGGCCAAGGCATCGCGGCCCAGTACCTGGCTGGCACCGATCGCGGTCAGGTAGTCGGCCGCCTCGGCCTTGCCGCTGACGGCATGCACCTCGAAGCCGGCCCGGCTGAAGATGTCCACCGCCAGCGAGCCGACCCCGCCGGTGGCGCCGGTCACCGCCAGCGGGCCGAGCGCCGGGGACTGGCGGTTCTCGGTCATCCGGAACAGCGCCAGCGCGGCGGTGAAGCCGGCCGTGCCCAGCACCATGGCTTCACGCAGGTCCAGCCCGGCAGGCAGCGGGATCACCCATCGGGACTCCAGTCGCACGTACTGGCTGTAGCCGCCGTCGCGGGTCTCGCTCAGGCCGCAGCCGGTGGTCAGCACCTTGTCGCCCTCGCGGAAGGCCGGGTCGGTCGAGGCCACCACCTCGCCGGCCACGTCGATGCCGCCGACCAGCGGGAAGCGGCGCAGGATCTTGCCCTTGCCGGTGCCGGCCAGGGCGTCCTTGTAGTTCACCGAGGACCAGCGGGCACGGATCACCACCTCGCCGGGGCTGAGCTGGTCCAGCGCCAGCGGCTCCAGGCCGCTGCGGTAGCCCGCCTCGTCGTTGTGGATGCGGAAGGCGGAAAACGGGGCGGAAACGGACATGGCGGCCTGCACTGGAACGGGGGATGTCCAAGATAGCGGTTGCGAAACGGCAGGTCAGCCTCATCTAGTAGAATCGGGATTCGATTGATGGCCGGGTCCGGCGGGAACTCCCGCACCCCGGCCCTTACAGATGGAGCATGCATGGCCTGGAATACACCCGGCGGCAATGGTGGGGGCGCGGACGACCGCGGCCCGCGCAAGCCACGTGGCGGAAATGGCAACGGATGGGGCGGCAACATCCCCGGCCCGTTGCGCGACCTGTTTGATGGCGGCATCTGGCGCTGGGTACTGATCGTGGTGGCCTTGCTGGTGCTGTTCTCCAGCTTCCAGCTGATCGGCGAACAGCAGCGTGGCGTGGTGCTGCGCTTCGGCCAGTTCTCCCGCATCCTGCAGCCGGGCCCGAACTTCAAGCTGCCGTGGCCGATCGAGTCGGTGATCAAGGTCAATGCCACCCAGATCAAGACCTTCAGCAGCAACGTGCCGGTGCTCACCCGCGACGAGAACATCGTCAACGTGGCGGTCAACGTGCAGTACCGCGTGGACGACCCGCGCCAGTACCTGTTCGGTACGGTCGATGCCGACCAGATGCTGGAGCAGTCCGCGCAGAGTGCGGTGCGCGAGCAGGTGGGCCGTGCCGACCTGAACACCGTGCTCAACAACCGCGGCCCGCTGGCCTCGGTGGCCGAGCAGCGCCTGCAGGCTTCGCTCAAGGCCTACGAGACTGGCCTGAGCGTGACCGGGCTGACCCTGCCTGATGCCCGCCCGCCGGAAGAAGTGAAGCCGGCCTTCGACGAGGTCAACGGTGCCCAGCAGGTCAAGGAACGCCTGATCAACGAAGCCCAGGCCTACGCGGCCAAGGTCGTGCCCGAAGCGCGTGGCCAGGCCTCGCGTGCCCGCACCACCGCCGAAGGCTACAAGCAGGCCGCCGTGGCCAAGGCCGAGGGTGACGCGCGCCGCTTCACCCTGCTGCAGGCCGAGTACAAGAACGCGCCGGAAGTCACCCGCAAGCGCCTGTGGCTGGAAACCGTGCAGCAGGTGCTGGCCGAGAACCGCAAGGTCATCGGTGGCGATGGCCGCCAGCTGATCTACGTGCCGATGCCCGCCGATGCGGCCAAGGGCGCCGGCAACGCCCCGCAGCTGACCCCGGACATGGTCGTGCCGGCCCTGCCGTCGGCCACCGACAGCATTCGCAACGCGGACCGCTCGGTCTCGCGCTCGGCAAGTCGTGAGGAGGCCAGCCGATGAAGAATTCATTTGTGATCGGCCTGCTGGTCGTGGTGCTGCTGGGCCTGCTGGGCTCGGTGTACGTGGTCCGCGAGGACCAGACCGCGATGGTGCTGAACCTGGGCAAGGTGGTGCGTTCGGACATCAAGCCGGGCCTGCACTTCAAGGTGCCGCTGGTGGAAACCGTGCGCGTGTTCGACCGCCGCTTCCAGGTGCTGGACACCGCTCCGGCGCGTTACTTCACCGCCGAGCAGAAGGACGTCAGCGTCGACTTCTTCGCCATCGGCTACATCTCCGACGTGCGTTCGTACTACCGCTCCACCGGCGGTGACGGCAAGGTGGCCAATGCCCGCCTTGCGCCGATCATCACCGACTCGCTGCGCAACCAGATCAACTCGCGCACCCTGCAGGCACTGGTGTCCGGTGACCGCGGCGAGCTGATCGCCGGCCAGCTGAAGGCGATCAACGAGGCGGTCAAGCCGCTCGGCATGCAGATCATCGACCTGCGCATCAAGCAGATCGACCTGCCGACGGACAGCCAGGTGATCACCGACGTGTACGAGCGCATGCGCGCCCAGCGCAAGCAGGAGGCCGCCAAGCTGCGCGCCGAGGGCGAGGAGCAGTCGCTGACCATCCGCGCTCAGGCCGACCGCGAGAGCACCGTGATCGTGGCCGAGGCCGAGCGCGATGCGCAGCAGCTGCGTGGTGAGGGCGATGCCCAGGCCGCCGCCATCTACGGCAAGGCCGGCTCGGCCGACCCGGCGTTCTACTCGTTCTACCGCAGCCTGGAGGCCTACCGCGGCTCGATGACCGACGGCAATGGCGTGATCGTGCTCGACAAGAACGACCCGTTCCTGCAGTACCTGAAGAACGACCGCTGACCCTTGCGGCAGCACCAGGCTCGGCCCGGTGCTGCCAGCTGCCGGTAGCGCCGGGCCATGCCCGGCAGCAACGTGGCGCAGGTTGGCTGCGTTCACGGGGCCGGGTCTGAACGACCGGCCACTGCCGCCGATGGGATGCACCTTCAGGGGTGGTAGCCGTCAGGCAAAACCCGGATAATCCAGAAAAGCCGGTCGGGCCTGCTCCTCACAGAGCGTCCCGTTCGGCTTTTTCCGTGTATGGCCTTGACGTTTGCCGGCGCTCCCCGATGGGGCACCACTGTGGCTGACCATTGGCTCCGCACGGCCCCGTCCGCGGCCCCGATGGCCGCAGCAAATTCAGGAGTTACCCGTCATGGGTCAATCAGTTGTTGTTCTCGGCGCCCAGTGGGGCGATGAAGGCAAGGGCAAGATCGTCGATCTGCTGACCGAGGAGATCGGTGCAGTGGTCCGTTTCCAGGGCGGCCACAATGCCGGCCACACCCTGGTCATCAACGGCAAGAAGACCGTCCTGCACCTGATTCCGTCCGGCATCCTGCGCGATGACGCGCTGTGCCTGATCGGCAATGGCGTGGTGATTTCCCCGGCCGCCCTGCGCAAGGAAATCGAGGAGCTGGAAACGGCCGGCGTGGAAGTGCGTTCGCGCCTGAAGATCTCCCCGGCCGCGCCGCTGATCATGCCGTACCACATCGCGCTGGATCAGGCCCGCGAAAAGGCCGCCGGCGGCAAGGCCATCGGCACCACCGGCCGTGGCATCGGCCCGGCCTATGAAGACAAGGTGGCGCGCCGCGGCATCCGCGTTGCCGACCTGCACTACCCGGAACAGCTGGCCGAGAAGCTGCGTTCGGCACTGGATTACCACAACTTCGTGCTGACCCAGTACCTGGGCGTGGAGCCGGTGGATTTCGACACCGTCTACCAGGAAGCGCTGGCCTTCGGCGAGTACGTCGAGCCGATGAAGTCCGACGTGGCCGGCATCTGCCATGACCTGCGCAAGCAGGGCAAGCGCGTGCTGTTCGAAGGCGCGCAGGGCGCGCTGCTGGACATCGACCACGGCACCTACCCGTACGTCACCAGCTCCAACACCACCGTCGGCGGCGCGCTGGCCGGTGCCGGTGTGGGCGCCGATGCGATCGATTACGTGCTGGGCATCGCCAAGGCCTACGCCACGCGCGTGGGTGGCGGTCCGTTCCCGACCGAGCTGGACGACGAGATCGGCCAGGGCATCCGCGACCGTGGCGCCGAGTACGGCGCCTCGACCGGCCGTCCGCGTCGCTGCGGCTGGATGGACATCGTCGCGCTCAAGCGCGCCGTGGCCATCAACGGCATCTCCGGCCTGTGCATCACCAAGCTGGACGTGCTCGACGGCATGGAAAAGCTCAAGATCTGCATCGCCTACGAATACCGTGGCAAGCGTACCGAGTACGCCCCGCTGGATGCGCAGGGCTGGGAAGAGTGCACCCCGGTGTACCTGGAATTCCCGGGCTGGAGCGAGAATACCCACGGTGTCACCGAGTGGGACAAGCTGCCGCCGGCCGCCCGCGCTTACCTGCGCGCGCTGGAGGAACTGGCAGGCTGCCCGATCTCGATCGTGTCGACCGGTCCGGACCGCGACCACACCATGGTCCTGCAGGATCCGTGGGGCTGATCGCCCGTCACCGCGTTTGATGCGTGAACCAAGGCCCCGCGAAAGCGGGGCCTTGTGTTTGCAGCCTTGCGGTGGATGGTCATGGGATGGGGCGTCGCCGTCCGCGGGCCTAGGCCTGGGGATTGGGCAGTGCCGCGGCCGGTGATGCCAGGGTGCTTCCCGCAGGGCCAGCCCAGCTCGGGTGCCTGGATTGTGCCGGTTCCGGCATCCGGGGCATTTCATGCCATCAAGGCGCGGTGCGCCTGGAGCTGGATCCTGCCTGTAGGGACCGCACGGGTGGCCTGAGGCGGCCGGTCTGTCGGCCCCGCCGCCGGGAATGCCTTTTGGCCCTGCGGATTCCATGCCGGATCAGGCATCATCGGATGCCCGGTCGGCTTTCCCCCGACGCCATATGTCGTCCCGATGCGTATTGACCCTGCCGAAATCGAAGCCCTGTTCGACGCCATTCCCAGCGTGCTGTTCTTCGCCAAGGACACCGACGGGCGCTACACGCACGTCAACATGACGATGATGCAGCGGCTCGGCGTGAAGTCGCGCAGCGAGGTGATCGGGCGGCGTGCCGATGAGCTGTACCCGGTGGGCATGAGCGAGGCCTACGTGGCCCAGGACCAGCGCGTGCTGGGGGGGGAGGTGATCGAGAACGTGATGGAGCTGCAGCTGTTCGCCAACCAGCAGCCCGGCTGGTGCCTGACCTGCAAGCGGCCGATCATCGAGGACGGCAGGGTGGTCGGCCTGATCGGCATCTCGCGCGACCTGGGCCAGCGTGGCGGGCTGGAGTCGCAGTACGAGCCGTTGCGGCTGGCGCTGGATTACCTCAACACGCACTACGCCGAGAACGTGCGCATGCAGACCCTGCTGGACATCACCGGGTTCTCGCTGTCCAAGCTGGAGCGCTCGTTCCGCAAGGTGTTCCAGATGACCCCGCAGCAGGTGCTGACCCGGCTGCGCATCCAGATCGCGTTGCACCTGCTGCATGGCGAGGACAGCGTGGCCAGCATCGGGCAGGCCTGTGGTTTCAGCGACCAGAGCGCGTTCACCCGCAAGTTCAAAGCCGAAGTGGGCATGGCGCCGCGCCAGTACCGGGCGATGATCGCCGCGCGCGCGCTGCTGAACTGAGTCCGGGCCCGTGCTGGTCGCAGCCACTGCGACCACCCTCGGCTATCCTGCGATCCCCCGTCGCAGGAACCTCCATGGCCAAGCCCCGTAACAGCGCCTACGTCTGCACCGAATGCGGTGCCGAGTACAGCAAATGGCAGGGCCAGTGCACCGAATGCGGGGCATGGAACGTCCTGAGCGAGATCGTGCTGGAGAGCGCGGCCGCCGCCAAGTCGCCGGCCGCGCGCCGCAGTGGCTGGGCCGGCAAGGTCGAGGCGCCGAAGATCACCGCGCTGAAGGACGTGCAGCAGACCGAGCACCAGCGCGTGTCCACCGGCATCGGCGAGTTCGACCGGGTGCTCGGCGGCGGGCTGGTGGAGGGTGCGGTGATCCTGGTCGGCGGCGATCCCGGCATCGGCAAGTCCACGCTGTTGCTGCAGGCGGTCGCCAGGATGGCCAGCACGCTACCGGTGCTGTACGTGACCGGCGAGGAATCGCTGGCCCAGGTGGCGGGCCGTGCGGTGCGGCTGGAGCTGCCGCTGGAGGGCCTCAACGGGCTGTCCGAGACCGGCGTGGAGAACATCCTGCAGCACGCGGCCTCGGCGCGGCCCAAGCTGATCGTGGCCGATTCGGTGCAGACGCTGTGGACCGAAACCCTGACCGCCGCCCCAGGCTCGGTCAGCCAGGTGCGCGAAAGCGCGGCGCGGCTGGTGCGCTTTGCCAAGGAAACCGGCACGGCGGTGTTCCTGGTCGGGCACGTCACCAAGGAGGGCGGCATCGCCGGACCGCGCGTGCTGGAGCACATGGTTGATGCGGTGCTGTACTTCGAAGGCGAGAGTGGCAGCCGCTTCCGCGTGCTGCGCGCGTTCAAGAACCGCTTTGGCGCGGTCAACGAACTGGGCGTGTTCGCGATGGGCGAGAAGGGCCTGAAGGAAGTGCCCAACCCGTCGGCGATCTTCCTGTCCGGTGGCAGCACCCGCCAGCCGGGCAGCTGCGTGATGGTTACCCGGGAGGGCACGCGGCCCCTGCTGGTGGAAGTACAGGCGCTGGTGGATTCCTCGCCGCTGTCCAACCCGCGCCGGGTCGCGGTGGGCCTGGAGCAGAACCGCCTGGCGATGCTGCTGGCCGTGCTGCACCGGCACGGCGGGGTGCTGGTCGGCGACCAGGACGTGTTCGTCAACGTGGTCGGTGGCATCCGCGTGCAGGAAACCGCGGTCGACCTGCCGGTGCTGCTGGCGGTGTTGTCCTCGCTGCAGGACCGGCCGCTGGCGGAGAAGACCATCGCCTTCGGCGAGGTCGGCCTGTCCGGCGAGATCCGGCCGGTGCCGAACGGCGAGGACCGCCTGCGCGAGGCGGCCACGCACGGCTTCAAGCGCGCCATCGTGCCCAAGGCCAATGCCCCCAAGACCGGCTCGGTGAAGGGCATGGAAGTGATTGCGGTGGAGCGGCTGTCCGAGGCGCTTGAGGCGGCATCGGAATGATCCGTAGCGCTCCGTAGAGCGGAGCCATGCTCCGCCGGGGCCTTGCCGGCGATTCCTGCGGATGCCCGAATCCCGCTGCCGCGCCTGGCGCGGCAGTACCGGGCGTGTTTAGTTCTTTCCCAACACCAGCTCGATCACGAAGCGGCTGCCGAAGAACGCCAGCAGCAGCAGCGCCATCGCGCTCAGGGTCCAGTGGACGGCCTTGCTGCCGCGCCAGCCGTAACGGCGGCGGCCGATCAGCAGGGTGCCGAACACGATCCACGACAGCACGCTGAGCACGGTCTTGTGCACCAGCTTCTGCGCCAGCAGGTCATCGACGAACAGCACGCCGGTGACCAGGGTCAGGGTCAGCAGGCTGAAGCCCACCGCGATCGTGCGGAACAGTAGGGTTTCCAGGTCCGCCAGCGGCGGCAGGGCGCGCAGCCAGGGACGGAAATCGCGACGGCGCAGGGCACGCTCCTGCAGCCACAGCATGATCGCCAGCAGCGCAGCCACGCTCAGCGTGGCGTAGGCCAGCAGTGCCAGCCAGGCGTGGGTGGCCAGGCGCCAGCCCAGTACCTTGCTCGGTTCGTGGCCGTAGCCGTGGTAGGCGAGCAGGCCGATGGCGGCCAGCGGGAACACCACCACGCCCAGTGCGGCCATGCGCCCGCGCGCGCCGACCAGGGTGGTCAGCACCGCCATGCCCAGCCCGACCAGGGACAGCGCCGCGAAGAAGTGCATGTCCGGACCGCCGCTGGTCTGCATCGCCACCATCAGGTGGTAGCCGGCATGCAGGACGACGGCGCTGACCGCCGGCAGCAGCCAGGTGCGCGGCAGGGCGTTGCGATCCATCGCCAGTCCGCGCACGAGCAGGGCCGTTGCCAACAGGTAGAGGACGGCGGCGATGAGAACGATTGTCATCGGCACAGTTTCGCACACGGGCCCGCCGCTGGCGACGTGAACCGGCGGGCTCGCGGGCGGGTCGCTATACTTGGCGGCTCTGTATCCACGATTCCCGCAGGTTGCACCGCATGTTCGAGTCACTGACCCAGCGCCTTTCCGGCACCATCGAGCGCCTGCGTGGGCGCGGCCGCCTGACCGAGGAGAACATCCGCGAGGCCACCCGTGAAGTCCGCATCGCGCTGCTGGAGGCCGACGTGGCCCTGCCGGTGGTGCAGGCCCTGGTCGAGAAGATCAAGGTGCGCGCGGTCGGCCAGGAAGTGCTCAAGTCGCTGACCCCCGGCCAGGCGCTGATCAAGGTCGTCCGCGACGAGCTGACCGCGGTGATGGGCTCCCAGGCCGCCGACCTGAACCTCAATGTCCCCGCGCCGGCCATCATCCTGATGGCGGGCCTGCAGGGCGCCGGCAAGACCACCACGGTCGGCAAGCTGGCCAAGCACCTGAAGGAAAAGCGCAAGAAGAAGGTGATGGTGGTCTCGGCCGACGTCTACCGCCCGGCCGCGATCGAGCAGCTCAAGACGCTGGCCCAGCAGGTGGATGTGCTGTTCTTCCCGTCGGCCCCGGACCAGAAGCCGGTGGACATCGTGCGCGCCGCCATCGATGACGCGCGCAAGTCGTTCGTCGACGTGCTGCTGGTGGACACCGCCGGCCGCCTGGCCATCGATGAAGCGATGATGGCCGAGATCAAGGCCCTGCACGCGGCGATCAACCCGGTCGAGACCCTGTTCGTGGTCGACTCGATGACCGGCCAGGACGCGGCCAACACCGCCAAGGCCTTCGGCGAGGCGCTGCCGCTGACCGGCGTGGTGCTGACCAAGACCGACGGCGACGCCCGTGGCGGTGCCGCGCTGAGCGTGCGCTACATCACCGGCAAGCCGATCAAGTTCACCGGTACCGGTGAAAAGGTCGATGGCCTGGACGTGTTCCACCCCGAGCGCGTGGCCAGCCGCATCCTGGACATGGGCGACGTGCTGTCGCTGGTGGAGCAGGTCGAGCAGCAGGTCGACAAGGACAAGGCGCAGAAGCTGGCCGAGAAGGTCGCCAAGGGCAAGAAGTTCGACCTGAACGACATGCGCGACCAGCTCGAGCAGATGCAGAACATGGGCGGCATCGGCGGCCTGATGGACAAGCTGCCGGGCCTGGGCCAGATCCCGGACCACCTCAAGCAGCAGGTCACGCAAAGCAAGGAAGTGCCGCGCATGATCGCCATCATCAACTCGATGACCAAGAAGGAGCGCCGCAACCCGGGCCTGCTCAATGGTTCGCGTCGTGCCCGCATCGCGCGTGGCTCCGGCACCCAGCCGGCCGACGTCAACAAGCTGATGAAGCAGTACATGCAGATGGAAAAGATGATGGGCAAGCTCGCCGGCGGCGGCATGAAGGGCATGCTGCGCAACATGAAGGGCATGCTCGGCGCGATGGGCGGTGGCAAGGGCGGCTTGCCTTTCCGCTGAAATGTGAAGCCGGCGCTGGAGGCGCCGGAATGCTCCCGATACAAGGCTTGCGGCGCGTGGGAAGCCACGATGTTTCGCCGTCATCCGAACGATCAGGAGTACATGCATGAAGAAGGGAATCTGGCTGCTTGCAATGGCCTTGGGCCTGGCGGCGTGCGGCGATGACCGCTCGCCGTCCCAGCGCACGGGAAGTGCCGTCGGCGGAAGTGCCATGGATTTCGTGGCTGGCCCTGGCGAGGGTGTGGACAGACGCACGTCGCTCACGCTCGAGGTCGCGCCGGCGATGGCCGCGCGCGGGTTGACGGTCACCCTGGGCAAGAGCTGCGGGATGGGGGCCAGGGACGCGTCCATCTACGTGATCGCGTCCCATTCGTTCACTGGCACCTTGGTGGCCAGGGCGCTGGATGCCGAGGGCCGCGAGATCGGCCGGGCCTTGGTCGAGGTGGCAATGGCTGCCGATGACGCTCAATATGTGGACTTCACCTTCAGCGAAGAGATGGACAGCCAGCGGGTGCGGAGCTACGCCCTTTCGGTGCGCTGATCCGGGGGCCCGCTGGTGTCGTGATCGCCATGCACAACCCTGCAATCGCCGCGCGTGTTGCTACCTTCTGCCAACGCTTCGGCGTTGATGTCCCCATCCTGCTGGCGCCGATGGCCGGCGCCTGCCCGGTGCCGTTGTCGGTGGCGCTGGCCAACGCCGGCAGCATGGGGGCGATGGGCGCGGTGCTGTCCACGCCGGGGCAGGTCGGGGAATGGATGGAGGCCTTCCGCGCGCAGTCCGCGGGGCCGGCGCAGGTCAATGTCTGGATTCCCGATCCAGCGCCTGCCCGCGACGTGGCCGGTGAGGCCGCGACCCGGACGTTCCTTGCGCAGTGGGGGCCGGAGGTGCCGGCCAGTGCCGGTGATGCCGGCCCGGCGGATTTCGATGCGCAGTTCGAGGCCCTGGTCCAGGCGCGACCGGCGGTGGCATCCAGCATCATGGGAGTGTTCTCGCCGGCACAGGTGCAGCGCCTGAAGGACGCTGGCATCGCTTGGCTGGCTGGTGCCACCACGCTGGCCGAAGCCCTGCAGGCGCAGGCCGCCGGAGCCGATGCGGTGATCGCGCAGGGTGCCGAGGCCGGTGGCCATCGCGGCGCATTCGAGGCTGACCAGGCCGAGCAACAGCTGGTCGGGTTGTTCGCGCTGCTGCCGCGTCTGGCCGACCGGCTGGAGGTGCCGGTGATCGCCGCCGGAGGCATCGCCGATGGACGTGGCGTAGCCGCCGCGTTGGTGCTCGGTGCCAGTGCGGTGATGGTCGGCACGGCCTTCCTTGCAGCGGATGAATCCGATGTCCCCGATGCCTGGAAGCAGGCCCTGCAGGACGCCGAGCCGGAAGGCACGCGCACTACCCGTGCCTTCAGCGGCCGGCTGGGGCGCGCATTGGATACCGCGTATGTGCGCGCCGCGGCCGCTCCCGATGCACCTGCGCCGCGTCCTTACCCGGTGCAGCGGGGGCTGACCGCCGCCATGCGCCGGCAGGCCGGTGCCGATGGCCGGATCGACGCGATGCAGGCCTGGGCCGGGCAGTCGGCGTGGATGGCGCGACGCGAACCGGCGGCACGTATCCTGCAGTCGATGTGGGCACAGGCGCAGGTGCTGCTGTGATGCGATTGTTCTGCAATGGCCGGCCGGTGGACGTGGACGTGCTCGCCCCGGCGCTGGTCAACTATGGCCACTTCACCTCGTTGCAGGTACGCGGTGGGGCGGTGCAGGGCTGGGCGCTGCACGTGCAGCGGTTGCGGCAGGGCACGCGTGAACTGTTCGATGCCGACCTGGACGCGGCCAGCCTGCAGCGCTGGCTCAAGCGCGCCCTGGAGGCCTGCGAGGTGGGCGATGCATCGGTGCGGATCACCGTGTTCTCGCGTGCCTTCGACTTCCGGCAGCCGCAGCAGGCCGTGCCCATCGATGTCCTGATCGGGATCGGCGTGCCGGCGACGATGCCGGTGGCCGGACGCGCAGTGCTGCCGGTGTCCTACCAGCGCGAGCTGGCGCATGTGAAGCATGTGGGGACCTTCCCGTTGTTCCATTACCGGCGGCAGGCGATGGCGGCCGGGTATGACGATGCCTTGTTCGTCGATGCGGCGGGCTGCATCAGCGAGGGCAGCACCTGGAACGTGGCGTTCTGGGATGGTGGCCGGGTGATCTGGCCGCAGGCAACGGCGCTGCGCGGGGTCAGCGAGCTGCTGTTGATGGATGGGCTGGCGGCGTTGGGCCAGGGGCAGGTGCGGCGCGAGGTGCACGTGCCGATGCTGGCGGGGATGAGCGGCGCGGTGGCCTGCAATTCCACCGGCCTGTGGCCACTGGCGCGGATCGGGGAGCAGGTGTTCGAGCAGTCAGACCTGCTGCTGGAGCTGCTGCAGCGGGCGCTGGGCGAGGCGCCGTGGGCGGTGCTTTAGGGCGGTTGGGGCGTGAAGGCTTGAACGTCTGTTCAGCTTCGGCGGAGGCCCAAGACTTGGAATGCCCCGGACCCATCGCTATAATCGCCGGCTTACCGCGCCATCCTGGCGACTGGGCAACATAGGAAAACACCACCATGGTCAAGATTCGACTGACCCGCGGCGGCGCCAAGAAGCGTCCGTTCTACCACATCATCGTGACCGACGTCCGTAGCGCCCGTGACGGCCGCAACATCGAGCGCGTCGGCTACTACAACCCGGTCGCCCAGGGCGCCGAGCAGCGCGTTGTCCTGGACATCGCCGCCGTCGACAAGTGGGTAGCCAACGGCGCCCAGCTGACCGACAAGGTTCGCAACCTGTACAAGGAAGCGACCAAGGCCCAGGCCGTCGCGGCCTGATCCTGGCGGGGGGGGGGGGGGGGGGGGGGGGGCGCGGGCGGGGGGGGCGGCGGCGGGGGGCGCGGGCCGGGGGGAGCGGGGGGCTTTCGGCGGGCGGGCCGCGCCCCCCCGCCCCCCGACTGCTTCATATGAATAAAGATTCCGAGCGCCGGATCCTGCTGGGCAGGGTTGCCGGCGCTTTTGGTGTGCGCGGCGAGCTGAAGCTCGAGTCCTGGACCGAGCCCCGTTCCGCCATCTTCAAGTACCAGCCGTGGATCCTGCGCTCCCCCTCGGGGCAGGAATCGGAGCTGACCGGCGTGCGTGGTCGTGAATCGGGCAAGGCCCTGATCGCCACCTTCCCGGGCGTGGACGACCGCAACGTGGTCGAGGCCATGCGCGGCACCGAGATCTACATCCTGCGCAGCGCGCTGCCACCGCCCAAGCCGGACGAGTACTACTGGGTCGACCTGGAAGGCCTGGACGTGCAGACCGTGGAGGGTGTGAAGCTGGGCCAGGTCTCGCACCTGTTCAACACCGGCTCCAATGACGTGCTGGTGGTGCGCGGCGACCGCGAGCGCATGGTGCCGTTCGTGATGGACGACTTCATCAAGTCGGTGGACTTCGAGGCCAACCTGGTCGTGGTCGACTGGGATCCGGAGTTCTAGCCCGCGTGCGCGTCGACGTCATCAGCCTGTTCCCCGAATTCCTGGCGCAATCCGCCGCGCTGGGCGTGGTCGGCCGTGCGCAGGAGCGCGGGTTGCTGGAGCTGCATGGCTGGAACCCGCGTGACTACGCCGAGGGCAACTACCGGCGGGTGGACGACCGTCCGTTCGGGGGCGGCCCGGGCATGGTGATGCTGATCGAGCCGCTGCGTGCCGCGCTGGCGGCTGCCCGCGCGGCCGACCCGCAACCGGCGCCGCTGATCTACCTGAGCCCGCAGGGCCGCCCGCTGACACAGGCCAAGGTCCGGGAGCTGGCGGCACTGCCACGCATGATCCTGTTGTGCGGACGCTATGAGGGCGTGGACGAGCGCTTCCTCGCGGCGGAGGTGGACGAGGAGATCTCCATCGGCGATTACGTGCTGTCTGGCGGCGAGCTGGGTGCGGCGGTGATCATCGATGCGGTCACCCGCCTGCAGGACGGTGCCCTGAATGACGCCGAGTCGGCGGTGCAGGACAGCTTCGAGGGCGATGGCCTGCTCGACTGCCCGCATTACAGCCACCCGTCCAGCCACGCGCTGGGTGACGTGCCGGACGTGCTGCGCTCGGGCAACCATGCCGCCATCGCGCGCTGGCGCCGGCAGCAGTCGCTGCTGCGCACCGCGTTGCGTCGGCCGGACCTGCTCGACGAGGCGGGGCTGAACAAGACCGACCGGAAGCTGCTGGCCGAGGCCCGGGAGGCGCAGGCCGCTGGCCTGCAGCCAACCACTGGCGCCGAGGGTAATCAGTAGGTTAGAATTGCGAGTTCCCACCAGCCATTCAGGCTGGCATGGGGCGCCAGAACAACAAACGTGCAGCGCAATTCGGCGACTGCATAAGCCCACGTTGTCGGATACCGACACGCCCACCCCGAATAATCGGTGTAATCCAATGAGCAAGCTGAACAAGTCCATCGTCGCGGAGTTTGAATCCGCCCAGATCACCCGCGAACTGCCGAAGTTCAGCCAGGGCGACATCGTCGTGGTGAACGTGAAGGTGAAGGAAGGCAACCGTGAGCGCGTGCAGGCTTACGAAGGCGTCGTGATCGGCACCAAGAACGCCGGCCTGAACTCCTCGTTCACCGTGCGCAAGATCTCGCACGGCTACGGCGTCGAGCGCGTGTTCCAGACCCACAGCGCCCTGATCGACTCGGTTGAAGTGAAGCGCCGCGGCAAGGTTCGCGCCGGTAAGCTGTACTACCTGCGTGGCCTGGAAGGCAAGGCTGCTCGCATCAAGGAAGATCTGGCTGCTGCCCAGCAGGCCAAGGCTGCCCGCCTGGCTGCCAAGGCTGCCGCCGCCGAGTAATACCCGCACGCAGGTCCGCCTGCATGCAGCAAACGGCCACCTTCGGGTGGCCGTTTGCGTTTGCGTTTGTGCGGTGTGGGTGTGTTGCGTTGCCCTCATCCGCCCCTTTGGGGCACCTTCTCCCGTAAACGGGAGAAGGGAGGTCTGCGCGAGGTTTCGTGGCCACCGGCCAACGGCCGGATCGCGGCTACCCCATCCCTTCCCCCGCGCCCGGGAGAAGGTGCCCCGCAGGGGCGGATGAGGGTCTCTACTGCATGGCCGTGCAGCCGTGGCTACCGGCCGGCAGCGGTTCTCGGCCACCACCAGAACCACAGCGGTGTACCAGTTCCGCCGGGGATAGTGATGGAATAGTCGCCGCGGCCTTGCAGCACATCCAGCAGTCCATCACGTATTGCCGCCATGCCTTCAGTGCCAAACGCAAGAACGGCCAGGTCCTGTTCCATGGCAAGTCCCCAGGTGTGTGGATCATTGGAAAAAGTCAGCCGCAGTTTCCCTGGGGTACGCCAAGCCACCCCGGCCCTGTTGTTGGGTACACCAAGGTGCGCCGCCGTCGGGGGAGTGATCTGCAGGGTTCGCGTTGCAGGCGCGGAGTCGTGGGTCAGTGCGTCGAGCAAGGCGATCATCGAGTGACCGCCTTCCGCGTCTGCCGTCAGATGCCAACCTGGATAGTTGCGCTCGTTCCCGGCGTAGTACCAGAGAACAAGCGCGCCGGCCTGCTTCCATGCATGTGCACGCTGCATTGATGGCTCCTTGGCGATGACCCGGCCGAGACCGGGAATAGCCTCCAGCTTGCCATCGGCTGATGCCCGCCGCACGTTGAACGTTACGACAGGCAGGCTGCCCTGGGCTCAGCGGAAATGCGCCTCGATCTGCTCCAGCGTCTTGCCCTTGGTTTCCGGCAGCCAGAACGTGGCGACTAGGAAGAACACGAACGTGCAGCCGGCCCAGAACAGGAACATGCTGGCGTAGCCGTGCTGGCCGACGGTGGGCAGGAAGATCGCGGCGATGCTGGTGGAGACGAACTGGTTGATCAGCAGGGCGATGCTCATGCCGTTGGAGCGGATGCGGTTGGGCATCAGCTCGGACAGCGCCAGCCAGACGCAGACGCCGGGACCGACCGCGAAGAAGGCGACGAACACCAGGATGCAGGTGGCGACCATCCAGCCATGCTGCGCCGACGGCACCGGGCCGATCCAGGCCTGGTCGATGTGCAGCGGGGCGTCGGCCGCGGCGGCCGGGTCCGGGAAGGGATTGAGATGCAGGCGGCGGAAGAAGCTGCCGATCACGCTGTCCGCGCGCACGGTGGCGTCGCGCTGGATGCCCAGCAGGTGGTCGCTGGGGTTGTCACTGCGCAGTGAGCGCACGTCGCTGAAGCCGCCGTAGGCATAGGACACCGTCAACTGCATCGGTTGGTCGCCGCGCATGTGGGTGCCGGCCAGTTGCCGCCATTGCGAGGGATCCAGCTCCAGCTGCAGGCCGTCGGCGAGAACCATCTGCTGGATGCGCGGTTGCACGTCCAGCCGCCCCTGCTCGGCCTTGAAGAACAGCATCGCCGCGCCCAGCAGGGCCACGCAGATGCCACCGCTGCCAAGCATCAGCAGGAACTTGCGGCCCTTGCGGTCGACCAGCAGCAGCGCGACCACGGTCATCACCGCGTTGAGCAGCTTGATCGCCACGTCGGCACCGTTGGCCGCCGCGCCGGGCAGGCCGGCCTGGTTGAGGATGTTGACGGCGTAGGCCAGCACCGAGTTGATGCCGGTGGCCTGGGTGCAGGCCAGCACCACGCAGGCGAGCAGGAACGGCACCATGTAGCGCATGCTGAGCAGGCGGTCGCGCTGGCCGTCGGCACGTGCGGCCACCGGTGCCTGGATGTCGGCCAGGGTGCGCTCGACCTGGCTGGCCGGCAGCGTGCGCTGCAGGCTGCGGCGGGCGGCGTCGAGGCGGCCGCGGCGTACCAGCCAGCGCGGCGATTCGGACAGCCACAGCACGCCGGCGCAGAACACCACGCCCGGCAGCAGACAGCTCCAGAAGATGGTGCGCCAGGCGTGGTCCTTCACCGCGAACAGTTCCTGCGCCTGCTGCGCCAGCGGCAGGTGGCCGACCGCACGCGTGGCATCGTCCACCGCGTGCGCCTGGTACAGGCCGATCAAGGCGGCCAGCACCAGGCCGATGGTCAGCAGCAGCTGGAACATCGCCGCGCCACGGCCGCGCCGTTCCGGTGCCAGCACTTCGGCCAGGTACAGCGGGATCACCACGCCGATCAGGCCGCCGCTGATGCCCTGCAACAGGCGGCCGAGCAGCAGCGGCGTGTAGCCCGAGGCCAGCGCCATGATCGGGATGCTGGCGGTGAAAAGCACGCCGGCCAGCAGCATCGCGCCGCGGCGGCCGATCAGGTCGGCCACCAGCCCGGCGAACAGCGAGGACAGCACGCTGCCCAGCAGTACCGCGGCGACCACGAAGCCCAATTGCTGGCTGCTCAACTGCCAGGCGTGGCTGGCGGTGGCCTCCAGGTAGGGCAGGGCGCCGGCGATGATGCCGATGTCGATGCCGTACAACAGCCCACCCAGCCCGGCGATGAAGAGCAGGTAGCGCACCGGCCAGCGCGGGGCGGCCTCGGTGGCGGGTACGGCGAAGGCGGTATCGGTCATCGGGAGCGCTCCGGGAGCGGTGGCAGGTGCGCGGCTGCGCGTTGGATGCCGGTGCGCGTTGCACGCACCGGAACAGGGGTCAGTGCAGGGCCGGGCGTGGGTCGATCGGTTGGCCGTTGACCCAGACCTGCTGCAGCTGCAGGTCCGGGCCCAGTACGACCATGTCCGCGCGCAGGCCCGGGGCGATGCGACCGCGGTCGTCCAGGCCGAGGTAGTCGGCGGGGATGGTGGACACGCGCTGCGAAGCATCGGCCAGCTCCAGGCCAACATCGACCAGGTTGCGCAGCGCCTGGTCCATGGTCAGCGCGCTGCCTGCCAGCGAACCGCTGGCCAGGCGCACGCAGCCCATGCACTTGTGCACGCGCTGCTCACCCAGCGCGTACTCGCCGTCGGGCATGCCGGTGGCGGCGGTGGCATCGGTAACCGCGTACAGGCGCGGGATGGCGCGTAGCGCCATGCGGATCACGCCACGATGGACGTGTTCCAGGTCGGGGATGAGTTCGGCGTACTCGGCGTGGGCCAGGGCGGCCGCGGCGATGCCGGGATTGCGGTGGTCCACGCCGGTCATGCCGTTGAACAGATGGGTGAAGCCGACCGCGCCGGCCTGCAGCGCGGCCACCGCGTCCTCGTAGGTGCCGGCGCTGTGGCCGACCTGCACGCGGATGCCCATTGCCGCCAGCGCGGGAATGAGCGCGGTGTGCCGGCCGATCTCCGGCGCGAGGGTCAGCACCTTGATAGGCGCCAGCGCATGCAGGTGCTGCACCGATTCCAGCGTGGCCTCGAGGGTGCGCGGCGGTTGTGCGCCGAGCCGTTGCGGGCTGATGAACGGGCCTTCCAGGTGCACGCCGATGATCTGCGCGGCGTCGGCATCGGGGGTGGCGATGACCTGGGCCAGCCCGCGCAGCGCATTCTCGATTTCCTCGAACGCGGCGGTCATGGTGGTGCCGAGCAGGGTGGTGGTGCCGTGGCGTGCATGGGTGCGGGCGATGGTGCGGGCGACGTCGCCGCCCTGCATCAGGTCCACGCCGGCACCGCCGTGCACGTGCAGGTCGATGAAGCCGGGCAGGAGGATCGGCAGGTCGTCGGCATCACCGGCGTGGTCCTCCACCTGCAGCGTGCGGATCCGCTGGTCGAAGTGCACGCTGCCGCGGCGCCAGCCCAGCGGGGTGAGCACGCGGCCGTGCAGGGAGCGGGTGTCGGTCATGAAGAGGGCTCGGCGATGATCACTTCGATCCCCTGCTGCAGCAGGCCGTCGCGGGTGGCGTCGTCGATGCCGGAGTCGGTGATGATGGCGTGGACCTGGTCGAGGCGGACGATGCGGTGCAGGCTGACGCGCCCGAACTTGGAGGCGTCGGTGAGCACCACGATGCGCCGCGCGCGTTCGACCATGCGGTGGTTGAGGCGGGCTTCGCCCTCGTCGTGGGTGGTCAGGCCGAACTGCAGGTCCAGGCCATCCACGCCGAGGAACAGGGTGTCGAAGCTGTAGGTGGTGAGGCTGGATTCGGCCTGGCTGCCCTGCAGCGACAGCGATTGCTTGCGCAGCACGCCGCCGGTCAGCAGGACGTTGATGCCGGGTGCGTTGGCCAGCTCCCAGGCGATGTTCAAGCCGTTGGTCATCACCGTGACCTCGCGCTGGTCGTGCAGGTGGCGGGCCAGGGTCATGGTGGTGGAACCGGAGTCGATGATGATGTTGTCACCGGGCTGCACCAGCTGCGCGGCACGCGCACCGATGGACTCCTTCAGCGACAGGTTCAGCACGTCCTTCTCGTGGATGTCCTGCTCCTGCGGCGGCACCCGCACCAGCGTGGCGCCGCCGTGGGTGCGCGTGGCCAGGCCCTGCGACTCGATCTGCCCCAGGTCGGTGCGGATGGTGACCGCCGAGACGCCGAACTGCTCCACCAGGTCCGATACCTGCACCGAACCCTGCTCGATCAGGAGCTGCAGGATCTGCTGGCGTCGCGGGCGGGTGTTGCGCATGTCGGGTCTCGTTCTGGTGGGAAGGAAAGGGGGGAGATTACCCTTTCGCAAGAACGGAAGTTTGCGTGCTTTCGTTTTCCCGGCGTGTGCCGGCCTGGTTGTCGCTGCAGGCGCGCGCGTATTCGGCCAGGCACAGGCCGACGTGGAACTGCACCAGCTCGGCCGGCGTGTTGGACAGCGCACCGGCGCGCACGGCGCGGAACTGCTCGGGCAAGTACTGGCTGAGCAGCACCAGCGGCGGCGCATGGGCTTCCAGGTTGGCGAACAGGGTGGCCACGGCCTGCACCAGCGCCGGCTCGCCCCAGTAGTAGCGGCAGCGGTCGCTGAAGGCGAACGCGCGCAGCAGGCGCAGCGTGGCCTCGTCGCCGTGGTAATGCGCCTGCCAGTACTTCGGCTGCGCCAGCATCACCTGCTCCAGCACCTGCGGCAGCTGCGAGCATTGCCCGGCGGGCAACAGCTGTGCTTCGATCGCGGCCAGCGCGAACAGGGCCTCGCGGTAGGCGAAGGTCGCGGCCGGGCCGACCTTGAGGATGGCGAAGTGGTCGCGCACCAAGGCATGCAGGCCGGATTCGCGCTGGTAATCGGTGGAGTGCGCCTCGAACACGATGCGCGGCTGCTGCTCAAGGAAGTCGGCCAGCTCGCCGGCGTCGGCAGGGTCGTAGTCGTGCACGCTGCTGTGGTCGAAGTCCACGCCCGGCTGCACCACCATGGCGATCACGCGCTGCCAGGCATCGCGTAGTTGTGGGGTGTCGAAGGCCTGCTGGTGGATGGCCAGGGTCTGCGCGGCGGCGGCCGGCGTGGTGACGGCCAGCCCGCCTTCGAGCGAGGCTTCGCCGCCGGGGACCGGCACTTCGGTGCCGATCACGTAGACCGGCAACGGCAGCCCGTTTTCAACGGCGGTGCGTTCGGCGATGACGGCCAGCTCGGCCGAGCGTGCGGCGACGATGGCGTCGGGCAGCGGCGTGGGGTCGTCGGCGCAGGACATGCTGCAGTCCAGGTGGATCTTGTGGAAGCCGGCGGCGACATAGGCTTCGATCAGCACGCGTGCGTTGGCCATCGCGTCGGCGGCCGGCTGCTTCTGCCAGGCGTTGGGGCCGAGGTGGTCGCCTCCGAGCACCAGGCGCTCGCGCGGGAAGTCTTCGGCGTCGGCCAGCTGCCACACGTAGTCGCGGTACTGCGGCGGGGTCATGCCGGTGTAGCCGCCGAACTGGTCCACCTGGTTGGAGGTAGCCTCGATCAGCAGCAGCGTGTCGTGCGCCAAAGCCACGTGCATGGCCGCGCGCAGCACCTGCTCGTTGCTGCAGCAGACGCTGTACAGGCCCACGTTGTGGCCTTGGCGATGGGAGAGGAGCAGGGACTGCAGCGGTGACATGGACGGACTCCCGGGGGATCAGGAAAAGACGGGTTGGCTGACGAGCAGTGCGGCACCACGGGCACCGCCGGCATCGCCGAAGCGCGGTGGCACGATCGGTGGCACCTCCACGCCGTCGAACAGGTGCGCGGCGATGGCGGCCGGCAGTTGCTCATACAGCGGCGCGTACTGCGAAAGGCCGCCGCCGAGCACGATCACGTGCGGGTCCAGCGCCAGCACCAGCGCGGCGAAGCTGTGGCCGAGCAGGTCGCGGTGGATGTCCAGCGCCTGGCGCGCACGGGCATCGCCGGCGTCGGCCAGGGTGATCACGTCGCTGGCGTTGCGGGCGGCGCCGCCGAGGTGGCGCTCGATCATCGCCACGCCGCTGCCGGAGACATAGCGCTCGACGCAGCCGCGCAGGCCACAGCCGCACTCCAGCAGTGGCAGTTGATGGCGTTGCAGCAGGCCGGCCGGGACACTCCAGTGCCCCCATTCGCCCGCCAGTCCGTTGAAACCGCTGACCAGCCGCCCCTGCACGCAGTAGCCGCCGCCGGCACCGGTGCCGAGGATGGCGCCGAACATGCTGGCGTAGCCATCGGCGGCGCCGCCATGCGCTTCGGACAGGGCGAAGCACTGCAGGTCGTTGCCGAAGTGCAGCGGGCGCTGCAGCAGGTCGCGCAGGTCCTGGGCCACGGCCTGGCCGGTGAGGGCCGGCACGTTGGCGCTGAGCTGGCGGCCACTGCGACGGTCACGCACGCCGGGCAGCGCGATGCCGATGGCGACAGCCGGATTGCCGCGCGCCTGGTCGGCATCGTGGACCAGGTGCTTCACCGCCTGCAGGAAGGCCGGATAGTCCCCCTGCGGGGTCGCAACGCGTTTGCGCCACGTCACCTGCAGGGTGGCGTCGCAGGCCACCAATTCGATCTTGGTGCCGCCGATGTCGATGCCGTAGCAGGTGCGGGTGGCGTCAATCATGGTGGATGGTCACGCCCTTGACGACGCGGTTGACCGTGCCATCGGGGAAGGGATTGTCCGGGGTCAGGCCGAGCGCGGCCGAGCGCTGCAGCGCGTACAGCTGCGCGAACGGCAGCCACACCGGCGCCAGCCAGCTGTCCGGCAGGGCCGGTACCGGCAGCGTGTAGTCGCCGCCGGCGTCCACCTGCGGGCCGATCGACAGCACCTTGCCGGCCACGCCATCGGTGCGCAGCTCTTCCAGCAGGTCCTGTTCGTAGCGACGCGCCAGCGGCTGCACGCTCCGGAACACGACCACCAGCGTCTCGCCGTTGAGGGTGGACTTGGGGCCATGGCGGAAACCCAGCGGCGTGTTGGCCAGGGCAAGCACGCGTCCGGCGGTGAGCTCGAGCACCTTCAGCGCGGCTTCGCGGGCCAGTGCTTCGTGCGGGCCGCTGCCCAGGTAGATCACGCGGGAGAACGGTTGTTGCGCGAGCTTGGCGACGGCGGCGTCCCAGTCGGCGATGCCCTGGCGCGCGCGCGCGGCCACCTGCGCCAAACGCTGGATGCGCGCGTTCCACGGCGCACGGTCGAAGCTGGCCAATGCCGCCAGCAGCATGCAGCTCAGGCTGCTGGTCATGGCGAAGGCGCGGTCGCAGGACGCCGGTGGCATCAGCAGCGTGAAGGTATCGGCACGGCCGGCGCCGCGGCGGGCCAGTTCGCCGTCGGCATTGCAGGTGATGTCCAGGAAGCGCGCGTCGTCCACGTCGGCGCGCACGCGCTCTACCGCGGCGACGCTTTCCGGGCTGGAGCCGCTGCGGCCGAACGACACCAGCAGGGTCGGGCGGTCACGCTGCAGGTACAGCGCCGGATGGGTGAGCAGGCTGGTGGTATGCACGGCGCGGATCTCGGCCGGCCACTGCGCGTTGAGGGTGTCGGCCACCATCTCGGCGATGAAGCCGGAACTGCCAGCACCGGTGAACAGCACGCGTTGCCGCGGGTCGTCCAGGCGTTCGCCGAGGAAGGCCTGCAGGCGCGGCGCATGTTCGGACAGATCGTGGGCCAGCGCCTCCCACAGCAAGGGCTGTTGGGCGATTTCGGCGGCGGTATCGGCACCGCCCAGGCGCTGCCAGTTGGACAGATCGGAAAGCAGGGTGAGGTCCATTCTTGGTTCCTGTTGTGCAGGCGAACCATCTTCGTTTTCTTTCGAAATGTCAAATATCGAAAGCAAATGAAAAGAAGATGCCGGCCGTCATGTACCCGTCGCGATCGGCGTCACGAACGAAAGGTTTCCATGAAAACCCTTTCGTGCCGGGTGAATGCGCGAACCCAGGGGCAACAGAAAGTGGTGCTTTGCACCATCTTTCGATTGCAAGAAATTCCACTTACTTTTTGCTTTCATTTTGTTGACATCTTTCGATTTACTGCCCTAGAGTCGGCCACAACCGCATTTCGAAACGTCCGATGAACGGGCCTGGGGACACGATGCACAACCGCTTCCGTCAATCGCCGCTGCTGGTGGCCCTGCTTTCGGCGCTGTTGTTGCCGGCGCTTCCGGCGCAGGCCGAGCCGGTGGGCAACCTGCGCTCGGTGAGTGCTTCGGACGGGCGCGATGGCGTGCGCGGCTGGGAACTGCTCACCGACAACGGCAGCAGGGTGCGCATCGAGGTGCTGGCCAATGACATCGTGCACGTGCAGGCCGGGCGCAACGGCAAGCTGACCGACGCCGGCAACAAGGCCGCGCCGATCGTGCTGCCGCAGCCGGTGCAGCCGGTGCAGGCACAGCTGGAGGAGGATGCCAGCGAGATCCGCGTACGCACGCCGGCCCTGGTGCTGCACGTGCAGCGCCAGCCCCTGCAACTGCGCCTGGAACGGCTGGACGGCGCGCGCGGCATGCCGATGTGGCAGGAGCTGCAGCCACTGGACCTGGATGCGGCGCAGAGCGTGCAGGTACTGTCCTCGCAGGCCGATGAGGCGTTCTATGGTGGTGGCCAGCAGAACGGCCGTTTCCAGTTCAAGGGCCGCGAGCTGGAGGTGTCCTATTCCGGTGGCTGGGAAGAGGGCGACCGCCCCAGCCCGGCGCCGATGCTGCTCAGCTCGCGGGGCTGGGGCATGCTGCGCAATACGTGGAGCGACGGCAGCTACGACCTGCGCCAGCCCGACCAGTCCACGTTGCTGCACCGCGAGGACCGCTTCGACGCGTACTACTTCGTGGGTGCCGACCTGCAGCGCCTGCTCGAACGCTACACCCAGCTGACCGGCCGCCCGAACATGGTCGCGCGCTGGGCGCTGTCCTACGGCGATGCCGATTGCTACAACGACGGCGACAACATCAAGAAGCCCGGCAGCGTGCCCGAAGGCTGGAGCGATGGCCCCACCGGCACCACGCCCGACGTGGTCCAGAGCGTCGCCGCCAAGTACCGCGAGAACGACATGCCCGGCGGCTGGATCCTGCCCAACGACGGCTACGGCTGCGGCTACAAGCAGCTGCCGGAAACCGTGCAGGGGCTGGCCAGGTACGGCTTCAAGACCGGCCTGTGGACCGAGAACGGCGTGGACAAGATTGCCTGGGAAGTCGGCAAGGCCGGCAGCCGCGTGCAGAAGCTGGACGTGGCCTGGACCGGGCAGGGCTACCAGTTCGCGATGGACGCCAACCAGCAGGCCTTCAATGGCATCCTCGACAATTCCGACTCGCGCCCGTTCCTGTGGACGGTGATGGGTTGGGCCGGCATCCAGCGTTATGCGGTGGCATGGACCGGTGACCAGAGCAGCAGCTGGGATTACATCCGCTGGCACGTGCCGACCCTGGTGGGTTCGGGCCTGTCGGGCATGGCCTACGCCAGCGGCGACGTCGATGCGATCTTCGGCGGCAGCGCCGAGACCTTCACCCGCGACCTGCAGTGGAAGACCTTCACTCCCGTGCTGATGGGCATGTCCGGTTGGTCGTCCAATGCGCGCAAGCACCCCTGGGCCTTCGACGAGCCGTATCGCTCGATCAACCGCGACTATCTCAAGCTGAAAATGCGCCTGACCCCGTACATGTACGGGCTGGTGCACGACGCTGCACAAAGCGGTGCGCCGCCGGTGCGCGGGCTGATGTGGGACTACCCGCAGGACCCGCACGCGCAGGATGAAACCTACAAGTACCAGTTCCTGCTCGGCCGCGATCTGCTGGTCGCGCCGGTCTACCGCAGCCAGGCGGCGAGCCGTGGCTGGCGCCGCGACATCCATCTGCCGGCCGGCGGCTGGTACGACTATTGGGATGGCCGCCATCTGCAGGCAGGTGCCGCAGGCAAACAGTTGGACCGTGCGGTCGAGCTCGCGACGCTACCGGTATTCGTGCGTGCCGGTGCGATCCTGCCGATGTACCCGGAGATGCTGTTCGACGGCGAAAAGCCGTTGGATGAGGTGACCTTCGATCTGTATCCGCAGGGCGCATCCAGCTACACCCTGTACGAAGACGATGGCAGCACCCGTCGTTACCAGAAGGGCGAATCGAGCACGCAGCAGATCCGCGTGCAGGCACCGGCGCAGGGCAGTGGCCCGGTGCAGGTGGAGATCGCGCCGGTGCAGGGCGAGTATCAAGGCCAGTTGGCGCAGCGCCGTTATGGCCTGCGCGTATTGAGCCGCAGCGCACCGACCGCCGTGCAGCTGGATGGCCGCGCGCTGCCCCAGCTGGCCGACGCGGCCGCGCTGCAGGCCGCCAGCGAGGGCTGGTACTTCGATGGCAAGGAGCGCAAGGGCACGCTGCATGTGCGTACCGCCAGCCAGGACATCCGCACCTCGCTGAAACTGCAGCTGGATTTCCCGGTCGCCGCCGCGCTGGCCGACGACGCGTTCCCGAACGCGCCCGAACTGGGCCGCGCGCTGCCGTCCGACAGCCTGCTGGTGGTCAACCGCCCGGCCGAAGAGCCCGGCCATCCGCTGGAAAATGCCTTCGACGACGATCCGGCAACCTGGTTCCGCAGCGTGCGCAACCAGGCCATCCGCACCGGCGCCCACGAATGGGTGGTGGGCTTTGGCGAACGCAAGCTGATCGACGGCATCGAGCTGGCACCGCGCAATGACCAGCACTGGAAGCATGGCCAGGTGCGTGATTACGAAATCTACATGGCCGACAGCAACGGCGAGTGGGGCAAGCCGATCGCCAGCGGTCATTTGCAGCTGAAGCAGGAACTGCAGCGTATCGACTTCCCGGCCCACGCCGGCCGCCTGCTGCGCTTCCGCGTGCTCAGCGTGCAGAACCCGGAGGGAGATGGCGCAAGCGGTGCCGATCCGATGGTGAGCGCAGCGCAGGGCAGCAGCGCACGTGCGGTGGATGCACTGCAGCCGCGCGACGTCGGCCCGATCGCGCTGTCCACCTTCCATATCCTCGAGCAACAGGCGGCCGAGCGGCCGGCCCGGCAGCAGTACCTCTCCCAGCTGCCGCTGCCGGCCGCACTGGCCGCGTCGGTCCATGCCGACCGCGCGTTCAGCGCCGACGTGCCGATGCGCATGAACGGCCTGCAGTTCCGCCGCGGCCTGGGCGTGTCGGCCAGCAGCCGCATCGATATCGCGTTGAAGGGCAACTGGAAGCTGCTGCGCGCCGACCTGGGCATCGACGACCAGTGCCGCAAGGCCGGTGGCATGCAGTTCCAGGTGTGGGGCGAGGACCGCCTGCTGTACGACAGCGGCCTGGTCAATGCACCCGGCGTGGTCAAGCCGGAACTGGATGTGCGCGGGCTTTCCCGCCTGAGCCTGCGCACGCTGGGTGCGCAGGGGGATGACCCGGCCCGGGTGTGTGGCAACTGGGCCAACGCCGTGCTGATCGGCGAGGAGGGCGACACCGCCGACTACGTCGCCCCCTGACCACCACCACCACGTAACACCGCTGCTCCCCCGTACCACGCCGACCACGGCCGCAAGGCCGTGGCCCGGGATCGCTTTGCCCGCCAACTGCTGTTCTTGCGTGACCTTTCCAGGAGAGAACCCGATGTTGCCAGCCCGCCGCAATCCCCATCGCTGTACATTCGCCCCGTTGTCGCTGGCCATCGCCAGCACCCTGTTCGCCATCGCCGCACCTGCCTTCGCGCAGGACCCCGACGGCAAGGACAAGGACAAGGCCACCGAACTGGCCCGCATCGAGGTCACCGGTTCCAACATCCGCCGCACCGACGTGGAAACCGCCTCGCCGGTGCAGGTCATCAGCAAGCAGGACATCCAGAACATGGGTGCGCGCACGCTGCTGCAGGTGCTCGACAACCTGCCTGCCGCGCGGCCGGGCCAGGTGGATTCCAAGTCGTTGTTCACCGGTTCCGATGGTGCCTCGCAGGCCAACCTGCGCGGTCTCGGCGCACAGGGCACGCTGGTGCTGTTGAATGGCCGCCGCCTGTCGTACTACGGCGCACCGGCTGGCTTCCAGACCCAGTTCGTCAACATCGATGCCATTCCCGCCGCGGTCATCGAGCGCATGGAAGTGCTGACCGACGGTGCCTCGGCCGTGTACGGCACCGACGCGGTGGCCGGCGTCATCAACGTCATCACCAAGAGCAGCTACCAGGGCCTGGAGGTCAGCGGTACCTGGGACACCGCCTCGCGCTTCGATTCGTTCGGCGAAACCCAGGCCAGCATCACCGGTGGCTTCGGTGACCTGTCCGAAGACCGCTACAACGTCTATGCCAGCTTCAACATGTACAAGCGCGACGGTATCCCGGACAGCGAGTGGTACCTCAAGAACCCGGCGCAGTTCTACGTCAACAACCCGGACTACATCAAGAACCTGCGGCTGGACACCGGCAGCGCGCCCGGCGTGTTCAACCCCGGCTACTACTACGCCATCGACCCGGTCACCGGGGCGCGGATGGACGAGGCCGCGCCGGGCTGCAACAACGTGCTGCAGGTGGCCAGCGGCACGCGCTGCATCTGGCAGACCTGGATGAACCGCCAGATCAACGGCGGCGCCGATTCCAAGCGCGTGACCGCCTACGTCAACGGCCACTTCCAGCTCAACGATGCCACCGAGGCGTTCGCCGAGGTCACCTACACCGACATCGACCTGCATGCCAACGGCGGCACGCCGCGCGCCTATGGAACCACCACCGGCAACCCGCAGAGCTGGTTCTCGCGCAACACCGGCAACACGGTCAACCAGTTCCTGACCCCGTGGCTCGGCCCGAACAACGAATACAACCACGCCAGCCCCGAGATGAAGGCACTGATGGGCGGCGTGGTCGGCCTGGGCTACCTGCTGCAGGACGTGGGTGGCGGCCATTTCGGCCAGCGCAACACCGACGAGAGCTACCGTGCGGTGGCTGGCCTGCGCGGCAGCGCCGGCGACTGGAACTGGGAAACCGCGTTCGCCACGGCCGGCTCGCATTCGGTGACCTACCAGACCACCAACGTCAACCTGAAGGGGTTCGAGAAGGCATTCGGCCCGTACACCGTCGATCCGGGTACCGGCCGCGTCATCATTTCCGATCACCCGGCCTACAAGTTCGGCGAGATCAGTGAAGCCAACGCGGCGTTGATCCGCGAAGCCTTCCCGACCTTCGACATCGAGTCGTGGACCCGCCTGCACACCCTGGACGGCAAGATCGAGGGCCCGCTGTTCAAGATGCCGGCCGGCGAGGTGCGCGCGGCGTTCGGCTTCAACGCCACCCGCGAGACCTTCTACACCCCGGGCAATCCGGATGCCGCCAACGGCCTGATCACCCAGCAGGGCGGTTCGTGGTTCGACGGCAAGCGCAACACCTACGCGCTGTTCGCCGAAGCCGTTGCGCCGCTCACCGAGAAGCTGGAGATGGACCTGGCGTTGCGCCTGGACAAGTACCCGGGCTTCAGCGCCAACGCCGCGCCGAAGATCGGCCTGAAGTACCAGGCATTGCCGCAGCTGATGCTGCGCGGTACCTATTCCGAAGGCTTCCGCGCCCCCAGCCTGGCCGAGGCCGGCAGCGGCGGCGTGTATGCGCAGATCGGTGGCTACCGCGATGAGATCCGCTGCAACGAGACCAATGCCATCGCCGGCCTGCTGCGGCAGTCCAACCGCGTCGTCGACCAGGACCTGGGCAACAGCCTGTGGAACAGCGACTGCAGCCGCAACGTGGCACGCATGACCCAGCCCAACCAGGACCTGAAGCCGGAGAAAGCCAAGATCGCGACCCTGGGCGTCGTGTTTGAACCCGCCGACTGGCTGTCGGTGTCGGCCGACTACTGGTTCGTGTACCGCCGCGACGAGATCGTCGCACCGGACTACAGCAAGGAAGAGGACATCGACTCGATGACCCGCTTCCCGATCACCGAGACCGACCTGTCCAACCTGGCCGCGCTGGCCAACATGTGCAACGACCCGGCCAGCGGCGTGAGCTGCCCGTCCACCTTGCCCGGCTACAGCACCGGCAACGTGGCCAGCGTGATCGGCCAGTACAGCAACCGCGGCCGCACCCTGATCGACGGCTTCGACGTGGACCTGCGCAGCCGCTTCGACCTGGGTGAATGGGGCCGCCTGAACATCGGTGTCGCCGCGACCATCGCCAACCGCAACATGTACAACTCCGACAACGGCGACGGCTGGTACTACGGCAACGTGGTCGGCTACTACAACAACCCGAAGGTGCGCGCCACCTTCAACACCAACTGGACCTACGGCAAGTGGGACACCGGCTTCTACGTCAACTATGTCGGTGGCACCAAGTGGGCGTATGACCGCATCGACGCGCAGGACAACAACGCCCAGACCTGCACCGGCAGCTACCTGGACCTGGCGCCCGGCCATTGCGGTGGCGCACCGGCCTGGTGGACGGCCAACCTGAGCGTGAACTGGCGTCCGATCGAGAAGCTGAGCGTGGGCGTGACCGTGAAGAACCTGTTCAACCGCCTGCCGTTCTACGACCCGAACGACTGGATGAACTTCGCCGGCTACGCCAACAACTTCGGTCGCATCTACAGCGTGACGGCGACCTACAAGTTCTGAGCCTGCCACGCCCCGGCACCCTCCCTCGCATGCGTTGCATGCGGGGGAGGGTGATGGCACCGTCAGTGCGGGGCCGATACGCCTGCCGGCAACGGCACGATTTCACGAAAGAGGACATGCAATGAAACGCAGGGAATTCATCCTGGCCAGCGCGGCCCTGGCCGCCACCACCCTGTTGCCGCAGATGCCGGCCTGGGCGCGCAACCGCAAGGTGCGGCTGGGCATGATCGGCACCGGCATGCGCGGCCAGGTGCTGCTCAAGGAGCTGGTGCGGCGTGAGGACGTGGAGATGGTGGCGCTGTGCGACATCGAGCCGATCATGCTGGGCCGGGCGATGGACATGGTCGCCAAGGCCGGCAAACCGGCGCCCACCACCTACGGCCAGGACGGCGACGTCAATGCCTGGAAGCGGCTGTTGGAGCAGCGCGGCCTGGATGGCGTGATCATCGCCACGCCGTGGGAGTGGCATGCGCCGATGGCCATCGCAGCGATGCAGGCCAAGGTGGCGGTGGGTTGCGAGGTGGTCGCCGGCATCACCCTGCAGGACCACTGGGACGTGCTGCGCGCCCAACTGGACACCGGCACGCCGTACATGCTGCTGGAGAACGTGTGCTACCGCCGCGACGTGATGGCCGCGCTGCAGATGGTCCGCGCCGGCCTGTTCGGCGAACTGGTGCACCTGCAGGGTGGCTACCAGCATGACCTGCGCGGGGTGAAGTTCAACGACGGCAATCCGGAGCACCCCTATGGCAGCGGCGTGGAGTTTGGTGCCAAGGGCTGGTCCGAGGCGCGCTGGCGCACCGAGCATTCGGTCACGCGCAACGGCGAGTTGTATCCCAGCCACGGCATTGGCCCGTGCGCGATGTACACCGGCATCAACCGTGGCAATCGCTTCACCCACATCAATGCCTTCGCCAGCAAGGCGCGCGGCCTGCACGAGTACACCGTGGCCAAGAGCGGCGGTACCACGCATCCCAGCATGCAGGTGCAGTTCAAGCTGGGCGACATCGTCACCACCACGCTGGCCTGCGCCAACGGCGAGACCATCCTGCTGCAGCACGACACCTCGCTGCCGCGCCCGTACTCGCTCGGGTTCCGCGTGCAGGGCACCAAGGGCCTGTGGATGGACCTCAACCACGGCATTCATATCGAAGGGCGCAGTCCGCCGCACCAGTGGGAGGAGTTCCAGGTCTACCAGGACCAGTACGAGCACCCGCTGTGGAAGAAGCACGCCGAGACCGCCGCCGGGGCAGGGCACGGTGGCATGGATTGGTTCGTGATCCATGCCTTCGTCGAGTCGTTGAAGGCGCAGGCGCCGATGCCGATCGACATCTTCGACGCGGTGACCTGGAGCGCGATCACGCCGTTGTCCGAGCAGTCCATCGCCAATGGCTTCCAGACGCTGGAATTCCCGGACTTCACCAACGGCCTGTGGCAGCAGCGCAAGCCGATCTTCGCGTTTGACGCCAGTTACTGAAGGCCGTACAGCGGTAGTGCCGAGCCACGCTCGGCGGCAGGTCTTGTCAACGCCGGCGCCGGGCATGGCCCGGCGTCACCCGTCCCTTCCGCACAGCGAAGGGGCGGAGAGGGCAAAGAAGCCCGTCATCCGCACCGGCCACGCCCTTCAGCGCGCCGCCGGTTCCTCGACCTCGACCTCGGGGTTGGCATCGGCCACCGGCGACGGCGGCGTGGACGCCACCTCGGCCGGCGTGGCCAGGGTGTCCGGCGCATGCTTGTCCAGCATCTTGGCCTTGCGCCAGTTGCCCCAGCGGTAGTACGCCATCACCATCAGCATCGAACAGAACGCACTGGTCGGGAAGCTCCACCAGATCGCGTCGGCCCCCAGCGCCGGCTGCAGCAGCTTGGCCATCGGCACGCGGATGCCCCACATGCCGATCGCCAGGATCACCAGTGGAGGCACCACCGCGCCGGTGGAACGCACCACGCCGGACACCACGAAGTTCACGCCGAAGAACAGGAACGACCACACCGCGATGTGGTTGAGGTGGCGGCCGATCTCCAGTGCCGGGCTGGCCTCGGGCAGGAACAGCGCCAGGGTGCTGCGGTCGAACAGGATGATCGGCGCGATCAGCGCACCGGTCAGCAGGAAGTTGAACAGCACGCCGGTGCGCGCGGTTGCATCCACGCGGTCCCAGCGCCCGGCACCCACGTTCTGCGCGGCCATCGACGAGCAGGCCGCGCCGATGGCCATCGCCGGCATCTGCACGTAGGTCCACAACTGCAGTGCCGCACCGTAGGCCGAGGCGGTCTCCACGCCGTAGCCGTTGACCATGGAGATCATCATGATCATCGCCAGCGAGATCAGCACCATCTGCAGGCCCATCGGCACGCCCTTGAGCACCAGTGCCTTGAGGATGTCCAGGTCGATCTTCAGCAGCGCGGCATCCTTGCGGCCCAGCCACAGCATGTGGCGCTTGTTGCGCAGGTACAGCAGCATCGCCGCCAGCGACAGGCCCTGGGCGAAGAAGGTGGCCCACGCCGCACCGGCCACGCCCAGTTCCGGGAATGGGCCGATGCCGAAGATCAGCAGCGGGTTGAAACCGATGTCCAGCAGCACCGACAGCAGCAGGAAGCGGAACGGCGTGCGTGAATCGCCGGCGCCGCGCAGGGCCGCGGTGAGGAAGGCGAACGCATAGATCAGCGGCATGCCGAGGAAGATCACCTTCAGGTAGGCATCGGCCAGCGGCATCGATTCGGCCGGCGTGCCCATGGCCACCAGCAGCCGGTGCGACAGGAACCAGCCGGCCACCGCGATCACCGCCGACAGCCCGATGAAGAAGGTCGCGCTGGTGCCCATGACCCGGCGCGCCTGCGGCAGGTCGTTCGCGCCGATCGATTGGCCGATCAGGATGGTGGCGGCCATGCCGATGCCGAACACCGAGCCGATCAGGAAGAACATGATGTTGTTGGCATTGGCCGTGGCGGTCAGCGCCGCCTCGCCCAGGAACTTGCCCACCCAGATCGCGTTGACCGAGCCATTGAGCGATTGGGCGATGTTGCCGGCCAGGATCGGCAGCGAGAACAGCAGCAGGCTGCGGCCGATCGGGCCCTCGGTCAGGTTGCGGGCTTGGCTTGCTTTCGACATGAATGCGCTGGTCAGGCTCGAGGTCCGGCACGTTAGCATCTTGACGGTGACGATGCCGGCCCCATGTAGGCAGGGCAGACCTGTTGCAACCCAGTGGAGCCTGATGAATCCCGAAGCCGTTCCCGTGGTCCCCAGCATCCGCCTCGACGTGTGGTTGTGGGCGGCACGTTTCTACAAGACCCGCAGCCTGGCCAAGCAGGCGGTGGACACCGGCAAGGTCGAGGTGGGTGGCCAGCGGCCCAAGTCCTCGCGCGCGATCCGCATCGGCGATGCGTTGCGGGTACAGCGCGGTGAGGAGGTGTTCGAGATCAGCGTGCGCGGGCTGAGCGACATGCGTGGCCCCGCACCGGTGGCGCAAGGGTTGTACGAGGAGAGTGATGCGTCACGAAAGGCCCGCCAGGAGGTGCGCCTGCGTCGTGCCGCCGAGCGCACTGGCTACCAAGCCCCGGAGCACAAGCCCGACAAGCGCGCCCGCCGCCTGATCCGCGCCCTGGGCGACATCGACGCCCTGTAGGAGTGGCCTCGGCCGCGAAGCCGGGATTCGTCCGCTGCAGGGAATGATTGCAATTGCAGAAGCCCCAGCCTCGCGCCCGAAGGCGCTCCCACGAGGGGAAAAAAAACGCCACCGCGAGGGTGGCGTTATTGCTTCGGGCGCAGCCCGAACAGGTCAGCGCTTGCCCGAGCCCAGCAGGCCGCTGCCCAGCTTGATCAGGTCGGACACGCCGAACTGGCCGTCGCCGTCCTGGTCCAGCACGCTGCCCAACAGGCCGCCGCCGATGCCGCCGGCCTGAGTGACCTGCTGCTTCTCCTGGCCCAGGATCTGCGCCAGCCCACCGGCACTGGCCTGGTTGCCCCCCCCGGCCATGCGCTGGGCCAGGTAGGCCATCACGATCGGCGCGAGGATCTTGAGCAGTTGGCTGGAATTGCCCTGGCTCAGGCCGGTGGCCTGGGCCAGGCCGGTTTCCGCGCGGCCCTGGTTGCCGCCGAAGATGTGGCCGAGGATGCCGGCACCGTTGGTGGCCGGACTGCTGCCGCCGCCCAGCACCGAGCCCAGCACGCTGCCGATGTCCAGGCCGCTGTGATTGTTCTGCAGCGCGCCGAGCAGGGCTTCGGCGCCCTGAGGCTTGGCGGCGTTGTTGCCCAGGGCGCCCATCAGCAGCGGCAGGGCGGCACTGATCGCGCCGGAAGCCTGCTGGCTGTCGATGCCCAGTTGCTGGGAAACCTGTTGCAGGGGTGCACCCTGCAGCTGGGAAAGAAGGTCGTCGGTCAGGCTCATCGGTGGTTTCCTTTGCGGTGGGTGGCCAAGCCGGGATGGTAACCCCGCGCGGGGTGGCCGGTGTGGCAGACGGCAACGCCCGGAATGCCATCCAGGCATCCCGGGCGTCGGGGTGGTGCGGGTGACCCGCCCGTTCAACCGGACGGGTGCGGTGTCACAGCGTGATGTCCTCCGCACCCGGGGTGGCGCTGGGGAAATCGCTGCCCGGATGGGCGGGCTGGAACGGGTCGGACGGGTTCGCCGCCAGCTTCTTCAAGGCCTCGGCGATACCGGCGCCATACGCCGGGTCGGCCTTGTTGCAGTTGTCGATGTGGCGCTGCTTGATGAAGTCCGGCGCATCACCCAGGGCACGCGCGGTGTTGTCGAACAGGCGCTGCTTCTGCTCGGCGTTGTAGCTGCGGAACAGCGCGCCGGGCTGGCTGAAGTAGTCGTTGTCGTCCTCGCGGAAGTTCCAGAAGTCGGCATCGCCACGGATCTTCAGCGGCGGCTCGCGGTACTGCGGCTGTTCCTGCCACTGGCCATAGCTGTTCGGCTCGTAATGCGGCAGGCCGCCGTAGTTGCCGTCCACGCGCATGGCGCCGTCGCGGTGGTTGCTGTGCACCGGGCAGCGTGCCGCGTTCACCGGGATCTGGTGGTGGTTCACGCCCAGGCGGTAGCGCTGTGCATCGCTGTAGGCGAACAGGCGGGCCTGCAGCATCTTGTCCGGCGACGGGCCGATGCCCGGCACCAGGTTGCTCGGTGCGAACGCCGACTGCTCCACGTCCTGGTACCAGTTGTCCGGGTTGCGGTTGAGCTCGAACTCGCCCACCTCGATCAGCGGATAGTCACTCTTGGGCCACACCTTGGTCAGGTCGAACGGGTGGATGCGGGAGGTCTCCGCCTCCAGCTCCGGCATGACCTGCACGAACAGCTTCCACTTCGGGAACTCACCGCGCTCGATCGCCTGGAACAGGTCGCGGCCGTGGCTCTCGCGGTCCTTGCCCACCAGTACTTCGGCCTGCGCGTCGGTCAGGGCCTGGATGCCCTGCTGGCTGTGGAAGTGGAACTTCACCCAGAAGCGCTCACCGTCGTTGTTGGTGAAGCTGTAGGTGTGCGAGCCGAAGCCGTGCATGTGGCGGAAGCTGCGCGGGATGCCGCGGTCGCTCATCACCACCGTCACCTGCATCAGTGCCTCGGGCAGCAGCGTCCAGAAATCCCAGTTGTTGCGCGCGCTGCGCAGGTTGGTGTGCGGGTCGCGCTTGACCGCCTTGTTGAGGTCGGCGAACTTGCGCGGGTCACGCAGGAAGAACACCGGGGTGTTGTTGCCGACCAGGTCCCAGTTGCCTTCCTCGGTGTAGAACTTCAGCGCGAAGCCGCGAATGTCGCGCTCGGCATCGGCCGCGCCGCGCTCGCCGGCCACGGTGGTGAAGCGGGCGAACATCTCGGTCTGCTTGCCCACCGCCGAGAACAGCTTGGCGCGGGTGTACTTGCTGATGTCGTGGGTCACGGTGAAGGTGCCGAACGCGCCCGAACCCTTGGCGTGCATGCGCCGCTCGGGAATGATCTCGCGGTTGAGGTTGGCCAGCTTCTCCAGCAGCCACACGTCTTCCATCAACAGCGGGCCACGCGGGCCGGCGGTCTTGCTGTTCTGGTTGTCCACCACCGGCGCACCGAAGGCGGTGGTCATCGGCGTCACCGGCGCGTCGCCGTGCTTCTGCGTGGGCGTGGTGCTGGTATCGCGCTGCGATTGGGCGGCCTGGTCCGGTGTCGGGGCACTGTGGTACGGACAGGTCGGCTTGGTGTCGTTGCTGCTCATCGCTGGCTCCTGCTGGCTAGTGGGACATCTTGGACCGACTGTAGCCACGGGCAGGTGAAATGGACAATCAAATGATCCGTTCGCATTGATAGCATTCATCTATCACCGCCCGGAAATGCATCTGTGCCGGCTGTTGTCTTTCCGCTGCCTCGTCTCGGTCATCGCATCGCAACATGGCGCGGTGCAGGGGCGGGTGTGGCGGCTATGCTGTGCGCCCCCGTTTCCCGGTCACCGGCATGAGCCAACGCGCCACCCGCCTGCTGCACCTGCTTGATGAACTGCGCCGACGCCGCAAGCCGGTGCGCGGTGCGCAACTGGCCGACCGGCTCGGCGTCAGCCTGCGCACGGTGTACCGCGATATCGACGCACTGCGCGGGCAGGGGGCCGACATCGTCGGTGACCCGGGCATCGGTTACCAGCTGCGTGCCGGCTTCCTGCTGCCGCCGATGATGTTCTCGGCCGAGGAACTGGAAGCACTGGTGCTCGGCGCGCGCTGGGTGGCGTCGCACGCCGACCCGGAGCTGGCGGTAGCCGCAGGCGCGGCGCTGGAGCGGATGACGGGCGTATTGCCGGAAGGGCTGCGCCTGCAGGTGGAGACCAGCGGCCTGTTCGCACCGCAATGGCATGCCGCCGAACCGGAGCCGTGGCTGCCGGCGTTGCGCCGTGCGATCCGTGCCGGCAACGCGGTGCGCATCCATTACCGCGATGGGGAGGGGCGCGCCAGCGAGCGGGTGATCTGGCCCTTCGCCATGGCCTTCCTGGCCGAGATCCGCCTGCTGGCCGCATGGTGCGAGATGCGTGGTGATTTCCGCCACTTCCGCGCCGACCGCATGGTCTGGCTGGAGGACACCGGCCAGCGTTATCCGGAGCAGCGTCATCGCCTGTTGCGGCGCTGGAACCAGGAGTGCTTGCAGCGCGGTCCGCGTTGACTGCTGACAACCGCTGTCAGCAGGCCCTGCGCACACTGCAGGCTCCTTACAAGGCAGGTGCCTGACATGTCCGACACGCTCACGTTCCACACCCATCCGCAATCGCGCGGGCGCATCACCCGTTGGATGCTGGAGGAAACGGGTTTGCGCTACGACGCGGTGATACTGGAGTACGGCACCAGCATGAAGTCCGCGCAGTACCTGGCGCTCAATCCCATGGGCAAGGTCCCGGCGTTGCTGCAGGGCAGTACGGTCATTACCGAGAACGCAGCGATCTGCCTGCATCTTGCGGATCTGGCACCCTGGAAGGGATTGTTGCCGCCGGTGGGCAGCGCCGAGCGTGGTGCCTGCTACCGCTGGGTGCTATTTGCGGCCGGGCCGCTGGAGGCTTTCGTCACGGATCGTCGTCATGGCTCGCTGGCACCGCCAATGGAAGCGGGTTATGGCACCGCCGAGGACCTGATGCACACATTGGAAACGGCGGTGGCCGGCAAGCGCTATCTGGTCGGGGATAGCTTCACCGTCGCCGATCTGTATATGGCCTCCTTCCTGAGCTACTACATGCGTGTCGGCGAGCTGGAGGCCAAGCCGGTGTTCACGGATTACTGCGCAGTCCATCTGCAGCGACCGGCATCGGTGCGTGCGGGTGAGCTGGATGATGCGCTGGTGACCGCCAGCGCAGCCTGAGCCCGTCATCGCAGGAGCGGCCTCGGTCGCGAACCGCTTCTGGACGCAACGAGGGCCGCTTTCGCGGCCCTCGGTATTTCGTTACAACAGCGACTTCACGCGGTACAGCGCTTCCAGCGCCTGCTTGGGCGTGAGCTCGTCCGGATCGATCGCCTGCAGGGCATCCAGCGCGGCCGAGCTCGGAGCGGCGAACAGCCCGAACTGCTGCGGTGCATCCAGTGCCTGTGGTGCCATCGCGGCGGACTGGGTCTCGCCGCCGCGTTGCTCCAGTTCGGCCAGGCGACGCCGCGCCTGCGCCACCGTCGCACGCGGCAGGCCGGCCAACGCCGCCACCTGCAGGCCGAAGCTGCGGTTGGCCGGGCCGTCCTTCACCGCATGCATGAACACCAGCCGTTCGCCACCGTTCTTGTCGGTGTGCTCCACCGCGTCCAGGTGCACGTTGGCGATGCCGCTGGCGCCGCCTTCGTGGCTCTCGTCGGCCAATGCGGTCAATTCGAAGTAATGCGTAGCGAACAGGGTGTAGCAGCGGTTCTGGTAGGCCAGGTGGCGGGCCACCGCATCGGCCAGCGCCAGGCCGTCGTAGGTGGAGGTGCCGCGGCCGATCTCGTCCATCAGCACCAGCGAATGCGCGGTGGCGTGGTGCAGGATGTAGCTGGTCTCGGCCATTTCCACCATGAAGGTGGACTGGCCCTTGGCCAGGTCGTCGCCAGCGCCGATGCGGGTAAGGATGCGGTCGATCGGGCCGATCAGCGCACGGCTGGCCGGCACGAAGCTGCCGATATGCGCCAACAGCACGATCAGCGCGTTCTGGCGCATGTAGGTCGACTTGCCGCCCATGTTCGGGCCAGTGATGACCAGCATGCGGCGGTCCGGGTGCAGGTCGATGTCGTTCGGCTCGAACGGTGCATCGCGCACTGCCTCGACCACCGGGTGACGGCCGCGCTCGATGCGCAGGCAGGGTTCGTCCTGCAGTTCGGGCTGCGCCCAGTCCAGCGCCTGCGCGCGTTCGGCGAAGGCGGCCAGCACGTCCAGCTCGCTGAGCGCGGCCGCGCAGCGCTTGAGCGGCTTCAGGTGTTCGCCGACGGTGTCGAGCAGACCTTCGTACAGAAGCTTCTCGCGGCTGAGAGAACGCTCGCGCGCGGACAGCACCTTGTCCTCGAAGCTCTTCAGCTCCTCGGTGATGTAGCGCTCGGCGTTGGTCAGGGTCTGGCGGCGGGTGTAGTGCACCGGCGCCTTGTCGGCCTGGCCCTTGCTGATCTCGATGTAGTAGCCGTGCACGCGGTTGTAGCCGACCTTCAGCGTGGCGATGCCGCTGGCCTCGCGCTCGCGCAGTTCCAGGTCGATCAGGAACTGGTCGGCGTGGGTGGACAGCCGGCGCAGTTCGTCCAGCTCGGCGTCATAGCCCTCGGCGATCACGCCGCCGTCGGACAGCTTCAATGGCGGTTGTTCGGCGATGGCGCTGGCCAGCAGCTGCGCGCTTTCGTCGTGCGAGCCCAGTTCGGCGCGCAGTTGTTGCAGCCGCGGCGAGTCCAGGCCCTGGAGATGGTCGTTGATGGCTGGCAGCAGGCCCAGGCCGTCGCGCAGGGTGGAGAAGTCACGCGGGCGTGCCGAGCGCAGCGCCATGCGGGTGAGGATGCGTTCGATGTCGCCCAGCGCACGGAAGCTCTCGCGCAGGTCGGCATCGGTGCCGCGGTCGATCAGCGTGGCGACGGCGTGGTGGCGCTGCTGCAGCACGTTGCGCAGGCGCAGCGGACGGTGCAGCCAGCGCCGTAGCAGGCGCCCGCCCATCGGCGAGACGGTGCTGTCCAGCACGCCGAGCAGGGTGTTGCGGGTGTCGCCATCCACGCGCGTGTCCAACTCGAGGTGGCGGCGGGTGGCGGCATTCATCGCGATCGCCTCGCCGGCGTTCTCCATCGCGATCGAGGTCAGGTGCGGCAGGCGCTGCTTCTGGGTTTCCTCGACGTAGCCGAGCAGCGCACCGGCCGCGGCGGTGGCACGCGGCTTGTCGTCGATGCCGAAACCGGTGAGGTCGTGCAGCTTGAAGAAGTTCAGCAACTGTCGGCGGCCGCTGTCGGCATCGAACAGCCACGGTGCCCGCCGGCGCACGCCGCTGCGCTGGCGCAGAAACTCGGGCCAGTCCTCCTCGTCGGGCACCAGCAGCTCGGCCGGTTCCAAACGGGCCAGTTCGGCTTCCAGGGCGTCGTCGGTCTCCACTTCGTTGACCAGGAAGCGGCCACCGGCCAGGTCGGCCCAGGCCAGCCCGTAGCCGGCCTTGGTCCGCGACAGCGCCATCAGCAGGGTGTCGCGGCGTTCATCGAGCAGGGCTTCGTCGGTGACGGTGCCGGGGGTGACGATGCGCACCACCTTGCGCTCGACCAGCCCCTTGGCCAGCGCCGGGTCACCGATCTGCTCGCAGATCGCCACCGATTCGCCCAGCGCCACCAGCCGTGCCAGGTAGCCTTCGTAGGCATGCACCGGCACGCCGGCCATCGGGATCGGCGCACCGCCCGAGCTGCCGCGCTGGGTCAGGGTGATGTCCAGCAGGCGCGCGGCCTTGCGCGCGTCGTCGTAGAACAGTTCGTAGAAATCGCCCATCCGGAAGAACAGCAGCAGGTCCGGGTAGTCGGCCTTGGCTGCGAAGAACTGCTTCATCAACGGGGTGTGTTCGGGCTTCTTCTCGGTCACGCGCATTCCACTTCGATAGCCGGGCAGGGGGCTGCCACAAAGGGGGCATTGTAGTGGCTGGGCGCGGGCAGGACGAAGCGGGAGGCCGGGCGAGCCGGCCGGGGTCAGTCCCGGTTGCCCTGCGTGTGCATGCGCTGGCGGAAGAACGGGTACAGCGCCGCGCTGAACAGCAGGGCGACGGTGGCGTAGGCCAGCAACTGGGCGTCGGCGCCAACCAGCGCATACAGGCAATAGGCCACGGCGGTGGCGGCGATGAGCAGGCAGCCGGCGCGCAGCGCGCCTTGCTCGTTGCGCTCCAGCGTGGTCGCGACCAGCGCGCCGGCCGAGAACAGGTAGGGGATGATGGTCAGCAGCACCGCGATGTTGGTGAGCTGGTCGAACTGGCGGGCCAGGGTGGGCGAGGAGGTGACCAGCAGCAGCCCGCTCATCAGCACCGCCACGATCATCAGGCCGGTGCCGGGCATGCCATGCCGGTTGAGCCGGCAGAACACGCGCGGGAACAGGCCATCCTCGGCGGCCGCCTTGGCCGACTGCCCGACCAGCAGCATCCAGCCGCCCAGCGCGCCCACGGACTTGAAGATGGCGCATAGCGCGATCACCACCACGCCCCAGGGGCCGATCATCAGCCTGGCCACCTCGGCGAACGGCGCCGAGGAGTCGCGCAGCTGTTCCATCGGCAGCATGCCCATGATCACCAGCGAGCAGCTGACGTAGATCACCGCTGCCAATGCCAACCCGAACAGGGTGGCCAGCGGGATGTTGCGGCGCGGGTCGTCGATGACGTCGGCCGAGACCGCCGCACTCTCCACGCCCATGAAGGCCCACAGCGCAATCGACGCGCTGCGCGAGATCGCGGCACTGTCGCTCATGCCGCTGACGTTCCAGCCGGCGCGGAACAGGTCCGGGTCGAACCACCACCAGCCGGCGATGGCGATGCCCAGGATCGGGACCAACGCCAGCAGCAGGGTGCCGGTCTCCAGCGCGCCGATCCAGCGGGCGCCGCGTGCGTTGGCCAGGCTCAGCAGCCAGATCACCGCCAGGGTGAAGCCCAGCCGCGGGTAGATGCCTTCCAGCCAGGGCCACAGCTGGCTCAGGTAGCCAGTGACCACCAGCGCGATGGCGACGTTGCCGATCCAGTTGCCGAACCAGTAGGCGTAGTTGCTGACGAAGCCGATGTAGTTGCCGAACGTGTCACGCGCATAGGCATAGGGCCCGCCCGGCTGCGGGTTGAGTTGCGACAGGCGGGCAAACACCAGGCCCAGCGCGATCGCCCCGGCGGTGGCGATCATCCAGCCGAAGGAGGAGATGCTGCCGACCGTGGCCAGGTTGGCCGGCAGCAGGAACACGCCGGTGCCGATCATGTTGCCGGCGACCAGCATGGTGGCCATGGTCAGGCCCATCTTGCGCGGGGCGGAGGTGCTCATGTCCAGGCCGGGTCGGAGGTGAAGTCGATCGTCAGCCAGAAGCGGCCCGAGCGGGCGTCCAGGCGGTTGGCGATGCCGTCGCGCAGGCGGTCGACGTCGCCGATGCTGCCAAGCCGGGCGTCCGGCCGGGTCAGCACGTGGATCTCGATGAACTGCATGCGGCCGATCTTGGCGACGTGGCTGGTGAAGCCGTCGAAGCCATGCTCGGCGACGAACTGCTGCATGACCTCGCGCACCCGTCGGTCCAGGTCGTCCGGGGCCACCTGCAGCACCTCACGGGCGGCCTTCCATGCCGCGCGCAGCGGCACCGGCAATGCCACCACGCTGATAGCGGCCAGCACCAGCGGGTCGATGTAGGGGATCCAATGCGCATGCGCGCCACCGCGCAGCGCAAAGGCGATGAGGAAGGACAGCACCACCGCCAGGCTCATCAGCCCGGTCAGCAGCCACGCACGCGCATCCAGGGCCAGCAAACCGGATTGCAGGCGGCGGGCGTGGCGGCCGATCCAGACCGCCATGACCAGGTCGACCACCGCCAGCAATGCCGCCCAGGCCAGGCCGGGGCCGAGCCGTGTCTCGTGCCCGCCATCGCTGAAGCCGATGACGGCATTGGCCAGCGCGTAGATGCAGGCCAGGCTCAGGATTGCGCCGCCCAATGCCTCGACCATCGGTTCCAGGTGCCAGAACCCGTACTGGAAGCGCGGGCTCTGTTCGTTGGCCATCAACCGTAGTACCGCCAGCGCCACCAGGGTCAGCGCGACATCGACCAGGCTGTAGATGCCGTCGAACAGGATGGCCTGCGACCGTGCCAGCAGGCCCCCGAAGAAACCGATCGCCGCGACCAGGACGGTCGCCGCGATCGACAGTTGCAAGACGCGTTGTTCCTGGCCGGTGCTGGTCATCAAGGCGTGCCGTGGTGCATCCGTTGGTTCCCGTCATCGCGGGGCGGCGGGTGTCGCCCGCATCGTAGCTGCTTCTCCGGCCGGCGGCAGGGTGCGGCCGGGCTGAAGGGAAAGCACAAAGCACCCTCATCCGCCCTGGCGGGCACCTTCTCCCGCCAGGGCGGGAGAAGGGAGCGGCCCGGGCATCGCCGCCATCGCCGTACCTGCCGGCCGAAGCAGCGCTGCCACGCCTTGCAGCCCACTGAAGCAGGAGCGGGCATCTGCCGTGCCAGAGCCCCTCTCCCGCAGGCGGGAGAGGGGTTGGGGTGAGGGCGTTTGCCATATCCCCCGCGCCGCTTCGGCGGTTACAGCTTCAGGACTTCCACCTTGTAGCTGGGCTGCGCGCCGCTGTCGTCGATGATCAACCCATGCACGTCCGACTCGAAGCCCGGGAAGCGCGCGTTCTGCTCGCGGGCGATGCGCAGCGACTGGATGATCGGTTCATCCTGCGCGCCGAAACGCTCGCCCGGCATGATGGTCGGGATGCCCGGCGGATACGGCACCAGCATCGTGCCGGCCACCCGGCCGCTGATCTGGTCGATGTCCACGCGCTCGATCTCGCCGCGCACCAGGTGGTTGTAAGCCTCGGCCGGCGTCATCACCGGCTCGGGCAGGTCCACGTACATCTCGCGCATGACCTCGGCCACGCGGAACTCCCGGTTGAAGGCGTGCAGCGCCTCGCACAGGTCGCGCAGGCCCCAGTTGGCGTAGGCGGCCGGGTGGTCCTGGATCAGGCTGGGCAGCGATTGGCTCAAGGGGGCGTTGGCATCGTAGAGGTCCTTGAACGCCATCAGCTCGGTGACCAGCGTGCTCCACTTGCCCTTGGTGATGCCCATCGAGAACAGGAACAGCACCGAGTACAGGTTGGTCTTCTCCACGGTGATGCCGCGGGTCCACAGGAACTTGCTCAGCACCGCGGCCGGGATGCCCAGCTTGCCCATTTCCCCGTCCATCGACAGACCCGGCGTGAGTAGGGTGACCTTGACCGGGTCGATCAGCACGTAGTCGTCGGCCAGGTTGTCGAAGCCGTGCCAGCGTGCATCCGGGCGCAGGTACCAGTCCGGTCGCGAGGTCACCATCGGCTTGCTGCTGTCCTCGCCCGCCAGCGTGCGCTCCACGCCATCGGGCTGCCAGACCTTGAACCACCATTCGTCGCGGCCCAGGTCCTCGCTGACATGCAGCATCGCCCGCCGGAACGCCACCGCCTCGTCGTGCATCTCCTGCACCAGCGACCGGCCGGCCTCGCCCTCCATCATCTTCGAGGCGACATCGCAGGAGGCGATGATGCCGTAGTGCGGGCTGGTGGAGGTGTGCATCATGAACGATTCGTTGAACCGCTCGGCATCCAGCTCGCGGGTGGCGGCATTGCGCACGTGGATCATCGAGGCCTGCGAGAACGCGGCCAGCAGCTTGTGCGTGGACTGGGTGGTGAAGATGATCGCGTCCTGCTCGCGCGGCTTGCCCTTGGCCATGCCGTAGTGGTTCTCGTAGAACGGGTGGAACGCGGCGTAGCCGTACCAGGCTTCGTCGAAGTGCAGGAAGTCCACCGCGGTGCCGAGGTTGTCGGCGATCTTCTCGGCGTTGTAGCAGAGGCCGTCATAGGTGGAGTTGGTGACCACCGCGATGCGGGGTTTGGCCCCCGGCTTGGCCGCCTTGCTGGCCAGCGGATTGGCCTGGATCATCCGCTGCAGCGCCTCGCCGGAGAACTGGTCCAGGCTGATCGGGCCGATGATGCCGTGCGCGTTGCGGCTGGGGGTGAAGTACACCGGGATGCCGCCGGTCATGATCAGCGAGTGCAGCAGCGACTTGTGGCAGTTGCGGTCCACGAACACGATGTCGCCGCGCGCCACAGTGCCGTGCCAGACGATCTTGTTGGCGGTGGAGGTGCCGTTGGTGATAAAGAAGGTGTGGTCGGCGCCGAAGTTGCGCGCGGCCTCGGCTTCGGCGTCGCGGATCGGGCCGGTGTGGTCGAGCAGCGAGCCGAGTTCCGGGACCGAGATCGACAGGTCGCTGCGCAGCGTGTTCTCGCCGTAGAACTGGTGCAGCGCACGGCCCACCGGCGACTTGGTGAACGCCACGCCACCGGCGTGGCCGGGGGTATGCCAGGAATAGTTGGACTCGGCGGCGTGGTGGATCAGTGCCTTGAAGAACGGCGGCAACAGCATGGCCATGTAGTCTTCGGCCGCGCGCATCACCTGGCGGGCGATGAAGCTCTTGGTGTCCTCGAACAGGAAGATGTAGCCGTGCACATACTTGAGCAGCTTGCTCGGCACCTTCTCGATGGTACGGCGGTCGCCGTACAGGAACACCGGCAGGTCGGCGCGGCGCTTGCTCTGCTCGCGCAGGAACGCGAGCAGCTGCTGGAACTGGTCGTCGTTCTCCTCGGTGCCGTCGATGGAGATCAGCACCGCCGAGGCGGCCACGTAGGTGCGTGCGCCGGCGCGCGCGTCATCCAGGGTCAGGCCGCACAGCACGCGCTGGTCGTTGTGGCGCAGCTCGTCGGCCAGGGCGCGGATCAGGATGCCGTTGATGCGCGGCGACTCGTAGTCCGCGTCGATGATGACGATGGGATAGTCCAGGGACTTGAAGTACATGGTGGTTTCCTTTTCTACCGAGCGGGGGATTCAGTTCGAAGCGGCACGCGGCGTGCCGGCGGGCGAGAAGCGGGCAAGCCGTTGCTTGCGGCGTTCTTCACTGAAGAAGGGATAGAAGACGGTGATGAACAGCACGAACAGGAACGCGTACTGCACGATCGTGCCGGACGAGCCGAAGATGGCCCACAGGCAATACACCACCGTGATGCTGGTCAGCACCCAGAACGCGCCGGTATGCACCAGCGTGTGCGAGCGCTCCACCACGAAGTAGCAGGCCACGCAGGAGTAGATGTAGGGCAGCAGGGTCAGCACCACCGCCGCGGAGGTGATGACGTCGAACTGCGCCGACGCGGTTTCCGAGGTGGAGGTGATCAGCACCGCCAGGGTCATCAGCACCGCCACGATCAGCACGCCCTTGACCGGCACTTCGTCCTTGTTGATCTTGCTGAAGATGCTGGGGAACAGCCCGTCGTCCGAGGCCGCCTTGGCGCTTTGCGCGGTCAGCAGGATCCAGCCGCCGAGCGAACCGGCCGCACCGATGAAGGCGCACAGGCTGACCAGCGCACCGCCCCAGCCACCGACCGCATTGGCCGCGGCCAGGGCGAACGGCGCGTCGGAGACCTGCAGGTCCGCGTTCGGCACCATGCCCATGATCACCGAGGAGCTGGCGATGTAGGCGATCGCCGCGAGGAATACCCCGGCCAGCGTGGCACGGGCGACGTTCTTCTCCGGGTTCTCGACCACGCCGGCGGTGACCGAGGCCGATTCCACGCCGATGAAGGCCCACAGCGTCAGCGCCGCGGCGCTGGACACCGCGCCGAAGTTGGATTCGCCGGAGACGTTGTAGGCGCCCTTGAAGATGTTCGGGTCGAAGAAGAACCAGCCGAAGATCGCGATGCCCAGGATCGGCACCAGCGCGAAGCTGGTGGTCACCGTCTGCACGCGGCTGACGAAGGCCGGGCCGATCACGTTGGCGAAGCTCAGCGCCCACACCAGCAGCAGCACCGCGATGCAGCGCGGCAGCGGTTGGGACAGGATCGGGAAGAAGTAGCTGAAGTAGCCCACCGCCGCGATCGGGATGGCCACGTTGCCGATCCAGTTGGCGAACCAGTAGATGGTATTGGTCTGGAAGCCCATGTACGGGCCGAACCAGTCACGTGCGTAGGCATAGGGGCCACCGGCCTGCGGGGCGAGCTTGCCGAGCTTGGCGAACACGAACGCCAGCAGCAGTGCGCCGGCGGTGGTGATCAGCCAGCCCCAGATCGAGGCGGTGCCGATCTTGGCCAGGCTGGAGGGCAGCAGGAACACGCCCGAGCCCATCATGTTGCCGGCGACCAGGAAGGTTGCACCGACCACGCCGATTTTCTTCTGACCTGCCATGGGTGTCTCCTTTCACCGGGTTGCCGGTGTGATTACAGGGAAAGGCGGTGGACGTTCTCGATAGCTGGCGGCCGGTCGCGTTGCTGCCGGCGTGCGGGCTGGCTACTTGATGAAGCTGTACTGCAGGCTGCCCTGCACGCGCAGGGTGTCCGCGCTGCGGCCGTCCTGCAGGCGCTGTTGGCCGTAAAGCACCTCCATGCCCATCGTCCACGACGGGGCAGGGCTCCAGATCAGGTTGAGCGCGCCGTACTGGCTGCGGCGGAAGGCATCGCGGGTCAGCGCGTCGGCGTCGTCCAGATGCAGCTGGCCGTAGATCAGGTTCGAGCGCCACATGTCCGACCAGTAGTGGGTGTAGCCGAAGAAGCCGCCATACAGCGGCAACGCCTTGAGCTGGCCGTCGGCGTTGATCGCCGCATCCAGCCCCGAGCCGGTGAGGTCGGCGGTGTAGCGGCTGATGCCCTTGCCGCCGACCACGCCGAACAACAGCAGGTCGCGTTCGGCGATGGCAAACGAGCCGCTCAACTGCAGGCCGCCGCCGAAGACACGGTCGCTGCGCCCATCGCCGTCATAGCCGAGGCTGCGCGCGACCGCGCCAAGCTGCAGGTGGCCCCAGTCGCGCTCCATGCGTGCGACCAGGCTGATGTCGGGCAGCCGCTCGGTGCTGATGTCGGCATCGCCGGGGTTGGCCAGCTGTGAATCGGGGTCTTCGGCAGCGACGGTCAGGGTGTTGCCCTTGCCCAGCGCGAAGCTGTGGTGGATGCCGGCCACCAACAGGTAGCCGGCCGCACCGGGTCCGGCGAAATCCAGGGTGTCCGGCAGCGAGTCGGCATCCATGAACGTGGAATAGCCGTAGCCGGCGTAGGTGTTGCCCAACTGCCCGTAGGCATGGCGCAGGCGGAATTCATAGCTGTCGCTGCTGCCGAAGAAGTCGTTCTCCAGGTAGAAGCGCAGGTTGCCGTGGGTGGTTGGGCGGCGCGCCTCGAAGCTGAAGCGTGTCTGCTTGGCATGCATGTCGAAATGCGACACATCGCGATGTGGGCCGCCGACCGGGATGGAGGAGGTGACGAACTGCTGGTTGTCACCGGCCGCGCGGCTGTCGGCGATGGCATCGAGCTTGGCGTAGCCGCCCAGGCGGATCAGGGTCTCGGTGCCGGGGATGGCGAAGAAGCCCTTCAGTTCCGGATCGGTGGGCGAGGGCGCGTTGTCCGGGCGCGATGCCGCCGTGGACGGGTCGGCGACCGAATCGCGTGGCGGCAGGATGGACGGTGCGGCGGCCGCGCCACGGGTGGGGGACGCTGCGGTTTCAGCCTGCGCCAGAGGCGTCGTCGCCTGCGTATCAGGTGCTTGCGCGGGCGACGGGCTTGTTGGCGTGTATGGCGGTGGATCCTTGCCCTGTTCGCGTTCCAGCGCGTCCAGGCGCGCGGTCAGCGCTTGCAGGCGTGCCTGCACCTGGGTGATCTCCTGCCTCAGGGCACCGACGGAGTCCTGGGCGAGAGCGGCTCCCGGGGCCAGGAGCAACGGCAGCATCGCAAGTTTTCGTGGTTTCATCGCCTGTCCCAAGCTATGCAAAACACCACGTCGCGACAGGCGCTGGCCCGTGCGCGGCTTCTGTTCTCAGTGTGGTCGCCTGGCAGTTCCCGATGTCCGGCGGCGTTCCCCCGCGGTCACGTTGGCCCAGATTTCATAACAGGAATGTGAAACAAACCGAAAAAAGTCGAAATCCGGCGATGGGCAGCCGCACACGCCCCTTGTGATGCGGGCAAGGCGTGACCGGGTTCCGTGCGGGTGAGAATCCGTGAGCGTGCGCGGCACCGGAAACCGGCCGGGCATGGGCCGCGGGTGTTGCGGATTGCAACACTTCGGCGTGGGCTGGGCGTCAGTCGTCCGCGTCGAGGGTGCCTTCGGCCAGCGGCACACGGCTGCCATCCAGCAGCCCGCGGTTGAGCTGGTCGTTCTCGATGAACAGCAGTTCCCCGCTTTGGCCGTCCTTGATGCTGCTGTCGATGGCGATCACGCGCCCATCGTGGAACTGGCTGACATGCGGCATCGAGGTGTGACCGACCACGATGCGGCGCAGATCGAGCTGGTCGAGCACCTGTTGCACCCCATCGGCATCCAGGCGGCCATCGAAGTAGCCGCGGTACCAGATCGGGCTGGTCTTGCCGTCGTACAGCGGTGCAGTGGCCGGGTCCGCCTTCACCTCGGCCTTGGGCCTGCCCAGCGACGCGCGGTAGGCCGCGTTGGTCGATTCCGGCGCCAGTGCCATCTGCACCGCTTCCGGTGCAATGCCGCCGTGCAGGAACAGCGTGTCGCCGATACGCAGCAACACCGGGCGGGTGCGCAGCCATTGCCCGATCACCGAGTCGGCACCGTACAGGTCCGGGTAGCTGCGCCCCAGCCGCTGCGCACTGCGCAGGTACTTGGGGTTGACGTAGCGCAGGTCGTCGTAGAGCACCATCGTTTCGTGGTTGCCAAGGACGAAATGCACCGCGCCACCGGTGTCGGCGGCCTGCTGCTGCAGGCTGTAGAGCAGCCAGAAGGCTTCGGTCACCTGCGGGCCCCGGTCGAACACATCGCCGGCCACCACCAGGGTGTCGCGGCCCAGTGACCAGCGATCCCGTGCGTCGATCACATGGTGTGCGCGCAGCAGGCGGACCAGCAGATCGTACTGGCCATGGATGTCGGAGACCGCCACGATGCGCGGCACCGCGGGCAGTACGGCAGCCGCCGATGCAACCGGTGCGGCCAGGCGCAGGGGATGGGGATAGCCACATCGCGGGGGCAGCCGCGCGCCGCGCAGGCGCTGCCGCAGCGTGCGCGAGACCACCTGGTCATCGCAGATCCAGCGCGCCTGCAGCCGCTTTCCGTTGCGGAACACATAGGGCCCGTCGGCATCGACGTGTTCGGCAGGCGCCACCGGTTCGGCGGCTGCCGCGATCATCGGGAACAGGCACAGCAGCAGGGTGGCGGCGCGGAGCAGGGACATCGGCAGGGAGCGGGCGGCGGAGGTGGGCGGCATCGACTCCGAGCATATGCCGCCGCCATGCCGCCGGGCATGTGCCGATGGTCGGCCTCAGCCGCGCTGCAACGCGGCCCGGCCCGGGGCGGTCGGCAGTCCTTCATCGCCGAGTACGACGCGGTTGCGGCCCTGCTTCTTGGCCTGGTACATCGCCGCGTCGGCGCGCGCCATCACCCGCTCGTAGTCGGGGTGGCCGTCGTACATCGCCACGCCGATGCTGGAGCTGACGTCCAGCAACTGCCCGTCGGCCAGGGCCACCGGTGAATCGGCGATGCGACGGCACAGCCCTTCGGCGATCACCAGCGCCTGGCGCTGGTCGACCGCGACCAGCACCACGACGAACTCTTCGCCGCCGTACCGGAACACGTAGTCGCTGCCGCGGGTGAACTGGGTCAGGATGCCGGCCACATGCTGCAGCGCGCGGTCGCCGGATTCATGGCCGTGCGCGTCGTTGATGTGCTTGAAGTGGTCCAGGTCCAGCAGCAGCACGGCGAAGCTGCCTGCCGATTTCTCGGCCAGTTCGATCTCCCTGCGCAGCACGGTGGGCAGGAAGCGGCGGTTGAGCAGGTTGGTCAGCGCATCGCAGCCGGCATCCAGTTCGCCGATGCGCTCGAACAGCATGCCGAGCAGGTTGCGCACCTGGCCCACCTTCATGCGTACGTCCTGCAGCTGCGCGGCGCGCAGGGTGGCGTCCTCGTGGCTGGAGAGCGTGTGCTCCAGCAGCTGGTCCACTGCCGCGATCAGGTGGAGGACCTGGTTGGTCTCGGTGCTCTCGCCAAAGCTGGGAATGCCCTTGTGGGTGAACCACAGGCCGAACTCCGAACGCGCCAATGACTGGAAGCCGGGCATCCGGCCCGTGCTTGCCAGGGCGTAGAGCAGGGTGTTCTCCCAGTCCAGCAGCAGTGCACGCTGGCGCTCGCGCTCGGTGCTGACGTTCTGCACCAGCGAGAACAGCCGGTAGGCGGCATCCGTGCGCGAGGAACGCTCGCGGGCGTTGGAATAGGCCAGGGTCATGCCTTCCAGCGCGATGTCGAAGGATGCGGTCAGGCTGGCGATTGCCGCGTGCGCGGTTTCGCCGTGCCCGGCCTGCTCCACGATCAGGCTGAAGATGCGTTGCTTCAGTACGCGCGTGCCACGCGTAACCAGGTCCACCGGGATGCCCACGCGCGCATGCACGTCGCCGATCACGCGTTGCGCGGCCAGCAACTGCTCGACGTCGTCCGGCGTCGCGCCCAGCAGTCCGGTCAGCCAGCGCTGCATGGCCGGCTGCAATCGCACCCGCACCTGGTCGTGCGACATCGAGCGTGATGCACGGCTGTCGTTCAGCATGACCTTGTAGAAATGGGCCGCCAATGCCGGGGCGTGGTCGCTGGCGATCGCGGCCAGTAGTGCATGGGCGGCGGGGCCTGCGGCGGCCAGGCTTTGTTGCCAGCCAGCAACCAGCGGGCAAGCCTCGGGATCGCAGGAGTGGGGAGATGCAGGTTTCATGCGTAGGATAGGCAACCGCCGGCAGGCAGGTGCCCTGTATCGGCAAATTCAACGGTAACTTTAGGAAGTAGTGTGCGGAAGTCTCCAACTGCCGTCCAATCTGTTTGCATGGCTTTTCCTGATATGCGGAGCGCGCTGTGATCAGCGCCGGGCCGTTCCCGATGATGGCAGTGATCGCGCTGGTGGCGTTTGCCATTGCGTGGTTCTTCGCGCGTGCATTGGTCCCGGCCGTCGACGGCCTGCGCACCCGCACCGGCGCGGTCGTGCTCGATGCGCTGTTGCTGGCGCTGCTGGGCGCGCGCCTGGTGCACGTGCTCCTGCATGCGCCGGACTATCTGTCCCAGCCACTGTCGATCATCCGCCTCGGCGATGGCGGCTGGTCGATCTGGGCCGGCGTGCTGGTGGCTGTCGCGTATGCGTTGTGGAAGACGCGTGCGGTGGTGCCGCGCAAGCCGGTGCTGCTGGGGTTGGCCGCGGGTGCGGCGTTCTGGGCCATTGGTGGCATGAGCCTGTTCGCGCTGCAGCGTGCTTCCATTCCCTTGCCCGAAACGGTGCTGCAGGACCTGCAGGGGCAACCGGCGCCGCTCACGGCCTTCGCCGGAAAGCCGGTGGTGATCAACCTGTGGGCGACCTGGTGCGGCCCGTGCCGGCGCGAGATGCCGGTGCTGGCCGCCGCGCAGAAGGCACACGCATCGGTCGATTTCGTGTTCGCCAACCAGGGCGAAACAGCGGAGGAGGTCATCGACTTCCTGCAGTCGGGACAGCTCGGGCTGGAGAACGTACTGCTCGACGCGGACTCGGCGGTGATGCAGCAGACCGGTGCACGCGCATTGCCGACGACCCTGTTCTTTGGCGCCGATGGCCGTCTGCGCGACGTGCACATGGGCGAACTGTCGCGGGCAACGCTGGAAATGCGCCTGCGTGAGCTGCAATGAATTCCAAATCCTGATGACGAGGTTGATGATGATCCGCCCCCGTTCGATGTTGTTCCTGTTGGCCACCGCCGCGCTCGTGCCGGCAGCCTGTGCGCGTGATGCCGAGCCGGCCAAGGCGCAGGAACCTGCTGCTGCGTCCGCCGCCACGCCGGGCCAGGCCAATGAGCCGGAAGTGATCCGGACGCTGCGCACGCAGGGCGTGGAGTTCATGGGTACCTTCGAAACGCCGCTGGGCCTGACCGGCTACGCCGGTGCGGCAGGCCAGCAGCCGCTGGCGGTCTATGTTTCCAAGGATGGCCAGTACGCGGTCGTCGGCACGCTGGTCAACGCCAAGGGCGAGGACATCGGTGCCGGCAAGTTGAAGGAACTGGTGTCCGGCCCGATGGGCGCGCAGGCATGGAGCAAGGTGGAAGCCAGCCACTGGGTGGCCGACGGCAAGGCCGACGCCCCGCGCGTGATCTATGCCTTCAGCGACCCGAACTGCCCGTACTGCAACCACTTCTGGGAAGCCGCGCGGCCGTGGGTGGAAGCGGGCAAGGTGCAGATCCGCGAGATCCTGGTCGGCGTGATCCGCCAGGACAGCGCCAACAAGGCTGCCGCCATCCTGGCAGCGGCATCGCCGGAGCAGGCGCTGCTGGAGAACGAGCGCAACTTCGCCAAGGGCGGCATCAAGCCGTTGGCGACCGTGCCGGCCGAGGTGCAGACCCAGCTGCGCGCCAACGAGATGTTGATGATGGAACTGGGGTTCCAGGGAACGCCGGGCATCGTGTTCAAGGACGCTGATGGCGCGGTGCAGATGCGCTCGGGCCTGCCGCAGGGGGCCGACCTGCAGACCGTGCTCGGCCCGCGCTGAACCCGCGCATGGGCGCGTGCGGCGATGTAATAGTCTCCGCCGCACGCGCCTGACTAAGCTGGCCCCGTTTCCTGGAGCCTGCCATGAGCCACGACCACAACCACCTGCCCAGCGAGATCCGCCACGAGAAGCCCTTGTGGTGGGCGCTGGGCCTGACCACGTCCTACCTCATCGTCGAAGTGGTGGGCGCGTTCTGGACCAACAGCCTTGCGCTGCTGTCCGATGCGGCGCACATGGCCACCGACGCCATCGGCCTGGTGATCGCGCTGACCGCCGTTCGCCTGAGCCGACGCCCCCCCGACGCCCGCCGCACCTATGGCTACGCCCGTCTGGAGGCGCTGGGAGCGGTGGTCAATGGCCTGCTGCTGTTCGGCGTGGGCCTGTACATCCTGTGGCAAGCCATCGACCGCTTCCGCGAACCGCAGGCGATCGCCTCGACCGGCATGATGTGGGTGGCCGCGTTCGGTCTGGTGGTCAACCTGATCGCCATGCGCCTGCTCAGCGCTGGCAGCGGCGAGAGCCTGAACATCAAAGGTGCCTACCTGGAAGTGTGGAGCGACATGCTCGGTTCGGTGGCGGTGATCGCCGGCGGCCTGATCATCCACTTCACCGGCTGGACCCTGGTCGACCCGATCCTGGCGGTGTTGATCGGCCTGTGGGTGATCCCGCGCACCTGGGTGCTGCTGCGTGATGCGATCAATGTGCTGCTCGAAGGCGTGCCGAAGGGCGTGGTGCTGGGCGACATCGAACAGGCGCTGCGTAGCCACGACGGCGTGGCGGGAATCCACGACCTGCATGTGTGGGCGCTGGCATCCAGCACCCCGGCGTTGACCGCGCACGTGGTGATCACCGACGGCCGCGAGCAGGACAACCTGCGTCGCCAGCTGGCTGACCTGCTGCACGAGCGCTTCGCGATCGACCATGTGACGTTGCAGATGGAAATCGACCATTGCGGTGATGACTGCGCCGTGCCGAAGCCGCAGGCTGATCACGATCACGATCACGATCACGATCACGGCCCGGACGCGCAGGGCCATCACGGCCACGTCCATCGCTGAGCACCTGCCGGCGCGAAGCCGACGGCCTCACCGGCCACGAAAAAAAACGGAGCCCTCGCAGGCTCCGTTTTCGTATCCACACGGTGGGCAGGTGAACCGTCAGGCCACCGGTTCGCGCAGCACCGGCAGGTCCCAGCCCGGGCGCGGCGCGAAGCGGTCGCCATGGCGGGCCTGCAGGACCTTGAGTTTCTCGACCAGGCCATCAGCCCCGGCCGACCGGATGTACTGGATCGGGCCGCCGCGGAACGGGGCGAAGCCGGTGCCGAAGATCACGCCCGCGTCGAGCAGGTCGGCATCGGCAACCACGCCGTCGTGCAGGCAGGCCACCGCTTCGTTGAGCAGGGGCAGGATCAGGCGGTCTTCCAGGTCACCCGGGGCCTGGTAGTCCTTGGCCACTTCCGGCTTCACCGCACGGCCGTTTTCCCACTTGTAGATGCCCTGGCCGTCCTTCTTGCCGCGCTTGTCCTGCTCGACGGTCGCCAGCGCCGCCGGGATCTGCAGGCCCAGGAACGGTGCCAGCTCCTTGCCCACGCCGGCAGCCACGTCCAGGCCCACGGTGTCGAGCAGCTCGATCGGGCCCATCGGCATGCCGAACTTCACCGCCGCCCTGTCGATCACCGGGCCGGGGATGCCTTCGGCATAGGCGGTGGCCGCTTCCAGCATGTACGGGAACAGCACGCGGTTGACCAGGAAGCCCGGGGTGCCGGCCACCGGCACCGGGAACTTGCCCAGCGCCTTGCAGAACGCGGCCAGCCGCTTCTCGGTTTCCGGGGCCATGCCGTCGTGGTGGATGATCTCCACCAGCGGCATCTGCGCGACCGGGTTGAAGTAGTGCAGGCCGGCGAACTGCGCCGGGCGCTGGATGTGGTCGCGCAGCTCGATCAGCGGGATCGACGAGGTGTTGGTGGTCAGCAGCGCATCGGCCTTCATCTTCGGTTCCAGCGACTGGTACAGCGCACGCTTGGCCTCCGGGTTCTCGATGATGGCCTCGATCACCAGGTCGGCCTGGGCCACGCCGTCGCCGGCCAGGTCGGCCTTCAGGCGCGCGGCGACCTCCGGGCGCTTGGCCGGGTCCTTCACCTTCTTCTCGAACAGCGCCTGAGCGCGGGTCATGGCCGGGTCGATGAAGCGCTGTTCGCGGTCCTGCAGGGTCACGGTGAAGCCCTTGTAGGCCGCCCATGCGGCGATGTCGCCGCCCATCACGCCGGCACCGACCACATGCACGTGCTGGATGCCCGAATCCTTGCCGCCCAGGCCCTTGAGCCGTTCGGTCAGGAGGAAGATGCGGATCAGGTTGCGTGCGGTCGGGCTGCTGGCCAGCTTGACCACCGCGCGGCGCTCGGCGTCCAGGCGCTTCTGGATCGGGCTGCCACCGGTGCGCTCCCAGGTGCTGATCAGCGCGTACGGCGCCGGGTACTGGTCCTTCTTGGCCTTGCGGGCGACCTGCTTGGCCATCTGCGGGGCCAGGATCTTGCGCGCCAGCCAGGTATTGGTGGCCCACGCGGTGGCACGTTGCTTGAACGGCCGGGTGGTGCCCGACTGCGCCAGCGACACTGCCGCGTCCACCAGCACCGCAGGTGCGGCCACCTTGTCGACCAGCCCGATCGCGCGCGCGGCCGAGGCCGACAGGGTGCGTCCGGTCAGCATCATGTCCATCGCCGCCGGGGCGCCGACCAACTGCGGCAGGCGTGCGCTGCCGCCCCAGCCCGGGAAGATGCCCAACTGGGTTTCCGGCAGGCCGATGCGGGTGGAGGCGTCGTTGGAGGCCACCCGGTAGCGGCAGGCCAGCGCCAGCTCGGTGCCGCCGCCCAGGCAGTGGCCGTGGATGGCGGCCACGGTCGGGCAGGGCAGTTCGGACAGCTTCTGGTAGACGGTCTGGCCACGTCGGATCGCGTCATTGACGGTGCCGCGGCGATCGAACTCCTGGAATTCCTTCAGGTCGGCGCCGGCGATGAAGCCGGCCGGCTTGGTCGAGCGCACCACCACGCCCTTGGGCGGATCGATCGCCAGGCGCTCGATGATGTCACCCAGTTCCAGCAGCACGTCCTGCGACATCGCGTTGACGGGGCTGTCCTTGCGGTCGAGGCTGAGCACGGCGATGCCGTCCTGCCGCAGCTCGGTGTGCCAATGATTGAAGCGGAGCCCATCGAAGCCTGAAAGCATGGGACGTTCCATCCGGTTGTGTATGGAGAAGATCGCTATGATCCAGAGGTTGTTTCCTCGGCGTCAAATCCCAATGCTTGGGGATGTGATGCGTTCGCACCGCCGCCGGTTCAGGGCAGGCTATCCGAACGGAAGTTAAAAGCGGGTTCGCCCCCCTCTGGCGAGGGGACTGAACTTTTTCCGCGAGCAGCGGTCATAACGCCCGACGTCGGTTGGGCTGACAGGAGTGCGGCCCGTTATGGCCGAGGTTGAAACACCGCAGGAGCTGGATCTGGAGCTGGTCCGGCGCGTGCAGCGCGGCGAGAGCGCGGCGTTCGATGTCCTGGTGCGCAAGTATCAGCATCGGATCATCGCGCTGATCGGGCGCTACATCGCCGACTGGAGTGAATGTCAGGACGTGGCCCAGGACACTTTCGTCCGCGCCTACCGCGCGATCGGGAATTTCCGTGGCGACGCCCAGTTCTATACCTGGTTGCATCGAATCGCAGTGAATACCGCAAAGAACTACCTGGCTGCACACAACCGGCGCCCGCCGACCGATGACGTGGAAATCGGCGACGCCGAACAGTTCGACAGCGGTACCCGGCTGCGGGATACCGATACGCCCGAGCGCGAGTTGATGCGCCAGGAGCTGGAACAGACCGTGATGAAGGCGGTCGACGCGTTGCCTGAAGAGCTGCGCTCGGCCATTACGTTGCGAGAGGTGGAAGGCATGAGCTACGAGGAAATCGCACAGAAGATGGGCTGCCCGATCGGCACGGTGCGTTCGCGGATCTTCCGTGCGCGCGAAGCCATCGACGCCCAGTTGCGCCCCTTGCTGGACACCGCCAGTGCCACCCGTGAGCGGAGCCGCGTATGAACCCCACAGGCCGTACCCCGGAAATGACCGACATCCCCGACAAGCTGGACCTCCACAACCGCCTGCAGTTGTCCTGCCTGGTGGATGGCGAGCTGGCCGCTGACGAAGCGCGCTTCCTGTTGCGCCGGATCGAACACGACACCGAACTGGCCAGCTGCCAGGAGCGCTGGCAGCTGGTGGGTGACGTGCTGCGCGGGCGCGCCGTGGCCCCGGCACCGCTGGATTTCAGTGCGCGGGTGCAGGCGGCCGTGGCCGCCGACCTCCAGGCGCAGGGGCCGGTGCAGGTCACGCGGGCCAAGCCACGCGGTGGCTGGCGGCGTTGGGGCGGCGGGGCCGCGCTGGCGGCGTCGGTGGCGGCCGTGGCCCTGTTCATGGCCCGCGAGCAACTGCCTGATAACAGTGCGCCGGAACCGGTGATCGCCTCGGCGGCACAGGTGGCGACACCGGCCGCGCCGTCGGCCCCGGCACCGCAGCAGGGCGCGGTGCTCAATGACGCCGCCGGCCTGGCTGCGGCGGCACCGGCCGTGGCAGCCGCCGTGGCCCGCCGTGAGTCCGCGCCGCGGCGTGGCAGTGCCACCCGGACCCAACAGGCCGCCCGTGCCTCGGCCGTGGCACGGGCCAGCGAGCCGCAACGTGCAATCGCCGTCGCGGCGCCGGTGCTGCCGGCCGCTCGCGTCGTCCATGACCCGCTGCAGGCGGCCGATCCGTTCGCCGCGGCCGGTAGCCTGCAGGCACGTCCATGGCCGCGCTCGGCGCTGTCGCAGGGCGGGGCGTTCAATGCCAGTTTCCCGGCCCAGCAGGGCGGTGCGACCTTCTATCCGTTCGAGCCGCGTCTGCCGGCGCAGGATGCCGAACAGGCCGACCTGCCGCGCTTGCCCTCGCATCGCTGAGTACTTCCCGGCTGGCCACAGGCGCTGGCCGGATCTTCCCCCTTGATCCCGGATGGCATGCTGCACGCCTGCCCTGACGGATCTCCTTGACCCCAATTCCTGAATCGGAGGCTCGACGCTGATGTCCAACCGTATCCATGCCCAGATGCTGGGCCTGCTGGCGATGACCCTGCCGCTGGCCGCCTGCGCACAGACCACTGCCCCGTCCGCCCCGACCGAGCAGGTCGCCGCGGCGCGCCCGCAGGCCCCTGCGGCACCGCTGGTCAGCGGCCTGCCGGACTTCACCCAATTGGTGGACCAGGTGGGTCCGGGCGTGGTCAACGTGGAGACCATCATCGGCGCGCGCCGAAACCCCCGCATGGTCAATGGCCCGGGCATGGACGACATGCCGGAGTTCTTCCGGCGCTTCTTCGGCCCGGATTTCCAGATGCCGGGGCCGGGCCAGCAGGCGCCGGACAGCAGGCCGCGTGGCCGGGGCATGGGCTCGGGCTTCATCATTTCCAATGACGGCTACGTGCTGACCAACCACCACGTCATCGACGGCGCCGAGTCGGTCAAGGTCAAGCTCAGCGACCGCCGCGAGTTCACTGCCAAGGTGGTCGGCAGCGATGCCCAGTACGACGTGGCCCTGCTCAAGATCGAGGGCCGGAACCTGCCGACCGTGCGCGTGGGTGATTCCAATACCCTCAAGCCGGGCCAGTGGGTGGTGGCCATCGGCTCGCCGTTCGGCCTGGACCATTCGGTCACCGCCGGCATCGTCAGTGCGCTGGGTCGCAGTACCGGTGGGCAGGAGCAGCGCTATGTGCCGTTCATCCAGACCGACGTGGCGATCAACCAGGGCAATTCCGGCGGCCCGTTGCTGAATACGCGCGGTGAAGTGGTGGGCATCAACTCCCAGATCTTCTCCGCCTCCGGCGGCTACATGGGCATCAGCTTCGCCATCCCGATCGATCTGGCGATGAATGCGGTGGACCAGATCAAGAAGACCGGCAAGGTCAGCCGTGGCCAGCTGGGCGTGATGGTCGGGGCGATCAACGCCGACGCGGCCGAGGGCCTGAAGCTGCCGGACGGCCGCGGTGCACTGGTCAACCAGCTGGTGCCGGACAGTGCTGCCGCCAAGGCGGGCATCGAGGTGGGCGACGTGATCCGTTCGGTCAATGGCACCGAGATCAATTCCTCCAGCGACCTGCCGCCGCTGATCGGCGCGATGGCGCCAGGCAGCAAGGTACGGATGGGGATCCTGCGCGATGGCCGGGCCCGTGACATCACGGTCACCCTGAGCGAGCTGGCCGAGGACGCGCAGGGGGCCGCCCCGGCTGCCGGTTCAGCCGACGAGGCCAAGCCGCAGGTGGGCGCGAACGCCCTGCTGGGCCTGGACGTGGCCGACCTGACCGCGCCCGAGCGCCGCCAGCTGGGGCTGGGGGCCAACGAGGGCGTCCGGATCACCCGGGTCAACAGCCAGGCAGGCCGCGAGGCCCAGCTGGCCCCGGGCATGGTGGTGCTGCAGGTGGGGCGTACCCCGGTGGGCAGCGTCGCGGCGCTTAACCGGGAGCTGGCCGGCTACAAGAAGGGTGACGTGGTCATGCTACTGGTCCGGGCCGGTGCCAACAGTGCCTTCGTGGCCATCCGCGCCGGCGACTGAGCCCGCAGGCCCAGCCGTTGCAAGGGGAGCCGCCTTCGAGCGGCTCCTTTCGTTCAGTCCGTTCAGGCCTTGGTGCTGGGCTGCTTCCGGGCATGCGATAATGCCCCGTTATCCTGACGACGCCGCGCGCCGCCGCTACCTATGTCCCACGATTCAATGCGGATGATCCGCAACTTCTCCATCATCGCCCACGTCGACCACGGCAAGTCCACCCTGGCCGATCGCATCATCCAGTTGTGTGGCGGCCTGAGCGCGCGTGAAATGGAAGCGCAGGTGCTCGACAACAACCCGATCGAGCGCGAGCGTGGCATCACCATCAAGTCGCAGTCGGTGTCGGTGCCGTATACCGCCCGCAACGGCCAGACCTATTTCCTGAACTTCATCGACACCCCCGGGCACGTCGACTTCTCCTACGAGGTCAGTCGCTCGCTGGCCGCGTGCGAGGGCGCGCTGCTGGTGGTCGATGCCGCCCAGGGCGTGGAGGCGCAGTCGGTGGCCAACTGCTACACGGCCATCGAGCAGGGCCTGGAGGTGGTGCCGATCCTCAACAAGATCGACCTGCCGACCGCCGACATCGACCGTGCCAAGGCCGAGATCGAGGCCGTGATCGGCATCGACGCCTCCGACGCGGTGGCGGTCAGCGCCAAGACCGGCCTGAACATCGAGGAGGTGCTGGAAGCCATCGTGCACCGCATCCCGGCCCCGGCCGACCGTGGCAGCAACAAGCTGCAGGCGCTGATCATCGACTCCTGGTTCGACAACTACCTGGGCGTGGTGTCGCTGGTGCGCGTGATGCAGGGCGAGATCAAGGCCGGCGACAAGATCCAGGTCATGTCCACCGGCCGCTGGCACCAGGTCGACAAGGTCGGCGTGTTCACCCCCAAGCGCAAGGAAATGCCGTCCCTGCGCGCCGGCGAGGTGGGCTGGATCAACGCCAGCATCAAGGATGTCCACGGCGCGCCGGTCGGCGATACGCTGACCCTGCTGGCCGACCCGGCGCCGGAACCGCTGCCGGGCTTCCAGGAAATGCAGCCGCGCGTGTTCGCCGGCCTGTTCCCGGTCGATGCCGAGGACTACCCGGACCTGCGCGAGGCGCTGGACAAGCTGCGCCTGAACGACGCCGCGCTGCGCTTCGAGCCGGAGAGCTCCGAGGCGATGGGCTTCGGCTTCCGCTGCGGCTTCCTGGGCATGCTGCACATGGAAATCGTGCAGGAGCGCCTGGAGCGCGAGTACAACCTCGACCTGATCAGCACCGCGCCGACGGTGATCTATGAGGTGCTCAAGAGCGACGGGACCATCGTGATGATGGACAACCCGGCCAAGCTGCCGCCGATCAACACGGTCGAGGAAATCCGCGAGCCGATCATCCGCGCCAACATCCTCACCCCCGAGGAGTACATCGGCAGCATCATCAAGCTGTGCGAGGAAAAGCGCGGCAACCAGATCAGCATCACCTACATGGGCAGCCAGGTGCAGATCAGCTACGAGCTGCCGATGGCCGAAGTGGTGCTGGACTTCTTCGACAAGCTCAAGTCGGTCAGCCGCGGCTATGCCTCGCTGGACTACCACTTCGTCCGTTTCGAGGCCGGCCCGTTCGTGCGCGTGGACGTGCTGATCAACGGCGACAAGGTCGACGCGTTGTCGCTGATCGCCCACCGCAGCCACGCCGATCGCCGTGGCCGCGAGCTGTGCGAGAAGATGAAGGACCTCATTCCCCGGCAGATGTTCGACGTGGCCATCCAGGCCGCGATCGGTGCGCAGATCATCGCCCGTACCACGGTCAAGGCCATGCGCAAGAACGTGTTGGCCAAGTGCTATGGTGGCGACGTTTCGCGCAAGAAGAAGCTGCTGGAGAAGCAGAAGGAAGGCAAGAAGCGCATGAAGCAGGTGGGCCGCGTGGAGATCCCGCAGGAAGCCTTCCTGGCCGTGCTGCAGATGGACAAGTAAGCAAGCCTCTGGGGCCGGTGCGATGCACCGGCCAACGCTGCAAAGGACCGTGAATGAAACTGTTTGAGATCCTCCTGGTCGTGCTGACCCTGGGCTCCGGCCTGATCCTGCTGGCCGACAAGCTGTTCCTGGCCAAGCGCCGGGCGGCCAAGGCCGGCCTGCTGGACGGCGACGAGCCGGCCGTCGTCGATTACTCCCGGGCGTTCTTCCCGGTACTGGCGGTGGTGCTGATCCTGCGCAGCTTCGTCGCCGAGCCGTACAAGATCCCGTCCAGCTCGATGATGCCGAACCTGCTGATCGGCGATTTCATCCTGGTCAACAAGTTCTCCTACGGCTTCCGCCTGCCGATCACCAACACCAAGATCATCCCGGTCGGCGAGCCCAAGCGCGGCGACGTGGTGGTGTTCAAGCCGCCGCACGCGCCGGACCAGAACTGGATCAAGCGCGTGGTCGGCCTGCCGGGCGACCGCATCGGCTTCCACGGCGACACCCTGTCCATCAATGGCCAGCCGCTGGGCTACCAGGAGAAGGGCGAGTACATCGGCAAGGGCCCGGGCGCGGAGATGACCGGCGCCAGCCTGTTGACCGAAGACCTGCCGGGGCGTACCCATACCGTGCTGGAACTGCTGGGCCGCGCCGATCCGCGCGGGCAGGGTGACTGGGTGGTGCCGGAAGGGCAGTACTTCGTGATGGGCGACAACCGCGACAACAGCGAAGACAGCCGTTTCTGGACGCAGACCCACTTCCTGCCGGAAGAAAACCTGCGCGGCAAGGCCTTCATGATCTGGCTCAACTGCTCGGGCTGGTTCTGCAAGGCGAGTTTTGAACCGTCCCGGATCGGGACGGGCATCCAATGATCCATCAACGCGTATCTGGGGAGATCGCTATGAAGCACAAGCAAGGTGGTATGACGCTGCTGTCGTTCGTGATGGTGCTGGCCGTGGTCGGCTTCGCGCTGTATATCGCGATGAAGCTGTTCCCGATGTACCAGGAGTACTACGGGATGAAGTCCTCTATGAAGTCGATGGCCGCTGAACTGAGTACCGGTAGCGAGGTCGATCCGGGCAAGGCGACGGAGATGTTCTTCAAGCGCATGGACATGAACTATTCCGAGAGCATCAAGCGCGACAACATCAAGTTCGACCGCATCGACGGCGGTTGGCGGATGAACGTGAAGTACGAGGTCCGTCGCCCGCTGGTCGGCAACCTGGACATCGTTGGCAATTTTGAACATTCCCAGGATCTGACTTCAGGCAGTGGTAACTAAGACGTTCCAACGGAATGACCTGATCGGTCATCCATTCAAGGATCAGGACCTGCTCAAGCAGGCCCTGACCCACCGTAGTGCCGGCGCTCCGCACAACGAGCGTCTGGAGTTCCTCGGCGACAGCATCGTCAACCTGCTGATCGCCGAAGCGCTTTTCAGCCGTTGGCCCAAGGCCGACGAGGGCGCGTTGACCCGCGCCCGCGCCTCGCTGGTATGCGAGGGCGCGTTGGCGGTGATCGCGCGGACCCTGAACCTCGGCGAGCGCCTGACGCTGGGGCCGGGCGAGATGAAGTCCGGTGGCCACCGCCGTGATTCGATCCTGGCCGACACCGTCGAGGCGGTGGTCGCCGCGATCTACCTGGATGCCGGCTTCGAAGCCTGCCGCGCGCGCGTGCTTCCGTGGTTCGAGGCCTCGCTGGCCGCGGTGCCGGCCGGCAAGCCGGAGAAGGACCCCAAGACCCGCCTGCAGGAATGGCTGCAGGCCCGGCAGAAGCCCCTGCCGGTATACGAGCTGGTATCGGAGACCGGCGACGACCACGCCAAGCACTTCCATGTGCGCTGCAGCGTGGCTGACCCGGCCGTGACCACCGAAGGCGAAGGCACTTCGCGACGACTGGCCGAACAACAGGCGGCGGCTGCCGCGATCGAACAACTGGATCCCAAGTGAACGACACCACTTCCCATCGCTGTGGCAGCGTCGCGGTCATCGGCCGCCCGAATGTCGGCAAATCGACCCTGACCAATGCCCTGGTCGGCGCCAAGATCAGCATCGTTTCCAACCGCCCGCAGACCACGCGCCATCGCCTGCTGGGCATCGCCACCTTCCCGGAAGGCCAGCTGGTGCTGGTCGATACGCCTGGGTTGCACCGCCAGCAGAAGCGGGCGATGAACCGGGTGATGAACCGCGCCGCGCGCAGCTCGCTGGAAGGCGTGGACGCCGGCCTGCTGGTGATCGAGGCCGGGCGCTGGGACGAGGAGGACACGCTGGCCTTCAACGTGCTGCGTGACGCCGGCATCCCGGTGGTGCTGGTGGTCAACAAGGTGGACCGCCTGAAGGAGAAGGGCGCGCTGCTGCCGTTCCTGCAGGAAATCACCGTCGGCCGCGAGTTCGCCGCCGTGCACCCGATTTCCGCGCTCAAGCGCAACGGCTTGGAAGCGCTGGTGCGCGACCTGATCGGGCTGGTGCCGGAAGCGCCGCCGATGTTCGGCGAGGATGAAATCACCGACCGCAGCCAGCGCTTCCTGGCCGGCGAGCTGGTCCGTGAGCAGTTGATGCGTCAGTTGGGCGAGGAACTGCCATATGCCACCACCGTGGAGATCGAGCGGTTCGCCGAGGACGGCGGGCTGCTGCGCATCGGCGCGGTGATCTGGGTCGAGCGCGAAGGCCAGAAGGCCATCGTGATCGGCAAGGGCGGTACCCGCCTGAAGGAGATCGGTGCCAAGGCCCGCCTGCAGATGGAGCGCCTGTTCGGAGCCAAGGTGTTCCTGGAAACCTGGGTGCGCGTGCGCGAAGGCTGGTCCGACGACGAAGCCGCCCTGAAGGCCTTCGGCTACGGCGAGTAAGCCGTGAGTGCGGGCGGGGGCGCTGGCCGTTCCCCGCCTGCCCGACCCGGCATGGCCGCACGCCGTCACAGGCTGGCCATTGCCCCCTGACTACTGTCCCGGTTCCCCCCGATGCGTATCGAAGACCAGCCGGCCTACGTACTGCATGCGCGCCCCTGGCGCGAGACCAGCCTGCTGGTCGAGGTGTTGAGCCTGGAGCATGGCCGTCTGGGCCTGCTGGCGCGCGGCGTGCAGGGGCCGAAGAAGCAGGCCCTGCGGGCTGCCCTGCAGCCGCTGCAGTCGATCCGTTTCGATGCGGTGACGGGCGGTGAGCTGGCCCAGCTGCGCCGCGCCGAAAGTTGTGACGTGGCGCCGCGCCTGCACGGCCACGCCATGCTGGCCGGCTTTTATGTCAATGAACTGGTGATGCGGCTGGCGCCCCGCCAGGATCCGCTGCCGGAACTGCATGCCGCTTACGGCCAACTGCGCGCGCGGCTGGAACAGGACGGCCCCCTGGCCTGGTCGCTGCGGCGGTTCGAGCGGGACCTGCTGGAGGCGCTGGGGGTGGGGTTTGACTGGAGCAGCGCGGCCGACAGTGAGCCGATCGACCCGGCGGCCCGGTACCGGCTGGATCCGCAGGAGGGGCCATTGCGGCAGCTCAGCGAGCGCAGCAGCCAGGAGCGGCGCGCGCTGGCCACCGGTGCCGCGTTGCTGGCCCTGGCCGAGGACCGTTGCCCCGGGGCCGCCGACCTGGCCAGCCTGCGCCCGCAGATGCGCGCGGTGCTGCTGCATCACCTGGGCGGGCGTGGGTTGAAGTCCTGGGAGATGCTGGGCGACCTGAGCCGCCCGGCGGAGTAGGGCCCGCGCTCAGCGGAGCAGCGTGCCGACGGCCAGCTCGAACTGCTGGCGTGCCGGTGCCGAGCCCGGATGGGCATGCAACTGGCGTACGGCCCGGGCCAGGCGCAACGCGCCGACGAAACCGCAGCTGGCCTTGAGCCGGTGCAACTGGCTGCGGGCCTCGTCCTCGTCCTGGTGCTCCAGGGCGCGGCGCACCGCATCGCGCGCGTTGGGCAGTTCGGACAGGAACAGCTCGCGCAGGGCGCGCAGATGTGCCTGCTGCCCGTTCAGCGCGCTCAACGCCACGGTCTCGTCCCAGTCCGGGACTTCCTGGTTGTCGTCCACTTCGTTGCTGTTGGCCGCGGACTTGGCCAGCGTGCGGCGGATCGCCTTGAGCAGCGTTTCGCGGCTCATCGGCTTGATCAGCGTTTCGCTGAAGCCCGCGCGCTGCAGGTTCTGCTGCATTTCGCTGCTGGCATCGGCGGTATGGGCCAGCGCCGTCACCTGCGGATCGCGGGCACGCAGGTGCTGCAGCAGGCTCGGGCCATCGCCGTCGGGCAGGTTCACGTCGATCAGCAGCAGGTCGTAATGCGCGGATTCGGCGCGACGCAGCGCGCTGGCGAACGAATCGGCGATGTCCACCGTCGCTGGCAGCGATTCAAGGGCGAACTGGAAAAAACCTTGGCTGGTCATGTCGTCCTCGACCAGCAGCAGGTGCGGGATGGTTCCCTGTCGTTGCGTATTCATCTGCTGCCTCCATGCCAGCGTCCTTTTGCATATTAGCCGCAGGATCGTCAGGCGCAAGCGGCCGGGGTCCTCCCGGCCCGCTTCTGCGACAATACGCCCCCTTTTGCCCGCAGCCGTTCGCCACGTGGCCCGATCCAGATCCCGCATAGACAAGACCCCGTTCCAGACCGACATCCTTGACCTGAGCCACGACGGCCGCGGCGTTGCCCGCCGTGAAGGCGAGGGCGGCAAGGTGACCTTCATCAGCGGCGCGCTGCCGCAGGAAACGGTGATGGCCGAGCAGACCGGCAAGAGTCGCCATTTCGATGAGGCACGCACCGTCGAGGTGATCACCGCCTCGCCGCACCGGGTCGCGCCGCGTTGCCCGCATTTCGGCGTCTGCGCCGGCTGCGTGCTGCAGCACCTTGACGAGCCGCAGCAGATCATCGCCAAGCAGCGCGTGCTGATGGACAACCTGGAGCGCATCGGTCACGTCACGCCGGGCACCGTGCTGCCGCCGTTGTCGGGCGAGGCCTGGGGCTACCGTCGCAAGGGGCGGTTCTCGGTGCGCCGCGTCGAGAAGAAGGACAAGACGCTGGTCGGTTTCCGCGAGCAGGACCCGCGCTTCGTCGCCGACCTGGGCCAGTGCCTGACCGTGATCCCGGAGATCGGCACCAAGGTGTCGGCGCTGTCTGCCTTCATCGAGACACTGGACGGCAAGCGCGACATCCCGCAGATCGAGTTCATTGGTGGCGATGCCGCCATCGCGCTGACCGTGCGCCACCTGCAGCCGTTGTCCGATGCCGACACGCGGGCATGGGCCGCATTCGGCCAGGAGCACGGCTTCGCGATTTATCTGCAGCCCGGTGGGCTGGAGTCGGTGCACCCGCTGTGGCCGGCCGAAGGCGTACCGCTGTCGTTCGCGTTGCCGCAATGGGACGTGGAGCTGGCGTTCCGTCCGCTGGACTTCATCCAGGTCAATGCCAAGCTCAACCAGCAGATGATCGCGCATGCGCTGACCCTGCTCGACGCGCAGCCGGACGAGCGCGTGCTCGACCTGTTCTGCGGCCTGGGCAACTTCACCCTGCCGCTGGCACGCACCGTGCGCGAAGTGGTGGGCGTGGAGGGCGAGGCCGGGCTGGTGGCGCGTGCGCGTGAGAACGCGCAGCGCAATGGCCTGGACAACGCGCAGTTCTTCGCCGCCGACCTGACCCAGGACCAGCGCAACACGCCGTGGATGAAGCAGGGCTTCGACAAGCTGCTGCTGGACCCGCCGCGCTCGGGCGCGATCGACGTGCTGCAGCAGCTGCCGCTGAAACAATTCAAGCGCATCGTCTACGTCAGCTGCCATCCGGGCTCGCTGGCACGCGATGCCGGCTACCTGGTCAACGAGCAGGGCTTCACCCTGGTCAGTGCCGGCGCGATGGACATGTTCCCGCACACCGCGCACGTGGAGAGCATCGCCGTCTTCGAGAAGAGGTAAGCCATGGGCATCGAGATCGAGCGCAAGTTCCTGGTCACCAACGACGACTGGCGTGCCGCCGCGCATGCGGTCATCCCGATGGCGCAGGGCTACATCAACGACACCGCGGCGATGGACAGCGGTGCGCAGAAGGCTTCGGTGCGGGTGCGCATCCAGGGCGACGCGGCCTACCTGAACATCAAGTCGCGCGAGCTGGGCCACACCCGCCAGGAGTTCGACTACCCGATCCCGGTGGGTGACGCGCGCGATCTGCTGGCGCTGTGCGTGGGTGGGCTGATCGACAAGCGCCGCCACCTGGTCCACCACGGCGGCCTGCTGTGGGAAGTGGATGAATTCCTCGGCGACAACGCCGGGCTGGTGGTGGCCGAAGTGGAGCTGCAGAGCGCTGACCAGGCGTTCGACAGGCCGGGCTGGGCGGGTGCCGAAGTGACCGACGAGCTGCGTTATTACAACCTGGCGTTGGCCTCGCACCCGTACAGCCGCTGGTAGGAGCGGCCTCGGCCGCGAAGCGGGAAGGGCTGAACGGCGGAACGGCAGACCCCTCCCCAACCCTCCCCTTGCCGATGGGCAAAGGGCGGGGCCCAGAGCGGGCTTCGCTGTGATCTGAGCGCGCTGCACGAACCGCCCCCTCCCTTTGCCGCAGGCAACGGGAGGGCTGGGGAGGGGTGACGCTCGACCATCCCATCCACGGCACGATCCAATCCATCAGGCCGCAACGCCGACGGTGCAGACTCCGCTAGGCTGATCCATCCCCTTTGCGAAAGAAGAATCCCCATGCGCATCGACATCTGGTCCGACGTGGTCTGCCCCTGGTGCTGGATCGGCAAGCACCGTTTCGAACGCGGCCTGGCGCTGCTGGGCGACAAGGCCCCGGAGGTCGAGGTGCATTGGCATCCGTTCCTGCTGGCCCCCGATGCCGATGAAACCCCGGTGCCGCTGCGCGAGGCCTATGCCGCCAAGTTCGGTGGCGTGGAGCGCACCAACCAGATGCTGGCCCAGACCCAGTCCACCGCCCAGGCCGAGGGCCTGCCAATGGACTTCGACCAGGGCCAGGTCAAGGTGACCACGCTGCCGGCGCACCGGCTGCTGTGGCTGGCCGGGCGTGAAGGCGTGCAGGCAGCCGTGGGGGAGGCGCTGTTTCAGGCCCATTTCGCCCAGGGCCGCAACCTGGCCGACCCGCAGGTGCTGGCCGACGCGGCGGCGGCCGGCGGCATCCCGGCCGAGCGTGTGCAGGCGTTGCTGGCCTCGGACGAGGGCATGGACGAGGTCCGTGCCGGGCTGGGCCAGGCGCAGGCGCTGGGCATCCAGTCGGTGCCGACCTTCGTCATCAACGGCCGCTATGCCGTCCAGGGCGCGCAGCCGCCGGAAGTGTTCGCCGAGGTACTGGCCAAGGTTGCCGCCGAGCTGGCGCCGGCCCCGGCACAGGATGAACAGGCCTGCGGTCCGGACGGCTGCAGCATCTGACGGCGCTGGCGCCATCTGCGACAATGCACGGCTTCGCCGCCGCCTGCGGCGACCAGGAGTCTTTGCATGCTGTTGATCGGCGTCGCCGGAACCGAACTGACCGCCCAGGAACGTGACTGGCTGCAGCACGATGCCGTGGCCGGGGTGGTGCTGTTCAAGCGCAATTTCGCCTCGCGTGCGCAGGTGGTCGAGCTGACCTCGGCGATCCGTGCCGCCACCGCGCGTCCGTTGCTGGTGGCGGTGGACCAGGAAGGCGGACGGGTGCAGCGTTTCCGCGAGGGCTACGCCGATCTGCCGCCGCTGGACGGCTTCGGCAAGTTGTTCGCCACCGACCCGGAAGCGGCGCTGGCCCTGGCCGAGCAGCACGCCTGGCTGATGGCCAGCGAGATCCGCGCCAGCGGGCTGGACCTGAGCTTCGCGCCGGTGGTCGATGTCGGCCACGGCAACCTGGCCATCGGCAACCGCGCCTTCAGCGAGGACCCGCAGGCCGTGGCCGCGCTGACCGCGGCCTACGTGCGCGGCATGCACTCGGTCGGCATGGCCGCCACGCTCAAGCATTTCCCCGGGCACGGCACGGTGCGCGAGGACACCCACGTCGATACCGCCGTGGACCCTCGCCCGCTGCAGGCAATGGAAACGCATGATCTGGTACCGTTCCGCGCAGGCATCGCCGCGGGCGCCGATGCGGTGATGATGGCCCATGTCATCTACCCGCAGGTCGCGCCCGAGCCGGCCGGCTATTCGCCGCGCTGGATCAACCAGATCCTGCGCCAGGACATGGGCTTCCGCGGCGTGGTGTTCTCCGACGACATCGGCATGGCGGCCTCGTTCGCCGCCGGTGGCGTCAAGGCCCGGGTCGATGCCCACCTGGATGCCGGTTGCGACGTGGTGCTGGTCTGCCACCCGGAACTGGTCGAAGAATCGCTGCAGGCCGTGGCCGGCCGCAGCTTGAATACCGCCGCGCTGCTCGGCCTGATCGGCCGTGGCGCGATGGGTTGGGGCGGCCTGCTCGCCGATACCCGCCATGGCGATACCCGTAACCGTTTGCTTGAAAACCTTGGAAGAACTGTCTGATGTCCAAACTCACTCTTGAACAAGCGGTGGCCCAGGCCGACCTGCTGGTCGACCGTCCCACCATCGACAAGGCCATTGCCGGTATCGCCGACGCCATCGCGCGCGATTACAAGGGCGAGGTCCCGGTGTTCCTGTCGATCATGAATGGCGCGCTGCCGTTCGCCGGCCAGCTCGCGCTGGAACTGGGCGCACGTGGCCAGGACGCGCAGTTCGATTACATGCAGGCCTCGCGCTACCACGGCGAGACCGGCGGCGAGCTGGTCTGGAAGCACCGCCCGGTGTCGGCGCTGTTCGGCCGTCGCGTGATCCTGGTCGACGACATCCTGGACGAGGGCTTCACCCTGCAGGGCGTGCGTGACTGGTGCATGGAGCAGGGTGCCACCGACGTGCGCATCGCGGTGCTGACGGTCAAGCAGCACGACCGCTGCCTGGCGGGCGTCAAGGCCGACTACGCCGGTGTGAACCTGCCGGATCGATTCGTGTTCGGCTTCGGCATGGACGTGGACGAGTCGCTGCGTTCGCTGCCGGCCATCTACGCGATGAAGCAGTAACAAGCACGAAGCCGCACCCGGACCGGACGGGTCCGGGTGCGTGCTGTCCAAACGTGGGGCCGGTCGTGCGCGGGCGCGGCCCGGCCCCATTGCGTACCCGTACCTTCAGGAAACAAACATGGAACCCATCGCCCTGGCCGTGATCGGCGGCACCGGTGTCTACAAGCTCGCCGCCCTGGACGATGTCCAGGCCCATGAGGTGGAAACCCGCTACGGCGCTCCGTCCGGCCCGGTCCGGGTCGGACTGCTCAACGGCCAGCGCGTGGCCTTCCTGGCCCGCCACGGCGAGGGCCATTCGATCCCGCCGCACAAGATCAACTACCGCGCCAACCTGGCCGCGCTGCAGCAGCTGGGCGCGACCCGGGTGCTGGCACTGAACACCGTCGGTGGCATCACCGAGCAGTTCGGCCCGCGCGTGCTGGCCTGCCCGGACCAGTTGATCGACTACACCTGGGGCCGTATCTCCACGCTCAGCGAGGAGGAAGGCAGCGAGGTGCTGCACGTGGACTTCGGCCATCCGTACACGCCGTCTTTCCGTGCCAAGGTGCTGGCCGCCGCGCAGGCCAGGGGCGTGGTGGTGCAGGACGGTGGCTGCTACGGCGCCACCCAGGGGCCGCGCCTGGAGACCAACGCGGAAATCGCGCGGATGCGCCGTGATGGCTGTGACCTGGTGGGCATGACCGGCATGCCGGAGGCGGGTCTTGCGCGTGAACTGGGGCTGGAATACGCCTGCCTGGCGATCATCGCCAACTGGGCCGCCGGCTGCGGCGACGCCGGGGAGATCACCATGGCCGAGGTGCTGGCCAACGTGGACGCCGCCTCGGCGGGTTTGCCGACTTTGGTCGGAGAACTGGCCCGGGGGTGATTGTCTTCCCGGCCCAAGCTTTGCATACTCCGTCCGTGCGCTTCATTCAGCGTGCATCAATCCATTCATCGAACAAGGTCTCGCATCACCATGCCGAACGGTACCGTCAAGTGGTTCAACGACGCCAAGGGATTTGGCTTCATCTCACCGGAGGACGGCAGCGCCGATGTCTTCGCGCACTTCTCCGCGATCAATTCCAAGGGCTTCCGCAGCCTGCAGGAAGGCCAGCGCGTCACGTATGACGTGACCCAGGGCCCGAAGGGTGCCCAGGCTTCCAATATCACGCCGGCCGAGTAATCCACTCGGTTGTGCCGAAAAAACCCCGCTGAGGCGGGGTTTTTTTTTTTAGTGGCCGTGGCCGGGCCAGGGAGAACTGGAAATGCGCAAGTCGTTGGATATCGCCATCGTCGGTTACGGCACGGCCGGCCAGTCGCTGGCGGTGCTGCTGAGCCGGGACGGGCACCGGGTGCAGGTGTTCGAGCAGGTGCCGCGGCCGGGGCCGGTGGGCGCGGGCTTCCTGCTGCAGCCGACCGGGCTGCAGGTGCTGTGGCAGATGCAACTGCTGCCGCAGGTGTTCGCGCATGGCGCAGTGGTGCGCCGCCTGTATGGCGAGACGCCGTGCGGGCGGGCGGTGATGGACATGACCTACGCTGGGCTGGACCGGCGCCTGTACGGCGTGGGCATGCAGCGCGGCGCCCTGTTCGCGCTGCTGGACCAGGCCTGGGATGCATCCGCGGCGCTGCATGTGGACAGCCGCATTACCGCCATCGATGACAGTACCCGGCGCGTGCAGGACCAGCATGGCCACTGGCATGGCCCGTTCGACCTGGTGATCGCCACCGACGGTTCGGCGTCGGGCCTGCGTGCGCAGGTGCGGGGTACGCGGCTGGACCGCGTCTATCCGTGGGGCGCCCTGTGGTGCCTGTTGCCGGCCGATGACTGGGCATTCGCCGACGAACTGCGGCAGCGCTACGTGGCCGCGCGCAAGATGATCGGGCTGCTGCCGGTGGGGACCCGCCCGGGCGACGACACGCCGCGCCTGAGCTTCTTCTGGAGCCTGCCGCGTGATGGCTTTGCGGCCTGGGAGCAGGCCGGGCTGGCGCCGTGGCTGGAAGAGATCGCGCAACTGTGGCCCGAAGCACGCGCGCGTCTGCACGGTGTCACCGTGCAGTCCCAGTTGGCGCGGGCCAGCTACCGCGACGCGGTGATGGACCGCTGGTACCGGGGGCGGCTGGTGCTGGCCGGCGACGCGGCCCATTCGATGAGCCCGCAGCTGGGCCAGGGCGTGAACATGGCGCTGCTGGATGCGCTGGCGCTGCGCGACGTGCTGCGCGCCGAGGACGACGTCGATGTGGCGCTGGCCCGCTACCAGGCGCAGCGCAAGGCGCACGTGGGCATGTACCAGTTCTGGAGCCGCTGGCTGACGCCGGTGTTCCAGTCCGACCGCGACTGGGTGGCGCGCGCACGCGACCTGTTGTTCAAGCCGATGGGGCGCATGCCGGGCGGCCGCGGACACATGCTGCGCGTGCTCAGCGGCACCCAGCACGGCCTGTTTGGCAGGTTGCCGCTGGAGGAGGCCTTCATCGCCGCGTTGCAGGAACACCACGGCCGTTAGCACGCCCTTGGCGGGCATGCGGCAGAATCGGGCGTCAGACCCAGGGAGCCGACGCCATGTCATCGCAGCCGCCACCGTTCGAAACCCACGTCGTCGACAACCAGGTGCCCCCCTTCGGCGGGCGGGACCTGTGGCAGGACGACCTGGCCCTGCAGCAGGCGGTGGTGCGCGAGGGTGCGGCGTTCTTCAGTGCCGAACTGCGCCACTACGGCGCGCTGGCCGGCGGCGACCTGTACCGCGCCGGTTTCGAGGCCAACCGCCAGCGCCCGCAGTTGCGCACCCATGATGCGCAGGGGCATCGCATCGATACGGTGGATTTCCATCCGGCATACCACCAGCTGATGGCCACCGCCAAAACCCACGGCGTCGCTGGCCTGTCATGGCATCGCCCGCGTCCGGGCGGGCATGTGGCGCGGGCGGCGCTGAGCTACCTGCACCACCAGGCCGAGGCCGGGACCAGTTGCCCGTTGACCATGACCCATGCCGCGGTGCCGGTGCTGCGGCAGGAGCCGGCGCTGGCCGACTGGGCCGACAAGGCCGCCGCGCCCTTCTACGACCCGCGCGACCTGCCGATCGGCGACAAGGTCGGCATCACGCTGGGCATGGGCATGACCGAAAAGCAGGGCGGTTCGGACGTGCGCGGCAATACCACCACGGCCACGCCACTGGCCGCCGACGGGGAATACAGCCTGGTCGGCCACAAGTGGTTCTTCTCGGCACCGATGTCCGATGGCTGGCTGGTGCTGGCGCAGGCCCCCGGTGGCCTGACCTGCCTGCTGATGCCGCGACGGTTGCCGTGCGGCCGTCGCAATGCCTTCCACCTGATGCGGCTGAAGGACAAGCTGGGTGATTGGGCCAACGCCTCCAGCGAAGTGGAGTTCTGCGGGGCGTGGGCGCGGCGGGTGGGCGAGGAAGGGCGGGGCGTGGCCACCATCATCGAGATGGTCATGCTCACCCGCCTGGATTGCATGCTCGGTGCGGCGGCGGAGATGCGCATGGCGCTGGCACAGGCGCTGCACCATGCCCGGCACCGGCGCACGTTCGGCAAGCGGCTGGTCGAACACACGCTGATGGCCAACGTGCTGGCGGACCTGGCCATCGAATCGGAAGCGGCCACGTCATTGGCGATGCGGGTGGCACGGGCGGTGGACGCCGCCCCGACCCAGCCGGCCGAGGCCGCGTTCGCGCGCATCGCCACCGCGATCGGCAAGTTCTGGGTCTGCAAGCGCGTTCCCGCGTTCGTCAATGAGGCCCAGGAATGCCTGGGCGGCGCGGGCTATGTCGAGGAGTCGATGTTGCCGCGGTTGTATCGGCAGGCACCGTTGAACTCGATCTGGGAAGGCAGCGGCAACGTGCAGTGCCTGGACGTGCTGCGTGCATTGGCGCGCGAGCCGCGCGCACTGCAGGCGTTGCTGGATGAACTGCAGCAGGCCGAAGGGCAGGGCGGGGCGTATGACGCTGCGCTGGAGGCGCTGCGCGTGCAACTGGCCGCCGGTGAGGTGGCCGAGGCCGATGCGCGCTCGCTGGTGGCACGGTTGGCGGTGCTGCTGCAGGCCGCGGTGCTGCGGAAAGCCGGCAGCCCGCTGGCGGAGGCGTTCGTGCAGTCGCGGGTTGCGCGCAGCGGTGGCGTCTACGGGCAACTGCCCGCCGACCTGCCCTTCGAAGGGATCCTGGCGCGCGCGTTGCCGGCCTGAACCGTTCGCCGTTGCCGCTGCGGCGAAGCCGCCGCATGGGGCTGCTTCGGCCGCAAGGCTTCGGGCCTGCGGGAAGAGCGCCACGCGGCCGCGCTCAGGCGGCCGCGTGGCGGTTCACGTCAATGCTTGGCTTCTTCGGCCTTGGCGCGCGCGTCCTGGGCGACGTCATGCGCATGGTCGGCAGCCTTCTGCGCGGCGTTGGCGGTTGCCGCGCTGGCGTCGGCGGCGGCCTGCTTGGCTGCAGCGTCGGCATCGGCGGCGGCTTCCTTGGCGGCACTGCCAGCGTCGCGGGCAGCCTGGGCGGTGGCATCGGCCGCCTTGTCCAGCGCCTGCTGTGATTCGGCGGCGGCATCACGGGTGGCCTGGGCGGCTTCGTGCGCGGCATCGCGGGTTGCATCGGCAGCCGAGTCCGCCGCGTTGCGTGCCGCGGCGGCGGCATTGTCGGCAGCGGCGGCGGCATCACGCTTGGCCTGCTCGGCATCGGGGTTGTTGCAGGCAGCCAGGGCCAGGACCAGGCTGGTGGCCAGCAGCGGGGTGAGCAGCTTCATCGTGTCTCTCCTTGTGTGGGAACCCGGCCACAATCTAGGGCGGCACGTATTCAGATCTTGTCAACGCGCCGGACACCGGCAATAAAAAAAGCCGCTGGCGAACCAGCGGCTTTTCAAGACAAGCGTGGAAGCAGAAGTTATTACTTCTTGGCTTCTTCAGCAGCGTCCTTGGCTTCAGCAGCGACGTCCTTGGCGGCGTCGGCAGCGTCGGCAGCGGCGCCGGCAGCGGCGTCGGTGGCGGCGCCAGCAGCAGCCTGGGCAGCGTCGCCAGCGGCGTCAGCAGCGGTGGCGGCGGTGTCGGCAGCAGCCTGAGCGGCGTCAGCGGTGGCGGCGCCAGCGGTGGCAGCCTGGTCAGCAGCAGCCTGGGCTTCGGTGGCAGCCTGGTTGGCGTCGGCGGCAGCGTCAGCAGCCTGTTCCTGCTTCGAGCAGGCAGCCAGGGCCAGACCCAGGGTCATCGCGATCAGCAGCTTGTTGATGCTCATTTGTGAATCCTCGTCGTGAAATTTGGCAACGCGCCATTGCGCGCCGGGAACATGATGACAAGCCCATTTGGGGTGTCAAGCGGGTACGCATTCAGGTTTGAGAAAATCTGAGAAATTCCAATCAGATCAATTCGATGGCAATTGCGGTTGCTTCGCCGCCGCCGATGCACAACGATGCGACACCGCGCTTGAGGCCGCGCGTGCGCAAGGCATTTACCAGCGTAACCACCAGGCGCGCGCCCGAGGCGCCGATCGGGTGGCCCAGTGCGCAGGCACCGCCATTGACGTTGACCTTGTCGTGCGGAATGCCCATTTCGCGGATCGGCGCCATGGCCACGACGGCGAAGGCTTCATTGATCTCGAACAGGTCCACGTCGGCCACATTCCAGCCGGCCTTTTCCAGCACCTTGCCAATCGCGCCGAGCGGGGCGGTGGTGAACCATTCCGGCTCCTGCGAGAAGGTGGCATGGGCCACGATGCGGGCCAACGGCTGCACGCCACGCTTGGCGGCATCGTCGGCCGAGAGCAGGACCACCGCGGCGGCGCCGTCGGAAATGCTGGACGAGCTGGCGGCGGTGACGCTGCCGTCCTTCTTGAAGGCCGGGCGCAGGGTCGGGATCTTGGCGATGTCCGACTTGCCGGGCTGCTCGTCCTGGTCCACCTCGACCTCGCCCTTGCGGGTGGCGACCTTCACCGCAACGATCTCGTCGTTGAAGGCACCGTTGGCCTGGGCGGCCTGGGCGCGCTTGACCGACTCGATGGCGTAGGCGTCCTGCTCCTCGCGGGTGAAGCCGAACTTGCTGACGGTGGCTTCGGCGAACACGCCCATGGCCTGGCCGTCGTACGGGTTGGTCAGGCCATCCCATGCCATGTGGTCCACGGCCTGGAAGTTGCCGTAACGGTTGCCGGTACGCGAGTTGGGCAGCATGTGCGGGGCGTTGGACATGGACTCCATGCCGCCGGCCACCACGATGCTGGCCGAGCCGGCCTTGATCAGGTCATGGCCCAGCATGATGGCCTTCATGCCCGAACCGCAGACCTTGTTGAGCGTGGTGGCGCCGGTGCTGATCGGCAGGCCGGCGGCCAGTGCGGCCTGGCGGGCCGGGGCCTGGCCCAGGTTGGCGGGCAGCACGCAGCCCATGATCACTTCGGAAACGTCGCCAGCGGCAACGCCGGACTGGGCGAGGGCGGCGCTGATCGCGGCCGAACCAAGGGTCGGGGTGGGGACGCCGTTGAACTGGCCAAGGAAGGAGCCAATGGCGGTGCGCTTGGCGGCGGCGATGACGATGTCGGACATGGGCAATCTCGGTTATACCTTGCGGCAATTATCGAACGTCCCCGGTGGCAGGCCCATTGGACCATCGGCACATCCATCAGGGGGACGGACTGTCGTTGCAGTATAGAAGGTGGGGATGACCGGGCCGATTGCCGGTATTACCTGAATTGGCAATTGCATCGTAAGGCGCTGCGTGCGCCGGGAGAGGGCGATGACGACGAAGACGATCCGCCACGGGCTGTCGGTGGCCTTGGTGCTGGCGTTGGGGGCATGCGGCGGTGGAGGTGGCAGCAAGTCCAGCCCGCCACCGGCGACCCCGCCGCCCACGCCCGATCCGCCGACCACGCCCCAGCCGGCGTTCGATGCGCACCTGGCCTTGACCAACACGCGTGCTGCACAGGCCCGTGGCCTGACCGGCAAGGGCCTGCGCATCGGTGTGGTTGATTCGGGGGTGATGCGCAATCACCCGACGCTGGCTGGGCGGGTGTTCGCCAACTACACCTACCTGGATTCGCCGCCCAACAACCTGGCCGTCGATGACGTGGTGGGGCACGGCACCACGGTGGCGCAACTGGCCGCGGGTGCGGCCGCCGGCAGCTGGCCCGGAGGCGTGGCGCCAGGGGCGGAAATCGTGTCGGCGCGGATCATCGCCGACGAGAGGCCCCGCGATGATGGTACCGGCCAAGGCAATGAAGTCACCGGGGCCCTGGGCATGGCATCGGTGCACCAGGACCTGATCAATGCCGGCGTGCGCATCATGAACAACTCCTGGGGCGGGCTGTACTGGACCCGCGCCAGCGCGACCGCCGCGATCGCCGCCGAGTACCGCCCCTTCGTCGTCGACCACGACGGGCTGGTGGTGTTCGCCACCGGCAACGAGTCGCGTGGCAACCCGTCCGACACCGCCGCATTGCCGAGCAAGGCCGGTGTGGACGGAAGCCTGCCGGCAGCGGACCTGGAACGCGGGTGGCTGGCGGTGGCGGCGCTGGATACCGCCAAGCCAACCCAGTTGGCCAGCTATTCCAATGCCTGCGGCGTGGCGAAGAGCTACTGCCTGGTGGCACCGGGGACGGCGGCCTTCGTCGGCCACGAGAGTACCGCCGGCAACCTGCAGTACTTCTACGGCAGCGGCACCTCGTATGCGGCGCCGTTGGTGTCCGGTGCCGCCGCGCTGGTCTGGGAGGCGTTCCCGTACTTCAACAACGACCTGGTGCGACAGACCCTGCTGGGTACGGCCACCGACCTTGGCGCGCCGGGCCCCGACACGGTGTTCGGCTACGGCCTGCTCAACGTCGGCAAGGCCGTCCTGGGGCCGGGCAGGTTCGATTGGGGCGATGTGACCGTCAACGTCGATCAGACCGGGCTCGATTCGACATGGCGCAACCCGATCAGTGGGGCTGGCGGGCTGGTCAAGACTGGCGTCGGTGCGTTGGTGCTGACCGGCACCAACAGCTATGCCGGCACAACCCGCATCGAGCGCGGCACGCTGGCCCTGCGCGATGGCGGCTCGATCCGTTCAGCGGTCACCATCACCGCGCAATCCACTCCGTCCGCCGCTGCGCTGCAGTTCATGTCCGGTGACAATCGGGTGACGGGCAACGTAGACAACGGCGGCAGCGTGATCCTGCTGGCCGGGGACGGCACGGGCACGATCGAAGGCAACTACCTGCAGCGCTCCAATGCTCTGTTGATGGTGGCGCTGGGCACGCAGGCGTTGCAGGTCACCGGCACGGCGACCCTGGCCGGCGGCGTGCAGATCAACGGGATGGTCGGTGGTTATGTGGCGCAGGATGGCAAGCGCCAGGACCTGGTCCAGGCGGGTGGGGGCGTGAGCGGCGAATTCACCTTGGCACCGGCGGTGAACGGCAACACGGGCCTTAGCCTGCTGAAAAGCCATTACGGATACGACGCCAACCACGCCTGGCTGGTGCTGGACCGGGTCAGCGTGACCCGTGCTGCAGCGGCAGCCGGAGCAGGGAGCGCGGCGCGATCGTCCGCACAGCGCGTGGAGCAGGCGTTCGAACTGCTGGATGCCGACGCGACGGCGCAGGCATCCCCGTTCGCGACGGCGGCAGCAGCGTTGCAGCGGGTGGATGGCGGTTTCGCGGGGTTGGAGCGGAGCCTGGAGAGCCTGTCCGGACGTGCCCATGCCGCTGCAACGACAATGACCTTCGACAGCATCGACATGCAGCGGCGTGCGCTGTCCAGCCAGTTCGCCGGCAAGGGCGCAGCCCCGGCAGCTGACGGGACCTGGATGCGCGCGCTGGGCGGCGGAGGGCAGGGAGGGTACCTGGGCAGCGACTACAACGTCGGTGGCTGGATGATGGGCAGTGATGTCGCCATCGCCGGCAACGGGGTACTGGGCTTCGCCTTCGGCCAGACACGCGCCAACGATGCCGGCGGCACGTCACTGGAGCGGAGCCGTGACCGCCAGACACAATCGCAGGTGTATGCCGGCTGGGGGTTCGGGCAGGCCTATCTGCTGGGCCAGGCCGGGTTCGGCCGGTTCCAGCGGGAGCTGGACCGGGGCCTGTTGCTGGGCAGTGAGCGCGCTGGCGTGCAGTCGCAGTACGGCGGCCGGTTCCTGAGCGGCAGCATCGAGAGTGGCTACCGCTTCGGGACAGCGGCGAGGCAATGGATGCCCTACCTCGGCGTGGAGTACGCGCGCATCGACAACGACGCTTTCCATGAGCAGGGCGGCCAGGGCTTCGGCCTGCGCAGTGAGGCCTGGAGCAGCCGCCGCCTGCAGGCCTTGGCAGGCATGCGCGGTAGCTACCGCTGGAAACGCGTTGCCCTCAACGGGTACGCCGAATGGCAGCAGGCCCTGCAGCAGAGCGGTCTGGCCCTGGATGCCCGTTTCGTCGGCATCGATGCCTGGGCACCGTTGGATGGCGTGCAGCCGTGGCGTTCGGGTGGCCTGTTCGGGGCGTCGCTTGAGGCATGGATGAGTGCACAGGCGCGGTTGTCGCTGGGCTATGACCAGCGGTTTGGGCCGCGTGCTGAAAACCGCCAGGTGTCGCTGCGGCTTGCCCGGGAATTCTGAGGAATCGGGGGCGGAAGTGAGGGCGCGCGGGTGACGGCGGCCCTCATCCGCGTCCGGCTTACTCGCCGCGCAGGCGGTTCATCCGCGGGGTGGAACGGCCCATCGGCATCTTCAGCTTGCCGATGGCTTCCAGCCGGGCTTCGGCGATGCGGTCGGCCGCGCGCTGCGGGGAGACATCCTCGCGCTCGGACTGGTCGAAGATCCTGCCGAGGTTGTGGTAGATGCTGCGGATCAGGCGCATCGCGCGTTCGCGGTTGTAGCCGTCGATCTCCAGCGACACGTTCATCACGCCGCCGGCGTTGACCGCGTAATCCGGGGCCCACAGCACGCCGCGCTTGTACAGCTCGTCGCCCACCGCATGGCTGGCCAGCTGGTTGTTGGCGGTGCCGCAAATGACCTTGACCTTGAGCCGGTCCAGCGTGGCCATGTCGATCGCGCCTTCCATCGCGCAGGGCGCCAGCACGTCGGCGGCGACATCGTAGATGGCGTCGGGCTTGACTGCCTCGCAGCCGTACTCGCTGACCGCGCGCTGCACCAGCACCGGGTCCAGGTCGGTCACGTACAGCTTGGCTCCGCGCTCGCGCAGCAGCTTCACCAGCTCCATGCCGATATGGCCCAGGCCCTGCACGGCGATGCCGAGCTTGCCGATCTCCTCGTGCCCGAACTGGCGCTTGACCGAGGCCATCAGTGCCTGCAGGGCGCCATAGGCGGTGAACGGAGCCGGATCGCCGGAGCCGCCATGGACCTGGTGGACGCCGGTGACGTAGCCGGTCTCCAGGTAGATGTTCTCCATGTCGTTGACGTCGGTGCCGACGTCCTCGGCGGTGATGTAGCGCCCGCCCAGGGCCTCGACCTGGCGGCCGAAGGCGCGGAACAGCACCTCGCTCTTGTCGGTGCGCGGGTCGCCGATGATCACCGCCTTGCCGCCGCCGACGTTCAGCCCGGCCAGCGCGTTCTTGTAGGTCATGGTCCGGCTGAGCCGCAGCACGTCGCGCAGGGCGTCGTCGGTGTTGGCGTAGGGGCGCATGCGCACCCCGCCCAGCGCCGGGCCCAGCGTGGTGTTGTGGATGGCGATGATTGCCTTCAGGCCGGCTTCGCGGTTCTGGCAGAACACGACCTGTTCATGGCCGGAAGTCTCGAGGGTTTCGAAAAGCATGGAAGCTCCGATGGCGTTTGTTGCCACAACGTCAGTGATCCTGCAGGCAAACGGCAGGCCGGAAAACAAAAAATGCGACTTCCTCGTGTGCAGGACGGGGGTCGCGGGCCGCCATTCTAATCCATTCCCGGTAGGGGAATGTTCAGGACGGTAGTACCCGACTGGGCGCTTGGCTTTGCCCAGACAGGGCGCGTCGCCATCACCCGATAGCGCAAACGGCGAAAAGGTCACGCTGCGCTGCAACCTGACCTGCCGCGCGCGCGGTTCTATCATCGGTTTCAACAGAAACCGGATGTTGCACGGCCCATGAGTACTCCCGCCTCCCAGCTCCCGCAAGTCCAGCCGGAGTCCACCCCGCTGCGCTTCGTCACCGCCGCCAGCCTGTTCGATGGCCACGACGCGGCGATCAACATCATGCGCCGCCTGATCCAGGCGCAGGGCGCGGAGGTCATCCACCTGGGCCACAACCGCAGCGTCGAGGACGTGGTGCGGGCGGCGCTGCAGGAGGACGCCGACGCGATCGCGCTGTCCTCCTACCAGGGCGGCCACGTGGAGTACTTCAAGTACATGGTCGACATGCTCAGGGAGCGTGGGGCCGGCCACATCAAGGTGTTCGGCGGTGGCGGCGGCACCATCACCCCCGAGGAGATCCGCGAGCTGCAGGCCTACGGCGTGGAGCGCATCTACCACCCCAATGACGGCATGAAGATGGGGCTGGTGGAGATGATCGAGGACGTGGTGGCGCGCGCGGGCAAGGCGCGCGACGCCCGCGCGGCGGAGTCCGGCGACACCGCCCCGGCGATCGAGGACGAGATCGGCATCGGCCGGGTGCTGTCGAAGCTGGAGGACGGCGACCATTCCGAGGCGGAGCTGGCGCACCTGCGCAAGCAGTGGCAGCTGGCCTCCGGCAGGACGCCGGTGGTGGGCATCACCGGCACCGGCGGCGCCGGCAAGTCCTCGGTGACCGACGAATTGCTCAACCGCTTCCTGGCCAGCTTCCCGCAGATGCGCATCGCGGTGATCTCGGTGGACCCGACCCGCCGCCGCACCGGTGGCGCGCTGCTGGGCGACCGCATCCGCATGAACTCGCTGCGCTCCAAGCGCGTGTACATGCGCTCGATGGCCACCCGCCGCCAGCACGCGGCGATCAACACCGTGCTGCGCGACTGCATCGGCTTCCTGAAGTCGCTGCAGTTCGATCTGGTGATCGTCGAGACTGCCGGTATCGGCCAGAGCGATTCGGAGATCGTGGACCTGGTCGACTTCCCGATGTACGTGATGACCAGCGACTTCGGCGCGCCGAGCCAGCTGGAAAAGATCGACATGCTCGACTACGCCGAGCTGGTGGTGCTCAACAAGTTCGACAAGCGCGGCGCCGAGGATGCGCTGCGCGACGTGCGCAAGCAGTGGAAGCGCAACCGCACCGCCTTCACGATGAAGGACGAGGACGTGCCGGTCTACCCGACCATCGCCAGCCAGTTCAACGACCCGGGCATCAGCTGGATGTTCGCCAACCTGTGCCGCCTGCTGCGCGAGAAGGTCAAGGCCGACGCCGGGCTGCAGCCGCGCATCGATACGACGCTCAAGGAGCCGCGCGCCACCGTGCTGATCCCGGGCAGCCGCGTGCGTTACCTGGCCGAGATCGCCGAGCAGGGCCGTGGCATCAACGCCCGCATCGACTCGCAGGCCGAGGTGGCCGAGCGTGCGCAGAGCCTGTGGCAGGCGCTGAAGGAACTGGGTGATGCGGCATTGCCGGGCGCGCTGGATCTGTACCCGGCCGATGCACTGACCGAGGCGGGCGCCGACAACAGCATCCGCACCCTGCGCCAGCGCTACAACGACGCGGTGCAGTCGCTCGACTCCGAAGCACTGCGCCTGTTGCGCGAGTGGCCCGCACGCCTGAAATCGATCACCGAGCCGGTCAATGAGTACCAGGTGCGCGGCAAGACCATCCGCGTGGAGAACTACCGCGAGTCGCTCAGCCACCAGCAGATCCCCAAGATCGCCGCGCCCACCTACCGCAGCTGGGGCGAGCTGCTGGTGTTCCTGCAGAAGGAGAACCTGCCGGGCTCGTACCCGTACACCGGCGGCGTGTATCCGTACCGCCGCACCGGCGAGGACCCGATCCGCATGTTCGCCGGCGAAGGCACGCCGGAGCGCACCAACCGCCGCTTCCATTACCTCAGCGTCGGCCAGCCGGCCGCGCGCCTGTCCACCGCCTTCGACAGCGTGACGCTGTATGGCGAGGACCCGGCGCCGCGCCCGGATATCTACGGCAAGATCGGCAACTCCGGCGTCAACATCCCCACGCTGGACGACATGAAGAAGCTGTACTCCGGCTTCGACCTGTGCGCGCCGACCACCTCGGTGTCGATGACCATCAATGGCCCGGCGCCGATGATCCTGGCGATGTTCATGAACACCGCCATCGACCAGCAGGTCGAGAAGTACCTGCAGGAAGACCCGGTGCGCTGGGCCGAGGCCGAGGCGAAGATCGCGAGGATCTTCGAAGGCCGCACCCGACCGCAGTACCACGGCGAGCTGCCGCCGACCAACAACGGCCTGGGCCTGGCGCTGCTGGGTGTCACCGGTGACCAGCTGGTCGATGCCGACACCTACGCGCGCATCAAGGCCGAGACGCTGTCCACCGTGCGCGGCACCGTGCAGGCGGACATCCTGAAGGAGGACCAGGCGCAGAACACCTGCATCTTCTCCACCGAGTTCGCGTTGCGGATGATGGGCGACATCCAGCAGTACTTCGTCGACCACAAGGTACGCAACTTCTACTCGGTGTCGATCTCCGGCTATCACATCGCCGAAGCCGGCGCGAACCCGATCAGCCAGTTGGCCTTTACCTTGTCCAACGGCTTCACCATCGTCGAGTACTACCTGGCGCGTGGCATGAAGATCGATGACTTCGCGCCCAACCTGTCGTTCTTCTTCTCCAACGGCATGGACCCTGAGTACACCGTGATCGGCCGCGTGGCGCGCCGCATCTGGGCACGGGCGATGCGCGAGCGTTATGGCGCCAACGAACGCAGCCAGATGATGAAGTACCACATCCAGACCTCCGGCCGCTCGCTGCACGCGCAGGAGATCCAGTTCAACGACATCCGCACCACGTTGCAGGCGCTGTATGCGCTGTTCGACAACTGCAACAGCCTGCACACCAACGCCTACGACGAGGCGATCACCACGCCGACCGAGGAGAGCGTGCGCCGCGCGGTGGCGATCCAGATGATCATCAACAAGGAGCTGGGGCTGAACTTCTGCGAGAACCCGTGGCAGGGCAGTTTCATCGTCGACAAGCTGACCGACATCGTCGAGGAGGCCGTGTACAAGGAGTTCGAGGCGATCAGCGAGCGCGGTGGCGTGCTGGGCGCGATGGACACCATGTACCAGCGCGGCAAGATCCAGGAAGAGTCGCTGTACTACGAGCACAAGAAGCACGACGGCAGCCTGCCGCTGGTCGGCGTCAACATGTTCCTGCCCAAGGAGCATGCCGGCGAGGTGGCCACCGAGATTGAGCTGATCCGCTCGACCGAGGAAGAGAAGGGCCAGCAGATCGAGAACGTGCACAACTGGCAGCGCAACCGCAATGCGCTGGCACCGGCCGGCGAGACCTCGCATTCGCATGAGGTTGAAGGCGTGGCGGCCGATGAAAGCGATGTGCATGACGGCCATGGCCTGGCGTATCTGCAGAAGACCGCGCGTGATCGCCGCAATGTGTTCGAAGCGTTGATCGAGGCGGTCAAGACCCACAGCCTGGGGCAGATCAGCCATGCCCTGTACGACGTGGGGGGCGAGTACCGCCGCAACATGTAATCGAAGCGGGTAGTGCCGAGCCATGCTCGGCACGAAGCCGGCAGTATCGGCAGGGCCGCAGCGGAGCGTGGCCCCGCTCTACCGCGGCGCGCTGTTACTCTTGTGCTGACTCCCGGTAGCAGGCAGCAACATGGATAGACGGCGTTTCATCGGTGGTACCGCCCTGGCAGCCACGCTGCCGCTGCTCGGCCTGCAGGGCGCGATGGCAGCGCCGCGTGGGCGTCTGCTGCCGCCGGCCCTGAACAAGGGCGACACCGTCGGGCTGGTCAGCCCGTCCTCGGCCAGCAGCGATCGATTGAGCCTGCAGCTGGCGCGCGAAGCGATGGAAGCGTTCGGCCTGAAGGTGAAGACCGGCGCACACTACGACGCGCGCCATGGCCACCTGGCCGGTACTGATGCCGAGCGCGCCGGTGACCTCAACGCGATGTTCGCCGACACGCAGGTCAAGGCGATCGTCTGCGTGCGGGGTGGCTCCGGTGCCGCGCGGCTGCTGCCGTTGCTGGACTACGACCGCATCCGCGCCAACCCCAAGATCCTGCTGGGGTACTCGGACATCACCGCCCTGCACAGCGCCATCCAGGCCCGGACCGGGTTGGTGACGTTCCATGGGCAGATCGGCTCGGGTACCTGGAACCGCTTCAACGCCGACCAGTTCGAGCGCCTGTTCTTCAAGCGCGAGCTGATGCACTACCAGAACACGGTGGTGGATGCCGACGACGAGCTGGTGCCGCGCCGCAACCGCACGCTGACCCTGCGCGGTGGCACGGCCCAGGGCGAGTTGGTCGGCGGCAACCTCACCGTGCTGACCGCCTTGGCCGGGTCGCCGTACCTGCCGGACTTCACCGGCAAGATCCTGTTCCTGGAGGACGTGGAAGAGGCGCCTTACCGCATCGACCGCATGTTCAGCACGTTGAAGCTGATGGGCGCGCTGGACAAGGTCGCCGGCTTCATCTTCGGCGAATGCACCGATTGCACGCCGGGCGACGGTTACGGCTCGCTGACGCTGGACCAGATCTTCGACGACTACATCCTGCCGCTGAAGATCCCGGCCTATCGCGGTGCGATGATCGGCCACATCCGCGAGCAGTTCATCGTGCCGGTCGGCGGCAAGGTGGCGATGGATGCCGATGCCGGCACATTCGAACTGCTGGAGCCGGTGTTCGCAGGCGCGTGAGTGGCAACGGGCGCAGCGATCAGCGCTGCGCCGGTTGACTCATTCTTCCTCGTCCGCGTCGTCTTCTTCACCCTCGTCCTCGGGGGACTGCCACCAAGCGCTGCCGGCCACCGGGGCCGGGGGCGCGCATTCGCGTGTTTCGATGGCGTCGACGTGACGCCCGGCATGGCCATCGGCCCAATCCCTGAGCAGCTTCTCCACCGACCTGCGGCTCTGCGCGGCGATGCCAAGGTTGCGCTCGGCCTGCCACGCGGCGTCTTCCTGTGCGGCGTGCTGATGCGGCGCACCGTAACTGCAACGCAGGCAGTAGTGGCGGATGCTGCGCGTCCAGTCCTCGGCGTGGCCGATGCCGGGCACGGTCGCCCGCAGCAGCGCATCCAGGTCGTCCTGGCCATCGGCGCGAACGAACACCACGAAGGTCTGGAACGCCGACGGCACCAGCCGGCCCAACTGGTTGAACACATGCACCTCGCGCTCGCCGTCGAAGCGGCTGCCGGTCGACGCACCATCGTGCAGCACGATGTCGCCGAAGCGGTGGCCACTTTCCGGCAGCGGTACGTTGAGCACGCGTGCGCGCACCGGATCAACGCGGCGCACGAAGACGGTCTCGCCACCCTGCCAGGGATTCAGGCGAACCACGGCCACGCCGAAGTCGCCATCGATCGGGCCTTCGGTGCCGGGCAGGGCGATGCCGCAGGCGGTCCATAGTTCACGCACGGTGTCCCAGCGGCCGAGCGCGGTGGCGGCGATGGCCGCGTTCCAATGCTCGGCCTGGCCGTGTTCCTCGTTCAGGGCGATGGCCTGCAGGTTGTGCCGCAGCGAGGTGGGCCAGTCCAGCAGGTACTTATGCACCAGCCCCTGCATGTAGTGGTAGTAGCGGTTGTCCGGGTGATGCTGGAGCAGGGTGCCGAAATCGCGTGCGGCGTCTTCCAGCGCGCCATCATCCACCGCGGCATAGGCGCGGTGATGGATCTGCTCCAGTTCATCGGGGGTGTCGTTCATGCCGCTGCCAGTGTCCAGGTCGGCGCATGATCGCACGGGCCTGCCGGCCAGGATCAGGGGGCGGGAGGGTCGACGGCCAGCCCGCGCTCGATGCGACGGTCGGGGATCAGCCACATCAGTGCCACGCCGACGTAGATCGCCTGCGCGACATGCACCTGCACGAAACTGACGCCGATGCCGGTGAGGTAGAGCAGCGGCGACAGCTTTCCCTTCCAGTCCCGGCCGAGTACCTCGCGCAGGGTCGACTCCCGGCCTTCGGCGACAACGATGCGTTGTTGCAGGAATGCGTAGGCGATGGCCGCGGCCAGCAGTACACAGCCGTAGGCGGCGGTAGGCAGCGGCAGCAGGTAGTAGTCATCCATCCAGCGCGTGGCGAACGGCAGCAGCGACAACCAGAACAGCAGGTGCAGGTTGGCCCACAGCACGCTGCCGGAGATGCGCTTGCAGGCCTGCAGCAGGTGGTGATGGTTGTTCCAGTAGATGCCCACGTAGATGAAGCTGAGCAGGTAGGCCAGCAGGGTGGGGATCAGCGGGCGCAAGGCCTGCAGGGTGCCGCCCTCCGGCGTTTTCACCTCCAGCACCATGATGGTGATGATGATGGCCAGGACCCCATCACTGAATGCTTCAAGCCTGCCCTTGCCCATGTGTGGTTTCCGCCGGTCAGTGGTGGGTACGTGGTTGCCGCACAGTATCGGCCGACGGCGTGAGGGCGCCGTCAGGATCCACCGGCGGCCTCACAGCAGCCGCGTGCCCAGCGGGACGTCGTGCTCGGGCACGCACAGGCTGACCCGGCCTTCGGCATCGTGGAAGCCGGTGACCAGGCATTCGGACATGATCGGGCCGATCTGCTTGGGCGGGAAATTGACCACCGCCACCACCTGCTTGCCAACCAGCGTGGCGGGATCGTACAGGGCGGTGATCTGGGCGCTGGACTTGCGCACGCCCAGTTCCGGGCCGAAGTCCACCTGCAGCTTGTAGGCAGGCTTGCGGGCTTCGGCGAACGGCTCGGCGGCAATGATGCGGCCGACCCGCAGTTCGACCTTGGTGAAGTCATTCCAATCGATCGTTTCCATGGTGCCTCGGTGGTTGTGGCTCATCCTGCGGTGGTGGATGAGGCCACCACCGCGTTGCGGGTTGTGCGGTACTGCCGACGTCAGGTGGCTGCCGGCAGGGGGACGTAGACCTCGTGGCAGAGCACGACTTTGCCGGCGTCGTCGAAGCGCATCAGCAGCATCGCGCGGAAGTGTTCGCGGCGGCCGTCGCCGTAGGTGATGTGTGCCCGCATCGACAGGGCGACGGCATCGCCATCGGCCAGCGCGTGGTCGACCTCATAGTCGATGCCCGCCATACCGGCCTTCATGCCATTGAGGAAGGCCAGGTAGTCGGCACGGCTGGCGGTGTAGTGGCGCCCATTCGGCTCGACCACGAAGTGCTCGGCGAAGCATTCGCCAACCTGCGCTTCGCTCAGCACCAAGGTGGCATTCAGATGCCGGCGGTTCCAGTCGAGGACGGCGTTCGCTTGGCGCAGCAGTTGTTCACGGTCGAGGGGCATGCAGCATTCCTTCAGGGGTGAGGGCTTACAGCCAGCGTCGCGTGCGGGCACGGAAGGCGTCGAAGGCAGGGCCGAAGCGCTGTGCCAGATGACGCTCCTCCGGGAGGATCTGGAAGCGCGTGATGTAGACGATGAAGACAGGGATCACTCCCAGCGCGACGGCATTGCGCAGCCACAGGCAGGCGGCCAGCAGGACCAGCGCCTGGCCCAGGTACATGGGGTTGCGGGTGAAGCGGTAGATGCCGTGCGTCACCAGGTGCGCCGTACGCTGCGGGCGTAGTGGGTTGACCGTGGTGCCGGCGCGCTGGAACAGCAGCTTGGGCACCAGGTTGAGCAGTACCCCGGCGGTCGCGATCACGGTGACGATGGTGACCCGCATCGGCAGGGAAAAGGCGAAGCCCGGCAGTTGGTGGGCGCACAACCAGGCGAGCAGGCCGCACAGCAACAGCACGATCGGTGGCGGAAGGCGGGTGTCGAGCGTGGTCATGACGCAGCGATGCTACGCGCGTGATGCCCGTCCATCCAGTGCATCGGCAATGGCCGGTGATGGCTCAGAGGTTGTGCCCGATGCGCCACAGCACGCCGACAGGATCGACCCGCGTGAAGTCGCGGATGTCCCACGGCGGAAAAGCCAATGCCCGGGAGAACCCGGGCGTTGGCAGGGAACGTACGGCCGGCCGCGTGCTTACTGGATCGGCTGGTCCAGCATCAGCTGGCGGGCGAAGCGCACCGGCGGTGCGCCGTAGGACAGGATCTGGTCGTGGTAGGCCTTCAGGTTGAAGTTGGCCCCCTGCTTGTCCTGCACCGCCTTGCGGGTGTCGAAGTGTTCCTGTGCACCGACGAAGTAGGTCGGCAGCTGGGCCGAGGTCAGCTGCGCACGCACCCACTTGCCGGCCGCTTCGCTTTCCTGCTGGAAGGCGTCGTGGGTCATCAGGTGCATGGCCTGCTCGCGGCTCCAGTTGTCCACGTGCACGCCCTGGTCGAGGATGGCGTTGGAGATCGTGCGCAGGTAGAACTTCAGCTGCACCAGGTGGAACAGCGGGTCGTTATCCAGGTAGCCCTGTTCCTGCATCATGCGCTCGGTGTACACCGCCCAGCCTTCGGCGAACAGGCCCGAACGCAGCACGGCGCGCAGCGTGGACGGGAACTTGCCCGAGTGCCAGCCTTCCAGGTAATGGCCCGGTGTGCCTTCGTGGATCGACAGCAGGTGGATCATGCGGCTGTTGTACTCGCGCAGGAACGAGTCAACCTGCTTGTCGTTCCAGTCGTCCGGGATCGGCGAGACGGCGTAGAAGGTCTTCAGGTTCTTGTCCAGCGGGCCCGGCGAGTCGCAGTAGGCCACGGCCACGCCGCGCTGGAACTCCGGCATCAGGATGATGTCCACCGGTGCATCGGGCAGGGTCATCAGGTCATGCGTGCGCACGAACTCGGTGGACTGGGCCAGCGAGGCCTTGGCGTCGTCGACCACCTTGTCGCGCGCCGGCTTGTCGGCATAGGCCAGTTCCAGCGCGGCCTCGATGGCCTTCTGCTGCTGGTCGTCGGTCGGGTTGGCCGGCATTTCCGGTGCGCCCGGCTTGTCCTTCAGCACCTGCTGGGCGATGCCGTACATGTCCGCGCGCACGCGGGTCAGCTCGGCGCGGGCACGCTCGCCGATCTCGGCGCGCGAGAGCGAGGAGTTGAGCGAGAACTTCAGCTTCTGGTCGTACTTCTCCGCACCGATGCGGAAATCGCCCTTGGCGTTCGGCACCAGGGTCTTGTCCAGCCATTCCTGCTGCTCGGCCACGGCCTTGTTGAGGGCGTCGATGGCAGCGGTCAGGCGCTGCTGGTCGGCGGCCTCGAGCTGACCGATGTTGGGCGTGATGAAGGTCTCGACCAGGCTGAGGATGCCCTTGTTCTGCTTGGCAACAGTCTCGGCGTGGATCTTCGGCACGCGGGCCGGGTCCAGGTTGGCACGGGCGGCGGCGAAGATCTGCGGGATCTTCTCGATGCGCGCGGTGGCCGACTTCAGGCGCTCGGGCAGCGGCGCGAACTCGCGGGCCATCAGGCCGTAGATGGCACTGCCGGCCAGGCCGTTGTAGACCTGCGGATCCCACTGCCAGGACTGCAGGGTTTCGTTGTTCCAGATATCGGACTGCAACTGGTTGCGCAGGATCGCGGCGTCGACCTGGTTCTCGCGGCCGAGCTTGCTGACGTCGACCTTGTCCAGGTCGGCGAGCAGGGCCTTGCTGGCTTCCAGGCTCTTCTTCTGGCCGTCGGCGCTGAGGTCGTCGAGCTCGCCGTCGTAGCGGTGGTCGCCGATCTGGGTGGCGCTGACCGGGGACAGCTGCATCCAGGTATCCAGCGCCTTCTTCGACAGTTCGGCGAACTGGGCGTCGGCCTGGCTCTGGCCGGCCTGCTCGGTGCTGGCGGTCGGAGCGGTGGGGGCTTGGCCATCCTGGCAACCGGCCAGGCCGGCGAGCAGGGCGGCGGCGAGCAGGTGCTTGCGCATCGTTGATCCTGGAGCGTTGGGAAACCCCGAGCATAGGCCGGGTGCGGGGCGGGGCGCACCTGCCGTTGGTTGGGCGGGCCGTGCCGGATCGGGCAGAGGTAGGCGCCACCGCGCCTGCACATTTCCTTAGCGTTCGTATTCAGGCAGGTGGTTATGCTTGCGCGGCACGATCAATTCACGGGAACAAGGACGCATGAAGTATCTGCAGGGAACGGGCTGGGCGGTCGGGTTGGGCGCATTGCTGGCATTGGCCGGCTGCGGCAAGCATGAAATGGCCAGTGCCGGCGCGGTGGCGGCCGAGGCGGTGCAATCGCCGGAAGGGGCCTTCCTGGCCTATGAACACACCGTGCAGCTGCAACTGCCGGGCAAGGAGATCGCGCCGCGGGTGAAGGCGGTGGCCGAGGCCTGCCAGAGCGCGACGTTCGGCGACTGCGCCGTGTTGAATGTCTCGCAGCAGGCCGGCGACGCGCCGCGCGGAACGATCAAGGTGCGCATCGCCCCCAAGGGCGTGGAGCCACTGATCGCCCTGGCCGCCGACAAGGGCGAGGTCACCAACCGCAACACCGAGGCCGAGGACCTGGCCCAGCAGGTGGCCGATACCCGGTTGATGCAGGATCGCCTGAAGAATGAGCATGCGCGCCTGGTCGAGTACCAGCAGCGCAGTGACCTGGCGGTGGCCGACCTGTTGACCCTCTCGCAGCGGCTGTCCGAGATCGAGGCCGGGTTGCAGCAGGCCGACCGCGACGCCGCGCAACAGCACCGACGCATCGACACCCAGTTGGTCACCCTGGATTTCGAGTCGACCAACAGCCAACGCAATCGCAGCGAGATCGGCCGTGCATTCGGCGATTCCGGCGAGATCTTCACCACCAGCTTGGCCTACATGATCCGCGTGGCGGCGGGCCTGTTGCCGATGCTGATCGTCGGCGGCTTCCTGTTGTGGTGCCTGCGCATGTGGCTGCGCCGGCGCCGCGCGAAGAAGGGCTGAACGACAACGGCGCCGAAAGGCGCCGTTGTTCATTCAGCCGTAGGAGGCGGTCAGCCGTGCAGGTGCAGTTCCGGTACCTGCTTCTCGTGCACCGCGAACAGCTCCTGGAACTCTTCCTCGTTCAGCTCGTCGGGCAGGTAGACCGCCACCTGGCTGACCGTGCCGTGTTCGTCCACCCGCTCACGCGGGCCTGCACGCAGCGAGATCTCGCGGTCCTTCCATGTGGTCACCATCGGGGCGTCTTCCCATTGGGTGACTTCGGCGTTGTCGTTGTCCCAGAGCACGACGATCGTATACATGCGTGTAGTTCCTCTTCAGCTGCGGCGTTCGCTGGTGATGGTGGCGCCTTCGCGCATCACCAGGGTCACCGGCGTGCGCTGGACCACGTCCAGCAGGCGTTCCCATTGCGCATCGCTCAGCGGGCCGGTGGCCGACAGCACGCGATGCACCTGCAGCTTACCGGCTTCGTCGCGGCTGGAGGTCAGCTCGGCGCTGAACTTGCCCAGGTCCCAGCCTTTCTTCTGTGCATACATGCGCAAGGTAATCGCCGTGCATGAGGCCAACGAGGCCAGGTACAGGTCGAACGGCGCCATGCCGGCCCCCTGTCCGCCCAGGCTTGGCGGTTCATCGGCGATCAACTGGTGCTTGCCGTTGCTGATGGCATGCGCGTAATCGGTATCGGTGGATTCGATGGTGACGTGTGCCATGGCAGCTGCTCCGGTAGTAGGGATGGGCCTACGTTAGCTGCTGGAGGTACCGGCCGGTAGGTCAGGCCGGTGGCCGGATCGTTCCATCGCCTGAACGATGCGGCGGCTCAGGCTGCGCCGGCCGGCGCCATCTCCCGTTCTTCCGCGCGTACCAGCGCGGCCACCGCCGACTGCAGCATCCGCGGCGCGATGTAGTGCCGATGCACCGGGTCCACCACCCCCATGTAGGCGCGGCCGAACAGGTTGCGGCAGCGCACCCGCGTGGACAGCGTGACCAGCATGCCATCGCCGTCGCGCTGCACCGAGACACCGCTGCGGAACCCAAGGTGGCGATCGTCGGCCCCCAGCAGCACCTGCGCGTGTTCGGCGTCGACCTGGGCGTCCAGCACCGGGAAGCGTTGCGCGAAGCGCTGTGCCGCCGAATCGTTGAGCAGCGACGACACCGGGCAGCCCAGCGTGGACGTGCGCAACCCCAGCGGCTTGACCAGCAGGTTGCGGAACCGCATCAGGCCGCTGACCGGCGCGGCCGGCTGTTCGATGAAGGCCTCCAGCAGGCGTACCAGCAGGTGTTCCGGCGACTGCCGCCCGAGCCAGCGGGTGTCGATGCGGATCTGCACGCTGTCCTGGTGGTGATGACCGTGCAATTGCGCGGCGAGCAGGGAGCGTGCGGGCAGGGCAGGCAGTGTGCACGTGCGCAGCGCGGGCAGGTCCTGGCCGACAACCCCATGCAGCCGGCACAGGCGGGCGAGCGTCTGGCGCGCCCTGCCGACATGCCGACGCAGGTGCGCACACAGGCCGATGCACCAGGACGTGTCCATCGCGTGGGTGAAGCCCAGCGTGGTGGTCGGGACCGGCGCCTTGGCCGGGTCGAGCTGCGACAGCGCCTGCAGCAGCGCCGGCGGCAGCAGTTCGGTCAGGCTGGCCAGATCCGCTTCGCCGCGATCGACCTGTGCGCGGGTGGCCGGGTCCAGCTCACCGGCGGTTTCGTCAGGGTGGCACGACACCGCGAACAAGGCCGGGTGCTGCCCGTTGCCGTGCAGGGGCTGGAACTGGTGCCAGGTGCGTGCCGCCATGCGTACGGTGAACAGGCAGTCGGCAGGGATCTCGACGTGGCGCAGGCCTTCCAGCGCACCGGCCTCGGCCGATGACGTGGCCGGGATGAATCGCAGCCGTGCGCCGCCGCTGCCGCTGACCGCGGTGAACAGGCGCGGGCCGGCGTGCCGATGGAACGGATGGCCTGCGCTGCCGACCGAAAAGGTGTACAGCGAGGCGGGATCGTGTGCCGCGAAGTCAGGTGCGGACAGGCGTACCGATGGCTCATCGAGCGCATCGTTGAACTGCGGGTGATGCTGCTGGCGCTGGCCGGCACGCAGGGCCAGCGCATCGCCGGCACCAGGATCAAGCTGGCTGAGCAGGGTGACTTCCACCGCCCGCCTTCCATCGGCGGCGGCAATCGAGACACGGGGAAAACTGCGGTCGCGGGTCGTGCGGGTGCGTTCCATGGCGTGCCTCGATGGCGATCAGGTAGCGGGTTTGGCCTTGGCCTTGCGGCGCGATTCGCGTTGCAGCGGGCCGGCCGTGGGGCAGACCTCGAAGGCGAACCTGCTGAGGGTGTTGACCATGTTGTCCGGGGTCAGCCGGTAATAGACGAACTGGCCGCGGCGCTCGCTGGTGACCAACCCGGCGGCAGCCAGCACTGACAGGTGGCGGGAGATGGCCGGTGCGCTCATGTCGAAGCGCTGGCCGATCTCGCCGGCGGTGAGTTCCTGTGCGGACAGGTAGGCCAGGATCTCGCGGCGTGGACGCGAGGCCAGGGCTTCAAAGATCTGGTCGGCAGCCATGGGTAATTACTTAACTAATTCGTTAATTTATTAATTGCACGGGCGCGCCGTGCTGTCAAGCGTGGATGCAGGGCGGCGGGGGCGCCTTGTGCCCGGTCCTCTCCTTTGCGGAGCAAATGGCAGGACCGGGCAGGGGGGGAGCTGGCCCGCGTGATCCACTTCGGGCAGGCCTTGCCGCCCGGGTCGACCGCTTACTTCACCGCCGCACCCACGCGTACCGGCAGCGGGATGTTGCACAGGTCGATGTGCCCGGCGGCACGCTTGTAGAAGCCGTCCACGCGGTTGCGGCGCGCTTCCACCGCATCGGCGAAGGTTTTGGAATCGGTGCGCAGCACCTGCAGTGGCACGCGCTGGTCGGCCGGAAGCTCGCTGGCCAGCTGGATCGAGATGATCGGCGTGCGCTCGGCGGCATTCTCGTAGAAGCCCATCGGATTCGGGCCGCGGGTGATGGTGCTCAACAGCTCCATGCCCTTGAGCACGCGCCCGACCACGGTGATGTTGCGGTCCAGCTGGCGCGGCGATTGCCCGGTGACCACGTACAGCTCCGCGCCGACGCTGCTGTCGTCGTCATTGTTGCGGCCGGCACCCAGCGCACCATAGCAATGGGCCAGCCATGCCTTCTCGCCATCGCTGCCGACCGCGAAGTCACCGACGAAGCCGGTCTTCGCTGCCCAGCCGTCGCGGTCGGGCAGGGCGGTGAACGCCAACCCCTGCGCCGGGCGCTGGAACTCGGCCGGCAGGTGCGGCTTGGCGCTGCCCATCGACTTGGCCTTGGCGGTGTCGTCGGCATCGGCATCGCCGAACTGGACCACGAAGTTGTCCTGCGAACGGTAGATGCTGAGCCCATCCCAGAAATGCTCGCGTGCCAGGGTGCGGATATTGCCGGCATGTTCCGGGGCGAACGCCGGCGCCAGTTCGATGATGACCCGGCCACCGGCCAGGTTCATGTACAGCAGGTTCTCCGCGGCCGGGGTGTGCCAGTCGCTGGCAGGCGAGGCGTCGATGATCTCCTGCGCGCTGCGGTACTTGGCGGGGGCATCGGCGGCCAGCAGCGGCAGCGGGGACAACATCAGGGCCAGGGCCAACAGCGAGGGGCGAAGCGTCATCGGGCGCATTCCGGATTGGGTGTGGGCCGATTCTGCGCGATTGCCCGCGCCGCCGGCCAGCAGCATGACGCAAGGTGGGATGACTACCGGCACATTCGCTATACCGAACTCAACACTAGTATTCGCTTCAGGCTAGTTGGAAGGAGTGGGGCGATGAGTGACCTGGATGCCCAGCTACGCAAGTTCCAGAAGGAACTGAGCTCCGGCACGGTCTCGTTGGCGCTGCTGGCGGTGTTGGCCAAGGCTTCGGAGCCGCTGTACGGCTACCTGATCGCCAAGGAGCTGGAGCGCGTCGGGGAGGGCGTGCTCAGTGGCAAGCAGAGCGCCCTGTACCCGGTGCTGCGCAACCTGGAAGGTGCCGGGCTGTTGGAAAGCCATGTCGAGCCCTCGGTGTCCGGGCCGCCGCGACGTTACTACCGTATCAACGATGACGGCCGTGCCGCGCTGCGGCAGTGGATCGCCGCCTGGGATGCCACTCGCAACTCTTTGCAGTACGTACTGGAGGGAATCCACTGATGAACGCTGACAACCACGCAAGGCCGCTTCCCACCACCATCCCCGAGTACCTGGAGCAACTGCGCGCCGCACTGGCCGGTGCTGATCCGGCGATGATCCAGGACGCGCTGTACGACGCGGAGGAGTACCTGCGCTCGGAACTGGCCGAGCAGGCCGGCAAGACCGAGGCGGAGGTCATCGCCGGTGTCGCCGGCAGCTACGGCGCGCCGGAGGAAGTGGCCGAGATCTACCGCGAGACCGAAGTGACGGTGAACCGCGCGCTGCGTGCGCCGGGCATGCGGATCACGCCGGCGGCGGTGGCCGCCGCAGCGGCCGCCCCGGCCGGGCCGGCGTTGCCACCGCCGGCCGCCGCGCCGCAGCGGTCGCTGGTGGCGCGCTTCTTTGGCGTCGTGCTCGACCCGCATACCTACGGCGCGCTGTTCTACATGCTGCTGTCGCTGGCCACTGGCACGTTCTTCTTCACCTGGGTGGTGACCGGCCTGTCGCTGTCGGTATCGCTGCTGATCCTGATCATCGGCATCCCGATCCTGCTGCTGTTCCTGGGGTCGGTGCGGGTGCTGTCGCTGGTGGAGGGCCGCATCATCGAGACCATGCTCGGGGTGCGCATGCCGCGCCGTCCGGCCTACACGGACAAGAGCCAGGGCTGGCTGGCGCGCATCGGGGCGATGTTCGCCGACGGGCGCACCTGGCTGACGATGTTGTACTTCCTGCTGATGCTGCCCTTGGGCGTGGCCTACTTCACCATTGCAACGACCTTGTTGTCGCTGTCGCTGGCACTGATGTTCGCGCCGCTGGGGGACCTGTTGTTCGACCATCCGGCCGGCATATGGATCGACGGCGTGAACGTGGCCACCGCCTTCTGGGTGTGGCCGGTATCGGTGGCGGTGGGTGCATTGCTGCTGTTCGGCACGCTGCACCTGGCACGGGGCATCGGCAAGCTGCATGGCGCGATGGCCAAGCATCTGCTGGTGCGCCTGTAAGCCACATGCCAGCAGGAACAAACGAACGGGGTGCCCTTGGCGCCCCGTTCGTTTGTGGCATGACGGTGGAGCCCTGCGCGGATGCTCAGGGCGAGCGCACCAATGCGGCGGTCGCCCGGCGCACCACCGGCAGGAGCAACAACAGCACGGGGAAGGCGATCAGCCAGGAAACGCCCCAGGCGCCCAGCCACTTGGACGTGAGCTGCGGCGACAGGCCGATGCTTTTCAGGGTGCTGATCAACGACACGATGCTGGTCATCAGCAGGGACAGCAGCAACGGCATGACCAGGGCGCCGTAACGCACGGGAAGCTTGGGAATGCCGAGGAAAATGGTGGGTTTGTGTGAAGCGTTCAAGAGCGATCTCCAGGATCCGGTCAAGCAAAGGCGCCTATTGCCCGCGAGCGGGCAAACAGCCCCGGCAGGGCCGGAGTTGATGGGCGCGTTGGTTGACGTGAACGCTTACGGTCGTCACGAGAACCGGGACGACGGCGCGCATGTTAGGGGCCGCGCCGGCCGCTGGCAAGCGATCCTGTCGGGTGGGGCCGGGTGTTCCTTCCGGAACGCGGGCAAGGGGTCTTTCTAAATCGTGGTTCAGCCCCGGCGCGGGTCCGGGTTGACCTTGCGGAGCGGATCCCTAAAATGACTGACAGTCAGTCAATTGGGTTTGCCATGGACAAGCGCGCCGCCATCATCGACGCTGCCATCGCCGTGTTCGCCGAAAAGGGCGTCGAAAAGGCAACGGTATCGGACATCGTCAAGCGCGCCGGCATCGCTCAGGGCACGTACTACCTGTACTTCCCGTCGCGGTTGGCGGTGATGGGCGGCATCGCCGAGCGCGTGCTGACCCAGCTGCTGGCGCGATTGCATGCGCAGCTCGATGGCCTGCCGGCCGGCGCGCAGTTGGACCGGTTGGCGGCGGTGATCTTCACCGAGGTCGGCGCGCAGCACCAGGAGGTGGCACTGCTGTACAGCGGCATGACCCAGACCGACCAGATGCGGCGTTGGGAGCAGATCTACGCGCCGCTGTACGCGTGGCTGCAGCAACTGCTGGAACAGGCACGCATGGACGGTGCGATCGCCGCCGGCGTGCAGCCGCGGCATGCCGCGCGGGTGCTGGTCGGTGCCATCGAGGCCGCCGCCGAGCAGGTGCATCTGTATGCCGATACGTCGGCCGACGAGGCGCGGGCGCATCTGGCCGAACTGGAGCGTTTCATCGGCGCCGGACTGGGGCGCGCGCCGGCGGTCTGATCACGGCGGTGCCGATGCGCACCGCACACAACAACGAGAAGCAAGGAGAACGACATGGCCGGGAAAGGCTGGCTGTTTGTTGCCCTGACCTGCGTGTTCGAGCTGGTCTGGGTGTATGGGTTCAACGTGGCCTCGGCCTGGTGGCACTGGATACCGATCATCGCGGTCATCCTGGTCGACTTCCAATGGCTGGCCCGCGCCTGCGAAACCTTGCCGACCGGCACCGTGTACGCGGTGTTCGCGGCAGTGGGTACGGTGGGCGCCGCACTGATGGACATCTTCCTGTTCGGTGGCAGCTTCAGCGTCGCCAAGGGTGCCTTCATGGCGCTGCTGGTGGCGGGCGTGATCGCGCTCAAGCTGGCCGATGGCAAGGAAGCAGACACGGCCGTTGCGACCGGCAAGGAAGGTTGAGATGGGTTGGTTCCTGGTGGTGATCGCCGCGCTGATGGAAACGCTGGGCGTGGTTGGCCTGAAGCGCTACAGCCAGCGCAGGAATGCGCTCAATGCGCTGCTGTTCTTCGGCGGCTTCGGTGCCTCGTTCGTGCTGCTGTACCAGTCGTTCCGCTACCTGCAGCTGAGCGTGGCCTATGCGGTATGGATCGGCCTGGGCACCGCGGCGGCGGTGCTGGTGAACATGCTGTTCTTCGGTGAGTCGCGCAGCACCGCGCGTCTGCTGAGCCTGTGCGTGATCGTGGCCGGCGTGGTCGGGTTGAAGGCAGTGTCGTAAACGCAGAAGGCCCCGGTGATTGCCGGGGCCTTTGTATTGAATGAGGCAGGCGCTGATTGCATCACTTCTCCCGCGAGCGGGAGAAGGTGCCCCGCCAGGGGCGGATGAGGGGATTCTGAGCACTTGAGCATTTGAGGCTTCTGCCTTGGCCCTGACAGCGGGTTTTGGGCAGTACGCTGCCAAGCGCATTGCCATCGTTTCGATCTGCACTCACCCCAACCCCTCTCCAGCAGGCGGGAGAGGGGCTACAAAGGTCCAAATGTACTCAGCGCTGCGCGCGACGGCGCAGCGGCGTGACGTTGCTCGCCGCTGCCTTGCGGCTCTTCTTCGCCGCGGCCGGCTGCGACTGCGCGCTGAAGAAGTCGCGCATCTTCGGGTAGACCACTTCGCGCCAGCGGCGACCACTGAAGATGCCGTAATGGCCGGCACCCTCGACGATGAAGTGGTTGCGGCGCGCCGCCGGGATGCCGGTGCACAGCGCCTGCGCCGCTTCGGTCTGGCCCAGCCCGGCGATGTCGTCCAGTTCGCCCTCGATGCTCAGCAGCGCGGTGTCGCGGATCGCCGACGGGTCCACGCGCTCACCGCGTACGTACCATTCGCCGCGCGGCAGCAGGAACTCCTGGAACACCACGCGGATGGTGTCCAGGTAGAACTGTGCCGGCATGTCCAGTACCGCGTTGTACTCGTCGTAGAAATGACGGTGCGCGTTGGCGTCGTCCAGGTCGCCCTTGACCAGGTCGGTGTAGAAATCCCAGTGCGACATCAGGTGCCGGCTGGGGTTCATGGCGACGAAACCGGCGTGCTGCAGGAAGCCCGGGTAGACCCGGCGGCCCTGGCCCGGGTACGGGGCAGGCACGGTGTGGATGACGTTGTTCTCGAACCACGACAACGGGTTGCGCGTGGCAAGGTTGTTGACCGCGGTCGGGCTGTGGCGGGCATCGATCGGGCCGCCCATCATCACCAGCGAGCGCGGCGTGGCCTCGCCACGGCTGGCCATCAGCGAAACCGCCGCCAGCACCGGCACGGTCGGCTGGCACACGCTGACCACGTGCACGTTGTCGGCGCCGAGGTGGCGGATGAATTCCTGCACGTACTCGATGTAGTCGTCCAGGCCGAACTCGCCCTGTTCGACCGGCACCATGCGCGCATCCACCCAGTCGGTGACGTAGACGCGGTGGTCGCGCAGCAGCGTGCGCACGGTGTCGCGCAGCAGGGTGGCGTGGTGGCCTGACAAGGGCGCCACCACCAGCACGATCGGCTGGGCCAGCAGGGCTTCGACCTTGGACGTCTCGTTGCTGTGGCGCTTGAAGCGCAGCAGCTTGCAGAACGGCTTCTCGACCTCGGTGAGCTGGGCGATCGGCACGATCTCGCCGTCCAGCTCCAGCTCGTGGATGCCCCATTCCGGCTTTTCGTAATCCTTGCCGAGGCGATGGAACAGCTCGTTCATCGCGGCCAGGCGGTCGGCGCCGGGCATGGACGACCACCAGTGCCCGCCGTTGTTGAAGAACGCCGCGTTGGCCTGGGCCTGATGGACCCACGGGGCAAGCAGGTTGCGGGTCAATTCATGCAGTTGATAAAGCATGACGTCCAAATATGTATGGTCATATGGTGCTGCGCAGCATACTCCAGTCTGGCAGCGATGGCGTTAAGGCCGGCCGGACTGGCTCAGCGGGGGCTTTCGAGCGCGGCGACGTCGTCGCTGAATGCGGGGCCGAGCCAACAGTGCGAGCCCACCGCGCGGAAGCCGGCCTCCTGCAGCTGCCGCCGGTACCAGCGCGCCGGGCGCTTCTGGAAACCGTCATGGTCGCCGTGGAAGTCGTCCTCGGCGGTGAAGGTTTCCAGGAAGGCGACCCCGCCGCACAGCTCGGCCAGGCCTTCCAGCCCGGCCTTGAGCTCGCGGCTGGGCACGTAGTGCATCACGTCCGAGCAGACAAGCAGGTCCACCGGCGCGCACGGGCGCAGCCACTGGAAGTCGCCGAAACGCGCCAGGTGCAGGTCGCGGGTGCGGCCGAACCGGCGCACCGCGTACTCGCTGCCGTCAAAGCCCATGTACTGCAGCTTCGGGCGCAGCTTGAGCAGGGGCGCGCGCCAGGCACCTTCACCGGCGCCGATGTCCAGCACGCTGCGGATCGGCCGTTCCAGGTAGTACTCGGCGCTGGCCACCGCCAGCTGCACCTTGCGCGCAAGGCGCGCGGCGCCGCCGATGTCACCGCGGCGATACCAGCGTTGGAAGTAAGCCGCGTCGTACTGTTTGTCCTGCATGTGCGTGTCGTGTGTGGATCGGTGAAAATGGGGCACATCCTACGCCGCCGCTGGAGCCAGTGCATGCAGTCCTATTTTTGGGTCAAGACCTTCCACCTCGTGTTCGTGGTGGCGTGGATGGCGGCGGTGTTCTACCTGCCACGGATCCTGGTCAACCTGGTCGAGACCGCCGGGCAGGCGCCCGTGCAGCAGCGCCTGCAGTTGATGGGCATGCGCCTGTATCGCTTCGGCCACATGATGTTCGGCATCGCTTTCCTGCTGGGACTGGTGTTGTGGCTGGGCTACAAGGTGCTGCCGGACTTCCCGACCATGGTGGCGCCGGGCGGCGCCGGTTGGCTGCATGCCAAGCTGGGGCTGGTGGTGCTGCTTCTGGTCTATTACATCTTCACCGGGCGTTGGTTGAAGGGCGTGGCCAAGGGCAGGGGGCTGCCGTCCTCGCGCGCGCTGCGCTGGTTCAACGAACTGCCGCTGGTGCTGTTCATCGCCATCGTGTACTTCGTGATCGCCAAGCCGTTCTGATACGCGGCGGGTATCAAGCAGAAAGGCCGGCAATGCCGGCCTTTTTTGTACCCGCGATGCCATTGCGGCGTCCGCGCGCATGAAAGCCGCCCGCCAATGGGTTGCCATGGCGGGCATTCCAGCGAGGGGAGGGGTTCCCTGCTTCGCGGCCGAGGCCGCTGCTACGCGGTGAGCTGGCGCAGTTCCTTGCGGGCCAGGTCGGTCCATTCGCGCTGGGCGCGCTGGTAGTACTTCGGTGAGAGCTCGGCACGATCCAGCAGCTTGCGCAACTGTGCGGTCGCCTCGTCGGGGCGGCCGGCGCGCTTGAGCAGCAGGGCATAGCGCAGGCGTGCTTCCTCGCCGGCAAAGCCGTCGACCATGGCCTCGTACTCGTGCAGGGCGGCATCGACATCGCCGCTGTCCTCCACGGCGCGGGCATACAACAGATGACCATCCTGCGAGCGGAAGGAGGGATTGGCGGCGATCAGCGCGTCCAGTGTCTGCCGGGCCTGTGCTGCCTGGCCGAGCCCGTACTGGGCCTTGGCCAGGCCCAGCATCAGGTCGGGGTCTTCGCGGTGGATGCCACGCAGGGCGCTTTCGAATAGCGTGGCGGCCTCGGCGTACTCGCCATGGTCCAGGTGCTGCTGCGCCAGTTGCCGGCGGTTCTCGGCGGTGTCGGACACGCGCAGGCGCTGGTCGGCCTGGCGCTTGCCACGGGACGGATCAAGCTGGTCACGCACCTGGCGCAGGCCGCGCCGCGCGCTGGGGTTGTTGCGCAACCCCGGCAGGATCTCGGCGATGAAATAGATCAGCACCGCCAGGTACGAGAACATCAGGATGATGACGATCCAGTACAGCGGCCGCCCGTTGCGCACGACGTGCACGCAGCAGGCAACCTGCAATACCAGCGAAAGCAGAATGATCGGGCTCATCCCTGTGTCCCCGTGGCGGCGTTGGCTCAGGCGGCCTCGTAGGCACCGTAGCTGCGCAGGCGCTTGTAGCGCTGCTCCAGCAATGCTTCCACGCTCAGCTTGTCCAGCGCGTCCAGTTCATTGAGCAGCACGGCCTTCAGGCGGGTGCCCATCTGCTTCGGGTTGCGGTGGGCGCCGCCGATCGGCTCGCGGATCACCTTGTCGACCAGGCCCAGGCTCTTCAGGCGCGGGGCGGTCATGCCCAGCTGCTCGGCGGCGTCCTTGGCCTTGCTGGCGTCCTTCCACAGGATCGAGGCACAGCCTTCCGGGCTGATGGTCGAGTACACGCTGTACTCCAGCATCAGGGTGCGGTCGCCCACGCCCAGTGCCAGCGCGCCGCCGGAGCCGCCTTCACCGATCACGGTGCAGATCACCGGCACCTTCAGCTCGGCCATTTCCATCAGGTTGCGGGCGATGGCCTCGGACTGGCCGCGCTCTTCGGCGTCGATGCCCGGCCATGCGCCGGCGGTGTCGATCAGGGTCAGCACCGGCAGCTTGAAGCGCTCCGCCATCTTCATCAGGCGCAGCGCCTTGCGGTAGCCCTCCGGCTTGGGCATGCCGAAGTTGCGCTTGACCTTTTCCTTGGTGTCGCGGCCCTTCTGGTGGCCGATCAGCATCACCGCGCGGCCGCCGATGCGGGCCAGGCCGCCGACGATGGCCTTGTCATCGGCGAAGGCGCGGTCGCCGGCCAGTTCCTGGAACTCGTCGCAGAAGATGCGGATGTAGTCCAGCGGGTACGGGCGCGACGGGTGGCGGGCCACCTGCAACACCTGCCAGGGGGTCAGGTTGCGGAAGATCTGTGCGGTACGCAGGCGCAGCTTGTCTTCCAGCGCCTTCACCTCTGCATCGACATTGACCGCCGGCCCGGCGCTGGCGCTGCGCAGGTCCTTGATCTTGGTTTCCAGATCAGCGATGGGTTGCTCGAAGTCGAGGTAGTTCGGATTCATCGGAAACCGTCATGAATTAAAGGGGGGAAGTGTAGCCGAACGCGTCGAATGAACCCGTACGCGTCCGTCCGGTTCAGTTCGCCCAGGGCGGGCTGTACTTGACCTTGACCCGACGCACGGCCGGGTCCTCGCGCAGGGTATCCAGCAGCTGGGGGCTGACCCGCACCGCCCCCTGGCCGCCCAGGTCGAGCATGCCGGCCACGCTGCCATTGGGCTTGCCGTTGAGCAGCAGGTCCAGGCGCAGCGGGGTGCGGCCGGGCCGGCTGCCGGCCAGCAGGGCGTCGATGCGCTGCCAGATCGGGCCGCCGCGGCCATCCACGCGCAGGAACATGCCGGTGGCATGGTCGGCGCTGAGCTGTTCATAGTCCCAGCACTGGCGGATGCGCAGGGCATAGCCGCCGTTGAATTCGTCCTCGCGCAGGCCGCCCTTGACCACCAGGATGCGGTCCTTGGTCATCAGGTGCCCGAATTCGGCCAGGCCGTCGGAGAAGGCGCTGCACTCGACCCGGCCCTTGCCGTCCTCCAGCGTCACGAACACCTGGCTGTCGCCCTTGCGGCGCACGCCGATGACCATGCCGGCCAGGATCACCTGCGCCTCCTGCCGCCAGGCGCGCTTTTCGCCGTCCTTGGACGGCAGCGCCGGGGTGACCATCTTGTCCAGGCCGCCCAGGTCGGTGCCGACCAGTTCCTTGACGTCCTCGGCGTAGGGGTCGAACGGGTGGCCACTGAGGTAGAAGCCCAGCGTCTCGCGCTCGCCGCCGAGCAACTGCGCCAGCGGCCATTCCTTGCTTTCGGGCAGGTCCAGCTGGTTGGCGGTGCTGACCGGGTCCGGCGCGCCGAACAGCGAGTTCTGCCCGGAGGCCTTCTCGCGCGCCATCTGGTCGGTGGCCTTGAGCACTTCCGGCAACTGCAGCATCAGCGTGGCGCGGTTCTTGCCCAGCCCGTCAAGCGCGCCGCAGTTGATCATCGCTTCCAGCGTGCGGCGGTTGAGCTTGCCGGACTCCACGCGGGTGCAGAAGTCCAGCAGCGAAACGTACTCGCCGCTGCGCAGGCGCTCGTCCACCACGGCCTCGCAGGCCCCCTGGCCGACGCCCTTGATCGCACCCAGCCCGTAGCGGATGGTGTCGGCGTTGGCGGCCTCGAACATGTAGGCCGAGTCGTTCACGCGCGGCGGCAGCACGGTCAGGTTGAGGTTGCGCACCTCGGCCAGGAAGCCGACCACCTTGTCGGTGTTGTCCATGTCCGAGGACAAGGTCGCGGCCATGAATTCGGCCGGGTAGTGACGCTTGAGCCACGCGGTCTGGTAACTGACCAAGGCGTAGGCCGCGGCGTGCGACTTGTTGAAACCGTAGCCGGCGAACTTCTCCATCAGGTCGAAGATTTCATCGGCCTTGGGGCCGTCCACGCCGCCCTTGGCCGCACCCTCGCGGAAGATCTCGCGGTGCTTGGCCATTTCCGCCGGCACCTTCTTGCCCATCGCGCGGCGCAGCAGGTCGGCGCCGCCCAGCGAGTAGCCGCCGACGATCTGCGCCATCTGCATCACCTGCTCCTGGTACACCATGATGCCGTAGGTGTCCTTGAGGATGGCTTCGGTGCGCGGGTCGGGATAGATGATTTCTTCCTGGCCATGCTTGCGCGCGTTGAACGAGGGAATCAGGTCCATCGGGCCGGGGCGGTACAGCGACACCAGCGCGATCAGGTCTTCGAAGCGGTCCGGGCGCGCGTCCTTCAGCAGGCGGCGCATGCCCGAGGATTCGAACTGGAACACCGCGCCGGTGTTGCCGTTGGCGAAGATGTCCTTGTAGGTCGGGGCGTCGTCGAGCGGGATCTGGGTGATGTCCACCGGCGGAATTCCGGCGCGCTCGTGGCGCTTGTTGATCGCCTTCACCGCCCAATCGATGATGGTCAGCGTGCGCAGGCCGAGGAAGTCGAACTTCACCAGGCCCACTTCTTCCACGTCGTTCTTGTCGAACTGGGTGACCGGGTTCTTGCCGATGCCGCCTTCGTCGTGTTCGGCGTACAGCGGGCAGAACTCGCTCAGCGGCTCGGGGCCGATCACCACGCCGCCGGCATGCTTGCCGGCGTTGCGGGTGAGGTCTTCCAGCTGCAGCGCCAGGTCGATCAGGTCGCGGACGTCGTCCTCGCTCTCGTAGCGCTGGATCAGCTCGGCCGAGGCCATTTCCGAATCCACGCCTTCCTTGCCCTTGCCCAGCGCATCCTTCAGGTGGATGCCCAGGATGTTGGGGATCAGCTTGGATACGCCGTCGACCAAGCCATACGGGAAGCCCAGCACGCGGCCGGTATCGCGCACCACCGCCTTGGCCGCCATGGTGCCGTAGGTGATGATCTGGCTGACGCGCTCGCGGCCGTACTTGCGCGCGACGTAGTCGATCACCTCGTCGCGGCGGTCCATGCAGAAGTCGATGTCGAAGTCGGGCATCGACACGCGTTCGGGGTTGAGGAAGCGCTCGAACAGCAGGTTGTACGGCAGCGGGTCCAGGTCGGTGATCTTCAGCGCCCAGGCCACCAGCGAGCCGGCGCCCGAGCCACGGCCCGGGCCGATCGGGATGCCCTGGTTCTTGCCCCACTGGATGAAGTCGGCAACGATCAGGAAGTAGCCCGGGAACCCCATCTTGATGATGGTGTTGAGCTCGAACTCGAGCCGCTCGAAGTAGTCCTCGCGGCTCATGCCCGGCGCCAGCGGGTTCTTCTCCAGGCGCTCGGCCAGTCCGTCGCGCGACATCTTCTGGATCCAGGTATCCAGGGTCTCGTCGTCGGGCACCGGGTAGTTGGGCAGGAAGTAGGTGCCCAGCCGCATCTCCACGTTGCAGCGCTGCGCCAGCGCCAGCGTGTTGTCGATCGCGTCGGGGATGTCGGCGAACAGCTCGCACATCTGCTCGGGCGTCTTCAGGTACTGCTCGCGGCTGTACTCGCGCGGACGCTTGGGGTCATCGAGCACGCGCCCGGTGGAGATGCACACGCGCGCTTCGTGCGCGTCGAAATCCTCCGGTGCCAGGAAGCGCACGTCATTGGTGGCGACCACCGGCAGGCCACGCTGGCCGGCGGCCATCAACGCGAACTGGTTGAAGGCTTCCTCGCCCTCGCGCTGGGTACGGGTCAGCTCCAGGTGCAGGCCGTCGCCGAACACGCGCTGCCAGTCGGCCAGCTGCTGCTCGGCCAGGTCGTGGCGGCCTTCGGCGGCCAGGCGGCCGGCCAGGCTGTGGCGGCCGGCCAACGCGAACAGGTGCTGGCCGCCGTCCTTGAGCCATTGCGGGTGCACCGCCACGCCGCCTTCGTTGCGGTGGCCTTCCATCCAGGCGCGGGTGAGCAACCGCGACAGGCTCAGGTAGCCCTCGCGGTCACGGCACAGCAGCGTCATCCGCCACGGGTCCTGGTTCTCCTCGGCGATCAGCAGGTCGGCACCGGCGATCGGCTTGATGCCCACGCCTTCGGCGGCCTTGTAGAACTTCACCAGCGCGAACATGTTGTTCAGGTCGGTGACGGCCAGCGCGGGGGCCTGCATCTCCACCGAACGGCTGAGGATGTTGGCCTGCTTGGCCTTCTTCGGGTCCGCCTGGTCCGGCTTGGCCGGCACGCGGATGGTGGAGTCCACCATCGAGAACTCGGTGTGGACGTGGAGATGGACGAATCGGGAAGAAGTAGACATGCCGGGCCAGAAGTGTGCCGAAGCAGGGTAGCGACGGGGGAACGGGGGAACAAGGGCTCAGGAACGGGTGTACAGGAAGGCGAAGGCGGGCGGCGCCTGACGGCAATCGGGCACCGCTGCCGCCGGCGAGGCGGGGCGGGGGCCGGGCGACGCCTTGGCCGGAGGCACTACCCCAAGGCATCCCTGACCGGCGCGAACGACCTTCGGTGTTCGGCGCAGGGCCCGTGGGCTTTCAACGCGGCCAAGTGGAACGGCGTGCCGTAGCCCTTGTGCTGGTCGAAGCCGTATTCAGGGTGTCGCTGGTGCAGCTCCAGCATGTAACGGTCGCGGCTGACCTTGGCCAGGATCGAGGCGGCCATGATCGCGCGGTCGATGGCGTCGCCGCCGACCAGCGCTTCGGCCGGGCAGGGCAGCCCCTTGGGGATCTTGTTGCCGTCGATGCGGGCGAACTGGGCCACGTGGCCGACGCCTTCCACCGCGCGGCGCATGCCCTGCATGGTGGCCTGGAAGATGTTCAGGCTGTCGATCTCGGCCACGTCGACGAAGATGATCGAATAGGCCAGGGCGCGCTCGACGATGCGGTCGTACAGCAGTTCGCGCTTGCCGGCGGTCAGGGCCTTGGAATCATCCAGTCCGTTGATGCGCGGGCGTGCCGGGTCGAACACCACCGCGGCGACGGCCACCGGGCCGGCCAGCGGGCCGCGGCCGGCTTCGTCCACGCCTGCGACCAGGCGCGGGGCCTGGCGTTGCGCCAGCGCGGCATCGTCGAACAAGGACAGCGAAAGGTCCGCTGTCCTGGCAGGAACACGGCGGGCGTTCACGGCTGGGCTTGCCGGGCCGGTGCATCCAGCAGGCCGGCCACCGCATCGGCGGCGCGGGCGGAAGCGTCCTGGCGCAGTTGCTGGTGCAGGCGCAGGTAGTCGTCCTGCAGTCCGGCCACGCGGGCCGGGTCGTCGAACCAGTCACGCACGGCGCCGGCCAGGTTGTCGGGTGTGCAGTCGTGCTGGATCAGCTCCGGTGCCAGGTCCTTGCCGGCCAGCACGTTGGGCAGTGCATAGCGGCTGACCTTGATCAGCCCCAGGCTGCTGACGATGCGGTAGGTCAGCTCGGACACCCGGTAGCCGACCACCATCGGTCGCTTGACCAGCATGGTTTCCAGCGTGGCGGTGCCGGAGGCCAGCATCACCACGTCGGCGGCGGTCATGGCCTCGCGGGCGCGGCCATCGAGCAGGTGCACGCGCGCGCTGGGCAGCGCCGCGGCGCGGATCTGCTCGACCAGCATCGCTTTGCATTTGGCATTGGCGGCCGGCACCACCAGGTGCAGGTCATGCCGGTCCTCGCACAGCTGCCAGGCGGCGGCGAAGAACGGCGGGCCGAGGCGGCTGACCTCGCCCAGCCGGCTGCCGGGCAGCACCGCGAGCACCGGTGCCTGCGCGGGAATGTCCAGTGCCTGGCGTGCCTGCAGGCGGTCGCTCTGCAGCGGGATGTCATCGGCCATGGGATGGCCGACGAAGCGCGCGTCGATGCCGTGCCGGGCATAGATCGGCGGCTCCATCGGGAACAGGCACAGCACCAGGTCGGCGCTGGCGCCGATCTTCTCGGCGCGCTTCTCGCGCCATGCCCAGACCGACGGGCTGACGTAGTGCACGGTGCGGATGCCGCGTTGCTTGAGCCACTTCTCCACGGCCAGGTTGAAGTCCGGCGCATCGATGCCGATGAACACGTCCGGCTGCCATTCCAGCACGCGCTGGCGGAACGCCTTGCGCAGCTTCAGCAGGCGCGGCAGATGGCGCAGGATCTCGGCCAGGCCCATCAACGCCAGTTCACTGGCATCGAACCAGGTTTCGCAGCCGGCGTTGCGCATGGCATCGCCGCCGATACCGGCGAACTCGGCGTCCGGATAGCGCGTGCGCAGCGCCTTGATCAGGCCGGCGCCGAGCCCGTCGCCGGACGCCTCGCCCGCGACCAGCGCGATGCGGACCTTGCGGCGGGAAACAGGGAGCAGGGAGGCGGGAAGGGCAGCTGGCTGCGCCGTGGTCGGCGCACTTGCTGCCCCCAGCTCCCCGTTCCCCGGGCGGTTCCCCATGCTCATCGCTGCAACGGGCGCTCGCCGCTTTCGATGAAGTCCAGCAGCTGCTTCACGTCGTCGCTGTCGCGCGCCTGTTCGGCCAGCTGCTGTTTGGCCTCGGCCAGCGGCAGGCCGGCGACGTAGATGGTGCGGTAGGCGCGCTTGATCGCGCTGATGCGCTCGGCGTCGAACCCGCGGCGCTTGAGGCCCTCGCTGTTGATGCCGCGCGGGCGGCCATGGCCATCGATGCCGACCATGGTGAACGGCGGGATGTCACCGGTCACCAGCGAGCCCATGCCCAGGAAGGCGTGGTCGCCGATGCGGCAGAACTGGTGGGCACCGGCAAAGCCGCTGATGATCACCCAGCTGCCGACGCTGACATGCCCGGCCAGCGTGGTGTTGTTGGAGAACACGCAGTGGTCGGCCACATGGCAGTCGTGGGCGATGTGGGTGTAGGCCAGCATCCAGTTGTCGTTGCCGATGGTGGTCACGCCACCACCGCCGGCGGTGCCACGGCTGAGCGTGACGAACTCGCGGAACACGTTGCGGTCACCGATGACCAGCTCGGTGCGTTCGCCGGCGAACTTCTTGTCCTGCGGCTCGCCGCCGACGGCGACGTGGCCGATGAAGCGGTTGTCGCGGCCGATGCGGGTCGGGCCGTGGACGCTGCAGTGCGGGCCGATCTCGGTGCCGTCGCCGATCTCCACTTCCGGCCCGATCAGGGTGAACGCGCCCACGCGCACGCCGCTACCCAGCTTGGCGGAAGGGTCGATGACCGCGGTCGGATGGATCAGGGAGGCGCTGTCACTCATGCAAAGACTCCGGCTGGATTACTCGCGGGTGCCGGCGCACAGCACTTCGGCGTGCGCGACCACTTCACCATCGACCTTGGCTTCGCCGTAGTACACGGCCATGTTGCGGATCACGCGCTTGACCTGCACGTGCAGCTCCAGCACGTCGCCCGGCACCACCTGCTTCATGAAGCGCACGTTGTCGACCTTGACCAGGTAGAACAGCTTGGACTGCGCATCACGGCCCAGGCTCAGCTGGGTCAACACGCCACCGGCCTGCGCCAGCGCCTCGATGATCAGCACGCCCGGCATGATCGGCTGGCCGGGGAAGTGGCCCTGGAAGAACGGCTCGTTGATGGTCACGTTCTTGTGCGCAACGATGCGCTTTCCTTCCACGTCCAGCTCGACGACCTTGTCGACCAGCAGGAAGGGGTAGCGGTGCGGGATCAACGTCTGGATGGTGTTGACGTCGACGGGCAGCTGCAGCGGTGCGTTCATTCCTTCTCCTTGCTCACAGCCAGGATGCGCCGCGCGAGCGCATCGAGCTGCTTGAAGCGCGCGGCGTTCTTGCGCCACGTGCGGTTATCGGTCAATGGGGTACCGGACGAGTACTCGCCCGGTTCGGTAATGGAGTTGCGGACCACCGACTTGCCGGTGATCACCACGTGGTCGCAGATTTCCAGGTGGCCGACCACGCCTACCGCACCGCCGAGCAGGCAGTAACGGCCGATCTTGGCGCTGCCGGCGATGCCGGTGGAACCGGCGATGGCGCTGTGCGCGCCGATCTGCACGTTGTGGGCGATCTGCACCAGGTTGTCCACGCGCACGTCTTCGTCGAGCACGGTGTCTTCCAGCGCGCCGCGGTCCACACAGCTGTTAGCGCCGATCTCGCAATCGTCGCCGATGCGTACGCCGCCCAGCTGCGGCACCTTGATCCAGTGGCCGTTGTCCATCGCCAGGCCGAAGCCCTCGGCGCCAAGCACCGCGCCGGGATGGATACGCACGCGCTTGCCCAGCTTGACCCGGGCGACCAGGGTGACGCGGGCCAGCAGTTCGCTGCCGGCCTCCACGATGCAGTCATCGCCGATCACGCAGCCCGGGCCGATGATGGCCGCCTCGCCGATCACCGAGCGTGCGCCGATGCAGACGTGGGGGCCGATGTGCGCACTGTCCGCCACCGTCGCGCTGGGATCAATCACCGCGCTGGGATGGATGCCGGGCTCGCGGACCGGCACGGTTTCGAACAGCGCACCGATCTTGGCGAAGGTGGTGTAGGGATCCTTGGCGATCAACGCGGTGCCGGGTGCGGCCTCGGCGTCATCGGCGCGCAGCACCACGATCGAGGCCTTGCTGTCGGCCAACTGCGCGCGATAGCGGGGATTGGCGAGGAAGGTCAGCTGGCCGGGGCCGGCATGGGCGAGCGTGGCCACGCCGGAGATGGCGGCAGCCGGATCGCCGTGCACCTGCAGGCCGAAGCGGTCGGCAAGTTCCTGTGCGGTATGGGTAGGAATATTCACGTGGCGAGTTTACAGCCTGTGCAGGTGGTGGTCATGCGGGCGGCCGGGCCGACGTGGCGCGAGACAGACGGACGTGGACCGGCCAACAGCGGTCAAGGCGTGGACCGGAAAGGGAGCCAGAGCCCGCCACCGCCCACGCAGGCCGGGGAGGGGGCCGTAAACCGGAAGCCCTAAACGACCAGAACCGCGCGCCGGCGGTTCTGGAGGAAAGCCACTTTGGTAAGGGCGCGCGGGGATCTGGAAGTCCCGGAGCGCGCCCCGGCAGCGCGCCCATGGCGTGATGCCGGGTACCCCGGGCCGCCCCGGGGTCAGCGTGGCAGTCGCTTAGAACTGCCCACCGAAGGTGAACTGCAGGCGTTCGATCTCGTCGCCGTCTTCCTTCTTCAGTGGGATCGCGTAGCTGATCGAGATCGGGCCGACCGGGGCGCGCCACAACAGGGCGACACCGGCTGAGGCACGCAGCTCGTTGGCCTTGAAGTTGTCCACGCCGTTGTAGACGTTGCCGAAGTCGACGAAGGCCGACACGCGCGCGGACGGGCTGTCGAACAGCTTCGGGAAGTAGGCTTCGATCGAGCCGACGGTCTTCACCGAGCCACCCAGCGGCTGGCCGTTGTAGTAGCCACCGATGATCTCCGAGCGCGGGCCCAGGGTGTTGTCCTCGAAGCCGCGCACCGAGTTGGTGCCGCCGGCGTAGAAGTTCTCGAAGAACGGCAGGCCGGTGGCCTTCACCTGGCGGTGGTTGGCGGTCGGGTTGGTGGCGCAGTCGACGACCTGGGTGGTGTCCGGGGTGCCCGGGACCGCCGGCGTGCTGCCGTTGGCCGGCGTGCCCGGCGTACCGGGGATCACGTTCCAGCAGATGTCACGGACCTTGTCGCTGCCGTACGAATCACCGTAGCCCAGTTCCAGGCGGGTATTGATGACCAGCGACGGGATGATCGGCCAATACTTGGAGAACTGGTAGCTGAGCTTGTAGTACTCCACGGTCGAACCCGGCAGCGTGGCTTCCAGGCCCAGGCGCTGGTAGGTACCGGCGGTCGGCATGAAGTAGTCGTTGCGGGTGTCGCGCGCCCAGCCCAGCTCGGTACGCCAGGAGTGGAACGTCTTGGAGCCAATGGCATCGATGTAATCGATGATCGCCTTCGGCGTGTAGCCCTGGTAGGTCGTGATCTGGTTGCTGTCGATGCCGAACATCAGCGAGAACGCATCGTTCTCGGTGATCGGCACGCCGAACACCACCTGCGCCGCACCGTTGGTGCTGTTGTACTGGGCGGTGTTGAAGTCGGAGTAGTCCAGTTCGCGCCAGGACAGGTTGTAGCCCAGCGACACGCCGTCATCGGTGAAGTACGGGTTGGTGTAGGAGAAGCCATAACGCTGCAGGTAGCTGCTGCGCGAAGCTTCGACCGACACGCGGTTGCCGCCACCCAGGAAGTTGTTCTGCGACAGCTGCACCGAGGTGGTCATGCCGTAGGACTGCGAATAGCCCAGGCCGAACACGAAGCTGCCGGAGGTGGTTTCCTTGACGTTGTAGACCACGTCGACCTGGTCGTTGCTGCCGGTGACCGGGGTGGTTTCCACGTCCACCGACTCGAAGTAACCCAGGCGCTGCAGGCGGATCTTGGAGCGGTCGATGGCGGCCTGCGAGTACCAGCTGTTCTCGAACTGGCGCATCTCGCGGCGCAGCACCTCGTCGGCGGTGCGCGAGTTGCCCTTGAACACGATGCGGCGCACGGACACACGCGGGCCCGGCACGACCTGCATGTTCACCGCCACGGTGCGGTCACCGCGGTTGCTGGTCGGGATCGGGTTGACCTTGGCGAAGGCGTAGCCGATGTTGGACAGGCTGTTGGTGATGCTGTCCGCGCTCAGCTCCAGCAGGCCGCGCGAGAAGATGTCGCCGGATTTCTGGAACACCATCTTCTCCACCGTTTCCTGCGGCAGGATGGTGTCGCCGGTGACCTTGATGTCGGAGATCTTGTACTGCTCACCCTCGGTCACGCCGGTGGTGATGAACATGTCGCGCTTGTCGGGGCTGATCGAGACCTGGGTGGAATCGACGCTGAAGTCCACGTAGCCGCGGTTGAGGTACCAGGAGTTCAGCTTTTCCAGGTCGCCGGACAGCTTTTCCTTGGAGTACTGGTCGTCGCGGCGGTACCACGAGGCCCAGTTGTGCTCCTTGGACTCCCAGGTTTCCAGGATGTCCTCGGCCGGGAACTTCTCGGTGCCGATCAGGTTCACGTGGCGGATCTTGGCGGCCTTGCCTTCCTTCACGGCAATGGCCACGTCCACGCGGTTGCGGTCCAGCGGGCTGACGGTCGGGGTGATCTCGACGTTGTACTTGCCGCGGTCGTTGTACTGGCGGCGCAGCTCCTGGGTCACGCGGTCCAGGCTCAGGCGGTCGAAGGTGCCACCCTCGCTCAGGCCGATGTCGGCCAGGCCCTTGAGCAGCTGCTCGCTCTTGATGTCCTTGTTGCCGGTGACGGTCAGCTTGTTGATCGCCGGGCGTTCCTTGACGGTGACGACCAGGATGTCGCCCTGGCGGTCCAGCTGCACGTCCTCGAAGAAGCCGGTCTTGTACAGCGCACGGATGGTGTCGCCGACCTTGGCATCGTCGACCACGTCGCCACGCTCCACCGGCAGGTAGGTGAACACGGTGCCGGAGGAGATGCGCTGCAGCCCGTCCACGCGGATGTCGCTGGCGGTGAACGGCTCGGCCGCCTGTGCGAGCGCAGGCAGTGCCAGGCCGGCAGCAAGGGCGAGGGCTAGCAGGCGGCGATTGGGGAGTCGCGTCATATCACGTCCGGTTGGAGTCGATTTCAGAGTTGCGTGGGTGCCGGCGTATGACGACGTCAGCGGGAAAAAGTTCATCGCGGGACCAGGCTGAGGATGTCGTTGTAGAACGCCAAGCCCATCAGCCCGGCCAACAGCGCCAGGCCGATGAATTGACCCGTCGCCATGGCACGCTCGCTCAGCGGGCTGCCCTTGACCAACTCGATAAGGTAATACAGCAGGTGCCCGCCGTCCAAGACAGGGATGGGCAGCAGGTTGATGATGCACAGGCTCAGCGACAGCAGGGCCAGGAAATACAGGAACCAGTCCACCCCGCGCTCGGCCGAGGCATTGGCCACGCGGGCGATGGTGATCGGGCCGGAAACGTTCTTCAGCGAGGCGTGGCCGGTGAGCATCCGGCGCATCATGCCAAGCGAATCTGACGCCAGTTTGCCAGTCTCGCGCACCGCGGCCGGCAGGGCGGCCAGCACGCCGTACTGCTGGCGGGCGTCATAGGCAGGGGCCTGTCCCTGCTGGAAACCCACCCCCAGCAGCCATTGCGGCTTGCCGTCGGCACCCTGCCCGGGCTTCGGGGTCAGTTCCAGCGCCAGGCGCTCGCCATTGCGCTCGACCTCGACCATGCCGGGGCCGCCGCGCTTGCCCAGCGCCTGCACCAGCGGGGTGACCTGGTCCATGCTGTCCACGCGCTGGCCATCGACGGCCAGGATCAGGTCGCCGCTCTGCAGCAGGTTGGCGGCGGCCGAGCCGGTGACCACGCTGTCGACCCGGGCCGGCTGCAGCCAGAACTGCCAGACCAGGCCGGCCTGGGCAGGAACCTGGCGCTCGTCGAAGCCGGCCGGCAGCTGTGACAGCGGCAGCACTCGGGTGCGCTCGTTGTCCAGGGCGTCGCGGACGCGCACATGGGCGTCCTGGCGGTCCATGGCCGCGGTGGTCAGCGCCATGCTCGCCTCGGCCCAGGTGTCGACCTTGCGCCCATCCACCTCCAGCACGCGGTCGCCGCTGGCGAAGCCGGCGCTGGCGGCGATGCCGGTGGTGCGGCCGAGGGTGGCTGAATAGTCCTGCCGGCCGATCACGAACATCACCCACAACAGGGCGATGCACAGCAGCAGGTTGGCGGCCGGGCCGGCGGCGACGATGGCGATGCGCTGCCAGACGGTCTTGTTGTTGAACGCGACCGCGCGCTCCCCGGCGGGGACCTCGACCTCGCGCTCGTCGAGCATCTTCACGTAGCCGCCCAGCGGGATCGCGGCGATCGCGAACTCGGTGCCGTCCTTGTTGTAGCGGCTCCACAGCGGCTTGCCGAAGCCGACCGAGAAGCGCAGCACCTTCACCCCGCAGCGGCGGGCCACCCAGTAATGGCCGAATTCATGGAAGGTCACCAGCAGGCCAAGGCTGACGATCATCCACCACACGGAACCGAGGAAGTCAGCCATGTGCAGCGCTCGGTTGGGGGAAGGGCTCAGACATGCGGCAGGTGGGCGATGGCGGTGCGGGTGGTATGGCGGGCCTGTGCATCGGCGGCCAGCAGGGCCTCCAGTGTATCGGCGGCCGCGTGAGGCAGGGTGGAGAGGGCTTGTTCCACCAGCGCAGGGATCGACAGGAAGCCTATGCGGCCCTGAAGAAAGGCTGAAACCGCTTCTTCATTGGCCGCGTTCAGGATGGCCGGGGCGGTGCCGCCGGCGTCCATCGCCTGCCAGGCCAGGCGCAGGCAGGGGAAGGCGTCCAGGTCCGGGGCCTCGAAATCCAGCCGGCCCTGGCTCAGCAGGTCCAGCCCGGCCACGCCGGATTCGATGCGGCGCGGCCAGCCCAGGCCCACGGCCAGGGTGGTGCGCATGTCCGGCAGGCCCATCTGGGCCAGGGTCGAGCCGTCGATGAACTCGACCAGCGAATGCACCAGGCTCTGCGGGTGGACCAGCACGTCGATGCGCGAACCGGGCACGTTGAACAGGTGGTGGGCCTCGATGACCTCCAGCCCCTTGTTCATCAACGTCGCCGAATCCACCGAGATCTTCGGCCCCATCGACCATTTCGGGTGGGCCACGGCCTGGGCGACCGTGACCGTCTCCAGCGCGGCCCGGCTGCGGCCGCGGAACGGGCCACCGGAGGCGGTGAGGATGATCCGGCGCACGCCGGCGTCCAGGCTGGCATCGCGCGAGCGCAGGCACTGGAAGATGGCGTTGTGTTCGCTGTCGATCGGGATGATTTCAGCGCCGGCGGCGGCCGCTTCCCGGGTCAGCAGGGTGCCAGCCAGGACCAGCGATTCCTTGTTGGCCAGCAGCAGGCGCTTGCCGGCGCGGGCGGCGGCGAGCGTGGAGGCCAGGCCGGCGGCGCCGACGATGGCGGCCACCACGGTGTCACAGGCGGCGCTGGCCGCCAGCGCCTCGATGGCGGCATGCCCGGCATGGGCTTCGGTCGCCAGCCCGGCGTCGGCCAGCCCGTCACGCAGGCGTTCGAACAGGGCCGGGTCGGCGATCGCGGCGTGGTCGGGGCGGTGGGTGCGGCACAACGCGAGCAGCGCATCCACGCTGCTGCCGGCGGCCAGCACGCTGGCGCGCATCTGCTCCGGGTGGCGGGCGATGACGTCCAGTGCCGAGGTGCCGATGGAGCCGGTGGCGCCGAGGATGGCGACCTGGCGCGGGGTCGAGGAGGAGGACATGGTCAGAAACCGAAGATTTCCTTGCCCAGCGCGAACACCGGCAGCGCGGCCAGCACGCCGTCGATGCGGTCCAGCACGCCGCCGTGGCCCGGGATCACGTGGCCCGAATCCTTGGCGCCGGCGTGGCGCTTGAGCAGGCTTTCAAACAGGTCGCCGAGCACCGAGGCCAGCACAGCGATGGCCGCCACCAGCATCAGCCAGCCGAACTGCGACATCTGCACTCCGGCGATCCAGCCGAACACGCCCGCGGTGACCATGCCGGCGACCAGGCCGCCAAGCAGGCCTTCGATGGTCTTGTTGGGGCTGATGCGCGGGGCCAGCTTGTGCTTGCCGAAGGCGCGGCCGGCGAAGTAGGCGCCGGAGTCGGCCGCCCAGACCAAGGTCAGGGCGGTCAACAGCCAGCGGTGTCCGTTCGGCTCGCTGCCGTGGATGAGCACCAGCGAGGCCCAGGCTGGCACGATCGCCAGCGTGCCGGCCGCCAGCTTGAGCGGGCGGGCGCCGCTTTCCTCGTGCGCGCCGAAATTGAAGAAGCGCAGCCACAGCAGGGCCAGCAACCAGAAACCGACGCCGATCAGCGCGGTCAGCTGGAAAAGCACGTCATAGCCGGCCGAAGCCCAGACCATCAGCACCATCAGCAGCAGGTTCAGGACCAGCAGCACGGTGCGCGGCAGGCCGTCCACGCCGGACAGCTTCAGCCACTCCCACAGCCCGACCAGGAACACCAGCGCGGCCGCGGCCGCCAGCCATTGGGTAGGCAGCAGCAGAATCGCGCAGATGGCCACCGGGGCCATGATCAGCGCGGCGATCACTCGGGTCTTGGTCATGGAAGGGCGCTCTCGGCCGCCTTGCCGGCGGCGATCTGGGCGCTGGTCAGGCCGAAGCGGCGTTCGCGCCCGGCATAGTCATCCAGTGCCTGTTGAAGGATGGCAGCATCGAAGTCCGGCCACAGCACCTCGGTGAACCACAGTTCGGTATAGGCCAGCTGCCACAGCAGGAAGTTGCTGATGCGGGTGTCGCCACCGGTGCGGATGAACAGGTCCGGCGGCGGCATGTCGGCCAGGGCGACGTGTTGCCCGAGCAGGGCCTCGTCGACCTGGTCGGGGCGCAGCGTGCCCGCGGCGACCTGCTCGGCCAGGCGTCGGGCGGCCATGGCGATGTCCTGGCGGCCGCCGTAGCTGGCAGCGATGCTCAGGGTCATCGTGGCGTTGGCCGCGGTGCGCTGCTCGGCCTTGTCCATGCGCTGGACGATGCTGGCGGCGAAGCGGGAGCGGTCGCCGATGAAGCGCACGCGCACGCCGCGCCGGTGGAGTTCATCCACCTCGCGGTCCAGCGCGCCGAGGAACAGCTTCATCAGCGCGTCCACCTCGTCCTGCGGGCGGCCCCAGTTTTCACTGGAGAACGCGAACAGGGTGAGCGCGGCGATGCCGCGTTCCAGGCAGAAGTCGATGGTGCGGTTGACCGCGCGCGCGCCGGCGCGGTGGCCGATCATGCGCGGCCGACGGCGTTGCTGCGCCCAGCGCCCATTGCCATCCATGATGATGGCAATGTGGCCCGGCAGGCGCGGTGCGGGTGTGCCGCTGGGCAGGACGGATGGCACCGGTCAGACCGCCATCAGTTCCTGTTCTTTCTGCTTGACGATGTCGTCGACGTCCTTGATGGCCTTGTCGGTCAGCTTCTGGATGTCGTCCTGGGCGCGACGGTCGTCGTCCTCGGTGATGGCCTTGTCCTTGAGCAGCTTGGCCACGTCCTGGTTGGCATCGCGACGGATGTTGCGGATGCCGACCTTGGTCTCCTCGCCTTCCTTGCTGACCGACTTGGCCAGTTCCTTGCGGCGCTCCTCGGTGAGCGGCGGCAGATTCAGGCGGATCACCGTGCCCATGGTGGTGGGCGTGATGCCGATGTCCGAGGCGTAGATGGCCTTCTCGACTTCCTTGATCATGTTCTTGTCGAACAGGGTGATGACCAGCGAGCGGCCTTCGGACACGCTGATGCTGGCCACCTGGTTCAGCGGGGTGTCGGTGCCGTAGGCCTTGACCTTGATGCCGTCCAGCAGCGCCGGGGAGGCACGGCCGGTACGGATGGTGGTGAGGGTGTGGCGCAGAGCGTCGAGGCTCTTTGCCATGCGCGTCTGCGCCGTGGTTTTGATGTCGTTGATCATCGCCCGAATCCTTGATGGTGCTGGAACCGGGCGATTATAGGCGAAGACCCCCCTCCATCGGACCGGAACCGTGGAAGGTCAGTGTGCGTCGCGGCCGTGGACGAGGGTGCCGATGTTCTCGCCGTGCAGGATCTTGAGCAGTTCGCCCGGCTGGCCCATGTCGAACACGCGCAGCGGCAGGTCGCTGTCTCGGGCCAGGGCGAAGGCGGCGGTGTCCATCACTTCCAGGCCCTGGCTGATGACCTGGTCGTAGCTCAGGGTGTCGTAGCGGACCGCGTCGGCGTGCTTGTTCGGGTCCTTGTCGTAGACGCCGTCGACCTTGGTGGCCTTGAGCAGCAGGTCCGCGCCGATCTCGATGGCGCGCAGCGCGGCACCGGAGTCGGTGGTGAAGAACGGGCTGCCGACGCCGGCGGCGAAGATCACCAGGCGGCCCTTTTCCAGGTGGCGGATGGCGCGGCGGCGGATGTAGTCCTCGCACACGTCGTTGATCTTGATCGCGCTCATCACGCGCGCCTTGGCGCCGAGCTTCTCCAGCGCGTCCTGCATGGCCAGCGCGTTGATGACCGTGGCCAGCATGCCCATCTGGTCGCCGGTGACGCGGTCCATGCCGCCGGCGGCCAGGCCGGCGCCGCGGAAGATGTTGCCGCCGCCGATCACCAGCGCCACTTCGGCACCGGCCTGCTGGGCTTCGATGACCTCACGCGCCAGGCGGTTGATGATCTTGGGGTCGATGCCGTAGTCCTCATCTCCCATCAGCGCCTCCCCGGAGAGTTTCAGAAGGATGCGTTGGTAGGCGAGTTTGGACATGACGACCTCTGGTGGCTGGAAAACGCGGGAATTCTAACGGAACCCGGGTCGTACAGTCAGAGCTTTGTTGCAGTGCGGCGACAATTCGCGGGAATTGCCGCCCGCCGGTTCAGCAGGCGGACGGTTGCGACACCGGGGACGGTGCGCGGGCGATGACCCGGTTGCGCCCCAGGTTCTTGGAGCGGTAGAGCACGTCGTCGGCGGCCTGGAGCAGGCCGCGGGTGTCGCTGAAGCGCTCGTAGGCGCCGTGGGTGGCCACCCCGGCGGAGAAGGTGACGTACAGCGGTGCCTCGTTGACGATGGCCATCGGGGTCTGGGTGATGACCTGCAGCACGCGGCGGATCACTTCCACCGCGATCTGCTCGTTCGCGCCCGGGAACAGCACCACGAACTCCTCGCCGCCGAAGCGGGCGACGGTGTCGGTGCCGCGCAGCTGGCCCTGCAGCCGGCTGGCGAAGGCCTGCAGCACCTGGTCGCCGACCAGGTGGCCGTGCTGGTCGTTGATCTTCTTGAAGTCGTCCAGGTCGATGAAGGCCACCGACAGCGGCCGGGCGGCGGCGCTGGCGCGGGTGAACTCCTGTTCCAGCACGACCTCCAGCTGGCGCCGGTTGAGCACGCCGGTCAGGGCATCCAGGTGGGCCTGTTCGGACAGGCGCCGGGCCTGGGCCTCGAAATCGTCGGCGCGGCGGTGGGAGGCGCTGGCGTCCTGCAGTTCGCGCAGGTTGCGCAAGGCCATCAGCTCGCTGGCGTGGTCGAGCAGGTAGGTGATGCGTGCCGGCGAGGGGACCGGGATGTCGAACAGTGCGCTGATTTCCGGCAGCATCTGGCTCATCTGCTGCAGGACCTGCTCGAACTGGGCGCTGTCCAGGCCCAGCTGGGTGTGGACCAGGTTCAGCGCGTGGGCACGGGCTGCGTCGACGTCGTCGGCCAGCCACATCTCGGCCAGCGCGCCGGACAGCGCCACGCAGCGTTCGAACGGGTCGGCCGGTTCGGCCGGGGGTTCGCTGTGCGCGATGGCATGGGTGAGGTAGTGGGGCAGGCCCCACATCTCGACCAGCCGCGCACCAATGTCGGCGTGGGTGCAGTCGAACAGGGCGCGCTCGTGGTCGAGCAGGCCGTCGTTGCTGGTGGCATCGGCCAGGATGGCTGGGTAGCTGTCGGCCCGGACCTGCAGCAGGGCCAGGATGCCGATGTCCTGCAGCAGCCCGGCCAGCATCAGTTCCTCGAGGCGGCGCACGCCGATGGCCAGGCCCAGGTAGCGGGCGCCCAGTGCGCTGAGGATGCCGCGGCGCCAGACCGCCTCATGCAGTTGCGCGTTGCGTGCGTCGTCCTCCAGGGCCCGCGAGAGACTGAAACCCAGTGCGAGCTGCAGGGTGGCGTTGAGGCCGAGCATGGTCAGCGCCTGGCCGAGGTTCTCGATGCGGCGGCGGCTGGCGTAGAGCGGGGAGTTGGCGATGCGCATCATGCGCGCGCTCAGGCCCATATCCAGTGCAATGACATCGGCCGCGGTGGCGATATCGGTCTCCGGATCCTGCGCCAGCTCGATCAGGCGGACGGCGATGGCAGGCGGCGAGGGCAGGTTGCGGCAGAGGGACAGTGCAGCGTTGAGCTCGGGCGACATGACAGGCAGGCAGGAGGCAATCCCTCAAAGCATACAGACACCCCCCGAATATGAAAGGGGCGTCATGGTTTTGCATGAAAGTGGTTGCACTTCCCGCGTGCTTCGGTTTGCGGAAAAACAAAGAAGCCGCGGAGGTCCGCGGCTTCTTCGGGTGTTGCGGGCTCAGGCAGGGATCAGACCTGCATGGCCTTGGCAACTTCGGCGGCGTAGTCTTCCACCACCTTCTCGATGCCTTCGCCGACCATCAGGCGCTGGAAGCCGACGACGTCGCCACCGGCGGCCTTGACGGCCTGCTCGACGGTCTTGTCGCTGTCCAGCACGTAGGCCTGGCCGTACAGGGTCACTTCGCTGATGATCTTGTTGATCTTGCCGCTGATGATCTTTTCCAGGATTTCGGCCGGCTTGGCCTTGTCCTTGTCGGTCATCTTGGCCAGCTCGATTTCCTTTTCCTTGGCAACGAACTCGGCCGGCACGTCGGCGGCCTTGTTGTGCGGCGGGTTCATCGCGGCCACGTGCATGGCCAGGCCGTTGGCCAGCTCGGCGTTGCCGCCGGCCAGGTCGACCAGCACGCCGATCTTGCCGTTGGAGTGCACGTAGGCGCCCACGGTGTTGTTGCCGTCAACCTTGACCAGGCGGCGGATCTGGATGTTCTCGCCCAGCTTCTGGATGGCGGTGGCGCGGGTTTCCTCGACGGTCTCGCCGGTCGGCAGCTTGGCCGACTTCAGGGCTTCCACGTCGGCGGCGCCGGAGGCCAGGGCGGCCAGGGCGACGGAGTCAACGAATGCCTTGAAGTTGACGTCGTTGGCGACGAAGTCGGTTTCCGAGTTCACTTCGACCAGCACGGCCTTGCCGCCGTCGACGGCGACGCCAATGCGGCCTTCGGCGGTGACGCGGTCAGCCTTCTTGTCGGCCTTGGCGGCGCCGGACTTGCGCAGGGCCTCGGCAGCGGCGTCGATGTCGCCGTTGGTTTCGGACAGAGCCTTCTTGCACTCCATCATGCCGGCGCCGGTGCGCTCACGCAGTTCCTTGACCAGGGAAGCAGTGATTTCCATGGAATTTCCTCACGAATAGAAAGGGGCAGGCCGGCAATGGTCGCCGGCCGTTGTTACGTGGCCCTGTCAGAAGCCGGCGCGCTGGGCTGCCGGTACAGGGAGAGCGGGCGCAGGGGCTGCGCCCGCCGGGTGTATCAGGCCGAAGCCTCGTCGCCCTTCTTGGCGCCCTTCTTGGCCGGAGCGCGGCGAGCCGGCTTGGCTTCTTCGCCGGCGTCGGCGTCGGCGAACTCTTCCTCGCGCACCGAGGCGGCGTTCGGAGCAGCGGCCTTGCCTTCCAGCACGGCGTCAGCGGCGGCGCGGGCGTACAGCTGCACGGCGCGGATGGCGTCGTCGTTGCCCGGGATGGCGTAGTCCACCAGTTCCGGGTTGTAGTTGGTGTCGACCACGGCGATCACCGGGATGCCGAGCTTCTTGGCTTCCTTGATGGCGATGTCTTCGTGACCGATGTCGATGACGAAGATGGCGTCCGGCAGGCGGTTCATTTCCTTGATGCCGCCCAGCGAAGCTTCCAGCTTGTCGCGCTCGCGGCGCAGGCCCAGCACTTCGTGCTTGACCAGCTTGTCGAAGGTGCCGTCGGTTTCACCGGCTTCCAGTTCCTTCAGGCGGGCAACGGACTGCTTCACGGTGCGGAAGTTGGTCAGGGTGCCGCCCAGCCAACGCTGGTTCATGAACGGCATGCCGCAACGCTCGGCTTCTTCCTTGATGGCATCGCGTGCGCTGCGCTTGGTGCCCAGGAACAGGATGGTGCCGCGCTTCTGGGCAACGGACGAGATGAAGTTCATCGCATCGTTGAACAGCGGGACGGTCTTTTCCAGGTTGATGATGTGGATCTTGCCGCGGGCGCCGAAGATGTACGGAGCCATCTTGGGGTTCCAGTAGCGGGTCTGGTGGCCGAAGTGGACGCCGGCTTCCAGCATCTGACGCATGGTGATCTGGGGCATTGCAAAAACTCCTGACGGGGAACCGGCTGCCGGGTAAAAGGGAGGGCAGTCCGCATTGAAGCGGTAGGTTCCGGGGTTGGGCTTCCCCGACGCCTCCGTGGCCGAACCCTGACTGGCAGGGCACCCCGGCACGGATGGGGGCGAAGGGTGTGGATTCACCGATGACGCACGGCGTGGGCGGCATTTGGCAGGGCAGGGCCCGGCAAAGCTCGCGAAGTATAGCGGCAGCGGGTGTCGGCCGCAAATTGCCAGACCCGGCGGCGCCCGGGGGCAGGCAGACGGGCGGATCAGTAGGTCAGGGTCACGGTCACGGTGTCCGTGTAGCTGCCGGCGCGGGTGCCGGGTTGGGCGGGGATGCGGCCATAGACGGTCAGGATGCTCGGGTTCTCACTGCCGGTACCCGCAACGCCGGAGGCCGGCGAGCTGCCCCAGCGTTCCAGCCGGTTTGCATCCCGGTACAACTCGTAGGTGATGCGGTTGCCTGCCGATGCCATGCGCCGGGTGCTGCCGTTGGCATTGGCGCCATCGTTCAGCGTGACGTTCCATGGTGCGCCGATCGGGCATTGCAGGCTGATCGTGGAGGTCTGTTCGCGGGGGCTGGCCAGGCCGTCGCTGCGGCCGAAATCCATGTCGCTGGCAGCGTTGATGCGACAGCTGTTGGTGTAGAGGGCATTTACCCCCGCCCAGGTGAAATTGGCCTGGCCGGCACCGCCACCGGCACCGGCCGCCCCGTTGCGGCAATTGTCCACGCTTGGGGTGAGCACGTAGCCGTAGCTGTAGCGGACCACGGAGGCGCCGGGAGTGCCCAGATATGGGAAGGCGGCCGGCAGGTTCTGCCCCGCGGGTACGCGGCCATACAGGGGGATGCTGAGCTGGCGCGACTGGCGGACGCCCACATCGAAGCTGAGGCTGTAGACGGGATAGGCGCTCCCCAGAGGGCCGACCAGTTGGGTGCGTGCCGGATCCGCATACAGGTCGTAATTCATGAAGGCGCCGTTGCCATTGCTCATGCGCCGGGGGGCGATGCCAGCGGGCGTGCCTTCACCGACGAACACGCAGACGCTGAACTGCGCGGGCAGGATCGACCATAGATCGGCGGGCCCTTGGCAGGTAAGTTGCAGGGTGGTTTGCGCGTCACTTCTGCCTGCCGAGGTGACGGTGCCGAAATTCAGCTGTATCGGGCTGGTGACCGAGCAGCTCTGGGCAGGGACCGATAGCGGGAGACTGGCCAACAGGAAAGCAGACAACCGTACCGTCCGGCCTGGCGACCGGCGGGATGCCCGGCGATGCCAGCGGCTCATCGGCATATCACGTCGGCAAGTTCGAAGTGGCCTTCGCGGGCCGGGACAACCGGCAGCGCGGCGTGGCACGCGGCATCGCCGCCATCGAAATGGAGGCGTGCCTGTGCGGGGGGATCCTGCACATAGACCTTGCCTTCATGACCCACGCTGAGCGCAATGGGCGCACTGCCCTCGGCTTGCAGGATGATGTGGCTGCCGGCCGGCAGCCATTGGCCGTGGCGGTCACGGATGCCGAATTGCAGGGACAGGGTGCGGCGCATCGCGAAACTCACCTTGGCCCCGCTGCGGGAGGCGGGGACGACATCAATGCGGGTCGCCTTGATCAGCATGTCCGCCGGCAGTTGTTGGGGGTCGATCGAGAGCTGGTTGTGCTGCCAGGCGTTCAGCGGCGTGACCAGCAGATAGCCGCGGGCGTCGGTGGTCCCGACCATGCGGTTCTCCAGGTGTATCGGCACATGGCCGATGCCATCGGTGGAGACCAGGGCGAAAGCATCGTCGACCCGTCGTAGCGCTTGCAGGTATCCGCCCAGCCAGACCACGCCGCCGCTGGCGCTGGCATAAAGCAGGGTCGAGTGGGCACCGCTGCTGTCGGTGCGCTCCAGGCCGGCGCTCCATTGCCCGTACTCGCCGAGTCGGGTGACCTCGGCGCGCGCGCTGCGGTCCTCGCCCGTACTGGTCTGGGCATGCCAACCCCAGCCGCCCAGGTCGCTGGAAACGCCACGGCTGGCTTCCATGGACAGGTTGTTGCCGTCCAGGCCGTGGCGGGCCGACGTGGCGATGCTGGTGTGGCGGTCGAGGGGCAGTGACCAATACAGGAAGGCGCTGTCGCTGCGGCTGCCTCCCAGGTTGCGGTTGTAGCTCAGGCTCAACAACGCGTTGCCGCTGGAGCTGCGGGACCAGTTGAAGCTGGCGTAGCGGCTCGGATCGACGCCGGGCAGCCGTTGGGACACGTAACTCAGTCCGAACTGACCGAAGCGGGTGCTGAAGCCGGCATACGCCTGGTCAGTCCGGCGCGGCAGCGTCGCCTGCTCAAGAACCGCCGGGACATCGCGAAAGCCTTGGCTGCGGCGCAGCGTGCTGGCGGCCAGGGAGAGCCATGGAGAAGCCCATTGATAGCCCAGTCCGTATTGGCTTCCCTGGCGAGGGCCGGCCTGACTGGCTGCCAGCGAGGCGCTGAGCATGCCGCCACGTTGGCCCAGCAGCATCTGCATGCCGGCACCGGCCTGGGCGATTCCCGCACTGGCCTCGGCGTGGGCTTCCACCGTGAGCCATTCCTCCAGGCCGCGGCGCGTGCTGGCACTGGCCACCGGTTTGTTGCCGTAGACGAACGAGCGCTGGCCATAGTCGCGGCGCAGCGTGCCGAGTTCCAGCGACCAGTCGGACAGCCCTGCCTGCAGCAGGCGCGGGCTGGCGTACAGCGCGAAGTCCATGGTCCGGCGTTGGCCATTGATGTCGGTGACCACCAGTTGTGCCTGGCCTGCGCCGTTGATCGAAGGTGCGGCGTCGAGTTGGAAGCCTCCAGGCAGCACCTGCTGGCTGGACTGACGAATGCCATCGATGTACAGGTCGACGGTGGACGGCAGCACGGCTTCGCCCGCGAAGGACGCCAAGGGCGTGGTGACCCGGTACGGCTGCAAGGCGAAATTTCGCGACAGGCGGATGCCGCCGATGCGCGTGGCGCGCGACCAGTCGAGCGCGCCGCTGAGGGTGTCGCCGATGCTCAACGTGAGCATCTTGTCGGGGATGTCCAGTTGCCAACGGCTGTCCAGGCGCGTGGTACGGATACCGGTGCCGGCGCTGCCGGTGTGGAGTTCACTGGACATCGTAGTGCTCCACTGGCCGGGCCCCATGCCGAACAGGAGCAGTTCGTTGTACGCGTTGTAGTTGCCTGTGCCCGCAAAGCGCTGTCCGTACAGGTCGTAGTTGAGCAGGACACCGGGGCTGCGTTGGCCGGGATCGGGGCCGAGCATGGGCCGCCGCGCCAAGTCAATGTGCGTGAGTGGGCGCTCGAGCATCTGCACTGGCACGAGCAGGTCCAACTGCTGGAGTGAGGCGTCGAAATCGACGCGGACGCCGGCCAGCGCATGCAGGGCGATCAGTCCCGATGCATCGGCTGCGGCGGGCGGACGCAGGCCCAGTTCGCGCAGGGTGGATGGACTGGCCAGCAGCACGCCATCACGGGTGATGAAGCGGGCCAGCCGGGTATTCGGTTCGTGGTTGATCCGGGTTTCGAGAAACAATACCTGCCCGGCCGGAGCCGTTTGGCCGGCGGGAGTAGCGGTGGCGCCATCCACAGGGGCGTTCACGGACATGGCTTTGCCGGCGGACATGGCGAGCGCGACGCTAACGATCGGTGCCGGCCAGCGGTAGGGCCTGCGCGCTGGTGTCGTCGTTGAGCTTGGCGTGGAGGGTGCCATGGGCAGCAAGGGCCTCGGGCAGGGAAAGGGTCCATCGCATCTGCTGTCCGGCAAGCACGTAACCCAGCAGTCCCGGGGTGATGTCGACGCGGCGTCCGTCGGCCGACAGCCACGACACCTGACTGATGCGGATGCGGCCGGTGCCGTTGTTGTGCAGGGTGAGGCTGGCGCTGCGGCCCTGTGCCCGCCAACTGCCCTGCAGCAGGCCGATGTCGGTGTTGGCGGCCTTGCCAGCCGGTGGCTGCGGTGCCCGTGTGCCGGCCGGTAGTACGAACACCGGGATCGAATGCCTCAGCAGGAACTGCAACCCACCCGCCGAAGTGGGGGCTGCCGGCTCAGGTAGTTCGTCGACAATCAGCCGGAAAGCCTGCTCGCGGGCCGATGGGGGCACCTGTTCGCGCACGATGCGTACCAGTTGGCGCTGCCCGGGGGCGATCTCGCTCATCGGTGGGCTGGCCACCAGGGCGTTGCTGGGGAGCAGTTGCTCCTGGCCATCTGCCTGCTGCCACTGGTGAATGCGCACCTGCGCGCGCAGCGGTTGCGTGCCGTTGTTGCTCAGCCACAGGATCTGCGCGGGCTGGGTGTGTTCGAACTCCAGCAGGATGGGTTCAACCTGCAGGTTTCCGGCGCCAGCATGGCCGGCGGCCCCCACGAAAGCCAGGATCGCAGCGCTGAACCGTCGCCGGCGGTTGCCTGTCAATCGTCCAAGCGGCGGGTTGCACATGGCTGCCCGCCGTTCAGTAGGTGACTGTGGCGACCACGGTATCCACATAGCTGCCGGCCGCGGCATCGGTGGAAGGCACCCGGCCGAACACCGGGATCAGCTGATCGGTGGCCGTGCCGGTGCCGGCCAGCGTATTGCTGCCCAGTACATCGCCCCAGACGTCCTGGCGGCCGGCATCGCGGTACAGGCCATAGGCCACGTACTGGTTGTTGGCGTCGGCCATGCGTCGGTTGTCACCCGCGGCGGTGGGGCTGCTGGCGTTGGTGCCGGCATTCAGGCCGATGGCATAGGGCGTGCCCAGCGTGCAGTTCACCTGCAGGGTGCCCTGTGCATCGACCGGTGTGCCGGTGGAGCGCGCATGGCTGGAAAAATCGATGTCGCTGGCACTCACCGATTGGATGAGGCACGACTCGGTGATCACGATCCGTACCTGGAACTGGGTCGTGGCGGTGGCTGTCTGCGCGTGGCTGGAGAAACTGGCGAGGGCAAGCGCGCTCGCGACCAGGAATGCATTGAAAGTGTCGATGACCGTCTCCTTGCAGGTTGGGCCGCCGCAGCGCCGCTGGATTCACCGATTGGGCGCGCGTCAGGGCTGGAGTCCGCGATCGAATTGGAATGCGCGGCAGGCACCATCGATGATGTGCCGCGCCGTGGCCGCAGGGAAGCGAGGGGGGCTGCCGATACAAAAGCCGAGCAATATCAATGCCGGCATGGATCGTGTGCGTACCATTTCGGGGTACAGCCAGGTGACGGTCCCCTCATTCCTGCCTGCCGAGTGGAGCACGTTCGGGAACGATGGCGCGGCAGTTTCAGAAGGTGAGCGTGACCGTGATGGTGTCGCGGTAGCTGCCTGGTGAGGCGGCGGGGTCGCTGAAGACACGGCCATGGACCGTCAGTGATTGTTCGACATTGGTGCCGATGCCACTGACCCCGGTGGCCCGGGTATTGCCCCAGCGTTCGAGCAGCGCGGGGTCCCGGTACAACTCGTAGCCGAGGCGCTTGCCGCCGGCGTTCATGAAGCGACGGCCCGCCTGGGCGTAGGCGCCATCGTTCAGGGTGACGTGCCATGCGGTATTGGCCGGGCACTTGAATCGGATGGCCGAGGTCTGCTCCAGCGCGGCAGCCAAGCCGCCGGCCGTGCCGAAATCCATGTCGGTGGCGGTGGAGATCCTGCAGGTGTTGGCGACGCGTGCGTGGATCCCGCTCCAGGTGAAGTTGGCGATGCCGGCACCGCCAAAGTGGCCTGGCGTCCCGGCGCGGCACTCGCTTTCCGTCGGGGTGTACACGTAGCCGTAGCTGTACCGCACCATCGAATTGGTTGGCAGCCCTTTGTAGGCCGAGGTGGCGGGCAGGTTCTGTCCTGCCCGTACCCGGCCATGGATGGGAAAGTCGTGGTAATAGGTGGCTCGCGGGGCGACGCCGAAGGTGGCGCTGTGCAGGGGATGGCTGGATCCCGGTGTGCCGATCATCAGCGTCCGGCTGGAATCGGAGTAAAGGTCGTAGTTCATGTAGGCATCCGTGCCGTTGTACATCCGCCGTGGTGCGATGCCGGCAGGCGAGCCTTCGCCGATGAACAGGCAGACCCGGAACAGGGCGGTGCTGATCAAGGTGTTGGTGTCACCACTGCATTCCACGCGAAGGTAAGCGCTGGCATCGCGCGCACCGGTGCCGGAGACGGTGCCGAAGTCCAGGGATGCCTGCTGGCGGACAGTGCACACCGGGTAGGCAGCAAACGACAGGCTGGGCGCCAACAGGATGGCCAGGGCCACCAGCACCCGCGTTGACCATGCGTGGGCGTGGCCTCTGGAATGGATGTACATCAGGGGGCCGGGACGGCGCAGGGGAGTGCAGGAATGGCTCATTGGCAGACCACATCGGCCAGGTTGATGCGCCCTTCGCGCAAAGGGGCTTCGGGCACGGCGGCGCTGCAGGCGTCGCTGTCGGAACGGAAGTGCAGGTGCGCCAGCGGGGGCGGATCGAGCAGGTAGACCTTGCCTTCGTGGCCCACCAGCGTAGTGGCCGATGGGGCGCCGGGTGCCTTGAGGGTGAGGCGGCTGCCGGCCGGCAACCATTGGCCGGCCCGGTCGCGCACGCCGAACTGGATGGCCAGGGTGCGGCGCATCGTAAACGCCACCTGGATCGCGCTGCGTGTTTCCGGTACGGCGTCATGCCGGACGGTCTCCAGCAGCATGTCGGCCGGCAGGTCCAGCGGGTCGATGGACAGCTGGTTGCGTTGCCAGGCAGTGAGATGCGGAATCAACAGCTGTCCATGCTTGTTGGTGACGCCGACGGTGCGGTTCTCCAGTTGCACCGGGACACCGGCCACGCCGCTGGTGGATACCAGGGCGAAGGCGTCATCGACACGTGGCAGGGCGTGCAGGCGCCCGCCCAGCCAGGCGATTCCGCCGTTGGCACCGGCGTAGAGCAGCGGGCTGTTGCCGCTGCGGTTGTCGTGGTCCAGGCCGGCCGTCCATTGGCCATGGTTGCCGTGCTGACTGATTTCCCCGCGCGCGCCATAGCGGTGATTGCCCACGCTGGCCTGCGCGCGCCAGCCCAGTTCGCCCTGCTCGCGGCTGGCGCTGCGATGGGCTTCCACGGACAGGCTGTTGCCGCCGCGGTCATGGCCGATGGACGCGGCCGTGGCGGTGTGCCGGTCCAGGGGCATCGACCAGTACAGAAACGCGCTCTCGCCGCGGTGGTCGGTGAGGTCGCGGTTGATGTTGAGGTTGAGCAGCGCACCGCCGGGGGATGTCAGGGACCAGTTCAGTCCTGCATGGCGGGTGCGCGAGGTATCCGGGTACTGCTGCATCACATAACTCAGGCCCAGCTGTCCGGCCGGGGTGCTGATGCCGAGTGAGGCCTGTTCGGTCCGGCGCGGCAGGGTGGCGCCCTCATGCACGGCGGCCACGTCGCGATAGTCCGCGCTGCGGCGCAACGTGCTGGCCGCGGCGGCAAGCCGCGGTGACGTCCATTGGTAGCCCAGCCCCCGTTGCTGGCCCATCCTGGCACCGGCGCGACTGCTCGCCCACGAGCCGCTGACTACCCCGCCACGCTGGCCAAGCAGCAGGACCGCGCCGGCTCCGGTCTGGCCGATGCCGTGACTGCCCTCGACATGGGTCTGCAGGGTCAGGTGCTTGTTCATGCCATGGCGAAGGCTGGCGCTGGCCAGGGCGACGTCGCCGTAACGGAAGGAGCGCTGGCCGTACTCGCGTCGGATTACCCCTCCCTCCAGCGACCAGTCCGACAGCCCCGCCTGCAGCAGGCGGGGGCTGCCATACCGGTTGAAGTCCAGCGTGCGACGTTGTCCGTTGATATCGGTGATGACCAGCTGCGCATGGCCCGTGCCGTTGAGCGAAGGGCTGCCATCCAGCTGGAAGCGGCCGGGGAGCAGGGAATGGGTGGATTGCCGGATGCCGTCGATGTACAGGTCGACCGTGGAGGGCAACACCGCCTCGCCGGAGAATGCGGCCGGGGGAGTGGTGATGCGGTAAGGCTGCAGGGCGAAGTTGCGCGATAGTCGAATGCCGCCGATACGCGTCGCGCGTGACCATTCCAGCGCACTGGTGGTGGTGTCGCCCACGGTCAGGGTGACCATGGATTCGGGGAGATCCAGCTGCCAGCGGCTGTCCAGGCGCGTGTTGCGGGCGCGGACGTCCGCCTTGGCGGGCCCGGCATGCAGGCGGCTGCGCATCGTGTTGCTCCAGACGCCACGGCCCACGCCGAACAGGCGCACTTCGTTGAAGCTGCTGAGGTTGCTTCCCTCGCCGGAGCGCTGGCCGTACAGGTCGTAGTTGAGCACCGCACCGGGCACGCGTTGGCGTGCATCGCGCAGCGCAGCTTCGGTGCGGGTCAGGTCGATATGCGTCACCGGGCGGTCGAGCATCTCCACCGGCGCCAGCAGGTCGAGGCGTTGCCGTGGTGCGTCGTATTGCACGCTGAGCCCCGCCAGCGAGGGCAGTTCGACCAGGTGCCGGGTGGCAACCGCGGCCGGCAGTCGGAGCCCCAGTTTCCACAGGGTGGCCGGGCTGGCCAGCAGCACGTCACCGCGTCGTACGAAGCGTGCCAGCTTGCCGGTGGCGGCCTCGTTGACGCGGGTGTCCAGGTAAAGCACGTGCTCGTCGACCGCGATATCCGTCGCATCATTGGCAGGGGCGTCGGCCAGGGCCAGCCCGGTGACCGCGGCCACAACGGCCTGCCGAAGCCTACTGGCCGGCAGCGATCTGCGGCAGTGCTTGTGGGTCGGTGTCGTCATTGAGTCTTGCGTGAAGCGTGCCGTTGCCGTGCAGGGGCGAAGGCAGGGGCAGTGTCCAGCGCACGCCGGCACCCGGCAGCACGTAGCCCAACAGGCCCGGAGACAATTCGATGTCCGGGCCCGTGGGCGTCACCCAGCGCAGCTGGCTGATGCGGATGCGTTGTGTGCCGTGGTTGTGCAGCACCAGGGAGAGGTTGCCGCGTTCCTTCGTCCAGTGGCCCTGCAGGTGGTGTGCGTCCGTTGGCAGGCGGCCGCCGCTGCGCTCCAGTTGGGGGACTGCACCGGGCGGCAGTACGAACACGGGGATGGAATAACGCAGCAGGAACTGCAGGCTAGGGACGGGGGTATCCGCGTCGCCGGGCAACTCGTCGACGATCAGGCGGAACGCTTTCTCTAGGTCATTGATGCCGGGCTCGGCCTGTACCAGCCGGACCAATTGGCTGTGGCCCGCCGCGATCTCGATCAGTGGCGGGCTGGCGAGCAGGGCGTCGGAGGGCTGCAACACGTCCTGCTGCCCCGCTTGTGTCCACTGCTGGACGCGGATCTGCGCGCGCAGCGGGTGCTGCCCGGTGTTGGCCAGCCAGAGCGTCTGCGAGTGCTGGCCATGGGCAAACTCCAGCAGGATCGGGGCGACCTGCAGGTTGCCCGCATGTGTGCTGCCCGCGGCGATCAGCAGCAACGCAAATGCGGCGGTGGCGAGCCCGCGCAGGCTCGCCACCCGCGACGCGGGCGGGTGGCGTGGGGACATGAGGGCCCGCTCAGTACATGACGGTGGTAGTGACCGTGTCCACATAGGTGCCGGCGGGGGCGTCGGTACCCGGGACGCGCCCATACACCGGAATGGACTGGGTGGCCGCGGTGCCCGTGCCGGCCAGGGTGTTGGTGTTGCTCACATCGCCCCAGAAGTCGGTGCGCGCTGCGTCACGGTACAGGCCGTACCGGACGTAGCGGTTGTCGGCGCTGACCATCCTGCGGTTGTCGGCCGATGCCGTGGGGCTGGTCGGGTTGAGGCCGGCATTCATGGCGATCTGGTAGGGCGTGCCCTTGGTGCAGTTGAGCTGCAGGGCGCCCTGCTTGTCGATCGGGGTGGCGTCGGTGGAGCGCGCGTGGGTGCCGAAGTCGATGTCCGTGGCGCTGATGGTGTGCACATCGCAGGACTCGGTGATGACGATCTTGACCTGGAACTGGGCGGTATCCGTGGCGGCGAGGGCGGCGCTGGGCATGGAGGCGGCCAACAGGCCGGCGAACAGATGAGCGGTACGAGCGTTCATTGGGATCCTTGCGCGGGGGGAGTGGGGCACCGGCTGCCGCGTTGGCGAGCCCTTGCAGCAAGACAGGAATGTGGGAGCAGGTGCGGGATCCAGTGTGCTGTCTGGCCGCCGGGCCAAAGGATGAGATATGGCCGGATCCGGGGTTTTTGTGATGTTTGTCGGCCAAATTGCCGCCAATTCGACAGGGCTGCTGTCAGCAGGGCCTTTGCCGGCAATCGGGGGCGGCCGGTCCGGTCGGCCGCCGGGGCACCTAAACGTTTAATAATGTGAAAGGTTCAGCGATCTCCCCAAATGCGCGATAATCCGCCGATGGCAATCCAACTGAAAACCCCTGAAGAAATCGAGAAGATGCGCATCGCCGGCCGCCTGGCTGCCGAGGTGCTCGACATCATTGGTCCGCACGTCAAGCCCGGTGTCACCACCGAGGAACTGGACCGCATCTGCCACGATCACATCATCAACGTGCAGGGTGCGATCCCGGCCAACGTGGGCTACCGCGGGTTCCCCAAGACCGTCTGCACCTCGGTCAACAACGTCATCTGCCATGGCATCCCGAGCGAAGCCAAGGTGTTGAAGGACGGCGACATCGTCAACATCGACGTGACCGTCATCAAGGATGGTTGGCACGGTGATACCAGCCGCATGTACTACGTCGGCACCCCGTCGGTGATGGCCAAGCGCCTGGTGGAGACCACCCGGGAAGCCATGTGGCGCGGCATCCGTGCGGTCAAGCCGGGCGCGACGCTGGGCGACGTGGGCCACGCCATCCAGGAATACGCCGAATCCGAACGCTTCAGCGTGGTGCGCGAGTACTGCGGGCATGGCATCGGCAAGGTCTACCACGACGAGCCGCAGGTGCTGCATTACGGCCGTCCGGGCCAGGGCCTGGTGCTCAAGCCGGGCATGACCTTCACGATCGAGCCGATGATCAATGAAGGCACCCGCTACACCAAGGTACTGCCCGACGGCTGGACCGTGGTGACCAAGGACCGCAAGCTGTCGGCCCAGTGGGAGCACATGATCGCGGTGACTGAAGACGGCGTGGAAGTGCTGACGCTGTCGCCAGCCGAATCCGCGCAGGCATGAGCCAACTGCCGGCGGGTCAGGTCGATTCCGTACCGGACGCGCCGGCAGATCCTGCCGGTGATGCGCAGTGGGCCGCGCAGGCGCGGCAATCACTGGCGCATACCGATGCGCGGTTGTGCAAACGCTTCGAGCAGGGCGACAACGTCGAGCGCCTGCTCGGGCTGCGCGCGCGCGCGGCCGACCTGCTGATCCGCCAGGCCTGGCAGCGCTGCATCGGCGATGCCGCGTTGTCCCTGTTCGCGGTCGGCGGCTACGGGCGGGGGGAGTTGTTCCCGCGCTCGGACATCGACCTGCTGGTGCTGGGCGAGGTGCCGGCCCAACAGGCGCATGAGGCGGGCCTGGCGCGCCTGTTCGCGTTGCTGTGGGACGCCGGCCTGCCGGCCAGCCATGCAGTGCGCTCGGCCGAGGAGTGCACCCGGGCCGCCGCCGACCAGACCGTGCTGACTGCGTTGATCGAGGCACGCCCGTTGTGCGCCGGCAACGCCGCGCAGCAGGCGCTGGCGCGCGCGGTCGCCCCCGGGCTGGTCTGGCCGGCGCGCGAATTCTTCCTGGCCAAGCGCGAGGAACTGCAGCGGCGGCACCAGCGCTTCGGCGACACCGCCGACAACCTGGAGCCGGACATCAAGGACGGCCCGGGCGGGTTGCGCGACCTCAACACGCTGGGCTGGATGGCGCTGCGCGCCTTCGGGGTGAGCAACATCGACGCGCTGGTGGGCCTGGGCCACCTGGGCCTGGACGAGGCCGCTGCCCTCAAGCGCGAGCGGCTGGTGCTGGCGCGGTTGCGCTTCGGCCTGCACCTGGTCGCCCAGCGTGCCGAGGAACGGCTGCGCTTCGATCACCAGAAGACGCTCGCCGCGCGCATGGGCTTCGTCGATGACGCCGAAAGCCTGGGCGTGGAAAAGATGATGCAGGGCTTCTATCGCAGCGCCGCGGTGATCCGTCGCATCAGCGACCGCCTGCTGCAGCGCTTCGAGGAACAGTTCGACGGCGAGGCGAGCCCGGAGCCGGTGGGCGATGGTTTCTCGCTGCGCCGCGGTTACCTGTCCGCCGACGACCCCGCCTGGCCGCATGGCGACATCCGCAGCCTGTTCGCATTGTTTGCCTGCTGGGCACGCACCCCGGACGTGCGTGGCCTGCATTCGATGACCGCGCGTGGCCTGGCCGAGATGCTGGACGAGATCCCCGCGTACACCGAGGTGGACGTGGCGGTGCGCGACCAGTTCATGGCGCTGCTGCGCGGCCCGCGCGCGGTCGACACGCTGGCCCGGATGGCACGCCTGGGCGTGCTCGGCCAGTGGATCCCGGCGTTCGCGCAGGTGTCCGGGCGCATGCAGTTCGACCTGTTCCACGTCTACACGGTGGACCAGCACACCTTGATGGTGCTGCGGAACATCGGTCTGTTCGCTTCCGGGCGCGCGGATGAGCGCTTCTCCATCGCCCATGAAGTCTGGCCGCGCCTGCGCAAGCCCGAGTTGCTGCTGCTGGCCGGCCTGTTCCACGACATCGCCAAGGGACGCGGCGGCGACCATTCCGAACTGGGGGCGGTGGATGCACGCGGGTTCTGCGCCGCACATGAGCTCAGCGCCTCGGACACCGAACTGGTGGCATGGCTGGTGGAACAGCACCTGCGCATGTCGGTGACGGCGCAGAAGCAGGACATCACCGACCCGGACGTCATCCAGCGGTTTGCCGCGCTGGTGGGCGACCGCGACCGGCTGGATTACCTGTACCTGCTGACCTGCGCCGATATCGCCGGCACCAGCCCCAAGCTGTGGAATGCCTGGAAGGACCGCCTGCTGGCCGACCTGTACTTCGCCACCCGTCGCGCGCTGCGCGAAGGTGGCGAGCACACCTTGCCCGAAGCCGAGCGCGTGCAGGAAGCACGTGACAACGTGCGCGAGCAGATGCGGCTGCTCGGCCATGCCGACGCGGTGATCGACCGCCAGTTCGCGGCGATGCCGGACGAGAGCTTCCTGCGCTTCCGTCCCGAACAGCTGGTGTGGCAGGCGGCCTCGCTGGTGGAGGTGCGCAAGGGCGGCACGCTGGTGAAGGTGCGCCGCATCACCCCGGAGAGCGATGCACTGGAAGTGTTCGTGCATTCGCTGGACCGCGATGGCCTGTTCGCCGCCATCGTGATGACGCTGGACCGCGCCGGGTACGGCATCCACCGCGCGCGCGTGCTGGACGGCCCGGACGACACCATCTTCGATACGTTCGAAGTGACCCCGGCGGTGAACTTCGCCGATGGTGATACCGCGCGGCTGGAGGCGGCGCTGCGCAAGGCGCTGGCCGGCAATATCCAGATCCTGCGGCCGGCGCGGCGGGTGATGCCACGCCAGCTCAAGCATTTCCGCTTCGCGCCGCGGATCGAGTTCATCGAGTCCACGCATGCCGACCGCACCTTGTTGAACCTGGTGGCGCCGGATCGCCCCGGCCTGCTGGCCGACGTGGCGCATGTCCTGCGTGACCAGCAACTGCGCGTGCAGGATGCGCGCATCGCCACGTTCGGCGAGCGCGCCGAAGACCAGTTCCAGTTGACCGACCGGCACGACCAACCCCTTACCGAATCCTCCCGGCAGGCCCTGCGCGAAGCGTTGCTGGCCAGCCTGGAGCCTGAAAAAACGCCAGGAGACCCCCACTGATGGCCACCCGGAAACCCGCCGCCAAGAAGGCTGCACCGACCAAGAAGACCGCCGCCAAGCCGGCAGCCCCCGCGCCTGTTGCGAAGAAGCCCGTTGCAAAGAAGCCGGTGGTGAAGAAGCCCGCTGCAGCGGCCAAGCCAGTCGTGAAGAAGGCGGTGGCCGCCGCCAAGCCGAAGGCCATCGAATCGGTGGGGCCGCGCAGCCTGCGCAAGCCGCCGGCGCCGGGCGTGGCGGAAATGAAGTTCAGCATCGAGAGCGCGTTCGAGCGCCGCGCGATGCTGACCGTCGACGAGATGGAAGGGTCGACCCGCCCGCTGGTCAACCGCGTGATCGATGGACTGGAGTCGGGTGAGTTCCGCGTCGCCGAGCCCGATGGCAACGGCGGCTGGAAGGTCAACGAGTGGTTGAAGAAGGCGGTGCTGCTGTATTTCCGCGTCAACGACATGGCGGTGATGGAAGGCCGTCCGGCACCGTTCTGGGACAAGGTCGAATCGCGCTTCGAAGGCTATGACGAAACCCGCTTCCGCCAGGCCGGCGTGCGCGTGGTGCCGGGCGCGATCGCCCGCCGCGGCACGCACTTCGGCAAGGACGTGGTGCTGATGCCGAGCTTCACCAACATCGGCGCGCACGTGGGCGAGGGCACCATGGTCGACACCTGGGCCACGGTGGGTTCGTGCGCGCAGATCGGCAAGCACTGCCACCTGTCCGGCGGTGCCGGCATCGGTGGTGTGCTGGAGCCGCTGCAGGCCAGCCCGACCATCATCGAGGACCACTGCTTCATCGGCGCGCGTTCGGAAGTGGTGGAAGGCGTGGTCGTCGGCCATCACAGCGTGATCGGCATGGGCGTGTTCCTGAGCCAGAGCACCCGCATCTACAACCGCGCCACCGGCGAGATTAGCTACGGCTACATCCCCCCGTACAGCGTGGTGGTCAGCGGTTCGCTGCCGTCCAAGGACGGCACCCACTCGCTGTATTGCGCGGTGATCGTCAAGCAGGTTGATGCCCGGACCCGCAGCAAGACCAGCGTCAACGACCTGCTGCGCGGCCTGGCCGACTAACGCAGCAGCCCCGGAAGTTCCCTTCTCCCGCGAGCGGGAGAAGGTGGTGCGAAGCACCGGATGAGGGCGCTTCTGTGCTGTTGATGCACGCAAACCTGGAGCTTGCCCTCACCCCCAACCCCTCTCCCGTACACGGGAGAGGGGAGTACATCATCGCGAGCATTGAACAATGACCACCGTTTTCGGTTTGAAGAACTGCGACACCTGCAAGAAGGCCACCAAGTGGCTGGACCGCTTCAACGTCGCCTACACCTTCGTCGATTACCGCGACAACAAGCCCAGCCCGGAAACGCTGCTGGAATGGGCCGGCAAGGCCGGCGGTTTCGAGGCGATGATCAACAAGTCCTCGACCACCTGGCGGCAGCTGCCGGACAACCGCAAGGGCGCCGCGTCGGATGCCGAGTGGAAACTGCTGCTGCGCGAATACCCGCAGCTGATCAAGCGCCCGGTGGTGATCACCGAGGATGGCCAGTTCAGCCAGGGCTTCAGCGACAACGGCTTCAAGAAGCGCTTCGACATCGCCTGAATCCAACGTAGGCGCGGCCTCGGCCGCGAAACCACCACCGCCGAAACAACCGCGGCGAAAAGCCCGGCGCACCCTCGAACGAGGCCCCCATGAGCGACGTATTCGACCTGACCTGCGCGTTGATCGCGCGCCCCTCGGTAACCCCGGACGATGCCGGTTGCCAGCAGTTGATCGGCGGGCGCCTGGCCGCCGCCGGCTTCCACTGCGAGCACCTGCGCCTGGGCGAAGTCGACAACCTGTGGGCCACCCACGGCAGTGGTGCGCCGGTGCTGGTGCTGCTCGGTCACACCGACGTGGTGCCCAGCGGCCCGGCCGAGCAATGGGCCAGTGAGCCGTTCACTCCGGTCGTGCGCGAAGGCGTACTGTATGGGCGTGGTGCGGCCGACATGAAGGGCAGCGTGGCCGCGTTCGTGGTCGCCGCCGAGCAGTTCGTGGCCGCGCATCCGCAGCATCCGGGCACGTTGGCGGTGCTGCTGACCAGCGATGAGGAGGGCGATGCCATCGATGGCGTGCGCCACGTGGCGCGCCTGTTCCGCGAGCGCGGGCAGGGCATCGACTGGTGCATCACCGGCGAGCCTTCTTCCACCGCAAGGCTCGGTGACCTGCTGCGCGTGGGCCGGCGTGGCAGCCTGTCGGCCAAGCTGCGGGTGAAGGGCGTGCAGGGCCACGTGGCCTATCCGGACAAGGCGCGCAACCCGATCCACCTGGCCGCTTCGGCGTTGGCCGAGCTGACCGCACGGCATTGGGACGATGGCTATGAGAGCTTCCCGCCGACCAGCCTGCAGGTGTCCAACATCAACGCCGGCACCGGCGCCAACAACGTGATCCCCGGCGAGCTGCAGGTGATGTTCAACCTGCGCTACAACCCGCATTGGAATGCCGACCAGCTGGAGGCGGAGATCACCGCGCTGCTCGACCGCCATCACCTGGACTACGAATTGAACTGGCATCGCAGCGGCGAGCCGTTCTACACGCCGGAAGGGCGCCTGCGCAGCGTCGCGCGCGAGGTGCTGGCCGGGTTCGCCGGCACGCCGCCGGAAGAAAGCACCGGCGGTGGCACTTCCGATGCACGCTTCATCGCGCCGCTGGGCGCGCAGTGCATTGAGGTTGGGCCGGTGAACGCCAGCATCCACCAGGTGGACGAGAACGTGCGCGTGGCCGACCTGGAAGCCTTGCCGGCGCTGTACCAGCGGCTGATCGAGCGCCTGCTCGCCTAGCCGCTGCCCGCCGGCGGCGACGCGGCGGCCGGCATTCGACGATGCAGGACCCGGGCGCGGGGCAGGCGCCCTATTCGAAGATGAAGAAGGGCGGGGCGATGGCCTTGCGCCAGTAGGCTTCTTCGGCCCGATAGAACTGCTGGGCCTGCGCCTGTGCGAACCACGCCGCCGCAGCGTCCACGTCGGCCTGCAGTCCCTTGCTGCCGCGTCCCAGCGCCAGTCCGGCGAAGTACTGCCCGTAGACGTTGCCCTGTGCGCCCGCGCGCTGGTACCAGCGCAGCGCTTCGGTGGTGTCTTCGGCCACGCCCAGTCCGGCTTCGTGCAGCGTGCCGAGATCGACCTGCGCCTCGGCGTCGCCACGCGCGGCGTCGCGCTGGATGCGCGCGATCACGGCGTTCAACGATGGCCCGTCCAGGCGCAGGCGGCCGACCGATGCCGGCTCACCCGCCGCCGCGCGCAGGGGCGCGAGCTTGTACAACTCGCGCATGTAGACCGCGTGGCGCATCCGCCACCGCAGCGCGCCGGCCATGTCACCGCGATCGGCATGCCACCGCCCCAGGTCGGCCATGGCATAGGGCGAGCCGTGGTAGGCGGCGCTGCGGTACCAGCGGTAGGCCTTGCGTGGCGATGGCTTGAGCACGACGTGCCCGGGTTCCTGTGGTGCATCGCCACTGTCGAGCCGGCCACGTTCCAGGATTGTCCCGAGCTGTTCCTCGGCGCTGGCGCTGTGGTGGGTGCGGGGCGGGATCGCCGCGGCGCGTGCGTACCAGTCCAGTGCCCGCGGATCGTTGCGGGACCGGTACAGGCGCGCCATGCGCAGGGCCGAATCGAACTGGCCATCGGCGGTGGCGGCCAGGGCCTGGCGTTCGCTGTCGTCGCTTGGCCGGTGTGTCCGGGTGGACGCGCAGCCGGCCAGGATGAACAGGGCGAGCGCGCCCAGGAGCAGGCGGGGAGCGTGGGGGATCATCCGTGAAGTCCTGGCAGGGCAGGGGATTATCCGGGACCGTGGCGGCCCAACCGCTGAATCGGTTGCGCGAGCAACAGTTGCGCGGCCGCCAAAACAGGGATACGGTCAGCGCCATGTCCTCGTTCCTGGCCACCGCCGTCAACAACAACAACAACCGCAATAATCTGCGCGCGAATAATCGTGCGCGGCCGATGCGGGACTGCGACCAGAGCTAGAACAGGCAACACGCTCAGGACACCAGAAAACCCGCATCGGTCGATGCGGGTTTTTTTGTGGCCGGGCGGGAATACCAAGCGGCTGCGCCGTCCCCATGCCGTTGCTTCGAATGCTTGTCCCCACACAACCCCAGGAGCTTTCCCATGTGTTCCATCTTCGGCATTTTCGGCCTGCAACCGGGCGATGACCTGCAGGCGCTGCGTCGCCAGGCGCTTGACCAATCCCAGCGCCAGCGCCACCGCGGCCCGGACTGGAGCGGCGTCTACGTCGACACCGGCGCCATCCTGGTGCACGAGCGGCTGGCCATCGTCGATCCGGCCGGCGGCTCGCAGCCGCTGCTGTCCGAGGACGGCGAACTGGCGCTGGCGGTGAACGGCGAGATCTACAACCACCAGGAGCTGAAGAAGGAACTCGCCCAGCCCTACGCCTTCCAGACCGGTTCGGACTGCGAGGTGATCAACGCGCTGTACCGGCAGGACGAACCGGCATCGTTCCTCAACCGCCTCAACGGCATCTTCGCCTTCGCCTTGTGGGACAAGGCCAAGGGCCGCGCGATCATCGCCCGCGACCCGATCGGCGTGGTGCCGCTGTACTGGGGGCATGACAAGCAGGGCCGCCTGTGCGTGGCCTCGGAGATGAAGTCACTGTCCGATACCTGCGCCGACGTGGCGCAGTTCCCGCCGGGCCACTGGTACGACAGCAGCACCGACACGCTGACCCGCTACTACGAGCGGCCGTGGCGTGACTATGACGCGGTCCAGGGCGTGGACGTGCCGCTGCAGGAACTGCGCGAGGCGTTCGAGCGCGCCGTGCACCGCCAGCTGATGACCGACGTGCCGTATGGCGTGCTGCTCTCCGGCGGGCTGGATTCGTCGCTGGTCGCGGCGGTGGCCGCGCGCTATGCACGCCATCGCATCGAGGACGGCGGCCAGAGCGAGGCCTGGTGGCCGCGCTTGCACAGCTTCGCCATCGGCCTGAAGGGCTCGCCGGACCTGGCCGCGGCCAAGGTTGCCGCCGAGGCGCTGGGCACCGTCCACCATGGGTTCGAGTACACCTTCGAGGAAGGGCTGGATGCGCTGCCGGAAGTCATTCGGCATATCGAGACCTATGACGTCACCACCATCCGCGCCTCCACGCCGATGTTCCTGCTGGCGCGCCGGATCAAGGCGATGGGCGTGAAGATGGTGCTGTCCGGCGAAGGCAGCGACGAGATCTTTGGCGGCTACCTGTACTTCCACAAGGCGCCGAACGCGCGCGAGTTCCATGAGGAACTGGTGCGCAAGCTCGACGGGCTGAACAACTACGATTGCCTGCGGGCCAACAAGTCGATGATGGCCTGGGGCGTGGAGCCGCGCGTGCCGTTCCTGGACCGCGAGTTCATGGACGTGGCGATGAAGATGGACGCGCGCGCCAAGATGGTCGACAAGGCCGGCGGCCGCATCGAGAAGGCGGTGCTGCGCGAAGCCTTCGAGGGCTACCTGCCGAAGGAGATCCTGTGGCGGCAGAAGGAGCAGTTCAGCGACGGCGTCGGCTACGGCTGGATCGACGGGCTCAAGGCGCACGCCGAGGAACAGGTCAGCGACCGCGTGCTGGCCGCGGCCGACAAGCGCTTCCCGTACAACCCGCCGCAGACCAAGGAGGCGTACTACTATCGCCACCTGTTCGAACAGTTCTACCCGAGCCGCGCGGCGTCGGAGACGGTGCCGGGCGGCAAGTCGATCGCCTGTTCCTCGCCGGCCGCGATTGCCTGGGATGCCAGTTTCGCCAGCATGGCCGACCCCTCCGGTCGCGCCGTGGCCGGCGTGCATGAGCAGGCACTGGCCGGTTGAGCAGCGCGGCGGGCCCCGCACGGATGCGGGTCCCGTCGTATCGATCGCCGGTGACGGCATTTCCATGACGGGGAGGAGGAATGATGCGCGCATTGATGCTGGGAATTGCCGGCCTGTTGGCGTGTGGCCTGGCGCAGGCGACGGAGGTCCCGCTGGAACGGCATTCGCTGGGCAGCTGGGAGGCGGACATCGGCTACAGCGGCGTGGTCCGTGACGGCGACACGCTGCATATCTCCGGCGTGCCGTGCCGGGGCAAGGACATGCAGGAGGCGGTGCAGCGCTGCTACGGGAAATTGAACGAGATCCTGCAGCGCTTCGGTGCCGACAGCAGTCAGGTGGTGAAGGAAACCGCGTTCACCACCGACATGGATGCCCTGGTCAAGGCCATCCCGGAACGAAAGGCGTTCTTTGCCGATGGTCGCTATCCGGCTGCCTCCTGGGTACAGGTGGAGCGCCTGTTCAATGCCCAGGACATGCTGGAGGTGGAGTGGACCGTGCGGCTGAAGTGACCGCCGCATGAGGGATGGCCCGGCGGCGCATGGCCGGCCGGGCTTCATTGCAGTGGCCCCGCCGACCGGACGCGCTCCTGCCGGCCGGGATCATCGTGGGCTCAGGCGCAGCGTGTGCACGCGTTCCCCGGGCAGGAACGGAGTCGGCGTGCCCTTGACCCAATCCTCATGGCCCGCGCCCCAGAACGGCGACAACGGATGACCGCTCTGGCCGCCGGGCATGTGCACGATGCCGTCGGCTTCATGTCCGGGTGAGACCACCATGCGCTCGGAGGCGCCGAAGGAGGGGCCGACCACGCGCGGCATGTCGCCATCACCGGCCAGGGCTTGGCGCGGCATGCACAGCCAGCGCTTGAACAGTTCCGGGAGTGCGCGGCTGACCGGGTGGCAGATGGCCGCCGTGTTGCGTTCGCCCCAGGTGCGCTGGGTGAGGTCCGCCCCTTGGGCGGTGAGGTCCTTCTCCAGCTGGACGGCGCTCTCGGCCAGCAACGCATCCCAGCTCTTGAACGGTGGCGGCAGCAGGTGCACCGGCCGTTCGGTCAGCAGTGGCCAGGCCACGCCCTCCATCTGCGGCAGGTTGGGCGCGATGAAGTCATCGCCCAAGGTGGCCTGCGCGGGTGCCAGCAGCGCGGCCTGCAGGTTGTCGAGCAGGATGCCGCGGAAGCCGCGGGCAAGCCGGTAGCTGACCGAGTCGACGCTGGCGTGGCCTTCCCAGCTGCGGGTGGCCGCTTCCAGCCGTTGCAGCGCGGGATCGCTGCTGTGCTCGACGGTCTGCCGCAACAGCTTCCACCAGCGTTCCATCAGCAGGGCGCGGTCATCGAGCTGGATGGCGAGCAGGTCGCGTTCGGTGAACTGCTGGCGTGCGAACAGGGCGTCGCGGATCTGCCGGGCGCGTGCGCCGAAGTCGTAGCCCCCGTTGCCGGCCACCGCCAGCGCCGGGCCGTCGAGTACGCGCCCGTTCGCGGTCCATAGGCGGTGGTCCGGCGGGTCGACCAGTGACGGGGCCTGGTCGGAGCGGATCGCCCACGCGCTACACGTCGTCGGCGTGGCGGGCACCGCCTGGGCAGGGGTATCGATGCCATGCGAACAGTCCTGGCTCCGGTCCGGACGTGCGCCGATCAGCCGCCAGGCAATGCGTCCCTTGCGGTCACCGACCAGCAGGTTCTGCGCCGGGATACCGGAGCGGTCGGCTACGGAAAAGGCGGCATCGAGGTCGGCGGCCTTGGCCATGTCGGCGAAGTCCAGGCGTACCGCGCCGGGCAGCTGGCCCACCCAGCGCAGCGCCAGCAGCGAGCCATCGGGGGTGTCATGCAGCACCGGTCCCCAGTCGGATTCACGCACGAGCAGCCGTTCCGGCGCCTGCCCGGCGACGGCAATGGATTCCACGTACTCGCGCAGCGGCGTGTCCGCAGGCAGCGGCGCGAAGTCGGCGGTGTCGATGTAGCTGTTGGTGAACGCCCAGGCCACGCGCGTGTTGCTGCCGACGATCACCGCCGGCAGGCCGGGCAGGGTGAAGCCGGTGACATCGATGTTGCCGTCCGGCGCGGTGGGTTCGGCATAGCGCAGGCGCGCGCGGAACCAGATGTTGGGTGCGCGCAGGGTGAGGTGCATGTCATCGGCGATGATCGCGCGGCCGTCGGCGGTGAGCGCCCCGGACACGGCGAAGTTGTTGCTCCCCGGAAAGTAATCGGCCGCCTCCGGCGGCCCGCCGAGGCCTCTCTTCCCCCCTGCGGGAGAGAGGGGGACCCTCTGCGACGCGGAGGGTGGAGAGGGGGCTGCCGTCGCGTCGCCCTGCGCGGGCGGCACAACGCGCAGATCCAAGGCATCCGCCCCCGGCAGCACCGCATCGCCACGCGCGTTTCCGAACAGGGGCGCGTCCCAGCTGCTGCCGTCGTGGCTGATCAGGGCATACAGGGCCGGAGGCACGACCTCGCGGATGCGCCCCAGCGCCAGTTCGCGGGTATTGCTGGTGTCCTGCAGGTCGGCATACATGGCCAATCCGGTCAGGACCGAGTCTTCCAGTTCCCACGGCCGTGGTTGCTGGCGCAGCAGCAGGTACGGCCAGGGGCGCACCGGCAGGGCGGCCAGGCCGGCGTTGACGCCCTCGCGGTAGGCCTCGATGACCGCGCGTTTGTCGCCCAGCGCCACGCCCAGGTTTTCATGGGTGCGTGCCCGCAGCCGGTGCACGCGCATGGCGCGGTCGCGGGGCAGGGCGGCGGCGCCGAACAGTTCGGACAGCTCGCCGGCGGCGGCGCGCCGCATCAGGTCCATCTCGAAGAAGCGCTCCTGCGCGTGCACGTAGCCCAGTGCACGCGCCATGTCCGCCTCATTGGCGGCCTGCACGGTGAGCATGCCGTTGGCATCGCGATCAAGGCTGACCGGGGCGCTGAGCCCGGGCAACAGCAACTCGCCATCCAACTGGGCCAGGCTGCCGCGCAGCAGCAGCCAGACGACCAGAACCAGAACAAGCAACAGACCCAGCAAGATCCCCAGTGAACGCATCAGCCAACGCAGCACAGGCCTACCCCCGGTCAGGTGTGTCCGGCGATTGTAGACAGCTTGTGAAGCCGGCAGGTGTCAAAAGGCGGGCCGGCGAGGGGAAGCGCAACTGAAAGTGATTCCGATTAGATCATTGCGCGGCGGGATAGGGCACCCTATGCCCATTCCGAACCATCAGGAGCACCCCCATGCAGGGCAAACCCGAAGTCATCGAATGCCTGAAGGAGCTGCTGCGCGGCGAGTTGGCTGCGCGCGACCAGTACTTCATCCATTCCCGCCGTTATGAGGACCAGGGCCTGCAGGCGCTGTACGAACGCATCGGCCACGAGATGGAAGAGGAGACCGAGCACGCCGACGCGCTGCTGCGCCGCATCCTGTTCCTGGGCGGCAACCCGGACATGCGCCCGCACGGCTTCGAGCCGGGCCTGACCGTGGTGGAGATGCTGGAGAAGGACCTGCAGGTCGAATACCAGGTGCGCGCCAACCTGGCCGCCGGCGTGAAGCTGTGCGAAGCGCACGGTGACTACGTGAGCCGCGACATCCTGATCGCGCAGTTGCGTGACACCGAGGAAGACCATGCCTGGTGGCTGGAGCAGCAGCTGGGCCTGATCAAGCGGATCGGCCTGGCGCTGTACCAGACCAGCAAGATGGACGCCAAGGGCACCCCGGCGCACTGATCGGGATGACGGAGGAGGGGCGGCGTGAGCCGCCCTTCTTCTTTATGGGGCTTTTCCTTGAAGCGACCCTCATCCCAACCCCTCTCCCGCAGGCGGGAGAGGGGCTCGGAGCCCGTGGACTGGTCGTGACAAGCCCCTCTCCCGCCTGCGGGAGAGGGGTTGGGGTGAGGGCTGTCTTCAGCCGTGCAGCAAGCGATACACGGCCGTGGACAGCGCACTCACGCCCTGCGCGCGGAAGTCCGGTTGCTGGTCGAGGATGTCGCGGCGCTCTTCCAGTTGCACTTTCCAGCCCAGCCGGGACAGCTGCTCCACCTCGGGCTGCTCGACCGAGAACGGCGGGCCCTGCTTTTCGTCCTGCGGGTACTCCAGGGTGATCAGCACGCCTTGGCAGCCCTGCGGCACGCGTGCATAGACGGTGTCGCGATAGCGCTCGCGCAGCGCCGGCGGGAGGGCGATCAGCGCAGCACGGTCGTAGAGCGCGGCGATGTCGGAGAGCAGTGTCGCATCGAGCGCGAAGGCATCGCCGCAGATGATCTCGATCGGCCCCGCGACATAGTGCTCGCCGTTGGCACTGCGGTGGCGCTGCGGGGTGAGGCCGGCTTCGGCGAAGAACTGCTCCACGGCCAGCGATGACAACTCCACGCCCAGCACCCGGTGCCCCTGCGCGGCCAGCCAATGCATGTCCAGGGTCTTGCCGCACAGCGGCACCAGCACACGGCTGCCGGTGGGCAGCTGCAGGTCGGGCCAGTGCTTCTGCAGCAACGGCATCACCTCGTTGCGGTGGAAGCCGATCTGGCCGTCATGCCAGCGTTGGAGCCAGAAGTCGGGATGCATGGGGTTCGTCCAAGGGAAGAGGGCACCATTGTAGGAGTGGCGTTGGCCGCGATGCCGGGCATGCTGCAGATGCAGGCCGTGCCTGACCGGCGCGTTCATCGGCTTCGCGGCCGAGGTCGCTCCTGCGAAAAAAAAAGCCGGGCGTTCTGCCCGGCTTTTTGGTGATTACTGGACTTCCAGTCCTTCGACCTTCTGCCGCGCCATGCACACATCCGGCAATCGCATTGCCGAATGCGCCGCCGCGCGCCAGTGAAGTGAATTACTGGACTTCCAGCCCTTCGACCTTCTGCCACCCCCTCGGCAACAAATGCCCGCGCGTGGCCCGGGTGCCCAGGTAGGTTTCCAGGTCCTTGAACGACAGGTTCATCGTGCGCTGGCCGCTGCGGACCAGCAGGGTGTTGCCCGGGCCCACCGCGACCACCGCCACCACGCGCTCGGTGGAGAGCTTGGCCTTGGGGATCTCGATGATCTTGTTGCCCTTGCCCTTGTCCAGCTCGGGCAGGTCGGCGGCCGGGATGGCCAGCATGTTGCCGGCGCTGGTCACCGCGACGATGCGGTCGGTCTCCGGGTTGGCGACCACGGACGGCGACAGCACCGTCGAGCCGGTGCTCAGGTTGAGCATCGCCTTGCCGGCCTTGTTGCGGCCGACCAGGTTCTCGAAGCGGGTGACGAAGCCATAGCCGTGCGAGGACGCCAGCACGAAGCGGGTGTTGTTCTCGCCGCTGGCCACGGTGACGAAGGAACTGCCCGCCGCCGGCGAGAAGCGGCCAGTCAGTGGCTCGCCGTTGCCGCGCGCCGAGGGCAGGGTGTGCACCGGCGTGGAATAAGCGCGACCCTCGCTGTCGAGGAAGGCGACCTGCTGGGTGCTGCGGGTGCGGGTGGCGGCAAGCAGGCCATCGCCTTCGCGGTAGGACAGCGTGGCGCCGTCCACGTCGTGGCCCTTGGCCGCGCGCACCCAGCCCTTCTCCGAGAGCACCACGGTCATCGGTTCGCTGGCGACCAGCTCGGTCTCGTCGATGGCCTGGGCGGCAACGCGCTGCACCAGCGGCGAACGGCGGGCATCGCCGAACTTCTTGGCATCGGCCAGCAGCTCGTCCTTGACCAGCTTCTTCAGCTTGGCGCTGCTCTGCAGGATCGACAGGATCTTGTCGCGCTCCTTGGCCAACTCGTCCTGCTCGCCACGGATCTTCATTTCCTCCAAGCGGGCCAGCTGCTTGAGCTTGGTCTCCAGGATGTACTCGGCCTGGTCTTCGCTCAGCGCGAAGCGGGCGATCAGCGCGGCCTTGGCGTCGTCCTCGGTGCGGATGATGCGGATCACCTCGTCCAGGTTGAGGAAGGCGATCAGCAAGCCTTCCAACAGGTGCAGGCGACGCTCGACCTTCTGCAAGCGGTGGGTCAAGCGGCGGGTGACGGTGTCCTGGCGGAAGCGCAGCCATTCGCCGAGCAGCATCTTCAGGTTCTTGACCTGCGGGCGCCCGTCCAGACCGATCACGTTGAGGTTGACGCGGTAGCTGCGCTCCAGGTCGGTGGTGGCGAACAGGTGGCCCATCAGCTGTTCGGCATCGACGCGGTTGGAACGCGGGATCAGCACCACCCGTACCGGATTGGCGTGGTCGGACTCGTCGCGGATGTCTTCCAGCCACGGCAGCTTCTTGGCGCGCATCTGCGCGGCGATCTGCTCGATCACCTTGGACGGGGAGACCTGGTGCGGCAGCGCGTTGACCACGATGTTGCTGGCCTCGCGCAGGAAGGTGGCGCGTGCACGCACGCTGCCGTTGCCGGTCTCGTAGATGTTCCGCAGGTCCGACGGCGAGGTGATGATCTCGGCGGTGGTCGGGTAGTCCGGGCCCTTCACGTGCTCGCACAGCTCGGCCACGGTGGCGTCCGGGTCGTCGATCAGGTGCACCAGCGCGCTGACGATCTCATTGAGATTGTGCGAGGGCACGTCGGTGGCCATGCCCACGGCGATGCCGGTGGTGCCGTTGAGCAGCAGGTGCGGCAGGCGCGCCGGCAGCCAGCTGGGCTCTTCCAGGGTGCCGTCGAAGTTGGGCGTCCAGTCCACGGTGCCCTGGCCCAGCTCGCCCAGCAGCACTTCGGCGATGGGGGTGAGCTTGGATTCGGTATAGCGCATGGCCGCGAAAGACTTAGGGTCGTCGCTGGAGCCGAAGTTGCCCTGGCCGTCGATCAGCGGGTAGCGGTAGGAGAACGGCTGGGCCATCAGCACCAGCGCTTCGTAGCAGGCGCTGTCGCCGTGCGGGTGGTACTTACCGATCACGTCACCGACGGTGCGTGCCGACTTCTTGGGCTTGGCCGAGGCGCTCAGCCCCAGCTCGCTCATCGAGTAGATGATGCGGCGCTGCACCGGCTTGAGCCCGTCGCCGATGAACGGCAGGGCGCGGTCCAGGACCACATACATGGAGTAATCGAGATAGGCGCGTTCGGCGTATTCACGCAGCGGCTGCTGTTCGAAGCCGTGGAACGCGGGGCGTGCAAGGTCGGTCATTGCGGGTGGTGCTACCTGTGAACGTTGAAGCCGCGGCGTGGCTGCCGGCTTCCAGCCGCCCGATTATCCGGATGGCGGCGGCGATGCCAAGCGTGTACCGCCGCGGCAACCGGCACGGCGCAGGATTCGATCCAAATCTGTAACACTGAATTCACTTCTTGTTGGAAATGTTCCATTGAGAATATTTCCAAATGGAAATAATATGCCGCCCCATGATTTCCTGCCTGTCCGTGCCCCCGATCGCCATGCCCCCCAGTTTCGGCCTGCTGTTGCGCCAGGTCGGCGACGGGCTGGTGCGCCAGCTCGATGCCGCCATGGCCGAAGAAGGCCTGGGCATCAATTTCACCCACTACGTGGGCCTGAAGGTGCTGGCCAACATGGGCCCGTGCACGGCGGCCGAGCTGGGCCAGGCCATCAACCAGGTGCCCAGCGCGGTCACGCGCCTGCTGGACAAGCTCGAAGCGCTGGGCTGCCTGCGCCGCGAGCCGCATGCGCAGGACCGGCGTGCATTGCAGATCGTGCTTACCGAAAAAGGCCAGGCGCTCTGGCAGCAGTTGAAGGTGCGCGGTGACCGGGTGATGGACCTGGCCATGCGCGACCTCGACGACGCCGAGCGCGCTCTTTTGACTTCCCTGTTGACCCGAGTCCGCGACTCCCTCTCTTCCCCATGAAAACTCATCCATTGCAATCAGCCCGCCCGCTGTTGGTGGGCGTTTTGGCGTTGGCGCTCACCGCCTGTGCCAGCAGCCGTGGGCTGCAGCCGCAGGGACGCCTGCTCGACATGGACGGCCTGCAGGCCGGCCGCAGCCTGGCCGGTGATGACCTGAGCGCCTCCGGTTTCCCGGCCGTGGACTGGTGGCGTGCGCTGGGCGATGCCCAGCTCGACGCGCTGGTCGCCGAAGGGCTGCGCAACAGTCCGTCGCTGGAAGTGGCCGATGCGCGCTTGCGCCAGGCCCAGGCGCAGGTGGCCGGCAGCAAGGCCGAACGCATGCCCAGCCTGTCGGTCTCGCCGGGCTACACCGGCATGCGCCTGCCCGAATCGATGCTGGGCGAGGCCGGTGGCCACTACGCCGGCAGCGTGCAGACCGTGCTGAACTTCAGCTACGGCGTGGACCTGTGGGGCGGCAAGCGCGCCGCCTGGGAAGCGGCGGTGGACAGCCGGCATGCCGCGGCGGTGGACGCGCAGGCGGCACGGCTGGACCTGTCGGCGGCCATCGTCCAGGGCTACGCCCAGTTGGCCCACGCCGGTGCCCTGCAGCGGGTGGCCAATGACGAGCTGGCACGCTCGGAACAGTTGCTGCAACTGACCCGCCAGCGCCGCAGCGCCGGCATCGACAGCGACCTGCAGGTGCGCCAGGCCGAAGCCCGCATCCCGCTGGCACGGCAGCAGCAGTTGGCGGCGCAGCAGCAGATCGATGCCGCCCGCAACGGGCTGGCCGCATTGCTGGGCCAGGGGCCGGACCGCGGCCTGCAGATCGCCGTGCCGGAGGCGCTGAGCCCGCTGGCGCTGCAACTGCCGGGCGTGCTGCCCAGCGAACTGCTGGGTCGTCGTCCCGACGTGGTCGCCGCGCGTTGGCGGGTGGAAGCCTCGGACAAGCAGATCCATGTCGCCAAGTCGCATTTCTATCCCAGCCTCAATCTGATGGCGCTCGGTGGCGTGGTGTCCAAGGACGTCGGCAGCCTGCTGGAAAGTGGCTCCACCTTCGGCCTGCTGGCACCGGCATTGAGCCTGCCGATCTTCGACGGTGGCCGTCTGCGCGCCGGGTTGGCCAAGAGTGACGCCGATTACGACCTGGCCGTGGCCAGCTACAACACCACCGTGGTGCAGGCGCTGCGCGAGGTGGCCGACCAGGTCAACGCGGTGCGTTCGCTGGCCACCCAGGTGGAAGCCCAGCAGCAGGCCGTGGCCACCGCGCAGTCGGCCAACGCGCTGGCGCAGCAGCGCTACCGCGCGGGCATCGGCAACTACCTGGACGTGCTCGGCACCCAGGACGTGCTGCTGCAAGCGCAGCAGCGGCTGAGCAACCTGCAGTCGCAGCAGCTGTTGTCCTCGGTGCAGTTGAGCGCGGCGTTGGGCGGTGGTTACCAGCCCGGCGACGACGCGCTGCCGGGTACCGCCAAGGCTTCCGATCTTCCGAATTCCTGAGAGTCCTTTCCATGAGCCAGACTTATTCCAATGACGCGGCCGCCGCCGCACCCAGCCGCCGCGGCAAGCTGCTGCGCGGCCTGTTCCTGATCGTGGTGATCCTGCTGGTCGCCTTCGTGGCGTGGTACTACCTGATGGGCCGCTGGGCCGAGGAAACCGACGACGCCTACGTGGTCGGCAACCAGGTGCAGATCACCCCGCTGGTCGGTGGCACGGTGGTGTCCATCGCCGCCGATGACGGCATGAAGGTGGAGCAGGGCCAGTTGCTGGTGCAGCTGGACCCGGCCGACACCGAGGTGGCCATGCAGCAGGCCGAAGCCAACCTGGCCCGCACCGTGCGCCAGGTGCGCGGCATGTACCGCAGCGTGGAAGGCGCGCAGGCCGAGTTGAACGCCCGCCAGGTCACGCTCAAGCGCGCCCGCGAGGACTACGCGCGGCGCAAGGGCCTGGCCGATACCGGCGCGATCTCGCGCGAGGAACTTGCCCACGCCGCCGATGAACTGGCGGCCGCCGAAGCGGCGGTGTCCGGTTCGCGCGAAAGCGTGGAGCGCAGCCGCGCGCTGGTCGATGACACCGTCATCGCCACCCAGCCCGACGTGCAGGCCGCCGCGGCGCAGCTGCGCCAGGCCTATCTGAACAATGCCCGCGCCGGCATCGTGGCGCCGGTCAGTGGCTACGTGGCCCGTCGTTCGGTGCAGGTTGGCCAGCGCGTGCAGCCGGGCGCCGCGCTGATGGCGGTAGTGCCGACCGAGCAGATGTGGGTGGAGGCCAACTTCAAGGAAACCCAGCTGCGCCACATGCGCCTGGGCCAGGAAGTGGAACTGCGCTCGGACCTGTACGGCGGCGAGGTGACCTACAAGGGCCACATCACCAGCCTGGGCCTGGGCACCGGTTCGGCGTTCTCGCTGCTGCCGGCGCAGAACGCCAGCGGCAACTGGATCAAGATCGTGCAGCGCGTGCCGGTGCGCGTGGCCATCGATGCCAAGCAGCTGGCTGACCACCCGTTGCGCATCGGCCTGTCGATGAAGGCCGAGGTGAACCTGCACGACCAGAAGGGCAGCGTGCTGCCGGCCGACGTCGCCAAGGGCACCGTGTATGGCACCGAGGTCTACGCCAGGCAGCTGCAGGAAGCCGACGCGCTGATCCACGCCATCATCCAGGGCAACCTGCCGTCGTCGGCCCGCGCCGGCTGAGGTCACCATGTCCGCTCAAGCTCCCGCAGCCCCGCAGGCGGAGGCCGGCCAGGCGCCGGTCAACGTCGCGCTGTGCACGGCCGGCCTGGCGCTGGCGTCGTTCATGCAGGTGCTCGACACCACGATCGCCAACGTCTCGCTGCCGACCATCGCCGGTAACCTCGGAGCCAGTTCGCAGCAGGCGACCTGGGTCATCACCTCGTTCGCGGTCAGCACGGCCATCGCGCTGCCGCTGACCGGCTGGCTGAGCCGGCGCTTCGGCGAGGTGAAGTTGTTCATGTGGGCGACCATCGCCTTCTCCATCGCCTCGCTGCTGTGCGGCATCGCGCAGAGCATGGGCATGCTGGTGGTTTCGCGCGCGCTGCAGGGCTTCGTCGCCGGCCCGATGTACCCGATCACCCAGTCGCTGCTGGTGTCGATCTATCCGCGCGAGAAGCGGGGGCAGGCGCTGGCGCTGCTGGCGATGATCACGGTGGTCGCGCCGATCGCCGGGCCCATCCTCGGTGGCTGGATCACCGACAACTACAGCTGGGAATGGATCTTCCTGATCAACGTGCCGCTGGGCGTGATCGCCGCAGCCATCGTCGGTGGCCAGCTGCGGCACCGCGTGGAGCAGGTCGAGAAGCCGAAGATGGACTACGTCGGCCTGGTCACCCTGGTGATCGGCGTGGGCTGCCTGCAGCTGATGCTGGACCTGGGCAACGAGGAAGACTGGTTCGCCTCGACCAAGATCGTGGTGCTGACCTGCATCGCGGTGGTGATGCTGGCGGTGTTCGTGATCTGGGAGCTGACCGACAAGGATCCGATCGTGGACCTGCGCCTGCTGCGCCACCGCAACTTCCGTGCCGGTACGCTGGCGATGGTGGTCGGCTACGCCGCGTTCTTCTCGGTGGCGCTGATGATCCCGCAGTGGTTGCAGCGGGACATGGGGTACACCGCGATCTGGGCGGGCCTGGCCACGGCGCCGTTGGGTTTCCTGCCGGTGTTGCTGGCGCCGTTGCTGGGCAAGTTCGGGCACCGCTTCGACATGCGCACGCTGGCCAGCTTCGCCTTCGTGGTGTTGTCGGCGACCTGCTTCCTGCGCGCGGGCTTCAACCTGCAGGTCAACTTCGAGCATGTGGCCGGCGTGCAGCTGTTGATGGGCCTGGGCGTGGCGCTGTTCTTCATGCCGGTGCTGCAGATCGTGCTGTCCGACCTGGATGGTCGTGAAGTGGCGGCAGGTTCGGGCCTGGCGACCTTCCTGCGCACCCTGGGCGGCAGCTTCGCAGCTTCGCTTACTACCTGGCTGTGGGCGCGCCGCACCCAGCAGCACCACGCCAGCCTGACCGAGCACGTGTCGCTGTACGACCCGGGCATGCATGCGCAGGTCACCGCGATGGGGCAGGGCGATCTGCAGCGCGGTGCCGCGGTGCTGGACAACATGATCGTGCACCAGGCCTCGCAGATGGGCTTCAACGACATCTTCCTGTTGCTGGGCTGGGTGTTCCTGTTGATCACCGGCATCGTGTGGATGGCCAAGCCGCCGTTCGGTGCGGGCGGTGGCGCGGCATCGGCGGGCGGTCATTGATCGGCGTTGGCCGAGCAGGTGCCGGATACGTGCCGAGCGTGGCTCGGCACGATCGGGTGGTACAGCGGTAGAGCGCTGCCGTGCTGCGCCGTGCCCTGCCGGATACGTGCCGGGCATGGTCCGGCACTGCCTTGCTTCGATCTTCTTTCGTGCTGGACTGCAGGCATGAAAAAACCCGCTTTCGCGGGTTTGATCTGTTTGAGTCGTGGTGCCCAGGAGAGGACTCGAACCTCCACGGTTTTACCCGCTAGTACCTGAAACTAGTGCGTCTACCAATTCCGCCACCTGGGCGACTCAGGGCGTGAATTCTGTTGGAGAACGCGCGACATGTCAACAGGATTTCGCAGGCGATGCGCAGGTTTTTTTCAGCGCTGCATCAGTCCTGCATCGCGTCCCTGCGGACATCATCAACTGCGGCGGGCAACGCGCGTGCGAGCACCTCGTGGATGCGCTCATCCGCTTGTTGGGCGGCGTTGAACCGCAGGACGCTGCCGGCGGTGTGCGATTGATCGAAGGCGTTGCCGGTGGCGGGCGCGATGTCTTCCCTCAGGGGGGAAGCGCGCAAGGCGAGTGCAATGCCGGTGGCATCGTTGATGCACGAGGCGGTGAGCGTGCGGTGACGCTGGCCGCGGCGCCGTGCGTGGCCGATGCGAAGGAGTTCGCGCGATGACGTGCAGGGGTGATGCAGGGGGTGAGCGCAGGCATGCTGCGCCGGGATGCTTGCCGAGCGTGGCTCGGCACCGCCTGTTCCGTGCTGGATCGCGGGCATGAAAAAACCCGCTTTCGCGGGTTTCTTCATTCTTGAGTCGTGGTGCCCAGGAGAGGACTCGAACCTCCACGGGCGATGGCCGCATAGCTCCACTTTTGGCAGCCGCTAAAAGCGGGGGGATTACCCATCCGCTGCTCTTCGTTGGCTATCGCGCAGAGGATCCGAATATAAAGGCAATTCTCTATGACGTTTATCGAATGACTCGCGCTGGAGATGGCCTGATTCCTAATATATACATACTGGAGTGGGATGATTCTGTTGATGCTTCGTCGTACCCGCCGCGAGACAAGGTCATATCAGTTGCGCCTGATGTAAATGTGCGAGTTAAGTGCATAGTGGCTTCAGGGTTTGAGTGGGTGTTCAAAGCCTTCGGGCAGGCGGGAAATTTGGAGAAGATAAACACGAAGCTGTTACGTGCATTGATGGCGCGCTCGGTGGAGCTTGTTCGATCAAATATTCCAAAGAAGCACGTAGAGGTTGATTTTCAGCAGCTAGAGCAGACTGTAGAATCCGGCGAGAGTTTTGCGAAACTTTTTGGTGTTACTTCAATTGCGGATCCATCCAAGGTTAATATTGACTATAAGTACGCTCTAATCGGCGTAGCTCAGAAGCTTGGCTTTAAGACATGGCATAAGGCAAGCGAGCTGATTAATCTGCTTCAAAATCAATCTGGTTTTGATATGCGTTCTACTGATAATAAGTACCACATTGCAATTAAATTGGGGCACAAATCAGCGATGTTGGGGCATCGATATACCGACGCTGCCGTTGATATCCTCCGCAAGGTTATGGACGGGGATACTTACGAGCTTGACAAAAGTGCGGTTAATCTCTAACCCCTGAATATAAGTAGGGGGGTGGGGGCAGAGTGAGGAAAGCAGGGGGCAGAGTCGAGTTTCTAAGTCTCCGGTCCTTGTTTCTTGGGTCGGCCAGTTCTTCTAGGTGTTAGTTTGCGACTGTACTGGGCTTCGATGGCTGCTCGAAATCGGTCGCTCCCCATTGGGCGCTGATGTCGTATGTGGTTGCTGAAGCGGGAGGCGTCTTCATCGCAGGCCTGCTGTACCAACTCTCGATAGGCATGCAGCCGTTCTGCTTCTGAGCGGGCCTGGCTGCTGTAGCAGACGTGCGGGCGAATGAGCGGGTCGGCTCTGCCCAGCGCGTTGTGGTGGTAGCTCGACCATCGGTAGCCACCTGCATGGGACACCATTCCGGCGCGGACGGGATTGAGTTCGATATAGCGATAGCATCGCAAGAGGTGTTCGTCGTTGGCGGCGAGGTGCGATTTGTACCGTCCCTTCCGCCGCGTGCCGGCGAGGGTAAGGTAGCTCGGCTACTGGGGACGACCCGTAGAGACAGTGTAAGAGTTCGTTCCCACCCCCGATTTACCCCCGGCCTTCCTCGTCATCTCGCTTGTTTGATTCGGTCAGGAGGAGCTCATAGGCCTGAATCCGTGCCCTTAGGTGGATGAGATGCCAGAACAACAGATAGGCCAGCATTAGGATGAAGGCGAGTAGGCCCTGAGCGAAGGTGATGTTGGAAATCGCCTTCCAGTCGGCCCATCGCCAATCCTTGAACTGCAAATACAAGGCAAGAAGTAACGGAATGACCCCCAGCCTTTCCATGCCGCCGGTGAAAAGGCTTAGCCGATCATGCATCGTGTTGCGCCGATCCTGGATATAGCGCAGGCGTCGCTTGCGCTCGGCCAAGGGAAAACTGCGGGTCAGTTTTACCAGATGCTGGTACTGCTGATAGCCGGACTCAAGCTCGCTTGCGTGGTGGGCGCGCGCATGGCGGAACTGATGCCAATCGCGACGAATCTGCAGTCCCGCGTAAGTCAACAAGCCGATGGTTTCGATAAATAGCCCGCCATAGGCGGCCACTGCCCCGGCGACGCCGTTCAAGGTCGTGCCCAATAGCAGTCCAAATCCCGCCCCGCCAATTCCCAGAATCAGTGAGTAACGCTCCCACTTTCCCGGCTTGGCGCCGTCTATGCCGTTGAGATACTGATCCAACAGTTGGTTGAGGTCAGAGAAATGCAAGCTCCGAAGTAAGAAGGGTGGCTCTTCGGAGGTGTGGCGGGGTGAGCTGCTCGTTGCATCCATGCGTGACGTCCAAAAAAAGGGAGTGGCCGGGAAGGCACGCTGGCGTGGTCTTCGACCCTGCATTCAGCGTTTGAATCGATTCTCTCGGTGCCAGCGTAAATACGTCGAATGCGGGCATTGCTCCGCGTGGGCCGGGACAGTTAACCGTCGCTTCGATGGGATCAGCTTATCCAGCTCGTCGGGAACTCCAGCTGGGGACAACAACACGTTGTACTGGTCATCAAAGCTAATCAGACCCCGATCAAATAGCCAGTGCACAGTGGCGGTCAGCGCGATGCCGTTGCGCACGGTATCTGGACCGTCGGCTTCCACGGGGAGGATATGCGCGGCTTGCACTTCGGGCCGGCCGCCGCCGTTGATGAGACATAAGCCGGTTACTGCACAGGTATTGGAGTAAGCGTTGCGCACGTGTTTGCGAAAGGCCCTGTCACGGAATCGCCGGGAGATGACCTGCTGGATGATGGGGCGAGGAGTGGATTCGGGGGTATCGCTGTCCGCCTCGTCTGCAAGCTCCCATGGCTCCAGCGCAGAGGTGAAGCCCGCTTTCAAGATCGCTTCAAACTCATCCGCTGGGATCAGTCGGACAGAGCGCCCAAATGCGCCCTTGTTAGTGCTGCCGTCCTCCTTCTGCAACAGCGACTCGTAGTAGGTGCCGCCTTCCTTGAAAGGAACGGCCCGGTCGAACTCAAGGAACTGATCCAAATAGGCGTAGAAGTGGCCGTCGAGCGTGCTGTCTGGCTCAATCTTGATGAGGCGTGCGACTGCGAAGTAGGCCTGTCGTCCGCCACTGCTGCTCTGCCCGGCATCGCGGCGGGGTTCGTAGTAGGCGATCAGATCGCCAACGGCCTGTGCGGCCTGGCCGTAGTAGGTCTTCGGGAAGTGATAACGCCGCTCGATCTGGTCGTCGTAACTAGAGCTTTCGGAAGCAGTAAAGATCGCATTCGCCATTCAGACTTTCCCCCTTTCGAGGGATGGTAGGCGAGCTGACTGGAATCTTCCATCTCAATGCGTGGGACGCGTCCAGGTCAGGCTCGCTGCTGGTTGTTCTCGTGGCTGATGGGATGAGAGAGAGCGTGAGTTACTCGGTGCTGGAGTACATGTATCGCGATGCAGGGAATTGGAAGACCCATGGCGTCGCTTTGCTGTTGGGCAATGTCGGGGCGTTGGAGGCGACGATTCGGTCTTGTTTGGATCCCGGGGAGGTGTTCGTGCCCGAGCAAGTGCTGCTGCCAGGGCTGCACCGCTGGCATTGGAATCAGTACGGCGACGGGCCCAACGACTTGGACCATGCATTTCATGAGTTCGTAGGATTGCGCGATGTTGGAAAGGAGGATGCTGAGTTGCATCCTCTCATTGGATCAACAATGGAAGTCGCAGCACTCTTCTTGGAAGCGCGCGGCCGATGGGACGTCCGCTGCTCGCGGTACTTGAGGGAGATGTATTCCGGCTGGGTAGGTTGAGTATGTGCCGGCTTGAGGCCGGACCACTACGTGTGCGAAAGCATCCGACGATACTCGGGTGCTTGCATCAACCGGGATGATCGTAAGAGTCAGGTCCATCTCTCGCGTTGCCGATGTTCCATTACGGAGAGGGCCGGTTTAACGGTGCGATTGGGTACGATACGCGCCACGTGATTTCTCCGCTCCGGATTCCGCTGCCCAGGCTGGCGGCCATCCGCGATGTTCTGCACCTGCGCTTTTCAACCTCGACCACCCCATGATCGCCACCCTTCTCGTAGGCATGCTGTGTGTCTACCTGCTGAGCTTCACGGTGATGTTCCTGCTCATCAGTCGGCGTCTGCATGGCGAGAAGATGGGCATGGACGCGTTTGCGGTGGGCAACCTCACGCTGGGCATGGCCTATGTGCTGCAGCTGCTGGAGGGGCCGGCGGGTTGGAGCTGGATGAGCGTGGTCAACCATTCGCTCACGCTCTGCTCGCTGCTGGCGTATTGCGTGGGGGGAGCGCGCTTCTTTGGCCGCGCCGTGCCCCTGCTGTGGCCATCGGTCGGTATTGGCATGGGCTATGCCGTGGTGCAGGTGCTGGTGGATGCGGCGTGGGGTTCGGTGGCGCGCTATGCGCTGCTCGCGGCGACCTGTGCGCTGTGCTTCGTCGGCATGGTGGCGGTGCTGTTGCACGGCGTGCGCACGTTCGCGCGCGACCTGCGCGGTGAGGTGCTGCTGTTCGCGTTGCTGATCAGTGGCATCTGCGTGCTCAATGTCATCAAGCTCATCAAGCTGCTCAGCGGCGGGCTGGCGGCGCTGAGCATGGATGGCCCGTTCCAGATGGTCTTCTATGTCTATATGTGCTCGCTGGCGACCATCCTGCCGCCGTCGATCGTGTGGCTGGTGTTGCGCCGCCTGACCGATGCGCTCCGTGGCATGGCCGCGCGTGATCCGCTGACCCAGCTGCTCAACCGTCGCGGCCTGACCGAGGCTTTGGACGCCTGGTTCCGGCGGCCCAATGCCCGGGCTCGCCTGTTGCTGGTCGATGTCGACCACTTCAAGCGCATCAACGACAACTACGGCCACCATGTGGGCGACGCGGTGCTGTGTGGCGTGGCGGATGCGCTGCGTGGCGCGGTGCGCAAGGACGACCTGGTGTGCCGGCTGGGGGGCGAGGAGTTCGCCGCCATCTGCATGGGCGCCGACGATGCGGCGGCACGGCGCGTGGCCGAGCGGGTGCGCGGGGCCATCCAGGACAAGGTGATGCTGCAAGGCCCCCGTTACGCGGGGCTGCGCTGCACGGTGACGGTGGGCGTGTCGCACTGCTTTGGCGACGAGGCCTCGCTGGAGCGCGCCATGCAGGACGCCGATGCCGCGCTCTATCGCGGCAAGCGCGCCGGGCGCAATCGCGTGGAGTGGGCGTTGCCGGTGGTGGATGCCCCGCCAGGAAGCGCGCCGATGAAGGCGGAAGCGGACGTGGCGCTCACCTGAGGCGCAGGCCCGGCCGCGCGGGAGGACGTGTGGCCTGGCCGATTCCCGCCGAAGGGGAGGGAACCGGCACGGTCGTCCGTGCGTCGCGCGCCGGGGTCAGGCGGCCGGCGAGGCCGGTCGTTGCATACGGTCCTGCGCGCCGGCCTTCTTCCACGCGCGCAGGCCCATCGCCGCCAGTCCGACGAACACCAGGTACAGGCCCGCCGTGGCATGCAGCGACTTCACCGCGTACATGCCGACGTAAACCACGTCCACCACGATCCATAGCCACCAGGCGGCGGTGTGGCGGCGCGCCTGCCACCACTGCGCGACCAGGCTGAGTGCGGCGAGCATGGCGTCCAACCACGGCAGGGCGGCTTTGGTCCAGCTGTGCATGGCCGCGCCCAAGGCAAGGCCGAAGGCGATGCCGATGCCCAGGTCGCGCGTCCACTGGCCGGTGGCCAAGGGCGCGATGACGATGCGGCCTTCGGCCTGCGTCTGTCTGCGCCAGTTGAGCCAGCCGTACAGCAGGAAGGCGGCGAACGCGCCCTGCAGCAGCGTGTCCGAGTACAGCCGGGCTTCGATGAACACCAGCGCGTACAGGCCCACCGACACCAGCCCCACCGGCCAGGCCAGCATCCGCCGCTGCGCCATCAGCCACACACCGAGGATGCTGGCCGCGACCGCCGACCATTCCAGGATCGCCGGGTTCATAGCGCGATGGTCACCGACAGGCGCGCCTGCCGCGGTGCTCCCGGGAACAGGTAGTAGTCACCGGAGCTGCTGCCGGTGTCGCGCCAGTAGAAGCGGTTGAACACGTTGTCCACCGACAGGTTCCAGTTCACCGCGTGATCGTGCAGCCGGTGCTGGAAGCGCAGGCCGGCGTCCACCACGCTGTAGCTCGGTGCGCGCACGCGGCCGTCGGCGGTGGCGACGTTGGAGGAGGCATAGCGCCAGCCGCCGGTGATGCCCAGCCCTTCGGCGAAGGGCAGGGCGTAGTCGGCATGCAGGCTGGCGCGGCTGCTCGGCACGTTGATCAGCGGGTGGCCTTCGTAGGCAGGCGTGCCGCTGTTGCGGGCGCGTGCGCGCAGCGCGGTGGCGCTGGCGGTGAGCTGTAGGCGTTCGGTGAGGTGGCCCTGTGCGCTCAGTTCCAGCCCGGTGTGGGTCTGTTGGCCTTCCTGCACGAAGGTATAGCCGTAGTCGCTGTCGTCGGGCTTGGCGTACTGGAACGGCTGGTTGATGCGGAACAGCGCCGCGCTCAGCGTCAGCGCATCCGACGGGGTGTACTTGGCGCCGACCTCGACCTGGCGCGAGCGCACCGCCGGCAGGAAGGTGCCTTCATTGGTGGTCCAGAACGGCGCCTCCTGGCCGAGCGAAATGCCCTGCGCATAGCTGGCGTAGAGGTTGAGGTCGTCGTTGGCGCTCCAGATCAGCGCGGTCTGCGGCAGGAAGCGCGACAGCCGGCTGCTGCGTTCCAGGTTGCCGCGCTTGTCGAAGGCGCGCTCGTCCAGGCGCACGAAGCGGCCACCGGCCAGCAGCTGCCAATCGTCGGCGAAGCTCACGCGGTCTAGCACAAACAGCGACTTCTGCGTGCTGTCCAGGCGGCGCACCGACGGGCCCGGCTGCAGCGGCGAGGGTGCGAATTGCGGCACGTCCCTGTCGTGGATGTTGGCGGTGCCCACGTACTCGTTGACGTTGCGACGCTTGTCCACGGTGCGGTCGAAGTAGTCCGCGCCCACGGTCAGCTGGTGCGCGACGTTGCCGGTGCTGAACTGGCCACGCAGCTCGGCACGCAGCTGGCGGTTGCGGCGGGTGTCGTCCGGGCTGCGGTAGTCGTAGATATCGTAGTCGCCGTTGGGCGCGAAGTAGTTGCCCGGCACGCTGCCGTCGGCGCATTCGGCGGCGTAGTAGCAGCCGTAGGCGAAGGCGACGTTGTCGTCGATGACCGAGCGGCTGTAGCTGGCCGACACGCGTGACTGCCAGGCCTCGTTGAAGTCGAAGGTGTGCAGCGCGGTGAGGTTGGTGCTGTCGATGCCGACCGGCGCCTGCCATGCCTGGTGGCCGAGCATCTTCTTGCGATCCACGTTGCGCGGCAACGCGGTGGCGCCCAGCAGCTGGTAGCCCGACGCCGAGCGCTGCGCGCTGGTCTGGTAGTTGGCATCCACTTCCAGCTTGCCGCGCTCGCCGATCAGCCAGTCGGTGGCCAGTGCGTAGAAGTTGCGGCGGCCGTCGGCATTGTCGACATAGGAGTTGCTGTCATCCCACGCGGCGTTGAAGCGCAGGCCGATGCGCGGCGTCACCCAATGGCCGACGTCGACCGCGGCATAGCGGCTGCCTTCCGAATCGGTGCCGAGGGTGACGGTGCGTACTTCGGCCGGGCGCTTGCCCACGTAGTTGATGACGCCGCCGGGGGCGATCACGCCAGCCGCCAGGCCGGCCTCGCCCTTGAGGATTTCCACCTGCTGCACGTTCTCCAGCGCCAGTCGCTGCTCGCCGGCCATGCTCAGGCCGTTGAAGCGGTAGCCGGTGGCCGTATCCAGCGCGAAGCCGCGGATGGCGATGTTCTGGTAATAGCCGACCGGTGCGTAGGCGTCGCCCAGCGACGCATCGTTGTAGGCCAGCTCGGACAGCGTGCGCACGTGGCGGCTGTCGAGCAGCTCGCGGTCCAGCACGGTGATCGACGCCGGGGTGTTCTTCCAGTCACCGGCGCCGAAGCTGTTGGACTGGGTGTTCCCGGCATGCGGCTGCTCGGCCTGCACGCGCACCGCGGCCAGCTCGGTGGGCGAGCGCTCGGCGGCGGTTTCGAGGTTGCTGGCGTACAGCGGCAGGGCCGCGCTCAGGGCAGCGCTCAACAGCGAGATTCGGTAGCAGCGGTTCATTCGTTTCGTCATCAGCCGGTGGGGGAGACGAAGCGAAGGCGCGCACGCGCAACCGGCCATGGAGGCGGTGTGCCTGCTGCTCAAAGCTCCCTACGCCGGTGCAAACCGGATCAGGTTCCAAGGGACTCTCTCAGCCTGCGAAAACCAGGCACCCCCGCTTCAGGCGCGTATTTGACCACAAACGGTACGGATTTGCGCCCCGTTGGTATTCAGGCAGCGGCGTGCAGGGCGGACAGCAGGGCCTGGCCGTCGGCGCTGCCGAACCAACGGGCATGGCCGAGCAGGAAGTCGTAGTAGGCGATGTCGGCATTGGCGGTGGAGCCGGTGATGCCGTGGAAGTACTCCACTTCGGACAGTGCGAAGTCCAGATGCACGATGGGCAGCAGATCGGCCAGCAGGTGTACCTGGGCGGCCGGGAGCGGGCGCACCTGCCGGTAGCCGTCGAGCAGGGCCAGTGCGGTATCCACATGCACGGCAGCCATGCCGCGCTCCAGTTCCAGCCAGGCGATGGCATTGCGCTCGATGGCGGTGGCCAGGTCGAACAGCGCGCTGGTCGGCGAGGCCAACCCGAAGTCGAGCACGCTGGCGATCCGCGTCGCCTCGCCCTCGCGCCGCCACAGCAGGTTGGAGACATGCCAATCGTTGTGTGTCCACAGGCGTGGCTCGGCCTGCAGGCGCGCGGCCAGGCCGTTGTGCCAGGGCAGCACATCCTGCTGCAGCTCCTGCAGCCATGGGCGCCGGGACAGGTAGTCGTGCAGGGCCGGGCGCGTGGAGGCGTCGCGTGCCAGCAGCGCGATGGGGTCTGGGCTGCGGATCAGGTCATCGCGGGCGACCAGGATGTGGGTGTCGCGCTGTGGCGCGGTGTAGCTCTCCGCTGCGTGGTGCAGCGTGGCCAGCATGCGACCGGCCTCGCGTGCCTGGGCGAGGTCGGTAAGCGGCGTCCATGACGGCGCATCGCGGTACAGGTCGTCCCCCTTGCCAACGGCATGCAGCTCGTAGGTCCAGCCTTCGTGCGCAAGGGCGGTGGCTCCGCTGCGGTCCGCCAGCACGTCAACCACGGGGACACCTGCCCGGGCCAGGTGTGCGATGAAGCGGTGCTCCTCGGCCAGCGTGGCGGCGGTGCGGACGCGGTGATGGTGGCGCTTGATGAAGACCCTGCCATTGACGCCTTGCGCGATGGCCGCAGCGGACATCGGGCGTGGGCTGTGCCAGATCAGCGTTGCCGTGGCTTCCAGCTGCGGGAAGCGCGTCGCCAGCCATGTGATCTCGCCGGCGCTGATCGCAGGCCAGTCGGCCGGCACCTCGTCGTTGTTGAGGCCTTGGACGCGGTGAGGGGAGGTGGTCATGGCAAAGCGGGGCGGGCGTGGCGGTGCAGGGGCGACAGGGTAGCGCGTCGGGCCGGCAAGGGGAGGGGACGTGCGGCGACGCCCCTCTCCCGCATGCAGGGAGAGGGGCGCCATGCATGGATGACCGGAGCCCGAATGCGCGGGGGCAGGGGAATGCCTCCAGTCCATCCCGCCTGGCCCGCAGAGGGTGGCCGACACGTTCATGCCCGCAGCCAACTGGGCGGAAGCCCCTACAGGCAAGTGAAGCGGGACGTCATCGGATGCTGCAGTTGATCGTCTCGCCATTCCAGCTGCACGACATCCGGTTGCGTCCCGCGGCGGAGCCTCCAATCGGGACACCGTAGAGACGGGCGGATTCGATCCAGCGTTCCAGATTTCTTGAGCCCTCCCGGCCTTCGCCGAAGTAGTAGTTGCCTGCGTACTCCGGTGCGGTATCGCGGGTGGCGATGGTTGCGTCCGGAAACTTGTTGCCGAGACCGTCGCGACTCTCGCCAGTCACGTACTTCGCCTCTCCCACGTTGTCCACGGTGACCCGGTAGACGGTCCGTGAGCCGTCGCGCCAATTGACCATCACGATGATGGACCCGGCACCGCGCAGGGAGCCCCAGGAAAGCGCCAGCTCCTGCAGGGTGAGTGCAACCGAGTTCCAGGCCGCGCTGGTGGTGTTTGCACCGGCGAGGTCCAGGGCGATTTCCCTGCCGAACCGAGTCCGTGACGTGGCGGACATGACGATGTCACTGGCGCTGAAGTTCTTGTAGGCATCCGGAAAGCGGATGCCCGTGGGGTTGGAGAACTGGGGGTCATCCGGGTGGGCCGTGACAACCAGCCCGCCCTTCGAATCCTTGGAGCGCCCACGTGCTGCCTCATCTGCCGGCGCGGGACCACCGAAGCCTGGGTAACCATTGGTCGGTTGGGAAGAAGGGGCCGCAGCCGCCGCTTCAAGAATCCGGTAGAACGCCGCCGAGATCTTCGCTGGAACGGTGACACGGAGGGTGCGCCAACGCTTGAACTCCTTGTCGTACTCGACATCGTAGGCGGTCAGCTTGGCGCTTTCGAAGTCGACGACCACGGTAATACCCGGCCCTTTGGAAATGGCAGCATTGACGGTGGACGGGCAGCGGTTGCATTCGACCACCCCGCCGGCGATCGCGGGAGTGGGGGTGAGCAGCACGGTGGCGGCGAAGAGCAGGCCAGCGAATGTGGATCGGATCCTTTCCATGGAACGAACTCCAGAAGCGGCTCATGCCGCACGGAAATGGTCAGTGCCAGCTGCTGCTGGATTCAATCCGAAACGCTGCGGACTAGTGCCCCGCGACGGGTCAGGGGACTGGGACTTGCAGGGGCAGGAAACGTGCCAGCCTGCAGGAGCGGCCGGCTCCGGCCCCTCTCCCGCATGCGGGGAGAGGGGGTGGGCTGAGGGAAAGGGCTCAATTTCCCGTCCGCGCGGCCGATGCTGTCTCCGGCGATGCGCTATCGTGCGCCGCCCTTTCCCCTTCCGGCGATCCGCCTTTCGAAATGGAGTTCGTACCCATGTCCCCCCGCGCCCTGTTGCTGGCCCTGGCCAGCGTTTCCTTCATCGATGCATCGGCCGCACAGGCGCACGCGTCGCCGGTTGCGCCCGCGAGCATCGAGCGCCCGGCCCGCATCCGCCTGTTCGGGCAGAACGGCGTTGGCCTGACCATGTTCACCAACGCCCACTGCGAGGATGCCTACGAGGAGGAAATCGAGGGTTCGGGTGCGGTGTCGCTCGGCTTCAAGGCACTGGTCGGCAAGCGCCAGCCCAATACCTCCATTGGCATCCCGCAGAGCGATACCACGCGCACGCTGGAAGACCGCAACCGATTGATGGCCAACCCTTACTACACCGAGTTCGTGCTGGTGCCGGGACAGCCGGTGGCGCTGCAGGCGCAGATCGCCAGCGGCGCCGGGTTGAGCTGCGGGCGCGGACGCGGGGTGCAGGTCAGCTTCGTTCCCGAGGCGGGCGTGGACTACGAGGGCGACATGATCCGCGACTTCGATGCCATGCGATGCGGGATTGCGGTGCGCCAGGTCGCTTCCGACGGCAGCCTCAGCCCGGTTCAGACCGCGCCGTGGCCGAAGAAGTGCGACGCGCCGCCCCGTCCGGCGCCGTCGTTGATGACGCTGTTCCTCAATGCCGACCAGCTGCAGTACCGGTTGGCCGAGGAAGGGGCCGAGGTGGATTCCATCGACAACGACAAGGGCAGCATCGAAGACCTTGAGGAGATGTTGCAGGAAGCGCCACTGGCTGCCGGCGTGGGGCTGTGCATCGTGAGCGACGAGGCGCTGGATGCCAGCGCGCTCGGCGCCAAACTCCCCGGCCTGCTGGAGGCGCGTGGGGTGGCCGACCGCGTGGTGCGGTTCCGTACCGGCGCGCTGGAAGCGGAATGGGGGCTCACCGCGCAGCATCCCTTGAGCTTCGCATTGGCCGAATACTACTGCCGCGCGGCTAGCGGCCAGCGCTGAGCCCGGCGGCACTGTGTGGGGCAGGGGGAATGCGTGCATCATTCCCCCATGCAGCCCACCCTCGACCATCTTCGCCGGTACGCCATCGCCCGCTCGCTTTTCACGCCGACCACGCTGATGCGGGCGATCGGCAAGCTTGGCTTTGTCCAGGCCGATCCGATCCGGGCGCCGGCGCGTGCACAGGACCTGACCCTGCGCCACCGCGTCACCGGCTATCGTGCCGGTGAGCTGGAGCGCCGCTATCCGCGGCTGGCGCTGGAAGAGGATTTCTTCGTCAATTACGGCTTCCTGCCGCGCGCGCACCATGCCTTGATGCATCCGCGCCAGGCGCGGGTGGTGTGGACGCCGGCGCGCTGGAAACAGGCGCATGCGGTGCGCGAGTTCATCGCCGAACGTGGCGTGGTGCATCCGCGCGAGGTCGATGCGCAGTTCGCCCACGGCAAGACCACCAACTGGTTTGGCGGCTCGTCCAATGCCAGCACCGAGCTGCTGGACGGCATGCATTACCGCGGATTGCTGCGGGTGGCACGGCGCGACGGCGGAACCCGCGTGTATGCGCTGCGCCAGGGCGATGCGACGCCGGTGACGGCGGAGGTTGCACAAGCCCGGCTGGACGCGCTGCTCGACATCATCGTGGGCAAGTACGCACCGCTGCCGGCGGCCAGCCTGGGCCAACTGCTGGGCCACCTGCGCAGCGGCGTGCCGCAATGGCAGGGGCTGCGTGCCGATGCGCTGAAGCGTGCACGGCAGCGTCTTGGCACGGTACGCGTGGAGGGCGTGGACTGGTTCTGGCCCGAGGGCGAGAACCCGGCCTCGGCGCGCTGGAAGCCCGATGACGCGGTGCGGCTGCTGACGCCGTTCGATCCGGTGGTCTGGGACCGGCGCCGCTTCGAACAGTTCTGGGGATGGGCGTATCGCTTCGAGGCCTACACCCCACCGGCCAAGCGCAAGCTCGGTTACTACGCCCTGCCGTTGCTGTGGGGCGAGCAGGTGATCGGCTGGGGCAACCTCGGCGTGGCTGACGGCAAGCTGCAGGCGCAGCTGGGCTACGTGGCGGGGCGGGCACCGCGTGACGCCGCGTTCCGGCGCGGGCTGGAGGATGAGCTGGCGCGGATGCGGGTGTTCCTGGGGTTGGACCCATGACAACGGAGCGGCGCCGCGCGGCGCGCGCCCTCAAGGAGAGCGGCAGGCAATGAAGCAGGCGACAGCGGCGATGCGCAGCAGCGCGGTACACATGGCGGTGGCGTTCCTGGGCATGGGCGGTTGGGCGGTGTTCGCCAACAGTGCGCATCCGATGCCACGCCCACTGATCGCCGGCGTGGTGCAGGGCACCCTGTCGGCGCTGATCACGTTGTTCCTGAAGCGGATGATCGAGGCCATGTCGGTGCGCCTGCCGGGCAGCGTGGGCGGGTGGCTGCCGCCGGTGGTGGCGATGACGGTATCGCTGGTCCTGCTGACCACCCTGCATTGGCTGGCCGGTACGCCGGAAATCGCGCGAACCATCGCGGTGCCGCTGTCGGTGACCACGGTGTACTCGAGCTTCTACAACCTGGCGCTGCGGCGGGGAGCCAGCGCAGCGCGGTAGTTCGCGACGGTTACGCTGCCATGCCGGTCAGCGCGACTGCCGGCAGTACAGCGGGTAGCGCTCGATCCGGCCGACGCTTTCGATGGCGGCCCGCACATCGGCGCGGGCGAGGAACGCGTCCTGCCGCTGCTGGGGAACCTGCTCGCCGGGCAGCAGCGGTGACTGCAGGCAGTCCTGGGCCCAGTCCAGCACGTCGTTGCGCCTGTCCGGCCGGGCCAGCAGCTGCCGCATGAAGGCCAGGGCCTGCTCCGGCTCGACCTGGATCAACGCGTCCAGATACGGCATGGGCGCATCATCGCGCAGCGCGTGCAGTTCCTTCAGCGCCTTCTTCTGCTGGCGGCTGTCGTCCTGCTGCAGGGCGGCGCAGTGGCGCACATGGGCCGCCACCGCCTTGCCATAGTTGCTCAGGTTGGCCAGCGGCGCGGCGGCGACGACGCGGATGGCTTCGGCGGCATTGCCGTTGGCGCATTCGAACTCGCCCAGGTTCAACACCTGGCTGATGTTCTCCTCGCCATTCTCGCTGAGCTGGCTGGCGCGACGCATTTCAGCGATGGCTTCCTCGGTGCGTCCCATCCGGCGCAGTGCGATGGCCTTGTTGTTCATCAGCCAGACCTGCTGGTCCATGTCGCTGAAGGCCGGCTTGTCGGTGCTGGCGGCGGCGATCCGGGCGACGGCGGCGTCGGACAGCGCGATGGCGTCCTCGTTGCGGCCGGCCAGCAACAGGGCACTGCTCAGGTGCAGCAGCGGCTCCAGGCGGTCGGGGAATACCTGGGTGCGGGTGCGCAGCAGGGCGATCTGGCGATCGACCGCCAGGGCGACGTCGAAGCGCGGGCGGTCGCGGTTGAACACCGGGTCGAAACGCTTGTCCGCGCGCATCGAGATCAGGAACTCCGGCTCCTGGATGCGCTGGACCACGGCACGCGCGGCCTCCGTGTCGCCCTGCTCCAGGCGTGCGCGCGCCAGCCGGAACCAGATGGCGCCCGGGGTGTTGGAGCTGCCGCCCTTCCAGTTGGCATCGAACAGGGCCTGCTGGAAGCCGATGCGTGCCGGGCTGCGGGTATCGCCGTGGGTGGCCAGCATGAACAGCAGTTCGGGGCGGGTGTTGTCCAGATATTCCGGCCAGCGTGCGGCGAATTCGGTCATGGCCTCGGCGGCGCCGTCCATGTCGTCCTTCTGCATCGCCACGCCGGTCATGCGGTACCAATCATCGGGGTTGTCGCTGTCCAGCCGGGCCAGCTCCGCATACCGCTGCGAGGCGACGTCCAGGCGGTCGTTCTGCCAGGCAACCAGCGCCGCGCGTGACAGCAGACGGTTGCGCTCGGCCGGTGGCAGGCCGGCATAGTCCGGGTCGGCCAGCAGCCGGTCCAGCAGCGCATCGGCGCGACTGCCGGGTTCGTCGGCGGCGATGGCCAGGGCCTCGGCGACGCGCTGCCGGTAGAACACATCCGCTGCGGGCGCGGCGACGGCCGTACCGGAAACACAGCCGAACAGAACGGCCAGCATGGCCATGTGCCTGAGAGTCATCCGCCCATCCCATCCCCTTGGAGTCCTTGGATTGTGGCACGCGACGCCCGCAGTTGGGTGCGCGTGGCGATGATGGCGCGGATGATGCTTGAATGGCTGCATCTAGGGAGGACGTCGGATGCGTGCTTGTTGGCTTGTCCTGGGAGTGCTGCTGTTGGGGGGATGCTCCTGCACGGAGCCGCCATTGCCGATGGCGGATGTTGCCGATATCGACCGTATCGAGATCAGGTACGAACACACTGGCTGGGGCGTCATCAATGAGACGTTCGTTCTTGTTCCGGTCCGGGGAGGTGGTGGATTCCGCCTTCAGGGGCACTATGAGAGCACCGCTGGCGGCGTCCGTGCCGGGGAGTGGCCGGTGAGGTCGACGGCAGTGGCGCAACTGCTGGCTGCCTTGCAGGAACGCCCGTGGCTACGCGAACGTGCCATGCGCGAGATCGCAGGCGGAGTGCGGCGCAGCGAGCTCATTCCCGCTACGTTCTGGACCACCTGGCCGCCACTGGCCTGCGATGCCGATGAGCTGCGTGCATTGGCGCGCAGCCGGTTGCGCGGTCGCAGCGTGCGGGATGAGGTGGATGCCTACTACGGCACCGGGATGCGCTGGACCGATGACGATCCCTACGTCCAGCTGCGCATCCTCCACCGCCAGGGCCGCGAGCAGCGTTGGCACTCGACCGCACAGCACGCCATGTTGGTGCCGTGGGTCGCTGGCGACTACGCGCCGATGGAAGCGCCGGACAGGCAGAACTGGTCGTTGTCGGTCAGCCGCACGCTGCGTGCGCTCGTGCCGGTTGATGCCCATCTCCATGCGCGGCTGGATGGCTTGCCGTCGATGCGTGCCCGGCTGCAGGACTACACGCAGTACGCCGCGGCGAGGGAATGCGAAAGGCTGCGCCCACGCTGAGGCGGGGCGCCGGTCGACGGCACTCGACGCTGCTGGCATTTTTCGCCATGCTCGCTTCGCCAGCGGGGGGCTGGGGCAGCGAACGGAAGGTTCGATATGCGGTTATGGATGCGCGTGTTGTTCGTGCTGATGGCAGGTATGCCAGTTGCCGGTGCGGCAACCCTGGACGTGGAGCCGTTCGTCAGGCAGGACATGTACCAGGGGGTGAAGATCTCGCCCGACGGCTTGCATTACGCGGTGACCGCGCCGCTGGAGGATCGCACCGCGCTGCTGATCCTGCGCCGTTCCGACAACGCCTTCACCGCGCGCATCTCCGGGGACGCCAACTCGGTGGTGGATGACTTCTGGTGGGCGAACAACGAGCGCGTGGTCATCTCCATGGCACGCCGGCAGGGCTCGCGTGATACTCCGGTGGCCATTGGCGAGCTGTACGCAGTGAACGTGGACGGCAAGCAGAGCATGCTGCTGGCCAGCCCTTACGGGGTCAACGAGAGGGCGGGGATCGTCTCTGAATACAAGTCCACCTTCGATCAATCGGTATACATGCTGGACCCATTGGCAGACGATGCGCGCAATGTGCTGGTATCGGCGATGCCGGTGGCGAGCGATCCATTCATCCGCATCGAGAAGATCGATATCTACAACCGGCACCGGGCCCGCATCGCGGATGTGCCGGTGCGGCGTGCGGACTTCAAGACAGACGCTTCCGGCGAGGTGCGATTCGCGGTGGGTGCCAACACCGACAACGTGTCCAAGCTGTACTACCGCGACGCGCGCGGGCAGGAATGGCGGCTGATCAATGACGAGGGCAGCAGCGGGCACCGGCGCTACCCATTGGGTTTCAGCGCCGACGGCACGCTGGCCTACCTGCAGGTGGAGCGCAAGGCCGGCCCGGACGAGATTGTTTCCTGGAACCCGGCCACGGGTGAGGAAGTGGAACTGTTGCGCGATGCAGTCGTGGACCCGTACCGGATCCTGTATGACCTCGACGGCCGCACGCCGGTGGGCGCGTCGTACATGCGCGAACGGGTCGACAACCGCTTCTTCGACGAGAACGGGCGCGCGGCACGGTTGTACCGCAGCCTGGAGAAGTCTTTCAGTGGCGATGCGATCCGCTTGACCTCGGCCACTGCCGATGGCCGGCTGGTGCTGCTGTACGTGTGGAGCGACCGCAACAACGGCGACTACTTCCTGTTCGATACGCAGGAGCGCAAGGCCAACCGGATCTTCAGTCGCCGCGAGTGGTTCATCCCGGACCAGATGCCGGCCACACGGTATGTGAGTTTCAAGGCACGCGACGGCATGACGCTGCATGGGTACCTCACCGAGCCCAGGGGCGCGGTGGCGGGGGCGAAGCCGATGGTGTTGCTGCCGCACGGCGGACCTTATGGTGTGTTTGACGGCTGGGAGTTCGATGACGATACGCAGCTGCTGGCGGCCGCCGGGTATGCAGTGCTGCGCGTGAACTACCGAGGCTCGGGCAACTATGGCCGTGCCTTTACCGATGCGGGCGTGCGCGAGTGGGGCGGACGCATGCAGGATGACCTGGCCGATGCCACCCGCTGGGCCGTTGCACAGGGCATCGCCCAGGCTGATCGGATCTGCATCTACGGCGCAAGCTACGGGGGATACGCTGCGTTGATGGGCGCTGTACGCGACCCGGAGCTGTACCGGTGTGCGGTGGGGTATGTCGGCGTCTATGACCTGGAGTTGATGCACAGCGATGCATCCTCGCGCAGCCGTTCCGGGCGTACGTGGGCCGCCGAATGGCTGGGCGAGCGCAATACGCTGGCGGCTCGCTCGCCCAGCCGCCTCGCCGAACAGATCAAGGTGCCGGTCTTCCTTGCGGCCGGCGGCAGGGATGAGCGTGCACCGGTGGAACATACCGAACGCATGGAGAAGGCGCTCAAGCGTGCCGGCGTGCCGGTGGAGACGCTCTACTACCCGAACGAGGGGCACGGCTTCTACACGCAGCCGCATCGCCGTGCGTACTACCAGCGCCTGCTGGCCTTCCTCGCACGCCATCTCGGCGGAGCGACGGCCAGCGCACAATAGGCGGCAACGGCTGCGAAGGCGGATGCTCGACTCGGCCTTCGCTTTTCCCTACCATGCCGGCACCAGCAAGCCACCCACGCTTCATGCAGCGGGACCTGCCGTCCGAGGACGGCCCAGCGAGCCAGGACACCCTTCGTGCCCGACCAAAGGACGCTCGCATGCACTCTCATTTCCTCTTCCGTTCCGCCGCCCTCGCGCTGGCGGTTTCCTTCGCGTTGGCTGCGCCGTTGGCAATGGCCACCGGCAATGCGTCGGCCGATGCCGATGGCGCGCCTGCCGGCGTGCAGCGCCAGGCCGTGGCCAAGGGCCTGTACGAGCTGGCCTACAGCCCTTCGCAACAGGCGCTGTTCGTTGCCTCCTCCGGCGGCTTCGGTGACGATGCCGGGCCGGCACAGGTACTGCGCCTGGACCCGCGCACGCTCGCCGTGCAGGCCCGCATCCCGCTGGAGCGCAAGGCTTTCGGCCTGGTGCTGGACGACAGTAACCACCGCCTGTACGTCGGCAACACCGTGGACACCTCGGTGACCGTGGTCGACACCGCGCAGGGCATGGCCATCGGCACCGTGCAGCTGATGGAGAAGGTAACCGGCAGTGACGGCAAGCCCCGTTACAGCCACGACCTGCGCGAGCTGGTGGTCGATGCGCCCAACCATCGCCTGTATGTCACCGGGCATTCGCAGGAAGGCAGCGTGCTGTTCGTGGTCGACACGCAATCGCTGACGCTGCTGGAGACCATTGCCGGGCTGGGTAACGCCAAGGCCCCGGGGCTGGCCCTGGATGCAGCCGGAAAGCGCGTGTACACCTCGAACCTGCGCGGTGAGGTGGTCACCGTCGGCACCGACAGCGGCAAGGTCGAGCAACGCTTCAGGATCAGCGCCGAGCAACCGATGAACATTGCCCTGGACCCCGGCAGTGAGCGCCTGTTCGTCACCGACCAGGGGCTGGAGATGATCCGCGCCTACCAGGGCAAGAGCATCGATGGCTTCGTCTCGCGCCACCCCGGCCAGCGTGTGCTGGTGCTGGACCGCCGTACCGGGCGGGAGTTGGCGAGCATCCCGACCGATGCCGGTCCGCTCGGCATCCTGCTTGATGCAGCGCGCAAGCGCCTGTACGTAACCAACCGGGAAGCCGGGACGGTCACCGCCTATGACAGCGACAGCTATCGCCCGGTGGGCAGCTGGTCCGTGCCGACCCATCCGAACAGCCTGGCGCTGGATGCACGCAACAACGTGTTGTACGTGAGCATCAAGAATGGCGAGGGTGATCCCAATGGCGGTGAGGAAAGCGTGGCCCGCATTGAACTGGGCAGCTGACCGCGACGGCGGCGGCAGGAAGCCGCCCGGCAGGAAGCGATCGCTGCCGGGCGGTTGCCGCGATGAGCGGCCAGATGCGCCGAGGGGACTGCGTCAGTGGCCAGCGCTCGCGTCACCAATGATCAGCGCACTGCTGTCCACGCTCTGCACGCCATCAATCCGGCGTGCGGTGACGACCGCGCGGTCGGCCTGCTCCTGCGTGGGAACGTGGCCACTGAGCATGACCGTGCCGCGCTGGGTTTCCACGCGGATATCCATGCCTGGCACATCGGCGGCGGTGACCAGCGCCGCCTTCACCTTGGTGGTGATCCAGGCATCGCTGGGTGGTTTCTCGGTTGCAGGAGCCATCTGCGGTGGCGGGCCTTCCTGCATCGTCTGCGTGGCGGTGGCCACCGGCGCACAGGTGGGGACGGCTGCCACGGCGAGGATCAACAACCCGCTCGGGTGACGTTTCATGGACGTACCTCCGGCCTTGTGGGGATGAACGCGGGCCCTGCAAGGACCCGATCACATCCTGCGCCCGCTCGGGTTAATGGACTGCACCGGTTGTGCAAGCAGAAGGTGAGCGCCGGCCATTCAAGTTGATGGGCCGGCGCTGAACGCCGTGCGCTCCGGTGGTGTTGAATGCACACATGAAACGGTACCTGCACATGCCGATTACGGACGGCTGCGCAGTCTGGACACCGGCAGGCCACCACCGTGCCTGCAGGAGCAGCGACCATGACCCGTGGTGACAAGAGTGCCTATACCGACAAGCAGAAGCGGCAGGCCGAGCACATCGAACAAAGCGAGCGCAAGGAGGGGCGTTCGAAGAAGGATGCCGAACGCATCGCCTGGGCGACGGTGAACAAGCACGATGGCGGCGGCAAGCGCTCCGGCTCCGGCCGTGCGCACCACGCATCCCATCACCGGTGACTCCTCGTCGCAGGAGTGTCTTCGGGCGCGAAGCCGATACCGGTTGCCGGGCTGGGTGCGTACGGAGGATCGACCGGCTTCGCGACCGACGCCGTTTCAGCGCGACTATGCCGAGAACCGTCTGCGATCGCGCTCGGCGCTCATGCGGTGGGTGCCAGACACGTCGAGGCCCCGCGTCTTGATGTCCTGCATGAACACCCACTCGCCGGTGATGCGTTGCGGACGGATGTCGATCATCGCGTAGCCGCGCCGCGAGGTATCGCACCAGTCCAGCTCCGGATTGCTTTCGATGAAGATGCGGGCGACGTCACGCGGATCCACGACCACGCTGCCTTCGATGCCGCCCGAGGTGACGGCCTGCACGGCGAACTCGATGCCCGCGGGGCGGTCGTCCTCCTGCAGCGAGTAGGCCCAGGCGTTGTGACTGTCGCCGGACAGCATCACCAGGTTGGCGTCCGCCTGCTGGGCTGCACGCAGCAGGCGCGAGCGTGCGGCGGGGTAACCGTCCCAGCGGTCCATCCACATCGGCAGGCCGAGCCGCGCCGCGCGCACGTAGTCGGTGAACGCCTGCACGGTGCGTGCGCTGGCATCCGGGCGCAGCCAGTCCACGGTTTTGGCAGGCATCACGGTGCGACCGAGGATGGTGCCCATGCCGACCAGTTGCCAGATGCTCTGGCTCGCGTTCTGGCCAAGCGCACGGTACAGCCAGCTTTCCTGCTGCAGGCCGAGCATGGTGGCCGACGGGTCCTGCCATGGACCATCGCGGAAGGCTTCCAGCGCAGCCTGGCTGCCGGCCGCGAAGGCGCTTTCGATGTCGGCCTGGCGGGTGCGCCCGAGCAGGCGCGATTCGGTGCGGTACAAGGTGGCAAGCGCGCCGATGGGATAGGCCTTCCACGGCTCGTCTGAAATCGGCAGCCATTCGCGATAGGCCTGCATGCCGGCGGCCTTGCGCATGCTCCAGTCGCCTTCGGTAGCCGGTTGATGGTTCCCTGCGCCGCCCTCCCAGCTGTCGTTGGTGATCTCGTGGTCGTCCCATACCGCCACCATCGGCGCCATCTGGTGCAGCTTCTGCAGGTCGGGGTCGGCGCGGTAGCACGCCAAGCGCATGCGATAGTCGAGCAACGAGACCATTTCATGGTCGTGCGCGGGCAGCACCCGGCGTTCGGCGATGCGGTCATGCGGCTTGTAGGACGCGATGCCGTACTCGTAGATGTAGTCGCCCACGTGCAGCCACAGGTCCATGTCCTGGCGCTGGGCTGCGTGTGCATACGCGTTGAACCAGCCCATCGGCAGGTTGGAGCAGGAGAACAGGCCCAGCCTGAAGCTGGCGACGTCCCCGACCGGCAGGGTGCGGGTGCGGCCCACCGGCGAGTGGCTGCCGTCCGGCGCGATGAACCGGTAGTAATAGGTGGTGCCGGGCTGCAGCCCATCGATGGTGAGCTTGGCGGTCCAGTCGCGATAGGCGCCGGTGCGCACCATGGCGCCCCCGACGACGCGGGTGAACGCCTGGTCCAGGGCCATCTCCGCCTGCAGGCGGACCTCGTCCGTGTTGCCCGCAGGGACGTAGCGCGTCCACAGCAGCATGGAATCGGGTCCCGGCTCGCCGCTGGCCACGTTGTGGGTGAACCCCTTGGCATTCATCACCTCGGTGGCGAGCAGCTTGCCACCCGGCAGCAGCAGGGCGCCCAGGCCCAGGCCGGCGCCGATGATGAGGCGACGACGGTCGATGGTGAGGGTCATTGCGAAGGTTCCTGGTGGGCGCTGGAGGAAGCGGAAAGGACATGGATGCCGATGCCTGCCCCGGCCCTTCCCCGCAGGCGAGGAAGGACGGAGTGCAGGGGGCGGCGGGCTCAGAAGCGGCCGCGGATGCCGAAGTTCCACATCGAGCCGTAGACCGTGTACATCTGCACGCGGCTGGCCACGTTGGAATAGATCACTTCCGGCTCGTTGAAGATGTTGCGGCCGGCCAGCATCACGTCGATGTTGTCGGTGAGCTTGTAGGTGGCGCTGATGTTCCACAGCTCGCGCGAGGCACGGTACAGGATGCCGTTGTTGGCGGTGGTCGGCGTGTTGCTCAGCGCGCTGACGCGGTGGCTGGACTGGTAGTTGCCGTTGATCTGGAAATCGAAGCGGCCGTAGTTGTAGCGCACGCCCCAGTTGGCCGCCTCCTTGGGCAGGTTCTGGCGCGGGCCGTCCGGGTTCACGTGGGTCAGCGAGCCGTACAGGCTCAGGCCCTTGAGGGCGCCCGGCAGGAAGGTCAGCTGCTGGTTGTACTCCAGCACCATGCCTTCGTTGGTGCTCGTGCCCGGCAGGTTCTGCGCACTGCGGAAGGTGTAGCCCTCGTAGTCGCCGGGATTGAAGCCGACGTCCTGCGGGTCCACCGTGATGCCGGTGACCTGCATGTCCTTCATGTCCAGCTTGTAGTAGGACAGGCCGAGCATGCCCGACGGCTCCAGGTAGTACTGCAGGCTGGCGTAGTACTTGGTGGAATGCTCGGGCTTGAGCTGCGCGTTGGGCACGGTGACGATCATCGTGTCGTCGTTGACCGAGACCACGCCGCCGAGGTTGCCGTAGTCCGGGCGCAGGATCGACTGGCTGAAGGAGACCTGGCCGACCAGCTTGTCGGTGAAGTCGTACTTGACGCCACCGCTGAGGAAGAAGTCGTCGTACTTGCCGCGGCGGATGGTGTAGCGGCCGTTGTTGTACTGGAACATCAGGCCTTCGACCGTGTTGGGATCCAGGCCGGCGGCCTTGACCTCGCTGAGCGGGCGCACGTCGGCGATGCGCGCGGCGGTGCGGGTCTGCTCGTAGCGCAGGCCCAGGTCGATGCGCGCGTCGCCGATGCGGGTCTCGGCCTCGAGGTAGGCCGCGTTCACCTCTTCCCGGATGCGCTTGTTGTTGTCCAGCTCGCGCTTGAGGTTGCCGACCACGTCCGGGGCGAAGTACTCCGGGTGCTCCTTGAAGATGTCGTACATCGCGTAGTTGCTGTCCGCGCGCCAGCCCTGCTGGTTCATGTTGCCCGCGCCGGTACCGATGATGGCAAAGTCGTAGTCACCGGTCCACGGGATCTGCGACGCCGGGTCGGTCTGGCTGCCGTTCGGGCCGATGTACTTGTACTGTTTGTAGGCGCCTTCGTTGGTGCGCCAGTCATTGCTGCGCGTGCCCAACCCGCCCATCAGGGTGAGCGGGTTGTCGTAGAAGGTGAGGTGGCGCTTGAGGTCGAGGTTGACGCCATGCTGGTCGTTGAGCGCGTCCGATTCGGCGGTGCGGATGTTGTAGCCGATGTCGGCGTCGCGGTTGAAACTCTCCGGGTCACCCCATGGGCGTCCGGCGGTCTGGTTGAGGATCCATTCGTGCGAGCTCTCCGACGGACGGTCCAGGGTGAAGCCGATCCCGGTCAGCCAGCTGTCGGTGCGCTGGAAGAAGCCCTTGCTGTTGTCGCGGAAGTTGAACTCGGCACCGGAATAGCTGCCACGCAGCACCACTTCCCAGTCCTCGCCCTTGTACTCCAGCTTGGGCGCGACCAGGTAGGCCGGCGTGCCCGCATAGCGATGCGAGTACTGCGTATGCAGGCGGGTGTTGGTGCCGTTCGGGTTGACCACGATGTGGTTGGGCGTGGAGCCGGACGCGGCCTCGGACTTGGTCGGGGTGCCGAAGATCAGGTAGGTGTACTGGTTGAAGTACTCCACGTCATACATCGAATAGGTGCTGCGCAGCGAGGCGACCAGGTCATCGGTGATCTGGTAGTCCAGGCTGAGGTTGGCCGCGGTGCGGCTGGTCATCTTCGGGCCCGGGCGCCACATCACGCGGTACGGCATCGCGCTGCCGTCGGCCTTGTAGGCGTAGTCGGTCTGGATGCGGTCCTGCTGCACGTAGTTGGCGTTGTAGCTGGTGTTGAACTCCACGCCCAGGCGGCCATCCATGAACACGTCGCCGAAGCCGAACTGGCCGGACGGGTAGATCGTGGAGTGCTTCCTGTCATCCGGGAAGTACTTGCCCGACCAGGTGGAGTCGGAGGTACCCACCGCGCCCAGCTGGAACACGATGTCGCGCTTGGTGCGCTGGAAGGCGTACTTGCTGCGCAGGTTGATGTTGCCGCCCGGTGCGTCGGCGTCCATCGATGCGGTGAGCGTGTTGTTCAACTCGATCGACTCGATGCCGGTGATGGACATCTGCTCGAACGAGTTCTGCCGGCCCGAGTTGTTGTTCGAGGTGGCCGTGGCCATGCGCGCGCCATCGGTGGTGAAGGTGGAGTACTTGGGGTCCAGGCCGCCGATGCGCACGGCGGTGGCGTCCACTTCGGTGTAATCCAGCGACAGGCCCGGCATGGATTTCATGAATTCACCGACGTCACCCATGGTCAGCGCGCCGTAGTTGTCGGCGGCGACCACGTTCTTGGCGTTCATCGCGGCGCGGCGTTCCATGATGGCGCTGGCCTGGCCGTCACGCGAGGCGGTGACCTTGATCATGTCCAGGTCGGTCGCCGCAGCGCTGCCGGCGGCGTACGACGGTGCCTGCAACGCCACCTCCAGCGCGTTGGCCTTGCCGGCCTCGATACGCACCGTGCTGCGCGATTCCTGCAGGCCGGTGTACCTGACCAGCACCGTGACCTCGCCGGCCGGAATGCCGGTCAGCTGGAAGTGCCCGCCTTCCTGCGAGTAGGTGACGCTGCGGCTGCCCTCGATGCGCACTTCGGCGTTTCGCACGTAATCGCCGGTGGCGGTGTTGAGCACGCGGCCACGCAGGCTGCCGGTGCCCACGTCCTGCACGATGGCCTCGGCCGACTGCTGTGCATGCGCAACCGGGCAAACGCTGAGCGCAGCCATGATGGCGCTGACCAGCGCCGACTTCCTGAGTTCGAACATGTTTCCATCCGGAGAAGTGTGGGAGTACCGCACACAGCTGAGCGTCCGCCGTGCAAGCGGCGCGAAGGTTACGTCCGGACAATTACAGAACCTTTACGTTTCACCGCCGCAGTCGGCGCGGTATGAAAGTGCTTTTTGTTGCGTGTGATCGCTGATGCCGAATTTCCAGCAGCCCAAGGCCATTTCCGCACCGACAACAACGGCAGGAGCGGCCTCGGCGGCGAAGCCGACGGTGGATGAAGTGCATCGATTGCCCACGTTCCTGCAATGGCAGGCGCACGCGCGGGCACGCATGCCGCGCGCGTCGCGGCACGGGCCGCTCCTACCGGAGGTCAGCGTCGATGGGTGCGAACGGTTGGTGTGCGTCGCCAGTCCAGCGCATCAGGCGCAGATCCGCGCTCTGCTTTCCATCGATGCGCGCGTCCGTGGCCAGGTAGAACAGGCCGTCCCCCAGTGGCTGCAGGCCGACGTCGCTCTTCTGGTTCCAGCCCCGCACGCCGCTGGTCGTGTCGTGCAGGCCCATGTCGGCCAGCGGCAACAACAGGCCCTTCTGCCACTGCCCGGCGCGTTGGCCGGCGACGCCGCGCAGGTCGGCCCGGACCGGGGCGCTGCGTGCATCGACCGCGAACATCAGGTAGTTCGGGAACTGTGGCTTGTTGCCGGCATAAACACCCATCAACCAGCGCTGGCCGTGGTCGTCATACGCCAGGTTCTGCACGCCATAGCGGGTATTGCCGGTGCGCACGAAGTACTTGCCGTCGACGGTGGCCGGGCCGCTGTGGTGCGGCGCCGCTTCGGTGAGCGGGCGCGCGAGTGCATCCCATTGCGCGGTGTCGTACTGCAGCAGCACCTGGTGATCGTTGTCGGTGCGCGCGGTGTTGCCGTAGATGCCGTAGGCGACGGTGAGCAGTCGCGGTCCGTCGGTCCGGCCGAAGCGGGGGCCGAACGAGACGCCATCGATGCCCGAGCAGCCATAGCGGTGGTCGGGTGATTCGGCCTCCCTGCCGCGGTACCTGCCGTCATCGCCTTCGAAGCGCCCATCGCCGTTGACGTCGGCGGTGTAGTCCGCCACCACCTCCGGCAGGTGGACGGTGCGCAGGATGTCGCTCTCCGAGGCGCGGATGCCCACCCGGTCAATGCGCGATACGTCGATCATCGCGATGTAGAAGGCGTTGTCCTTCTTGTACTCCAGCGATCCGTAGACCTTGCCATCGGCGGGGTTGAAGTCCAGGTCGCCCAGGTGGCCGGTCCAGCCGGCCAGCGTCCCCACCAGGTTGCCCTTGAAGTCATAGCGCGCCAGCAGGTTGGTGAAAGAGTAGTAGATGTAGCCGTTGGCGCGGTCCACGGCGATGCCCTGCACGTGGCCGGACTCCCATTGCCCGCCGTGGTGTGCCACGGGCAGCACCGGCGGTGTCGTGGAAGGCGCGGCCAGGGCGGTGAAGCTGATGCCGACGGCGAGCAGGGTCAGCAGCGGGGTGCGGATCTTCATGGCGTGCGAGGCGGTCCGGAAGCAACCGACGAGCATCGAGCACGGGCGTGACCCGGTGATGACAGGCAAAAAGAAAGCCCGGCTGCGCAGGGCAGGCCGGGCCATCGGAGACGCGGGGGCGAAGGGCTCAGCCTTCGTCTTCTTCCTCGTCCTCTTCTTCTTCCTCGTCTTCCTCCTCATCTTCCTCGTCTTCGAAGGCATCGAGCTCTTCGACACGGGCGAAGTGGGGCAGGGTGTCGGCCAGGCTGATCAGCTTGCCGTTGGCCACCATCGGCCGCACCGCACGCTTGCCGGCTTCTTCCACGACGGCGAAGCAGACCAGCGACTGCGCGCTTTCATCGCCGTTTTCCTCGAATACCGCGACCCAGCCGTTGGCGGGAATGATCTGGATGATGTTGTCTTGCATGGGTGGAGTGTTGGCCGAAGGGAGCGCAGAGCTTGCGTGATGAAGCCGGTGCCGCGCAACCGCCACGCGCGCGGGGTGCTTTACCTGGCGCAGGCATTGGATGGACCATGCGGGCATGGTTTCCCGTTGCAGGTGCCGTCGATGCTGCATTGCCGTCCCATCACCCCGTCCGCCACGCCACCGGCGCTGTGGGTGGACCTGTGCCAGCCCACGCCGGAGGAACTGGACCAGGCCTCCCGGCAGGTGGGGTTCGCCATCCCGGACCGGGCCGGCATCAGCGAGATCGAGTTCAGCAGCCGGGTCCGGCGCGAGGGCGAGGCGCTGGTGCTGAACCTGCCGCGCTTCCAGTACGCGGTGGACCACGTGGTCGCGCCGCTGGGCTTCGTGGTCGCCCCGCATGCACTGGTGGTGCAGCGCGAGCACACGCTGGACGTACTCGACGGCCTGGAGGCCGACCTGGACAAGCACCCCTGCGTGGGCGCGGCGGACCTGTTCCTGCGCGTGATCGAGCACATCGTCGACCACCTGGCCGACCAGCTGGAATCGCTGGAGAGCACGATGAGCGAGTTCTCGCGGCAGGCCTTCAACCACCCCAAGGGGCGCCGCGCCTCGCACCGGCTGGAGGGCATGCTGCACGAGGTGGGGGTGATGGGGCGGCGCATCAGTGCCATGCACAACACCCTGCACGGGCTGTTGCGGATGGTGAATTACCTGGATGAGTCGGCGCCGGAGTGGTTCGGTGCCGAGGCGCCCAAGCGGATCAAGCTGGTGCTCAAGGACCTGACCTCGCTGAGCGAGTTCGAGCAGCAGCTGGGGGACCGCAACGAATTCCTGCTCGACAGCGTGCTGGGCCTGATCAACATGGACCAGAACGAAGTGATGAAGGTGATGGCGGTGGCCTCGGTGGTGGGCATCCCGCCGACGGTGCTGGTTGGCGTGTGGGGCATGAACTTCGCCGCGATGCCGGAGCTGCACTGGCATTACGGTTACGCGATCGCCTTGGGCGTGGTGCTGCTGAGCATCGTTGTGCCGCTGGCATGGTTCAGGCGGCGTGGCTGGATCTGAGCGCGCGCCGGGCGCCGGCACGCCCCTTATCCGGCAGCGCCCGGCCACCTACAATCGCGTCTCCCCACGTGTTCCAGGAGCCGCAATGCCCGTCAAGCCGATGTACCCTGCAGGAAAGCTGTTCGCCGCCGCCGCATTGATCGAAGGCGTCACCTGGGCAGGGTTGTTGGTCGGCATGCTGCTCAAGCGTGGCCTGGAACTCACCGACCTGGGCGTGCGCATCTTCGGGCCGCTGCATGGCATTGCCTTCCTCTTCTACGTCGCCATCTGCCTGTACGCCTGGATCAAACTGCGCTGGCCGCTGTGGGCGATGCTGGTGGCGCTGGTCGCGGCGGTGCCGCCGCTGGTGACCGTGCCACTGGAGATGTGGTTCCGCCGCATCGGCCTGTTGTCCGCGCGTGATGGTTCGGCGCCGTAACCGTTTTCATCCCGGGGCCCGCGACGCGGGCCTCGTCGGTTTTGCTTCAACCGTGCCCGAACAGCAGTGAAACAGCGGTCGATGACCGTTTTGGTGGTCACGCGCGATCATGGATAATGCGCCCCTGCAGCGCCGGGTCCTGGCGCTGCGCTGGTCCGCAGGGGCCGGGTGGTGCGGTCGAGGGGGCTCCCGTACCACCGGAGGGTGTTCCCCCGATACGTCGTCGATGCCCCGTGGCATCGGTCCACCTCTGCCCTTCTGGCCTTCAACGCACAACGCGTTCCCTCTTCAAGGATTTCTGGTGCTACACCGAGACAGTCAGCAACACGTTGCCGGGCAGCGGTTCGTTTCCTTCGTGATCGCCGGGGCAGCGCGGCAATGAGCAGCTCCGTGACCGAGACCACCGCCGCCCTCGATGCAGGCATCGCCATCCTGCCGGGTGAACACCCGCTGGAGATGCCGGAGCAATCGCTGCGCACCGGCCGCCTGCAGGTGCCGCGCCAGGACACCGCCCCGCCCAACATCGGCCTGCGTCGCCTGTACGTGTTCGGCACCACCGCGCTGATGACCGTTGGCGCGACCTGGATGATGGCGCGGGTGCTGCTCAACGGTGGCCTGAACGTGCTCGAAGGCGTGCTGCTGGTGCTGTTCGTGCTGCTGTTTGCGTGGGTCGCGCTGTCCTTCGTCGGCAGCCTGGCCGGCCTGCAGGCGTTGCTGCGTGGCCGGCGCAAGCTGGGCATCTACCCGGACACGCCGCTGCCGACGCTGCGCAGCCGCACCGCGCTGCTGATGCCGACCTACAACGAGGACCCGCGCCGGATGATGGCCGGCCTGCAGGCCATCTACGAATCGGTCGCCGCCACCGGCCAGCTCGAGAACTTTGACTTCTTCGTGCTCAGCGACACCACCCGCGACGCCATCGGCCGTGCCGAGGAACAGGTGTTCGCGCGCCTGGTCGCTGCCACCGGCGGGGAAGGGCGGCTGTTCTACCGGCGCCGCGCCAGCAACGTCGGCCGCAAGGCCGGCAACATCGCCGACTGGGTGCGCCGCTTCGGTGGTGCATACCCGCAGATGCTGATCCTGGACGCGGACAGCCTGATGACCGGTGATGTCATCGTGCGGCTGGTGTCGGCGATGGAGAACCACCCCAACGTGGGCCTGATCCAGTCGCTGCCGGCGGTGGTCAACGGGCGCACCGCCTTTGCCCGCATGCAGCAGTTCGGCGGGCGCGTGTATGGCCCGGTGATGGCCTACGGCGTGGCCTGGTGGCATGGCGCCGAGAGCAACTACTGGGGGCACAACGCGGTCATCCGCACCCGCGCCTTCGCCGAGCAGGCCGGGCTGCCGGAGCTGCCGGGGCGCAAGCCGTTCGGCGGCCATGTCCTCAGCCACGACTTCGTGGAAGCGGCGCTGATCCGTCGGGGCGGCTGGGCCGCGCACATGGTGCCGTACCTGCAGGGCAGCTACGAGGAAGGCCCGCCGACGCTGACCGACCTGCTGATCCGCGATCGCCGCTGGTGCCAGGGCAACCTGCAGCACGCCAAGGTGGTGGGGACGTCCGGCCTGCACTGGATCAGCCGCGTGCACATGATGATCGGCATCGGCCATTACTTCACCGCGCCGATGTGGGCGATGCTGATGCTGATCGGCGTGGCGATCCCGCTGATCCATGGCGGCATCGACCTGGCCGAGGAACTGCACCTGCGCATGTCCCCGTCGCATTACTGGCGCGGTCTGGACCAGGACGGCGTGCTCTGGGTGTTCGCGATCACCATGGCGGTGCTGCTTGCGCCCAAGGCCATGGGCTACGTGGCGATGCTGACCTCGCGCAGCGAACGCATTGGTTGCGGCGGCGCGCTGCGCGCCTTCGTCTCGATGGTGCTGGAAACCCTGCTGGCGGCGCTGATGGCGCCGGTGGTGATGTACGTGCAGTCGCGTGGCGTGGCCGAAGTACTGGCCGGCAAGGACTCCGGCTGGGATGCGCAGCAGCGCGACGATGGCAGCATCTCCTGGGGCGCGCTGCTGCGTGGCTACGGTGGCCTGAGCCTGTTCGGCCTGATGGTCGGTGCCATGGCATATGCGGTGTCGCCGCCATTGGCGGCGTGGATGGCGCCGGTGGTGGTGGGCATGGCACTGGCGGTACCGGTGGTGGCCTGGACCTCCTCGCGCAAGGTGGGTGACTGGCTGCGCCGTCACGGCCTGCTGTGCATCCCGGAGGAAAGCCACCCGCCGCAGGTGCTGGTGCGTGCCGCCGAACTGCGCGCGGCTGCGCTGCGCGAACCGCTGCAGGACTGACTGCCGCCACCGGGCCCGGGCACGTACCGGTCCCCGGGCAGTGGCCGTTGAACCGTCGGCCTGAACATCGCGCCGCGGCCAGGCGGCATAATCCCGCTTCGTCTTCGGGAGTCATGCAGATGTTGGAAACGGTGGAGCAGGAAACCGGCGCGGCGCCGGAATGGTCGGTCATCTGGTTGCACGGTCTGGGCGCTGATGGGCACGATTTCGCCCCCATCGTGCCGGAGCTGGTGCGCCCGCACTGGCCGGCGATCCGCTTCGTGTTCCCGCATGCCCCCAAGCGCGCGGTCACCATCAACGGTGGCATGCCGATGCGCGCGTGGTACGACATCGTCAGCATGGATTTCCGCAGCCGCGCCGACGCCAGCGGCGTGGCCGAATCGGTGGCGCAGGTGGAGGCGCTGATCGCACGCGAGCAGGCCCGCGGCATCGCACTGGACCACATCGTGCTGGCCGGCTTCTCGCAGGGCGGTGCGATCACCCTGTCGGCGGGCCTGCAGCGGCGTGCGCAACTGGCCGGGCTGGTGGCGCTGTCGACCTACCTGCCGGAAGTGGACGCCGCGGCCGACCAGTTGGCCGCCGGTGCCAACACGCAGCCGGTCTTCATGGCCCACGGCAGCGCCGATCCGGTGATTCCGGTGCAGGTCGCCGAGAACAGCGCCCAGGTGCTCAAGGCGCTGGGCTTCGAGCTGGATTGGCACCGCTATCCGATGGCACACCAGGTCTGCGCCGAGGAAATCCACGCGCTGGGCGACTGGCTGCAGGCGCGTTTCAGCGCGGGTTGAACAGGGCGTGGGGACGCCTTGTCCGGGGGTTGAACACAATGGCGGTGCGACGGCAGGGCTACCATGGCCATGCCGGCGTTCCATGGGGAGAGTGATATGAAGGTGGTCATTGCCGATGATGAGCCCTTGGCACGCGGGCGCCTGCGCGCATTGCTGGCCGGGCACGATGGGGTGGTGGTGTTGGCCGAGGCGGCCAACGGCGACGAGGCCCTGCAGGCCTGCGCGCAACACCAGCCGGACCTGCTGCTGCTCGACATCGCCATGCCCGGCATCGACGGGCTGGAGGTGGCCCGGCAGCTGGCGCGTGTCGAGCCGCGCCCGGCAGTGGTGTTCTGCACGGCCTTCGATGCGCACGCGCTGTCCGCGTTCGAGGCTGCGGCGATCGACTACCTGATGAAGCCGATACGCGCCGAGCGCCTGGCCGCGGCGCTGGAGCGGGCGCGCACTTTCCTTGCCGGGCGCGCTAGCCCCCCCGCCCATCAGCCGCGTCGCACCCTGAGCGCGCGCCTGCGTGGCAGCCTGCGACTGGTGCCGGTGGAGGACATCCTGTACCTGCAGGCCGAGGAGAAGTACGTCGTGCTGCACCATACGCGGGGGCAGGATCTGGTCGAGGAATCGCTGCGCTCGCTGGAAGAGGAGTTCGGCTCGCGGTTCATCCGCATCCATCGCAACTGCCTGGTCGCCCGCGACCGCCTGCAGGAAGTGCGACGCACGCCGGCCGGCCAGGTCCAGGCGGTGCTGCGCGGGGTCGAACAGCCCCTGGAGGTCAGCCGACGCTGCGTCGCCAATCTGCGGACCGAACTGGTCCGGCTGTGAGCGGGCGCCGCCAGCGGCGATAATGGCCGCATGACCATCCTGCGCATTGCTACCCGTAAGAGCCCGCTCGCCCTGTGGCAGAGCGAACACGTCGCTGACCGCCTGCGCCAGGCCCACCCGGGGCTGGCGGTGGAACTGGTGCCGATGAGCACCCGCGGCGACGAGGTGCTGGACCGCTCTCTGGCGGCCATCGGCGGCAAGGGCCTGTTCCTGAAGGAGCTGGAGCTGGCGATGCTGCGTGGCGAGGCCGACTGCGCGGTGCATTCGCTCAAGGACGTGCCGATGGAGCTGGAGGCACCGTTCGCGCTGCCGGCCATCCTCACCCGCGCCGATCCGGCCGATGCCTTCGTTTCCAACCAGTACGACACGCTGGACGACCTGCCGGCCGGCGCGGTGGTGGGCACGTCCTCGCTGCGCCGCCAGGCGCAGTTGCGCGCGCTGCGCCCGGACCTGCTCACCCGCGACCTGCGCGGCAACGTCAACACGCGCCTGGGCAAGCTCGACGCCGGCGAGTACGACGCCATCATCCTGGCCTGCGCGGGCCTGGAGCGGCTGGCGCTGGAAGCGCGCATCCGCAGCCGGCTGGTGGCGCCACAATGGCTGCCGGCACCGGCGCAGGCCGCGGTGGCGATCGAATGCCGGACCGATGCCGACGCGGTGATCGCGCTGGTGGCGGCGCTGGACGATGCGCCGACCCGCAGCTGCGTGGAGGCCGAGCGGGCGATGAACCGCGCCTTGGATGGCAGCTGCCACGTGCCGGTGGCCGGCCTGGCGCAATGGCGGGGCCAGGACCTGTGGTTGCAGGGGCTGGTGGGCGGCGTGGCCGATGGCCGCATCGTCCGCGCCGAAGGGCAGGGGCCGGCGACGGACCCGGAGGCGTTGGGCCGCAGCGTGGCGAGCAGGCTGCTCGATGGTGGCGCGGGTGAACTGCTGCGTTGAGCGGCCCGCGTAGGCGCGATCCCGGCCACGAAGTCGATACCCCGCCCCGTTGCCAGGAGCACCCCTCCCCAGCCCTCCCCTGAGCTGTGCTCAAGGGAGGGGGCAGATCGCCGCGCTGCCGCAGGAACGGCCTCGGCCGCCAAGCCGATGATGGTTCCGTTCGCGGAAGGCATCCCGCCGCATCCATCCAAAGCACCCGCGCATGAAAAAGCCGGCGAAAGCCGGCTTCTTCATGAATCCCGCGCGCTCGCTTACTTGAAGCTGTAAACCACGTTCATCGTGGTCAGCGTATCGGTCTTGCGCTTGTCTTCGGTGACGTCGCTGTTGTGGCGGGCCTGCCAGCCGGCCTTCAGCGCGAAGTGCTTGTTCATGTTCACCGACACGCCGAAATCATTCTGCGCGAAGGTGTTGTACGAGCCTGATTCCACCAGCAACGTGTTCACCAGTTCGGTGTTGTCGGTGATGGTGTACTTCAGGTCGAACAGGCCGCGGCCGATCAGGCCGACGCGGTTTTCGTCGGTATCGGCATTGTGGCTGCGGCGCACGCCGGGGCCGATCTGGGTGTCCAGGATCAGCCGCTCGCCGTCGATCAGGCGGGTACCGTAGCCGAGACCGAAGCTGGCCTGGCGGTCGTAGGTGGCGAAATCGTCCCGTTCATAGCGCCCGGTGGCGGTGATCTGGCGATGCTCGCCCAACTGCAGCGCACTGCCGGCGCTGGCCGTGTAGCGGTTGGCGGTGGTCTGGCGGGTGCGCTTGCTGGTGCCGTCGTCGCTGGTCTCGGTGTACTCGGAGCTGGAGCGCAGGCCGAACAGGTCCATGCTGTGCACCCAGTCATCGTCGGTGTAGCGCAGCTTGAGGCGGCCGTTGAAGCTCTCTGTGTTGCTGTTGCCGTGGGCCGAGGCGAAACCCAGTTCGCCGCCGCTGCCGCTCCAGGGGGAGGTCATGGCTGCCAGGGTGGCCTCGTCGGGGGTCTGGCCGTCGTCGGCCCAGGCGGCCGGGGCGCACAGCAGCAACGGCAGGAGCAGGGAAACACGCAGGGACATCGATTGAATCTCCGGGGCCAAGGCGGGCAAGTAAACGGTTTCATGATACCGGATGGGTCCGGCGCCGGACCCGTGCCGATGGCCCTGCTTCAGACGCGGTTAGGCGGGCAGGAGCGGTTGCCGGACCCCAACCGGCGCTGAACTTCGGACATAATCGGGCCATGGACCGCTATGAACGCATCAATGCGCTGCATCGTCTGCTCAAGTCCGCCCGCTACCCCATCACGGTGGTGCGGCTGCAGGAGGAATTGGGCTGTTCCCGTGCCACGGTTTACCGCGATCTGGCCTTTCTGCGCGACGCGCTGATGGCGCCGGTGGAGGGCGACGGCGACGCCGGCTTCCGCTACCAGACCGCCGAAAGCGACCGTTTCGAGTTGCCCGGGCTGTGGCTCAGTTCCGAGGAGCTGCATGCGTTGCTGGCCTCCCAGCACCTGCTGGCGCGGACCAGTGGCGGCGTGCTGTCCTCGGTGCTGGCGCCGTTGCAGCAGCGCATCGAGAGCCTGCTCGCGGCCCAGGCCGGGGCGTCCTCCTGGCCGGTCGAGCGGGTCCGGGTCATCCCGCACCGCGGTCGCAAGCTGGACGAGGCCAGTTTCCGCACCGTGGCCTCGGGCGTGCTCGAGCGCAAGCAGCTGTCCTTCGAATACCGTGCCCGTTCCACCGACGAGGCCACCCGCCGCACGGTGTCACCGCAGCGCATCACCCATTACCGCGACAACTGGTACCTGGACGCCTGGGACCATACCCGCGAGGCGGTGCGCAGTTTCGCGGTGGACCGCATCCACCAGGCCCGGTTGCTCGAACAGCCGGCCCGCGACGTGCCGGATGAAGAGCTGAACGAGCAGCTGGCCGCCAGCTACGGCATCTTTTCCGGTGCCCCCAAGGGCTGGGCGACCATCGTGTTCAGTGCCAAGGCCGCCCGCTGGGTGGCTGACGAACACTGGCACTCCAAGCAGCAGGGGCGGTTCCTGCCGGATGGGCGTTATGAACTGAAGGTGCCCTACAGCGTGTCGCGCGAGCTGCTGATGGACGTGCTGCATTACGGTTCGGACGCGGAAATCGTCGAGCCACAGTCGCTGCGCGAACAGGCCAAGGCGCTGTTGTCGCTGGCCCTGAGCAATTACGACTGACGTCAAGCGCCGCCCCGGGGCGGATGCCGTGCCCCGGCTTCCGTGAGCACCCTGCGGTAGTGATCGCCAGGCAGTGTGCCGTGGCGTCGTGCAGGCTACGGCGAAGGGCGCGGGGGTTCCGGTGGCCGATCCGGCCGGCCGTGGCTACTTCTTGTTCGGTACCTCGAAGCCCAGCCTGTCCACCTGCGCCGGGTGTTGCGGCACGCGCTTGAGCTTGTCGGTGTTGACGTCGTACTTGTCGCGCAGGCGCAGTGCCAGCGCCCGGTAGGTAGCCGCATCCATGTCCGGCTGGCGGGCGAAGATCCAGGCCATCTCGCGGCCCGGGTAGCCGATCAGGGCCCAGGAATAGTCCGGTGCCACTTCCAGGATGCGCGAGTGGGTCGGCACGATCTTGTAGAACCAGGTGCGCCAGCGCCGGTTGCCACTGTCGTCATCGACCTTGGCGCGGATGTTGATCTCCTCCTCGGGCTCGTTGAAGCCGTCGCGGAACTGGTAGCGGATGGCGACCTTGTCCCCGTCCGTCAGCGAGTAGGTGTTGACGCTGGCCACGTGGCCACGCTCGACGAAGTTGGGCACCCGGCCAATCACGTACCAGCGGCCCATGAAGCGCTGCAGGTCGATCGGGCCGTCGGCATCGCCCTCCACGACCGGGGCGGCGGCAGCCGGGTCCTGCGCATGTGCAGGGGCCAGCGGCAGGGTGAAGCTCAGCAGCAGGGCGGACAGGATCGCGGGAATGAGTCGCATTGCGTAGGACGCGCCATGGTTGATGACGGCAGCATGTTCGACGGGCAGCGATGGGCGCGTCAATGGCAGGTCGCAGTCCGTGAGATGGCCGATGGCGAGGATGCACGCCAACACCCGTCCCATTGCCGGAGAACGTCATGTCCAAGCCTGCTGCTTCGTCATCCCGCCGTCACCCTGAGCCGACCCCCGATCTGCGGGTGCTGCGTTGCGTCAGGCAAGCCGTGATGGCAGGGTTGGCCCTGGTAGTGGTATGGCCGGCGGCGCGAGGCCACAGCGAGTGGATCGGCTGGTTGCCGTTGTGGCTGGTCGGCATGCCGTTGAGCGCATGGTGGGCCCTGTACCGCTTCCGCCTGCCTGCGCGCTGGCGCAACCGCCAGGCGGCACCGCGCCGCCGTGGCCCGCAGGCGCGCCGCGCACGCCGTCCGGTCCGGGCGCGCTGGTCGCAGGTGGCCTGACCTTCGACAGGGGGAGGTGGGGCAGGGCCTGTGCTAGCGTTCGCGGCCTATGTCCGCGTGGAGCACACATGTCCCGAATCACCTCCGCCTGCCTCGTTGCAGGCCTGATCTCCTCTGGCCTGGCCGGTGCCGCCATGGCCGCTGACGAACCCCAGGACAACTACGCCTGGCTGGAAGACGTCACCGGCGACAAGCCGCTGGCGTGGGTGAAGGAGCAGAACGCCCGTTCCGAGGGCCGCCTGGCGCAGACCCCGCAGTTCCGGCAGATGGAAGCCGGCATCCGCGAGGTGCTGGATTCGGACGCCAAGATCCCGGGCGTGGAGAAGATCGGCGACTACTACTACAACTTCTGGAAGGACAAGCAGCACGAGCGCGGCGTGTGGCGCCGGACCACGCTGGTGGAGTACCGCAAGGCCGAGCCGCTGTGGGAAACCGTGCTGGACCTGGACGCGCTGAACAAGGCCGAGGGCGAGAACTGGGTGTGGCATGGCGCCAACTGCCTGCGCCCGGAGTACACCCGCTGCCTGATCGCGCTTTCGCGCGGCGGCGCCGATGCCGACGTCACCCGCGAGTTCGACCTGTCCAGGAAGGACTGGATCAAGGACGGTTTCTTCCGTCCGGAAGCCAAGGGTGGCCTGGGCTGGATCGACCAGGACAACGTGTTCGTCTACACCGACTTCGGTGATGGCTCGATGACCACGTCCGGCTACCCGCGCGTGGTCAAGCAGTGGCGCCGCGGCACGCCGATGGCCTCGGCCACGACCGTGTACGAAGGCAAGCCGGAGGACATGTACATCGCCGCGATGCACGACGACACCCCGGGCTTCGAGCGCAACTACGTCAGCCGCACCATCGCCTTCTACAACAACGAGCTGTTCGTGCTCGGCGCCGACGGCAAGCTGACCAAGATCGATGCGCCGAATTCGGCCGAGAAGGGCGTGCGCCGCGAGTGGCTGACCCTGGAGCTGCGCGAGCCGTGGACCGTGGGTGGCAAGACCTACGCCGCCGGTTCGCTGCTGGCCACGAAGTTCGATGACTTCATGGCCGGCAAGCGCGAGTTCGACGTGCTGTTCGCACCGACCGAAACGACGTCGCTGGCCGGCATGTCCTGGACCAAGTCGCACGTGGTGCTGAACGTGCTGGACGACGTCAAGAACCGCCTGCAGGTGCTGACCCACGGTGCCAACGGCTGGACCACCGGTGATTTCACCGGCGCACCGGCGTTCGGCACCATTGGCATCGGCGCGGTCGACGCCGACGAAAGCGACGCGGTGTGGATGACCGTCACCGATTACCTGACCCCGACCACGCTGTCGCTGGCAGAGATCGGCCAGCAGCCGGAAGTGCTCAAGACCATGCCGGCGTTCTTCGACGCCAGCGGCAAGGTGATCGAGCAGCATTTCGCCACCAGCAAGGACGGCACCCGCGTGCCGTACTTCGTGGTGCACGACAAGGCGATGAAGCTGGATGGCTCCAACCCGACCCTGCTGTACGGCTACGGTGGCTTCGAGATCTCGCTGACCCCGGGCTACTCCGGCGGCATGGGCCGCGCCTGGCTGGACAAGGGCGGCGTGTACGTGGTGGCCAACATCCGCGGCGGTGGCGAGTACGGCCCGCGCTGGCACCAGGCCGCGCTGAAGCAGAACCGCCACAAGGCCTACGAGGACATGGCGGCGGTTGCGCAGGACCTGGTCAGCCGCAACATCACCTCGGCCAGGCACCTGGGCGTGCAGGGCGGCAGCAACGGCGGCCTGCTGACCGGCAACATGCTGACCCAGTACCCGGAGCTGTTCGGTGCGGTGGTGGTGCAGGTGCCGCTGCTGGACATGAAGCGCTACAGCCACCTGCTGGCCGGCGCCTCGTGGATGGCCGAGTACGGCAACCCGGACACGGCTGATTGGGAGTTCATCAAGACCTTCTCGCCGTACCACCTGTTCGACCCGGGCAAGACCTACCCGCCGGTGCTGTTCACCACCTCCACCCGCGATGACCGCGTGCATCCGGGCCATGCCCGCAAGATGGCGGCCAAGATGATCGACGCCGGCAAGGACGTGACCTACTACGAGAACATCGAAGGTGGCCACGGCGGCGCAGCCAACAACGCGCAGGCCGCGCACATGTCGGCACTGGCCTATAGCTTCCTGTGGGAGCAGCTGAGCAAGAAGTGATGCTCAGCTGGAGTTGATACACAACAAACGCCACCGGAAGGTGGCGTTTGTTGTTTGAAGCCCCTCTCCCGCAGGCGGGAGAGGGGGTGGGGTGAGGGCAGGGGCGAAGCCCCGATAGTGAACTCATATGAACGCTTTCGAAGCTCGAAGCTCGAAGCTCGAAGCTCGAAGCTCAAAGCTCAAAGCCCAAAGCCCAAAGCCCAAAGCCCAAAGCCCAAAGCCCAAAGCCCAAAGCCCCTCATCCGCCCTTCGGGCACCTTCTCCCGCAGGCGGGAGAAGGGAGTCATCAGGTCGTCTGTTGTCCCTGCCAGTGCTCCAACCCGCGCCCGATCCGCAGCACTGCCTCCTGCAGTCGGGCCACGTCCTGCGTGTAGGCGATGCGTACGTGCTGGTTGGCGCGGTGATGGCCGAAGTCCAGGCCGGGCGTGAATGCCACGTGCTCGGTCTCCAGGAAGTGCGCGCAGAAGGCCTGCGCGTCATCGGTGAATGCGCTCACGTCGCAGTACAGGTAGAACGCACCCTGCGGCGCCACGTCGATGCGGAAGCCCAACTCGCGCAGGGCGGGCAGCAGGTAGTCGCGACGCTGCTGGAACTGCGCGCGACGCTGCTCGAAGATGGCGATCGTCTCCGGCGCGAAGCAGGCCAGCGCGGCATGCTGCGCCATCGAGGGCGCGCTGATGTACAGGTTCTGCGCCAGCTTCTCCAGTTCCGGTACCGCGGCCGGGGGCGCCACCAGCCAGCCCAGCCGCCACCCGGTCATGCCGAAGTACTTGGAGAAGCTGTTCAGCACGAACGCCTCGTCGTCCACTTCCAGCACGCTGGGGGCGTCGAAGCCGTAGGTCAGGCCGTGGTAGATCTCGTCCACCACCAGGTGGCCGCCGCGAGCCTTCAAGGTGGCCGACAACGCCGCCAGTTGGGTGGCGTCCAGCGTGGTGCCGGTGGGGTTGGCGGGGGAGGCGACCAGCGCGCCGACGCTGTCGGCGTTCCAGTGCCCGGCGATCAGTTCGGGGGTGAGCTGGTAACCGCTGTCCGGGCCGACCGGCACCAGCTGCGCGGCGCCTTCCACCAGGCGCAGGAAATGGCGGTTGCACGGATAGCCGGGGTCGGCCAGCAGCCAGTGCCGGCCCGGGTCGACCAGCAGGCTGGAGGCCAGCAGCAGCGCGCCGGAACCGCCCGGGGTGACCAGGATGCGCTCCGGATCGATCTGCAACCGGTAGCGGTCCGCGTAGAAGCCGGCGATGGCCTCGCGCAGCGCCGGCAGGCCACGCGCGGCGGTGTAGCGGGTATGTCCGGCGGCGAGCGCGGCCTGGCCGGCGCGGATGACCGGCTCGGCGGTGGTGAAGTCGGGCTCGCCGATTTCCAGGTGGATCACATCGTGGCCGGCCTGCTCCAGCGCATTGGCGCGGGCCAACAGGGACATGACGTGGAACGGGGCGATCTCGTGGCTGCGCCGGCTGTAGCCGGACGGCGTGGGGGCTGGGGTGTTCATCGCCGACATCATAGGCCGCAAGGCCGGTGCTGGCAGCCGTATGTCGTCTCGAAGGGCTGCATTGCCCATGGCACACTGTCGGCATTGCGCGGGCATCCGCCCCGCCCATGGGAACCCTTCCGTGAAACCCACCCTTTGTCTGTTGGTAGCAAGCCTGATGATCAATTCCGCCATCGCCGCAACGCCCACTCCGCCGGATGTCGAGAAGCGTCCGCACACGGTCAAGGCGCCGTTCGGTGCGCAGCGCCAGGACGAGTACTACTGGCTGCGCGACGACAAGCGCGAGGATCCGGCCATGTTGGCCTACCTCAACGCCGAGAACGCCTACACCGATGCGTTGATGGCGCCGCTCAAGCCGCTGGAGGACAAGCTGTACGCCGAGATCGTCGGGCGCATCAAGCAGGACGATGCCAGCGTGCCGTACCGCGAGCGCGGCTACTGGTATTACACCCGCTACGAGACCGGCAAGGACTACCCCATCCATGCGCGCCGCAAGGGCGACATGCAGGCCCCGGAAGAGGTGCTGCTGGACCTCAATGCCATGGCCGAGGGCAAGGGCTTCTTCGGTGTCGACGATATGGCGGTCAGCCAGGACAACCGCATCCTGGCCTGGGCCGAGGATGACGTGGGCCGTCGCCAGTACACGCTGCGCTTCAAGGACCTGGGCACCGGCCAGCTGCTGCCGGATGTGATCACCGGGGTGTCGGCCAACGTGGTCTGGGCCGATGACAACCGCACCGTGTTCTACGTCGAGAACGACCCGGAAACCCTGCTCACCGTGCGGGTGAAGAAGCACGTGCTCGGTACCCCGGCCAGCAGCGACGTGCTGGTGTACGAGGAAACCGATGACAGCTTCTACATGGGCATCGGCCGTACCCGCGACGACAAGTTCATCACCATCGGCGTGGACAGCACGGTGTCCTCCGAGCTGCGTTACACCTCGGCCGCCAACCCGGGCACCTTCACCGTGCTCGCCCCGCGCGCGCGCGACGTGGAATACGACGCCGACCACTTCGACGGCCGCTGGGTGATCCGCACCAACGCCGATGGCGCGAAGAACTTCAAGCTGGTCACCGCGCCGGAAGGTGCCACCCGCCGCGACCAGTGGCAGGACTGGGTGGCGCACGATCCGCAGGTGCTGGTCGAGGGCTTCGAGCTGTTCAACGGCTACACCGCCATCGCCGAGCGCGCCGATGCGCTGGAGCGCGTGCGCCTGCTGTTTGCAGACGGCCGCAGCGAGTTCGTCAAGGCCGACGAGCCGGCGTACTCGATGGGTCTGTCGGTCAATGCCGAGCCCGACACCGACTGGCTGCGCTACGGCTACACCTCGCTGACCACGCCGGCCACCACCTACGAGCTCAACGTGAAGACCGGCGAGCGCCGCCAGCTCAAGCAGCAGCCGGTGATCGGCTACGACCCGTCGCTGTACCAGACCGAGCGGGTCTGGGTGACTGCGCGCGACGGCGCCAAGGTGCCGGTGTCGCTGGTCTACAAGAAGGGCTTCAGGAAGGACGGCAGCGCCGCGCTGTACCAGTACGCCTACGGCAGCTACGGCATGTCGATGGACCCCGGCTTCAACCAGAGCGTGGTCAGCCTGCTTGATCGTGGCCTGGTCTACGCCATCGCGCACATCCGCGGCGGCGAGGAAATGGGCCGCAACTGGTATGAGGACGGCAAGCTGCTGCACAAGCAGAACACCTTCAACGACTTCGTCGACGTCACCCGCGCGCTGGTCGCGCAGGGCTATGCCGCCAAGGACCGCGTGGCCGCGTCCGGCGGCAGTGCCGGCGGCCTGCTGATGGGCGCGGTGGCCAACCAGGCCCCGGGCGACTACCGGGTGATGGTCGCCCAGGTGCCGTTCGTGGACGTGGTCACCACCATGCTCGACGCCAGCATCCCGCTGACCACCAACGAGTACGACGAGTGGGGCAACCCCGAGCAGAAGCCGTACTACGACTACATGCTGAGCTACTCGCCGTACGACAACGTGCGCGCCCAGGACTATCCGTCGCTGTTCGTCGGTACCGGCCTGTGGGATTCGCAGGTGCAGTACTGGGAGCCGGCCAAGTGGGTGGCGCGCCTGCGCGACGTGAACACCGGCAGCCTGCCGATCGTGTTCCGCACCAACATGGAAGCCGGCCACGGCGGCAAGTCCGGTCGCTTCCAGCGTTACCACGAGCTGGCCGAGTCGTATGCCTTCGTGCTGTCGCAGCTGGGCGTGGCCCAGTAATGCCGAACCGGTTGCGGGCCCGGGCGGCCCGCAACCATGACCGGTGCCTGCCCGGTTGCCCTGCAATGGGCGGGCCCCCTGCGCGGGATGGCCGACGGGCGCCTGCGGACGCGATCCATGGGTGACTGAACAGCCGCAGTTCCATCCGGACTTCATGGTCCAGTGGCTATACTCGGGGGATGAACATGACGTCCCGTTCCCTGTTGCTCATCCCGGTGGCCTGCGCGCTGCTGGCCCTCACCGCCTGCGGCAACAAAGGCCCGCTGGTGATGCCGCAGAAGCCGGTGCCGGTCGAAGAGCAGGAGGTGGTGCCGGAAGACGCACCGGCTGCCGACGATGCCGCCGCTGTCCCGCCGACCGACGGCACTGAGCCTGCGCAGGCCAGGAAGCCGGCCGAGGGTACCCAGCCGTAATGAGCATGTCCGTTTCAGGGCGCCTGCCGTTCACCAAGATGCACGGCGCCGGCAATGATTTCGTGGTGCTGGACCTGCGCGCCGGCATGGCCCCGCCGGACGCGGACCTTGCCGCGCGCCTGGCCGACCGCCACCGCGGCGTGGGTTGTGACCAGATCCTGACCATCGAGCCACCGCGCTCGGAAGCCTCCGTGGCGTCCTACCGGATCTGGAACTCCGATGGGTCCACTTCCCAGCAGTGCGGCAACGGCGCGCGCTGCGTGGCGGCCTGGCTGGTGCGCGATGGCGCCGCCCAGGGCGAGCACTTCCTGATCGACAGCCCGTTGCGCACGCATGCCGTGCAGCGGTTGGGCGGGGATCACTACGCCGTGGCCATGGGCAAGCCGGAGTTCGAGCCGGAGCGGATCCCGTTGGTCGGCTTCCCGCGCGCGCGCGAGGAATACGCGGTGTCGCTGCAGGGCGAGAACGTGCGGTTTGGCGCGGTGTCGATGGGCAACCCGCACGCGGTGCTGGAGGTCGGCTCGGCCGATGCCGCGCCGGTGGAGCGGGTCGGTCCGTTGCTGCAGCAGCATGCCTCGTTCCCGGAATCGGTCAATGTCGGCTTCGCCCAGGTGTTGGACAGCGGCCACGCCCGGCTGCGCGTGTTCGAGCGCGGTGTCGGCGAGACCCTGGCCTGCGGCAGCGGCGCCTGCGCGGCGGCCGTGGTGTTGATGCAGCGGGGGCGGCTGCGGCGCGATGCGGTGTTGTCACTGCCCGGTGGCGACCTGCGTATCCAGTGGCCGGACGATGCGGCGGAAATCGTCATGTCCGGTCCGGCGGCATTCGTATTCGACGGAGAGTGGACAGGATGAACGACACGGCCGAAAAGATCGGGGCACACGAGGTGGCCGCTTGGCTGCGCCGACACCCGACCTTCCTCAAGCAGTTCCCCGACCTGGCCCTGACCATGGTGGTGCCCCGCGACGATGGCCCGACCGCGTCGCTGGCCAGCTACCAGCTGGAAGTGTTGCGCGACAAGAACCGCGAGCTCGCACGGCGGCTGTCCGACCTGGGCGTCAACGCCCAGATCAACGAACGGCTGGCAGTGCGCACGCACCAGCTGACCCTGGCGTTGATGCGCCAGGCGTCGGCAGCGGACACGTTGCGGGCGATGGCGGCCTCGCTGGAGGAAGACTTCGCCGGTGACCTGGTTCGCATCATCAGCCTGCAGCCGGTCGAAGGGCTTGAGCAGGCGCCGTGGCTGCAGGTCATCGCCGCCGACAGCCCGCGCCTGGCGCCGTTCCACGACTGCCTGCAGGATGGCGAGCCGATCTGCGGCCGGCTGCAGTCGGAGAAGAACGACGTGCTCTACGGCGAACGGGTCGACGAAGTGGCATCCACCGCGTTGCTGCCGTTGCCGGGCGTAGGCCTGATCGCGGTCGGCAGCCATGACCCGAACCGTTTCTACCCGGGCATGGGCACGCTGTTCCTGCGCATGATGGGCGAGTCGCTGGTGGTCGGGCTGCAGCGTTTCAACGCGGCGTGAGCGGGGGCGTGCGGCGATGAGCGCCGTCCCGGCGTTCCTGTCCTACCTGCAGGTCGAGCGGCGCATGTCCGCGCATACGCTCGATGCCTACCAGCGTGACCTCGCCGCATTGTCGCAATGGTGCCAGGCCCATGGCATCGACGACCCGCAGGCGCTGGCCACCGACCAGTTGCGTGAGTTCATCGCCGCCGAGCACCGCCGCGGGCTGGCGGCCAAGAGCCTGCAGCGCCGCCTGTCGGCCTGCCGCAGCTTCTATGCGTGGCTGCTCAAGAACAACGCCATCGACACCAGCCCTGCCGCCGGCCTGCGCGCGCCCAAGGCGCCGCGCAAGTTGCCGCAGGTGCTCGATGCCGATGAAGCGGTGCAACTGGTCGAGCTGCCCACGGATGCACCGCTGGGCCTGCGCGACCGCGCACTGCTGGAACTGTTCTATTCCTCCGGCCTGCGCCTGAGCGAGCTGTGCGCACTGCGCTGGCGTGACCTGGACATGGCCAGCGGCCTGGTGCTGGTGCATGGCAAGGGCAACCGCGAGCGCAGCGTGCCGGTGGGTACGCATGCGTTGAACGCACTGCAGGACTGGCGCAGGGACAGCGCGGGCAGCGGCGACAAGCCGGTGTTCCCGGGGCGCGCCGGCGGCCCGTTGAGCCAGCGGGCGGTGCAGATCCGCATCAAGCAGCTGGCGCAGCGGCAAGGGCTGTTCAAGAACGTGCACCCGCACATGCTGCGGCACAGTTTCGCCAGCCACATCCTGGAGTCCTCCGGCGACCTGCGTGGCGTGCAGGAACTGCTCGGGCATTCGGACATCGCCACCACCCAGATCTACACGCACCTGGATTTCCAGCACCTGGCCAAGGTCTACGACGCGGCGCACCCGCGCGCCAAGCGCAAGCGCTGAGCTGGTCGGTCAAGGCGCGGCGTCGCCATGATTGTGGTGTCCGGATACGGCGAGCACGTCGCGGCGCCGATCGCCATGCTGCAGCTCCCCATTCCTGGTGCATGCAGATGGCGTCCTTCATCCTGCGGGGCCTGGCCCCCGATACGTTTGCTCCGTTGTTCCTGCTCCCTGATGTCGTGCTCAGCGCACGGCAGATGCAGCGGCTGACGGTTCCCGATACGGCGACGACGGGATTTCCCTGCCGGATCAGCCTGGTCGATGCCCAGCCGGGCGAACAGGTGCTGCTGTTGCCCTACCAGCACCAGCCCGCCGAATCGCCATACCGCGCCAGCGGGCCGATCTTCGTGCGGCGCGGCGCACGCAGCGCCGTGCTCGGGACGGACGAGGTGCCGGCGACGATGCTGCGGCGGCTGCTGTCCGTGCGCGCCTACGATCATGCGCATCGGATCATCGCCGCCGAGGTCTGCGAAGGGACCGCGGTCGCGGCCTGGCTGCAGGCCCGCTTCGATGACCCTGCGGTGGATTACGTGCATGTCCACCATGCCCGCTACGGTTGCTATTCCTGCCGCGCCGACCGCGCGTGAAGCCCGCGCCAGGCGCACGGAAGCCCGGCGCACGATCAGGCCGGGGATTGATCTGCGTCAGGGCCAGCCGCACGCCCGCAGCGCACACTGCGCCACGGATGGTCGTGGCGTTGCCGAAGATGGCGAAACCGTTCCCGCTCGAACCCCGTCATCCCGAGCGCATCTGCTGGGGATACGACCGCTATCGCGCGAGCGACGCGCTGGCCTGTGGCAACGGCTCGGGCCGCACCCTGCATCCGATCGAGACGCAGGGCGAGGACTGGTACGTGGCGTGGGGCATCGAGCCGGAACCGGATCGCCCGAATCTGGCCCGGCTGGTGCCCTGGGAGCCGGGATGGTGCTGCGTGGGTGCGGCCGACGCCTCCGGACCTGGCCGTTTTGCTGAACGCCGGCTGTCGCCGGTGGGGGAGGGGGCAGGCTTGATCGCCGCGCGTCTGGCCCCACTTCGGTTGGACAGTATCCCGGAGGCCACATGGACCCCAGTCAGAACCCCAATGTTTTCCACGCCACCACCATCTGCTGCGTGCGTCGCGGCGAGCACGTGGCGATCGCAGGTGATGGCCAGGTCACGCTGGGCCACACGGTGATGAAGGGCAATGCCCGCAAGGTGCGTCGACTGGGCCGCGATGGCCAGGTGCTGGCCGGTTTCGCCGGTGCGGCGGCCGATGCGTTCACCCTGTTCGAACTGTTCGAAGCCAAGCTCGAGAAGCATGGCCAGTTGACCCGTGCCGCGGTGGAACTGGCCAAGGACTGGCGCACCGACCGCCGCTACGGAAAGCTCGAGGCGCTGCTGGCGGTGGCCGATAGGGAAACCTCGCTGATCATCAGCGGCACCGGTGACGTCATCGAACCGGAAGACGGCATCATCGCCATCGGCTCCGGCGGCTCCTACGCGCTGAGCGCCGCGCGCGCGCTGCTCGCGCACACCGGGATGGATGCGAAGTCGGTTGCCATGGAGGCCATCAACATCGCCGGTGGCATCTGCATCTACACCAACACCAACGTGGTGGTTGAAGAGCTCTGAGCGCTTCGGCCAACGACTGCGAGTACCCCATGAACCACAAGATCGAAGTCTCTTCCGCCACCATGACCCCGCGCGAGATCGTGCAGGAGCTGGACCGGCACATCGTCGGCCAGCATGACGCCAAGCGTGCGGTCGCCATCGCCCTGCGCAATCGCTGGCGCCGCATGCAGCTGCCGGCCGACCTGCGTAACGAGGTGATGCCGAAGAACATCCTGATGATCGGCCCGACCGGTGTCGGCAAGACCGAAATCGCGCGCCGCCTGGCCACGCTGGCCAACGCGCCGTTCGTGAAGGTGGAAGCCACCCGCTTCACCGAGGTCGGCTACGTCGGCAAGGACGTGGAGCAGATCATCCGTGACCTGGCCGACACCGCGGTCAAGCTGTACCGCGAACAGGCCAAGGTGCGCGTGCGCACCCAGGCCGAGGAGCGCGCCGAGGACCGTATCCTGGATGCGCTGCTGCCGCGTCGCAGCGTCGGCATCGGCTTCGATGCCGAGGCCGCGCGCAACGAGCCGTCGGCCGCCGACAACGAAACCCGCATCAAGTTCCGCCGCATGCTGCGTGCCGGCGAGCTGGATGAGCGCGAGATCGAGCTGGAAGTGGCGGCCAACGTCAGCATGGACATCATGACCCCGCCGGGCATGGAGGAAATGGGCCAGCAGCTGAAGTCGATGTTCGCCAACCTGGGCGGCAGCAAGTCGAACAAGCGCACGCTGACGATCAAGGCCGCACGTCCGCTGCTGGTCGAGGAAGAGGCCGGCAAGCTGGTCAACGAGGACGACATCCGCACCGCCGCCATCGAGGCCTGCGAGCAGCACGGCATCGTGTTCATCGACGAGATCGACAAGGTCGCCAAGCGCGGTGACAACGTCGGTGGCGGCGATGTCTCGCGCGAGGGCGTGCAGCGTGACCTGCTGCCGCTGGTGGAAGGTTCCAACGTTTCCACCAAGTACGGCACGGTGAAGACCGACCACATCCTGTTCATCGCCTCCGGTGCGTTCCACCTGGCCAAGCCCAGTGACCTGATCCCGGAACTGCAGGGCCGTTTCCCGATCCGCGTGGAGCTGGGTGCGCTGAGCAAGCAGGATTTCGTGCGTATCCTCACCGAGCCGAAGGCCGCGCTGACCAAGCAGTACGAAGCGCTGCTGGCGACCGAGGGCGTCACGGTCAACTTCACCCCGGACGCGGTGGATCGCCTGGCCGAGATCGCCTTCCAGGTCAACGAGCGCCAGGAGAACATCGGTGCACGCCGCCTGCACACGGTGCTGGAGCGGCTGCTCGATTCGCTCAGCTACGAGGCGCCGGACCGTGACGGCGAGGCCATCGCGATCGACAGTGACTACGTGAACAAGCACCTGGGCGAACTGGTGCAGGATCCGGACCTGAGCCGCTACATCCTGTAAGCGAATCGCTCCGGTGTTCGAGGAAGCGGCAGCACGCCAGTGCTGCCGTTTTTCGTTGGGGATTCGTGGCTGGGCTTGGCGCTGGGGTTGCATCCCCGCCCATGCAGCGGGGATGGGCTCACCGCGCTGCACCCGCGCGTTTCAGTCGTGCTCGTCCGGGTCGGCCGGCGGCAAGGGCAGGGGATCGGCCCCCGGGGTGATGACGCCGGGTTTGACGTAGTAGGACAGCAGCGCATCCATCACCTCGCGGCTGTCGCGCTGCAGCTCGAACTGGCGGGGTTCGAGCATCGCGCTGTACAGCACGCCGGTCATGCCCGCATGCAGGATGCGCGAGACCACGGCCGTGTCGACACCCTCGCGCAACTGGCCCAGCTCGCGGGCGCGTTCGAAGGCGCGGCGGAAGATCGCCATCTCCTCCTCGATGCTGTCGTGCTGCAACTGCTGCATTGCCTGGCTTTCGGCGCTGAGGTCGTTGCGCAGCATGATCTCCATCATGTCGCGCAGGTGTGGCTCGGTGGCCAGTTCGCTCAGCGAGACCAGCATCGCCGAGCGCAGGTCCAGGATCGGCGTGTTGCGGTGGGGCGAGTAGGTGCGGCGCAGGCGCTTGATGAAGGGGACGCGCTCGCGGTTGATCATCGCTTCGAGCACTTCGGTCTTGTTCTTGAAGTGCCAGTACACCGCGCCGCGCGAATAGCCGGCACGCTCACCGATCGCCGCCAGCGAGGTGTTGGCGACGCCGTTCTCATGGAAGCAGGCCAGGGCGGCATCAAGGATGCCTTCGCGGGTGGCCTGGGCTTCTTCTTTGGTCTTTCTGGCCATGGCACTGCGCCGTTGCTGGATGAAACCGGGCTGAATTGTAGCCGTTTACAAACATGCGTGCATGTATGTATATTTCGCCGGCTTGCTTCGCAGGATGGCACTGCTGTGCATTTGTGGTGGCGGTTCTCACGGGCCTCCACGTAAGTTATGCACACCGTGCGTGCCGGGCCCTTCGGGGCCGGCGCAGGTCCGCGAGCGCCACCTTTCCCATTGAGTCTTCCACATGTCTCGAATCCGCAGCTATCGCGTCGTCGCGCTTTCTCTTGCCCTTTCCGTTGCACTGGCCGCTTGCAAGGGCGGGGAAGCGCCGCCGCAGGGCGGCCCGGGCCAGGTCACGGTCGTCACCCTCAAGACCGAGCCGGTCACCCTGACCCGCGAACTGGTCGGCCGCGCCAATGGCTACCAGGTGGCCGAGGTGCGCCCGCAGGTCAGCGGCATCGTGGCCAAGCGCCTGTTCACCGAAGGCAGCTTCGTCAAGGAAGGCCAGGCGCTCTACCAGCTGGACGATGCGGCCTACCGCGCCCAGGCCAACAGCGCCCGCGCGCAGCTGGCCCGCGCCGAAGCCACCGCCAGCGCCGCACGGCTGGCGGCGCGCCGCAGCAGCGAGCTGGTTCGGAGCAAGGTGATCAGCGTGCAGGACGATGAGAACGCACAGGCCGCCTGGAAGCAGGCCGAGGCTGACGTGGGCGCCGCGCGCGCCTCGCTGGACGCGGCCAACGTGACGCTGGGCTATGCCCGCATCACCGCGCCGATCAGCGGCCAGATCGGCAAGTCCAGCGTCACCCAGGGCGCGCTGGTCAGCGCGGGCCAGGCCGCGGCGCTGGCGACCATCAACCAGCTCGACCCGATCTACATCGATGTCACCCAGTCCTCGGCCGAGCTGCTGCAGCTGCGCCGCGAACTGGCCGAAGGCCGCCTGGAAGGCGCCTCCGAGCTGCCGGTGGACATCGTGCTGGAAGACGGCACCCCGTTCGCCCACAAGGGCACGCTGGAGTTCTCCGAGGTCAACGTCGACCCGTCCACCGGCAGCTACGGCCTGCGCGTGCGGGTGGAAAACCCCGACCACGTGCTGATGCCGGGCATGTTCGTGCGCGCGGTGCTGGGCAGCGGCGTGCGGCCGAACGGCCTGCTGGTGCCGATGCAGGGCATCGCCCGCGATGCCAAGGGCGACACCAGCGCGATGGTGGTCGATGGCGAAGGCAAGGTCGCCGTGCGTCCGGTCACCGTCAGCCGCACCATCGGTGACAAGTGGCTGGTCGAGAGCGGGCTGAAGGCCGGTGACAAGGTCATCGTCGAAGGCCTGCAGAAGATCGGCCCGGGCATGCCGGTGCAGGCCGCCGAGAAGGGTGCCCAAGCCGCCAAGCCCGCCGCCGCGCCCGACGCGACGGCGCCGGCGGCCAAGCAGTAAGCGGAGAACTCCATGGCACGCTTCTTTATCGACCGACCCATCTTCGCGTGGGTCATCGCCATCATCATCATGCTGGCTGGCGCCCTCGCCATGCTCAAGCTGCCGATCTCGATGTATCCGGAAGTGGCACCGCCTGCGGTGTCCATCTCGGCCAGCTACCCGGGCGCGTCGGCCAAGGTGGTCGAGGACTCGGTGACGCAGATCATCGAGCAGAACATGAAGGGCCTGGACGGGCTGATGTACTTCTCGTCCAACAGCTCCTCCAATGGCCAGGCCAGCATCACCCTGACCTTCGAGAGCGGCACCAACTCGGACATCGCGCAGGTGCAGGTGCAGAACAAGCTGCAGCTGGCCATGCCGTTGCTGCCGCAGGAAGTGCAGCGCCAGGGCATCAACGTCGCCAAGTCCAGCTCCGGCTTCCTCAACGTCATCGGCTTCGTGTCCGAGGACGGCAGCATGGACGAGAACGACATCTCCGACTACGTCGGCTCCAACGTCGTCGACCCGCTCAGCCGCGTGCCGGGCGTGGGTTCGATCCAGGTGTTCGGCGGCAAGTACGCCATGCGCATCTGGCTGGACCCGACCAAGCTGCAGACCTACAAGGTCTCCGTTGACGAGGTCACCGCCGCGGTGAAGGCGCAGAACGCGCAGGTCGCGGTGGGCCAGCTCGGCGGTGCGCCGGCGGTGAAGGGCCAGCAGCTCAACGCCACCATCAACGCGCAGGACCGGCTGCAGACGCCGGAGCAGTTCCGCAACATCGTGGTGCGCACCGAAGCCGACGGCTCGGCGCTGAAACTCGGTGACGTGGCCCGCGTCGAACTGGGCGCGGAAACCTACGACTTCGTCACCCGCTTCAATGGCAAGCCGGCCTCCGGCCTGGCCGTGACCCTGGCCACCGGCGCCAACGCACTGGAGACCTCCGAGGGTGTGAGCCGCACGCTGGATGAGCTCAAGGCCAACTTCCCGGCCGGCATGAAGGCGGTGATCCCCTACGACACCACGCCGTTCGTGCGCGTGTCGATCAAGGGCGTGGTCAAGACGCTGCTGGAAGCCATCGTGCTGGTGTTCGTGGTGATGTACCTGTTCCTGCAGAACTTCCGCGCCACGCTGATCCCGACGATCGCCGTGCCGGTGGTGCTGCTGGGTACGTTCGGCATCCTCGCGGTGCTGGGCTTCTCGATCAACATGCTGACCATGTTCGCGATGGTGCTGGCCATCGGCCTGCTGGTGGACGATGCCATCGTGGTGGTGGAGAACGTCGAGCGCATCATGTCCGAGGAGGGCCTGTCGCCGCTGGAAGCCACCCGCAAGTCGATGAGCCAGATCACCGGCGCGCTGGTCGGCATCGGCCTGGTGCTGTCGGCGGTGTTCGTGCCGATGGCCTTCATGAGCGGCTCCACCGGCGTGATCTACCGCCAGTTCTCGGCCACCATCGTCTCGGCGATGGCGCTGTCGGTGCTGGTGGCGATCGTGCTGACCCCGGCGCTATGCGCGACCATGCTCAAGCCGCTGAAGAAGGGCGAGCACCATGTTGCCCACACCGGCCTGCTGGGCCGCTTCTTCAATGGCTTCAACAACGGTTTCGATCGCACCAGTGGTACCTACCAGCGCGGGGTGAAGGGCATCCTGCTTCGCCCGGGCCGGTTCATGGCGGTGTTCCTGGCGCTGGCGGTGGTGATGGGCCTGCTGTTCGCACGCCTGCCCAGCTCGTTCCTGCCCAATGAAGACCAGGGCATCCTGATGGCGCTGGTGCAGGCACCGGTCGGCGCCACCCAGGAGCGCACGCTGGAGTCGATCTACAAGCTGGAAGACCACTTCCTCAACAACGAGAAGGACGCGGTCGAATCGGTGTTCTCGGTGCAGGGCTTCAGCTTCTCGGGCATGGGCCAGAACTCGGGCATGGCCTTCGTCAAGCTCAAGGACTGGGGCGAGCGCTCGGCCGACCAGGGCGTGGGCCCGATCACCGGCCGCGCGATGATGGCGCTGGGCCAGGTCAAGGACGCCTTCATCTTCGCCTTCCCGCCGCCGGCCATGCCGGAGCTGGGCATCGCCTCGGGTTACACCTTCTTCCTGAAGGACAACTCCGGGCAGGGCCATGAAGCGTTGGTCAACGCCCGCAACCAGCTGCTCGGCCTGGCCGGGAAGAGCCCGAAGCTGGCCAACGTGCGCCCGAACGGCCTGGATGACACCCCGCAGCTGCGCCTGGACATCGACGTGGCCAAGGCCGGTGCGCATGGCCTGTCGCTGGACACCATCAACAGCACGCTGGCAACGGCCTGGGGCTCGAGCTACATCGATGACTTCATCGACCGTGGCCGCGTCAAGCGCGTGTACGTGCAGGCCGATGACGGCTTCCGCATGAACCCGGAGGACTTCAGCCTGTGGACGGTGAAGAACAACGCCGGCGAGATGGTGCCGTTCTCGGCCTTCGCCAGCCAGCGTTGGGACTACGGTTCGCCGCGCCTGGAGCGTTACAACGGCGTCTCGGCGCTGGAAATCCAGGGTGAAGCCGCACCGGGCGTGGCCTCCGGCGACGCGATGCTGGAAGTGGAGCGCCTGGCCAAGGAACTGCCGCCGGGCTTCAGCATCGAATGGACCGCGGTGTCCTACCAGGAGCGCGAGGCCGGTTCGCAGACGCCGCTGCTGTACACGCTGTCGCTGCTGATCGTGTTCCTGTGCCTTGCCGCGCTGTACGAGAGCTGGAGCGTGCCGACCGCGGTGCTGCTGGTGGCGCCGCTGGGCATCCTCGGCGCGGTGCTGGCCAACACCATACGTGGCATGGAGCGTGACGTGTACTTCCAGGTGGCGATGCTGACCACGGTCGGCCTGACCTCGAAGAACGCGATCCTGATCGTGGAGTTCGCCAAGGAGCACCTGGAGAAGGGCGCCGGCGTGATCGAAGCGACGATGCATGCGGTCCGTGACCGCCTGCGCCCGATCATCATGACTTCGCTGGCGTTCGGCCTGGGTGTGTTGCCGCTGGCCATCGCTTCCGGCGCCGGTTCCGGTGCACAGCGCGCCATTGGTACCGGCGTGCTCGGCGGCATGGTGGTGGGCACCTTGCTGGGCCTGTTTTTCATCCCGTTGTTCTTCGTGGTGGTGCAGCGCCTGTTCAACCGCAAGCTGCGCGACAAGCCTGAAGACGCGGCGCACTGAGCGACCACGTGGTGAAACGGAAAACGCCGGGCAATGCCCGGCGTTTTTTTATAGGAGCGGCGTTGGCCGCGAAGCTGGCAACGGATGAAGGCAAACGTCGCAGACAAGAACACCGGGCAATGCCCGGTGTTCCTGTTTCAATGCTCGAACTCGGCGGTTTCCAGCAACTGGGCCTTTTCAACCGCGCCCAGCCGTTGCGCGAAGACCGCCAACCGGTTGCACAACTCGGCCTGGTGCTCGGGGTAGGCCGCGACCAGCTCGCGCTGGACCTGCTGGTAGGCATCCCAGAACGGGGCCGAACTACGGTAACGCTGGTAATGCTGGCGTAGCCGTTCCCCAGCCTGTTGCAGAGAACGGCGACTGCTGGCTTGGATGGGCGCGATGAACATCGCTTCACCTCGTCAATGGCAGTGCCCCTGTCCGCGCAGCTTACGCTGCCAACTCTTACGATTGGGTTTCACTGTCTCACATTGGCGTGATACCAGTCATGCCGCAGTCAGCTGGCTTACTCGCCGATGTCTTCGTACCAGATCTCCGGATGATCGGTGATGTAGCGGCCCATCATCTCGATGCAGCCGGCGTCGTTCAGGTCGATGACCTTGACCCCGTTCTCGCGCAGCCAGTCGATGCCGCCGCCGAAGCTGACCGATTCGCCGACCACCACGGTGCCGATGTTGAACTGGCGGACCAGCCCGCTGCAGTACCAGCACGGGGCCAGGGTGGTGACCATGATGGTGTCGCGGTAGCCACGTTGGCGGCCGGCCTTGCGGAAGGCATCGGTTTCGCCGTGGATGGACGGATCGCCTTCCTGGATGCGGCGGTTGTGGCCGCAGCCGAGCAGGCGGCCGTCGTTGTGGTACAGCGCCGCGCCGATCGGGATGCCACCCTCGGCCAGGCCCTGGCGGGCTTCGGCGATGGCGGTTTCGAGCAGGGCGCGGTAGTCGGGGGTGGTGATCATGCGGGGTCCTCAAGGCGCGCGGGCGCCGGTGCGGCCATGATAGCGGCGTGATTCAGGCGCCTGCCGCCGCAAGCGCGCCGGCGGTGCGATAATCGTGCTCATGAGCGAATCCCCCTACAAGACCGGCACCACCCACTTCGGCTTCCGCGACGTACCGGCCAAGGACAAGCAGAAGCTTGTCGGCCAGGTGTTCACCTCCGTGGCCGACAACTACGACCTGATGAATGACCTGATGAGCCTGGGCATCCATCGCTTGTGGAAGCGCTACTTCGTGGCCACCGCGCAGGTGAAGCCGGGTGACCGCGTGCTCGACCTGGCCGGTGGCACCGGGGACATCGCCGTGCTGCTGAAGGAGCGACTGGGGCCGGAGGGCAGCGTGGTGCTGGGCGACATCAACGCCGGCATGCTGTCGGTGGGGCGTGACCGCCTGACCAACCGCGGCCACGTGTCCGGCTTCGAATGGGTGCAGCTCAACGCCGAGGCACTGCCGTTCCCGGACCAGAGCTTCGACCTGGTGACCATCTCCTTCGGCCTGCGCAACGTCACCGACAAGGACGCCGCGCTGCGCGAGATGTACCGCGTGCTCAAGGTCGGTGGCCAGGCGCGTGTGCTGGAGTTCTCCGAGGTGACCGTGGACTGGTTCAAGCCGATCTACGATTTCCATTCGTTCAAGGTGCTGCCGAAGCTGGGCAAGTTGTTCGCGCGTGGCGATGCTGACAGCTACCAGTACCTGGCCGAGAGCATCCGCAAGCACCCGCCGCAGGAGGAGCTGAAGGGGATGATGACCGAGGCCGGGTTCGGCCGCTGCCATTACAAGAACCTCAGTGCCGGCATCGTGTCGATCCATTCCGGCTACAAGCTCTGAGGCGGGTTCAGGATGCAGGGAAAAGGCGGCCAAGGGCCGCCTTTTTCATGGCCGCAAGGCGGCAGGAGCGGCCTTGGCCGCGAAGCAGGCGCATCACTTGTGCGCGAAAAGCCAACCCCTCCCCAACCCTCCCCTTGGCTTCGCCAAAGGGAGGGGGCGATCCCCGGCATGGACACGGCAGCAGCGGCCAAGGTCGTTCCTACGGTGCACCGCCGCATCCGGCAAGGCGGTTCGGGTTTAAAATCGACGGCTGTTCCCTGAACCGGTTCTCTTCAGATGCGTTCTTCCCTGCTGATGCTGCCCCTGGCCGTGGCGCTTGTCGCCGGCTGTGCCAAGGAACCTGCCGCCCCCACCGCCGACCCCGTCGCCCAGAAGCCCGCCGCCGCCGTGAATACCGTCAGCCGCAGCCACGATGAAAGCTCCTATGCCGAGCCGGACAAGGTCGTCATCAAGGACCTGGCGCTGGACCTGAAGGTCGATTTCGACGCCAAGCAGATCGGTGGCACCGCCACCTACACGCTGGAGTGGAAGGACAAGGCCGCCAAGCAGCTGGTGCTGGACACCCGCGAGCTGACCGTGGAGAAGGTCGAGGCGATCGGCGCCGACGGTGCCGCCTCGCCGCTGCAGTTCGCCCTGGCTCCGGCCGACAAGGTGTTCGGCAGCAAGCTGAGCATCGAGACCCCGGACCAGCCGGCCAGCGTGCGCATCACCTACCACACCGCACCGACCGCCTCGGGCCTGCAGTGGCTGGAGCCGTCGATGACCGAGGGCAAGAAGCTGCCCTTCATGTTCAGCCAGTCGCAGGCCATCCACGCCCGTTCGTGGGTACCGCTGCAGGACACCCCGAGCGTGCGCTTCACCTACAGCGCGCACGTGACCAGCCGCCCGGACGTGATGGTGCTGATGAGCGCCGACAACGACCCGAAGGCCGCGCGTGATGGCGATTACGCCTTCAAGATGCCGCAGCCGATCCCGTCCTACCTGCTGGCCATCGCCGCCGGTGACCTGGTGTTCCAGCCGATCTCCGAGCGTTCGGGCGTGTGGGCCGAGCCGACCATGGTTGGCAAGGCGACCAAGGAGTTCGAGGACACCGAGAAGATGATCGGTGCCGCCGAGAACCTGTACGGCGAATACCGCTGGGGCCGCTACGACATGCTGGTGCTGCCGCCGTCGTTCCCGTTCGGCGGCATGGAGAACCCGCGCCTGACTTTCGCCACCCCGACCGTGATCGTCGGCGACAAGTCGCTGGTTTCGCTGGTGGCCCACGAACTGGCGCACAGCTGGTCGGGCAACCTGGTGACCAACGCGAGCTGGAAGGACATCTGGCTCAACGAAGGCTTCACCACCTACGTGCAGGCACGCATCACCGAGGCGCTGTACGGCCAGGAAATGGCCGAGATGGAGCGCGAGATCGACCAGACCGACCTGCTCAACGAAGTGAAGGACATGAGCCCGGCCGACCAGGCACTGGCGCTGCCGCCGCTCAACGAGCGCGACCCGGACGAAGCGCTGAGCAACGTTGCCTACGTCAAGGGCGCCTGGTTCCTGCAGTTCCTGGAACAGCGCTTCGGCCGCGAGGTGTTCGATCCGTTCCTGCGTGGCTGGTTCAACGACCATGCCTTCCAGAGCGCGAACACCGACCAGTTCGTCGAGTACATGAAGAAGAACCTGCTGCCGAAGAATCCCTCGGCGGTCACCGATGCCGAACTGAAGGCATGGCTGGAGGAGCCGGGCATCCCGGCCTTCGCCACTCGCGCCCGTTCGCGCAACTTCGCCGTGGTCGATACCGCCCGCATCGCCTACCTGGGCAGCGACACCGTGCCGAGCAACCAGGTCACCGGTGCGTGGGGCACGCAGGAGTGGGTGCGCTTCATCGACGGGCTGGGCGAGAAGCAGCCGGTGGAGAAGCTGGCACAGCTGGACAAGGCCTACCATTTCACCGGCACCGCCAATGGCGAGATCGCCATGCGCTGGTACCCGCTGGCCATCCGCAGCGGCTACAACGAAGCGCTGCCGGCGGCCGGTGAGTTCATCCAGAAGGTGGGCCGTCGCAAGCTGGTGCTGCCGATCTACGCCGAGCTGCTGAAGACCCCGGAAGGCCTGGCCTTCGCCAAGGACGTGTTCGCCAAGGCCAAGCCGGGCTACCACCCGATCACCACCGCCTCGGTGGAAGACATGATCGCCAAGGCGGAAGCTGCATCGACGCAGCAAGCTGCGCCCAAGCCGTAATCGGCCTCGGCAGGTTTCAAGGCAAACGGCGAGCTTCGGCTCGCCGTTTGTTCTTGTGCCGCTGTTGGCTTGCGGGCTGTGCATGCCCGCCTCCAACATCGATCACGGCGTTGGGGTGGGAGTCTTCAGCGTGGCCCCCGGCAAGCCTTTCAACACCGACTTGTCGATCTTCGCGGCCACACCCACACTGCGGCCGGCAAGATTGACCACGCTGTACTGCACTGCCACGCCGAGTACCTGGGTGGCCTGCGACATATCCAGTCCATGGGACTGGCGCAACCACTGCAACATCCCCGACGTCGCCAGCCGCAGCGCATCGTCGCTGGAGCCTGCCTGCCCCAGGGTCATGATCTGCGTCGGTGATTCAACGCGTGGCGTGGCGATGGACTGTTTCTTGATCAGTTCCACTTTCAGTACCACGTCCAGTGATGTCTCCAGCGCCCATTGGCTGGTCTCGCCATCGCCCTGCAGGGCGTGGCCATCGCCGACATACAGCAACGCGCCGGGTTGCTGGACCTGAAGGTAGACGGTGTTGCCTTCGACCACAGCATTGAAATCCATGTTGCCGCCGAAATCGCCGGCGTCGCCGGTGGAGAACGCGGGGTAACCGAAGCCCGGGGCGACGGCGAGGCCGCCGAGCATCGGTTTGACCGGGATCTGGAAGTGTTCCAATGCGCCATTGGCGCCCTGTGGGCGAGCCGTGCCACGTACGCGGTCCAGTTCCCAGCGCACCGGCTTTCCCAACGTCGCCGTTTCGGTGGCGATGCGCGGGGTCTTCAGGCGGCCGACGATGCCGTCGAGGCTGTCGGCGTAATCGCGGTTGAGTTTCAGCGAACGGATGGTGATTGCCAGCGTGTCGCCAGGCTCGGCACCGGCGACGAAGAACGGCCCGACCTGTGGGTTGCCGAACAAGGCGCGGGTGACGCCGTGCTCGTCGACACCGCCGGAATCCAGGGTCCTGGTCTGCACGGAATCACCGGGCCAGATCACCAGCGCCGGGGCGCGCTCTGCGCTGAAGGTATTGGCGTAGTCGCTCGGCGTGAAGTCGTGCAGACGCGGGATATCCCCTGGTCGTGACGGCACCCGCCATGCGCTGAAATCATGCGCTGCACGGGCATTGCGATTGTTGGTGTCCGGCTCGTCGCTGCGGCCCCGCATGCGGTTGCCATCGATCTGGCCATCGTAGTGGTAAACCTGGCCGTCGCTGCCGGTGGCGGTGAACTTCAGCTGCGCGCCGTTCAACGTGCCTTTGATCGGGTCGCCGCCCAGCGTTCCGCTGACACGCGAGCCCTGGACGTCCAGATTCAACGTCTGCCTGGCGCTGTTGCCCCATAGATCGGTGGCCAGGATCCATTGATCGCTGGCCAGGGCGGCGAGCGGAAATGCGGACAACAACAGCGAAGACCATTTCAGGCAGGTGCGCACGATGCGTGTCCGCGTAGGGCCCGGCGGGCGTGTTCGCGGAGTGTACGAATGGCGATGCTGCCGTCGCAGTGTCAAACGTAACGACACGTGTAGTCAGGTCGGCCGCCGTGAAGCCGGGCCAGGACTGTGGCCGCTGGTGACCGATACCGGCCCGGGCCGCACTCAGGGCTTGAGCGCACGCAGCGCCAGGAACATGTCCACGCAGTCTTCCATCAGGCGCTGCTGCGCGGCCGGGTCCAGGGGCGGCTGGCCCAGCGTGATCTGCGGCCAGAACGCGAAGGCCTTGACCATGCCCTGCAACTGGTGGGCCGCCTCGGCGGGCGCGATGTCCGCGCGCAGCCGGCCATCGGCCTGTGCGGCGCGCATCCAGGTGGTCATGCCTTCCTCCTTCTCGGCGAGCTTGTCCATCACCACGCGTGCGCGTTCCGGCGCGTGCACCAGTTCGGCGATGGCCACGCGCGAGAGGTCGATGAACCCCGGGTCGGCCAGCAGGCGCAGCTTCTGCGCCAGGAATGCCAGCAACTGGTCGCGCAGCGGGCGGACCGGGTCGTACGCCACCCCTTCAAGCGCGCGGCTGGCCTCCCACAGCTGCAACAGGATCGCGACGAACAACTCGTCCTTGCTGCTGAAGTGGTTGTAGACCGTGCGCTTGGAGACATCGGCGGTCGCGGCGATGCGATCCATGCTGGTGCCGGCGAACCCGAACGCGCGGAACTCGGCCACGGCCGCCTGCAGGATGGCGGCGCGCTTGCGGTCGGTGAGCCGGGGAGGGCGGTTGCTGGTGGTCATGCCGTCGATTTTACACCGTTCAGTTTACTTTCTGGAAATTGGAAGTAGACTCGCCGGTGTACTTTCCATGGCAAGCCCCGATGAAGCGTCGCCTGCCCCGTTTCCTCCTCCTGATCACGGTACTGACTGCCATGTCCATTGGCCTGTTGACCTGCGGCGCGCACCCGGCCGCTTCCTATGACCAGTCGCCGCAATACGGCGATGGCCGCTTCCACAACGCGGCGGCGAAGAAGACCTCGCTGGGCGCGGCCCGCACGCTCGGCGTGCTGTGGCGGTTCCTGTTCGACAAGCCGGCCGATGCCACGCCGCAGGCCCCGATCCCGGTGCAGGCGCTGACCCGCCAGGCGCTGCTGGACGCGCCTGATGACAGCCTGTGGCGGCTTGGGCACTCGACCATGCTGCTCAAGCTGGACGGCCACTTCTGGCTGACCGACCCGGTGTTCTCCGAACGGGCCTCGCCGATGTCGTTCATGGGCCCCAAGCGCTTCCACGCGCCGCCGTTGTCGATCGAGGCGCTGCCGCCGATCACCGGCGTGATCATCTCCCACGACCACTACGACCACCTCGACCATGCCGCGGTGTTGGCGCTGGCACCGAAGGTGCGCCATTTCGTGACGCCGCTGGGCGTGGGCGACCGGCTGATCGGCTGGGGCGTGCCGGCCTCGCAGGTGACGCAGCTGGACTGGTGGCAGGAGACGCGGGTGGAGGGGCTGAAGATCGTCGCCACCCCGGCGCAGCACTTCTCCGGGCGCGGGCTCTCCGATGGCAACCGCACGCTGTGGGCATCGTGGGTGATCGACAGCGGCCGGCTGCGCCTGTTCTTCAGCGGCGACAGTGGCTACTTCGATGGCTTCGCCCGCATTGGTGAACGGTATGGGCCGTTCGACCTGGCCATGGTCGAGACCGGTGCCTACGACGCGGACTGGCCCGACGTGCACATGCAGCCCGAGCAGAGCCTGCAGGCGCACCTGGATGTGCGTGGCAAGGTGCTGATGCCCATCCACAACGGCACCTTCGACCTCGCGTTGCATCCGTGGACCGAGCCGTTCGAGCGCATCACCGCGCTGGCGCAGCAGCAGGGCGTGGCCCTGACCGCACCGCGGATGGGCGAGCGCCTGGACCTGGGGGCACCGGCCCCGTCCACGCACTGGTGGCGCGGGGAAGCCGCGCTGCCCCTGCCGGCCGAGTGAGCCCACGCATGTGCAGCGGGCAGGGCGCAGGGCGAGCAATCACTGGCGTGGATGTTTAAAGTGGGCGGCGTCGCGCGGCCAGGTGCCGCGCCCTGTTTCCCTGGAGCTGCCTGATGAAACCCTTGATCCTTGGCGTGCTGTGCGTCGTTGCACTGGCCGGCTGTCGCGACCCGGAAGCCGAGCGCCAGCAACAGGAAGCCGCCGCCGCGCAGGAGCGCGCCAAGCGCGAGGCCGACGCCGAGGGCATTGCAAAGCTGTACGACGCAGCGGTGACCGGCACCGACTGGGAGAAGGCGAAGATCCACGGTGCCGCGCTGCTGGACCAGTTCCCCGATTCGGAGGCGGCCAAACGCATCGAGCCGGGCTTGGCCGAGGTGAGGGAGAAGGCCGACGCAGCACGCGAACTGCGCCGCATGCAGGGCCTGTGGAACTACAACCAGGTGGCGGTGAAGGGGGGCACCCAGCGTTCGGCGGCGATCTACAGCAAGGACCGCGTCGACGTGGATGGCACGGGGACCAAGCCGGTGCAGCTGGTGTTCCGCGACCACCCGGAATGGAAGCGGCACGCCTATCTGGTGCTGCAGGCCAGCGACTTCGCGCGCGCCTGCTACCGCAGCTGCCAGGTCACGGTGAGCGTGGACGGTGCCGCGCCGCGCAGCATGGCCGCGAACCGCCCGGATACCGATGAAGCCATCGCCATGTTCATCAATGACAACCGTGGCCTGTGGCGCCAGTTGCGCAAGGCCAAGGTGGTCGAGATCGACTTCCCGGTGAAGGCCGGCGGCACCCGCAAGGCGGTCTTCGAGGTCGGCGGCCTGGATGGCAGCCAGATGCCGAACTGGGATTGAGCGTGGGGCAGGGCATGGCAGCGCAGGCGCTGGCCCAGTCGCGTCACTGGGTGTTCGACATGGACGGGACCCTCACCGAGCCGGTGCATGATTTCGCGCTGATCCGGCGCGCGCTGGATATCCCGGCCGAGGCCGACATCCTGCAGCACCTGGCGGCGTTGCCGCCGCCGCGTGCCGCCGAAGGCCATGCCTGGCTGATGGAGCACGAGCATGCATTGGCGGTTGCCGCCACGCCCGCGCCGGGCGCGGTGGACCTGGTGCGGACCCTGCACGCCGAGGGCTGCCGGCTGGGCATCCTGACCCGCAATGCGCGCGCGTTGGCACAGGTGACCCTGGCGGCGATCGGCGTGGTCGATTGTTTCGCGCCGGAAGATATCCTGGGGCGTGACGAGGTCACGCCCAAGCCGTCCCCGGCCGGCCTGCAGTACTTCGCGCAACGCTGGGCGGTGGCACCGGCAGCGATGCGGATGGTCGGTGACCACTACTACGACCTGGCCACCGCGCAGGCTGCGGGCGTGCCGGGCGTGCTGGTCAACCAGCCCGGTGACCCGTGGCCGGGCATGGCGCACTGGCAGGTGCGCGATTGCGCCGAGCTGCTGCAGCAGTGGCACGCTGCGCTCGCGGTGCCGGTGGCGTGATGCCGCCGCGCTTGCAGTGAAATGAAAACGCCGCCCGGAGGCGGCGTTTTCATGTCCAACGTATCGCAGGCGCTTACAGCTTGGCGCGCTGTTCCTGCAGGCCGGCCAGCTGGCTGTTCCAGTCAGCCAGACGCACGCGCTCCTGCTCGACCACCGCCGCCGGCACCTTGTCGGTGAACCTGGACAGTTTGGTCTCGCTCTTTTCCTTCTCCGAGGAAACGCGGGCGATTTCCTTGTCCAGGCGCGCGCGTTCGGCATCCAGGTCGACCAGGCCTTCCAGCGGCACCAGCAGCTTGAGCTCGCCGACGATGGCGGCCGCGGCCGGCGGGGTCTGCGCGTCGGCAGCGAGCCATTGGATGCTTTCCAGCTTGAGCAGGAAGCGCAGCTGCGAGGTGAAGCGCTCCACGCGCGCCTGATCCACGGCCTGGCCACCCTGCAGTAGCAGGCGCACCTGCTTGGACGGCGGCACGTTGAGTTCGCTGCGCACGCGGCGCAGCGCGCTGACCATGCCCTTGAACCATTCCACGTCGGCTTCGGCCTGCGCGTAGTCGCCGGCGAACTCGGCGGCGGTCGGGTAGGTACGCAGCGACAGCGTGTCGGCGGTGATGCCCAGGCGCGGGGCGACCTGCTGCCACAGCTGCTCGGTGACGAACGGGGTCAGCGGGTGCAGCAGGCGCAGCACGGCTTCCAGCACGTACAGCAGGGTGTGGCGGGTGCTGGCTGCATCGTCGGCGTTGTCGCCGTTGAGGGCCGGCTTGGTCAGCTCCAGGAACCAGTCGCAGAATTCGTTCCAGACGAACTCGTACAGGCACTGCGCCAGCAGGTCGAAGCGGTAGTCGGCGAAGTTCTGCTGCGCTTCGGCCGAGACCTTGGCCAGCCGCGACAGGATCCACTTCTCGGCATCGGTACGCGGCTGCGGCGCGCCGTTGAAGCTGGACCCCTCGGTGTTCATCAGGGTGAAGCGGCTGGCGTTCCACAGCTTGTTGCAGAAGTTCTTGTAGCCCTCGGCGCGGCTCATGTCGAACTTGATGTCGCGGCCGTGCGTGGCCAGCGCGGCGATGGTGAAGCGCAGCGCGTCGGCGCCGTGGGCGATGATGCCGTCCGGGAATTCCTTGCGGGTGGCCTTCTCGATCTTCTCGGCCATCTTCGGCTGCATCAGGCCATGCGTACGCTTGGCGACCAGGTCGTCGATGGTGATGCCGTCGATGATGTCCAGCGGGTCGAGCACGTTGCCCTTGGACTTGGACATCTTCTGGCCCTGGCCATCGCGGATCAGGCCGGTGATGTAGACGTCCTTGAACGGGATCTGCCCGGTGAAGCTGTCGGTGGCCATGATCATGCGCGCCACCCAGAAGAAGATGATGTCGAAGCCGGTGATCAGCACGTTCGACGGCAGGTAGCGGTCGAAACCGCGCTCGGCCATGGCTGCTTCGTTCGGCCAGCCCAGCGTGGAGAACGGCCACAGCTGCGAGGAGAACCAGGTCTCCAGCACGTCGCTGTCCTGGGTCAGCACCACGTCATCGGCCAGCCCGGCCCTGGCGCGGGCTTCGGCCTCGTTGCGGCCCACGTAGCAGTTGCCCGCTTCGTCGAACCAGGCCGGGATGCGGTGGCCCCACCACAACTGGCGGCTGATGCACCAATCCTGGATGTTCTCCATCCAGTGGCGGTAGGTGTTGATCCAGTTGCCCGGCACGAACGTGATCGAACCGTTCTCGACCAGTTCCAGGCCACGCTTGGCCAGGCCTTCCATCTTCACGAACCACTGGTCGGTCAGGTACGGCTCGATCACCTGGCCGGTGCGGTCGCCGCGCGGCACCTGCAGCTTGTGCGCCTTGGTCTCGACCAGGATGCCCAGGTCCTCCAGCTCGGCCAGGATCACCTTGCGTGCTTCGTAGCGGTCCAGCCCGCGGTACTGCTCCGGCGCGTTCTCGTTGAGCGCGGCCACCGGGGTGAACAGGTTGATCATCGGCAGGCCGTGGCGCACGCCCACCTGGTAGTCGTTGAAGTCATGCGCCGGGGTGACCTTGACCACGCCGGTGCCGAACGCCTTGTCCACGTAGTCGTCGGCGATCACCGGCACGCTGCGGCCGGTCAGCGGCAGGGTGACGGTCTTGCCGACCAGGTGCGCGTAGCGGCTGTCCTCCGGGTGCACCATCACCGCGGTGTCGCCCAGCAGGGTTTCCGGGCGGGTGGTGGCCACGACCAGGTAGTTGCGGGTTTCGCGCAGGGTCTCGTTGCCGTCGGCATCGACCTCGATATGCTCGTAGCTGGCGCCGTCTTCCAGCGCATAGGCGATCGACCACAGGAAGCCGTCTTCCTCGGCGCTTTCCACCTCCAGGTCGGAGATGGCGGTCTTCAGCACCGGGTCCCAGTTGACCAGGCGCTGGCCACGGTAGATCAGGCCCTGCTCGTGCCAGCGGATGAACGATTCGATCACCGCCTCGCTCGGGCCCGGGTCCATCGTGAAGGTGCTGCGCGACCAGTCGGCCGAGGTGCCGAGGCGGCGCATCTGGCCCTCGATCACGTTGCCCGAATGCGCCTTCCACTCCCACACCTTGTCGATGAAGCCGTCACGGCCCAGCGAGTCGCGGGTTTCCCCCTTGCCTTCCAGCGCCAGGTTGCGGCTGACCACCATTTCGGTGGCGATGCCGGCGTGGTCGGTACCCACCTGCCACAGCGTGTCGTAGCCGCGCATGCGGTGGTAGCGGATCAGTGCGTCCATCAGCGTCTGCTGGAACGCATGGCCCATGTGCAGGGTGCCGGTCACGTTCGGCGGCGGCAGCACGATGGTGTACGGCTCGCCCTTGCCGGACGGCTTGAAGTGGCCGGCCTTCTCCCACGCGTCGTAGAGATCGGTTTCGAAGGATTTGGGGTCGTAGCTGGAGGCGAGTTGGGTCATGCGGGGAAACCGGGTCGAAGCGTGAAAAGGGGATCAGCGGGCGCCGAGCGCGCGCTTGATCTTCTGGTCGGTGTGGTACTGGCTGACCGCGTATGCAGCCCAGATGGCGCCGGGCAGCCAGCCGATCAAGGTGATCTGCAGGATCAGACAGACAATGCCGGAAATGGGACGACCGATGGTAAAGAAGGCCAGCCAGGGCAGGAGGATGGCGATGAGCAGGCGCATGGTCGTTCCTTACATGTCGTGTTTGTTGAGCGCGTAGCCGGCGGCCTTGTACTGGCGCCAGCGCTCGCGCAGCGGTTCGCGGGCTTCCGGGTCGGCCGGCACCACTTCCAGCACGCGCTCGCAGGCGCCCAGCCAGGGTTCGTCGCGCAGGTTGATCACCAGCGGGCGTTCCGGCGCATCGGCACCGGGCACGGCGATCAGCACGATGGCTTCCTCCTCGTCCACGTCCTCGCCCACGATCTGGTGCGGGATGTAGGCATCCGGGTCGAACGACCACAGCAGCTCGTCCAGTTCCTCGGCCTGGGCGGCATCGCGCGCCAGTACGAGCGTGTACAGCCCGCCGTCGTTGGCCTTGCGGGCCAGCTCGCACACCAGCTTCAGCGGTTCGGCGAGGAAACGCGGCTTGGCGATCAGGTAGAAGTCGGCGCGGATGGTCAAGGCGGGGAACCGGGGAAGGGGAACGGGGAAGGACGGTGCGGAAGGCGGCGTGGGGAACCGGCGCGGGGCATTCGCATGCCCGGTTGCCGGCTCCCCGTTACCTGCCTCAGGCCACCCGGTCCAGCAGCCACTGGGTCAGCAGGCCCACCGGACGGCCGGTGGCCATGCCGCGCTTGCCTTCGTCGCTGGCCACGCCGGCGATGTCCAGGTGCGCCCAGCGCTGGCCTTCGGTGAAGCGCGACAGGAAGCAGCCGGCGGTGATGGCGCCGGCCCAGCGGCCGCCGATGTTGTAGACGTCGGCGAAGGTCGAATCCAGCATGCCCTGGTACTCGTCCCACAGCGGCAGGCGCCAGGCGCGGTCGAACACGTGCTCGCCGGCGGCGACCAGCTCATTGGCCAGGTCGTCGTGCTTGCTCATCAGGCCGGCGGTCTGGTGGCCCAGGGCGACCATGCAGGCACCGGTGAGGGTGGCCACGTCGACCAGCGCGGCCGGTTCGAAGCGCTGCGCGTAGGTCAGGGCGTCGCACAGGATCAGGCGGCCTTCGGCGTCGGTGTTGCCCACTTCGATGGTCTTGCCGGACATCGAGGTGATCACGTCGGACGGGCGGTAGGCATTGCCGTCGATGGCGTTCTCCACCGCCGGCACCACCACCACCAGGTTCAGCGGCAGCCTGGCCTTGACCGTGGCCACGAAGGTGCCGATGACGTTGGCGCCGCCGCACATGTCGTACTTCATCTCCTCGATGCCGCCCTGGGTCTTCAGGTTGACGCCGCCGGTATCGAAGGTGATGCCCTTGCCGACCAGCACGTAGGGCTTGGCGTCACCGCCGTTGTTCCACTTCAGCACCACCAGCCTGGGGCGGTTGGCCGAGCCGCGGGCCACGGCCAGCAGCGAGCCCATGCCCAGCGCTTCCATCTGCTGCTCGTCCAGGATCTCGGCTTCGGCGCCGTCGTGCCCGGCGGCGAAGGCGACCGAGGATTCGGCCAGGTAGGCCGGGGTGCACAGGTTCGGCGGCAGGTTGCCCAGCTCGCGGGCGTACTCCACGCCGGCGGCGATGGCCTGGCCCTGCAGCAGCGCGGTGTCGTCCTGTCCGAGGATGGCCAGCGTCTCCAGGCCCGGGGCGTCGGGCTTCTTCTTGCCCAGGGTGGCGGTGTAGCGGTAGCTGGCGTGGTTGGCGGCGATCACGGCCTGGCGGATGTTCCAGGCGGCATCACGGCCGCTTACGGCCAGTTCGGACAGGGTGAACAGGGCGCTGCGGGTGACGCCGCTCTTCAGGGCGCGGCCGGCGTCGCCGACCGCCTTGATGTACTGGGGCACACCGAACTTGGCTGGTTCGCCCAGCCCGACCACCAGCACGCGCGGCGCGGTGACGCCGGGCAGGTCGTGCAGCACGGTGGTATTGCCGGTCTTGCCGCCGACATCGCCACGCTCGACCAGGGCCGTGAGACGGCCGCCGCTGGCGGCGTCCAGGGCCTGGGCGGCCGGGCTCAGCGACTTGTCGGCGAAGGCGCCGACGATGATGCAATCGAAGCCGGCGGAGGCCGGGGCGGCGTGGTTCAGGGTGAATTCCAGAGACATTGATCAGATTCCGTTGCCAAATCCGTACAATCGCAGGCTGTTTACGTACGGTCCCATGGACCGGCGTGCCGCGGACGAAACCGAGAGTTTAAACCACCGACCCTATGGCGAAGCTTGACCGCTACCTGCTGAGCGACTTCCTCCAGAGCTTTCTGGCCACTTTGATCGTCCTGCTGGTGGTGAGTGTCGGCGGCGTGCTGGTCGACATCCTCGGCCGCATCGCCGACGGGCGCATGCCCGCCGGGCTGCTGCTGTCCCAGCTGGGCCTGCAGTTCGTGGTCTACCTGCCGATCATCGTGCCGCTGGCCCTGATGCTGGGCCTGGCGCTGGCCATCGCCCGGCTCTACCGCGACTCGGAAATGGCGGTGCTGACCGGCGTGGGCGTCGGCCCGCGGCGCCTGCTCAAGCCGATCCTGCTGCTGGTGGCGCCGGTCGTGGCACTGGTGGCGCTGTGCTCGGTGTGGCTGGGCCCCTGGGCCGACCGCACCTCCGAGCAGATGATCGAGGACGCCAGCCGCAGCGTCGTGGTGGCCGGGCTGGAGCCGGGCAAGTTCACCCAGGTGTCCGGCGGCGGCATCATCTACCTGTCCTCGCTCAACGAGGACGGCACCCGGATGGGCAAGGTCTTCATGCAGCGCACCCGCGATGGCCGGATCGACGTGGTGTCGGCCAAGCAGGGCTCGATGTTCTTCGAGGGCGAGCGCCAGCGGTTCCTGCGCCTGGAGGACGGCTACCGGGTCGAGGGCCCGGAGAACGGGGCACTGGACTATCGCCTGATGCGCTACGCCAGCAACGAGATCGCCTTGCCCGACCGCGACGAGACGCGCGACAAGGACGACCCGGAAATGATGACCACCGGGCAACTGCTCGCGGACCCGCGGCCGGAGGCCAAGGCCCAGCTGCACTGGCGCATCACCCCGCCGCTGCTGGCGCTGGCCTTCGCCCTGCTGACCCTGCCACTGGCGCGCAGCGCGCCGCGCCAGCAGCGCTATGGCCGGATCATGATGGCGTTCCTGGCCTACATGGTGGGCGTGCAGCTGAGCATCCTCGGCCGGCAGTGGCTGGCCAAGGGCGACATCCCGGCCGGGCTGGGCATGTGGTGGCTGACCGTGCCGCTGCTGGCGCTGGCGCTCTGGCTGTATTTCCGTGATGGCCGGCTGGGTCGCCCGCGCGCAGGAGCAACGGCATGAGGCTGACCCCGCGCATCCATGACATCTACGTCGGCCGCAACGTGCTGGCGACCGTGCTGCTGGTCTGGCTGGTGCTGTTGGGGCTGGACGCCATCCTGGCGCTGTCCGGCGAGGCCAAGAACATCGGCGTGGGCAGCTATACCTTCGGCCATGCGCTGGCCTGGACCGCCTACACCGTCCCGCGCCGTGCCTACACGCTGTTCCCGATGGCCGCGGTGATCGGTGCGCTGATGGGCCTGGGCCAGCTGGCAGCGACCTCCGAGCTGACCGCGCTGCGCGCGGTGGGCGTGTCGCGGCGGCGGATCGCCGGGTCGGTGGCGATCGCCTTGTCGCTGCTGACCGTGCTGATGGTGGTCAACGGCGAGACGCTGGCACCGTGGTCGCAGAACCGTGCCGATGCGCTCAAGACCAGCGCCAAGTACAACACCGACATGACCATGGCCCGCTATTACGGGTTGTGGGCGCGCGAGGGCGACACCTTCCTCAACGCACAGAATGGCGAGGAACTGCTCGACGACGAGGGGCGCAGCCGCCTGGTGCTGAACGAGGTCCGGCTGTACACCCTCGACGATGCCGGCCGGCTGGCAACGCTGACCTATGCGGTGACCGCCACCCATGACCAGAATGGCTGGGTACTGGGCAAGGTCCGCCGCGACGTGTTCGGCGACCGTTCGGTGACCCGCGAAACCGCCGAGAGCGAAGTCTGGGAGTCGAACCTGGACGCCGCGGCGCTGGCGTCGGGCCTGGCGCGCCCGCGTAACCTCAGCGCGGGCGAGCTCAAGACCAGCATCGACTACCGCAAGCGCAACGGGCTGGACGCGCGGGACTACGAGGACACGTACTGGAGCCGCTGGTTCTACCCGTTGAACGTGCTGGCGCTGTGCCTGGCCGCGGTGCCGTTCGCGTTCGGTTCGCTGCGCAGTGGCGGCATGGGCAAGCGCCTGTTCCTGGGCATGCTGTTCGCGCTGGGCTTCCTGCTGCTGCAGATGTTCTTCGGCCGTATGGCCGGCGCGTTGAAGATCGATTACCGCATCGCCTATGCGCTGCCGCCGATCATGATGCTGGCCATCTCCGGCTGGCTGTCACGACGACGGGTCGGCTAGGAACGGCCTTGGCCGCCAAGCCTGTACCCGTGACGCGGCCATTGATCCAAGGCCGGGATGGCTTCCCAACCTGCGTGAGCGTGCTCGCCTGCCGGCAGGCGGGGAGTCCGCGCAGCGACTCCCGGCACGTATCCGCGTCGGGCGATCACGGCTTCGGCAGCTTCACCAGGCGCGTGCCGCTGGCACGGTCATGCCAGGTCAGGCGCTGGCGATCCACCAGCGCCCACCAGAACCCAAGGCCGCCACACAGCAGCGACAACGTGCCGACCGCGTAACGCACCCACAGCGCGCCGGTGCCGATCGGGCCGCCATCGATCGCGCGCAGGTGCAGGTGCCACGGGCGCATGCCCAGGGTCTGCCCACCGCGTTTCCAGCTGGCGGTGGCGTAGATGCCAGCCACGATCCAGCAGCACAGCCACAGCAGCCATTGCAGGCCGCTGAAGGGATGGATGTTCTCGCGTGCGGCATGGCCGGCCAGGGTGTAGCCGACGGTGAATACCGCCGAGACCAGCATCCACAACGCCAATGCCGGCCAGAAGTCGTAGAACAGTGCCGCCAGCCGACGTGGCAGCAGGGCGGAAGGGCGGGCGGGAGGAGCGTCGGCGGCGATCGTCATGTGCCGAGCATACGGGCTGGGACGGCGACGATGCATGGGCAGCGGCACGGCCAGCCCCTATGCTTGTGCCGATGTCCGCCGCATTGACGCCCGCCGAACGCCGCCAGATGGTGCAGCAGCTGCCGCCGCTGCGCGATGCCGATGCCCGCCTGATCCAGCGTTTCCTGGATGCGATCTGGGCCGAGCAGGGCCTGGCCCGGGCATCGCTGGACAGCTACCGCCGTGATCTGGAAGGGCTGGCGCGGTGGCGTGACGGCGCCGGCGATGGCCTGGCTGGCATCGATCGCGCGGGCCTGTTCGATTACCTGGCCTGGCGTACCCGGCATGGCTGGACGGCCCGCAGCAATGCACGGCTGCTGTCGGCGTTGCGGGCGTTCTTCGGATATGGCCTCAAGCGCGGTGAGCGGCATGACGATCCGTCCGCCCTGCTGGAGCCGCCCAAGCTGCCGCGCTCGCTGCCCAAGGCCTTGGCCGAAAGCCAGATCGATGCGCTGCTGGCCACGCCGGACGTGGAGACCGCCGAAGGCCTGCGCGACCGCGCGATGCTGGAGCTGATGTACGCCGCCGGCCTGCGCGTGAGCGAACTGGTCAACCTGCCGGCCAATGCGGTCAACCTGCGCCAGGGCGTGCTGCGGGTGACCGGCAAGGGCAGCAAGGAGCGGCTGGTGCCATTGGGCGAGGAGTCCCAGCACTGGCTGGAGCGCTACCTGGCGCAGGCGCGCCCGCAGTTGACCGGCGGCAAGGCGGTGCAGGCCACGCCGGACGGGCAGGTGCCGTTGTTCGTCGGCAACGAGCGCAAGCCCTTGAGCCGGCAGCAGTTCTGGGCCTTGGTGAAGGCCAGTGCAGCGGTCGCGGGCATCGACCCGGGCAAGATCAGCCCGCACGGCCTGCGCCACAGCTTCGCCACCCACCTGCTCAACCACGGTGCGGACCTGCGCGCGCTGCAGATGCTGCTGGGCCACAGCTCGCTGTCCACCACCCAGATCTACACGCTGGTGGCGCGCGAGCACCTGCAGAAGCTGCACCGCAGGCATCACCCGCGCGGTTGAGGGGTTTTCCACAACGGGTGTGCGGCAGTGGCCGCACAAGCTGTGGATAAATGCCGGTACCCCTTGCCCCGCCGGCGTTTCCGGTGGCTGGTGAATATTTGTCCAGATGTCCCGTGGCAGGTTGCCGGCTGCCCGCACGGCGCGTTGCAGGGGCGTATGCGAGAATCGGTCGGATATTTCTTCCCACGGGTTGCCGATGTACCGAATTGCCATTGCCGCGCTGCTGGGCGCGATCAGCCTTACCGCCTGTGCGCAGCAGGCCTCGCCGACCGCCGCCGCCCCTGCGCCACAGGTCGCCGAAGGCCCGGTCGAGCAGACCGTGCGCGATGCGCTCAAGCAGCTCGACCCGAACTTCAGCCCCGACTACATCGGTGCCGCGCCGTTCCCGGGTTTCCGTGAGGTGATCGTGTCCGGCCAGGTGCTGTACGTCACCGACGATGGCCGCTACCTGATGCAGTCGCAGCCGTATGACATCCAGAAGAAGGCCATGGCCACCAGCGCCGGGCTGCTGCAGTACCGCCGCGGGTTGCTGGCGACCCTGCCGCACGCGGACCGCATCGTGTTCGCCCCGCCGAATGCCAAGTACACCATCAGCGTGTTCACCGACATCGAGTGTGGTTACTGCCGCAAGCTGCATCAGGACATCGCCGAGCTCAACCGCAACGGCATCGCGGTCGAGTACCTGGCGTTCCCGCGCATGGGCCTGGGCAGCAAGGACTACACCGACATGATCTCGGTCTGGTGCGCCAGCGACCGCAAGGCCGCGCTGACTGCGGCCAAGTCCGGCCAGCCGGTGTCCCCGAAGACCTGCACCAACCCGGTCGCCATGCAGTACAACCTCGGCCAGCAGCTGGGCATCAACGGTACCCCGGCGATCTTCGCCGCCGATGGCAGCCAGCTCGGTGGCTACCTGCCGCCGGCACAGCTCAAGGCCGCGCTGGAGCGCATCGACGCCGCCGGCGGCGGTCGCTGATCCATTCGCCGGCTGATCGGCTGCACGTGATACCGGAAGCCCCTCCAATGGAGGGGCTTTTTGTTTGCGGGCGCGCCGCTTACTTCAGGCCGCGGTCCAGCGCGTTGACCATCGTGCCCTGCGCATCGTCACCGCTGAACTCCCAGAAGAACGCGCCGCCCAGGCCCTGGGCCTTCACGTAGGCCATCTTCTCGATGAGCATCTCCGGGGTATCGAAGCTCCAGAAGGTTGTGCTGTTGTAGATCCACGCGGCCTTGGCGGCCGGGTCGCGGTAGGCCGGCCAGCCCAGGTCCTTGAGCACTTTCCAGTCCTCGATGCCGGCTTCGTATCTGCCAGCCGCCGGGCGGCCAGGCTGGTACAGGCCGTTGTTGGTCGGTGCCACGTTGGTCCAGCCGCGGCCGTAGAAGCCCACGCCCAGGTTCAACTTGTGGGCCGGCACGCCGCGGGCAAGGTAGGCCTCGATCGCGTCATTGCTGTTGTACAGGCGCTCGTCCCCGCTGGACGGGTCGGCCGGCGAATCGAACAGTGCCGAATGGTGGTTGGTACGTGGTGCCCAGGCACCGTGGAAGTCGTAGGTCATCACGTTGATGAAATCCAAGTAGCGGTGGTACTCCCCGGGGTCGGTCACGCGGATCTTGTCGATGCCGGCACCCACCGCCACGGTCAGCAGCATGCCGGGGCGGACCGCATCGAGCTGGCGGCGGAACTCGGCCAGCAGTGCGGTGAAATTCTGCCGGTCGGCCGGGTACTCCCAGTCCACGTCGATGCCGTCGAAGATGCCCGCGGCCACGCCCGGCCCACCCGCGTTGTCGGTGAACGGCAGGTTGCCCTTGATGTAGGCATCGATGCACGAGGCCACGAATGCGGCGCGGTTCTCCGGCTGCGCGGCGCTGGAGAAGCCGCGTGACCAGGTCCAGCCACCGAGCGAGATCAGCACCTTCAGGTGTGGGTGCTTGGCCTTGAGCTGGCGCAGCTGGTTCCAGTTGCCGCGCAGCGGCTGGTTCCAGGTATCGCCACGGCCGCTGACGCTCTCGGCCGCACCGAAGCTGCGCGTGTAGTCGGCATAGGCATCGCCACCGCTGCCGGTGCCCGGGTTCGCGGCCTGGGTGATGCCGACCTCGCAGCGGTTGTTGCGCACGTTGCCGAAGGCATAGTTGATGTGGGTCAGCTTGGCCGCCGAGCCGCTGCTGTCGATCTGTTTGACCTTGTAGTTGCGGCCGTAGATGCCCCACTGGGTGAAGTAGCCGATGAGCCGCCTGGCGCCCGGGCCGTCGCCGTCGGTGTCGGCAGACGGGGTGCGCACGCCCACCGGTGTGCTGCGGGCCGAAGCATTCCCGGCCACGTCGCGGGCCCGCACGGCGTAGCGGTAGGCGGTGTCAGGTGCCAGGCCGCTGTCCAGGTAGGAGGGGGTGGAGGGCGAGGCGACCAGGCGGTCATCGCGGTACAGGTCGTAGTCGGCCAGCCCGCTGCCACCGGGATTGTCGCTGGACGGATTCCAGCGCAGCTGGACGCGGTTCGGGTCCAACGCCTGGGCCGACATTGCGGCGGGGACGGTGGGTGCGGTGGTATCCCTGTCCTCGTGGGGAGCGGGGGGGACGATGAGGGTGACCGTGGCCGAGCGCGTGCTCGCATTGCGGTCGTCGGTGGCCAGGGCGCTGAGCACATGGGTGCCGGCTGGAACCGCTTGCCATTGCAGGGTGTACGGGGCCTGGGGGGCCACGCCCAGCGACCTGCCGTCATGGAAGAACTCGACCTTGCGGATACTGCCATCGCGATCGGAGGCATCGGCGCGGAGCGTGACCGTGCTGCCGGCGGCAAAACGGCTGCCGGCCGAAGGAGCGGTCAGCCGGACCTGCGGCGCCTGGTTGGCCGGCGGCGGGGAAGGCGGTGGCGGATTACCGGCGCCGCTCCCGCAACGGCCAAGGGAGCGGTAGTAGCGCCGGCCGGCGGGATGGTCCGGCGCGGCGTTCCAGATCTGTTGCTGGACCTGGTAGAGGACTCCGTCCTTCTGCAGGGTCTGCCCGGGCGAGTAGATCGTGGTGGCGATCCAGGGCTTCACGCCGGTGCAATCGGCGGCCTGGGCCGCTGGCAGCGCGGCCAGGCCCATCACCGTGGCCAGGAGGAGGCCGGTGCGGGTGCGACGGCGCCGGTGGGGCGGGCGGTGGTTGGGATGATCCGTCATGGTCAATCTCCTTTGGGGGTGGCCGGCGCGGGGCATGCCTTCGGCATGGCCCGCGCATCAAGCGCCTGGCCGGGGCCGGGTTGGGGTAGTTCCGTTGGCGAGCGGTAAGGCGGGCGGACGGGCCGGGGCAGCGCCACCGGCTGAATGAGCATAGCGAGGGGGGAACCGTAACCCCGCTTTCCCTCCACACCGGGCGATTGCCGCTGGCGCCCGGCCAGCGCCTGCCCGCGCTGAACCGGAAATCAGGGGAGCGGCGGCGGACTCCGGTACAATGCCGGGCCCGATTCCTAACCATGGTTTCCCGGACATGATCGTCCTCGAGGGCGCAGCTGCCCTTTCGCCGTTCCGTCGCGAACGTCTTGAATCCCGCCTGCAGTCCATCGCCGCCGACCTGCGTATCACCGGTGCCTGGCATGTCTATTTCACCCAAGCTGCCGATGCCGGCGCGGTCGACCTGACCACGCTGGGCCGCATCGTGCAGGGCCAGCCGCAGGCGGCCGAACGCGCCGACGGCGCGGTGTCGCGCTACGTGGTGCCCCGCCTGGGCACGCTGTCGCCGTGGTCGAGCAAGGCCACCGAGCTGGTGCGTGGCGCCGGCCTGGCGATCCAGCGCGTGGAGCGCGGTACCCGCATCGACCTGAGCGGCTGGCCGGCCGACCCGGCCCAGCAGGCCGCGGTGGCCAAGCTGCTGCACGACCCGATGACGCAGTCGCTGCTGACCGACATCGGGCAGGCGCAGGCACTGTTCACCAGCCTGGCCCGCGGCCAGCTGGAGCGCATCGCGCTGGCCGACCTGGAAAGCGCCAACAAGCGCCTGGGCCTGGCCCTGGCCGAGGACGAGATCGAGTACCTGCGCCAGCGCTACACCGAGCTGGGCCGCGATCCGTCCGACGTCGAGCTGATGATGTTCGCGCAGGCCAATTCCGAGCACTGCCGCCACAAGATCTTCAACGCCAGCTGGACCATCGATGGGCAGGCGCAGGACCGCTCGCTGTTCAAGATGATCAAGAACACCCACCAGCAGACCCCGCAGCACACGTTGAGCGCGTACAGCGACAACGCCGCGGTGATCGAGGGTGAGCCGGCCGCGCGTTACCGCCCGGACCCGGCCAGCGGCAAGTACCGCAGCGAAGCGGTGGTGCCCAGCGCCTTCCAGATCAAGGTGGAAACCCACAACCATCCGACCGCGATCGCCCCGTTCCCGGGCGCATCGACCGGTGCCGGTGGCGAAATCCGCGACGAAGGCGCGACCGGCCGCGGCGGCAAGCCCAAGGCGGGCCTGACCGGTTTCTCGGTCTCGCACCTGCGCATCCCGACCCTGCCGCAGCCGTGGGAAGCGCCGCGCGCGCTGAACCCGCGCATGGCACCGGCGCTGGACATCATGCTCGACGGCCCGCTCGGCGGCGCCGCGTTCAACAACGAGTTCGGCCGTCCGAACCTGCTGGGTTACTTCCGCAGCTTCGAACTGCCGGAAGGCGAGATCACCCGCGCCTATGACAAGCCGATCATGCTGGCCGGTGGCCTGGGCGCGATCGACCGCGTGCAGGTGGACAAGCTGCGCCTGCAGGACGGTGACATCGTCATCGTGCTCGGCGGCCCGGCGATGCTGATCGGCCTGGGCGGCGGTGCCGCCTCGTCGGTGGCCTCCGGCGAGAGCGCCGAGGACCTGGATTTCGCCAGCGTGCAGCGCGACAACCCGGAAATGGAGCGCCGCTGCCAGGAAGTGATCGACCGTTGCGTGGCCATGGGCACCGACAACCCGATCAAGTTCTTCCATGACGTCGGCGCCGGTGGCCTGTCCAATGCCATCCCGGAACTGCTGCACGACTCCGGCGTGGGTGGCGTGATCGATATGGGCAAGGTGCCCACCGACGATCCGTCGCTGTCGCCGCTGGAACTGTGGTGCAACGAATCGCAGGAACGCTACGTGCTGGGCATCCCGGCCGGGCGCCTGGCCGAGTTCACCGACATCTGCGCACGCGAGCGTTGTCCGTTCGCCGCGGTCGGCATCGCCACCGCCGAGGAACGCCTGGTTGTCGCTTACGGCGCTACGCCGGGCAACATTCCGGCCGATGCACCGATTGATCTGCCGATGGACGTGCTGTTCGGCAAGGCGCCGAAGATGCATCGCGACACCACGCATCCGGCTGCACCGCGTTGGCCGCAGCTCAAGACCGCCGGCATCAACCTGCATGAAGCCGGCCTGCGCGTGTTGGCGCATCCGACCGTTGCTTCCAAGAGCTTCCTGGTCACCATCGGTGACCGCAGCGTCGGCGGCCTGACCGCACGCGAGCAGATGATCGGCCCGTGGCAGCTGCCGATGGCCGATGTCGCCATCACCCTGGCCGGTTTCGACACCTACGCCGGTGAAGCGATGTCGCTGGGCGAGCGTACCCCGCTGGCCCTGCTCAACGCCGCCGCCTCGGCGCGCATGGCGGTGGGCGAAGCGATCACCAACCTGTGTGCCGCACCGGTGCTGTCGCTGGATACGGTCAAGCTGTCGGCCAACTGGATGGCCGCCTGCGGCCACGACGGCGAAGACGCGCTGCTGTACGACGCGGTCAAGGCGGTGGGCATGGAGCTGTGCCCGCAGCTGGACATCAGCATCCCGGTGGGCAAGGACTCGCTGTCGATGCAGGCGCAGTGGCAGGCTGACGGCAAGGCCGAGAAATCGGTGTCGCCGGTGTCGCTGGTGATCTCGGCGTTCGCGCCGGTGGTCGATGCGCGCCAGCAGCTGACCCCGCTGCTCGACCGTGAAGCCGAAAGTGAGTTGTGGCTGATCGGCCTGGGTGCGGGCAAGCAGCGTCTGGGTGGTTCGATCCTGGCCCAGACCCAGGCCGACCACAGTGCCTTGCCGGCGTTTGCCGGTGAAGTGCCGGACCTTGACGACCCCGAGCGCCTGCGTGGGTTCTTCGAACTGATCCGCGATGCACGTGAGGCCGGTCTGCTGCTGGCCTACCACGACCGCAGCGACGGTGGTGCGTTCGCCGCGCTGTGCGAGATGTCCTTCGCCTCGCGCCTGGGCCTGGACATCGTGCTCGATGCCTGGGGCGATGACCCGTTCCGCAGCCTGTTCAACGAAGAACTCGGCGCCGTGGTGCAGATCGCCAAGGAGGACCGCGCCGCGTTCGCCGACCTGGTCGAGCGGCATGCGTTGACCGAATGCGCGCAGCGCATCGCGCGCCCGAGCACCGCACCGGTGGTGCGCGTGCAGCTGGGCGGCGAGAGCCTGGTGGAATGGCGTTGGGAAGAGCTGTTCGACGCCTGGTGGTCGGTGACCCACGCCATGCAGAAGCTGCGTGACAACCCGGAAGCGGCCGACCAGGAGCGCGCGCTGGCCCGCAACTTCAACGCGCCGGGCCTGAAGCCGAAGCTGAGCTTCGATCCGGCCGAGGACGTGGCCGCGCCGTTCATCGCCAGCGGTGCGCGGCCGAAGGTCGCGATCCTGCGCGAGCAGGGCGTCAACGGCCAGATCGAGATGGCCAACATCTTCGAGCGCGTGGGCTTTGACGCCTACGACGTGCACATGAGCGACCTGATCGAAGGCCGCGTGCAGCTGTCCGATTTCCGTGGCCTGGCTGCCTGTGGCGGCTTCAGCTACGGCGACGTGCTCGGTGCCGGCCGTGGCTGGGCGACCTCGATCCTGGAGCGCCCGGCGCTGCGCGAGGCATTCGCCGCCTTCTTCGCGCGTCCGGACACCTTCGCGCTGGGCGTGTGCAACGGCTGCCAGATGATCAGCCAGCTCAAGGCCATCATCCCCGGTGCCGAGCACTGGCCGGTGTTCCAGCGCAACCGCAGCGAGCAGTTCGAAGCCCGCACCGCGTTGCTGGAAGTGCAGGAGTCGCCGTCGATCCTGCTGCGTGGCATGGCCGGCTCGCGCCTGCCGGTGGCCGTGGCGCATGGTGAAGGCCGCGCCGAGTTCGACAACGCCGTGGACCAGGCCGCCGCCAACATCGCGTTGCGTTACGTCGACGGCGATGGCCGGGTGGCCGAGCAGTACCCGCTGAACCCGAACGGTTCGCCGGACGGCATCACCGGCCTGACCACCAGCGATGGCCGCGTCACCATCCTGATGCCGCACCCGGAACGCACCCCGCGCACGGTCAACCTGAGCTGGGCGCCGCGCAGTTGGGGCGAGGACTCGCCGTGGCTGCGGATGTTCCGCAATGCCCGCGTGTGGTGTGGCTGAGTAACGCTGGGAAATGGCCCCGACCCTGTCGGGGCCGTCCGGGAAAGCCCGTGGCCGCTGCCGCGGGTTTTTTTTTGGGGGGGACAGGCCGGTGGCGGGCAGGTCCCGGATGTGGGGGTTCAGGTGTCGTCGGGGTATCCGGTGGCGGTGGCAGGCTGCCCGGGACGGTTTGGCGCGCGTCCGGCGCTGTGGTCATTCCTGCAGCGCAAAAAAAGCCGCCCTGAACACGTGTCGCCATCGGGATTGGGTTCCCCGACGGAAGATTGGCTGGAAACGCCCGTAGGACAAGGCCCGGGGCTGGCCGCCGGCCGGGCCTGTCATGCCTGCAGAGCGTGCGGCGATGGCTTGGGGACAACACACGCATCCGTTTGTTTCATAAGAAATTTCCCAAAAATCATCTCCTTTGGAAAGGAGATTTGTGCGATGCATCTCAAAAATCGTTATGCAGCCGGAAACTTGACGCTAGATAAATCGTCGATTAACACTCGAACCATCCTGTAGCGCCTCGACACGTACGGAACCGTGGTTACACATCCGTACGGGCGAGAGCCGCCACGGCAGGCGTGAGCCTCGCGTGCCCGGTTGTCCGGGAGACAGGATCCACAACACCTCAGGGGGATCGTTGGACGCGTTCAGTCCAGCGATGGCCGTTTCTGCAAGCGGAATAAACCACCCCACTTGAGGAGCTGTGACGATGAATCGGATTTATCGCAAGGTGTGGAACAAGGCATTGGGGCAGCTGGTCGTGGCATCGGAGTTGGCCACTTCCAACGCGTCGGGCGTCGTCGTCGATGAGCGACGCGCCGGCAGCCATCGGCTGCAGGCCTTGTCCCTGGCCATCGCCCTGGGACTGGGCGCAGGAACGGTTACCGCCGTACAGGCGCAATCGGTCGAAGTGGGCGGCAGCGGGCAGTGCATGGTGCTGGGCAGCGCGACCCTGGTGGATTGCGCGACGTCCGGTGACGCGCAGGCCACGGGCAGCAACGCGGTGGCCATTGGCGCCGGCACGGTCGCCTCGGCCGACGGCAGCGTGGCACTGGGTGCCGGCTCGGTCGCCGACCGCGCCAACAGCATTTCGGTGGGCACGTCGGGCAGCGAGCGGCAGGTCACCCACGTGGCCGCCGGCACCGAGGCCACCGATGCGGTGAACAAGGCGCAGCTGGATGCCGTGGCGGCCGCCGGCGAGAACGTGCAGCGCTACTTCAAGGCCAACGGTGCCGGTGACGGCAGCGATGACGCGGTGGCCAGCGGCGACGGTGCCACGGCGGCAGGCGTGGGCTCGGTGGCCAGCGGTGCGGAGAGCATCGCGGTGGGCAGCTACAACAGCGCGGCGGGCGACTACGCCAGTGCGGTGGGCTACGTGAACACCGCCAACGGCACCAACAGCTCGGCGGTGGGCAACTTCAACCAGGTCGATGGGCAGAACAGCAGCGCGTTCGGCTTCGCCAACTTCGTCGATGGCGACAACGCCACGGCGGTGGGCAGCAACAGCATCGCCAGTGGTGGCAGCAGCTTCGCCGCCGGTGACAGCGTGATCGCCAGCGGCGAGTACGCCACGGCGGTGGGTTCGGAAAGCGTGGCCAGCGGCGAGCAGAGCGCGGCCTTCGGTGCGGCCTCGGCGGCCTCGGGGGATGGCGCCACGGCGGTGGGCGTGCTGGCCGAAGCCGATGGCATCGAGTCCACCGCGGTGGGCTACTACAGCAGCGCCGAAGGCAGCGGGGCGACCGCACTGGGCGCGGAGAGCGTGGCCAGTGGCACCACGGCCAGCGCGCAGGGCTTCGCCGCGCAGGCCACGGCCAGCTACGCCACGGCGGTGGGTGGCTATGCACAGGCGGCGGGCTTCAACAGCACCGCGCTGGGCAACAGCAGCACGGCCAGCGGCAGCAACGATGTGGCCGTTGGCGCCGATGCGGTGGCCAGTGGCGAAGACAGCCTGGCCGCCGGCCAGGGCGCGCTGGCGACCGGCTACAACAGCGTCGCGGTGGGCGGGTCGCTGTTCGGCCTGCTGCCGGCCGAGGCCTCGGGTGACTACTCCACCGCCGTGGGCGGTGGTGCGTGGTCGCCGGGTACCAACAGCACGGCGCTGGGCAACGCGGCCATCGCGCAGGGAGCAAACAGCGTGGCGCTGGGTGCCGACTCGCTGGCCGAGCGTGACAACACCGTCTCGGTGGGCGATGTCGGCAACGAGCGGCAGATCACCAACGTGGCCGCCGGCACCGAGGACACCGATGCGGTGAACAAGGCGCAGCTGGACGAAGCCACCGCCAACAGCAAGTACTTCGTTGCCACCGGCGAGAACGGCGCCATCGCCGAAGGCGAGGAGGCGACTGCATCGGGCAGCAACGCGATGGCGCAGGGGGACTACGCCACCGCGCTGGGTTCTTCCAGTTCGGCACTGGCGCTGGGGGCGTCGGCCATCGGCAGCGGCGCGGTCGCCACCGGCCAGTACGCCACGTCCACCGGTTACAACGCGGTGGCCGAAGGGGATTCCAGCACCGCCAACGGTGGCCGCCTGTACTTCGAGGATGCCGACGGCAACGTCGTGCTGGACCAGACCACCACGGCGTCCGGCGTGGGCGCATCGGCCTTTGGCGCCGGCGCGGTGGCGACCGGGGTGTTCTCGACGGCGAATGGTGCCGGCGCGACGGCCGAGGGCGCGCAATCCACCACCACCGGCTACCGCAGCAGCGCTGGCGGGGCCTATTCCACCGCCAACGGCAGCTTTGCCGATGCCAGCGGCGCACGCAGCACGGCGCTGGGCTATGGCAGTGAATCCACGGCCACCTACGCCACCGCGGTGGGCTTCGCGGCGGTGAGCAGCGGCGACTACAGCACCGCGGTGGGCGGCGTGGCCGACATCGGCGACCTGCTGTACGGCTTCCCGGGCTTCATCACCCAGGCGACCGAGGCCAGTGGCGTTGCATCCACCGCCTTGGGCAACGGCGCGCAGGCGACTGACCTGGGCGCGACCGCCGTGGGCACCGCGGCGACCGCCGAAGGGGTGCAGGCGACCACGCTGGGCACGTTGGCCGCGGCCGCCGGTGACGGCGCCACCGCGATCGGCGGCGGCAGCTACGCCAATGCCGAGAACGCCACCGCCGTGGGCTTCCTGGCCGAGGCCAGTGGCGTGAACAGCGTCGCGCTGGGTGCCAACTCGGTAGCCGATCGCGACGACACCGTGTCGGTCGGCAGCGATGGTGCCGAACGGCAGGTCACCCACGTGGCGGCCGGCACCGAGGCCACCGATGCGGTGAACAAGGCGCAGCTCGACGATGTCGCCGCCGTCGCCTCCAACACCGACAAGTACTTCAAGGCGACCGGTGGCGACGACAGCGATGCCGGTGCGCTGGCCGAGGGCCAGAACGCGACGGCGGCCGGCGAGGCCAGCAACGCCATCGGCAATGGTGCTTCGGCCTACGGCAACGGTGCCAATGCACTGGCCGACAACGCGACCGCGCTGGGTACCAGCGCGCTGGCGACCGGCGAGGGCGCGATCGCCGTGGGCTTGAACGCCAATGCATCGGCGCAGGACAACATCGCCATCGGTACCAATGCCAGCACCGCGCAGGGCGGGCAGCTGGCCATCGGCGCGGACAGCAGCGCCAATGGCCTGTTCGCCGCGGCCATCGGCGCGGACGCGCAGGCCTCGGGCCTGGCCGCGACCGCCATCGGCAACGCGGCATGGGCCACCGGGCGTGAGTCCACGGCCATCGGCTTCGGCGCGACCGCCGATGCCTGGCAGGCGGTGTCGGTCGGTTCGGGCGCATATGCGACGTTCTTCGGTACCGCCGTGGGCACCCAGGCGCAGGCCGCCGAGGTCGCCACCGCGGTGGGCCAGAACGCCATCGCCGACATCGCCGGTGCCGCCTTCGGCGTGCAGACGCGCGCCGGGCAGGGTGGCGTGGCAGTTGGCAACAACGCCGCCACCGGTGAAATGGGCGTGGCGGTCGGCACCAATGCACTGGCCGGGCAGGATGCCTACAGCGAAACCGAGGGCAAGCAGACCACCGCGCTCGGTGCCGAGGCATGGGCGACCGAGGACGGCGCCACTGTCGTCGGTTACAACAGCTACGCGCAGGCGCAGAACGCAACCGTGCTGGGCTCCAATGCGTGGACCACCAAGGACGCGCAGAACAGCGTGGTGTTGGGCGCCGGTTCGCTGGCCGACCGGGCAAACACGGTGTCGGTGGGTGCCGCGCAGGAATGGACCGATGCGGCCGGCGTGACCCACGCCGCCATCGACCGGCAGATCACCAACGTCGCCGCCGGTACCGAAGGCACCGACGCGGTGAACGTGGACCAGCTCAATGCAGCGGCCGAAGGCGCGCTGCTGGCGGGCCGCTACTTCAAGGCCAACGGTGCCGGTGACGGCAGCGATGACGCGGTGGCCAGCGGTGACGGTGCCACGGCGGCGGGCGTGGGCTCGGTGGCCAGCGGTGCGGAGAGCATCGCGGTGGGCAGCTACAACAGCGCGGCGGGCGACTACGCCAGTGCGGTGGGCTACGTGAACACCGCCAACGGCACCAACAGCTCGGCGGTGGGCAACTTCAACCAGGTCGATGGGCAGAACAGCAGCGCGTTCGGCTTCGCCAACTTCGTCGATGGCGACAACGCCACGGCGGTGGGCAGCAACAGCATCGCCAGTGGTGGCAGCAGCTTCGCCGCCGGTGACAGCGTGATCGCCAGCGGCGAGTACGCCACGGCGGTGGGTTCGGAAAGCGTGGCCAGCGGCGAGCAGAGCGCGGCCTTCGGTGCGGCCTCGGCGGCCTCGGGGGATGGCGCCACGGCGATGGGCGTGCTGGCCGAAGCCGATGGCATCGAGTCCACCGCGGTGGGCTACTACAGCAGCGCCGAAGGCAGCGGGGCGACCGCACTGGGCGCGGAGAGCGTGGCCAGTGGCACCACGGCCAGCGCGCAGGGCTTCGCCGCGCAGGCCACGGCCAGCTACGCCACGGCGGTGGGTGGCTATGCACAGGCGGCGGGCTTCAACAGCACCGCGCTGGGCAACAGCAGTACGGCCAGCGGCAGCAACGATGTGGCCGTTGGCGCCGATGCGGTGGCCAGTGGCGAAGACAGCCTGGCCGCCGGCCAGGGCGCGCTGGCGACCGGCTACAACAGCGTCGCGGTGGGCGGGTCGCTGTTCGGCCTGCTGCCGGCCGAGGCCTCGGGTGACTACTCCACCGCCGTGGGCGGTGGTGCGTGGTCGCCGGGTACCAACAGCACGGCGCTGGGCAACGCGGCCATCGCGCAGGGAGCAAACAGCGTGGCGCTGGGTGCCGATTCGCTGGCCGAGCGTGACAACACGGTCTCGGTGGGCGATGTCGGCAACGAGCGGCAGATCACCAACGTGGCCGCCGGCACCGAGGACACCGATGCGGTGAACAAGGCGCAGCTGGACGAAGTGGCCGCTGTGGCCGACACCACCAGCAAGTACTTCAAGGCCAGTGGCAGTGCCGACAGTGATGTCGGTGCCTATGTCGAGGGTGATAACGCGGTGGCCGCCGGCGAGGCGGCCAATGCCTACGGCAACGGCGCCTCGGCCTATGGCAGCGGTGCCAATGCCCTGTCCGACGGGGCGACCGCGGTCGGCATGAACGCCCTGGCCAGCGGCCAGAACGCCGCCGCGTTCGGCCAGAACGCGCAGGCGATGGGCCCGGGTGCGGTGGCCGTCGGTGGCAACGCGGTGGACGAGAACGGCGATGCGCTGATCAACGTCGGTGGCGTGCCGGTGGATACCGGCGCGACCAGCGCCGGCGTCGGTGGCACCGCGCTGGGTGCCAGCGCCAATGCCGAAGGCTTCGCCGCCACGGCAAGCGGCGTGGGCGCGTTGGCACGTGGCGACCAGTCCACCGCCAATGGCGCGGTTGCCAACGCCCTGGGCGACTACAGCACCGCGACCGGTTCGCAGAGCTATGCCGAAGGCGCGGGCACGACCGCAGTGGGCTTCAATGCGGCGGCCTACGAGGACGGCAACGTGGCCGTGGGCCGCAATGCCTCGGCACTGGGTGAAGGCAGCCTGGCGATCGGTGATGGTGCCGAGACCGGCTTCGGCCTGTTCGGCATCGGTGCGGCCAACGCAGTGGCGATCGGCAGCGGCAGCTGGGCCTTCGGCGATGACGCTACCGCGGTGGGTGCCAATGCCTGGGCCTTCGACCAGCGCAGCACCGCCGTGGGTGCGGGCGCGCAGGCGGGCGCCGAGAACTCGGTGGCGCTGGGTGCCGGATCGGTGGCGGGCCGCGACAACACGGTGTCGGTGGGCGATGTCGGCAGCGAACGGCAGATCACCAACGTGGCCGCCGGCACCGAGGACACCGACGCGGTGAACAAGGCACAGCTGGACGACGTGGCCGCCGTTGCCGAGGAAGGGCAGATAACCGCGAAGTACTTCAAGGCCAGCGGCAGTGCCGACAGTGATGTCGGTGCCTACGTCGAGGGTGATAACGCGGTGGCCGCCGGCGAGGCGGCCAATGCCTACGGCAACGGTGCCTCGGCTTACGGCAGTGGTGCCAATGCCCTGTCCGACGGGGCGACCGCGGTCGGCATGAACGCCCTGGCCAGCGGCCAGAACGCCGCCGCGTTCGGCCAGAACGCGCAGGCGATGGGCCCGGGTGCGGTGGCCGTCGGCGGCAACGCGGTGGACGAGAACGGCGATGCGCTGATCAACGTCGGTGGCGTGCCGGTGGATACCGGTGCGACCAGCGCCGGCGTCGGCGGCACCGCGCTGGGTGCCAGCGCCAATGCCGAAGGCTTCGCCGCCACGGCGAGCGGCGTGGGCGCGTTGGCACGTGGCGACCAGTCCACCGCCAATGGCGCGGTTGCCAACGCCCTGGGTGACTACAGCACCGCGACCGGTTCGCAGAGCTACGCCGAAGGTGCGGGCACGACCGCGGTGGGCTTCAATGCGGCGGCCTACGAGGATGGCAACGTGGCCGTGGGCCGCAATGCCTCGGCACTGGGCGAAGGCAGCCTGGCGATCGGTGATGGTGCCGAGACCGGCTTCGGCCTGTTCGGCATTGGTTCGACCAATGCGGTGGCGATCGGCAGCGCCAGCTGGGCCTTCGGCGATGACGCCACCGCGGTGGGCGCCAATGCCTGGGCGGTGGGCCAGCAGAGCACCGCGCTGGGCATGGGGGCGGAGGCCAGTGGCACCGGTTCGGTGGCCCTGGGTGCCGGCTCGGTTGCCGACCGCGCCGGTACGGTGTCGGTGGGCAGTGCCGGCAATGAGCGCCAGATCACCAACGTGGCCGCCGGTACCGAGGCCACCGATGCGGTGAACAAGTCGCAGTTGGATGCGGTGGCAACCAGCGCCGGCCAGACCAGCAAGTACTTCCAGGCCACGGGCAGTGCGGCGGCGAGCGCGGGCGGCACGGACGCACTGGCCGCCGGTTCGGGTGCCAACGCCAGCGCCAACCGTTCCACGGCGTTGGGCACGGCCAGCACCGCCAACGCCACCGGTGCAACGGCGGTCGGCGCGGATGCATCGGCGCGTGGCACCAACAGCACCGCGCTGGGCCGGCAGACTTCGATCACCGCGACCAACGGCGTGGCGATCGGCTATGGCGCGTTCGCCAGCAACGGGGTCAACAGCGTCGCCATCGGCGCCGGTGCCGGGGTGTCCGGCGCCAACTCGGTTGCGCTGGGTGCCGGTTCGCGTGCGACCGAGGCAAACGTGGTCTCGGTGGGCGGTGGCAATGGTACCGACGGCCCGGCCACGCGCCGCATCGTCAACGTCGCCAACGGCCGCGTCGCCCAGAACAGCACCGATGCGGTGACCGGTGGCCAGTTGTACGTCACCAACCAGCGGGTCGGTGCGGTGGAGACGCGCGTGGACGACATCGATGGCCGCATCGGCACGGTGGAGAACGTCACCGCCAACGCCGTGACCTACGATGACAGCAGCCGCGACACGATGACCCTGGCCGGCGTGAAGGGAACCACGCTGGACAATGTGGCCGCCGGCAACATCGCCGCCGGCAGCATGCAGGCGGTCAACGGGGGCCAGCTGTTCCAGTCGCTGGGCAACATGGCCAGCTTCCTCGGCGGTGGTGCCGGCATCGGCATGCAGGGCGTGTTCGTCGCGCCGACCTACGTGATCCAGGGCAGCAGCTACAACAACGTCGGTGCGGCGTTGACGGCACTGGACAACCAGGTCACCTCGATCAACGGCCGCCTGGCAGGGAATGGCAACGGGAACGGGAACGGGAACGGGAACGGCCATGGAAATGGCAACGGCAACGGCAACGGTAATGGCAATGGCAATGGCAATGGTCCCCGTACCGCCAGCGTCGACACCACCGCCAGTACCGGCGGCGTCGCACTGGGCGACCAGGCCAAGGCCAACAACACCGCCGGCACCGCGGTGGGCAACAGCAGCTACGCGCATGGCCCGAACGACACCGCGCTGGGCAGCAACGCCCGCGTTGACGCCGACGGCAGCACCGCGGTGGGGGCCAACACCCACATCACCGCGGCGGCCACCAATGCCGTTGCGGTGGGTGAAAGCGCCAGCGTGAGTGCCGCCTCCGGGACCGCGGTGGGGCAGGGCGCGAGCGTCACCGCGCAGGGGGCCGTGGCGTTGGGCCAGGGTTCGGTGGCCGACCGTGCCAACACCGTGTCGGTGGGCAGTGCCGGGCAGGAGCGGCAGATCACCAATGTCGCTGCCGGCACCCAGGCCACCGACGCGGTCAACAAGGGACAGCTGGACCAGGGCGTCGCCTCGGCCAACAGCTATACCGACACCAAGTTCGGCAGCCTCACCGACAGCTTCACCGGCCTGCGCAACGACATGGACAACCGCCTGCGGCATATCGACCGCCGCATTGATCGCCAGGGCGCGATGAACGCGGCGATGTTGAACATGGCCACCAGCGCGGCCGGCGTACGCACGCCGAACCGCGTGGGCGTGGGCGTGGGCTTCCAGAGCGGTGAATCGGCCCTGTCCATCGGCTACCAGCGTGCGATCAGCGATCGCGCCACGGTCACCCTGGGCGGTGCCTTCAGCAGCGATGACAGCTCGGTGGGCGTGGGCGCCGGCTTCGGCTGGTAGGCACGTCGGTGACAGCGGCGCCCGCCCTCACCGGCGGGCGCCTGCAGCAAGGTTCGCGGCCCCGCCGCCGGCTGCCCCCGCAGCCGGTGGAGCGAGGGTCGGGAAGGCAAGGCAATGCAGCAATGGAGTTCCATCCCTGTTCCAGCAGACGAGAGATCGAACATGAAGAAGACCAAGCTTGGAGTGGCAGTTGCCGGTGTCGTGTTGATGGTTTCGATGGGCGTGCCGGCCGCATTGGCGGCCAACACCGGCAGCCTGCCGACACGCCCGCTCAACAGTGGGCCGGCCGCCGGTGAAGGCGGATACCGATTCATCGTCAAGTACCGTGCCGGCAGCAGCGAGCTGCGTGATTCAGGCGTGGCCAACCGGGGCATTAATGCCGCGGCCTCGCGCGCCGGGCTGAGCCGGGCGACCGCCGCTTCGGCCAAGTCGGCCGCACGTCCGGCCGCCAGTGCCGCGCTGCTGCGCCGCATGGGCAGCCCGGGCTGGGCGGTGGTGAAGGCCTCGCGTGAGCTGGACGGCCAGGAAGCGGCCAACTTCATCCGCGAGCTGAAGGCCAATCCCGCGGTGGAGCGGGTGGAAATCGACCGGATGTACCAGCGCCTGGCAACCCAGGTGAGCCCGAACTTCGCGCCCAACGACCCGCAGACCTCGGCGCAGTGGAACTTCTACAACGCCCAGAGCGGCGTGAATGCCACCCAGGCCTGGGACATCTCGCAGGGCGAGGGCGTGGTGGTGGCGGTGATCGACACCGGCATCGCGCAGGGCAACCCGGATCTGCAGAACAACGTGATTCCCGGCTACGACATGATCAGCGACAAGCGCGTCTCGCGCCGCGACAGCGATGACCGCGTCGCCGGCGGCTGGGACATCGGTGACTGGGTCGAGCAGAACTACTGCACCGGCTGGGCGACCAACGACCCGCACGCGGCCGACGTCAGTTCCTGGCATGGCAGCCATGTCGCCGGCACCGTCGCGCAGGAGACCAACAACGGCGTCAACCTGGCCGGCCTGGCGTTCAAGGCCAAGGTGATGCCGGTGCGCGTGCTCGGTTCCTGCGGCGGCTTCGGCAGCGACATCTCCGACGGCATCATCTGGGCGGCCGGCGGTACCGTGCCGGGCCTGCCGGCCAACCCGAACCCGGCGGAAGTCATCAACATGAGCCTGGGCAGCGGTGCGCCGTCGAGCTGTCCGACCATCTACCAGGACGCCATCGACGAGGCGATCAGCCTCGGCAGCATCATCGTGGTGGCCGCGGGCAACGACAACGCCAATGCCGGCAGCTACACGATGTCCTCGTGCAACAACGTGATCTCGGTGGGCGCCACCGGTTTCAACGGCGGGCGCACGTACTACTCCAACTACGGGCCGCGCGTGGACCTGTCCGCGCCGGGCGGCAACGCCGAGCAGAACAACAACGGCTGGATCTTCCAGGTGATCAACGAAGGCACGCAGGGGCCGACCGCGGACTGGGCGCCGCTGGGCATGGTGGGTACCTCGATGGCGTCGCCGCACGTGGCCGCCGCGGTGGCGATGGTGCAGAGCGTGGTCGACACGCCGCTGACCTGGACGCAGATGCGTGACCTGCTGACCTCCACGGTCAAGCCGTTCCCGGTGAGCATCCCGGCGTCCACGCCGATCGGCGCCGGCATCCTCAACATCGAGGCGGCCCTGCTCAAGGCAACCACGCCGCCGTGCGACCCGGCCGTGGAGGAATGCGGCCCGGTGGCCACGCCGCTGGTCAACAAGGTCGCGGTGACCGGCCTGGCCGGCAACAGTGGCAACGAGGTGCTGTACAGCTTCCAGGCCGAGGCCGGCAAGGTGCTGACCTTCATGAGCTACGGTGGCAGCGGCAACGTCTCGCTGTACGCCAGCTTCGACAAGGAGCCGTCGGCCAGCGCGGCCGATGCCAGCTCCACCCGCCCGGGCAACAGCGAGACCATTCGCTTCACCGCCCCGAAGGCCGGCACCTACTACGTCAAGCTGGTCGGTGCGGGCAGCTTCAGCGGCGTGAGCCTGGTCGCGCGCCAGTAAGCGTTTCCTCCTGTGGTCCTTGGAACCCCGGCTTGCCGGGGTTCTTTTTTTTTGGCCATGCCGGGTGGGCGGGCCGGCGTAATCGCGCTGACGTGGATGCCAATCACGCTGGAAGCGGGAATTACGCCTGTTCATGCGTATGGAACGACGCGGCGAGCTGCTAAAGTCCGGTCAACAGAGGAGGAGTGCGTGAACGCGGTAGTCCATGACGCCAATGTTGCGGCCACGCCTGCCGAACGCATCGTCCAGGAGCTGCTCGCGCAGGGCCGGCTGAAGGACGCCGACCTGCAGCGTGCGCGGCAGTTGCAGCGCGAGTCCGGCGGCGACCTGCTGGTGCTGCTGGCGCGGCTGGGGCTGGTGTCCGAGCGCGACCATGCCGAGGCCTGCGCGCGGGTGCTGGGCCTGCGCCTGCTGGCCGCGCGTGACGTCCCCGAGCACCCGCCCGAGCTGGTGGAAGGGGCCGAGCCGGTGCCGCTGCGCTTCCTCAAGCAGTTCCTGGTGTTGCCGCTGGGCGAACAGCAGGGCCGCGTGCGCGTGTGGATGGCCGACCCGCAGGACGGCTATGCCATCGACGCGATGCGACTTGCCACCGGCTGCGACATCGCCCCGGTGGTCGGCCTGCGCAGTGAAGTGGACGAGGTGATCGAGCGCTGGCACGGGCAGGGCCGCAGTGCGATGGGCACCATCCTGGAGTCGGCCGATGGCGAGGCCGCGCCGCTGGATGACATCGAGCACCTGCGCGACCTGGCCTCCGAGGCGCCGGTGATCCGCCTGGTCAACCTGCTGATCCAGCGTGCGGTGGAACTGCGCGCCTCGGACATCCACGTCGAGCCGTTCGAGAACCGGCTGAAGGTGCGCTACCGCGTCGACGGCGTGCTGGTCGATGGCGAAAGCCCGCCGGTCAACCTGACCGCCGCGGTGATCAGCCGCATCAAGATCATGGCCAAGCTCAACATCGCCGAGCGCCGCCTGCCGCAGGACGGCCGCATCATGCTGCGCGTGCAGGGCAAGGAGCTGGACCTGCGCGTGAGCACCATGCCCACCGCGCATGGCGAGAGCGTGGTGATGCGCCTGCTCGACCGCGAGGCGGTGGTGTTCGACTTCCAGCGGCTCGGCTTCGACGATGCATTCATGCCACAGTTCAGCCGCGTGCTGGCGCAGCCGCATGGCATCCTGCTGGTCACCGGCCCGACCGGTTCGGGCAAGACCACCACGCTGTACACCGCGCTGAGCCAGCTCAACACCGACAAGGTCAAGATCATCACCGTCGAGGACCCGGTCGAGTACCAGCTCGAAGGCATCAACCAGATCCAGGCCAAGCCGCAGATCGGGCTGGACTTCGCCAGCGCGCTGCGCGGCATCGTCCGCCAGGACCCGGACATCATCATGATCGGCGAAATGCGCGACCTGGAAACCGCGCGCATCGCCATCCAGTCCGCGCTCACCGGCCACCTGGTGCTGTCCACGCTGCATACCAACAACGCCGCCGGCGGCATCACCCGCCTGCTCGACATGGGCGTGGAGGACTACCTGCTCACCTCCACCATCAACGGCATCCTCGCCCAGCGCCTGGTGCGCCGGCTGGAGCCCACGCATGCACAGCGCTACCCGGCCTCGGCCGAGGAGATCGAACGCTTCAACCTGCGCCGTTACCAGCCGCATGGGCAGATCCACCTGTACCGGCCGCAGCCATCGGCCGTTGCGCCCACCGGCTACAAGGGCCGCACCACCATCGTCGAATTCCTGGTGATGGACGATGCGCTGCGCAACGCGGTGATGCGCAAGGCCGGGATGGGCGAGATCGAGCAGATCGCGCGTGCCGCCGGCATGCGCACCATGTACGAGGATGGCATCATCAAGGCCCTGCGTGGCCAGACCACGCTGGAAGAAGTCCTGCGCGTGACGGAGGACGCATGAACCTCCTGCTGCACGTGGAGCGGTCGTCCTGATGCCGTTGTACCGCTACAAGGCACTGGATGCCCATGGCGAACTGCTGGACGGGCAGATGGAGGCGGCCAGCGATGCGGACGTGATCGCGCGCCTGCAGGAGCAGGGCCACATGCCGGTCGAGGCGAAGCTGGCGACCGGTTCGGCGTTCGAGGGCGCCAGCTGGAAGCAGTGGCGGCAACGCCCGTTCGCCGGCGCCATGCTGGTGCAGTTCACCCAGCAGCTGGCCACGCTGCTGGGTGCCGGCCAGCCCTTGGACCGTGCGCTGGGCATCCTGCTGGAAGCGCCGGAGGACGCGCGTTCGCGCCGCGTCATCGCCGACATCCGCGACACCGTGCGTGGCGGTGCCCCGCTGTCGCAGGCGCTGGAACGCCAGCATGGGCTGTTCTCGCGGCTGTACGTGAACATGGTGCGCGCCGGCGAAGCCGGCGGCAGCCTGCATGAAACCCTGCAGCGCCTGGCCGATTACCTGGAGCGCAGCCAGGAGCTGAAGGGCAGGGTGATCAACGCGATGATCTACCCGGCCATCCTGCTGGTGGTGGTCGGTGGCGCGCTGCTGTTCCTGCTGGGCTACGTGGTGCCGCAGTTCGCGCAGATGTACGAAAGCCTGGACGTGACCCTGCCCTGGTTCACCCGCGCGGTGCTGGAGATCGGCCTGTTGGTGCGCCAGGGCTGGATCGTGTTCATCGTGGTGCCGGCGCTGGCGCTGCTGTGGATGGAGCGCAAGCGCCGTGATGCCGCGTTCCGCCTGGCCTTCGATGCCTGGCTGCTGAAGCGGCCGGTGGTCGGGCCGCTGGTGGCGCGGCTGGAGACCGCTCGGCTCAGCCGCACGCTGGGCACGCTGCTGCGCAACGGCGTGCCCTTGCTGGCCGGGCTGGGCATCGCCCGCAACGTGCTGGGCAACCGCGCCCTGGCCGGCGACGTGGCCGAGGCCGCCGAAGCGGTGAAGAACGGTGCCGGCTTGTCCGGCGCGCTGTCGCGCAACGGCCGCTTCCCGCGGCTGGCGCTGCAGATGATCCAGGTGGGCGAGGAGTCCGGCACGCTGGAAAGCATGCTGCTCAGGACCGCCGACACCTTCGACGTGGAAACCGCCCGCAGCATCGACCGCATGCTCGCCGCGCTGGTGCCGGTGATCACCCTGCTGCTCGCCTCGGTGGTGGGCGTGGTGATCATCGCGGTACTGGTGCCGCTGTACGACCTGACCAACGCCATTGGCTGACCCCCGACCTCGCCGACAAGGAAACCTGCATGAAGCGAACCATCCGACAACCGTCCTTCCACGCGCGCCAGGCCGGCATGAGCCTGCTGGAGATCATCATCGTCATCGTGCTGATCGGCGCGGTGCTGACCCTGGTCGGCAGCCGCGTGCTCGGCGGCGCCGACCGCGGCAAGGCCAACCTGGCCAAGACCCAGATCCAGACGCTCAGCGGCAAGGTGGAGAACTTCAAGCTCGATACCGGCCGCCTGCCGGCCAAGCTCGACGACCTGGCCACCCAGCCCGGTGGTGTCAGTGGCTGGCTCGGCCCGTATGCCAAGCCGGCCGAGTTCAATGACCCGTGGGGCAACCCGGTGCAGTACCGCGCGCCGGGCGAAGGCCAGCCGTTCGACCTGATCAGCCTGGGCGCCGATGGCCAGCCGGGCGGCGACAGCTACAACGCGGACATCCGCAACCAGTAAGCGGCCATGCCTGCGCTGACCGCCCCGTTCCGGCCGCGCCGCCTGCCCGCAGGCGTGCGGGCGCGCATGTCCGGCGTGTCGCTGCTGGAGATGCTGCTGGTGCTGGCGCTGGTGGCCGCCATCGCGCTGGTCGCGGCGATGGCGATGAGCGGCGGGCTGGAAGGCATGAAGCTGCGCTCGGCCGGCAAGGAGGTCGCCGCCGAACTGCGCTACGCACGTACCCGCGCCATCGCCACCGGCCGGCCGCAGGCGTTCGCGCTGGACGTGCGCACGCGCCGCTGGACCGGCCCCGGTGGTCGCCACGGTGAACTGCCCGACACGCTGTCGGTGCGTTACACCGGCGCGCGCCAGGCCCAGGTGCGCGGCGACGAGGGCGTGGTGCGGTTCTTCGAGGACGGCGCATCGACCGGAGGGCGCATCGAGTTGAGCGCGCGCTCGGCGGTGTGGCGCATCGACGTGGGCTGGATCACCGGCGAGGTGCGTTCGGGCCTGTTGCAGGGGGCAGCGCAATGAAGCGGCAGCGGGGGTTCTCGTTGATCGAGGTGATCGTCGCCTTCGCGCTGATGGCGCTGGCCGCCACCCTGCTGCTGGGCAGTCTTTCCGGTGCGGCGCGCCAGGTCGGCATGGCCGAGCACCAGGGCCGTGCGTCGCTGCACGCGCAGTCGCTGCTCGCCGGCGCCGGCATAGATGCACCGCTGGCCGCGGGCGTGCGCCAGGGCGAATGGGAGCAGGGGCGGTACCGCTGGACCCTGCAGGTGACGCCATTCGTCGAGCCGCGCCAACCGCAATCGCGGTTGTGGCTGCTGGACCTGCAGGTGCGCTGGGGCGATGCCGCAGCCGAACAACTGCGCTGGCGCACGTTGCGGCTTCGCGCCAATGGCATGGAGGGCACGCAATGAGGCCGGGCCGTCCCGCGCGTGGCTTCACCCTGATCGAAGTGCTGCTGGCCACCACGTTGCTGGCGGCTGGCATGGCGTTGGCGTTCGCCATCGTGCGCTCGACCCTGGCGATCAGCACGCGCGGTGAACTGATCGCCAGCCAGAACGAACGCATGCGTGGCGTGGAGGGTTTCCTGCGCCGGCGCTTGATGGCGACGCTGACCCAGCCGTTGCCGGCTGAACCTGGCTCGCTCAGTGCCGTGGCGGTGATGTTCGATGGCCAGCCACAGCAGATGCGCTTCGTCGCCGACGTGCCGGGCTACCTGGGCCGTGGCGGTCCGTACCTGCATGACCTGCAGGTCAGCGGCGACGGCGCCAGGCAGCAGCTGCGCATCGACCTGACCCTGCTGCAGAACGGCCAGCCGTTGCCGGAGAACCCACCACGCGGCAGCGAGCTGCTGGTCGACGGGCTCCGGCAGGTTCGCCTGCAGTACCGCGGCATCGACCCGCAGAGCGGGACGATGGGGCCATGGCAGGAGCGCTGGAACGTGCCGGGACGGATGCCGGCCCTGGTCGCCATCGACATCGTGCCGGCCGAAGGTGCGGCCTGGCCGACGCTGGTGGTGGCGGTGCCGCAGTACGGCGCCACCCCGGGAGGCTGGCGATGAGGGCACGCGGCGCGGCGCTGGTGCTGGTGCTGTGGCTGGTGGCGCTGCTGACCGCCACCATCGGCGCGTTCGCGTTGAGCGCGCGGGTGGAATACATGCAGGGCAAGGTGACGGCGGACCTCGGCGCAGGCCAGGAGATCGCCCATGCCGGCGTGGACTACGCGCTGTCGCGCATGCGCGCCACGCCGACCCAACCGGCCTGGCACGCCGATGGCCGCCGCTACCGCTGGCAGTTCGATGGGCGCACGGTGGAGCTGCGCGTCATCGACGAGGCTGGCAAGGTCGACCTGAACCAGGCCGACCGCCCCCTGCTCGAAGGCCTGCTGCGGGCGCTGGGGGTGGAAGCCACGCGCGCCACGCAGGTGGCCGGCGCGGTGCTGGACTGGCGCGACGTCGACGACCTGCGCCAGCCCAGCGGCGGCGCGGAAAGCGCCGACTATGCCGCGGCGGGGTATCCCTATCCGGCCAAGAACGCCCGCTTCGACAGCATCGGCGAACTGCAACGCCTGATCGGCATGGACGCGGACCTGTACGAGCAGTTGGCCCCGTTGGTGACGGTCTACGGCCAGGCGCGGCCGGATGCGCGCTTGGCCCAGGCACCGGTACTGACCGCGATGGGCATGGACGCGGCGCTGGTCATCGCCGCGCGTGAACGCGAAACCCCCGGGGGTGGCGGTGCGATGGGAGGCGGCAGCGGCATTTATAGTGTCGACAGCCGCGTGCGGATGGGGGACGAACGCGAAGCGGTGCTGCGCACGGTGGTGCGGCTGGCGCCAGAAGGCGCCGCCGGCATGCCGTATACGATGGTGCGGTGGGAACAGGGAGCGGTATCGAGATGACGGCGTTGCGGGAAAGACTGGGACAGCTGGGGACGCGCATCGCGCCGGGGGCCGGGGGCTTCTGGTCGTGGTGGGTGTCCTCGCTGCAGTCGTGGTTGCCGGCGCGCTGGCGCCTGCTGCTGGGGGTGTCCGGTGCGCGGGTGCTGTTGTCGCCGCAGGGCGGGCAGGTACATGTGCTGCAGGCGCAGGGCGCCGAAGCGCTGTTGCAGCAGTCGCTGCAGGCGCCGTTGTTGCCGGAAGCACTGGAGGCCGCATTGTCGCCGCGCGATGCGCGGCTGCCGCGCTGCGCGCTGCTGCCGGCCGGCAAGGCGTTGCGCAAGCCGATGCGCCTGCCGGCCGCCGCCGACGGCCGCCTGCATGACGTGCTGCGCTTCGAGATCGACCGGCAGACCCCCTTCACCGCCGAGCAGGTGTACTTCGACGTGCGATTGCTGGGGCGGCAGGCCGATGGCCAGCTGGACGTCGAGCTGGTGGTGGCGCCGCGCACCGTGGTGGAAACCCTGCTGCAGCCACGCGAGGCGTGGCAGGGCCAGCTGGATGGCGTGGACGTGGCCGATGCCCAGGGCCAGCCGCTGGGCGTGAACCTGTTGCCGGCGGCACTGCGCCGGCAGCGCCAGGACCCGATGCGCCGGCTCAACCGCATGCTGGTGCTGGGCAGCGCGGTGCTGCTGGTCCTGGCCGGTTGGCAACTGCTGGACAACCGTCGCCAGGCCGCGGCCACGCTCGCCGCGCAGGTGGAAGCGGCCTCGGTGCGTGCACGCGCCGTGGCCACGCAGCGGCAGCAGCTGCAGGACCTGGTCGATGGCCAGGCCTTCTTCGCCCAGCAACGGGCCGCCCAGCCCACCGCCACCGAAGTGATCAACGAACTCAGCCAGCGCCTGGACGACGATACCTCGCTGGAAAAGCTGTCCATCGAAGCCGGTCGCATGCAGCTGATCGGCATGAGCCGCAGTTCCTCCTCGCTGGTGTCCCGGCTGGAGGGTTCCAGCCTGTGGAAGACGCCTTCGTTGACCGGCGTGCTGCAGGCCGGCGGCGGCGACCGGCGCGAACGCTTCACCCTGACCGCCGAGCTGCTGGCGCCACGGAAGGAGGCCGCCGATGGCGCCGCAACCCGCACCCCGTGACCGTTGGCTGGCGCTGGGCCTGCTGCTCGGCCTGGTCGGCCTGGCCTACCTGCTGCTGGTGCATCCGTTGTGGACGCAGCCGATGCGGGCGGTGGGCGAACAGATCGACGCGCTGCTTGAGCGCCGGCAGCGCATCGACATCCAGATCCGGCAGGCGCCGCAGGTGACGCAGCGGCTGCAGCAGGCACAGCAGGCGTTGGCCACCGAGCCCGGCTTCCTGCCGGAAACCTCGGTGGAGCTGGCCACCTCGCGGCTGGTGCAGCGGCTGGAGGAAGCCGCGCGCCAGGCCAGCCCCGACAACCGCAGCTGCGCGATCAGCGACCGTTCGCCGATGCCGGCCGATACCACCGGCCGCTTCGTGCGGGTGGCGGTGCAGGCACGCCTGCGCTGCGGCATGGCCGAATGGATGACCGTGCTGCAGGCGCTGGAAACCGGCGCACCGCAGCTGCGCGTGGACCGGTTGGACATCCTGTCCTCTCCCGGTGGCAGCGAAGGCAGCGTCGGACTGGATGTCAGTTTCGAACTCAGCGGCTACCTGCCGCCCGGCGTGGTGGCCGGCGCCAACCCGGAGGTGACCAATGCGCCCTGACGTGGCGGGCCTGCGGACCTGGTGGCTGGCCGCGTTGGGCGGCTGGGCGTTGGCGGTGTGGACGGCCACGCTGTTCGGGCTGGGCGGCCGCATCGGCGATCCCGCCACGACGCTGGAGGTGCCGGCACTGCCAGCCGTGCCGGTGGCCGACCCGCCGCGTGCCACGGCCACCGACAATGCCGAAGCCATGGCGCGGCCCTTGTTCGCCAACGACCGGCGCCCGCACCCGTTCGTGCTGGGCGATGGCAGCGAGCCGGCGGCGGTGGCCAGCGTGCGCCTGACCGGCGTGCTGATCACCCCGGGCATGGAAATGGCGACGCTGACCACCGAACAGGGCCAGTCGCTGCGGTTGCGGGTGGGCGGCGAGGCGCAGTCGGGGTGGCAACTGCTGTCGCTGCAGCCACGCGCGGCGGTGGTCAGCGGGCCGTCGGGCACCTTGAACCTGGAGCTGCAGGTGTTCAGTGGCAGTGGCAAGCCGGAAGGCGTGCCGCCGCCCGGTACCGCACCCACGCCGCAGGTCCCGCCACCACCGCTGCCACCGCCGCCGGCCAATGCCGCGGCCGAGCCGGCGGCGCCGACCGCCGAACAGATCCAGGCGATCCGTGATCGCATCCAGGCCCGCCGCAGGCAGGCGCAACAACAACAGGCCGGCGCCCCCGGCGGCCAGAAACCGTAGAGTGAGCGCATGACGTCACGCATAGTCCCCATCACCCTGCTGATCGGCGCCCTGAGCGGTTGCGCCACCACGCCGGTGCCCGAGATCCGGCGCAACGCGGCGGTGGGCAACGACATCGCCGCGCCACAGGCCGGCGAACCGGCCACCACGCGCGGGTTGACCCCCACCGACGCGCCGCAGGAAGTGGAGGGCCAGAGCCGGGCCGTGATCCGCCGTGGCAATGGCACGGTGATCAACCGCGCTGCGGCTTCGGCGCCGGCGCCGTCCCTGTCGGCGGCCGGCAATGGTTCGGCGGTGTTCAACTTCGAAGGCGAGTCGGTGCAGGCCGTCACCAAGGCCATCCTTGGCGACATGCTGGGCCAGAACTACGTGATCGCGCCGGGCGTGCAGGGCACGGTGACGCTGGCCACGCCCAAGCCGGTGTCGCCGGCGCAGGCGCTGAACCTGCTGGAGATGGTGCTGGGCTGGAACAACGCCCGGCTGGTGTTCAGCGGCGGCCGCTACAACGTGGTGCCGGCCGACCAGCCGTTGGCGGGCACCGTCGCGCCAAGCACCGCGCCGGCCTCGGTCGCGCGTGGCTACGAAGTACGGGTGGTGCCGCTGCAGTACATCTCCGCCAGCGAGATGGAGAAGGTGCTCAAGCCCTACGCGCGGCCCAATGCCATCGTCGGCATCGACGGCTCGCGCAACGTCATCACCCTGGGCGGCACCCGCACCGAGCTGGAGAACTACCTGCGCACGGTCGAGATCTTCGACGTGGACTGGCTGTCGGGCATGTCGGTGGGCGTGTTCCCGCTGCAGTCCGGCCGCGCCTCGCAGGTGGCCAGTGACCTGGAGAAGGTGTTCGGCGAGGGCAGCAAGACGCCCAGCGCCGGCATGTTCCGTTTCATGCCGCTGGACAACGCCAACGCCGTGCTGGTGATCACCCCGCAGGCACGCTACCTGGACCAGATCCAGCAATGGCTGGACCGCATCGACAGCGCGGGCGGCACCGCGCGGTTGTTCTCCTACGAGCTGAAGTACATCAAGGCCAAGGACCTGGCCGATCGCCTCGCCGAAGTGTTCGGCGCGGGCAGTGGGTCGCGGGGGGCGTCCGATGGTGGGCCCTCGCTGGCGCCGGGCGGCAGCGCGGTGTCGATGGGCGGCGGCACCTACGATCCGTCCTCCGGCCCGGACAGCAAGCTGTCGGGCGGCGACGGCAGCAGCTTCGCCGACAGCGGCAATGGCGGCAGCCTCGGTGGCAGTGGCAGCAACGGCGGTGGTGGCAGCGGCGAGAGCCTGTCGCTGCCTTCGCGCGGCACTGGCAACGGCAGCGTGACGCTGGAAGTGGAGGGCGACCGCGTCGGCGTCTCGGCGGTGGAGGAAACCAACACGCTGCTGGTGCGCAGCACGCCCCAGGCGTGGCGCTCGATCCGCGAGGTGGTCGAGAAGCTCGACGTGATGCCGATGCAGGTGCATATCGAGGCGCAGGTGGCCGAAGTCGCGTTGACCGGCGAGTTGAGCTACGGCGTGAACTGGTATTTCGAGCAGGCGGTCAATGCCTCCAAGGAGTCAGGGGGTGCCGGTTTGCCGTCGGCACTGGGTCGCGGCATCTGGGGCGATATCGCCGGGTCGCTGGTGCCTGGCAGTACCGACGGGACGGGAGGGCTGAGCTGGACCTTCCTCGGCAAGAACGCCGCCGCGGTGATCACCGCGCTGGACCAGGTCACCGACGTACGCCTGCTGCAGACGCCCTCGGTGTTCGTGCGCAACAACGCGGTGGCCACGTTGAACGTGGGCAGCAAGATCCCGGTGTATTCGGTGTCGGTATCGGGCATCAGCGACAACCAGTACGCGCAGGTGCAGTACCTGGAAACCGGCACCATCCTCAAGGTGCGGCCACGCGTGACCCGCGATGGCATGGTGTTCCTGGACATCGTGCAGGAGGTCAGTTCGCCGGAAGGCAAGGCTGATGAAAACGGCAACGTGCGCATCAACACGCGTCGCATGAAGACCGAGGCCGCCGTGAATGCCGGTGACACCGTCATGTTGGGCGGCTTGATCGAGGACAGCGCCACCAAGGGCTCCTCGGGCTTGCCGGGGTTGAGCCGGCTGCCGGTGATTGGTGGCCTGTTCGGCCGCAAGACCCAGAACAGCCGCCGCAGCGAGGTGATCGTGCTGCTGACCCCGACCATCGTGCGCAATCCGCAGGAAGCACGGAACCTCACCGACGAATACGGCAGCAAGTTCCGCGCCCTGGACCCGATCAACAAGCCCAAGGCGGGCCACTGAGCATGGGCCTGCCCGTCATCCTGTTGCCGGTAGGCGTGGATGACACGGCCCTGGATGCCTGCCTGGCGGCGCTGGAAGCATCCACGCCGGCCGGCACGCCGGTATGGCTGGCCGACGATGGCCAGTCCGGTCCGCGCGGGCAGGCGGTGATCGAGCACTGGCTGGCGCATACGCGCCTGCAGGCCGAATACACCCGGCGCCCGCGGCCGATCGGTGAATCGGCGCATCTGGACCAGATGCTGCAAGCTTGCGGCGATGCCGACGTGGCGGTGCTGGCCCCCAACGCGGTGCCGGGCAGTGGCTGGCTGCAGCAGCTCAGCGAGTGTTTCGCGCGCGATGCGGCCATCGCCACCGCCACGCCCTGGAGCAACGCCGGCGAAACCGTGTCCTGGCCGCGCGCCGGCGAGGTCAATCCACTGCCGATCGACCCGCAACGCATGGCGTTGGCGCTGGCGGCGATGCCGTTGCTGCATCCGGAACTGCCGTCGGCGGTGACCCACGCGGTGTTGATACGCGGCAGTGCGCGTCGTCGTGCCGGCGGCCTGGACATCCACAGCTATGGCTCGTGGTACGCCGCGCTGGTCGACCTGAGCCTGCGCATGAGCGGGCTGGGCTGGCGCAACGTGCTGTGCGACAACGCCTTCGTCGGCCGCGCCGGCGAAGGGCAGCCGGGCGATGGCGACATGGAGGTGCTGGCCAATCGCTGGCCGACATGGACCGCGCGGCTGGCCGGCTTCCTGATGGATGACCCGCTGCAGGCCCATCGCGCGCTGCTGCAGCAGCTGGTCGAGCAGGCGATAATGCCGCAAGCCCAGCGCGACCTGTTCGATGCCTGCGGTTCCCTTCCAGGCGCGGAGCCGTTGTGAGTCAGTCGATTGCCGTTGTCGTCGTCAGCTACCAGAGCGCGAGTACCCTGGACGAATGCCTGGCGCGACTGCGCGCCGCGCAGGATGTCACCGAGATCCGCGTGGTCGACAACGCCTCGTTCGACGGCTCGCTGGAGATCGCCCAGCGCCACGCGCTCGCCGATGCGCGCGTGCGCTTCATCGCCAACCCCGACAACCCCGGCTTCGCTACCGCCTGCAACCAGGGCGCGGCCGAATGCCACGCGGCGTGGCAGGCGTTCGTCAACCCGGACCTGATGGTCGAGCCGGACACGCTGGCGCGCCTGCGCGACCTCGGCCTGCCGTTGGGTGATTGCCTGCTGGGCGTGGAACAGGTGGACGAGCAGGGGCTGGCGGATGCGGCGGTGCGCCGTCGCGATCCGGATTTCGCCGCGATGCTGCGCCATCCGGGCGCTGGCGCGCGGTTGTCGATCGACGCCGATCGCTCGGCGCCGCTGCAGGTGGTGCCGGCGTTGTCCGGTGCCCTGCTGTTGATGCCGCGCAGCCTGTTCCAGCGCCTGGGCGGATGGGACGAGGGCTACCGGCTGCATGCCGAGGACCTGGACCTGTGCCGTCGCGCCCGAGAGGCGGGCGCGACCGTGGCCATCGCCAACGCGCTGCAGGTATTGCATGTGCGCGGCGTGTCCAGCCGCGCGCGGCCTTTCTTCGTGGAGTGGCACAAGCACCGTGGCCTGTGGCGCTACTTCCGCAAGTTCGAGGCCCCGCGGCGCAGCCTGCCGGTACGGGTGGGTGTGTGGGGCGTGATCTGGGCGCATGCGGCCCTGCAGGTGCCGCGCCTGCTGTTGCGCTGAGCCCGGTCAACGCAACGCGCGCAGCCCCGGGCGCCGGTACGAAATCCCGGCGCTTCCGGCAGGTCATGCCGGGATTGCATCCCGCCCGCGTTGGATTGCCACGTGGACCGGAACGGACGTCCGGCCTGCAAGCCAGGCTGAACGGGTCGTCCGGGCTGCTGCACGGATTGCCACCGGCCCCGGCGCATAATGTGGGCATGATCATCCAATCCCTGCTCGACACCGACCTCTACAAGTTCACGATGATGCAGGCGGTGCTGCACCAGTACCCCGGCGCCATCGTCCAGTACCGGTTCAAGTGCCGCACGCCGGGCATCGACCTGGCCCGCTACATCGACCAGATCAACGCCGAGATCGATCACCTGTGCAGCCTGCGCTTCAGCGCCGAGGAACTGGAGTACATGCGCCGGCTGCGTTTCGTGAAGCCGGACTTCGTCGATTTCCTGGGCCTGTTCCACCTGGACCGCAAGTACATCACGCTGCGTCCGTCGAGCACGGTGCCGGGCGAGATCGAGCTGGACATCACCGGCCCATGGCTGCACACCATCATGTTCGAGGTGCCGCTGCTGGCGATCATCAACGAAGTCTGGTTCCGCAACACCACCACGCCCGACTTCGCCGAAGGCGAGCGTCGCCTGCAGGCCAAGACCGCGCTGCTGCGCGACACGCCGGGCTTTGCGAACTGCCGCATCGCCGACTACGGCTCGCGCCGCCGCTATTCGCGGCAATGGCACGGCACCATGCTGCCGATGTTGCGCGATGCGCTCGGCCCGCAGTTCGTCGGCACCAGCAACGTGCACTTCGCGCGCCTGTACGGCATGACCCCGCACGGCACGATGGCGCACGAGTACCTGCAGGCGTTCCAGGCGCTGGGGCCGCGCCTGCGTGATTCGCAGGTGGCGGCGCTGGAGTCGTGGGCGCGCGAGTACCGCGGCGACCTCGGCATCGCGTTGTCCGACGTGGTTGGGCTGGAGGCCTTCCTGCGCGACTTCGACACCTATTTCTGCAAGCTGTTCGACGGCGTGCGCCATGATTCCGGCGACCCGTTCACGTGGGGCGACCGCATGCTGGCCCACTTCAAGGCCAACCGCACCGACCCGACCAGCAAGATCCTGGTGTTCAGCGACGGCCTGAACATCGAAAAGGTGATGCAGCTGTTCGATTACTTCCGTGGCCGCTGCCAGGTGGCATTCGGGGTCGGCACGCACCTGACCAACGACCTGGGCCCAACCCCGCTGAACATCGTCATCAAGATGGTCCGCTGCAATGGCCAACCCGTCGCCAAGCTCAGTGATTCGCCGGGCAAGAGCATGTGTGATGACCCGGGTTACCTGGCCTACCTGCGCCAGGTATTCGAGCTCAAGTGAGCGCCTGGCGTCACTTTGTGACGAAGACATGGACAAAGCTGGCCTGCGAATGAACGCAGGCCGGTAAGGAAAATTCCGACTTCCAAACGTGAAGGACGTCACGCTATTGTATTGCCATTGGGACAGGCAATGCGGTTTGATCGATCACAGGAGTGGGATCTGATCCGTTTTGCCCAATGGGGGAAGGCGGGCTACCGCGTGGTTGAGCCGTTTGTCGTGCAGGTTGTCATGACAGGTCCGGATTGCCAGGTGGTGGCTGGCCGTCTTTCGGATTCGTCGACGAAGGCCAAGCCTCGTAATGCGCTTACCGTTTTCAGAAGCACTGTTTGCGAACACTCGGCCCGCGGTGACGCGTTGGTCGCGATTGATGGCGCGCGTGTTCCACTTCTGTGCGGCGATGGCGCCGGCGCTGCTGATCCTGTGGTTGATGCAGGTGCATGCCGGTGGCGCGATCCGCACCTATCTCGCGCTCGCCGCCGCCGCGGGCCTGCTCACCGTGCTGGTGTTTGGCGCCTTCGGCCTGTACGGGCGCGAGATGTTCAGCAACCAGCTGATGCTGCGCACGACGGTGGTGGCGTGGTCGGCCAGCTTCGGACTGGTGTTGCTGCTGCACACGCTGTTCCGGGTGATCGCCTACCTGCCGATCAAGATGGCCGTGCTCTGGTACGGAGCCACCTTGCTGCTGTTGCTGGCCGGGCGGCTGGTGATGCTGATCTTCTTCCAGCGGCAGATACGCCAGGGCCACTTCGTGGGCCGTTCGGTGATCCTCGGTGCGACCGAGAACGGTGGCCGCCTGGCCCGCCACATGCAGCAGAACGCGGACATCAGCTCCGGCCTGCTGGGCTTCATCGATGACCGCGCGCCGGACCGCATCGACTCCAGCCTGCGCCCGCAGCTGATCGGCAACTTCGCGTTGCTGGAGCAGCTGATCCGCGCCAACGAGGTCGACCAGGTGCTGATGGCGCTGCCGGCCAGCGCCGAAAGCCGCAACCACCACTACGTCGCGCTGCTGCGCAAGATGCCGGTGGAGGTGTTCCTGGTGCCGGAGATGCAGGCCTTCAACTACGCGCTGCCGCGCGTGGCCGAGATCTCCGACGTGCCGATGCTGGTGGTGTCCGAGCCGCCGCTGCAGGGCTGGGCGCCGGCCTACAAGCGTGCCGAGGACCTGGTGCTGGCGTCGCTGGCGCTGCTGTTGCTGTCACCGCTGATGGTGCTGGTGGCGGCGCTGATCAAGCTGGATTCGCGCGGGCCGGTACTGTTCCGGCAGCGCCGCTACGGCTACAACCAGCAGCTGATCGAGGTCTACAAGTTCCGCTCGATGTACCACGACCAGCGCGACATGGACGCCGCGGTGCAGACCCGCGCCGGCGACCCGCGCGTGACCCGGGTCGGACGCTTCATCCGCAAGAGCAGCATCGACGAGCTGCCGCAGCTGTTCAACGTGCTGGCCGGCAGCATGTCGATGGTGGGCCCACGCCCGCATGCCACCGCGACCAAGGCGGCCGACATTCCGTTCGAGGAGGCCGTGGCCGATTACGTGGCCCGGCACAAGGTCAAGCCCGGCATCACCGGGTTGGCGCAGGTGCATGGCTATCGCGGCGAGACCGACACGCTGGAGAAGATCCAGAAGCGCGTGGAGTACGACCTGGCCTATATCGAGAACTGGTCGCTGGGCTTGGACATCTTCATCCTGCTGCGCACCCTGCCGGCGGTCCTGTCGATGAAGGCGGCGTACTGATGGCCGCCCGGCGCGTGGTGCTGGTGATCCCGGTGCGCAACGGCGAGCCGTTCCTGGAGCGCATGTTGCCGGCGCTGCAGGCACAGAGCCTGCAGCCGGACGAGATCCTGGTCATCGACAGCGCCTCGCGCGACCAGAGCGTGGCGCGCTGGCGTGCGTTCGGCGCACGCGTGGTGGAGATCGACGCGGCCACCTTCAATCACGGTGGTACGCGCGGCTGGGCGTCCACGCTGGTCGACGCCGACGTGCTGATCTACATGACCCAGGACGCGATCCCGGTGCCGCCGGATGCGTTGGCCAGGCTGGTCGCCGGCCTGTATGCCGCCGATGACATCGGCGTGGCCTACGGGCGCCAGCTGCCGCATCCGGAGGCCGGGGTGCTGGCGCGGCATGCAAGGGCGTTCAACTACCCGGCGCAGGGGCGCATCAAGCGCCTGGCCGATGCCGGCGAGCTGGGCATCAAGACCTGCTTCACCTCCGATGCGTTCTGCGCCTACCGCATGGACGCGCTCGTCGCGGTGGGCGGCTTTCCGCAGGACGTGATCGGCAGCGAGGACGCGCACGTGGCCGGGCGCATGCTGCTGGATGGCTATGCGGTGAACTACGTCGCCGACGCGCAGGCCTGGCATTCGCACGACTACTCCATCGCCGAGGAGTTCCGCCGCTACTTCGACATCGGCGTGTTCTATTCGCGCGAGCGCTGGATCGCCGAGCGCTTCGGGCGCGCCGGCGGCGAGGGTGGGCGCTTCGTCAGGTCGGAGCTGGCCGCGCTGCGGCGCGAGCGGCAGTGGATGCGGGTTCCCGGCGCACTGTTACGCAGTGCCGCGAAACTGTTGGGTTATCGATTGGGGCACCTGGAACGCAGGCTGCCATTGGCGGTCAAGCGCAGGGTCAGCATGTTCCCCGGTTACTGGAGGCAGCAGTGAATACGAGCAGAGTGATGGTGATGGCGTTGTTGGCGATGCTGTGCACGGCGTGCGCGATGCCCAACGTCGTCAAGCTGCCTTCGGGCAAGGTGATCGAGCAGGGCCAGATCACCAACTTCAGCCCCGAGCAGTTGCCGGCGCCGGTGCTGCGGGTCTACACCGGCGACGTGCTGCGGATCGTGCGCGATGCGCAGACCCCGGCCGAGAAGGACGAGGCCACGCTGTACCGGGTGCGTCCGGACGGGATGATCGCCTATCCGTTCATCGGCACGGTCAAGGCCGGTGGCCGCACTCCGGAGGACGTGGGCGATGAGATCACTCGGCGGCTGGATGCGATCTACCGCGAGCCGAAGGTGACCGTGAACATCGCCGAGGCGCCCGGCAGCCGCGTCTACGTGGGCGGCGCGGTGCGCAACCCGGGCGTGTTCGACCTGGGCTCGACGGTCAATGTCGCCCAGGCCATCACCGCCACCGGCGGCGTGCTGCCCACCGCCGACAGCCGCCACGTGGCGCTGGTGCGCCAGGACGAGCAGGGCGTGCAGCAGGTGTACTTCTTCGACTATGCGGCGCTGCTGGGCGCCGGCACCAATGGCAGCCGCAGCATCGGGCTGCAGCGCGGCGACCTGGTGTTCGTGCCCAGCTCGCGCATCGGCAATGCGATCCAGCGCGTGGACATGTACGTCGGCCAGCTGCTGATGTTCCGCGGTTTCGGCGCGTCGGCGAATTACCAGATCAACGAACCTTCCTACAAGATCAACACCCCCGACGGGAGCGTCCCGTGATCGAGATCCGTAGCCTGCGCGACGCACTGCGCCTGCTCTTCATCTTCGGCAGGGAGTTCAAGCTCGCCCTGCTGGCGACCCTGGCCGTGGTGATCCTGGGCGCGTTCCTGCTGCCCAACCGCTACGTCTCCGATGCCCGCCTGCTGGTCAAGCCGACCGAGAGCGCCAGCGTGCAGCTGCCGGTGCAACCGGGCCCGGACGCCGGCTTCGTGCAGCAGAGCCCGCAGCGCGACCCGCTGCTGGACGAGGAGAAGATGGCCACCAGCGCGCCGGTGATGCTGAAGGTGGCGCAGACCTACCTGGCGATGTCCTCGGTGCCGCCGAAGGGGGGCTGGGCCCTGTTCAAGTTCCGCATGGGCCAGGCGCTGTCCTGGTGCAAGGAGATGCTGCGCAACGTGCTGGTCGGCATCGGCCTGATGGACGAGGCGCCGGTGGCGGACCGGCTGGCCGCACGCCTGGCCAAGAAGCTGCAGGTCAGCCACGACCCCGGCTCCAACGTGATGGAGATGCGGGTCAGCTGGAACGACCCGCACGTGGCCCAGGGCATTTCCCGTGCCTGGGTGGACGCCTACTTCGACGAGCGCGCCAAGGCTGCCGGCGGCGAGGCGTTGTTCAATTTCTACGAAGAGCAGAACCGCGAGCTCAACGACAGCATCATCGCGCTCAAGCGCCAGCTGCGCGAGCAGTTGCGGGTGATCGACGCCACCAGCGTGGAGCAGCGCATCGAGGACGTCACCGACCAGCTGCAGAAGCTGTACCGCCAGCGCCGCGAGCTGCAGGCCGAGCGCGAGGCACTGGTGGGCATCCTTGGCTCGGCCGGCCGGCAGCTGCCGGCGGTGGCCGGTGAAGTGGTGACCGAGCGCGAGATCAGCCTCAATCCGGAGCGCGAGGACCTGAAGCTGAAGTTGAACGGGCTCAAGCAGCAACGACTGGACCTGTTGCGCAACTTCAAGGAAGGCGCGCCGCCGGTGCGTGCGCTGGACGAGAGCATCGCCGCGCTGGAAGCGGAGATCAACGGCGTGGACGGCAACGTGGTGCGCTCGCGCAACGTCGCGCCGAACGCGCTGGGTGCGCGCCTGCGCCAGGACATGCAGGACGCGCGCCTCAACGTGGCCAAGATCGATGCCAACGTCGCCGAGATCGACAGCCAGATCAAGCAGCTGCAGGGCGAGCGCGAGGAAGTGATGTCGGCCGAGCCGTCGCTGTCGCGGCTGAGCCTGGAGCTGTCCTCGGCGGAGAAGACCTTTGCCCAGTACTCGGACTACCTGCTGCGCGCACGCGTGATCCGCGACCTCAACCGTGCCCGGTTGAGCAACGTGGCGCTGGTCGGGCAGTCCAGCTTCACCCCGTCGCGCGTGTTCCCCAAGAGCATGCTGATGCTGCTGCTGTCGATCCCGGTGGCGTTCGCGGTGGCGCTGGTGGTGGTGTTCCTGCTGTACCTGATGGACCAGCGCATCCATGACGGCGGCCGCCTGGAGAAGACCCTGGGCGTGCCCTTGCTGGCGACGGTGCCGGAGATCCTGCACGACGTGGACGGCTCGCAGCCGCTGCGTGCCGCGCTGTACCGCATCTATTGCCGGCTGCCGCTGGAGCAGATCGCCGCGCAGGGGCTGTCGGTGGGCCTCACGTCCAGCCGCAGTGGCGAAGGCGTGAGCTTCATCGCCTCGCGCCTGGCCATCGTGCTGCGCCAGCAGGGCTACAGCGTGCGCGATGGCCAGCTGCCGGCCGGCCCCGGCGAGGTGGTGCTGGTGCAGGCACCGCCGGTCAGCGACGAGAACGCGCTGATCCAGCTGCGCGGCTGCGACCGCATCGTGCTGGTGGTGAAGACCCGCAGCACCACGGTACCGGCGGTGGAGAACGCGATCGCGTTGCTGCGCGACGCGCTGGGTCATGTCGATGGCGTGGTGCTGAACCGCCGCGTGTTCGAGATCCCGCCGCGTTACTGGAAGCCGATCAGCCGTTGGCTCGGGGCGTACTGAGTGCGGCTTGCCCTGCTCGCGCCGTTGCCGCCGTTGCAGAACGGCATCGCCGACTATGCACAGGCATGGATGACGGCCGTGCGCGGCGCCGGCGTGGAGGTGGTGGTGCCGCCGCAGCGGCAGGGGCAATGGGACACCGCCGATGCCGGCTTCTGGCAGGGCATCGACGGGGTGCACGCCGAACTGGGCGGTGGCCGCGGGCCGGAGTTCGTGGCGCTGGAGCAATTGCGCGCACGCTTCCCGCGGCTGCCACTGAGCGCGACCGTGCATGACCCGGAACGCCTGGTCTGGCGTTCGCCCAGCCCGCCGCACGGGCTGGGGCGCTGGCTGGCCGCCGCACCGCGGCCGTTGCCGCAGCTGCTGGCGCTGTCGCAGGACCGCCGCATGCTGGCGCGCGAACGCGCGTTGGCGCGCCAGCTCGATGCCATGGTCGCGCTGACCCGCACCGGCGGACAGGTGCTGGCCGAACGCATGCAGCTAGCCGCGGACAAGGTGCATTTCATCGCGCACGGCAATGGCGTGTTCGCGCCGCAGCCGTTGCCGGAGGCGACGCCGCTGCAGCTGCTGTACTTCGGTTTCATCTACCCGGGCAAGGGCATCGAGGACCTGCTCGATGCCCTGGCGCTGGTGCGCCGGCAACGGCCGGAGGCCGCGGTGCGCCTGACCATGGCCGGCGGCAGCGCGCCGGAGCTGGCCTTCGGCAGCCGCGGGGACTATGTGGCCGAACTGCGCGAGCGTGCGCAGCGGCTGGGCGTCGGTGACTGGATCCAGTGGCGGCTGGACCTGCCCGCCGCGCAGATCGTGTCCTGCGTGCAGGACCACCACGTGATGCTGCTGCCCTATCGCGATTCGAAGAAGCTGGCCCTGCTCGGGCGCATGCGTGGCACCAGTGGTGCCCTGTCCTGGGCCAATGCCTGCGGCCGGGGCGTGATCGCCTCCGATGCGCGTGCCTTCGCCGAGGAGGTGTCGCACGGCAACGGCGTGGTGTTCGCGCAGGGCGACCCCACCGCGCTGGCCGGGCGGATCATCGCGCTGGTCGATGCGCCGGCACAGGCCACGGCCTGGGCCGCCGGTGCCGCGGCGCTGGGACAACAACGGCAATGGCCGCGTATCGCCGCGCAGTTCGCGGCGCTGTTCGCCTCGTTGCAGGAGAGTGGACGATGAACCTTGCAACTGCCCGTCCCGCGAAGCGGTGGTGGCGGCGCGCGGCGCTGCTGCTGGTGGCGCTGGCGGCCCTGCTCGGCGGGGTCAGTGCCTGTGCCAAGGGCGAACGCCCGGCGATGGAGCTGGTGCCGCCGCGCGCGGTGGAGTGGCGCGATTTCCTGGGCGTGAACGCGCATTTCCTCTGGTTCGAACCGGCGCGTTACCGGCAGCAGATGGACCAGCTGCAGGCGTTGGGCCTGCAATGGGTACGCGTGGACCTGCACTGGGACACCATCGAGCCGCGCGAAGGCGTGTTCCGCTGGGACGTGCTGGATCCGTTGATGGCCGAGATCCAGCGCCGTGGCCTGAAGGCCGAGGTGTACCTGGTGGGTTCGGCGCCGCATGCGACCTCGGCCCCGGCCGGCAGCCCGCATCCGGACCAGTACCCGCCCAAGGATCCGGCGCTGTACGCCAAGGCACTGGTGCTGCTGGCCCAGCGCTACCCACAGGTCGACGCCTGGCAGGTCTGGAACGAACCCAACCTGCCGGCGTTCTGGCGTCCGCGCGAGGACCCGGCGGCCTATGGCCGGTTGCTGCTGACCTCCGTCAACGCGATGCGCACCGGTGCGCCGGGCCGCCAGGTCGTGCTCGGCGGCATGGGTTACTTCAGCCAGATGCCGACCCGTGGCGGTGGCCTGATGGTGGAGGAGTTGGCCAAAGGCGGCCTGTATTCGCTGGACGTGATCACCGCCTATCACCCGTATTCGCTGTACCCGGAGGGCGACGACCCGAAGGCGATGGACTTCATCCTGCGTGCGCAGCAGGGCAACGCCGCGCTGCGTGCGGCCGGCGCACACGCCATCTGGGCCGACGAGTGGGGCTGGTCGAGCTACGACGGTCCCAAGGAAGAGCAGCCGATCATCGGCGTGCAGGGCCAGGCCGACTACGTCACCCGCCGGCTGGCGCTGATGAGTGCGCTGGACTACGACAAGGTGTTCCTGTTCGCATTGAGCGACCTGGACAGCCGCGCCGGCGCGCGTGACCGTCGCTACGGCCTGCTGGACGAACGCGCCCAGCCCAAGCCCGTCTACGCCGCCGTGCAGCGCATGCTGCGCCTGACCGGCCCCCGCATCACGCCGGGCACGGCGCCGACGCTGGCCACGGTGCCGCCGGGGTTGGTCAGCATCGCCTGGCAACGCGAGGATGGCCGTCGCCTGTGGTTCTTCTGGGCCGACGCGCCCGGCCAGCTGCAGCTGCGCGGCGTGGAGCATGCACAGCTGCACGATGTCCTGGGCGGTGGCGTGCGGGCATTGCAGGCCGACGCCGGCAGCCTGGCCGTGCCGGTCGGCACCACGCTGTCGATCCTGGAGTGGTGATGCGACCGCTGCGCCTGCTCTGGGTGATGCCGTACCTGCCGTGGCCGACCACCAGCGGTGGCAAGCTGCGCCAGTACCACCTGCTGCGTTGCCTGGCCGCCCGCGGCCACCGCATCACATTGCTGGTGCAGAGCAAGGCGCCGCTGGACCGCCAGGCGCGCGAGCAGCTGGAACCCCTGCTGGAGCGGCTGGTGGTGCTGGAGCGACGCCCGCTGAAATCCGTTCGCACCCTGACGGCGGCGCTGTTGTCGCCGGTGCCGTTGCTGGCCTCGGTCAACGGCCATGCACCGGCCTTCGCGCGGGCACTGGACCGCCTGCTGGCCGAGCCGTGGGACGTGGTGCAGCTGGAACACTCCTACATGTACGAACCGTGCCGCGCGCCGCTGCGCCGCCACCAGCGTGACTTCATCGTCAGCGAGCACAACGTGGAATCCACGCTAGCCGAGGTGACCTACAGTCGCCTGCCGGCGGTGCTGCGGCCCCTGGCCGGGCTCGACCGCGGGCGCTACCAGCGCTGGGAGCGGCAGGTGCTGTCGGCCGCGCGCAAGGTGATCGCCTTGACCGGCGAGGATGCGAAGGTGTTCGCACCGTACAGCCGGCAACCGGTGGCGGTGGTGGTCAACGGCACCGACACCGCGGCATTCGCCGACGTGGTGCCTGATCCAGGGCAACGTCGCGTGTTGTTCATCGGCAACTTCGAGTACGCGCCCAACATCGATGCGGTGGAGTGGATGCTGGACGTGATCATGCCCGCGCTCTGGAAGCATTCGCCGGACGTGCGCCTGTGCCTGTGCGGGCACGCATTGCCGACGCAGTGGGCCGGGCGCTGGACCGACCCGCGCATCGAGTGGCGCGGCTTCGTGCCGCGACTGCAGGGCGTGCAGGCACAGAGCAGCGTGTTTTTGGCCGCGTTGCGCGATGGCGGCGGGTCCAAGCTGAAGGTGCTGGAGGCGATGGCCGCCGGGCTGCCGCTGGTGGCCACGCCGCAGGCGGTGTCGGGTCTGGCCGTGCAGCCGGGTGTGCATTACGCCGGTGGCGCGCAGGCCGACGCGCTGGTGGCGGCGCTGCGGCAGCTGCTGGAGGATCCTGCCCAGGCACATGCGCTGGGCGAGGCCGGGCGCGACTACGTGCGCCAGCACCACGACTGGAGCCGCTCGGCCGACCAGCTCGAAGCTGTCTACGCGGAGCTGACATGCGCATAGGCATCGACTACCGCCCGGTGACCGCCGCGCCGTACTCGGGCATCGCCCGCCAGGTGCTGGCGCTGGAGCAGGCCCTGCTGGCAAGCGGTCGTGGCGAGCTGGTGCGTTTCAGCATGGCACCGCTGCAGCATCCGCACCGCGCGATCGCCTGCTGTCCGGCGCAGGACGTCCCGGCCGCGGGCCTGCACCGGCCGCAGGCGCGGCTGGCGTTCGAGATCGGCTTCCTGCCCAAGGCGCTGGCCGGGCAGGGCATCGACCTGTACATCGCCACCGCCAACAGCGGCCTGCCGTGGCCGCGTCCGCGCGGGCTCAAGCACCAGGTGCAGCTGCTGCACGACCTGTTCCAGCTGACCCTGGCCGGGCGGCATGCCAGCTGGTTGCATGGGCGGGTGTACGGCACGATGGACAGGACGCTGATCGGCCACGCGCTGCGCGCGGCCGACGCGATCTGGACGCCGTCGCAGTACAGCGCGGGGCAGGCGGCGCGGCTGTTCCCGCGCAGCGCCGGCAAGCTCGCGGTGTTGCCCAATGCGGTGGCTGCACTGGCCACGCCGGACCCCCTGCGTGACCCGACCCTGCCGCGCCGTTACTGGCTTGTGGTGGGCACCCGCGAGCCCCGCAAGAACATTCCCTTCCTGCTCGAACACTGGCAGGCCCTGCGTGACGGCGGCCTGCTGCTGCCGGACCTGGTGCTGGTGGGCGATCCGGGCGACGTGCCGGAATGGTTGGCCGACCTGCCGGGCCTGCACTGGCGCAGTGGCCTGAGCGATGCCGCGTTGTCGCGGCTGTATCACGACGCCGAACGGTTGTGGCACCCGGCCACCGCCGAGGGCTTCGGCCTGCCGGTGATCGAGGCGCTGGCCTGTGGCACCCCGGTGGCGGTGGCCACCGGCAGCGCGCTGGATGAAATCACCCCGCGCCAGGCGTTGCGTTTCGACCCCCGCGATGCCGACGCGCTGCGCGAAGCATTGCGGGATGCGGCCACCGGCCGGCGCGCGGAGGAAAGCGTTGCCGTGCTGCAGGCCGCGGCGGCGCGCTATGCGCCGGCGCACTACCAGCAGCGCGTGCTGCAGTTGCTGGACGAGGTGCTGCGGTGAAGCTGGGCACCACCGTCGCGGTGCTGTGCGGGGTGCTGTTCGGCAGCCTGCTGCTGGTGCTGCCGCCGTCCAAGTTCTTCGTGCTGCTGGCGGGCTTTCCGGCGGCGCTGGTGGTACTGCGCTGGCCGGTGGTCGGCCTGTCCCTGTTCGCGTTGTCGGCCACGTTCATGCCGTACAGCACGTTGCAGGTCGGCATCCGTTTCACCGTGGCCGAGGCGATGCTGGGCCTGACCTGGGCCGGGGTCATGCTGCAGTTGTTCTTCCAGAAGCTGGAGCGTCCGGACTGGGGCGGGGTGGAGCGTTCGCTGCTGTTGTTGATGGCCTTCAGCGCGTTTCCGTTCCTGGTCGGCCAGGTGATGGTGGTGGCCGATGGCAATGGCCCGGTGAACTGGGTGCGCTGGCTGGCCAACCTGTCGCCGCTGCTGCTGGCACCGTTGATGCTGTCGCAGCAGAAGCAACGCGAGCAGCTGATGGTGATGCTGCTGCTGGGCAACCTGGCCATGCTGCTGCTCTCGCTCGGCATGTTCATCAAGTCGCGCAGCGCGCTGGACATGATCCCGATCCTGGAGAAGGCGCGGTACGCGCACCCGGAAGCCCTGCTGGACATCTTCAGCGCCGAGAACGCGCGCCTGGGCACGCCGTGGGTGCATCCCAATCTGACCGGCGGCGCGATGGCCCTGTTCGTGCCGATGGCGGCGTTCCATGCCCTTTACCAGCATGGCTGGCGGCGCCTGCTCGGCGCGGCGGTGGCGGTGTTGGGCACGGCGGCGCTGCTGTTGAGCAGCTCGCGCGGCGCCATCCTGGCCATCGGCGTGATGCTGCTGTGGCTGTCGTGGCTGCGCGTGCCCTACGCGCGGGCGATGGTGCTGGCCGGGGTGCTGGGCGGCGTGGCGCTGGCGGTGAGCTACCCGCCGCTGCAGGACCGCCTGGCCACCATGTTCTCCTCCGACAACGCCAGTACCGAAGTGCGCGTGGACGAGTACAAACGTTTCCCCGAGGCGGTGGCCCGCTATCCGCTGGGCATCGGCTTCCGTACCGAGCCGCCGGTCCCGGGCAGCGGCCTGCTCGGCATCTCCAACCTGTGGCTGTACTACATGTACAAGCTGGGCCTGCTCGGCATGCTGCTGTACGGCGTGGTGACCTGGCGCTGGTGGAAGCAGGTGCGTCCGCAGGGCAAGGTCACGGCCATTGATGCACGCAACGGCATGTGGATGGGCTGTACCACCGGCCTGCTGGCCGCGCTGGTCACCGGCCTGATCGATCACTACTACAGTTTCACCATGGTGCTGGTCGCACTGTTCTGGCTGGTGATGGGCATGGGGCTGCAGAGCGCCGCTGCCGTGCCGGCCGACGCGCCAGGCCGTCCGTCATCGTCTTCGAGGAAGCAGGCATGAGACATCGTATTTTCCATTCGACGGACCTGCGCTCGCGGCTGGGCGACTATGCCGCGCGCATGGGCGTGGACACGCCGGCGCTGCTGGCCGCCTACGAATGGCTGCTGGCCAACGAGGGCGCGTTCGAGGAACCCAGCGGCGACGAAGTACGCGTCTCGATCTGTTCGGTGGACATCGAGCCGACCCTGCAGGACCCGTTGGGCCGGCGCCTGTACCACGAGCTCAAGGGCGAGGTGCCCACCCAGCTGGTGCCGCGTTACGGCAAGAACTGGGCCACGCTGAAGGACCGTTGCCTGCGGCTGTGGGAGCAGGTCTACAACATCGCCATCAACAAGGTGCCGTTCCACTGGGTGCGGTTGACCTGGCTGCGCATCGGCGGGGCGAAGATCGGCGAGGGCTCCACCATCTGGCGCAACACCGAGGTGCTGGGTGTGAACAACCTGGTGATCGGCAAGGACAGCGTCATTGCCTGGCATTGCCAGATCGACGCACGCGCCGGGCTGCGCATCGGCGACCACGTCGCCATCGCCTCGCACGTGCTGATCATCGCCGGCACGCATGACCTGACCGCGCCGGAGTTCTGGTCGGTGTCCGCGCCGATCGTGATCGAGGACTACGTGTGGATCGCCAGCCGCGCGCTGGTGGCGCATGGCGCGCACCTGGGACGCGGCTGCGTGATCACCGCCAACACCGTGGTCGCCAAGGAAGTCGCGCCCTACAAGATCATCGGCGGCAGCGGTGCCAAGCCGATGGGTGAACGGCCGCACAACCTCAACTACAAGGTGGGCGGCAAGAACCTGCTGACCCTGCTGCACTGAGCCGATGTTCCGCGCCACGCTCTGGCTGACGCTGGCGACCATCGCCGGGCTGGCGCTCGGCTTCGGCCGCGAGTGGCTGCTGGTCGATGCCTGGGGGGCGGGCGCGCGCACCGATGCGTTCCTGGTCGGCATGTTCCTGCCCGAGGCGATCCGCATGACGCTGGCCGCCGGGTTGTTGTCCTCGGCGGCGCTGCCGCTGTACCAGCAACTGGCCGGCGAACGGCGCGTGGGCTGGTTGTCCGCGCAGGTCTCGAGCCTGATGCTGCTGGGCGTTGCGCTGGCGGTGCTGTTGGCGATCGCCGCACCGTTGTGGGTGCGGCTGATCGGCCCGGGCCTGTCCGCTTCCGCGCAGCACGATGCCTCGGCCAGCCTGACGATCCTGGCGGCCAGCGTGCCGTTGCTGCTGCTGCATGCCCTGGCCGCGGCCGTGGCCCAGGCGCAGGAGCGCTTCCTGGTCGCCGGCCTGGGCTCGTTCCTCTACAACCTGCCTGCGGTGGTGCTGTTGCTGCTGCAGCGTGGCAGCACCGACGAACACCGCCTGGCCTGGGCCTTCGTCCTCGGCGCGGTGCTGATGTTGGCCTCGATGCTGCCGCTGCTGTGGCGCAGCGGTTGGCGCCCCTGGCGCTGGCAGTGGCAGGTGCAGGACATCGCGCTGCTGTACCGCCGCCTGGCGCCATTGCTGGCCAGCGCCGGCGCCAGCCAGGGACTGGTGCTGCTGGAGCGCATCTGCGCGTCCTTCCTCGGCGAAGGGGCGATCACGCTGGTCAACCTGGCGCGCAAGCTGGTCAACCTGCCGCTGGTCGCGTTGATGAGCCTGAACCAGGTGGTGCTGGCGCGCATGACCCGGCTGGCCGATGACCCGCAGGCGCGCCGCGCGGCCCTGCAGGTCGGCATGCTGGCCACCGCCGCATTGACCGTGCCGGCGGCGGCCGGCCTGATCGGCGCCGCGCCCGCGCTGGTGCAACTGCTGTTGCCGGCGGGAATGGCGCAGGGGCCGCTGCCGATGCTGCTGGCGTGGTTCGCCTGCGTGATCGTGTTCGGCGCGTGGAACGCGCTGCTCGCGCGCTATGCCTATGCCGCCGGCGACACCCTGTTGCCGATGCGCTGCGAGCTGCTTGGCAGCGCGGTCAACGCACTGGCATTGCTGCTGGTGCCCATGGTTACTGGCATGGCCGGCATCGCCTGGGCGGCGCTGGCCGGCATCCTCGTCACCGCCGTGCTGTTCCTGCATCGGTACCGCTTGCTGGGCCAGCAATGGGTCCTGCGCTTGCCTGTGGTGGCCGGCATCGCGTTGCTGGTATCGGCGCTGCTGCTGTACCCGTTGCCGGGACCATGGTTGCAACTGGGCGCAGCGTCGGTGCATGCGGCGCTGTGGTTGCTGGTGCTGGGCGCATGGAGCGTGCGACAGGCGCGACGCGCGGCCTGAGCGGTGATGCGGCGGCGTGCCGCCGAGCCCATCACGGGTAATCAATGACCACGACGTAATCGCCCTGCAGGCGTGCCTGTTGCGCGCCGCGCAGGGGATAGCGTGCGGAGATGCCCCGCTGATCCGTATCCGGATCATCGCCGGACAGTGCGGCAAGGCCTGCGACGGGACCGCCCATGCGTGCGTTCCCCTCTTCGCCGCCACCTAGCGGTTTCACCGAGATCACTGCACCACCCGCCGAGGCCGGGCAATCGGACAGGCGCAGTTCCTGCGCCGTGGCGGACAGCTGCATCGTGCAGCTGGGGTCGGTGATGACCCCGTTGAAGCGCATCGTGCCGGTATTGGCCTGCACCGTTGCAGAAATGGAAACCAGCGCCACGCACAGCAGGAGAGGTGTTTTCATGACGTGTCCTCCGCAGGGGAGTGACCAGTTGGCTCCTTCGCGAACTGTTCGGTAAGGGGCAACATCGCGATCTGGACGGCCCGTCACTGGCAAAGGGTGATGTGCATCAAACAGCTGTATTTCAGCTATTTGCATGGATGCAGCGGTGTAAGAAAACAGGCGTCCGGCGCGGCATTGCAGCATGCTGTCTGCCGGACACTGGCAACGCTTCCACGAAAGAGGGCAAGCGCGATGCCGTGTCAACAACGGACATTCGTGCCGTGGATTGGTGCCCGCTGGCGGGCGTGGCTAATCTCCCGCCGCCGTGACCGCACAGGAAGCGTTCGCGTGCAGGTGAGACGCAAGGCGAGGGCAAAGGCCCGCGAAATCCTTTGCTTCCTCCTCCCCCTTCCACTGTCTCCCGTCAGGGATGGAATCTCGAGAATGAACACGATCCGCTTGTTTGCAATCGCGGTGCTGGCCGCCGCGACGTCCGCTGCCAACGCCGCCGACGGCACCATAACCTTCAACGGCCTGGTCACCGACAAGACCTGCGACATCACCACGCCACAGGGCAAGGACTTCACCGTCACCCTGCCGACCGTGGCCAAGTCCTCGCTGCCCGCCGCCGGCTCCACCGCAGGCCGCACGCCCTTCACGATCAGCCTGAGCCAGTGCAGCGCCGGCGACGTGGCGACCTACTTCGAGCCGGGCGCGAGCGTGGACTTCACGTCGGGGCGCCTGCTCAACCAGGCTGCGGCCAACGCGGCAGGCAATGTGCAGATCCAGTTGCTGGGGTCCAACAACCAGTTCCTGCCGGTGCTGGCCGCGGGCAGTGGCAGTGCGCAGGCCAACTCGCAGTGGGTGACCGTCGCCGCCGATGGCTCGGCCAGCCTCAACTATTACGCCGAGTACTACGCCACGGCGGCAGCCAGTGCCGGTGAAGTTGCCAGCAGCGTCAAGTACACGATCATCTACAACTGACGATCACCTGCATTGGTACCGGTTGGCCGTACGGCCAGCCGGTGGCTTCCCTTTCTTCCGGTCGTTGGGCAATGAACGTGATCCGTCGTCGGGCATCACTGCTGCTGGTGTCGTCCCTGCTGTTCTGCCCGTCCGCACAGGCCGGCATCGTGATCAACGGTACGCGTGTGATCTACCCGGCGCAGGCGCGCGAGGTCACCGTGCAGGTGAACAATGTCGGCGACACACCGTCGTTGGTGCAGGCATGGATCGATACGGGCGATGCCGAACAGACGCCGGAGGACAGCGATGCCCCGTTCGTGCTGACGCCGCCGATCAGCCGGGTGGAGCCGGGCAGCAGCCAGGCCTTGCGGGTGATCTACTCGGGACGCGCACTGCCCGCCGATCGTGAAACGGTGTTCTGGCTCAACGTGCTGGATGTCCCGCCCGTTCCTGAGGAGGCCGGCGGTGCCGGGCAGAACTACCTGCAGGTCGCGTTCCGTTCACGCCTGAAGCTGTTCTTCCGTCCGCAGGGGCTGAACGGCCACGCCAATGATGCAGCACAGGCGCTGCAGTGGACCCTGGGCGGTGACCGCCTGCGCGTGCACAACCCCACGCCGTACCACGTGACCCTGGCCGAGGCGCATGCATGGGCCGCCGGCCAGGACACGGTGATCCAGGCGCAGGGCCGGATGATCGCCCCGGACCAGCAGCTGGAGTTCATCGTGCCGGCGGCCACCGAGGAGGTGCGGTTCCGCACCATCAACGACTACGGCGGTCGCATCGAGCGGAGCGTTCGCCTGGATGCGGGTCGCTGAGGTGATGCATCGCCGTCCGCTCGCGTGTCCCGTGCACGGGCGCAGACCGACGGCGTCGGGAGAGGTCCGCGTGAAGGGAAGCAGGGTGATCGCATCCATGCCTGGCGTAGCCCGCCATGCACCAACGCGCCGCGCGATCGGCGGCAGGGCCTGCCGATGGCTGGCCACGGCGGTGGCACTGTCCGCCGCGGCGCGGGCGTGGGCCGAGCCGGTCAACCTCGGCGAGCGCGCCTTGCTGGCACAGAGCGCGGCCGGTGCCGTCCCGTTGGCACCGCCGGCCAACGCCCAGTTCAACTCGAACTTCCTGTCCGGGCAGGCGCGTCGCATCGACCTGTCCGCCTTCAGCAACGGCAACCCGATGGCTGCGGGCATCTATCGCGTGGACCTCTATGTGAACGGGGCGTGGCAGGGGCGGCGTGACGTGGAGTTCAGGGCCGATGCCAGCGGCCAGGTAGATGCCTGCTTCCGCCCCGCGCAGTTGGAAGAACTGGGCGTGGACAGCACGGTACTCGGCGCGGGCACCGCCGCGGCCGTGCCGCTGGACGACGCCTGCATGCCGGTGCGCCAGCGCATCGCCGACGCATTCGGCCGCTTCAACAGCGCCGACCTGCGCTATGACCTGAGCATCCCGCAGGCCGTGCTGCGGCGCGAAGCGCGCGGCTACGTCAGTCCCGCGCGATGGGATCGCGGCATCAATGCCGGTTTCATCGGCTACAGCTTCAACGGCGTGGACAGCCACAACCGGACCCCGGGTGGGCAACGCAGCCGCAGCGCCTACCTGGGACTCAACGCCGGGCTGAACCTGGCCGGATGGCAGTTCCGGCATGACGCCAACCTCACCTGGAACGAAGGTGACGGCCGCCGTTGGCAGGGCATCGCGAGCTACGCCCAGCGCGGCATCGCCGGCGTGCGTGGCCTGCTGACGATCGGGCAGTCCTATACCAACGGCGAACTGTTCGATGCGATCGGCTACAGCGGCATCAGCCTGGTCAGCGACGACCGCATGCTGCCCGATTCACTGCGTGGCTACGCACCGGTGGTGCGTGGCATCGCCGAAACCAATGCACGGGTGGAGATCCGCCAGAACCAGCAGTTGATCCATTCGGTCACGGTGTCGCCGGGCAGCTTCGTCATCGATGACCTCTACCCCACCGGCTATGGTGGCGACCTCGAGGTGACCGTGCTTGAAGCCGACGGCCGGCGGCGCGTGTTCAAGGTGCCGTTCGGTTCGGTGCCGCAGATGTTGCGGGCGGGCATTTCGCGCTATGCGATCACCGCGGGCAAGGTGCGCAACGAACAGCTGGATGATGCTCCCTGGTTGCTGCAGGCCACCTACCAGCGCGGGATGGGCAACCGCCTGACGCTGTACGGCGGTGGCAACGCCAGCGAGGGCTATGCCTCGGTGCTGTACGGGCTGGGCCTTTCCACCGCGGTGGGCGCCTTCGCGGCCGATGTCACCCATGCGCGCACCGAGCTGGCGGGCCTGCGGCGGCAGGGCGCCAGTGTCCGGCTGAGTTACAGCCATCTCATCGGCGAAACCGGAACCAACCTGACCGTGGCGGCGTACCGCTACTCCACCCGTGGCTTCTACAGCCTGCTCGATGCGATGCAGGTGCGCGATGCGGTACGTCGCGGCGACGGGTTTGCGCTGGGCCGCCAGCGCAGCCAGGTCCAGCTGACGCTGAACCAGCCACTGGGACAGCGATGGGGCGCGTTGTACGTCACCGGTTCGCTGCGCGACTTCTATGACCGCGCAGGCACCGGCAAGCAGTTCCAGGTGGGCTACAACCATGTCTGGCGCGCACTCAACTATGGGTTCTCCGCGGTGCGCACCGAGGACGGTGTTGCCGGACGCCCGGACACCGAATACCTGCTGTCGGTGAGCGTGCCGCTGGGCCGTGGCACGCAGCCGCTGTCGCTGAATGTGGACGTGGGCGCGCGCGGCACGCAGGGGTATGACAACAGCCGCATCGGCATCACCGGCGCGACCGGCGAGGCGAACGCGCTCAGCTATGGGCTGGCCCTGTCCGATGCACGTGATGCGGACAGCACCCTGGTCGGCAATGCCGAGTATCGCAGCCGCTACACCGCGCTGAGCGGCTCGTACAGCTATTCCAGCGCGTTCCGCCAGGCAGCGTTCGGCGCCAATGGCAGCCTGGTCCTGCATCCGGGGGGCGTCACCTTCACGCCGGATCGCGGTGACACCATGGTGCTGGTGGAGGCACGCGATGCGCGCGATGCGCGCGTGGGGAATGCCCCCGGATTGCGCATCGATGGCGATGGGTACGCGGTGGTGCCGTATGTCTCGCCGTATCGACTCAATACGGTCACGCTGGATCCGCAGGGTATGTCGCTGGAGGTGGAGCTGCAGGGCAGCAGCCAGACGGTGGCGCCGTATGCCGGTGCCATCAGCCATCTGCACTTCGCCACGCGCAAGGGGCGTGCGTTGTTGATGCGGGTACGCGACGGCCATGGCCAGGCCATGCCGTTCGGTGCGCAGGTGGTTGATGTGGCCGGGCAGCCGGTGGGCATGGTCAGCCAGGGTGGACGCATCTACCTGCGCAGCGAGCACGACGCCGGCAGGCTGCAGGTGCGCTGGGGCGCGAACGACGACCAGCACTGCGGCGTGGACTATCAGGTGCCGGCTGAAGCTTCGGCCGGGCAGGCAGGCATTGTATCCATGGAGGCGATATGTCGATGATTCTCCCGGGCGCGGTTGGTCGTGGCATCTGCGGGGTGGCCGTGCTGCTGGCTGGCCTGCAGGCCGGGCCCGCGTTGGCCAGGTGCAGCATCACCAAATCCGGGTTCGTCGCGCAGGACGTGCAGATGGACATGGGGCAGGTGACCATCCTGCCCGGCACGCCGGTGGGGGGCGTGATCAAGGAGCTGGTCGCCACCATCAACCAGGTCGAAGGGATCGGTACCTGCACCAGTTCGGGTGGCTATGCCGAGGGCAGGTACGTCAATGCGCAGCAAGCGCAATCTACCAGCATCGCCAACACCTACAACACGTTGGTGGAAGGCGTTGGGATCCGGGTGTACCGCGACTCCGGGACGGTGCAGGCCTATTACCCTCATACGGTGCCACTCGCGGCGCGAGAGAAGAACTTAGACATCACACTCAATGGCGGAAGATTCCGCGTTGAACTCATCAAGACTGCCATCCAGACTGGCTCAGGTCCGATCGCTGCCAGCGGGCGCTTCACCACGTACTATTTAGACGGCGACGGTCCTTCCAGGCCAGAGCTTACCTCCACCTTCAAGGGCACCGGCACCACCGTGGTCAGTCCCACCTGCGAAGTGCTGGCCGGTAGCCGCAACCTGGTGGTGGACTTCGGCGCTGTGCCGGCCAGCACCTTCACCGGCGTAGGCTCGCGGGCGGTCAATCGTGATTTCGACATCCGGCTCAGTTGCCAAGGCAGCAACCTGGCCGCTTACCAGAGCGCGATCGGCATCCGCCTGGATGCCACCCAGGACAGCTCCAACCGTGCCGGTGTGCTGCGCCTGACCCAGGGCGGCAACACCGCCACGCGGATCGGCATCGAGCTGGTGCAGCGTGATGGCGCGGCCGAACGCGCGCTGGCATTCGGCACCACGGTGCCGCTGGGAAGAACCGTGGTCGGCAGCAGTGCCTTCAACCTGCCGCTGCGTGCGCGCTACATCCAGACCCAGGCGGGCGCGGTGGGGCCGGGCACGGCCAACGGGGCGGCCACCTTCACCATCACCTACAACTGAGCCCGGCCGGGCAGGGCGATGGCGGCCTGGCCGAGGCCCGTTCTAGAATGCCGCCTTGCCAACAAGGGGGCAGTGCATGGGGATGCACGTCGACGCAAGCTGTATCAATTGTGGCCGCGCGGTCGGCGGTGCCGACCAGAAGTTCTGCCCGGGCTGTGGCCAGCCCACGCCGGTGCATCGCATCGACTGGCATTTCCTCGGCCATGAGCTGGAGCACAGCGTGCTGCACATGGACCGCGGCATCCTGTACTCGCTCAAGCAGTTGATGCTGCAGCCGGGCAAGCTGCTGCGCGACTACATCGAAGGCCGCCGCGGCAACCAGGTCAAACCGGTGCTGCTGATCACCATGACGGCTGCCGCGGTGCTGTTGTTGAACCGCCTGATCACAGGCGCAGGCGTGATGGACAGTGCCGCCATGGATGCACTGGGGGCGGGTCCGGGGGTACCACCTGAGCTGGCGAAGCTGGCGGCGTCGTTCCGCAGCGTGAACGCGTGGATCGAATCGCATTTCGCGGTGTTCACGCTGATGTTGCTGCCGCTGGAAGCCTTGATCTTCCGCGTGGTGTTCAGCCGTTTCGGCAAACTGAACTATCCCGAATGGCTGGTGATCACCACCCTGCTCACGGTGCAGGTCTTCGTCATCTGGTCGCTGCTGGTGCTGGTGCATCGCTGGCTGCCGCAGACGCAGGTCCTGGCGGCGCTGTTGGGCTCGGCTTACAGCGCCGTTTCGCTGGTGCAGTTCTTCAAGGGCCGGCCGATCTGGTCGACCCTGTGGCGTGCACTGCTGGCGCTGGGCACTTTCTCGGTGCTCAGCACGATGGCCACGGTTGTTGCCGTGATCGTGGTGCTGCTGAGCCACTGAACGCGGGTGTCCGGCCGCGCTGGCCGGGTCACTCCAGCGCGTAGCGCAGCACGAACAGCCCGGCCACCAGCCACACCGCCGGGCGCACTTCGCGCCAGCGCCCGGTGCCGGCCTTCAACGCAGCATAGGCAATGAAGCCGAACGCCAGACCGTTGGCAATGGAATAGGTGAACGGCATCGCCAGCGCGCACAGCGCGGCCGGCACCGATTCGGTCAGGTCGTCCCACTTCACCTCGACCAGTTCGCGCAGCATCAGGCCGGCCACGAACAGCAGCGCCGGGGCGGTGGCGTAGGACGGCACCATTTCGGCCAGCGGCGAGAACAGCAGCGCGGCCAGGAACAGCGCGGCGACCACCAACGTGGTCAGGCCGGTGCGCCCACCCACCTGCACGCCGGAGGCGCTTTCGGCAAAGGCGGTGGTGGAGCTGGTGCCCAGCAGCGAGCCGGCGACGATCGCGGTGCTGTCGGCCAGCAGTGCACGGCCGAAGCGCTTGTTGCCATCGTCCAGCTTGAGCAGGCCGGCACGGCCGACCACGCCGTACAGCGTGCCGGTGGCGTCGAACACTTCCACCAGCACGAACACCAGCACCACCTGCAGCAACACCGCCAGCGGCGCGCCGCCGTCGTGGTGGAGCAGGCCGGGGAGGTCCAGCTGCAGGAAGGTGGGCGCCAGGCTCGGCGGCAGCGACACGATGCCCTGGTACTGCACGCTGCCGATCGCCCAAGCCACGCCGGTCACGGCGAGGATGCCGATCAGGATCGCGCCACGGACCTTGCGCGCTTCCAGCACCGCGATCAGCAGGAAGCCTCCCAGCGCCAGCAGTGGCGGAGCGGTGTTGAGCGGGCCCAGGGTGAGCATGGTGTCGCTGTTGGCGACGATCACCTCGGACTTCTGCAGCGCGATGATGGCCAGGAACAAGCCGATGCCGGCTACGATGGCCGAGCGAAGCGACGCCGGGATGCCGGCCACCAGCCAGGCGCGCACGCCGGTCAGGGTCAGCACCCAGAACACCACGCCGGAGATGAACACCGCCGCCAGCGCCTGCTGCCAGGGCAGGCCGGCCGCGCCAACCACGGTGAAGGCGAAGAAGGCGTTCAAGCCCATGCCCGGGGCCATGCCGACCGGGAAATTGGCGGCCAGCGCCATCACCACCGAACCCACAGCCGCGGCCAGGCAGGTCGCCACGAACACCGCGCCCGGGTCCATGCCGGTGGTGCCGAGGATCTCGGGATTGACGAAGACGATGTAGGACATCGTCAGGAAGGTGGTCAGCCCGGCCAGCACCTCAGTGCGGACGTTGGTGCCGTGCTGCTGGAGTTTGAAAAAGCGGTCTAACAGGGACATGGGGTGGGGCCGGTGAAAAGGGACTTCTGCGTTCCCGCTCCCGCCTGCGGGAGAACGTGCGTTGCCGAGACCGCTGTTGCTTCACTTCTCCCGCGTGCGGGAGAAGGTGCCCCGAAGGGGCGGATGAGGGGCTTCTGCTTCCTGCCCCATCCTCGAACAACGTGCCCTCACCCCAACCCCTCTCCCGCTCGCGGAAGAGGGGCTCGAAGCATGAAGCCCAGTGCGACGATGGTCAGGCAGAAAAAGCAGACGGCCGCACTGGGCGGCCGTCTGTCGGGTATTACTTCAGCGCCTTGAAGCGCAGGCGCTTGGGACCGGCATCGTCGCCCAGGCGACGCTTCTTGTCCTCTTCGTACTCGCGGTAGTTGCCCTGGAAGAACTCCACGTGCGAGTCGCCTTCGAAGGCGATGATGTGCGTGGCGATGCGGTCCAGGAACCAGCGGTCATGCGAAATGACGAACGTGTTGCCCGGGAACTCCAGCAGCGCGTCTTCCAGCGCACGCAGGGTTTCGATGTCCAGGTCGTTGGACGGTTCGTCGAGCAGCAGCACGTTGCCGCCCTGCAGCAGGGTCTTGGCCATGTGCAGGCGGCCACGCTCACCACCGGACAGCGAACCCACCAGCTTCTGCTGGTCCTGGCCCTTGAAGTTGAAGCGGCCGATGTAGGCGCGCGACTGGATCTCCACACCGTTGATGTTGAGGATGTCCAGGCCGCCAGCGATTTCCTGGAACACGTTGTGGTTGCCGGTCAGCGCGTCGCGGCTCTGGTCCACGTACGACAGCTTGACGGTCGGGCCGACCACGATCTCGCCCGAATCCGGCTTTTCCTGGCCGGTGATCATCTTGAACAGGGTCGACTTACCGGCACCGTTCGGGCCGATGATGCCGACGATGGCACCCGGCGGGATGATCATCGACAGGTTGTCGATCAGCAGGCGCTCGCCGAACTTCTTGGAGACGTTCTTGAACTCCATCACCGAGTTGCCCAGGCGCTCGCCCGGCGGGATGAAGATTTCGTTGGTCTCGTTGCGCTTCTGGTAGTCAACGCTCTGCAGCTCTTCCAGGCGGGCCAGGCGGGCCTTGCCCTTGGTGCGGCCACCCTTGGCGTTCTGGCGCGACCACTCCAGTTCCTTCTGGATCGCCTTCTGGCGGGCCTTCTCTTGGTTGTCTTCCTGCTTCAGGCGCTCGTCCTTCTGCATCAACCATTCGGTGTAGTTGCCCTTCCACGGAATGCCGCGGCCGCGGTCCAGTTCCAGGATCCACTCGGCGGCGTTGTCCAGGAAATAGCGATCATGGGTGACGGCCACCACGGTGCCGGTGTAGCGCGCCAGGAACTGCTCCAGCCATTCCACCGACTCGGCGTCCAGGTGGTTGGTCGGTTCGTCGAGCAGCAGCATGTCCGGCTTCTGCAGCAGCAGGCGGCACAGCGCCACGCGGCGCTTCTCACCGCCGGACAGGTTGCCGATCACCGCGTCCCATGGCGGCAGGCGCAGGGCGTCGGCGGCCACGTCCAGCTGGTTCTCCAGGGTGTGGGCATCGCCGGCGGCCAGGATGGCTTCCAGCCGTTCCTGTTCCTTTGCCAAGGCGTCGAAGTCGGCGCCTTCTTCGGCGTAGGCATCGTAGATCTTGTCCAGCGCGGCCTGGGCCTGGAGCACTTCGCCCACGCCTTCCTCGACCGCTTCACGCACGGTCTGGGCCGGGTCCAGGCGCGGTTCCTGCTCCAGGTAGCCGACCTTGATGCCGGGCTGCGGGCGGGCCTCGCCCTCGAAATCGGTGTCCACGCCGGCCATGATCTTCAGGACGGTGGACTTGCCGGCGCCATTCAGGCCCAACAGGCCGATCTTGGCGCCCGGGAAGAACGACAGCGAGATGTCCTTGATGATCTGCCGCTTGGGCGGGACCACCTTGCTGACGCGGTTCATGGTGTAGATGTATTGCGAGGACATGAAGTCTCCGTAGCGCACGCCCGCGCCCGGTCCGGCATGGACAGGGCCCAGGGCAAAAGGGAATGGGCGATTATAGCCGGAAGCCGGCCGGGGCCGGCCGGCCCGCGAGGGCTTGCTGATTTGTGAATAGGAAAGATCCGTAACCGTTTCCAGCCGGAATCCGTTCAGATGACGTGAGCATGATGGAAACCGTCCACCCAACCTGTGAGGGCCACCCATGAAGATGAACCGTCTAGTTGTCGCCGCGATGACTACCCTACTGGCCTTCGGTGCCACCGCACCGGCCTTCGCGGCAGGCGACCGTGACCACGACCGCGGGCGCCATGGGTGGGATGACCGGGGCCGGGGCCATGACCGCGGTCGCGGCCATGACCGTCGTGAATGGCGCGATGACCGCCGCCACTACAACGCCGGCTACCGTGAGGGCTATCGTGACGCCCGCTACAACGACCGTCGCTACTACGACCCGCCGCGTCGGGTGGTCTACCAGCCCTACGGCTTCCAGCGTGGCTACCGCTACAGCAACTACTACGGTGGACCGGTCTACGTGGTCAACGACTATGACCGCTACCACGTGCGTCGCCCCCCGCATGGCCACCGCTGGATCCGCGATGACCGCGGCAACCTGCTGATGGTGGCCATCGCCACCGGCATCATCGCCGACATCGTGTTCAACCATTGAGTTGATCCACGCGGGCATGAATGACAGAAGGCGCATCCAGGGGATGCGCCTTCTGCGTTCAGGGGGCGGGACGAGGCCCCGGTGACCCGGGCAGGGGAGAACGGCGCAGCGTCCTGGCCCGCCCGTCGGTCATTCCGGTTGGTGGCTGAGGCAGCGGATGTCGCCCATGTGGACGCAGGCGTCGCCCGGGCGGGCGATGCCCTCGCCGATGGCCCGGTACAGCGGTGCATCGACGGCTGGCCCGGTGGGGGCGCGGCTGCCCGGCCTGGCCGCGTTTGCGGCAATCTCCCGCGCAATGCGGGCCTGCACCTCCGAGGCGATCCCCGAAACGTCCAGGGTTCCTTCCTGGTAGCTGATCGCGTAATTGGCCAAGCGGTCGCCCCGCGCGGCGCTGGCGAGGATGGCGTAGCGCCCCGGCTCGGCGTTGGCGGCGCTGCCGTCGCTGGAAAGGTCGAGCCCCTCGACGCGGTCACCGTTGAGCAGCCCCTCGACGGTGTAGCCGTCCAGCAGCAGCGCCTGGCCCATGCGCTTGCTGGCATCGCGGGCGGTGATGACCAGGTTGGCCTTGCCGACCGACATCTGGCCGTCGACGTAGGTGATGGTGTAGTTGCCCAGGCCTGTGCCCCGTGCGTCACCGGCGTGAATGGCGTAATGGCCCACGCTGGCATTGGCCGCCGCGCCGTCGCTGCCCAGCATCACCGAGGCCACTGCATCGCTGTTGAGCAGTCCGTCCACGCTGTAGTTGCCGAACCCGCCATCCTGGCCGTAGGTCTTGCTGCCGGGCCCTGCGGTGATGGTCAGCGTCGCCTTGCCGACGGACAGCAGGCCATCGACGTAAGCGATGGCGTAGTTGCCGAGCCCGATGCCGGAGGCATTGCCGGCGGTGATCGCGTAGTTGCCGACATTGGCGATGGTGGCACTGCCGTTGCTGAGCAGGTCCAGCCCGCTCACCGTGTCTCCATTGACCAGGCCATGGACGGAGTAACCGCCCAGCGAAGATGCCTGCCCGTAGGTCTTGCTCGCATTGCCGGCCGTGATGATGAGCCCGCGCGGGTCAACGAAGAGCTGCCCAGGGGTGTAGGCCAGCCGATAGCCGGAAGCGGAAGCATCCAGTGTCCCGGGACCGACAGTGACGGCATAGGGCGAGGTGCTTGCATTGGCATTGGCAGCGGCGCCCAGCGAGATGACACTCGGCAGTCCGCTGAACAGGCTGGCCAATTCGTCGCCCTTGTATGCTCCGGCAACGGCAGTCATTGCACCCTGCATGCGGAAGGCCAGCAGAGGGTTGAGCACGTCGCCGTAGGTCTTGCGCAGGGTGTTTCCGGCAACCGTCAGCGTCGGCTGCCAGGCGAACACATAGCGGTTGCCGGTTGCACTGGAATTGCCGAACGCTGCAGTGTTCCAGACGGCGGTGTTGCCGCTGTCCAGGTTGTTGAAGGCATGCGCCTGATGCGGGGAGTCCAGGTAGATGTTCCAGCGGCCGTTGCCGTTCAGCTGGATGGCGTCGGCGCCGGTACGGTTGTCGAAGATGCCCGCGGTGGCAAGGTCGACGTTGTCTGCGACGACGTGGCCGGTCAGGCGCAGGCCGGTGTCCGCCCGGGCGGCGAGCGTGCCGGCTGTCACCTCGCCCAGTACCAACTCACCGCCGCTGATGATGTGGGCATTGGAGGCGTTGATGTCCATGACGCCTCCAAAGAAGTTGCCGGCATTGTTGAGAAGGACGTCGCCGCCGGCCAGGAAGCTGCTGTCGCCATGGACGTAGAGGGTGCTGCCCTGGCCGATGGAGGTGCCCTTTGCCGTCAGGTCGCCTCCTGTGGTGACGCCACGAAGCAGGAGCTGGCCGCTTCCGCCATCCAATGCCGCATCACCGGTGGTATCCGCGTTGCTGACCGTCAGGCCAGTGCCCGCCAGCGCCTCGAGACGGTTTGCCGTGACGTCGGCCAGGGACAGGGACTGTCCGGTGCGAAGCAGGACATCCCCCGCGTTCACGCTTACATCGCCACCGAAACTGTTGCCAATCATTCCCAGGTTGATCGCGTTTCCGGCGTACAGCGTCGTGGTACCGGCGGCCAACAGGCTGCCCGCCGCCTGCATGATCGATCCCCCCTGGCTGCTCAATGACAGCTGCGCACCGGTCACATCAGCCGCCAGGGTGAGGCCGGAGGCGCCGTTCAGGCTCACTTGCCCGCCGGACAGCGCGTTTGCAATGGTGAGCGCGCCGCCCAGCGAACTCAGGCGCAGGCTGGCATTGCCGGTGTTGATCGCAGGCGCCACGCTCAACTGGCCCCCGGCGATCAGTTCCACTGCCTTGTTGGTGCCGTTCTGCAGTGCGCCGATGTTCAGGCCGCTGCTGGCGGTGATCGCCACCGCCTCGCCGCTGATATCCATTGCCCCGGTGAACACATTGCCTGCATCCCGCAGCGTGATGTCGCCGTCCGCATCCAGCGTGCTGGTGCCGTCAACCTGAAGGCTGCCACTCTGCGTGATCGCGGTCGTGCTGTCGGCAACCAGGTCGCCGCCCACGTGTACCTGCGCTAACCCCAGCCCATCGCCCGTCAACGTCACATCGCCGTTGACCACGGCATCGGACAGATCCAGGCGTCCGACCGCCGTCGCGACCAGCGTTTCCGCCTGCACACCGTCCATGTCCAGCCCGCTGCTGGCATACAGGCTCACGTCCTCACCGCTCAACGTGACCTTGCCGGAAAAGCGGTTGCCCGCGTTTTCCAGGGTGATGTCGCCGTCGGATTGGAAGCTGGCCGGACCACCGGCCTGGAATGCTCCGGCCTGGACCAGATTGCCGGTGGATACCAACGACAATGCGCCGCTGGTCGTCACCGTCCCGGACAACGCAAGCGTGCCGGCGTCCACGGCCAGGGAGGCCAGCGGGGTGCTGCCGCCGATGTGGCTGGCGACATTCACCGCCGCGGCGGTGATGTCCAGTGCGTGCCCGCCATCGATGCTTCCGCCAAAGACGACGCTCTGCCCGCTCACTGCCACGTCACCGGCAAGCAGCACCGGGCGGTTGAACTGCGCCGCATCCGCGACGGTGACATCCCCCGCCAGCGTGGTGGTGCCGTTGCCTTCCACGGTGAGCATGTTGGCCTGGACATCATTGTCGAAGCGCGTTCCGGTCGCCCCGCCAACGCGCAGGTCCCAGCCGCCACCGGAGATCATGTTGCCAAACCGGACGCTGCCGGTGGTGCTGGTCACCACCGTATTCGCACCCAGCTCCAGCATATCGTTGAACACGATGCCACCCACGCTGCGGAACTGGGTGCCGATCCGCGTGCTGCCTGGCAGATCACTGCTGAAGGACAACAGTGGCGTATAGAAGCCGACAGTGCCATCGAAAATGCTCTGCCCGGCCGTGTTCACCGCCAGGTTGAAGTTGCCGTCGAGTCGCTTGCTGAATTGAATGGTGCCGGAGCCGGTACTGGTCAGCGTACTGTTGCCGACCAGCATTGCTGCATCGAGGTAGCGCTGATTGCCCGTGGTGGTCACATTGCCGCCCAGCAGCGTCACGCCACCACCACCGGCGGTCAGCGACGTCAATGCGTCCAACCCGCCAACGGAACCCGTGAAATACGTTTGACCGGTGGTGGAGGTCGCCAATGCATGCCCTCCGTTGACCGCCCCATCAAAGCGGATGTCGCCACCGCCCAGGCTGGCCACGTTGACATCGCCGACAAGCTTGACCTTCTCATAGGTCTGCAGGCCGATGGTATTGACATTCGCGCCAAGCTCGAAGGTTCCCCCGTCCTGCCGCAGGGTGGCCAGCGCCGAGCTGCCGCCGACCGTGCCCCCGAACCGGGTCGTGCCATCGGTCTGTACCAGCAGGTTGTAAGCACCATCGATGGTGCTGCCGAACACGATGTCGCTGCCCAGGCTGCTGCTCAGCGACACGCTGCCGCCGAGCCTCACGGCATCGGCGTAGCGCTGCATGCCCCACGTATACACACTCCCGTTCAGGGTGGCATCACCGCTCACCACCTCCACGCTCCCCAGCCGGGTAGCCCCTCCGACGATCCCGCCGAAGCGCACTTCGTCCTTCGCATCGACCCGCAGGTTGCCACCGCCGTTGACGGAACCGTTGAACGCGATGTTCCCGGCACTCGATGACAGGCTGGCATTGCCGGTCAGTGTCACCTCGCCGTTGTAGGCCTGGTCACCGGTGCTGTTGAAGGAGCCATTGAGTTCGATGCCGATGGCGGATGCCGTCAGCGACTGCACTTCGGCCGCGCGCAGCTTGAGCACACCGTTGCTGGAAATCGTGGTGGTACCGCCTTCCAGCCTCACCCCGCCCGAGAACGTGTTGTTGGCGTTGCTCAGGGTGATCGCATGCGGGCCATTGTTGAAGGTGGCGTCACCTCCGACGCTCAGCGCACCCAGCTGCGACAGGGTCCGGTTGTTGCCCAACACCAGGTTGGTGCCGACGCTGCCTTCAATGAACGAAACGGTGTTGCCGCTGGCGTTCAACGATGCACCGCCGCCGGTCTGCAGCGCCAGCGTGTTGGTATCGATGGTGCCGCCCGTCTGCTGCAGCGAGCCATCGCTGATGAGGCTGGTCTGCGTGGCCTCGATGTTCGCTCCCACTGCCAGGGCGCCGCCACCGGCATTGGCCACCAGCGTATCGGTGACGATCACGCCCCCCATGTTGAGCGCGATCGCACTGCTGCCCGTCGGCACACGCGCCAGCAGGTTGACCTGCGAAGCCTGCAAGGTGCCGGTGTTGACCAGCACCGGACCCGGCCCCAGCGGGGCGTCATCCACGGCATCGACGATGTAGTAGCTCATGCCCGCGGCAGGATCGTAGGACGCCACCATCCGGTCCGCGGCGACCAGGCCGATGTGGCCCCCCTGGATGGTGCCGTAGTTGCCAACGGCCGCCCCTGCCAGCAGCACCGGGCCACCATTGGCGTTGATCTGGCCATGGTTCAACACCGCCGCGCCCGGATGTGCGCCACGCCGGAAATCGTAGATGGGAACGTCCGGGTCCTGCAGCGACAACGTCGTGGCGAGCAGCCCGGCAACGTTGACGTGCGCATTGCCACCGAAGGTGATGCCGTTCGGATTGATCAGGAATACATGGCCATCGGAATTCAGCACGCCGTCGATCTGGCTGGCCAGATTTCCGATCACGACATTCAACGTGACCGCGGACGGATTGTGGGTGATGAAGTTCACCGTGCCGTTCTGGCCGATGCTGAAGTTGCTCCAGTTGATCAGCGCGCGGTTGCCGGTCTGCGTCACCTGCAGTGTGTTGGGGGTATTGGCGATGCTTACCGTGCCCTGCACCACAACCGGATTGCTCGGCAGCACCTGGGCCTGTGCGCCACCTGCCCAGGCCAGCGCCAGGGCCAGGACAAGTGGTTTCAACCGTGGGCGATCGAGCGCCTGCGTGCGTCGGCCACGGGCGACGATCCGGCCACCGCTGGCAGCTTCCGACGCCACCTGGACCTGGCGCAGTGCGCTGTTGAACACAAGGCGGTAAATGCGATTCATGGCGGTGTCCTCAGAAAGTAGTGCTGATGCGCGCCCAGTACTGGGTGCTGCGGCCGTCGCTGCCGCGGTAGCTTCCGGTGGGTTTGGCCGCGCTCACGTCCAGGCGCAGTTCCGGCTGCCACGGCAGGCGCAGGCCAAGGCCAAGGCCGGCACCTTCGAGCGTGATGGGCAATGCGCCCAAGCGGCGGTTGTCCGGCGCCGGCGAAGTGCGGCCCCAGTCGTAGAACAGATTCACATCAAGCAGGTCACCCCAGCGGCGGCCATTGAACGGCGAGGGCTTGTTGGCGAAGCCCGGGGCGCTGACCTGGTACTCGAAACTGGCATGCACGCCACGGTCGCCCAGCGCCGTGGACAGCGGGTAGGCACGCACGCTGGTGGGGCCGCCTACGCTGAACTGCTCCATCGGTGTCAGCGCGTCATCGGTGAACTGCGCGCTGCCACGCAGCAGCAGGCGCTGGTCGTGGGGCAGGGCCTGCAGGCGCGCCACGCTTGCCCGGGCCACCCAGAAGTACGGCGCGTGCGAGGTGTACAGCCAGTTCATCGGCGAGGATTCGTCATTGACCGACTTGCGCAGCGACACCTGGGCCAGGTTCATGCCGCGCCAGCGGTGGTCGGTATGGCGCAGGCTCAGGCCGGCGTCCAGGACGTCAAAGGTGTGGCGCGAGAGCAGGAAGCCGAGCCCTTCGAGCTTGGAATCCTCGTGGATCCAGCGTGCCGAGGCCTGCACCTGCAGGTTGGCGCGCTGGATGAATTTCCAGTCGCTGCCGGCGTAGAACATCGTGGTGGGGCCGGTGATTTCCAACGCCGCCAACGGGCCGGTGTTCAACTCCATCTCGCTGCGGCTGACGCCGGCGATGGCGCTCAGTCCCTGCACCTGTGCCGAAGGCACACTGAGTGACAGTGCCGCCTGCCAGCTGTCGGCCGGGTCCAACCCGTAGCCGATGCTGGCGGCCAGCACATCGCCCGCGCCCAATGCGTTGAATGCGCTGATGCCCAGCTCGGCCCGGTACTTGCCGGTGCTGTCGGTGCCGTGGTTGCTCAGCCCGGCGGTGATCTCGTACGGGCGCGCGCTGTCGGTGGCCACCAGCACGATGTCGGTTTCGCCGGGGTTCTGGCCTGCCTGCAGGACCGAGGTGACCGATACGCCGGGCAGGTCACGCGCGTAGAGCAGGGCGCGGTCGAGTTCGTTGCGGCGCAACGGCCGGCCAATCAGCCCAAGGCTGCTGGCGGTGAGCTGATCTTCGCGGTAGCGCTGGCTGCCCTGTACCAGCACCCGGCCGACCCGGCCTTCCATCACTTTCAGCGTCAGCGTCTGGCTGTCGCCGACCTGCTGGGGCGGGATGTAGACCACCGATACCAGGAAACCCGCATCCCGGTAGGCCTGGGTGATGCGCGCGGTGATCTGCTCGATCTGGGCCAAGCTCAGGTCCAGGGGCTGATCCGGGCCGAGCGCGCGCAGTGCCTGATTGGCCAGCGCCTCGATCCCCGCCGGGCTGATGCCGCTGTCGGGGTGTTCACCCACCCCCTCCACCTGGACCCGGGCGACCTGGACCGTTGCCACGGCCGGTGACGGATCGGCCGCCTGTGCCGGCACGGACAGCGTGGCCGCCAGGCCAGCCAGGGCCACGGCCAGCAGCGTCGCGCGGACCGGGGCGATCCGGCGTGGGGGGAGGGACTCATGCGTGCTGCAGGCGGGGCGGGGCATCGGGACGTGTTCCTTGGAGATCGATCAGGGGCAGGCGGCAAACGCCCGCCTGTACCCTGTTAACCGTAAGAAGCCGGCAGGATCGATCAGCGAATTCAGGTAATTGCTTCGAAATGTGACTTGGCTCACTATTTGTCGGCGAATGGGTGATGCCGGGAAGGCAGCCCCGCGCGCGGGGGCGGGCCCGCAGGAACGGCTACAATCGGCAGTTCCCTCGCCCATCTCCTGGAGCTGACGATGTACTCGCGTGAAGTCCGTATTGCGTCCTACGACCCTGAACTGGCCAAGGCCATCGCCGATGAGTGCCAGCGCCAGGAAGACCATGTCGAGCTGATCGCCAGCGAGAACTACGCCAGCCCGGCGGTGATGGAAGCCCAGGGCAGCCAGCTGACCAACAAGTACGCCGAGGGTTACCCGGGCAAGCGCTACTACGGCGGTTGCGAGTACGTGGACATCGCCGAGAAGCTGGCCATCGACCGCCTCAAGCAGCTGTTCGGCGCCGATTACGCCAACGTGCAGCCGCACAGCGGCTCGCAGGCCAACCAGGCCGTCTACTTCGCGCTGCTGCAGCCGGGCGACACCATCCTGGGCATGAGCCTGGCCCATGGCGGCCACCTGACCCACGGGGCCAAGGTCAACGCCTCGGGCAAGATCTTCAATGCCATCCAGTACGGCGTGAACGAACAGGGCCTGATCGATTACGACGAAGTCGAGCGCCTGGCGCTGGAGCACAAGCCGAAGATGGTCGTGGCCGGCTTCTCGGCCTACTCGCAGGTCGTGGACTGGGCGCGCTTCCGCGCCATCGCCGACAAGGTCGGTGCCTATCTGTTCGTGGACATGGCGCACGTGGCCGGCCTGGTTGCCGCCGGCGTCTACCCGAACCCGATCGAACACGCCCACGTGGTGACCTCCACCACCCACAAGACCCTGCGCGGTCCGCGTGGCGGCATCATCATCGCCAAGGACGCGGGCGAGGAAATCGAGAAGAAGCTGCAGTCGATCGTGTTCCCGGGCATCCAGGGTGGCCCGCTGATGCACGTCATCGCGGCCAAGGCGGTGGCCTTCAAGGAAGCGCTGGAGCCGGAATTCAAGGCCTACCAGCAGCAGGTGGTGAAGAACGCCCAGGCGATGGCCACCACGCTGATTTCGCGCGGTTACAAGATCGTCTCCGGCGGCACCCAGAACCACCTGATGCTGGTGGACATGATCGGCAAGGAGGTGTCCGGCAAGGACGCCGAGGCCGCGCTGGGCAAGGCCCACATCACTGTCAACAAGAACTCGGTGCCGAACGACCCGCGTTCGCCGTTCGTGACCTCGGGCCTGCGCCTGGGCACCCCGGCCATCACCACCCGCGGCTACAAGGAAGCGGACTGCGTGGCGCTGGCCAACTGGATTGCCGACGTGCTGGACAACCCGGGCGATGAGAACGTCATTGCCGGCGTGCGTGAGAACGTCACCCTGCAGTGCCGTCAGTACCCGGTTTACGGTTGACGGTTTACCGGTGCCGGCTCTGTGCAGGCACTGGTTCGTTGAAGGGACCGCCGCGGTGATGGCGGCCAGACCCCGGGCCGGGCAGCCTTGCTCCATCCCGGGGTTTGCTGTATCTGCGTTGTAGTATTTCCCGCGCCGTGCTGTCGGCGCACGATGTTCAAGGCGAGATAGATGCACTGCCCGTTCTGCCAACACACCGACACCCGCGTCATCGACTCGCGCGTTTCCGAGGATGGCGCCACCATCCGCCGCCGCCGTGGCTGCGAGGCCTGTGGCGAGCGCTTCAGCACGCTGGAAACCATCGAGCTGAAGCTGCCGGTGATCATCAAGAGCGATGGGGGCCGGGAGGCGTTCGACGCGCGCAAGCTGCGGGTGGGCTTCGACCGCGCGCTGCAGAAGCGCCCGGTGTCGGAGGAGCGCATCGAGGCCGCCGTGCGTGCGGTCGTCCACCAGCTGCGCATGTGCGGCGAGCGCGAAGTACCGTCGATCAAGGTCGGCGGTTTCGTGATGGATGAACTGCGCAAGCTCGACCATGTCGGCTACGTGCGCTTTGCCTCGGTGTACCGCAGTTTCGAGGACGTGGCCGACTTCCGCGACGAAATCGAGAAGCTCGAGCGTGACCACCCGACCGACGAGGGCCAGCTGCCGTTGCTGGAGGTGGCCGATGCGCCGGACGGCAAGGCGGCAAAGCCGGTCAGGCGGTGAAGCCGTGTCCGCCACGGCATGACAGGAAGACACGGTGATGCCAGGCCAGAAGATCCGGACGGTGCGGAACAGGTGGCGGCGGCTGGGCATGCTGCTGACGTTGGCCGTTCCGTTGCCGGTGCTGGCGGCGGACCCTCCCCACGCCGGCGTGTGCCCGGAGCCATCGCAGCGGCCATCGGCGGAATCGAGCGCGGTCGCGGGCCACTACTACCTTTCCGGCCTGCAGGAAGTGGGCTCGGAGCTGGTACTCGGCGCGGACGGGCGCTTCCAGTGGATGCTGGCCTACGGAGCAATGGATTTCGCCGCCCAGGGGCGCTGGTGGCGCAACGGGGACTGCGTGGGAATGGCGAGGGAGCAGGGCGCCCAGGTGCCGTTCCAGCTGCTGCGGCGTGACGGTGACGAGCAGGCGCGCGCGACCTATGCGGACATGGACAAGTACCCGATGCCGGACCAGGGCGATCGCCTGCTGGTCTATGCATTCGAGGTCAGCCATGGCGTGAGCGCCGATGGCCTCGAAGTCGCCTTGCGCTGGCCCGATGGCCAGGAACAGACGGTACAGGCCGAGCGCGGCGCAGCCCTGTTCGCGCCGCGCCCGGGCATGCCGGTGCAGGTGGGGGCACGTTGGCCGCGCAGCGGCATGCCGATGACCTGGATGGCGGTGGACGGGGACGCGCGCTGGCCACTGTTGATGCGGCTGGATGTGGAAGCCCTGAGCGCCGGGGGCGATGCGCCGATGCCGACCTTCCTGCGTGTCGAAGACAAGGCATTGGTGCCGGTCTGGCCGGGGGACGAACGTGAGCGCGGGCGTTACCAGCGGCCGTGAACGCTGGCCGTTGCGCAGTGGGCCTGACCGGTTCTGCCATTTGATTTCGTGAGTACGGATGTTGATCGTCAATCTGCTTGACCGCCCCGAACACCTGCCGGCGCTGGCGGCGGCCCATGTGCAGGCCTTCGGCGGCCTGCTGCCCGATTGGACCGTTGCCCAGGCCGAAGCCGAACTGCGCGCGCAGCAGCGCGATGCTGTTCCGTGCAGCTGGCTGGTCGAGGACGGGCAGGGCTGGCTGGGCTCGGTCAGCCTGCTGCATGACGACCATGAGCAGATCCGCGGGTGGTCGCCGTGGTTGGCATCGTTGTACGTGCAGCCCCGCGCACGCGGGATGGGCGTGGGTGCGGCGTTGGTACGGCATTGCGTCGCCCAGGCCGCTGGCCTGGGTGTGCCGACGCTGTACCTGTACTGCGAGGCGCCGATGGTGCCCTGGTACCAGGGCCTTGGCTGGCGGGTGCACGCCGAACTGCAGTTGGGGCCGTTGGCCATCACCGTGATGGAAATCCGGACGCGGCAAGGCTGAGTCCCACGCATGGCCGGCGGGGCAGGTGGCGGCACGCGTAAACTTGCACGCCAGGCACGTCCGGATCGTCGTTCCCGCCGGTTGCCGTCATCGCACGCAGCATCCCTTGGAGTCCCGCATGAGCCCGTTCACCGCCACCGATCACCTGCTGATGGCCCGCGCGCTGCGCCTGGCCGAACAGGCGGCCTGGACCACGCGGCCCAATCCGATGGTCGGCTGCGTGATCGCGCACGGTGACGAGGTGGTGGGTGAAGGCTGGCACCAGCGTGCCGGCGGGCCGCATGCCGAGGTGTTCGCCCTGCGCGCGGCCGGCGAGCGCGCACGCGGGGCCACTGCCTATGTCACGTTGGAGCCCTGCGCCCATTACGGCCGCACGCCACCGTGTGCATTGGCGCTGATCGAGGCGGGCGTGGCGCGGGTGGTGGCGGCGATGGACGACCCGTTCCCGGATGTGGATGGCGGGGGCTTCGCGCTGCTGCGTCAGGCCGGCATCGAGGTGGCGGTGGGCCTGATGGCCGACACGGCACGCGCGCTCAACCGTGGCTTCCTGTCGCGGGTGGAACGCGGCCGGCCGTTCGTGCGGGTCAAGTTGGCCGGCAGCCTGGACGGGCGCACCGCCATGGCCAATGGTGAGTCCAAGTGGATCACCGGTGAGGCGGCACGTGCCGACGTACAGCACTGGCGGGCCCGCGCCGGCGCCATCCTGACCGGTGCGGCCACGGTGCTGGCCGACGACCCGCAGCTGACCGCGCGCCCGGAACACGGCCAGTTCCTGCCGCCGCTGCGCGTGGTGCTCGATGCACGGCTGCGCACGCTCGAACGCGCGCGGGTGCGCGAAGGCGACGCACCCACCCTGTACCTGCACGATGCGGCACTGGCTGCGCCCTGCCTGGAAGGGGCGGAGTTCGCCACCGCGCCGTTGGGCGAGGATGGCCGCTTCGACCTGCATGCGGTGATGGCCCTGCTGGGCGCACGCGGCATCAACGAAGTCCATGTGGAAGCGGGCCCCACCCTGTGCGGCGCGTTGCTCAAGGCCGGCCTGGCCGACGAACTGCTGCTCTACATCGCCCCGCTGTTGATGGGCGACGGGGCCCGGCCGCTGCTGGCGGGACTGGGCATCGAGCACATGACGCAGGCAATGGCGCTGGAGACGATCGACGCGCGCATGCTCGGCAAGGACCTGCGCCTGCTGTTGCGCCTGTAGCCGCGGTCCTGCGGCAGGAGCGCCTTCAGGCACGAAGCCGGGAAGGGTTCCGGCACCGTCGAATGCGCTTTGCCGCGATCATCGGCGCACGCTTCCTGCAGATACGGCCAGCCCGCGTGCTTCGCGGCCAAGGCCGCTCCTGCTGCAGAAACAACAACGGGGGCCTTGCGGCCCCCGTTGCATGCCGATCCCGGAGGGGATCAGAAGCTGGCGCGAACGCCAACCGAGTACTGGCTGACGTCGTCGAACAGCTGGATCTCGCCGACCAGGCCCCAGGTCTGGTTGAACTTGACCTGGCCGCCCAGGGTGCCGACGAACTCGGTGTCCATGCGGCTGCCATCGATCACGCCGCCCTTGAGCCAGGCTTCGGTGCGCGGCGAGGGCTTGGCGCGGATGCCGGCGGTGATGCGGCCAGCGTTGACCGTGTCCTTGGCGCGCTCGTGGTAGCCATTGCCGCTGAGCTTGGCTTCCAATGCGACACGAACCCAGGCCGCGTCGGCGGTGAAGTCCACGCGATCGCTCAGGTTCATGTGGTAGCCAATGCCCAGTTCCGGCTGGGCCAGCTCAACCTTCAGGCGGTAGCCGTCCTGCTTGTAGCTTTCGGAAACAGCGGAGTAGCCACCGAACACATTGACGTTCTTGGCGATGTTGTACGAACCGCGCAGGTAGGCACCGTTGGTCTTGGGATCGTCCAGGTCGTTGTCGTTGAGGCGGACCTGGGTCCAGCCGGCTTCGACGAAGGTGTAGCTCAGTTCGTCGGCGGCGGCGGCGAACGGGGTGGCGGCCAGCAGGGCGGCCAGAATCAGGGTCTTGCGCATGAAAATCCTCTTCAAATCCAGTGTGTATCGCCCGGCCCGTTGCAGGCCAGCACCGCAACCTCATGTCGCGGCGGCGGGAGTTTAACGAAATTTTGACGGGAATCCATCCGTTCAGACGGGGCTGATACAATGCGCGGGCCGGTTCGCCGGTACGTACAAACGTCTTCAGGGCGGGGTGTAACTCCCCACCGGCGGTAGGTTTGGCGCCCTTTCCGGGGTAGCCGGACGAGCCCGCGAGCGCTCCGGTCGGCCGGCACAAACATGTGCAGATGGCGGGCAGGAGGTCAGCAGATCCGGTCAGATGCCGGAGCCGACGGTCATAGTCCGGATGAAAGAAGACGGTGTCCCGGGCCCCTCGCAGGGTCCGTGCGCCTGTTTGCCTTGCGGCGTTTTTCGCTCACTTTTCGCGGAGAACGTTAGTGTTTACTGGAATCATCGAAGGCGTCGGCACGCTGGCCGCACGCGAACCCATCGGCGGCGACGTCCGCTTCACCTTCAACGTCGGCAACCTGCCGTTCGAGCACGTGCAGATGGGCGAGAGCATCGCCGTCAACGGCGTCTGCCTGACCGTCATCGCATTCGACGCGCACAGCTTCCAGGCCGATGCGTCCACCGAGACCCTGTCCCTGACCACGCTTGGCATGTTGGCCGACGGCGCGGTGATCAACCTCGAGCGCGCGATGCGCCCAACCGACCGCCTCGGCGGGCACCTGGTCAGCGGCCACGTCGATGGGCTGGGCAAGGTGTTGTCCATCCATGAGGATGCGCGCGCGTTGCGCTGGCGCTTCGCCGCGCCCGAGCCGCTGCTCAAGTACATCGCCAGGAAGGGCTCGATCTGCGTGGATGGCGTCAGCCTCACCGTCAACGAGGCCGACGACGAAGGCTTTGAAGTGGCGCTGATCCCGCATACCGTCGCCAACACTGCGTTCTCGGCCACCGGCGTGGGCAGCGCGGTGAACCTGGAAATCGATCTGGTCGCCCGTTACGTCGAGCGCCTGCTGGGCCAAGGAGCCGCACGATGAACTTCGCACCCGTTCCCGAACTGCTGGAAGAGATCCGCGCTGGCCGCATGGTGGTCATCGTCGATGACGAGGACCGCGAGAACGAAGGCGACCTGATCATGGCCGCCGAGCTGGTCAAGCCATCGGACATCAACTTCATGGTCACCCATGGCCGCGGCCTGGTGTGCCTGCCGCTGACCCGCACGCGCGCGGCAGACCTCGGTCTGGCGCCGATGGTGCAGGCCAATACCGCGCAGTTCCAGACCAACTTCACGGTCAGCATCGAGGCCGCCGAGGGCGTCACCACCGGCATCTCCGCGCACGACCGCGCCCACACCATCCGTACCGCGGTCAAGCCCAATGCCAAGCCGTCGGACCTGCACCAGCCGGGCCACATCTTCCCGCTGATCGCCCAGCCCGGTGGCGTGCTGACCCGCGCCGGCCACACCGAGGCCGGCGTGGACCTGGCCATGCTGGCCGGGCTGGAGCCGGCCGGCGTGCTGGTGGAGATCCTCAACCCCGACGGCAGCATGGCGCGTCGCCCGGAGCTGGAGGTGTTCGCCCGCGAGCACGGCCTGAAAATGGGTTCCATCGCCGACCTGATCGCCTACCGCCTGGCCACCGAGCACACCGTCGAGCGCGTGGACGAGCGCGACATCGGCACCGAGTTCGGTGCTTTCAAGCTGGTCACCTACCGTGACCGCATCGCCAACGACCTGCACTTCGCGCTGGTCCGCGGCACCCCGGACAAGGACACCCCGACGCTGGTGCGCGTGCAGGTGGAAAACCCGCTGGCCGACCTGCTGCACTGGCGCCGCGACGACTTCGGCGTGGCCGCCACCGATGCGCTGCGCGCCATCGATGCGGCCGGTGCCGGCGTGATGGTGGTGCTGTCGGCGCCGCGTGACAGCGGCAGCCTGCTGGCTCGCCTGCGCCAGCAGCCTGCGCCGGTGGTGTCGGGCAAGGACAAGGACGTGGGCCAGTGGCGCCGCAACGGGGCCGGTGCCCAGATCCTGTCCGACCTGGGCCTGGGCAAGCTGCGCGTGCTGGGCACCCCGCGCCGGCAGATCGGCCTGGCCGGCTATGGGCTGGAGATCGTCGAGACCGTTCAGGCCTGAAGCCGGCGGGAGTGAGAGGGTGTCCAGCGGACAGGGCAACCCGTCCCCGACCCTTCCCTTGGCTTGCGCCAACGGGAGGAGCTGAAGCCGGCATTGCCGCAACCCGACGGCCTCGCGTGAACCGCTCCCTCCCTTGCACCGAAGGTGTAGGGGAGGGCTGGAAAGGGGCCTGTCCGCCTTGCCCCGCAGCCCAAGCACCGCCAAGCCCGCCCCGCACCGCCCGCGCACGTTAAACTTACCCACCCTCAGGATCCCCACACCCCATGAGCCACTACGAAGGCGACCTCCGCCCGGCCGGTTCGGCCCGCTTTGCCATCATTGCCAGCCGCTGGAATGCGCGCATCACCGACGTGCTGGTTGCTGGCGCCCGCCAGAGCCTGGCCGGCAACGGCATCGGCGAGGACGCCATCGACGTGGTGCGTGTGCCGGGTGCGTGGGAAATCCCGCTGGTCGCCGCCCGCCTGGCCGCCGCTGGCCGGCACGCCGCCATCATCACCCTGGGCTGCGTGATCCGTGGCGATACCCGCCACTACGAGCATGTGGCCGACCGCTGCGCCGAAGGCCTGATGCGCGCCCAGCTGGATTTCGGCGTGCCGGTGCTCAATGGCGTGCTGGCGGTGGAGCGGGTCGAGGATGCCGAGGCCCGCGCAGGCGGCAGCCACGGCAACAAGGGTGAGGAAGCCGCGTTGGCGGCATTGGAAATGGTCAATCTTCTGGAGCAGTTGCCATGAGCAGCAAGAACAACGGCAAGCCTGCCGGAAAGCCCGTCCGCCGCGACGGCATCGACCCGGTGCTGCGCTCGCGCGCCCGTCGTCGTGCCCTGCAGGCGATCTACGCCTGGCAGATCTCCGGCGGCAACGCCGAGTCGCTGCTGGCCCAGTTCGCGCACGAGCAGGCGCATGAAATCGCCGACCTGGCCTACTTCGAGAGCCTGCTGCGCGGCGTGCTCGACCACCGTCGCGACCTGGACGAGGCGCTGGCCCCGTTCGTCGACCGTGGCGTGGAAGAAGTCGATGCGATCGAGCGCGCGGTGCTGCGCGTGGCCGCCTATGAGCTGCGTTACCGCCTGGACGTGCCGTACCGCGTGGTGATCAACGAGGCCATCGAGACCGCCAAGCGTTTCGGTTCCGAACACGGCCACACCTACGTCAACGGCGTGCTCGACCGCGCTGCGGTGGAGTGGCGCAAGACCGAGTCCGGCCAGTAAGCCGACGGCGGCCTCGCCGCCGCCCGTGACCCATGAACACGCCGGGGCCGGCATCATCGGCACCGGCGTTTTCGTATCCAGAGTGCAACCCATGAGTCTTGACGAGTTCGGCCTGATCGATCGCATCCGTCGCCGCACCGGCGCACGCGCCGACATCGCGCTGGGCATTGGTGACGATGCCGCGCTGCTGCTGCCTGCGCCCGGGCAGCAGCTGGTGGTCACCGCCGACACGCTCAATGCCGGAGTGCACTTCCCGCACGAGACCCCGGCGCAGGACATCGGCTGGAAGGCACTGGCGGTGAACCTGTCCGACCTGGCCGCGATGGGCGCGCAGCCGGCGTGGTGCACCTTGTCGCTGTCGCTGCCCGAATCATCGGCCAGCTGGGTGGAGGGCTTCGCCGAAGGCTTCTTCGCGCTGGCCGACCGGCACGGGATGGCGTTGGTCGGGGGGGACACCACCCGCGGCCCGCTGGCGATCTCGATCACCGCGATGGGCCAGGTGCCCGTCGGCCAGGCGCTGCGCCGCGACGGCGCGCGGCCGGGCGACGATGTCTGGGTGACCGGCGTGCCGGGTGAGGCGGGCCTGGCGCTGGCGCTGTGGCAGCAGGGGCAGCTGGCGGTGGCCGGCCCCGTGGCCGAGCCGGCACGGGAGCAGCTGCGGTTGCGCCTGGCCAGGCCGACGCCCCGGCTGGAGGCCGGCCTGGCGCTGCGCGGGCTGGCCAGTGCGGCGATCGATGTCTCCGACGGCCTGCTGGCCGACCTCGGGCATGTCTGCGCGCGCAGTGGGGTTGCTGCGGAGGTGATGGAAAGCAGCCTGCCTGCATCGCAGCACGCCAGCGAGCTGCAGCTCGGCGCGGCATTCGAAGGCCTGCGTGCAGGCGCCGGTGACGACTACGAGCTGTGCTTCACCGCGCCGGCGTCCGCGCGCGCGCAGGTCGCTCAAAGCATGGCATCGGTAGCAGTTCGGGCTACACGTATTGGCTATATTCGAACCGGAAGGGGGGTCCGGCTGCTCGACGGGGAGGGCAAGGCAGTCTCCAGGGAGCGGTCGGGGTTCAATCACTTTTCGATCGGGGGGCCATAGGAAAAGCCCGTTTTGAACGATGAGAGATGCCGTTCACATCGTGTCCACGTATTCATACATACCATCAACAACGTGATCGATGTCGCGTTTTTCGTTCCTGCTGGGTGCGACGCGATTAACAGGGGATCGTGAATGGAAATGGCAACGCTTGAAAAGGTCAGGGCGAAGATGAGCGATGTAGGTTCGCCTTCGGTGACCGTGGACGGCCCTGCGCTGGAAGCGGCACTGGACAGCGTGATGGAAGGCAGTGCTGGCATTTCCATGTTGTTGGTGTCCACGGCCGATGGCCGTGCCATCGCGCACCGTTCCCGCAACAAGCTCGACCCGCGACGTCTGTCGGCGATGAGCAACTCCTTCCTGACCCTGGGTGAGACCCTGTCGCGCGAGCTCGGGCTGGCAACGGCCGACTACGTGACCATGTCCACCGCGCAGGGCAGCATGGTGTTGGTCCGCGTCGATGCCGACCGTCCGTACACGCTGGCGGCATTGGGCCATTCCGATACCTCGCTGGCGATCCTGCTCTACGCGGCCCGCGATGCCGCGGCCCGCATCAAGGCCCTGCTGTAACCCCATTGGCTGTAACGCATCTGTGCTACAGGTCTTCCGGCGTGCCGGAGGACCGGCCCGGGTCGACGGGCTTCGCCTCGACCAACCGTGTTGCCTTTCCGGCGAAGGACTGGGCGGCACGTCATCAAGATCACTGAACCTTGGAGATGAACATGGCTGGAAACGTAAAGCTCGACAAGTTGAATGAAATCGCCGGTTTCGTCGGCGCTGCCCTGGTCGACAGCGACAGCGGCATGGCCCTGGGCATGCTCGGCGGCGGTCCGCTCAACCTGGAAGTCGCTGCGGCAGGCAACACCGAAGTGGTGCGCGCCAAGCGCCGCGTCGCCGCGTCGCTGGGCATCACCGAGGCGATCGAGGACATCCTGATCACCCTGACCAAGCAGTACCACCTGATCCGCCCGCTGGAAAGCAACCAGGACCTGTTCCTGTACGTGGTGCTGGACCGCTCGCGCGCCAACCTGGCCCTGGCTCGCCACGAGCTGAAGTCCTTCGAGCAGACGCTCGACTTCAAGTGATCGACCGATGCACCGCTGCCCCGTGACGGGGCGGCGGTGCAGTTGATGCGCTTCGACGCCCAGGCCTGATCGATACGATGAGTGCACCCGCCCGCAAGATCTCCGCCGCCGTGATTGGTTGCCAGGGACTGGATGTCCTGCACGTCATGCGGCTGAAGGTCGCCAGTTCGCTGTTGATGGCCGAGTACATCCAGGCCGACGTGCAGGAATGGAACCAGCAGAAGGTGGACCTGCTGGTGGCCAGTGCCGACGACAGCCGCGGCCAGGAGCTGCTGCGCGAGGCCGACCGGAAGGGGCTGCCGGTACTGGCGGTCACCCGCAACGTGCTGTCCAGCCTGAGCGTGCCGGGCGTGGCCTATGGCGCCAGCGTCCGCGAGATCTTCCAGCAACTGCGCCAGCTCCTGCTGGCCGCGGACAGCAGTGGCGAGCGGTTCCGCCCGCGCACCCTGTTCCGCAGCCTGGAAGAGGCCAGGGGCAAACCCTGCCTGCTGCACATGGGCTTGGTGAAGGTGGTGGTCGATGCCGACCAGACCCAGGTCACCCTGCTGCGCGACATCCCCTACGAGAACTGCCTGCGGGCGGCGGCCGAAGCCGGTTGGACGCTGTCGCTGCTCGACGGCGACACGACGCTGGAGCAGTGCATGTCCGATGCGGTCGGGCAGCACCCGTTCGAGGATTTCTGCTGGCGGGCGGCGGTGCTGAACAGCGAGCCGCTGCTGCCGGTGGACCTGCAGGGCCATTGCCGGCTGCGCGGTTGGCCCGAGGTGGAGACCGGCAGGCTGCCGATGCAGTGGCTGCTGCCGATGGCGGCGATGATGATCCGTCCATGGCGGCCGGATGAGCTGGCCCAGGCCACGGGTACGTCACTGGACGACGTTGCCCGTATCATGGGGGCCGCTGCCTGCACGCACCTGCTGGATACCTCCAGCGCGCCGGTGGCCACCCCGCGCGGCTCCGGCAACAAGGTCTCCGGCTTCTTCTCGCGTATCGCAAAACGGTTCGGGCTCAATTTTTCCAAGGGGCTTCAGGTCTGACGGCTATGGCAACCAAGCTGGTATTTGTCGGTGAAATGGGTGCGGGAAAAACGACCGCGATCAGGTCGATCTCGGACATGGAACCGATCAGCACCGAAATGCCGATCAGTGACGAGGCGGCACTGGAGGCGTTCGAGGACAAGTCGCACACCACCGTGGCGCTGGACTACAGCTCCATCGAGCTGGGCGACGGCGAACTGCTGCATGTCTACGGTGTGCCGGGCCAGGCCTACCTGGACTTCATGTGGCCGATCGTCGCCGAAGGTGCGATTGGCGTGATCGTACTTGTGAGCGCACTCAACCCGCGCGCGCTGCCAAGTACGCTGACGCTGCTGGAACACTTCCGTGCATTGGCGCCGGAGGCCTGCTTCGCGGTGGGCATCACCTGCCAGGATCGCGAACCGGCGTTCCGCTTCACCGATTTCCGCAACGCGCTGTCCCAGGCAGGCCATCGCCTGCCGGTGATGTGGGTGGATGCGCGTGAGGCCAGCCAGGTCGATTTCCTGGTCAAGGCACTGCTGTCCTGCCGCTACGCTGAAGCGGTGGCGTAACACCACCGACCTACGATTCCCCGCCACGCGCGACGGCGCATGCAGGCGCGCCGGTCGCCGTGCGTGTGCAGGGGCAATGTCTCAGGGGAAGTCCGTGCCCTGGTGCCCATGGGGAGTGGGCACCAGGGGCGGCATTACCTTCCCCGGGTTGAGGATGCCGGCCGGGTCCAGCGCCTGCTTGATCGCCTGCATCGCGGCCAGCGTGTTGGCGCTGAAGGCCTGGGCCATGAAGTCGCGCTTGGCCAGACCGATGCCGTGCTCGCCGGACAGCGTGCCGCCCAGCGCCAGCGTCAGCGCGAACACCTTGGGCAGCGCGGCATGGGCGCGGGCGCTCTCGCCGGCGTCGTCCGGGTGGTAAAGGATGTTGACGTGCAGGTTGCCGTTGCCGGCATGGCCGAAGGTGACGATCGGCAACGTCGCTTCCCGCGACAGCTTCTGCACGCCCTCCACCAGTTCCGGGATGCGCGACACCGGCACCACCACGTCCTCGTTGATCTTGCCCGGCGCGATGCTCTTCAGCGCCGGGGAGAGCGCGCGCCGCGCCGCCCACAGCCGGTCGCGGGCGCTGCCGTCGGTGGCTACGTCCAGTTCCAGCATGCCATCGCCTTCGGCGGCCTGGGCCAGTGCATTGAGCAGGTAGGGCAGGGTGTCGTCGTCGCCGTCGGCCTCGATCAACAGCATCGCGCCGGCATCGGGCACCTGCGCACCATTGCGGCGCAGCAGTTCGAGGCTGCGGGCATCCATGAACTCCAGCATGGTCGGTGTCACCGGCTGCGCCATCACCCGCGACACCGCCGCTGCGGCCGACCCGGCGTCGCGGTACAGCACGCGCAGACCGGCCTGCGCGCGCGGTCGCGGCGCCAGCTTGAGGGTGGCTTCCACGATCAGTGCCAGCGTGCCTTCGCTGCCGACGATCAGGTGGGTCAGGTCGTAGCCGGTGGCGTCCTTGGTATACGGGCCGCCGCAGCGGATCAGCGCGCCGGTGCCGGTCACCGCGACCAGCCCGAGCACGTTGTCGCGGCTGGTGCCGTACTTCACCGCGCGTGGGCCGCCGGCATTGCAGGCCAGGTTGCCGCCGATGCTGCAGATATCGGCACTGGAGGGGTCCGGTGGCCAGAACAATCCATGCGGCATCAGTGCCTGCTGCAGGTCGCCGTTGAGCACGCCGGGTTCGACCACCGCGCAGCGGTCGCCCGCGCGGATGTCGAGGATGCGGTTCATGTGCACGAAGGACAGCACCACGCCGCCGGCGGTGGGCACCGCGGCACCGGTGGTGCCGGTGCCGGCGCCACGGCCGACCAGCGGCACGCCATGGTCGTGGCAGGCACGCACGATGGCCTGCACCTGTTCACGGTTGCGCGGCAGGGCCACGCCCTGCGGCAAGGCATGTCGCCAGGAGTTGTCCTGCGCGTGCGCTTCCAGCGCGGTGGCATCGGTGCGCCAGTCATCGCCGAGCAGTTCGGACAGGGTGGCGTGGAAGGCGGGCGGCAACGGCGTCATGGGGATGTCTGATCGGTGGGCGCGCGGTGCTGGACCAGCTTCCAGCCCAGCACGCAGGAGAACAGCGGCAGCCATACCCAGCGCAGTTCCGACAGCACGGTCTGCAGCCCGCGGGCGCTGAAGAAATTATTGGCGAAGGGCGAAACGCGGATGGGGCGCCACGGCGCGAACAGGCGCTGCTCGCTCCACGGCCACCACAACGCCACGCCCAGCCCGCCCGAGGTGAAGGCGTCCAGCAGCGGATGCGACAGCGCGCAGGCGGACACGAACGCAGCCGCCTGCACCCGGCTGGCGCGTAGCCACGGCGACAACGCGCATGCCACCAGACCCAGCACGGCGGCGAACAGCAGCGAATGGCTCGCGCCGCGATGACCGAAGGCATCGGCATAGGGAATGTGCACGGCGAAGGCGAGCACGTCGGCATCGGGCAGCATCGCCGCCGCTACGCCGGCGCCGAGCAGGCGGGCGGAAATGCGCCCGCGTTCGCTCGCGCACCACAGCGCCAGCGGGACCGCGGCATGGGTGAAGACACTGGGCATCAGCAGTCGTCGGCGCGGAAGGCGTCGCGGATCCAGTGCAGGCGCGGGGGCTCGCCACTGGCTTCGACCACGTCGAACCGGCATGGCAGGCGTGCCAGCGCGTCGTGCTGGGACAGGTACAGCTGCGCGGCATGCAGCAGGCGGCGGCGCTTGCCGGCATCGACCGAGGCTGCACCGCCACCGAATGCGCTGGAACGACGGTAGCGAACCTCGACGAACACCAACGCGCCTTCGCGGCCGGCCTCGCGCATCACCAGGTCCAGTTCGCCGCCCCGATAACGGACATTGCTGGCCAGCCAACGCAGGCCGGCCTGTTCCAGGTGCGTGCGCGCGGCAGCTTCCACCGCTGCGCCACGCCGGGCCTGGTCAGCGGCCATCACCGATCGGGGTCGGGCGGCCGCCGCTGAAGGTGGACCATGCCGGTGTGCGCAGCACGTTGCCGAAGCCGTCCAGGTGCAGTGCGCCGGTGGCACCGCTCAGCCCGCCGCTGGTGCTGGTGGCCAGCTTTTCCAGGTAGGCGGTGATCTTCCAGGCATCGAAGCCGAAGGCGAACAGGCGGGCGGCACCGCCACGTGCGGTCGGCAGGGTGCTGGCCAGGCTGCTGGCGGCCGGCAGGCCGGCCACGCCGCGCGTGGTCCATGCCTCGCTCGGATAGATGGTGCCGTCCAGCGCGGTGTCTTCCTCGGCCTTGCCGGTGTTGTTGACCAGCTGCGAGGTGCCGACGCGGCTGACCCCGGCCAGGCCGGACAGCGCCAGCTGGGGGGCCAGTGCGCGCGCCTGGTTGCCCTTCACCGCCAGGAACACCGCGTCCACGCCGGCGGCCTGGCGCAGCTGCGCGCTGATGTCGCCGGGGGCTTCGCCGACATTGATGCTGGCGGCGAGCTTGCCGCCGCGTTCGGCGAAACGCTCCTTGAACGCGGCGCTGGCACGGCGGCCGCTGTCGTCGTTGCTGGCGATCACCAGCACGTTGCCGCGCTCGCGGCCGAGCAGGTATTCGGCGGCCATGATGCCGTCGTCTTCCGGGGCCAGCGAGAACGCGGCGCTGCCCGGCGGCGGTGCATCCTTGCCGCGGTTCAGGGCCAGCAGCGGGACCTGCAGCGGATCGCGGTGGAACAGCGCATCGACCTCGTCCCGGCCCAGCGGGCCGACCACGAAGTCGGCGCCGGCGGCCACGGCCTTGTCATAGGCGGCGATCGCACCGGCGGCGGTGCCGCGGGTGTCCAGGAAATCGATCTGTGGGCGGCGCCGGCCTTCGCCGTAATAGCCGGCCAGCAGGCCATCGCGCACCGGCGCGGCCGCGGTGGCCAGGTTGCCGGTCAGCGGCAGCAGCACCGCGAGCTTGACCGGCGGACGGTAGCCGTCGACGTCGGCCGGCGGGCGCTTGCCGGTATCGACCTGCCACGCGGCATCGCGGTCGAACGGACGCGGCAGCGGCAGGCCACGGCCGAGCAGGGCGCGCCCGGCGTGGTTGTACAGCGGATCGCCGACTGGCAGCGCGGCGGCGCGGCTGGACAGGGTGGCATCGTTGATGCCGGCCAGCAGGCGGGTGATGGCGCGCTGGTTGTCGCTGCGCGCGGTGCCGCTGAGCAGCACGCCGGCGCGGGCGCGCTCGGCGGCGGCGGCGAACGCATCGCCGGTGGCTTCCAGCGCCTGCGCGCGGGCCAGCAGCCAGCGCGTCTGCAGCGCGGGCGGCAACGGATCATTGCTGCCAGTCAGCGCCTGCAGGGCCACCGCCGGCTGCTGCTCGGCCAGGGCCTGCTCGGCCAGCATCAGGTGGTACCGCTGGCGGGTGGCACCGCTGAGCTGGCGCACCTGCACCTGCGGGATCAGCATGCGCGCACGCGCATCGTCGCCGGCGTCGTGCCAGGCAAAGGCGGCGTCGGCCAGCAGCATCGACTTGCCCGCACCGCGCGCCTGCGCGGCCTGGGCTTCCAGTTGCTGCGCCGCTTCGCGCGGCTTGCCCTGCTCGAGCAGGGCGATGGCGGCCTGCTGGGCAGGCGACGTGGTCGGCGCCACGCTGGTGGTGGCGCAGCCCACGAACAGCAGCATAGACAGTGACAGGGCGGAAATCCGAGCGGCTTGCTTGTTCATTTGAGGTCCGTTCGACGGGGGCGCGGCGGTGCCGGGCGGGGGAAACGGTAGGATTCTACCCTTGCCCATGGAAATCCCGATGATGAGTACCACCGTTGCCACCTTGTATGTCGTTGCCACGCCCATCGGCAACCTGGCCGACCTGAGCCCGCGCGCGCAGGAGGTGCTGCGTTCGGTGGCGGCGATCTGCGCCGAGGACACCCGTCATACCGGGCAGCTGCTGTCGCATTTCGGCATCAGCAAGCCGTTGGTCGCGCTGCACGACCACAACGAGGAAGCGATGGCGCAGCGCGTGGTCGCGCGCCTGCAGGCCGGCGAATCGCTGGCCGTGGTCAGTGATGCCGGTACCCCGCTGGTCAGCGACCCGGGCTTCCGGCTGGTGCGCGCCGCGCGCGCGGCCGGCATCAAGGTCAGCCCCGTGCCGGGGGCCTGCGCCGCCATTGCCGCCTTGAGCGTGGCCGGCCTGCCCAGCGACCGCTTCGTGTTCGAGGGCTTCCTGCCGGCCAAGGCGGCCGCGCGCCGCGACCGCCTGCAGCGGTTGGCCAGCGAGACCGGCACGCTGGTGTTCTACGAGTCCTCGCACCGCATCGCCGAATCGCTGGCCGACATGGTGATGGCATTTGGTGCGGAGCGGCCGGCGGTGGTCGCGCGTGAGCTGACCAAGCTGTTCGAGACCGTGCTGGATGGCTCGCTGGCGCAGCTGCTGGCCACCGTGCAGGCCGACGAGAACCAGCGCAAGGGCGAGTTCGTGGTGATGGTGCAGGGCGCCGGCGACGATGAGGCGGCCAAGGTCGCCGAAGGCCGCCGCCTGTATGCCAGGCTCAACGAGCACCTGCCTCCCTCCACCGCCGCCAAGCTGGCGGCCGAACTGAGCGGTGCGCCGCGCAAGGCCTTGTATGGACAGGGCGGCAACGACTGAGGCGTGGTGGGCGGCGGCCGACGCCGCCAGCCTGCGCGGGCAACTGGACCTGCGCGAGCATCCATTGGCCGTGGCCACGGGCAGCCAGGCCAAGGAGCAGCGCGAACGCTGGATGATGACCCGCTGGCTGACTGCCTGGTCCCCGCAGTTGGCGTACCCGGTGCAGGTGCACAAGCGCGAAAGCCCGGATTTCCTGGTCGATACCGGAACCGGGCGGGTGGGCGTGGAATGCATGGAGGTGGTGCCGGAGAGCTTCAAGCAGCTGCAGGCCAAGCTGAGCGGTATCAACTCCGGCTGGGTCCGCCCGGCGGCGCATCACCGTCAGGGGGATGGACGGGCGGAGTGGGACAGCCCGTTGATGCGGCAACTGCTGGCCGATACCTACGAAGGCAGTCCCTGGATCGGCGATGAGCCGGAGCGGCTGTGGGTGGAGGTGATGCGCTGGGCGGTGCAGAAGAAACGCGAGGTGCTGCACAAGCCGGCGTTCGCGGTACAGCCGTGCAACGTCCTGCTGCTGTACGACAACTGGCCGCTGCCGCCGGTGGCGTTCATCGAGGACGTCGCCGAGGAAGCACTGCGGGACTGGGGGGTGGCGGCGCTGGATGCGTTGTCGGCGCAGTTGATGGCCAGTGACGCGCATGCCGACTTCCAGCAGGTCGACATCCTGCGCGAAGGCTGGCTGCTGTCGTTCACCACCACTGGCGTGCAGCGCATGCGCTATGTGCCGCCCGTGGCCGGATGAACGAAGCGTCGGGCAGAAACCCTGCTGGACGTGCGACAATGCGCGCGGCGGAGTCGGCCAGACAGTCGCGTCATTCCTTCGGGAATGCCGAGGAAAGTCCGGGCTCCACAGGGCAAGGTGCCAGGTAACGCCTGGGCGGCGCGAGCCGACGGACTAGTGCAACAGAAAGATACCGCCTACGTCTCCTTCGGGGGGCCGGTAAGGGTGAAATGGTGCGGTAAGAGCGCACCGCGAGTCTGGCAACAGACCGGTACGGCAAACCCCACCTGGAGCAAGACCAAATAGGGACCTCATGACGTGGCCCGCGTCGGGTCCGGGTAGGTTGCTTGAGCGTCACGGTGACGTGGCGCCTAGAAGAATGACTGTCCACGACAGAACCCGGCTTATCGGCCGGCTCCGCCGCTTTCCTCGCCTGCCTGGCGAGCAAAGCCCCAAGGTTCCGCGGCGCGGAACCTTGGGCCCCGTGCCTCTGGCCACCCAATTCCCTGCGCCTGTCGGCGCGCCCTTTTACTAAAGGGGGCTTCCTGCTGCTGTGGGATGGCTTGGCTCGCTTTGCATCGCGCCAGGGCACCGAAGCGTGAATGCCAGGCTTCAGTTGCAGGAATGCGTGATCCACCGAGCCCCTCTCCCGTCCACGGGAGAGAGGTTGGGGTGAGGGCGGCTTCTGGCAAGCACCCCGGCAAACCCCGCAGCCTCACACCTGGCCCGGTGACACATCCACGCGCTGCTCGCCCAGGTACACGCCGTCCGGCCCGAACCGGCGCTCATGGATGAAGCCGCGGCCATCATGGTCGATGGCAAGCACCGTGCTGGCGCGGGTGCCGTAGTCGTGGCCACGGATGAACGCGCTGGAGAGCATCCGCTCCAGTTCCAGTGGAACGCCGGTGGCCGGCAGTTCCGCGTCCGGCGGCCGCGTCTCATCGGCAAGGGCCTGCCAGATCACGTCCAGCGCCTCCTCGCCGCTCTCCAGCCAGCCGTCCAGTACCTGCATCAGGCGACGGGTCTTGGGCCAGGGCGCGTCCAGCGCGCCGTTGGACATGCCGTGGATGCCCGGTTGCAGTACCCGATGGGCCGCGGGGCGGTTGCCCAGGTAGGCGCAGTGGTCCGCATCGGCGACCAGCAGGTTGAACGGGGCGAACTCGGCCGCACGCAGGGCCAGTGCGTCGGTATAGGCGGTGGCACCGACGTTGCCCTCCAGGTAGCCGGCGATCAGCTCGCCACGCGAGGGGCCGCCGGTTGCGGCGGTCGGGTCACGGACATTGGTGACCACGGCGGCGTGCCCGTTGCCATTGATTCCCATCCAGCTGCCACCCGAGCGCAGGTCACGCCCGGCGATCACCGCTGCCGGGGAATCCGGCCAGGCGTGCAGGGCAGCGGTCGGGCGGGCGTGGAACTCGTCGCGGTTGCCGGCCATCAGCAGGCGCCAACGGGGATGGCATTTCCAGGCAAGGGTGACCAGGCACATGCACGGAGTGTGCCTGTTTGCGCAGTTGCCAGCCATGCCCGCCTGAATGGCAAGGTAGCCACTGGCGTGATTTCACATGGCCTCTACAGTGCTGAATTTCATGGAAATCTCAAAATTTGAGACGAAACAGCAACTTGTGGATAAGCCTTGAACAAGTCTCTAAACATTGCTGCAAGCTATTGATGCTTATGGCGATTTTGTGCACGGAAAGTTGTTGACAAGCGAAAGTCGGCTGCTAAGGTGGGCATCAGAGGGAAAACCGGGTTTTTTGTGGTTTTTCGTGGTTCAATGACCCCCTGGGCAAAAGCGGACAAACAGGTATAGCCGTCGTGTTTCAAGGCGAGACTGCCATCACGGTTGACGACAAGGGACGCATGGCGGTGCCAACCGCCTACCGCGACCTGGTCGCGCGCGTGAGCGGCAATCGCCTGGTACTGACCTACAACCCGTTCGAAGCCGGTTGCCTGTGGTTGTACTCAGAGCAGGAGTGGGAACGGGTGCGGGACGATGTGATGGCCAAGCCCAACACGCAGCGCGTGGTGCGCACCCTGCAGCAGAAGCTTGTCGGTTCGGCGGCCCATCTGGAACTGGATGGCAATGGCCGCATCAGCCTGCCTTCCAGTCACCGCAATGCGGTGGGCATCGAGAAGAAGGCCGTGCTGATGGGAATGGGCGACAAGTTCGAACTTTGGAGCGAGCAAGCGCATCGCGCACTGATCCAGCAGACATTGTCTGACGAGGATCTGGGCGATGGGCTGCTCGACTTGAAGTTGTGAGCCGGGGTGCCCGGGTGCGCGGTCAAGCGCAGGCCGGTCACCCTCCGGTGTCGCAGCCGCCGGCGGCTCACCTGCCGGTGCTGTACACCCAGGTCCTTCAGGGCCTGAGGGTGATCGAAGACGGTACTTACCTGGATGGCACGTTCGGTCGTGGCGGTCACGCCGGCGGCGTGCTGCGCCAGCTCGGCCCGGACGGGCGCCTGCTGGTGATGGACAAGGACCCCGAGGCCATCGCCGTGGCCGAGCGCGACTTCGCGCCGGACGGTCGAGTGTCGATCTACCGCGGCAGCTTCGCCGACCTGCTGGACTGGAACCAGACCGCCGCCGGCCTGGACGGCGTGCTGTTCGACCTGGGCGTGTCCTCGCCGCAGCTGGACGTGGCCGAGCGCGGTTTCAGCTTCGGCAAAGACGGCCCGCTGGACATGCGCATGGACCCGGATTCGGGCGAGAGCGCCGCGCAGTGGGTCAACCGCGCCGAAGAGCGCGAGATCGCCGACGTGCTGTGGACCTACGGCGAGGAGCGGCAGAGCCGCCGCATCGCCCGGGCCATCGTTGCGCGTCGTGCCAACCAGCCGTTCAGCCGCACGGCCGAACTGGCCGAGGTGATCGCCTCGGTGATGCCGCGCGGCAAGGACAAGATCCACCCGGCCACGCGCAGCTTCCAGGCCATCCGCATCCACATCAACCGCGAGCTGTCCGACCTGGAGGCCGGGCTGGACGCGGCGATGGCGCGGCTCAAGCCGGGCGGCCGGCTGGCGGTGATCAGCTTCCATTCGCTGGAAGACCGCATCGTCAAGCAGTTCATGAACCGCCATGCCAAGGCCCCGCCGAGCAACCGCCGGCTGCCCGAGGCGGTGGCCTTCGTGCCGACGCTGGACCTGATCGGTGGCGCCATCAAGGCCGAGGACGACGAACTGGCGGTCAACCCGCGCTCGCGCAGCGCGGTGCTGCGGGTTGCCCAGAAACGCGAGGTGGCTGCATGAGCCGCCTGCTGCTGATCGTGCTGCTGGCCTGCACCATCGCCTCGGCGATCGGGGTGGTGTTCATGCGCCATCGCCATCGGCAGCTGTTCGTCGAACTGTCCCGGCTCGAGCACGCCCGCGACGAGCTGAACATCGAGTTCGGTCGCCTGCAGCTGGAGCAGGCCACCCTGGCCCAGGCCACGCGCGTGGACCAGGAGGCACGGGGCCGGCTGGCGATGAAGTTCCCCGAGGCCGCTGACATCGTGGTGATCCGGCCATGAACCAGCCCGTGCGCAACCGCAACCGCAGCCAGTTCAACCTGCGCAACCGCCTGATGATGGTGGCCGTGGGCCTGGGCCTGTGCGGGGTGACGCTGGTCGGGCGCGCGGCCTACGTGCAGTTGATCAACAGCGACTTCTACCAGCGGCAGGGCGAGGCCCGTTACCTGCGCGAAGTGCCGATCCCGACCTCGCGCGGCATGATCACCGACCGCAACGGCGAGCCGGTGGCGGTGTCCACGCCGGTGGCCTCGATCTGGGTCAACCCGCAGGAACTGCTGCGCGTGCCCGAGCGCATCCCCGAGCTGGCGCAGGCCCTGGGCCTGCCCGCGGACGAAGTGACGGCCAAGGTCACGCAGAAGGCCGACAAGGAGTTCATGTACCTGCGCCGCCGGATGAACCCGGACGTGGCCGAGCAGGTCGTGGCGCTGAAGATCCCGGGCGTGTTCTCGCAGCGCGAGTTCCGTCGCTATTACCCGCAGGGTGAGGCGATGGCGCACGTGCTGGGCTTCACCAACATCGACGACCACGGCCAGGAAGGCCTGGAGCTGGCCTTCGACGAATGGCTGCGCGGCAAGCCGGGCATCAAGAAGGTGATCCGCGACCGCAAGGGCGCGATCGTGGAGAGCATCGACCTGGTCCGTCCGGCCGAGCCGGGCAAGGACCTGACCCTGAGCATCGATCGCCGCATCCAGTTCCTGGCCATGCGCGAGCTGCGCAACGCGGTGACCACCAACCGTGCGGCCGGTGGTTCGATCGTGATCATGGACGTGGCCACCGGCGAGGTGATGGCCATGGCCAACCTGCCGACCTACAACCCGAATGCCGTCAGTGGCGCCACCCCGGACACGCGCCGCAACCGCGCGGTGACCGACCTGGTCGAGCCCGGCTCGACGATGAAGCCGCTGACCATCGCCACCGCGCTGCAGAACCACGTGGTCACACCGGACACGGTCATCGACACCAACCCGGGCTACCTGTCGCTGGGCCGCTACACCATCCGCGACGTGCCGCGTAACAACGGCGTGCTCAACGTCACCGGCGTGATCACCCGCAGCTCCAACATCGGCGCGGCCAAGATCGTCGCGCGCATCCCCGACCAGATGTTCTACGACTCGGTGCGTGGCTTCGGTTACGGCGTGGCCCCGCACAGCGGCTTCCCCGGCGAATCGGCGGGGGTGGTGCCGTCGCCGGGCAGCCCGGGCTGGTACGGCACCACCAAGACCACGATGTCCTACGGCTACGGCCTGTCGGTGACGCCGCTGCAGATCGCGCAGGCGTACTCGGCGCTGGCCAACGGTGGGCAGGTGATCCAGCCGACCTTCATCAAGGGCCAGCGCAATGAGGCGCGGCAGGTGCTGGACCCGTCCGTGGCCCAGGAAGTGGTGCGGATGATGGAAACCGTGGTCACCAACGGCGGCGCCAAGCAGGCGGCGATCCTGGGGTACCACGTCGCCGGCAAGACCGGCACCGCGCGCAAGAACGGCCCCAACGGCTACGAGCGCGGCCACTACAACCTGTTGTTCGCCGGCGTGGTGCCGGCCACAAACCCGCGCTATGCCGCGGTGATCGTGGTCAACGACCCGCAGGGCAGCCTGCAGTACGGCGGCCTGGTGTCCGCGCCGGTCTTCCACCACGTGATGGAAGGCACGCTGCGCCTGATGGACGTGCCGCCGGACGACATCCAGTCGTGGCTGGCGGCGCAGGCCGCGGGCAAGGTCGGGGGCAAGCCGGGCAGCAGCACGGCACCGCTGCCGATCCCGCAGGACGCCGCCGAAGCCACCAACGCTGAAACCGAATTCGACGCCGCACTGCCAACGGCCAGTGCGCCTGCGCCTGCCACGACGGAGGTGCGCCAGTGAGCCGCACGATGCTGTTGTCCCACCTGCTGCCTGACCTGGCCCTGCCGCACGACCCGCAGATCAGCGGGTTGGTGCTCGACTCGCGCCACGTGCGCCCCGGCGATGCCTTCGTGGCAATTGCCGGCTTCGGCGCGCATGGACTGGGTTTCGTCGAGCAGGCCAAGGCCAACGGCGCCTCGGTGGTGCTGTTCGAGCCGCCGGCCCCGGCCGAGCTGCCGGCCCCGGCCGATGCCATCGCAGTGCCGGGCCTGCGCCAGCGCATGGGCATGATGGCCGACCAGTTCCATGGCCAGCCGTCGCGTGCGATGACCATGGTCGGCGTCACCGGTACCAACGGCAAAACCTCGACCGTGCAGCTGTTGACCCAGGCATGGCACCTGCTGGGCATCGCCAGTGGCTCGATCGGCACGCTCGGCGTGGGCCTGTACGGCAACATCGTGCCGACCGGCTTCACCACGCCGCTGGTGCTGCAGATGCATGACGTGCTGGCCCAGCTGCGCGACGGCGGCGCCGCCGCGGTGGCGATGGAAGTCAGCTCGCACGCCCTGGACCAGGGGCGCGTGGATGCGGTGCATTACGACGTGGCGGTGTTCACCAACCTCACCCGCGACCACCTGGACTACCACGGCAGCATGGAAGCCTACGGCGCGGCCAAGGCCCGGTTGTTCCATCGCGCGGGCCTGAAGGCGGCGGCGATCAACCTGGACGATGCGTTCGGCCGCGACCTGATCACCACCCTGGCCGAAGGTGTGCAGGCCATCGGCCTGAGTTCGACCGGCCAGGCCGGTGCCAGCGTGCGCGCCGAGCAACTGGTGCTGGACGGGCAGGGCATCGGCTTCGAGCTGGTGATCGGGGACGCGCGCTTCGCGCTGCGTTCGCCGCTGCTGGGGCGCTTCAACGTCGACAACCTGCTGGCGGTGGCCGGTGCGCTGCATGGCCTGGGCCAGCCGGCGGGGACCATCGCCCAGGTGCTGGCGCAGCTGCAGCCGATCCGTGGCCGCATGAACCGTCTCGGCGGCCACGGTGAACCGACCGTGGTCATCGACTACGCGCACACGCCCGACGCACTGGAGCAGGCGCTGCGCAGCCTGCATGGCCACCTCGATGGCCGCCTGCTGTGCGTGTTCGGCTGCGGTGGCGAGCGTGACACCGGCAAGCGCCCGCAGATGGCGGCCATTGCCGAGGAATTGGCCGACGTGGTGTTCGTCACCGACGACAACCCGCGCGGCGAGGACGGCGACGTGATCGTCGCCGACATCATGGCCGGCTTCGCCGATCCGTCCCGGGTCAACGTGCAGCGTGACCGTGCCCGCGCCATCGGCGCGGCCGTCGCGCAGGCGGGCCCGGGCGACATCGTGCTGGTCGCCGGCAAGGGCCACGAGCCCTACCAGGAGATTGCAGGTATCAAACATCCTTTCGATGACACCGACGTGGCATCGCGCGCGCTGCAGGCACGCTCGGCGAACGGGGAGGTGACCGCATGAAGCGCACCCCGCTGTCGCTGATCGCGCATTGGGCCGGCGGTGAGATCCACGGCGAGGACGTGGCGATCGACGCCATTGGCAACGACACCCGTACGCTCGCCGCCGGCAGCCTGTATGTGGCGCTGCGCGGCGAGCGCTTCGACGGCCACGACTTCGCCGCCGAAGCGGTAGCCCGTGGCGCCAGCGCGCTGCTGGTGGACACGCTGCAGCCGCTGGACGTGCCACAGGTCGTGGTCGCCGACACCGCGCTGGCCCTGGCCCGCATCGCCGCCGGCATGCAGCAGGGCCGCGCCACGCGCGTGTTCGCCATCACCGGCAGCAACGGCAAGACCAGCGTCAAGAACCTGCTGCTGGCGATCCTGCAGCACGCCGCCGCCGTGCAGGGCCTGCACGTGCATGCCACGCCGGGCAACCGCAACAACGAGATCGGCCTGCCGCTGGCGGTGATCGACGCGCCGGACGATGCCGACTTCGCCATCTACGAGATGGGCACCGGCAAGCCGGGCGACATCGCCTACCTGACCGCCATCGCCGCGCCGGACGTGTCGCTCGTCAACAACGTCGCGCCGGCGCACCTGGAGCGCATGGGCAGCCTGCTGGAGATCGCCAACACCAAGGCGGCGGTCTACGACGACCTGCGCGCCGACGGCGTGGCGGTGGTCAATGCCGACGATGCGTTCGCACCGTACTTCGTGGCCCGTGCCGGCAGCCATCGGGTGCTGCGCTTCGGCCTGGAGGCCAGCGCCGAGGTCACCGCCACCGGCATCGTGCTGGGCCAGGGCAGCTCGCGCTTCCAGCTGCACGCGCCGCAGGGCGAGGCCGCGGTGGCGCTGCAGTTGCCGGGCCGCCACAACGTGCTCAATGCACTGGCCGCCGCGACGCTGGCGCTGGCCGCCGGCATCGCGTTGCCGCTGGTGATCCAGGGCCTGGCGCAGGCGCGCCCGGTCGCCGGCCGCCAGGTTGCCCACGTGCTGGCCAATGGCGCGGTGCTGGTCGATGACAGCTACAACGCCAACCCCGGTTCGCTGGCCGCGGCGATCAGCGCGCTGGCCGCAGGCCAGGAAGAAGGCTGGCTGGTGCTGGGCGACATGCGCGAACTGGGCCCGGATGCGCGCGCGCTGCATGCGCAGGCCGGGCAGCGCGCCCGCGCGGCCGGCCTCAAGCGCCTGTACACGCTGGGGCCGTTGAGCGAGGCCGCATCGACCGCCTTCGGCGAAGGCGGCCGCCATTTCGACAGCCACGCCGCGCTGGCGGCCGCGCTGGAAACCGAACTTCATGCTGGCGTGCGTTGCCTGGTCAAGGGCTCGCGCGGCAGCGCCATGGACAAGATCGTGACCGCGCTGTTGCCGCGCGGCGAGGAAACCCCGCATGTTGCTTGAACTGGCCCGATGGCTGCAGCAGTTGGACGGCCTCTTCCGCCTGTTCAACTACCTTACCTTCCGCGGCATCCTGGCGGCGCTGACCGCGCTGTCGCTGTCGCTGTGGCTGGGCCCGATCGCGATCCGTCGCCTGGCCCAGCTCAAGGGCGGCCAGCCGATCCGCAAGGACGGCCCGCAGTCGCACTTCTCCAAGGCCGGCACGCCGACCATGGGCGGTGGCCTGATCCTGACCACCGTGCTGATCTCGGTGCTGCTGTGGGGCGACCTGCGCAACCGCTACGTCTGGCTGGTGCTGGTGGTGATGCTGTGCTTCGGCGCCATCGGCTGGTACGACGACTGGATCAAGATCGCCAAGCGCGACCCGAACGGCCTGAAGTCGCGCTGGAAGTACCTGCTGCAGTCGATCTTCGGCCTGGCCGCCGGCCTGTTCCTGTTCTACACCGCCGACGTGCCGGCGGCGCTGACGTTCTACATCCCGATGTTCAAGTCGATCGCGCTGCCGCTGGCGGGCATCAGCTTCGTGGCCATCGCCTACTTCTGGATCGTCGGCTTCTCCAACGCGGTCAACCTGACCGATGGCCTGGACGGCCTGGCGATCATGCCGACCGTGCTGGTCGCCTGCGCGCTGGGCGTGTTCGCCTATGCCTCCGGCAACGCGGTGTTCTCCAGCTACCTGCAGATCCCGCAGATCCCGGGCGCCGGCGAGCTGGTCATCATCTGCGCGGCCATCGCCGGCGCCGGCCTGGGCTTCCTGTGGTTCAACACCTATCCGGCCATGGTGTTCATGGGTGACGTCGGCGCACTGGCGCTGGGCGCGGTGCTGGGCACCATCGCCGTGATCGTGCGCCAGGAGCTGGTGCTGGTGGTGATGGGCGGCGTGTTCGTGATCGAGACCCTGTCGGTGATGATCCAGGTGGCCTCGTTCAAGCTCACCGGCAAGCGCGTGTTCCGCATGGCCCCGATCCACCACCACTTCGAACTGAAGGGCTGGCCGGAGCCGCGCGTGATCGTGCGCTTCTGGATCATCTCGGTGGTGCTGGTGTTGATCGGCCTGGCAACGCTCAAGGTGCGCTGATGGACGATTACTCGCGTCAGGCAACCCGACTGGAAGCCATCGGCGGCAGCTACGACAAGTGGCTGCTGGGCGCCGCCATGGCGCTGGCTTCGATCGGGATCGTGATGGTGGCTTCCAGCTCCATCGCGCTGACGCAGAGTCCGTTCTACTACCTGACCCGCCACCTGATGTTCATCGCCATCGGCGTGGTGCTGGCCGCGGTGGCGATGCGGGTGGAGCTGAAGGAAATCGAGAAGTACAACCAGCTGCTGCTGCTGGGCTGCTTCGCGCTGCTGATCGTGGTGTTCATCCCCGGCCTGGGCAGCAGCGTCAACGGCGCGCGGCGCTGGATCAACCTGGGCGTGTCCAAGTTCCAGACCGTGGAAGCGGTGAAGGTGCTCTACATCGTGTGGCTGTCCAGCTACCTGGTGCGCTTCCGCGACGAGGTCAACGCGACCTGGATCGCCATGCTCAAGCCGGTCGGCGTGGTCGGCCTGCTGGTCGGCCTGCTGCTGATGCAGCCGGACTTCGGCTCCTCGATGCTGCTGCTGGGCATCACCACCTGCATGCTGGTGCTCGGTGGCGCGCAGATCAAGCGCATCATCCTGCCGGTGCTGCTGATGCTGCCGGCGCTGGTGCTGCTGGTGATCTTCGAGCCGTACCGCATGCGCCGCGTCACCTCGTTCATGGACCCGTGGCAGGACCAGCTCGGCTCGGGCTACCAGCTGTCAAACGCGCTGATGGCGATCGGCCGCGGCGAGTGGACCGGCGTCGGCCTGGGTGCCTCGATCCAGAAGCTGAACTACCTGCCCGAATCGCATACCGACTTCATCTTCTCGGTGATCGCCGAGGAGCTGGGGTTCCTGGGGGTGTGCGCGATCATCGGCCTGTACGCGCTGCTGGTCGGCCGTGCGTTCTGGCTGGGCATGCGCTGCATCGAGATGCGCCGCCACTTCGCCGGCTACATCGCCTTCGGCATCGCGCTGTGGATCAGCCTGCAGACCTTCGTCTCGATCGGCGTGAACCTGGGCATGCTGCCGACCAAGGGCCTGACCCTGCCGCTGATCTCCTCCGGTGGCTCGAGCGTGATGATGACCTGCGTGGCGATGGGCCTGCTGCTGCGCGTGTCCTACGAATACAACCGCGCCGTGCGCCGCCAGGAATTCCGCGAGGACATCGAACCGGTAGTTGCCGCCGCCGAGGACGACAGCGCCGAGCGCCGTTCGGCCACCGAGCTGGCCGCCGCGCTGCAGGCCGCCAACGGGCGCGACAGCTCGGCGCGCGGTACCAGCCGCATGCAGCAGCGGGTCGAACCGACCTTCGGGAGGATCGCCTGATGGCCGCGTCCACTGCCCAGGCACGCCCGGTGATGATCATGGCCGGCGGTACCGGTGGCCACATCTTCCCCGGCCTGGCCGTGGCCAAGGTGCTGCGCGCGCGTGGCGTGCCGGTGGTGTGGCTGGGCGCCGATGGCGCGATGGAAACCCGGCTGGTCCCCCAGCACGACATCCCGATCGACACGCTGGCCATCTCCGGCCTGCGCGGCAAGGGCAAGCTGGCCTTGCTGGGTGCGCCGATGCGCGTGCTGCGCGCCATCCGCGGCGCCGGCTACGTGCTGCGCGAGCGCAATCCGCGCGCGGTGGTGGCCTTCGGTGGCTTCGCCGCCGGCCCAGGTGGCATGGCCGCGCGCTTGCACGGGCTGCCGTTGCTGGTGCACGAGCAGAACCGCGCGCCGGGCATGACCAACCGCATCCTGTCGCGCTTCGCGCGGCGCGTGCTGACCGGCTTCCCGGGCAGCTTCGCCAATGGTCGCGAGGAAGCCGTCGGCAACCCGGTGCGCGAGGAAATAGCCGCATTGCCGGCGCCGGACGTGCGCCTGGCCGGACGCAGTGGCCCGATGCGGCTGCTGGTGCTGGGCGGCAGCCAGGGCGCACGCGCCTTGAACAACGCCGTGCCCCAGGCACTGGCCGCGCTCGGTGGCGGCGTGGCCATCGAGGTCTGGCACCAGTGCGGCGAGAAGCTGCACGAGGAAGCCCTGCAGGCCTACCGCGCCGCGGGCGTGGACGGCCGCGTCGATGCCTTCATCAAGGACATGGCCGCCGCCTATGCGTGGGCCGACCTGGTGGTGTGCCGCGCCGGTGCTTCGACGCTGGCCGAGCTGTGCGCGGTGGGCGTGGGCAGCGTGCTGGTGCCGTTCGCCGCGGCGGTGGACGACCACCAGACCCGCAATGCCGAATACCTGGTCGAGCGCGGTGCCGCCGAACTGCTCAAGCAGGACGACGCGCTGGCCAGAAACCTGGAAGGCGTGCTGCGCACGCTTGCCGATACGCCGGCCCGCCGCATGCAGATGGCGCAAGCCGCGCGTGCGCTGGCCAAGGTCGATGCGGCCGAACGCATCGCGGACATCATTCTCGAGGAAGCAGCATGAACACGGCACCGCGCACCCGCGCCCGCCACACCGGAGGCCGGGCATGATCCGTCGCCTCCACGACACCAACGACCTGGTCCGCGCGTTCCCGCGCGTGCACTTCGTCGGCATCGGCGGCACCGGCATGAGCGGCATCGCCGAAGTCATGCTGACCCTGGGCTACGAAGTCTCCGGTTCGGACAACGCCGACAACGCGGCTACCCGTCGCCTGTCGCGGCTGGGTGCGCGCGTGATGCGCGGCCACTCGGCCGCCAACGTGCTGGGCACCGACTGCATCGTCGTCTCCAGCGCCATCCGCGAGGACAACCCGGAGCTGATGGAGGCGCGCAGCCAGCGCATCCCGATCATGCCGCGCGCGGCGATGCTGGCCGAGCTGATGCGCTTCCGTCGCGGCATCGCGGTGGCCGGCACGCACGGCAAGACCACCACCACCTCGCTGACCGCCGCGGTGCTGAGCGAAGGCAACCTGGACCCGACCTTCGTGATCGGTGGCCAGTTGCTGGCCGCCGGCGCCAACGCCAAGCTCGGCGGTGGCCAGTGGCTGGTGGCCGAGGCCGACGAGAGCGACGGCAGCTTCCTGCGCCTGAACCCGCTGGTGGCGGTGATCACCAACATCGATGCGGACCACCTGGAGAACTACGGCAACGACTTCGCCCGCGTCCAGGCCGCATTCGCCGAGTTCCTGCAGCGCCTGCCGTTCTACGGCCTGGCGGTGCTGTGCATCGACGACCCGGAAGTGGCGGCGTTGGCGGCCAAGACCCCGCGCCACGTGATGAGCTACGGCATGAGCAGCAATGCCGACGTGCGTGCCGAGGACGTGGTCCAGGACGGCGCCTGCATGCGCTTCACTCTGCGCCTGCCCGAAGGCAGCTCGGTGCCGGTCAAGCTGGCCCTGCCGGGCAAGCACAACGTGCTCAACGCGCTGGCCGCCGCTGCGGTGGGCTGGCAGCTGGGCGTGGCCCCGGAAGCCATCGCCGCCGCGCTGGAGAAGTTCGAAGGCGTCGGCCGCCGCTTCAACGACCTGGGCATCGTGACCACCCACAAGGGGGCCAAGGTGCGGGTGATCGACGACTACGGCCATCACCCGCGCGAGCTGGCGGCGGTGTTCGCCGCTGCCCGCGGCGGTTGGCCGTCGCAACGCCTGGTGGTGGCCTTCCAGCCGCACCGCTACAGCCGTACCCGTGACCAGTTCGATGCCTTCGCTGCGGTGCTGTCCGAAGTGGACGCGCTGGTGCTGAGCGAGGTCTACCCGGCCGGCGAAGCGCCGATCCCGGGTGCCGATTCCAAGTCGCTGGCACGCGCCATCCGCGCACGCGGTCGCAGCGAGCCGGTGGTGGTCGGCCAGGCGGCCGACCTGGCCTCGGTGCTGCCGGACGTCCTGCAGGACGGCGACCTGCTGCTGATGATGGGGGCCGGCGACATCGGCGCGGTGGCCCAGGCGGTGGTGACCGAAGGCTTCAGGGAGCACCCGGCCGAATGAACCGCCACGCATTCCCGTCCATGCCCGCCCACATCGCCGCGCCGCGGTCGGTGTCGGCCGCGCGTGCGCGGAATGCGGGGGAGGGCGCGCGATGAACGCGCTCCTGCGCATGCTCGCCTGGTTGCTGGCCATCGCCCTGGTGGCGTTGCCGGTGGTGGCCGTGCTCAACGGCTGGGTCGGCGCCGAGCGTTGGCCGCTGGCCAAGCTGCGCGTGCACGGCGAATTCAAGCGGGTCTCCGGCGAACAGCTGCAGAAGGCCCTGCTGCCGTATGCACGCGCCGGCTACTTCGCGGTCGAGCTGCAGGACGCGCAGAGCGCCGTGCAGAAGCTGCCGTGGGTGGAGAGCGCGCAGGTGCGCAAGCAGTGGCCGGACGTGCTGGAAGTGACCATCGTCGAGCACAAGCCGTTCGCCCGCTGGGGCAAGGACCGGCTGCTGTCCGAGCAGGGCCGCCTGTTCGCCGTGCCGCATGGCCTGGAGGACGCGCCGCTGCCGCTGCTCGATGGCCCGGACAGCAAGACCGCCGAAGTGGTCGAGCTCTACAACGACTCGCGCGCGTTGTTCGCGCCGGCCGGGGTGGACGTGCACCAGGTGGTGATGGACGCCCGTGGCAGCTGGTCGCTGGCGCTGGACAACGGCACCGAGATCATCGTCGGCCGCAATGACGCACGTACGCGCCTGGCCCGCTTCGTGCGGGTGCTGCCGCAGCTCACGCGCACCCAGGTGCCGATCGTGCGCGCCGACCTTCGCTATACCAACGGTTTCACGCTGAGCTGGGGAACCCCGCCGCCGGCAACAAAGCAGACGCAGGACAGGACATGAATCGCAAGGGTGACAAATCGTTGATCGTCGGCCTGGACATCGGCACCTCCAAGGTGGTGGCGCTGGTGGGCGAGTACTCGCCGGGCAGCCCGATCGAGGTGATCGGCATCGGCTCGCACGAATCGCGCGGCCTCAAGCGCGGCGTGGTGGTGGACATCGAATCCACCGTGCAGTCGATCCAGCGCGCCATCGAGGAAGCCGAGCTGATGGCCGGCTGCGAGATCCGTTCGGTCTATGCCTCGATCTCCGGCAACCACGTGCAGTGCCGCAACTCGCAGGGCATCACTCCGATCCGCGAAGGCGAGGTCAGCTGGGGTGACCTGGACCGCGTGCTGGAAGCGGCCAAGGCGGTCGCCATCCCGGCCGACCAGAAGATCCTGCATGCGATCCCGCGCGAGTACGTGCTGGACGACTCGCAGGAAGGCATCCGCAACCCGGTCGGCATGACGGGCGTGCGCCTGGAGGTGCATGCGCACCTGGTGGTGTGCGCGCAGTCGGCCGCGGCCAACATCAGCAAGTGCGTGCAGCGCTGCGGCCTGCAGGTCGACGACCTGGTGCTGTCCTCGCTGGCCTCCAGCGTGGCGGTGCTGACCGCCGACGAGCGCGAGCTGGGCGTGGTGCTGGTGGACATCGGCGCAGGCACCACCGACATCGCGGTGTACGTGCAGGGCGCGATCTGCCACACCGCCTCGCTGCCGATCGCCGGTGACCACGTCACCAACGACATCGCCCACATGCTGCGCACCCCGACTCCGGAAGCGGAGCAGATCAAGGTGCGCTACGCCTGCGCGCTGGCACAGCTGGCCACCGCCGAGGAGAGCATCCAGGTGCCGTCGGTCGGCGACCGCCCGCCGCGCCGCATGCCGCGCCATTCGCTGGCGCAGGCGGTGCAGGGCCGCTACGAGGAAATCTTTGAAATGGTGCAGGCCGAGCTGCGCCGTTCCGGCTTCGAGGAGATGGTGCGCGCCGGCGTGGTGCTCACCGGCGGCGCCTCGAAGATGGAAGGCGTGGTCGAGCTGGCCGAGGAAATGCTGCAGATGCCGGTACGCGTGGGCATCCCGCAGCACGTCACCGGGCTGGGCGAGGTAGTGGGCAACCCGGTGCATGCCACCGGCGTGGGCCTGCTGCTGATGGGCAGCCAGATCGAGCACCCGCGTCGTCCGTCGTTGCCCACCGGGCGCGCCGGCAGCGTGTTCAACAAATTGAAGAACTGGTTCCGCGGCGAGTTCTGAGCGTCGCGGCAGTAGTGCAGTGAAGTGGTAGGCAGGGCAAGACGAAGTGCAGTAACGCAGTCATTGATACAGGCAACAACGCCGCGCAGGGGCAGCCCGGCCGGTACATCAACTAAAACTCGCCGGTGCGGGCGGGCGCAGAAGGAGAAGGATGCTTCCCGGATGCCCGACCCAATCACGGCAATAGAGAGGACATGGACATGGCGCATTTCGAACTGATTGAAAAGATGGCACCGAACGCGGTGATCAAGGTGGTTGGCGTGGGCGGCGGCGGCGGCAACGCCGTGGCGCACATGGTCAACAGCAGCGTGGATGGCGTGGAGTTCATCACCGCCAACACCGACTCGCAGGCCATCAAGAATTGCGGTGCCAAGCTGCAGCTGCAGCTGGGTACCAACGTCACCAAGGGCCTGGGCGCAGGCGCCAACCCGGAAGTCGGCCGCCAGGCCGCCCTGGAAGACCGTGAGCGCATCATGGATGCCCTGCAGGGGGCGGACATGGTGTTCATCACCGCCGGCATGGGCGGCGGCACCGGCACCGGCGCCGCGCCGGTGGTGGCGCAGCTGGCCAAGGAAATGGGCATCCTGACCGTGGCCGTGGTCACCAAGCCGTTCCCGTTCGAAGGCCGTCGCCGCATGCAGGTCGCGCTGAAGGGCATCGAGGAACTGAGCCAGCACGTCGACTCGCTGATCACCATCCCGAACGAGAAGCTGATCACCGTGCTCGGCCGCAACGCCACCATGGTGCAGGCCTTCCGTGCCGCCAACGACGTGCTGCAGGGCGCCGTGCAGGGCATCGCCGACCTGATCGTGCGTCCGGGCCTGATCAACGTCGACTTCGCCGACGTGCGCACCGTGATGTCGGAGATGGGCCTGGCCATGATGGGCACCGGCACCGCGCGCGGCGATGACCGCGCCCAGGCCGCCGCCGAGGCCGCCATCCAGAACCCGCTGCTGGACGACGTGAACCTGGCCGGTGCCAACGGCATCCTGGTCAACATCACCGCCGGCCCGGACTTCACCATGAGCGAGTTCGACGAGATCGGCCGCACCATCGACGGCTTCTCCTCCGAGGACGCCACCGTGGTGGTGGGCACCGTGCTCGACCCGGACATGCAGGACGAAGTGCGCGTGACCGTGGTGGCCACCGGCCTGAACCGTGCCGTTGCCAAGGGCGCCGCGCCGCGTGCCGGCGAGCGCGCACCGATCAAGCTAGTCCGCAACGCCACCACCGGCCAGGCCGAGTTCGGCGAGTACGAAAGCCCGGCCGATGCCGTGGCCAAGGCCGCCGGCAACTCGCTGGGCATGGGCCTGCGTCGTCCGAGCGCCGATACCGCTGCCGCCTCGTCGGCATCGGCTTCGACCCCGGCCGCCGCCGAACTGCCGAGCGACTACCTGGACATCCCGGCGTTCCTGCGCCGCCAGGCGGACTGATCCGGCCGGCATGACCGGGCGTGCCGGCCCCTGCGCCTGCCGATGACGGCAGGCCGGGGCAGGCCTGGCCCGGGGCAAGGCAATACACGTCGGGGCCGTCCACCCCGACGGGCAACATCCATGTCCTTTGTCGCCGGGCCAGGGCAGGCCCGGCGGCATTTTCCGTCCTGAATCGCGGCAGGCGCCTCGTTTCAGTGGGCCAGGGCCGCGTGTGAACGCGTGTTATTCTTGTTTGTCCCCGGCCGCGCATGCGCGGCTTTCCCGGTTCCGAGTCCATGATCCAGCAACGCACCCTCAAGAACACGATCCGCGCCACGGGCGTCGGCCTGCACAGCGGTGACAAGGTCTACATGACCCTGCGCCCTGCGCCGGTGGACCATGGCATCGTGTTCCGCCGCGTCGACCTGGAGCCCGTGGTCGAAGTGCCGGCCCGTGCCGACCTGGTCACCGAAGTCACGCTGTGCACCGGCCTGACCTGCGAAGGCGCCAAGATCCAGACCGTCGAACACCTGATGTCGGCCTTGGCCGGCCTGGGCGTGGACAACGCCATCGTCGAGCTGTCCTCGGCCGAGCTGCCGATCATGGACGGTTCGTCCGGCCCGTTCGTGTTCCTGCTGCAGTCGGCGGGCATCATCGAGCAGGACGCGCCCAAGCGTTTCCTGCGCATCCTCAAGACGGTGGAAGTGCGCGACGGCGACAAGGTCGCCCGCTTCGACCCGTACGAGGGCTACAAGCTGGGCTTCACCATCCAGTTCGACCACCCGATGATCCCGGCCAAGCAGTCGCGCGCCGAGGTCGAGTTCTCCACGGCCGCCTACATCAAGGAAATCTCCCGCGCGCGCACCTTCGGCTTCATGCGCGACCTGGAGTACATGCGCGAGCGCAACCTGGGCCTGGGCGGCTCGATGGACAACGCCATCGTGCTGGATGAGTTCCGCGTGCTCAACGACGACGGCCTGCGCTACGCCGACGAGTTCGTGCGTCACAAGATTCTCGATGCCATCGGCGACCTGTACCTGGCCGGTGGCCAGGTGCTCGGGGCCTACGAGGGCTTCAAGTCCGGCCATGCGCTCAACAACAAGCTGGTGCGTGCCCTGCTGGCCGACCAGAGCGCCTGGGAATGGGCCAGCTACGCGTCCCCCACCGCCACCGACCCGGTGGTCTACGGTGTCCCCGCCCTGGCCTGAGCCGGGCGCTCACCCGCGCATGTGTCCTGTTCTGTCCCACGGACAGGCGGACAGCTGTGTTGTCGAAATGTGAACCTCGCGCGGGTTCGAGCCTGAATTTAACTGAAAATTAACAAAAGACTAACTCCCCGGTCGCATTCGGCGGCTAGGATTCCTGCCGGCTTCCTGTTTGTCCCCCCTCGGGGCGGCGGACGGGAACCGGGGCCCCCGGGCCCCGGTGGTTTCAGGAACGCGTGGGTTTCACATCCTGAAGGGCAGCCAGGGCGTCACGCAGGCCTTTGTGCGTGGCTTCCGACACTGCGGTACTGCGCTGGTCGTTACGCACTGGGGAGTGCGGTGGCGCAGTGGCAGTCTTGACGGTCACCCGTGTGACCTTCAGCCCGATGGATCGGGCCGCGTCGATCAGCTGGCCTTCGGCAAGCCTTACCTTGGCATGCCACACCGGCGATTCGACGACAAAAACGAGGTGTTCGCCGTCCACATTGGCCAACCGGCAACGGTTTGCCAGCGCCGGCGGCAAATGGGGGCGCAACTGCCGGTCCAGCGCATCGAGCCACAGGGCTCGTCGCAACGGGTTTCCAGCTTTGTCCGCCATCACCGCTTCCAGCGCCTGCTTGGGCGCGGAACGGGAACGAACGCTGGATTTCGGCTCAGACATAAGAATTCTTCAATGGCATTCAAAAAGATCGTAATCAAAACGCGTGAACCGCAGGCCAAGACGCCGCTCGCACGCGTTCAGATGTACTTCGAGGATCGACCCAAGGCGTTGCTGGGCAGCGTACTTGGACTGGGGTGCCTGATAGGCGTGGCGATGAGCTTCGCGCTGGGCATGGTCGGGGATTCGGCCCTGCAAGCCAAGGTCGACCACCAGGAGCAGGAGCTGGCCAAGGTCCGTGCCGACGCACAGACCCAGGTCAATGCGCTGGCCGCCCGCCTGGGCGAGCTGCAGGCCCAAGCCACGCGCCTGAACGCCCTGGGCGAGCGCCTGACCCAAATGGGCAAGCTGCAGGACGGCGAGTTCGACTTCAACGAAACCCCCGGCATGGGTGACGGCGATCCGGGCCCGACCCAGGACATCCCGGCCAACGCGGTCAACAGCGACTTACAGGTGCTGGAGCAGCGTTTCGCTGCTTCAGGCAAGCAGTTGTCGGTGCTGGAGTCGCTGCTGTTCGACCACCAGCTCGAGCAGAACGCCGTGCCCTCGCGCATGCCGATCAGCAACACCTACATCACCTCCAGCTTCGGTACCCGCGCCGACCCGTTCGGCCGCGGTGCCGGCAACCACAAGGGCATGGACTTCCACGCCCGCGTCGGCGACCCGGTCATGGCCGTGGCCGATGGCGTGGTCAGCTATTCCGGGGTCAAGGGCGGCTACGGCAACGTGGTCGAGATCGACCACGGCAACGGCTACAAGACCCTGTACGCCCACAACTCCCGCCTGACCGTGCGCGAAGGCGCGCTGGTCCGGGCCGGGCAGGAAGTGGCCAAGGCCGGCTCCACCGGCCGCTCCACCGGTGCCCACGTGCACTTCGAGGTCTGGCAGAACGGCCAGGTCATGAACCCGCGCAAGTTCCTGGGCGAGGGTGGCAACACCCCGGTCGGCCGTCTCAGCCGGGGCTGATGTTTGCCGGGTGCGGGTGGCTTGAATCGCCAAGCCCCCGCCCCAAGCTACAATAGGCGTTGCCATAGACAGGGCGCATTGCGCCCTGTTTCGTTTGTGACGAGGTGAACCCGGGGGGGATCCTGCGTCGCGCGGCATTTCATTCAAACCGGTTCCTTCAATGATCAACAGCCTGCTTACCCGCGTTTTTGGCAGCCGTAACGAGCGCCAGCTGCGCCAGCTCAACCGTATCGTCGCCAAGATCAATGCCTTGGAGCCGGAGATCCAGACGCTCTCCGACGACCAGCTCAAAGCCAAGACCACCGCGTTCCGCGAGCGCATCGCCGGCGGTGAAACCCTGGACAAGGTGCTGCCGGAGGCCTTCGCGGTCTGCCGCGAGGCATCCAAGCGCGTGCTGGGCATGCGCCATTACGACGTGCAGCTGATCGGCGGCATGGTGCTGCACCTGGGCAAGATCGCCGAAATGCGTACCGGTGAAGGCAAGACCCTGGTGGCAACGCTGCCGGTCTACCTCAATGCGCTGGAAGGCAAGGGCGTCCACGTGGTCACCGTGAACGACTACCTGGCCCGCCGCGACGCCGCGCAGATGGGCAAGCTGTACAACTGGCTGGGCCTGAGCGTGGGCGTGGTCTACCCGGGCATGCCGCACGGCGACAAGCGCGAAGCCTATGGCTGCGACATCACCTACGGCACCAACAACGAATTCGGCTTCGACTACCTGCGCGACAACATGGCGCTGACCCGCGCCGACCGTTACCAGCGCGGCCTGCACTACGCCATCGTCGACGAAGTCGACTCGATCCTGATCGACGAGGCGCGTACCCCGCTGATCATCTCCGGCCCGGCCGACGATTCCCCGGAGCTGTACATCCGCGTCAACCGCGTGGTGCCGCATCTGATCCGCCAGGACGCCGAGGACGGCGAGGGCGACTACTGGGTGGACGAGAAGGGCAAGCAGGTCTACCTGTCCGAGGCCGGCATGGAGCATGCCGAGACCCTGCTGCGCGAAGCCGGCATCATCGGCGAGGACAACGACAACGGCCTGTACGCCGCGCAGAACCTGACCGTCGTCCACCACCTCAACGCCGCCCTGCGCGCGCACGCGATCTACCAGCGTGACGTGGACTACATCGTGCGTGATGGCGAAGTGGTGATCGTCGACGAGTTCACCGGCCGTACCCTGGCCGGCCGCCGCTGGTCCGATGGCCTGCACCAGGCGGTGGAAGCGAAGGAAGGCGTGCCGGTCCAGCGCGAGAACCAGACGCTGGCCAGCATCACCTTCCAGAACCTGTTCCGCATGTACAAGAAGCTGTCCGGCATGACCGGCACGGCCGACACGGAAGCCTACGAATTCCAGAGCATCTACGGCCTGGAAGTGGTGGTGATCCCGACCAACAAGCCGACCGTGCGCAAGGACCACCCGGACCAGGTGTTCCTCAACCGCACCGGCAAGTTCAACGCGGTGCTGGCCGACATCGAGGAATGCGCCAAGCGCGGCCAGCCGGTGCTGGTGGGCACCACCTCGATCGAAACCTCGGAGATGCTGTCCGAGCACCTGCGCAAGGCCGGCGTGAAGCACGAAGTGCTCAACGCCAAGCAGCACGACCGCGAAGCGACCATCGTCGCCAACGCCGGCCGCCCGGGCTCGGTGACCATCGCCACCAACATGGCCGGCCGCGGTACCGACATCGTGCTCGGCGGCTCGCTGGAAACCGAGCTGCACGAGCTGGGCGAGGATGCCACCGACGCGCAGAAGGCCGCGCTCAAGGCGGCCTGGCAGGAGCGCCATGACGCGGTGAAGGCCGCTGGCGGCCTGCACATCGTCGGCACCGAGCGCCACGAATCACGTCGTATCGACAACCAGCTGCGTGGCCGTTCCGGCCGCCAGGGTGACCCGGGCTCGTCCCGCTTCTACCTGTCGCTGGAAGACAACCTGATGCGCATCTTCGCCTCGGACTGGGTGCAGAAGGCGATGCGCCTGATGGGCATGAAGGAAGACGACGTCATCGAAGACCGCATGGTCAGCCGCCAGATCGAGAAGGCGCAGCGCAAGGTCGAAGCGCACAACTTCGACATCCGCAAGAACCTGCTGGACTTCGACGACGTCAACAACGACCAGCGCAAGGTGATCTACGCCCAGCGCGACGAGCTGCTGGACGCCGAGTCGGTCAAGGAGAACATCGACGGCATCCGCGGCGACGTGATCTACGACCTGGTGACCCGCTTCGTGCCGGCCAATTCGGTGGACGAGCAGTGGGACCTGCCGGGCCTGCAGGCCACCCTGCACGCTGAGCTGGGCGTGGAGATGGACGTGGTCGGGCTGGTCAAGCAGCACGAGGAGCTGGACGCCGAGGGCATCGCGCAGAAGGTCATCGAGTTCATGGATGAGCACTTCGCGCAGAAGGAAGTGTCCGTGGGCGTGGAAACCATGCGGGCGCTCGAGAAGCACGTGATGCTGACCGTGCTCGACCAGAGCTGGAAGGAGCACCTGGCCCGCATGGACTACCTGCGCCAGGGCATCTACCTGCGTGGTTACGCGCAGAAGCAGCCCAAGCAGGAGTACAAGAAGGAAGCCTTCGAGCTGTTCTCGGACATGCTGGAGAACGTCAAGCGCGAGGTGATCCTGATGCTGTCGCGCGTGCGTATCCGCAGCGAGGAGGAAGTGGCGGCGATGGAGGCGCTGGAGCGCCAGCAGGCCGAGGCCCGCCTGAAGATGTCGCAGTTCCAGCACCAGGACAACGGCGGCTACAGCGCCGACGAGGAAGCCGAGCAGGCGCTGGCCTCGGGCGAGGTCAAGGTCGGCCGCAACGACCCCTGTCCGTGCGGCAGCGGCAAGAAGTACAAGCACTGCCACGGCCAGTTGAACTGATCCACGAAACGCCCCGCGCACGCGGGGCGTTTTCGTCATGGCGAGCGGCAGGAACGGCCTGGGCCGCGCCGCCGGTGCGGCCGGCCCCATGCATGCGGTGACCGCCGGGGATTCCGGTGCAGCAGGCTGCCGTGCTTCGCGGCCGCGGTCGCTCCCGCGGCTGGGTTCGATGTCTCGAATCCGGATCGTGGCGCACGGTTCCCGTTGCGCGTGCGGGCGCTTGTTCGGCATGCTCGTGGCATGAATTCCCCCCTGCGTTCAATCCACGTCGTGGCCGCCGTCATTGTCGATGCGCGCGGCCGCATCCTGCTCAACCGCCGCACCGGCAACAGCGACATGGCCGGCCTGTGGGAGTTCCCCGGTGGCAAGCGCGAACCCGGCGAAACCTCCGAGCAGGCGTTGGCGCGTGAGCTGCACGAAGAGCTGGGCATCGAGGCCGAGGTGGGCGAGTGGGTGATGGAGGTGCCGCAGCTCTACCCGGACAAGCGCCTGCGCCTGGAAGTGCGCATGGTGCGGCAATGGAAAGGGACGGCACGCGGCCGCGAAGGGCAGGCGATCACCTGGGTGACGCCGGACAAGCTGGGGCGCTACTCGATGCCGCCGGCGGACCTGCCGGTGGTGGCGGCGCTGCGCCAGCCGGAGTGCTACCTGGTCACGCCCGAGCCGCTGCACGGCGACGCGGCCTGGCTGGCCGGCATCGAGGCCGCCGTGGCTTCCGGCATCCGCCGGGTCCAGCTACGCACGCCGGTGGCCGCCGAGCGCCAGGCACTGGCCCGCAGCGCGGTGCAGCGCTTCGGGCGGGATCTGGAACTGCTGGTCAACCGCGACATCGCCCTGGCGCAGGAGCTGGGGGTTGGCGTGCACCTGGGCGGCGAGCAGCTGCTGGCGTTGGAGGCGCGCCCACTGCCGGCGACGCTGCCGGTGGCCGCGTCCTGCCACGACCTGGCGCAGTTGCAGGCCGCGCAGCGGCTGGGCTGCGACTTCGCGGTGCTCGGCCCGGTACGGGCCACCGCGACCCACCCCGATGCGACGCCGCTGGGCTGGGAGGCGTTCGAACGCCTGCGCGAGCAGGTGTCATTGCCGATCTATGCGATCGGCGGACTGGCGGCGGCCGACGTGCAGGCCGCGCGCCAGCATGGCGCCTTGGGCGTGGCGGCGATCCGTTCGCTGTGGCCGGCCGTGCTTACAGCGTGATCCAGAAGCAGTTGTACTGACGACGCAGCCGGAACACGGTGCGGCTCGGGGTGCTGCTGCGTGGCAGGGTCTGCTCCAGGCGCAGGCCGATGGGCCTGCGCGGCGTGTACTGCACGTTGGTGAGCAGGTGTTCGACCGGTGCCTCGGCGCTGCCATCGGCAGGGTCGACCGGGGTGCCGTCGGCATAGGTGAACGGTTGCGTGGGTGCCGGCGCGTAGGCAGGGGCTTCCGGGAACACCGGCGCGATGTCCACCAGCGGGCGCTGCACGATGTCATCCAGGCGGTCCATCACCCGCGTGGCAGCCTCGTTGGACAGGCCCGTCCACAGGTAGATGCCGGACAGCCGGTTGGGGTCGCGGGCGTCGGCGGCTGACTGGATGATGCCGACCACTTCGCTCAAGCGCCGCGCGCAGCTGTCGCGGTACAGGCCGCTGCTGCCGGCCGCCCGTGCGGGCGGCAACAGCCGCGCGCGGGCGCCCATCACTTCGCAGGGCTTGTCGCCGTACACGGTCTGGCCCTGCGGGTTGGTGCAGCGGTTGATCTGCTGTGCGGGCGCCTCGATGGCAGGCAGGGCGAGGCAGCTGAGCAGCAGGAGCAGGACGGTGCGCATCCGGCAAGGGTAACCACTGCCCCGGTAGGCCGGAAGTGATGCGGCGTGGGCCGGCTCAGCCGCGGTCGAGGCGCTGCAGTACCGCGTTGGTCGGCTTGGCCAGGTTGAGCGTGTAGAAGTGCAGCGACGGCGCGCCGCCGGCGATCAGGCGCTCGCACAGCGAAGCGACCACGTCGGCGCCAAACGCGCGCACCGACTCGGCGTCGTCGCCATAGGCCTGCATGCGCTTGCTGATCCAGCGCGGGATCTCTGCGCCGCACTGCTCGGAGAAGCGGCGCAGCTGGCTGAAGTTGGAGATCGGCATGACACCGGGAATGATCGGCACGTCCACGCCGAGCCGGGTCACCGCGTCGACGAAATGGAAGTAGGCATCGGCGTTGTAGAAGTACTGGGTGATGGCGGCATCGGCGCCGGCATCGATCTTGGTCTTGAAGTGGCGCAGGTCGGCCAGGGCGTCGTTGGCCTGCGGGTGCGTCTCCGGGTAGGCGCCGACCTCGATGCGGAAGGCGTCGCCATGCTCGGCGCGGATGAAGGCGATCAGCTCGGAGGCGTAGCGCAGGTCACCGGGGAAACCCATGCCCGAGGGCAGATCGCCGCGCAGCGCGACCAGGCGCTTGACCCCGATGGCGCGGTACAGCTTGAGCAGCTCGCGGATCTCCTCGCGGGTGCCGCCGACGCAGGACAGGTGCGGCGCCGCCTGGAAGCCATGGTGCTGGTTGAGGTGGCGCACCGTCTCGGAGGTGTAGCTCAGCGTCGAACCGCCCGCCCCGAAGGTACAGGACACGTACTCGGGCGCGTGGCCCTTGAGCTTGGCGGCGGTGCGGTCCAGCTGGGCGCGCTGGTCGTCGGTCTTTGGGGGGTAGAACTCGAAGCTGATCGCGGTCATGGAGGGGGCCGGGCATGACGAATGCGAGCGATTATATCTCTCCATCAAGATGGATGTGCAAATGTTTCAGGCGTGACCGCCCCGGATCAGTGCGCGCGCCGCGCGGCCCGCTGTGGCAGCAGCGCGATGCAGGCGACGATGGCGACCAGCAGCACCGCCGTGCCGGCGTAGCGGCTCAGGGCCAGGCCGCCGTGGTCCAGTGGCTTGTCCAGGAAGTCGCCAACCACCGCGCCCAGCGGCCGGGTCAGGATGAAGGCCGTCCAGAACAGGGCGGTGCGCGAGGTGCGGGTGGTCAGGTACAGTACCGCGACCAGTGCCAGCAGACCGCCGAACAGGGCGATGCCACCGCCATACCCCAATCCCTGGGTATCGGCGGCCCAGTCGCCCAGCGCGGTGCCCAGGGTCTGCGAGAAGGTGATGGTCAGCCAGTAGAAGAACTCACTGCGCGGTTGGGTGATGCTGGCCACCGCGATGCTGCCGGTGCTGCGTTTCCACAGCCACAGCGTGGCCAACAGCAGGGCCAGCAGCAGCGCGCTGCCACCGCTGTAGCCGATGCCCAGCGAGCGGTCGACGTAGTCGGCCAGGGTGGTGCCCACGGTGGTGCTGGCGACGATGGCGAACCAGTACAGCCAGGGCTGGAAGTGGCGGCTGCGGATCTGCGCACTGACCGCGATGACGAACACGCCGGCAAACAGCGCGGTACCGACCAGGTAGCCCAGTCCCATCGACAGGGTGACCGCGTCGCCGCCGACCTCGCCCAGCGTGGTGGCGAGGATCTTGACCAGCCAGAAACCGAGGGTGACGGCGGGGACCTTGCTGAGCGTGTGCGTGGTCGACATGGCGCGGGTCATGGACGGGGATGGCCTACCTTCGGAGCGAGCGTGTCGGAGCCACGTCGTAGCCGGGGCGGCTGTTCATGCACCGGCCAGTTGCCGGCATCCGGGGCGTCGGGCGCGCGGCCCGGCCCTCCCCGGAGCGGCCGCGGTCGGCGGCTTCGGCTTGCATTGCGTCCCGGACAGGCGCATGACTGCGCTGCCCGGGTTCACCGGTTGTGCCGGTTGTGGCGGTAGCTGGCTGACCACGACCGATGGCAGGTGTCTGCCCGCCGGGCTTTGCGATGATCGACCTTCCTTTCCGTTGCCACTGCAGTTTCCCGGGAACCCGCATGAACACGTCCAGTGCCATCCGCCGCGACGTCGGCCCCATTGCCCTGATGCTGACCGGCCTGGGCTCGATCATCGGTTCGGGGTGGCTGTTCGGCGCCTGGCGCGCGGCGGGGCTGGCGGGCCCGGGGGCGATCTGGGCGTGGATCCTGGGCGCGGCGATCATCCTGACCATCGCCCTGACCTATGCCGAGCTGGGCGCGATGTTCCCCGAGTCCGGCGGCATGGTGCGCTACAGCCACTACTCGCACGGGTCGCTGGTGGGTTTCATCGCCGCCTGGGCGAACTGGATCGCCATCGTCTCGGTGATCCCGGTCGAGGCCGAGGCCTCGGTGCAGTACATGGCGTCGTGGCCGTGGCAATGGGCCCAGGACATGTACGTGCAGATGCCCGACGGGCATGGCGAGCTGACCACGGCGGGCCTGCTGATCTCGGCGGTGCTGGTGGTGGTCTACTTCCTGATCAACTTCTGGAGCGTGAAGCTGTTCGCGCGCTCCAACAGCGCCATCACCGTGTTCAAGCTGGTGGTGCCGACCCTGACCGCGGTGGCACTGATCGCCAGTGGCTTCCACCACGAGAATTTCTCGGTGGGGCTACACGGGGCCGGCAGCCCGACGCTGGATTTCGCCGCGGTGCTGACCGCGATCGCGACGGCCGGCATCGTCTTCAGCTTCAATGGCTTCCAGAGCCCGGTGAACCTGGCCGGTGAAGCGCGCAACCCGGGGCGCAGCATCCCGATGGCGGTGGTGGGATCGATCCTGCTGGCCACCGTGGTCTATGTGTTGCTGCAGGTAGCCTACCTCGGTGCGGTACCGCCGCAGATGCTGGAAAAGGCTGGCTGGCACGGTGTCGATTTCCGTTCGCCGTTCGCGCAGCTGGCGTTGCTGGCCAACCTGCAGTGGCTGGCGATGCTGCTGTACGTCGATGCCTTCGTCAGCCCCAGCGGCACCGGCATGACCTATACCGCCACCACCGCGCGCATGCTCTACGGCATGCAGCAGAATGGCACCGCGCCGCAGGCACTGGGGCGCATCCATCCGCGCTGGGGCGTGCCACGCCCGGCGATGTGGGTGAACCTGGCGGTGTCGTTCCTGTTCCTGTTCTTCTTCCGTGGCTGGGGCACGCTGGCGGCGGTGATCTCGGTGGCGACGGTGATCTCGTACATGACCGGTCCGATCAGCGCGATGTCGCTGCGTCGCACCGCGCCGGGCCTGCACCGGCCGCTGCGCGTGCTCGCGCTGCCGTTGCTGGCCGGGGTGGCATTCGTGATGGCCACCGAGCTGCTGTACTGGGCGCGCTGGCCGCTGACCGGGCAGATCATCCTGCTGATGGTGGTGGCGCTGCCGGTGTACTTCCATTACCAGCGCAAGATCGGCTGGCATGACTTCGGCCGCCAGTTCAAGGGCGCGCTGTGGCTGGTCTGCTACCTGCCGATGCTGGCGCTGGTGTCATGGCTGGGCAGCACCACCTTCGGTGGGCGGGGCCTGCTGCCGTACGGCTGGGACCTGGTGCTGGTGGCCGCGATCGGCATCGTGTTCTACGTGTGGGGCGTGAAGTCGGGCTGGCGCACGCCCTCGGTGGAAGTCGCCGAGCACGAGGCACGCGCACACGGTTGAGCTGGCGGGTGTCCCCGCGGCGTGGTCGTATCACCGACAATGGGCGCAGCTTTCCACAGGTTCACCCATGTCGATCTTCCTCACGCCGTTCGCCCGTACCCGCCTGTTCCCGCGCACGCCGCGCCCCAACACCATCCGTGACTGCACCGCCGAGGAATTCGAGCAGCACCTGAACACGCACGCGGCCGAACGCGTGCTGGACGGCTATGCGCCGTTCTGCAAGCTGCACGTGTACCGCAACTGGACCGGCACGCGCTGCCTGACGGTGCCGGTCACCGACGACAACCGCCACCTGCTGCGTTCGGGCTATGAAGCACGCACGCGCGAGGAACTGCCGGTGCTGGTGCGCTGGTTCGAGGGCGTCGAACCGCCGGTGGCCGAGTACCTGGTGGTGATCCTGTACAGCCGCGAGCAGTTGCAGAAGGAAGGCGCGCCGATCGAAGCCGACTGGGGCGTGGTCGGTTGCCTGTACACGGCCACGCCGGAAGAGATCCCGATGGCGCCGATCACGATGATGCGCAACGCATTGGGCGTGGAGGAGGGTGGCTCGGGCGTGCCGATCGACCGCGCCGCGTACCAGCGCGCCGTCGCGTTCTGGGAAGACAACGCGAACTGGCGATGAGTACCGGCCTGCCGCGGGCGCGTCGGGCGTCGTCGTTGCGTTTCAGCGCGGGCTTCTTCCTGCTGGCGTTGCTGCTGTTCGCGCTGGAAGTGATCATCGCCACGCGCCTGCCGCATGTGTCGTGGATCCGCGCCTACCTGGGGGACGTGCTGGTCGTGGTGCTGATCTACGCGGCGGTACGCAGCGTGGTGCGGGTCAACGACCTGGCACTGCTGCTGGCGGTGTTCGCCTTCGCCTGCAGCATCGAGTTCGCGCAGTATTTCACCGTCGCCGAGCGGCTGGGATTCGTGCGCGGTGACCTGATGTACACGGTGATCGGCAATACGTTCTCGTGGGCAGACGTGGCCTGTTATGCCGTCGGCTGCCTTGCAACGGCCGGGGTGGTGGTGTTGTTTCGGCGCTGATCGCCGCAGTTTCGCGTCCCTGTATTGCATGAATGCGCGTCCGGGCGACCTTTAGATGCGCTTAACGGGCACTGGCGTAAAGTAGTCCAGCTTGATGGCCGGCGCGCACCGCGCAGGGGAATTGTCTCCCGGCCATCCGGACAGCTGGCATTCCGCCTTTCCGGGCCTGGTTCCCGGTTCTTTCTGTCCCCGACCGTTCCCGTGGCCGCATGCCGCGGGTCATTCACTCGTGCGCATCACGGCCTGCGCCGGACGTTCCGTGCCCGGGCCTGCACGTATCCCACTCAGTAACGGGAGGACTGGTCCTGTATGTCTGCAGGTGATTCCACTATTCGCAATGAACCGCTCCAGATCGACGACATCACCGTCATCGACAAGGGCAAAGTCAAGAAAGCCGTCACCGCCGCCGCGTTGGGCAACGCGATGGAGTGGTTTGATTTCGGTGTCTACGGTTTTGTCGCCTTTGCACTTGGCAAGGTGTTCTTCCCGGAAGCCTCGCCCAGCGTGCAGACCATCGCCGCGCTGGCGACGTTCTCGGTGCCGTTCCTGGTGCGTCCGCTGGGCGGCGTGTTCTTCGGCGTGATGGGTGACCGGTTCGGGCGGCAGAAGGTGCTGTCGGCCACCATCATCCTGATGGCGGTCAGTACGTTCTGCATTGGCCTGATCCCCTCGTACGACAGCATCGGCCTGCTCGCGCCGATCCTGCTGTTGCTGTGCAAGCTGGCGCAGGGCTTCTCGGTAGGTGGCGAGTACACCGGCGCGGCGGTGTTCGTCGCCGAGTTCGCGCCGGACCGCAAGCGCGGCTTCCTCAGCAGCTGGCTGGACTTCGGCTCGATCGCCGGCTTCGTGCTCGGCGCCGGCGTGGTGGTGGTGCTGAGCAGCATCCTCGGCGAAGCGCGTTTTCTGGAATGGGGCTGGCGCGTGCCGTTCTTCCTGGCCGCGCCGCTGGGCCTGATCGGCCTGTACCTGCGTCACGCCGCCGAGGAAACGCCGGCCTTCACCGAGCAGCTGGAGCGCATGGAGAAGGAAGACCAGGATGCGGTGGGCAGCGCCCCGCGCATTTCCTTCAAGGAGATCGTGGGCAGGTACTGGCGCTCGTTGCTGGCCTGCGTGGGAATCGTGCTGGTCACCAACGTCACCTACTACATGCTGCTGACGTACATGCCGACCTACCTGTCGCACAACCTGCACTACTCCGAGGACCACGGCGTGCTGATCATCATCGTGGTGATGATCGGCATGCTGTTCGTGCAGCCGGTGGTGGGGTGGGCCAGCGACCGCGTCGGCCGTCGTCCGTTCATCGCCGCCGGCAGCCTCGGCCTGCTGGTGGGTGCGGTGCCGGCCTTCCACCTGATCACCAGCGGCAACATCGGCCTGATCTTCGTGGGCCTGTTGTTGCTGGCGGTGTTGCTGAACTGCCTGATCGGCGTGATGGCTTCAACCTTGCCGGCGATGTTCCCGACCCGCGTGCGTTACAGCGCGCTGGCCACGGCGTTCAACATCTCGGTGATCATCTGCGGTGTGACCCCGACCGCGGCCGCCTGGCTGGTGGAGGTCACCGGCGACCTGATGATGCCGGCCTACTACCTGATGGCGGTGGCGCTGGTGGGGCTGCTCACGGCCTGGCTGATGCGCGAGACCGCCAACCGCCCGTTGCGCGGGGATACGCCCAATGCCTCCAGCCGCCGCGAGGCGCGCGAGCTGCTGCAGCAGGCCTACGATCACATCGAGGCCAGCGTCGGCGACCTGGATGTACAGATCGAGGGGCTGCAGGCGAAGATCGACGACCTGCAGCAACGCAAGCAGGTGCTGGTGGACCGGCATCCGGATCTGGTGTGAGGTCCTGAACCACAACGCCCGCCATTACGGCGGGCGTTGCGTTCCCGGTGCCGCCTGCGGAACCGCTACCGGGAGCGTGCTTCGGGTTTGCCGCCTGGCGCTCAGGCAGCCGGTGAAAGCGCCGGCACTTCACCGGCGATCAGGGCGTCGAAATAGTCGCCGGTGAGCCGCAGCTGCGCCTCGGCGCTTTCGGCGGCATTGACCACGGCGCGGAACGCCGCGTTCTCGGGGCGGTCCTTGGCGTACCAACCCAGGTGCTTGCGCGCGATGCGCACGCCTTGCGGCTCGCCGTAGAAGGCGTGCAGGTCGTTGAGGTGGCCGATCAGGATGTCGCGTACTTCCTGCAGCGACGGCGGCGGCAACTGCTCGCCGGTCGCCAGGTAATGCGCGATCTCGCGGAAGATCCACGGCCGGCCCTGCGCGGCGCGGCCGACCATCACCGCGTCGGCGCCAGTGTGCCTGAGCACCTGCTCGGCCTTCCGGGGTGAATCGATGTCGCCGTTGGCCAGCACCGGGATGCGCAGCATCGCCTTGATGCCGGCGATGGTGTCGTACTCGGCCACGCCGGTGTAATGCTGGTCGCGGGTGCGGCCGTGCACGGCCAGCGCGGCGATGCCGCTGTCCTCGGCGATGCGCGCGATGGTCGGCGCGTTGCGCACGTCCGCGCACCAGCCGGTACGGATCTTCAGCGTCACCGGCACCTCGACGGCCTTGACCACCGCGTCGAGGATGCGCGCCACCAGCGCCTCGTCGCGCATCAACGCCGAACCGGCCCAGGCGTTGCAGACCTTCTTGGCCGGGCAGCCCATGTTGATGTCGATGATCTGCGCGCCGTGGTCGACGTTGTAGCGGGCCGCCTCGGCCAGCTGCTGCGGCTCGGTGCCGGCGATCTGCACGCTGATCGGTGCCGGCTCGCCGGCATGGTCCATGCGGTGGATGGACTTGCGGGTGTTCCAGAAGCGTGGGTCGCTGATGGTCATTTCCGATGCGGCCAAGCCTGCGCCCAGCCGCTTGCACAGCTGGCGGAACGGTTTGTCGGTGACGCCCGCCATGGGGGCGAGCACCACGTTCGGGGCGATGGTGTAGGGGCCGATCTGCATCTGCATATTCTAGTTGCCCGGCTGCGGGGCGGTGCCTGAACGGCATGACGGCCCGTTACCGGGCCGTCAGCGGTCCAGCGGGGAGCGATGACTCAGGCGGCGTCGGCCGGGGTCATGCGCGGCATCGACAGGGCGGCGCCCTCGTGCTCGGTGGAGCGGGCGGCGTACTGGTTGGCGAAGCGCACGTGCTTGATGAAGGCCGCTTCCGGGGCATGGGCCAGCGAGGCGGCCAGGGCACCGTTGAAGGCATCGCCGGCACCGGTGGTGTCCACCACCTGCACCGACTCGGCGGCCACGCGGTAGTACGGCTGGGCGTCGCCACGCAGGCGGTCCTCGTCGTGCGAGACGAATACGCCCACCGCGCCGAGCGTCACCACCACGGTGTTGCCGGACAGCTTGCGGCACAGCGCGTGCAGGCTGGCGCCGTCCAGCGCGGCCACGTCGTCGGCCTCCACGCGCTCGCCGACATGGCGGCCGAGCAGGGCGGCGAACTCGGTTTCATTCGGGGTCAGCACGTCGGCCAGCTTGAGCAGGCCGATGGTCGAATGCGCATTGGCCGGGGCGGCGTTGAGCATGGTCAGCACGCCGGCCTCGCGGGCCAGGCCCAGCGCCTTCTCGATCGACTCCACCGGCGATTCCAGCTGCGCCAGCAACACCTTGGCGCCACCGATCAGGGCGGCGTTGGCCTCCATGAACGTCTGGCTCAGCGAAGCGTTGGCGCCAGCGCCGATCACGATCGAGTTGCGGCCGCGGGCGTCGACGTAGATGCCCGCGGTGCCGGTCGGTTCGCTGCTGGCCTCGGCCACCAGTTCGATGCCGTCGGCGCCGGCCAGCTGGCGGGCCAGGGCACCGCCTGCGTCATCGCCGAGCGCGCAGAGGAAGTGGGTGGCGGCGCCGGCACGGCGCGCGGCGACGGCCTGGTTGAAGCCCTTGCCACCGGGACCGGTGCTGTAACGACCGGCAATGGTCGCCCCCGGCGCGGGCAGGGCATCGCAGCGCCAGACGTGGTCGACATTGAAGGAACCGGCAACGACAACAGAACTCATGGAATCTACGTCTCTAAGGTGGCTGATGGATCAGCCGAAATGGGTCAGCACGCCGGCGATGGTAGCGGTCATCAGGGTGGCGATGGTGCCGCCCAGCACGGCACGCAGGCCGAACTTGGCCAGATCCTGGCGGCGGTCCGGGGCCAGGCCGCCAATGCCGCCCAGCTGGATGGCAATCGAGCTGAAGTTGGCGAAGCCGCACAGTGCATAGGTGGCGATCAGGCTGCCTTCGGCGCTCAGCGACACGCCCGGCACCTGGCCGTTGATGATCTTGGACAGGTCCATGTAGGCCACGAACTCGTTGATCACCAGCTTCTGGCCGATCAGCGAGCCGACCGTGGTGGCGTCGGCCCACGGGGTGCCGATGACCCAGGCGATCGGGGCCAGCACGTAGCCGAAGATGGTGGCCAGGTTGGTCGGCTTGCCGAGTGCGCCGGCCAGGCCGGTGACCTCGCCCAGCCAGGTCAGCGGGGCGTTGAGCAGGGCGATCAGGGCGATGAAGGCCAGCAGCATGGCGCCGATGTTCAGGGCCAGCTTGAGGCCGTCGGCCGCGCCGCCGGCGGCGGCATCGATGATGTTGGAGGAGGTTTTCTCCACTTCCATCTTCACCGTGCCACGGGTCAGCGGGGTGCCGGTTTCCGGCACCAGCAGCTTGGCGATCACCAGCGTGGCCGGGGCGGCCATGATCGAGGCGGCCAGCAGGTGCTTGGCGTAGAAGGCCTGGGCGACCGGGTCGCCGCCGCCGAGCATGCCCACGTAGGCCGCCAGCACGCCGCCGGCGATGTGGGCCATGCCGCCGATCATCATGGTGATCAGCTCGGACTGGGTCATCTTGGAGATGTACGGGCGCACGGTCAGCGGCGCCTCGGTCTGGCCGATGAACACGCTGGCGCAGACGCTGGTGGTCTCGGCGCCGGACACGCGCATCACCTTGGTGATGGCCCAGGCCATGACCTTGACGATGGCCTGCATCACGCCCAGGTGGTACATCACGCCCATCAGCGCCGAGAAGAAGATGATGGTCGGCAGCACCTGGAAGGCGAAGATGAAGCCGTACTTGGGCACGTCCATCAGGCTGCCGAAAATGAAGTTGGAGCCTTCATTGACGAAGCTCAGGATCTTGACGAAGCCCTGGCCCAGCCAGTCGAACACGTCACGGCCGCCGGGGACCAGCAGCACCAGCGCGGCGAAGGCGACCTGCAGGGTGATGCCCGTGCCGATCAGCTTCCAGTCCACCGCCTTCTTGTTGTTGGAAAACAGCCAGGCGATGCCGAGCAGCACCGCCAAGCCGAACAGGCCGAAGCCGATCCTGCCCAAACCTTCGACCATGATGAATCCCCGGGCATGCCCGCAAAAGACGCAAGCCTAGTGCAGCGGCCTATGCCGAGCAAGAATCACTGGCCCATATGCGCCCAACGGCCGCGATTGCGCCGGTATCGGCAAGGTCCGGGGCCCTGCCGGGCCAGGGCCGGCGGTTACACTGGCCCCCCGTCTGCGCCAGCCGCGGACCGCAAACCAGGAGCCAGCCATGCAATACCGTCGCCTCGGGTCATCCGGCCTGCAGCTTTCCGCACTGTCCTTCGGTGCGTGGGTGACCTTCGGCAGCCAGATCGGCCGGGATGAGTCCCGCAACCTGATCGCCGCGGCCTGGGACAACGGCGTCAACTTCTTCGACAACGCCGAGGGCTATGCCAAGGGCCGTGCCGAACAGGTGATGGGGGACGTGATCGCCGACCTGCGCCTGCCGCGTGATGGCTATTGCGTGTCCAGCAAGGTGTTCTTCGGTTCGGCCGAGGAGCCGGCGCCCACCCAGCGCGGGCTGTCGCGCAAGCACGTCACCGACGCCTGCCACGCCGCGCTCAAGCGCCTGCGGGTGGACTACCTGGACCTGTACTACTGCCACCGCCCGGACCCGGAGACCCCGATCAGCGAGACCGTGCTGGCCATGGACACGCTGGTCCGGCAGGGCAAGGTGCTGTACTGGGGTACCTCCGAATGGTCGGGCGCGCAGATCGCCGAGGCGGTGGCCTTCGCCCGCGCCAACCACCTGTATGCGCCGAGCATGGAACAGCCGCAGTACAACCTGTTGCACCGCGAGCGGGTCGAGCGCGAGTACGCGCCGCTGTACGCCGATGCCGGGTTGGGTACCACCATCTGGTCGCCGCTGGCCTCCGGCCTGCTGACCGGCAAGTACAACGACGGCATCGCGGCCGATTCGCGGCTCGGCCAGCCGTCGCTGGGCTGGCTGCAGGATGCGGTGCTGGGCGAGCCGGCCGACGACCGGCTGGGCAAGGTGCGCCGCTTCAGCGCCGTGGCGGCGGAGCTGGGCGAGTCGCCCGCGCAGCTGGCCATCGCCTGGTGCCTGCGCAACCGGCGGGTATCGAGCGTGATCCTGGGCGCCAGCCGGGTGTCGCAGCTGCAGGAGAACCTGCGCGCGCTGGACGTGCTGGAACGCGTGGACGAGGCCGCCTGGCAGCGTATCGAGGCGATCTTCGCCTGACCCTGGCGGGTCTGGTGCCGCCGTAGACCTTCAATGAAGCGCAAGGCGTCCCGGTTGCGGCCGGGGCGTCGCGGGGAGGGCGAGGTGTCCGTCGCTGCCATTCTCTGGAAAGTTTTTGAGAATGGGTCTTGCATTGGTATTGAGAATCATTATCATCAACTCCGTCCCCAGCACGGAACCACGATGATGTCCGCCCAGCCTGTCCTGCTCCGTCCCCGCACCCTCCACCTGCCGCAGCGTCCGGTGCAGCTGTTGTCGCCCGAGGGCGTCATCGACAGCGGCGCCCTGCTCAAGGGCCAGCGTGAAATCGTCATCCAGCACGGCGACAAGTTCTATCGCCTGCGCCATACCAGCAACGACAAGTTGATCCTCACCAAGTAAGCCTTGGTCGCGGCGGCCTGCCGCCGCCCGCCTGCCGGCGGCGTTCCCCTCCCACGCCCGGCTGGCCCGATCCACCTCTCTCTCCCCCTTGGCCGCGACCGGATTGCCTGGCAATCCGGTCGCATCGCCAAGGTTCTGTTTCCCGAACGCCTCCAGGTTCCCATGATCCGTCCAACCCTGTTGAGCGCCGCCCTGTGGGCGGTGTTGCCTTCCGCGCATGCCGAAAGTGCGAGCGCGCCCGCCGACACCCGCGACTTCGACCGCGTCCAGGTCACCGCGACCCGCACCGAGCGCGCGGTCAGCGACGTGGCGGCCACGGTGGACGTGATCGACCGCGAGCAGCTGGACCGGCAACTGGTGCATGACATCGGCGACCTGGTCCGCTACGAGCCGGGCATCTCGGTGACCCGCAGCGCGACCCGCTTCGGCCTGGGCGGCTTCCGTATCCGCGGCCTGGACGGCAACCGCGTGCTGATCCAGACCGATGGCATCAGCATGCCCAAGAGCTTCCTGATCGGCAGCTTCGCCAGTGCCAACCGCGACTTCACCGACCTGGAGACCCTCAAGCGGGTCGAGATCGTGCGTGGCCCGGCCAGTTCGCTGTATGGCTCCGATGCGCTCGGTGGCGTGGTCGCCTTCGTCACCAAGGACCCGGCGGACTACCTGAAGGACGGCAAGGACAGCTACGTCGGCCTGAAGTTCGGCTACGACGGGGACTGGAAAGGCCTGCTCGGCAGCGTGACCACCGCCTTCGGTGGCGAGCACTGGAGCGGCATGGTCAACGTCAACCACCGCCAGGGCCAGGAAACCGACAACAAAGGCACCGTGCGCAGCCAGGACTACACGCGCACCGCCGCCAATCCGCAGGAGCGCGATGGCCGCAGCGTGCTGTCCAAGCTGGTCTATGCGCCGGATCAAAGCCAGCGCTTCCGGTTGACCGTGGAGGGCAACGAGGACATCACCGATACCGATGTCTTCTCGGCGGTCAACGACACCCACCCGACGCCGTCGGCGCGCACCACTACCGGCATGACCGCGCATGACAAGCAGACGCGCGCCCGCGTGTCGTTCGCACACGAGATGGATGCGGTGGACGCGGCCTTCGCCGACAGCCTGAGCTGGCAGGTGTACCGCCAGGACAGCGAGACCACCCAGGTCACCGATGAGGGCCGTACCAACGGCAGCCGTCGACACCGCCAGTTCAACTTCGACCAGCGCGTCTACGGCGCACAGGCACAGTTCAACAAGACGCTGCAGGGCAACGGCATCGAGCACGCGCTGACCTGGGGTTTCGATGGCGCATGGACCGAAATCCGCCAGAAGCGCGATGGCTACCAGGTGTCGGCGACCGGCGCGGTCAGCAGCACGATCCTGCCGGACGTGTTCCCGGTGCGTGATTTCCCGGTCAGCAAGACCACCGAGCTCGGCCTGTACGTGCAGGATGAAATGCGCATGGCCGACGGTCGCCTGTCGCTGGTCCCGGGCCTGCGCGTGGACCACTACCGGCTCACGCCGGAGCTGGACAGTATCTTCCGCGAGGACAACCCGGACATGGCGGTGGCTTCGCTCACCAAGACCAGCGTCTCGCCGAAGCTGGGCATGGTGTGGCGCTTCGATGAGCAGTGGTCGCTGTTCGCCGGCTATTCGCACGGTTTCCGTTCGCCGCCGTACAACGACGTCAACCTGGGCTTCACCAACGTGATGTTCGGTTACACGGCCATCCCCAACCCGGACCTCAAGCCGGAAACCAGCAATGGGGTCGAGTTGGGCCTGCGCTACATCGCGCCGGTGGCCTACGTCAGCGTCAGCGGCTACTGGAACGACTACAAGGACTTCATCGAGTCACAGCGCTTCGTCGGCACCAATGCACAGGGGCTGATGGTGTTCCAGTCGCAGAACATTTCCGAGGCGCGCATCTACGGCGCCGAACTCAAGGCCGGCGTGGACTTCGGCCAGCTCAGCACCGCGCTGGATGGCTGGTCGCTGCGCAGCGCGGTGGCTTGGTCGCACGGCCAGAACCGTACCGAGGACGTGCCGCTGGATTCGGTCGACCCGCTGCGCGGCACGCTGGGCCTGATGTACGACCGCCAGGCATGGGGCGTGGAACTGGCCGGCACGTTCGCGCGCCGCAAGGACCGCGTTGCCAGTGCCGCCACCTACCGCCCGGCTGGTTACGGCGTGCTCGACCTGATGGCGCATTGGCAGTTTGCACCGGGAGCCACGTTCAACGTCGGGGTGTTCAACCTGGGCGACCGCACCTACATCGACTGGTCCGGCATCACCTCCACGCTGGCCACCGGCAGCACGGTGGTCGACCGCTTCAGCAACCCGGGGCGCACGGTGTCGGCAAGCCTTGCCGTGTCCTGGTAACCCTCCCGCTTCAGGCCGGTTCCTCCAGGGGCCGGTGCGAGGGAACGCGACCGGGCCAGGGAAGGCGCCTTTCATCGTGTCACCCACTTCGCCACGTACGAGGAATGCCTCATGACGTTTCATCCCGCCAGCCTGCTGCTGTTGACCGCCGTGAGCGGTCTGGCCAGCGCAGCGCCCGCCAGCATCACCCGTGACCACGACAGCATCCTGGCCATGCAGGGCCAGTACACCGTGGATTTCGCCTTCGACGAGACCGTGCTGCTCAAGCCCGGCTATGAACGTGCGCCGGCCATGCGCAGTGGCGGGGATGAGGTGGTGGTGGTGGTCGAGGACAGCCCGACCCGCATCGTGCTGCAGCATCTGCTGGTCGATGCCAAGAGCGGGCACGTGACCAAGCACTGGCGCCAGGACTGGGTGTACCAGGCACCGAGCCGCTTCGAGTTCAGCGCCGATCAGACCTGGCAGGTGCGGCCGGTCGATGCCACGTTGAACCAGGGCGCCTGGACGCAGTGCGTCTACGAAGTCAGCGACGCCCCGCGCTACTGCGGCACCGGCAAGTGGACTTATGACAACAACGTGCCGACCTGGACCAGCGACACCAGCTGGCGGCCGCTGCCGCGCCGCGAGTACACCCGGCGCAGCGACTACAACGCGCTGGCGGTGGTGAACCGGCACACGCTCACGCCCAATGGCTGGACCCACGAGCAGTTCAACACCAAGGTGCAGCGCAACACCGACGGCAGCCAGGTGGAGATCGCCCGCGAGTTCGGCTTCAACGATTACATCAGGACCACCGAGGTCGACTTCACCCCGGCGCTGGACTACTGGAAGGCAACTGCCGGCTTCTGGGCGCAGGTGCGCCAGCGCTGGGCGGCCCACCTGGACAAGGCGCCGGGCGTGCACCTGAAGACCAAGCTGGACGGCATGGCGATGATCATCCCGCTGTTCGAGCAGGCCGAGGCCGTGCAGGGCGGTGCGGCCGTGGACACCGCGAAGATCGACGCGGTGTTCGTGCAGTTCGTCGAGCCCGCCCCGTAGGAGCGGACCTGGCCGCGAAGCCGGCAAGGCCTGCACTCGCAGGAATCGCATCGGCCAATGCGGTACCGGCTTCGTGCTTGAAGGCGCTCCTGCCGTCCGGGGCGCCTTACTCCTTGAACATCAACAGCGCCGCGACCACGATCAGGCCGAACGCGGCCCAATGGTTCCACTTCAGCGGCTGGCCCAGGTACACGGCCGAGAACACCGCGAACACCACCAGGGTGATCACTTCCTGCATGCCCTTGAGCTGCGGCGCGGAATACACCGCGCTGCCAAGCCGGTTGCCCGGCACCTGCAGGCAGTACTCGAAGAAGGCGATGCCCCAGCTGACCAGGATCACCGTCATTAGCGGCGCGGTCTTGAACTTGAGGTGGCCGTACCAGGCGACGGTCATGAATACGTTGCTGGCGATCAACAGCAGCACCGGGTACAGGTAGGCGGTGAAAGGCATCGCGGCCATGTGCAGATTCGTCGTGAGGGGCCGATAGCTTAGGGCCGAAGGCCGTGAGCCGGCCTTCATCGGCGGGCTCGAATGGTTTCCGAAGCAACCAATTGGCACATGCCGTCTTCACGCGGTATCTACCCGGGGTACGTCATGTTTCACAAAGCTGAAGACTGAGGAGGCTCCATGCGACAGACAAAGGAATCGTCCGGCCTGGTACTGGTTGTCGAAGACAACCGCAACATCTCCGAAATGATCGGTGAGTACCTGGAAGGCAAGGGGTTTGAGGTTGATTACGCGGTCGATGGTCTGGACGGCTACCGCCTGGCGGCCGAGAACAGCTACGACGTGGTGGTGCTGGACCTGATGCTGCCACGGCTGGACGGCATCGAGGTCTGCCGCCGGTTGCGCAACGAGGCACGCAAGTCCACGCCGGTGCTCATGCTGACCGCGCGCGACACGCTGGACGACAAGCTCACCGGGCTGGGATACGGCGCCGACGACTACCTGACCAAACCCTTCGCGATCCAGGAGCTGGAAGCGCGCCTGCGTGCGTTGATCCGCCGCGAGCGTCGCCAGGTGGGTGCCGAGGTGCTGAAAGTGGCCGACCTGGTGCTGGACCCGGTCAGCATGCGCGCCACCCGCGCCGGCAGCGAGCTGCAGCTCTCCCCGATCGGCCTGCGCCTGCTGACCATCCTGATGCGCGAATCGCCGCGCGTGGTGACCCGCCAGGAGATCGAGCGGGAGATCTGGGGCAATGGCCTGCCGGACTCCGACACCCTGCGCAGCCACCTGTACAACCTGCGCAAGATCATCGACAAGCCGTTTGATCGCCCGCTGCTGCATACCGTACAAAGCGCCGGTTACCGCATCGCGGACATCGGCCAGCCGATGGGCTGAGGCACATGCGGTGACCGGACAATGAGCAGGCCGTCGCGCCTTTGGGGGCGCGACGGCCTTTTCGTACCAGGACGCGCGTCGGCCGGTGGGCGGGCATCCTTATAATCACGCGTGCTTCGGGGGGAGGCAGATGCCTTACGGGTTGTCGCGCAAAATCAGGATCGCATTCATCCTTCAGGCGCTGCTGGTGAGCCTGGCGGTCCTGGTGGGCGGCTACCTGGTGACGCAGGTGATCCGGCACGGGCTGGAAGAAGTGAAGCTGCAGGAAGAGGCGGCCCACTACTGGCAGGCGCGGACCAAACACCCGGGCAAGCCACCTCCCGACACCCACACCCTGCAGGGCTATCTGTGGCTGCAAGGGCAGCCACCCGATGGCATTCCGGTCGCCATGCGCACGCTTTCTCCGGGGTTCCATGAACTCAAGGCCAGCAGCCAGCGGGTGCTGGTCGACCCGCAGCCGGCCGGGCGGCTGTACCTGGTGCTGGAGCGCTCGCAGACCGAGCGCAATGCATTCTGGTTCGGGGTGGTGCCGGTACTGCTGGTACTGATCGTGATCTACGCGGTGTCATGGCGGACCTACCGGGTCTCGCGGCGCCTGGTCTGGCCGGTGAACTGGCTGGCACGCAGGGTGTCGCAGTGGGACCCGCGCCGTCCCGATGCCGGGGAGCTGGCACCGGAGCGGTTGCCGGCCGAGGTCAAGGGCGAAAGCCTGCAACTGGCGTTGGCACTGCATGCGATGGCCGGGCGCGTCGCCGCGCACGTGGCCCGCGAACGCAACTTCACCCGCGATGCCAGCCATGAACTGCGGACCCCGTTGACGGTGATCCGCATGGCCAGCGACATGGCCCTGGCCGACCCCGAGCTGACCCCGCGCCTGCAGCGCAGCCTGCAGCGGATCCAGCGCGCCGGGCGCGACATGGAGGCGGTGATCGATGCCTTCCTGCTGCTGGCCCGGGAAGTGGACGTGGAGCCGCAATCGGAATGGTTCGATGTCGGCGACCTGGTCCGCTACGAGGCCGGGTTGGCCGAGGAGCTGCTGCGCGGCAAGCCGGTGGAGCTGCGGGTGTCCATCGACGGCCGCCACCCGCTGCTGGCGCCACCGCGGGTGATGCACGTGGTGGTCGGCAACCTGCTGCGCAACGCCTGTACCTACACCGACGTCGGCCTGGTCGAGGTCACGGTGTCCCACGGCCAGTTGACGGTGCGCGACACCGGCGTCGGGATGTCGCCCGATGCCCTGTCACGGGCCTTCGAGCCGTTCGTCCGCGGCGAGCACGGCAATTCGCTGGGGCTGGGCCTGAGCATCGTCCGGCGGCTGTGCGAACGCTGCGGCTGGCAGATCAGCCTGGACAGCCGGGAGGGACAGGGCACCGTGGCGGTGGTGCGCTTCAGCTGAGCGGCGGCCGGTTCCGGGAAGTGAACGGGCAGATGTGGCAAAATTGCCCATTGCCTATCCGCAACCGGTGTCATCGTTCATGGCAGCTCCCCTGTTTGATCTGTACCCGCCGCGCCGTGGCGCGGCGACTGGCAAGGTGTGCCATGGCTGACCAGACCGGCCATATGCCGCGCGGTCCGGGCCGCATCTTCAAGGCGGCCCAGTGGTCCTGGCAGGGCCTGCGCGCGGCCTGGCTGCACGAGTCCTCGTTCCGCCTGGAGGTCTACCTGTTCGTGGTCCTCACCCCGCTGGCGCTGTGGCTGGGGCAGACCCCGGTCGAGCAGGTCCTGATGATCGGCTCGATGCTGCTGGTGCTGGCCATGGAGCTGGCCAATTCGGCCATCGAGGCCGTGATCGAGCGCTATGGCCCGGAGTACCACGTGCTGGCCGGCCGCGCCAAGGACATGGGTTCGGCGGCGGTGTTCGTGCTGATGATGAACGTGCTGGTGTGCTGGGGCCTGTTGCTGGTTCCCCGTCTTTTCTGAAACCACGCGCCGGGTGGCGCGGGGTAGTTGGGTTCTATTGAAGGATTGCGTGCATGTCTTTTGAGTTTCTTGCCGACCCGAACGTATGGGTCACGCTGTTCATGCTCAGTGCGCTGGAAATCGTGCTGGGCATCGACAACCTGGTGTTCATCTCCATCGCGGTGGGGCGCCTGCCCGAGCACAAGCGCCCGCTGGCGCGTCGCGTCGGCATCGCGGTGGCCTGCATCACCCGCATCCTGCTGCTGATCTCGCTGGCCTACCTGGCGCACATGGAGAACAACCTGTTCACCATCGCCGGGATGGGCATCTCCATCCGCGACCTGGTACTGATCGTCGGCGGCCTGTTCCTGCTCTACAAGGGCATCAAGGAAATCCGCGAGCTGGTCAGTGGCGGTGAAGACGCCGACCCGACCACCACCAAGGCCTCGGCCGCGTTCGGCATGGTGATCGCGCAGATCGCGGTGATCGACATCGTGTTCTCGCTGGACTCGGTGATCACCGCCGTCGGCATCGCCGACCACGTGCCGGTGATGGTCTGCGCGGTGCTGCTGTCGGTGGCGGTGATGCTGCTGGCGGCCAACCCGCTGGGCCGTTTCATCGACGCCAACCCGACCGTGAAGCTGCTGGCGCTGGCCTTCATCCTGATGGTCGGCACGGTGCTGGTGCTGGACGGCTTCGATGTCCACGTGCCCAAGCCCTACATCTACGCGGCGATGGGCTTCTCGGTCCTGGTCGAGTGGCTGAACCTGCTGATGCGGCGCAACGCCAAGCAGCACCACGTACCGGGTTCGGAAGACTGGTAAACGAATCACAAAGGGCCGGCATTGCCGGCCCTTTGCTTTGGCACACGCTGCACCCCGGCCGTGGCATGCTCGGCACTCCGACGTCCAAGGACCCGACCATGCGCCAGTTCCTCCGCTTGATGCTGCTCGTCGTGGCGGCAATCTCCATTTCCGGGTGTGGCTACAACGCCATCCAGCAGAAGGACGAGGCGGTCAAGGCCGGCTGGTCCGAGGTGCTGAACCAGTACAAGCGCCGCGCCGACCTGATCCCCAACCTGGTCAACACCGTGCAGGGCTACGCCCAGCAGGAGCGCCAGGTGCTGACCGAGGTCACCAACGCCCGCGCCAAGGTCGGGCAGATCCAGGTCAACGCCGACGATGCCGACTCGCTGGCCCAGTTCCAGCAGGCCCAGGGCGAGCTGGGCAGCGCGCTGTCGCGGCTGCTGGTGGTCAGCGAGAACTACCCGACGCTGAAGTCGGACCAGAACTTCCGTGACCTGCAGGCGCAGCTGGAAGGCACCGAGAACCGCATCACCGTGGCCCGCGGCCGCTACATCCAGCTGGTGCAGGACTACAACACCTACATCCGCTCGTTCCCGCAGGTGATCACCGCCAAGATGTTCGGCTATGCGGCCAAGCCGAATTTCAGCGTGGAGAACGAGGCGCAGATCGCCCAGCCGCCGGCGGTCAACTTCGGCAACCAACAGCCGCAGCCGCCGGCACCGCAACCGGCGCCTGCGCCGGCGCAGTGAGTTCGTGCCGATGACCGGCCTGCTGCCGCGGCTGTGGCTGTTGCTGTGCCTGCTTGGCGTGGGCTGGGCAGGCCTGGCGGTGGCCCAGCAACGGGCACCGATCCCGCCGCTGGACTCGCCGGTGGTGGACGTCACCGGCACCCTGGACACAGCGCAGAAGCAGGCACTCGAGCAGCAGGCGCTGGCCCTGCAGCAGCGCAAGGGCAGCCAGCTGCAGGTGCTGATCGTGCCCACCACCCAGCCCGAGGACATCGCCCAGTACACCACCCGCGTCTTCGACGAATGGAAGGTCGGGCGCAAGGGCGTGGATGACGCGGTGGTGCTGGTGGTGGCCAAGGACGACCGGCGGGTACGCATCGAGCCCGGCTACGGGCTGGAAGGGGCGATCCCCGATGCCATCGCCAACCGGGTGATCCAGGAGTATCTGGTGCCGCATTTCCGCCAGGATGACTATGCCGGCGGCATCACCGCCGCCACAGGGGTGCTGGTCAAGCTGATTGATGGCGAGCAACTGCCGGCCCAGGTCAGCAGCAACCGCGGGCGCAGGGACGGCGGCGAGGACAGTTTCCTGTTCGCGATCGGCATCGGCGTGGTTGCCGCGGTGCTGATGCGCCTGCTGTTGGCGCGGCAGCCCAAGGCGGTGCGCGGCTTGCTTGCCGCGGTGCTGGCCGGGCTTGCCGGTGCGCTGCTGCTGACGCTGACCAATGGCGTGATGGCGGCCTTCGCCGCGCTGTTCTTCTCCTTCGGCAGGGCTTCCGGCGGCTTCGCCCGCGGCGGGGGCGGGGGCTGGGGGAGCGGGGGCTTTGGCGGTGGCGGAGGCTTCGGCGGCGGTGGCTGGTCCGGCGGCGGCGGGCGATCGGGAGGCGGTGGCGCCTCGGGGAGTTGGTGATGCGCTGGTTGCGCCATGTGTTCTCGCCCTCGGCCCATGCGGTTTTCCCGGAAGCCAGCCTGGAGCGGATCGCCCGGGCCATCGCCGACGGTGAGCGCCAGCACGGCGGCCAGGTGATGTTCGCCGTGGAGTCGGACCTGTCCTTGCCGATGCTCTGGCGGGGCGTGGATGCCCGGCAGCGCGCCGAGCATGCCTTCGCGGTGCTGCGCACCTGGGACACCGAGGCCAACAACGGAGTGCTGATCTACCTGCTGCTGGCCGACCACGCCATCGAGATCGTGCCCGACCGCGGCCTGTCGGGCCGCATCGAGGCCGGGCAGTGGCAGCAGGTCTGCGAGCACCTGCGCGTGCAACTGGGCAGTGGCGACCGCGAGGCGGCCGTGTTGGCCGCCGTGGCCGAGGTCTCGCAGCTGCTGGCCCGGCACTTTCCCGCCGACCCGGACCGACCACGTGGCAACGAGTTGCCTGACCGCCCGCAGCTGCTTGGCTGAGTGGGCGGTTGACGCAGGGAATGCAGCCCCGAGAATAGGACTTCGTTCGCCAGACAGTGCCTTCATGATCTATCTCCATGACATAGACCCCATCGCCTTCAGCCTGGGGCCGATCTCGGTGCACTGGTACGGCATCATGTATCTGCTGGGCTTCGGCGCCGCCTGGTGGCTGGGCCGGCAGCGGATCCTCGCCGGGCGCCTGCCGGGCGTGAGCATGAACGGTTTTTCGGACCTGCTGTTCTACGCCATGCTCGGCGTGGTGCTGGGCGGGCGCATCGGCTACATGCTGTTCTATGCCACCGCCGAGTTCCTGCATAACCCGTTGCTGCTGCTGCGCGTATGGGAAGGTGGCATGAGCTTCCATGGCGGCCTGCTCGGCGTGCTGATCGCCGGCTGGTGGTGGACGCGCAAGCAGCGCCAGCACTTTTTCGACACCATTGATTTCGTCGCGCCGCTGGTGCCGCTGGGCCTGGGCTTCGGCCGGCTGGGCAATTTCGTCGGCGGTGAGTTGTGGGGCAAGTTCACTCATTCCGGCTGGGGCGTGGTGTTCCCGCATTCGCCGTTGAAGGACGTGCCGGCGGGCCTGCCGACGATGGAGCAGCTGATGTCGGCCGCGCAGATCAAGCAGGACTTCGCCGCCGGGCTGCTTACCCAGTACGCGCGCCATCCCTCGCAGTTGTATGAAGCGGTGCTGGAAGGGCTGGTGATGTTCGTGGTGTTGTGGCTGTACTCGATGAAGCCGCGCCCGCGTTACGCCGTGTCCGGCCTGTTCGCGTTGATGTACGGCGCCTTCCGTTTCCTGGTCGAGTTCGTGCGCATGCCCGACAACGGCGCCTACGTGGCGTTTGACTGGCTGACCCGTGGCCAGATCCTGAGCCTGCCGCTGATCGCGCTGGGCGTGATCCTGCTGGTGATGTCGCGCCGTGCCCCGGTGCTGCAGCCGGTCCTGCCGCTGGAGGAAAAAGCGTGAAGCCCTACCTGGATCTGCTGCGGCACGTGCTCGAGCACGGCAGCGAGAAGTCCGACCGCACCGGCACCGGCACGCGCAGCGTGTTCGGCTGGCAGATGCGCTTCGACCTCAACGAAGGCTTCCCGCTGGTCACCACCAAGAAGCTGCACCTGCGCTCGATCATCCACGAGCTGCTGTGGTTCCTGAAGGGCGATACCAACATCGCCTACCTGAAGGACAACAACGTGCGGATCTGGGACGAGTGGGCCGATGCCAACGGCGACCTCGGTCCGGTCTACGGCAAGCAGTGGCGCAGCTGGGCCACCGCCGACGGGCGCGAGATCGACCAGATGCAGTGGCTGGTCGAGGAGATCAAGCGCAACCCGGATTCGCGCCGGCTGGTGGTCAGCGCATGGAACGTGGGCGAGTTGTTGCAGATGGCGCTGATGCCCTGCCACAACCTGTTCCAGTTCTACGTGGTCGACGGCAAGCTCAGCTGCCAGCTATACCAGCGCAGCGGCGACATCTTCCTCGGCGTGCCGTTCAACATCGCCAGCTACGCGTTGCTGACCCACATGGTGGCGCAGGCCACCGGCCTGGGCGTGGGCGATTTCGTGCACACGCTGGGTGATGCACACCTGTATTCCAATCACTACGAGCAGGCGCGCGAACAGTTGTCGCGTGCGCCGCGCGCGCTGCCGACGCTGTGGTTGAACCCGGAGGTCACCGACCTGTTCGGTTTCCGTTTCGAGGACATCCGTATCGACGGCTACGACCCGCACCCGGCGATCAAGGCACCGGTGGCGGTGTGAGCCTGGGGATGGGAACGGCGAACGGCGAAGCGGCAACCCCGGTGCAGCTGCGGCTGTCGATGATCGCCGCGCTGGACCGCAATCGCGGCATCGGCCAGGAAAACGGCATGCCGTGGCACCTGCCAGATGATTTCAGGCACTTCAAGACGCTCACGCTGGGCAAGCCGATCCTGATGGGGCGCAGGACCGCGCAGTCGCTCGGTCGCGCGCTGCCGGGGCGGACCAACCTGGTGCTGACCCGCAGCGGCCAGGTGCCGTTCGAGGGCATGCAGGCGGTGGCATCGCTGCAGCAGGCGCAGGCCATCGCGCTGGCGCAAGGCGCGTCCGAACTGTGCGTGATCGGCGGGGGTGAGATCTACCGATTGCTGATCGATCAGGCCACCGACCTGTACCTGACCTGGGTGGACGCCGAGGTGGTGGCCGATACGCATTTCCCGGCCGTGGACCCGGCCCAGTGGCAGGAGGTGGACAGCCAGCCGCACGCGGCCGACGACCGGCACGCCTACGCCTTCCGCTTCGCCCACTACATCCGCCGGTAGGCGCGGCCTAGCGGGTAGGAGCGGCCTCGGCTGCGAAGCTGGCGCCGTTTCTCAGACTGCTGGAACAGCGAACCCCTCCCCAGCCCTCCCCTTGGCTGCGCCAAAGGGAGGGGGCCAACAGCGGCTGCGCGATGATCTGAGCGCTCACAGGGCGGTGATCCGAACGACGCTCGCACGGCGATGATCTGAACGCTCGCAGGATCCGCGCCCTCCCTTTGGCGCAGCCAAGGGGAGGGGGAGGGGTAAGCCTTTGCCTTAACCCGGCATCCGGTAGTGCCCGATGATGCGGTGCCGGAACAACACATCCTCCTCCTGCGTGCCGCGCGCGATGTTGTGCAGCACCAGCGGCGTGCCATCGTCCAGCAGGCGATCGGACACGATGCCCACGTGCAGCAGGCCATTACCGTTGAGCTTCCACGCGACGATGTCGCCGGGCGCGTAGTCGCCCGGTTGCGCGCTGATCGGCAATTCCCAACCCTGGCGCTGCATCCAGCGCATCTGGTTGGGCACGCGCCGGTGGTCGATGTTGCGGTCCGTACGCGACAGGCCCCATAGCGGGGGGTACTCGGAAAAGTGCGCGCGCATGTCCGCATGGATGCGCGCCTGCAGGTCGATGCCGACCCCGCGCAATGCGCGTACCACCACGTCGGTGCAGACCCCACGGTCCCGTGGAGGATCGCCTTCGGGATAGGCCAATGCGAAGTAGGCCGGGTCGTAACGCACGGTCACGCCGACCTGCGCACGTGCCGCGGCCACCAGCGGTACGGACGTGACCGCCGGTGCCTGGGCACGCGAAGGCGGCAGTTCAGTGGAGTGGGGGACTTCCTGCCGGCAGGCGCCGAGCAGGACGGAGGCCATCAGCAGCAGGGCTGATGGCCCGCGGATCATTCACCCGGCCCGACGGTGGGCGGAGCGCCGTGGGTGCCGGCATTGTTGCCACCGCCATTACCCGCACCCGGTCGCCGACGGCGCGGGCGTCGGCGCGGTTCGCCGCGCGCGGGCTGCTCGCCGCGGGGCTCGGCCGGGCGCTCCGGCTTGGGTTTGCGCGGCGGATGCGCACCGGGGACCGGCGCGGGTACGTCACGGCCCGGCACCTGCACCACGCGCAGGTCCTCGCTGTCCAGCTGCAGCGCGGTGAGCTTGCCGCCCCAGACCGCACCGGTGTCGATGGCGTGCACGCCCTGGGTGATGGTCAGGCCCAGCGCCGACCAGTGGCCGCAGACCATCTTCAGCTCGCGCTCCACGCGGCCGGGTACTTCGAACCAGGGGTACATGCCCTGCGGTTGGGTGCCGGGCGTGCCCTTGTCCTCCATGCCGATGCGGCCACTGGGGGTGCAGTAGCGCATGCGGGTGAAGATGTTGATGATCGCGCGCGAGCGGTCATAGCCGCTCAGCCCCGGCGACCAGGCCGGCTTGTCGCCGTACATGTTGCGGAACAGCTTGCGGTAGCCGTTGCCGTGCAGTTGCTGCTCGACCTCGCGGGCATGCTTCTCGGCCAGGGCGACGGTCCACTTCGGCGCCAGCCCGGCATGGAACATCATCCAGCCCAGTTCGCGGTCGGCGTGCACCAGCTTCTGCAGGCGCAGCCAGTCGAGCAGGGTGTCGCGGTCCTCGGCCAGCACGATGCGCTGCAGGTCCGGGTTGACCTTGCGCTGCTCCTCTTCGCTGCGGGCGCCGATGGCCAGCAGCGACAGGTCATGGTTGCCCAGCACCACCACGCTCTGCTCGCGCAGCGAATGCACCAGGCGCAGGGTCTCCAGCGATTGCCCGCCACGGTTGACCAGGTCGCCGCAGAACCAGAGCCGGTCTACGGCGGGGTCGAAGTTGATCTTCTCCAGCAGCGACTGGGTGACGTCGTAACAGCCCTGCAGGTCGCCGATTGCCCAGGTCGCCATCAGTGCAGCGTCCTGGGAATGGACAGCACGAACGGTGCGATCGGCGCGGCGAACTCGGTGCCGTCGTCGGCGAGCATGTCGTAGTGGCCCTGCATGGTGCCGTACTCGGTGCCGATCATGACGCCGGAGGTATAGCTGAACTCCTCGCCCGGGCGCAGCCGTGGCTGTTCGCCGACCACGCCGTCGCCGTCGACGTGCTCGACCCGGCCCTCGCCGTCGGTGATGCGCCAATGGCGGCTGATCAGCCGCGCGGGGACGCTGCCGCGGTTCTGGATGCGGATCGTGTAGGCGAACGCGAAGCGCCCGTCTTCAGGGGCCGACTGGTCGTCGATGAAACGAGGGGAAACCTCGATCTCGATCGCGTAGTGGCGGGATTCTTCCATGGGGGGAGTGTAAGCAAAAGCAGGTGATCGGTTTGCGCAGATGTCGCACTCAGGCGTGCGGTACGTTCGCAAGTCGGATGAAATCGGCCACTTCCAGCTGTTCGGCGCGGGCGTCGCTGCGGACCCCGGCGGCGGCGAAGCCGGCTTCGTCGATGACGCCGTTGAGGGCGTTGCGCAGCGTCTTGCGGCGTTGCCCGAAGGCGGCCTTGACCACCTCGGCGAAGCGTTTGGGGTCATCGATGCCGATTGTGGCGGGGTCGCGCGGCACCAGCCGGGCCACGGCAGAGTCCACCTTCGGCGGTGGCCGGAACGCGCCTGGGGGCACCACGAACAGCGACGTCACCTCGCACCAGGCCTGCAGCATCACGCTCAGGCGGCCATAGACCTTGCTGCCCGGGCCGGCGGCCATGCGGTCGACCACTTCCTTCTGCAGCATGAAGGTCATGTCCGAGATCGCCGCGGCGTGCTCCAGTGCATGGAACAGGATCGGCGAGGAAATGTTGTAGGGCAGGTTGCCGACCAGGCGGATCTTTCCGCCAGCGGCCAGCGCGGTGAAATCGACCTGCAGCACGTCGCGGTGGACGATGGTCAGCTCACCCAGGGGCGCGGCGGCCTCGGTCAACGGTGCGATCAGGTCGCGGTCGAACTCGATGACGGTCAGCTTCGGGTGGCGGCGCAGCAGCGGGAAGGTGATGGCACCCTGGCCCGGGCCGATCTCGACCAGGCAGTCGCCGTCCTTCGGGTTGACCGCCATCACGATCTTTTCGACGTAATGCGTGTCGGCCAGGAAGTGCTGGCCCAGCTGCTTCTTCGCCGGCGCGGTGAAACCTGCGCCGGCGCGCGGGGGATGGGAGGAATTCATTCGGTGATTTTACGTTGTGCGGCCAGCCTGGCGCACAGTTCCGTGGCGGCGAACAGGCTGGAGGGGTCGGCGATGCCCTTGCCGGCCAGGTCCAGCGCGGTACCGTGGTCCACCGCCACGCGCGGGTAGGGCAGGCCGAGGGTGATGTTGGTGGCCTGTTCGAAGCCGCTGTACTTGAGCACCGGCAAGCCCTGGTCGTGGTACATGGCCAGCACGGCGTCGAAGCCGGCCAGCTTGGCCGGCAGGAAGGCGGTATCGGCCGGCAGCGGGCCGATCAGGGGGATGCCCTCGGCGCGCAGCTGGTCCAGCAGCGGGATCATCATATCCAGCTCCTCGCGGCCCAGATGGCCATCCTCGCCGGCGTGCGGGTTCAGCCCGAGCACCGCGATGCGGGGCGCGGCCAGGCCGAAGTCACGGCGCAGCGCGCGATGGGTGGTGAGGATGACCTTGCGCAGGCCGTCTGCGGTGATCGCGTCGGCGACCTCGCGCAGCGGCAGGTGGGTGGTGGCCAGGGCGACGCGGACGATGTCGTTGGCCAGCATCATCACCACCTCGACCCCGGCCTGCTGGGCCAGCAACTCGGTGGTGCCGCTGTAGGCGATGCCGCCGTCGTTGATGACGGCCTTGTGCACCGGGCCGGTCACCACGCCATCGAGCGCGCCGTCCAGGCAGGCTTGCCCGGCCCCGTGCAAGGCATCGATCACCGCGCGCGCGTTGCGTGGGTCGGCGTGTCCAAAACGGCTGGGGACGGCATTGGTGACCGGGCGCAGGCGCAGATCACCGGGCTGTTGGGCCCAGGCGTGTTCGGGCAGCAGTTGCAGCGGCAGCTGCAGCGCGGCAGCGGCGTCGCGCAGGGTTTGCGGGTCCGCAAACGCCAACAGCCGGCAATCACTGCGCGGCTGTTGGGCAAGGCGGATACACAGTTCCGGGCCGATCCCGGAGGGCTCGCCCGGGACCAGAGCGAGCTGGGGAATCATGGCTTACGGCTTGGCCGGTTCGGTGGCCGGCTCGGCGGTGCCTTCGGCGCGGTCGCCGCTGCGGAAGCTGACGTAGGCATCGCCACGCAGTTCCTGCAGGAAGCGGTTGTACTCATCGTCGAGCTTGCGGCGACCGATCTGGTCACGGATCTGCGCACGCTTGTTGTCGTCGGTGACATCGGTCTGGCGCGTACCCACGCGCTGCACGATGTGCCAGCCGGCATCGGTGCGGAACGGTGCGGTCACGCCACCATCGCTGACGCCTTCGATCTGCTTGCCGAAGTCCGGGCCGAAGGCATCGGCCGGGAACCAGCCCAGGTCACCGCCCTGGCCACGGCTGTTGGCATCGTCGGAGGACTCCTTGGCCACGGCCTGGAAGTCGGCGCCGCCGGCGATGCGGGCGCGCAGGGTGTCGATCCTGGCCTTGGCTGCCGCCTCGTCCACCTGGTCGGTGATGCGCACCAGGATGTGGCGGGCGTGGAACTCGGTGACCTGCGCGGCGGAGCCGCCGCCGGCCCCGGCTTCACGCACTTCCACCAGCTTGAGCAGCTGGAAGCCGCTGGGGCCGCGGATCGGGCCGAGCACGTCGCCGGCCTTCATGTTCTTGATCTGGTTGGAGAACGCGCTGGGGATTTCATCCAGGCTGCGCCAGCCCAGGTCGCCGCTTTCCAGCGCGTTGGGGCTGTCGGAGTAGCGCACTGCCGCCGCGGCGAAGTCCAGCTCGCCCTTGTCCAGCAGGTTCTTGATGCCGTCCACCTTGCTCTGGCCGGTGGCGATCTGCTCGGCGTTGGCGCCTTCGGGCAGGGCGACCAGGATGTGCGCCAGGTGGTACTGCGCGCCGCCGGCGTTCTGCTGGGCCAGGGCCGCGTCCACTTCGCCTTCGCTGACGCTGATGCGGCTCTGCGCGAAGCTCTGGCGCAGGCGCTGGGTGATGATTTCCTCGCGCACCGAGTTGCGGAAGTCGGTGAAGCCGATGCCGTCCTGGGCCAGGCGCTGGCGCAGGCCGTCCACGGTGGTGCCGTTCTGCTGGGCGATGCTGCCGATGGCGTGGTTGAGCTCCTCGTCACCGACGCGGATGCCGCTGCCCTCGGCACGGGCGACCTGCAGCTTGACCAGCACCAGGCGCTCCAGCACCTGGCGCTCCAGCACCGCTTCGGGCGGCAGCTGGGCTTCGCGGCCGGCGTACTGGCCCTTGATGTTGTTGACCGCCCGCTGCAGCTCACTCTGCAGGATCACGTCCTCATCAACGATGGCGGCGATGCGATCCAGCGGCTGCTGCTGGGCAACGGCCGGGGCGGACACGCCGGAAAGCGCCAGTACGCTGGCGAGGACTGCAGAAAGGGTCTTGGTCATGGAATCTGGTTCGGATCGTAGTCGTCATCGTTCGCCTCGATGTTGCTCGGCGGAACGAGGTACAGGTCGTCTCGGTTGTAGCCGAGAATAGCACGGCGCAAGGTGCGGTCTGTGTCCTGCCCGACCGAGCTCAGGCCCTTGAGCACGAACTCGATCTGGAAGGAGTTGTCCAGGTCGCCGTCGCGGTTGCGGACGTAGCGACGGGCCAGGGCGCGGACCGTCAGGCAGCAGCTGTCCCACTGCACGCCGCCGATGATTTCCAGCGGCTTGTTGTCCAGCAGGGAGTAGTAATAGCGGCCGACCACGCTCCAGGTGGGGTTGATCGGGTACAGGAAGGACAGGTCGGCCTGTTCGAGCTGGTCCGTACCGTTGTTCGGGTTGCGGCGGTAGCGGTAGCTCAGGTTGACCACGCCGTCGCCCGGCATCAGGTAGCGGGCGCGGACGCTGGCCAGGTCTTCCTTGCCGTATTTCGGGTTCCACTGGTAGGTGCTGCCCAGCGTCCAGCGGTCGGTGAGCGCCCAGTTGACGTCGGCCACCCACGCCGAGTTGCCTTGCTCGACCGGCGCCTCGCCACTGTTCAGGGTGACGCGGGAGTCGTCGAAATAGGTGATCTGGCCAATGCTCGCCGACAGCTTCTCGCGGCCATCCTCCTGGCGGATCAGGCGCGTGGTCAGGGCGGTGGTCAGCTGGTTGGCGTCGTTCTGGCGGTCGGCGCCGGTGTAGCGGCTATCGCGGAACAGCTGGCCCCAGCTGAAGGTGAACGCACGGGTATCGAACAACGGCAGGTTGTTCTGCTCGCGGTACGGGGTGTTCAGGTAGAAGATCCGCGGCTCCAGCGTGTTCAGGTAGGACTTGCCCCCGAGCGAGGTCTCGCGGTCGAAGAACAGGCCGGCGTCCACGGTGGTGATCGGCAGGCTGCGGGTCGGGGTGCGGTCCGCGCCGTTGGCGACCATTCCGCGGTCCAGCTGGTAGGCGGTATAGCGCCAGGCCAGGGTCGGGGTGATGTACCAGGAGGCACCGGCCAGCGGCATCGACACGTAGGGCTTGATGTCCAGGCGCGAGCCACCGTACATGGGCTGCACCACGCCGGTGCGTTCGTACTCGCCGTCGGCGTTCTGGATCTTGAGGTGGACGTCGTCGTGGGTGAAGCGCACCGCTTCGGCGTAGACGCCAGCTTCGAACCAGCGGCCGAAACTCTCGTCCCAGGTGCCGAAGAAGCGCGGCTCACGGTTGTAGGCCAATGAGCTCTCGGTCAGGGTGTAATCGGTCAGCTGCCAGTGGTCGGCCATCACCCCGGCGGTCCAGCTCCTCCCGGAGCCGTACAGGCCGATGGTGCTCTGCAGGTTGGACGAGGTCACGCCGAGCAGGCGGTTGGAGAAGTCCTCCACGTAGCGCTCGTCGCTGACCCAGCCCAGGTTGGCGCGGGCCTGCCAGTGGCTGTCGATGTTGTGGTACCCGCTGTACTGGATGCGCCCGCGGTCCTTGTCGCGCAGCGAGTCGTTGGGCAGGTAGGCCGTCTCCAGCTGGCCCTTGCCGCCGCTGTACAGGTAGCGGAACTCGTTCTCCAGCATCAGGCCGCGCTTGCTCATGTAGCGCGGGCTCAGCGTGTCGTCGTAGTTCGGTGCCAGGTTGAAGTAGATCGGCTGCTCGTAGTCGAAGCCATTGCGGCCGGACATGCTCAGCTTGGGATACAGCAGGCCGGTCTGGCGGCGGTCGTCGATCGGGAACTTGAACCACGGCGCGTACAGCACCGGCACCTTGCCGATGCGCAGCACGGCATTGCGGGCGGTGCCGAAGCCTTCCTCGTTGTCCACCTCGATCTGCGGGGCCACCAGCTTCCACACCGGCTGCGAGGGGTCGCAGGTGGTGTAGGTGGAATGGTGCATCTGGCCGACCGAGCCCTGCAGGTCGATCGACTCGGCACCACCGTTGCCGCGCCGCGAGACCAGCTGGTACTGGATGTTGCTGATCTTGTGGGTGTCGGTTTCCTGGTTGCCTTCGGCCCGCTCGGCGACCATGCGGATCGAGGAGTCCGAATAGCGGACGTTGCCCTCGGCGATGTAGTTACCGCTTTCGGTGTCCAGGCGCAGGCTGTCGGTGCCCATGAACTGGTCGCCGCGCTTGAGCACCACGTTGCCCTGGTACTCGGGGACCACGGTGGTGCCGGTCAGCTCGTTGCCTTCGATGTCAGTCGGCAACTGCTCGCGGTTGGCCGCGCTTTTCGGGTCGGCCTGCGGGGCCTCCTCGAAGGCAGGCAGGGACTCGGTGGCCGGGCACAGCCCCCAGTTCACGGGCTTGTCATCGGCCATCGCGGGCAGGCAGATGGCGATACCCAGGGGCAGGGGAAGCAGGCGGAAGGCTCGGCGCACGCGGTTCGGATTCTGGGGGAAAACGGTCGCTAGCTTGCCGCATCGCCTGCATGGGGGCAATGAAGGGCACCCGGCGGAGCCGGGTCGGGTTCATCCATCAGGCCGATGGCAGCAGGGCCTGGACATGGGCGACGCTGCATTCGCGCAGGGCCTGCAGGTCGTAGCCGCCCTCCAGCATCGATACCACCCGTCCGCTGCCGTGGCGCTCGGCCAGGGTGACCAGCTCACGGGTCAGCCAGCCGAAATCCTCGGTCTCGACCATCAGGTCGGCCTGCGGGTCGCGCATGTGGGCGTCGAAGCCGGCGGAAATGAACAACAGCTGGGGCTGGAACGCTTCGATCTGCGGCAGCATGTCGTCGGCCCAGGTGTTGCGGAAGCGGAAGCCGCCGCTACCCGGCGGCAGCAGGATGTTGCACACGTTGCCCACGCCGCGCTCGCGCATGCTGCCGGAGAACGGGAACAGGCCCGACTGGTGGGTGCTGTAGTAGGCCACCTTGGGGTCGGCCTCGAAGATGGCCTGGGTGCCGTTGCCGTGGTGGACGTCGAAATCGACGATGGCGATGCGTTCCAGGCCGTACTTGTCGCGGGCATAGGCGGCAGCCACGGCGATGTTGTTGAACAGGCAGAAGCCCATCGCGGTATCGGCGGTGGCATGGTGGCCGGGCGGGCGCACTGCGCAGAACACGTGACGGCGGTCGTCCTCCAGCATCACCGCGTCCACGGCGGCGACCCCGGCGCCGGCGGCGTGCAGGGCGGCGCTGGCCGAGCCGGGCGAGGTGAAGGTGTCCAGGTCGATGCGGCGCAGCGGGGCGACCTGGGCGCGCAGCATGTCGTCGATCAGTTCGCGGCTGTGCACCCGTGCCAGCTCGCCGAGCTTGGCCGCCGGGGCCTGCCGCCATTCCAGCTGGTCCGGGAATTCGGCGCGCAGCGCCGAGATCACCGCGTGCAGGCGCTCCGGGGACTCCGGATGGTCGATGCCGGGGTCGTGTTCAAGGCAGGCGGGGTGGGTGAATACCAGCATGGCCGCACTCTGGACCGTCGGCGCCGCGCGTTGCGCGGCGTCCTGGGAGGGGGAAGGAGGGATCAGCCGCGCCGGCGTTCGTGGTTCCAGAGCACTTCACCATGGCCGTCGGCGCGGGCCAGCACCCGGGCCAGCACGAACAGCAGGTCGGACAGGCGGTTCAGGTAACGCACCGCCTCGCCACGGATGTCTTCCTGACGGGCCAGGGCCACCGTCTCGCGCTCGGCGCGGCGCACGATGGTGCGCGCCAGGTGGCAGCGGGCAGCCGCTTCGCCGCCGGCCGGCAGGATGAAGTCCTTCAGCGCCGGCAGGTCGTCGTTGTAGCGGTCCAGGTGCTGCTCCAACGCGTCGATGTCGGCGGCGTGGATGGCGGCGTGGCCGGGGATGCACAGCTCCCCGCCCAGGTCGAACAGCTGGTGCTGGATGGTGGTCAGCAGTGTCCGCACGTCGTCGGGCAGGGGGACCGCCAGCAGCACGCCGATGGCCGAGTTGGCCTCGTCGACGGTGCCGTAGGCGTTGACCCGCAGCGAATCCTTGCCGGTGCGGCTGCCATCGCCAAGGCCGGTGCTGCCATCGTCACCGGTGCGGGTATAGATCCTGGAAAGACGGTTGCCCATGCCGACGCCGTCCTCAGTGGGCGACGCGGCCGGTGGCCGGCTGCTTGGCAACGGCTTCCACGACGACGTGGACCAGGGCGGCGGCGCCGGTGTACAGGGCGGCGGTGCGCAGGTAAGGCAGCAGCCAGTCGGCGTAGTTCTTGGCCCAGCCGGCGACGGTCGGGTCGGCGACCGAGGCGCTGATCCAGTAGAAGCTGCCCTGCGCGATCAGGTGGCACAGCGCGACCGAGCCGACCAGGCTGGCCACCAGCAGGCCCAGCGACTGCCAGCTGGCAGCCTTGTGGAAGCGGCGCAGCAGCATGCCGCCGGCCCACATCGCGAAGTAGGCCGGCACCAGCATCCAGTAGGCGGCCGAGACGCAGTAGTGCTGCCAGAAGCTCATGCCCTGGTTGCTGATCACCGCCCAGTCGACCACCACCGCCAGTGCCATCAGCAGCGGGAAGGCCCAGCGGGTCCAGTCGCGCAGGTAGAAGCCGCCGATGAAGAACACCGCCCAGGAGGCATCGGGGATCGGTGCGAAATGGTTGATGCGGGTGCCGGCCATCAGCAGCACGAGCAGGGACAGGATGAAGGCACGTTGGACGTTGGCGGTCATGGATGGTCGGTTCCCGTTAATCAGGAGGCCATTCTAGCCGGACTGGGGGTGAACCGGCGTCCGGCGGCGGACGGGCCGGGATCGAAGCGGGCGGGCGAGCCCGTATCATGGCGGGATGAGCAAGAACCATGACGTAGTGATTGTGGGTGGTGGCCTGGTCGGGGCCAGCCTGGCCATTGCGCTGGACCGGCTGGGGCTGGACGTGGGCCTGGTCGAAGCCACGCCGGGTGGGGCGTTGCCGGCGGTGTTCGACCAGCGCAACCTCAGTTTCGCCGCGGCCACGGTCAACGCGTTGACCGCGCTGGGCGTGATGCAGCGGCTGGGCAACCCGGGCGGGCCGATCCGCCGCATCCATGTCAGCCGCGCCGGGGATTTCGGCCGGGTGGTGATGCGCGCGGAGGATTACGGCCGCGAGGCGTTCGGCCAGGTGGTGGTGGCGCGTGATTTTGGCGATGCACTGGAAGCCCGGCTGGGCGAGCTGCAGCACCTGACCCGCTATCGCCCGGCCAGGTTCGTCGGGCTGGGCGCCGGCAGCGATGGCTACCGGGAGGTGGTCATCGCCGAGGCGGACGGCGAACGTCGCCTGCGGGCCCGGCTGGTGGTCGGGGCCGACGGTACCCGCAGCGCGGTGCGTGAAGCACTGGGCATCGAGGTGACCGAGCACGACTACGCGCAGACCCTGTTCGTGGCCCGCGTCCGCGCGGCCAAGGCACCGGACGGCAGTGCCTACGAACGCTTCACCGATACCGGCCCGACCGCCCTGCTGCCGCGCGGGGACCGCCACTACGGCGTGGTCCATGGCGTGGCCCGCGACCAGGCCGATGCGGTGCTGGCCCTGGATGAGCGCGCCTGGCTGGCGCGCCTGCAGGACGCGGTGGGTTGGCGCGCCGGGCGGCTGCTGGAGAGCGGGCCGCGCAGTGCGTACCCGTTGATCCAGGTGCTGGCCAGGAAGCTGGTCGGCGAACGCGCGCTGCTGCTCGGCAATGCCGCGCAGACCATCCATCCGCTGGGCGCGCAGGGCTTCAACCTGGGCCTGCGCGATGCGCTGACCCTGGCCGAACTGATTGCCGATGGCGCAATGGACCCGGGCGCTGATGCACTGCTGCAGGCCTATATGCAGCGCCGCGGCCCGGACCGCGAGCAGACCCTGGCCTTCTCCGACGGCCTGGCCCGCTTGACCAGCAATGCCTCGCCGCTGATGCGGCCGTTGCGCAGCCTGGGCCTGGTGGCCGCCGCGCAGGCCGCGCCGCTGCAATCGTTCCTGGTGGGCGGTGCGATGGGATTCCGTGGGCAGGTGCCCGAGTTGTGCAGGAGTGAAGCGCGATGAGCCGGCGCGGACAATGGGATGCAGTCGTAGTAGGCGGCGGCGTGGTGGGCGGTGCCTGCGCGCTGGCGCTGGCGAAGGAAGGCCTGCAGGTGGCGCTGGTGGAAGGCCGCGAGCCGCCGCCGTGGTCGCCGCAACGCCCGGACCTGCGTGTGTTCGCCTTTGCCGCCGACAATGCCGCATTGCTGGATGGGCTGGGCGTGTGGTCACAGGTCGAGGGCGGGCACGCCTATGCCTACCGGCGCATGCGCGTCTGGGATGCCGGCGGTGGCGGCGACCTGACCTTCGATGCGGACACGCTGGGCCGGCGTGAGCTGGGCTGGATCGTCGAGAACGGCCTGCTGGTCGACCGGCTGTGGGCGGCGCTGCCGGCAGCCGGCGTGCAGGTGTACTGCCCGGCCAAGGTGGTGGAAATGGAACAGGACGCCGGCAGCGTGCGCCTGCGCCTGGACGATGGCCGCCGCATCGAGGCGGCCATTGCCATTGCCGCCGACGGGGCCGAATCCACCCTGCGCACGTTGGCCGGGCTGGACGTGAGCCGGCACGACTACGGCCAGCGCGGCGTGGTGGGCTACATCGACAGCGAGCGACCGAACGAAGCAACGGCCTGGCAGCGTTTCCTTGATACCGGCCCGCTCGCGGTGCTGCCCTACGACAAGTACCGCAGCTCGATCGTATGGACCTTGCCCGATGCCGAGGCAGAACGGGTGCTGGCGCTGGAGGATGCGGCGTTCGAGCGGGAGTTGACCAACGCCTTCGCCGGCCGGCTGGGGCAGATGAAGGTGGCCTCACCGCGCGCCGCGTTCCCGTTGCGCCGGCAGTTGGCCAAGGGCTATGTCGCCGGGCGCGTGCTGACGTTGGGTGATGCCGCGCACGTGGTGCACCCGCTGGCCGGTCAGGGCGTGAACCTGGGCCTGCGCGACGTGGCCGGCCTGCGTGAGCTGGTGCGTGATGCCCGGCAACGTCGCCAGGAGTGGAGTACGCCGCACCGCCTGCAACGCTGGGCGCGCACGCGGCGCAGCGAGAACACCGTGGCCGCCTACAGCTTCGATGCGATCAACAAGGTGTTCTCCAACGACGAGATGCACCTGACCTTGGCCCGTGGCGCCCTGCTGGGCATGGCCGGCAGGATGCCGCCGTTGTTGTCACTGTTCTGGAAGCGCGCCTCGGGCCTGTAGGCGCGGCCTCGGCCGCGAAGCCGATAGACAGCAGGCAGCGCGCAGGGATTTCCTCTCGGCCGCCAACCCAGAGGACGGTCCGATGGCCCGCCTCACGTTCAGGGGCGCGGCTACGGCTTCAGCCAGCCGGCGAGCTGCTCGCGTGACAGCTTGCCGCGACGGGCCGTGTCCAGCGCATTGAACTCATCGGCCAGCGCCGGGTTGGCCTGTGCTTCGGCGCGGCTGATGAAGCCATCGCCATCGAGGTCCAGCGCGGTGAAATCAATGCGGTAGTTGCCGGCCACGGTGTCCGGCTGGATCGAGCGGATCGTCACCGGGGCCTGGCCGGGTTCGGTACGCACCTGCACGGCATGGGTGACACGGCCACTGGACAGCGGCTGCTCGCGCACGTTGACCGGCACCTCGGTCAGCGGCGTGCTGACGGCCGGGGCAGGGCGCTGCTGGGCAAACGCGGCGAAGGTGCCAGCGCCCAGCAACAGCGACAGGGCAAGGCGGGCGGGAAACGGGCAGGTCATCAAACGGCTCACGTGATCCAGGGGAGGCAGCCGGCACGCGCGGGACGCGCGCCGCCGCGGTGATGGTAGCCCGCAGGTGCGGGCCGGAGAACCCGATGCCGGCCACTCAGCCCGGAATGAAGGGGAAAACCAGCTTCAGCAGCCCGCGCAGGCCGCCCTCGACGGTGGAGCTGACCGCCTTTGCGCCGAGGCTGTTGAGTGCGCGGCGTGCATCGTCCCAGCGCAGCTGCTTGACGTCCTTCTTCAGCAGGTCGGCGACCTCTTCGGAGGCCGGCGCCAGCTTCTTCAATGCCGCCAGCGTGGCCTGGGGGTCGGGCTGCAGGTAGTTCCAGCGCTCGGCGATCTGCACCAACGTGTCGAAACGCACCGCCACCACCTCACGGTTGCGCTCGTAGACCGGGATCGCGCCGACGTCGAGGATCGCCTGCTCGAACTGCTGCGCGTCATCCGGGTGCTCGATGCGGATGGCCAGGAAGCCTTCCTTGCGGCTGCGTTCGCTGACGTGCTTGGCGCCCGAGCGCAGGTTGGCTTCGGTCAGCACGCCGGCGACGATGCGCTGCAGCGCGGCCTCGCCATCCTCGGGCACCAGCGCCCGCCAGCGGGCGTAGCCGTCGCGGCGCAGTCCCTTGACCTTGGCCGGGGTGACCCGCAGGCGCAGCGCCACCGCGGCATTGGACTCGCTGCGGTCGATGCTGCCGTCGCGTTCGAGCAGCACGAAGATCAACAGTTCCAGGTCACGCTTGGTCAGCGACTGGAAGCCCTGCAGCAGCGTCAGCCGCAGGAACTCATTGCCGAACGCCGCCGGATCCTTCAGTTCGATTGCTTGCATCGTGGTCCTCCCGGAAGGACTACAGGATGCCTTATCGCGATGGCACAGGCTGAGACTGGAGCGGTGCCCCGCCGTATTCACGCCCCGGTCGCTCGGCCAGGAAGGTTTCCACCGCGCCACGGTCCTGCAGGGTCACGAAGACTTGGCGGCCGTCAGTGCCGCCAAAGGCCACGTTGGTCGGCTTGCGGCCGGTGAGTGGCACCTCGCGCAGCAGCTCGCCGGCCGGGGACACGATCGCGACCACGCCGGCGTCGTAGCGGGCGATGTAGAGGTTGCCGTCCACGTCGCAGCGCATGCCGTCCATGCCATGGTCGGCGAAGCGGACCAGCAGGCGCTTGTTGGCGATGCTGCCGTCGGCGGCGCGGTCGTAGACCCATACGTTGCGTTGCACGCTTTCGTTGACGTACAGCCGGGCGCCGTCCGGGCTGACTTCCACGCCGTTGGTGGTGCCCATGCCGCGTTCGAGCAGGTGTACGGTGCCGTCGCGGTCGATCCGCCACAGCTGGCCGTTGTCCGGGCGTGCCCAGTCCGGGTCGCTGGCGTACAGCGTGCCATCCGGCGCCTGCGCGATGTCGTTGGGCTGGTGGGCATCGGGCAGGTGCGCGAACACCGTGACCGTGCGCGTGGTCGGGTCCACCTGCAGCACGTTGTGGCCGGCGTAGTCGGCGATGAACATGCGGCCATCGGCGCCGAAGCGGATGCCGTTGCCCACGCTGCCCGTGGGCAGGGTGAGGAAGGTCTCCGCGATGCCGTCGGCGTTCACCCGGCCGACGGTGCCGTCCTTGCCGATGTTGACCACGTACAGCGCGCCGTCCGGGCCGGTGGCCGGCCCCTCGATGCCGGCGGTGAACACCCCGTCGCCCACATGGTCGCGCACGAGGAACGGCGCGGCGGCACAGGCGCTGCCGGCCAGCAGCAGGCTCAGGGAAGCAACGACGCGGGACAGGCGGGCAGGGCGGGCGATGGCGGCATCCTCGGGTTCACGGTCCGGGGCAGTGTGCCAGAGCACGTCGTGCACGCGGGCGGTGGTTGCGGAGGCAACCGCGCGGCATTCCCGCTCAGCGTTGGCCGTCCATCTGCAGTGGCCGCCGCAGTGAACCGGCCTCGGCCTCCCGGGCGGCGCACTTGCCCTGCACGCAGCTGCAGCCGCTGATCTCCCTGAAGCCGCAGACGCTCATCATGCCGCGTGCCTGGCAGCTGGCCTGCACGCCCTTCGGGTCGGTGGGGCTGTTGACGTTGACGCAGGCCGGGTAATAGCCACAGCAATTGCCGACATCCTTCACCGTGCAGTCGGCATCGGTGCGGCAGCTCTGGTCGATCACCACCGCCGTTGCCTGGGGGGACGGCGTCGGCGCCGTGACAGGGGGATGGGTGGTGGCCGGGGCGCTGCAGGCGCTGCCGGCGAGCAGGGCGACGAGCAACAGGAACGAACGCAACATGGCGGACTCCGTTTCAGGGCACGCCGCCATGGTAGCCGCTGCGGGCTCGCCCGCCTGTTGGAGGAAGGCGGCCCGGGCCCGGGCCGCTCAGCGCGAGGCGGGCGTGACGAAGACCGTGATTTCCTCGCGGTCGTGGTACAGCTGCTTGGCGCGCAGCGTCAGCGGTTTGCCAGCCTGCTCGGCGAACAGGTCCAGGCACAGGCGGGTTTCGTCCCAGCGCTTCTTCATCGGCAGCTTGAGGTTGAAGATGGCGTGCCGGCACCAGCCCTGGCGTAGCCAGGTTGCCATGCGCTCGGCGACGCGACGGGGTTGTTCGACCATGTCGCAGACCATCCAGTCCAACGGCGTCTCCGGCTGCCAATGGAAGCCGTCGGCGCGCAGGTGTTCCACCAACCCGGTATCGAGCACGTGCTGGCGCAACGGGCCGTTGTCGATGCTCAGCACCTGGACGTGCTGGCGGGTCAGCACCCAGGTCCAGCCGCCGGGTGCCGCGCCGAGGTCGGCCGCGCGCATGCCCGGCTTGACCAGCGCCTCGCGCTCTTCCGGGGTGAGCAGGGTCATCAGCGCCTCTTCCAGCTTCAAGGCCGAGCGCGAGGGCGCGTCGGGGAGCAGCTTCAGGCGCGGGATGCCGAGCAGCCACGGTGCGCTGTCGCGGGTGTCGGCGACGCTGACGAAGGCATGCGTGCCGTCGACGAACACCACGTGCAGGCGCGGCAGCTTGGGATTGGGCTTGTCGGTGAGCAGGCCGGCCTTGCGCAGCGCCGGGCGCAACGCGTTGCCGAAGCTGCGCGCCAGCCCGGCCAGCGGCTTGCCGGCATCCGAATCGGGGTGCTCGACCCACAGGTCGCCAAAACGCGCCTGGCCTTCCAGTGCGGCGATGATCGGGGTGATGCGGTCGGACGGGTCCAGCTGCGGCAACTCGGCCAGCACGCGCAGTTTCTGGCGCGCGAAGATCAGCTCGCGCCATGCCAGGCGCTGGTCCAGTTCGGCGGCCTGGTCGGTGACGAACACCACGTAGCCGTCGTTGCGCTGCGTGCGTGCGTAGCCGGCGATGCCCGCCGCGCCGGCGCGTTCGTTCAACTCGCCAGCGAGTTCGGGTTCAAAACCCTGGCGGCAGTAGCACAGCAGGCCGGTCATGGAAGTCCTTGGTGGAGGGCAGGTGGAGTAGCGGTGGTACAGCGGTGGGCGAAGGCACTGGCGACGCTGCTTGCAGGTCGCGTCAGCGGTTCATCGCAACCCCGCTTCCGGTGGGAGCGGGGCGTCGGGAATCAGTAGCGTGCGCCTTCGTTCTGGCCGTAGTGGGCCAGTACCGCGCGTGCGGCGTCACGCTGCAGGCCCTGCACGACCTCGATGCCGCGCTTGTTCAGCTCGCCGACCCAGTTGGCCGGCAGCGGGCCTTCATCGAACGGGGTGAGCGCTTCCACGTCGGCGGCGCTGGCGCCGATCAACAGGCGGTCGATGCCGGCCCACACGGTGGCGCCATAGCACTGGCAGCAGGGCTGCGAGGAGGTGGCCAGGGTGATGGGGGCCAGCAGCGCGTTCAGGCGCGGCGTGTTGAGCTTCTGCTGGGCCAGCATGTAGGCCATGTTCTCGGCATGCGCCAGCGAGGTGGCGTGCGGCACCACGCGGTTCACGGCCGCGGCGATGACCCTGTCATCCGGGCCGAATACCACCGCACCGAACGGGCCGCCGGTGCCGTGCTCGACGTTCAGCCGCGACAGCTCCACGGCCAGGGCCACCTTGGCCTCGTCGCCGGTATACGCGCGGTCGCAATCGACGACGTCGTGGATCCAGACGGGAAGGGTGAGGTGAACCTGCGCGTGAAGCATGACGATGACCAACCAGAGGCAAAAACGGCGGCCAGTGTATAGGACTGGGGCCGGGGGCTCACCGACGGGGCCGGGGGCTGTTCATCCGAGGGGAGCGGGGCTGCCGCGGGGGCGGCTCGGGCGTGTTCCCGCCGCAACCCTCCCTTCTGCGGCGCAGAAGGGAGGGGATTCAGGCCGGGCCGTCTGCCGGCTGGTCGTTTGGCCTAGAACCCGGCGCTGAGCGTCATGAACACCTGGCGCGGCGCGCTGGCGTGGATGGCGTAGCGGGTGCCGGTCGGGTCGGTCGGGGCGAACGCGCTGAGCTGGCCGGCGTAACGCTTGTTGGTCAGGTTGGTCACGTTCATCGACACCTTCAGGTCCTGCAGGCCCAGTCCGGGGCCGAAGGTGTAGCCGAAGCCGGCGTCGAAGGTGGTCACGCCCGGCACCGACTGGTCGTTGGTGTAGGTGTAGTAGCGCTTGCCGGTGTACTTGCCGCGCAGGCTGGCGAACCAGCCGTCGCGGTTCCAGCTCAGTTCGCTGGAGGCCATCCGCTGCGGCGTATCGACAGTGATCTTGCCGGCCACCGGCACCACCTGGCCGCCGGAGAGGTAGTCGTCCTGGTAGGTGGACTTGTTCCACGACAGCGCGTTGTACCACTGCAGGCCATCGACCGGCTTGAGGATGAAGGTCAGCTCCGCGCCGTGGCTCTTCACCGAGCCGACGTTGATGAAACGGGTGACGCACTCCGGGCGGGTGCCGACTTCGATGCTCGAACACGGGTTGAGCGAGAGCAGGCGGTTGTCGAACTTCACCGCGTAGGCGGCAAGCGAGGCCTGGTACCTCTCGCCGAAGGTGCGGAAGCCGGCTTCCAGCGTCCTGGACTTCTCCGGCTCCAGCCCGGCGCTGGCGGCGAACGATTCCGGCGAGACCTGCAGCGGGCCGCCGCTGCCGCCGCCGACGAAGGCGGCGATGTTCTCCGCATACGAGGCGAACAGCTCGTTGTTCGGGGTGAGCTTGAAGCCGATGCCGGCCTGCGGCAGCACCGATTCCCTGGCGGTCAACGTGCCGGAGGCGAGGCGGGTCTCGGTGCCCGGCCTGGCGACGGCGCGCATCCGCGTGTTCGGGCTCTTGATGCCCAGGTCCACGACCAGGCGGTCGTCCATGAAGCGCATGCGGTCCTGCACGTAGAACTGGCGCGTGCGGATGTCGTAGTCCTGGTCGAACAGGCGGCGGTCCGGGTGGTTGAGGTAGACGTCGTCCAGGAACGGGCCGCTCATGTAGTAGAAGTTGCGCTCGACGTTGTGGTCGTTCTGTTCCCACCACAGCCCGGCTTCCAGCTCGTGGATACCCAGCGTCCAGGACAGTGCGGCGGTCACGCCCTGGCGGTTGATGGTGTAGTTGGTGCTGCGGATGGAGATGGGCAGCATCTTGTCGGTGCCCGGATAGGAGGGCTGGCCCGGTGCCCACCAATGGCCCTGGCCACGGTTCTCGTGGTGGTAGGCGAGCAGCTTCAGGCGGCCCTGCTCGGCCACGCGCAGGTCGGCGTCGATGGCGTACAGGTTGTCATCGCGCAGGGCGCGGCTCTGGTAGTACGCATCGTCGATGCTCCTGACGCCATCGACGAACGCACAACGGTCGGCGTTGAAGGTGGCCGGGGCGCAGTAGGCGGCGGCGACCGCGCGGTCCCAATCCGGGGCATAGATGTTCCAGTCCCAGCCCAGGCCGCGCTCGAGCATGCTCTTGGACAGGTAGGCGTAGTTGGCCTGGCTCACCCGCGAGGTGGCGACGAATGCCCCGAAGCGATGGTCGCCGACATTCCACACCGCCTTGGCATTGAACTGTCGGGTGGTCTGGTTCTGGTAGGGCGCGGCCCACATGTCCGCGTCCTGGTGCACGCCGGACACGTAGGCGGCAAAGCCGTTGTATTCGCCGGTGTCCACGCGCAGGTAGCCGCGGCGCTGGTTGTCCTCGCCCATGGTGATGCTGGCGCGGCCACCGAACACGCTGGAGGGGTCGCTGGAGAAGTACTGGATGGTGCCGCCCAGGTTGCTGGTGGAGGCAACGCCCAGCGAGCCGATGCCCTGCGCCAGTTCGGCGCCGGCCAGGTTCTCGCCGATGATGGCGCGGGCGATGCTCAGCCCGTTGTAGTTGCCGTAGCTGTTGTCGCCGAGCGGGATGCCGTCCAGCGTATAGCCCAGGCGATTCTTGTCGAAGCCACGCAGGCTGATGGTCTGTGATTCCTCGTTGGCGCCGAAGGCGTCGTTGGACTGCACCGAGACGCCGGGCAGGCGGTCGAGGATCTTCTGGCCACTGCTGCCGGGTGGCAGCACCTGCTTGTCGACTTCGCTGATGCGTTGCACCTGGCGGGTTTCACCGCGTCCGATCACCGAGACCGCGTCCAGGGTCTGCGCGCTGGCGCTGGCGGCGGTTGCCGCGGTGGCGTCGGTGCGTTCGCCCACGTCCTCGGGGGTGGCGGCGTACAGCGGCGCGGAAATCAGCGCGGCAAGGATGGCAAGGCTCAGGTGTCGGGTCTGCATGTCGGTCCGTGGCGTGGGGGAGGGCGCGGTGAAACAGGTGCGCGGCCACTATGGAAAACCAACATGAAAGCTTGTTTACGGCAGCGCGATGAACGCGCGATGCGTCACTTGCGCTGTCCATGAACACGCTGAAAAAAAGCCGCGCTGAGGAGCAGCGCGGCGTGCCGGGGGGCAATGAAGCAGGATCAGTCCATGTGCAGTCCGCCGTTGACCGCATAGTCGGCGCCGGTCACGTAGGCCGCGTCATCCGATGCCAGCCAGGTGCACAGCGCGGCGACTTCCTCCGGGCGGCCAAGGCGACGCACCGGCACGGAGGCGGCCAGCCGGTCGAGCACGTCCGGCGGGAAGCTGCTGATCGCCTGGCTGGCGATGTAGCCCGGCGAGAGCGTGTTGACGGTGACGCCGCGCGCGGCGACTTCGGCGGCCAGGGCGCGGGTGAACCCATGCATCGCGGCCTTGGCGGTGGCGTAGTTCACCTGCCCGATCTGGCCCTTGTGCGCGCTGACCGAGCCGATGTTGATGATGCGGCCCCAGCCACGCTGGCTCATGCCTTCGACCACCTGCTTGGTGATGTTGAACAGGGCGTTGACGTTGGAGGCGATCACCGCGTTCCAGTCTTCCGGGCTCATCTGCCGGAACAGCACGTCGCGGCTGCCGCCGGCGTTGTTGACCAGCACGTCGATCTCGCCGACCTCGGCGCGCACCTTGGCGAACGCCGTGCTGGTCGAAGCCCAGTCGGTGGCGTTGCCCTCGGAGGCGATGAAGTCGAAGCCCTGCTCGCGTTGCTCGCGCAACCAGTTGGCCTTGCGTGGGGAATTGGGCGCGCAACCGGCGACCACGGTATGGCCGGCACGGGCCAGGCTCTGGCAGATGGCGGTGCCGACACTGCCCATGCCGCTGGTGACGTAGGCGATGCGAAGAGTCATGGTGAGCTCCGTTTCGAGGGCAGGGGGCCGATCAGGCGGCCAGCGGGTACAGGCCCAGCAGCAGGCTGCCGATCATCAGCAACAACGAGATCAGCACCGCCCACTTCAGGGTGAACTTCTGGTGGTCAGCGAAATCGACCTTGGCAAGGCCCACCAGCAGGTAGGTGGATGGCACCAACGGGCTGAGCAGGTGCACCGGCTGGCCGGCCAGCGAGGCACGGGCCATCTCCACCGGGGTGATGCCGTAGTGGCCCGCCGCTTCGGACAGGATCGGCAGCACGCCGAAGTAGAAGGCGTCGTTGGACATGAAGAAGGTGAACGGCATCGACGCCAGCCCGGTGATCACCGCCAGGTACGGACCCCAGGCGTCGGGGATCACCGCCAGGAAGCTGCGTGACATCGCCTCGACCATGCCGGTGTTGGAGAGGATGCCGGTGAAGATCCCCGCGGCGAAGATCAGCGACACCACCGACAGCACGTTGCCGGCGTGGTTGACCACGCGACGGCGCTGCTCGGCCAGGTTCGGGTAGTTGATCACCAGCGCGATGGCGAAGCCGACCATGAACAGCACCGGCATCGGCAACAGCCCGATCACCAGCGCGGCCATCAGCGCCAGCGTCAGCGCGAAGTTGACCCACAGCAGGCGGGGGCGCTTGGTGTCCTCGGCATCCTCCACGGTTGGCAGGGCATCGCCGTCGTCCGAGACGCTGCTGTCCATCCAGTTGCCGCCCTCCGGCAGGCTGACCACGCCCAGGCGGCGACGCTCGCTGATGCCCAGGTACCAGGCCAGCGCGAGGATGCCGGCGCAGGCCAGCACCATCGACGGGATCATCGGCACGAACACGTCGGCCGGATCCACGTGCAGGGCGGTGGCCGCACGTGCGGTCGGCCCGCCCCAGGGGGTGAGGTTCATCACGCCGCCGGCGAGGATGGTCACGCAGGTCATGTTCAGCGCGTTCATGCCCAGCCGCCGGTACAGCGGCAGCATCGCCGAAACGGTGATCATGTAGGTGGTCGAGCCGTCGCCGTCGAGCGAGATCAGCATCGCCAGCACCGCCGTGCCCATCACGATCTTCAAGGGATCGCCCTTGACCACGCGCAGGATGATCCGCACCAGCGGGTCGAACAGGCCGGCATCGATCATCACCCCGAAGTACAGGATGGCGAACATCAGCATCACGCCGGTGGGCGCGATCTTCTTGATGCCCTCGAGCATCATCTCGTCCAGCCCGTGGCCGAAGCCGCCGATCAGGGCGAACACGATGGGGACGGTGATCAGGGCTACCAGCGGCGACAGGCGCTTGCTCATGATGAGGTACATGAACGTGAGCACCATGCCGAAGCCGAGGATGGTCAGCATCATCTGCAGACTCCTAAGGGTCAGGACGTGGGAAAGGGGATCAGAAGTCGAACTGCAGCCGGCCGGTGACCGCGCGGGTGCGGTCGACGGTGGCGCCGGCCAGGCGGTCGCGGTTGCGGCTTTCGATCAGGTTGAGCATGAAGCGCAGGTTGTCGCGCAGGTACCAGTTGCCGCCCAGCGTCCATGCCTCGGTGCTGCCGCGGCGCAGGTCGGGCTGGCCGTCCAGATGCTGCGCGCCGCGCATCTGGTCATAGCGCAGGGCCAGCTCGAACGCGCCGGCGGTGTGGTGGATGTCCTTGATGCGCGCGAAACGGCCGGTCTTGCGGTCATACGCGCGGGTCTCGCCGGTAACGAACCAGCTGACCAGGCCGTAGCCGGCCATCACGTTGCCGCGTTGCGCACCGTCATCGAAGGTGGCGCCGCTGAATTCGCCCTGCCACGACCAGGGGCCGCGCACCTGCGCATACTCCAGCGACCATTTGTCGACGTCGGTGTCGCGGCCGTCGGCGAAGCTGACCAGGGTCAAGCGGCTTTCATCGGACAGGTGGCCGGCCGGGCGCGGGCGAATGCGCAGCGCCGGCACGCCGTTGGCACCGGGATTGTCATAGGCCTCGCGCGCCAGCGACAGGCCCAGGTGCAACACATCGCCTGCCTGCGGCGCCGGGGCCCAGGTGACGCGGCCACCGGCCGCACGGCCCTTCACCTGCCAGGCGTCGATGCTCTCCAGGCTGTAGATGCTGGCCGCCCAGGTGAAATCGCCCGGGTTGGCCTGCCACGACGCGCCCAGTCGATACAGCGGCGCCAGCGTGGTGGCGGCATTGCCACGCTCCAGCAGCGGTCCGTAGTTGGAACTGGTGCGGTCGTCCAGCGAGTAGTACTGCTTGAACTGGCCCACGGTGAGCTTGCCGGCATTGCCGAAGCCGCGGCTGACGTAGACGTCCTTGGCCTCGACGCGGTCGCCGGAGAAATCGGCTTCCAGCTTGTAGTCGACCGCGAAGAAGCGGCCGGATACGTCCACCCATGCGCGACGGATCTCGGTGTCGTCCTTGTTCGGGGTGCCGCGCGGGTCGTTGTCGAAGCTGGCGAAGTCCAGGTGCAGGCGGCCGCCGAGCGTGGCGGTGACCGGGCCGTCGTCCTCGCCGTCGGCGGCCAGGGCCGGTGCCGTGCAGGCAGCCAGCGCCAGCACGGCGGCGCGTTGCCGCCACGTGTTGTTGTTTGCCACAAACCCTCCCAGGTTGCGCGCCAGGCGCGCGGCGTGGGCACCGGATGGTGCGTTGGACCAGAGTCTGGTGCGGCCAAGCTGTCATCCGCCTGTCAGCGCCTTGTGCGGCGCAGCGCGGTGGCATTCCTGCTGCGTGGACGGGGGGCGGCGCGTTAGCATGCCCGCACCTTCCTGCTGCTCCTGCCCATGCGCCTGTTGCTGGTCGAAGACAACCCGGACCTGGCCGATGCGATCATCCGTCGCATGCGCCGCAGCGGGCATGCGGTGGACTGGCAGTCCGACGGCCTGGGCGCGGCCAGCGTGCTGCGCTACCAGAGTTTCGACCTGGTGGTGCTGGACATCGGCCTGCCCAAGCTCGACGGCCTGCGCGTGCTGGCCGGCATGCGCGAGCGCGGCGACAGCACCCCGGTGCTGATGCTTACCGCGCGCGATGGTATCGAGGACCGCGTGCAGGCCCTGGACGTGGGCGCCGATGACTACCTCGGCAAGCCGTTTGATTTCCGCGAGTTCGAGGCGCGCTGCCGGGTGCTGCTGCGTCGTGCCCGCGGCAATGCCAGCGAGGTGGTGCAGGTGGGCAGCTTCCAGTTCGACAATGCGGCCCATCGCGTCAGCGTCGATGGCGAGCCGATCGAGTTGCCGAACCGCGAGTACCGCCTGCTGGAGATCCTGGTCGGGCGGCTCGGGCAGGTGGTGAGCAAGGACGAGATCGGCAATGGCCTGTTCGGTTTTGATGACGAGGCCGGGCCCAATGCGATCGAGCTGTACATCGGTCGCCTGCGCCGCAAGCTGGCCGGCGCGCCGTTGCGCATCACCACCGTGCGTGGCGTGGGCTACCTGCTGGAGCCCGGCGAGGGCGCGGTGGATGGCGATGACTGAGGAGCGCGCGCCGGGTTCGCTGCGGCGCACGCTGCTGCTGTACCTCGGCGGCCTGCTGGCGGTGTTCGCGGTGGTGTTGCTGTTCGCCGCGCGCGAGTACGGGCAGCGCGCCGCCAACCGCTCCTATGACCACCTGCTGGTGTCCTCGGCGCTGTCCATCGCCGATTCGGTGGCGCTGGTGGACGGGCAATGGCAGGTGGACCTGCCGTACGCAGCGCTGGACCTGCTGTCGATGGCCGAGGAGGACCGCGTGTTCTATCGCATCGCCGATAGCCGTGGTGCGCTGATCACCGGCTACCCGGACCTGCCGGCATCGCCGCAGCTCGCCGATGGCCGGCCGCAGCTGTTTGATGCCGGCTACAGCGGCGAGACGGTGCGCTTCGTGGTGGTCGCGCGCAGCTTTGCCGCCGCCTCCGCGCAGGGTGAAGTGCAGGTGCAGGTGGGGCAGACCCGTCGTGCCCGCGAGGCGCTGGCACAGGAGATGGTCAACCGCGCGCTGCTGGCGATCGGGGTGCTGTCGGCACTTGCCTTGGCGCTGGTCGCGTTCGGCGTGCATCGCGCGTTCCGCCCGCTGGTGCGGGTGGAGCGCGAGTTGTCGCGGCGCGAGTCGTCGGACCTGAAGCCGCTGGACGCGCGGGTGCCACGCGAGATGGACCAGATGGTCGGTGCGCTGAACCATTTCATGGAGCGCCTGTCCAGCAGCAACGAGACGCTGCGTGCGTTCATGGCCGACGCCGCGCACCAGATGCGCACGCCCTTGGCCGCCTTGCGCGCGCAGGCGCAGCTGGCGCTGGACGAGGACGACCCGCAGGAGATGCGGCGCAGCCTGCAGGCGATCGAGCGCAACGCCACCCACATGAGCCGTCTGCTCAACCAGCTGCTCAGCGATGCCAGCGTGATCCACCGTTCGCACCTGCGCAGCTTCGCCACGGTGGACCTGGCCGAAGTCGTGCACCAGGCCCTGCACGAGGCCTTGCCGCAGGCCGGCCCGGCGCCGCGGGTGCAGCTGGCGATGACCAACGCGGTGGTGTCGGTCAACGGCGACGCCCTGCTGCTGCGCGAGGCCATCAAGAACCTGATCGACAACGCGGTGAAGTACGGCGGTGCCGGCGCGCTGCAGATCGCGTTGACCGTGGAGGCGGCCGATGCGGTGCTGACCATCGCCGACCACGGCCCGGGCATCGCGGCCGCCGACGCCGAGCGGGTGTTCGAGCGCTTTGGCCGCGGCGAGCACGCGCCGGCCGGCGGCGCCGGGCTGGGTCTGGCCATCGTCAAGCGGGTGATCGACAGCCATGGCGGCCGGATCGATCTGGCCAACCGGCCGGAAGGCGGCCTGGTCGCCACCCTGCACCTGCCCAGGAGCAATGCATGAAGTCCCTGTTGATCATGATGTTGTGCTGCCTGCTGGTGCTGCCGGCCCGGGCCGCGCCGGGGGATGTGCAACGCTTCCCGGCCAAGGGCGCGGCCACCGCACAGCTGCGCATCCACGGCACCACCGATATCGAGGTGTTCGCGCGGGTGATCGCCGACTACCAGCGCCTGCATCCGGGCACCGAGGTGATCTACGAGGACATCATCACCCAGGACCTGCATGCGCGTTTCCTGCGCACCGGCAAGGGCCCGAACGGGCCGGACCTGTTGATTTCCAGCGGCATGGACCTGCAGACGCAACTGGTCAATGACGGTCATGCGCTGCCGCACCAGTCGGTGTGGACCGACGCGGTGCCGGCCTGGGCGCAGTGGCGGCACGAAGCCTATGGCATCAGCTACGAGCCGGTGACCATCGTCTACAACACCCGCGCGCTGCCGCCGGCACGGGTCCCGCATACCCGCCGGCAGTTGCTGGCGCTGCTGCGCGGTGAAGGCGCGCCGTTGCGCGGCAAGGTCGGTACCTATGACATCGAACGCAGCAGCGTGGGGTACCTGCTGGCCACCCAGGACGCGCATCGCGGCAGCATCGCCGGCGCCTTGCTGGGGGCGCTGGGGGACAACGCGGTGGTCCGCGAGGAGCGCACTGGCGTGCTGCTGGACAAGGTCAGCAGCGGCGAGTTGTCGCTGGCCTACAACGTGCTGGGGTCGTATGCGCAGGCACGCATCGATGCCGGTGCGCCGCTGGGTATCGTCGAGCCGGAGGACTACACGCTGGTGGTGCTGCGCACGGCGATGATCCCGCGCAGCAGCCGCAACCCGGCCGAGGCACGCAGCTTCCTGGATTACCTGCTGTCGCCGCGCGGACAGCTGGTGCTCTCGCGCGAGGCGCGGTTGATGCCGATCGTGGGTGCGGCAGGGCGCGATGGCACGCCCGGCCGCAACCGCCGGCCGATCCAGTTGGGGCCGGGCCTGCTGGTGTACCTGGACGCGCTCAAGCGGCGGCAGTTCCTGGATGCCTGGCGCAGCAGCGTGGAACCCGCAGGTCAGCCGCAGGCTGTCGACGTGCAGCGGTAGCGTGCAGCCAGCGACGGCCAGGAGGGGAAAACAAGAACGCCGGGCGTTGCCCGGCGTTTTCATTGCAGCGGCGTTGGATCAGCCCGCCCAGGTGTCGCGCAGGGTCACGCTGCGGTTGAACACCGGCTTGCCGGCGGTGTGGTCGCGGCGGTCGGCGACGAAGTAGCCGGTACGCTCGAACTGGAAGGCCTGCTCGGGCGCGGCAATGGCGGCGGCCGGCTCGACATAGCCGGTGACGACCTTGCGCGATTCCGGGTTGAGGTAATCGCGGTAGGTCTTGCCTTCGGATTCATCGTCCGGGTCGGCGACCGAGAACAAACGGTCGTACAGGCGCACTTCCGCTTCCACCGCGTGCCGGGCGCTGACCCAGTGGATGGTGCCCTTGACCTTGCGGTTGGCGCCTTCCATGCCCGGACGCGATTCCGGGTCCAGCCAGCCGCGCAGCTCGACGATCTGACCGGCGTCGTTCTTCACCACCTCATCGACGCGGGCGATGCCGGCGCCGCGCAGGCGCACTTCGCCGCCCGGTACCAGCCGCTTCCAGCCCTTCGGCGGGACTTCGGCGAAGTCCTCGCGCTCGATCCACAGCTCGCGTGCGAACGGTACTTCGCGGGTGCCGAAGCTTTCGTCCTTCGGATGGTTGCTGAAGGTCAGGGTTTCTTCGTGGCCTTCCGGCAGGTTGGTGAGCACCAGCTTGACCGGATCGATCACCGCCATGCGGCGCGCGGCGGCACTGTCCAGATCCTCGCGCAGCGCGCCTTCCAGCACGCTGAAGTCGATCATCGAGTTCTGCTTAGAGATGCCCACGCGTTCGGCGAACAGGCGCATCGCCGCCGGGGTGTAGCCGCGGCGGCGCAGGCCCTGCAGGGTCGGCATGCGCGGGTCGTCCCAGCCGTCGACCAGCTGCTCGGTGACCAGCGCCATCAGCTTGCGCTTGCTCATCACCGTGTAGTTGATGTTCAGGCGCGAGAACTCGATCTGGCGCGGCTTGGCGGCTTCACGCGGCAGGCCCTTGTCGACCAGCGGCTGGGTCAGCGCGTTGTCGTGGGCGAAGTCGACGTTGTCCACGCACCAGTCGTACAGCGGGCGGTGGTCCTCGAACTCCAGCGTGCACAGCGAATGGGTGATGCCTTCCAGCGAATCGCCCAGCGCATGGGCGAAGTCGTACATCGGGTAGATCGGCCAGGCATCGCCGGTGTTCTGGTGCTCGACGTGCTTGATGCGGTAGATCGCCGGGTCGCGCAGGTTGATGTTGCCGCTGGCCATGTCGATCTTGGCGCGCAGGGTGCGGGCGCCATCGGGGAACTCGCCGGCACGCATGCGCGCGAACAGGTCCAGGTTCTCCTCGACGCTGCGCTCGCGGTACGGCGACGGGCGGCCCGGTTCGGTGAGGCTGCCACGGTAGGCGCGCACTTCCTCGGCTGACAGGTCGCAGACATAGGCCTTGCCGTCGCGGATCAGCTTCTGCGCGGCCAGGTAGTAGGCATCGAAGTAGTCCGAGGCATGGCGCAGCTCGTTCCACTCGAAGCCCAGCCAGCGCACGTCGTCCTGGATGGCGTTGACGTACTCGGGGTCTTCCTTGGCCGGGTTGGTGTCGTCGAAGCGCAGGTTGCACACGCCGCTGAACTCGCCGGCGATGCCGAAGTTCAGGCAGATCGACTTGGCATGGCCGATGTGCAGGTAGCCGTTGGGCTCGGGCGGGAAGCGGGTCTTGATGGCCGTGTGCTTGCCGCTGGCCAGGTCCTCGCGGACGATCTGGCGGATGAAGTCGCGCTTCTCGGCGGGAGCGTTCTCCGGCGTGGCACCGGCGGCAGGCGTGTTCTCGGACATGGGGGACGCAACGTATTGAAATAAGCCGCAAGTTTAGCCGAGCCCGGCCTCGGCTGCCGGGACGGGGCTATGCTGGGGGTTCCCGCCCCGTGGACCGTAACGATGGACCGCCCCGTTCTGGTGATAGGCAACAAGAACTACTCGTCCTGGTCGCTGCGCCCGTGGCTGCTGCTGCGCCATTTCGGCGTGGCCTTCGACGAGGTGCGGCTGGCGCTGGACAGCCCGGATTTCACCCGCCAGGCCCTGCGTCACTCGCCGACCGGCAAGGTGCCGGCCCTGCGTGACGGCGGCCTGCACGTGTGGGACTCGCTGGCCATCTGCGAGTACGCCAACGAGCGTTGGCTGGACGGGCGTGGTTGGCCGTCCGACCGGGCCCAGCGGGCCGTGGCGCGGGCGGCGGCGGCCGAGATGCATTCAGGTTTCACCGCCCTGCGCACCCAGTTGCCAATGAACAGCCGGCGGCAGCCGGACGGCTACCGCTGGGATGCCGCGGCCCAGGCCGACATCGGCCGGATCTGCGCGCTGTGGGCCGAACTACGTGGGACCTACGGTACCGGCGGTGACTTCCTGTTCGGGCAGTTCGGCATCGTTGATGCGATGTTTGCACCGGTGGCGGTACGTTTCGATGGCTACGGGGTGCCCGTGGATGACGGTGCGGAACCGTACCATCGCGCGCTGCTGGCCTTGCCGGCGCTGCGCGAATGGCGCCAGGCCGGCGCGGCGGAAACCGAGCGACTGGCCGCCACCGATGCACTGCGCGTGCCGCTGTGAAGGGAGAACACTGATGCAGCAGATCTACCAGACCAACAACCTGTTCGACGCCCATTTGGTCAAGCACGCGCTGGAGGACGCCGGCATCCCGGCGTTCGTGTTCGGCGAGTCGCTGCTGGGCGCCGGCGGCGAACTGCCGCTGTTCGGCCTGCTGCGCGTCTGCGTGCCGGATTCGGCCCAGCCGCAGGCCGAGGACATCGTGGCCGCACTGGCCTTGGACGAGGGCCCGGGCGACCCCATTTCCGATGCAGATGAGTCGCCGGGACTGCTCCCGGCCTGAGGAACTGACCATGTTGGGAATCGGCCAAGGTTTGCTGGGTATCGGTGCGTTCAAGCAGCGCCTGCCGCGCCCGGAAGAGGCATTGCCGGGGCGCGAGGCCCCGCTGCCGCTGCACAACGTGCATTTCGTCAACGGCCAGCCGTTGCAGGGCGATCTGGCCGGGTTGCAGGTACTGGACGTGGGCCTGGGCTGCTTCTGGGGTGCAGAGCGCAAGTTCTGGCAGCTGCCGGGCGTGGTGACCACCGCGGTGGGCTACCAGGGCGGGCTCACCCCCAACCCGACCTACGAGGAGGTCTGCTCCGGGCTCACGGGCCACACCGAGGTCGTGCGTGTCGTGTTCGACCCCGCACAGGTGCCCCTGGAGACCGTGCTGCGCACGTTCTGGGAGAACCACGACCCTACCCAGGGCATGCGCCAGGGCAACGATACCGGCACCCAGTACCGCTCGGCGATCTACTGCCATACGCAGGCGCAGTACAACGCGGCCATCGCCAGCCGCGCGGCCTACCAGCAGCAGCTGGAAGCGGCCGGCTACGGGCCGATCACCACCGAGATCGCCCATCCGGCACCGGCGTTCTTCTACGCCGAGGACTACCACCAGCAATACCTGGCCAAGAACCCGAACGGCTATTGCGGCATCGGTGGCACCGGCGTGAGCTGCCCGATCGGGCTGGACGTCTGAGCGATGGGGGCCACGCCGCGGCGTCTGCTGGTGGTGTGGCACAGCTTCACCGGTGCGACCGAGGCCATGGTCGGTGCGTTGCTGGAAGGTGCACGCGCGGCGACGGATGATGCCGTGGACGTGAGTGCGTTGCGTGCGGCCGATGCCGGCGCGGCGGATGTGCTGGCGGCCGATGCAGTGGTGTTCGCCACGCCCGAGACGCTGGCCTCGATGAGCGGGGCGATGAAGGACTTCTTCGACCGCAGCTATTACCCGTTGCTGGGGCGCTGCGAAGGCAAGCCGTATGCGCTGCTGGTGTGTGCCGGTTCGGACGGGCAGCCGACGATCGCACAGTTGCGGCGGGTGGCCCTGGGCCTGCGCCTGAAGGAGGTGGCCGAGCCGGTGCTGGTGTGTACGCAGGCACAGACGGCGGAGGCGATTCTGGCGGCCAAGCAGGTGCCGGCCTCTGCGCTGGCGCGTGGCCGCGAGCTCGGTGCGTTGCTGGCGGCGGGCCTGGAGCTGGGCGTGTTCTAGTTTTCTGCTCAAGCCCCTCTCCCGCATAGCGGGAGAGGGGTTGGGGTGAGGGCGCCTTGAAAGCACGTAAACGCTACGGCAAGGCAAAAACGCCCTCATCCGCCCCTTCGGGGCACCTTCTCCCGCAGGCGGGAGAAGGGAGGTTCTCGGGCATTGCGTGCCCTGGCTTTCTGCTCAAGCCCCTCTCCCGTGTACGGGAGAGGGGTTGGGGTGAGGGCGCCTTGAAAGCGCGCAAGCGCCACGGCAACGCAGAAACGCCCTCATCCGCCCCTTCGGGGCCCCTTCTCCCGCAGGCGGGAGAAGGGAGATTCTCGGGCACTACGTGTGAGTCTGCTTACTTCGCCAGTTCGTCGGCAATGCGCTGGCGCAGCGTCTGCAGGTCCTTGGCGAACGCGTCGATGCCGGTGGCCAGCTTCTCGGTGGCCATCGGGTCGGCGGCCAGGTCGGCGTCGAACTTGGCTTCATCGATGGCGGCCACGTTGACGGCTTCGGCCGTACCGGCCACCAGCTTGCGCGGCAGCTCGCCGAAGTCGGCGTCGAGCTTCTCCAGCAGGTCCGGCGAGATGGTCAGGCGGTCGCAGCCGGCCAGCGCTTCGATCTGCGCGGTCGAGCGGAACGAGGCGCCCATCACCACGGTCGGCGAGCCACGGCGCTTGAACTCGGCGTACACGCCGCGCACGAACTGCACGCCCGGGTCTTCGTCGATGCTGGCCGGCGCCTGGCCGTTGGCCACGTACCAGTCCAGGATGCGGCCGACGAACGGCGAGATCAGGAACGCACCGGCTTCCGAGCAGGCCAGCGCCTGGGTCGGGTTGAAGATCAGGGTCAGGTTGCAGTCGATGCCTTCGGCCTGCAGTACGCGCGCCGCTTCCACGCCGGCCCAGGTGGCGGCGATCTTGATCAACACCTTGCTACGCGGCACGCCGGCCGCTTCGTACATGGCGATGAATTCGCGCGCCTTGGCGATGGTGGCAGCGGTGTCGTGGGCCTGGTCGGCGTCCACTTCGGTGGACACGCGGCCGGGCACCAGCTCGGCCAGCATCGTGCCCACACCCACGGTCAGGCGGTCGACCACGGCCTTGGCCACGTCCTGCACGTCGCCGGGCTGGCCGCGGCCCCACTGCAGCTCGCGCTCGATCAACGCGGCATAGACCGGCAGGTCGAGGGCTTTCTTCACCAGGGTCGGGTTGGTGGTGCAGTCCACCGGACGCAGGCGCTTGATGGCCTCGTAGTCACCGGTGTCGGCGACGACGACGGACAGTTCACGCAGCTGGGCGAGCTTGGAGCGGGGCTGGGTCATTGCAGGTTCCTGGTACAGGCCGGCGCGAGGCGCTCAGCGGTGGAAATCGCCCGCAGCTTCGGGCTGGTAGTGGACGGCGATCACGCGCAGGCGCAGCTGGCGGCCACCGGGCGCGGTCCAGTCGATGGTCTGGCCGACCGACAGGCCCAGCAGGGCGCTGCCAACCGGTGCCAGCACGGACACGCGGCCCTTGTCGAAATCCGCCTCGTGCGGATAGACCAGGGTCAGGGAATGCTTTTCATCGTGCAGTTCGTCTTCGCAGTCCACGCGGGAGTGCATGGTGACGATACCGGCCGGGATTTCCTCCGGCGGCAACACCTGGGCGCGTTCAAGCTCCTGCGAGAGGGCGACGGCGGCCGGGTGCCGGCTCAGGGCCGGGGAGTCGAGCAGGGCCTCGAGGCGGGCCATGTCGCGGGTGGAAACGATGATCGATGGCGGGAGACCGCTGTGGCTGGTCATGGGATGTTCCTTATCAGTTGAAGAAAAAATGCAAGCAAAAGGCGACGCCTTGCCGGCGCCGCCCGGGCACTATTGTGCAGATGTCAGGGGTCGCTTGCGACCCTTTCAGGATGATGGGGCCGCCACGGCCGGGATGCAATGTGGGCCGGGGGAGTGTTCAGATTGCGGGTTGGGGAGGGGTACAGCCCCAGCCCTCAGTGCAACCGCAACAACCCCGCCGGCAGCTGCTTGAACAACTGCGCGAACTGCTCCAGGAAGGCGCCCATCGCCGAGCTGCGCCGCCAGACCATGGCGATGCGCCGGTTGGGCTGGGGGTCGCCCTGGAAGGGCACCAGCTGGATGTTCTCCGAGCGCGCCACCGGCGGCTTGACCGCGAGCATCGGCAACAGCGTGACGCCGACGTTGGCGGCCACCATCTGCCGCAGGGTTTCCAGGCTGGTGGCCTGGAATTCGGACTTCTCCAGCGCGCCGGCCAGGTGGCAGACATCCAGCGCCTGGTCGCGCAGGCAATGGCCGTCCTGCAGCAGCAGCAGGCGCTGGTCGGACAGGTCGTCCAGCCGCAGCGTGTCGTGCGCGGCCAGCGGGTGGCCTTCCGGCGCGGCCAGCACGAACGGTTCCTCGAACAGGAACTCGGTGTGCAGCTGCTCATCGTTGACCGGCAACGCCAGCAGCGCGGCGTCGAGCTGGCCATTGCGCAGCTGTGCCATCAGCACGTCGCTCTTTTCCTCGACCAGCAGCATCTCCAGCTGCGGGAAACGCTGGCGGATCGCCGGCACCACGTGCGGCAGCAGGTAGGGGCCGAGCGTGGGGAAGATGCCCAGCCGCACCGTGCCGGCTTCCGGGTCGCGGCTGCGACGCGCGGCTTCCTTCATCTGCTCGACCTCGGCGACGATGCCGCGCGCGCGCATCGCGGCCTCGCGCCCGGCCGGGGTCAGCATCACCTTGCGCGGCGCACGCTCGACCAACGGCACGCCCAGCTCCTCTTCCAGCTTCTTGATCTGGGTGGACAGCGTCGGCTGGCTGACGAAACACGCCGCCGCCGCGCGGCCGAAGTGCTTGTGCTCGGCCAGTGCCACCAGGTACTTCAGGTCACGCAGGTTCATGGCGGACTCCGGTCAATGGACGCAACGGCAACAGGAGCGAAGGGCAGTGCCCCTCGCTCCTGTTCGGGCAGACGCCTGAGGTCAGGCGGTTTCAGCCACTTCGGCCTTGGCAACCGCCGGGGCCGGGGTACGGATCAGGTGGTCGAACGCGCTCAGCGCGGCGGTCGAGCCGGCGCCCATGGCGATGATGATCTGCTTGTACGGCACCGTGGTGCAGTCACCGGCAGCGAACACGCCCGGCACATTGGTCTGGCCGCGGTCGTCGATGACGATCTCGCCGCGGTTGCTCAGTTCCACCGTGCCACGCAGCCACTCGGTGTTCGGCAGCAGGCCGATCTGCACGAAGATGCCTTCCAGCTCGACGCGGTGCGAATCGCCACCGACGCGGTCGGTGTAGACCAGCCCGTTGACCTTCTGGCCGTCGCCCAGCACCTCGGTGGTCTGTGCGTTGAGCACCACCTTCACGTTGGGCAGGCTGTTGAGCTTGGCCTGCAGCACCTGGTCGGCGCGCAGCTTGCTGTCGAACTCGAACACGGTGACGTGGCTGACGATGCCGGCCAGGTCGATGGCCGCCTCGACGCCGGAGTTGCCGCCGCCGATCACCGCCACGCGCTTGCCCTTGAACAGCGGGCCGTCGCAGTGCGGGCAGTAGGCCACGCCCTTGTTGCGGTATTCGTCCTCGCCCGGGACGTTCATCTGCCGCCAGCGTGCGCCGGTGGACAGGATCACCGTCCTGGACTTCAGCGAGGCACCGTTCTCCAGCTTCACTTCGACCAGGCCATCGGCACCGGCCGGCACCAGTTCAGTGGCGCGCTGCAGGTTCATGATGTCCACCTCGTACTCACGCACGTGGGCTTCCAGCGCGCTGGCCAGCTTCGGGCCCTCGGTGTGCTGCACCGAGATGAAGTTCTCGATGGCCATGGTGTCCAGCACCTGGCCACCGAAACGCTCGGCGGCCACGCCGGTGCGGATGCCCTTGCGGGCGGCATAGATCGCCGCGGCCGAACCGGCCGGGCCACCGCCGACCACCAGTACGTCGAACGCGTCCTTGGCGTTGATCTTCTCGGCATCGCGGGCGGCGGCGCCGGTGTCGAGCTTGGCGATGATCTGCTCCAGGCTCATGCGCCCGGAGTCGAACATCTGGCCACCCTGGAACACCATCGGCACGGCCATCACCTGGCGCTGCTCCACTTCCTGCTGGAAGGCGCCGCCTTCGATCACGGTGGTGCGGATGTTCGGGTTGACGATGGCCATCAGCGCCAGCGCCTGCACCACGTCCGGGCAGTTGTGGCAGGTCAGCGACATGTAGACGTCGAAGTCGAACGTGCCATGGATCGCCTTGATGCTGTCCAGGACCTCGTCGGCAACCTTGGGCGGATGGCCACCGGTCCACAGCAGGGTCAGCACCAGCGATTCGAATTCGTGGCCCAGCGGCAGGCCGGCGAAACGCACGCCATGGTCCTGGCCTTCGCGGGCAACCACGAACGAGGGGCGACGGGCGTCGGTGCCGGAGGCGTCCAGGGTGATCTTGCCGTTGCCGGCGGCGACGATGTCGTCCAGCAGGCCACGCATTTCCTGGGCGGCGGCGCTGTCATCGAGCGAGGCGATCAGGCGCAACGGTTGGCGCAGCAGGCCCATGTACTGCTGCAACTGGGTCTTGAGGGTGTCGTCAAGCACGGCGCAACTCCTTGGACGAGGCAAAACGGGGGATGGACGCGGTTGCCTGGGCAACGCGCCGGAAAAGTAGGGGTGAACCGCAGCGGGCTGTCGGGCTTGCTTGCGTGATGCTGGCTGGCATCAACACGCTGCGGTTCACCCCCACGCCCGCCGCGAAGGCGGGGTGGGAGTGCCGGGGGAATGGGCCAGAGGCCTGGCGCATCCCCGCCGGCGTGTTGCGGCTTAGATCTTGCCGACCAGGTCCAGCGACGGGGTCAGGGTCTTCTCGCCTTCCTTCCACTTGGCCGGGCAGACCTGGTTCGGGTTGGCGGCGGTGAACTGGGCGGCCTTCAGCTTGCGCAGGGTCTCGGACACGTCACGGGCGATCTCGTTGGAGTGGATCTCCAGGGTCTTGATCACGCCTTCCGGGTTGATCACGAAGGTGCCACGCAGGGCCAGGCCTTCTTCCGGAATGTGTACGCCGAAGGCGTTGGTCAGCTGGTGGGTCGGGTCGCCGACCAGCGGGAACTGGGCCTTGCCGACGGCCGGCGAGGTTTCGTGCCACACCTTGTGCGAGAAGTGGGTGTCGGTGGTGACGATGTAGACCTCGGCGCCGGCCTTCTGGAACTCGGCGTAGTGCTCGGCGGCGTCTTCGATCTCGGTCGGGCAGTTGAAGGTGAACGCTGCCGGCATGAAGATCAGGACGGACCACTTGCCCTTCAGCGAGGCCTCGGTGACTTCGATGAACTTGCCGTTGTGGTAAGCGTTGGCCTTGAACGGCTGGACCTGGGTGTTGATCAGGGACATGGAACTTCCTCTTGGTTGAAGGGGCGGGGGTGAAGCGTTGGAAAGAAGACTAATAGGCAAAAACTAATAAAACAAATGAATTGGATGCATCGCATCAATAGGTTTTGACTATCGTTCAACGGCGTGAAATGCCGATACTTCCGGATATCGGGGCTTTTGCCCGGTTCGCAAGCCGGGGCCGGACGAACATGAATCGGTTCACATAGGCAACGGTTATGCCGACCGAGGTAGGCAGGCCGGAGCGCGGTGACTATCCTCGCCGTCCTGAAAACATCCCGCGAAGAGGTAGTGAAGTGTCCACGGTGAACGTTGCCGAGCTGTTGCGGGAAGCTGCCGGGCGCCTGTCCGGTGCCGATGCCCGCCACGAGGCCGAGCAGTTGCTGCTGCACGTGCTGGGCGTGGAACGTGCCTGGCTGTTCGCCCATGCCACCGACGCGGTGGACCAGGACGCGCGGCAGCGCTTCGAGCTGCTGGTCACACGCCGGGCCGAAGGCCACCCGCTGGCCTACCTGGTCGGCCGGCGCGGGTTCTGGACGCTGGACCTGCAGGTCAACACCGCCACCCTGATCCCGCGCCCGGAAACCGAGCTGCTGGTCGAGCAGGCGCTGGCCCGGTTGCCCGACGACGACATGGTGCGGGTGGCCGACATGGGCACCGGCAGCGGTGCGGTGGCTCTGTCCATCGCCAGCGAGCGGCCGTTGGCCACGGTGATGGCCACCGACGTGCTTGGCCCGGCTTTGGCGGTGGCAGTGAAGAACGCGCAGGCACATGGCCTGGAGAACGTCTGGTTCCGTCGTGGGCATTGGTTCGTGGCGCTGGGGGCGGACCGTTTCGACATGATCGTCAGCAACCCGCCGTACATCGCCGCCGGTGACCCGCACCTGGCGCAGGGCGACCTGCGCTTCGAGCCGCCACCGGCCCTGGCATCCGGTGCCGACGGGCTGGACGCGATCCGCGAGATCGTGGCCGGCGCGCCCGAGCACCTGGTGCCCGGAGGCTGGTTGCTGCTGGAACACGGTTGGGACCAGGGCGAAGCGATCCGCGCACTGCTGGAGCAGGCCGGCTTCGTCGACGCGCAGACCGTGCAGGACCTGGAACAGCGCGACCGGGTAACGCTGGGCCGCCTGCCCGCATAGGCCCCCGCAGCGGCAGTGCCGAGCCACGCTCGGCAAGCGACTTTCCCGGTAACGCCCCGCGCGGCAGGGCTGCGCTCCACCGGCGTGCGCCGACAAGAACAAAACAGCGCTGCGCTAAACTGCCGCTTCTGTTCCCGTGAGGTCGCCATGCGCACGCTTTACCCCGCCATCGAGCCGTACGAAACCGGCACGCTCAAGGTCGATGACCGCCACACCCTGTACTTCGAACAATGCGGCAACCCGGACGGCAAGCCGGTGGTGATGCTGCACGGTGGCCCCGGCGGCGGCTGCACGCCGAAGATGCGCCAGTTCCACGACCCGTCCAAGTACCGGATCATCCTGTTCGACCAGCGCGGTTCGGGCCGCTCCACGCCGCATGCCGACCTGGTGGACAACACCACCTGGGACCTGGTGGCCGACATCGAGAAGCTGCGCGCGCAGCTGGGCATCGACCGCTGGCAGGTGTTCGGAGGCAGCTGGGGCTCGACGCTGGCGCTGGCCTATGCGCAAACCCATCCGCAGCGCGTGACCGAGCTGGTGCTGCGCGGCATCTTCATGCTGCGCCGCTGGGAACTGGAATGGTTCTACCAGGAAGGCGCCAACCGCCTGTTCCCGGACGCCTGGGAGCACTACCTCAAGCCGATCCCGGAAGTGGAACGCGCCGACCTGATCTCGGCCTTCCATCGCCGCCTGACCAGCGATGACGAGGCCACCCGTCTGGGCGCGGCCAGGGCGTGGAGCGTGTGGGAAGGCGCCACCAGCTTCCTGCATGTGGATGACGACTTCATCAACAGCCACGAGGACCCGCAGTTCGCGCTGGCGTTCGCGCGCATCGAGAACCACTACTTCGTCAACGGCGGCTTCTTCGAGGTGGAAGACCAGCTGCTGCGCGACGCGCACAAGATGGCCCATATCCCGGGCGTGATCGTGCACGGCCGCTACGACGTGGTGTGCCCGCTGGCCAATGCCTGGGACCTGCACAAGGTGTGGCCGAAGGCGCAGTTGCAGATCACACCGGCCTCGGGCCACTCGGCGTTCGAGGCCGAGAACGTGGATGCGCTGGTGCGTGCCACCGACGCCTTCGCCGGCTGATTCCCGCAATCAGGTTGCAGGGACGGGCGGCGCAGGCCGCCCGTTCTGTTTCCGTCGCCGGCCTCACCATTCCCCGGCCAGCAGTGCATCGGCCAACACCTGCAGCTTGGGCGAGCATTGCCGCGAGGGCGGGTAGATCAACGACAGCTCGCGGCTGCGCCCTTCGGCGGCCTGCAACACGCGCTGCAGGCGACCATCGGCGAGTGCGTCGGCCACCGCGAAGTCCATCACCTGCACGATGCCGATGCCGGCCAGCGCGGCTTCCACCAGCGGGTCGCCGCTGTCGAACACCATCCGCGCCGGCGGCGTGAACTCGCGCAGCTGGCCGTCCGCATCACGGAACTGCCAGTCCACCAGCCGCCCGCTGCGCAGGTTGCGCACCGCCAGGCAGCGGTGTTCGCGCAACGCCTGCACGCTGTCCGGCGCACCGTGCTGGGCCAGGTAGGCCGGGCTGGCCACCGTCACCCAGCGCAGCGGCCGCAGCCGTCGCGCGATCATGCGCTGGTCGGCGACCGGGCCGGTGCGCAGGGCCGCGTCGAAACCTTCCTCGAACAGGTCGACCAGGCGGTCACTCAGCACCGCTTCGATCTGCAGCTGCGGGTACCTGGCCATCAGCTGCCCGGCCAGGGGCACCAGTACCTTGCGCCCGAACATCGACGGGGCGGTGATCTTGAGCGTGCCCGAGGGCGTGCATGGGCGGTCGCCGAGCTGGCGGCGCGCATCCTCCAGCCCGCACAGCAGTGGCGTGACCTGGTCGATGAACTGGCGGCCGTCCGGGGTCAGGCCGACGTTGCGGGTGTTCCGCTGCAGCAGCTTGACCCCCAGCCCGGCCTCCAGGCGGCTGATCGCCCGTGACAGCCCGGACTGGCTCAGCCCCAGTTGCCCGGCGGCCACGGTGAAGCTGCGGGCCTCGGCCACCTGCACCAGCATCCGCACCGCGTTGAGATCGAAGGGAATGTCATTCATGCGGAAAATCATCGCAGAAATCGACATGAGGTGGTTTATGCATTCATGCGCATCAATGACACTGCCAGCCCCTTTTGAGCGAGGCCGTCATGCCCCCTCTTCGATACCCGAGGCTGGCGCTGAGCCTGCTGGCGATGGCCCAGCTGATCATCGCGCTGGACGCCACCATCATTTTCGTCGCCCTGCACGACATGGGCCGGGCGTTGCAGGTCAACGCCCAACAACTGCAATGGATCGTCAGCGGCTACACCGTGGCCTTTGGCGGCTGCCTGCTGCTGGGTGGGCGCGCGGCCGACCTGCTGGGGCGGCGCCGCATCTACCGGCTGGGCATGATCGTGTTCGCGCTGGCCTCGCTGTTGGGCGGGTTCGCCGGCAGCGTCGGTGGGCTGGTCGCCGCGCGGGCGGCGCAGGGCGTGGGCGCGGCATTGCTGTTCCCGGCCACGCTGGCATTGATCAACACGCTGTATGCCGAAGGCCCGGTGCGCAACCGCGCGCTGGCGATCTGGAGCATGGCCAGCGCGCTCGGGCTGGCGCTGGGCACCCTGCTGGGCGGCGTGCTGACCCAGGTGTTCGGCTGGTCCTCGGTGCTGTGGGTGATCGTGCCGTTCGCCACGGCTTGCGCGGTGCTGGGCGGGGCCTGGCTGCCACGTGACGGCGAAGTGCCGCGCGGGCGTTCGTTCGACCTGGCCGGCTGCCTGACCGTCACCGTCGGCGGCAGCCTGTTGGTGGCCACCCTGGTGCAGGGGCCGGAATGGGGCTGGCTGGCATCGCGCACCGTGCTTTGCCTGGCATTGGCGGCCGTGTTGCTGGCGGCCTTCGTGTGGATCGAGCGGCGCAGCCGTGACCCGCTGATGCAGTTCAGCCTGTTGCGCCTGCCCGGCCTGCGTCTGGCGATGGGGCTGACCTTCCTGTTCATGAGCAGCTACGGCGTGCAGTACTACTTCCTGGCGCTGTACTTCCAGGATGGCTACGGCTGGAGCCCGTTGCAGGCCGGCTTGGCATTCCTGCCGGCCACCGCGGTGTGCACCTTCGGCATCCGGATCGCCGAGCGCGCGCTGCAGCGGTTGCGGGTGGAGCAGGTGTTGGTATGGGGGTTGGGACTGGGCGCGGCAGGTATCGCGCTGGTTGCGGCATTGCTGCCGCAGGGAGCGGGTTTCGGGCCGCTGCTGCCGGGCGTGGTGCTGCTGAGCATCGGCCAGGGCATGACCTGGACGGCGATGTGGATCGTGGCCGGGCAGGGCGTGCCGGCGGCACAGCAGGGCGTGGCCTCGGGCATGGCCGCCACCGCCCAGCAGATTGGTGGTGCGCTGGGTCTGGCGGTGCTGGTGATGCTGGCCAACGCCGCGGGCGGCGAGCCGGGGACGGCACCGGCCCTGGCCGGCCTGGTGCGCGCCGAGTTCGGCGCAGCGGCATTCGCGCTGCTCGGCGTGGTGCTGGTGATGCTGGCGCGGCGCCCCCAACCGGCCTGCGACGGGACACCATCGGCCGGCTGAACGGTGCAGCGGTCGCTGGCGTGATGTGTCGGCGTTGACACATCACGCCGCCGGTCGCCGTGCAGCATGGTCGCCGGTGTTCCCGGACAGGATCTGCATCGTGGTGTTGCATGCAAAGGGTGGATGGGTGCTTGCCTGCGTGCTGGTGATCGCACCGGCGGCAGCGCAGCAGGTGGCCGGTGATCCGCCGGTGGAATGGAAGGCCGATGCCTCGGGCAACCGCCAGGCACAGAAGGCGGCGGAAAAGGCCGCCGGGCAGGCTTCGCCGCCGCGCGGCGCGGATCGTCCAACCGGTACAGGTGATGCGGGGCCGGATGCGGAAGCGGGTCCGCGTGGTCCTGGCGGCCGCGGGGGTGGAGGTCCACCCGGTGGCATGGGCGGTGGCCCCGATGGCGGCGGGATGGGCGGTGGCCGTGGTGGTCGAGGCGGCCATGGCCCGGCCGGTGCGGGCCATGCGACGCCGGCATCGATGTTGCGCCCGGAGATGGAATTCGCCGCGCCGCTGGAAGACACGCTGGTGCTGTACCGCAGCCGTGAATCGGTGCTGTTCGGGCGCAAGGACACCGCCGACGTGGTGATGCTGCCCTTGTCGGGTGCGGCGGTGAGCATTGCCCCGGGCGTGGAAGCCCGCCTGCATGATGTGCCGGATGGGCTGCGCGTGGAGGTCACCACCTCCAACGGCATCCGCGTCAACTATCGCTACCGCGATGAGGCTGCTGGCGTGTTGCGCGTGGACATACTGGCCGAAGGCCCGGTGCCGCGTCCGGGCGCGCGTTTCGAGGTCACCCGCCGCTACACGCGTTGAACGCACCCGTAGCAGCGGCCTCGGCCGCGAAGCCGGCAGGTCATCCGGTCGCGGTCAGCCCCACATCTGACGACGCACCTGCTTCGCCCTTGAACGCGCTCCTACCTGGTCAGGCTGGGCTGCAACGTGCGGAAGATGCGTTCCAGCCGTTCGGCCCAGGCCTGTTGGCCGGCGGCATCGGCGATCAGGTCCTGGCGGATCTCCAGCTCCACGTGCACCAGTCCGCGGCCTTCGCCATGCACCGGCACGGCGTAGTCGCTGTTGCGGTTGACCGAATACGGCTCGTTGTCGCCAACCACCAGGTCGCCCTCGGCGCGCAGCGCCTGCAGCAGTGCATGTGCGAAGCGGGTGTCCTGGTGGTAAAGCACACCCGCGTGCCACGGGCGCTGGAAACCGTTCATCGCCGGGGTGAAGCTGTGCATCATCACCAGCACGGTGGGGATGCCGGCCTCACGGCGACGGTCCAGCTCGGCGCTGATGCGCGCGTGGTAGGGCGCATGGATGGCGTCGATGCGTTGCTGGCGCTGCGCGGCGCTCAGGCCGGCGTTGCCGGGAATCAGCGTGCCGTCGCTGACCTCGGGGATCAGCGTCGGCGAGGCGAGCGGGCGGTTGCAGTCGATCAGCAGGCGCGAATAGGTCTGTTCGATCGCCCAGGCATCCAGCCGCTTGGCCAGTGCGCGGGTGGTGCCGGCGATGCCGATGTCCCAGCCGATATGCCGGTCCAGCTCCGCCTGCGGCAGGCCGAGGTCGTGCAAGGCTGCGGGCACCTGCTGGCCGGCATGATCGGCCATCCGCACGAACGGCGAGCGCCCGTGCGGATGGTGCACGGTGAAGATCGCCGGGTCGCCGGCATCAAGCAGCGGCGGCAATGCCTGCTCTCCGGAATCAGCCACGTGGCCTCCCGTCGAGGTGGTGCTCGATCATCCACAGGCCGGCCCAGAGCTTGGCGTCCAGCTCGTAGCCTTCGCCCATCTTCTCGACCAGCCATGCCGCGGCACGCGCACGCGGGATGCTGTGCACGGTGATGTCCTCGCTGTCGTCGCCACCGCCGTTGCCAACTTTGCGCAGGCCGATGGCGCGCACGAAGGCGATCTTCTCGCTGCTGGCGCCGGATGACGTCGGGCCGATCATCAGCACTTCGGCATGGTCGGCAGTCCAGCCGGTTTCCTCTTCCAGTTCGCGCACCGCCGACTCCTCGATGGACTCGCCGGCGGTGATGTCGCCGACCAGGCCCGCCGGCATCTCGATGGTGCGTGCCTGCAGCGGCACGCGGAACTGTTCGACGAACAGCACCTCGTCCTGCGGGGTGACTGCGATGATGATCGCGGCCAAGCCACCGGCGTGGGTGCGCTCGCTGTACTCCCAGGTGCCGCGCACGACCATGCGCTGGTACTTGCCTTCGTAGACGACGCGGGGGGCTGCGGTGTTCTGGCTCATGCGAACTCGTTGGCGGAAGGAGAGGACGTTTCGATGCCCGCGGCCGACAGCAACCGGCGCCGGGTCATCGGGCCGAAGCGCAATGCATCGCACAGCCCGCCCAGCATGTCCGCGTCGGCGTTGCCGCGGGTGAAGCCGGGGCGCGCGGTGGCCAGCGGTGCGTCCACCGCGATGGTGGTCAGCTGGCGGAACAGCAGGGCCAGTTCGCGCTGCTCGCGCAGGCGCGCGGCCATGGTCGCCGCACCGCGCAGGCGCAGGAACGGTACTTCGTCGATGCGTTCGAGCAGGGCGTCGAGGCTGCCGAAGTGCGACAACAGCACCGCCGCCGACTTGGTGCCGATGCCGGACACGCCGGGGATGTTGTCCACCGCATCGCCGCACAGCGCCAGGTAGTCGGCGATCTGGTGCGCGTGCACGCCGTGGCGCGCCTTCACCCCGGCCGCGCCCCAGCGCTGGTTGCGCGCGTAGTCCCATTGCTCGTCGTGTTCGAGCAGCAACTGCGAGAGATCCTTGTCGGCCGAGACGATCACCCCGCGCAGGCCATGCCCGCGGCCGGCGTGCAGCGCGGTGCCGATCAGGTCGTCGGCCTCGTACTCGCGGTCGGCCAGCACGTCCAGCCCCAGCGCCGCGCACAACGCCTTGCAGTGCGCGAACTGGCGGCGCAGTTCATCCGGGGCGGGGTCGCGGTTGGCCTTGTAGGCCGGGTAGATGCGGTGGCGGAAGCAGCTGTCCAGGGCCTCGTCGAAGGCCACGGCGATATGCCGCGGGCGTTCGCGTTCGAGCAGGTCCAGCAGGAAGCGGGCAAAGCCGTGCACGGCATTGACCGGCCAGCCCTGGCTGTCCTGGAACTCGTCCGGCATCGAATGCCAGGCGCGGAACACGTACAGGCTGGCGTCGACCAGGTACAGCGGCGCGCTGGCCGGGGCGGTGCTCACGGCCGGTAGTCCTGCAGCAACGCGGCCGGGTCCGGGCGGTCACGGTCGGGCACCTGCAGCTTCGGCGTGCCGACATGGATGAAGCCGACGATGTGCTCGTCCTGGCCCAGGCCAAGGTGGTCGGCGACTGCGGCGTCATAGGCCATCCAGGCGGTCAGCCACTGCGCGCCGAAGCCGAACCCCTGCGCGGCCTGCAGCAGCGCGAAGCAGACGCAACCGGCGGTCAGCAGTTGTTCCTGCACCGGCACCTTGTGGTCGGGTTGCAGGCGGGCGATGACGGTCACGATCAGCGGCGCATGCGAGAAGCGAAGGCGGTCCTTCTCGATCACCGCTTCGGCGGCGTGCGGGTCGCGCTCACGGCTGCGCCGGGCGAGGAACGCGCCCAAAGCGTGACGGGCATCGCCGCGGATCTGCAGGAATCTGAACGGGACCAGCTTGCCGTGGTCGGGTACGCGCACGGCGGCTTCAAGCATGCGCAGCAGGGTGGCCGGGTCCGGGGCGGGTTCGCCCAGTTGCTTGGACGGAACCGAAACGCGCTGGTTCAAGGCGTGCAGGAAACAGTTGTCGGACATGACTCACCGGGGGCAAAACACGGTCGGGGATTATAGACGGCGGGACGATGACACCTTGGGTAGCGCAAACTGTGATTGCCATCATCGCCCTGGAAGGGCGGTGAAATTCGCCAATATTCCGCGGCCCGCTTAGCATAGACGGCCGTACCGGGATGCCGGTCATGAGGTTTGAAGTGCTTACTGCATCACTGACCCTGTTCAGCTACTCGCCCTACCATCCACGGGCGGAAACAGGGGCCGCGTCCGCTTGTCCTAACCCGTCTATCAAAAGTCCAGCGCCTTCACGGGCGTGGAGCCTTTGCGCATGATGTCCAACCCGCAAGTCCCGGGCCAGCCCGGTCGTAACCAGAACCTTCTGGCCGTGGCGCGTGAAGCGGCATTGCCGGCGCTGTCCAAGCTGTTCGACAAGGTCCTGGCCGGGTTCGACGATGCGTTGTTCGATCGGGCCGGAAGTGCCGGCGCCTCGCAGATGGCCTTCCTCGACGGCATGCGCGAGCTGCGCCGCCGCCGCGACGAGGTTTCCCGTCTTTTCTCCAGCCACCTGCAGCAGGCCTGGGCCGCGCTGGAATCGGGTGCGCCGCAGTCGGCGGAAAGCGTCATGGCCGGTGCCGGCGAGGGTGGGCTGGCGCTGGTGCCCGAACACGTCCTGGAGTCGCGGCTGGCGGTGCGCAACCTGGCCACCGTGCTGCTGCGCGAGTACAAGCAGGTGCTGGCGCGGCTGGACCATCGCCTGGGCTGGGTTGCCGGCGGTCAGGAACTCAACGCCGACACCAATCCGATCAGTCCCGAACATATCGGCGTCGCCCTGCACGAGGCCTTCGCCCCGTGTGACCTGACCCCGGAAGTGCGCCTGGTGCTGTTCAAGCTGTGCGAACGGGAATTGGCCGGCAGTATCGGCAAGTTGTACGAGGCACTGGACGAACGCCTGGCCCAGGCCGGCGCAGCCCCTGAACTGGGTGCGCCGCGCCGCCAGCCGCCGCGTCGGCCGGCGGCGGTACCGGACGCTGATGCCCCGGACGAGGATGGCTTCGACCCGCAGGGCGGGGCGCCGGGCTGGGCACGACGCTTCTCCGAACGCTTCGCGCAGCAGCGCGCCAACCTCGGCCGCATGGGCGAAGCCCAGGGCGAGGGATACGGGCAGGGCGGTGGCGGATTCGAAGTCGATGGCGCCACCCAGCAGGGCATGGTGCTCGAGGCGTTGCATGAGCTGCTGGTGCAGTCGCGGCAGGCGCGCGGCGCAGCCGCCAGTGGCATCGGCGGCGCTGCCGCCGGCCACGGCGGTGAGCCAGGCCTGCAGCGCGCCTTGAACCAGCGCGAGATGATGTCGGTGCTGTCGCTGCTGCAGGCCACGCCCAGTGCCACCCTGCGCGCGGCCGTCGGCGAAGACGGCGAATCGCTGGCGCAGCGGCTCAAGAGTGAAGTGCTGGCCGGCGCGACCCGGCTGGGCGTGGACCCGGCGCAGGCGCACCTGGATCCGCAGGACGAGGATGCCATCGACCTGGTTGGCATGCTGTTCGACGTGATGCTCGACGAACGTGACCTGGAAGGCCGTTCGCGCGAGCTGATCGGCCGGTTGGTGGTGCCGTTCGTCAAGGTCGCCATGCTCGACCGCCGCATGTTCGTGCAGAAGACCCACCCGGCGCGGCGTCTGCTCAACTCGCTGGCCGAGGCCTGCGAGGGCAACGCGGGCGAGAGCCAGTCCGAGCGCGCGCTGATGGGCAAGGTCGAGGAAATCATCGAGAGGCTGACGGCCGAGTTCAACGAGAACCTGGCCATCTTCCTGACGCTGGAGGAGGAATTCCGCGAATTCCTGGCCCAGCACCGCCGCCGCATCGAGATCGCCGAGCGCCGCGCCGCCGAAACGCAGCGTGGCCAGGAGAAACTGGAGGTCGCGCGCAGCCGCGCCGCCCTCGAGCTGGAACGTCGGGTCGCCGACCAGGGCCTGCCCAAGGCCATCGACGATTTCCTGCGCCAGCCATGGAACCACCACCTGACCCTGACCCTGCTGCGCGAAGGTGAAGAGGGCGAGGGCGTCACCGAGGCGCTGAAGCTGGCCGACGAGGTGCTGGAGGAAGTGGCCGAGGCGCGCCGCCATATCGTCGGCAAGCCGTGGCTGCAGTCCTGCCAGCCGGGGCTGCGCAAGGTGTTCGCCAGCGTCGGTGTCCATGGCGATGCGGGGACGGCGGCCATCGATGCCCTGCACGACACCCTGCAATCGATCGCCGAAGTGCGGCCGGAGCTGGAGCGTGCGCTGCCCGAACTGCCGCAGGTGGCGCTGCCGACCCCGCCGGCGCAGGAAGCCCCGGCCATCGACTTCGGCAGCACGGCCAAGGCCGAGGACTTCGACGACAGTGATGCCGAGCGCTTCCGTCGGATGGAGATCGGCACCTGGCTGGACTTCATCGACAAGGACGGCAAGCTGCAGGCCGGCAAGTTGTCCTGGGTGAGCCCGATTTCCTCGCGCCTGCTGTTCGTCAACCGTCGCGGCATCCGCTTCTGCGTGGCCTCGCCGGAAGAACTGGCGGTGATGGTGCGGCTGGGCCGCCTGCGTCCGCACGTGGACGATGGCGCCTTCGACAGCGCCATGCAGGGCGTGATCGACCGCCTGGAGCCGCAGCCGGCCGCGGTCGGCTGATCGCCGCGCACGTTCGGGGCTTTGCTACGATCCGGGCAGTTGATCCACTGCGCATCGGGGACTGGAATGGCCGTTGATGTACGTGTTCTGAAGGAAACCGCCCAGGGCGAGCGGCGTGTCGCCGCCACGCCGGAGACGGTCAGGAAGCTGCTGGCCACCGGCGCCAGCGTGCGGGTGCAGCCCGGTGCCGGCGTGGCCGCCGGCTTCACCGACCAGGCCTACCTGGAAGCGGGGGCGACACTGGACGAAGCCGTGGAGACCGCCGACCTGGTGCTGTGCGTGCAGCCACCGCCGGTGGCGATGATCGAGCGTTTCAAGGCCGGCGTGGTGCTGGTCGGCATGCTGCATCCACAGGCCGAGCCGGCACGCACGGCGGCGTTGCAGGCCCGGCAGGTACAGTGCTTCCCGCTGGAGCGCCTGCCGCGCACCACCCGCGCGCAGGCCATGGACGTGCTCAGCTCGCAGGCCGGCATGGCCGGCTACAAGGCCACGCTGATCGCCGCGCAGCTGACCCCGCGCTTCTTCCCGATGCTGACCACCGCCGCCGGCACGATCCGCCCGTCCAAGGTGCTGGTGGTCGGTGCCGGCGTGGCCGGCCTGCAGGCGGTGGCCACCGCCAAGCGGCTGGGCGCGGCGGTGGAGGGCTTCGACGTGCGTCCGGAAACCCGCGAGCAGATCGAATCGCTGGGCGGCAAGTTCCTGGACCTGGGTGTCAGTGCGGCGGGCGAGGGCGGTTATGCGCGCCAGCTGACCGAGGACGAACGCGCCGAGCAGCAGCGGCGGCTGGCCGAGCACCTGAAGGGTGTGGATGTGGTGATCTGTACCGCCGCGGTACCCGGGCGCCCGGCGCCGAAGATCATCACCGCGGCGATGGTGTCCGGCATGCGGCCGGGCAGCGTGATCGTCGATCTTGCCGCCGAGACCGGTGGCAACTGCGAGGCCACCCGTCCGGGTGAGACCGTCGAGGTGGGGGGCGTCACCGTGGCCGGTCCGCTGGACCTGGCCAGCACGGGGGCCATCCATGCCAGCGAGATGTATGCGCGCAACGTCTACAACTTCGTGTCGCTGTTCCTGAAGGAGGGCGCGCTGCGCCTGGACTGGAGCGACGAACTGCTGATCAGGACGGTGTGGCCGCAGCGTCCGGCGGGCGGCGAGATCCCGCCGGTGTGAGGTGGGTTTCGCGGGGAGTGGAGGCGGAAATCCAAAGCCCCCTCATCCGCCCCTGCGGGGCACCTTCTCCCGCAAGCGGGAGAAGGGCGTGTCATGCGGACTTCCGGTTCACGGGCGGGCTCAGGTTGCGGCGAACCCCTCCCTTCTCCCGTGGGCGGGAGAAGGTGCCCCGCAGGGGCGGATGAGGGCGGGCCTTTGACGCTTCTACCGCTGCGTACGCGCTGGTGGCGGATTGGCTTCCACCCATTGCCGGCGTTGCTCGGGCGTCATCTTCACCCACTGGTCGTGCAGCTGCTGGCGCTGGGTCCTGTCCAGGCCGCGCATCCTGGCGAACAGCGCCTGTGCCTCGCGGCGCTGCTGCGGTGACATGTGTTCGAAGCGGTGCATGCCACGGCGCGCCTGCTCACGCTGTTCCGGGGTCATCTGCTGCCAGCTGCGGGCATGGTCATAGATGCGCTGGCGGCGGTCCGGCGAGGCGTTCCAGCGGTCACGCATCGGCGTGATCAGGGTTTCGCGCTGGGCCGGCGTCAGCTGGTCCCATTCGGGCAATGGCGGGGATTGCTGGGCCAGCGCCGGGAACGCGGCCAGGAGCAGCAGGGGCAACACGCGGGGGATCAGGGCGTTCATCAGGGTCATTCCATCGCCAGGTTGTCCGAGCCCAGCCACAGGTACAGCTCGGGGCTCTCATCGAACGGCAGGGGCGCATCGATCGCATCGTCGCTGTCGACCGTGGCCGCTGCCGTGGCTGTGGCCGGTGCGGCCACCGGTGCATCGGTGCCGTTGAAGCGTAGCGCGAAGGTCACGGCCAGCACCGCCGAACAGGCGGTGGCCAGCCACAGGCCACGGCGACGCCAGGGCGCGCTGGCCGTCCCGGCCTGCTGCCGTGCCTGGCGCAGCCGGGCGAGCGTGGCGGGCGACAGCGCGCCCTCGGCCTGCTGCTGCAGTTGCCGCAGGGAGCGGTCGAAATCATCCGGCGATGTGGGCAGGCGGCTCACCGCGAGGCCTCCAGTTGTTTCTGCAATGCGTCGCGCGCGCGCGACAGGTGGGTTTTTACCGAGCCTTCCGAACAGCCCATCGCCCTGGCGGTGGTGGCGCCGTCCAGTTCCTGCAGGACCCGCAGGCTGAAGGCCTCGCGTTGCCGCGCCGGCAGTTGCCGCAGGGCCCGCACCAGCCACGCATAGTCCTGCTGCTGCTCATGCTGCCGGGCCGGGCCGGCGGCTTCGTCGGCCCAGTCGATCGCGCTGTCCTGGTCCTGGTCGTCCTGCGGGGCCCAGAACTTCAGGCGGAAGCTGCGGCGCCGCTGCAGGTCGATGATGCGCCGGCGCAGGATGCTCCAGAACAGCGGCGTCCATTCTTCCGGCGGTTGGTCGGCGTAGCCGAGCATGCGCTCCATCGCGTCCTGTACCGCGTCCAGCGCATCTTCGCGCTGGCGCAGCCCGGCCTCGGCGAAGCGGAAGGCGCGCGGCCCCACGCCGGCGAGGAAGGCTTCCAGCGAGGCAGGCGTGGCAGTGGACGTCAGGGGCGGGCTGGTCACCAGCACAGGGTAGCGTTCCGGCGGGGGTCTGATGCTGTAAACGCACGGGCCGGGCATTGGTTGACAGCGCAACCGTCGCATCCGCTCGGTCGCCGTGGTTATGATGCCGTGCGGGCGGTTCCAGCCCTGGAGAGAGCAGCAATGAGCGACGGGTTCGTGGCGTTGTATATCTTCATGCTGGCGGCGATCGCCGGCCACGTGATCATTTCGCGGGTGCCGGTGATCCTGCACACGCCGTTGATGTCCGGTTCAAACTTCATCCACGGCATCGTGCTGATCGGTGCCATGGTGGTGCTCGGCCACGCCGACACCACGCTGGAGAAGGCCATCGGCTTCATCGCCGTGGCCCTGGGCGCGGGCAACGCCGCCGGTGGCTACGTGGTCACCGAGCGCATGCTGGAAATGTTCAAGAGTTCCAAGAAGCCGGACGGGAAGGGCCGGTGACCGGGCCATCGCCGTCCCGCCGGTTCGACGCCCGGCAGGTGTTCCAGTGGCTGAGCTACCTGCAGTACCCGGCCATGCTGGTTGCGCTGTACTACGTCGCTTCGCCGTTCTTCACGGGCCTGGGCGGGCTGCTGGAGGCGCTGAACAACGCGCTGTTGTACGCCGGCGTGGGCATCGGCATGTCCTCGTTGCAGGATCCGACCCGTACCCAGAACGAAGTCTCGCGCAAGGTCTGGGAAGACCCGCGCAAGGGCTACTGGATGCTGTGGCTGCTGACCGTGCAGGCGTTGCTGCCGATCCTTCTCGGGTTGGCGGGTACCGCGTTGGCCGCGTCGACGGCGCTGTCGCAGTTGTCGCTGGGGCTGGTGGCGTTCGGGCTGGGCATGATCGGCCTGCTGAAGACGGCCATCGAGATGCGGGAACACCACCGCCGTGACCGGCGGGTTGCCGCTCAAGACACAACGGTTCTGGAGAAGGCTGCATGAGCATGACGGTGCTGGTGAAGGTGAGTTACCTGGTGGCTGCGACGCTGTTCCTGCTCGGCCTGCAGCGCATGGCCTCGCCCAGGACCGCGCGTAGCGGCATCCACTGGGCCGGAGCGGGCATGTTGATCGCCACCGCCGCCACCTTCCTGCTGCCGGGGCTGCACAACCTGGGCCTGATCGCGGTAGCGCTGTTGCTGGGTACCGGCCTGGCCTGGGTGTCGGCCAAGAAGGTGGCCATCACGGACATGCCGCAGATGGTGGCGCTGTACAACGGCATGGGCGGCGGCTCTGCGGCGGCCATCGGCGCGGTTGAACTGCTGCGTTTTTCCGATGTTGCCGGTCGCGACACCAGCCACTGGAGTGCCGAGGCCATCGCCGCGCTTGCCGCACGGCAGCCGTCGGCGACGGTGCTGGCGCTGGCGGTGATAGGCTCGGCGATCGGCGCGGTATCGCTGTCGGGCTCGATCATTGCCTGGGCCAAGCTGGACGGCCGGCTGGACAAGCGCGTCACCTTCCCCGGCCAGCAGGCGTTCAACCTGTTGACGGCGGTGGCGATGGTGGGACTGGGCGCGTGGGCGGCGGTGAGCCTGCAGCCGGTGGCGATCATCAGCTTCTTCGTGGTGGCGCTGGCGCTGGGCGTGCTGATGACCTTGCCGATCGGCGGTGCCGACATGCCGGTGGTGATCTCGCTGTACAACGCCTTCACCGGCCTGGCGGTGGCCTTCGAGGGCTACGTGCTCGGCAACGAGGCATTGATCATCGCCGGCATGATGGTCGGTGCGGCCGGCATCCTGCTGACCCGGTTGATGGCCAAGGCGATGAACCGGCCGATCAGTGGCGTGCTGTTCTCCAACTTCGGTGGCGGCGGCCAGGGCGCGGAGATCAGCGGCAGCCAGAAGCCGATCGAAGCGGCCGACGTGGCGGCGATGATGGCCTTCGCCGAGCGCGTGGTGATCGTGCCCGGCTACGGCATGGCGGTGGCGCAGGCCCAGCACAAGATCTGGGAGCTGGCGCAACGGCTGATCGAGCGCGGGGTGAAGGTGAAGTTCGCCATCCACCCGGTGGCCGGACGCATGCCAGGGCACATGAACGTGCTGTTGGCCGAGGCCGGCGTGCCCTACGACCTGATCGCCGACATGGACGACATCAACCCCGAGTTCGCCACCACCGACGTCTCGCTGGTGATCGGTGCCAACGACGTGGTCAACCCGGTGGCCAAGACCGATCCCAGCAGCCCGATCTACGGCATGCCGATCCTGGACGTGGTCAATTCGAAGAACACCATCGTCATCAAGCGCGGCAAGGGCACCGGCTTTGCCGGCATCGAAAACGCGCTGTTCTACGCCGACAACACGCGCATGCTGTACGGCGACGGTGCCGAAGCGGCAAGCGCGCTGGTCAGTGAGTTGAAGGCGCTCGACGGCGGGCACTGAGCCCGCCATTTCATCATCCAGGGGGAAACATGCGGAACGTTGGCAGTCGCGGCCTGTGCTGCGTATTGGTGCTGTGCAGTGGGATGGCGTTGGCACAGTCCAACAGTGGCTGGTGGTCGCAGAACCGGTCCGGCGATGCGGCCGCCACGGAGCCGGCGACCGCGGCGTCGCCAGCAAGCGAAGTGTCGGCGGTACCCCCGCCGGTGACCCATGAGCAGCCCGTGCCGGCACCGTTGCCGACGCCGATGCCCGTGGCGTCACCGGCGCTGCCGTTGTCGCAGACACGTTTCGACTGCGTGGAAGTGGCCCGCTTCGAGGTCAATGATGGGCTTATCACCAGCAAGGAAGAGGCACGCGCGGCGATGATTCCCGCCGAGCGGCTGGCGGAGATCCAGCGCAGCGTGGCCGGCAACATCCCGGGCAAGATTGCCGGCATGCGCGCCGCGTTGGCCGGTGCGACGACTGGCTGCCCCGATCCGCAGCGCACGGTGTTGCTGACCGGGCGCATCGTCGACTTCAAGAAGGGCAACCAGGCCCTGCGCTATTTTGTTGGCTTCGGTGCGGGCGCACAGAAGTTCTCGGTGATGGCACGCGCGGTGCGCAAGTCCGATGGGGCGCTGTTGGCCGAGGAAGACGTGACGGACCGCAAGGTGGGTGGCTGGATCGGTGGCGATGCCGACAAGGGGCTGGATGACTTCGGCGAGAAGGTCGCCACCTTCGTCAAGCGGGCATTGCCGGCAACGCGTTGATCGAGCGCCGCATGGCAATCGTGAGATAGCGTGCCCGCGTCAAGGCGCCAGGGCAGGTGCCCGTTGGTCGGCAGATGCCGCATCCGCGCAGGATGGTGGTCGGGCGGTTTGCAGCGGGCCGGCGCCCTGGCGGCGTCGCGCTTCGGAGGTGGTGCAACCGAAGGCATGCTTGAACGCCCGGCAGAACGCGCTCTCGCTTTCGAAGCCGAGCGATTCGGCAATCTCGCAGACGGAGAGTCCGGTGCCCTGGACCAGCTCCCACGCACGTTGCTGGCGCAGGCGGATGGCGTACTCGCTCGGCGTTTCGCCGAACACCTCGCGGTAGACGCGGATCAGGTGCGTGGGCGAGTAGTTGGCGATCGCCGCCAGTCGCGAAAGATCCAGCCGGTCGTCGACGTTGCAGCGGATCAGGTGCTGCACCTTGAGCAGGCGCAGCAGCGTCTGGTGCCGGCGCGCGGCGGTACGCCCGCTGCAGCGTTCCAGCTCGCCCTGCAGCGCCTGCTGTTGCTCTATGAGGGCGTCGTGCAGCTGCATGAACGCATCGGCTACCTCGGGGGTATCGGCGTCGGTCGGGAACCAGCGCGTGCGCGTGAGGTGCACGATCGGGCGGGCGAGGGCGTGCGGACAGGGTTCCTGGCGTGGGATCAACGCACTGCCCGGCAGCGGGCCGGGGTGTGCCTGGCGCCACGTCTGCAGTGGGGCAGTGATGCACATCCAGCGCGCATGGCAGCGACTGTGATGCCGCAGCCCGCCCTCCAGCCAGACCTGCACGTGGCGCGAAGGCAGCAGCCAGGGCGTGTCATTGCTGGAGAGTTCGAGTTCGCCATGCAGAATGGCCGTTACGCTTACCCAGCCTGACGGCACCTGCAGGCGTGTCCCGCGTCCTGAACTGGCGACAACATGCACGCTGTCGCTGGGACCGGAAGGCAGGCTCAGGGCCTGCGATCCGTGGAGCTGGTGGTGCCGGATCTTCACTGCGCCTCCACCGTCGGGGGTCCCGACCGTGTCGTGGATGGATGGCTTCAACGTGAAAAGCAGCGCTGCTGGGAATGCCCTTGCGTGTTCCTGCCTGCGACATCAATCGGGTGTAGCGTATGACCAAATCGCAGGAAAAAAAATAGCCCGGACAAGCCGGGCAGATCCGGTTTTTTTGCCCTGCTTTCCCCATTACGCCGGGGGCTGAGGAAGGTCTCGCCTGGGAGAGAGTTGCCAGGAGGCCGGATGGCCCATGCTGAACCCGCAGGCGCAAGCCGCGCGTGCATGGGTTTGCAGCTTGATTTGCATTTATTGCGATTCCGCGTCGAGCGTTGTGATGATTTCCCATGCAACTTCCAGGGGCGATGACAGGTGCGCGATCTCTACGAGCAGGCGTTGGCGTTGTGGCATGACGGCCAGTGCGCACAATCCGAAGCATTGGCTCGACGGTTGGTACAGGTGGCGCCGGCATTCGCGCCCGGCCTGGCGCTGGTGGCGACGTTCCATCTCCAGCGTGGCCAGGCCGGGCATGCCCGGCCGCTGCTCGAACACGCGTTGCGCCTGCAGCCGGACCTGGTCGAGGCCTGGATCAATCTCGGCAACGCCTGCCTGGAACTGGATGACATCGACGCGGCCGTACAGGCATTCGAGAACGCGCGCCGCCAGGGCGCGGAGGGAGTGGCCTACCTGCTCGGGCATGGGCTGGCCTGCCTTGGCAAGGGCGAGTTCGCCCCTGCGCGCCAGTTACTTGTGCGGGCATATGCGCTGGAGCCGGAGGCGGCGGACGTACGCCTGGCCTATGCACGCTGCCTGGTCGAGTTCGAACGCTTTGACGACGCGGCGCAGGTGCTGGCGGGGCTGGAGGCCGGCCACCTGGGCGGGCAGCAGCGCAAGGCATTGGCGTGGCTGCAGATGCAGTGCGGCCAGGACGAAGTGGCGCTGGCGCTGTACACCGGGTTGATCGGGCAGATGCCGGAGGATGCGGAACCGCGTATTCAGCTGGCGCTGTTGCTGGAACGGCTCAACCGCGTGGACGAGGCGGCCCAGGTGTTGGCCGGTCTGCCACCGCCGGCGTCGGATGACGGGCGGGCGATGCTGGCACTGGCGTCGGCGCGGATCGCGCGACGCAGCGGGCAGCCGCGCACGGCGGCCGCGCTCGCGCAGGCCGCATTGCCGTCCGGGGCCGATCCGGCCATGCGCGCCCAGCTCTGGTTCGAGGTGGCGAAGGACCACGATCAGGAGGGCGACGCGGCTGCGGCGATCCATGCGCTCGAACACGCGCACGCACAGGCCCGCCTTGCGTTCCAGTCACGCTGGCCGGAAACGGCATTGCCGGCCGTGCTGGGCTGGTTGGACCAGCGCCGGCGGCACGCGCCGGCCGTGGCGGTCGATGCAGGCAAGCGGCAGGGGCCGCCTGATCCGGTGTTCCTGGTGGGGTTCCCGCGTTCCGGTACGACGTTGCTGGAGCGCATGCTCGATGCGCACAGCGCGCTGGACGTGCTCGATGAGCGGCCAGCGCTGGAAGTGATGATCGAGAACCTGCGCAGGCGCGATGGCTGGCGTGACGCGGCACTGGATGCATCGCTGGATGGTCTTCCCGGCGCCGCGGTGGACCAGGCGCGCGCCGACTACTGGCAGCAGGTCCATCGCCACCTCGTGCCGCAGGGGCGGCTGGTGGACAAGTACCCACTGACGATGACGCGGCTGCCGTACGTGGCCCGCCTGTTTCCGCAGGCCGATTGGCTGCTGCTGTTGCGCCACCCCTGCGATTGCGTGCTCAGCTGCCACATGCAGGCATTCGGCTTGAACGGCGGCGCGCTGGCCTTCGAATCGCTGGCGTCCACGGCGCAGACCTACGTCCGGGTGATGGAATGGTGGCATGCGCAGCGCGAATGGGTGCCGGCGCGCGTGCATGTACTGCGCTACGAAGACCTGGTGCAGGCCCCGGCGCAGCGCCTGGAGGCGCTGATGGGCTTCCTGTCGCTGCCGATGCAGGCCGCGCAGCTGCAGTCGCACCATGCAGCGGCGCAGCGCAGCCGGCGCATCAACACGCCCAGCTATTCGCAGGTGATCGAGCCGGTGAATGCCAACGCGGTGGGCCGTTGGAAGCGCTACCGCGCCTTCTTTGGCGATGCCGTGCTGGCCGAACTGGAGCCGTGGGCAAGGCGGTTCGGCTACACGATGGAGTGACGCTGCGGGAAGCGCAGGTAGGTCGACAGGATGTACTTGTCCTGGTCCGGCGACGGTTGGCCTTGGTGGGCGTACATCCAGTACGGCGGAAACATCAGCAGGCGGCCGGCACGCGGGGCCACGCCGGTGTGCAGGCCGGGAAACCAGGTCTGGCCGCCGTGCCCGACGTCGTTGAGGTACCACAGGAACACCAGGTAGCGGTCGCAGACGTCGTTGATGGCATCGAAGTGTGTCTGGAACTTCTCATCGCCACCGGCGCGGTAGCGCTTGAGGATGAGCGGGCTGAGCAGGGGGCTGTCGGGGAGGGCCAGTGGCAGCGCGACATCGGCGTTGTAGCGCTGCAGCGACTGGCTGATCAGCTGCCGGAAGAAGGCCAGGAACGGCGCATCGGAGAGCCGGCTGATGTCCAGCTCGGTCCAGGCGCTTTGTTCGAGCCCGGCGCGCACGCCACGCCCGTTGCGTTGCTGGAAGCGGCCCAACGCGTTGAACGACGCGATCAACTTGCCGCACATCTCCGTTGGCAGGCTGTCATCGTAGGTGCGGATGTAGTGGCGAAGGTCGCCGCCGTGTCCTTCCGCCGCGGCCGGGGCCGCGGCGGAAGGGGTGGTGACGGCTGCGGGATCAGAAGCGGGCTGTCCAGCGCATCCAGTAGTAACGTCCGATTGCATCGTAGGTCCGCATGTCCGTCGAGGCGTTGAAGCCAGAATAGATCAACGGCGGCTGACGGTCAGTAAGGTTGCGCACGCCGATCTGGATCGAACTGTTGTTCAGGTCCTCGAAGCGGTAGCCGATCTGCAGGTCAGTCTGGGTGAAGGACGGCACCCGGCGCCTTGCCACGTAGCCGGGCTCGGTGACATCGGCCACGTCCGGTGCTTCGTACACGTGGTGCACGTAGCGGGTGGTGAGGCTGGCACTGAGGTTGCCGCGCGACCAGCTGATGTCGTTGAGTGCACGCCAGCGGGCCATGTTGCCGAAGCCCGAGGAGGCGTTGTCGACGAACGTGCCGGCCAGGCCGGTGCTGCCCGGAATGCCCGGGAAAGCGCCGACGTTGCTGCTCGGGTCACCGGACAGCAGCTGCACGTCGTACTGGGCCAGGTAGGTGGTATCCAGGTTCCAGCTGAACTTGCCCCATGCGCTTTCCGGGAACAGGTAGCGGAAGCCGATGTCCATGCCCGCGGTCTTCAACGTGCCGAAGTTGCCGGTGACGTTGGTCATCTGCGCCACGTCGCCGGCATCGTCGCGGACGAAGGTGTCGCAGAAGCGGCCGAAGTTGAAGCACTGGTTGAGCAGCACGTTCTCCGGCAGGTTGGTGATGAACTGGTCCAGCTTCACGCGCCAGTAGTCGGCGGTGATGCTGAAACCTTCCAGCCAGCTCGGGCTGTAGACGAAGCCGTAGGTGAGCACGTCGCCTTCTTCCGGGAGCAGGTCCGGGTTGGCCACCTGGAAGGAGGTGACCTGGTTGTTGCTCTGCCGGAACGAGCCGTCGGTGGGGACGCCGGTACAGGCGTTGGGGTTGCCGCCGGTGTAGCCGTTGCAGGGGTCGGTGTAGGTGCTGGCGCTGGGCACGGTGGGGGCGTACAGGTCACCGATGGTCGGGGCGCGGAACACGTCGGCGTAGGTGGCGCGGATCAGCAGGTCGGCGAACGGCTTCCATTCCATGCCGATCTTGGAATTGGTGGTGCCGCCGAAGTTGGAGTAGTCCGAGTAACGCGTGCCGAGCGAGACGTTGAGCTTCTCGGCGAACGGCGCATCGGCCAGCAGCGGGATCAGTGCTTCGGCGTAGATTTCGTTGACGTCGAACTTGCCGTTGATGTCGCCGAACGTACAGGCTTCCTGGGTGATCAGGCAGACCGTCTCGCCCGGCGGGATGATGGTCAGGAAATCGCTGCTGGAGCTGGCCGATTCCTCGCGGCGTTCCACGCCCACCGCCAGCGAGACGGCGCCGGCCGGCAACTGGAACAGGTCGCCGGTGACGTTGGCATTGAAGACCTTCAGGTCGTTCTCGCTGCTGCTGTGGATGGTCGGGTTGATCAGCTCCAGCGCGGCCAGCTGGGCCTGGCCGGCGGCGGTGCTCGGGTCCGGCGGCGGGCCAAGGAAGTTGACCGGCAGGCAGCCGGCGATGGCGGTGGCCGGGTCGCCGGGCGTGCGCACGCAGATCGGGTTGCCGGTGGCCGGGTCGACCATCGAGGGGCCCAGTGCGTCGGTCAGACCCGGGCTGTACAGGTAGCCGCGGACCGCGGTGGTCTGCGGGGTGCGGCCGTAGCCATAGGAAGCGTCCCAGCTCCAACTGCTGTCGCCGAAGGCACCGCGCAGACCGGCGGTGATCTGGTAGGTCTCGGTTTCAAAGCGGGTGGTGCGGGTCGGGATGAAGTCACGCAGGCGCAGGCGTGCGTCGGTGATGTCCACGCCGAACGGGTTGTACATGCTGTCCGCGCTGATCGGCACGTTGTCCACCGCCGCGCGGCCGTCGAACGGCAGCGGCGCGATGAAGAACGAGGATTCGGTGCGCAGCCACGAACCCAGCAGGAAGCCCTCGATGTTGTCGGTGAGCTGGTAGTTGCCGCTCATGAACAGCGAGGTGCGCTCCTGGGGGGTCAGGTTGAGGTTGCCGTCGGCCTGGAAGTTGTAGACGTCGGTGGCCGCGTTGAAGCAGCGGAAGTCCGATTGCGACGTGCCCGGGCGTCCATCGATGCGGGTCAGGGTGACGTTGGCGCCAGTGCCGCAGTTCGGGTCGCTCAGGTCCACGCCGCCGGCGGCGGTACGCGGCACCACGTAGCGGCCGGTCAGGATGCGGCTGGTGCCGCCGATGCCCTTTTCGCCGGCATACAGCTGGTAAGGCTGGCTGGAGTAGGTGCGGTCGGCGGCGCTGACCGAGTCTTCCTTGTCATAGCTGGCGCCGAGCATCAGCCGGCCCTTGTCGCCATGCATGCCGAAGGTGGCGTCGAAACGCTGGGTATCGGCGTCACCGCGCGAGGAAATGCCATAGAAGGCGCTGGCTTCCAGTCCCTGGAAGTCCTTGCGCAGGATGAAGTTGACCACGCCGCCGATGGCGTCGGAGCCGTAGATCGCCGAGGCGCCGTCCTTGAGCACTTCCACGCGTTCGATCAGCGCCATCGGGATGGAGTTCACGTCCACCGCGCCGTTGGCGTTGGAGATGGTGCCGATCCAGCGCTTGCCGTCGACCAGCACCAGCGAGCGGTTCACGCCCAGGCCGCGCAGGTCCACGGTCGCCGCGCCGGCGCCGCCACCGTTGTTGACCTGGGGGTTGGTGGCCGCACCGGCGATGGCCGGCGTGCGTTGCAGGAACTCACCGACCGTGGCCGCACCGGAGCTTTCGATGTTCTGGCGGTCGATCGTGAAGACGGGGCTGGAGGTCTCCAGGTCGGCGCGCTTGATGCGCGAGCCGGTGACCTGGATGCGGTCCAGGTTGGTGGCTTCCTCCTTGGGCGGTGTGTCCTGGGCCAGGACGCTGCCTGCGGCCCCCAATGCGAGGGCGGCGGTGGAAAGGGGGAGCAATGCACTACGTACGGCCTGACTCAGGGGCTTGATGCTCACGGGCAACTCCGCTTGGCTGGTGCGGGGGAGCCTTGAAATTACGAATTATTAACTCCAACAAATGTGCGTCTCCGGCAGGGAACCATGTGCCGGAACTGACATTTTGTCTCGCAGTGTCTGAAACATTGCGAGATCGTGGCGTCACATGGCGCGCGCGCAGGCAAGGTCGGCCCCCGCAACGACCTGCCGCCGGCGGCGTCGGGCATGTCGGCAGGGGTATGGAGGAGGGGGATACTACGGCGAGCGGGAGCTGCCGGCCGCAGGTCTCAGCGGGCCATGCGCCAGCCGACCACCAGGGCGATCAGCAGCCAGATGCCCTCGGCCAGGCCGTTGGCCATGGACAGCAGGGTCCAGGCCAGATGGGGCCCCATGCGCAACGCAGATTCCCACGGAGTGAGCCCCATCGGCCCGCCCATGTAGGCCGAGGCGATCAGCCAGTTGGTGGCTGCGGCGATCAGCACGGTGGCCGCCAGGGTGATCAGGACCCGCGCCCGGCCGCCGGGCAAACCGCCAAGACGCAGCATCCACGCGGCTTCCAGCGCGGCGACGATCGCCATCCAGCCAGCCTGGGTGCCCAGCGACAGGGCAACCAGCAGCCACAATACGGTCAGGGTGATGCTTCCCAGCAGCAGCAACAGCGGCCAAAGCCAGTGGTGGACGGCGCGCGCCGACGAGGAAACGGAGGACATGAGCATTCCCGGACAGGTCCCGCAGCATAGCCCTTCAGCGGGCGACGCGCCCAGTCGGATAAAATGGCCGTCTTGCGGGTAGCAACCGCGTCCCCATATCGATCCACATGTATTCCCGTAGCAGCGAACCCGTCCATTTCGAACGTGATTGCCCGGCCGTGATGGTGCCGCAGGGCGACAGCGTGACCCTGCCCGCCGGCAGCTATGGCTACATCACCCAGGCGCTGGGTGGCAGCTATACCGTGTTTGTCGAAGGCAACCTGTTCCGCATCGCCGGCAAGGACGGCGACGCGATCGGCAAGGAGCCGCCGCCGGGGCTGGAACTGCCGGACGACGCCGGCGACGAGGATGTCGAAAAGCTGGTCTGGCAGCAGCTGCGCACCTGCTTCGATCCCGAGATCCCGTTCAACATCGTTGACCTGGGGCTCATCTACGAGGTGGACCTCAGGCACCTGGACGACGGCCAGCGCGAGGTGGACGTCAAGATGACGCTGACCGCGCCGGGCTGCGGCATGGGCGAGATCCTGGTCGACGACGTGCGCAGCAAGCTGGAGATGATCCCGACGGTGGCCCAGGCCGACGTCGAGCTGGTGTTCGACCCGCCGTGGGGGCGTCACATGATGTCCGAGGCGGCCCGTCTGGAAACTGGCATGCTGTAACGGCTGGCCTGCGCGCCTGCGGTACCGGCATTTCCCGTACCGCAGCTGCCGCCGGCCGGACGCGTTGGAACCGGTGACCCCCCGCGCCGGCGTTGTGTCCCATCCCGCAATCTGGAAGGAATCATCCGGTGTCCCAGTCTTCCCCGAGTTTTGCCGTCACCCGTTCGGACCATCCGCGCAGCGCAGAAGAGCGCGCCAAGATCCTGGAAAAGCCGGGCTTCGGCCTGTACTTCACCGACCACATGGTGGCCGTACGCTGGGACAAGGACACCGGCTGGCACGATGCGGCGGTCACGCCGTACGGCCCGATCTCGCTGGACCCGGCCGCTGCCGTGCTGCATTACGGCCAGGAGATCTTCGAAGGCATCAAGGCCTACCGCCACGCCGACGGCTCGATCTGGACCTTCCGTCCGGAAGCCAACGGTGCGCGCCTGCAGCGCTCGGCCCGTCGCCTGGCGTTGCCGGAACTGCCGGTGGAAATCTTCGTCGAGTCGCTCAAGCAGATCACCGCGGTCGACAAGGACTGGGTGTCCGACGCGGACGAAGCCAGCCTGTACTTCCGTCCGTTCATGATCGGCGACGAGGCCTTCCTCGGCGTGCGCGGCGCGCACAAGGCCACCTACTACGTGATCGCCAGCCCGGCCGGCCCGTACTTCGCCAAGGGCGTGGCGCCGGTGGCGATCTGGCTGTCCACCGATTACGCCCGCGCCGCCAAGGGCGGCACCGGCGCGGCCAAGTGCGGTGGCAACTACGCTGCCTCGCTGCTGCCGCAACAGCAGGCGCAGGCGCAGGGCTGCTCCCAGGTGCTGTTCCTGGACCCGGTCGAGGGCAAGTACCTTGAAGAGCTGGGCGGCATGAACGTGTTCCTGGTCTACGGCAAGACCAACACGCTGGTCACCCCGGCGCTGTCGGGCAGCATCCTGGAAGGCATCACCCGCGAGTCGATCCTGCAGCTGGCGCGCGACCGCGGCATGACCGTGGAAGAGCGCAAGGTGTCCATCGACGAGTGGAAGCAGGGCGTGACCTCCGGCGAGATCACCGAAGTGTTCGCCTGCGGTACCGCCGCGGTCATCACCCCGATCGGCCAGCTCAAGGGCGAAGGCTTCTCGGTGGGTGACCTGGCCGCCCCGGCCGGCGAGGTGACCATGTCGCTGCGCAAGGAACTGACCGACATCCAGTACGGCCGCCTGCCGGACCGCCACGGCTGGCTGGTGCGCCTGGCCTGATCCGCCACGGCGTGACCGATCCCAACCCGCCCGGGCCCCGTGCCCGGGCGGGTTTTTCATTGTCAGGATCTGAGAACTCCATCGCATTTGTTTTGTGAAACAGCGACTTATGGCAGTGGCGGAGGCGATGGTTTCGCCTGCAACCCTCTTGGCAGGGGTTTATCCGGCGTTTACTCTCGGCCGACGGATCGGTTACAGGGGACTGGTTCGGGTAGTCCTACCCGGGCAATACACGCTTCCCCACCGATGTCTGGAGCCCGGGCAGGACCTTGGCCGCGCAACGCGGCATCCTCTTGCAGAAGGGCTCATCAATGTCACGCAAATCAGACCGTAGGCTTGGCCGTGGGTTGGTTGTAGCAGGCACGGTGTCGTTGTCCTCCCTGTTGTTGTGTACGCCGGCCTTCGCCGGTGATGTCCACCTGGCCGGCTTGGACAGCGCGCCCACGCACCAGCGCTTCATCGTCAAGTACAAGCAGGACAGCCGGCAGCTCGCCGGCGAGGCCGCCCTGCAGAGGACCCTGGGGGCGGCGGCGCGCGCGCTGCCGGTGCGTGCCGGCAAGGGCGTGGGCGTGCAGCACCTGCGCCGGCTGGCGGTGGGGGCGGACGTGATCCGCGCCGATGCCCAGCTTGACCGTGCCGACGCCGAGACGCTGATGCGCAAGCTGGCCGCCGACCCGAACGTGGAATACGTGGAGGTCGATCGCCTCAACACGGTCCGCCTGACCCCCAATGACACGCGCTACAGCGAGCAGTGGGGCTACTCCGGCACCTACGGCATCAAGGCCAACCAGGCCTGGGACGTGACCAACGGGGCCGGCTCGGTGGTGGCGGTGCTCGACACCGGCATCACCAACCACAGCGACCTCAACGCCAACCTGCTGCCCGGCTATGACTTCATCAACGACACCAGCGTTTCCAACGACGGTGACGGCCGCGACAGCGACCCCAGCGACCCGGGCGACTGGGTCAGCGCGAACCAGTGCGGTGGCATCCATGCCGCGCAGGGGTCCAGCTGGCACGGGACCCACGTCGCCGGCACCATCGCTGCGGTGACCAACAATGCCAAGGGCGTGGCCGGCGTGGCCTACGGCGCCAAGATCGTGCCGGTGCGCGTGCTCGGCACCTGCGGCGGCTATGACTCGGACATCGCCGACGCCATCGTCTGGGCCTCGGGTGGCACCGTGTCCGGCGTGCCGGCCAATGCCAACCCGGCCGAGGTGATCAACCTCAGCCTCGGCGGCTCCGGTGCCTGCGGCACCACCACCCAGAACGCGATCAACAGCGCGGTCGGCCGTGGCACCACCCTGGTCATCGCCGCCGGCAACGACAACGTCAACGTGTCCAATGCCTCGCCGGCCAACTGCAACAACGTCATCGCGGTGGCCTCGATCACCAGCACCGGCGCGCGTTCGAGCTTCTCCAACTACGGCGCGCTGATCGACATCGCCGCGCCGGGCTCGAACATCCTGTCCACGCTCAACACCGGCAGCACCACGCCGGGCACGGAAACCTACGCGGCCTACAACGGCACCTCGATGGCCACCCCGCACGTGGCTGGCGTGGTGGCGCTGATCCAGGCGGTGGCCACCACGCCGAAGACGCCGGCCCAGGTGGAGGCGCTGATCAAGGCCAACGTGACCGCGTTCCCGTCGACCCCGTCGCAGTCCATCGGCCCGGGCATCCTCAATGCCAAGGCGGTGGTGGATGCGGTCAATGGCGGGACCACGCCGAACCCGGGTGGCACGGTGCTTGGCAACGGCGTGCCGTTGACCGGCCAGTCCGGCGCCGCCGGCAGCAGCCAGTACTACACCGTGCAGGTACCTGCCGGTGCCAGCAACCTGGTGATCGCCAGCTCCGGTGGCAGTGGAGATGCAGACCTGTACGTGCGTGCCGGCAGCCAGCCGACCACCTCCACCTACGATTGCCGGCCGTACAAGAGCGGCAATGCGGAAAGCTGCACGTTCGCCACGCCCACGGCTGGTACCTACCACGTGATGCTCAACGCCTACGCGGCCTATTCGGGGGTGACCCTGCAGGCCAGCTGGAGCACCGGCGGCGGAACCGGGGGCGCGCAGACCTACAGCAACGCCACGGCGGTGAACATCGTCGACAACGCCACGGTGGAAAGCGCGATCAGCGTGTCCGGGCGCAGCGGCAATGCGCCCGCCTCCACGCCGGTGGCGGTGGACATCAGCCACACCTGGAAGGGGGACCTGAAGGTGGACCTGGTGGCGCCGGACGGCAGCGTGTACGTGCTGAGCAACTACGCCGGCGGCAGCGCCGACGACATCAAGCAGACCTTCAACGTGAACCTGTCCAGCGAAGCCCTCAACGGCACCTGGAAGCTGCGGGTGAACGACAAGGCCAGTGGTGATACCGGCAGGATCAACCGCTGGTCGATCACGTTCTGATCCGGCGGCAACGACGGCGCCCTCGGTGGCGCCGTCCTCAACGCGCATGAGGTAATGGCCCCGGCACCGCCGGGGCCGTTTTTACGCGTCGGGCGTGCAGCGATGCCGGTACGAGGGCTCAGTCTTCGCAGACATCGACCAGGGAGGCCTGCAGGAAACGCACGGCAGCGTCGGGCGCGATGTCCAGCAGCAGCCCGCGTTGTCCGGCATTGATGTACAGGCGCTCGTGCAGCCGCGCGTCCTGGGCGAACACCACCCCGGCCGGGCGCTGCTGGGCGAACGGGCTGATGCCGCCCACCTTGTAGCCGCTGCGCCGTTCGGCCTCGGGGATGTCCATCATCTGTGCATGCTTGCCCCCGCAACAGGCGGCAAGCTTCTTCAGCGACAGCCGGCGGTCGCTGGGGATCACCGCGATCACCGGTTGCTTGTCCACCCACGCCATCAACGTCTTGAACATGCGCGCCGGGTCGATGCCCAGCGCCTGCGCCGCCGCCAGGCCCTTGCTGTCGACGTCGGCCGAGTAATCATAGGCGTGCAGCCCATGGGCGATGCCGGCCTTGTCCAATGCCGCGGTGGCGCGGGTGCCCTTGGCCATCAGACGGCTTCGAAGCGGTTCGCGTCCACGTTCTTGCGGACCTTGGTCGGGTCCCAGATACGGCCATTCATGGCGATGTAGACGCCGGGCGGCAGCGACTGCACCGCACCGATCGCGCAGCCGATGTTGAACTCGGCATCGGAGCCGCGGAATCGCGCCGGGCTGAGTGCGCCGGTCATCACGATGGTCTTGTCGGCGATGGTCTGCAGCACCTTGCCGGTGGCCACCATCGAATCGGTGCCGTGGGTGACCAGCACGTGGCGGGTGGGCTGGGCGGCGATGGTGGCGCGGATCAACTCGCGGTCATCGTCGGTGATGTGCAGCGAGTCCTTGCGCAGGATCGGGATCACGTTGAAGCGGAAGGTCACGCCGAGCTCGCGCAGGATCATGCCGATCTGCGGGTCGCCGATCTGGTAATCGGACTTGTCGTCGAAGTAGATCTTGTCGATGGTGCCGCCGGTGGTGACGACCAGGAGTTCTTCCATCATTGCGGTAAATCCTTGCGGTGACTGCCAGCGGCGCCATGCCGCGATGCTGCGCATGATAATCCAAGCCGCCGCCCGGGCAGGGCCCGGTGCCAGCGGCTATCGCGGTGTCTTCCGCGCGAACCGCGCACGTACCCCGGGCACGCTCACCAGCCCGATCACCAGCAGCGACAGGCCGATCTCCAGCCAGGCGTACAGCGCGAGCTCGCGGTGCGCCCAGGCGCTCATCACGCCATGGCTGAACCAGAACAGGGCCAGCACCCCGGCCCAGAAACGGGCACCGGCGCGCCGGGCGATGACACCGGCCAGCAGGAGCAGCGGCGGGGCCACGAACACCAGCAGCACCGCGGCCAGATGACGGTCGGCACGGAACCACACGCCGTACAGGGCCGCCAGCGCCAGCAGCGCCAGGCCCAGGACCCCGTCGCGCGCCCGCGCCTTCATGGCGCGGCCAACCGCCGCGCGATGTCGGCCACGCGCCGGCCCAGGACGCGGGCCAGGTGGGCTTCGTCATCGCTGGGCTGCGGGTCGTCCTGTGCACCGGCGACGTGGCTGGCGCCGTAGGGCGTGCCACCGGTGGTGGTATGACTGAGCGCCGGTTCGGTGAACGGGATGCCGACGATCAGGCAGCCGTGGTGCAGCAGTGGCACCTGCATCGACAGCAGCGTCGACTCCTGGCCGCCGTGCATCGAGGCGGTGGAGGTGAACACCGCCGCCGGCTTGCCGGCCAGCGTACCGTTCACCCATTCCGCGCCCAGGCCATCGAGGAAGTGCTTGACCGGCGCGGCCATGTTGCCGAACCGGGTGGGGCTGCCGAGCATGATGCCATCGCATTCGGCCAGGTCGGCGATCTCCACGTAGGGCGCGCCGTCCTCGGGCACCGGCGGGGCGCTGGTCTGGGTGACGGCGGCCACCGGCGGCACCGTGCGCAGTCGGGCGCTCATGCCCGGCACCTCGCCGATACCACGGGCGATCTGCCGGGCCAGCCGGGCCACCGAACCGCCGCGGCTGTAGTACAGCACCAGAATTTCCGCCATCACACCATCCATTCATCACGCAGGAGTCCGCAGTATCGGCGATGCGGGCCGCGCTTTGCATCGGGTACCCTTCCCCAATGGAACCTCTGGATTCACTCAATCTATGGACGGAGCGGCTGCGTGACCGGGCGCGTACGGCGACCTTCGCACGCTTCCTGTGGCGCCGCTTCATCGACGACCGCCTGTTCCAGGCCGCAGGCTCGCTGGCCTACACCACGGTGTTCGCCCTGGTGCCGCTGGCGATCGTCGTGTTCGGCGTGCTGTCCGCATTCCCCATGTTCGACCGCTGGAGCGAAGCGCTCAGCGACTACGTGTTCTCCAATTTCGTGCCCTCGGCCGCGCGCGCCGCCGAAGGCTACCTGCGCCAGTTCTCGGCCAGCGCCGGGCAACTGACCGCGGCCGGCTTCATCGCCCTGGTGGTATCGCTGCTGATCACCCTCAACAGCATCGAGCAGACCTTCAACCGCATCTGGCGGGTGGCTTCGGCGCGCCCGCAGTTGACCCGCTTCCTGGTGTACTGGACGGTGTTGACGCTGGGCGCCTTGCTGGCGGCGGCGTCGTTGGCCGTTTCGGCCAAGGTGCTGTCGCTGCCCCTGTTCGGGACCAACGAAGGGCGTTGGCTGGCCGACCTGGGCCTGCGCCTGGCGCCGGTGCTGATCGAATTGGCGTGCGTGATGCTGATCTACCGGGTGGTGCCGCACCACTCGGTGAAGTGGCGGCATGCCATCCCCGGCGCATTGCTGGCGGTGGTGATGCTGGAGCTGGTGAAGTGGGGCATGGGGCTGTACCTGGGTAGCTTCCAGTCCTACCAGAAACTGTATGGCACGGTGGCCTTCGTGCCGATCCTGTTGTTGTGGATCTACCTGGGCTGGGTATCGGTGCTGATGGGGGCCTCGCTGGCCTCCTCGATCGCTGCCTTCCGTTACCAGCCGGTCGCCCTGCGCCTGCCGCAGGGCTGCGAGCTGTACGGCCTGCTGCGCCTGATCGGTCGGTTCCGCGAGGCGCGCCAGGACGGCAAGGGGCTGGACGAGGAACAGATCCTGCTGCTCGAACCGATGCTGACCGATTCGCTGCTGCAGCAGCTGCTCGAGCAGATGGAGCGCATCGACCTGCTGCGCCGCGACGAGCGCGGGCAGTGGCTGCTGGCGCGCGACCTGGATGGCCTCAGCCTGGCCGAGCTGTACGAAAGCTCGCAGCTGCGCATCCCCGTGGCCGAGGAATACCTGCCATTCCGCGATGACCTGCTCGGGCAGGCCGCATGCCGCGCGCTGGATGAGCTGCGCGTACCGCTGCGCACCCTGCTCAAGCGCCGCGTCGACGATATCTATACCTCTTCCGGAGAAACCTGATGAACCGCACCCTCGTTCCGTTCGCCGTGCTGGCACTGGTGCTGGCCGGCTGCACGCCGCAGGCGCCCACCGCCGCGCCGGAGGCGGCGATACCTGCACCGGCCGCACCGGCGGCACCGGCCAACGCGCCGGTCGAAGCGGTGCAGCGGACCGCCGAGTTCCCGCAGTTGCAGGTCGCCACCGTCGACGGCAAGACCTACGACCTGGCCAGCCACCGCGGCAAGTGGGTGGTGGTCAATTTCTGGGCGACGTGGTGTGCGCCGTGCCTGCAGGAAATGCCGGAACTGTCGGCATTGCACGCCATGCGCAGCAACGTCGAGGTGGTGGGGCTGGCCTACGAGGACATCGAGCTGGACGAGATGCAGGGCTTTCTCAAGGCGCGGCCGGTGGCTTATCCCATCGCCATCCTCGATGTCTACGACCCGCCCAAGGACTTCGCGACCCCGCGCGGCCTGCCGATGACCTACCTGATCGCACCGGACGGAAAGGTGGCCAAGCAGTTCGTTGGCCCGGTCAACGCGCAGGAGATCGAGCAGGCCATCAGCGCGGCCGGCGGCAAGGTGGCCTGACCCGGCGCGCGGAACGCGCCGACGTAGGCCGGGTTCCCAACCCCGCCCATGTGCCACGGTGGGGGCGATGCGGTTGCCGGCAGGCCTCAATCGACGCCGATCGGCACCGACGCGATCGGTTTCACCACGCCGTACTTTTCCTTCTTCGGCTTGCCCGGCAGCGGCGGCAGCGCGACCAGCGGCTCGTCGACGCGGGTGTCGGGCAGCCGGTCGAGCAGGTCGCGGATCAGGGTCAGGCGGCCATGCTTCTGGTCGTTGAAGTCCACCAGCGTCCACGGCGCGTGGGCGGTGTGGGTGGCCTGCAGCATGGCTTCGCGTGCCGTGGTGTAGTCGGCATAGGCAAGCCGTGACTTCAAGTCCACCGGCGAGAGCTTCCAGCCCTTGAGCGGATCCTCGCGGCGCTCGGCGAAACGTTTTTCCTGCTGGACCTGGTCCACGCACAGCCAGTACTTGAACAGCAGGATGCCGTCGTCCACCAGCAGCTTCTCGAACACCGGCGTCTGCTGCAGGAAGGCGTGGTACTGGGCCTGGGTGCAATAGCCCATCACCTTTTCCACGCCGGCGCGGTTGTACCAGCTACGGTCCATCAGCACGATCTCGCCGGCGGCCGGCAGGTGCGCGACGTGGCGCTGGAAGTACCACTGCGTGTCCTCGCGCTCGGTGGGCTTGGGCAGGGCGACCACGCGGCATTGCCGTGGGTTCAGGTGCTTGGCCACGTCCTGGATGACGCCGCCCTTGCCGGCGGTGTCGCGGCCCTCGAACAGCACCAGGATGCGCTGCCCGCAATGCTGGGCCCAGCGAGCCATGTTCGCCAGTTCCAGCTGCATCGGTTCCAGCAGCTGTTCGTATTCCTTGCGCTTGAGCTTGCCCATGATGGCTCCCGGTCTGGAATGCCGAGACTAGCGCAGCCCTGTGTCAGCCGGCGTCATCGCCCCGCCAGCCATGCCCACGGGCCAGGCCGTGCAGCAGGGCGGTGAAGTCCTCGGCAAACGCGGCCATGTCGAACAGGCCGGATTGCTCGCGGGCGATCGCCAGCTGCCCGCGCACTGCCTGCAGTGCGTCCGGGTCATTGCCCAGCGCGATGGCGGTGGCGACGAAGGTGGCGTCATCGGCGACGTTCATCGCGTCCAGCCCGAGGTGATGGTTGAGGCTGCCGGCCACCCGCGCGGCGAAGGTCTGCCCGGGCGTGGTCAGCACCGGGCAGCCGGCCCACAGTGCATCGGAGGCCGTGGTGTGTGCGTTGTAGGGGTGTGTGTCCAGGAACAGGTTGGCGTGGCGGTAGCGGGCCAGGTACTGCGGATGCGGCAACTTGGGCATGAACACCAGCCGTTCCGGATCAATGCCCTGCTGGCGGGCTACCTGGCGCAGGCGCTGATCGGCCTGGCCGGGGCCGGACAGCAACCACAGCACGCTGCCGGGCACGCCGGCCAGCACCTGCAACAACCGGGCGACGCTGCGCGGATTGAGCTTGTAGCTGTTGTTGAAGCAGCAGAACACCACGCCCTGTGCGGGCAACCCGCACTCGGCACGCGTCGGCGTGGGCTCCACCTTGCGGGTGTTGTCCGAGGGCTGGAAGGCGCGCGGCAGGCGCAGCACCTTCTCGCTGAAGCCCGCTTCGGCCGCATGCGGCACGACGAATCCGTCGGCCAGCAGGTAGTCGATCCACGGCGCGCCGGAGCTGCCGGGGTAGGCCAGCCAGTTGACCTGCATTGGCGCCGGCCGCATTGCCAGTACTTCCGGGGTGCCGCCACCGCCCCAGCCGCGCAGGTCGAACAGGATGTCGATGCCGGCCGCGCGGATCTGCTGCGCGATGGCGGCATGCGGTTGGCCTGCAAGCGCATGCAGCACGTGCGCGGCGGCCTGCAGGCGTCGCCGGATCGGGCTGCTGTCATCGGCGTTGAGGGCAAACAGTTGCACCTGCAGCTGCGATTGCCGGCGCAGCTGTTCGAACAGCGCCACCGTCAGCAGGCCGGTGGGATGCGCGCCGAAGCCATTGGAAAGAAAGCCCACCTGCAACGGGCCGTGGCTGCGCAGCGGGCGTGGCGGCAGGCGCGGAACGGATTGCGCCAGCACCTGTGCGCGTTGGCGCGCGCAGGCCAGCTGTTCGGCGGGGCTGGCGTCCTCGCTGAGGAAGGCGAATGGCTCGACGGCGGGGTTGCCGTGTGCGACCGCATCACGCACCTGGCGTGACAGCGCATCGAGGTTGCGCCAATCACACAGGCGGCGTTGCCAGTTCAACAACTGTGCCGCCATGTAGGGCTCGTCGGGGGCGAGCGCGTGTGCGCGCCGATACGCCTCGGCGGCAGCCTCCGGCTGGTTGGCATCCTCAAGGACGTGGCCCAGCCACAGCGCCATGCCCGGATGGTGCGGGGCGAGCTGGCAGGCGCGCTGCAGCAGTTCGGCCGCCTGTTGATGCTGGTGCTGCATCCAGCGCACACGGCCGAGGCGGGCGAGGGCTTCGGGGTGGTCCGGTCGCAGGCGCAGGGCACGTTGCGCGGCCTGCTCGCCGGCCTGGATGTCACCGGCACCGAGTTCGGCATCGGCCAGCATGACCCAGGCAATGAAGTCCGCGGGTTGGCGGGTGACGGCGGCGCGCAGTTGCGCGCGTTCGCTGGAAGCGTGGGACATGGGATCAACGGCGACGGACGGTACTGCAGGGGATTCTGCCGTGCCTGCGTGGTTTTTGCTTGGGTCGCCCGGGCCATGCAAGAAAGAGGTCACCCGCGCGTTGCTGTTCGATCTCCATCGTTTGGCGCAGTGAAGGAGGCTTCGAAGCAAAGGCTGCCCTCGCCCCAGCCATCCCGCGTGCGGGAGAGGGCAGGGCAACAGCAACAGCGGGAAGCCGGCCGGCAGTCGACGCGTCGGCCCCCTCCCTTTCGCGTAGCGAAGGGGAGGGTTGGGGAGGGGGGTTCCGCGTTTGCTTCGGAGCCTTCCCCGCAGCCTCACGCGAGGCCGTAGAACAAGGCCTCAGCTGCCTTCGGCCAACCGCGCCAGCTCGTCCACCTGGTGCTCGTGCTGCAGGCGGCTCACCAACGCATCCAACTCGCCTTCGATGATGTTGGGCAGGTCGTACAGCGTCAGCCCTTCCACGCGGTGGTCGGTGATGCGGCCCTGCGGGAAGTTGTAGGTGCGGATGCGCTGGCTGCGGTCCCCGCTGCCGACCTGCAGGCGTCGGCTTTCCGCCTGCGCCGCGGCCTGCTTGCTGCGCTCGGCGTCCAGCAACTGCGCCTTCAGTCGCTTCATCGCCTTGTCGCGGTTGGCGTGCTGGCTGCGCTCGGTCTGGCATTCGACCACCACGCCGCTCGGGACGTGGGTGATGCGGATCGCCGATTCGGTCTTGTTGACGTGCTGGCCGCCGGCGCCCGAGGAGCGGAACGTGTCCACCTTCAGGTCGGCCGGGTTGAGGGTGATGTCTTCCACGTCATCGGCTTCGGGGATGATCGCCACCGTCGCCGCCGAGGTATGGATGCGCCCCTGCGATTCGGTGGCGGGCACGCGCTGCACGCGGTGCGTGCCGGATTCGAACTTCAGCCGCGAGTAGGCGCCGCGGCCGACCACGCGTGCCACCACTTCCTTGTAGCCACCATGCTCACCGGGGTTGTCCGACTCGATCTCCACCTTCCAGCCCTGCCGCTCGGCGTAGCGGGCGTACATGCGGAACAGGTCGCCGGCGAAGATCGCCGCCTCGTCGCCACCGGTGCCGGCGCGCACTTCCAGGAACAGGTTGCCTTCATCGCGTGGGTCGCGCGGCACCAGCAGCAGCGCCAGTTCCTCGTCCAGGGCTTGCAGGCGCTGCTGGGCAGCGCTGATTTCCTCTTCAGCCAGCTCGCGCAGATCCGGGTCGCCGCGCATGGCCTCGGCCGAGGCCAGGTCGGCCTTGGCGCGCGACTCCTCGGCCAGCGCGTTGGCCACCGGCTCCAGTTGTGCGAACTCGCGGGAGAAATTGCGGAAGCGTTCGTTGTCGGCGACCACGGAAGGGTCGGCCAGCAGACGTTCCAGTTCTTCACGGCGCTCGGCCAGGGCCAGCAACTTACGGCGCAGGGTCGGCGTCATCGGTTCTCGCTACGGGGTGGTGGTACCCGGGCGTGGCCGGGAACAGGCGCTCGGCGGCGCGGGTAAGGTCAGTATCGCCTTCCAGCGCGGCCTGGCGAAGCGCCGCGGTGGGCGGGTGCAGCAGGCGGTTGGTCAGGCCGTGCGCCAGTTGCTCCAGGACTTCATCGGCCTCTTTGCCATGGGCCAGCTGCTGCCGGGCCTTGGCCAGCAGTTCGGCGCGGGTGGCCTCGCCGAAGGCACGCAGCTGGCGCATCGGGGCCTGCAGGCTGGCCGCGCGCAGGTTGTCCTGGTAGCGCGAGACCTGCAGGTCGATGATCGCCTCGGCCTCGGCAGCGGCCTCGCGGCGGCTGCGGCGGTTTTCCTCGACGGCACGCTCCATGTCATCGACCGTGTACAGGTAGGCGTCGGACAGCGTGCCCACCTCGGCCTCGATGTCGCGTGGCACCGCCAGGTCGAACAACAGCATCGGCTTGTGCTTGCGGCTGCGCAGGGCGCTGGCGACCTGGCGGTGCAGGATCACCGGCTCGCGCGCGGCGGTGGCGGAGAACACCACGTCCGCCTCGCCCAGGTGGCGTTCCAGCTCGGTCAGCGGCAACGCCACGCCACCGTGGCGGGTGGCCAGGTCCTGCGCATGGGCCAGGGTGCGGTTGGCGATCAGCAGGCGCTTCACCCGGGCTTCGCCCAGGTGCTTGGCGGCCAGTTCGATGGTCTCGCCGGCGCCGACCAGCAGCACGGTGGATTCGTCCATGCGTGCGAACGAGTCCTGCGCCAGCCGTACCGCGGTGGAAGCCACCGAGATGGGGTTGGCGCCCACGCGGGTATCGGTGCGTGCGCGCTTGGCCACGGAGAAGGTCTGCTGGAACAGCTTGTCCAGCTGGTGGCCGATGGCGCCGCTGTCGTGGGCCAGCGACCAGGCGTCCTTCACCTGGCCCAGGATCTGCGGCTCGCCGAGCACCATCGAGTCCAACCCGGTGGCGACGCGGAACAGGTGGCGCACCGCTTCGCCGTCGGCGTGCTGGTACAGGTAGCCCTGCAGGTCGCCGGCATGCTGCTCCAGCCACTGCTGCAGGGCCTGGCCATCCTCGGCCACCGCGTACAGCTCGGTGCGGTTGCAGGTGGACAGCAGGACCGCCTCGGACAGCTGCGGGCTCTGGCGCAGTGAATCCATCGCGCGCGGCAGCACGTCGCCACCGAAGGCGGCGCGTTCGCGCAGTTCCACCGGCGCAGTGTGGTGATTCAGTCCGAGCACCCAGAGGGTCATCTGTTCAGTTGCTTGCGATAAGCTGCTGGCTGTTGAAGGCCGCCATTTTACGGCCCGGTTGCGCCAGATGCCCGTATTCCATCGCATATGCACCGTTCTGTTGCTTTCCCTGCCGGTTTTCCCGCTGTCGGCGGCCCCGGCCAAGGCCGCCCAGACGCGGCCGGCGGCCGAAGCCGCGCCGCCGCTGACACCGGTCCTTGCCGGTGAATTTTCCTTGCAGGCCGGCAAGTTGCCCGATGCCGCCCGCTGGTACCTGCAGGCCGCGCAGGAGGCGCGCGGCGACGTGGGGCTGGCTGAACGGGCCACCCGCATCGCCATGCTGGCCGGTGACGACGAGCGCGCCACCCAGGCGCTGGCGCTGTGGGCGCAGCGTGATCCGGGCGCGATCGCGGTACGTGCCACCCGGGCCTCGCTGGCCATGCGCAAGGGCGATGTCGAAACCGCGCGCAAGGAACTGCTGGTGGTGCTGCGTTCCCCCGAGCCGAACGCCTGGCGCAACGCCCTGCTGGCGCTGGCCACCGGTGGGCGTGACCCGGCGGTGCCGGCGCAGGTACTGGGCATGCTGATCGATGCCAATGCGATTCCCGAGGACCTGGAGGCCTGGCAGGAGTTCGGCCGCCTGGCGCTGCGCATGGAGCGCCCGGAGCTGGCCCAGCGGATGGTGGGTGAAGTGGTCAGGCGTTTCCCCGAGGAACCGCGGGTGGTGCTGCTGCACGCCACGCAGTTGAACCAGGCGGGCAAGAAGGAGGAGGCGCTGGCGCTGCTCAAGGACATCGAGCCCAAGGCCGCGGCCGACGTCGAGCTGCGCAATGCGCTGGCCATCGCCTACGACGCGCTCGGCGAGCCCAAGGCCGCCGAACAGGTGCTGGCGCAGGGCGATCAGGACCTGCACAGCTGGGGCATGCGTGCCTCGTTGATGGCCAAGCAGAAGGACGATGCCGCGCTGCTCGCGCTGTACGAGGACATCTCGGCCAAGGCCAGCAAGCCGGACCCGGAGCAGCGCCTGCTGCTGGGCAAGATCGCCGAGTACCTCAAGCGGTACCAGGAGGCGGTGGACTGGTACCACGGCGTGCCCGGCGGCGACCAGCGTGGCGAGGCGCAGCTGCGCGCGGTCAACGCGCTGCACCTGATGGGCGAGAAGGCCCAGGCCTTCAAGGAAGTGCATGAGGTGCAGGGTGATGCTTCCGTCGACGATGACGTTCGCCGGGACGCCTACCTGCTCGAATCGGACCTGCAGCAGCGTGACGGCGACAGCGCCGCCGAGGTGGACGTGCTGACCCGCGGCCTGTCCGCCTACCCGGACGACAGCGCGCTGCTGTATGCGCGTGCATTGGCCTGGGAGCGCAAGGACGACGTGCCGCGTGCCGAGGCGGACCTGCGCAAGATCCTGGTCGCCGAGCCGGAAAGCGTGGCTGCGCTCAATGCACTGGGCTACACCCTGGCCGATCGCACCCATCGCTATCAGGAGGCGCTGGAGCTGATCGAGCGTGCGCGCGTCGCCGAGCCGGACAACTCGGCCATCATCGACAGCTATGGCTGGGTGCTGTACCGGCTGGGACGCAACGAAGAGGCCCTGGTGCAGCTGCGCCGCGCCTGGAGCCTGACCAAGGATCCGGAAGTGGCCGCGCACGTGGGTGAAGTGCTGTGGGTGACGGGGCAGAAGGAAGAGGCGCGGCGCTTCTTCGACGAGGCCCGCAAACTGGATCCGGACAACCGCGCGTTGCTGCGCGCGATCGAGAAACTGGGTGTATGAATCAGATGACGTGGCGGGCGCCGTGGGTGCTGGTGATGGTCGGGGTGCTCAGCGCCTGTGGCTCGGTTTCAACGCGGCAGGCATCGCCGGTCACGCTGGAAGTGGCCGAGGTGTCGGCGCAGGCACAGGCCGCCGAGCAGGCCCGGCGCGATGCGCTGCGCGCGCAGCCGGCCTGGGCGTTCCAGGGGCGCGTGGCGATCAGCAAGGGCCGTAATGGCGGCAATGGTCGGATCGACTGGCAGCAGCAGGGGGGCGGTTACCAGATCAGCCTCGCCGCGCCGGTGACCCGGCAGAGCTGGCAGCTGAGCGGCGGTGACGGGCAGCCGGCCCGCCTGGAAGGGCTGGACGGTGGTCCGCGCAGTGGTGACGACGCCGGCCAGGTGCTGGCCGAGGCGACCGGCTGGGAGATCCCGGTCGAGCAGTTGCCGGAATGGGTGCGTGGTCTGCCTGCACAAGGGGCCATCGCCCCGGAACACCTGGGGTTCGATGCCGAAGGGCGTCCGCGCGTGCTGCGGCAACAGGGCTGGCAGGTCGACTACCTGGACTGGTACCCGGCAGAAGCCGGCCGGCCTGCACTGCCGCGCCGCATCGAAGCGGTCAATGGCGACGCCAAGGTGCGCCTGATCGTCGATGAATGGAGCATCGGCGCACCATGAGCCTTCGTCCCGATGCCGCAGGCTGGTCGTTCTGGCCGGCCCCGGCTAAGCTGAACCTGTTTCTTCACATCACCGGGCGCCGCCCCGACGGTTACCACGTGCTGCAGACCGTGTTCCGGCTGCTGGACTGGGGTGACCGCATCGGCCTGCGCGTGCGTGAAGATGGTCAGGTTCACCGCGAGGGGCCCTCGGTACCGGGTGTGGCCGAGGCCGATGATCTGGTGGTGCGCGCGGCGCTCGCGCTTAAAAGTGCCGCCAATTGCGCAAAAGGTGTCGATATCCGCGTTGAAAAGCGCATTCCTGCGGGCGGTGGGTTCGGCGGTGGCTCATCCGATGCCGCCACGGTCCTGGTCGCCCTGAATGCGCTGTGGGGCACGGGGCTGGACGAGGATGCGCTGGCCACCCTCGGTCTGGCGCTGGGTGCCGACGTACCCGTGTTCGTGCGCGGCCGCAGCGCCTGGGCCGAGGGCGTGGGCGAGGAGCTGCTGCCGATCCGGCTGCCGCAGGCCTGGTACGTGCTGGCCGATCCGGGGGTTCACGTGCCCACGGCTGAACTTTTCCGTTCGCCGGATTTGACGCGGGATGCCGCGCCCGTGAAAATAGCGGACTTCGCTTCCGGGACCGTCCTCGGGAATGCGTTCGAGCCGGTGCTGCGGCGTCGGGAACCTGCCATCGAGGCGGCGTTCCAGGCCCTGTCAGGTATCGGTCGGGCACGGCTCACGGGGTCGGGAAGCGGTTGTTTCGTCGAGTTCGCCACGCGCGCTGCCGCAGAGCAGGCATTGGCGGAGTTGCCGAAGGAACTGCGGGCTTGGGTGGCCGCGGGTGTTGACCACTCGCCACTGCTCGATGCGCTGGAGACGACGGGAATAGTTTGATGCAGGGGCGTCGCCAAGAGGCCCAAGGCACCAGGTTTTGATCCTGGCATTCGTAGGTTCGAATCCTACCGCCCCTGCCATTCCTTTCCCTGTGGTTGTAAGCGCAACGGATGTGCGCGCCCCGGAACACGCATCATCTCTGCAGTAACCCGCCGATCCTTCCGCTACTCGTCCCCCGCCCGAGAGAGCTGTCATGCAAGACTCCCCGAACCTGCTGGTCTTTTCCGGCAATGCCAACAAGCGCCTTGCGCAAAGCATCTGCAAGGAGCTGGGGGTCCGCCCGGGCAAGGCCCTGGTGTCGAAGTTCTCCGACGGTGAAGTACAGGTCGAGATCCAGGAAAACGTCCGCAAGCAGGACGTGTTCGTGGTGCAGCCGACCAGCGCGCCGAGCGCGGAAAACCTGATGGAACTGCTGGTGATCATCGACGCGCTCAAGCGCGCGAGCGCCGCCTCCGTCACCGCGGTGGTTCCGTACTTCGGCTACGCCCGCCAGGATCGCCGCATGCGTTCCTCGCGCGTGCCGATCACCGCCAAGGTCGCCGCCAAGATGTTCTCGGCCGTGAACACCGACCAGATCCTCACGGTCGACCTGCACGCCGACCAGATCCAGGGCTTCTTCGACATGCCCGTGGACAACGTGTACGCCTCGCCGCTGCTGCTCGCCGACATCTGGCGCGCCTACGGCACCGACAACCTGATCGTGGTCAGCCCGGACGTCGGCGGCGTGGTACGCGCCCGCGCCGTGGCAAAGCGCCTGGATGATGCCGACCTGGCCATCATCGACAAGCGCCGTCCGCGTGCCAACGTCGCCACCGTGATGAACATCATCGGTGACGTCGAGGGCAAGACCTGCGTGATGGTCGACGACATCGTCGACACCGCCGGCACCCTGTGCGCCGCCGCTGCCGCCCTCAAGGCGCGTGGCGCGCTGAAGGTCGCCGCGTACTGCACCCACGCCGTGCTCTCCGGCCCGGCGGTGGACAACCTGAACAACTCCCAGCTCGACGAGCTGGTGGTGACCGACACGATCCCGCTGTCCGAAGTGGCCCGCGTCTGTCCCAAGATCCGCCAGATCAGCGTGGCCGAGATGTTGGCCGAGACGATGCGCCGCATCGCCTTCGGTGAGTCGGTCAGCTCGATGTACGTGGATTGATTTTCCGGTCCCTGGCATCCGCCGGGGATCACAACAGACTCTTCTGGTCGCGGAAGAGTCTTTACGCAGCGCCGCGAGGCGGTGCATCAACCTAGAGTAGTCAACAATGGCAAAGTCTCACGAAATCAAGGTCGCCCGTCGTGACGTGCAAGGTCAGGGTGCGAGCCGCCGCCTGCGTCACGCTGGCGTGGTGCCGGGCATCGTTTACGGTGGTGATCGCGAGCCGGTGAAGGTTCAGTTCAACCACAACGAAATCTGGCTGGCCCAGTTCAACGATTGGTTCTACTCGTCGATCATCGACCTGAACCTCGACGGCACCATCCACAAGGTGCTGCTGCGTGACATGCAGCGTCACCCGTACAAGCAGCTGGTCATGCACCTGGACTTCCAGCGCGTGAACGACAACGAAGTGCTGCACGCTTCGGTGCCGCTGACCTTCATCAACGAAGACACCTCGCCGGCCGGCAAGTCCGCCGACGTGCTGGTCACCCACGAACTGAAGGAAGTGAACATCGCCTGCCTGCCGAAGGACCTGCCGCAGTCGATCGAAGTCGACCTGGGCGAGCTGAAGGCTGGCGACATCATCTACCTGTCGGGCCTGAAGCTGCCGGCCGGCGTGGAAATCCCGGCGCTGAAGCTGGGCAAGAACCACGACGACGCCGTGGTCATCGCCAAGACCGCCGGCGCTGAAGAAGCATCGGCCGAGTAATCGGCAATGCCCGGTCCGCCCTTCGGGGCGGGCCAGGCAGATGATTCGTACAGATGACTGGATTGCGATTGATCGTCGGCCTGGGTAACCCCGGCCCCGAGCACGCCCGGACCCGGCACAATGCCGGGTTTCATTTCGTAGAGGCCCTGGCACAGCGGCAGGGCGCGCGCTGGACGCTGGAAAGCAAGTTGTTCGGCGAAGTGGCCAAGGTCGAGATCGGTGGCCAGTCGGTCTGGCTGCTCAAGCCGTCGACGTTCATGAATCTTTCCGGCAAGTCGATCACCGCCGCACAGCGCTTCTGGAAGATCGAGCCCGAACAGACCCTGGTCGCGCACGATGAACTGGACATGCCGCCCGGCGTGGCACGGCTCAAGTTCGATGGTGGCCACGGTGGCCAGAACGGCCTGCGTGACACCATTCGCCTGCTCGGTCACGGCAAGTTCCATCGCCTGCGTCTGGGCATCGGCCATCCCGGCCACAAGGACCGCGTGGTGGGCTGGGTGTTGAACCGCCCGTCGCCGCAGGATGCGGTGCTGATGGACCAGGCCATCGATGCGGCCATCGACGTGATGCCGTTGGCGGTGGCAGGGGATTTCAATGAGGCCATGAAGCGGTTGCACACCGCCCGGCCATGATTGCGGCTTGCGTTTTCCCGGGCGATGGCCCGCGGGAGAGCGCAAGCCGGAATCTCGAATCGTGGAGTTAGCATGGGTATCAAATGCGGCATCGTCGGTCTGCCCAACGTCGGCAAGTCGACCCTGTTCAATGCACTGACCAAGGCGGGCATCGCCGCGGCCAATTTCCCGTTCTGCACGATCGAACCGAACGTCGGCATCGTGCCGGTACCGGATCAGCGTCTGAACGAACTGGCCGGCATCATCAACCCGCAGAAGGTCGTGCCGACCGCGGTTGAGTTCGTCGACATCGCCGGCCTGGTGGCCGGTGCCGCCAGCGGTGAAGGCCTGGGCAACAAGTTCCTGGCCCACATCCGCGAAGTGGACGCGATCACCCACGTGGTGCGTTGCTTCGAACACACCGACATCATCCACGTCGCCGGCCGCGTCGATCCGATCGCCGACATCGACACCATCGACCTGGAACTGGCGCTGGCCGACCTGGACAGCGTCGAGAAGGCGCTCAACCGCGCCGAGCGTGCCGCCAAGGGCGGCGACAAGGAAGCGACCGCGCGCAAGCCGGTGCTGGCCAAGCTGCAGGCGGCGCTGTCCGACGGCAAGTCCGGCCGCAGCGTCGGCTTGGACGATGAAGAAAAGGCGCTGGTGCGCGACCTGTTCCTGCTCACCCTCAAGCCGGTGATGTATATCGCCAACGTGCTGGAGGATGGCTTCGACAACAACCCGCACCTGGAGGCCGTGCGTGCGCGTGCCGCCACCGAAGGTGCCGAAGTGGTGCCGGTGTCGGCGGCCATCGAGGAAGAGCTGTCGCAGCTGGACGACGAAGACCGTGACACCTTCCTGGCCGACCTGGGCCTGGAAGAGCCGGGCCTGAATCGCGTGATCCGTGCCGCCTACAACCTGCTGGGCCTGCAGACCTACTTCACCGCTGGCGTGAAGGAAGTCCGCGCCTGGACCGTGCGCAAGGGGGCCACCGCGCCGCAGGCCGCCGCGGTGATCCACACCGACTTCGAGAAGGGCTTCATCCGCGCGGAAACCATTTCCTACGCCGACTTCATCAAGTACCGCGGCGAAGCCGGTGCCAAGGAAGCCGGCCGCCTGCGTCTGGAAGGCAAGGAGTACCGCGTGCAGGAAGGCGACATCCTGCATTTCCGCTTCAACGTCTGATTCGCGGACGTTGCCGCATCACAAGGCCCCGCACCGCGGGGCCTTGTTGTTTCTGCCCGATGGTGCATACGTGCGATGTGGTGAATTATTGACCAGTGGTTGAAGCGCCTTGTCGCGCAAGGGCTGCAAGCACTTATCCACATGCTTCTCCCATCGCTTTCCACATGGGGTGTGGAAAACCGTCCGAGTGCTGGCATCCATCCCCTCCCTCTGGCGAAACCAAGGGGAGGGCGGGGGACGAGGCGCTCGCTGCCGGTGCCGGGATTGCACGCTGGCGAAAATATGATCACGCTTTCGAAACCCTTGCAGCGCAGGGGCTGCACGCGGTTATCCACACGCTTCTCCCATCACTCTCCACATGCCATGTGGAAAACTGCATGCGCACCACGGTTTCCCCCGGCAATGCAGCGTCCACGCCGTGATCAGCGGCAGGTTCCCGCCTGGTACGCGACAACGCAGACTGCGATCACCGGAACAGATCCGACGCCAGGCAGAACGAGATCAGTTCCTGGTCGGTGCGTGTGCCCAGCTTGCGCATGGCGCTGACCTTCTGCGTGCTGACCGTCTTGATGCTGCGGCTGAGCAGGCGCGCGATATCCCCCACCGAGCGGCCGTTGGCGAACAGGCGCAGCACTTCGAACTCGCGTGGCGACAACCGCGCGGCAGGCGTCATGGATACCGCGGCGCGGTCAGCCCATGTCTGCTCCACCGGTCGGTAGATGCGGCGTGCCAGCAGCGCGGACAGCGCGAGCCCCAGTTCGGCGGAGTCACCGCTTTTCCGCACCACACCACCGGCACCGGCGCGATACATCGCAGCGATGATCGACGGGTTGGACACCATGGTCAGCACCAGCAGGCGGCTGTGCGGGAAATGCCGCAGCAGATAGGAGACCAGCTTGATGCCATCGCCCAGTGCGTCGTTACCCGGCATGTTGTAGTCGGTGATGACGATGTCCGGGGCATGCGCATGCATCAGCGCCACCAGCGAGGAGGGGTCCTGCGCCTGGCCGACCACTTCCAGCCGGGGGTCGCGCTCGATGGCGTGGCGGATGCCGGCTAGGACGATCGGGTGATCGTCAGCGATCACTACGGTTGCGTGCATCAGCCTCCTCCGTCCCTGCTGCGGGCATCGGCGCAAGTCGCGACGCTACCGGGCCGGCCGTCTCCAGTTGGCGCAGTGCGCCCTCCAGCCGGAAGACGAATGTGTTGGTTGCATCGATGGCCTCCGCCCAAGGGGCGGAGCCGGCCACCTGCCGCTCGGCGAGCTGGGCGGCATCGGCCAGGCCAGTGGCCGAAACAACGACCAGCGCGCCACGGATCCGGTGCAGCAGCTGCGAGGCCAGTGGGCGTTCGGCATCGGCCATTGCTACACCCAGGTGGCTGATGTCCGAACGCATCGTGTCTATGAACACCTGCAGTACGTCCGCTGGCACCTGCAACGCATCCGTCGTGGTGGAAGGGGCAGCGACAGGGGCGAGGGCGGGTTCCTCCAATGCCTGATGGGGGGACAGACCGAGCGTCGCCAACTGGGCCTGCAGCGCCTGCAGGGTGATGGGCTTGAACAGGCAGTCGTCCATGCCAGCCTCGCGGCATAGCGCACGGATTTCGGGCGCGGCGTTGGCTGTGGCGCCGATGATCGGCGTCGAGATGCCGACCGCGCGCAGCCGACGCGCCAATGCGTAGCCGTCGATCCGCGGCATGTTGATGTCGCTCAGGATCACGTCGAAGTCGCGTGCGCGGCAGCAGGCCAATGCCTCGCAGCCATCGGCGGCCAGGGTCGGCTGGCAGCCGAGCGCTTCGAGCTGCTCCTGGAGCAGCAGGCGATTGATAGGGTTGTCCTCGACCACCAGCACCTGCAACCCGAGGGCATGTCCATGACGGGGAGCAGCGGGGGGCGCAGGCAACAGCACCCCCTGCTGCAGTTGTGCCACGCCGGCGGCGATGGCGCGGATGCTGAAGAGGCTGACGATGCGTTCGTCCGGCCGCGCCGGATGAGCGATGGGCTGGTCGCCGGCATCGGGCGTGGTGATCACGCGCGGGCCGGACCAGGACAAGGGCGCCGCGCCGCCGGGATCGCTGTCCACCAGGATGGCGCCCGGTTCGATGGCCTGCATCAAGCCCGGCCATGGTCGTGCCGTGGCGCCCCAGCGTTGCAGCCATTGGCAGGCGCTCTCGGTCAGCTCCAGCACCGGGCAGCGCACATACACCACCGGTTCGGCGAGCAGGCGCGGCGTGTTCCCATCATCTTCCGCGGCGGAGGGTAGTGGTAGGCGGATGGTGAAGCTGCTGCCCAATCCGGATGCACTGACCAGCTGCAGCTCGCCATGCATCTGTTCGACCAGATGGCGACTGATCGACAGCCCCAGCCCGCTGCCCTCCGCGCGGTGCTGGCCTTCGACCTGCTGGAACGGCTTGAACAAGCGTGCTTGGGCCGCTACGGGAATGCCCACGCCGGTGTCGGTGACCTGCCAGCAGATGCGCTGCATGCCGGTCTCGTCCTGTTCGGGCCAGACCCGCATCACGATCCGCCCGCTGTCGGTGAACTTGATCGCGTTGCTCAGCAGGTTGCCCAGGATCTGGCGGATGCGATCGGCGTCGCCGGTGACATGCATCGGCAGGGTCGGGTCGGTGCAAACCATGATCTGCAGCTGCTTGCGCAGCGCTGCATCGGCATAGCTGCGCAGCGTCGTCTCGGCAAGGTCCAGCGGGCAGAACGGTGCCGGACGGATGCCGAGCTGTCCCGATTCGATCCGCGAGACGTCCAGTACGTTGCTGATCAGCTGCAGCAGGACCGCCGAGGACTGTTGCAGGGTTTCCAGCAGGCGCGCCTGCCGTGGATCCAGCGAGGTGCCGGCAAGCAGTTCCAGCGTGCCAAGCAGGCCGTGCAGCGGCGTACGGATCTCATGGCTCATCGTCGCCACGAATGCGCTCTTGGCCTTGCTGGCGTTGTCGGCCGCCAACTTTGCATTGGCCAGCGCGGCCTGGATCTGGCGGTGTCGGCTGATGTCGCTGAACACGCACAGCAGTACGTCTTCATTGTGGTAGCGGGTGGCGCTGTACAGCACCTGCAGCTCGCGGCCATCATGCGTGGTGAAATCGCGTGCCTGCCGGGCCGCGGTGGAGGCATGGCTGCTGCGGGCGATGCTGCGCCACGCCGCGTTCCAGTCCTCGCTGCGATGGTCTGCGCCAACCAGTCGCGTGCCAGTTGGTTCTCCAGCATGATCTGGCCATCGTGGCAGCGCAGCACGCAGATGCCGACCGGCGCCATCTCCACGACCGTGCTGCCGAAATGGAAACTCTCCAACAGCTGCCGGTGCTGGTCACGTGCCGGGCCGATGATCTGGCGGTCGAGCTTCAGCGTCAGTGCGCGCAGGGTGACGGCCGCCACCACGCATAGCAGCAGGGTCACCGCCAGGGGCATGCCGATGTCCTTCAGCAGCCGCGCGGGGCGGACATGCTGGACCAATCGCCAGTCGTCCCGGCCGATCCCCTTCAGCAATGTCAGCCCGTGCAGCCAGGCGAAGCCGAAGCGATCACCCTGCAGTTCGCGCAACCCTGGCGAGGGCGGCGCTCCCTTGCCAGGGTTTGTGGGAGGCACCGGCTGTCCACTGGCATCGAGTAGCGCGCAGGCGCTGGTGGTGCCGCAACCAACGACGGCGGCGGATGCTGCGGCATCCAGGGCCAGTACCAGCCAGTGCTGCGGTACGGTGGCATCATCGATGGCGCGATAGAGGTGGATCGTGCCCGGTGCCTGCGGCGAGGCCAGCCATTGCACCTGCGGGGGGCTCTGCCCGGGCGCGGCATGCAGGCGCAGGAGGGTTGCATCCACGCCGATGGGGACGCCTGCGGTTTCGGTGTTGATCGGGGAGAGCCAGTGCCCGGAGGCATCAGTGCCCGGGCCCACGTGGATCAGCCGCACCCCCAGTTCCCGCAGGGTGCGCTCGGCCGGTGCGGGCAGCAGCAGTTGCAACTGCTGGCGGCTGCCAACCTGGCCCAGCGGCAGGTGCCGGACCGCGCCTTCGATCACCGGGAGGGGAGTGTCCTCCCGCAAGGGCACCTGCACGACCGAATCGGCCAGGTAGTTCAGCAGCGCTTCGCGTTGGTCGAAGTAGAGCTGGGTGCGGTAGGCGCGGGCGTTCATGTCGCGACGGTGCTGCGACACTGCTTCGTCCAGCTGGCCCAACAGGTAGAAGACGGCGGTTCCGAGCAGGCACAACAGCACACACAGCGAGAGTGCGCGCAGCAGGACGCTGGCGGCGACCACGGGGGCGTCCATGGCATGACGCCGGGGAAGAAGGCGGTGCATCGCTGCATGCTAGGGAGCGGCCACTGACGCGCACATCAGTGGATTCCTAAATTGCCATCCGAGAACTGGAGGCGCCGCTGGATGGCGAAAAAACGAAGCCCGCCTTGCGGCGGGCTTCGGGTACGGCAGTCAATCGATGATCACAGCGGTTTGCCGCCCAGCTTCCAGGTCACCTGCACGAAGTAGCTGCGGCCGATGGTGTCGAACCACGAGGTGTTGTAGTACGGATAGGCAGCCCAGGTGGCATCCTTCGGCGGCATCTTGTCGAACAGGTTGTTGACCGTCAGCGACACCCGCAGGTGGTCGGTGATGTCATACCGCGCCGCGGCGTTGAAGCGCCAGGTGGCCTCGGTCCACGCGTCGTTGTCGTAGTTGGCGACGCGGCCCAGGTAGTTGCCGAACAGGCTGGCACCCCACTGGTCACGGTCCCAGCTCACGCCCAGGTTGGACTTCACGCGCGGCATGGTGGTGTCGACGAAGGTGACGGCCAGCATGTCCTCGGTCGGGTCGCCGGGATACTGCTGGCGGGTGTGGTTGCGTGCCCAGGTGTAGCTGCCGCTGAGGTTGAAGTTGCCGATGCGGGTGGTCGGCAGGCGGTAGTTGGCGGTCACGTCCACGCCCGAGGTCTCCTCGCGGGCGATGTTGATCGGCGCGAAGTGGACGCTGGTGATGGTACCGTCGGCGTCCCGGATGACACGGGCCAGCGCATCGACGCAGGTCGGCGAGTTGATGTCCACCGCCGCACCGCTGTCGGTCACGCCCAGCCGGCAGTTGGCTTCGGTGATGCGCAGCACCTCGCGGTCCTGCGACTGCACCTGGTTCATCACCTTGATCTTGTAGTAGTCCACCGCCAGGTCCAGGCCGTCGATCGGCGACCACACGAAGCCGGCCGTGAACGACTTGCTGGTCTCCACGTCCAGCTCCTCGTTGCCGGCATAGACGTCGAGGGTGTTGGTGTCCCAGTCGCCCTCGTCGTAGCACTTGCCATTGTTGAAGCCGGGTTCATCGGTACGGCACTGGTAGTAGTCGGTGGAAACCTTGCGGTAGAAATCATCGCCGGCGAACAGGTAGTGCATGTCCGGCGCGCGGAAGCCGGTGCCGTACGAACCGCGCACCAGCAGGGTGTCGAACGGGCGCCATTCCAGGCCGGCGCTGTAGGTGAACTTGCCGGGGTTACGGTTGCCGAAGCTGTAGCGGTCATAGCGGCCGGCCAGGCTGGCTTCCAGGTTCGAAGTCACCGGCACGCGCAGTTCGCCCGCCGCGCTCCAGCGGTTGCGGCTGCCATCGCCATCGCCGTACTGCGGGCCGTAGTAGGCATCGGCGGTCAATGCCAGCGGATCGGGATTGATCGCATACGACTGGCGGCCGTACTCGATGACGCCGGCAAAGCCCACGTCACCGGCCGGCAACGAGAACAGCGAGCCATTGTCGGCGGTGAAGCTGACGTTGTCGTTCTTCGCCTCGGGGCGGAAGGTGGACATGGCGGCGAACGAGGCAAACTGCGCCGCCGTCAGCGGGGTGTACAGGCGGGCCGGATCGGGGTTGTAGATCGCATAGCCATCGGCGTCGTAACCCAGGCGTTCGCCCAGGAAGAAGCGGTTGGCGGCGTCGGCCTTGATGCGCGGCATCTTCACGTCGGCCTTGTACTGGGAATGGTTGTAGGCCGCTTCCCAGTTCCAGTTCTCGCCGAACATGCCCTTCAGGCCGGTGGTCACCGCCAGTGTCTTCTGGGTGGTGGTGTTCATGCGGTTGCCCAGGCCGCCCACTTCCTCGGGGCTGAACTGCCGCTGCCAGATCTCGTAGTGGCCGGTGCCGGCGTTGTAGAAGACCTTGTCGTTGTTGTCGGTCGAGGCGGGGTCGTGGAACTCCCAGCCCATGTTGTCGCTCACCGCATTGTTGCCGCCGTTGCCGGTCATCAGCTTGACCTTCTGGTGGCCCAGCTGGACATCGGCGAACCACGACAGCGCGTCGTTGAAGCGGTACTCGAACGAACCGTAGGCGGTGGCGCCCTTGCGCTCGTTGACGATGGTGCGATAGCCGACGACGCGGTCGCTGCCGCAGTACGGCTCGCCATAGCGGTCGGCGGCCAGCGTGGTGCTGCCGCCGTTGAGCGCCCCCAGGTTCGCGCATGCGCCTTCCGGGTCCATCGCCACGTCATCGTCCACGTCATAGCGGCGGGCCACCAGGTGCAGCAGCCGGCTGCGCTCGGTCGGGCCGTCGAACGTGGAATCCTGGGCCTTGCGATCGCTACCCCACAGCGGACGCTTGTTGATCAGTTCCACGCCGACGATGCCGGTGAAGTTGCCGCGGTCAAAGCCGGTCGTCAGGGTCAGGTCATGCGATTCACCGCCGCCGCGACTGGTGTCGCCGTAGCGGTAGTCGATGGTGGTGCCATCGGTGGATTTCTTCAGGATGAAGTTGATCACGCCAGCCATCGCGTCGGAGCCGTACACGGCCGAGGCGCTGCCGGTGAGCACTTCGATGCGGTCGATCATTCCCAGCGGAATGTTGCCGACGTCGGTGAAGTTGCTCTTGCCGTTGAGCGGGAGGGGGAAGTCGGCGATGCGGCGGCCGTTGATCAGCACCAGCGTGTGATTCGGTCCGAGTCCACGCAGGTCCACGGCCTGTGCGCCGGGCGTGGACTGTGCGCCGGTGGTGTTCTGCTGTCCCTGCGTGTAGCCGTTGTTCTGGCTGAGCGCGCGAAGTACATCGGGTACCGAGGTCAGGCCGGCGGCCTTGATCTGTTCGGCATTGATGACACTGATGGGTGCGGGCCCCTCCACCTGTGCGCGCGGGATGCGCGAACCGGTGACCTGCACGGTATCCAGTTGTTGGGGCTGGCTCCCCGAAGTGGTTTGGGCCATGGCCGGTGCGGTCATGGCGAGCAGGGCCAGCTGTATCGAACACACCATTGCGTGCTTACGCATGAATCAGCTCTCTGATGAAAAGTGTTCTGGAAATCCCCCCGGCAGTTCCTGTCAGGAAACGCCGCCTACCCCTGTCAGAAACTGTGAATGGGGTTCCTGCATCTAACACCTTTTTTACATGCTTGACCACTGCCGAAAAGTCTGGCATTACGCCTGAAAGCGATTACATGTGGTCGGTGGATGATGGGGATGAAACGCGTGAATTTCTGCCTTGGGCGGCTGGCGCTGGTGCTGTTGGCGCTGGGCATCGCCGGTACCGCCGTGGCACAGGCCGGTGCTGCATCGCAGAACGGTTACCGCTATTACCAGATCGGCAACCTCGACACGCCGCGCCCGGGCAAGACGGAGGCGGCGATGCTGCTGATGGGCGGCGGCGACTGGGCCCCGGAGGCATTCCACTGGTGGGTCGAGCGTGCTGGCCATGGACGGGTGGTGATCCTGCGTGCTTCCGGCGACGATGAGTTGCAGAAGGAACTATTCAACGACGTCGGTGGCGTGACCGCGGTGCAGACGCTGGTGTTCGACAATCGCGCCGCCGCCGATGATCCGGAGGTGTTGCGCGTGGTGCGTGGCGCCGACGCGATCTTCATCGCCGGCGGTGACCAGGCGCGTTACATCCGTTTCTGGAAGGGAACGCAGCTCAATGACGCACTGAATGCGCATGTGCGGGCGGGCAAGCCGATTGGCGGCACCAGTGCCGGGCTGGCCATCCTCGGGGCCTATGCCTATGGCGCGCTGGATGGCGGGAGCGTCGATTCGGTATCCGCACTGGGCGACCCGATGGGCAGCGAAGTCACCATGGACAAGGATTTCCTCACCATGCCCTTCCTGTCCAATGTCGTGACCGACACCCATTTCGCCAAGCGCGACCGCTTGGGTCGGCTGATTGTCTTCGTCGCCCGTGCGGCCCGGGACAGCGGCAAGGGCGACATCGTCGGGATCGGCGTGGACGAGGATACGGCCCTGTGTGTGGAAGCTGACGGGCGTGCGCGGGTGTACTCGCTCAACGGGGGCTACGCCTGGCTGGTGATGCCGCAGCGCGCCGCCGAGCGGCTCACCGACGGCGCGTCGCTGGAGTTCACTGCCATCCCGGTGACCGGCGTGGGTGCCGGCAGCCGCCTGCACCTGGACGGCTTCAAGGTGGACAACGCGGCTTTCACCGCGGTGGCCAGCGTGGTCGATGGTGAGCTGCAACTGCGCCCGAACTGAAGCTGCGGTGCGATTGACCGGAAAGAAGGGGCCTCGGGCCCCTTTTTCGTGGGTCACTGTTCAGCCTGTCGATGGCGTGCCTAGAATCGCCGTTCCTACCTGGAGTGATGAAACATGAAGCTGACTTCCGCGGTACTGCTGGGCCTGGCGTCGTTGTCTGCGGGGGCTGCCTGGGCGGCGCCGGCCTCCCCCCTGCTGGTCATCCATGGCGGTGCCGGCGTGGAGCGCAAGGGCTTCAGTGCGGAAGAAGAGCGTGCGGCACGTGCGGCATTGACCGAAGCGCTGCGTCGCGGCCATGAGGCGTTGATGGCGGGCAAGCCGGCGATGGATGCGGTGACCGCTGCGATCACCGTGCTGGAAAACGATCCCACGTTCAATGCAGGACGCGGTGCCGTCTTCACCCACGACGGAAAGAACGAGTTGGATGCCTCGCTGATGGACGGCGCCACCCTGCGCGCCGGTGCCGTGGCCGGCGTGCATACGGTGAAGAATCCGATCCTGCTGGCGCGCGCGGTGATGGAGCAGTCGCCGCACGTGATGATGGTCGGGGAGGGGGCCGAGTTGTTTGCGGCCGAGCAGAAGATCGAACTGGTCGATCCGTCCTACTTCCGTACCGAGAAGCGCTGGCAGCAGCTGCAGGAAGCACTGAAGGAGGAGGCGGCGGGGCAGGCGCACGCCAACCTGGAGACCGCCAAGCACTTCGGCACCGTGGGCGCGGTGGCCCTGGATGCCCAGGGCAAGCTCGCGGCGGGCACCTCCACCGGTGGCATGACCAACAAGCGCTACGGTCGCGTGGGTGACTCGCCGATCATCGGCGCCGGAACGTACGCCAGCGACCAGTGCGCGGTGTCCGGCACCGGTTGGGGCGAGTTCTACATCCGCCTGTCGGTGGCCCATGAAGTCTGTTCGCGCATGAAGTACCTGCACGAGAGCCCCGCCCAGGCCGGTGACGAGGTCGTGGTGAAGCGTGTGCCGGAGCTGGGGGGCGATGGTGGCGCCATCGTGCTGTCCGCCGACGGCAAGGCGGCCACGCCCTTCAATACCGAAGGCATGTACCGGGGCTGGATCGGTGCCGACGGCGTGCCGCACGTGGCCATCTTCGCGGACGAAAAACTCAAGATGCCGGGCGAATGACGGGGCAGGGCGGGGCCCGCCAAAAAACTTCAACGGATGTGAAGATTTCTGTTGACAGCATGAGGGCATATCACCAGAATAGCGGGCTCACCCACCCCTGACCGGTTCGGCCAAGGTCCTAGACAAGGGAGTGGTGCGGAGGGATACCCAAGCGGCCAACGGGGGCAGACTGTAAATCTGCTGGCTTACGCCTTCGGTGGTTCGAATCCACCTCCCTCCACCAGTTTTGCGTTGTGGCAGTTCCCTTGCGGGAGTAGTTCAATGGTAGAACCTCAGCCTTCCAAGCTGATGGTGCGGGTTCGATTCCCGTCTCCCGCTCCATTGAACATTATGAAAAAGCTGCCATAATAGACAACTCGCTCACGTAGCTCAGTCGGTAGAGCACCTCCTTGGTAAGGAGGAGGTCGAAGGTTCGATTCCTTTCGTGAGCACCATCTTGCTGTAAATGCCATAACCAACTTGTTACCGAGAAGAAGCAGCCATGTCCAAGGGTAAGTTCGAGCGTACCAAGCCGCACGTCAACGTCGGCACCATCGGTCACGTTGACCATGGCAAGACCACCCTGACCGCCGCGCTGACCAAGATCGGTGCAG
>NZ_QPFB01000001.1:1846772-2743927 GCF_004348115.1 Stenotrophomonas sp. ATCM1_4 | reverse complement strand
GAATGCTGGCCTGTCACGCCGGAGGTCGCGGGTTCGAGTCCCGTCCGCTCCGCCAGTTGTCTCAAAAGCCCTCGGCGCAAGCCGGGGGCTTTTTCTTTGGCCGCCCGCCTGCGGAGGGTTTGTTTGGGAGTCAAGGGGGAAGCGGGTTACACTGCCCGGCTCGCCAATAGGCCCTGATTTTTCCCATGCTGCAGAAACTTCGCGACAAGACCTCAGGCTGGATCGTTACCGTGATCATGGGCCTGCTGATGATCCCGTTCCTGTTCGTGATCGACAACAGCTACCTCGGTGGCGTCGGCGCACAGAACGTGGCCAAGGTATCGGCACCGCCGTCGTGGTGGCGCTCGGCGCCGTCGTGGTGGCCGATGTCGTTCCTGTGGAACCACCACGAGATCAGCGTCGAGGACTTCCGGACGCGTTTCGAACAGGCGCGCATGCAGGCGCGCGAAATGCAGGGCGACAACTTCGACCCGCGTGAGTTCGAGACCACCGAAAGCAAGCGTGCCGTGCTCGACCAGCTGATCGACGAGCAGGTGGTGCGCCTGGCCGCCGAAGATGCGCATATCGTCGTCGGTGACGCCGCAGTGCGCGATTACATCAACAGCATCGACGCGTTCAAGCGCGACGGCAAGTTCGATGGCGACCAGTACCGACTGACCCTGGCGCAAGGCAACCCGCCGCGCACGCCGGCCATGTTCGAACAGCTGGTGCGTACCAGCCTGCAGCAGTCGATCATTCCCAATGCGTTGGCGCAGTCGGGGTTCACCACCAAGGGCGAAAGCGAGCGCCTGTTGAAGCTGCTGGGTGAAACCCGTGACACCGAGTTCGCGCTGCTGCCGGTCCCGGAGGCCGACACCGCCGCGGTCAGCGATGCCGAGATCAAGCAGTGGTACGACACCCATCCCAAGCAGTTCCTGCAGCCGGAGACGGTGTCGCTGGAATACGTGGAGCTCAACGCGGCGGCGATGCCGCCAGCTGCTGCTGCGGACGAGGCGACGCTGCGCAAGCGCTATGAGGACGAGAAGGCACGTTTCGTGTCGGCGGACCAGCGTTTGGCTTCGCACATCCTGATCAGCGCCGGCAGCGACGAGGCGTCGCAGAAGGCCGCCGAGGCCAAGGCCACCCAGCTGGCCGCCGAGGCCAAGCTGCCGGGGGCCGATTTCGCCGCACTGGCCAAGGCCAATTCGCAGGATCCCGGTTCCAAGGACACCGGTGGTGACCTGGGTTGGGTCGAAAAGGGCGTGATGGTCAAGCCGTTCGAAGATGCGCTGTTCGCGATGAAGGCGGGCGACGTGGTCGGGCCGGTGAAGACCGAGTTCGGTTACCACGTGCTGAAGCTGCGCGAGATCAAGGGTGGCGAAGGCCGTCCGTTCGAGGAAGTACGTGACCAGTTGGCGGCCGAGCAGCTGCAGGCCGACACCGAGCGTGCGTTCAACGACCTGAGCGGTCGCTTGGTGGACCTGGTCTACAAGAATCCGACCGCGCTGGAGCCGGCGGCCAAGGAAGTGGGGCTGCCGGTGCAGACCCTTGCGCCGTTCAGTCGCGCCACCGCCAGCGGCATCGCCACCAACCCGGCGGTGCTGAAGGCGGCGTTCTCCGATGCGTTGGTCGAGGATGGCACTGTCAGCGATCCGATCGAGCTGGCACCGAACCACAGCGTGATGATCCGCGTTACCGCGCATACGCCGGAGCAGGCCATTCCGCTGGACAAGGCGCGTGACCAGGTGATCGCTGCGGTGCGCGAGCACCGCGTCGAGGAGGCTTCGAACAAGGCCGCCGATGCACTGCTGGCCAAGTTGAACGGCGGGCAGACCCTGCAGGCGCTGGCCGAGGCGGAGAAGCTGCAGCTGATGCCGATCCCCGGTCTGCCGCGCAACGCGCCGATGCCCAGCGCTGTCGCCAACCGTGCCGTGTTCAGCGCTGCGCCGCCGACTGCCGACAAGCCCAGCTACGGCAAGGTCGCGCTCGAGGATGGTCGCTATGCGTTGTTCGCGGTGACCAAGGTGACCCCGGGCAACCCCGCCGAAGTGCCGGAACAGCAGCAGGCCATGCTCAAGCAGCAGCTCAGCCAGATTGATGGTGCCGCTGCGGCCAAGGCCTACGTCGATGGCATGCGCAAGCGCTTCAAGGTGCAGGTGCAGGAATCACAGCTCTGATTCCCTGAAGGGATGAAGACGAAAAGCCCGGCCAATGGCCGGGCTTTTTTGTGGGGCCTGCACGCCTGTCGCAGGAGCGGCTTCAACCGCGAAGCCGCCGCGACTACCGAGGCGGGTAAACGCATTGCCGTGTCCGCAAGGCGCTGCTTTCGATCAGGGATGATCCGCTTCGCGCCCAAGGGCGCGAAGCCGGACAAAAGAACGCCCGGCGTTGCCGGGCGTTCTGCAATCGGAGCGGCGCGGCTTATCGCGCTTCTTCGTAACGCAGCACCATGCCGGGCTTGAGGACGGCTCGCGCATCGAGGTTGTTGAACGACAACAAGGCCTTGACCGGGATCCCGTAGCGACGGGCGATCGACCAGGCCGATTCGCCATTGCGGACCGTGTGGCGGCGTGCGCTGCTGCTGGCCGAAGCAACCGCGCGCGGAGCGGCCGGCGCGTTGCGTGCTGGTGTTGCGGCGGGCGCAGGTTCGGCGGCGGCGAGCACCGGGACGTCCACGGCGCCGCCCGCCAGGGCCGGCGCAAGCACGGTGGTGCCGGAGCGGGCGGCGGTCAGGGCCGGGTTGAGGCGGGCGATGCGGGCCGGGTCCAGCGCGTTCTGCGCCGACCAGGCCGCCAGCGAGGTGTTGGCTGGCAGGGTGTGCCCCTTGAGGATCGGAACCGGCCGATCCAGGGCGGCCATCAGGTCGGGTTCGCCTTCGGCCTGCTCCAGCACGCAGGCCAGCGCATGCAGCTTCTCGACGTAGGAATAGGTGATCGGGGACAGGCCGGGCAGGGCGCTGGCGTCGGCATTCTGTGCGTTCATGCCGCCGCGGCGCAGGGCCTGCAGGATGCGGTACTCACCGGCGTTGTAGGCCATCACCGCAAGCTCCCAGTCCCCGGCGAACATGCCGTGCAGGGTTTTCAGGTAGCGGACCGCGGCACGGGTGGAGTCCACCGCCGAGAGGCGACCGTCGTAGCCGCCCTCCATCGGCACGCGGTGGTTGCGCGCGGTGGTGGCGATGAACTGCCACAGGCCGGCCGGACCGCTGCTGTTGCGGGCGCCCGGGCGGTAACCGCTCTCGACGAACGGGATCAGGGCGAACTCGGTGGGCAGGCCGGCGCTGCGCAGTTCATCGACCACGTAGCCGAACAGCGGCAGGGCGTCGTCGTCGATGTTGCCCAGCCGGCTCGGCGCATGCGCGAACTGCTTGCGCCAGCGCGGGCTGGTGGCTTCGGCATCGCATTGCGGTGCGGCCAGGCCTTCGCGGAAGTTGCTGAAGATCTCGCGGCCGTTGCGGGTGGTGGCAGGCGGCAGGGAGTTCGGGTCCAGCGGCAGGGCCGCAGCGGTGGCCAGGTTCTGGCTCAGGCCGGCGGGGAGCGACTGGGCGCTGGCGGCGGCGCTGGCGCCGAGCAACAGCCCGAGCACCAGGGAGAGGCTGCCCCGCTTCACGCGCGGAAACCGTCTTTCCAGCGCCGCAATCCGGCGAATACGTCCACCTCGTCGGCCGGGAACTGGCCCAGGTGGGCGGCGACGGCGTCACGGATGACGGCTTCGCCCGTGCGCAGGAAGGGATTGCATTGCAGTTCGTTGGCCAGTACGGCGGGAACGGTGGGACGGGAACGGCTGCGCATGTCCAAGGCTTCCTGTTGGCGGCGTTGCAATGCCGCGTTGGTGGGATCGACATGCCGCGCGAACACGGCATTGGCCAGCGTGTACTCATGCCCGCAGCAGACCCATGTCTGCGGGGGCAGGGCGGCCAGGCGCTTGAGCGAGGCCAGCATCTGGGCGGGCGTACCTTCGAACATGCGCCCACAGCCCAGGCTGAACAGCATGTCGCCACAGAACAGGTGGTTGTGGCCGAAGTACGCGATGTGGCTTCGGGTGTGGCCGGGTACCGCCATCACCGAGAGGTCGAAGCCGCACAATTGTACCCGGTCGCCATTGGCCACCTGTTCATGTTCCAGGCCGATGCGTTCATCCACGGGGCCGAACACCCTCAGGCGCGGCCACTGCCGGCGCAGTTCGGCCACCCCGCCGATGTGGTCGTCGTGGTGATGGGTGAGCAGGACGGCGGCAGGCTGCATGCCCTGGGCGGCAGCCTCCAGCACCGGCCCGGCCTCGCCCGGGTCGACGAAAACAGCGCGATCGTCGGGCGTTTGCAGCGCCCAGATGTAGTTGTCCTGGAATGCAGGCAGGGCGGTCAGTCGCATAGAATTGGAAAATGCCTGCCGCCCCGTCCCCCCGTCAAGCTGCAGTCTCGCCCTGGTTTGAGATGGCCGGGGCGCAGGCGATGCGGGATTGGGAGCACCGGCACCTGCTCCAGCGCCTGCAGGGCGTGCCTTCACAGCCTTGGCTGTGGCTGTCCCCCAATGCGGCATGGCGGCCCGAAAACGGTCCGGCGGGACGTGGATTGCGCCTGCACCGGGTGGGCAACGGCGGGCACTGGTTCGGCGACCTGCATTGCGGACTGCCGCTGCCATTGCCGGCCGAAGGCCTCAACGCGATCGTGATCCAGCACGCGGCCTCGGAGGACCTGGACCGCTTGCTGGCCGAGTGCGCGCGGGTGCTGATGCCCGGCGGACGCCTGTGGATGACGCTGCTCAACCGCTACAGCCCGTACCGGGCACATTGGCAGTGGCAGGGCGCGCGGCCGGCCTCGATGGCGCGCAGCCGCGTGCTGCTGAAACGGCATGGCATCCGTTGCCAGACCGTGCAGTATTACGGGCCGCTGTGGAGCCAGGCCGCCGATGCCCCGGGCAACGGGCTGCCGGCCTTGCGCGCCTTGTGCGTGCTGGAGGCGGAGAAGCGCACCGAGGCGCTGATCGGGCCGATCAAGGCCAGCCGTGCAGGCTGGTCGCGGCCGGTCGTGACCTGAACAACTTACGGAACTACATGAAGTCAATCGAAATACATACCGACGGCGCCTGCCTCGGCAACCCGGGGCCGGGCGGTTGGGCGGCCCTGTTGCGCTACAAGGCGCACGAGCGCGAACTGAGCGGCGGCGAAGCGCACACCACCAACAACCGGATGGAGCTGATGGCGGCCATCGCTGGGCTGGAGGCACTCAGCGAGCCGTGCAACATCATGCTGCAGACCGACTCGCAGTACGTGCGCCAGGGCATCACCGAGTGGATGCCGGGCTGGGTGCGGCGCAACTGGAAGACCGCCGGCGGCGACCCGGTGAAGAACCGCGACCTGTGGGAGCGCCTGCACACCGCCACCCAGCGGCACCAGATCGAGTGGCGCTGGGTGAAGGGCCACAATGGTGACCCTGACAACGAACGCGTGGACCAGTTGGCCCGCGATGCAGCAATCCGCGTGCGCGATGGCGCCGCAAGCAACTGAGGTAGGCCATGCGCCAGATCATCCTTGATACCGAAACCACCGGCCTGGAATGGAAGAAAGGTAACCGCGTGGTCGAAATCGGCTGCGTGGAGCTGCTGGAGCGCCGCCCCAGCGGCAACAACTTCCACCGTTACATGAAGCCGGACTGCGACTTCGAGGCCGGCGCGGCCGAAGTGACCGGCCTGAGCCTGGACTTCCTGGCCGACAAGCCGCGCTTCGACGAAATCGTCGATGAGTTCCTGGCCTACGTGGACGGCGCCGAGCTGATCATCCACAACGCCTCGTTCGACATGGGCTTCCTGGAGAACGAGATGGTGCTGGCCGGCAAGGGCCGGCTGAGCGAGCGGGTGACGGTGACCGACACCCTGGCGATGGCGCGCGAACGCTTCCCGGGCCAGCGCAATTCACTCGATGCGCTGTGCAAGCGCCTGGGCGTGGACAACTCGCACCGCCAACTGCACGGCGGCCTGCTCGATGCCCAGATCCTGGCCGACGTCTACATCGCGCTGACCTCCGGCCAGGAAGAGATCGGCTTCGGCCAGCCCGAGGCGGAGAAGGCCAGTGCCGCCGGCACGATGCAGGCCTTCGACGCTTCGGTGCTGCTGCCGCGGCCACGGGTGGTGGCCACGGCATCGGAGCTGGAGGCGCATGAGGCGCGCCTGGCCAAGCTGCGCAAGAAGGCTGGTCACGCCTGGTGGGATGGCGAACGCGCGCCGGAACCCGAACCGGCCTGAGGCCGGGAGCCGCTGCCTCAGTGGCAGCGGACGAGGATGGCGGTGATGTTGTCCGAGCCGCCGCCATCCAGCGCGGCAGCGACCAGCATGTCCACGCATTCCTGCGCGCTGCAGTCGGCGTGGCCGAGGGTTTCGGCCAGGCTGCGGTCGTCCACTTCCTCGGTCAGGCCGTCACTGCACAGCAGCAGTTGCATGCCTGGGCGCAGTTCGCCGGTCATGGTGGCGACGTTGAGGTGGGCCGGATCAGTGACGCCGAGCGCCTGGGTGACGACATTGCGGTGTGGATGGGCGCGGGCCTGCTCGGCGGTGAGCGTGCCCTGGGCAATCAGCTCCTGCACGTAGCTGTGGTCCTGACTGAGCTGGCCCAGCTTGCCGTCGCGCCACAGGTAGGCGCGGCTGTCGCCGACCCAGGCCACCTCGAAGCGGTTGCCCTGCACGCGCGCGGCCACGACGGTGGTGCCCATCGGCAGGCTGTCGTTGCGACGGCGCGAGGTGCGGATGATCTCCTCGTCGGCGATGCGGATGGCCTGGGCCAACGCGGTGCCGTTGCGGACTTCGCGCACGATGGTCTCGCGTGCCAGTGCGCTGGCGACCTCGCCACAGGCATGCCCGCCCATGCCATCGGCGACCAGCCAGAGGCCCAGCTCGCCGTCACCGTAATAGGTGTCTTCATTGAGCTGGCGGCGCAGGCCGACGTGGCTGAGGTGTCCGAATTCGATCATGGGTGCCCGGAAGGGCGCGGCGTATGGAGAATCCGCATCATCGCGTTCATGGACGTGTACGGCAAGCGGCGGCAGGGGGCCAGCCAGCTGCGGGAAAGGTTGCCGGACGTGGCGTTGATCGGTTCGATGATGAAAAAGCGCTTGTCGGCTTGGCCGAAGCCCCTTATCATTCGCAGCCCGGCTCGCCGGGACCATCTGGAGAGGTGGCAGAGCGGTTGAATGTACCTGACTCGAAATCAGGCAGGCGTTTATAGCGCCTCGGGGGTTCGAATCCCCCCCTCTCCGCCAGATACATGAAAAAGCCCCTAGAAATAGGGGCTTTTTCTTGCCTCGGCATTATCTACCCACCCACTTACCCTCCCGGCTGCGAACCTCGGTTTGCTTCGACCTGCTGGCGAATCCAGCTCTGGATCTCCGACTGCAACCACATGGCGCGCCTGCCAACCCGGATCGATTTCGGGAACTTGCCCTCCTTCATCCGCTCATAGATGTAGGACGTGCGCACCCCGGCCTGGTCGCAGACGCTGTGAATTGTGAGCAGGCGCTCGGGTTCCTTATCGGACATTGTTTCGATCTCCATGTTGCGCCCGGTCGGCGATGGCATCCCATCGGTCAGCCTCGGCCAGGTAGTAGTTCACCCGTTCCTCTCGTACTGAGGGCGGGAAGTTGTAAGCGACGCGCGCTGCATCGGCGGCCTCGCGGTTTTTCTCTGCCATCCAGCGGGCTTTGAACCCGTACGCGTCCCCCTGGTCGGTCGTGGCATTCATTGCCTCGTGCTGGCCTGTCTATCCGGAAGCGCGAACAGGCGCTGCAGCAGTGCTTGATGCTGAGACCGGGTGAGGTCGAGGGTGCTTTCGCACCCAACGGCGCGCACGTGCGCGCGGTACGCCTCTTCATCCAACCCCTTCTGTCCGTGAGCCAGTCAGCGTAGCGCCCGCACGAGGGCCTTGCTGATGTGGAACTCGCCCATCACGCACGCTCCTGCTCGGGCCATGCCGCGGCGTGCTCGGGAAGCACCCAAAGCACCACATCGGAGTAATCGTCACCGTCGTCGCAGTGGAATTTCTTGAACCATCGCTTCAACACTCGCCCCTGCTTGTGGGCGGAGGCGAGGAGAGAGCCGGCGCTCTTGGAGCCAATGCCGGTGGCAACGCACACCTCCGACGTGGTTGCCGGACCGTCGAGAAGCACAGCCAAACACCTGTCGGTCCGGCCTGGTTCGTCACGCTTCGCTCGCCTCCTGCGGGATGTCCGCCGGCTTGAGTGGACCCGGGGGTCTGCAGTAACTTTCTGCCTCATGGACGAAGAGACTCTTTTCAAGCTCCTTTCCCTGGTCGCGGGAAACGCGGGCCATCTTTACGCGACCCAGTTGGATGCCATTGCTTCCGGTCCCTTCGTCAAGAGAGAAGGGCTCGGCAGATATGCATTGACTACGAAAGGGCGGGCTGAACTGGATAGGCTGCGCAGGCAGTTTGGTGGATCGGCGCCGATCACAATCAGGATGTAGGCCAATCAACGCTTCACCCACTGCGGGCGAGCGCGCGGCGAGAGTAATTCCGGCGCCCATGGCAAAATGCCGCCCAATCCACAGGGGGATTAGGGAATGAGCATGTTGGATGGCGTGAGCCAGTGCTGGCCTTTGGCAAAGGATTGCCTTGTTTGGTGGGATGCCTGGGCGGCAGTTGGAGCACTTCTGGGGTTCATCGCGACTGCCATTCTTGGTTTCTTCACCTATCGTTTGGGAAGAGCCGCTAATCGCGCTACACGGCTCGCTACCCAAATCGCAGCGACTGAGTTGGATCGGCAGCAGCTCCGGGACAACAAAGAGCGGGTACTCGTCCTTGTACAAATCGCCGGTGAACTGAGCATCAATCTGAACAAGGTGCGGGACATATCGGCTTTCATGGGCACCCCTGGCTACAGTGATGCACTTGTCTCCAGTAGAAAGGCGCGTGACGAGTTTTTTAATGCTCTTGATGCGGTTACGTTTCCCGTAGTGCGGGGCGTTACGGAGCGGCTTCACTATTTGACGCCAACCGACGGTGCGCGTTTGGTCCGAGCAATGGGTGTGCTTGCGGTCTTTCAAGAGCTTAGGCCGGAGAATCCGGACCCGGACGATCTTGCAGAGGGCTTGGGGGTGCTGAGCAGTACGCTTCCCAAAGTCATTGATGACCTTCGGATCGTTTGGGAAGCGAGCCAAGCTGCGGTGCGGGAGCTCGGAATCCATGATATTGAGTTCGCTCGGTCGGTGGCGGGGCAGCAAACTGACTGAGCGAAATGTTGTGCGTCGTGAGTCACTCACCGGTCACCCCCGCGCCGTGGCTGGTGGGCTGCTTAAAGCACTTCCCCGACCATGCCAGCTTCTTGATGCGCTCCAAGCTATTCGGCCATCGCGCAGTGATAGCGGTGTTGACGCGCTCCCAGTTGGTCGGCCAATTGGATTGCAGTGCCAGTGCATAGCTCTGTGCAATCTGGCGCTGCGTGCAACCCTGTCGGATTTCGTTCTCGATCACGTCCTCGACGGACTGCAGGTGAGCGCTCACGACCCCACCTCGGCGCTGGTGGCCTGCAACGCGGTCAGCAATCGCACAGCGGTATCGATGTTGTCAGCACCCAAGCAACCCATGCGGTACTTGTTGTTCTGCACATGCACGCTCTCCAACTCAGCTATCACGGAGGCGATGGATTCGCGCACATCGCTGCCGCCCTTGGGGCTGGCGTCGGCCTGCTCGGCGACCAGTGCGTCCACACAGTCTTTAAGACAGCGCAGGACGAAACAGTCGTGCTTGTTCCGGCGCCGACGAGCAAGCATGTCAGCATGGGCGCGCTCCCAAATCTGCCCGAGGTCGATCCCCGGCGCTGCGGGGGTGCTGTCAGCGAACGCTAGTGGACGAACAGTTCCCGCATTGAACATAGCCATATTCTCGGCTGCGGACTTGTCGAACGTCAGGCCTTGCTCGAGGCGACCATCAACCATGTAGGCGACAACAGGGGATGTGGCTACGGCTGGGTAGACGTATGCGAGGATCGCGGCAGCGGTTTCCTTGCTGACCCCGAGACCTTCGCACTCGCCCTCTATTGCATCTTGCAGCCGTTCAATCGCATCACCATCAACCGGCGCTGCGGCGACGGGGGCTGCTGCATAGAGCGGCGTCACTTCAACAGCAATGCCAGCATCGCGAAGGGTGTCAGCGAAGTTCGGATCAGTCACGTATTGCGCGAATGCGTTGTCAGTCACTGGGTTCACATCAAGCCGCCACGCCACCGCCTCCTGCCCTGTGGCGGGCTCACTCGCGCGCTGCTGCATGGCGGTGATCTCCGCCAGGACGGTGCGCAGCCGAGCTTTGTGGCTGGTTTTGATGTCGTCGCTGCCCAGCAGCTTGTTGAGCAGATTGACGGCACCGGTCATGGGCGGGATCGCGCGCTGCGCGCGGTCATCTGAGGTCTTGTCGTTCACGCGCTGGGCTCCTTGCGGCTTGGGCGGTGGCTGTACCGGGCGCGGCCCGGCATTTGGGGGATGAGTAGCTTCTGGGCGCTCGGCGCGCTGTAGCGGGCCACGCGGCAGGGCTTTCCCTGCCGGTTGCGCACTACGATCTCTGTGGAGTGGATGACGTGACCGGCGCTGCGGAGGTCATGCACGCGCGCGCTGGCCCTGGCGATGCCAAGCTCGGACAGGATCTCCATCGCGGTCATCGGCTTCCGGTAGAGCGCCTGCAGGAGCGCATCGTTCTGGGCGGCGTCGGTCATGGTCGCCTCAGATGTTCATCTGGCCGATCAGGTGGGCCGTGGACTCGGCGTCGCCCTGGTCTTCGTAGAGCATCCAGCTCGCCATGCCCTTGCCCTTCTGGGGCGCATGCAGCGCGATCACGTTGCTGTCCACCGCCATCAGGGCCGAGATCAGCCGGCGGGGGTCCAGGGCTGCCCGGAAGTCGGGGCCGGCGGTGAGGACTGCTTCGCTGATGACCTCGCGGTTCTCCTCGGCGCGGTCGGCCAAGTACAGCTCACCGCCGACCATCGCCAGGATCATCACGGGCAGGCCCTTGGCCTTGGACTCGCCCAGGATCGCGGCGAAGGGCAGGAAGCGTTTGACTGCGGCCAGCAGCACATCGCGCTTGATGGCGCTGTGCTCGGCGCAATAGGACGCTCCCTTGGCGATGGCTCGGATGTCCGTGGCCTTGGCTCCCAGCAGCCGGACGCTGAGCTGCTGTTCGCCCGCAGTGACCCGCAGTACCCCGGCAACATCATGATTCACGTTACCGATCTCGATCACCGCGCCCTCCTGCAGCATGGGCACTACGCGCGGCACCTGGCCGTCCGGGATCGTGATCGACGGGCCGGTGTAGCCGATGTCGGCGTAGGACAGGGAGATGCCATCGCTTCCCCAAACGAGGCCACCATGGATGTGGAGGCCGCGGACGTTCGTGTACATCGTGTCGTCGTCGGCGGCATAGCCGGCGGACTTGATCGCGGCGGTGAGAATGACCGGGTCGATGTCCACGCGCTGCCATGCTTCCTCGCGCTCTGCCGGCCATGCGCTCACGTCGGAGGCGGGAACCCTGAAGTTGCTGCGCCCGCGCGACACGCGGCCGTCGTCGCGCAGCACCACATCGCCAGGAGCTGCGGCAATGGGGCGCAGCAGGGCAACGCGCAGAAGTGCCTCGCCGGGCGTGTGGACCTTGCACGGCAGCGTGTGCCGCATGTAAGTCGCCGAGTCAGTGGTTTCCAGCACCAGCGATTCACCCTCGGCGCGCACGAGGGCGTGCGTCAGGGTCGGGTGCGGCGTGTTGGTGGGCGCTACGCTGGTCTTCAGCGCGGCGGCCAGGGCGGCGGAATCAATGGTTGCGTGCATTACGCGGCTTCCTCAGAGCTGAAGAACGTCTGCTGTTGGGGCGCGGCCAGCCGTTCGTTGTAGGAGTCAACGATGGTCTGGGCCCATACGGGGGTTCGGCCGTCCCAGTACCGGCTCGGCACGTCGGGGTAGTCGTCGTCCGGCGCGGCGGCGAACAGGGTGTCTCCGTTCAAGTCCAGAACGAGGCGGGTATCGGTGTAAGAGTCGTCGTCGTCCTGATCAAACTCGCTGCCGTAAGCGAAGGCCTGCAGCCGGCCGCCGATCCAGATCCCGAACTGCAGGTCGTACTCATGCCAGCGGCCATTGACCATGGCGCCGCCGCGCATCCTTCCCTTGCTCAGCAACTCCATGGCATCAGCCAGCTCGAAGTCCCCGGCCAGCGCCCTGCGCATCGCTTCCCGCTGCATGGCGTTGAGGCTGGTAATCGTCCCGCGGTCTACCGGTACTTCCCGGGCCTGGCGAACCTCCGGTAGCGGGACGACGGGAGCCGTGGCCGCCTCAGCGGCCGGAAGAGCCACGCCCTGCATGCGGCACCACTCGCGCAATGCATCCTCGAACTGCTCATGCCGACCGGTGTGGCTGCACTTGCATTCGATGTTGTGGCCGCCGCCCGAGATCGCGCGGCGCTTGTCGTGGATGTGGTTGGCCTGATGCCCCAGGGCGCAGCGCGGCAGAGGGGATTCGTGCGAAATCATGCATTGCATGTCGATCTCCTTGGATAGCCGGGGCGCGTCAGGGCGCGCGGCTGACGAAAGCGAGGTCATAGATGACGCAGTGCGCCCGGGCGTCCGCCTTGGAGAGGGGGGCCACGGCATCAGCCCGGGCGCATGCGAGGGGAACGGAGTAGGAGCCGCTGGTGACTGCATCCACGGCGTCGAGTGCTTCCTGCCAACGGCGGGCGGAGAACCCATCGGTGAGCGCAACTGCAACGCCAGCCGAGCAATCGGGCACGCGGCCAGCGCCGCGGAAGCCGTTGAGGGCGGTCCCGGCGATGGTTGCGCGCAGGCCCCAATCGTCATGGTCCGCTAGCTCGTAGACCGCGAGCGCGGCGCAGATGCGCGGGCTGGAGATCACCAGGTCAGCGGGGACGGTCACGTCGCCGGCGGTCCTGGTTTCGGGGGCGGGCACCGGGATCGTGGAAGCGGCGCAGCCGCCCAGGGCGAGCAGCAGGGAGGCGAGGAGGGCGCGGATCACGCGGTTTCTCCCTCAATAACCGGATTCTCAATCTCGACCCAGTCGCCGTTCTTGATCGGACGCTCGAATGCGTGATTGAACCTCTCCGTGGGTAGTCCATCGCGGAGATGGCAGATGGCCGTACCGTCGGAGAACACTTCGACGTAGTCGGTGCTATCGAGGAAGTAACCAAGGCGCGGGCGGTAGCACTTGGAGGTGATCGCGCTCATGCAGCACCGCCTTGCCGCATAGCCTGACGGGCTGCTTCGTACTCGCTGCCGAGAATTTCAGTAAGTGCCGGCATTGCCTTGCTGGTACTGGCATAGAGGAAGCCCTCGTGCACGAAGAGCGTGAGGCCTTCGAACAAGAAATCCATGCTGCTACTGAAGCCCAATGCCTCGTAAACATCGTTCCCGTCCACGCTTCCGCGAGGTACGTGCTGATCCCAGTCGGCATTGAGGGCTTTAAGCGCAGCTTTGGTATCGGCGGTTGCGCCCTTCAGCGGCGCGCTGCGCGGCCACTGCAAGCCGTTTCGATCAGGCGCTCGCCACAGGTCGCGGGGCGCAGGCGTTGGGAACTTGATACCGGCGAAGCGCGCCGGATCGGCGTACATCAGGCCCTTGCCGCCAAATCGCGCGGAGAAGGCATTGATCGCAGCCTGAAGCGCCACCCTCTGCGCGCTCTCTTGTTCCCAGGCGACCAGGACAGCGGGCGCGTTGGTCTTGTAGAAGCTCATGCAGCACCGCCAGTACGTGCAGTCTCATGCGGCTGTCGGCGAGCGATGAGTGCTGAGGGGGTGGCTCCCTCCTCGATGGCGGAGGCCGAGTCGAGCAGCGCTTCGGCGAGTTCGCGGGCTTCGCCGGGGGAAACGACCAGGAAGGCTTCGCTGCCAACGCTGATGGTGATGCGTCGGGCATGGTGCCGGTGGTCAGCCCGGACGCTGCCGCGCGCTGTGGTGGTGAGGGTAGCCATGCCGATCTCCAGCCCCTTCCCGGATGGGTGTGTCACGGGGCGCGAAGCAGAGATTAGGACTAGCTAACTATCGAAGCAATAGGAGAGGCTAATTTTTTACGAAGCGAGTCTGAATTTTTAATGGGCCGTTCAGATTTTGCTGCGGGGGCGTCACCAAACAGAAAGCCCCGCTTTCGCGGGGCTCCGTTCATTCCGAGCGGGTCGGACTTAGCCTAGCGACCGCAACAGGCCGGCCTCCTCGAAGGAAACACCATCGGTCAGGCACTCGCGCGCTCGGTCAAGGTCACGGTGGAGCGCCAGCAACTCGGTGTCGGACAGGTCTTCGATTGCCGCCCGGCCTATCGTGGCCTGGTCAACGAGCAACTGGAAGCCGAAAGGGCGATAGGCGCGGGTGAGGCTTCGGATCATGCGGATGTGGCTCTCGCGCATGACGGCATCCATGGGGTAGGCATCCCCTGGATCGCGCAGCGGCCTATCGGCCGGCGGTGCGGCGCTGATCCGCTCCAGCAGCTTGTCCAGCAGAGTATCCGTTTTGCTCATCTTGCTCCCTGTAGCTATCACGCTTCGCCCGCCATTGAGCGAAATCCACAAGGTTCCTTTGGTCCGTGGGCCGGTCGTCCTCAGCCACCCATTCGTACACGTCGGCAAACAAGTCGGCCTCCGCGGTCAGGTGGAACTTCTTGCCGAGGGCGGCAAAAGCTCGTTCAAGGAATTCTTGGGTCGCCGATAGGATTGCTGGGTCGGGTCGCGCCGGTTGAGACTTCCCAATCGTGGTGCCCGGGCGCTGATCCATCGAGCCCTGACCCGTCGCAAGCCACTCCTCCGATACGTTCAGAACTGACGCCGCCCGCAGGAGGTTTTCGCCTCGGAGGAACTTGGCCTTGCCGCTGAGCCATCCGTGGACGCTGGGCTGGCTTACACCACAACGGCGGGCCAGCTCAGCTTGCGACATGCCCCGTTTGGACATGGCGATGGACAGACGGTCGGCGAGGGTAGTCATTAGACAAGCCTAATTAGGTATGAATTCGGACTGGCTATTGACCTTAGAATTAGCTAGTCCTAAGCTCTGCCGCCATGGACACCCAATCTGCCCCTCAGATCGACCAGCCCACGGCGTCTCAGATCATCGATGCGCTCGGTGGAACCACGGTGGTTGCCAAGCTTTGCTGCGTGCGTGCCCCGTCAGTGAGCGATTGGCGCAAGCACGGAATCCCCAGTGCGCGGCGGCAGTTCCTGGAGCTGTTGCGCCCCGAGGCGTTCAGCACTGCAGCCATCACGAAGCGCGCGCTGCTTGCGCGCCTGGCGCTGGTCAATGACACAAGCCTGGCGGCGCTCCTGCAGCTCCCGCGCGCAGTGGTTGAGGGGTGGGCCGATGACTCGGCTGTGCCTGATTCGCCGGAGCTTCGCGCGCTGTTGAGCCAACCGGCTCCGGTGGCTGCTGAGCAGGGCTCCGACGACCCGGATGCAAGCCGCATCGTTCCGGTGGAGAGCGCCTGAGATGAATTCGATTCCGTCCATGGGCAGCAGTCTCGCGATCGGTACCGGCGATGTCATGAAGCTGGGGAGGCAGTTTCTGCCTTCGCGCCAGCAGGTGATCTACGGCTACACCGACAAGATGCTCAACGAAACGGCGATGAACGCCAACAGCTTCGCCATGCACGTGGCGGAGCAGTACTTCGCGATGACCGCGCCGCATCGGCACGACAAGAAGGCCGTCCCGCTCCGGCTGGGGCATGGAGACGACCTGGCAGATGCGCTCAAGGCGAACGGCCAGGCGTTGCGGCGCTACATGGACGGCAAGGTGAAGACGCTGCCGGCCGATCTTGAGGACGCATGGGTGCTGAGCCTGCCGGAACCCTACCGCAGCGACTGCGAACGGGATCTCGCGGCACGGCGCGGCCTGCTGCCCATCCGGTTGAGCCTGATCGCTGGAGACGCGGACACGGCCGGCATCGGCGTGCTGATGGTGGAGTTCGGGTCGCTGGTCAGCGCCCTGACGCCCGCCACCGCCGATGGCGTGATCGATGAGCGGGACCGCCCGCACGCCAAGACGATCATTGACCGCTGCAACGATGTCGTCATCGCCGCGCTGACCATTCAGCGTCGTTTCGTCGCGCTGCTCGGTGGTGGCGCGTGATGGCCGACAAGCCCGCCAGGAAGCCGAAGAAGGGCCGCTCCGCCGAATGGCTGGAAGGTGCACTGAAGCGCTTCAGTGACGAAGACCTGCAAAGCGAGCTGAAGCGCCGTTACATGGCGTCGCCGCACGCGCCGTTCGTGATGCCGGAGCGCAAGCCGCAGACCCGCGTGGAGTGGCTGCGGGAGCGAGTGAAGGAGCACGAGGAGACGCTGGAAGCCCTGCGTGAGACCCGGCTCCCCCCTGGCCCGGCCGTCGCCATCAAGCAGGCCCGCATTGCCTCGCTGACCAAGATCCTTGCCAGGAACCGCAAGTACCTCGCTCTGGCCGAGGCTGACGCGGCGGGGCCGGCAGAAGTACCGGAGGCGCGCAAGCGCCCCTGACTGAATCCCGCCCCTCTAACCGCCAGGTAGCTCCTGGTGGGACAGCCGAACTCCTGCGCGGTTGAGGGATGCGGGTCTTGCGGGAGGACGTGGGAGTAGTGGCATGAAGAACACAACACGGGCGGGAGGCTGACATGCAGGACGCACGCATTGCGACCGGGCTATCCAGCCACCCGAAGACCAAGAAGCTGATTCGCGCGCTGGGGCAGGGTGGGGCATGGAACCTGATCTGCCTGATTACCTGGGCCGCGGCAAACCGTAGCGACGGCGATCTGTCCGGCATGACCGTGGAAGACATCGAGCTTGCCGCCGACTGGTTGGGCGAAGATGGCGCGTTCGTGCGCGAGCTGGTGCGGGTGCGCTTCCTCGACCAGGACGGCGACGACTACGCGCTGCACGACTGGGCGGACCACAACCCGTGGGCAGCCGGGGCGGAAGCGCGCAGCGAGAAATCGAAGTGGGCGGCGTTGTGCAAGCAGTACGGGCGTCCAGAGGCTGCCAGGATGATGCCCGAGTATGCCAAGCGCATTGGGATCGACTGCCAGCCGGTGCCAGCCGCACTGCCAGAAAGTGCCAGTGGCACGCCGCTGGCAGAATCGGGCAGTGCCAATGACTGCCAAGCGGAGTGCCAGAAAGTGCCAGTGGCAGATTCTGGCAGTGCCCCGTCTCCGTCTCCGTCTCCGTCTCCAGAAGAGCCTAAGTCCTCGCTTCGCTCGGACTCGTCATCGGCTGCGCCGGATGACGCCTCCGGTGGCGGTGCTTCGCCGAAGGAGGTGCTGCGGCTGGCGGCGGTGACCGACGAGGCGATTGCGGCCTGGAACGCCTCGGCGCTGGTGAAGGCCAACGGCGGGCTGCTGGCGGCGGTGAACCCGGCTGTGGGGCGCGACAAGCGCCAGCAGCAGGTCAAGCGCTGCGTCTCCATCGCCCGGGACATCTGCCTGGCCAAGGGCCACAGCCGCATCCCGCCTGAGTTCTGGGCCGAGTACTTCGCCGTCGCCGCCAGGGACGATTTCCACTCCGGGCGGCAGGGCGGGGGGCGAGGGCACGAGAACTGGATGCCCGATTTCGAGTTCATGACCCAGCCCAAGACGATGCTGAAGCTGTTTGAGCGCGAGGAGGCCGCCTGATGTTCGACGCGGACGCCACCGTCGCCCAGATGCGGGTTCCGCCGCAGAGCGTCGCCGCCGAGCAGGCGGTGATCGGCGGGCTGCTGCTGTACCCGGAGGCTTGGCGGAAGATTGAAGGCAGCCTGGAGCCGGCGGACTTCTACCGCCGCGACCACCAGCTGATCTTCACTGCGATCCGGGACATGGTTGAGCGTGACCGCCCGTTCGACGCGGTGACGCTGGGCGAGTGGTTCCAAGCGCAGGGCATGGGCGAGCAGGTTCCCGACCACTACCTGACCACGCTTGCCAGCACCACGCCATCGGCCGCGAACATCGCCGGCTATGCCAAGGTCGTGAGCGACAAGGCGCTTGCGCGCCGGATGGTCAGCATCGGCACCGAGATCGCAGATGCAGCCTATGACCCGCGTTTCGAGCCGGAGGAGGGCATCGCCGCGGCCCAAGTGCTGATGCAGGGATTGGCCCCCAGCCACACGGGCGGCCTGGTCGCCGTCACCGACACCCTGCCGGCCTGGTTCGATGACCTGCGGTACCGCTTCGAGCTGGGCACCTCGATCACCGGCGTGCCGACCCCGTGGAAGGACCTGAACGATGCAACGCACGGCCTGCAGCCTGGCGAGCTGATCATCCTCGCCGGTCGCCCGAGCATGGGTAAATCCATCGCGGGACTGAACATCGCCGACTTCGCCGCGGTGGACCGGCACGTGGCCCTGTTCTCGCTGGAGATGAGCAAGAACCAGCTCAACCGGCGCGGGATCTCTGCCGCCGCAAAGGTTCCCCATGAATGGCTGCTGGCCCCGGGCGGCTCGGATGAGTACTGGGCCAAGGTCACTGCCGCTGTCCGGGATCGCCGCGCGCTGAATCTGAGCGTTGACGACACCCCCGCGCTGCGGATCAGCCAGTTGATGGCCCGCGCCCGCGCGCTGCACGCCCGCCGGCCGATTGAGCTGCTGGTGGTGGACCACATCCATGACTTCAAGATCGACGCCAAGCTGGCGCGCTTTGAGTACGGCGAGATCGCGCAAGGGCTTAAGACCCTCGCCAAGGAGTTCAACTGCCCGGTACTGGCCCTGGGCCAGCTGAACCGCGCGCTGTCCAACCGCCAGGACAAGCGCCCGAACATGTCCGACCTGCGCGAGTCCGGCGAGATCGAGCAGAAGGCGGACATGATCATCTTCATCCACCGGGATGACTACTACGACAAGACCACCCACATGCGGGGCATCGTGGAGTTGATCTTGGCGAAGGGCCGCGACGTGGAGGCCGGAAAGTCCATCTTCCTGCGTAACGACTACGCCCACATGGCCCTGCGAGATCGAGAGGGCGACCTGCCGGAGGCCCCCGAGCCCGACCGCCCGGCGCCGCGCGCTGGCGGGAAGAACAAGTTCTTCGGCGGTGGACGCCGCGGCGGCTTCGGGGACCAGGACTGATGGCTATGCAGCACTCCACGGGCACCCCGACCACGGCGGAGGCCGCGCGCATCGAAGCGGCGAAGGTCGGCCCGTGCATGGCCTGCCTGTCGCTGCTGCTGGCCGGGCTGCTGGACGCCGGGCTGGTCGTCTACGGCTGCGACTACAACCACGCAAAGAGCGGCAACCGCCGGCGCGGGCACATGTTCGGCTACGCGCTGTGCGTCTGGCACCACCGCCGGCATCCGCAGGAGGGCAAGACCCCGGCGCAGACCCGGGAGGTTTACGGCCCGAGCCTCATGGACGGCTCACGGGCGTTCCACGAAACCTACGGCACCGACGACGACCTGATCGAGCAACAGACCTACGTGATTGAACAAAGGAGAGCGGCATGAGCGACGTGCGCGAACTACTGGCCCGGCTGAACCCCACGACTATCCGCATGGACGCCGGTGCCGGTTCGGGTAGCGGGGGGGATGCCCTGACCAACATCGATGTTGCTGGCGCGCTCGGCATGGTGCCGGCTGGCCTTGGCCGGGACTTGTTGGAACTGCTGTATGGGCCCGATCCTAGCCGCGCGGACATCGTTCGAGTGTTTCACGGGATAACCAGGTTGGCCCTGGAGGAACGAAATCTCCGGTCGCGCTGTTTCATCGACGCCAAGACCCTTTGGGGTATCAAAGACTGTATTGCAAGATTTGAGCGTGACCAAAGCGAGCAAACCCGCAGGGACCTAGGCGTACTGAAGGCGCGCACTGCCGTGGCTCGCGAGCAGCTATTCCCTGAGAGGTTGGAAGAGCGCATGCCTCAGATTGCCGCCGTTGCCATCGGGTACATGAAAGGAGAGCGGCTCAGCAATCGCGAACGGGCCGCAGCCATGGGGGTCAGCGAGTCTGCGTATCGCCAAGGTTGGTCAGACGTCGTCGATTGGTTGCTTACCCAGATGGTAGAGGCGGAGCAAGATGCGGCGCGGGTGTTCAGCCGGTCGTTGCGTGAGGAAGGGGCGGCAGGTTAAGTGGCGCGGGCCCGCCCCGTCCTTCGGGAAGGGGGGAATGCCTGCCGCACTTCGCTATTGGTTCGGGACCCATTAGTATCAGCGGCCAGATCATGTCACTTGTCCAGGGGGAAGGGGTGATTAAGTTAAGGTTGATGGCGCTTTGCGTCTTCGGGACAATTCCCGCCGCCGGGTTCGCAAATGAAATATTCGCGGTTACTCCGTCGGGTAGTGCCGAAATGTTGTTCTCAGGAAAAGCCGCAGAAGTAGCCGGGAAGATATCCGGGCGTTGCATGGATTTGCGCTGGACTGTTGTGTCGTCCAACGAAACGACGGTCGTCTGCGACTCACCCTTGAGCACTGGGCAGTCGATTATGGGCCAGCTGCTACTGGGCAACAGCTACTCGACGCCGCCCAAGCGATTCTTTCGTTTCACCATCAGCGAGAACGCCGGGATTTCGAGGGTACAGGCTGCCGGATGGATGGAGACGCAAATGGCGTTCGGTCAGATCCAGCGCGTCGACTTTTCGGGCGCCGATTTCCAGAACAGCATCATGGGCTTCATGGGGGCCGCCGGCGGGAAATTTCCGGTGGGGACAACATTTCCTAATCATGTGGTCATGGGGGTTGACGTCGAAGCCACGCAACAAGGTCGCTATGCAGCTATGCGGATCACGGGGGTACGGCCAGACTCAGCCGCCATGCGGGCTGGGATCGTTGTTGGAGATGTAGTGACTCGAGTGGCTGGCCGCAGGTTCAAAAATGACGACGAATACCTGGCTGCGACAGAGAAGGCGGCAAGTTCCGCAACATATCCCGTCGAGCTTACGAGAAATGGAGCGACAATAACCCTCACGTTGGATCGTGAGTTTCGCCCAGCCTATGTGGAAGAGGTGCTTGCGCAGGAAGAACACCTAAAAACTCCATCAACAGGTACACCGTCGTCGTCAGTGGCGGATGAGTTGGCGAAACTATTGAAGCTGAAAGAGCAGGGAGTGCTGACGCAGGAAGAGTTTGATTCTCAGAAGGTAAAGCTTCTAACGCAATGACCTCCTCCTGGCGAATGCGCAGGTGAAGCCTGCGCACTTTTTGCCTTAGATTCCTACCATCACGCGACCAAAGCCCGGCACAAGCCGGGCTTTTTCTTTTCAACCCGATCACCACCGCGCCGAAATCCCCTCCGCTCGCCGTGAGGCGATTGGGGCCGGTGCCGCGCGCAAGCGCGTCAGTCCCGCCATGCCTGGCCTGTGCACCTAGGCAGCGGTGGTGATCGGTTCTTCTACGCCCGTCCACTCTTACCGGACCAATCATCGAGCCAGCCGGGCTGCGGTGACGGGCACCTTTGCCACACAGGGGATTCACCCATGAGCACGAAGCAGGAGCCGCGCGGCGTCCGCAACAACAACCCGGGAAACCTGGACCGCACTGCGACCGTGTGGCGCGGTGAGGATCGGAGCCCCGAGGCTCTGGCGAGGGAGAAGCGCTTCTGCGTGTTCGAGACGCCGCAGGCTGGCTTCCGCGCGCTGGCAAAGACCCTGCTCACGTACCAGAACAAGCACGGGCTGAGGACGGTCCGCGAGATGATCAGCCGCTGGGCGCCGTCGGTGGAGAACCCCACCGAGGCGTACATCACCCAGGTGGCCCGGGAGGTCGGTGTGGGCAGCCGTGAAGTGGTGAACCTCAATAAGCAGGTGCCGCTGCAGCGCATGGTGACGGCCATTGCCCGCCATGAGAACGGCGGCCTGTTCTGGGATGAGGCGGTGATCGAGGCTGGCGTGCGCCAGGCTCTCGCCTGATGGACGGTGATCCGAGCACCGCGCCCTGGTGGGCTGCCGGCGGTGCCTTCGCTCTGTGGTTGGTCCGGGAAATCTGGGGCGTCATCGCGAGCCGGAAGAAGGACCGCACCGAGACGGACGCCAACGTCACCCTGGTGGGCGGGCTGACAGAGCGCATTGATCGCCTTGAGCAGTCGCAGGCCCGGATGGGCACGCAGCTGGACGAGGAGATCAAGCTGCGGCGTGAGGCCCAGGAGGAAGCGCACCGGTTGCGCATGCGAGTGCAGACGCTGGAAGGCCTGCTTCGCGGACTGGGGGCGGTAATACCGCCCGAACCGCCGTGATGTACCTAGGCATCGGCCTGCTGGTCGGCCTGGCCGTCGGCGCGCTGGCCTACTGGCACGGCGACATAGGAATGGACCCATGACAGCCCTTGTGGGCGTGGAGGTTTGAGAGATGAGCAAGTTCACCCCAACCGCCAAGGCTTGGATGCTGTTCTGCCCGGTGCTGCTGGACTACTCCGGCAGTTGGGACGAATACGAGGGTGGCCGAGTTTTCTATCGCGCCCGCTGGGATGTGCTTAAACCCGTCTTGTGGCTCGCTCACAAGGTGCGCCGCTGGATCAACGTGCGCCGTGGGACGGCAGACCCATACGACGAGGATCAGTTCCTCGGCCTTTGGGGCGAGCGTGCCCTATGAGCCAGCCCCCGACGGCTGCCGAATGGCAGCGCCCTGGGTATGACGCCCTGTGGGGCTGGTTCGGGCTGAGCTATGCGTCCTGGCTTCCGCTGCCACGTGTGCTGATGCACGAGATGCCGGACGACTGGCAGGCACGCATGGCCGTGTTGCTGCAGGAGTTCGATGCGGCGTTCAAGAACCTGCCTCGCTACGACGTCCAGATCCAGCTCAAGCAGAACGGCCGGTTTGTGCCGATGCCGGACTGGATCAGCTACCGGCACCCCGACCGGGCAACGATCGAAGGTTTCAAATGACCAGAGTGCACATCGTCGTCGGACTGCTGCTGTTCATAGCCGGGTTCTTCCTGGGGCGAGAGTGGCGTGACCGCAGTGCGGACATAGCTGCCGGCAAGCAGGAAGTGAAGCAGCTCACCCGCCAGGTGCTGGCAGAGCAGGGCGCTCGCGCGCTGGAGCAGACCAAAGGCCAGGAGCTGGCCAAGATCGGAGCCGAGCATGAAGAAGACCGGGAAGCGGCCGAGGCCATCCCTGCTGCTGTTGTTGCTGACCTGCGTGCTGGCAACCTCCAGTTGCGCCGGCAGTGGGCAGCGTGTGAAACCAACCGTGTGTCCGAGTCCGCAGCCGGCGCCGCCGAACGTGATGCGCTCGCCGAACTACGAGCAAAGGATCAGGGTGATCTTGTTCGAATCGGCCGAGAAGCCGACGACCAAATCAGAGCCTGCCAAGCGGTAGTGAGGTCCGATAGGAACCAGCCCTCGTCATGAGGGCTGGCGGTGATCGTTACGGGGCAGGGCAGGCGTCCGCTTTGCAGCGCTCATAGGCTGCATAGCATTGCTCATCGGTGAAGACGCCGTTCTGCAGGCAACGGTTGAGTTGCACTTCGCACATGGAGCAGGGAGTGACCTGCGCGGTAGCGAAGCCGGATACGGCAACGAGCAGGAACAGTACGGTCTTCAAGGCCTTCTTGATCATCACGTCAGTCCTTTGCTTGCCCGGGATAGGGCAAGCCCGACGCTACATAGAGAAACGCACCCGTTCAATCTGCGCTGCCGCACGCGGTGAGTGCAGGTGATGAAGCGTGATTCAAAGGGGGTGGAAGTCATGGCGCTACATTGCAAGAGCCGTGCTCATCTGGCTCTCGGTCGGCTCAAGACTGGTGAATTGAACAAGACCGAGCAGGCCTATGCCGACAGGCTCCGCGCGCTGGAGCATGCCGGGCAGATCCTCTGGCACAAGTTCGAGGGCATCAAGCTGCGTCTGGCAGACAACACCTTCTACACGCCGGACTTTGCGGTGCTGGCCGCTGACGGTGTGATGGAGCTGCACGAGGTAAAGGGCTTCTGGCAGGACGATGCCAGGGCCAAGATCAAGATCGCAGCGGCCATGTACCCGTTCCGGTTCCTTGCCGTGAAGGTGAGGGCCAGGCGGGACGGCGGTGGCTGGGATGTGGAGGAGTTCTGATGGTGGCCTGCCTTTCGCGTCGTGGAACCTTTGCCGTTGTGTGCATGCGTTCCACGCTGCATCGAAATTATCCACAGAAACCTGAACGGGCGGGGCCCCAGGGGCGGCCCGAGCCGACCGGGGGGAATTCGGACCCCGGTAATTTCCAGTTTTTCGGCCCCTAGGATGCTCCACCACTAGTGGGCATTTTTTGCGTTTTTCCCGGGAGAAACCGCGTTTTCACCCCCGTACACGTTGTGCATTAGGTAGGACATGGCCGACATCCACGAATTCTCCCAAGGCTGGTCGATTGGCCGGCTGGCGGAAGAGTTCCGCATGGACCGGCGCACGGCCTCCAAGCGCCTGAAGGAGGCCGGCATCCCGCCGCTGGCCAAGCGCGCTGGCCACGACGTGTACCGCCTTGCCGATGCCGCCGCCGCCTTGGTTGATCCGATTGGCCCAGGCGCCGGGGTTGACGGGGTCGTCGACCCGCGCGACCTGCCGCCGATGGAGCGCCGGGCCTACTACCAGTCCGAGAACGAGCGGCTGAAGGTGGAATCCACCATCGGCCAGCTGGTACCGGCCGCAGAGGTGGAGGCGGACTACGCGGAGCTGGTGAAAAAGGTGGTGCAGTTCTTCGACACGTTGCCGGACGTGCTGGAGCGCAAAGCGGGCCTGACACCGGACCAGGTCGTGAAGGTCCAGGACGAGTGCGACCGCGTCCGACAATCCATGTACGAGGGCATCACCGATGACGACGTACGCGACAGCGCGTAGCGTTCGCCTCGGCGTGGCCGAGATGATCCGACCGCCCCGGCGAATCCGGGTGAGTGAAGGGGCCAAGGCGCTGCAGGTGGCCAATGCCGCCGGCGCGGCCGGCGCCTGGGACCCGCACACGACCCCGTATATGGTCGAGCCGCTGGATACCACTGGCAGCCGGCATTTCGAGTCCGTCGTTTTCGTGGGTCCGGCCCGTTCCGGCAAGACCATCTCGCTGATCGACGCGCGGCTGGCCTACCTCATCACGTGCAACCCGGCCGATGCCATGGTTGTCCAGATGTCCAAGGACGCAGCGGAGGACTACAGCAAAACACGCATCTCGCGCAGCATCGCCGCCAGCCCCGAGCTGCGATCGCGGCTCAGTCCCCGAGCGCACGATGACAACATCCTGCTGAAGTTCTTCCGCTCGGGCATGTCGCTGCGCATGGGCTGGCCGTCGGTCTCGGTGCTGTCGGGCAAGGACATCCACGACGTCCTGATGACGGACGTGGATAACTACACCGGCGATCTGGCCATCGATGAGTGCTTCGGCTTGGCGCTGAAGCGCACGCAGACCTACATGTCCGCCGGCATGGTGGTGGCAGAGTCCAGCCCCGCAACGGACTTCACCGACGGTGCCTGGAAGCCGATCGACCCTCACCAAGGCCCGCCGGCGGCCGGCATCGCGGCGCTATACGCCCGAGGCGACCGGCGCCGCTGGTACTGGCCTTGCCCCGAATGCGGCGAGCGCTTCCAAGCGGCGCCAGGGTATGACGGCTTCGCGCTGCCGCCGCTGGAGGAACTTCTCGAGCGGGTGGTGCTGGACGACGTGCAGAAGCTGGCACGCCACTACTCGCTGCTGCACTGCCCACACTGCGGTGTAGGCCTGCAGCACCGGTGGAAGGAGGGCATGAACCGCTCTGGCGTTTGGGCGGCAGAGGGGCAGGTGGTCCATCCCGACGGCACGGTTACGGGCGAACGCCCGGAGGCGCGCATCGCCAGCTTCTGGCTGGGCGGCGTCGCGGCCGCCTATCAATCGTGGGAATCGCTGGTGGAGCGCTACTTCCAGGCGCTGCGCACCTTTGCCACCACCGGTGAAGAGCGCCCGCTGAAAACGACGCACAACGTTGACGGCGCCATCAACTACGTGCCGATGGCGGCGCGCTCGGTCAGCGACCCCAACGAGATGCGGAAGCGGGCGGAGGACTGGGGCAGGGGCGCGGTGCCTCCGGGCGTGCGGTTCCTCACCGCCACGGTGGACGTGCAGGGCAATCGTTTCGTGGTGCTGGTGCTGGGGTTTGGCATCGGCGAGTCCGGGCAGCTGGAGCGGTGGGTCGTGGACTCATTCACGCTGCGCACCTCCGCGCGCCCGGACGGTTCCGGTGGCTTTCTGCCGCTGGACCCGCCGAAGTACTTGGAGGATTGGGAGCGCCTGGTCGAGAAGGTCATCACGCGACGGTATCCGCTGGCTGACGGGACCGGTCGCACCATGCCTATCCGCGTCACCGGCATTGACTGGGGCGGCAAGTCCGGCACCTCGGTGCGCGCGCTGGAGTTCTGGCGGTCGTTGAAGGTGCGGAAGCTGCACACGCGGGTGCGCCTCATCAAGGGCGACACCCGCCGTGAAGGCCCGCTGTTCCGCGAGACCTTCCCAGACAGCAGCAAGCGAAAGGACCGCAAATCCGGATCGAAGGGTGATGTGCCCCAGCTGTTGCTCAACGTCGATCGGTTGAAGGACACCGTAAGCGCCAACGTGAAGCGGGCCGAGCCGGGACCGGGCTACTACCACTTCCCCGACTGGCTGCCGGAGGCGTTCTACGCGGAGCTGACGGCCGAATCCCGGACTGCGAAGGGCTGGGAGAACCTGGCCAACCGCCGCAACGAGGCATTCGACCTGTGCGGCTATGCCGAGGGGCTGGCGCTGTGGATGAAGGTGCCGGCGATCAACTGGACCGCGCCGCCGCCGTGGGCAGCGGAATGGGACGACAACCCCGACGTGAGGGCGGACGACGCCGCACCGGCCCCTCCGCCGCGCGCGCGACCGCGGCGCGTCATACGCAGTAAGTACATGGGACGCTGAAATGGCATTTACGAAAGAACAGACCGTGGCGCTTGAAGAAGCCATCGCGGCCGGTGTGCTGAGCGTCCGATACGCCGACCGCACCGTGACCTACCAGAGCCTGGACGCGATGCGCAGGCTGCTGAAGCAGATGCGCGAGGAGGTCGGCGAGGGTTCCTCGCCGCCGCGCCGCCGGCACCGTGTCGTGCGCCTTTACCAATCGGGGACCGGCAATGTCTGATGCATTGGAAGGCAGCTACCGCGCGGCCGGGAACGGGCGCCGCCTGCGCACGTTCCGGCCCATGTCGCTGGGCCCAAACGGGGCCTTGCTGGGCTTGCCCACGCTTCTGGCCAGGGCGCGGCATCTGGCGCGTAACGACCCGTGGATGGTCAGCGCGCTCAACAAGAGCGTTTCCAACGGCATCGCCACGGGCATCCAGGCAAAGGCGATCTGGGGCAGCAAGGCCCACAAGAAGCAGGTCACCCAGCTCTGGCGCCGCTGGGGAAAGTACGCCGATGCCGACGGCGTGCTCGATTGGAATGGGATGCAGGCGTTGGCCTGGCGCGAGTGGAAGGAGGCGGGCGAAGTGTTCGCCCGGCTGCGGTACCGCCGGCGCGAGGATGGGCTGCCGGTCCCGCTGCAGGTCCAGCTGATCGAGTCGGAGCAGTGCCCGCAGCACTACAACGGCGTAGCCAGCAACGGGAACGCAATCCGTCAGGGCATCGAGTTCGACCTCATCGGCCGGCGCGTCGCCTACTGGATGTACCGCGAGCACCCCGGCGACCAGCACCTGATGGTCAACGGCAATGAACTGGTGCGCGTGCCCGCCGAGCAGGTCCTGCACCTGTATCGCCCCAACCGCGCAGGTGCCATCCGAGGCGTGCCGGGTTCCGCTCCCGCGTTGCTGCGGATGTTCAACCTGGACCGCCTCGACGATGCGGTGCTCGAACGGCAGAACCTGGCCAACCTGTTCACCGCGTTCATCACGAAGAAGTCCAACGCGGACGGCGAGGACGGGGAGGCCATCGGTGACCTGATCTCCGGTGAGGACGATGACGGCACCGCAATCGGGGGCCTTGAACCCGGCACGATGCAGGAGCTGCCGCCGGACACCGACGTGAAGTTCAGCGAGCCGCCCGGTGCCGGTGCGGATTATGGCGACTTCCTGCGGGGGCACCTGCTGGCGATCGCGGCCAGCCAGGACGTGCCCTACGAGGTGCTGACCGGCGACCTGCGCAACATCTCCGACCGCGCGCTGCGCTTGATCCTCAACGAGTTCCGCCGCGTCATCGAGCAGGACCAGTGGCTGTTCATGATCCCGATGTTCTGCCAGCGCGTGCGCGATGCGTTCTTCGATCAGGCAGTGCTGGCGGGCCTGCTGAAGGTGCCGCGCTACGCGTCGCTGCGCGATGACGTCACCGAAACGCTGTGGGTGCCCGAGGGTTGGCCCTGGAGCCACCCGGTGCAGGACGTCAATTCCGAAGTGAAGGCCGTGCGGGCCGGCTTCAAATCGCGCTCGGCGGTGGTGCTGGGCTCGGGCGAAGACCCCGAGCAGGTCGACCGCGAGCAGAAGGACGACAACGAGCGGGCCGACAAGGCGGGCCTGACCTACGACAGCGACCCCCGCCGCACCAACGCCTCCGGCGCGCGGCAGGGCACGAAAACCGGCGCCGAGAGCGCCGCCGACGATGAAGGAATCAACGATGACGAGTAAGCCCGGCCTGCTGGCCCGACTCCTCAACCGTGGTAACAAGGCCCCGGTGGTGACCACGCTGGCCGCCGCGGTCCTCAACCAGCCGCTGCTGGTCCAGCCGGCCATCGGCGAGGCGCTGGTGGGCGGCTATTTGGAGGGAAAGATCACCAGCGCCGACAGCGAGCTGCGCGCCGACCGGTTCGAGGTGACGGGTTCCACCGGTGAGACGGTGGGCGTCGCCCAGTCGGTGATCGGTGTGATCAACCTGTCCGGTGCGATGGTCAACCGGCCGATGCCCGGGGCCAGTGGACCCGGTCCGGTCAGCTATGCGGCAATCCGCACCGCCTTCGATGACCTGCTGGAGGATGATGCGGTGACGGCCATCATCCTGCGCCTGGACACGCCTGGCGGCATGGCCTCCGGCTGCTTCGATCTGGTCGATCACATCTACCAGGCGCGTGGGCGCAAACCGCTCTACGCGCTCGTGGACGACTATGCGGCCTCCGCCGGCTTCGCGCTGGCATCGCCCTGCGATGAAATCTGGGTGAGTCGCACCGGTACCGTGGGCTCCGTCGGTGTGGTGGCCTACCACTACGACTGGAGCGGGAACAACGCTCAGATCGGCCTGAAGGTCACGCCGCTGTACGCCGGTGCGCGCAAGGTCGATTTCAACCCGAACTTCCCGCTCAGCGAGGAAGCCCACACACAGGCGTTGGCCGACCTGGAGGACATGCGCACGCTGTTTGTCGATACCGTGGCCCGCAATCTGGGCATGGAACCGGAAGCGGTGCGCGCCACCGAGGCGGCCACCTATCGTGGCCAGGCGGCGGTAGACATCGGCTTTGCCACGCGCCTGGGCACCTGGCATGACCTCATCGCCCATCTGGGTGCCGGGGGCACGCCTGCGCTAGCGGCGGCCGGCGACGATGCGGACGAAGGCACCCCGGAGGCCAGCGAGGCGTCTTTCGGTCCTTTGCTCATGGCCGAGATGGACAAGGCGCTGGCGGCGAAGACTGGGGCCCAGCCTCCGGCTGCGGCGAGCGCGTCGCCGTACGCGCCTGACGAGCAGCCGAGCCTGGCCGCGACGGTGGCAGCCAGCGACCTGCCGGCGACGATCGGCATGGCCCTGATCCGTCGTGGTGAGCAGCCCGGCGAAGCCAGCGCTGCCGCGCTGGAGTACGCAATCGATGTTTTGGACGCCTGCGCGGCCACCGTGGCCGGTGGCGAAGCGCTGGCGGCCAGCTTCATCGAGAAGAACACCGACCTCGACACGGTACGCACCCAGTTGTTGTCGATGAAGGCGGAGGAGGGCCGCAATTCGCAGGTCATCACCGCACACCCGGCCACCACGGCCGAAACACGCGCCGCCGAAGTGAAGGCGAAGCTGGACCCCACCCACATCTACAAGAATCGAGGTAACTGATATGGAGATTTCCCTGGCCGGCATCCGCACCGGCGAATTCCTGCTCTCCGATGCAAACGGCGAGCGCAGCCGCGAGAAGATCCGAACCCCTGCCGGGCAGGGCATGCTGTCCGCCGGCACGCTGCTGAAGGCGGACAACACCGTCGCCGTGAACGGCGCCGATGCGGTCAAGGTGCTCTATGGCGCGGTCGAAACCGGTACCGATGCCGGCGCTCTGGCCGTGGAGGGCGCAGCGGTGGCCCGCGATGCCGAAGTCTTCGGCGAGAAGCTGGCATGGGCCCCCGGTGTGACCGCCGACCAGAAGCTGCTGGCGGCCATCAGCCTGGCCGAGTCCGGCATCATCACCCGCTGGACCGAAACGCCCATCGCGTCCAACACCGCCCATCACCTGGTGTTTGCGGATACCCCGCTGGTCGGCACGGCGGGCGAAGTCCTCGAGCCGATCGTGGCGCACGTGAAGGATGTGTTCGGCGCGCTGGTGACCGGCAGCACCATCAGCGTGACCTTGGCCAAGGCCAGCGGCGCCGGCAACCTCACCGGTGGCGGCGCGAAGGCGGCCGTGGGTGGCGTGGTCACCTGGGATGCGGCCTCGCTGAGCGCGGCCGGCGAGTACACGCTGAAGGTGACCGCGACCGATCTGGCCGAAGCCACCAGCGACACCATCACCATCGACGCCGCCTGAGTCGGGTCAACCCGCTCCCGCCCGTGACACACGGCCCCGCTTCGGCGGGGCTTTTTCGTATCCCCCCTTTTAGAGAGAGACCAACACCATGGATCTGCAGACCCTTCTGGCGCTGGGTGCGCTGGGCTTCGGCGAGCTGAACGCCTACATCAACAACCTGCCGCGCATCTCCACCCGCATCGCCGACATGAACCTCTTCCAGGAAGAAGGTTTGGTCGGAACCACCATCGTCAAGATCGGCATCAAGGACAACAAGCTGGTGCTGGTGCCGAACGTCCCGCGCGGCTCGCCGGGCCAGCCCAAGGGCCTGGACCGTGGCAAGGTCAAGCTGCTGGAAACCACCCACCTGCCGCAGAACTCGACTGTGATGGCCGACCAGCTGCTGGGCGTGTGGGACCCGGCCGACCCGACCGGCACGAACGTGGCGGCTGTGGTCAACGGGCTGCAGGTTGTCCACAAGCGTGACCTGGACTACACGATCGAGTACCACCGCATGGGCGCCCTGCAGGGCAAGCTGCTGGATGCCGATGGCTCCGTCATCCTGGACTTCTACCACGAGTTTGGCGTTCAGCAGGTGGTGATCGGCATGGAGCTGACCAAGCCGGACACGAAGGTCCGCTCCAAGGTCGTCTCGATCAAGCGCGCGATCGAGGCCAAGCTGGGTGGGGTGCCCTATACCGGCATCCACGTGTTCTGCAGCGCGGGCTTCTTCGATGCGCTGGTCGACCACCCGGAGGTGCAGGAGGCCTACAAGCGCTGGCAGGACGGCGCTGCGCTGCGCTCGGACCTGCGCAAGGGCTTCACCTTCGGGGATGTCACCTTCGAGGAACTGCCGGGCAGCGCGGGCAGCAAGATCGCCATCCCCGACAACGAGGCGATTGCGTTCCCCCTGGGCGTGCCGGACATGTTCCTGACCCGCTTCGCACCGGCGGACTACCTGGAGACCGTGCGCGGAATCGGGCTGCCGTACTACAGCAAGACCGCCCCCATGCGCATGAACAAGGGCATTCAGCTGGAAAGCCAGTCCAACCCGCTGAACATCAACACCCGCCCGGATGCTGTTATCCGCCTGAAGCCGGGCGCGAAGTAAGCCCAAGGCCCGGCCCGCATGTGCGGGCCGGGCTGGAGGTCATATGGCCCAGATCAGGATCGGGGTGGACCCCGACAACGCACTCGGCCGGCAGCTCACCGACCTGGAGCGCAGTCAGCTCCCGTTTGCGGCGTCACAGGCGGCAAACAAGGTTGCCTTCGAGATCCGCGAGCGCTGGAAGCAGCGCGCCCCGCAGGTGTTCGACCGGCCGACGCCCCTCACCAAGAACGCCGCGCTCTATCGCAAGGCCACCAAGGCACGCCCATACGCGGAGATTTTCATCCGAGACGAGGCGTTCAAGGGCACGCCACCGTCCAAGTACCTGTTCACCGAGGTGGAGGGAGGCACCCGCCGGCGCAAGGGCTTCGAGCGCTTGCTGCAGGGCAAGGGGCTGATGTCGCCCAGCCAGTTCGCGGTGATGGGCCGGGGGGCACGCCCCAACCAGTACGGCAACGTGCCGGCCGGCCAGGTGACCAAGCTGTTATCGCAGCTGGGCGCCCAGCGGGACCGGTATCAGAACCAGACGCCGACCAGTGCCAAGCGCCGCCGATCGCGTGCACCCAAGGGTGGCGAGTATTTCGTGATCACCAAGCGGCGCGGAAAGCTCCGGCCAGGCATCTACGAGCGGATCGGCACCGGCTGGGGTTCGGCCGTGCGCTCGGTCTTCATCTTCACCAACACCGCCAACTACCAACCGCGCTACGACATCTTCGGCATGGCCGAGGACACGTGGAAGAAGCTCATGCCCTTCTACCTGAAGCGCGAGCTGGAGAAGGCGATGGAAACCGCGAGGCCACTGCCTTGAACCAGAAGGCGTTTCTGCAGCGCATGGACGCGCTCGCATTCAAGTCGTTCCAGGGCGTCAGCGTTGCCGATTCGGCGCGCTACATCTTCGAAGGGACGGAAACCCCCTGCACCGTGCTGCTGGACGAGGACGTGCAGCAGTTCACCGACGACGATCTGGCACCGATTCCGGTCCTGTTCGACCGCATCACGCTGCAGCTGAGCGAGGTGTCACCGCGTAAAGGGGCGGTGGTTTGCATCGTTGGGAGCGGTCGGGAGCTGAAGCTCATCAAGCAACTGCGGGGCGATGCGTCGACCCAGCAGTGGGAGGTGGCTGATGCCAAGTCCCCGTAAGGCGCTGCTCGAAGCCATGGGCAAGACCCTCCAGGGCATCACCAAGCAGGAGGGGTTCCTCACCGATGCCGGCGTCGGTTGGACGCTGGAGCCTGGTCCCGGCGATCAGGACACCGAGGCGGTGCTCACCGCGGTGATCGAGAAGCAGCAGCGCGCCACCGACCCGGCCAAGGTGAACACTCACCGCCTGACCACCGTCAGCGTCATGGCCAAGGTGCCGTCCGACACCGAGAAATACCAGGAAGTCCTCGACGATCTGATCAGCGACATCGAGGCCGCGCTCGATAACGGCGCGACCGCGCGCAACTACCCGCCAAGCCACCAGGTCCCCGTGTACGTCGGCATGGAGCCGTTGCTGCCGGAGAAGGCCGGCGCGGGCTGGGTGGGCGTACTGATGACCTACCAATCCCACATCCCCAAGAAGTAACCCGCCGCGCAGCGGCAACCCAACTGGAGAGCCAACATGGCCGAAGATTACAGCTACCTGGGTAGCGGCATCGTCCTCATTCGTGAGTGGGGCACCAAACTGCCTTTCGAGGAGGTCGGAAACGTCTCTGCCTTCACCACCGCCGCCCAGACCAACACCATCGAGCTGGCCGACAGCCAGAACCCCGGCGGCGGCGTGGCCAACAGCGTCGATCGCGTCACCGGCTACACGCTGAGCTACACCTTCCACGACTTCAACCCGGCCAACTTCGCGCGCGCCACGCGCGGCAAGGCAAGCGACATCGCTGCCAGCACGGTCGTGGACGAGGATGCCGTGGCCACGGTCGGCGCCTACACGCCGCTGTCGCTCATTGCCTCGGAGATCACCGCGGTGAAGCCTGCCACCGGCTCGACCCCGTACGAGGCCGGGAAGGACTACCGCTTCGAGCGCGGCATGCTGTTCATTCCCGCCGGCTCCACGATCCCGGCGCCGGTCAATGGCGCGGCCAACATCAAGGTCAGCTACAAGAACGCCGCCCTGGGGCACGTCGAGGCCGCCGTTACGGCCCAGAAGTTCTATGAGGTGCAGTTCTACGGTGCGAACGAGGCGCGTGGTGGCAAGGTCGTGCGCGCGGTCTTCCACAAGGTCTCGGGCGGCGTCATCGAGAGCATGGGCCTGATCGGCAACGAACACGGCGCCGGCTCGGTGTCGGGCAAGGTCAACAAGGACCCGAGCAAGGCCACCGGTACCGACAAGTCGGCCTACTTCAACTGGCAGCAGGAGAAGTGACGATGGCCGGACGTGACGATGGCACCGCACCGACCGGGGACGAGGTGCTGAACCCGCCCACCCGGTCGGTGCGGTTCCGCAATGAACTGCTCCAGGTGCAGCCGCTGCGCCTGGAGCAGTTGGGCCCCTTCATTACGGCCTGCCGCACGACCATCGGTCGCATTGCCATGATTGCCGGCCTCCCCGAGGGGGCCGGCGCGGTCGACGTGGGCGCGATCGTGCTGGATCTGCTCGAGCAGGACGGCAACGAGATCGCCGCGGCACTGGCCGTGGCCGTGGACCGGGAGCCGCAGTGGGTGGCGGGCGGCAGTCTGGAGGAAGTCGTGCAGTTGCTCGAGGCAGTGGCGGGCCTCAACAAGGATTTTTTCGCCCGCCGGCTGCGGATGATGGTGGGGGCGATAAGGGAGGCGGTCGCACCCCCGACACCGCCGACCTCGTCCAGTACCTGATCTCGCGCGGCCACACGCGCACTGACGTGATGCGCTTCACCTTGGCCCAGCTGCGGGGTTTCACCGCGGCTGCCGCCCGGGACGAGCGCCAGCGTTTAGCGGACCTGGCGCTGGCCGTCCGCATTGCCTTCGGCGCCGATGCCGCCGGCTGGCAGAAGTACCAGAACCTGATGACCGGGCCAGCCCCGGTGCCCCCATAGGAGCTACCCGCCCATGGCAGAGCCATCTGCAAACCTGCGCGTGCGCATCAGCGCCGACCTTGCCGACATCCGGCAGGGTCTGGGCGTGCTCACCCGCCAGCTGCGTGACGTGCGCAGCGAGGCCGCCCGTCCACTGCCGGCCAAGAACCCCATTGCAGACCTTGGGGTCTCCGCTGGCCAGACTGCGCAGGCGATGCGCCAGCTACCTGCGCAGTTCACGGACATCTTCACCAGCCTGCAGGGCGGCATGCCGTTCTTCACCGTGCTGGTGCAGCAGGGCGGCCAGATCAAGGACAGCTTTGGCGGCGTTGAGCCGGCGTTGAAGGGGGTTTCCCAGGCGCTTCTGGGCTTGGTCAACCCGTACACCGTTGCCGCGGCAGCGGTGGGCCTCATCGTCTATGCCTGGTACGACGCCGAGAAACAGCAGGAGGCCTACACGCGGTCGCTGGTGCTGTCTCGCAATGAGGCGGCGGCCACCACGTTGGACCTGGTTACCTTGGCCCAGCGCACCAGCGAGGCGATGCAGGTCACAGCAGGTGCCGGTGAGGAGGTCGCCCAGGCAATCGGGGCCAATGGCCGCATCGCCGAGCGCAACATGCAGGCAGTGGCCAGCGCCGCGGTGGCGATGAAGGAGATCAGCGGCCAGGCCATCGAGGACACCGTGGCCTTGTACGCCAAGCTGGCCGACGAGCCGGTCAAGAACGCCCAGAAGCTCAACGAGCAGGTCAACTTTATGACCGTTGACCTGTACGAGCACATCAAGGCCCTGCAGGAGCAGGGGCGCAACCAGGACGCGGCAACCGTGATCACGCGCGCCGCGTCCGACGAAACCGTCATGGCGCTTGCCAAGGTCCGCGCGAACCAGAATCCGGTGATTCGCGGGTTCAAGGAGCTTTGGGCGGAGGCCACCAAGGCGTGGGGTGCCATGCAGGGGACCATGGGTTTCGGCCCGCAGGCCGCCCAAATGCAGCAGATGCTGGCCGACAATCGCCGGGACGTGGCACGGCTGAATGCTATTGCGGCATCCGACGATCCCCGCGCACGAAACCCCCACGTCATCTCGGCGCTGGCAGCCGACGTTCGGAATCGGTCCGACAAGATCAAGCAGATTGCGGTGGACCTGATCCGCGAGCGCAAGGATGCTGAACTCAAAGCGGCCCAGGCCGCCACAGTTGAGTACTTCGCGGAAGTCGATGACATCGTCAGCGCGCAGGCCAGCAAGAGCGAAAAGCTGCGTGCCGAGATCGCGCGGGTAAACGGCGAGGCCGAGATGGTGCGCCAGCGTGCGCAGGCCGCAGGAATGCTCGAGGAGGTGAAGAAGATCGAGGAACGGCGCGTGGCGGCGGTGGCCGCGATCGAGAAGAAGTACGAGGAGAAGGGCAAGACAAGCGGCATTGCCTCGGCGACGCGGACCGCTGGGCTACAGGGCTACCGGGACGATCTGGTCCGGGAGCAGGCCACCATCGCCGCCAGCACCCAGTCCCTGCGTGCCCAATTCGCCGCACGCCAGGTCAGCGCGGAGGACTACTACAGGCAGATGCGGGAGCTGGTGCAGCAGAGCACCGACGCCGATGCGCGCTCGTTGGAGGGGCAAATCTCGTTCCTGCGAGGACGGACCGCCGCTGGCCGGGAGGGCATCGTCGTCCAGCGGCAGTTGGCGGAGCTGGAAGCCCGGCTGGCCAAAGTCCGCATCGACGGAGCCGCGAAGCTCGATGTCCTGAAGCAGGAGGAGCAGGCGTCCGAGAAGACCCGGACCAACGTTGTAGCTGCTTACACCGCGGCGTTGGAGGCCAGCAATGCGGCGCTCCGCCGCCACATGGAAACCCGGGTCGCCCAAGTAGGCATGGGCGACCGCGAGTACGAGATCCAACAGCAGATCAACGACGCGTACGCCGATAGCGCGGACAAGTTGCGGCAGCTCACGTTGCAGCGAAATGCGGATCAGATCGACCAACGGACCTTTGAGGAAGAGCAGGCAGCTCTCCATGCCAAGACACTGGACCGGGTGCTGGCCATCCGTGACGGCTATGCCGAACTGCAGGAGGCCGAGGGCAACTGGCTGCTCGGGGCCAAGGGGGCATGGGCGAACTACCAGGAGGAGGCCGGCAACGCCGCCAAGCAGATGGGCGGTGTCGTGGGCTCGGTGTTCAGCGGTCTGGAGGACGTGTGGGTGCGGTTCACCGAGACCGGGAAGGTCAGCTTCTCGGACATGACCAAGTCCATTCTGGCGGACCTGGCACGCACCCAGATCAAGAAGGCCATCTCCGGAATTGGCGAGACGCTGTTCGATGGATTGCTTTCCGGTGGCGCGGCGGGTGCCGCGGGGGCAGCCGGAACCGGAGGGATGTTCGCCAGCGTGATGCAGAAGCTGCTGCGCAACGGCAAAGCGGAGGGTGGCTACACCGGACCCGGTGGCAAGTTTGAACCAGCGGGCATCGTGCACAAGGGGGAGGTGGTCTGGTCGCAGGCCGACATTGCGCGTGCAGGGGGTGTAGGAATCGTGGAAGCCATGCGCCGCGGGGTGCGTGCGTTCGCCGACGGTGGTGTGGTCGGAGGCGGTGCGCCTGCTATGGGGGTGCTGGGAGGCATCAACGTCAACGTTCGGAATGCGCCGCAGGGCACGACTGCATCTGCATCGAGGAACGCTTCAGGTGGCGTCGACGTCGAGGTGCTGCTCGGCGAGTTTGAGCAGCACATGGCCGGGCGTGTGGGCAATGGGCAAGGGCCCCTGTATGGGGCAATGAAGGGCAGGTTCAACCTGTCGGAGGGGGTGTAATGGCGTCGATGCCTTCTGTGGCCCGGGTGGTCTTCGATGGCCAGGGGCGCTCGTTCGATCCGTCGGTCCTTCGCACGGAGATGGAGCGAGGCATTCCAAAGCAGCGGCTGGAGAACAGCCAGGTACTGATGAAACAGAGCATGACGCTCTACTTCACTGGCATGGATGCTGTCCTGACCTTCGAGGACTGGTACTTCGACGAGATCGTCCGGATTGGTTGGTTCACCATGATCCACCCGTTCACCGGACAGACCATTACTGCCCGGTTCGAAGGTGGGGCGCTCGGCCAGCTTGCACCCGATGAGAAAGAAGCGGGCGACTATCGCATGGAAGTCGTTGTGGAGTACCTGCGATGAGCTCATTTCTGGAGCGCCGGCAGCGCGTCACTGACCTTGCCGGGGTGCTGCTGTTCCTGGAGGTATCGGCGCCGTCCTTCACCGATACCCTGCGCATCGTCAACGACACCCGGAACTGGGTAAGCAACGGCGTGGAGTACATCGGCGTGCCGTTCGGCTTCAAGCTGCCGGACGACGTGTCCGGGCAGACGCCCCGGGCGGTCCTGACGCTGGACAACATCGGGCGGGGCATCACCCAGGACCTGGAGCGCCTGCAGCCCTACGACGTCGTGCAGGCCAAGCTGATGGTCAGCGACCGGGCAAACCCCAACGTGATCGAGCGGACCTACATCCTGCCGATCACCCAGGTGTCGGTGAACACGCGCACCGCGACAGCCAGCTGCGGCTACGACGCACTGATGCGGCAGCAGGCCGTGCGCCTGCGCTACAACCCGTTCACCGCGCCGGGTGCGTTCTGATGCGCCTGGCCGACGTCGAGCGCTTCACCCTGCTGCCGTACGACGAGGGCACCTTTGACTGTGCCGACCTGGTGGCACTGGTGCAGCGCGAGCTGTTCGGGCGGCAGATCCAGATGCCCGGGCGCCGCCCGCGCGGTGCGGAGGGGCAGGCCACCATCGGCGAGTTGTCGAGGCCGTACGCGCGACGAACAGAAGCGCCGCTGGACGGTGACCTGGTACTGATGATCGAACACGGACAGAAACGCCCCGGCCATGCCGGGGTTTTCTTTTACCTCGCCCACGAACCGTGGGTGCTCCACGCCAACGAGAAGACCGGCTGCAGCATCCTGCACCGCGTCCGGGAACTGCCCGACTTCGGGCTCACGATTGAGGGCTATTACACATGGGTCTGATGGAACTGCCGCGCGCCGAACCCGGGCAGCTGATCGTCACGCCGCACCCGATGCTGCTGGACGGCCAGCGGAACACGGTGTGGGAGGCGCGTCCGGGCGAGAGCCTGTATGCCCTGCTGATGCGCAACGTGCCCGAGCTGGACGGGCAGCCGTGGGCCGTGTCGGTGGGTGGCCTGCCGGTCGAGCGCCACCTGTGGCATCACGTCTACCCGAAGGCGGGCCAGGTGATCGAGGTGCGCGGTGGCGTCGGACGCTCCGCGCTGGCCGTTGTCGCCATGATTGCGCTGACCTACTTCACCTTCGGCGGTGGCGCGATCGCCGGCTTCACCCTGGGCACGTCGACCGCGCTGGGCACGTTGGCCGTGCAGTCGGCGGTCTACATTGCCGGTTCGATGCTGATCAACAAGGTGCTGGCGCCCAAGCCGCCCAAGGCCGTTGGCCAGCAGCAGGACTCGGTGTACTCGATCACCGGCGCGCGCAACCAGCTGCGCCCCTACGATCCGCTGCCGCTGCTGTTCGGGCGCGTACGCCTGACGCCTGACCTGCTGAGCAAGCCGTACACGTGGTACGAGGGCAACGACCAGTATCTGGGCATGTTGCTGTGCGCCGGCATCAACGTGGGCCGCGTGGAAGAGTTCTACAACGGCGACACGCTGCTCAGCACCTACGAGGGGGCGCAGGTCTTCCACGCCGGCTACAGCCAGATGCCGGAGCAGGCCATCCCCCTGTACAGCAACGCCGACGTGATCGACGGTGGGCAGCTGATCGACACCGGCAGCGACCCGAAGCACCAGCCCTCGGCGTGGGTGGAGCGCACGGGCTCGGCCGACACCGTGCGGCTGGTCGTGGCGATCGAGTACCAGCTGTACGACAAAACCAGCAAGGGCAAGGACAAGAACAACACCGAGCGCGTCGAGATCCAGTACCGGCCGACCGGTACCACCAGCTGGCTGAGCTTCGGGAGCTACACGCTCAACAGCAACAAGACCAAGCTGCACCGGGTCGGCTACGCCAAGGACGTGGCGCGCGGCCAGTACGACGTCCGCGTGCGCACCGCCGGCCTGAACACCAACGGCAGCGGGGCCCAGGCGGTCTTTGCCTGGACGACCCTCACCAGCGTGCAGGTGGATGAGGCCGACTACACCGGCATTTCCCGCACCGGCGTGAAGCTGAAGGCAACCGGCCAGCTCAATGGCTCCCCGGACGAGCTGCGTGCGATCGGCCATGCTGACCCGATCCCGGTCTGGACCGGTACCGAGTGGGCGACCCAGGAGACCAGCAACCCGGGCGCGCAGATCCTCGCCTATGCCCGCGGCATCGTCCGCGAGGGTCGGCTGCTGGGTGGCATGGCCCTGTCGGACGCGCAGATCGACATCGAGTCCCTGAAGGCCTTCTCGCTGCACTGCGCGGCCAATGGCTACCGTTACGACTTCCTGATCAAGGATGCGCGCAACCATGACCAGGTCTTGGCCGCGATCGCGCTGGCCGGCTTCGGGCAGATCACCTGGGCCGGTGGCCGCCTGGGCGTCGTGTGGGCGGCACAGGAGCAGCCGTTGTCCGGCGTCGTCAACATGGCCACGATCAAGAAGGGCCAGTTTCAGGTCGATTACACGCTCAGCAATGCCGCCGACGGCATCGAGTACACCTACGCCGACGGCACCACCTGGGAAACCAAGACGATCCGGGTGCCGGCGCCGGGCGTGACGACCATGCTCAACCCGGCGCAGGTCACGGGCGAGGGTGTCACCACCGAGGAACACGCCGCGCGCCTGGCCCGCTGGCACTTGGCCCAGTCGCTCTATCAGTACAAGGACATCAGCTACAGCACCGACATCGAGCACCTGAGCTATCAGCGCCTGTCGCTGCTGGCCATGCAGCACGATATGACCCAGTGGGGGTTCGGTGGCCGGGTCCGCGCGGTCCTTGTGGATGGCGCACCACCGCCGTTCCGTGACGTGGAGGTCGAGAAGGTCCGATTTGTCGATGGCCAGCCGCAGGTGTTCACCCAGATTGAGCGAGTAGCTTTCGTCCCGGCCGGGAGCACAGTGTCGCTCATCCTGGATGAGCCTGTTCCTGCGCCCAGCACCAGCAGTGTCTACTTCGGCTTGCGTATCCCAGGCGAGCGCGTGTACCGGGTGCTCCGGGTCAAGCCTTTCACTGGCCAGACCGACACCATCGAGCTGCTGGACGCCTGGCCGACCGATGCCGCGCTGCCGGGCAGTGCCGCCGGCAATCCTGCGCACGACACGATCTGGATCTACGACTTCAAGCAGACCCCGGGGCTGCGCGTGCGCGTCGTTTCGGTGGAGCCGGAGAGCGACCTGAAGGGCGCCAGCGTGCGCGTGGTGGCCGAAGGCCCGGAGTTCTGGAACTACGTCCTCACCGGCCACTACGTGCCTTCCCCCGACGGCTCGCTGCTGCAGACGCGGCCGGTTGCCTCCAACGTCGCCGTCACCGAACAGCTGGTGGTCCAGGGCAACACCGTGTTCACTGAGCTGACGGCCACCTTCGACGTGACCGGGCCGGTGGGCAACATCATCGTGCAGGCCACCGGTCAGGAGGGGGAACTGCGTGAGGTCGCCCAAACGCGGACCCGCACCGCCACGTGGCGCATTCCGCAGGCCGATGTGTACACCATCATCGTACGGCCGTACTCGCCGGAGGGTGAGGCCGGCGTTGCGGTGTCCAAGACCTATGCAACGATCGGTGCGGACGTACCGCCGGTGCTGGTCGATCTGTTCGACGTCCAGGAGCGCAGTGGTGGCGTACGCCTGTACACCTGGGGCTGGCTGCAGGACACCATCCAATCGGCGGACTTCGCCGGCGTGGAGATCCGCTACGTTGCCGGAACCGTAGCGGCTCCGGTCTGGGAGGACATGACGCCGGTAGGCGACAGTGGGTTCCACACCGCGGCCTTCGAGGCGGTGGTGCCGGAGGCGGGCGACTGGACGTTCGCCTGCCGCAGCCGCAACACGTCGGGGGAGCTGTCCACGGGCATGCAGATCCTGCACCGCACTCTTGCGAAGAACCTGGGACAGGCGCTTGATGAGATCACCGCCGAGCAGGCCGCCCAGCAGTCGGCGATTGAAGCGGCAGAGCATGCGGCTGCCCTGGCGGAACTCAAGGCTGCCAAGTCTTTGGCCCTGATGGGAACCGAGTACGCAGCAGAGGAAGGCTACGCGGCCGACACGGTCGTCTATAAGGACGGCCGAATGTACCGCGCAGTGAAGGCGGTGCCGGTCAACCAGCCGCCGCCGAATGCGGAATATTGGGCCGATGTTGGCACGGTCACCGAGGCCCAAGGGGGGACAGCCACGGCGCTGCAGCAGTTGAGGACCGACCTCGATGACCAAGGCGAGGAGTTCGCTGCGGCGATCACACAGGTGAGCCTGGATGCACCCAGCGGAAGTGGGAACCTGCTGGCCGGGGCAAACCTCGCTACGCCGGTGGCGTGGGACATCATCGCCAACTCAACGGGCGGAACGCCTGATGTGCAGCGGCAGACCGGTGGTACGTGGATGCCCCCGGGCATGTTCGGGTTCCAAATGGTCCTGCCGGGCCCTACGGGTGTCGTGGTCTATGCATCTCCGGAGTTCGATGTAACGCCGCAGGCGGTCTACATGGCCTCTGCTTGGCTGGCCGACCAGCAGGCTGGCAGTGGCGTCTACATCGTGTTCTACGACGGCCCCGGCGGCGGCTACTGCGGGGAAACACCGTCTGCTGTGGTGCCGCGGAAGGACGGCGGAACGTCCCTGCGACTATATGACCGTGTGTCGTCCATTGGTGCTGCTCCAGCCGCCGCGCGCCGTGGTCGCCTTGCGTGGATCGTGCAAGGGACATCCAACCCGCCGTACGCCTGGCTTGTGCGGCCCATGGTGGAGGAGGCGGTGGCCGGGAAGAGCACTCCGTCGGCATGGTCCGAGTCTGCCGCGGGCTTGGATGCAAAGTACGCCAGCGTCACGCAAGCCCTGTCGGTTGGAATCGACGGCGTGGACGGGCGGTTGAAGGCGAAGCAGACCCTTGCTACCGACGTGAACGGCCGGTGGATCGGCTCGGTTACTGAGAACGATGGGCTGCGCGGCGGGACGACTTTCATCATGGACTACTTCCGGCTCCTGGCCGCAGATGGCGCGGCGGCAAGCATCGAGATCACCGGGAACTACTTGCGTGTCTTCAACGCGAGCTACCAGAAGATCATCGGCGTTGGTTTCGGTGTCGGTGGCGCGCTGATGGAGTGGTTCGGCCCGAACATCGGCGCAGCCAACTGCACCACTGCGAACTGCATTGAGTGCAAGACCACTGCAGGCCAAACCATCATCCGTGGTTCCAACGCACAGGGCGCGATGGAGATCATGAACACCCTGGTCACTATCTGGGACAACAACAACGTCAAGCGGGCGGAGTTCGGGCTGCTTGTTGACTGAAGGGAGGCATAGATGCCAGCAGGACTTAGGACGCGGAACGCTGCGAACGTCGTTGAGCTGACACTGACGAGCCGTGCAACGCGCTTGCTTGGATACATAGAGCCGGCTTCGGCCGGCTCGGTTGTGGTTCCAGAGCTGGCCGAGGGCACGCCATTTGTGTTCCCTGTGCTGGATCAGAACGGGATCATGTACCCCAGCAACTTCATGCTGCCCACGGTCAGCGGCACAACTTTGAGCTGGTCAGGGCCTGGCCGCTTCTACTACGGGACGTTCTGATGCGTGCGGGATTTCAGATCAGGAACGATGGCCTGAAATTGATCATCGATGAGCGATTTTTCAACTACGCATTTGTGTCTAAGCACACGGTGAAGTTCAACGCGGGCAACACCGGGCCAGTGACCGGCGGCTATGGCAACCAAGCGTTGCTGTCGCTGCCGGGACTGGACCGCCCCATCGTCGCGGCGCGCAGCAGCAAGCCGTGGACCGTGATGCGCGCGCGGCCGGTGTCGGGCGGCTGGGAGTTCGGTTGGATCTCGGCGCATGGCGCAGGGGCAGTGCCAACGGACGAGATCGAGGTATTCGTTTTCGACCGACCAAAGGTGCTGGGCGGGGGCGGCGCGGGCATTCGCCTGTTCGATGGCCAGGGGAAGCCGGTGTTCGATTCGCGGCAGCGGTACATGCGGGTCGTCAACTCCACCGTGCTGACCGGCACATCGGCATCGGGGTCGGTCGTGCTGCCGGCCGGGCAGTATGCCCAGATCGTTCCCATCCCGGCCTATCGCTGGATGGGCAACCAGGCCACCCCATCATCTAACTGGATGTGGGCGTGCTCCGCGAGCCTGATCACATCATCGGCCACAGGCTGCACCGTCGCATCCCAGAACACGGGGGAGGGCTCTTATGCGCCTTGGGCCGCGCCGGCTCCAGTGGCTTCAAGCAACCAGATGCAAATCATCACTGTTGACGTTTCGGGGTACTGAGCATGAGCGAGCAGGTAATGCGGGTAACGGAAGGTGGCGACGTGGAGCGTGTCTACGACGAAGCGAACCGGGATGTGCTGATGTGCCGGCGGGCGGAAATCTTCTTCACGCCCAACGACGACGGGACACCGAGCACGCAAGGAAAGGTCATCTGGCATACCCAATGGTGGAGCTATATTGGCGCGTTCAAGCGCGGCGAGGCATTGGGTCCGCAGTTGGAGAACAGCATCGAGGAGGTGCTCGGGAACAGCTACGATTTGGGCCTCCCCGAACCGCTGGCCGCCGCAGTGATCGTTGCCGGGATCAAGGCTGCCTTCGTCCAGCGGGCGGCGCAGCACTTCGGGATCGGCGCGGAGCCGGAGCCGGCCGCGGGGCTGCCATAGCCGTGACGCAGAGCGATGCCTGGTTCGACGGAGGTGGCCGCTATCGGCCAGGAGCTGCCGTTGGCGATGAATTCTTGGCTGACCGCCTTATTAGTCAGCACCACAGCAGCCTATGAGCCGGTATCGCGGTGAAGAGTGTCAAACGTTTGCCGAGCTTCCCGAAAGTGGTCTGCATTTTCGACGATCCACGTCCACAGCGGCACCATGCGCAGGAGCAAGTCCATTCCGGTTTCCGACAGCTCGTATTCCACCCTGGGCGGCACCTCTTCGAAGTCATGGCGCAGCACTAAGCCATCACGCTCCAACTGCCGCAGTGTCAGCGTCAGCATGCGCTGGGTGACCCCATGCATACGCCTGCCAATCTCCGCGTGGCGCAGCCTGCCATACACCCCCAGCGTATGAAGAATGCCAAGCGACCAGCGGTTTCCGGCATGCGCAAGCACCTCGCGTCGCACCCCATCGTCATCGTCTCGCAGGCCATCGCAAACGTTCTGCGCGTATTGAAGAATTTCGTCTCGGTTCACTGTGGTTTTGCTCCCGGTATCACGCGTGTGCCTTCTTACCTTGATGTAAGCGCGTGGCTAGACTGACTGTACTTTCTCACTTTTTTGCCTGACGATGAATCAATCAGATCCTAACGCGACGTCTCAGAACATTCTCGTCCTCGGTGCAGGCGAACTCGGCCTGCCGGTGCTCCGCAACCTCGCACGCCGAGCTAAAAGCGTGGCCGGTGCCAAGATCAGCGTGCTGCTGCGCGCCAGCGCCGTGGAATCCTCCGTGCCTGCCAAGCATCGGGATATCGCGGAGATTCGTAGCCTCGGCATCGAGATCGTCCTGGGCGACCTGGTGAAAAGCTCCATCGATGAGCTTGCCGTGGTTTTCGCCCGCTATGACACTGTGATCGGGTGCGCGGGCTATGCAGCTGGCATCAACACACCGATGAAGCTGGCGCGAGCCGCGCTGCAGTCAGGCATTCCCCGGTACTTCCCTTGGCAGTTTGGAGTCGACTTCGACGTGATCGGCCGGGGCGGCCCACAGGACATCTTCGACGCACAGCTCGACGTGCGTGAGCTGCTGCGCAGCCAGAACCAGACGGAGTGGGTCATCATCTCCACCGGCATGTTCATGAGCTACCTGTTCGAGCCAGAGTTCGGCGTCGTTGACCTGCAGAACAATGCGGTCCACGCCCTGGGAAGCCTCGATACTGCTGTGACGTTGACCACTCCCGACGACATAGGCGCGCTGACGACCGAAGTGGTGTTCGCCCAACCGCGTATCCGCAACGAGATTGTGTATCTGGCAGGCGACACCGTGACTTACGGCGAAGTGGCGGACAAGCTGGAGACGGGCCTTGGCCGCTCTTTCACCCGGTCGGTATGGACCGAGCAGTACCTGCTGGATGAGCTGGCGCGCGACCCGCAAAACATGATGAGCAAGTACCGAGCAGCCTTTGCCCAGGGGCGCGGCATGTCATGGGCCAAGAGCGGCACGTTCAACCAACGCCGCTCCATTCCGGTAACGGACGTGTCGTCGTGGATTAATGCCAACCTGGAATCTCGCCGCGACCAATGATGGGGCTTAGGACGAGCGTTTCAGGCTTGGGCCTGTCCCAGATTTTGTGTAAACGGGACTCGGGCTATGTATCGCCCGGTTGTCTCTGGGCGGTGTATGTCCGCTATGGGTCGGAACGTGACCGTGGAGTCGAGAGGTAGGTTGGAGGTGGTATCGAAGGGCCGCGGGTATCAGACCTTGCCGTGCAGCGACGCCTCGGGCTGGACGCCCATGTGGACTAGCCAGGCGGCGATCATTTCGATGATCGCGCTGTCGTCGTCGGGATAGGTGTCGATCAACCGGTCCTCGACCGCGTCGCAGATGTCCCAGAACGCCGGCGTGTCGCCGTGCTCTTGATATGCGTGAGCGATCTCGCCGTAGGCCAGTTCGTAGTCGGCTCGCTGGTTACTCATCGGGGTGGCTCGCTCGGATGCACTTCAGGGCTTCAAGGACGTCCTGCACCTGGTCATGGAAGTAGTCGCGGTCTTCAGCCGCTACGCGGTGCTCGATCACCTCGACCTCCCCGGCCACGATTTCGGCGAGGTCGCCGGCAAGCGCGGTTTCGGCCTCGGGCTTCAACCGGTCGGCCATCCCCTGAACCCAATGGTCTAGCTGCTGGCGTGTGAAGGTGGTCATGCACGAATCCTAGGCCCGGCGGGCGTTATGCTTCGGTCAAACGGAGGTGACGCGCGTGTGCTACTCAGCCCAGGTCGAAGCCGACTACCAGAAGCTGCTGCGGACCTTCGGTCCGGTCCTCTCGCTCGAGGACTTCACCAGGTTGTGGCTTCGGGACAACGGTAAGGCGCGGGACCGGCTGCCCAAGGGCATCATCGATACCGTGGGACCGCTCCTGCCAGCCGAGGCGCAGGCAGCGTTCCTGGACGGCTTCGCAGCCGACGAACGGGCTTGGACAGAAGAGCTGTTCAAGCAGAAGAAGCGTTTGGCCGACAACGAGCGGAAGCTGGCGGCGAAGTACACCAAGACGGCTGAGCGGGAGGTTGGCATCGCAGGGCGTCGTATTGAGCAGCTGAAGCGCTGGCGGGATGATTTACGTCCCCGCAGTCTCACGGCCAGAGACTGGGACTTTTTCCCCCAGTGGTATGCGCCGGTGATGGTCCGGGAAGGCGACCGCTACGTGATCAAGCCCATGCGGTATCAGCTTCGGAAACCAGGCCTGCCGGCCTCCAGCGACTGGGTGGGGGAGGGTGCGAAGCGGCGCCTGTCCGGTACGTACAATGCCCGGCGCGACAACCTGGGGCGGTACTGGCGGCATCAGTTCGGCTACACCCACGGCATTGTCGTGATCGACACGTTCATGGAGAACGTCGAGAACGAGGCCGGCGAGAAGTACAGGCTGCGGTTCACGCCGCGCACGGGCGAGCCGATGTTCGTGGCGTGCTTGTGGGCGAACTGGGTTGACCCGGATGGCGTGGAGCCGGACCTGCTGAGCTTCGCCGCCGTGACCGACGATCCCGAGCCGGAGGTGGCAGCGGCCGGCCACGACCGGACGATCATCAACATCAAGCCCGAGCACGTCGAGGCCTGGCTCAACCCTGACCCGAAGAACCTTGGGGCGCTCTACGACATCTTCGACGACAAGCGGCACCCGTTCTACGAGCACAAGATCGCGGCGTGACCTCTCGCCCTTGTCTGCATCCGGCTGGACATTGGAGGAGTCCCCCTTAGGGTCCCCGGTCCTTCTCGCGGACGAACTCCCATCCACAAAGACTGTCTGCACTTGCGATGTCCAGCCTAGTGCGGGTCACCGCGGCGGGGGCGTCATCCTGCAATTCCACGAAAGTACGATCGCTTGAGAAATTGCTGGGAAAGACCGCAATGCAGTTCGCGCCTGGTTGCTTGGTTGATCGATACAGAACACCTTCGTATCCAGCCCATCGAAGCATCAAACCGAACCTTTGACTGGGCGATGGAAGGCCAAATTGAGTAGGCCAGCCCCGCCAATTGGCGTCTTGAAGGTTCTTCTGCAGACGGCCAGGGGAGCGAATAAGCAGTGTCTCCGGCTTGCCAAGTTTCAGTGATCTAGCAAGCTTGACCAGCTCTGGAGGTACAGCAAACTTGGCCAAGACCTTGGCTACGGGCGCTAGATTGCGCATGTCGCGCATATCAAAGACGCGCTCGATATGGCCACGAAGCCTGACATAGCTGTCGCTCTTTCGAAGGCATAGGTCGGACGCGGTGAGTCCGGTTTCTCGGATCTTTTCGGGGGAGATCTGATAACACTCCCGAAATGCCGTTTCGTAAGAATCGCCGATGTAGAGCGCAGGGAAGACGACAGCAGCTCCGGACTCGTCGCAGTCGTTCCCGATATTGAACCTTCCGCCTATCGATCTGACGCTGCCGGCCGCCGACAGTGGGTCATTGCAATAACGATACTCAACCATTCGGCCCCAGGACTGGAAGTCGAATGGAGCCGCAGGCTTCGCGTTCAATGCCGCACTGAGCTGATCCCGGCGCCGGTTCCGTTCCGGCTCCAAACCGTGGTACAGCGAGTCGTGTACCTCATCCAGCTCACGGGATCGGCGCTTCCAGGTCTCCAGGTCCGATTCTGTGAATCGCTCCAGCAGGTGAATGTCGCCAGTGAAGTCATTATGTATCCCGTGGATAGGGACCGGCTGCTTTGCCCGAGGCGTCATAGACAAGGTTTACACCCGATCCTCTTGAATCGCGGATACGATGAACCGTCGCAGTCGGTCATACCTGCCGAGCCTCACCATGTCGCGCGGAGCAATGTCGCCCAGCATGGGGTTCTTGGTTCGGAACCACAGCGCCGTCTTGGCGGCGTCACCGTCAAAAATGTCGGCAACCATATTCACCACAGCGCCGATTTCTTCCAGACGCTCGATTACTGCTTTCGGCACATTCTGATCCCAGCGGACAGAAGCGGCAGATACCGAGGCGATCTTCGAGACGGCGTTGCGGTCCAGTTGCATGAATTCGGCAACCTTCTTGGGCTCGAACTCGGGGCCATTGCCGAAATGCAAAATGTCCCGGTTCGGGACACTACGGAAGAGCGAGGCGGTTTGCATGGGAGCAACCATTGGGGGCTGGCGGGTCAGGGGAGTATTGCATAGCAAATGCTCTTGCGCACCACCCTTAGACCAATGGTCAACCAAGAGTCAACCAAGTGAATGTTTAATAAAAACAATGTGATGCGTCGATCAACCCGCCTTCACATCATCATTGTGACGCTTCGTCAAGGCTAGCAAATGCTATGCGTGCCGGCCGCGCTCAGCCAACCTACCACTTCATGCTGCGCCCGATGGCTGCCGACGAGTTCCGGCCCATCTCTCTCCGGTGGCCAGCCCGTCGTACAGCTCCTCGATCTCCCGGTGCCATTTGGCCGCCCAGGCGTTGAGGAACCGCGCCCCGGCCTCCGGCGTCGAGTGGAATTCATGCGTCAACTTCACGGTGCCGACGCTTCGGGATGTCATGGCCCGGCCGTCTGGCAGCGGGCTGACTAGGCCGGCGATCTTGCCGCGAAAGGTCAGGGCGTCACTGCCGGCATGCGGGCGCCAGTCGAACTGATCGGGGAGGGCGGGTCTGGGCATGGGCCGATCATGCGCTCGGCAAGTCTCACGGTCTGAGCCTTGCCGGGGCGGCTCTGCCGGTCAGCCACCGTTAGCGCCGTCGCGGCTTGTGCGAACCCCAGCCCCGAGCATTGCGTCCATAACGACGACATGCAGGAAGGCCCAATGGGCGCGATCGCGGGCCGCTTCATTGTGGGAGCAGGCCCGGCAAGTGGATGCCTCTGCGCGGGGCGACTGGCGATCACGGCAGCGAGCGCGCGCGGGCGCTGATCGGCTCCGCAGGGAGGCAGCAAAGTTTGAGGCCATGGCGGCTCGTTGGGCCCCAGAGCTGCCTGAGGACTGATCGCAATCTGGCCTCGCCGAGCTAGGACGGGGCCAGATCAGCCCATGGCTACCGCGCGCTGCCGAAGGTCGATGACGTCTGCGCCTACACCCGTGATCAGGGCGTACAGGGCGTTAATCGCCGCTCTCTTCTCGGCGTCGTATTCGTACATGTTGTAGTGCCGCTTCTGGACCCCACTGAGCCCATGTGACTGCAGGTGCCCGCGAACCTCTTCCGTATACCCCAAGGCGGCCAGGCGGGTCTCGACCGTGCGCCGAAGGTCGCCAGGCGTGAACGCCGGGCCCTCGAGCTCGTTCGCGCTCGCCATGTCCGATACCACCCGGTCCAAGGCATTGCGGAAAACGTCATAGGTGACGGCGGCATTGCCACCCGTGACACTGAACAGAAACTTTGCCTTCTTTTCCGCGCGCTTGTCGGCGGGTTCGGCCTCCGCGTCATCCGTGGCGGCCTGCATGCGTGCGAGGTCGGCCTGCGCCTCTGCGATGACCGGCACGACGTGCACCCGGCCGCGGCGCCGGCGGCCCTTGATGTCCAGAATCCGCACGGACCGGTGGTCGACGTCCCAGTCGCTGGCCATCAGCCTGGCGAGTTGGGCGATTCGCTGTGCGCCGGTGAGCAGGTGAAACCTGAGCAGCGCGCCGTGAGCGTCAGGCATGGCGGCGATTCTCGCCCAGTAGGCCCGCAGTTCGGCAACCGACAATGCCCGCTCGCGCGGTGTCCCGCTGTCGATCGTGGCCAGGTCCTGAGCAGGATTGCGCGACAGGTTCAGTGCGCGCAGTGCGTCCGGCGCCGTCGCGTCCTGCTTTGCCCGGATGGCTGCGGCGTACGCGGCGCGTAGGTACGATCGGATCTTCCCGGCCTCGCGCAGCTTCTTCAGCTTCACCAGGCGAGCCACGATAGTGATCAGGTCGTCCAGCTCGATCTCGGCAGCGGGCCTGTTCCAGAGCAGTGGGAATGGCTTCTTGATGTGGAGTAGCACAGCGTTCTGGACGCCGCGTGCGCTGATCTTTCCGGTGGTCAGAAGGCCGTCAACATAGGCGTCGAGTAGGGCACCCAAGGTGGATTGGCTGGCCACCTGCACCTTTGCCTCGGCCAATGCTCTGGTCCGGGCGGCCTCGGCTTCTTCGGCCTCCAGCGCAGCCCGAAGGTCCCTGTCGCCGGCCTGGTAGCGGCGGGCGAGCGCGGTAGCTGCTGCCCGCGCCTCTGCTAGGCTCAGGGTACTGCCCAGGGACAGCCTGTCCTGTTTCCTGTTGGGGCCGGTGTATCGGTAGTAGAACCCGATGGCGCCCGATGCCAGTTTCCGGGCCTGCAGCACGCCGGCGCCGTGCGTCGCTGAGTCGTTCGCCCATTCCCCGGTGGCGAGCGCCGCAAGTCCCCGCGCGGTCAACTGCCCATTTCCCTTTGCCATCTGGTGCCTACTTGGTGCCTACATTCAATGGGAACGCAGGGTGCCAGTTGGGACCATGGGAAACTGTAATGTTATGAAGATCAGCGACTTACTGCCGTGCTTGGGACGGGCTGGGACTATGTGAAACTACCCATGCAGGGACTTTGATGTCACCTGTGGAGTCCGCACCACATGGTTTGGTGCCGGCCGGTTGGCCTTGATGCCGCCTCACCGTATGTTGCGCTGCAAGGGCTTATAGAACTCGGCAATCCGCGGAACAAAATTTTGCGGATTCGCGCCAGCAAGATTGGTCAGCACGATCACGGCCAATCCATCGTCCGGGTAGACAATGAATGCTGCGCGGGCGCCACCAATCCCCGCCACTTGTCTATGTGGACTCGTCTGCAGCACGGGCCAACCCATGGCCCAGGCTCCGTCTGCGCCGCTCCCTAGTTTCTCCGGCGTCCACATTCGCCGGAGCTTGGCCTCGCTGACCATGCGGCCATCCGTCAACGCGATGATCCAGCGCGACAACTCCTCTGCAGTGGTCTGGATGCCACCGCCCGCCCAGAGGCTGTAGGGTATGTCATAGAACCAATGCGACAGGCGGTCGCCGTCGTTCTTTGCCAGGGTGCCGCGTGGTGAGCGGCTGTAGATTGTCGCGGCACCCGGAATCAAATCGTAGCTATCGCCGAATGTGGTTGTGGGCATGTTCGCCACACGGAACTGGCGTTCTGCCAGATACCGCTCGTAGGGCATCTGCGCCTGCTTGACGATGATCCGCGCCAACAATCCATAGTTTGTCTGGTTATAGGCGAACCGGTCACCGACTGGCGCATCCATGGGCAACCCCTCCACCACCTTCCATGCCTCCAGTTCGTTGCCCCCTCCGATCAGTCCGTTCTGGTCGACGATATCTGGAAGGCCCGAAGTGTGTCCGAGAAGCTGGCGAACACGGATGCTTTGCCAGGCGGCAGGCAGACTCTCCAGATATAGGGAAACCGGCGCATCGAGATCCACCCGCCCAGCTTCAACCAACTGCATCATTGCGACGCCGGTGAACGATTTGGTCGCGGAGTTGATCGGAAACAGCGTCTTGCTGGTAACTGGCACCTGATTTTCGACATTGGCGAAGCCATAATTTTCCGACAGCACGACTTGCCCATCCTTGATGACAGCAAGCTGGAGTCCGGGGATGTGCTGCTCTTCCATAGTCTTTTGCGTGAACTTCCGAGCCGATACATTGGCTTCCTCCAACGCACTGGCGGCAATCGCAAAGCAAGGAAGTGCCATGAGGAAAGCCGCGGCGATGGCGACGACGGGATGCTTGCTGGATGGCATTCGGATTCCTTTGGTCAATCTTGTTGAGAGCGCGGTGCTCAATGCCGGGATTGGACATCCCCCAATCCTATCCATAGGCGCGAGTGCGCCGGGAGGCTCAATGGGTGAACTTGGTCGTGTCGCTACGATGGCCTTGTGGCACATAACCGGGAACGGCGCGAGTGACGATTGGCATGCTGACCGAAAGCACTCGATGTCTACATCTGCACAAAACTGATGTCAGCTATGGGTCGGAACATGACCGAGGAGCCGGCAGGGGGTAAGTGGTGGTACTGACGGGCCGCGGGTATCAGGCCTGCCGTGAAGCGAGGCCTCGGGCTGGCTAGATCAGACAGCGGGTTGTTGCAATGCATGCAGCGCCGGCCAGGATCGTAGTAGCTACCCCCATTCTGCGTGAGCGAACCCAGCCGCATGCGCCAATGGTGAACAAGGTGCCATAGAGACCAAGAAAGAATCCAAAGGTACCAATCGATCTCGCTTGGAGAAGTCCGGCTTGGGTAACCAAAGATTCGGGAGCGCTTGGATTCAGGCCAACGATCAACATGGTCAGTGCGACTACCGACACGATGAACGCACATGTGGCAGTTGCTGCGCTGAAGAGTGCCCACTTAACGGCTGGGCTGTCCGAGCGCGAGAAGAGAAGTGCACCCATCAGCGCGCCAGAGAGTCCGCCTAACAATGCCGCAATGAAAGAGAGCTGCTTGGCAATCTCGAGAAGGTAAGCGCCTGAAATCTCTGTCATGTAGCGTTCTGGGCGTCGGTTGTGGTTGCTGGGATTGGTCTGCTTTCACCGCAGGCCCGAGGAATCTTAGGGTTGTCTGAGGGCAGCCGACAAGCGGCACCCGTTCTACGAGCACAAGATCGCCGCTTAGCTGGCCCAGTCAGCAGCGTGCTGGCAGCTTTGACAAGATCGCACGGGGCGGCAACGCCGTGGACGGCACATTGAGGGTACGGCACATGGCCGTAGCCAATCGGAGATCGTCATGACCAACCAACGCGACCAAGACCAGAACCAGAACACACAGCAAAACTTCGGCCAGCAGAACCCGGGCCAGGACCAGCGTCAGCCCGGCCAGCAGGATCAGGGGCAGAAGCAGAAGAAGGCACCGGGGCAAGACAACGACGAAGAAGAATAGGTCGGCCATGCTCCGGTCCAACAGAAAAGCCCGGCATCATGCCGGGCTTTTGCTGTGATCAACCTACCACCAAGGTCCAGGGTATATCCGAGTCCTTGTACTTGAACCGGAACCCATCGAAATCCACCTGGCTTGCGATCTCTCCATCCGCGTCGATCAGTGTTTTCACTTCGATCTGTGTAGCCATTGGATGCACGATGCGGATGCCATCGGTTGCGCCCGATCGGAGTCGCACTTGTTCGGTCGAGAGAACCTTGACGGGGCGGCGTTCTTGGCCCGGCCCTTCCAGAAACATGGCAACAGATCCCATGGTGCTAGCTCCACAAATGGTTGATATGAAGGTCCCTCCGAGTGGCGCTCGGAGATCGGGCGGGATCATTGGATATTCCGAATGAAAACTCCGTCAAGCGCGCGGATTCGCGCTCGCATTTCGCTAGACGAATAGGGCTCGGTCAGTGACGCCCATGCGTTGCGCCACTCGCGCCATTTCGTTTGCGACTTTGATTCGCGAGTCACCCGTGCGGCTTCTCGCTATGACCTGCAGCTCTTGGTAGACCTGCCAGAACTCAGGGCCGCTTCCATGGGCTTTGTAGGCTGCGTTCAGCGTCATCCATTCTTCGTCAGTGAGGTATTGCCCGCTGTAACCCATTGCGAACCTCCGCAGCTTGCTGCCCCTGTGTTCCGACCATAGGCGCTTCTCAGTGAAAATGTGGAGATCGTCTCGGTTGCACGTCGGAACTGTGACCTAGCGCGCCGAATTGCAGAGTCAGAATTGACCGGCACAGGGTCAAGCCTCATCGTTGCGCGCACTATCGGGGGGTACGACCGAGGGTCTGGCTACTGCCAGGCCCTTTTTTGTTTGGGGCAAGTTGGTGTTGGCGAAACGTCAGTCCAAGCCCATGAGACGGCCGTGCCTATCCTCTCCGGCCATGACCGACTACATCCGCAACCCCGACCTGGGCCCCGAGTTCGTCTGGGGCCACGCACCAGTTTCGACACCCTGCCGACGGCGTTGACGCTGCATGGAGAAATCCTCGTGTCCATGCTCGACGGCGTGCACGGCCAGTGGACGGCCAGGCTGCACCTCGAGGACGGCATTCACGCCCCGCTGATCCTGCGCCGCTGCACGGACTTCAACTCCGGCCGGCACGGTGCCGAGCGGTGGGTGCTGCGGCACGAGGAGGCGCTGCGGGAGAAGGTCGCTCGGAAGCTGCAGTGGGTTCGGGAGCACGTGGCCCAGCATCCGGCGAGTAGGGGCGCAGGCGGCGTGCCGCTGGGTAGGTAGGAAGTCGGAGGTTGCCGCCCCGGTGGAAGTCCCTTTCACCGGTGGGCGGCGGGCCACGGGCCGGATCTTAGGAGCGTCGTGGCAGTACCGCATTTTAGCTATGGGATTCTGGTTGATGAGACCTGTGGGGCCGGGGCTGAGCCATCAAGTAACAGGGGAAGAGGAAAGGGGGCAGTGTCTCGCGCGGTGCGATTGATCGACTGTACTCTTTATGGCCTTAGGAGATGCGGCTGAAATTCAGTTGACTCGATGCTTAGTTGGAGGAGGCACGCTTCTGCTGGACTCATGCACAAGCAATCGAACCACGCTGTAGGGAAATCCCTACGTTGTGCCACGGCTTCTATTCATGCAGCATATCGTCACGCGACCTTCACTAGGTTGCTGCGGTTTGATCGAGAATTATCTGCCTGAAGAAATGGAAAGGGGGACAGAATGGAGCAAATTATCGAGGTCGGCGGGGTGAATGTTGTTGTTCATCCGCATCCGGAGGGGCAATACGAGAAGCTTTTCAGGAAAGCTTATCGCATGAAGCGCCCAGTGCGAATTCATGGTGATCGTCATGCGCTTATGACGATGTGTGATGTGAAGAAACACGAAGGGACTACTTTCGCTCTAGAAGGAGAAATTGCAACATTTTCTCAGCTCGACCCTTCGTTGCCGTGGATTAATTTGGAGACTGAAGACGATGCATCTTCGGACGAGTTGGGGGAGATTCCGGCACATCTTCGCCCTAATTTTCGAAAATGTCAGTTCTATTTTGATATTGCATCGCACAAGTTGTTTTTCTTAACTACTACTCGGAAGGGTGGTATATCGCCGGGCCTGATGGCTAGATATCTCAAGGATCTATTTGCATTCTCTGAGATAGTTCTCGATTTTGGCGAGGTTGGGGTGACCGTTTTGCCGGATCGTGACTCGATATCACGCATTCTTAATTGGAAGAAGATCCGTAGGTTGCAGATTCATGCAGAACGGCCAAATCCAGGTGACTACGACCCGGACGAGCTTGAAGAGTTCGAGCAGTCTCTGGCTGAACAGAATGCTTCGCAGCTGAACTTCGAGTTGGTGGCAGAGAAGGGTAGGGCTCTTGTTCTGAATGATAGGACAAAGACGCTAGTCGCCATCGCGGCCGATAACGGTTATGTTGAGGCGAAAGGACACAACGCTCAGGGTGCTCCGGAAGAGCGCTCAACGAAGACTGGCAAACCATTCAGCGAGCGGGGAGAGTACAATGATGATGCAGAAACTTACTGGGATGCTTTCCTGCGCATCGCAAGAACGGCAGCTCGTAGATTCTCCGTGAAGTAATTTCGGATTGGAGGGGGAAGTGTTCAAGGCATTAAAGCGTCGCTGGAAGGCAACTGGTGCTGATTTTTATCAGTATTGGTCTCGCTATGGGCGATGGTCTGGCTTGCTCACTTCCCCCTTTTTCGTGGCGGCGTTGATTTTAACGGCTGTCTGTGGCCCATTTTGGTGGAGTTCCACTTGGTGGAATTTAACCATCAGCCTTATCCCGGCAGTGCTTGGTTTTTCCGTCGCTGCGTTTGCCCTCTTAATGTCTATCGGAGACGATAGTTTTAAGCTGAAATTTGGGCAGGTTCGTACGGGAAACAAGCAGTCTGCGCTCGGCTCTGTTTCGACAGCCTTCTTTCATTCGATTGTTATCCAGATATTGGCGTTAGGGTTTGCACTTGTCGGTGGTGCGAGAGTTGTTTCTTCACTCTTAGGGGTTGCCCCTTGGTTGATGCAGTACGACGTGGTGGCTTTTTTCCTGCTGGTCGCAGCCAAATTATTTCGCGCGCTTGGTTTCTTCCTGGTGGCTTACGCGCTGACGTCGTCACTCGCGGCAGCAATGACGATTTACCGCTTGTCGAGTATCTATTCAACTCATGCGACCCGAGTACTGGCGCAGAAGGCCGCGAAGGATGGTGCGGCTGAATCCGGGTCGAGCTCAAGGTCTACAAAGAATTGCTCTTGAGGTGTTTGATTCCGCATGCAGCCAGATTTGAGTCCATGGTTGCCGTGGACCTGATGCTGCACGGCATCGTGGTCGCCGACGCCATGCGCCCCCACAACCGCCTGCTGGCCGGCGAGCTGCGCGAGGAGCTGGGCATCAAGCCCGATGACACCGACGACGACCGGGACTTCCTGCTGCACCTGTCCTGCGAAGTGGACCCGGCCGGCGAGTACGGATGGGTCGATTACTACGTCTACAGCGAAACCTTCCCGCTGGACCCGATGAAGGCAAAGGCGCTGGTTGCCGCCGCGGTGCGCCAGTGGGGGACGGTCGGGAAACCGGACTACTTCGTCGCGACGCTGAACCCCTGACTGCAGATGAAGTTCGCTCATGTCTCGATGCGCGCGAGCAAATCCAGAGAGAGAAGATGTCATGTCGTCGTTCTCGTGAAGCGCCAGCTTTCTCAAAACGAGCGGCTTGCGAATCAATCTAAATCGTCGTGATATCAACTCTAGCCATGCAATAAGGGCTACGACGATGCCCGCGACGCTACCCTCTCAATGGGCGGGGGTGTTCAGTTGACATTCACCCGTTGCGGGTGTTTCCATGCTGAGGCCTCAGAGTGAGGTTGAAACAAATGCGAAACCCAAATGAACGAGGGCTTACGGATGGGCTTCTTGCGTCTTAGTGTCGTTAGCGTTGTTGCATCTGCTTCTCTCATATACCCCAGCAAGAGTGCGATGGGGATGATTGCTGTCGGGGGTGGCTGGTATTGCCAAGAAATTAGCGTAATGGGGCAGAGTCAAGGAATAGGTAACTGCTTTGATATGAGCGGCGGTGGCGATTATCCGAGCGGTGGCGTTTGGGATGGCGGAGGCGGAGGCGGAGGCGGAGGAAGTGGCACTGGCACTGGAGGTGGGACTGGAAGCGGAAGCGGAAGCACGGAGGAGCCGGATACGACTGACCGTGACGTGTCTGCCAAGCTTCAATGCGCTATGAAGGAATACTTCCATCCAGATATCAGGTTGGGCGCTGGGCGAACGATGAAGAAGGTTAATGCCTATGCGTATGGAATGAAAAAGCCAGGAGGGGGCTTCTCAGGCTATGTCTTCCGTGCGACGAAAACTTCACCGGGTCCGGAATGGGCGCTTGCAGATGGCGTCACTTTTCCTTTAACTGCATACGGGCGCCTGTACAAGACCGCGTTTGAGGCTGGCTATCGTGAGCTCCGCGGCGAGCGCGCCAATGCGGCTCCTAAAACTCTTAATGGGAATCTGACATCTTTTGAGATGTCTCTTTTGGTGGCAGGGCATGAGGCAGTTCATCTGCGTCGTGCTGGCGTTAGCGAGCTTGAAGCCGAATGGTATGGAATCGATGCGGTTTTGAGATATCGAGAGGATAAGGGAAAGGCATGTTCCAAAGAAGACCCGCCGCCCAAGTGATAGTTGGGATGATCTGTCCGTAGCCGCCGTATCATCCCCCAATCGATTGAGGTAGTTCATGCAGTACAAAGGTAAAATTCTCGTGGTTGTGGCACTGGTCGTCGCTGTGGTCTTTGGTTTTTGGCTATGGTGGCGTCCGGCAAATTCCGTTGTTCCAAGAATGGTTTCCGCTGAAGCGGCAGGAGAGGCTGATGTCGAAAGTGCCAGGGCAGGAGATGGCCCTGCTCCCGCCGGGCGCACAGTATGGGCGCGGCGATTTGCGACAGGGCAGGGTGCAGGAGATACAGATTTGTTGGTATCTGCGATTAAGGACGCGAACGATTGCCTTCTTTATCATGTAAAGCGTCGGGAATTGGGATACATGGTGGAAGATGAACGTTGGGCTGATCTTTCGAGCAAGACTCCGGAGACGCTGCGCAACATGGATGCGTCTTCTGCCGAAAGCTTGTTGGTAGTGCAACGCTTGGAGGGTTCCTGCCAGGATTCTGACGAGGCGCAACTGATTGCTTTGGTGAATAGTGCAGTGTTTGATGCTGCGTTAAAGGGCAATGCAGAAGCTGAATCCTGTTTTGTCTTGTTTGGGCCTGCACCTGGGCATGGGCCGGGCAATCCGCCAAGCGGAGAGTCTGCGGAGGTGTTGCTGGAAAGATACGTGAAGTACGCGCCTGAATTTGGCGCTAGAGCATTGGAGCGGGGTGATCCAAGGGTTGGGGTCAAGGCTCTTCTTGCATATACACTGCCTCCTCCGCGGCATTATTCTGCCGTAGATGAGTTGCCGAAGGCTGATCCTATTCTTACGTGGCGCGCGGCACGGTTGGCGTCACTGCGCGCTCTGCCCATGCAGCGCGAAATGATTGATGAGGCGTTGTCGAAGTTCGCCAAGATGGACGTTATTTCGCCATCAGAGATCGAGAAGGGAGATGCGTGGGCTAAGGAGGCCTTCGAGCGAGAGTTCAAAGGACAGTCGCCAATCAATGTAGAGTCTCCAACGGATTGCTACGCAACGCCCGAGTTGGTTCCGTAGGTTTTATCTATGACCGGCTGTAATTATGGGGGCTTTGGTCGGAGTGAATTACCTTCAACGGTGGCCGGGACATAATCTGGATCAAACAATTGTACAGGGCCGGAGGGATTTTCCGGCCCATTCAGGACTTGCCTTCCCCACAGGTTCATCGCAGACCTCCAGGTCAATTAGCGCCCGCAGAACTTGGCCCAGGCCTCCATCATCTCCCGCCGGCGCTCCAGCATCGTTCCGCGCTTATAGGCGGCCTTGGACTTGTCCTTGATCGTGTGGGCCAGCGCCGCTTCGGACAGGTCATCCGGGTACTCCCCCACTTCGTCGGCCCATGTCTTGAACGTGGTGCGGAAGCCGTGGACCGTGACGTGCCCGTAGCCCATCCGGTTCAGCAGAGCCAGCATTGCGTTCTCGGATAGGGCCTCTCCGGTGACATCGTTGGGGAACAGAAGCTCACGATCGCGCCGCTGCCTGGCCAGCTCCTGCGCGGCCAGGGGCAGGGGCACGACGTGTTCCTTCTTCGCCTTCATCCGGTCGCCAGGCACGGTCCAGTTGAGGCACTTCGCATCCAGCTCCGCCGGCACCGCGCCGGTGGTCATCCCCGTGCGAGCAGCTGTGAGGATGGTGAACTCCAGGGCTCGCGCCGACTCGCCGACCCGCTTGCCCAGCTCCTTCATGAACTCCGCCATCTCGCTGTAGGGCAGGGACGGGAAGTTCTCCACCTTGGTGACGGTGGTGGGCTTGGGCAGGATCATGGCCAAGTGACCTTTCCATCTGGCCGGGTTGTCCCCGGATCGGTGCTTCTGGACCGTCACGGCGTCGAGGATGCACTCGACCCGCTGGCGCACCCGGGTGGCCGTCTCGGTCTTGGTCGCCCAGATGGGACGCAGAACGGCCAGCACGTCCTCCGTCTCGATCCGGTCCACGCGCTTGGAGCCGATGAACGGCTTGGCGTAGGTTTCCAGGGTGTTGGTCCACTGATCGGCATGCTTGGCGTTCTTCCAGCCGGTCCGCCGCTCGGCGATGTACGCCTCGGCCGCCTCCCAGAAGGTCGGCGTTGCCGCGGCGGAGGCCTTGGCCTGCCGGCGTCCGGCCAGCGGATCATGCCCGGCCAGCAACAGCTTCCGGGCGGCCTGGGCGGCTTCTCGCGCCTCGGCCAGCGATATAGTGTGAGTCGGCCCCAGGCCCATCTCGGGGCGCCTCCCTTCGAAGCGGTACCGGAAGATCCAGGACTTCGCCCCGTTGGGGGACACCTGTAGGTACAGGCCACCGCCATCGGCGTAATAGCCGGCCTCGCTGATCGTTGCGACCTTCCTGGCCGACAGTTTGTGCAGCTCAATCCCCATGAATGCCCTCCATTGCAACCCGCCCAGCTACCCGCCCACTGAGCGCGGATTGTAGTGGAAAGTGGCGGATCGTGGCGGAGTGTGAAACCTAGGCGTATCAAGGGCTGAGACTGGTTTCACGGGCTGTCGCGGAACGCTGCGGATTGGGCGGAGGCAGACCCCCTCTCCGCCAGATACATGAAAAAAGCCGCCTCCGGGCGGCTTTTTTCATAGGGCATCGTTCGGGTCGTATCCGCCCGGGGCTGGAACATGCGAGAGGGATTGCGGGGGGATGAGAAGTCCCGCCGGGGTATGACCGCCGGCGTCTGCCGGTGGGACGGCGAAGCCGCCCGAAAGGTGAGGCGCGCAGCGTCGAATCAATCCCCTATCCACCAGGTAGAAGAAGGCCGCCCGAAGGCGGCCTTCCTCATCGCGCGGCAGTATCTGGCCGCGCCGCCAACGTCCGCTCAGGCGTTGGCCGCAGGCAACCCGGTGCATTCCACGCGGGGCCGTGCCGGTCAGTGCCCGCCCTGAGCGGCCAGCTTGTCCAGGTCGATGCCCTGCTTCCTGAGGATGCCGAAGGTGCGCAGCGCGTAGAACGCCAGGTAGCAGAAACACAGCACGCCGACGATGAAGCTGTAATGGATGCCGATGCGGTCGGCCAGCGCGCCCTGCGCGAAGCTGACCACGCCGCCGCCCATGATCATCATGATCAGCAGGCTGCTGCCCTCGTTGGTGTTGCGGCCCAGGCCGGTGATGGCCAGGGTGAAAACGCATGGCCACATCGTGCTGCAGAACAGGCCTACGCTGATGAAGGCGATCACGCTGGTCATGCCGGTGGTGAACATGCCCACCAGCAGCGCGGCGATGCCGCACAGCGCGAAGTACAGCAGCATGCGCGCCGGGTTGCCCTTGCTGGCCAGGGTGGCCAGGATCATGAGCACGATCACGCCGGCGTAGCCGTAGAACTGCGAGATCTCATGCCGGGCGATGGCATTGACCGCCAGGAACAGGCCGAAGGCGATGTACGGCAACAGCAGGGTCAGCCAGCGCTTGACGTTGTTGCCGACGTCGAACGCACCGGCCGCGCCGCTCCAGCGGCCGATCATCAGGCTGGCCCAGTACAGCGACACGAACGGGGCGATCACCGACACGTCCAGCCCGAGTCCGCCCTGGTCGACCGGCAATTCCAGGTAGGCCGGCAGGTTGGCGATGGTGGACACCTCGACGCCGACGTACAGGAAGATCGCGATCATCCCCAGCACCAGCTGCGGGTAGGAGAATGCCGAGCGCTTCTGGATCAGCTTGCTGCTGTCCTGGGCTTCGTCGGCGGCCAGCGCGTCCAGGTCGATGCGGTTGGGCAGCGGCGAGAACTTCAGCAGCAGCGCCACCAGCACGAACACGCCACCGAGCACGAGGTAGGGCGTCTTGACGCTTTCGATGCTGGCTTCGGTGTTGCCCGAGGCCACGCTGCCGAAGATGGCGAAGCTCACCAGCAATGGCCCGATGGTGGTGCCGAAGTTGTTGATGCCACCGGCCAGGGTCAGCCGCTGCGCGCCGGTGGCCGGGTCGCCCATCACCACCGCCAGCGGGTTGGCGGCGATCTGCTGCAGCGAGAAGCCCAGGCCGACGATGAACAGGCCCGACAGCATCAGGCCGAACGAACCGAGGTTGGCGGCCGGGTAGAACAGCAGGGTGCCGACGGCCGAGATCAACAGGCCCAGGCTGATGCCGTTCTTGTAGCCGATGCGGTTGAGCACGTCGGCGCCGATCAACTTGGAGGTGAAGAAGTAGAACAGCGAGCCCACCGTATAGGCGACGTAGAAGGCCAGCGCCACGTACTGGCTTTGTGCCTGGGTCAGGTGGAAGGCGTTCTTGAAGACCGGAATCAGGATGTCGTTGCTGGCAGCGACGAAGCCCCAGAAGAAGAACACCGTGATGAGAACGGCAAACTGGGACCAGCGGGTTTTTTGGCTCATGGAGTAGTCATCGCGGCAGAGGAGGGCAGGTGTCCCGGTGCCGCGCGGCTTCCCCTGCGGGAGTTGCCGGCGCGGCCCGTCACACATGCAGGGGTGCAGCGGGCATTGCGTGCCCGGTGCCGTGGGGCGATGCAAGGCCAGCTGCATGATCTGGACTCGACCCACGCTGCGGGTGTCGGAAGCGGCGGTGGCGGCCGTCAGGCCATTGGCCGACCTCCCCCGGTTCCCCGATTTCCCCGCGTGCAGTCATGGCATTGCCCGTCCGAGCCAGCCGGCGACGGTTGTACAGAGCGTTTGTCGGCACTGTCAACGAAGACTTTCAGCCGTTACCAAGTTCGCTGCCGCGTGGCCGGAATGGCGTGTGGACGGCGGCCCGCGTCGCCGCAATGCAGCATCGCCTGACGATGTGCCGCAATACGTGGATGCGGACCGCCGGACGCATGCCGCCATGCCGCGGCGACCCGCAGCGCGGGCTGCCGCGGGCGCTGGGACACGGACGATGAATGCCTCTGGCAAGCGGGGCGGTCGGGCCGAAGGGCAGGGAGGGGCACTGCGATGCCATGCGCGGCTACACTGTGCGCCACGTTTCGCAGGTGTGCCCCATGTCTGAAATCCTGGTCCCCGTTTCCTTTGGCGAACTGCTCGACAAGATCTCGATCCTGCAGATCAAGTCCGAGCGGATGAGCGATGCGGCCAAGCTGGCCAATGTGCGCAATGAACTGGCGGCGCTGGACCGCACCTGGGCGGCCCACCCGGCCGCGGCGCAGGACATCGCTGCGCTGCGCAGCGAGCTCAAGGCGGTCAACGAGCGGTTGTGGGACATCGAGGACGACATCCGCCTGAAGGAGAAGGCGCAGTCCTTCGACGACGGCTTCGTGCAGCTGGCGCGCAGCGTCTACTTCCAGAACGACGAGCGCGCCCGGATCAAGAAGGCGATCAACCTGGCGCTGGGCTCCAGCTACGTGGAAGAGAAGTCCTACCAGGACTACCGCGCCGGCTGAGCCGGAGGAAGCCGCGCCAATTGAAAAGGCCGCCCTTGGGGCGGCCTTTTCGTTGCACGGATCAGTGGCCGTGGTCGCTGCGGTAACGCTCGAAGGCAGCGATGGCGTCCTCGACGGTGATCAGTGACATCACCTCGTCGAACTCGATCTTGGTGCCCCATTTCAGCGCGCTGGCCGGCTTGCGCAGGTAGCGGCGGGCGGCGTCGTCGTAACGGTCCACGCAGTAGCGGCGGTCCGAATAGGGGCCGCTGCGTGCCGGATTGCTGGCCGCATGCAGGCCCAGCACCTTGGTGCCGACCGCATTGGCGATATGCATCGGCCCTGAGTCCGGGGTGACCAGCAGGTTGGCGCGGGCGAGCAGGGCGGGCAGCTGCTTGAGCGTGTCCTTGCCGACCAGGTCCAGGGCCGGGTGCTGCATCGCAGCGAGGATGGCGTCGGTGGTGCTGCGCTCCAGGTCGCTGCGGCCGCCACACAGCACCACCCGCCAACCTTGGGCAGCGGCGTGGTCGGCCAGCGCGGCGTAGCGCTCGGCGTACCAGTTGCGGCGCTGGTGGCTGGAGCAGGGCGAGATCATCAGCACCTGGCGGCCATCGTCCTGCCATTGCGCGGCGGCCCACGCATGGGCGTCGGCCGGCGTGGCCAGGTCCCAGCTGACCTCGGTCTGCTTCAGGCCCAGCGGCTCGCAGAAGCTGCCGATCGCATCGAGCACATGGATGCCGGGGCGGTCGGGGATGCGTTCGTTGATGAAAAGCCCGTGCAGGTCCTTCGAACGTGACTTGTCGTAGCCGATGCGGCGCCGGGCCGGGATGAAGGCCGACAGCACGTTGGCACGCAGCGCCACCTGCATCTGCAGCAGGGCCTCGAAGCGCCCCTCTGGCAATTCGCGACGCAGCGCACGCATTCCAGCCAGGCTGGTGTTCTTGTCGTAGACGTGGAAATGCACGCCCGGCAGCCCGTCGAGCAGCTTGTGGCCGGCCTTGTCGATCACCCAGTGCAGTGGCGTGCCCGGCAGGCCCTGCTGCAGGGTGCGTACCAGCGGCACCACATGGGTCACGTCTCCCAGCGCCGAGAGGCGCAAGAGGCACAGCGGGGAGGACGTTGCAGGCATGGTGTTGTTAGACTCGCTAAGAATGGTCGCATTCGACGCTACTGAAGCTCTGACGCCGTGCCGCGAAGGTCGTGGATACGGTGCCATTCTGTTCGACCGCCAACGCCTGCGGCAAGCCGAGCCGACGCTGTTTTCCCCTGCGCATTGGGGCGACAAGGCGCGGCCGGTGGGCGAGGGCGGGCGTGGCGGCGCGTGGTTCGTGGATGCGCCGTTCGGGCATTGCGTGCTGCGCAACTACCTGCGCGGTGGGGTGGCGGCCAAGTTCAGCCGTGACCGTTACCTGTGGCAGGGCCCGGACCGCACCCGCAGCTTCGCCGAATTCCGGCTGATGCGGAAGCTCATCGCGCACAAGCTGCCGGTGCCGCAGCCGCTGGCCGCGTTCTACATGCGCGATGGCGTGCGTTACCGGGCGGCGATCCTGATGGAGCGCCTGGAGGACGTGCGTTCGCTGGCCGACCGCGCGCAGGTGGCCGGGCGTGGCGCCCCCTGGGAAGAAGCCGGGCGGCTGATCGCCCGTTTCCACCGGGCCGGGTTGGACCATGCCGACCTGAATGCCCATAACATCCTGTTCGACGCCAATGGCCGTGGCTGGTTGATCGATTTCGACCGTGGCGTGCTGCGCATTCCGGCCACGCGCTGGCGCGAGCGCAACCTCAAGCGCCTGCTGCGTTCGTTGCTCAAGCTGCGCGGCGAGCGCAGCCGCGAGGATGTCGAGAAGGATTATGCACGGCTGCGCCGTGCCTACGATCTGGCCTGGAACCGGGGCGTGTGAGATGAGTTGGGCAGTACGTTTCCTGGGCGTCGGCAATGCCTCGGCGGTGGAACTGGGCTCGCCGATGGCGGTGATCGAGCGCGACGGCCAGCCATGGCTGACCATCGACTGCGGTGGCGAGGGGCTGACCGCCTACCGCGCGCACTACGGCGCGCTGCCGGATGCGCTGTTCATCACCCATGTCCACCTGGACCATGTGGCCGGCTTCGAGCGGCTGTTCGTGGATGCCTTCTTCAACCGGCAGCGGCGCGGCAAGGTGCGTGTGTACGTGCCGGCCACGGTGGTGCCGCTGCTGCACAAGCGCATCGGTGACTACCCGAACGTGCTGGCCGAAGGCGGTGCCAATTTCTGGGATGCGTTCCAGCTGATCGTGGTCGGGGATGCGTTCTGGCACCAGGGCGTGCGGCTGGAGGCATTCCCGGTGCGCCACCACTGGCCGGAGACCGCCTATGGCCTGCGCCTGCCCGGCGCACTGGTATGGAGTGGCGACACCCGGCCAATCCCGGAGATGCTGGCCCGGTATGCCGGCGACAACGAATTGATCGCCCACGACTGCGGCTTGCACGGCAATCCCTCGCATACCGGCGTGGACGACCTGGAGCGCGAGTACGACGCGGCCACGCAGGCGCGAATGGTGCTCTACCACTACGCCAGTGCCGCTGATGGCCAGGCGCTGCGCGCACGCGGGCATCGGGTGGCAGAGCCGGGTGAGTGCATTGCACTGGCCGATTGCAGCGGTCCGCAGGTCGATCCTGCGACCTTGCCCTGAGCATGCACGGCCTGTCCGCGTCTGCGGCGTTGGCCACCGAGCTGGAAATGCTGGAGCGGGCGCTGCACACCGCCGAGGTACGGGCTGACCGGCAACGGCTGGAAGCCCTGCTGGACGAAGACTTCAGCGAGGTCGGCCAGTCCGGCCGCTGCTACACGCGCACGCAGATGCTGCAGCACCTGCCCGCCGAAGGCGCGCAGGTGGATATCGAGGCGAAGGACTTCGTGGTGGCGCTGCTGGCGCCGGATCTTGCCCAGGTGCGTTACCGCAGCCGGTATCGCCCCGCCGGGCAGGCAGACGCGTGGGCCGAGCGCAGTTCGTTGTGGCGGCGGCACGGTTCACGCTGGCGGCTGTGCTTCCACCAGGCCACGCCGGCGCCCTGAGCACGGCACCCCCGCAAAAAGGCGGTGGCCCCGCCGGCTGACCTCGGCGCCCGCGTCGATCGATACCGTTGCTGCCTTCCGGCCCTGGCGGGATTTTCGACCTAGCGTCGCGAGGGGCCGACGGGGCCACCATAGAGACGGTTTGGCCGCGCAATGCGCGGCCATTCGCAATCCAGAAAGTGTTGGGGCGATGGGATCATCAGCCGCCGCAGCTCACGGACCGGACACAAACTGGAGCAGGTCCTGTCGTGCGCGGCGATTGTAGCCCATGCCGGGGCTGCGCGGCCAGATCCGTGTGTAAACCCCGTGTAACCCGTGACCTCGCGTTGACGGCCATTGCCGGCCGGCTTGGCTAGAATGCGCCCCACAACGGAGGACGACCTCCCCCATCGCGGGAACCCATCCAGGACGGCCTGGCCCCTTCAAGGAGCCCTGTCATGGCTTGGATCTATCTGTTGGTCGCGGGTCTGCTGGAAATCGTCTGGGCATTGGCGATGAAGCAGTCCCATGGTTTCACCCGCCTGGTCCCCAGCGTCATCACCCTCGTCGGCATGATCGCCAGCTTCTGGTTGCTGGCCGCGGCCATGCGCACCCTGCCGCTGGGCACGGCGTACACCATCTGGACCGGTATCGGCGCGGTCGGTGCATTCGTCATCGGCATCACCTTCCTGGGCGAGCAGGTCAGCGCGATGCGTATCGGCGCGGCGGTGTTGATCGTCAGCGGCCTGGTGCTGATGAAGTTGTCCAGCAGCTGAGGCGGCTCAGCGCTCGTCCAGCAGCAGGACCATGTCCACGGCGTCCAGACCGGGGCCGTGGCCATTGGCCACGCGGCCGGTCACGCGGAAGCCCAGCCCTGCGTAGAACGCCTCGGTGTGCTGGCTGGTGCTCAGGACCACCTGCCGGACCTGCGGGTGCTGGCGTGCCTGTTGCAGGCGCGCCAGCGCCAACTGCCGGCCCAGCCCTTGCCGCTGCCGTTGGCGCGCGACCATGCCCCAGCAGAAGCCCGCCGTGCCGTCCGGGCTGAGGGTCAGGCCACCGCAGGCCACGATCCGGCCCGCGGCTTCAATCACCAGATAGCCGTGTTCACCCGCCAGCGCGTCCAGGAAGCGCGTGAAGTCGGCACGCTCGCCGGGGGCGAAGTAGTCGGGCGTATTGCCGTCGAACAACGCCAGGCAGGCCGCAGCGTCGGCCGCGCGGTAAGCGCGCACGTCGTGGACAGGCGCGCGGGTGGTGGCGGTGCCGGGTGGGTTCATCGAATCACCGGGCCGGACTGGGAATAGGGCGCGATGGCCGCCGCCGAAGGCCACTGCGTGTTCGGCTCGGCCTGCATGCGGAACTGCAGTTCGCCGCCGGCCAGGATCTCCTCATGGGTCAGGAATACGCGGTCCAATGGCTTGCCGTTGAGGGTGACGCCGCCCACATAGGTGTGCGCGTCATCCAGCCCATCGGCAACGATGCGGAACTGCTTGCCGTTGGGCAGGTTCAGCGTGGCGCGCGGCAGGAACGGACGGCCGAGGATGTACTGGTTGCTGCCCGGCGTGACCGGGTAGAAGCCCAGCGCGGTGAACACGTACCAGGCCGACATCTGGCCCAGGTCGTCATTGCCGGCCAGGCCATCGGGGCGCGCGGCGTACTGGCTGTCCATGATCTGCTTCAGGCGCGCCTGGCTGCGCCACGGCTGGCCGGCGTAGGCGTACAGGTAGGCGACGTGGTGGCTGGGTTCGTTGCCGTGCGCGTACCAGCCGATCAGGCCGGTGATGTCCTCCATGTGCGCGAAGATCGCCGGGTCCACCTTGGCCTCGAACACCGCGTCCAGCCGTTGCAGCAGGCGCTCGCTGCCGCCGTGCGCTGCTGCCAGCCCGGCCACATCCTGCGGCACGTACCACGAGTACTGCCAGGCATTGCCTTCGGTGTAATCGCTGCCGTAGCCGCTGGCACTGGGATCGAACGGCTCGCGGAAGCTGCCGTCGCGCTGGCGTGCACGCATGAAGCCGGTGGCCGGGTCGAAGGCGTGCTTCCAGTTGGCCGCGCGCTGGCTGAACTCGCCGGCCACCGCGTCCTTGCCCATCGCCTGCGCCACCTGCGCGATGCTCCAGTCGTCATAGGCATATTCGAGTGTCTTGCTGGCGGCTTCGCCTTCCTCGTCGATCGGCACGTAGCCCAGCTCGCGGTACTGCGCGATGCCGTCGTATGGGCCGTAGTTGGCGCTGGCGACCATGGCCTGCAGGGCTTCATCGGTGTCGTAGCCGCGGATGCCCTTCATGTAGGCATCGGCGATCACCGGCACCGCGTGGTAGCCGATCATGCACCACGTCTCCAGGCCGTGGAACGACCACACCGGCAGCACGCCGTACGGGCTCTCGCGGCGCGAGGCGAGCAGTGAGTTGACGAAGTCGTTGGTGCGCTGCGGTGGCTGCAGCAACGTCGCCAAGGGATGGAGGGCACGGTAGGTGTCCCACAGCGAGAAGGTCGAGTAGTTCGTCCAACCCTTTGCCTGGTGCACCGCATTGTCCGGCCCGCGGTAGCGGCCATCGCTGTCCATGAACAGCGTCGGGCCGAGCAGGGTGTGGTACAGCGCGGTGTAGAAGCGGGTGCGCTGCGCGGCGTCGCCTTGGGCATCGACCGCGCCCAACGCGGTGCTCCATTGTTGTTTGGCCGCCGCACGCATGCCGTCGAAGTCCCAGCCCGGTGCTTCGGCGTCGAGGTTGGCGATGGCGTTGTCCTCGCTGACCGGCGAGATAGACACCTTGACCAGCAGCGGTGTGCCGGCATTCGGCGCCACGTCGAAAGCGGCGACCAGTTGCCGCCCTTCGATCTGCGCGCGCTGCGCCGGGTTCTTCTCCGCCGGCGGCGGGAAGCCCTTGTAGGCCACGTCCTGCTCGGTGTCATGCATCTGATGGCCGGCAAGCGGCTGCGAAAAACGCAGCGCGAAGTATAGCTGCCGGCCCGGCGCCCAGCCGCGGGTTTCGCGGAAGCCGGTGACCGTGCCATCGGGGCGCACGCGGATGCGCGACCACAGGATCTTGCCCGGGTAGTCATACATGCTGGTGCGCAGGTCCACCAGCACGTGCGCAGGCTGGCCGGCCGGGAAGCTGTAGCGGTGCATGCCCACGCGCGCGCTGGCGGTGAGTTCGGCGCGCACCTTGTAGTCGTCCAGCGTCACTGCGTAGTAACCCGGCTGTGCGGTCTCGCTGTCATGGTTGAAGCGCGAGGTATAGCCGCTGCCCGGCTGATCCGGGTTGCCGCGTTCAAGCCTGAGCGCGCCGGTGGTTGGCATCAGCAGCAGGTCGCCGAGGTCGGAATGGCCGGTGCCGGAGAAATGCGTGTGCGAGAAGCCGACGATGGTGCTGTCGTCGTAACGGTAGCCTGCGGCCCAGCCGTAGCCGTCCTTGCGCGACTGGATGCGGGTATCCGGTGAGAGCTGGACCATGCCGTAAGGCACCGTCGCGCCCGGATAGGTATGGCCTTCGCCACCGGTGCCGATGAACGGGTCGACGGCGGCGTAGGCCGATTGGCCGGCATCAGGAGCTGCGGCCCGGGATAGCGAGGGCGCGGCGGTGAATGCGCCCGCAAGGGTTGCCAGTGCCAACAGGGTTCCGCCGAGCTTCTTCATCCTGCACCTTTTTAGATCGGTCTAAATTCAAAAACTAGCACGCCAAAGTTGGAACGACATCTGGCGGTGCATCACGCAGGGATGCCGTGAACTTTGAGGAGCTCTAGAGCGTTTTCGGACATTTTCGCTACCCAATGCTCCTGCGCAGGCAAGAATCGCGGGGGAACCGGGTTGAGCGCGTGCAGGTTATGAATGACCGCCGCCAGGTGCTCCTTTTTTGGTGTTCCGGGGTCAGTGGTGATCAAGGCTTCTTCCTGTAAATCCAGCGCCATTACTGCTGATACCGGCCTGTAGGTGGCATTGAGGAAGTTGTCCGCGGGGATGAATGCCACTTTTCCATCCAGGCCCTCCTTGTGCAGGCTCGGACGGTGGGAGTGATCCGCGTCGACTATTCTGCCGGTGGCCCTATCCATGTGAAATTGCTGGGCGCCGACCGAGTAAAGGACCTCGCAGGCCGTCGGAATCTGGCTGATGCCATTCAATGTACGGAAACAGTTCTGCAGGAGGTGTTGGTTGATGGCGATCACGTACGGGTCCGAGCTGCCGACGATTCCTTTCCCCAGATAGCCCCCTTGATTTCGGGCTGAACCCGTCAACTTTTCATGCTTTTCTTTGAGTGCGCTCGTATAGCGCAAGGCGATTTCCGTGTGCGGGTAGCTCGATACACCGTTGTCGTCCCCGATGGAGAGCCAATTCGGAGCGATTCCACGTGGTTCAGGCGTTACAAGTTCTATCCATACTGAGATGTCGTCTTTGGTGGCTTTGAAGTCTGGGCCCGTATGGGTGCTTGCAAGGGTGAACCCATGGTCCAGGAGGTGTTTGGCGAGCAGCATTTCTGCCAGGCGCTGTTGGTGTTCACTGTCTCCGCCCGTGGCCAATCTTTGGGAGAAATGCGGGTCAGCCAATCCGAGGTCATGGAACTGATCAAACATGGCGGAGAGTTCCTTGATCAGCTGATCCCGATAATGCGTGCGGGCCGCACGCCACCGGTTTCCGACTCTGAGAAGGAAATCTGTCTTGTGCTGCATGGTGATCCCCAGTCCGGTGGGTCGTCCTATTAGTGCTTGAAGGCGCCGCGCCCGGCAAATTCGGTCGAGTCCGGAGGACTGGAGCACATGCTTTCCCTGGGGCAAAAGAAAAGCCGCCCAGTGGGCGGCTTTTCTTTATTGTCTGGCGGAGAGAGGTGGATGGATTCGGTGCTTCGCACCTCACCCTTCGGGCGGCTGTGCCGTCCCACCGGCTGCGCCGGCGGTCGAACCCGTTGGCGCTCTCCTCTCCCATGCGTTCCGCCCCATAACTGAAAAAGCCGCCCACAAGGGACGGCTTTTTCAGTTATCTGGCGGAGAGAGGGGGATTCGAACCCCCGAAGCGCGGTTTAGACGCTTACACACTTTCCAGGCGTGCTCCTTCAACCACTCGGACACCTCTCCGGATCCTGCCGCTGCAATGCCTCAGCAGGGGCGCAGATTCTATAGGGACTGGCCGCAGGCCACAAGCACCCCCTGGACAGGGTGCTGGCGGACAGGGTGGGCATGGCACAATGGGGCTTCAGATGAAGACGGTTGCCTGATGTCCTATCTCGTCCTTGCCCGCAAGTGGCGTCCGAAGCGTTTTGCCGAGCTGGTGGGCCAGGAACACGTGGTCCGCGCGCTGAGCAATGCGCTCGACAGTGGCCGCGTCCACCACGCCTTCCTGTTCACCGGCACCCGCGGTGTCGGCAAGACCACCATTGCCCGCATCTTCGCCAAGTCGCTGAACTGCGAGCAGGGCACCAGCGCCGACCCGTGCGGCCAGTGCCGGGCCTGCCTGGACATCGACGCCGGCCGCTACATCGACCTGCTGGAAATCGACGCCGCCTCCAATACCGGCGTGGATGACGTGCGCGAGGTGATCGAGAACGCCCAGTACATGCCCTCGCGCGGCAAGTACAAGGTCTACCTGATCGACGAAGTGCACATGCTGTCCAAGGCGGCGTTCAACGCGCTGCTCAAGACGCTGGAAGAGCCGCCGGAGCACGTGAAGTTCCTGCTGGCCACCACCGACCCGCAGAAGCTGCCGGTCACCGTGCTCAGCCGCTGCCTGCAGTTCAACCTCAAGCGCCTGGACGAGGAGCAGATCCGCGGCCAGATGACCCGCATCCTCACCGCCGAGGAGATCGCGTTCGACGACAGCGCCCTGGTGCAGCTGGCGCGCGCAGCCGATGGCTCGCTGCGCGATGGCCTGTCGCTGCTGGACCAGTCCATCGCCTATGCCGGTGGCGCGCTGCGCGATGACGTGGTGCGCGCCATGCTGGGGACGGTCGACCGCACCCAGGTGGCGGCGATGCTGGACGCCCTGGCCGATGGTGATGGCGCGCGGCTGCTGCAGGTGGTCGCGGCGCTGGCTGATTTCTCGCCGGACTGGAGTGGCGTGCTGGACGCGCTGGCCGAGGCGCTGCACCGCATCCAGGTACAGCAGCTGGTCCCGGGCACCGTGGTGCCGGGCGAGGGCGTGGACGCGGTGGCCTTCGGCCAGCGGTTGCGCCCGGAAGTGGTCCAGCTCTGGTACCAGATGGCCTTGGGTGGCCGCCGTGACCTGCACCTGGCGCCCAGCCCGCGTGCCGGTTTTGAAATGACCGTGCTGCGCATGCTGGCGTTCCGCCCGGCCGGCGCGGTACCGGCCGTGCCGGAAGGCTCGGGGCAGGGCGCCGGGGAACAGGCCGGTGCCGCAACGACGGGCAGCGGTGTGACGGCGGCCGCCGTTGCCGCGCCAGTGACTGCGCCGAAGCCGGTTGCTGAGCCAGTGGTAGTTGCTGAGCCCGCGGTGCCGGTGGCACCGCCTGCAGCCGTGGCCGAAGTGGCCGTGGCACCGGTGAAGCCGGTCGCGCCGGTCGTGGCCGCATCCGAGCCGGCGCCGCCGGCCAAGCCGCAGATAGCCGATGACGACCTGCCGCCGTGGGCGGTGGAGGCGGCCGAAGCCGCCGCGCGTGACGAGGCGATGGCGGCGGAAATGGCGATTTCCGAACCGGTCGAGGAAGCGCCGGTACGTCAGGCCGCGCCGGCGGTTCCGGTGGCCCCGATCGCGCCAGCGCGCCCGAGCGGAATCGAGATCGCCCCGGCCGCCAGGCCGGTGGCCACCGGCGGTGGGCGCGCGCTGGACAGCGCCGAACAATGGCTGGACCTGATCGTCGACAGCGGCCTTTCCGGCCCGTCGCGCGAACTGGCCGCCAACGCGGCGTTCGTCAGCTTCCAGAACGGCGTGCTGAAGCTGGCGCTGCTGCCGGGCTTTGAGTACCTGCAGTCCGAGCGCGCGTTGGCGACGCTGGCGCAGGCCTTGTCGCAGGCCTTGGGCAGCACTCCGAAGATCGTGATTGAAACCGGCAACGTCCAGGCCGAGACGTTGCACGAGCGCGCTGATCGCCAGCGCGGTGAGCAGCAAACCGCGGCCGAAGCCGTTTTCATGGCCGACCCCCAGGTGCAGCAGCTGATCCAGCAGGGCGCCCGGGTCGTGGCCGACTCCATCCGTCCCTTCAAAGAGTAAGAACCATGCGCGGCAATATCGCCCAAATGATGCAGCAGGCCCAGAAGATGCAGGAGAACCTGCAGAAGGCCCAGGAAGAAATCGCCAAGCTGGAAGTCACCGGCAGCGCCGGTGGTGGCATGGTCAGCGTGACGCTGACCGGCACCAAGGAGTGCCGCAAGGTGCGCATCGATCCGTCGGTGCTGTCCGACCAGGAGATGGTGGAAGACCTGATCGCCGCCGCCTTCAATGATGCCTCCAACAAGATCGACGCCGAATCGCAGAGCCGCATGGGCTCGGCCACGGCCGGCATGAAGCTGCCGCCGGGCATGAAGCTGCCGTTCTGATGATGCTGGCGCCGGCCGGGCCGGCACCTGCGTTACCCGTGTCGCGAAGCCTCCGGGCTTCGCGCGCTTGTTTTGAAGAGAGCCTGTCGCGATGAGCCTGCCGCTGCTGGAACAACTGATCGAAGCCTTCCGTGTGTTGCCGGGCGTCGGCCAGAAGACGGCCCAGCGCATGGCGTACCACGTGCTGGAGCGCGCACGCGACGGCGGCCAGCGCTTGTCCGAGGTTCTGGCCGAGGCCATCGAGAAGATCGGCCACTGCGAGCAGTGCCGGGATTTCAGCGAAACCCCGGTGTGTGCGGTCTGCGCCAGCAGCAGCCGCGAGCGGCAGACGCTGTGCGTGGTCGAATCACCGGCCGACCGGCTGGCGATCGAGCACGCCACCAGCTACCGCGGCGTGTACTACGTGCTGCAGGGGCGGCTGTCGCCGCTGGACGGCATCGGCCCGCGCGAGCTGGGGCTGGACAAGCTCGAAGCCCGGTTGGCGCAAGGTGAGGTCACCGAGCTGATCATCGCCACCAATTCCACCGTCGAAGGCGAGGCCACCGCGCACTACCTGGCGCAGCTGGCGCGCCGCAACAAGGTACGGCCCAGCCGCCTGGCACAGGGCCTGCCGCTAGGTGGCGAACTGGAGTACGTGGACCGCGGCACCTTGTCGCATGCCTTCGGCAGTCGCAGCGAAATCAGCGAATAAGCCACGGTGGGGCGGTAAGCTGTAGGCCGTTCAACGCCAGTGAGCCGTCGCATGACCGATACGATTTTCGGCAAGATCATCCGCCGCGAGATTCCCGCCAACATCGTCTATGAAGATGACGAGGTGCTGGGCTTCAAGGACATCGCCCCGCAGGCGCCGGTGCATGTCCTGTTCATTCCCAAGAACGACGTCATCCCGACCCTGGACGACCTGCAGCCCTCGCAGGCGCACCTGGTGGGCAAGCTGGCCCTGGCTGCTGCCGAGTACGCGCGCAGGGAAGGCTTTGCGCAGAACGGCTACCGCATCGTCATGAACTGCCGCGAAGATGCCGGCCAGACGGTGTTCCACATCCACCTGCATCTGCTGGCCGGCGCGCCGCTGGGGCATTTCGGCGCGGCGTGAGCCGACATCGGTGGGTTTGACGACGCGCGGAACACGGTTCCGCCATGAGGGGGTGTTCGGTGGCTGGAGGCATCTGCAGGCGCATTGGCCTGCTGTTCGTGTTGTTCCCGTCGGCAGCATTCGCACAGGGCTTGCCGGAGGCATCCGTCGCCAGCGCGGCCTTCCAGCGCATGCAGCAGCTGTGTACGGCCGATGATGGCAAGACCTGGGGCGTGAGCCTGTGCGGGCCAGTGCTGTTGGCCGATCCGGCCAGCCGCCAGTTCATTGCCAACATGGACGGCGTGGATGCCGCGCTGGAGCGCGAGGGCGCACTCTTCCGTGGCCGCTTGCCCGACAAGGTGCCGGTGGCCAACACCGCGGTGGATTGGAATGGGCGTACCTGGACGATGTTGATGCTGCCGCTGCCGGAAGATCCGGTGGCGCAGTCCATCATCTTCATGCACGAGGCCTGGCACCGCATCCAGGCGCAGATCGGCCTGCGCGCCACCCATGCCGACCAGGACCAGCTGGAGACGGCGCAGGGGCGTACGGCCCTGCGGCTGGAGCTGCGTGCGCTGCGTGCGGCGATGGAGGCAACGGACGCGGCGCAGCGGCAACGGGCCAGCCGTGATGCCTTGACCTTCCGGGGCTGGCGGCAGGCGCGTTTCCCGGAGGCGCGCGCTGCCGAGGATGCGATGGAGCGCCATGAGGGCATCGCCGAGTACACCGGCCGCATCCTCGCGCAGGATGCGGCGCGGGAAGCGCACCTTGCCGAACACCTGCGCCGCGGCGACGGAGTGACCGCCTATGCCCGTTCCTTCGCCTACTACACCGGGCCTGCCTACGGTGTCCTGCTGGACCGGGCCGCGCCGGACTGGCGCACCCGTTGGAACCGGAAGGACGGATTGCCACAGCTGCTTGCGGTCGGCCTGGGGGTACCCATCGACGTCGATGAGGCCGCGTTCCGGCGTGCTGGCGCGCGCCATGGCCTGGCCGAGGTCGAGGCCGAGGAGGCCGCCCGTGCCAGGCAGCAGGCCGAGGTGGTGGCGGCCCTGCGTGCGCGGCTGGTCGATGGCCCGGTGCTGGGCGTACCGGTGAACGGTGCCAGCTTCGGTTTCGATCCGAACCGGGTGACGCCGCTGCCACCGCAGGGTGCGGTGTACGGGGTGATCCGCGCGGCAGCCGAATGGGGCGTGCTGGAGGTGCGTGGTGATGGGCTGTTGTCCAGCGACTGGAAGCGGCTGTCGGTGGCCCATGCCGGGGCACGGCAAACGGCCGAGGGCTGGGCGGGCGAGGGATGGGAGCTCGCCCTCAAGCCTGGCTGGGTGCTGCGGCCTGATGCCCGCGAGGGCGACTGGACGATCCGCCGGCAGGAGTGAGTTCTCCTGCCGCCACGAAAAACGCCGCCCGGAGGCGGCGTTTCCTGTTTGCCGTGAGCGCTGGGCGTCTTACCACCAGCCGCCGCGCCAACCCCAGCCCCAGCCGGGCCCCCAACCCGGGCCCCACGGGCCGTACGGGTAGGCAGGCACCACTTCCACTTCACGCTGCACCGGCCACAGGTAGACCACGTCGGCGTTGATCTTCGGCAGTGGGTAGTCGTACTCGCCGATCTTGGTGGTCTGGTAGCCATCGATGCGGCCGATGAAGGTCACGTCGCGGCCCGGCTCGAATACCGCCGGGTCGTAGAAGCCGGCGCGGCAGGCGATGAAGCGGCCGTCGCTGGCGTCGGAGGAGGTGCTGCTCGGGCGACCGGTACCGGTGAGCGGACGGGCGATCATCTGGAAGCAGGTCTCACCCTGGCTCGGCAGGGTTTCAATGATGCGACCACCCCAGCGCACCGGCGTACCGGTCTGCTTCTGCGCCACCGAATCACGCGGGGAAACCGTGCTGAACTGCCCCTGCAGCGGCTTGGGAGCGGTGGCACAGGCGGCCAGCGTGAGGCTGGCGGCGACAATCAGGGCAATGCGGGTGTTCATGGTGATGCTCCGGGTTTCGGGCGGTGCCTGCGCAGGTCCCGCAATAATGAAACGTGGTCGGACAGGACGCCAGCGTAGCGTGCGTCGGCGAAACGTTTGCTGAGTGCCATCAGACCGCTGCCGGGGTAGCGGAGTTCCACCCGGCGCGCCCAGTCGCCGGCCGGCTCGTGGGGCTCGCGGGCCAGGCCGAGGCGGGCATAGTGGCGGCCCAGCCGGTGCCAGGCGCGCAGCAGCGGGTCGCGCTGGCGCTCGCCGCGTGCCAGCAGCCAGGCCATGGCCCCCACCGCGATCACGGCGAAGCCGGCGAACAGCGCGACCAATTGCGAGGGCGACAGCTCTCCGACGCCGAAGGGGCTGAGCAGGCGTTGCTGGCGCTTGGCATCGAAGGAGAGGAAGGCGGTGTTCCAGCCACGGCGCATCCAGTCACCGAACTGCACGATGCTGTCCCAGCGGCCGGCCAGGTCCAGCCCACCGGCGGCGGTGCCGCCCTGCTGGGCAAGCCGGTCTTCCAGGGTGTCATAGATGCGCTCCGGGGCGACCGCTGCGGTGGGGTCCACCCGTACCCAGCCGCGTTCGGGCAGCCACACTTCGGCCCAGGCATGGGCATCCATCCGCCGGACCACCCAGTAGTCGCCGAAGCGGTTGCGCACGCCGCCCGCGTAGCCGGTGACCACGCGGGCCGGGATGCCGGCACCGCGCATCAGCACGACGAATGCGGAGCTGAAGTGCTCGCAGAAGCCTTGCTTCTGGTCGAACAGGAACTCGTCGGCACCGTGGCGACCGGGCAGGGGCGTGGACAGCGTGTAGGCGAACTCGCGGTGGATCCAGTCCAGGCTGCGTTGGACGATGGCCGCGTCGTCCGTGCCGGCCTCGCTGCGCCACTTCCGGGCCAGGGCAAGGGTGCGCGGATTGAAGCCATCGGGGAGCTGCAGGGCCTGTTGACGGAGTGCAGGGGGCAGCTCCGGCTGGAATCGTTGCGGCGCGGCCGACTGCATCCGCCAACGTGTCAACGCGGTCAATGGCTGTGGCCTGAGCAGGGAGTAGTCGGCATCGAGGAACGTGCCAGATGGGTTGTTCAGCGGCAGGTCCAGTGAGACCAGCTGGCGATCGTCGGTGGGTTCGTACTCGATCTGGTAGTCCCATTGGGCCGCGCCTGGTTCGAAGGGGGGGCGCGGCGTGGTGCGCTGGTAGTCCAGCCGGGTCCAGCGCCGGCCGTCGAAACGGGTCAGCACCGGGCCGCGCCAGTAACGCTGGTTCTGCGCTGGCGGCGGGCCAAAGAACTGCACGCGCAGCGCGGGGCTGTCGTCCACCATCAGGTCCAGCCATTGGCCGGCCTGCATGCTGTCGGACAGGCCGGGCCGCCCGATGGCCCGTTCCGGGATCCCCCACAGTGGACTTCCCAGGCGCGGCACCAGCCAGAACGCAGCCATGGCCAAGGGCAAGGCCAGCAGCATCAGGCGTCCGACGGTGCGCAGTTGCAGGCCGACAGCCAGTGGCCGGATGCCGGCGTCCTCGTCGGCGATCCGCTGGAGTGCGAGCAGCGCGCAGATCACCGCCGCGGCGGCCAGCAGCAGGGTGGTTGGACCCTGGTCGAGCAGGAACGCGGCAAAGGGCGCGAACAGGGCGAAGCCAATCAGGCTGCGCGCATCGCGCAGGCTGCGTAGTTCGCTGGACTTGATCGCCAGCATCGCCGCCAGCAATGCACAGCCGGTGTCGCGTCCGGGATGGGCTCCCATCTGCCAGTAGATGGCGGCCAACATGACGGCGACGAGCAGCAGCCGCAGTGGCATCGACGGCACCTTCCGCCAGGAAAGCAGTGCGACCAGCATGGCGGCCGCGGCGATCACGCCTGCCAGCACGCCAGGCAACTGCAGCAGCAGTGGCAACAGGGCCAGGGCGGTGGTCAGCATCGCCCCGCTGCGTGCGGTGTTGCTGGCGTCAGGAGCGTTGTCGCGCTTCATGCGGGCGGTAGCAGGGCAAGGGCGCGCAGGCACAGGTGGCGATGGGCATCGCCGCTGGCCGGGCCGATCGGTGGGGTGCCGGGCAGGCGCAACTGGTAACGGCGGCCCTCGCGTTCGGCATCGTCCACCCAGCGTGCGAGGCGGGAGATGCGGCGCTCATGGGGCAGTGCGTGCAGCTGTTGCCAGTCCAGTACCAGTTCGGTGCCGGCCGGGCGCTCGTACTCGCGCACCAGCAGCGTGTCGCGGCGTGCGGAGTGTTTCCAGGCGATGGTCCGGCGTGCATCACCGGCACGATAGGGCCGCAACTGCTGCAGTTCGTCGCCTAGCGGATGCACCCGGGTACGCGTGGAATGGTTGCCGGTATCGGGCAGGGGCGGCGGGTTGGCTTCGGGCGTGGGATAGACCAGCAGCGGTGCTTCGGGCCAGAACCAGCTCCACGCACGTACCAGGCCAAGCGGTTGGGTGGTGGAGACGCGGATGCGCGACAGGTCCATCCAGCCGCGCGCGGTGGTGGGCAGCCACAGGTCGGCCTCGGCCTGGCTGTCCTGGGCCAGGCTGGCGTTGCCGTGGACCTGTTCGTGGTCGAGCTGCAGCGCACGTCGGCTGCGGCTGTCGCTGCGTGACAGCGCGAGCCGCAACTGGATGGGGGTGCCGGCCGCCACCGGCTCGGCGGACATCGCCTCCAGACGGAGGCCGGACAACTGCAAGTGGGCGTACACGGCACTGGCCATGGCGGTGGTGGCCAGCACCAGGGCCAGCAGCAGTGCCGGGTTGTTGTTGTAGTTCAGTGCGCCCAGCAGCATCACGGCCAGCAGCGCGGCCAGGAACAATCCGAAGCGGGTCGGCAGCACGTAGATGCGGCGCCGGTCCAGTTGCGCCGGCAGCGCTTCGGGGTGGCGTGGGCGCGCCAGCCATTGCAGTGACTGCAGGCGCTGCCGCAGACGGTCGATCATTCAATCGACCTTGACGCTGTGCAGGATGGCGCGTGCCAGGGTCGGGCCGGACGAGGACTCGGCCTCGGCGACCAGCCGGTGCCCGGCCACGGCAATGAACAAGGCCTGCACATCCTCGGGCACCACATGCCCGCGGCCCAGCAGCAACGCATGCGCCTTGGCCGCGCGCAACAACGCGATGCCGGCGCGCGGCGACAGGCCGACCTTCACCCCTGGATGCTGGCGACTGCGGGTCAGCAGCGCCTGCACGTAGTCGATCAGTGCGTCGCTGGCGTGTACCTGTTCCACCGCCTCGCGCAGTTGCAGGATGTCCTGGTCGGACAGGCGGGGCGTGGTACGCGCGATCAGGTCACGGCGGTTGCCGCCACTGAGCAGCGCGCGTTCGGCCTGGGCATTCGGGTAGCCCAGGGTCAGGCGCAGCAGGAAGCGGTCCAGCTGCGAGTCGGGCAGCGGGAAGGTGCCGGACAGGTCCACCGGGTTCTGCGTGGCGATCACGAAGAAGGGATCCGGCAATGCATGCGTGACGCCGTCCAGGGTGACCTGCTGCTCGGCCATCGCTTCGAGCAGCGCGCTCTGGGTGCGCGGCGGCGCGCGATTGATCTCATCGGCCAGCAGGACGTTGCAGAACACCGGCCCCGGATGGAACTGGAAGCTGCGGCTCTGCGCGTCGTAGACCGAGATGCCCAGCACGTCGGCCGGTAGCAGGTCCGAGGTGAACTGCACGCGCTGGAACTGCAGGCCGAGCGTGGAGGCCATGGCGTGGGCCAGCGTGGTCTTGCCGAGCCCGGGCAGATCCTCGATCAGCAGATGTCCCCCGGACAACAGGGCGACAAACGCCAGCCGCACTTCCTGCGCCTTGCCCAGCAGCAGGGCGTTGACCTGTTCCTGCGCCTTGTGCAGGGAGGGCAGCGTGACATCGGTTAGCATTCCGGGTGTGGCCAGACTCATGGTCATCTCTCGATTCTTGCAACTTTGAGGAAGTGTAAGTGCCTATCAGGGGGGAGCGCCGCGCCTACATCATGTTCCTGACGTTGTGGGTGTTGGCCACGGCGGTCAAGGTCCTGGTGGCGTCACGGTTGCCGTTGTTCGTCGACGAAGCGTTCTATTGGCAGGAAGGCCAGCATCTTGCGGCGGCCTATTCGGACCTGCCGGGGTTGACGGCCTGGCTGACGCGACTGGGCGTGGAAGTGGCCGGCGGGCATCGTCTCGGCGTGCGCCTGCCATTCCTGGCGCTGGGTGCATTGCTGCCGTGGATGGTGGCGTGGATCACCGGGCGTTGGTTCGGCGGGCGGATCGGCTGGCAGGCCGGTTGCCTGGCGTTGCTGATGCCGATGTCGGCCACGTTGGGCATCCTGGCGGTGCCGGACGTGCCGATGGCCATCGCGGCATTGCTCTGCCTCGGGGCGGGTGCACGGCTGTTGCGCGGCGTGGATGCCGGCGGTGCGTTGCTGCTCGCGCTGGGCCTGGTGGTGGGGGCCCTGAGCCACTATCGGTTCCTCGGCGTGATCATCGTGGGATTCATTGCCCTGGTGCTGTTGCCGGAAGGGCGGCGTGTATTGCGTGATCCCCGGATCTGGATCGCGCTGGCCACCGGCATCGTGGCATGGCTGCCATTGATGGCGTGGAACCTGGAAAACCAGGACGCTGGCCTGAAGTTCCAGATCATCGAGCGCCACCCCTGGGTGTTCAGCAGCGAGGGTCTGCTGTTCCTGCTGATACAGCCGCTGATGGTCACGCCGGTGCTGTTCGTGGCCATGGTGATGGTGGGCATCAGCGGCGTACGCAAGGCTGCGGGTGGGTTCCATCACGTGCAGTGGCGCTACTTCGCGTTGGTTGGCGCCGCCTCGACGGCGTTGATCTTCCTGCTGGGCTTCTTCACCGATGCCGAGCGGATCAGCTTCCATTGGCCGCTGCCCGGATATCTGGCCCTGCTGGTCGGGGTGCCGATGCTGCTGACGCATTGGCCGAAGGCGTGGCGGCGCACGGTATGGGTGACGGCGGCGATCGGCCTGGTCGTCGCGCTGGGGTATTACCTGGTCGTGTCCATGCCCGGCCTGCGCCAGGAGATGGCGGGCAGCAAGTACTACCCGCGCAATTTCGCCGGCTGGTCACCGCTGGCCGCAGCGGTGCGCGAAGAGTTGCAGCACATGCCGGCTGACACCACGGTCCTGGCCGGCAGTTTCAAGGTGGGTTCCGAGCTGGGGTTCGGCCTGGACGATCCGTCCATCCAGGTGCTGCCGCATCCGCTCAACGATCGTCATGGGCGTACCGCGCAGCTGGCCCTGTGGGGCCTGGTCAGCGATGGTCATCGCGACAACCCGCAATTGCTGGTGCTGGCTCCCAGTGACCAGCGCTACCGCGACCTGCTGGCCCGCTATCACGCGGTCTGCGAACTGGTCGGGCCGTTGCCGCCGCCACGGGTGGTGTCGTTGGATCATGGTTTCCAGCGGTTCCTGCTGTTCCGGTTACCGGCAACCCGCCAGAAGGGGGCGTGCGTCACCCCGGCGATGGCCTGGGTGGATGTGCCGGCGGCCGGTGCGTCGGTCGCGCGCGGTGTGGTCGACGTGCAGGGGTGGGCATTCAAGGACGGTGTCGGGCTGGACCGCGTGGAGCTGCTGGTGGACGGGCACAGTGTCGGTGATGCCGTCTATGGACGGGTCTTCGACATCCGCCAGGCGTGGCCGGGCACGAATGACCCGCACCATCCGGCGGTGGGCTTCGACGCCAGGGTGGATACCCGCGCGCTGGCGCCGGGCCGGCATTGGCTGGGCATGCGCCTGCACGGCAAGGATGGCAGCGTCGAGGAATGGGCCGAACAGCCGTTCGTGGTGGAGTAGGGCGCTCTCCCGGGTGCTTGCGCTGCCGGCGATCAGGGCAGCGCGTAGCCGGCGCGCCGCAGCAACTGTGACAGGGCGATCAGCGGCAGGCCGACCAGTGCGGTCGGGTCGCTGCAATGGATGGCCTCGAACAGGCTGATGCCCAATCCCTCGCACTTGAAGCTGCCGGCGCAGTCCAATGGTTGCTCGGCGTCAACGTAGCGGCGGATTTCCTCGAGGTTCAAGGCACGGAACCGGACCCGGGTGACGTCCATGGCCTGCAGTTGCTCGCGGCCATTGTCCAGGCACAGCGCGGTATGGAAGCACACCTCCTGGCCGGACATGGCGGCCAGTTGCGCGCAGGCGGCGTCGACGGTGCCCGGCTTGCCCAGCGGCGCCCCATTCAGTTCGGCGACCTGGTCCGAGCCGATCACCCAGTGGCCCGGGTGTCCGGCCGCCACGGCCTGCGCCTTGGCCGCCGCCAGACGGGCGGCCAGCGCAGCCGGCGCCTCCCCGGCCCGCGGGGTTTCATCGACCTGGGGGGCGATGGAGCTGAACGGCAGCCGCAGCCGGGACAGCAATTCGGCCCGGTAGCGGGAAGTGGAGGCGAGGATCAGGTCGGTCATGTGGGAAAATGGCGGATCCGGGCGTGGCAGTCTGCTGCGACCAGCCCGTGGTGACAATGATTCCTTGCCGCCGGGTTTGACAGCGGCGGGCCTGGTCCTTAACATTCTGCAGCTTATGTCCGCGAACGTGCCCGAATTGCTGGATGCTTGGCGGATGGTCGCAGCACGCAGGTGCTTCGACGGCCAGGTGCCCTTGTCCGATTTGCCCCGCCTGCAGGGCCTTGTTGCCGATGCCGAAGGGCAGTGCCGTTACGCACTGGAATTTGGGCGCGACGAGGTGTTGAAGGTAGCCTATGTCGAGTTGACCATCGATACCGAGCTGCCGCTGATCTGTCAGCGCAGCATGCAGCGTTTCCTGCTGCCGGTGGCGATCCGCCAGCGACTGGGCCTGATCCGCGACGAGGAAGAGGAATCGGCGCTTCCGCCGGATTACGAAGCGCTGCTGGTGCCGGAAGATGGCAACCTGCAGCCGCTGGAACTGGTCGAGGATGAATTGGTGTTGGCGGTGCCGGTGGTGGCGCTGGCACCGGGGAGCGAGGCGGTCGAACGTGACTGGCCGGCGACCGAAGAAGAACAGGGCAAGGCCAATCCGTTCGCGGCATTGGCGGCGCTGAAGAAACAATAGCGGCCGGTTATCGTCGGCGGCTGCGGCGAAAGCGAGTAGTGCAGGACGCTGGCGTCCCGTGCAATTAAACGACGAAGCAAACGAACCGAGTTTGGAGCAATCCCATGGCTGTGCAGAAATCCCGTGTTACCCCGTCCCGCCGCGGCCAGCGTCGTGCGCACGACGCCCTGAGCGCCAAGCAGCTGTCCACCGACCCGACCACGGGTGAAGTGCACCTGCGCCACCACATCACCGCCGACGGTTTCTACCGTGGCAAGAAGGTGATCACGACCAAGTCGTCCTCGGTCGTCGAAGAAGATTGATTCGTGACTGCCGCCACGTACGCGTGGCGGCGGTTGCACCGATTCTTCCGGGGCCGCCTTCGGGCGGCTTCGCGCAACAGGAAACAGCATGAGCAAGCGGATCTACTCGAGGATCGCGGGCACTGGTAGTTACTTGCCCGAGAAAGTGTTGACCAACGACGATCTGACCAAGATCGTGGACACGACCGATGAGTGGATTCAGTCGCGAACGGGTATCCGTGAGCGACATATCGCTGCCGAAGGCGAAACCACCAGCGATCTCGGCTATCACGCCGCAGTGCGTGCGCTGGAGGCGGCCGGCATCGAGGCTTCGCAGCTGGACATGATCGTCGTGGGGACCACCACGCCGGACATCATTTTCCCGTCCACCGCCTGTCTGATCCAGGCGCGCCTCGGCGCGGCCGGCTCGGCGGCGTTTGACGTCAATGCGGCATGTTCGGGCTTCCTGTTTGCCCTGAGCGTGGCCGATAAATTCATCCGCAGCGGCGACGCCAGGCATGTGCTGGTGATCGGTGCGGAAACCCTGACCCGCATCGTCGACTGGAACGACCGCACCACCTGCGTGTTGTTCGGCGATGGCGCGGGCGCCGTCGTGCTCAAGGCCGACGAAGACACCGGCATTCTCAGCACCCACCTGCATGCCGACGGCAGCAAGAAGGAGCTGCTGTGGAACCCGATCGGCGTGTCGGTCGGCCTGGACAAGCCCGGCAAGATCAACATGAAGGGCAACGACGTGTTCAAGTACGCCGTCAAGGCGCTGGACTCGGTCGTCGATGAAACCCTGCAGGCCAACGGCCTGGACAAGTCCGACCTGGACTGGTTGATCCCGCACCAGGCCAACCTGCGCATCATCGAAGCCACGGCCAGGCGCCTGGACATGTCGATGGACCAGGTGGTGGTGACCGTGGACAAGCATGGCAACACCTCGGCCGGCTCGGTGCCGCTGGCACTGGATGCGGCGATCCGCTCCGGCCGGGTCGAGCGTGGCCAGCTGCTGCTGCTGGAAGCCTTCGGCGGCGGCTTCACCTGGGGTTCGGCGTTGCTGCGTTACTGATCACGGTTTGCATGCCGGCCGCGGCGTGACGCGGCGGCACGGGTGACCCGGGAGGTTGCGTCATGGCAGAAGCCATTCTTATCGAGGGCCAGCGTGCGTGGCTCAAGTACTACGGTGAAGGCAGCCGGGCATTCGCCCTTGGCCTGCTGAACCTTGTCGCCCATCGTTTCGGCATGGACGCGTTGCGGCCGCCGCCGCACCGTGGTGGCGAGCAGGCGCGTGACATCGAGGCGCGCCGCCTGGCCGAGTTGCGCGAGCAGGGGGTGAACGTCCCGGCCGTCATCGGCGAGGGACGGGCGGCCCTGTTGCTGGAGCATACCGGCGACTCCTTCAACCAATGCATGCGCGATGCCGATGATGCCGGTCGCGACCGGCTGGTGAAGGCGGCCATGGCCACCCTTGCCGATGCGCATGCGCGCGGGGCCTACCTGGGCCAGCCGCTACCGCGCAACATGACCTGGGACGGCGAGAACGTCGGTTTCCTCGATTTCGAGGAGGACCCGCTGGAAGTGATGGACCTGCCCACGGCGCAGGCGCGCGACTGGCTGATGTTCGGCTACGGCGTGGCCAAGTACTACGACCACCGCGGCGAGGTCCTGCAGGACCTGCTGATCGAGGCGATGGAGCGGGCGCAGGGGCCGGTGGTCGAGCAGGCCAACGAGGTGACCACGCGGCTGCAGTCACTGGCGCGCCTGTTGAAGCGGGCGGGCCGGTCCGGCCGGGTGCTGGCGCAAGCCATTTTCGCCCTGCACGCGGCCACTTCGCTGGGCCTGGTGCTGCTGACGGTGGTCTGCGTGGACTGGCTGATCGACGGCCAGGTCGACCTGCTGGGCATGCTCGGCTGAGCGCCCTGCATACGCTTCAGTACAGACGAGCGGGCAGGTTCGCGCTTATGATGCCCCGCTTCGAAGTGCAGCAGATGACCGCGTGACTGATTCCCGACTCGCTTTCGTGTTCCCCGGCCAGGGCTCCCAGTCCCTGGGCATGTTGGCCGAACTGGCTGAATTGCACCCGCAGATCCGCGAAACCTTCGCCGAGGCGTCCGATGGCGCCGGCGTGGACCTGTGGGCGTTGTCGCAGGGCGGCCCGGAAGAGCAGCTCAACCGCACCGAGTTCACCCAGCCGGCACTGCTGGCGGCGAGCATCGCGGTGTGGCGCCTGTGGAACGCACAGGGCGGTGCCAAGCCGGCCGTGCTGGCCGGGCACAGTCTGGGTGAATACACCGCGCTGGTCGCTGCCGGTGCCTTGTCGCTGCGTGAAGGCGCGCACCTGGTGCGTCTGCGCGGCCAGCTGATGCAGGACGCGGCCCCGGCCGGCGTCGGCGCCATGGCGGCCGTGCTCGGTGCCGAGGACGCTATGGTGCTGGAGGTCTGCGCCGAAGCGGCGGGCAGCCAGGTCGTGGTGCCGGCCAATTTCAATTCCCCGGGCCAGATCGTCATTGGTGGCGATGCCGACGCGGTCGACCGCACGCTGGCGCTGCTGGCCGAGAAGGGCGTGCGCAAGGCGGTGAAACTGGCCGTCAGCGTGCCCTCGCACACCCCCTTGATGCGCGAAGCCGCCAACCGCCTGGCCGAAGTCATGGCCGGGCTGGACTGGCGCGCGCCGCAGCTGCCGGTGGTGCAGAACGTCGATGCCAAGGTGCATGACGGCGTGGATGCCATCCGCCAGGCGCTGGTGCAGCAGCTGTACCAGCCGGTGCAGTGGACCGGTTGCGTGCAGGCGCTGGCCGCCCGTGGCGTGAGCCGCGTGGCCGAGTGCGGCCCGGGCAAGGTGCTGACCGGCCTGGTCAAGCGTATCGACAAGACCATCGAAGGCCGCTCGCTGGCGACCCCGGCCGATTTCGCCGGTGCGCTGGAAGAGTGGGCCAACTGATCCCATGGGCATGAGGGCGGGCGCAACCTGCGTCCGGCCGTGAACGGCTGCCGCCACCGCGGCGCCGCCTGAAGAAGAGAGAAACCGCATGAGCAAGCCATTGCAGGGTGAAATCGCGCTCGTCACCGGCGCCAGCCGCGGCATCGGTGCCGCCATCGCCGACGAACTGGCCGCCCAGGGCGCCACCGTCATCGGCACCGCCACCACCGAATCCGGCGCCGCCGCCATCGGCGAACGCCTGGCCGCGCAGGGCGGCCACGGCCGCGCCCTGAACGTGACCGAGCCCGGCGCGGTGGACGCGCTGATCGAGGCGGTCAGCAAGGAGTTCGGCGCCATCACCATCCTGGTGAACAACGCCGGCATCACCCGCGACAACCTGCTGATGCGCATGAAGGACGAGGACTGGCAGGCCATCCTCGACACCAACCTGACCAGCGTCTACCGCACCTCCAAGGCGGTGATGCGCGGCATGATGAAGGCGCGCAAGGGCCGCATCATCAACATCGCCTCGGTGATCGGCGTGACCGGCAATGCCGGCCAGGCCAACTACGCCGCGGCCAAGGCCGGCATCATTGCCTTCTCCAAGTCGCTGGCCAAGGAAATCGGCAGCCGTGGCGTGACCGTGAACGTGGTCGCCCCCGGCTTCATCGATACCGACATGACCAAGGACCTGCCCGAGGACGCCAAGGCGGCGATGCTCGGCCAGGTCGCGCTGGGCCGCCTCGGCGAGCCGGCGGACATCGCCAAGGCGGTGGGCTTCCTGGCCGGCCCGTCGGCCAGCTACATCACCGGCGAAACCCTCCACGTCAACGGCGGGCTGTACATGCCGTAAGCGTGTGGTGCAGGGACTGCACCCAAGTGGTTGATCGCCGGGGTTTTTTGCCAGAATGCATCGGCCCGGCGCTTTCCACTACACTATCCCACGGCCATCACCACGTGGTGGCGTCTTTTGAACCACTACTCCATCTGGAGCGATATCCAATGAGCACCATCGAAGAACGCGTCAAGAAGATTGTTGTCGAGCAGCTTGGCGTCAAGGAAGAAGAAGTCACCAACAGCGCATCGTTCGTCGATGACCTGGGTGCAGACTCGCTGGACACCGTCGAGCTGGTGATGGCGCTGGAAGAAGAGTTCGAGTGCGAAATCCCGGACGAGGAAGCCGAGAAGATCGGTACCGTCCAGGCTGCCATCGACTACGTCAAGGCGCACGTCAAGGCGTAATCCACGCCTGACAGAACGCGGCCGGCATGAACTTCCGCCCGCGTTGCAAATCCATGGGGCCGCGGATGCGGCCCTGTGCTTTTCACCGCTTCAACCCCCGCCCCCGTGAACGGGGCCAGGAGAATCCGCAATGAGTCGTCGCGTCGTCGTTACCGGCATGGGCATGGTGTCGCCGCTGGGCAATGATCTGGCCAGCAGCTGGGAAGGCATCATCAATGGCCGCTCGGGCATTGGCCCGCTGACGAACGTTGCAGATGCCTATCTGGAACGTTTCACCACCAAGATCGCAGGTGAGGTCAAGGATTTCGACATCACCGCCGACAACCCGTTGTTCGGCAAGTTCAGGGTCAGTGGCAAGGATGCCAAGAAGATGGACCCGTTCATCCACTACGGCCTGGGTGCCGCCTTCATGGCGCTGCATGACTCGGGCCTGGAAATCACCGAGGCCAATGCCGAGCGCATCGGCGCCATCGTCGGCGCCGGCATCGGTGGCCTGCTGGGCATCGAGGAACAGACCATCGAGTTCCACGAGGGCAAGAAGATCTCGCCCTTCTACGTGCCCAAGACCATCATCAACATGCTGCCGGGCCAGCTGAGCATCATCACCGGCCTGAAGGGGCCGTCGTTCTCGGCGGTGTCGGCCTGTGCCACGTCCAACCATTCCATCGGCACGGCGATGCGCATGATCCAGTACGGCGATGCCGACGTGATGGTCGCCGGTGGCGCCGAGCGGGGTTCCTCGCCGACCGCCCTGGGCGGCTTCTGCGCGATGAAGGCCATGTCCACCCGCAACGACGCACCGGAAAAGGCCTCGCGCCCGTGGGACAAGGGTCGCGATGGCTTCGTGCTGGGTGACGGTGCCGGCATCCTGATCCTGGAAGAGTACGAGCACGCCAAGGCGCGCGGCGCACGCATCTACTGCGAGCTGGCCGGCTTCGGCGCAAGCTCCGACGCGTACCACATGACCGCACCGAGCGAGAACGGCGAAGGCGCCGCCCGCTGCATGGTCGCGGCGATGAAGGACGCCGACGTCACCCCGGAGCAGGTGGGCTACCTCAACGCGCACGGCACCTCCACGCCGCTGGGCGACCTGGGCGAGACCATGGCGATGAAGACCGCCTTCGGCGAGCATGCCTACAAGCTGCTGGTCAGCTCGACCAAGTCGATGACCGGCCACCTGCTCGGCGCGGCCGGCGGCGTGGAAGCCATCTTCTCGGTGATGGCGCTGGAGACCGGCATCATCCCGCCGACGATCAATCTGGAAGATCCGAGCGAAGGCTGCGACCTGGATTACGTGCCGAACGTGGCCCGCAAGGCACAGGTGGACGTGGTGATGTCCAACGGCTTCGGCTTCGGCGGCACCAACGGCACGCTGGTGTTCAAGCGCATCTAAGCTTTAAGCCCCTCTCCCGCAAGCGGGGGAGGGGTTGGGGTGAGGGCGGCTTTTTTAAGGGCTTTAGCAGCTCCCCCCCCTCGTCCGCCCTCCGGGCACCTTCTCCCGCAGACGGGAGAAGGGAACAGCCTGCATTTCTGACATTTCGGGCCCACGATGCACATCCTCCCCCTGCACGCCGACACCGACCTGCTGGGGCTGCATCGGCTCGCGCCGCATCGCTATCCCGTCCTGCTCGAATCCACCGCTGCCGGCAAGCAGGGCCAGTGGGACATGCTGCTGATCGCCGACGGCGGGCAGCTGCGGCTGGAAGCCGATGGCCAGGTGCATCGTGAAGACGGCAGCGTGCTGGCCGGTACTTTCCTCGACGTCCTTGACCAGCACTGGCAGGCGCTGCGCACCGCGCGCGCGCCGTTGTTCGCTGAATTCCCGTTCCGCGGCGGCTGGGCGCTGCTGCTGGATTACGAATTGGCCGGGCAGGTCGAGCCGATCCTGAACCTGCCGGCGCGCGCCGATGGCCTGCCGTCCGCCGTGGCCCTGCGTTGCCCCGCCGCGATCCTGCGCGAGCGCGACAGCGGGCGCTGCGTGGCGGTGGCCGAGGACGACCATGCCGGGCTGCTGGCCGACCTGCAGCAGCACCTGCAGGACGCCACCGCGCTGGCGCCGTTGCCGCCCTGGCAGGCACCGGCGGACATCACCGAAGACGCCGGCCAGCGTTTCACCGATGGCGTGCGCCGGGTGATCGATTACCTGCATGCCGGTGACGTGTTCCAGGTGAACCTGTCGCGGCGCTGGCAGGCGCACTTCGACGCGGCACTGCCGCCGGAGGCGCTGTATGCGCGCCTGCGCACCGCCAACCCGGCGCCATTCGCCGGCCTGTTCGTCGCCGCCGGGCGGGCGGTGGTCAGCTCCTCGCCGGAGCGCCTGGTATCGGTGAGCGGTGACGTGGTGCAGACCCGGCCGATCGCCGGCACCCGCCCGCGGTTCGCCGGGGACGACGATGCCGCGCGCATCCAGGAGCTGGTCGGCCACCCGAAGGAACGTGCCGAGCACGTGATGCTGATCGACCTGGAGCGCAACGACCTGGGCCGCATCGCCGCGGCCGGCAGCGTCGAGGTCGATGAACTGATGACGGTGGAAAGCTACGCCCATGTCCACCACATCGTCAGCAACGTGCGCGCCCGCCTGCGTCCGAAGGTGACGCCGGGCGAGGTGATCGCCGCCACTTTCCCGGGCGGCACCATCACCGGCTGCCCGAAGGTGCGCTGCATGGAAATCATCGCCGAGCTGGAACAGACCGCGCGCGGGGCCTACACCGGTGCCTTCGGCTGGCTGAACCGGGACGGCGACATGGACCTGAACATCCTGATCCGCACCGCCGAGGTGCAGGGCGCGACGGCGACGTTCCGCACCGGCGCCGGCATCGTGGTCGATTCGGACCCGGCCAAGGAACTGGACGAGACCCGGGCCAAGGCACGCGGCCTGCTGCGGGCGCTGGATCCGGTCGAATGAAGGCTGCCTTTGGCCGGCGTTGCCGGCCACGCGGTATCCTGCGCACCGGATTGAATTGATCGGGGTGACCATGGCGGGTGCCAAGCGCGGATGTCTGGCAGTGCTGGCGGTGGTGGTATTGCTGGTGGCACTGGCCGGCGCTGCGGGTGTAGCGCTGGTGTGGGTGCGGCAGGTGGATTTCGCCGTGACCCCGGTGACCCCGAGCCAACCCAGCGTGGTGGTCGCTTCCGGCGATTCGTTCAGTACCGTGCTCGGCAAGCTGCGCGCGGCTGGCATCGACGAAGGCCATGACCTGCAATGGCAGTGGCTGGCGCGGGAGCTGGATGCGGCCGGCAAGATCAAGGTCGGCGAGTACGCGCTGGAACCGGCGCCCACCCCGGAGGCCCTGCTGCGCAACATGCGCCAGGGCAAGGTGCTGCAGTACCGGGTGACCATCGTCGAGGGTTGGAACATCCGCCAGCTGCGCGCCGCGCTCAACCGCGCCGACCCGCTGCGGCACACCACCACCGACATGAGCGACAGCGAGCTGATGGCGGCGCTGGGCTTCCCGGACCAGCACCCGGAAGGGCGCTTCCTGCCGGAAACCTACGTCTACCAGCGCGGTGACACCGACGTGGACGTGCTCAAGCGCGCCCATGCCGCGATGGAGAAGGAACTGGCCGCGGCCTGGGCCGACCGTGCCGATGACCTGCCGCTCAGCTCGCCGTACGAGCTGCTGACGCTGGCATCGATCATCGAGAAGGAAACCGGCCTGGCCAGCGAGCGCCCGCAGATTGCCGGGGTGTTCGCCCGTCGCCTGAAGATGGGCATGCGCCTGCAGACCGACCCGAGCGTGATCTACGGCATCGGCAGCGCCTACGACGGCAACATCCGCAAGGTGCACCTGACCACCGACACGCCCTACAACACCTACACGCGCGCCGGCCTGACGCCGACGCCGATCGCGATGCCGGGCCGTGATGCCCTGCACGCCGCCGCCCGGCCGGCGGCAGGGGATGCGCTGTACTTCGTCGCCGTGGGCGACGGCAGTGGCGCGCATGCGTTCTCGGCTACCTATGCCGAACACAACGCCGCGGTCGCACGCTACCTGCAGCGGCTGCGCGGGAAGAACAACGAGGCAGTACAACAATGAACCAAGCGTTGCTCCGGCATCCGCGTTTCGTCAGCCTGGAAGGCGGCGAGGGTGCCGGCAAGACCACGGCGATCAACGCCATCCGCGACCTGCTGCGGGCACAGGGCCATGACGTGGTGTTGACCCGCGAGCCGGGCGGCACGCCGTTGGCCGAGCGCATCCGCGGGCTGGTGCTGACGCCGGATGCGGAGATCGCCGCCGAGCCGCTGTCGGCCGAGGCCGAGCTGCTGCTGGTGTTCGCTGCGCGCGCCCAGCATGTGCGGCAGGTGATCCGGCCGGCGCTGCAACGCGGGGCGTTCGTGGTCAGCGACCGCTTCACCGATTCCAGCTACGCCTACCAGGGCGCCGGCCGCGGCCTGGACCCGCAGTGGATCGCCGACCTGGAAAAGCGCGCCGTTGGCCTGCAGCCGGGGCTGACTCTGCTGCTGGACGTGGACGTGGCCGTCGGCCGCGCCCGCGCCAATGGCCGCGACCTGTGGCCGGACCGCATCGAGACCGAGCAGGACGACTTCTTCCAGCGCGTGCGTGCGCAGTTCCGCCAGCGCGCCCAGAACGACCCGCAGCGCTTCAGCCTGATCGACGCCAGCCAGGACCAGGCCGGCGTCGCCGCCCAGGTGCGCGGCGCGGTCAGCCACTGGCTTGAACAGGAGCGCGTGCATGAGTGAGCCCTTCGCCCCCTGGCAGCAATGCGCCTATGACCAGACCGTGGCCGCGCTCGACGCCGGGCGGCTGGGCCACGGCTTGCTGATGTGCGGGCCGGCGGGCATGGGCAAGCGCGCGGTGGCCTTGAAGCTGGCCGAGCACGTGCTTGGGCATGGCGTCGATGCCGCCGTCCGGCAGCGCAATGCCCAGCTGATCGCCGCCGGCACCCATCCGGACCTGCAGCTGACCTCGTTCATCCCGAACAAGACCGGCGACAAGCTGCGCACCGAGATCGTCATCGAGCAGATCCGCGAGATCTCGCAGAAGCTGGCGCTGACCCCGCAGTACGGGGTGGCGCAGGTGGTGATCGTCGACCCGGCCGATGCAATCAACCGCGCCGCCTGCAACGCCCTGCTCAAGACGCTGGAAGAACCGGCGCCCGGCCGTTACCTGTGGCTGGTGAGCGCCGACCCGGCGCGGCTGCCGCAGACCATCCGCAGCCGCTGCCAGCGGCTGGAGTTCCGGCTGCCGCCGCGCGAGGAAGCGCTGGCCTGGCTGCAGGCACGCGGCTACACCGAGGGCGTCTCGCGCGAGGCGCTGGATGCCGCGCGCGGCCACCCGGCGCTGGCCGACCGGTGGCTGCAGGGCGAGGGCATGGCCCTGCGCCGGCAGGTGGCCAGCGAGCTGGAACAGCTGTTGTTGGGCAAGCTGGGCAGCGTCGAACTGGCCCAGCGCTGGACCGGCGACGAGCACGCCGACCTGCGCCTGCGCCATGCCGCCGACCTGGCCCTGAAGAAGGCCGCCGACGGCTTGACCGATCCGGCGCGATTGAACAAGCTGGCCGCCTGGTTTGATGCGGCCAACCGCACCCGCGACCTGCTGCGCACCACGGTGCGCGCCGACCTCGCCGTGGTGGAGCTGCTGCTGGCGTGGAACGCGGCCAACCAGATGCAATCCAAGGGGACCAATCGATGAGTGCGATGAACGCACGCCAGGGCATCCTGTCGCTGGCGGTGAAGGACAAGGCCGCGTTGTACAGCGCCTACATGCCGTTCGTGAAGAACGGCGGCGTGTTCGTGCCCACGCCCAAGCGCTACTTCCTGGGCGATGAAGTGTTCCTGCTGCTGACCCTGCCGGACTCCAGCGAGCGCCTGCCGGTGGCCGGCAAGGTGGTCTGGGTGACCCCGTTGGGCGCGCAGGGCAACCGCCAGGCCGGCATCGGCGTGCAGCTGGCCGACGGCGTGGACGGTGAGGGCATCCGCAACAAGATCGAGACGCTGCTGGCCGGCACCTCGAGCTCGGACAAGCCCACGCAGACGATGTGAAGATTGTTTGTGAAAACCATTGACGTGCTCGCTCAAGCCCCTATAATGAGCGGCTCGCAACACGGGCGGTTAGCTCAGCGGTAGAGCATTGCCTTCACACGGCAAGGGTCACAGGTTCGATCCCTGTACCGCCCACCAAGCGAATAAAAGAAGCCGGCCCAGTGCCGGCTTTTTTGTTGCCCGGGATCTACGATACAAGATCGGAGCCAGTGCTCTGCTGGGTGTTGCCGATGCAGGGCGAGACTTCGGGCTATCGGTGAGGGTTGGTTTCCGCACGTCTTCTGGGGAGCGCGGGCTTGCAGCTACCTAATCGTCGCGTCCGTATTCGTCGCGCGACGAAAACCACGGCGGCAGAGCAGAGTTCTTCCACAACCTGACTTTGACCGCTGTTTTTGGTGAATGTCTGCGAATAGAACTTTGGCAGTAGAACTTCCTGCGGGTACTACTAGGTAGCTATCGTGATCAAAGATATTGCCGTGCTGCTTGATAGGTCTGACACCTTTCACAATGCGCTGCGCATCGTATTGCAAGATGAAACAGAGCGCGCTATTCCGCCCGGTGCGCGCAACAATGCTGCATTCTCCTATGGACACATTGCGTTAGAGCATGGTTCTGCTTTTCAGCACCTCTTATCCGTTGACAATCCAACGTCAGCTTTGGCGCTTGTGCGGTTGCAATATGAGGCCGTGCTGCGAGGGTCATGGGTGTTCTACGCTGCGCCCGATATATGGATTGATTCGTTCGGGTCACAGCCGGGTAGCAATTCTCGGAAAGAGCCGGCTGAGTTTCCCAATGTCTACAAAATGCTTGAGGAACTGGCCGCGTCGCCTGCGGAGCGCGTGCTTGCACAATCGCTGTCGGCGTTGAAGGAGCGAGCGTGGGATGCTCTGAATTCATATACGCATGGCGGTTTGAGGCTTATGGTCAGATCGCTTGACGGCTTTGAACCTGAGTTGTTGGCTTGGATGCTCAGAACAACAAACTCGCTCTCCTACATTGCCGCGCAGTTGCTTGCCCACGTCGCCAATGAACCAGTTAGGAGCAACCAGCTTCTAGCGACACGCAATGCGATGTCAGACTGCATGCACCAAGCCTAGAATAGGAAAGGCCCCGGCAGCGCCTTGGCAACGTTGCGAAACTTCTGTCCATCTTGACCGTGACCAATTTTGGCTAGACGCGGTTTCGCGATTTCCTATGTCGCTTCCGCTGCCGGGGTTTTGTTCACGGAGGCACTCGCCAGCCGATCCCCTTCTACATCGTGCGCTATTCGCCGTTGCGTACCACCTTCAACTCCGGCGGCGCTTTGGTCGCGAATTTGTGACGACCACGCGCAATGACTGCCGCGTTGTCATTATTCGTCTGTTTCTTGCCAACTTCGCCGATGCGGACGTGCTGATATGGAAGAATCTTGAATGCCGCGTCCGCGCGCATGTAATGACGTGCCGGTATCTGCTCGAGTCCCTGCGAACGACGCAGGCTGGTCGGTGTGCTGGAGAGGGTTGAGAACGTTGGACAGAACTATGTCTTGCTGAATGACGTTCCGAACTGGAACCGTGCAGAATGGCCCCCACAGGAGCCTTCCATGCCAAACCCCTTTGTCGTGCAGCGAATCGATCACGTGGTGTTCCGGGTGAGTGACCTGGAGCGGAGCATTGGTTTCTACTGGGCCGTGCTCGGTTGCGAGGTTGTCCGGCGGCGTGAGCATCTGGGGCTTGTCCATCTGCGTGCCGGTGCGTCGATGATCGACCTGGTGAGCCTGGACGGTCCGCTGGGGTCGCGCGGTGGCGCGGCGGCCGGGAAGGAGGGGCGGAATGTCGATCATCTGTGCCTGCGCATCGCGCCGTTCGATGAGGCCAGCCTTGTCGCTCACCTTGAACAGCACGGCGTCTCGGCGGTGGGCAAGGCCGAGGTCAATTTCGGTGCCGAGGGCGATGGCCTTTCGCTGTACTTCCTCGACCCGGATGGGAACACGATCGAGCTGAAGGGGCCGTCGGAAAACTGAGGGGCGATTTGTTTCCGGGAACAGGGGGCAGAGCCAGGTTCATGTTGGCAAGGGCGCCTGTACCGGGGGCTGATTGTGGCAATGGTTCATGAAGGGATACGACTGCGTGAAAACCCCCGGCCAACTGATGGCTATTTCAATCAAGAAAGTCCTGCTGCCCGCATTGCGCCAACTCGGCTTCGGCGGCAGCGGCGTGGCTCACTTCGTTCGCGCCAGTGACGCTCATCGCGACTTCCTGTCGATCCAGTACTGGACGTATGGCGGTAGCTTCATCCTGGAGTTCAGCCGCGTTCCCGCGGCTTGGGTTGATCCGGAGTCCGGCGAAGCGCCGAAGAGGGTGTTCGAGACGGACCCGCTGTTGAGAAAGCGCTTGATCGATACCGAGCAGCACAAGGATTTCCGCGGCTTCAGTTTCAAGGATTTCGGCAGCGAGCAAAGCCGGTACGACCAGTTGGCGGCCTCCGTTGTTGCGTTGTTGCCGCAGATCGAGGCGTGGCTGGAGGACGGGATCCAAGGGCCGAATATCCACTGAAATGCGGCGTCACCCTGCTGGTCTGCGGCGGACTGTCGTGTTGAAACCGCCTGGCCAGTGTCGGCGGGTGGCGTTGCCGGCAAGCGCAGCGCAGGGGTGCCATGACGCAGGCAGGTGCGAGGCGCCCACGCTGACTTGCTGGCCGCGTGCTCGGAACGTAGAGCGTCCGGGTGCCGTGCGTTCCCTCGAACGAGTGGTGCTGGGCGCTAGGCTTGGCGCCCCACCGACGTCACATCGACTTCAGGCGCCAGTCGGCGTCTACTTGCATCTCCGTCTTTCTCCAATCGCGAGTGCAATGAATGAATCCTTCGGCTTCCTATTCCTGCCTGCTGCAGACGCCTTCGGTGCAGACGTACCGCGCGCTTCGGGTGGGTGCCGGGTTGAGTGCCAAGAGCGATGCGGCGGCCGAGCGCGGCTTGCCCAATACCTTGTTCGCGGTGCAGGTGTTGCACGGCGATGAGGTGATCGGGATGGGGCGGGTGATCGGTGATGGCGGCTGCTTCTACCAGGTGGTGGATATCGCGGTGCTGCCCGCGCACCAGGGGCAGGGGCTGGGCAAGCGGATCATGGGCGAGATCATGAAGTACATCGAGGCCGAGGTGCCGGCCAGCGGTTACGTCAGTTTGATCGCCGACGGGCAGGCGCAGGACCTGTATGCGCAGTTCGGGTTTGTCCTTACCGCCCCGCGGTCGGTGGGAATGGCGTACCTGCGGCGCTAACCGGGGCGAGGTGCGCCGCGGGATTGCCGGTCCCGCTGCGCCGGGTTTATCCGGGCTGCGCTGCGAGGGGAATGGCCGTTGTTTCGTCCCGGCCTCCGGGTCAGGGACACCGGTTCCCGTTCGGCGGGCAGGGCCCGGGGCGGTTTCACTCGGCTTTCCGCATTCAGCAGGCTATCTTTACGCCCGCCCGCGAGGGGCCGGTGTCCCTGGCCTGGCGGGCAGGGTATTCCAGGGCGGTGGGTAGCCGCCGATAGCCAGTGCACGGTCGTGCGGAGGTGGGTGTGGTCCAGGAAGGGAAGCAGCGCATGCGCCGCGTGTTGGGAGGTGTGGGCGGAGCGTTGTTGGCGCTGTGTTGCCTGTTGGTGGGTATCTGGGGCGGCTTCGCGCTGTGGTACCAGTTCCCCGGGGGCGTGGTGGCGCGGGTGGTGGCGATCCTGGTGTGGTGCGTGCCCAGCGTATGGGCGGTACGCGCCAGCTTTTCGCCCCGGCGGCGCTGGCATTCGCTGGCGGTGTTCGGCGCGGTGTTCGCGCTGATGCTGGCGTGGTGGTCGACCATCACCCCGCTGCAGGACCGTGACTGGGCCGACGACGTGGCCCAGCCGCTGCACGCGCGCATCGAGGGCGACCGGCTGGTGATCGACAACGTGCGCGACTTCCAGTGGCGCAGCAAGACCGATTACGACGTGCGCTGGGAGCGGCGCGAGTACGACCTGTCGCAGGTGCAGTCGGTGGACATGATCCTGTCCTACTGGATGGGCCCGGCCATCGCCCACACGCTGGTGTCCTTCGGCTTCGCCGATGGCCGGCAGCTGGTGTTCTCGCTGGAGATCCGCAAGGAGCAGGGGGAGTCGTTCTCGGCGCTGGGCGGGTTCTTCCGCAAGTTCGAGGCGGTGCTGGTGGCCTCGGACGAGCGCGACATCGTGCAGGTGCGCAGCAACGTGCGCGGCGAGGATGTCTACCTGTACCGGTTGCAGGGGCTGACACCGGAGAAGATGCGCGAGCTGTTGCGTTTCTACGTGGAGCGCGGGCAGGCGCTGGAGCAGGCCCCGGCGTTCTACAACACGCTTACCAGCAACTGCACCACGGTGGTGTTCGAGCTGATGCGCCGCATCGTGCCGGGCCTGCCGCTGGATTACCGCTTGTTGGCCTCCGGCTACCTGGCCGAATATGCGCAGGATGTCGGCGGGCTGACCCCGGGTGTTCCCTACGAACACCTGCACCGGCTTGGCCGCATCACCCAGCGGGCACGCCAGGCCGATGATGGCCCCGATTTCTCGGCACGGATACGCCAGGGCGTACCCGGCATCCCCCCCCAAGGAAACGTTCCATGAGTCCCACTGCGCAAGCATGGATGCGCCGGCTGCTGCCGGTGATGGCGGTCGCGGCGCTGCTGCTGTCCAGCGGCTGCGCGATGGTGAAGATGAAGTCGGTCACCGCCACCGACCACGTGGCGCTCAAGCGCGGCGACATCCTGACCGACGGCAAGCTCAGCGCGCTGTCGCAGGAAGCGCTGTCGGTGATCGGCCTGACCGCCGGTGCCTGCGGCAAGGACCTGCCGGCCTGCCGGCAGACCGTGGCGACCATCGACGGGCTGCAGACCGAGCAACGGCTCTCGACGCTGGCCGAGCTGTGGATGCAGGAGGCCCTGGCGGTCACGCCCAAGTCCAAGCCCGGGCAGCCGCCGGAGCTGTCGCCCGCGGCACTGGACGCCTGGCTGGAAACGGCGCGCTATTCGTATGCGTACCTGTTCTTCAGTGGCCGCACGCCGGCGCAACGGGCACTGGAAGACCGCCTCACCCAGGTGCGTGACTACTACAACTACGCCACCGAGCAGGCCTCGTCGGTGGTGTTCCAGCGCAGCAAGGCGCGGGCGCTGGAAGGCGAGGACCTGACCAAGCCGGTGCAGGTGGACCGCTGGACCATCCGCAGCGAGTTCGACCAGCTCAACCTGACCGGCATCCCCAGCCAACTGGTGGCCGCCTCGTCGGTGAGCTTTGCCGGCCTGCGCAGTTCCTACCGTCGCGATGGCTTCGGTGCCGAGCTGGTGGTGGTGCTGGAGAAAGCGCCACTGGCGGTGCCGGTGGAAGGCGAGGGCGGGCCGACCCTGCCGGTGTTCAGCGAGATGCCGGCGATCAACGCGACCACGCTGCTGTACTTCAGCGGTGACACGCTGGAGGAAGTACTGGCCACGCGCGACATCCGCCTGGAGGCGTACTCGCCCGACCTCACCAGCACCATCATGTTGCGCGGGCAGGAAGTGCCGCTGGCGGCGAACTTCACCGCCGCCTACGGCGTGTGGCTTGCCCAATCGGGGTTCGCCACCGAGTCGTTGCGCACGCTGTTTGGCCGCGGCGAGGGCATCCGCGAGCCGCATATCTACCTGATGCAGCCGTACGACCCGAACCGCCGCATCATCTTCATGCTGCACGGGTTGGCCAGCAGCCCGGAGGCATGGGTGAACCTGGCCAACGAGATCATGGGCGACCCGGAAATGCGCCGGCACTACCAGGTGTGGTCGGTGTATTACCCGACCAACGCGCCGATCGCGTTGAACCGGTACACGGTGAGCAACGCGTTCAACCAGACCTTGAAGCACTTCGACCCCAACGGCACCGCGCCGGCCACGCATGACATGGTGTTCATCGGCCACAGCATGGGCGGGGTGATCGCGCGGCTGATGCTCAGCAGTTCCGGCGATGTGCTGTGGAACGACGCGGTGCAGCGCTTCAAGCTGGAGGGCGACCGGCTGACGCGGGTGCAGGGCCGGCTCGGGCCGCTGCTGAACTTCACCCCGCAGCCGAACGTGGAACGGGCGATCTTCATCGCGTCCCCGCACAAGGGCACCGATGCGGCGGGCAACCGGTTGGGGCGGATGATCGGCCGGCTGGTGCGGTTGCCGTTCACCATCCTGGGCAAGTTCGGCGAAGTGTTCCTGGAGCTGCAGGAGCCCGGCGAGGCCGGCAAGAAGCCGAAGGAACCGCAGGTCGGCAACAGCATCGAGAACCTCAAGGCCAGCGACCCCTTCATCCGGAAGTCGGCGGACCTGCCGATCGCGCCGGGCCTGAAGTACCACTCGATCATCGCCCAGCGCAAAGCCGACGTGCCCACCGCGCAGTCCGATGACGGGCTGGTGCCGTACTGGAGCGCGCACCTGGACGGCGCGCTGTCGGAGAAGGTGGTGATCTCCGGCCACAGCGTGCAGGAAACCCCGGAGGCGGTGCTGGAAGTGCGGCGCATCCTGCGCGAGGACCTGCGCGAGGTGGACGGCGTGCAGCACTGAGCGCGCCACCTCCGACATCAACGAACAAGGCCACCTCGCGGTGGCCTTGTTCGTTGCGCAAGCGGGTCAGATGGCCGCTTCGATGCCCGGCATCGCAAGCCGTGAGCGGGTCAGTGCCATGCCCAGGTTGGCGGTGCGGCGGCAGACGAACACCATCACGTAGTCCGGGTAGCGCTTGCCGCGCATGAAGATGTGGATCAGGTTCTCGCTGTTGACGATGATTTCCTGGAAGTAATGCGCGCCTTCCTGTTCCTGCAGGCCGCGGGCGCGGCGGAACATCTGCTCGATGCTGCGGATGTTCGGGCCCTGGTACAGGTCGGCGGTGGCGGCGGCGACCAGGTCCAGCACTTCGCGCGGATGCGAATCGACGGTACGGACCGAGAGCAGCATGCCGGAGCTGATGTCGACGTAACCGGCGGCCACGCATTCGGGAACGGAGGCAACGGCCTGTTGCAGGGTGGTATCGAGGGACATGGGGGTGGTTCCTTGAGGGGGAGGCAAACGCAATGCGCGCGGGCCGGGGAGGCCCGCGTGCGGAAAGGGAAGGTCAGCAGGCGCGGATCAGCAGGTTTTCTTCGAGGGCGTGCAGCAGGTCTTCCTGCTCGCGCGATTGCACGAAGCCCGGTTCCAGGGTGCGCAGGCGGCGCAGCGCTTCGTCGGCGGTGAGCCCTTCGCGGACCAGCCATGCCGCCAGCACCATGCCGGTGCGGCCGAGCCCGGCCAGGCAATGCACGGCGACGACTTCGCCCTCGCGCAGCATCACCTCGATCTTGGCCAGCAGCAGCTTGGCCCACAGCAGCGGCGGTGCGCCGCGGTCGGCGATGCCCAGGTGGTAGCTGCGCAGGCCGTGCGGGGCCAGCAGCGCGTCGGGCATCGGGTTTTCGGTCAGGTTGACCAGAACGGTGACGCCCATGCCGCGCAACAGGGCCAGGTCGTGGTCGGCTGCGAACACCACGCCCGGCATCGGGCAACCGGCGAGCTTGCCGGGTACCAGCCAATGGAAGCCGTTGGGGCCACGGCGCGACGGCGTCGCCGGCAGGCGGACCGGTTGCACGACGGGTGCCGGAGCGGGTGGCGGCGCAACCTCCGCTGAGGGTGCGGCCTGCAGCGGGGCAGGGGGGGACACGTTGTCGGCCAGTTCCTCGGCGCGCGCGTCCGGCGCCGGCACATGGCAGCTGCCGGTGCGCAGGAACTGCGCCAGTACCGGGTGCTGCATGGCGTTGCTGAAGAAGGCGGCCGTGTCGGCATCCACCTGCACGTGGCCGCCGGCCAGCAGGATCACCCGCGAGGCGATGCGGCGGGCCTGGCCCTGGTGGTGCAGGGTGACCAGGCAGGCATGGTCACGGCCCAGGCGTTCGATCAGGCCGAGCACGACCTCGGCCTCGTGCGGCTCCAGTTCGCTGGTGGGCTCGTCGATCAGCAGCAGCGGGCTGCCGCTGAAGGCCGCGCGGACGATGGCCAGCTGGCGGGCAAGCACGCGCGGCAGGTCGATGACCCTGTGCGACAGGTGCTCGACCAGGGCGTCGGCGGCCAGCGCCTGCAGGCGCGCGACGATGTCCTCGCGCAGGATGTGCTGGCTGCCCCCGGGATGCTGGCGCAGCGCGGCGGCCAGGTTTTCCTGCACGCTGAAGCCCAGTTCGCGTGGCTGCTGGTGGACCAGCACCGGCGGCCGTTGCGCGGCCTCCAGCGGTGCGCCGTTGAACAGCAGCCGCCCCCAGCGTTCGCCGTGGGCGTTGTGCTGGCCCGACAGTGCCTGCAGCAGCGAGGACTTGCCGGTGCCTCCGGGACCCATCAGCACCATGATGCCGGGGCCGTCCAGGGTCAGGTCGAGGTGGGCCAGCACCGTACGGCGGCCACGGCTCATGCCCCAGCCTTCCAGCTGCAGCAACGAGGGGACGGCAGTTTGAACAGGGGAGGTCATGGAACCTTGTCCGACGCAGACCGCATCCGGCGGGCGCGGGCGGAAGAGGGAAAGGCGGGCAGTATGGTTTGCCTCAAATCCCTGTCAATTTGACTTTGTGTTGACGCGCATCAACATCCGTGAATAGGGAGGGGGCGCCGGGTATTGTCCGAAAGCCCTGCTATCCAATTGATGTGGAAGGGAAAAGGTGGCTGGTCGATAGGTCATGGCCTTGTCCTGCCAATGTCATCGGGCCGGCCCCGACGTCACATTTCCGGTTTCGGCCGGATTCAGAAATTTCGCGCGAAACGCACCGTCCCTTGCGCGGTTGGCGCAGCCACCTGCAGTTCCAGCCGCAGCTGGTCGCGGGGATGGGCATCGAGCACGCCGATCAGGTCGGTATAGGGGCCGGTCCGGACTTCACGCAGCAGCACCTGCTGGCGTTGGCCGGACAGGTCGGTCGCGGTGGCCTGCACGCTGCCGCCGGCCGGCAACTCCTCACCGTTGCTGAGCTGGCGCAGCGCGACCACCAGCAGGGCGCGGTCGGCTTCGCGGTTGACGCCATAGCTGCGGGCGACTGCCTCGTTCATGGCCAGCGTGGGCAGCAGGTTGTAGTGCACGCGCAGGCTGCCCAGGTCGGCATGCCCCGGTTGTGGCTGCACCGGCGAGGCCGGGCGCGGGGTTTCCTGTGCCGAGCAGGCGGCCAATGACAGCACGGCGGACAACAGCAGCAGCGGGAATCGGGACATGCGGACCTCCGGGTGGGCGGTGGGGTCAGTCGTTGGCGGCGGAGAGCTCGCGGCCACGGCGGGTGGCCGCGTCGATGGCGCGGGCGGTCAGTGCTTCGAAGCCGCCGGCCTGGAAGGTCTCGATGGCGGCCTGGGTGGTGCCCCCCGGCGAGGTGACGCGGCGGCGCAGCTCGGCCGGTGCTTCGCCGGCTTCGGTGAGCATGCGCGCGGCACCGAGCACGGTATCCAGCACCAGCGTGCGCGCCGCCTCGGCGGGCAGGCCCTGCTCGAGCGCGGCTGCCTCCATCGCCTCGGCCAGCAGGAACACATAGGCCGGACCGCTGCCGGACACGGCGGTCACCGCATCCATCCTGGCTTCCTCGTCGATCCACACCGTGCGCCCGGCGCTGGCCAGTACCTGTTCGGCCTGCGCGTGCTGGCTGGCCGAGACGCGTGCGTTGGCGAACAGCCCGGTCACGCCGGCACCGAGCAGGGCCGGGGTGTTGGGCATGGCGCGTACGACCGCCTGGTCGCCGCCCAGCCAGCGGTCCAGCTGCCCGGCGGTGATGCCGGCGGCAATCGAGACCACCACCGGCTGCCGTGCCGCGGCGTGGGCGGCCAGCTCGCCGCAGACCGCGCGCATCACCTGCGGCTTGACCGCCATCAACCACAGCCCGGCTTGGCCGGCGGCACCGGCGGCGCCCTCGTGGACGTTCACGCCGAAGTCCTGCTGCAGTGCCTCGCGCAGCGCCTGCACCGGTTCGGCGACGTGGATGCGGGTGGCCGGCATGCCGCGCCGGACCAGCCCGGCGATCAGGCTGCGGGCCATGTTGCCGCCGCCCACGAAGGCGATGTCGGTGTCGGGAAGGGCGGCGTGCGGCGTGCTGGTCATCGTGGAATCTCGGTTGGATCAGGGAGTCGGGCGTTGGCCGAACAGCGCGGTACCCACCCGCACCATGGTCGAACCAGCGGCGATGGCCTCGGCGAAATCGCTGCTCATGCCCATCGACAGAGTATCCACGTGGGCATGGCGGGCGGCCAGCGCGTCGAACAGGCCGCGCATGCGGGTGAAGGCGGCCTGGCGCCTGTCGTGCTCGGGGAACGGGGCCGGGATGGCCATCAGGCCGCGCAGGCGCAGCCGCGCGTGCGCGGCGATGGCCTCGGCCAGCGCCGGGACCTGCGCCGGCTGGCAGCCGTGCTTGCTGTCCTCGTCGTCGATGTTCACCTGGATCAGCACATTCAGCGGCGGCAGCGCCGGCGGCCGGTGCCGTGCCAGGGCCTCGACCAGCTTGGGCCGGTCCACGGTCTGCACCCAGTGGAAGCTGCGCGCGGCCACCTCGGCCTTGTTCGACTGCAGGTGGCCGATCAGGTGCCATTCCAGCGCCAGCGCGGCCAGTTCCTGGATCTTGGCGGCCGCTTCCTGCACGTAGTTTTCACCGAACGCGCGCTGACCTTGTGCGGCCAGCGCGGCGATCGCCGCGGCCGGCTGCAGCTTGGAAACGGCCAGCAGGCGGACCGGCTGGCCAGGCCGGGAAACAGCGTCGATCTGCTGCTGGAGTGAGGCCAGGGACACGGTTTGCAAAGACATCAACCTCTTACGCGGGAAGGCTATACTGCCCGCCAGGGGAAACACCTTCCAGATACTCGCAACGCAGGGGACATAGCGGCGTATGGATATCGCTGAACTTTTGGCGTTCTCGGTCAAGAACAAGGCCTCGGACCTCCATCTCTCGGCCGGCTTGCCGCCGATGATCCGTGTCGACGGTGACGTCCGTCGCATCAACATTCCCGCGCTGGACCACAAGCAGGTGCACGCGCTGGTCTACGACATCATGTCGGACAAGCAGCGGCGCGACTTCGAAGAGTTCCTCGAGGTCGACTTCTCCTTCGAGATCCCGTCGCTGGCGCGCTTCCGCGTCAATGCCTTCAACCAGAACCGCGGCGCCGGTGCGGTGTTCCGTACCATTCCCTCCGAAGTGCTCACGCTGGAAGACCTTGGCTGCCCGCCGATCTTCCGCCAGCTGATCGAGCAGCCGCAGGGCCTGATCCTGGTGACCGGGCCGACCGGCTCGGGCAAGTCGACCACGCTGGCTGCGATGATCGACCACATCAACAAGAACGAATACGGCCACATCCTCACCGTCGAGGACCCGATCGAATTCGTGCACACCTCGCAGAAGTGCCTGATCAACCAGCGCGAGGTGCACCGCGACACGCACGGCTTCAACGAGGCCCTGCGCTCGGCGCTGCGTGAAGACCCGGACATCATCCTGGTCGGCGAATTGCGTGACCTGGAAACCATCCGCCTGGCGCTGACCGCCGCGGAAACCGGCCACCTCGTGTTCGGCACCCTGCACACCAGCTCGGCGGCCAAGACCATCGACCGTATCATCGACGTGTTCCCGGCCGGCGAGAAGCCGATGGTGCGCTCGATGCTGTCCGAATCGCTGCGCGCGGTGATCTCGCAGGCGCTGCTGAAGAAGGTGGGCGGCGGCCGTATCGCCTCGCACGAAATCATGGTGGCCACCCCGGCCATCCGCAACCTGATCCGCGAAGACAAGGTGGCGCAGATGTATTCGTCCATCCAGACCGGTCAGCAGGTGGGCATGCAGACCCTGGACCAGAACCTGCAGGACCTGGTCAAGCGCAGCCTGATCACCCGCAATCAGGCCAAGGAATACGCCAAGGACAAGCGGCTGTTCGAGTAAGCAGGCAAGGCGGGGCAGGGGCCCGGCAACGGTGCATGGCACCGGCCGCAACCTGCCTCCAGTCGTCGCAACCCTGTTTCGTGACCACCCTTATCGGCTCCGAGGGAGCATGCCATGAGCACCATTGATTTCACCTCGTTCCTCAAGCTGATGGCGCACCAGAAAGCGTCGGACCTGTTCATCACCGCCGGCATGCCGCCGTCGATGAAGGTCAACGGCAAGCTGTCGCCGATCACCCAGACCCCGCTGACCAGCCAGCAGAGCCGCGACCTGGTGCTGAACGTGATGACGCCGGCACAGCGCGAGGAATTCGAGAAAACCCACGAGTGCAACTTCGCCATCGGCGTGTCCGGCGTGGGCCGTTTCCGCGTGAGCTGTTTCTACCAGCGCAACCAGGTGGGCATGGTGCTGCGTCGCATCGAGACGCGCATTCCCACCGTGGAGGAGCTGAACCTGCCGGCGGTGATCAAGACGCTGGCCATGACCAAGCGCGGCATCATCCTGTTCGTCGGCGCCACCGGCACCGGCAAGTCGACCTCGCTGGCGGCCATGATCGGCTACCGCAACCAGAACTCCAGCGGCCACATCATCACCATCGAGGACCCGATCGAATTCGTGCACAAGCACGAAGGCTGCATCGTCACCCAGCGTGAAGTGGGCATCGACACCGACAGCTGGGAGGCGGCGCTGAAGAACACCCTGCGCCAGGCGCCGGACGTGATCATGATCGGCGAAATCCGTACCCGCGAGGGCATGGACCACGCCATCGCCTTCGCCGAAACCGGCCACCTGGTGTTGGCCACGCTGCACGCCAACAACGCCAACCAGGCGATGGACCGCATCATCAACTTCTTCCCGGAAGACCGCCGCAACCAGCTGTTGATGGACCTGTCTCTGAACCTCAAGGGCGTGGTCGCGCAGCAGCTGGTGCCCAAGCCCGACGGCAAGGGCCGTCGCGTGGCGATGGAAATCCTGCTGGGCACGCCGCTGGTGCAGGACTACATCCGCGACGGCGAGATCCACAAGCTCAAGGAAGTGATGAAGGACTCGGTGCAACTGGGCATGAAGACCTTCGACCAGAGCCTGTTCGAGCTGTACCAGGCCGGCGAGATCAGCTACGACGACGCACTGCGCTACGCCGACTCGCAGAACGAGGTGCGCCTGCGCATCAAGCTCTCGCAGGGGGGCGATGCCAAGACCCTGTCGCAGGGTCTGGATGGTGTGGAGATCGCCGAGGTCCGTTGAGGGCTGGAGGCGAGTGGAAAGGCTGGTCCTGCGGAAGCGGGACTGGCCTTTTTGTTTTGGAGTATTGCGCGAACGGCGTACCCCTCCCCGGCCCTCCCCTTGCTGCGCAAAGGGAGGGGGAGAGGCCGCATTACTGCGCAGAAAATGGTGTTGCTGCCGCCTGATCGATCGCAGGAACAGCCCCCTCCCTTTGCGCAGCAAGGGGAGGGTTGGGGAGGGGTGCTCTTCGCTCGATTTCCCCGCGAAGCAAAGGGGATGGCCGGGAAAGGGGTAGGCGCTTTCCAGCCCATCCCCGCTTCGCGGCTGAAGCCGCTCCTACCCGGTCTTCAGCCCTTCAACCACTTCGGCTTGAGCTTCAGCACCCGTGCGTACACCGGGCAGCTTTCGTGGTGCGCACCGGGCAGGTAGCCCAGGCTCATCAGGAACTCGCCGGTGATCTCGCCGCCGGTGAAACGGAAGGTTTTCTTGAACAGCTTCACCCATTCGGCCTTGCTCAACGGGTGGTGCGCGTCCAGCCAGGCCGAGAAGCCGCCATGGGATCGGCGCAGCCCCTGGATCACCTGCGCATTGTGGATCGCGGCCTGCACCTTGAGCCGGTTGCGGATGATCGCCGCATCACCCATCAGGCGGGCCACGTCGGCCTCGCCGTAGGCGGCCACGGTGTCCACATCGAAGCCGTCGTAGGCGGTACGGAAACCCTCGCGCTTGCGCAGGATGGTTTCCCAGCTGAGCCCGGCCTGGTTGATCTCCAGCAGCAGGCGCTCGAACAGCTCGCTTTCCGCATGCTGCGGAAAGCCGTACTCATTGGCGTGGTAATGGTCGTGAACGGGATGGCCGGGAGCGATGTCGCAGTACGTGGGCATGGGCGCGGATCAGCAGGGACGTGGCCCGATTATCGCCGCTGCACGCCCCGGACACGCGTAACCGCTAGAATATGCGCCATGTCCGCGCTGTCCCTGCCCCTGTCCAACCACCTGCTGGTCGCCCTGCCGTCCCTGGCCGATGGCACGTTCGCGCGCAGCGTCGCGCTGATCTGCCAGCACGACGAGAACGGCGCCATGGGCGTGGTCGTCAACCAGGCCTCCGATTTCACGCTGGGCGAGGTCTTCGAACAGATGGAGATCGACTGCGACGACGGTGACCTGCGCGCGGTGCCGGTGCTCAATGGCGGGCCGGTGCATACCGAACGTGGCTTCGTCATCCATGACGACGCGCGCGGTTGGGATTCCAGCCTGACCGTTGCCGACGGCCTGTACCTGACCACCTCGCGCGACATCCTCGAGGCCATGGCCATCGGCCAGGGGCCGCGCAACGCGCTGGTGACCCTGGGTTGCGCCGGCTGGAGTGCCGGGCAACTGGAACAGGAACTGGCCGACAACAGCTGGCTGACCGTACCGGCCGATGCCGCGCTGCTGTTCGCCACGCCGCTGGAAGAACGCTGGCAGCTGGCCGCCGCGCGGATCGGCGTGGACCTGTTCCGCCTGACCGGGTACAGCGGCCGTGCCTGAGCCGGCCCGCCTGTCCACCGACAGCACCGTACTCGGCTTCGACGTCGGCTCGCGCCGCATCGGCGTGGCCATCGGCAGCGCCTTCGGCGTCGGTGCACGCGCCATCGCCGTGGTTGACGTGAATGCCAACGGACCGGACTGGACCACGCTGGACCGCCTGCACAAGGAGTGGCGGCCGCAGGGCCTGATCGTCGGCGACCCACTGACCTTGGAAGGCGAGGACCAGCCCAACCGCAAGCGCGCGCATGCCTTCGCCCGGCAGTTGCAGCAGCGCTACAAGTTGCCGGTGCTGCTGGTCGACGAGCGCTCCAGCTCGGTCGAGGCCGCGCACCGCTTTGCCGTGGAACGTGCCGAAGGCCGCAAGCGCCGCCGCGATGCCGCCAACCTCGATGCCGTGGCCGCCGCGGTCATCATCGAGCGCTGGCTGTCGGCCCCGCACGACGCCACCCCCATTTCCTGACTGCCGAAGATCTCCCGCCATGACTGCTGCGCAACTCGATGACCAAGGACGCCTCCGCCACCTGCTGACCCTGGAAGGGTTGCCCCGAGAGACCCTGCTGCAGCTGCTCGACCGCGCCGGCCAGATCCGTGACGCGGCGGTGGGCCGGATCAGCAACAAGCGCGCGGTGCTGGCCGGCACCGCGGTGTGCACGCTGTTCTTCGAACCGTCCACGCGCACCCGCAGTTCGTTCCAGCTTGCCGCGCAGCGACTGGGCGCGGACGTGCTCAATTTCGATGCCTCCACCTCGTCCACGCGCAAGGGGGAAACCGCCTGCGACACGCTGAAGAACCTGGAAGCGATGGGCGTGCGCGGCTTCGTCATCCGCCATCCGGACGACGGCGCGGTGGCGGCGCTGGCCGCCGCGGCCGGCGAGGGCACCGCGCTGGTCAACGCCGGTGACGGTCGCAGCGCGCACCCGACCCAGGGCCTGCTCGACATGCTGACCCTGCGCCAGGCCAAGGGGCCGGACTTCTCCAAGCTCAAGGTGGTGATCGTCGGTGACGTGAAGCACTCGCGCGTGGCCCGCACCGACCTGCACGCGATGCGCACGCTGGGCGTGGGCGAGATCCGCGTGTGCGGCCCGCAGTCGTTGCTGCCCGATGATGAAACCCTCAAGGGCTGCGTGGTCGGACAGGACTTCGACGCGCTGCTGGAAGGTGCCGATGCGCTGATGATGCTGCGCCTGCAGCGCGAGCGCATGGAAGAAGGGCTGGTGCCGTCGCTGGAGCAGTACCACGCGCAGTACGGGCTGACCAACGAGCGCCTGAAGCGTGCCGGCAAGGACGCGGCGGTGTTGCACCCGGGCCCGATCAACCGCGGCGTGGAAGTGACCGACGAAGTGGCCGACGGCCCGCAGTCGTGGGTGCTGCGCCAGGTCGCCAATGGCGTGGCGGTGCGCATGGCAGTGCTGGAAACCCTGCTGGGTTGATGCCGGCTGCCGCCGGCAGGAGCGGTCTCGGCCGCGAAGCCAGGATTCCATCCGCTCCACCGTTGATCGCCTCCAACCTTAGGCGTCACTTCCTGCCGGCACGCTCCCGCAGCTGCTGGATGTAGGTCAGCTCCTGCAGCGCGACCGGGTTGTCGGGTTCCAGTTCCAGCGATTGCTCGTAATGGGATTGTGCCGACGGCAGATCGCCCAGCTCGATCAGCGAGAACCCCACGCCGCGCAGCGCCAATGCCTGCAGATGCGCGGCCTCGGGATGGCTGCGGGTCAGTTCCAGCGCCTGCTGGTAGCTGGCCAGCGCACCACGCCAGTCCTTGCGCTGGTTGAAGGCGATGCCGCGTTCGGTCAGCACGTCGGCCTCATACGGGGCAGTTGCCTGGGCCTGGTCCAGCCACTGCATGGCCTGGTCGGTGTCGTGGTACTCCACGGCGATGTAGGCCAGCTGCTTGTAGGCATCGGCGCAGGCCATGTCCAGCCAGTCCAGCGGCGTGCCGTCGTTGTGGTCGGCCAGGTACAGCTCGTACTGTCGTTGGGTACGGAAGCTCACCGCACGTCGCCCGGCGGCCGCCCGATAGGCATCGCAGTGCTGGGCGACCTCCAGCAACGCAACGCGCGCCTGCGCGTTGTCACCTTTCAGGCTCTGCTCGACCGATTGCTGGACCGATGCCCGTAACTCCCTGCCCAGGCCCGGCTCGGCGGGGCGCGGGGCGACCGGCGCGGTGGTCAGCTTCCACGGGCCGGTTTCGGTCTGTGCGAAGGCGAGGTTGCAGCACAGTCCGAGCGTGACGATCAACAACAGGCGCATACAACCCCCCGGTGCAGTGGCGTTGCCGGCGAGCTTTGCACGCCGTGGTCGCCGTTGCCAGTGGTTCGCCTCAGCTGTCGCGCGGTGCCATCGCCAGGATGGCCAACTGCTGTTGGGCTTCCTCGTTGCCCGCGTCGGCGGCGGCCTTGACCTCCTGCAGCGACGGGTGCATCACCACCAGCAGCGGGTACTCGCACTGCGGGCAGGTGTATTCGGTCTGCTCGTCGTGCAGCTCCATCTCCATCTGCCGCGAGCTTCCCTGCCATTCGCAGGCCGGGCAGGCATGGTTCTGGTCGCGCCAGCCGGGCTGGTAGTAATCGGTGACGGTGGTGGTCATGGGCGGTGCCTGCGGATGGGCTGCGGAGTGTAGTACGTCAGGCTTCACGTCATCCGGGAGGTCGCGGGCAGCCAGGTCGCCGGGGCGTCGCGGATGTACGACGCCCCGCTGCAATCAATGCAGCAGCACCAGCGTGGCCAGACCAAGGAAGGTGAAGAAGCCCATCGTGTCGGTCACGGCGGTCAGGAAGATGCCGCTGGCCAGCGCCGGGTCGAAGCCCAGCCGCTTGAGCGTCAGCGGCACCAGTACGCCGGCCGAGGCGGCGAACAGCAGGTTGCAGGTCAGGGCCACGGCGATCACCAATGACAGCCCCGGCATGTGGAACCAGGCCAGCACGATCAGGCCCAGGATCGAGCCGAGCAGCAGGCCGTTGAGCAGTGCGACGCGCAGTTCCTTCCACAGCAGGGTGCGTGCGTTGGACGCACCCACCTGGCCCAGCGCCAGGCCGCGCACCATCAGCGCCAGCACCTGGGTGCCGGCGTTGCCGCCCAGGCCGGCGACGATCGGCATCAGCACGGCCAGTGCCACCAGCTTGTCGATGGTGCCTTCGAAATGGCCGACCACGCTGGAGGCCAGGAACGCGGTGCACAGGTTGATCGACAGCCACATCAGGCGCCGGCGCATCGCGCGCCAGACCGGGCTGAACAGGTCCTCGTCCTCGTCCAGGCCGGCCGCGCCCAGCACCTGGTGCTCGGCCTGGCCACGGATGATGTCGACCACGTCGTCGATGGTGATGCGGCCGATCAGGATGTTGTTGTCATCCACCACCGGTGCCGAGACCCAGTCGTGGTCGGAGAACTGGCGGGCCACTTCGTCGGCGCTCTCGCCGACGTCGATGGCCGGCTGCTCGTCGTCGATCAGGCGGTTGATCGGGGTGGTGTCCTCGTGGGTCACCAGCGAGGCCAACGACAACCGGCCCAGGTACTGGTGACGACGGCTGACCACGAACAGGTGGTCGGTATGGTCCGGCAGCTCGCCGCGCAGGCGCAGGTAACGCAGCACCACGTCGACGTTGACGTCGGCACGCACGGTGACCACGTCCGGGTTCATCAGGCGGCCGGCGGTGTCTTCCGGATAGGACAGCACCTGCTCGAGCCGCTCCCGGTTCTCGCGGTCCATCGACTTGAGCACTTCGTCGATGACGGTGTCGGGCAGGTCCTCGACCAGATCGGCCAGGTCGTCGATGTCCAGGTCTTCGACCGCGGCGATGATCTCGTCCGGGTCCATGTCCGCCAGCAGGCTCTCGCGCACGTCGTCGCCGACGTGCACCAGCACCTCGCCGTCATCCTCGGCGTCGACCAGCCCCCACACCACCTCGCGCTTGCCCGGCGGCAGCGATTCGAGCAGGTTGCCGATCTCGGCCGGCGAAAGAGTGTTGACCAGGCGGCGTACGGGGCCAAGCCGGCCGCTGTCGAGCGCATCGGAAAGCAGACGCAGCTGTCGTGCGGTCTTGTCGTGGCGTACCGCTTCGGCCATGCGCTGCTCCCGGGAATGAAAAGGCCGCTATCCGGGGCAAGGATGCGGCATCGGCGGTGTTGAGCCCGTCATTATCGCGTGCACGGCGTGCCGATGCACAGGTGCCGGGGCATCGGAATCAGTCGCGGGCGTTGCCGTTGATCCAGCGCTCGATGCCACGCCGGTCGCGGGCGGCCAGCAGTTGCGGTGCCTGCGCGCGCAGGCCGGTGAGGTCCACTTCGCGGATGGCGCGGCGCACCTCCAGCAGGGTGCCGGGGTGCAGGCTGAACTCGGTCAGGCCCAGCGCCAGCAACATTGCCGTCATCTGCGCGTCACCGGCGATCTCGCCGCACACCGCCACCGGGGTCTGGTGGCGTCGCGCGGTCTCGATCACCTGCCACAGCAGCCGCAGCACCGCCGGATGCAGCGGCGAGTACAGCTCGCTGACCGCCTCGTTGTTGCGGTCGGCGGCCAGCAGGTACTGCACCAGGTCGTTGGTGCCGATCGACAGGAAATCGACCTGGTCGATGAAGCACTCCAGCCCGATGGCTGCCGCAGGCACCTCGATCATCGCCCCGACCGGGATGTTCTCGGCCACTTCATGGCCATCGTTGCGCAGCAGCGCGGCCAGTCGCGACAACCGGCGGCGCACCGCCATGATCTCCTCGCGGCTGCTGACCATGGGCACCAGGATGCGCACCGGCCCGTAGCCGGACGCGCGCAGGATGGCGCGCAGCTGGGTGTCGGCGACCTTGGGGTTGGCCAGCGACAGGCGCACGCCGCGCAGGCCCAGCGCCGGGTTCTCCTCGTTGCCCATCACCAGGCCGGTGCGATCGGCCTTGTCCGCGCCCAGGTCCAGCGTGCGGATGGTGACCGGCCGGCCGCTCATGCCGAGCACGGTGTCGCGGTAGGCGCGGAACTGTTCTTCTTCGTCCGGCAGGTGGTTGCGCTGCAGGAACAGGAATTCGGTGCGGTACAGGCCCAGCCCGCGTGCGCCCAGCGCATGCGCCTGGGCCACGTCGTCCTGGGATTCGGCGTTGGCCAGCAGGGTGATTTCCTCGCCGTCCAGCGTGCGGCTGGGCTTGGCGCGCAGGCGGCCCAGTTCGCGTTGCTCGCGGGCCAGCTCGCGCTGGCGCGCACGGTACTGGCGCAGGTCGGAGGAGGCGGGCTCGATGACGATCTCGCCGCTGCCGCCGTCCAGGATCATCACGTCGCCGTCGTTGACCTTGTTCAACACGGCGCTGGCGCCCACCACCAGCGGCATGTGCAGGCTGCGGGCCAGGATGGCGCTATGCGAGAGCACGCTGCCGCCGCTGCTGACGATGCCGACCACGCCCTGCGACTGCAGTTGGGCCAGTTCGGACGGGGCCACGTTCTCGCAGACCAGGATCTCCCCGGCCAGTCCCTTCACATGGGTGGCGCGCTTGTGCAGGAACGAATGGATGCGGCCGATGACGTGGTCCAGGTCGTCGATGCGGCTCTTGAGGTAGGCGTCCTCCATGCCCTCGAACACCTGCGCCAGGCGATCGCGCTGGACGCGCAGCGCATGGCTGGCGCTGTAGCGCTTGCCGCGCACCAGTTCATCCAGCGCGGTAAGCAGTTCGGGGTCGTCCAGCAGCATGGCGTGCAGGTCGAGGAACTCGCCGACCTCGGCGGGCAGGGCGCCCTGCAGGCGGCTGCGCAGTTCACGCATCTCCGCGCGCGCCGCATCGGTGGCGCGGTGCAGGCGTTCCAGTTCCTGTTCGACGGCCGATGCGGCAATGCGCTTTTCGCCGGTTTCCTGCACGTGCGGCAGGCGGACACGGGCACGTCCCAGGGCCGTGCCACGCGACGCCGCCAGCCCGTGCAGCCGGGTCATGGCAGCAGGCCCCTTGGCGTGTGGGCGGGAGGCGGCAGCGCGCGCATCAGTTGTCTTCGTCGAAACGGCGTTCGAACAGGGCGGTGATGGCTTCCAGCGCGGCACCTTCGTCCTCGCCATCGACGCGGACGGTGACCGGGGTGCCCTGGCCGGCGGCCAGCAGCATCACGCCCATGATGCTCTTGGCATTGACCTCGCGGCCCTTGGCCACCAGCGTGGCATTGGCGCGGAAGGCCGATACCACCTGCACCAGCTTGGCGGTCGCGCGGGCATGCAGGCCCAGGCGGTTGGATACGGTGAGTTCTTTCTCAAGCATCGTCGACGATGACTCCATTGCGAGCGCCCGCCGCCGCAGTGGCGGGCAGTTGGTCCAATCCCTGTTCCGGATAGTTCATCACCCGCAGCAGCATCGACAGGCTCAACCCGGAGACGCGCCTGGCCGGGGTGCCCAGCCGGACCAGCTGGTTGGCCAGGTTGCTGGGGCTGGCGCCGTACAGGTCGGTCAGCACCAGCACGCCTTCGTCACCCTCGACCCGCCGCATCGCGGCCGAGGCCGCGGGCAGCAGTGCGTCGAGGTCGGCATCGAAGGGTACTTCGAAGGCTTCGGTCTTCAGCGGCAACTGCCGCAACAGGGTGGTCGCCACTTCCAGCAGGGAAGTGCCGACGCCGGGATGGGTCACGAGGAGAATGCCGCAGGTCATCCCTGAACGTTAACAGGTCACCATGAGTCCGCGATAGCGTCGGAACCTGTCTTCTGTGTGCCGTTCAGTACGGGGCTCAATCCTGCTCGCGGTGGAAGGTGGCCACGTCCGGCCAGCCCTGTTCGCGGGCATGCCGGGCCAGGCGCTCGGCCAGGTACACCGAACGGTGCTTGCCACCGGTGCAGCCGAAGGCGACGGTCACGTAGGCGCGGGTCTCGTTGCCCAGCTTGGGCAGCCAGGTGTCCAGCAGGTCCTGCAGCTGGGCGACATAGCGCACCACCTCCGGCTGGGCATCCAGGTATTCGCGCACCTCGCGGTCACGGCCGGTCAGCGAGCGCAGTTCCGGGTCCCAGTGCGGGTTGGGCAGCACGCGCGCATCGAACACGAAGTCGGCCTCGGCCGGCACGCCGCGCTTGTAGGCGAAGGACTCGAACAGCAGCGAGAGCTTGCTCTGCTGGCTCAGCGCGAATTCGGTGATGACCCGGCGCCGCAGCTGGTGCACGTTGAGCCGGGTGGTATCGATCACCGCATCGGCTTCGCGGCGCAGGGGGGCGGTCAGCTCGCGCTCGCGGGTGATCGCCTCGGGCAGCGACAGCCCGAGGTGGCTGAGCGGGTGGCGACGGCGGGTATCGGCGTAGCGCGCCAGCAGGGTATCGTCGTCGGCCTCGAAGAACAGCAGGCGGGCATCGATGCCATGCTCGTTGGCGGTCTTGCGCCACTTCGCCAGCTGGCTCAGGTCGCTGCGCCCACGAACGTCGATACCGATGGCCAGTCGTTGTGGGCTGCTGTCATTGCGCTGGCCGAGCACCCCGCGCACGAATTCCGGCAGCAGGTTCACCGGGATGTTGTCCGAGCAGTAGTAATCCAGGTCCTCGAAGGTCTTCAGGGCGACCGATTTGCCCGAGCCGGACAGGCCGCTGACGATGACCAGCACCGGGGACGGTAAGGCGCTCATGGACTGCGTTGCTCCAACAGGTTGCTGTGGCGGGCGATGAACATGGCGGCCGGGTCGATGCCCTTGGTGCGCAGGATGTGCAGGCGCGTGGCGGCCTCGGTCAGCACCGCCAGGTTGCGGCCGGGCATCACCGGCAGGGTGATCAGCGGCACGTCCAGGTCGAGCACGTGGCGCTTGCCGGAATCGCCGGTCAGGCGCTCGTAGCCGTAGGCGCTGGGTTCGGTCATCGGCTTGGTCAGGTGGACGATGAGGCGAAGGTACTTGTTCTTCTTTACAGACGTGTCACCGAACATCTGGCGCACGTTGAGCACGCCCAGGCCACGGACCTCGAGCAGGTCCTGCAGCAGTTCCGGGCAGGTGCCGTCGAGCACGTCCGGGGCGATCTGGGTGAACTCCGGGGCATCGTCGGCGACCAGCCGGTGCCCGCGCGAGAGCAGTTCCAGCGCCAGCTCGCTCTTGCCCGAGCCCGCCTCGCCGGTGATCAGCACGCCGATGGAGTAGATCTCCATGAACACCCCGTGCAGGGTGATGCGGGGCGCCAGGGTCCGGGCCAGGTGGTAGCTGAGGTGGTTGAGCAGCTCGTGGCCGCGCTTGGGCGAGACCCACAGGGGGGTCTGGGATTCGTCCGCGGCCGCACGCAGGTCTTCCGGGCAGCCATGGCTCTTGGTGATGACCAGCGCCATCGGGTGGGCCTGGATGATCCGTTCGATCACCTCCCAGCGCTGGCGCGCGTCCAGCGAATCCAGCCAGGTCAGTTCCTCGGTGCCGAGGATCTGGACCTTGTTGGGGTAGATCGTATTCAGGTAGCCGGCCAGTGACGGCCGCCGTGACACGGTGTTGCCCGCCTCCAGTTCGCGGCGTGCGCCTTCGCGTCCGGCCACCCAGCGCAGGTCGAGCTTCTCGCGCTGCTGGTCGAACAGTTCCTGGGCAGTGATGCTGGTATTCATCCGCGGGGCGCCTGTGGCGGTTGGGTGATGATCTGCTGCAGTGCCTCGGCATCGGGCGCATCGCGCAGGGCCTGGCGGACGCCGGCATCGGAGAACAGCTCGGCCAGCTCGGACAGCAGCATCAGGTGCTGGTGGGTGTAATGCTCGGGTACGGCCATGGCGAAGACCAGGTCCACGCCCTCGTCAGCGCCGAAATCCACCGGCTGCCGCAGGCGCAGCAAGGCGCCACGGGGCCGTTGCAGGGTAGGGGAGCGGCCATGCGGGACGGCGATGCCATGGCCGATGGCGGTGCTGCCGACGCGTTCACGCTCGCGCAGGCTGTCAAAAAGGCTGTCTGCGCCGGCTTCGCGACAGGCCAGCAGGCGCGAGGCGGCAAGAAGGGTGCTGTCTCGATCAGCGGCCGCGAGTACCTGGGTACTCACGGCCGCCATCAGGTCGGTCAACGGCATGTCTGGTGCGGAGAGTGGCTGCTGTCAGCCATTGTCGCGCAGTGCATGCGATGCGTGGGGAAGATGTTTTTCCTTGTGCTTGATGACCAACCGGTCCAGCTTGTCGGCAAGGACGTCGATGGCCGCGTACATGGTCGAGCCGGCGGCGTCGGCATGCAGGGTGCGCCCGGGCAGATTCACCGTGGCGACGACGAGGAAGTCAGGCTTGCGAGTGGACAGCTGCACCCGTATCTCGCAGTGCTGGTCGACGTGTCGTCCCACCCGCTCCAGTTTCGTTTCCACGTACTCCTTCAGGGCGGGAGTGACTTCGATCTGCTGGCCATACGTCTCGATACGCATCGGATTCCTCCTGTGGTTCGGGGTTGCCTCATGAACCCTCTGCCCAGCCAGCGAAAGCTTCAGACGATGCGGACTCGTTCGTGGGAGGCAGAAATGTTCATGGCTTCACGATACTTCGCCACGGTGCGCCGCGCCACCGGTATTCCACTGGTCTTGAGCAACTCAGCCAGCTTCGCGTCAGAAAGCGGTTTGCGCGGGTTTTCGCCATCGATCAGGTTGCGGATCATCGACTGGATGGCGGTGCTGGACGCCTCGCCGCCGCCCTCGGTATCGATGCCGGAGGCGAAGAACGCGCGCAGCGGCAGGGTGCCGCGCGGGGTGCGCACGTACTTGCGGGCGATGGCGCGGGAAATGGTGGATTCGTGCAGGTCCAGCTCGCTTGCGATTTCACGCAACGTCAACGGGCGCAGGGCCTGTTCGCCGAACTCCAGGAAGCCGGCCTGGTGGTGCAGCAGGCTGCCGACCACGCGCAGCAGGGTTTCGCCGCGCGCCTCCAGGCTCTTGAGCAGCCAGCGGGCCTCCTGCAGCTGCGCGCGCAGGTAGCTGGCGTCGGCATCGCCGCAGCGGCGGATCAACTGTTCGTAGCCGCGGTGGATGACCACCCGGGGGCCGGCGTGGCCGGCCAGCGCGCAACGCCAGATGCCGCGCTGGCGCCAGATCACGCAGTCCGGCACCACGTAGGTGTCCGAGGTCAGTTCGCCGAGTTGCTTGCCCGGGCGCGGGTCCAGCGAGCGCAGCAGCTGCACGGCCTGCTCGACCGCGTCCAGGGGCTGCTTGAGTTCCTGGGCGATGCCGGGGATGCCGGCGCGCGGCAGGCGCTCCAGCGGGCCGGCGGCGATGCCGCGGGCCAGCACCAGGCCCGGGGTGTCGGCGGGCAGGGCATCCAGTTGCAGGGACAGGCATTCCCCCAGCGAGCGCGCGCCCACGCCGGCCGGGTCGAAGCGCTGGATCTGGCTCAGCACCGCGAGGATTTCGTCCTCGTCGGCATGGATATCGGGAAGCAGGGTTTCGGCGATGCCCGGCAGCGGCTCGCGCAGGTAGCCGTCCTCATCCAGTGCATCGATCAGGGCCACGCCGATGGCGCGGTCGCGGGCACTGAGGTGGGACAGGTGCAACTGCCAGAGCAGGTGGTCGGCCAGCGTGTCGGCTTCGGCGGCCTGTTCGCGGCTGTCGCCGTCGCCGTCCTCGTCGAAGGAACCGCCGTGGCCGCTGCTCCAGTCCTCGTCCCGGCCTTCCCAGCTGTCGCCATCGTCGCTGATGTCGCCCTGGCCGAGGTCGGCCGGGGCTTCGTCGCTGGACGCGCCCGGCGCGGCTTCGTCGTCACCGGCGTTGTCGCCGTTCTCGGCCCATTCCAGCAGGGGATTGGTTTCCACCGCCTCGACCAGTTCCAGTTCGAGCTCGGTGCTGGACATCTGCAGCAGCCGGATGGCCTGACGCAACTGGGGCGTCATGACCAGGCTCTGTCCCATCGATGTCTGCAGCCGAGCTTTCATGCCGGGTTCCGTCCGGGGAAGGGCGTGACGTTGGCCGCAGGCTCAGAGGGTGAACGCGTCTCCCAGGTAGACGCGGCGAACGTCGGTGTTGGCCAGCAGCTGTTCCGGTGCCCCCTGCGCGAGAACGCTGCCTTCAGCGAGGATATACGCCCGGTCGCAGATTCCCAAGGTCTCGCGCACGTTGTGGTCGGTGATCAATACGCCGATGCCACGCTGCTTGAGGTGGGTGACGATGCGCTGGATTTCGCCGACCGAGATCGGGTCGACGCCGGCGAAGGGTTCATCGAGCAGGATCATGCGCGGCTTGGCCGCCAGCGCGCGGGCGATCTCGCAGCGGCGACGCTCACCACCGGACAGGCTGGCGCCGGCCTGGCTGGCGACGTGGCTGATCTGCAGTTCTTCCAGCAGCGCTGACAGTTCGCGCTCGCGGCCCTCGGCGTTGAGGTCGTCGCGCAGCTCCAGCACCAGCCGGATGTTGTCGGCCACGCTTAGCTTGCGGAACACCGACGGCTCCTGCGGCAGGTAGCCTACGCCCAGCTTGGCGCGCGAGTACATCGGGTCGGCGGTGATGTCCTGGCCATCGAGCACGATGCTGCCGGCATCGGCGGCGACCAGACCGACGATCATGTAGAAGCAGGTGGTCTTGCCGGCGCCGTTGGGGCCGAGCAGGCCGACCACTTCGCCGGCTTCCAGGGTGAGCCCGAAGTCCTTGACGACTTCGCGGTTCTTGTAGCGCTTGCGCAGGCCTTGGGCGACGAGCATTACTTCTTGTCTCCCTGCGCGGCCGGTGCCTTGGCCTTGGGCTGGATGACGGTACGCACGCGGGTGCCGTCGCCGCCGCTCTGCATCGCGCCGGTGCGGGTGTTGTAGACCATGCGCTGGCCGGCATTGGTGCCGCGCTCGGACTCGACGTTGTAGTTGCCGGTGAGGATGATCACTTCGCTGCTGATGTTGTAGTCCATGTTGTCGGCACGGGCGTTCATCCAGGTGTTGTCATCCATCTGCTGCTTCAGGGTGGCCTGCTTGCCGGTGAGGATCACCCGCTCGGTCTCGCCGTTGCGCTGGATCACGTCGGCGCTGTCGGCGTGGATCTCCAGCGTGCCCTGGACGATCACCACGTCACCGCGGAACTGGCATTTGCCGTTGTCGCTGAAGTTGCAGTCGTTGTTGTTGGAGTCGATCGTCATCGGCTGGTTGCGGTCCGAGCTCTTGGCCCACGCCAGGCCAGGTGCGAGCAGGGCGGCGAGCAGGGTGATCGACGCGAGCTTAGCGGGCAGCATTGGGTTCATAGCGGGTCTTGACTCGGGATTGGAGGGAGTACTGCTGGGTTTTCAGGTTGGACTGGAAGCCGACGCCGGTCTGGCTCAGGCCCGGCCGGGTCAGGGTGACCTGGGCCTCGGTGCGGGCCAGGTTCTGCTTCGGGAAGATATCCAGCGAGGTCGTGCGGAAGGTGGTGGGCGGGGTCTTGCCGTCCTTGGGGCTGTCACCGGCCACGTTGCCGCGCAGGCGCAGCTCCTCGCCCTTGGGGCTGACCCAGCCGGTGTCGGCGCGCAACTCCCAGTGGTTGCCCGCATCATCGGGCAGCAGGAACAACGGCTGGGTGATGGTCGAGGTCTGGTCGGCGCGCTTGCGCTGCATCGCCGGTGCCCGCAGCGTGGCCGACTCCTTGCCTTCCTCGTCCAGGCTGATGATCTCGAAGTTGGAGAGCACGAAGTCGTTGACGTTCTCGCTGATCTGTTCCGGGCCGGCCACGGTTCGATGGCGCCAGGCCGAAATGCCGGTGACCAGCGCGGCGATGAACAGGCCGACGCCCAGGACGGTGCGCCAGTTCATCAGGCGTACCTCGCCAGCACGGCTTCCACCTTGCCCTGCGCCGCCAGCAGGGCGTCGCACAGCTCGCGCGCCGCGCCCCGGCCGCCGGCGGCACGGGTCTGCCAGTGCACGCGTTCGGCGATCCACGGGTGGGCGTCGGCCGGGGCAACGGCCAGCCCGACCGCGCCCAGCGGGGCCAGGTCCGGCAGGTCGTCGCCGAGGAAGGCCACCTGGTCCAGGCCGATACCGTGCTGCTCGCACAACGCCCGCACGCTGGCCAGCTTGTCGCCGACGGCGATCTGGGTGTCGATGCCCAGGTCAGCACCCCGCTTCTGGGCCGACAGGCTGTTGCGGGCGGTGATCAGCACCGGATGGATGCCGTGCTGCTGCAGCAGTTTCAGCCCCAGCCCGTCCTGCACGTAATACGCCTTGCTCTCGTTGCCGGCATGGTCGTAGTACAGGCGGCCGTCGGTCAGCGTGCCATCCACGTCGAAGCAGGCCAGCCGGATGCGTGCGGCCACGGCGTGCAGCGGGGCAGGGAAGTGGTCGAGCGGGGAATAGGGCATCAGCGGGCAAGGTCCGTTGCGGCGGGCATTTCGGGGTAGATGGGGGATTGTGCGGGGTTTAAACCACTTTTGCCCGCAACAGGTCATGAATGTTCAGGGCGCCGACCGGGCGATTGTCGCCATCGACCACGATCAGGCCGTTGATCTTGTGCTTCTCCAGCAAACGTGCCGCTTCCACGGCCAACTGGTCGGCGCCGATGGTGCGCGGGCCGCGGGTCATCACCTGGGCGATGCCGGCGGTGCGCACGTCCACGTCGGTGTCCAGGGCACGGCGCAGGTCACCGTCGGTGAACAGGCCGACCAGGCGGCCGTCGGCATCGACCACCGAGGTCATGCCCAGGCGCTTGCGGCTCATTTCCATCAGCGCCTGGCTCAGGCTGGCGTCCTCGGGCACGCTGGGCAGGTCAGCGCCGCTGTGCATCACGTCGGTGATGTGCAGCAGCAGGCGCCGGCCCAGGCTGCCGGCCGGGTGCGAGCGGGCGAAATCGTCGGCGGTGAAGCCGCGCGCGTCGAGCAGGGCCACGGCCAGCGCGTCACCCATCGCCAGCGAGGCGGTGGTGCTGGAGGTCGGGGCCAGGGCCAGCGGGCAGGCCTCGTGGTCCACATTCACGTCCAGGTGCACGTCGGCGGCCTTGGCCAGGCTGGACTGGGGCCGGCCGGTCATCGAGATCAGGGGGTTGCCCTGGCGCTTGAGCACCGGCAGCAGCATCAGCACTTCGTCCGACTCACCGGAGTAGGACAGCGCCAGTACCACGTCGTCCTCGGTGATCATGCCCAGGTCGCCATGCCCGGCTTCACCGGGGTGCACGTAAAAGGAGGGGGTGCCGGTGGAGGCCAGGGTGGCGGCGATCTTGCGCGCGATATGCCCGGACTTGCCCATGCCGGTGGTCACCACCCGTCCCGGGGAGGCCAGCACCAGCCGGCAGGCGGCGGCGAATTCGGCGCCGATGCGGCCCCCCACGCGGTCCAGCTCGGTACGTTCGATCTCGAACACGCGCCGGCCACTGGCGACCAGGTCGGTATCACGCAGGGTATCGAGAGAAAGCGGGGAAGCAGCCATGCGGGCGCCACTCGGAATAGTAGAATGGACGTTCATTTTATTAGGAAAGCGCTTTGGACGCCGAGACCATCCGAAACCTTATCGAAGCCGGGCTGCCCGGCGCCCGTGCCGACGTGCAGGGTGAAGACGGCGTTCACTTCGAAGCGACGGTGGTCTGCGAGGCCTTTGCCGGCAGGCTGCCGCTGGCCCGCCACCGCATGGTCTATGCGACGCTGGGCGACCTGATGGGCGGCGCGATCCACGCGCTGGCGCTCAAGACCGTTACCCCGGGTGAAGCCGGCTGAGCCGGCGCACCTCCATTTCCCCTATTCCGGCTTCCACATCCATGGCAAAAATCGTAGTCACCGGCGGCAAGGCGCTGAACGGTGAGGTTCATATCTCCGGCGCCAAGAACGCCGTCCTGCCGATCCTGTGCGCCACCCTGCTGGCCGATGCGCCGGTGGAAATCACCAACGTGCCGCACCTGCACGACGTGATCACCACCGTGAAGCTGCTCGGCGAGCTGGGCGCCAAGGTCACCATCGACCAGGGCACGCTGTCGCGCGGCAGCGCGGTGGTGGTGGACCCGCGCAGCGTGGACCAGCACGTCGCGCCGTATGAGCTGGTCAAGACCATGCGTGCCTCGATCCTGGTACTGGGGCCGCTGCTGGCCAAGTTCGGGCAGGCCGAAGTGTCGCTGCCGGGTGGCTGCGCCATTGGCTCGCGCCCGGTCGACCAGCACATCAAGGGCCTGCAGGCGCTGGGTGCGCACATCAACGTCGAGAACGGTTTCATCAAGGCGCATGTCGACGGTCGCCTGAAGGGCGGTCGCTATACGTTCGACATGGTCAGCGTCACCGGCACCGAGAACGTGCTGATGGCCGCGGTGCTGGCCGAAGGCACCACCGTCCTGGAAAACGCGGCGATGGAGCCGGAGGTGTCCGACCTGGCGCACTGCCTGATCGCGCTGGGCGCGAAGATCGAGGGCATCGGCACCGCGCGGCTGGTGATCGAGGGCGTGGAGCGCCTGCACGGCGGCCGCCACGCGGTGCTGCCGGACCGCATCGAGACCGGCACCTTCCTGGTCGCCGCGGCGATGACCGGCGGCCGCATCGTCGTGCGCAACGCGCGCCCGGACACGATGGACGCGGTGCTGCAGAAGCTGGTCGAGGCCGGTGCCGAGATCAGCACCACCGAGGACACCATCACCCTGGACATGCACGGCAAGCGGCCCAAGGCGGTGAACATCACCACCGCGCCGCACCCGGCCTTCCCGACCGACATGCAGGCCCAGTTCATGGCCATGAACTGCGTGGCCGACGGCGTGGGCGTGATCAAGGAAACGATCTTCGAAAACCGCTTCATGCACGTCAACGAGCTGCTGCGCCTGGGCGCGGACATCCAGGTGGAAGGGCATACCGCCATCGTCCGCGGCGCCGAGCGGCTGAGCGGTGCGCCGGTGATGGCCACCGACCTGCGCGCCTCGGCCTCGCTGATCCTGGCCGGCCTGCTGGCCGAGGGCGACACCACCATCGACCGTATCTACCACCTTGACCGTGGCTACGAGAACATCGAGGAAAAACTCGGTGCCCTCGGTGCCAGCATCCGGCGCGTGTCATGATCCTCAAGGGCCGTTTCACCCCGCGTCGCAAGGCATTGCTGGTCCTGGTGCTGATGGCCCTGGCTTGGCTGGGCTGGGGCTGGTACAGCGGCGTGGCGATCACCCGCGGCGTGGAAAAGGAGCAGATGGACTGGAATGGCGATGGCCAGGTCAGTGGCGAGGAGTTCTTCCAGGCCTTCTACGCCGTGCAGGTGAAGGACACCGAGGAAGGCAACCGGCAATGCCGCAGCTTCGTGTGGCGCAGCAGCGGTGAGGAATTCCGCCGCGACTGCCGCACGGTGTTCAAGAAGGACGCCGCCGAATGAAAGAAGCCTCCGGACAGGAGGCTTCTTTTTTGCATTTCTGCATGTCGCGGTGACCGGGCGGCGGTCGTCACCGTGCGGTGCGACCTTCGGCCGGCCCGGGAGGGGCCAGCCGCGGGCGAGACTCAGTGGATCGAGCGGATGGTCAGGTCCAGCGCGTCCTTGCCGTTCTCACGCTGCAGCAGGCGCGCCGGCACCGGCATGCCGGGGACGATCCAGGCGATCTGTTCCTTGTTGCCGTCCACGCGCGACACCTTGGTCGCTTCCTGCGAGCGGCCGTCGACGGTGACGTTTTCCTTGCCAATGACGCGGTAGGTCATCGGCTTGATGCGGCCGTCGTCGACCATGCGGTAGGTCAGCGGCTTGCCGGCGGCCAGGTCGCGGGCGATCGCCAGGTTGATCAGCAGGGCGTCCATGTCACCGGCGCGCAGGCTGATCGGGCCACTGCGGTCGGCCTTCACGTCACCGGTCCAGGTGGCCTGGTGGGTGTTCCAGTCATAGCGCGCGTCCACCTGCTTGCGCTTGATCAGCAGCACCGAGCGGTCATGGCTGGAGAGCGGGCGCAGCGTGCCGCCCTGTTCCTCGAACACGGTGCTCTGGCTCAGGTCGGCCATCGGGTTCTTGATCTGCAGGCTGTAGCGCCAGCGGTTGTTCGCTTCGCTGGCCAGCGTCATCACGCCATTGGCCTGCATGCCCATGTAGCTGGCCTGGTAGTTGGCGGTGAACGGCTCCAGCGCCAGGGCGGGGAGGCTAGCGATGGCCAGCACCGAGGCGGCGGCGATACGGAAGAAGGTCTTCATGCTCAGGCTCCTGTGTATTCGATCAGGCGCAGGTCGATCTCATCCTGCCCATCCTTGCGTTGCAGGATACGCACCGGCGTCGGCACGCCGTTCGCGATCCACATGATCATCTCGTCGTTGCCGCCGTTGGTGCGGTACACGCGCAGCGCGTCGTAGCTCAGCTCGCCGACCTGCACGTTCTCGGTGGCGTCGGCGGCGCGGTACTCGTGCTGGCGTACCCGGCCAACGTCGACGAAACGGTACTGCAGCGTCTTGCCGGGCATGGCATCGCGCATCAGTGACAGGTTGAGCAGCAGCGCACTCTGGTCACCCCGCTGCAGCGGGATCGGCTGCTGCCGTTCCTTCTTCAGGTCGCCCTGCCACTGCGCGGTGCCGGTCTGCCAGTTGTAGGTGCCGGTGACCTTCTTGCCCAGGAACAACGCCTTCTTGACCGTGCTCTGGCTCAGCGGCGTGTACACGTTGCCTTCGTTGTTGAAGACGGTGCTCTGCTCCAGGTTCAGGCCGAGCACGCTGGCGAAGCCGCGCTTGCCATGCACGCCCATGTCCACGCGCCACTGCGTGCCTTCGCCGCGCACCACCCGCATGGTGGCATCGCCGGCTTCCTTGCCCTTGTAGAAGGCCTGGTAGGTGGCCACGAAGGGCTCCAGCGGCGGCGGGGTCCATTCCATCGCCGGCAGCGCGACGACCGTCGGCGGGGCCGGCGCCTGTTCCTGCGCCTGGCCTCCGGCGGTCGCCAGCAACGAGCCCAACACCAGCCATTTGAAGGGTTTGAGGGTCATGCGCAGCCGTCAGGCGAAAGGGAAGGGAGGGATCATGCCAGCACGCGGGTCAGCGCCATGTCGGGATCAGCCAGCCAGCGTGCCGTCGGAATCTAGGCGCAGCGGGCTGAGCAGGGACTGACCATCCAACTGGATGATGCCTCCCTGTTCAGCTACGCGTCCGGCGACCAGCAGCCGGGCGGTTGCCAGCAGCAGTGGGTGTTCGACCGCCAGCACGCGCCGGGCCAGCTGCTCGGCGCTGTCGCCGGCCAGCACCGGTACCCGTGCCTGGGCGATGACGTTGCCGGCATCCAGTTCAGGAACCACGAAGTGGACACTGGCGCCGTGCTCGGCATCCCCGGCCTCGATTGCCCGGGCGTGGGTATCCAGGCCCTTGTGCAATGGCAGCAGCGACGGGTGGATGTTGACCAGGCGGCCCTGGAAGCGTTGCACGAACGCGGCGCCGAGGATGCGCATGTAGCCGGCGCAGATGACCCAGTCGGGCCGGCAGGCGGCTAGGGCATCCCCCAGCGCGGCGTCGAAGGCCTCGCGGTTGTCGAATTCGCGCGGCGAGCGTGCCCAGCGCAGGGCTGGCGGTACCTTTCCCAGGGCGGCCGCGGCCGGTTTGTCGGACAGCACGCCGACGATCTCGGCATCCAGCTGGCCGCCGGCAATGGCGTCCAGCAGGCATTGCAGGTTGCTGCCGCGACCGGACGCCAGCACGGCGATGCGTGAACGGGTGTTCATGCAAGCGCCTTGCGGGCCAATGGCCAGACCAGCAGGCTGCCCAGCGTGGCCAGCAGCATGTCGGCATGGGCATCCCAGGGATCGCCCTGCTGGCCGTTGTAGGCCTCGGCCGCGTCGGGGGACAGCGCCAGCGCGATGCCCCATTCGAACCACTCGTAGACCAGGCTCGAGCACATGATCGTCATCACCGCGAGGGTGAAGGCGTGCCCGAAACGGACCCGCGGCCAGGCATGGCGGACCAGCTGGACCAGCGCCGGGGTGAAGCACACCCCGTACAGGAAATGGATCAACCGGTCGAAATGGTTGCGCTTCCAGCCGAAGGCGGCGTCCGGCGACCAGCCCACCAGCGACTGCAGCCACTGGTCATAGGGAATGTTGGAGTACAGCCAGCGGGCGGCAATGCAGTGGATGGCGATGAAGCCGCAGATCGCCGCGAAGGCGCCATTGCCCAGGCGCCAGCGCCGGTCCACCCACCACAGGCCGGCCAGGCCAAGGACGGTCAGCGAACTGTGCAGTGACTGCTCCAGCGGCCACAACGGCTTTATCCAGGTGGCAACGAACACCGCCAGCACGGCGCCGAAGGCGAGTTTCTTGGCGGTGTTCATGCGAGGCGGCCCCGCAGCGGGGAAGGCAGCGACAGGACAGGGTTCAAGCAAAGGCCGCCTTGACCTGGGGGCGCAACAGCACGATCAGGGTGAATACACCCAGGACCGTGCCGAACGGCATCATCATGCAGGAGATGCCGGCCACCACCAGGCACAGGGTATGGCGCCGGCGCTGCGCCAGGCAGCGCCCGGCGTAGACCATGAAGCCGGCCAGGGTCAGCCCGCAGGTGATGAAGATGCCGGCGAAGGCGACGAAGAACCAGCCAACCAGCTGCGGCTCGAGCTCCGCGTTGGGGTTGCTCGCGTCCACCGGCAACTTGCCCGACACCATGGCCAGCCCCAGCACCAGGTGCAGGACGGGGAACAGCGAGAACAAGCCGGTGAAGCCCGCCAGCACGTAGTGGAAGATCGACAGCAGGCGCAGATGGTTGGCGTCCTCTGCGGGCAGGTCGTGTGGCGGCGGAACGGGGGCGTTCACTGCGTCCATGAGTGGCACCTTGAGGGTCGGGAGGGGCTTCAGCCGATGCGCACGCGTTCGGTGCCGGTGGCCGCGACCACCTCGCCGATCTGCCAGTGCGCCAGTTCCAGGGCGTCGAGCGAGGCGTTGATGGCGGCGACCTGGTCGGCCGGCACCAGCAGCACGAAACCGATGCCACAGTTGAAGGTGCGCCACATCTCGCTGTCGGCGACGTTGCCTTCGCGCTGCAGCCACTGGAACACCGGCGGCAGCGTCCAGCTGCGCGCGTCGATGTCCAGGCCCAGGCCTTCGGGTACCACGCGGATGATGTTCTCGGTCAGGCCGCCACCGGTGATGTGGGCCATGCCGTGGATGGCGGTGCCGTGTTCCTTGAGCAGGGACAGCAGCGGCTTGACGTACAGGCGGGTCGGCGCCATCAGCGCATCGACCAGCTTCACGCCGTTCTCCAGCACCAGCTCGGCCGGGCTGCCGGCACGCTCGTAGATGCGGCGGACCAGCGAGTAGCCGTTGGAGTGCGGGCCGGAGGAGGCGATGCCGATCAGCACGTCGCCCTGCTGCACGGCCGAGCCGTCCTTCAGCTCGCTCTTTTCCACGGCCGCGACGGTGAAACCGGCCAGGTCGTATTCGCCCGGGGCATACATGTCCGGCATTTCGGCGGTTTCGCCGCCGATCAGGGCGCAACCGGCTTCGGTGCAGCCATTGGCGATGCCGCCCACCACCGCGGCGGCGGTGTCGATGTCCAGCTTGCCGGTGGCGAAGTAATCCAGGAAGAACAGAGGCTCGGCGCCCTGCACCAGCACGTCGTTGACGCACATGGCGACCAGGTCGATGCCGATCGTGTCATGGCGGCCCAGCTGCTGGGCCAGCTTCAGCTTGGTGCCGACGCCGTCGGTACCGGACACCAGCACTGGCTCGCGGTACTTGTTGGACAGGTCGAACAGGGCGCCGAAGCCGCCCAGCCCGCCCATCACCTCCGGGCGGAAACTGCGCTTGACCAAGGGCTTGATGCGCTCCACCAATTCATTGCCCGCGTCGATGTCGACACCGGCGTCACGGTAGGTGAGGGGAGAGTTGGCGGAAGTCGGGGTGCTGGTCACGGTCGGCTGCGCTGGCGGGGTGAACGGTCGATTTTAACAGGCCACGTTGGCGCGAAGGCCCCATTCGGGCAACAATTCCCCCCGGAACCGTCGAGCAATGGAATATTCAATGCGTCGCAGCCTGGTCACAATCCTGTTTCTGGCGCTCTGCCTGCCCTTGGGCGGCGGTGCGCTGGCCCAGTCGGGCATGCGTACCGAAGGGGACGTCGCCAATGCCAGCGGCACCTACGAGGCCGAAGTGCCGGTCAACAGCCAGAGCGATGCCGATCGCGGCGGTGCGCTGGCGCGCGCGCTGGGCGCGGTGCTGGGCAAGTTGTCCGGTGACCGCGCCGCGATGACCCGCCCGGGCGTGGCGCAGGCGCTGCGCAGCGCCAAGGACATGGTCGAGAGCTACGACTACCGCCAGGACCAGAGCATCGGCACCAGCGGTGCGCCGAGCTACCGGACCATGCTGGTCGCGCGCTTCCGCCAGGACGACGTGGACGGGCTGGTCGCCGCGCTGGGCCTGCCGGTCTGGCCGCAGCCACGGCCCAAGCCGGTGATCTGGCTGGCCATCGACGATGGCAGCGGCCCGCGCCTGGTCGGCACCCAGCAGGCCAATGCGGCCCGCCCGTTGCTGGACCGCGCGATCGAGCGCGGCTACCGGCTGGGACTGCCGGCCGGCGGCGCCGCCGAACAGGCGCTGGTCGGCGCGATCTGGCGCCAGGACACCACCGCGGTCGCACGCGCCTCGGCGCGCTATGCGCCGCCAATGCAGCTGGTGGGCAAGCTCTACCGCGCCGGCGGTGGCGGTTGGCAGGCCGATTGGGTGTTCGTCGACAACGGCCGCGAACTGTCCAAGTGGACCACCCGTGATGGCGATGCCCGCCGCGCGATGGCCGGCGGCGCCGACGGTGCCGCCGATGCGCTGGTGCGTCGCTACGCCAAGGCCCCGGTGGCCGGCGCTGCGGGCACGTACCGCATCGCGATCAACGGCATCCGCGGTGCCGACGACTACCTGCGGGCGGCTTCCGCGCTGCAGGGCGCGGCCGTGGTCAAGTCGATCATCCCGGTCCAGGCCAACGGTGACCGGCTGGAGCTGGACGTGGAGCTGATGACCGGCCTGCCGGGCCTGAACCGCATGCTGGGCCAGAATTCGCCGCTGCAGCCAGTTGGCCAGGCGGTCCAGGACGGCGATGCGACCGAAGTCACCGACACCGGCAGCAAGCAGGGCGAGTACCGCATTCGATGAGCACCGAAACCCCGGAAGCAGAAATCGCACTGTTCCTGCGCCGCCTAAAATGGATGGTGCTCTCCGCGTTCGGCTTGTGGGTGATGTGGCTGCTGGCGCCGATCCTGACCCCGTTCGTGGTCGCGCTAATGCTGGGCTGGCTGGGCGACCCGCTGGTGGACCGGCTGGAGGCGCGTGGCCGCTCGCGCAATACCGCGGTGGTCATGGTGTTCGCGCTGATGGTGCTGTTGCTGGTGTTGGCGCTGCTGATCCTGGTGCCGATGATCGAGCGCCAGATCACCACCCTGGTGGCCGCGTTGCCGCAGGGCCAGGCCTGGTTGATGGGCACGGCGATCCCGTGGATCGAGGCCAAGACCGGCCTTGAGCTGATGGGCTGGCTGGACCCGGACCGCCTGATCGATTGGATCCGCAGCCACTGGCAGCAGGCCGGCGGCGTGGCCAGCACCTTCTTCGGCTACCTGTCGCGCTCGGGTTTCGCGATGGTGGCCTGGGTGGTCAACCTGGCGCTGCTGCCGATCCTGGCGTACTACTTCCTGCGTGACTGGGACAAGCTGGTGGAGCGGGTGGCGTCGGTGATCCCGCGCAACCACATCGAAACCGTCTCGCGGTTGGCCAAGGAATCGGACGAGGTGCTCGGGGCGTTCATCCGCGGGCAGATCGCGGTGATGATCGCGCTGGGCGTGGTGTATGCGGTGGGCCTGTCGGTGGTGGGGCTCAAGCTGGGCCTGCTGATCGGCATCGTGGCTGGCCTGATCAGCTTCATCCCGTACCTGGGCGCGACCACCGGCGTGGTCATGGCGGTGCTGGCCGCGCTGGTGCAGGCGCAGGGGTTCGACCTGAAGCTGCTGGTGCTGGTGGGCGTGGTGTTCACCGTCGGCCAGCTCTTGGAAAGCTACGTGCTGACCCCACGTATCGTCGGCGACAAGATCGGCCTGCACCCGGTGGCGGTGATCTTCGCGGTGATGGCCGGTGGCCAGTTGTTTGGTTTCCTGGGGATGCTGCTGGCCCTGCCGGCGGCAGCCGTGATCAACGTGCTGCTGCGCTACGCGCACGAACGTTATCGCCAGAGTGAGTTGTACGCAGGCCACGGGCCGACGATCGTGCTGGACCCGCGGAGCAGTGATGCCCCGACGGAACTGGCCATCGTGTCGAAGGATGTAGAACCGAAGTGAGTGTGCCGCAGTTGCCGCTGGCCTTGCGCTATCCGCCTGACCAGCGATTCGAGACGTTCATCGGCGCGCCGGATGGCGCGCTGGCCCAGTTGCGCGCGCTTGCCGTCGGCAGCAGCCACGACTGGATCTTCCTTGCCGGTGCCGGTGGCACCGGCAAGACGCATTTGTCGCTGGCCACCTGTGCCGCCGCGCTGGAAGCCGGGCGTCGCCCGGCCTACCTGCCGCTGCAGGCGGCCGGCAAGCGCCTGGACGAGGCGCTGGAAGCCCTGGAAGGCCATGACGTGGTGGCGCTGGACGGGCTGGAGTACATCGCCGGCCGCCGCGAGCAGGAAGTCACCCTGTTCGAGTTCCACAACCGCGCGCGCGCGGCCGATGTGACCCTGCTGTACACCGCGCGCTGCACGCCCGACGCGCTGGGGCTGGTGCTGCCGGACCTGCGCTCGCGGCTGTCGCAATGCGGGCGCATCATGCTCGACCCGCTGGACGACGAAGGCCGCGCGGCGGTGCTGCGCGAGCGTTCGGTGCGGCGTGGGCTGGTGATGGACGAGGCCACGCTGGACTGGCTGCTGAACCGCACCGGCCGCGACCTGAGCGGGCTGGTGACGCTGTTGGAGAAACTGGACCGCGAATCGCTGGCGGCCAAGCGGCGCATCACCGTGCCGTTCCTCAAGCGCGTGCTGGAAGCGGGTAGCGGCGGGTAAGCCCGACCGCCTGGGCTGGGATGGAATTCCCGTGTTGTTGTTCTATTGGCCGTTGGAGAGCGCAGCCCTCCCCTTCGCTGCGCGAAAAGGGAGGGGTGATTTCGCGCGGTCGAACAGATGGCAGCGAAACCCGCTCTTGCCCCCTCCCTTTCGCGCAGCGAAGGGGAGGGCTGGGGAGGGCTGGGGAGGGGTAAGCGCTTCGCGTTTGACCCGAAAAGCCTGCCAGGCAACTTCCGCAGCGCTGAACTCAGCCGGCAGTACCGCGGAGTTCCGCATCCAGTTGCCGCAAGCGCTGCGGCGTGCCGACGTCGGTCCAGGCGCCGGCGTGGCGCTGGCCGCTGATTGCTCCCTTTGCCATTGCCGCACGCAACAAGGGGGCGAGCTTGAAACGGGGAGGCGTTTCCGCGTTGCGCTCGCCATCACCGATCACGGCCCGCCAATCCTGCAGCAGCGCTGGCCGGTAAAGGCCGATGCCGGAGAACGTCAGCCGCACGGCATCACCGTCATCGCGCAGTTGGCCATCCGGGCCAAGGATGAAGTCCCCGCGTGGGTGATGCGCCGGGTTGTCGACCATCACCAGGTGCGCCAGGCCGTCCAGCGTGGACGGCAGGCGCGCGAAATCGAAATCGCTCCAGATATCGCCATTGACCGCGATGAACGGCGTATCGCCGAGCAGGGGCAGTGCGTTGCACATGCCGCCGCCGGTCTCCAGTGGCGTCGGGCCTTCGTAACTGAAATGCAGGCGCAGACCCCAGCGGCTGCCATCGCCCAGCTGCCGGGGAAACTGCTCGGCGAGCCAACTGGTGTTGATCACCACCTCGTCGATCCCCAATGCGGCCAGGCGCTGCAGGTGCCATTCGATCAATGGTGTGCCGCCGACCGGCAGCAGCGGCTTGGGCGTGTGGTCGGTCAGCGGGCGCATGCGTTCGCCCAGGCCGGCGGCAAAGATCAGCGCCTTCATGCCTCGCCCTTGGCAGCCAGGGCAGGCTTGATGCGGCGTTCGAACAGGTCGTGCAGCGGCGCCAGCTCCGGATGGCGCGGCAGCACTTCGTCCAGGTAGCGGAGGAAGCGCGGTGCGTCGGCGTAGTAATGCGGCTTGTGGTCGCGGTCGCGCAGGCGCACGAACAGGCCCAGTATCTTGAGGTGGCGCTGCACGCCCATCCAGTCGGCATCGCGCAGGAACAACGGCCACGGCCGCACCGGCAGGCCGGCTTCCTGCGCGCGGGCGTGGTAGCGCGCCAGCCAGCCATCCACGCGTGCCAGCGGCCAGCTCAGGAACGCGTCCTTGAACAGGCTGGCCGGGTCGTAGGCGATCGGCCCGCGCACCAGGTCCTGGAAATCCAGCACTGCCAGCGTGTCGCCGACCGGCATCAGGTTGCGCGGCATGAAGTCACGGTGGGTGAGCACCTGCGGCTGGTTGAGCGCGTTGTCCATCAGGCGGCGTTGGACCTGCTGAAGCTGGTCGACCTCAGCACAGTCCAGTTGCAGGCCAAGGTGCTTGCGCAGGAACCATTCGTCGAACAGGCCGGCATCGCGTTGCAACAGCGCTTCGCCGAACACGCCGAGCCCCTCCGGGACCGGGATCGACTGCAGCCGGATCAACTGGTCGAAGGCCGCCTCGAACCAGGCATCGGCGTTGTCTTCGTTGATGTGGCGGGCGAGGGTGGGCACGCCGAGGTCTTCCAGCAGCAGGAAGCCGTTGTCGACGTCGCGGGCAAGCACCTGCGGCACCCGCACGCCATGCGGGGCGAGCAGGTCATGCATGCGCAGCCAGGGCGTGACGTCTTCCAGCCCAGGCGGCGAATCCATCACGATGTGGCTGCCGCGTGCGCCGGTGGCACGCCAGTAGCTGCGGAAGCCGGCGTCGACCGAGGCGCGCTCCAGCGCGGCATCGGCATCGCCCAGGGCGGTACGTGCCCAGTGCAGGCGCTGCTGCGCGCGCAGCGGGTCGGTAGCGGGATCGGTCATGGACGGGTACGTCAAAACGGCGCCGTGCGACGCCGGGAATCAGGGAATGTGGCGGGAAGGCTCAGCGCTTGTTGCCGCTGATCAGCCGCAGCAGGGCGAGGATGGCGATTGCACCGATGATGGCGCCGAGGAAGCCGGCCGGCTGTCCCGCCGAGTACCAGCCCATCTCGCGGCCGAACCAGCCGGCGAACACGGCACCAGCAATGCCGAGCACGATGGTCAACAGGCAACCCATGCGGTTGTTGCCGGGCATGAAGAACCGCCCCAGCAGGCCGACGAAGAAGCCGATCAGGATGATGTACAGCCAGCTGTCACTGCCAAACAGTCCGCTCATGTGCGTGCCTGCCAGAAGGAAAGACGCAGCCTAGCAAGGCCGGGCTGCGTCCGTCATCAAGCCGGCCGGGCTCAGCAGCAGCCGTGGCCGCCGTGGCGGGTGCCGCTGTCGGCATGCACCTTGGAGCCGCTGGTCTCGCCGCGCAGGCTGGCCGCGTGGTGGTCGAACAGCACCTTGGACACGCACGAGGTCACGCGCTTGCCCATCGGGATGTGCAGGAACTCATTCGGGCCGTGCGCGTTGGAGTGCGGGCCGAGCACGCCGGTGATCATGAACTGCGCGCCCGGGAACTTCTCGCCCAGCATGCCCATGAACGGGATCGAGCCGCCTTCGCCCATGTACATGGCCGGCTTGCCGAAGAAGGCCTGGCTGGCGTCGTCGATGGACTTCTCCAGCCACGGCGCCATCGCTGGCGCATTCCAGCCGGTGGAGGCCTTTTCCAGGTCCAGGCTGACGTCCGCGCCGTTCGGCGGGTCACGCAGCAGCGCTTCCTTGAGCAGCTCGCCGCAGGCCTTGCCGTTGGCGGTCGGCGGCAGGCGCAGCGACAGCTTCACCGCCGTTTCAGGGCGCAGCACGTTGCCGGCCGATTCCAGCGGCGGCATGCCACCAATGCCGGTTACCGACAGTGCTGGGCGCCAGGTGCGGTTGAGCACCAGCTCGGTCAGGTCGTCGTTCATCGGCTTGAGGCCATTGACCAGCGGGAACTTGTCGAAGATGGCGGTATCGACCACCTCGGCGGCGCGCTTGGCCTGCTCCAGGCGTTCGGCCGGGATCTCGGTGTGCAGGCCGTCGAGCAGGATGCGGCCGGTCTTTTCGTCCTCGATGCGCGACAGCAGCTGGCGCAGCAGGCGGAAGCTGGACGGCACCACGCCGGAGGCATCGCCGGAGTGCACGCCCTCGTTGAGCACCTTCACGGTGAAGTTGCCGCCGGTCAGGCCGCGCAGCGAGGTGGTGCACCACAGCTGGTCGTAGTTGGCGCAGCCCGAATCCAGGCAGACCACCAGCGACGGCTGGCCGATGCGGTCGGCCAGGTGGTCGACGTAGGCCGGCAGGTCGTAGGAGCCGGATTCTTCGCAGGCTTCGATCAGGATCACGCAGCGGGCGTGGGGCAGGCCCTGCTCCTGCAGGGCGAGCACGGCCGCCAGCGAGCCGAAGATGGCGTAGCCGTCATCGGCGCCACCGCGGCCGTACAGCTTGTCGCCGCGCAGCACCGGCTTCCACGGGCCGAGGTCGTCGTCCCAACCGGTCATTTCCGGCTGCTTGTCCAGATGGCCGTAGAGCAGCACGGTGTCGTCGCCCGTCTCCGGGCCGGTGGCCGGGATTTCCAGGAAAATCAGCGGGGTACGGCCTTCCAGACGCACCACTTCAACCTGCAGGCCGGGGATCTTCTGCGCCTTGGCCCAGGTCTCCATCAGGCCCACGGCCTGGTCCATGTAGCCGTTGGCGACCCAGTTGGCGTCGAACATCGGCGACTTGTTGGGGATACGGATGTAATCGACCAATTGCGGGACGATGTCGTTGTCCCACTTGTCGCTGAGAAATTGGCCGATCTTGGCGCTGTCCATCTGGATCTCCGGTAGCAATGTCAGGTGCAACTATTCTACGCCCGCTGCCCTTGAATGGGCTTTGTAGGGATTTTCCTACAAGACGTCGGGATGTTCGCCGGCTGTGTAAACGAGGCATGACGGATAGCCTATGTTCATGTGGTGCGGAACACTTGTTCCACCGGCGGGAATGCCGGGGAGCGGTCCCAAACCACAAGGAGTAGTGATGAAGCTTTTCACCGTGATGCTGAAGTCACTGGTTCTGGCGTTGGTGTTGACCCTATCGGCGAAAGCCACGGACAAGGTCGATATCAATACCGCCTCCGCGGCGGAGCTGGATCAGGTGATGGTGAATGTCGGCCCCTCAAAGGCGCAGGCAATCATCGATCATCGACAGGCAAACGGCCCCTTCAAGAGTGTCGAGGAACTGGCGCTGGTGAAGGGAATCGGGCTGAAGACGGTCGAACGGAATCGAGACCTGATCGAGGCGAGGGCTGGAGCTGCCCCCGCCGACAGCAGGAGGCCGGCAGGAACACCGGCAGTCAAACCGATCGAAAGGCGCTGACAAGGACGTGACTTATTCGTGTTCCGCCAGGAGGGCGGACCACCAGGAACCCAAAAGGGCCAGGACGCTGGGGATAGGCAGGACGCCAACAGGGAAGTGAGATCGCCCGGTGTTGCACAGTGACGTGCAGCCGGGCGTTCTTTTTGGGCTTGGTTAGAGCAGAAGGCGCCTCGTGGGGCGCCTTTCTCGTGTCTGGAATATTGAATGCTGGAATGCCGCAGGAAAGGCGTGGCTTGTCGCCAATCCGGGCATCCCTTCGCGATCCTCCGGAGCAAACCTCCGGCCCTGCGACATGGCCATCGGCGTTCATCCGGCCGCATGCCAAAGGCGTGCAAACGGTCCTCTCCCTGCCTTCTGCGGCGCGAACAGTGGCGAGCAATTGGCTTCCGCCATTGCCTTTGCTGTTCTGCTCCTTTCCTGCGTGCAGCGAAGGGGAGGTGTAGAGGGGGCGCTTGTTGAGCGCTGGCGGTGATGGCTGACGCCGCTAGCCGCAAGAGGTACAGGGCCAGAGCGGGCAATGACACGGCCCTGCGATCACATGGCAGCGTTTCCGAATTCCGAATTCCGAATTCCGAGCTCGGAGTTCCCTGTTCCGGTATCAAACCAGCCCGGTCATGTAATACACCGCGATGATCGCGAATACCGCCAGGGTCTTGATCAGGGTGATGGCGAAGATGTCCTTGTAGGACTGGCGGTGGGTCAGGCCGGTGACGGCCAGCACGGTGATCACCGCGCCGTTGTGCGGCAGCGTGTCCATGCCGCCGGAGGCCATGGCCGCCACCCGGTGCAGGACTTCCATCGGGATGCCCGCGGCGTGCGCATTGGCGATGAAGCTATCGGCCATCGCGGCCAGCGCGATGCTCATGCCGCCCGAGGCCGAGCCGGTGATGCCGGCCATGGCGGTGACCGACACCGCTTCGTTGACCAGCGGGTTGGGGATTGCGCCAAGGGCGTTGGAGACCACCAGGAAGCCGGGCAGGGCGGCGATGACCGCGCCGAAGCCATACTCCGATGCGGTGTTCATCGAGGCCAGCATGGCGCCGCCGATGGCCGACTTGGTGCCTTCGGCGAAGGCCGTGACCACGGGTTTCCAGGCGAAGGCGATGACGCTGAGGATGCCGAGCAGCAGCGCCCCCTGTACCGCCCAGATGGCGGCCATCTTGGAGACCTCCTGCACCACCGGGGCCGGATTGCCGATGACTGCGGGAATGAAGGACTGGGTTTCACCATAGAAGCCGGGGATCCAGCGGGTGAACAGGAAGTTGGAGACGCCGACCAGGATCAGCGGCAGGATCGCCAGCAGCGGGTGGGCCAGCTTGTCGCCACGGAAGGCCTCCGGCTCGTTGCGCAGCTCCTCGCCGGTGCCGGCATAGCCTTCGCCTTTGGCGATGGCGGTACGGCGGCGCCATTCCAGGTAGCTCATGCCCAGCAGCATGATCACCACGGTGCCGATCACGCCCAGCCATGGGGCGGCCCAGCTGTTGGTGCCGAAGAAGGCCGACGGGATGATGTTCTGGATCTGCGGCGTGCCCGGCAGGGCATCCATGGTGAAGCTGAAGGCCCCCAGCGCGATGGTGCCGGGGATCAGCCGCTTGGGGATGTTGCTCTGGCGGAACAGCTCGGCCGCGAACGGGTAGACCGCGAACACCACCACGAACAGCGACACGCCGCCGTAGGTCAGCACGGCGCAGACCAGCACGATCGACAGCATCGCGCGTTGGGCACCGACCAGCTTGATGGTGGCGCTGACGATGGACTTGGAGAAGCCGGAGATCTCGATCAGCTTGCCGAACACCGCGCCGAGCACGAACACCGGGAAGTACAGCTTGAGGAAGCCGACCATCTTGTCCATGAACAGGCCGGTGAACATCGGCTGGACCAGGGTCGGGTCGGTCAGCAGCACCGCGCCCAGCGCGGCCACCGGGGCGAACAGGATGACGCTGTAGCCGCGGTAGGCCACGAACATCAGGAAGCACAGGGCCGCCAATACGATCAGAAACGACATCCACGGCTCCCCGGCCAATACGTTGCCGGCGAGTATCGGGACGCGCGGGCGGCCGGCCCACTGTACGAAGGGACGATACGCGGCCGGCTAACGCGTCGTTAACGTGCGCAGCATGGCGGCATCCCATTGCCGCTGCGTCATACCCGGGAGGAGGGAGACCAATGAAGCGCAAGTATCTGAGCATGGCCATCGGCGGCATTCTGCTGGCGCCGGCCGCATTCGTGCAGGCCCAGGAGCAGCAGGCCACGGCGGCGGGCACCCAGGCCACGCAGCTGGACGAAGTGACCGTGACGGCACGCCGTCGCAGCGAGTCCATCCAGGACGTACCGGTGGCGGTGAGCGCCTTCGGCGAGGAGCAGATCAAGGACCTGCAGGCCTCGACCGTGGAGGGCCTGCAGGGCGCGGTGCCGAACATGAACATCGCCCAGGGCCGTGGTTCGGCCAACAGCGTCAACGTGTTCATCCGTGGCATCGGCCAGCCGGATGCACTGCAGACCTTCGACCCGGGCGTGGGCATGTACGTCGATGACGTGTACTACTCGCGCATCAACGGCGCGCTGTTCTCGCTGTTCGACATCCAGCAGCTGGAAGTGCTGCGTGGCCCGCAGGGTACGCTGTACGGCAAGAACTCCACCGGCGGCGCGATCAAGCTGACCACCAAGAACCCGTTCGACAACGAGGGCGGCGCGGTGGAAGTGACCGCCGGTGACTACGGTCGCCTGGAAGGCCGCTTCTACGTGTCCGGCCAGCTGAGCGATACGGTGGCCGGCAGCATCGCCGGTGCCAAGATCACCAACGACGGCTACGTGAAGGACGCCGACACCGGCAAGCGCTACAACGACGACGACACCGAAGCGCTGCGCCTGAAGCTGGCCTTCAAGCCGACCGACAACTTCAGCGCGGTGCTGTCGCTGGATACCACCAAGCAGGATGCGGCGCTGACCCTGGGCCGGCCGATGGCCAACCTGGTTCAGACCAGCCTGGCGCCGGGCGGCGCGATCGTGCTCAAGCCGGGTGAAACCGGCGAATGGAACCGTCGCGCGCGGACCTCGTTCGACGATGGCCAGGGCCAGTACCTGAAGCACTCCGGTGCGTCGCTGGCGATGGATTGGGACATCAACGAGCAATGGACGCTGAAGAGCATCAGCTCCTACCGCAAGCTCAAGACCGAGTCGTACATCGACATCGATGCATCCGAGTATGAGCTGGGCGACGTGCTGGTGGCGCTGGACCAGAACCAGAAGAGCCAGGAATTCCAGCTCCATTACGACAATGGTTCCAACCTGCATGCCACCTTCGGCGCGTACTACATGAAGGAGAACGTGCCGTCGTACCAGGAGGCGTATGCCGATGACCTGTTCTCGTTCCTGGGCGCCAAGGTGCCGTTCCTGCGCACGATCGACGACGACCTGACCACTACCTCGACCGCCGCCTTCGCCCACGTGAACTGGGAGTTCGTGCCGAGCTGGACCGTGGCCGCCGGCGTGCGCTGGACCAAGGACAAGAAGGACTACGAGCGTTCCACCAGCACGTTCTGGGGCGCGCCGTTCGCCGGCCTGAATGGAACCGTGGCCTTCGATGCAAAGGCATCGTGGACCGCCGTGACCCCGTCGATCAGCCTGCAGAAGGCCTTCAGCGACAACCTGATGGGCTATGTGTCGGCCAACCGCGGCTTCAAGTCGGGCGGCTTCAATGGTCGCGCCAACACCGTGTATGACACCGAGCATGCCAAGTTCGATCCGGAATACGTGTGGACCTACGAGCTGGGCCTGAAGGGCAGCTCGGCCGACCACCGCTTCCGCGGCAGCGCGGCGGCGTTCTACAGCAACTACAGCGACTTCCAGGCCCGTGTGTCGCAGGACGTGGGCACCTTCCCGGTGTTGAACGCCGCCAAGCTGAACATCAAGGGCATCGAGCTGGAAGGCAGTGCGCTGCTGGGTGAGTCCACCACGCTGAGCGCGCAGGTGGGCTGGATGGACGCCAAGTACGACAAGTTCGAGGACTTCCGCTTGGATCCGTCCTACCCGGGCTTCGACCCGAACGTCAGCCACGCACACGTGCCGTTCTCGCCGGACTGGACCGCGCGCGTGGCACTGCAGCACGTGTTCCCGCTGGGTGACAGCGGCAGCCTGACGCTGGGCGGTGACGTGTCCTACCGCAGCGAGACCTGGCTGTCGGTGGACAACCGTGCCGTGTTGAGCCAGGACGCGTACACGCTGCTCGGCGCCTACGGCGTGTGGGATTCGCCGCAGATGAGCTGGCAGGTGCGTGCGGGCGTGCGCAACCTGACCGACAAGCAGTACATGACCGAAGGCCAGGAGTTTGCCAGCGTGGGCAACATCCAGACCGCGTACTACGGTCTGCCGCGCAACTGGTATGTGTCGGTGCGTTACAACTTCTGATGCAGCGCCAGGGCCGGTGACGGCACCGGGACGCGAATCGAAGCAGAAGCGACGGCCCTTCCCGCAGTAGCGGGAAGGGCCTTGTTCGTTCTTGGGTACGTGTGCCAGAGCGGCCCTCACCCCAACCCCTCTCCCGCCTGCGGGAGAGGGGCTTCAAAGCCACAGCCGAAGCAAACCTGAGCCCCTCTCCCGCGTGCGGGAGAGGGGTTGGGGTGAGGGATGGCCCTTCTGCGGTGCGGGCTTACTCCGTATCCTGCGCCGATGCATTCGGGGAAGCGGCGTACATGTTGAGTCTGGTGACGGTGGCGCTGGCGGGCCTGGCTTGGTTGGCGCTGATGTTCGGCGCGGCGTTGTATGGCGAGCGCCGACCGACCGCATTCGCGCGGCATTGGCGGCATGTCTACGCGTTGTCGTTGGCCGTGCATTGCACTTCGTGGACCTTCTACGGCACGGTGACGCAGGCCGCGCGCTATGGCTGGCCGCTGCCGCCGACCTTCGTCGGGGCCATCCTGTTCTACGCCCTGGCGATGGGCGTGATGGTGCGCCTGGTGCGGCTTGCGCGCGAGACCAATGCCACCTCGCTGGCCGACCTGATCGCCGCGCGGCTCGGGCGCGATGCCTGGCTGGCGGCGACGGTGACGTTGGTCGCGGCGCTGGGCCTGATTCCCTACATCGCGCTGCAGTTGAAGGCGGTGGCGATGAGCTTCGGCATGATCACCTCGCGTGCGGTCGATGCCGGGCAGGGCGGTTCGCCCTGGCAGGACAGCGCCCTGTACGTGGCGCTGGCGATGGCCCTGTTCGCGATGCTGTTTGGTGCGCGGCGCGCGGATGTGTCCGAACACAACCGCGGGCTGGTGCTGGCGATGGCGGTGGAGTCGGTGTTCAAGCTGTGCGCGATGCTGGTACTGGGCCTGTTCGTGTGGTTCGGGCTGAAGGGCCTGCCGTCGATGCCAGCCCCGGCCGCCGATGCCCCCGGGGGCGGGTTCGTGCCGCTGATGTTGCTGGGCGGGCTGGCGATGTTCCTGTTGCCGCACCAGTTCCATGTCAGCGTGGTTGAGTGCCGCGACCCGGCCGATGTACGCACCGCGCGCTGGCTGTTCCCGCTCTACCTACTGTTGATCGCGCTGCCGATCCTGCCATTGGCACGCGCGGGCACCGCGCTGCTGGGCAACAGCGTGCCGTCGGACATGTACACGCTGGCGCTGCCGTTCTCGGCCGGGCACGAAGGGATTGCGCTGTTTGCCTTCCTCGGCGGCCTGAGCGCGGCCACCGGCATGGTGGTGGTGAGCACGCTGACACTGAGCCTGATGATCGGCAACCACTGGTTCGCGCCGGGCCTGCTGCGCGGTGCGTGGCGGCGTGCCGGTGGACGCGACCATCGCCGCGAACTGGTCTGGCTGCGCCGCGCCGGCATCTGCCTGATCATGCTGCTGGCGTGGGCGTACAGCCGTCTGATCGGCGGCGGCAACGTGCTGGCCGACATCGGCGGGATCTCGTTCTCGGCGCTGGCCACCTTGGTGCCGGTGCTGGGCTTTGCGATCTGGCGACCGCAGACGCCCCCGCGTGCGGCCATCGCCGGCGTGCTGGCCGGCTTCCTCACCTGGGCGTGGGTGCTGCTGTTGCCGTCCCTGCTGGAAAGCAGCGGCCATGCACCGGGCTGGCTGGTGGACGGCCCGTTCGGCTGGCAGTGGCTGGCGCCGCAGGGCCTGTTCGGCCTGACCGGATGGACACCGCTGGGGCGGGCAGTGGGGGCCAGCCTGTTCGTGGGCACCGCGGTCACGTTGCTGGCGATGGTATGGCGGCGTGATACGCCCGATCGCGCCAGCCGCAGCCTGGATGCCGACGCACTGCGCGATGCGGGGCGCCGCTTCCTGCCGCTGGAACAGGTCCAGCGACTGCTTGCCGATGCGCCGCGCAGCGGCCCGGTGCCGACCCTGGTCGAAGCACGGGTCGAACGGGAATTGTCCGCCGTGCTCGGCGCGGCATCGGCGCGCCTGCTGCTGGATGCCGCGCGCCGGGAGAGCAGCGAGCTGGCGGCGGTGGCCGCCATCGTCAGCGAGGCCTCGCAGGACCTGCGCTTCAGCCAGCAGGTGCTGCAGGCGGCATTGCAGAACATGAGCCAGGGCATCAGCGTGATCGATCGCGACCAGCGCCTGGTGGCATGGAACCGGCCCTATGCGCGGATGTTCGGCTTCCCGGAGGAACTGCTGCAGGTGGGGCGTCCGATCATGGACCTGACCCGCTGGGCATTGCAGGCCATGCCGCAGCGCGGGCGCGACGAGCGCGCGGTGGACCGCCGCCTGGCCTTCATGCGTGCCGGCACGCCGCACCTGACCGAGCGCGTGTTTCCCGATGGCAGCATCGTCGAGATCCGCGGCAACCCGATGCCGGGGGGGGGCTTCGTGGCCACGTTCACCGATGTCACCGCCTTCCGGCGCAGCGAGCGCGAGCTCAAGCGCAGCAACGAAACGCTGGAGCAGCGCGTCGGCGAGCGTACCGCGCTGCTGGAATCGGCCAAGCGCGAGGCCGAGCGTGCCAACGATGCCAAGAGCCGCTTCCTCGCCGCGGTGGGCCATGACCTGCTGCAACCGTTGCACGCGGCGCATCTGTTCACCGACCGCCTGGCACAGCAGGTGGACGACGGGGAGCAGCAGCAGGCCGTGGTGCAGATCCAGGGGGCGCTGGATTCGACCACGGACCTGCTGACCGGCTTGTTCGACATGTCACGGCTGGAGGCCGGCGGACTGGTGCCGCAGCCGCGCGACATGCCGCTGGCCGAGGTGCTCGACCCGCTGGCCTCGGAGTTCCGCGCGCTGGCCACGGCACGCGGCCTGGCCTTCCATTACCTGCCCACCCGCACGTGGGTGAACAGCGACCCGCAGCTGTTGCGGCGGGTACTGCAGAACTTCCTGGCCAATGCGGTGCGCTACACCGCGCGCGGCGGCGTGCTGCTGGGCGTACGGCGGGAAGCGGACAGGATCCGCATCGAGGTGCATGACACCGGGCCCGGCATCGCCCGCAGCGAGCAGCGGCGGATCTTCGAGGAGTTCCGGCGTGGTGAGGAAACCAGCGGCCAGGGGCTGGGGTTGGGGCTGGCGATCGCCGACCGCATCGCCGGCCTGCTGCATGCACCACTGGGGCTGCGCAGTGACAGGGGGCGCGGCACGGTTTTCTCGGTGTCGGTCCTGGCGGCATCGGCGCCGCCGGTTGCACTCCACGAGCGTGCCGCGCCCGCAGGGGAGGCCACGCCGGTGCTGGTGGTGGACAACGATCCGGCGGCATTGGCGGCGTTGGCGGGACTGCTGCGCGGTTGGGGCTACGCGGTGGCCGAGGGATCCGGTGAAGCCGATGCGGTCGCGGCGATGGAACGGCAGGCCGTGGCGCTGTGGTTGTTCGATTACAACCTGGACGACGGCGATACCGGCACGGCGCTGCAGGCGCGCCTGGCCGAGCGCTACGGCGCCCGGCCGACGTTGATCCTCAGCGCGGATGACAGCCTGGCCACGCGGCGTGACGTGCTGGAGCAGGGGCTGACCCTGCTGCAGAAGCCAGCGCGGCCGTTGGCGTTGAAGTCGATCCTGGACCGCCTGCTGGCGGCGCGGACGGTGACGCAGCGATAGCGATGCGGCGCAGGCCGGGATGCAACCCCGGCCCAACGCGATCGGGAATGCGCCGGGAGTCCGTCCCGCGGACTACCGGCGCTTTCCCTTGCCGCAATACGCGTCATACAGCGCATGCATCACGCCCAGTGCGGGGCTGTCGGCCAGCGCGTAGTAGATGGTCTGCGCCTCGCGGCGGGTGCTGACCAGGCCTGCGTCGCGCATCAGTGCCAGGTGCTGGGACAGCGCCGACATCGACAACGCCACCTGCGCCTGCAGTTCGCTCACCGACGCCTCGCCGTCCACCAGGTGGCACAGCACGCGCAGGCGTGCCGGGTGGGCGAGTGACTTGAGCAGGGCGGCGGCTTGCTCGGCGTGGGACTGCATGTCCGCAGCATCGATGTCGGACGTGTTCATCGGGCCAGCTTTCGGGGGGTTGCGCTTCAGGTGAGAGGAGTTTAATTTAGAAAAATCTAAATTACAAAGGTGCAGGCCATGAGCGATGCAATCCAGCTTCATCCGCAGGTGGAACCGTTCTTCGACAAGGACACCGGCACGTTCACGTACGTGGTGTACGAAGGCGAGGGCGGCGCCGCGGCGATCATCGACCCGGTACTGGACTACGAGCCGGCCGGCGCACGGATCAGCACGGCATCGGCCGATGCACTGTTGGCGTTCGTGCGCGGCAAGGCGCTGCAGGTGACGTGGATCCTGGAGACGCACGCGCATGCCGATCACCTCAGCGCGGCCGGATACCTGGCCGACATCCTGCAGGCGCAGGTGGCGATCGGGCGCGGCATCGTGCAGGTGCAGGAGCGGTTCAAGGCGCTGTTCGGGCTGGGCGAGGAATTCATCGCCGATGGGCGCCAGTTCGACAGGCTGCTCGTCGATGGGGACCAGTTCGCGATCGGCGCCCTGCCGGTGCGTGTGATCGCCACGCCCGGGCATACCGATGACGGGCTGACGTACGTGATCGGCGATGCGGCCTTCATTGGTGACACCCTGTTTGCGGCCGACACCGGCACGGCGCGCACCGACTTCCCGGGCGGCGACGCGCATCGCCTGTTCGCTTCGATCCAGAAGATCCTGGCGTTGCCGGCGGATACGCGGATGTTCCTGTGCCATGACTACCCCGGCACGCGCCGTGAGGCCGAACCGCTGACCAGCATCGCCGCGCAGCGTGCCGGCAATGCGCACTTGAAGGACGGTGTCGACGAATCGGCCTTCGTGCAACTGCGCCAACAGCGTGATGCGACCTTGCCGGTGCCGCGACTCATCCTGCCCGCGTTGCAGGTCAACATCCGCGGTGGCCGCCTGCCCGAACCCGATGCCAACGGCGTGCGCTACTTCCGCCTGCCGCTGGACCAGATGGGTGATGCGCGATGAACACGTGGATGAGCGCGCTGCTGGGCGGCGTGCTGATCGGCATGGCGGCGACCCTGCTGCTGTGGTTGACCGGCCGCATCGCCGGCATCAGCGGCATGCTCGGCGGTGTGCTGCTGCCGAAGCAGGGTGAACTCGCGTGGCGGCTGGCCTTCCTGATCGGACTGGTCGGCGCGGGTGCGGCCTGGTTGTGGTCGGTGCCCGGTGCGTATGTGCCGCGGCAGGGGTTTCCGCCGCTGTTGCTGGTGGTGGCCGGCGTGCTGGTGGGCATCGGCACGCGGATGGGCAATGGCTGTACCAGCGGGCACGGCGTGTGCGGCTTGGGGCGCCTGTCGTTGCGGTCGCTGGCAGCGGTGCTGACCTTCATGCTGACCGCGGTGATCACCACCTTCATCGTGAGGCACGTGGCATGAGTACGCATGCACGCATCACCCTGGCGGCGCTGCTTTCCGGCGCGCTGTTCGGGTTGGGCTTGGCGGTGTCGGGCATGACCGATCCACAGCGCATCCTCGGTTTCCTGGACGTGTCCGGTGACTTCGACCCGGCCCTGTTGTTCGTGCTCGGCGGTGCGGTGCTCACCACGCTGGTGTTGTTCCGCTTCGTGCTGCGCCGGCCGGCACCGGTGTTGGCGGCGCGGTTCCAGATCCCGGCGCTCAAGCAGATCGACCGGCCGTTGCTGCTCGGCGCAGCGTTGTTCGGTATCGGCTGGGGCTTGGCCGGCTACTGCCCGGGGCCTGCACTGGTGGGGCTGGGCGTGCTGTCGCCGGAAGCGTTGTGGTTCGTGCCGGCGATGCTGCTGGGCATGTACCTGCATCGTTGGCTGGGTGGGCGGTAGGAGTCAACTGTCTTTGCCATGCTGCTCTGCCCCGGCTTTCCAAGGGGCATCGTCGCGGCGCATGGCATTGAGACGGGTGAGGTATTTGCGCATGCATGCTGTTACTGCGAGCTTTTTGGGTTTGCCTGCGGCAACCATGGCGCGATAGCTCTGGCCAAGGGCCGGATCCTTGCGGATAGCCGACCAGGTGGCCATGTACAGCACGCGCCGGACATCGGCCCGGCCACCGGAGATGCGCCGTTGTCCACGCCAGCGGCCGCTGTCCCGGTTGTAGGGCGCCAATCCGACCAGGGCGGCGATCTGGCGACGGTCCAGCGTTCCCAGTTCAGGCAGGCGCGCAGCCAAGGTCGCACGCAGGACCGGACCCAGCCCCGGCGCCTTGCCCTGCAAGGGCAAGGTGGCCGGCAGCAGCTCGGCAATGAGCGTGTCCAGTTGCTTGATCCGTTGCTGCAGGTCGTTGATGCATGCATGCGTGCTGGATGGCATGGGCGGTGGGATCGGATATCTGCTGGAGTCGACGACGATGTGAATCGCGCTCGCCCACCAGGGCGGTTCGCAAGTGCACGCATTGGCGTAAACGCTCGGTGGCTTCGGGCAGGGGCTTGCTAACTGGGGCCGGCAGCAACTGGGCGGCCACCGCCAGCATCCGGGCATCCAAGGCGTCGGTTTTGGCCTTCAGGCCCAGCGCCTGAGCCAGTTGACGCGGGCGATCTGCCGAAATCCGCACGGCGGGGAGTGCGGCCTCATGCAGGACAAGTAGCAGCGAGGCCTCATAACCGCCACTGGCTTCAAACAGCACCCGGTCAGCACCCAATGCACTGAGCCAGGCCACCAGCTCCGCCCGTCCCTGGGCCGAATTGGCAAAGCAGCGACGCTGCTCCTGTGGCAAGGCGTGGACGACCAATTCATTCTTGGCCACATCGATACCGACATGGATGCTCATGACGCGCTCCCGTTATAGGCTGACGGTGAGAGCGGCTCCCTCAATCCCCTGCTTGTACGGTCCGGAGTGCAATCCGATCAACTGTTCGGGCTGATGAGGGAGTTTGGAGTGCGGCGCCCTGACTCCTACTCGTGCTGGTAGGCACTGCGACCTGACGGGCTGCCGCACTCCGCTCTCACCTGCAATCTAGTCGGTCCTTAGACACAAGCGGCCTCGGCCGCGAAGCAGGAATCACATGCGGAGTCGGCATGCCTGCAATTGCACGATGTGGCTGGGCGCTGGAATGGGTGTGGCTTCGCGGCCGAGGCCGCTCCTGCACGCGTGGGTCAGAGCACCTGGCGGGCGGGATCGCTGAGTTCAAGCTCGCGCAGCACGACACTGGCCTGGGTGCGGTTGCGCACGCCCAGCCGTTCGAAGATGGCGGACAGATGCGCCTTGACCGTGCGTTCCTGCACGTCCAGGCGGTCGGCGATCTGCTTGTTGAGCAGCCCTTCGGCGACCAGCACCAGCACCCGGAACTGCTGTGGCGACAGGCTGGCCAGGCGTGCGGCCAGTTCGCTGTCGTGGCTGGAGGACTGCGCGCGTGCCACCGAGGCGCGCAACGAGGCCGGCAACCATTGCTCGCAGGCCATCACGCTGCGGATGGCGTCGTGCAGTTCGTTCAGGCCCGAACTCTTGGGCAGGTAGCCGGCGGCACCGTGGTCAAGGGCGCGCCGGACCACGCGCGGGTCGTCGTTGGCCGAAACCACGATCACCGCCACGCCCGGGTGCTGCGCGCGGATCGCCGCCAGACCGGCCAGGCCGTGGTTGCCCGGCATGTGCAGGTCGAGCAGGATCAGGTCGGTTTCCGGGGCGTCATCCAATGCGGCCAGCACGCCTTCCAGTGACTCGGCCTCGCGCACCTGCATGCCGCTGACCGCGTCGCTGGCAGCCTGACGCAGCGCAGCGCGGAACAGGGGGTGGTCGTCGGCGATCAGCAGGCTGGGCATTCTTGGGCGGGGGCGTGTGGACGACGGAAGCGGTGAGTAAAGGCCGAAGCAGCGACAAACGCAACCGCATCAACGCGCAGCATGCGCGGATGCGGTTGGCCGTTGTCGTCGGCGTGCATGCACTTACTGCGACGTCCAGCCGCCATCCATCGGCATCGCCGCGCCGGTGACGTTGTGTGCCTCGCGACGGCACAGCCACACCACCATCGCGCCGATGTCCTCCGGCAGCGACATGCGCAGGCTGGGCTGCTTCTCCTCAAGCAGGGCACGCACGCCGTCGTCGCGGCTGCCGCCGTTGCGGTGGGCCTGGATCTGCGGCTCGATCAGCGGGGTTTCGACCCAGCCCGGGCAGATGCAGTTGACGGTGACGCCGCCGCTGTCGCGACTGCCGGCGGCGGCGTATTCCAGCCCGGCCACCTTGCTCAGGCCAACGATGCCGAACTTGCTGGCCACGTAGGGTGCCTTGTTCTTCGAGGCCACCAGCCCGTGCACCGAGGCGATGTTGATCACCCGGCCGAAGCCACGCTCGGCCATGCCCGGCAGGGTGTGCTGCATGGTGTGGAAGGCGGCGCTGAGGTTGATGGCGATGATGTCGTCCCATTTCTGCGACGGCTGCTCGGCCAGCGGCGCGGCATGCTGGATGCCGGCGCAGTTGACCAGCACGTCGACCTGGCCCCAGGCCTGCACGGCTTCAAGCAGGGTGGTGATTTCGTCGGGTTTGCGCAGGTCCGCGCCGAAGTGACGGGCCTCGCTACCGGCATCGGCCACGCTCTTGAGCGCGGCGTCGATCTGCTCGGGCGTACCCAGGCCGTTGATGGCCACGCGCGCGCCGGCCGCCGAAAGCGCCTGTGCGATGGCCAGGCCGATGCCGGAGGTACTGCCGGTCACCAGTGCGGTGCGGCCTTGCAGGAAGCGGTCCATGGGGGACTCCGTAGAACAGTGGGGAAAGTACGGAAAACGTAGCAGCTGGGGTGCTAAAAGCGTGTGGTACGAAAGTACGATGAGCCGGCCCGTGGGCCTCTGCTAGTGTGCCCCCATGAGCCAATCCCTACTGCGCGCCGCCTGCGGCCTATTCGTCGGACTGAGCCTGGCCTCCTGCGCCAGCGGCCCCGCCTCCCAGTCCGTGGAGCCTTCCATGTTCAGCAACGAACTCCGCAGCGAACACCGCGGCAGCGACGACCTGCTCACCGCCGGCCTCGGCCTGGCCGGCTTGCGCAGCGTGGCCCCGCCGGCCTTCGCCGACGCTACCGCGCCGACCGTCGAGGAGCTGCGTCGCCGCGCCCTGTGGGGCAGCTGGCGTGGCATCGCCGACCTCGCCCCGGGCGGGGGTTATGGCGAGCTGTTCGGCAGCCTGGCGCCGGCGCCGGGCCGTGAGTACTCGGCCTATGCCCGCCTGCCGGGTGCCAGGCAGCCGCACCGGGTGCTGGCGCAGGTGCCGGACAACTTCGACCTGGCCAAGCGCTGCGTGTTGGTGGCCCCGGCCTCGGGCTCGCGTGGCATCTACGGCGCGGTGTCGGTGGCAGCGGCCTGGGGCCTGCCCAAGGGTTGTGCGGTGGTCTACACCGACAAGGGCGCCGGCAGCGACTACTACGACCTGGACGCACAGCAGGGCGTGCGCGCCAATGGCAGCGTCGGTGCACTGGGCGAGGCCGCCGACCTGGCGTTCGCGCCGGATGCGCCGGTCAATGCATCGGGCGTGGCCTTCAAGCACGCCCATTCCAAGGACAACCCGGAGGCCGACTGGGGCCGGCACGTGAAGCAGGCGGCCGAGTTCGCGTTGCTGGCATTGGGCCAGGCCTATCCGCAGGCGGCGCCGTTCACCTTCGACAACACCCGCATCATCGCGGTGGGCATCTCCAACGGCGGCGGCGCAGTGCTGCGCGCGGCCGAGATGGACGGTGACTGGCTGGATGCGGTGGTGGCCGGCGAGCCGAGCATCTATTCCGATGGCCCTGGCGCGCGTGCGCTGTACGACTACACCACCGAAGCGGCGCTGCTGATGCCGTGCGCGCAGCTGCATATGAGCAACCTGCCGCAACCGCCGCTGACCGCCGCATTGCAGGCGGGCGCTGCGGTGCGCTGCGCCACGCTGGCCCGCGAGGGCGTGATCAGCGGGGCGACGCCGGCCGCGCAGGCGCAGTCGGCCTACGCGTTGATGCTGAGCAAGGGCTGGACCGATGCCGCGTTGCGCGCAGGCGCGCTGTCGACCGGTTTCGATCTGTGGCGTGCGATCGCCGCGACCTACGCCTCGGCTTATGGCCGCTATGGCGTGGGCGAGCATCCGTGCGGTTTCAGCTTTGCCGCGCAGAACCCGGACTTCTCCCCGCGCGTGGCCAGCGCCGCCGAGCGTGCGGCCTGGATCTCCGACGGTAGCGGTATTCCGCCGGGCGCCGGCGTCGGCCTGCTCGACAGCAAGGTGCAGTTGCCGGACCTGACCTACGCCGGCCTGAAGTGCCTGCGTGGCTTGTGGGACGGGCAGGGTGAGGATGCCAAGCGCGTGCAGGCCGGCATCCAGGCCACCCGCGCCGGGCTGCCGCGCAAGGGATTGCCGGTGATGGTGGTGCATGGCACCGACGATGGGCTGATCCCGCCGGCCTTCAGCAGCAAGCCCTACGCCACTGCCGCCAAGGCGGCGGGGCGTGAGGTGAGCTACTGGCAGGTACAGCACGTGCAGCATTTCGACGGGTTCCTGGGCCTGCCGGATTACGGCGCGCGCTACCTGCCGCTGTTGCCGTATGTGTACGCCGCACTGGACCGCGTGGAAGCGCGCCTGGACAACGGCACCGCGTTGCCGGCCGATGCGGTGATCGCGACCACGCCGCGTGCCGGCCAGCCGCTGACCGCCGAGCACCTGGCCGTGCCGCGCTGACCCCACGGCAGGAGCGGCTTTGGCCACGAGGCCGGTTGAGGTTGCGGGGCGCATGAAGCCTGTCATCTGATTCTTCGGATGGCAGGCTTCTGCGTTCATGCGTGCATTGTTGGTTTCGCGACTGAAGTCGCTCCTGCCGTCCTGGCGCCCTGCCGCGCGCGGGCGATGGCATCATGCGCGCATGGACCTTCTGAATTTTTCTTCCCGTGTCATTCCCGCCGCCCAGTACCAGCGCGAGCGCTGGCGCAACGGGCTGGGCTGGACCCGCGAGATCCTGCGCCTGCCCGAGCAGGGCGATTGGCAGCTGCGCTTGTCCATCGCCGAGATCGAGCAGGACGCCGCGTTTTCCGCATTCCCGGGCATCGAGCGCGAGCTGGTGCTGCTGCAGGGCGAAGGCCTGCGCCTGCGCTTTGCCGATGGCCGCTGCGAAACCCTGTTGCCGCCCTACCAGCGGCTGCGTTTCGCGGGTGAGGACGTGATCACGGGCGAGCTGGTCGATGGCTTCACCCAGGACTTCAACCTGATGTGGCGGCGGGATGAGGTGAATGCCGAGCTGCTGCATCGTCCGTTGGTCGGCAACATGCTGTTCTTCACCGAGCCACAGGCGGCCTGGGCGATCCACCTGCTGGCCGGGCAGGCCCGCTTCGAAGGCGATGTGCTGCCGGCATTGTCCGCAGGCGATACCGCCTGGTTGGGTGCCGGGGCACGCGAGCGCTTCACGCTGCACGGTGGCGGCGAGCTGCTGGCGATCCGGGTGACTCCGGCTGTGACGCGGTAGAGCGGGGCCCTGCTCCGCTGAGGCGCTGGCGGGAAAGCCCCGGCGCTACCCGTTGGGAGTACTCAGTACACGTCGCGCCGGTAGCGGCCGGCGATGCGCAGGGCTTCGTGGGCCTCGCTGCCAAGGGCATCGAGGATCACCGCGTCCACCGCCGGGGCCATGCCCTGCAGGCTGCCGCAGACCAGCACGGTGGCGCCGTGGTCGATCCACTCGCGCAACCGCGGCGCGTGAGCGGCCAGTGCATCCTGCACGTAGTGGAAGGCGCTGCCATCACGGCTGAAGACCGCGTCGAGGTGTTCGATCCAGCCTTCGCGCTGCCACTGCTGCAGCTCGTCGCCGAAGTGGAAGTCATGGGCGGCATGGCGCTCGCCGAACAGCAGCCAGTTGCGGCGGGCGCCGATGTCGATGCGCGCACGCAGGTGCGCGCGCAGGCCGGCGATGCCGGTGCCGTTGCCGATCAGGATCAGCGGGACGTCCGCGGCCGGCGGATGGAAGTTGGCGTTGCTGCGCAGGCGCAGGTCGATGCGGTCACCGGGTTGGGTGTAGTCACATAGCCATCCACTGGCCAGGCCGGGTTGGCCATCCGGGCGCAGCTGTCGGCGCAGCATCAGTTGCAGGTTGCCTTCGCCGGGCATCGAGGCGATGGAGTACTCGCGATGCGGCAGCGGCCTGAGCTGGGCGGCGAGGGCGGCGATGTCGATGTCGGCGGCATGCTCCGGCAACTGCGAGGCAGCGAGCAGTTCGCCCAGCAGGCGACCGTCCGGCAAGCGGGTGCCGGGGTCGAATCCATGTGCCTGCATCCAGGCCTGCACCGCCGCGGTGGATTGGCGTGGCCCGATCTCGGCGATGTCGCCTGCCTGCCAGGATGGCAGCGCACCTTCGGCCGGTTGCAGTGCCAGGTGGAACACCGGGCCACCGACACTGCCGGGGTTGAGCAGCCGGCGCGATTGCAGCCGCCAGGGCTGGTACTCGGGCGCGCTCCAGTCCGGCACGTTGCTGGTGGTGCCGCCCAGTTGGCCGAGCAGCTGTTGCCAATGGCGCAAGGCATCGGGATCGGCGTTGTCGACCTCGACGAGGTCGAACAACGGTTGCGCGCCATGTGCGCGCAGCCATGCATCGAGTTGGTGGCCGAAGGCGCAATAGTGTTCGTAGCTGCGGTCGCCCAGAGCAAGCACCGCGTACTGCAGCCCCGGCAACGCGGTTGCCTGCGGCATCACCCGGCGCAGGAAGGCCAGTGCATGGTCCGGCGGGTCGCCTTCGCCGGTGGTGCTGGCGATGAACAACGCCTGGTGGCTGCTGCCCAGCAGGGCGGCGTCGACCTGGTCCAGCGCGCGCAGGCGGGTGGCATGGCCGGCGGCACGCAGGCTCTGGGCGCTGCGTTCGGCCAGTTGTCGGGCAAAGCCGGTCTGGCTGGCCCAGACGATCAGCAGCGGCGGTTGCCCGGTGTCGCTGGCCAGCTCCTTGCGCGGACGCACGCGCCACCACAGGACGAAACAGGCAAACGCATAGACCGCGCCCACGCCCGCCGCGCTCCACCATTGCCAGGGCAGTGGCGAGGCCTGCCACCAGCCTTCGCCCAGGTGCAGGCGCAGCAGCAGCACGGCGACGGCCACCAGCACCGCGATCACGGCCAGGTTGCCGAACAGCGCACGATTGAAGCGGGGGGTACTCATGTGGCGTCTGCGTCCAGGTACTGCTGGAAGGCGGGGGTCATGGCTTCCTGCAGGCCACTGCCATCGCGCGAGACGAAGCGTGCGGCCAGCCCCTGCGCCCGCGCAAAGGCCAAGCCCTGTTCGGCGCCCAGCACGGTCAATGCAGTGGCCCAGGCATCGGCGTGCATGGCCTGGCGATCGATCACCGTCACCGCGGCCGCGGCGCGGGTGACCGGGGCCTGCGTGCGCGGATCCAGCGTGTGGCTGTAGGACACGCCATCGTGGTCATAGTGGTGCCAGCGATCGCCGGAGGTGGCGATGGCCAGATCGTCCAGTGCCAGCACCCGCGGTGGGTACTCGGCACCGGCATCCTCCTCGGGCGCGGACTCGACCAGCACGCGCCAGGGCTGGCCGTCGGGCTTGCGGCCGTAGCCGTGCAGTTCGCCGCCGACTTCGACCAGCGCCGCCTCGACGCCGTTGCGACGCAGCCAATGGCTGACCAGGTCCACCCCATAGCCCTTGGCAATGGCGGACAGATCCAACTGCAGGCCGCCGGGTTGCAGCGCAGCGCGTGCCGGTTGATCCAACTGAAGTTTCTGCCAGCCGCAGTGGCGGGCGACTGCTGTTCTTTCTGCAGCATCGGGTATGCGCTGCGCGCGCGCCTGTGCACCGAAGCCCCACAACGCGACCAAGGGGCCGATGCTGGGATCGAATGCACCGTCGCTGCGCCGGGCGATGTCGTGCGCGGCGCTGAGCACGGTCCAGAAGTCCTCGGGGAGCGGCTGCCAGTGGCCGGCAGCGGCACGGTTGTAGCGACTGATGTCCGAGTCTGGTTCCCAGGTGCTCATCTGCGCGACCACGCGATCGAGTTCCCCCTGGATGCCCGCGTGCAGCGCATGCAGGTCACGGCTGCGTGGCGCGACCAGCTTGACGCTCCAGGTGGTGCCCATGGTGTGGCCGCCAAGGGCGGCGATGTCAGCGTTGGGGGACATCAGTGTCGGGAATCGGGGAGCCTTTTGTCCTTCTCCCGTGTACGGGGGAAGGTGCCCCGAAGGGGCGGATGGGGGAGCGTTCTTGCTGACATTGATCGGCGACGGGGCCGCTCCTCGTGCCCTCACCCCAACCCCTCTCCCGCAGGCGGGAGGGGGACTTTGAGCAATTGCTTACTGCGGCAGCACTTCCAGCGTGGCGACGTAGGTCAGGCGACGCACGTTGGCCTGCGCGACCGTGGTCTTGTTGTCCTCGGTGCCGGTTTCCAGCCAATACATGCCAGCCTCCGGCCAGGTCACCGAGAACTCGCCGTTGGCGTCGGTGGTGACCTTGATCTCTTCCTGCGCGTTGCGGTAACGGGTGCCGCCGCGGGTGATCTCCACTTCCAGGCCGGCCTGCGGCTTGCCGTCCACCAGCAGGCGGAACCTGGCGGCCTCGCCGGCGAACAGGTCGTTCGGGTGGCCCACGGCCACCATCTCCAGGCCCTTGCCGGTCGGCTTGAGCGCGGTGTCGTTCGGTGCGCCGTTGGTGACGAAGGTCTCGACCCGCCCGGCGGTCTCGGAGACCTTCAGCTCCGGTGCGTTCTTCGGCACTTCGGTGGCGAACTTCTCGGCGTTGCCGCGCCAGCGCTTGGGCTTGCCGTCTTCCTGCCAGGTGGCCGAGAGGCCGGCGTTGACGTTGGCCAGGCGGTAGGTGCCCTGCTGGGTGAGTTCGACGTCGAACACGCTGCGGTACTTGCCGGTGGCCACGTTCTGCGGCTGCACGGTGCTGCCGTCCGGTGCGGTGATCACCAGGTTGTCGATGCGCAGCGGCACGTGGTTGAAGTAGAACAGGTCGTTGGAGACGGCCGCGTCCACGGTGATCCACGGGTTGGTGCCGGAGATGACGGTCTGCGACGGCTGCAGCCAGGCCTTGTGGGCCGAGGCAGTGAACGGAACCAGCGCGGCGATGGCGGCGGCAATCAGGAGGGAACGCTTCATTCGGTGGGCTCCAGTGCGGTGGTGCGGATCAGGGCTTGACGGACAGGGTGACGGCGCCGAGTTCGGACGTGCCCTGGGCACTGCCGTTCTGGACGCTGCGCGCCGGCCAGGTGAAGGGGATCTTGAGCAGCTCGCGGCCACCGACCTCGCGGGCGGCTTCCACCACCAGGGTGTACTGGCCGGCGGGCAGGCCGCGCAGCTGCGGCTGGCGGTCGTTGAAGCTGAGCTGGTGCTTGCCGACCGGGCGGGTCGGGCCGGTGACGCCATCGACCGGCACCTGCAGGGTGCGGCCGCTCTTGCGCCACCACTGGCGCAGGTCCGGCAGCCACTTGGTGCCATGGCCCTCGGCGGTGTCGCGCAGCTGGTACCAGACCGACAGGTTGGCGGCGACCTTCTGGTCGGCACCCTCGATCCACACCGCGACATACGGGCGGTGGTATTCGGCGACGTTGAGCTTGGGCACTTCGACGTTGACGTCGAGGCTGGCGGCGTAGGCGGCCGGGGCGGTGGCGATCAGGCCGCTCAGGGCGATGGTCAGGGTGACGCGCATGGTGCGACTCCGGGAGGAATGACGATCAGTGGATGAGGAGCAGGGCGATCAGCAGCGGGATCAGCAGGCCCAGGCCGACCAGCGGCCAGGTCATGCGCCGCTGCCGCGCGTGCAGATGCAGCAGGAACAGGCCGGTGATGCAGAACACCAGGCAGGCCACGGCGAACAGGTCCAGGAACCAGCCCCAACCCGGTCCGGCGTTGCGGCCCTTGTGCAGGTCGTTGAAGTAGGACACCCAGCCACGGCGGGTCTTCTCGAACTCCACCGCGCCGGTCTGGCGGTCGATGCTCAGCCACGCATCGGCACCGGGCCCGGGCATGGACAGGTAGACCTCCTCGGGCGACCACTCGGCCGGGCGTTGGCCGATGGAGACGTCCAGCCGCGCCGACAGCCAGTCCGAGACCCGCGCCGGCAGCGGCGCGTTGCCATCCTCGCGCGTACCCAGCGCCTTGAGCACCGGCGCCGGCAGCTCCAGCTGCAGGTTCTGTACCTGCGGCTTGGCTTCTATCTTCGAGGCGTGGTTGAGGGTGATGCCGGTGATGGAGAACAGCAACATGCCGATCAGGCAGACCGCCGAACTGATCCAGTGCCACTGGTGCAGCGTGCGCAGCCAGAAGCCGCGGCTGGCCTGTTGCTGCACGGTGTTGGTGGAAGCGCGGTCTGCGGACACGGGAACGAGGCGGATGGGAGACCGGGAATTAGATCATTAATGAGAATGATTCGCAATTTGTATCGAATTGTATCGCGGCCTCACCCGCTGGCCGCCGCGGTATCGGGCCGCGGCGCGCGTCGGCCCGGACGCAGGCGTTGCAAGGGTTGCTCGAGCCAGCGCCAGGAGGCCCAGCCGGCGCCGATGCAGGCCAGGACGGTGAGCGCGATGAAGGCCCCGGACTGGCAGGGGCCGTGGTTCCAGCCGCTCGCCTGCCAGAGCCGCCCGGCGGCGGAGATCACGAACACATGGCTCAGGTACAGCGAGTAGGAACTGTCGCCGATCCGCAGCAATGGAAGCGGGACCCGGGGCGATCCGGCACGTTCCCAGCGCACCAGCCCCAGCGTGAGCAGGGCCGCCGGCAGGCCGAAGGCACACAGGCGCATTGCCATGGAAGGGGGCGGGCCGCCGGCTTCGGACAACAGCAGCATCGCGCCGGCCAGGCCCAGCGCACCGGCAACGGCCACCGGCAAGGCCATGGGTGCAGGCAGGTGCCTCCAGTACAGCCCGACCAGTGCGCCGGCAATGAATTCCAGTGTCAGCGGGTTGCTGGCGACCTGCTGCCATGGCGCACCGGCATCGAGCAGGAAGTGCGCTGCCAGGGTCAGGGCACCCCAGCCAAGCAGCAGTGCGGGCAACCAGGTCTCGCGCGCGAAGGCGATCATCCCGGCCATCACCAGGTAGAAGAACATCTCGTGGATCAGGGTCCAGCCGACGGTCAGCAGGGGCAACTGCGGCTGTGGCCAGAGCAGGTACGAGGCCAGCACGCTCTGCTCCTGGTAGGCACTGTTGGCGATGCCCGGGGCGACCAGCATCAGCACCACCACGACGGTGGTGTAGAACCAGTAGGGCGGCAGCACGCGCCAGCTGCGTCGCACCAGAAAACGCCCGGCCTGACGCGGCGAGCCATAGCTGCCGGCGGCGATGGTGGTCATCACGAAACCGGACAGCACGAAGAACAGGTCCACGCCACTGTCGGCATGGCGGATGAAGCCCGGCAGCAGCGGTATGCCGGCGGTGTACTTGGCCTCCACGATCTGCAGGTGGAACAGCACCACCAGCAGGGCGGCAATGGCGCGCAACGCCTGGATGGAATGAAAAGGGCGGGTGGCCATCACGACGGGGAAGCTCAGAGTGTGCGGACTCTAGCATCGTGCCCGCGCCGCGTGTTGCGGGTGGACGGCGCCGCCGGCCGCCACGGTTCAGCGGCCGGAACAAGGCCTGCACGGGTGCGGCACGGGCCCTGCCGCCGCCTGTGGTGGGGCGGCGGCGGGCAACGGCTCAGAAGCGCGCGTTGAGCGAGATCCAGTAGCTGCGACGCTGCTCCTTGACCGCGTAGTCGTCCACGCAGCTGTACTCGCTGGGCGAGGTCAGCAGGCACGACTGCGAAACGAAGTCCTTGTCGAACAGGTTGTTCACGCGTGCGTTGAAGGTCAGCCAGGGGGTGGCCTTCCAGCTGCCGCCGAGATGGAAGAGGGTGTAGTCCTCGTAATAGCGGGTCTGCGGGTTGCCGTTGGCGTCCGGCAGGGTGTCGCGGTAGCGGTCGTAGCGGCCTTCGCCGATCAGCGACAGGCTCAGCGCATCGCTGATCTGCCAGTTGAGGCTGGCATTGGCCATGTGCTTGGCGGGGTTGCCGGCGATCGGCAGGCCCTTGCCGGTGCCGCTGGTCTGCTCGCTCTTGGTCCAGGTGTAGTTGCCGCGCAGCTGCAGGTTGGCGAGCAGGTCGACATGGCTGGCCAGCTCGACGCCGCGGGTCTCGGCCTTGTCCAGGTTCACGCTCTGGCCGAAGACGCTGTAGCCCAGCGCTGCCCAGCCCGGGCCGACATCGACGCAATAGCCACCGCCGGCCGGGGCGACCTCGCAGTTCGGGTAGCTGCCGCCGCTGGCGATCTTGTCCTCGAAGCGGTTGAAGAAGGCGGTGGCGTTGAAGCCCCAGCGCTCACCCTCGTAGTAGCTGGCGATCTCGTAGTTGGTGCTGGTTTCCGGCTTGAGGTTGGGCGAGCCCACCATCGGGATCACGCCCTGGCCGCCGAAGCCGGTGACGCCGGGGAACAGCTGGTCCGGGCGCGGGGTCTTGTAGCCGGTGCTGATACCGCCCTTCACGGTCCAGGCATCGCTGGCGTTCCACACCAGGTAGGCGCGCGGGCTGACATGGCTGCCGAAGATGTTGTGGTGGTCATAGCGCAGGCCGAGCGTGGCGGTGAGGCGCTCGGCCAGCGACCAGTTGTCCTCGGCGAACACCGACCAGGTGCGGTGCTTCTGCTTGACGTTGTCCTTGTAGCCGCCGCCGTCCATGCCGAACACGCCGTCGGTCATGTCGGTGTTGTTGTACTGGCCTCCCAGGGTGAGCTGGTGTGCGCCGAACTGCAGGTCCAGCAGGGTGTCCAGCACCAGCGCGTCCAGTTCCATGGTGCGCAGCGGGCGCGGCAGGAAGGCCTGCAGGCGGGCGCGTTCGGCATCGTTGAGGATCGAGACGTTACCGTTGGTCATGTTGCAGTTGGCGGCCTGGCCGCGGCGGCTGCAGACGTCGTTCCACAGGGTCTGCAGGCCGGCGCGCTCTTCCAGCGTCAACGGCAGCGAGCGACCGAGGTTGTTGCTCTGGGTGCGGGCCAGGCTGGTCTGCCAGGTGCCGAAGTCATAGCGACCTTGGTGGGTCAGGGCGAGCTGGTCCAGTTCGTAGCGCTGGTAGGCGGTATAGCCCACGCGCGGCTGCACCACGCGGCGGCTGGTGGTGCCGCCACTGCCGTTGGGAATGGTGGCCACGCCGCTGCGCCACAGGCTCTCCAGTCCGTCCAGGGTGCCGGTCTGGCCCTTGCTGTTGTCGTACTTCTGGCGGGAGAGGTCATAGTCCAGCCACAGGCTGTGGTTCTCCGACACGCTCCAGTCCAGGCGCATGCCCGTGTTCCAGTTGGTGTTGGCCACGGCCTTGCCGCCGCCGCCGAAACCGAGCGCGCGCTCCCAGCTGCTGCCATCGGGCAGCGGCAGGGCCGACCACTCCGGCGAGGATTCGTCACTGTCATACCAGCTGCCGCGCACGGTCAGGCCCAGCGTGTCCTTGACCAGCGGGCCGCTGAGATACAGGTCGCTGGTGCGGGCGTCGCCGAACTGGCTGTCCTGCTGCACGGTGAAGCCCTGGGTGAACGAACCGCTCCACTGCCCCTTGTTGCGGCGGGTGATGACGTTGATCACGCCGCCCATCGCGTCGGCGCCGTACAGCGTGGACATCGGGCCGCGCACCACTTCGATGCGTTCGATGGCATCGAGCGGCGGCAGGTAGGCGAACTGGCCGCCGCCGAAGTTGTTGGGGTACAGGTTGCCGACGTTGCTCTGGCGGCGGCCGTCGATCAGGACCAGGGTGTATTCCGAGGGCATGCCACGCATGGAGATGGTGGCGCGGCCGTTCTTGTCGGTGGTTTCCATGCCCACGTCGATGCCTTCGACGTCACGCAGTGCGTCGATCAGGCTGGTGTAGGGGCGCAGCGCGAGTTCCTCGCGGCTGACCACGCTGATGCTGGCCGGCGCATCGACGATCTTCTGTTCAAAGCCGGCGGCGGTGACCACCACCTTGTCCAGCGTGGTGGGGGCCCCGGTGCCACTGGCGTGGGCGGAGACGGACAGCGCGCCGAGCACGGCGGCGGTGAGCAGGTGGCGGGAAACGGACGCACGACGACGATGGCTGGCAGCCATGGAAGCAACCTCGGGAAAGATGGATGAGCGGTGCGCAGGCCGGTGCCACACGCGTTGGCGTGCGGCCGCTGCTGCGGCAGGAAGGAGCAGGGAGCCAGGGCCGGACCCGGCCCGTGGTGACGCGGTCAGGCCAGTGGCGGTGCCTGCCCGCGCTGTTGGCGCGGACTGTGCAGGGCGGGCGGGGCTTGATGCGATGCGGCGGGGATCGGCACGGGTGCGACGGCGCGTGCAACGGCGGCACGACGCGGCAGGAACCCGGGATGGGGCAGGGCGGCACGCGCCGCATGCAGGGGGGCGGCCCGGCGCAGCTTGGCCGGGCCCTGTTCTTCGAGCGGGGTTTCGCCACGTTCCTCGCCCGCCGTGGCGCAGGTGCTCTGGGCGCCGCCCAGGCGTGGCAGGTGGGTGCCGTGCTGCCACAGCGAGGCGAGCAGCGACAGCAGCAGCAACGCGCACAACGCCACCGGGCGGATCGCGCTGGCGCGATGCGCGACGATGGCCACGTCCTGTTGGCGCTGCAGCTGGTACACGTGAAATCCCCGGTGATGCGCACGACAGGAAGGCCATGCGTTTCGGGCGGGAATTTTAGATGGGACGCGTTAGCCTTTGCAAATGATAACCACTATCAATGATGGTTGTTGGCCATCACATCGCCTGACCTGCAACCAGGGCACGGATCGCCGCATGGGGCGAGGCCGCCAGTTGTGGACGGATTGCCGCCATGAATGAGGGGCTGCCATTGGCCAATGCCTTCCTCAGCCAGTGCACGGCGGCATCCACCTCGCCGGCCGCCAGCAGCAGGGAAGCGTGGCTGGCCTGGCCACGGAAGTCGCCGGCTTCGGCCGAGCGCAGGTACCAGGCAGGTGCGGCGGCGGGATCGGCGGCGACGCCGCGGCCTTCCTCCAGGCAGCGGCCGACCAGGTTCATCGACTTGGCGTGGCCGGCCTGGGCGGCACGCAGGTAGAGCGCATAGGCGGCGACCTCGTCCCTGGCCAGCCCGCGTCCGGTGGCAAGCAGATTGGCAAGGTTGTACATCCCCCAGTCCAGGCCACCATCAGCGGCCTGGCGATACCAGACCGCGGCCAGTTCATGGTTGACCGGCGTACCGTGGCCGAGCTCGTGGCAGCGGCCGAGCATGTTCATCGCCTGCGCCAGTCCACCATTGGCGGCGCGCTCGAACCAGGCCATGCCCGCCCCGGCATCGATGTCGCGGCCACGGCCTTCCATGCAGGCTTGGCCGAGCAGGAACTGGGCCAGTACCTCACCGCGCTGCGCGCGCTGCTCGAGCTCGGCCATGACCATGGCCGGGTTGTCCGGGAGTTGCCGCAGCAACGACTGGAGGTCCTGCAGCGCGGTGCTCACGCTTCGGCCCATTGCCGCAGCAGGTTGTGGTAAACGCCGGTCAGGCTGACCAATGATGGGTGCTGGGGATGGTCGCCGGTGAGGCCACGGATGGACAGGTCCAGCTCCCACAGCAGGCGGCGATGGCCATCGTCGCGCACCATCGACTGGATCCAGAAGAACGATGCCAGGCGCGCACCGCGCGTCACCGGGGTCACCTTGTGCAGGCTGGTGCCGGGGTACAGCACCATGTGCCCGGCGGGAAGTTTGACCCGCTGGTTGCCGTAGGTGTCCTCGATGACCAGTTCGCCCCCGTCGTACTCATCCGGATCGGACAGGAACAGCGTCGCCGACAGGTCGGTGCGGACCGGTTGCGGGTCATCGGGCCGGCTGATGTGGTCGTAGCGGATGGCGTTGTCGACGTGGAAGCCGAAGGTTTCGCCTTCGCGGTAGCAGTTGAACAGCGGTGGGTACACGCGTCGCGGCAAGGCGGCGGCGAAAAAGGTGTCGTTGCGGCCGATGGCATCCAGGACCATCGACCCCAGCGCACGCGAGACCGGATCGGATTCGGGAAGCTGCAGGTTCCGCTTGGCCTGCGCCGACTGGTAGCCGGCGGTGGCCTTGCCGTCGGCCCAGCCGGCATCCTGCAGGCGCTGGCGGGCGAGTGCGACCTGTTCGCGCGTGAGTACGTCGGGGATGTGCAGCAGCATGAGTATTCCCTTGATGCGAAGCCCCCGGCACGAGGCCGGGGGCGGATGGAGCGGTCCAGCGCGATCAGAACGTGACGTTCAGTGCCAGCGTGGCCGAGCGGCCCGGGGCGATGCTGGCGTAGTGCGAAGCATACGCCTTGGTGAAGTACACCTTGTCGCTCAGGTTCTGCACGTTCAACTGCAGGCTGATGTTCTCCTGGATGGCGTAGCTGGCCATCGCGTCCCAGCGGGTGTAGCTGGGGATCCACTTGAGGTTGGCAGCGTCACCGTACTGCTTGTCCGAATAGGTGGCACCGGCGCCGAGGGTCAGGCCGAACGGGAAGCTGTAGGTCGTCCACAGGTTGGCGCTGTGCTTGGCGGTGTTCGGGAACTGGTTGCCGTTGTTCGGCGACGGGATCCACACGCCCGGTGCCGGGCAGCCGGTGCGGCTGGAGACCGAGCAGGTGAAGCCATTGTCCTTCAGCTCCGAATCCAGGTAGGTGTAGCCGCCGTAGACACTCCACGCGTCGGTCAGCTGGCCGGTGAAGCCCAGCTCGAAGCCGTCGATGACCTTCTTGCCCGCGTTCTGGGTGGTGCCGTTGTCGATCACCACGCGCGCGTTGTTCAGCTCGGTGTGGAAGAGGGCGGCGGTCAGGTTCAGGCGGTTGTCGAACAGGTCCCACTTGGTGCCCAGTTCGAGGTTCTTGGTCTCCTGCGGCTTCAGGTCGGCGTTGGCGGCATTGATGCCGTCCGAGCCGTCACCACCGTCCATGCCCGGCGGGGTCGAGGAGGTGCCGTAGGACAGGTAGATGCTGCCGTTGGAGACCGGCTTGAACACGACGCCGGCCTGGTAGTTCACGAAGTCGTTGTCGTTGTTGAACACCGTGGGGGCCTTGCCGAGCACCGGGGTGACCTGTTCGGTGGAGTAGTCGTCGTAACGCAGGCCCAGGTTGACCGACCACTGCGCGTTGAACTCGATGGTGTCGAACGCGTAGACCGACTTGGTCTTGGTGGTCTGGCGGACGTCCAGCGCCTTGTTGCTGCGGTAGACGATCTGGTTGGCCGACCACGGGTCGTTCGGGTTGGGGTTGTTGAAGTCGGTGCAGTTGTAGCCGGTGGCCGGACCGGTGGTCGGGCAGGCGGTGCTGCCGGTGAGCGGATTGTTGGTGCCCGGCGTCATCTGGTAGGTGCCGCGGGTCATCTTCTCGTCGCTGTACTCCACGCCGATGCTGTAGCTGTGCTTGAGCGAGCCGGTGGTGAAGCTGCCGGTCAGGCTCAACTGGTCGGTGAAGTTCTTCAGGTCGACGGCGCGGGCGTTGGTACGGCGCCACAGGGTGCCGTACAGGTTCGGGTTGCCCTTGCTGTCGTCCGGCTGGGTCCACAGGTAGTCGTTGCTGGTGTTGCCCAGGCGCGCGATGTTGCGCAGCTTGTGGTCGCCGAAGTCGTAGCTGGCGTCGATGGTGCTGATATCGGCGCGGGTGCGCTGGAAATCGCGGTCCTTCAGGCCGTAGTAGTTGTTGCGGTCCGGCACCAGCGGGCTGCCGTCGCCGTTCTTGGCGACGTTCGGGCCGCTGCTGAAGGGGTTGCTGTACGGGAAGCCGCCGGCATCGGGCAGGTCGTCGGTTTCCATGTGGTAGTGGCCCACGATCAGCTGCGCCGGGCTGTTCAGGCCGAACGCGATCGACGGCGCAATGCCCCAGCGATCGACGTTGGCGGCGTCACGGCCAGCAATGTCGGACTGGTGCTTCATCAGGTTCAGGCGGGCAGCGATGCCGTCACCGAGCACGTAGTTGCTGTCCACGGTGCCGCGCGCGTAGCTGTCGGTGCCCGCGCCCATGCTGACGCTGGTCTCGTTCTTCAGCTTCGGGGTCTTGCTGACCAGGTTGAGGCTGCCACCACCGGAATCACGGCCGCCGTAGGCCGAGCTCGGGCCCTTGACCACTTCCACCTGCTCAAGGTCGAAGATCTCGCGGGTCTGCGAGCCGACGTCGCGCAGGCCGTCGACGAAGATGTTGCTCTGCGAGTCGAAGCCACGGATGAAGGGGCGGTCGCCGGTCGGATTGCCGCCTTCGCCGGCACCGAAGGTGATGCCCGGAACCATGCGCAGGGCATCCTGCAGGCTGGTCGCGCCGGTTTGCTGGATCAGCTTCTCCGAGACGATGGACACGGACTTCGGGGTGTCGAGCAGGTCAGCGGTGAACTTCGGCGAAGAAGGGGCGAACCAGCTGCCGCGGACCTGCACCTTGTCCAGGTCGGTGGCCTTGCGCGGGTCGGCGCTATTGTCGGCGCTGTCGGCGGCGTGGGCAGCCAACGGGGCGATGGCGATCAGGAGGGCGGACGTCAGCGGAGTGCGAGCAGGGTTCATTGCAAAGACTCTGTGGGTAGGCGAAAGGATGGCGACGGCAGGGAGCCGGCGCGGAAAGCGGAAACGGGGGATCAGGCAGACGCGTGGCCGGCGACAGCCGGAACCGGCGTGGATACGGGCTCAGGCCCGCGGAGGGGCGTGGCCGCGATTGATCAGCAGGTAGGGCGCACGCGGATAGCGATGTGCGCTTTCCAGTGCCTGGCGCAGGCGGGTATCGGTCGCTGCGTTCAGGAACGTGCGGCTGGGCGGTGCCGGCAGGGGCCGGAGCGGCAGGCTGCCGGTGGACGCGGGGCGTGGCCGCGCGCTGCGCAGGCTTTCGGCCCCGGACTCGGAAATGGCGGCCATGTCCGGCAGGTCGCCGGGCTGGCCACCGCCGGGGAGGGCACTGACCAGGTCGACGGACGCGCTGGGTGCCAACGCGCCGGGCGCGGCCACGGCATGGCCGAGCATCGCCCAGGCGATCAGCAGGCCCAGTGCCAGCATCAGCCACGGCTGGCGCTGCCGCAGCTGGGCGGCGAATCGCTGAATGGCCATGGCGCTGGAAGCGGGCATCGAAGACAGGCGTGTTAAGAAATCATTGCAGGACGCAATGGATGCGCATCTTATTGAGAATTGTTTGCGTTATCAATATTGAGTGGGCCGGCCGGGCCATGACGCCAGGCGAATCACCCGGGCAGGCGCTGCCCGGCCGGCAGGCCAAAGGGGGAGTGAGGAAGGGGGCGTGGCAAGCTGCCGACGGCCGCCAGCCGCGTGCCGGCCCCCGCGTCAGGGGCCGGCGGCCAGACGGCCGTTGCCCGGTGCCCTGTCGGGCGAGCGGCCTCCGCCGTGTCGGCGGGTGAGGCCTGCGGGCTCAGTCGCGGTCGTCGCGCGACCAGATGCCGCCGTGTTCGCGCTTGACCGGGAACTTGGGCACCGGGGAATAGGCCGGCGCGCACAGGACGCGGCCATCGCGGATGTCGAAGCGGGCTCCGTGCAGGATGCACTCGATGCTGCCCTCGGCCGCGTCGATCACGCCGGAGGACAGTTCGAACTCCTCATGGCTGCACTGGTCTTCCAGGGCGTACAGCTCGCCATCGAGGTTGAAGACGACCAGCGGGGTACCGGTGACCTCGTCGAAGGCGGTCTTCATTTCCCCGGGCAGCAGTTCCTCGCTGGCGCAGATGAAGGTCCAGGTCTCGCTCATGCCGCCGCTCCCAGCGGCTTCTCCAGCACTTCGAACTGCAGGTCATCGCGCTTGGGCAGGCCGTAGCGGGCATCGCCGTAGGGGAAGGGCTTCTTGATGCCGGTGCGGACGTAACCGCGGCGTTCGTAGAAGGCGATCAGTTCGTCGCGGCAGTCGATCACCGTCATCTGCATGGTCGGCAGCTGCCACTGTTCGGCGGCAAAGCGCTCGGCGTACTGCATCACCTGCTTGCCGACGCCGCCGCCCTGCGCCTTGGGGTTGACCGCGAACATGCCGAAATAGCCGTGGCCGTTCTCATCGGCGACATGGCAGCAGGCCATCAGCTGGCCGTCCTGTTCGGCCAGCAGGACCACGCTGCGCGCGCGGTTGATGTCGGCCAGGATGCCGTCGGCGTCCACGCGCTGGCCATCGAGCAGGTCGGCCTCGGTGGTCCAGCCGACGCGGGAGGCATCGCCACGGTAGGCGGAAGTCACCAGTTCAATCAGGGCCGGGATGTCGGCGGCGGTCGCGGTACGGAAAGTCAGCTCGTTCATCCCCACATTCTAGTGCGCGCGAGGCGAAGGGGAAGCGGCGGTGCACGGCGCGGCCGGGAACGAGGCGGCGCGTGGCCGGGGTGTCCGGAGACAGCGCCGCGCGTGGCTCGGCACTACCGCATTGCGCCCTCCCTTTCGCGCGGCGAAGGGGGAGGGCTTTCGCGGCCGCTCCTGGCCTCAGCCCAGCAGGGTGCGGACCTTCTTCAGGGCCACCATGAACGACTCGATCTCGTCATGCGTGTTGTAGAAGGCCAGCGAGGCGCGGCAGGTGGCGGCGACGCCGTAGTACTGCAGCAGCGGGTGCGCGCAATGCTGGCCCGAACGCACGGCCACGCCCTGCAGGTCGAGCAGGGTGGCCAGGTCGTGCGAATGCGCGCCTTCGACCAGGAACGACACCACCGCCGCCTTGTGCGGCGTGGTGCCGAAGATGCGCACGCCGTCGATGCGTTGCAACTCCTCGGTGAAATGCGCCAGCAGCGCCTGCTCGCGGTCGGCGATGTGGTCGCGGCCAAGCGCGTCGAGGTAGTCCACCGCCACGCCCAGGCCGATGAAGCCGGCGATGTTCGGCGTGCCGGCCTCGAACTTGTGCGGGGCATCGTTGAACACGGTGCCGTCGAAGCTGACTTCCTTGATCATCTCGCCACCGCCCAGGAACGGCGGCATTTCCTGCAGCAGCTCGCGGCGTGCCCACAGTGCGCCGGTGCCGGTCGGGCCGCACATCTTGTGCCCGGTGATGGCGTAGAAATCGCAGCCGATGGCCTGCACGTCCACGCGCAGGTGCGGGGCGGCCTGCGAGCCATCCACCACGGTGACGATGCCGCGCCGGCGTGCCTCGCGGCAGATCTCGCGCACCGGGTTGATGGTGCCCAGCACGTTGGAGACGTGGGTCACCGCCAGCAGCTTCACCTCGGGGGTCATCGCCGCGTGCAGGGCATCCAGGTCCAGCGAACCGTCGGGCAGGATTTCGGCCACGCGGAGGGTCGCGCCGGTACGCTGCGCCACCAACTGCCACGGCACGATGTTGGCGTGGTGTTCCATGCGCGAGACCAGGATCACGTCACCGGTCTTCAGGCGCGGCAAGGCCCACGAGTAGGCCACCAGGTTGATCGCGAAGGTGGTGCCGCTGCACAGCACCAGCTCGTCGCTGCGCACGTTGAGGAAACGCGCCAGCTTGGCGCGCGCGCCTTCGTACGCTTCGGTGGCTTCGGTGCCCAGCGCGTGCACGGCGCGACTGACGTTGGCGTTGTAGCGGCGGTAGAACTCGTCCACCGCGCCGATCACCTGCAGCGGCTTCTGCGCGGTGTTGGCGTTGTCGAAATACACCAGCGGCTTGCCGTTGACTTCACGCATCAGCAGCGGGAAATCGGCGCGCACGCGGTCCCAGTCCGGAGCGGTGGCCGAAGGGTGGATCGGGCGCGGGGAGGAAAGGTTCATGCCATGCCAGCCTGTTGCAGTGCCTGGTCCAGGTGCCGGGCCAGCTTCTCGGTGAGGATGCCATCGACCGCGGCGAGCGGCTCGTGGCAGAACGCCGCGCTGAGCATGGCGCGGGCCTGCTCGGCCGGCACGCCACGGGTGCGCAGGTAGAACAGCGCATTGGCGTCGAGCTGGCCCACGGTGGCGCCATGCGCGGCCTTGACCTCGTCGGCATCGATCACCAGCGTCGGCTGGGTGTCGATCTCGGCGTCGGCGGACAGCAGCAGGTTCTTGTTGGACAGGTTGGCATCGGTGCCATCGGCGCCTTCGCGGATGTTGATGCCGCCATGGAACACCACGCGGCTGCGGTTGGCGGCCACGCCGCGCCAGACCAGCTCGGCGCTGGTGTCGCGGGCAATGTGGTCGATGCCCAGGCGGGTGTCGATGTGGCGACGGCCATTGCCCAGCAGCACGCCGTTGGCGACCAGCCTGGCGTTGTCACCTTCCAGGCGCACGTTGAGCTCATGGCGGGTCAGCGCCGCGCCCAGTTCCAGGTCGATGCGACGGTACTGCGCGTCGCGCGCAAGCACGGCGTCGGTGCGCAGCAGGTGGGTATCGCGGCTGCTGCCGGCCTGCACGCGGGCGTGCGCCAGCTGGGCATCCTGGGCCAGGTGGACATGGACCAGGGTGTTGTCGAAGTTGGCGCTGTCGCCGTCGTGCAGGTGATGCTCGACCAGCCGGAGCGAGGCCCCGCGGCGCAGCTCCACCAGGTGCCGGTGGTGCCACACGCGGTCGCTGCCGTCGCCGGTGCTGATGAACACCAGGTGCAGCGGGGTATCGCTGTGGACGCCGTCGGCCACCTGCACCAGCACGCCTTCATCGGCGAGCGCGGCGTTGAGCTGGGCGAAGATTTCCTCGGCGCGGTCGAAGCGGCGGCCAAGGAAGCGGACGGCTTCCGGCTCCTGCTGCTTCACCGCCGACAGGGTGCGTACCTGCACGCCCGCATTCACGCCTTCCAGGTCGCTCAGGTCGCTGCTGGGGCGGCCGTTGACGAACACCAGGCGCGGGGTGGGGATGTCGGCCACCTGCGCGGCATCGATAGCCGGTGCCTGCAGCGGAGCAGCGCTGAAGCTGCGGCGTTCGAACTGGCGCAGCGAGGTGTACTTCCAGGCCTCGCTGCGCGCGGCCGGCAGGCCGGTCTTCAGCGCGGCCTCGAGCAGTTCGGCGCGTTCGGTGCTGCCGCAGAAGCCGGCGGCCAGGGAATCCAGCAGGGCGCTCATTACTTGGCCGCCTCGCGCACCACGCGGTCCTTCAGGAAGTCGTAGCCGTGTGCTTCCAGCTCCAGCGCCAGTTCCGGGCCACCGCTCTTGACGATGCGGCCATTGGCCAGCACGTGCACCACGTCCGGCTTGATGTAGTCGAGCAGGCGCTGGTAGTGGGTGATGACCAGGAACGAGCGCTCCGGCGAACGCAGCGCGTTGACGCCGTCGGCCACGCTCTTGAGCGCGTCGATGTCCAGGCCCGAGTCGGTCTCGTCCAGGATCGCCAGCTTCGGCTCCAGCACGGCCAGCTGGAAGATCTCGTTGCGCTTCTTCTCGCCACCGGAGAAGCCTTCGTTGACGCCCCGGTGCAGCAACTCGTCCTTCAGGTGCAGCACGGCCAGCTTCTGCCGGACCAGCTTCAGGAACTGCATCGAGTCGAGCTCTTCCTCGCCGCGCGCCTTGCGCTGTGCATTGAGCGCGGCACGCAGGAAGTAGGTGTTGTTCACGCCGGGGATTTCCACCGGGTACTGGAAGGCCAGGAACAGGCCGGCGGCGGCGCGCGCTTCCGGTTCCAGCTCCAGCAGGTCGCTGCCTTCGAACTGCACGCTGCCTTCGGTGACCTCGTAGCCATCGCGGCCGGACAGCACGTTGCCCAGCGTGGACTTGCCGGCGCCGTTCGGGCCCATGATGGCGTGGACTTCACCGGGCTTCACGTCCAGCGACAGGCCCTTGAGGATTTCCTTGTCGCCGATGCTTGCGTGGAGGTTTTCGATCTTCAACATGAGGGTGCGGTCTTCAAATTTGAATGTGGGGCGGGGCGATCAGAGCTCGCCTTCGGCGCGGTCAAGGAAGGTGGCGCGCAGCCACTGGGTGCGCTGCCGGGTGAGTTCGGCCTTGTTGGCCGAGTACAGCATCGGGTACATCGAGCCATACAGAACGCGCGGGTTCTCGTCCTTGCCCACCGGGTAGCGTGCGTCGATGTCGGCATCACGCAGCTGGATCCACAGGCGTTGGGCGCTGCGCAGCTTGTCGATGGCCACCGGCTGGCCCTGCAGCTTCTGCATCACCTGCCGGTACACGGCGTTGAGCTCGGCATCGCTGGTGTCGGCTTCACGCGCGGCGCATTCGTTGATGTCCAGCTGGGTGCGGGCATCGTCGCAGGCCTTGCCCGGCGAGGCGGCCGAGGCCGCCACCGGCAGCAATGCCAGCAGGAGCAGGGGCAGGCGGCTCATCCGACCGAGCCTTCCAGCGACACTTCCAGCAGCTTCTTGGCTTCCACCGCGAATTCCATCGGCAGTTCCTTGAACACCTGCTTGCAGAAGCCGTCGACGATCATCGACACCGCGTTCTCCTGGTCGATGCCGCGCGCGCGGCAATAGAACAGCTGGTCATCGGAGATCTTGGAGGTGGTGGCCTCGTGCTCGACGGTGGCGCTGGGGTTCTTAACCTCGATGTAGGGGAAGGTGTGCGCGCCGCACTTCTTGCCGATCAGCAGCGAGTCGCACTGGGTGTAGTTGCGCGCGCCCTCGGCGTTACGGTCCACCTTGACCAGGCCGCGGTAGGTGTTCTGGCCGCGCCCGGCGCTGATGCCCTTGGAGACGATCTTGCTCTTGGTGCGCTTGCCGACGTGGATCATCTTGGTGCCGGTGTCGGCCTGCTGGCGGTGGTGGGTGAGCGCCACCGAGTGGAACTCGCCCACCGAGTCGTCGCCCAGCAGCACGCAGGACGGGTACTTCCAGGTGATGGCCGAACCGGTCTCCACCTGGGTCCAGGTCACCTTGGAGCGCGCGCCGCGGCATTCGGCACGCTTGGTGACGAAGTTGTAGATGCCGCCCACGCCGTTCTCGTCGCCCGGGTACCAGTTCTGCACCGTGGAGTACTTGATCTCGGCGTCTTCCAGCGCCACCAGCTCGACCACCGCGGCGTGCAACTGGTTCTCATCGCGCATCGGCGCGGTGCAGCCTTCCAGGTAGGACACGTAGGCCTTGTCCTCGCAGATGATCAGCGTGCGCTCGAACTGACCGGTGTTGTTGGCGTTGATGCGGAAGTAGGTGCTCAGCTCCATCGGCGACCGCACGCCCTTGGGCACGAACACGAAGCTGCCATCGGAGAACACCGCCGAGTTGAGCGCGGCGAAATAGTTGTCGCCCACCGGCACCACCGAGCCCAGGTACTTCTGCACCAGCTCGGGGTGCTCGCGGATGGCCTCGGAGATCGAGCAGAAGATCACGCCCTTCTCGGCCAGTTCCTTGCGGAAGGTGGTGCCGACGGAGACCGAGTCGAACACCGCATCGACGGCCACGCCGGCCAGCTTGGCGCGTTCGTGCAGCGGCACGCCCAGCTTGTCGTAGGTGTCCAGCAGTTCCTTGGGCACCTCGTCCAGCGACTTGTACTTCGGGCCCTTGGGCGCGGAGTAATAGCTCAGCGCCTGCAGGTCGATCGGGCCGATCTGCAGCTTGGCCCAGTCGGGCTGGCGCAGGGTGAGGAAGTGACGGTAGGCATCCAGGCGCCACTGGGTCATCCATTCCGGCTCTTCCTTCTTGGCCGAGAGGGCGCGGATGACGTCCTCGTTCAGGCCCGGCAGGAACGAATCGGATTCGATGTCCGTGACGAAACCGGCGTCGTACTTGCGACCCAGCTGTTCGTGGATTTCACGGTTCGGAGTGTCGGCGATGCCGACGTTTTCAATGGTCTCGGTGGCCATGGGGCTGCCTACGGTGGTTCAGGAGACGACGTCGGCGGTGATCCGTCGACGGTCGGCAAGCGGTAAGGGATGCAGCATCTGGGCCAGGGTGACGGCGCGCAGGGCGTCGCTGACGACATCGTTGATCAGCCGCCAGTTCGAGCGCACGCCGCACTGGCTGGCGATGCCGCAATGGCTCTGGCCCTGGCTGCATTCGGTGATCGCCAGCGGGCCTTCCATCGCCTCGACGACCTCGATCAGGGTGATTTCGCTGGCCGGACGGGTCAGCCGGTAGCCGCCGCGCACGCCGCGCAGGCCTTCCACCAGCCCGGCCTGGGCCAGGGGCTTGAGCAGCTTGCTGACGGTGGGCGGTTCCAGACCGGCGGCCTCGGCCAGCTCGGTCGCGCTCAGCACTTCGTCCGGCCGTGCGGCGAGCACGGTCATGACGACGGTGGCGTAATCGGTGAGCTTGGTGACGCGGAGCATCTCGGCAGGCGGGTTCAAAGCGGACCAAAATTGTACGCTTTGTCGCCGGTCGAGTCCAAGCGCCCTGTTCAGGCAGGGGCGGGGCAGGTGACGGCGGTGGCTGCCGTGGCCGGCGGCGGGTACCGGCACCGGGACGTGATCGCCGGGCGGGGGCGGTGTCCGCGGAGGGGCGCGATGGCCCGGCCCCGGTCCGGCGCGTACTTGGGTCATTGGCGCAGATGGGAGAGAATCTGCGCCTCTCATTCGTTTCCGGTCATTTACATGCCCAAGAAGATCCAGGCGCGCAAATCCAGCATCCATGGCAACGGCGTGTTCGCCGTGGCCGACATCAAGCAGGGCGAGCGCGTCATCGAGTACAAGGGCAAGCGCCGGACCCATGCCGAGGTGGATGCCGATGACACCGGCGACGTCGAGAGCGGGCATACCTTCCTGTTCACGCTGAACGAGGACTACGTCATCGACGCAAACCACAAGGGCAACGATGCGCGCTGGATCAACCACAGCTGCGACCCGAACTGCGAGGCGATGATCGAGGAAGCCGAGGGCGACGACCGCACCGCCGACAAGGTGTTCATCGAAGCCGTCCGCGACATCAAGCCGGGCGAGGAGCTGACCTACAACTACGGCATCACCTTGGCCGAGCGCCACACCGCGCGCCTGAAGAAGATCTGGGAATGCCGCTGCGGCTCGCCCAAGTGCACCGGCACGATGCTGCAGCCCAAGCGCTGATCCGCGCATCGATGGGGTGAATGAAGGGGCCGCCTGCGCGGCCCTTTCCCGTTGTGGCGTGGGCCGGGAGGGAATGCCGGCGGCGGGGCGTACAAACGCGGAAGGCCGCTTTCGCGGCCTTCCTGCCTGCATGCCGGAGGCGCTTACTTGCCCAGCAGGCCCTGCGGCACCAGATTGCCCAGGCCCTGGTTGAAGGTCACCGCGATGCGGCCGTTCTCGATGCCGACCGACTGTACCTGCAAGGCGCCCATCACCCGCGCGATGGTCGGGTCGATCTTGTAGATCGGTTCGCGGCGGGCGTAATCGGCCAGCCAACTGTTGAGCAGGCTGCGGGTGCTGGAATCCAGTTCGCCACCGGCCATGGCCGGGTTGAAGCGGTCGACGGTCGGCTGGTCCAGGTGGAAGCCCTGCGTCTGCGCGTCGTAGCGCAGGCCGCTGCTGATCTGCACCTTGCCGACTGGCATCGAGGTGCCACCGGCGGCCATGGCCAAGGCGAAGCCCAGGTCCAGGCGGTTGCCCTGCGGCAGGGTCAGGTGCGGCTCGCTGACCGTCAGCGCCAACAGGCCGCCTAGCGCCTTCTGCGTGCGCGGGAAGCTGCCGTCCAGATAGTCCTGCACGTCGCTGGCGCCCACGGTCAACTGCCGTCCGTTGACCTGCGGCGCGGCGTGGGCGGTGGTGGCCAGGGCCATGCAGGCGACGGCGGACAGGAGCAGGTGGCGCAGGTTCATGGGGTCAACTCGTGAGGGGACGGTGATGGGTGAGCACGATACCCGCTGCAGGTGAATACCTGGTTAGCGGCTTTTACTGCAATTCCACTTGTACGGACGCCGAGCTCAGTTCCCAGCCCGCGCCGTCGATGGTGCGGCGGACCCGGTACCAGCCCTTGTAGCGCAGCGGTGCCCCGTCCTTGGTCATGCGCAGGTCGACGGGGATTTCCAGGGCGCGATGTGGCGCTTCGCGATCCAGTGGCACGGCGGCGCGGGTGAGGATGCGCAATGACCCGGCATCAACCAGCATGCTGCGCAGGGCGGCATCATCGGGCTGCGGTGCCGGCTGGCCACCGGCCCACATGCGGTCGGCATTGGCACGGTCGGTCATCAGCAACTCCAGGTAGCGGTGCACGGTCATCTCCGGGGTGGTCTGCTCACCGCGCGAGGTGTCCGGGTCGGCCTGCCGCGCCGGGGCAGGTGCGGCGTCGATGGCGGTGGTTGCGTGCGCGGTGGTGCCGGTGTCGGTCGCGGAGGTGGTCGGGATGCTGCTGTCAGGATCATCGGTGGGCGTGCGCTGGCAGGAGCAGCCGGCCGTCAGCAGGACCAGGATCAACAGCGGAAAACCACGCATCGGCGCACCCTCTGCAAAAAGTGGAGGCCAGTCTACGTGCTGCCGTTCAGGAGCTGCCAGCCATTCAACCGGGCTGCTGCAGCTTTTCCAGCTTCAACAGCAGTTGGTCCAGTTCCGGCTGCAGGTTCTCCAGGGCGTTGCCGTGCCGGCCCGAAGCGGCCGACAAGCTGTGCAGCAGGCCGGTTGCGACCACCAGCGATGCGTCGTCGTTGGAGGGCAGGCGGCGTTGGCGCTGGGCCTGCTCGAACTGCTTCATCCAGCTGTAGGTGGTGCGCTGGTCGAACTCCAGCGTGCAGCGCCCGGTGCACTGCTGGCCATCGGTTTCGATGGGAGTGACGGTGATGCGATAGCGGTACGCGGTGCTGGACATGATGGCGTGGGGGATAGGGGGATGACCCCACCATAGGCCCGCCATCGGGGTGTTGCGAGGCGCCGGACCATGACGCTGTGTTCCAGTGTGCCCGGGTACGGCGTGGATGGAACGCAGTGGTGCGCCTACGCGCCATGAGCGCCCCCAAAAAGAAACGGGACGGCTTTCGCCGTCCCGTCCGGTTCGCCACAAGGGGCGCGCTGATCAGAGCGCGGCGTCCTTGAGCTTCTTGAGCGGACGAACCTTCAGCTTGGTGGTGGCCGGCTTGGCGGCGAACCACTGCTCTTCCTTGGTGAACGGGTTGATGCCCTTGCGCTTCGGCTTGGCCGGAACGTTCACGGTGCTGATCTTCAGCAGGCCCGGCAGGGTGAAGGAGCCAGCGCCCTTCTTGTTGACCGAGGCGGCAACGGCGCCTTCCAGGGCGGCGAACACAGCGCGCACGTCCTTGGCAGCGACGGAGGTGGCTTCGGCGATGTGGGCAACCAGACCCGACTTGGTCAGAGCTTCCTTGATCGGCTTCACTGCGGCCGGCTTGGCGGCAGCCTTGGTGGCGACTTTCTTCACTGCCTTCTTCGGGGCAGCCTTTTTAGCGGTCTTTGCCATGATTTCCTGTTCCGTGAACGGTTGGTTGTTTGGTCGTGCCGACCCCGTCGGCAAGCGAAATGTAGGGCATGAATTGCATGCCGCCAATAGGCAATCGACAAAAAAGCCCATAAAAATTGCTTCTGGCCGGTTTGTGCATGCTTCCACATGCCAAAACACAGGGGAAAACAGCATCGACAGGGATACAGTGCGGCGTCACCCGGCACGTCCACGGCAGGCCAGGTGATCGGCGACGCACCGCACAATGCGCTAACGAACGCTGTCTTAGGCTGGGCTGCCAACCACCACGAGGAGTTCCACCATGGGTATTTCGCGTCATGCCACCGCGCACTGGGAAGGTGACCTCAAGACCGGCCAGGGCCGCCTGGCCACGCCGCAGAGCGGGCTGCTGGAAAACACGCGCTACGCCTTCAGCACGCGCTTTGGCGAGGAGAAGGGCACCAATCCGGAGGAGCTGATCGCCGCCGCGCACGCCGGCTGCTTCACCATGGCGCTGTCGGCCAAGCTCAGCGAGGCCGGCTTCCCGCCCACTTCGCTCGATACCCGTGCCGACGTCGACCTGTCGATGGAAGGCGGGCCGCAGTTCTCGCAGATCCGCCTGAAGGTCAAGGCGGTGGTGCCGGGGCTGGACGAGGTACGCTTCCGCGCGATCGCCGACGACGCCAAGCAGAACTGCCCGGTGTCCAAGGCGTTGAGTGCGGTGCCGATCAGCCTGGAAAGCGAGTTTTCCGCCTGATCCAGGCAGGGGCTGGCGGGCGGGGAAGGGCCCGCCGGTCCGGTTCAGGGACGTTTCACCCGGCGCGCCCGAGCATCGCGCCATCCAACCACGGGGACCTGTTGCCATGTTTCGTTCGCTGCCTATCGCCGGTGTCCTGATCATGGCCGGCCTGTCCAGTTTTGCCGCGTCCGCACAGAACTACGACGACGGCCAGTACCGTCCCGGCTACCGCGATGACGATGGCCGCTACCGCGACGGCGGCTATGCCGGCGACAACGGGCCGGCCTACGACTACGCGCGGGTGGTGCGCGTGGACCCGATCATCGTCAGTGGCAACGGCGGCCGCAACGAGCGCTGCTACCAGCGCAGCGATGGCAGCTACGTGAACGAGGATGGCTACCGCGACACCGGCCGCTACAACGGCAATGGCTATCGCAACGACGGTTACGACGACCGCGGCAATGACAATGGCCAGTACCGCCAGGGCAGCGAGACCGGGCGCCAGATCGCCACGGTGATCGGTGGCCTGGCCGGCGCGATGATCGGTAGTCGCATCGGTGGTGGCGACGGACGCTACCTCGGCACCGCGGTGGGAACGATCGCCGGCGGCGCGGCCGGGCGCGCCATCTACGAAGCCAGCAACCGTGGCCCGGACTACCGCCGCGGCGACGTGCGCGTCTGCGAGCCCGGTGGCTATGGCAGCGAGAGCGAACGCGTGGACGGCTATGACGTGACCTACGAGTACGCCGGCCGCGAATACCACACCCGCCGTGACTACCACCCGGGCGAGCGCATCCGGGTACGGGTGGACGTCAACGCCGACTGAGGCAAGCCTGCGGCGCACGCCGCAGGCCGCGGTTTGTCATGCCTGCGGGATGGCGGCATAGTCGCCGGGTCCCGTTCAGGAGTGATCGTATGCGCCGTGTCGCCTGTCTTGCCCTGTTGCTTCCCTGCCTGTCCCTGAGCCCGGCCCAGGCCGAGGTCAAGGTGCTGGTGGCCGACACCATCCGTACCGGAGACCCGGCGCAGCCGGTGGTGGGTGCGATGGCCTGGGATGCGCAGACTGGCCGCGTGCTCAGCGTGGGCACGCGCGAGGCGGTGCTGAAGCAGCATCCGCAGGCACCCCGCATCGACGCCGGCAAGGGCACGGTGGTGCCGGGGCTGATCGACGCACATGCGCACCTGGTCTACTTGGGCAACACGCTGGCGCAGGCCGACCTGTCCGGCGCGCGCACCCGCGGCGAGGTGGTGGAGCGGCTCAAGGCATTCGAGAAGACCCTGGCGCCGGGAGAGTGGCTGCAGGGCCGTGGCTGGGACCAGAACCGGTGGGACAACACCGACTTTCCCACCGTCGCCGACCTGGATGCCGCCTTCCCGGAACGGCCGGTCTACCTGGACCGCGTCGACGGCCACGCCGGCTGGGTCAACAGCGCCGCGCTGCGCATCGCCGAGAAGGCGGGCAAGCCGTTGGCCGGGGACTGGCAGCCGGACGGTGGACGGATCGTGCGCGACGCCGCCGGCAGGCCGACCGGCGTGCTGGTCGATGCGGCCTCCAGCCTGGTCACCGCGCAGATCCCCGCACTGGATGACGCCGCCCGCGAGAAGCGCCTGCTGGCCGCGTTGCAGGCGGCGGTGAGCAACGGCCTGACCGGCGTGCACGACATGGGTGTTTCGCGCGAGGACCTGGCGTTGATGAAGCGCCTGGCCGACGCCGGCAAGCTGCCGTTGCGCATCGATGCCTATGCCGACGGCAACCAGGCCGCGCTGGATGACCTGTGCCGTGATGGCCTGTACCAGCATCCGGGCGGTCGCCTGGAAATGCGTGGCGTGAAGCTGTTCATGGACGGTGCGCTGGGCAGCCGCGGCGCGGCCCTGCTCGCCGACTACAGCGATGACCCGCACAACCGCGGCCTGCTGGTGACTTCGCCGGCCGATTTCGAGGTGGCGGTGCGCAAGGCCGAGGGCTGCAAGGTGCAGGTCGCCACGCATGCCATCGGTGATCGCGGCAATCGCATCGTGCTGGACACCTACGAAAAGGTGCTGGGCGCGCGCAAGGGCAGTGACCACCGCTGGCGCGTGGAACACGCGCAGGTGGTGTCGCTGGAGGACATTCCGCGCTTCGCCCGATTGGGCGTGATCGCCTCGATGCAGCCCACGCATGCCACCTCGGACATGGGGTGGGCCGCGCAGCGGGTGGGGCCGGAGCGCATCCTGGGTGCGTATGCCTGGCAGCGCTACCTGCACAGCGGGGCGCGGTTGGCATTGGGCTCGGATTTCCCGGTGGAGAACGTCGATCCGCGCCTGGGTCTGTACGCCGCGGTGACCCGACAGGACCGCGACGGCCAGCCGCCGGGCGGTTGGCAGCCCGACCAGCGCCTGAGCGCGGAGGAAGCGGTGCGCGGCTTCACCAGCGATGCGGCCTGGGCCGGACATGACGAAGCGCAGGTGGGCCGCCTGCAGGCGGGCCTGCGCGCCGACTTCGTGGTGTTCGACCGTGATCCGCTGACGGTGGATGCCGCGCAGCTGGATGACCTGAAGGTGTTGTCGACCTGGGTGGATGGCGAGCCGGTCTACACCGCCGAGGCCGCGCCGGCGGGTTGAGCCGGCGTCTGCCGGCAAGGTGCCAGCGGCCCACGCGCGCCGCTGGCACTGCCGCGGGAGGACAGGTCCGGTCCCGCGGTGAAGGGCGCGGTTTCCCTCAGGGGGATGCGGCGCCGCCGGGTTCGGCCGGCGCGTCATGCTGGTCGCGCAGTCGGCGCTTGTTGATCTTGCCCACGCTGGTCCGCGCGATGGTGTCGACGAAGCGCACCCGCTCGGGGATGGCATAACGGGAGATGTCGCCGGCTTGGCTGCGCGCGGTGACCAGCGCGATGATCTCCTGCTCGGTCACGTCGCGGCCGGCATGCGTGACCACCAATGGCAGCGGTCGCTCGCCCCACTTGGGATCGGCGACGCCGATCACCGCGACCTCGGAGACCCCGGGGTGCATGGCGATGATGTCCTCCAGCGCGAGCGAGGAAATCCATTCACCGCCCGTCTTGATGACGTCCTTGATGCGATCGGTCACGCGCAGGTAGCCGCCCGCGTCGATGTTGCCGATGTCGCCGGTGTGCAGGTAGCCGCCAGCCCACAAGGTGGCCGACGCGGCGGGATCGTGCAGGTAACCCTGGGTCAGCCATGGCGCGCGCACCACGACTTCGCCGGTGGCCTGGCCGTCGTGGGCGACCTCGTGCATGTCCTCGTCGACGATGCGCAGGTCCACCAGCGGGATGGGGATGCCGGCCTTGGTGCGCAGCGCGACATCGGCCTCGCCGTCGGCCAGTGCGTCGCCGTCGAGCTGGGCGACGGTGAGCACCGGGCAGGTCTCGGACATGCCGTAGCCACCGAAGATGTCGATGCCGCGCGCCAGCGCCTGCTGGGCCAGCACGCGTGGCAGTGCGGCGCCGCCGATGATGACCTTCCAGCCGCGCAGGTCGGTCTGCGCCGAGGCCGGGTCGTTCAGCAGCATGTGCAGGATGGTCGGCACGCAGTGCGAGAAGGTCACTTTCTCGCGGCCGATCAGCGCCAGCAGCCGCCCGGGCAGGTAGCGGCCCGGATAGACCTGCTTGATGCCCATCAGCGTGGCCACGTAGGGCAGGCCCCAGGCGTGGACATGGAACATCGGCGTGATCGGCATGTACACGTCGTCGCGGTGCAGGCGACCCTGCTGGTGCGCGCTGCCGAGCGTGGCCATCGCCGCCAGCGAATGCAGCACGAGCTGGCGATGGCTGAAGTAGACGCCCTTGGGCAGGCCGGTGGTGCCGGTCGTATAGAACGTGGTGGCGCGGGTGTTCTCGTCGAAATCCGGGAAGCGCGTGACCGGCCTGGCCTGTCGCAGGCCGGCCTCGTACTCCGCGGCGAAGCCATCGGGCAACGCGCCGCCTTCATCGTCGAGCAGGATGCGCGTGCGCAGCGCCGGCAACTGCCCGGCGATGCCGTCCAGCACCGGCAGGAACTCGCGGTTGGCCAGGATCACGCTGGCCCCGCTGTGCTTGAGCGTGTAGGCGATCTGTTCCGGGGCCAGGCGGATGTTCACCATCATCAGCACCGCGCCCATCATCGGCACCGCGAAGTAGCTTTCCAGGTAGCGGTGGCTGTCCCAGTCCATCACCGCGACGGTATCGCCGGGCTTCACGCCCAGCGATTGCAGCAGGCCGGCGAGCTGGCCGATGCGTGCCTGCAGCGTGCGGTAGTCATGGCGCACGTCGCCGTAGACGATCTCCTGCCCGGGCCGGGTTGCCAGCGGCGTATGCAGCAGTTGCTTGATCAACAGCGGGTAGGCGTAGGGACCGGATTCGGGCGGCGTGGTGGCGGGCATCGGCGATTCCTGGGGGCAAGGCAACGGGGTGTCAGCGACGGGAGGCCGCCGGGAGCGACAACTGTGCGGGCTGCAGCGGTGCTTCCGCGCGCGGGGTGGGGGTGATCAGTGCATCCTGGGGCAGGGGCTGCGCCGGGTCTTCGAGGTGGTTCCAGACCTGGTCCATGGCCGCGAACAGGTAGGGCAGCAGCGGCACATAGCGCTTGCGGTAATCCGGGAACGCCAGCAGCGAGTCGAAATGCTGCGCGTTGGCTACCCGCCAATAGGCGATCCGTGCGCCCGCCGCACGCGCCTGCGGCACGTAGCGGTCGCTGGTCAGGCTGATCGGCACCAGTCCGTCGTCGATGCCATGGATGACGACGATCGGCAGGCCCGGGCGGGGCGGATTGGCGGCTGCACGGGCAATGCCGGCGCGCACGCGCTCGGCACCTGCACCATCGTGGGTCCAGAGCGAGCGCAGGCAGGACAGGCCAGGCAGGGGATCCGCTGCGGGCAGCGCGTGATCGTCGTAGAGCAGCGTCACACCATTGCCTGGCGGGATGCCGCTGGCATCGCTCCACCAGGCTGCACGGACCTCGGGTGTCGCGATGCCGGGCCTGCCATCCGGGCCGGCGGCGGCGAAGGTGTACCCGCAGGGGTGATTGCCTGCGGCATAGCCACCATAGGCTGACGCATAGGTGGCGGCGATCGCTTGCCACAGATCAAATCCGGTCGAGAACGCGGCTGCGCGCAGGGCGGGTTCACTCAGGCCTGCGTTCGCCAACTGCTGCCATGCCGATCGCGCCTGGGCCTCTGTGTCCGCGCCTTGCACCTGTCCAATGGATGCCAGCACCGCGCAGCGCTGGATTCCGGCCGGTCGTGTCTGGGCCTGCGCGGGTGGCTGCGGCAGGTCATCGATGGCCAGCAATGCGCAAGGCATCAGCAGCGCGGCCTGGGTCACGAAATCGTAGAGCGGAGGGGCGCCTGCGACCGATACGTTGGGCTCACCGGCCACCATCGCATCAAACCAATCGCCTTCAATTTCGGCGGCGCGCAATACCGCGCCGCCGCCGTTGGATACCCCGACACCCAACGTGCGTGTGTTGGCCGGGGTGAAGGGTGCCGACTGCGGATAGGCACGGTCCAGCGCCTGCAATCCGAACTGCACGGCCTGCACGAGGTGCAGGCCCCAGTCGGCTTCCGGGTTGTCGCCCGAATGTGCGTGCTTGAACGCGACGCCATGCGCAGCGCTTCCCTTCGCGGGGACGAATGCCAACGCGCCATCGGCAGCCGGGGTGCCATCGGCCTGGAAGCCAATACCTGCGTCCAGATCGTAGTAATCGCTGCCGGCGCCCTTGTCCGTATAGGCCACCGCGCAACCGTGGGCCAGTCCCCAACTGCCGGCCACGGAAATCGCGCCGTAGATCCCGCGCGAACCGGAAGACGCCGTCGCGACCAGGCAGCGGCGTGCGGGGTCGAAGCTGTCCGGTATCTGCACCAGCACGCGGTGCGGCTGGCGGGCACCAGGGATGCGGCCGTAGGCGGAGAACTCGCGCCCCGGTGCGGGCTGGAACGTGCCGTAGATTTCACCGAAGCCGCCACCCGGGGTCAGGTCGGCGATGCCCCGCCAGCTGCTCCAGATCGCACGGCGCCGCGCTTGCTCTGCGGTGGGCGCGGTGGGCTTGGCGAATGCCGGCGGCGCGCTGGCGCGCAGGCCTTCAAGGCCGAGCCCGGCTGTCATCAGGTCATCGCTGCCGCGATGGGATGTCTCGCGCCATTGCTCGAACACCGGGGCGGCAGTGGGGGCGGTGGCGGCGTTCGCGACGGGGATGCAGCCATGCAGGATCGGCAGCACGGCGCAAAGCAGGGAAGCACGGCTGGGAATGTTCATCGCTCCACACTATCAATCCGGTCCGGGGATACCAGCGTACCTAGGTCCCCGTGCTCACCTGCAATGGGATTTGCTAACCTCGGCCCGAGATGCCAACCCTGCTCATCGCCGATGACCACCCCCTGTTCAGAGCCGCGCTGCATCGCGCGGCCGATGAAGCGGTGGTCGACCTGCAGATCAGTGAAGCCGATTCACTGGACGGGGTACTGGAGGCCATCGAGGGCCAGTCTATCGACCTGATGCTGCTCGACCTGCACATGCCGGGCAACCACGGCCTGGCCGGGCTGGCGACGATCCGCGCGCTGCAGCCGGGGCTGGCGATCATCATCGTCTCGGCCAACGAGGAACCGCATGTGATCCGGCGTGCCATCGACCTGGGGGCGGCCGGTTACCTGCCCAAGAGTTCGGGGCTGGCGGACCTGCAGCAGGCGCTGCTGACCGTGCTCGAAGGCGAGCGCTGGATACCGGCGATGCTGCGCGATACCGTCGCGCGGGTGGCGCCGTTCAGCCGGGATGCCGACCTGGCCGCGCGGCTGTCCAGCCTGTCGGCGCACCAGTACCGGGTGTTGAGCCTGGTCGCCGAAGGCCTGCTCAACAAGCAGATCGCCGACCGCCTGGGGGTGCAGCTGCGCACGGTGAAGGCACACATGACGCGCATCATGGGCCGGCTGGGCGTGCGCAACCGTGCGCAGGCGATCCGCGTCCTGCATGAGCTCGGCCTGGCCGATCCCTCGCGGCAGATCGAGGGCGCGGACGCGCGGGTGCAGCGCGAGGCCGCCGAAGAGGCCTGAGCCGGCACCGGTCAGCCGTGGCCCCCCGTGGCGCCGTCGTCCTCGCCGGTGGCACGCGCGGCCAGCAGGTGGTTGATCGCCCAGCGCAGCGCCAGCGGCTTGAAAGGCTTGTTCAACAGTGACAAGCCAGCCTCACGCACGGCCTCGCGGGTGTCACTGCCGGTGTCCGCGCTGAGGATCACGGTCGGGCGCGGGCCGTGCACAGCGGCCAGACGCGCGTACAGGGCAATGCCGGTGTCGCCGTCATCGAGGTGGTAGTCGAACAGCCACAGCCCGGCTTCGCGCGCCGCGGTGCCCGCGTTGGTGCTATCGGCCAGCGCGGTGACCTCGCAGCCCCAGGCCAGCAGCATCTGCCGCATCGCCGCCAGCGCATCGGGGTCGTTGTCCACCACCAGCACGCGGGTGCCCTTGATGGTGCTGGTGGCCGCGGGCGCGTCGTTGCGCGGCGCACGCGCCGGGTAGGCACGCGGCACCGTGATGGCGAAGGCCGAGCCGCGGCCGAGCGCGCTGTGCAGCGACAACGGCGCATGCAGCAGGGCGGCGATGCGTTGCGCGATGGTCAGGCCCAGGCCCAATCCCTGCCCGTTGCTGCGGTCGCCGCGCTGGAACTCCTCGAACACCACGCCCTGCTGGTCGGCGGCGATGCCCGGGCCGCTGTCGTGCACGCCGACCACCAGCGCCTCGCCGCGCCGGCGGACACCGAGCAGCACGCCGCCGCTGCGCGTGTAACGGATGGCGTTGGCCAGGAAGTTCTGCAGCACGCGGCGCAGCAGCAGCGGGTCGCTGTGCACCCAGGCGCGGCTGGGCACGTAGCGGAACTGCAGGCCGCGTGCGGCGGCCAGCACCGAGAATTCCTGTGCGAGCGGGTCGAGCACGTTGGACAGCGCGAACGGGCGCGGGTCGGCGACCAGCCCACCGGCTTCCAGCCGCGAGATGTCGAGCAGCCCGGAGAGCAGGTCGTCGGTGGAGTCCAGCGCGCCGCGGATCTGGCGCAGGAAGCTGTCCAGGAATTCGGACTCCAGGTGCTGCGACATGGCGTCGGTCAGCAGTTGGGCGGCATGCAGCGGCTGGATCAGGTCGTGGCCGACCGCGGTCAGGAAGCGCGTCTTGGCCACGTTGGCGCGCTCGGCCTCGTGTACGGCCTGCTCCAGGCGCGCGGTGCGGTCCTGCACGCGGCGCTCCAGGGTCTCGTTGCTGCGCTTGAGCGCATCCTCGGCGCGGCGGAACGCGGTGACGTCGGTGAAGGTGGCGACGTAGCCGCCGCCGGGCATCGGGTTGCCGCGGATCTCGACGATGGTGTCATCGGGGAAAATGCGCTCGGACAGGTGCGGTGTGCCGCGCCGCATATGCGCCACGCGCCGGTTCAGCGCCTTGGCCGGGGTATCGGCGCCGCCCTGGCCGATCTTCAGCTGTCCCATTGCCCACTCGGTGAGATGGGCGACCGGCTGGCCCACCTGCAGCAGCTCGGGCGGGAACTTGAACAACGCGGCATAGCGGCTGTTCCAGGCCACCAGCTGCAGCTGCGCGTCGACCACGCTGATGCCCTGGCTCATGTTCTCCAGCGCGGCTTCGAGCAGGCGCTGGTTGAAGCGCAGTACCTGGGTGGCTTCGCCGACCGCGCGGGTGACCGCCTCCAGTGGCGCGGCGCCGCCATCGCGCGCGGCCTCGACCAGCAGCCGCGCCATCCCGGCGCCGACCACGGCGGTGAGCTCGCGCTCGATGGCGGTGACGCGCTGGTCGTCCAGCATCTGCCCGGCATGCCCGGCCATCAGCTGCCGCGTGCGTTCCTGGCCGAGGAAGCGCCCGGCGGTCTTGCGCATGGAGGCGGCGGCCACGCCTTCGCGTTGCTGCGGCAACGACGGGCGCACCGCGCGCGCCATCACCGCGACGGTGATCAGGTTGACCAGCAGGCTGACGCCCATGCTGATCGCGATGTGGCCCGGCTGCACGCGCAGCGGGAAGAACACGACCCAGTGCAGCCCTGCCGAGGCGGCCGGCGGCGAGACGATCATCGGCAGCAGCACCAGCCATAGCCATACCAGCGAGCCGGTCACGATGCCGGCGATGATGGCCGGCGAGGGCGTGCGCGGGCGGTACACCGCCAGCAGCACCGCCGGTGCCAGCTGCGCCAGCGCGGTGAAGGACATCAGGCCGAAATCACTGAGCGCTTCGGTGTCGCTCATCGCCCGGCTGTACAGCCAGGACATCAGGAACACGGCCAGGATGCCGGCGCGCCGGAACGCGATCACGCGCGGGCGCAGGTCGGCGCCGGTGTCGCCATGCACGCCGCCGAGCAGGCGCGAGCCGAAGCCGTGGTTGCCGAGCATGATCGACAGGGTCAGGCCGGACAGGATCATCATGCCGGTGGCCGCGCTCAGGCTGCCCAGGTAGGCGAGCAGGGCCAGGAGATGGTGGCCTGCGGCCTGCGGCAGCATCAGCACGTAGACGTCCGGCGATACCGATTGCCCGAGCTGGGCCGCGCCGGACAGCGCCATCGGCACCGACGGCAGTCCGATCAGCAGCAGGTAGAGCGGGAACAGCCAACGCGCGGTCTTAAGGTCGGAGGTCTGGCGCAGCTCGACCACGCCGACGTGGAACTGATGGGGCAGGGTGAAGGCCGCCATCGCGCCGAGCGCGACCATGGTGAGGAAGTCCGGGACCACTGCGGGCGGCGGCAGCTGCGTCATGCGTGCGAGCAAGGGGCTGTCGGCCTGTACTGACAGGGCCGCATACAAGCCGATGGCCAGCAGTGCGGCCAGCTTGAGCAGCGACTCCAGCCCCAGCGCCACCACGATGCCGCGGTTGTGCTCGGTGGCCGACGCCTTGCGCGCGCCGAACAGCAGGGTGAACGCCGCCATCGTCAGCGCGAACCAGAACGACACGTCCGGCGGCGCGCCGCCGCTGGCCAACTGGTCGCCGAGCAGTGCGCCCAGGCCCTGGCTGATCGCCTTCAGCTGCAAGGCGATGTAGGGAATGATGCCGATCAGCGCGACCAGGGTGATGGTCATGCCCAGTCCCTGGTCGGTGCGCAGCCGCGCCACCACCAGGTCGGCGATGGTGGCGCTGTTGTGCTGCTTGGCCAGCCGGCCCAGCCGCGCCAGGAACGGCATGCCGAAGGCGAAGATCAACGCCATGCCGATCAGCGTCGGCGGGATCGCGAAGCCCCATTGCGCACCCTGCGAGGCGGCGCCGTAATAGGTCCAGGCGGTGCAGTGCACGGCCAGCGACAGCGCATAGATCACCGGCCAGGCACGTGCTAGGCGATGGCCCTGGCGTTCGCCCCACAGCGCGACGCCGAACAGCAGCACGGTCCAGGCAAGGCAGGCCAACAGGACGATGGAGGGCGTCAACATCGCTCCAGTGTAGGGACCCGGCCGGCCACCCGGCAGGTGCCGGTCGGCACGGTGGCGCGGCCGCGGCGAGGGCGTGGCGGGCTAGGGGTCGATGAGGACCAGGGCGAGCTGTTCGGCCACCAGCGCCACGTCGCCGGTCGGTTGCAGTTCCACCGTCTTGTGCTGGGTGAGCAGCCATTGCCCGGGCTGGCGGCATTGCAGCGACAGCAGCCGCGAACGCACGCGCACGTCCGCGCCGCTGGGCACCGGGGCCAGGAAGCGTACTTTGTTCAAGCCGTAGTTGAGCACCCGGGTGATGCCGGGGAGCGCGGCCAGCGCGGCCACGTCGTCCTGGACGGTGAGCGAGAGCAGCAGGAAACCATGGGCGATGGTCTGCCCGCCGGGCAGCTCGGCCTGCGCCCGTGCCGGATCGACATGGATCCAGTTGTGGTCGCCGGTGGCATCGGCGAACGCGTCGATGCGGGATTGCCCCACCTGCACGCCCGTCCCCAACCGCTCGGCTTCGGCCCAACGCTGCAGTGCCGCCACTGCCGGCGGCAGGTGGTCGTCGATGGTGCTCATGCCACGCGCTCCAGCAAGGCCAGGATGGCCTGGCGCGCTTCCGGCTCGGACAGGGTCGGGGCGTGACCGACCTCGGGCACTTCGACCAAGCGGGCGTTCGCCGAGGTGGCGGCCATCTGCCGTGCCACGTCGGGCGGAAGGATGTCCGAAAGCGCGCCACGCACGATCAGGGTCGGTGCCTGGCCGGTGAGCGTGCGGACCGCGCGCCACAGCAGCGGCCGCAGCAACCACAACACCCAGGGCCGGGTGGTGCGGATGACGGCCGGGTCGTAGTCGAGTTCCAGCAGCCCGTCGTCGCGCTGGCGGAACATGCGCGTGGCCATGTCCCGCCAGTCGTCGGCGCCGAAGCGCGGGAACGATGCCTTGCCGATCGACTCGGCGTAGGCGGCGGCCTGCGCCAGGTCCATCGGCGGCAGGTGCTTGCCGGCGTACTTGCCGATCCGTGCCAGCGCCTGGCGTGGCACCTTCGGCCCGGCATCGTTGAGCACGGCGGCGGCGATCAGCCCGGGGGCGCGCGTGGCCAGGGTGATGGTGACCAGCACGCCCAGCGAAGTGCCGATGAACACGCTCCTGTCGATGCCCTGCGCGCGCAGCAGCGCGACCAGATCATCGGCGTAGGTGCGGGGGTTGTAGCTGGACGGGTCGGGTGCGCGCGCCGAGCCCGCGCGGCCGCGCAGATCAACTGCCAGCACGCGCCAGCCGCGCGCGGACAGCGTCGTGGCCAGCGCGTCGAAGTCGGCGCCGTTGCGGGTCAGCCCGGGAATGCACACCACCGTGCCGCGGGGGGATGTCCCCGCGGCCGGTTGGTGGTCACGTGCATGCAGGCGCAGACCGTCGCTGCTGTTCCAGTACAGGTCATCGTAAGACCGGGTCATGCAGGGGTTCCTAGAAGTCGTAGCGGACGCTGAGGCTGTACTGGCGCGGCGGACCGTAGAAGCCGATCAGCGTGCCCACCGCCGGGATGTTGTAACCGGTGGTGCGGTACTCCTTGTCGGCAAGATTGGTGCCTTGCAGGGAGAACGTCCAGGCATCGTTGAGCTTCCAGATCACGCCGGCATTGACCAGGCCGTAGCCATCCTGCCGGATCACCGGGCTCAGGTCGGTGGTCGGCCAGACCTCGCTCTGGTAGCTGTAGCCCACCCGCGCGGACAGGTTGCCGCCATTGGCCAGGTCGGTGCGGTACTCCACGTTCACCGCGCCGGAGAACTCGGGTGCATTGGTGAACTTCATCTGGTCGGCGACGTTGACGCCACGGTCCATGTACTCGTCGTACTTGGTGTCCAGCCAGGCCAGGTTGCCGGTGATCAGCCAGTTCTGGGTCGGCAGGTACTGATACTCGACCTCCAGGCCGTTGACCGTGCCCTTGCCGGCGTTGGTGAAGTCGCCGAAGAAGGCATCGTTCACGCCATCGCCGTTGGTGTCGATGCCGGTGAACACCGACAGCTGGATGTCCTTGTACTTGTTGTGGAAGGCCGACAGGTTCAGGAACAGGCGCTGGTCGAGGAAGGCCATCTTGCTGCCGATCTCGTAGCTGTCCACGGTCTCGTCGTCGAACGGTTCGGCCGAGCGCGGCACCGCCACGGCATTGGCGCGGATGTTGTAGCCGCCGGACTTGAAGCCACGCGTGGCCAGGCCGTAGACCATGATGTCCGGGGTGATCTGGTAGTCCAGCGACACCTTCGGCGAGACGTTCTTGAAGTTGGTGGTCTTGTCGAAGTCGGCGGCCACCGCGATCGGCCGGGAGAAGGTCGCATCGGCGTAGAAGCGGTTGAGCACGATCGCGCGCTTGTCCTCGTCGGTGTAGCGCGCGCCGACGTCGAGCTTGAGCCTGCTGGTCAGGTCGAACGTCCAGTCCGCGTACAGCGCGACGCTGTCGGTGAGTACCTTGCCGCGGGTGTCGCCGAACTGCAGGTTGAAGAAGTTGTTGCGGATCTGGCCACCGGCCTCGCCGCTGAACTGGTACAGGCCGACCACGCCGCGCACGCGCCCGCCGCCGTCGTAGTTGGCCTGCAGTTCGTTGCTGACCTGGTTGTCCTCGTAGAAGCCGCCGACATCGGCCAGCTTGACCGGGGTGGTGTCGAAGTCGATGTTGGAGTGCGAGTCGGACTCGCGCTTGGCGACCACGTACTTGAGCGCCCAGTCTTCGTTGGGCCGCCAGTTCACCGTCGCCGAGGCGCCCTTGGTTTCCACGCTGTTGACGTTGGGCATGCCCGAACGGATGTCGTAGCGGTCGTCCATCGGCGGGTAGGCCGGGGTGAACGGGTTGCGCGCGAGCATCTTGGAGCCGCGCATGCCGGACTGGTCGTCGATCCAGTCCAGCGCGAACTGCACGTCGAAATCGTCGCCGGCGTAGGCACCCAGGTTCAGGCGCGCGGCGTTGACCTGCTTGTCGCTGACCGGTTGGCCGTTGTAGGTATTCTCGCCGAAGCCGTCACGGTTCATGCTGGCCACCGCGATGCGGCCACGCAGGCCGCTGTCCGGCCCGCCCAGCGGGCCACCGATGGCGGCCTTGGCATCACGCTGGTTGTAGTTGCCCACGGTGACCTGGGCAAAGCCCTCGGTGGTGGTCGGCAGGCCACGCGAAACGTACTTGATCGCACCGCCGATGGTGTTCTTGCCGTACAGCGTGCCCTGCGGGCCACGCAGCACCTCGATGCGCGAAACGTCGAACACGTCCAGCAGCGCGCCCTGCGGGCGGGCGATGTAGACGTCATCCAGATAGATGCCCACGCCCGGGTCGGCGCCCCAGGTGGGGTCGGACTGGCCGACGCCGCGGATGTAGGCGGTGACCGTGCTGCTGGCGCCGCGCGCGGCGTAGATGGTCAGGTTGGGCACCTGGGCGTCGAGGTCGCCGATGTCCTGCACGTTCAACTTGTCCAGCGCCTCGGAGGTGAACGCAGTCACCGCCACCGGCACTTCCTGCAGGGTTTCCTCGCGCTTGCGCGCGGTCACCATGATGGTGTCCAGGTTGGTGGCCGAAGCGCCCCTGTCCGCCGCCGGCGCGGCCTGCGGCGCCTCCTGTGCCAGTGCCGGCCCGGAGGCCAGCAGCGCGCCGATCATCAGGCTCAAACAGTTCCGCTTCATTCGGTCCTCCCCAGGCAGGTGCGTTGCGGATGGCCCATTGCCACCCGTGGAGCCTAGGCTAGCGGCGTACCCCCCGGCCCAGCGAGTGGACCTAGGTCCAGTCGGCAGCGGCGGCCAGATCCGGATACTTGGCGCCTCCTCTTCCGGGAGCGCCGTATGTCGTTGCTGATCGTGCTTGCCGCGCTGGGCTTCCTGATGCTGGTGGCCTACCGCGGCTACAGCGTCATCCTGTTCGCGCCCATCGCCGCGCTGGGGGCGGTGCTGCTGACCGACCCGTCGCTGGTGGCGCCGATGTTCACCGGCTTGTTCATGGACAAGATGGTGGGCTTCCTGAAGCTGTACTTCCCGGTGTTCCTGCTCGGGGCGGTGTTCGGCAAGCTGATCGAGCTGTCCGGGTTCTCCAAGTCGATCGTGCAGGCGGCGATCGGCCTGTTCGGGCCGCAACGGGCGATGCTCTCGATCGTGCTGGTGTCCGGGCTGCTGACCTACGGTGGCGTGTCCCTGTTCGTGGTGGTGTTCGCGGTGTACCCGTTCGCCGCGGAGATGTTCCGGCAGAGCGACATCCCCAAGCGGTTGATCCCGGCCACGTTGGCGGTGGGCGGCTTCAGCTTCACGATGGATGCGTTGCCGGGCACGCCGCAGATCCAGAACATCATCCCGACCACGTTCTTCGGCACCGATACCTGGGCCGCGCCGGTGCTGGGCATCCTCGGCAGCCTCTTCGTGCTCGGCGTCGGCATGGCCTACCTGGAATGGCGCCGCCGCGTGGCCGCGCGTCATGGCGAGGGATATGGCGACCCGGCGACGCTGGTCAACGAGCCGGCGCCGTTCGCCGGCACCACGCTGGCCAACGCCGGGGTGGCGGTGCTGCCGCTGGTGCTGGTGTTCGTGTCCAACAAGCTGCTGACGCTGGGAATCCCGCACTGGTACGGGGCCGAGCACAGCTTCGTGCCCGCGGTACTCGGCAAGGCCGCACCGGTGGTGCAGGAGGTGCCGAAGATCGCCGCGATCTGGGCGGTGGAAGGCGCATTGCTGGTCGGCATCGCCACGGTGCTGGTGCTGGCCTGGCGGCCGGTGGTCACCCAGTTCGCCGAAGGCACCAAGGCCGCCATCGGTGGTGCGTTGCTGGCGGCGATGAACACCGCCTCGGAGTACGGCTTCGGCGCGGTGATAGCCGCATTGCCGGGTTTCATGGTGGTGGCCAACGTATTGGGGGCGATCAAGGACCCGCTGCTGCACGAAGCGGTCACCGTCACCGGGCTGGCCGGCGTGACCGGATCGGCCTCCGGCGGCATGAGCATCGCGCTGGCGGCGATGTCGGAGACCTTCGTCGCCAACGCGCAGGCGGCCGGCATCCCCATGGAAGTGCTGCACCGGGTCGCCTCGATGGCCTCCGGCGGCATGGACAGCCTGCCGCACAACGGTGCGGTGATCACCCTGCTGATGGTGACCGGGCTGACCCATCGGCAGGCCTACAAGGACATCTTCGCGGTGACGATCATCAAGACGGTCGCGGTGTTCGTGGTGATCGGCATCCATTACGCCACCGGTTGGGTGTGACGGCGGCAGGGCAACACCCGCGGGCGTGCTTCTCCCGTGGTGACTTCGGCACGACTTCATCCACGACTCACGCATGAGGATCTGGCTATGAAATCCGGCATCGAGATGATCAAGGCGGGCCTGCTGGCCCTGTGTGCATGGTTTGCAGCCGCGGGCCCCGCGCACGCGCAGGCGGCGGGGCATTGGGATTTCGGCGTATACGGCAATCTTTACGGTGCCCGTGAATACCAGGTGTGGGTGCCGGCCGGCTACGACCCGGCGCAACCCCGGCCGTTGCTGCTGGTGCTGCACGGCTGCGTCAACGGGCCGAACCTGATGGGCGAGGCTTCCGGCTTCAACGACGTGGCCGACGTGGAGGGCTACATCACGGTGTACCCGCGCCAGAACGTCACCGCCAACCCGGCACGCTGCTGGAACTGGCAACTGCCGGTCAACCAGGCGCGCGGCAGCGGCGAAGCGTCGATCCTGGCCGGGATCGTGGATGCGGTGAGAGGCGACTACAACGTGGATGCGCGGCGCGTCTACGTCACCGGTATCTCCGCCGGCGGTGCGATGACCTCGATCATGCTGGCCTGCTACTCGGACGTGTTCGCCGCCGGCGCGGTGCACTCCGGTGGCATGTACAAGGGCGCGACCACCGTTTCCGGCAGCGCCTACGCGCTGCTGGCCGGCAGCATCTACTCCCCGGACGGCAACGGGCGCAGCGCCTGGGAGTGTTCGGGCTCGCCGTCGCCACGGCCGATCCCGCTGCTGGTGTTCCATGGCAGCGCCGATGCCACGGTCAACCCGGTGAACGGCCAGCAGGCGGTGCGCCAGTTCCTGCAGACCAATGACCTGGCCGATGACGGCATCGACAACGACTCGGTCAAGTACGTGCCCACCAGCACGATTGCCGGACAAGTGCCGGGCGGGCGTGCCTACACCGTCTACAACTACACCTATGGCGGGCAACTGTTGGCCCAGCACTACGTCATCCACGGGATGGGGCATGCCTGGAGTGGCAGTACCTCTGGGTTGCCGTTCACCGACCCGAAGGGTCCGGACGCAACCCTGATCACCTGGCTGTTCCTCAAGGGCTACCAGCGCTGAGCGCTGGCACCTGGTGATCTGCCTGCTGCCATCCCGGACCTGATGCAGGTCCGGGTGGCGGCGGTGCATGGGGGACGGCGGGCCGTCGGCCGGCGCGTACGCGGGCAACCGTGTTACGCAACTGCAATGTTGTGCAGTGATGATCTGCGCGCTTTCATGCCGCGCCATCGGTGCGGCCCGGGCCGAACGGACTCATCACCTGCCAACCAAGGGCAACTCCATGCAGCTTCACCCTGTTTCGCGTGTTTTCAATCGTTCCATCCGCACGTTGCCGCGCCGCTCGCTGCTGGCGCAGGCTTGCGCTCTGCTGGTCCTGCCGCTGGCCACACAGTCCGCGCTGGCGCAGGACGCCGCGCCAGGCGCCGAGCGCAGCGCGGCCACCGCGCTGGACACCATCACCGTCACCGCCGAGCGCCGCGAGCAGAACCTGCAGGACGTCCCGGTCTCGGTCGGCGTGGTCCAGGGCGAAGCACTGCGCAGCTTTACCGAAGGTGCCGACGACACGCTGCTGGCACTGTCCGGTCGGGTGCCGAGCTTCTATGCCGAGACCACCACCGGGCGCATCTTCCCGCGCTTCTACATCCGTGGCCTGGGCAACATCGACTTCTACCTTGGGGCCTCGCAGCCGGTGTCGATCATCCAGGACGACGTGGTGCTGGAGCACGTGGTGCTCAAGTCCAACCCCGTCTATGACGTGGACCAGGTGGAAGTGCTGCGCGGCCCGCAGGGCTCGCTGTTCGGGCGCAACACCACCGCCGGCATCGTCAAGTTCGACACGGTCAAGCCGAGCCAGGAGGGCAGCGGCCGGGTCAACGTCAGCTACGGCAGCTACAACACCGTGTCCATCGACGGCGGCATGGGCGGTGCGATCAACGACGTGCTGTCCTACCGTGTCTCCACGCTGTACCAGCACCGCGACGACTGGGTCGACAACACCTACGACGGCCCGAGCGCGGATGGCACGGTGACGCCGAAGAAGGACGCGATGGGCGGCTACGACGACCGCAACCTGCGCCTGCAGCTGCTGTTGCAGCCCAACGAGCAGTTCTCGCTGCTGGCCTCGGCGCACACCCGCGACTATGAAGGCACCTCGACCCTGTTCCTGCGCAATGCGCTGACCAAGGGCAGCAACCGCGTGGACGTGGCGCGTGACAAGGTGGCCTACGACGAAGCCGGCGACAACCCGCAGGCCTACAAGACCCACGGCGGCTCGATCAAGGCGACCTATGACTTCGGTACCACCACGCTGACGTCGATCAGCGCCTACGAAACCACCTCCGGCTACAGCCGCGGTGATACCGACGGCGGCGCCGCGGCGGACTACCCGGTCGGTGGCGTGCCCAACGGGTACGGCCAGTCGATGGGACAGGTGCGCGACCTGGACCAGTTCACCCAGGAAGTGCGCCTGGCTTCCAACCGCACCGACCCGTGGTCATGGCAGGTGGGCGGGTTCTACTTCGATGGCCGCGACACCACCGATTTCTACCAGCGCGCCTGGTTCCTGCAGACGGCCGCGCACAACCCGAACAACTGGGTGCGCCTGCGCAACACCAACACCTCCTGGGCCGGCTTTGGCCAGGTGAGCTGGAAGGCGACCGACGCGCTGACCCTGACCGCCGGCATCCGCGCCACCAAGGACGAGAAGCGCACGCGCCTGCTCAAGACCGCCGACACCGCCGCCGGGGCGGTGACCTACAAGGGGCGTCGCGATGTGGCGATGTCCGATACTCAGCCCAGCTGGGACCTGAGCGCGATGTATGAGGTCAGCGCCGAACTGAGCGTGTACGCCCGCGTGGCACGTGGCTTCCGTGGCCCGACCATCCAGGGCCGCTCGGCGGTGTTCAACGCCGATTTCACCACCGCCGATTCGGAAACCATCCTGTCCTGGGAAGCCGGCATCAAGAGCAGCCTGTTCGACAACCGCCTGCGCCTGAACGTCAGTGGCTTCACGTATGCGGTGGATGACATCCAGCTCAACGGCAACGACTCCAACGGCAACGGCGTGTTGTTCAACGCCGACAAGGCCCGGGCCTACGGCCTGGAGGCCGACCTGGACTGGCGCCCGATCCCGAACCTGTCCCTGACCGCCGGCCTGAGCCTGCTGCACAGCAAGATCCAGGACAAGCGCGTGTATGCGCAGGTCTGCGCGCTCAACGGCGTGGTGGTGTGCACGGTCAACGACCCGACCATCAAGATCGGCAGCAATGTCTACGCGCAGATCGACGGCAACCCGCTGCCAAACGCCCCCAGGTACAACCTCAATCTGGCCGCCCGCTACGACGTCCCGATGGGGGATGACGGTGCATTGTTCTTCGCCACCGACTGGAACAAGCAGGGGCAGACCCAGTTCGTGCTGTACAGCAGCGACGAGTTCCATTCCAAGGGCAACTTCGAAGGCGGCCTGCGGGTGGGCTACACCGGCGGCTACGGTGCCTGGGAAGTGGCGGCGTTCGCGCGCAACATCACCAACGAGAAGAACCTCAAGGGCGTGATCGAGAACTACATGGCCGCGGTGTACAACGAACCGCGCATCATCGGCGTCTCGTTCAACTACAACTGGCGATAAGTGTTCAACGGGGCCTGATGGCGACTCGCGCTCCTCTGCGCCAGTTCCGGATTCTGCCTGCTTAAGCCCCTCTCCCGGGTGCGGGAGAGGGGTTGGGGTGAGGGCCCTGTGCGGAGGTATCGCACCTGGACGGTGCGGGAAGCACGCTGCGCGCAGCCCCTCATCCGCCTTGCAGGCACCTTCTCCCGCCAACGGGAGAAGGGAACCGCCAAAGCCAAAAGCAAACCAAGCCCTGCGAACGCCGTTTGGTTTACGCCATGCCGGCTCCGACGGTGGCGCGCACCGGGATGCCGGTCGGGTCGAAGTCCTCCAGGCAGAACACGTTGATGCCGTAGAAATCCGGCGTTACACGCTTGCGGTGGAACGGGTAGATGCCGCAGGTGGCGCAGAAGTAATGGTGCGCGGTGCGGGTATGGAACTGGTACTCGACCAGTTGCTCCTGCCCGGACAGCAGTTCGAACGCGGATTCGTGCACCTTGACCATCAGCGCGTTGCGGCGCCGGCAGATGGAGCAGTCGCAGGTGGTCAGCTCGGGGAAGTCGGTCTGGATGCGGAAGCTGACCGCGCCGCAGTGGCAGCTGCCGCGGTAGGTCTGCAGGGGGCGGTGGGGCATGCGGGGCTCCGTTTGGGTCATGCTGCGCGCCTAGGTGCCTGGCCGCGCGGGGCGGACCATACTGGCGCATCATCGGGCGTCATGGGAGAGGGGCGATGCGCGCATTCCTGAAAGGGCTGCTGGCCGTGGTGGTGGGGTTGGTCGTCGGCAGCGCGGTGAACATGGGGCTGATCCTGTTGGGCGCACGGGTGGTACCGGCGCCGGCGGGCGTGGATACCACCACCAGCAAAGGGCTGGCGGCGGCGATGCCGCTGCTGGGGCCGGCCCATTTCGTCTTTCCTTTCCTGGCCCACGCACTGGGCACGTTCGCCGGCGCGCTGTTGGCCACCTGGATCGCCGGCCGCGTGAGCCGGGTGCCGGCGGCCGTGATCGGCGTGCTGTTCCTGGCCGGTGGCATCGCCAGTTGCTTCATGCTGCCGGCGCCACGCTGGTTCGAGGCGCTGGACGTGGTGCTGGCCTACCTGCCATTCGCATGGCTGGGCTATCGCTTGGGACGACGACCGGCCTAGTCCGTCAGGCGTGGCTCACTCGTGGGTGCGCGCGAGGTTGCCGCGGTTGTCGCGCAGCTCGCGTATCCACCACTGGTGCGGCGTGGCATCGCTGATGAAACGCAGGTGGGTGGCCATCGCCAGCAGGGCGCTGTCATCCGGGTCGAGCTGCTTCCAGGCGTAGCCCAGCAGGTCCGGGGCCTGTTCGGTGAACTCGAACCCATCATGGTCGAACAGGAAGACCTTCCCGGCATCGGCGCCGTGGGTGGGTATCAGCAGGTAGTTGCCGGTGCGGGGTTCCTCGCCGACCACCAGCGCATCATCGGCCCATTCCGGCAGGTACTCCTCGCGTTCGTCCTCGGCCATGTCCTCGGTCCAGCCATCGAACCCGGAACGCAGCAGCGCCCACTCCGACGGCGCGGCGAGCCGCACGGCGGCTTCACCACTGTCCTCGTCGCCGTAGAACAACACACCGCCGAACTGCCGGTAGAAGTCACGCAGGCCCGCCAGGTCAGGGACGCCTTCGATGCCTTGCGCCGGGGCCAGCCGATGGCGGAAGTCGATGGTGCGGGTGATGTTGGCATCGTCCAGTGCTTCACACAGGAACGTACCGTTGTGCGCGTCGATGGCGTGGTGCAGGGCCTGGAGGGTGGTCATGGCTGTCCTTGGCGGTGTGGATAGGGCGCCGGTGGCTCAGGCGCGGTGGGACTTGGCGTAGCTGTCGCGTTCGATCTCGACCAGTTGCACGCTGGTCTGCAGGGCATTGCCATTGGCCGGCACGGCCGCTTCCAGCGCTGTCAGCAAGGCCTGGGCGATCTCCTGACGAACCTGCAGCGAGCGCCCCGAGAGCAGGGACAGCGTTGCCGCCAGGAAGGCGCGGGGCGCGTCGTCGGTGCCAATGGCCACGCAGTCGAACGCCAGCGCACGGGTCTTGATGTCGGCCTCGTCGAAATGGCCGGTGGCGACCAGGGCGTGGTTCAAGCCGCGCAGCACGACCGGGCTGATCGCGGTGCCGAGGTTGTCGCTGTATTCAAGGGTGAGATGTGGCATTCAGGACCTGGACGGGGCGGCGTGGAAGGAAGGCCCGCAGTATCGCCTGCGGCGGCCGGATCAATGCGCCGATGACGGCGTTGCCGGTGCAGGGGCGGTGGCGCGCGTCGCGTGATCCAGTGCACGGACAAGACGCTCGACCTGGGCATGTTCGTAGTGGATATGCGGCGGCGTGCCGGCGTTGGGCGCGGCGGCATCGGCGCGGCGCAGCACTGCCTGCAGCCCGCTGTTGGCCCCATAGCGGGGGGCGTCGATCTCCAGCGTGCGTGCCTCCGGCATGCCGTACAGGGCGTGATGGAGCTTGATTGCATCGAGCAGGGTCAATGCCGGGCCGGGGTGCATGCCGTCTTCCGCATACCAGGGCAGGTCCGGCTGGTGCCGCGAGAGGTCGGCCAGGGTCTGCGAGATCTCGACGTATTCCGCACCGGCCTGGCGCGCGGCCGCGGCTTCCTTTTCCACCAGCGCGGCCGAGGCCTGCGCATTGGCCTGGTAGGTGCCCAGCACCAGCACGCGCGCCTGCACGGCGCGGGCGGCCTCGGCCAGTCCCTGCAGCGCATGCTGCGACTGCTCGCACCGTTGCCGCCCGCCCAGGCAGAGCAGGTCGCCGCCGCGTTCCTGCAGCACCAGCACCTGCGGTCGTCGTCCGGCCAGCGCTGTCTGCACGCTGCCATCGGCCAGCCGCTCGCTGAGCGTGGCGCCGCCCTCAAGGATCATCTCGGCCTCGACCGCATGGCCGTTGGCCTGGGCCAGCGCGGCGAAGGTCGCCGGCAGGTTGCCGTAGTAGGTGAGGCTGTTGCCCACGAACAGGATGCGCTGGGGCGGCGCGGGCTGCACGGCGCAGGCCGGGGTGACGGCGGACAACCAGAGCGCGGCCAACAGGATCCATCTGCGCATTGCGTGCTTCCCTTCAGGAGACCAGGCCGCTGTGACCTGGCTTACCAGTCGATGGTTCCCTGGATGACGGTCTGCACCTGGCCACCGGACCAGACCTCGCCGTGGTCGTCGATGCTCAGCTCCAGCAATGCGTCGTGGCCGACCTCGCGCCCCTGGCTGACGGTGTAGCGCTTGCCGCTGCCGGGCAGGGCGCCGCGCTCGTCCAGCCATGCCGCGAGCACGGCGTTGGCCGCGCCGGAGGCGGCATCCTCGAAACGTCGACCGTTGCCGACGAAGGCGCGCACGACCAGCTGGTAGCCCTCGCCACTGCTGCGGGCGTAGGCGAATACGCCCATCGCGCCGGTGGCTTCGGCCAGCGTGGCGATCGCCTCCCAGTCCGGTGCAAGGCCGCGCAGGCTGGCTTCGTCAGCCACCTCGACCACCCACCAGCGGCGGCCGCCCTCCATCAGCGCCGGCGGCAGTTCGCCCAGCGGCCAGCCATGGATCGCCGGCTGCAGGCGCGCGTCATCGGCGGTGACCACTTCGGCCACCGAGGCACGCGGGGTGCGGATGGCGATGGTGCGCACGCCGTCCTGCGTGTGGATGCGCAGCGGCAACGGGCCGGCGATGCCGTCCTGGATCAGCTGGCCATCGACCGGCGTGGCCAGCCCGGCTTCCAGCACCGCATGCGCGCTGCCGACGCTGGGGTGGCCGGCGAACGGCACTTCCTTCTGCGGCGCGAACATGCGGATGCGGTAACTGGCGCCGGGAACGGTCGGCGCGCTGATGAAGGTGGTCTCGGGCAAGCGGGTCCAGCGGGCGATGGCCTGCATGGCGGCATCGTCCAGGCCGTCGGCGTCGAGCACGACCGCCAGCGGGTTGCCGGTGCCGGGACGGGGTGCGAAGACATCAAGTTGCAGGAAGCGACGGGTGGTCATGGGCAATCCGTGGAGTAGCAATGCGGTAGACAGCCCCTCTCCCGCGTGGCGGGAGCGGGGTGGGGGAGAGGGGACGACATCACCACTCGATCTGGCCGGAGATCACCGGCTGCACCTCACCGCCGATCCAGATCTGGGAATCGATATCCACCTGCACCCGCACTTCGCCGTTACGGCCCAGTTCGCGTCCCTGGCTGGCCAGGTACTGGTCGCCGGGCTTGATCCGGCCCTGCGCGAGCAGGTGCGCGGCGACCAGCGCGTTGGCGCTGCCGGTCACCGGGTCCTCATTGACGCCCACGCCGGGCGCGAAGGCGCGCACGACGTACTGGTAGCCCACGTCCGGGCGGTCGGCCGGGGCAAACACGGCCAGCTTGCCGCGCCCGGGCAGGGCGGCGATGGCCGCGAGCTCGGGCGTGTAGCGACGCAACGCGGCCTCGCTGGAGGCTTGCAGCAGCCACCAGTCCGGCCCGTTGTTCCACAGCACCGGGCTCTGGCCAGGATGGGCCAGGGTGGCCAGGCCATCGGGCAGGACCGGGACGGGCTGCTCGCGGCGCTCGGCCTGCGGGCTGCGGACCTTGATCTGGCGGAACCAGCGCCCGCCCTGCACGTGGACCGGCAGCATCCCGGCGGCGCATTGCTGCACCAGCCGGCCGTCCTCGTCCGGCGTGGCCAGGCCCAGTTCGACCGCCGCCCACGCCGCGCCCACGCTGGGGTGGCCGGCGAAGGGCAACTCGCCCTTCGGGGTGAAGATGCGGATGTGGTAACTGGCGCCCTCGTCCGGCGGCAGGAAGAAGATGGTCTCGGAGAGGTTCAGCCAGGCGGCGATGGCCTGCATGCCTTGGCTGTCCAGGCCGTCGCTGTCGACGATCACGCCCAACGCGTTGCCGGCGCCGGGACGGGCGGAAAACACATCCAGCTGCAGATAACGGCGTACGGCCATCGCGGGGGACACTCCAGGAAGGGGGCCGGGCAGCTTACCAGTGCAGGTTTGCCTGGATCACCCGCTGGACCTGGCCGCCGATCCAGATATCGCCCTGCGCCTCCACGCGGAGCTGCACCTGGCCGTCGCGGCCGACTTCGCGGCCCTGGCTGGCGACATAGCAGCCATCGGTGCCCGGCAGTTGGGCGCGCTCCCGCAACCACGCCGCGATCAGTGCGTTGGCGCTTCCGGTGACCGGATCCTCGGGGACGTCAGGCGCATCGGCAGGGCAGAACGCGCGCACCACCAGCGCATGCGTCGGGCAGGGCTCGGGGGCGAACAGGGCCACGCCGGTGGCAGCGGTGGCGATGCTCCAGTCGCGCAGCGCGGCCATGTCCGCGACCAGCGCACGCAGGCTGGCGGCGTCGCGCGCCGGCAGCAGCCACCAGCGCGGGCCGTTGTCCCACAGCTCCGGTAACTGGCCGGCGGCGGCCAGTGCACGCAGTTGCGCGGGGACCGCCCCGGGGGGATCCGGAAGCCGCCGCGGTGGCGGGCTGGCCAGTTCGATCAGCGGTGCCTGCGGCGGGCCGGACACCCGCACCGGCAGCCGGCCGGCGGCGCATTGCTGGACCAGCAGGCCGTTGTGCGGGCGCACCCGCCCGCAGGCCAGCGCTGCCCATGCCGCCCCCACGCTGGGGTGGCCGGCGAACGGCAGCTCGCAGCATGGGGTGAAGATGCGGACGCGGTAACTGGCCTCGTCATCCGAGGGCAGCAGGAAGACCGTCTCGGACAGGTTCAGCCAGGCCGCGATGGCCTGCATGTCCTGGCTGTCCAACCCATCGCTGTCGAGGACGACGCCCAACGGGTTGCCGGCGCCGGGCCGGGCGGAGAACACATCCAACTGCAGATAGCGGCGAACGGTCATTGCGGTGTGGGGAACAGGGCAGGCCAGCTTAGGCAAGCCGCACGCAAATGTCGCACCACCAAATGTCGCACCACCAAATGTCGCAGCACGGGTGGGAGCGGCCTCGGCCGCGAAGCTGGCCAGGCATCGGTGTCCCGAATCGCGCAACCGGGGAATCCATCGGCTTCGCGCCCGAGGGCGCTCCTACGGGGTGGCTGTTCAGGTGGATGACCCGGATCGTTGCAAGTGCTACTTTCTTCGCCCCGGGAGGGGGCGGGCTGGAATGGTATCTCCCGAAATCAGCGGTCCGGCCCCATGGGCCTTGGCATAGAATCGGGGGTTCCGCCCGCATTGCCGGGTCTTTCTCCCACTGTGAACCTCCAAAGCCAATGTCCGCTTCCCCAATCGCTGATCGCTGGATCGTCCTCAAGTTCGGTGGCACCTCGGTGTCCCGTCGGCATCGTTGGAACACGATCGGGGAACTGGCGAAAAAACGTGCGGACGAGACCGGTGGGCGTGTTCTGGTGGTGGTGTCGGCGTTGTCCGGCGTCACCAATGAACTGACCGCCATCGCCGACGGCGCGGCAGACAGCCGTGAACGGGTGGCCGCGCTGGTCCAGCGCCACAACGATTTCCTCGCCGAGCTGGAGCTGGGCAGCGAGGTGCTGGCCGAACGGCTGGCCGCGCTGCAGGCACTGGTGGATGACCCGCGCGCCGCCGCCCGTCCGCTGGACTGGCAGGCCGAGGTGCTGGGCCAGGGCGAACTGCTGTCCTCCACCGTCGGTGCGGCCTACCTGCGCAGCAATGGCCTGGACTTCGGCTGGATGGATGCCCGCGAATGGCTGCACGCGCAGCCGTCGGCACCAAACCAGACCGCCTGGTCGCAGCGCCTGTCGGTGAACTGCCAGTGGCAGGGTGATGCCGACTTCAAGCCGCGTTTCTCCGCGCAGCCCACGCGCATGCTGATCACCCAGGGCTTCATCTCGCGCCACGGCGACGGTGGCACCGCCATCCTGGGCCGTGGTGGCTCGGATACCTCGGCCGCGTACTTCGGCGCGCTGCTCGGTGCCAGCCGCGTGGAAATCTGGACCGACGTGCCGGGCATGTTCAGCGCCAACCCGAAGGACGTGCCCGACGCTCGCCTGCTGACCCGGCTGGACTATTACGAGGCGCAGGAAATCGCCACCACCGGTGCCAAGGTGCTGCACCCGCGCTCGATCAAGCCGTGCCGTGACGCCGGCGTGCCGATGGCCATCCTCGACACCGAGCGCCCGCACATGCCGGGCACCAGCATCGACGGCAACGCCGAGCCGGTGCCGGGGGTGAAGGCGATCAGCCGCCGCAACGGCATCGTGCTGGTGTCGATGGAAGGCATCGGCATGTGGCAGCAGGTCGGCTTCCTGTCCGACGTGTTCAACCTGTTCAAGAAGCACGGCCTGTCGGTGGACCTGATCGGTTCGGCCGAGACCAACGTGACCGTGTCGCTGGACCCGTCCGAGAACCTGGTCAACACCGACGTGCTGGCCGCGTTGTCGGCCGACCTGTCGGAGATCTGCAAGGTCAAGGTGATCGTGCCGTGCGCGGCCATCACCCTGGTCGGCCGTGGCATGCGCTCGCTGCTGTACAAGCTCTCCGACGTGTGGGCCACGTTCGGCAAGGAGCGCGTGCACATGATCTCGCAGTCGTCCAACGACCTGAACCTGACCTTCGTCATCGATGAGGCCGACGCCGACGGGTTGCTGCCGATCCTGCACGACGAGCTGATCGGCAGCGGCGCGATGCCGGTCTACGAAGAGCAGGTGTTCGGTCCGCGCTGGCGCGAGATCATCGGCACCATCCGCCCCCGGCAGACGCCGTGGTGGCAGGCGCCGCAGCAGCGCCAGAAGCTGCTGGAGCTGGCCGCACAGGGCACGCCGGCCTACATCTACGACCTGGACAAGGTGCGCGAACGCGCCCGCCAGTTGAACGCCATCAGCGCCATCGACCGCCGTTTCTACGCGATCAAGGCCAACTCGCACCCGGACATCCTGCGCACCCTGGCCGCCGAAGGGTTCGGCCTGGAATGCGTGTCGCAGGGGGAAGTGGAGCTGGTGTTCGCGGCGGTGCCGGACCTGGCGCCGGAGCGCGTGCTGTTCACCCCGAGCTTCGCGCCGATCGGCGAGTACGCCGCGGTGCTGGCGCGCGGCGTCAATGTCACCATCGACAACGTCGAGCTGCTGCAGCACTGGCCGGAGGTGTTCCGCGGCCGCAAGCTGTGGGTGCGCATCGACCTGGGCCATGGCGACGGCCACCACAAGAAGGTCAACACCGGCGGCAAGGACTCCAAGTTCGGCCTGTCGGCGCTGCGCGTGGACGAGTTCATCGCCGCCGCGCGCGCGCTGGATATCCGCATCACCGGCGTGCACGCGCACCTGGGCAGCGGCATCGAGAACGCCGGCCACTGGCAGCAGATGGTCGATGAAATGGCCGGTTTCGCGCGCCGCATCGGCAGCGTGGAGATCCTGGACATCGGCGGTGGCCTGCCGGTGCCGTACAGCGACGATGACGAGCCGTTCGACCTGGACGCCTGGGCCGCCGGCCTGGCCGCGATCAAGGCGGTGCACCCGGCGTTCCAGCTGGCGGTCGAGCCCGGCCGCTTCATGGTGGCCGAGTCCGGCGTACTGCTCACCCATGCCTCGCAGGTGGTGGAGAAGGACGGCGTGCGCCGCGTCGGCCTGGATGCCGGCATGAACGCCCTGCTGCGCCCGGCGCTGTACGACGCCTGGCACGACATCGCCAACCTGTCGCGGCTGGACGATGCGCGTGATGTTGATTTCAGCGTGGTCGGCCCGATCTGCGAATCCAGCGACGTGTTCGCGCAACGGGTGAAGCTGCCCGGCGCCACCGCGCCGGGGGACGTGATGCTGATCGCCGATGCCGGTGCCTACGGTTTCAGCATGGCCAGTACCTACAACCAGCGCGCCCTGCCGCGCGAAGGCGTGGTCAATGCCTGACGCCCACCTTTTTTTGTCGTCCCGCCGCGCGCCCGCGCGAAAACGGTTCGTTTGATTCGGATACGCCATGACAGCTTTTGATAAACACCAGGTTTCCCGTTTCCGCTTCGTCCGCTGCGATTTCGCCGCGGACACCGGCGTGGCGCGGCTGGTCTACGCCTTCGACGACGGCCCGGAGATGACCGAGACCGTCACCGTGCCGGGTGCGCCGTTCCAGCTGGAGGGCGAACGCGCCGCAGCCGTGCAGCGTGCCTTGCAGCTGCTGCACCTGATCGCCGGCGTGAGTTACTACAAGGCTGGCGTACCCGCGCAGGTCAGCATCAACAGCTATGCCATCGATGCCGACACCGCCGCCCTGGTGGAAACCGTCTACCTCAACGGCCTGGGGGAGTTCGCCTACCGCAATGGCCTGAACCTGCGCGGCAGGTTCAAGCTGCCAGTGAATGAGCCCCTCTCCCTGCGGGAGAGGGGTTGGGGAGAGGGCAGCAAAGCCCCTGATCTCAACCTCACCCACCACGCCCTGGTCGCCATTGGCGGCGGCAAGGATTCGCTGGTCAGCATCGAAGCCCTGCGCACTGCCGGCGTGGCCGAGACCGTCACCTGGATCGGTGGCTCGCAGCTGATCCGCGCCTGTGCCGAACGCACCGGCCTGCCGATGCTCAACATCGGCCGCACGCTGGCCCCGGAGCTGTTCGAGCTCAATCGCCAGGGCGCGTGGAACGGGCATATCCCGGTCACCGCGGTGAACTCGGCGATCATGGTGCTGGCCGCGCTGGTACAGGGCGTGGACCAGGTGGTGTTCTCCAACGAGCGTTCGGCCAGCTACGGCAGCCAGATCGCCGGCACCGGCGAGGTCAACCACCAGTGGTCCAAGGGCTGGGCCTTCGAGAAGGCGTTCGGTGAGTACGTGCAGCAGCACGTAGCCGCCGACCTGCAGTACTACTCGTTGCTGCGACCGCTCTCGGAACTGGCGGTGGCCCGCCAGTTCGCCAGGACCGATTTCTACGACGCACATTTCTCCAGCTGCAACCGCAACTTCCACATCCTCGGCGAGCGCCCGGTGAACCGCTGGTGCGGCGTGTGCCCGAAGTGCCACTTCGTGTTCCTGGCGCTGGCCCCGTTCATGCCCAAGACGCGCCTGGTGCGCATCTTCGGCCGCAACCTGCTCGATGACAGCGAGCAGGCCGGCGGCTACGACGCGCTGCTGGAGTTCCAGGACCACAAGCCGTTCGAATGCGTGGGCGAGGGCAAGGAATCGCGCGCGGCGATGGCCACCCTGGCCGCGCGTCCGGAATGGAAGGAAGACGTGTTGGTGAAGCGCTTCGCCAACCTGATCCAGCCGACGCTGTCGGCGGAAGAATTGAAGATCGAACCGTTGCTGGTCATCGACGGCGAGCACCGCATCCCGGCAGTGTTGTGGGAGCGTCTGCGTGCGAATTTCGCAGCTTGATGGCAAGCGCGTCGCGCTGTGGGGTTGGGGGCGTGAGGGCCGTGCCGCGTTCGCGGTACTGCGCCAGCGCCTGCCACGGCTGTCGCTGACGCTGTTCTGCCCGCCGGCCGAGGCCGAGCAGGCGCGTGCCGAAAGCGCGGGCGCGCTGCAGGTGGAAACCGACATCACGGGCGCGGCACTGTCGCGCTTCGAGGTGGTGATCAAGTCGCCGGGCATCAGCCCGTACACACCCGCGGCGCAGCAGGCCAGCGCGCAGGGCACGCAGTTCATCGGCGGTACCTCGCTGTGGTTCAGCGAACACGCCGATGCCGACGGCAACCTGCCCAACACGGTGTGCGTGACCGGCACCAAGGGCAAGAGCACCACCACCTCGCTGCTGGCGCACCTGCTGCGCGCGGCGGGGCATCGCACCGGCCTGGTGGGCAACATCGGCTTGCCGCTGCTGGAAGTGCTGGACCCGCAGCCGGCGCCGGACTACTGGGCGGTGGAGCTGTCCAGTTACCAGACCGGCGAAGTGGCGCGCAGCGGCGCGCGCCCGGACGTGGCGATCGTGCTTAACCTCTTTCCCGAACACCTGGATTGGCACGGCAGCGAGCAGCGCTACATCGACGACAAGCTGTCGCTGGTGACTGGCGGGCATCCGCGTGTCGCGGTGCTCAACGCCGCCGACGAACACCTGCGCGCGCTGCAGCTGCCGCATAGCCAGATCGTGTGGTTCAACCAACCCGAGGGTTGGCACATGGTGGGCGAGGTGGTGCATCGCGGTGCGCAGCCAGTGTTCGATACCTCGAACACGCCACTGCCGGGGCGTCATAACCGCGGCAACCTGTGCGCGGTGCTGGCCGCGCTGGAAGCGATGGGCCTGGATGCGGTGGCCTTGGCCCCGGCGGTGCAGGGCTTCCGTCCGCTGCCCAATCGCCTGCAGACGCTGGGCGAGCGCGACGGGTTGCGTTGGGTCAATGATTCGATCAGCACCACGCCGCATGCCTCGCTGGCGGCGCTGGACTGCTTCGCCGGGCAACGCATCGCGCTGCTGGTGGGTGGGCATGACCGCGGCGTGGACTGGCACGACTTCGCCGCGCACATGCGCGACGACGCGCCGGTGGAGATCGTGACCATGGGTGCCAATGGTCCGCGCATCCACGCCCTGCTGCAGCCCTTGGCCGATGAGGGCCGGTTTGGCCTGCATGCCGGCGGCGACCTGCCGCATGCGGTGGAACTGGCGCGTGGTGCACTGGGTACGCAGGGCGGGGTGGTGTTGCTGTCGCCGGGTGCACCGAGTTTTGGTGCCTACAAGGACTACGTGGCGCGTGGTCGTCATTTCGCTGAACTGGCCGGGTTTGATCCGGACCTGATCAGCGCGATTCCCGGATTGGGCGTGGGCTGAGCGGGGCGCTGGCTCCTTGGGCCAGAAGCTTCCCCCTCACCCCAACCCCTCTCCCGTGAACGGGAGAGGGGCTCGGATTGCTGCGGCTCGTAGCGTACTGGCCCCTCTCCCGTTCACGGGAGAGGGGTTGGGGTGAGGGCCGCGTTTGCCCGTAGACTCCGCGACACAACCCAACCCGGAGCACTCCCATGCAAGCAGCACGAAAGTGGCAGTTGGCAGCGTTGGCCTTGAGTCTTTCGGCGGCGATGCCGGCCTTGGCGAAAATGCAGCAGCGCCCGGTCGAATGGCAGCACGGCGGCGCCACCTACAGCGGGGTGCTGGTCTATGACGACGACGGGGATGCGCGCCGCCCGGGCGTGGTGATGGTGCCGAACTGGCGGGGCGTGAATGCCTCGGCCGTCGCCAAGGCCGAGCAGATCGCCGGCGACGACTACGTGGTGCTGGTCGCCGACGTCTACGGCAAGCAGGTCCGCCCGAAGGACAACGATGAAGCCGCCGCGGCCTCCAAGCCGCTGCGCGAGAACCGCGCCGAACTGCGTGCGCGTGCCCAGGCCGCGCTGGCGGCGCTGAAAGCACAGGCCGGCAAGGCACCGCTGGATGTCGCCCATATCGGTGCGGTGGGGTTCTGCTTTGGCGGTACCACGGTGCTGGAGATGGCGCGCGCGGGCATGCCGCTGGCCGGCGTGGTGAGCCTGCACGGCGGCTTGTCCACGCCGAGCCCGGCCGCTGCGGGCAGTGGCAAGGTGCCGATGCTGGTGCTCAATGGCGCGGCCGACCAGAGCGTCAGTGCCGAGGACATCGCTGCGTTCGGCACGGAAATGGACGGCGCCGGCGCGGACTGGCAGTTCGTCAACTTCAGCGGCGCGGTGCATTGCTTCGCCGAATCCGATGCCAACAGCCCGCCGGGCTGCCTGTATGACCCGCGCGCCGCCAAGCGTGCATGGAAGATGATGGACAACTTCCTGGAAGAACGCCTGGAGCATTGACCGCTTGGGCCGGGCCAGGCTCGGCTTACCGGCAACGCATCAGTGGATGCATGGCTCCGCTCTGGCGCGTCACGCGATTACCGGGCTTTGCGGGCGGCGTCGATGGCGCCGCTGATCGCCGCGCGGGCCTGCGGACTGTTGCGCCAGCAGCTGCTGCCCAGCATGGCCGAGGCCTGGGTCACGATGTCCATCGTCTCGGCGTCGGCCAGCTGTGCCAGCGAGTGGAAGCCCAGTTGCTCCAGCCTTGCCACCACGGTGGCACCCACGCCCTTCACCGCCAGCAGCACGGCGCGCTCTTCGGCGCTGAAGCCTTCGACCGCCATGGCTTAGTGGCTGCGCTCGATGGCGTAGCGGGCCAGGCCGCGCAGGGCGGCGACGGCGTCGCTTTCCGGCAGGCCTTCCAGCGCCTGTTCGGCCGCGTCGGCATATTCCATCGCACGCTTGCGGCTGTAGTCCAGGCCGCCGGTGGCATGGATGGCGGCCAGCACTTCCGGCATGGCAGTGGCATCGCCGTTCTGCACGATCTCGCGCAGGCGCTGGCGGGTGGTTTCGTCCGAATGGGCCATGGCGTGGATCAGGGGCAACGTGGCCTTGCCCTCGGCCAGGTCGTCGCCCAGGTTCTTGCCCAGCTCGTCGGCGTTGGCCGAGTAGTCCAGCACGTCGTCGGCGATCTGGAACGCATAGCCCAGGTGCATGCCGTAGTCGAACAGCTTCTGCTGCACCGCCTCGTCGGCACCGGTGGCCAGCGCACCCAGGCGGGTACCGGCGGCGAACAGCACGGCGGTCTTGCGCTCGATCACGCGCAGGTAGGCCGCCTCGTCGGTGTCCGGGTTGTGCACGTGCAGCAGCTGCAGCACCTCGCCCTCGGCGATGCGGTTGGTGGTGTCGGCCAGGATCTGCATCACCGGCATGCGGTCCAGCTCGACCATCAGCTGGAAGCTGCGCGAGTACAGGAAGTCACCGACCAGCACGCTCGGCGCGTTGCCCCACAGCGCGTTGGCGGTGCTGCGGCCCCGGCGCAGGTCCGATTCGTCGACCACGTCATCGTGCAGCAGGGTCGAGGTGTGGATGAACTCGATGATCGCCGCCAGCTGGTGGTGCTCCGGCCCGGCACCGCCGACCGCGTGGCCGGCCAGCATCACCAGCATCGGCCGCAGGCGCTTGCCGCCGGCGGAAATGATGTGGTCGGCGATCTGGTTGATCAGCACCACGTCCGAGGACAGGCGGCGGCGGATCAGCGCATCGACCTCGGCCATGTCCGGCGCGGCAAGGGTCTGGATGGCGGGCAGGCCCAGCGCGGGGCGGAGGTCTTCGGCGAGGCTCATACGGTTGCTTCTGGGGGTACCCGGCGATTATAGGCGGTGTGCGCCCCGGGGGGCCGGAAACGCTTCCGGCCCAGTGAATACGTATGCAAGCGACACCACCGGCAAAGTGGCGACGCTAAGCTGACCGGCATCTGTTTTCAGCCCCCAGCGGGGCTCCTGAAGCCCGGAGGGGGGCGCTCGATGTCGAAGACTCCATGGTGGCGCGGCGCCGTCATCTACCAGATCTATCCGCGCAGTTACCTGGATACCGATGGGGATGGCGTGGGCGACCTGCCGGGCATCATCGAGCGCCTGGACTACATCGCCTCGCTGGGCGTGGATGCGATCTGGGTCTCGCCGTTCTTCAAGTCGCCGATGGCCGATTTCGGCTACGACATCGCCGACCAGCGTGACGTCGACCCGTTGTTCGGCAACCTGGCCGACTTCGACCGCCTGCTGGCCAAGGCGCATGCGCTGGGCCTGAAGGTGATGATCGACCAGGTGTTCAGCCACACCTCGGTGGAGCACGCCTGGTTCAAGGAAAGCCGCGAGAGCCGCGACAACCCCAAGGCCGACTGGTACGTGTGGGCCGACGCGCGCGAGGACGGCACGCCGCCGAACAACTGGCTGTCGATCTTCGGCGGCGTGGCCTGGCGCTGGGAACCGCGCCGCCGCCAGTACTACCTGCACAACTTCCTGTCCTCGCAGCCGGACCTGGATTTCCATAATCCGGCGGTGCAGCAGGCGACGCTGGACTACGTGAAGTTCTGGCTGGACCGGGGCGTGGACGGGTTCCGCCTGGATTCCATCAACTTCTGCTTCCACGACGCGCAGCTGCGCGACAACCCGCCCAAGCCGGAAGACCAGCGCGTTGGCCGCGGCTTCAGCCCGGACAACCCATACGCCTTCCAGTACCACTACTACAACAACACCCGCCCGGAGAACATCGGCTTCCTGGAGCGCCTGCGCGCGTTGCTGGACCAGTACCCGGGCGCGGTGACGCTGGGCGAGATCTCCTCGGAGGATTCGCTGGCCACCACCGCCGAGTACACCGCGCCGGGCCGCTTGCACATGGGCTACAGCTTCGAGCTGCTGGTGGACGACTACAGCGTGGAGTACATCCGCAGCACCGTGGAAAAGCTGGAAGCGACCATGCGCGACGGCTGGCCGTGCTGGGCGGTGTCCAACCACGACGTGCAGCGCGCAGTGACGCGTTGGGGCGGCCACCCGGCCAATCCGCAGCTGGCCAGGATGCTGGTCGCGCTGGTGTGCTCGCTGCGTGGCTCGGTCTGCATCTACCAGGGCGAGGAGCTGGGGCTGGGCGAGGCGGACGTGCCGTTCGAGGCGCTGCAGGACCCGTACGGCATCACCTTCTGGCCGAACTTCAAGGGCCGCGACGGCTGCCGCACGCCGATGCCGTGGACGGACCAGGCCCTGGCCGGCTTCACCCAGGGCAAACCGTGGTTGCCGATTCCGGCCGAGCACCGCGCGCTGTCAGTGCAGGCGCAGGAAGCGGACGGTGATTCGACACTGCATGCCTTCCGCAACTTCCTGCGCTGGCGCAAGGCGCATCCGGCGTTGGTGGAGGGGACGATCCGCTTCCTGGGCAGCACTGAGCCGGTGTTGTTGTTCGAACGTCAGGCGGGTGATGAGACCTTGCTGCTGGCGTTCAATCTGTCAGGGGATACGGTGCGGCATGCGCTGCCGGCCGGGGAGTGGCAGGCCTTGGCGCTGCCGGGTCCAGTGGCCGGTGCGCTGGAAGCTGGCGAACTGGTACTGCCTGGAAACGCGGTGTACTGCGCACGTCGCAGCTGAGTTCCCGTTTCTCTCTTTCATGCAGGCGGAGATGGCATCTCCGCCTTTTCTTTTACTGTGGCTTTGGCTTGGCTTTTGCTGTGGCTTAAGCCCCTCTCCCGTTCACGGGAGAGGGGTTGGGGTGAGGGTGCTCTTGGCTGCAATCCAACGTTGAAGCCAAGCCAAAGCTCCCCCATCCGCCCTCCGGGCACCTTCCCCCGCAAGCGGGAGAAGGGAATGACCAAGGCCAATGCTGAATCGAAAGCCGAAGCCGAAGCCGAAGCCGAAGCCGAAGCCGAAGCCAAGGCCAGAGCAGAGCAAAAGTAAAAGCCAAAGCCAAAGTGATTCCCACCTGTGGGGAGATCAGGGCACAACTTCCCAGGCAGAGTTCGCCGCTGCTGCACCAGCACCAGTGCAGTGCCAGCAGGTTGCTCCTCGACAGCACTCCCGCCAGGTCGGAAACACTTCCTCGGTACCCCACCACGGCATCCCGGTAACCCGCCACGACATCGTTGCCACCAACGCAGAAGGCCCGCTGCAGACGCAGCGGGCCTTGACTGTGTTTCCGGCAAGAACGGCTTAGAACTTGTAGTTCACGCCGACCTGGTAGGTGCGGCCCCATTCCACGGTTTCCAGCGGACGGTCCTTGCTGCCGGCATAGGTCTCGTACTTGGAGTTGGTCAGGTTGCTGGCCTGCAGGAACAGGCTCAGGCCCTTGAACATCGTGCCGTCGCCGAAGCTGTAGCCCACCTGCGCATCCAGCACGTCCTCGCCCTTGACGTAACGCAGGGTGCGGTTGCCGTTGAAGTTGCCGATCTCACCGATGAAGTCCGAGCGCTTGCGCTGGTTCAGGCGCACTTCGAAGCCACTGTTCTCGTAGTAGGCGGTGAAGTTGTACACGCGCTTGGACAGGCCCGGTAGCATGATCGGCTCGGAGCCGACGCTGGAGGTGGTGCCCGGGTCCGGTGGAATGGTGATGTTGCTGTCGTTGAAGCTGGCGCTGGCGACTACGCCGAAGCCGCGCAGGCCTTCGAAGAACAGGTCCAGCGGCAGCGAGGCGGTCAGCTCGGCGCCGCGCAGGCTGCCACCATTGCCGTTGAACGGCGCGGTGTAGGTGCCGGTCTTGTCGACCACCACGCCCGGCGGCAGCGAAATGGCGTTGGCTTCCAGCCAGGCATCGACCTGCTGGGTGAAGTCGTAGCCGTCGCGCTTCTCGGTGTAGATGTAGGTCTTCAGGTCCTTGTAGAACACCGCGGCAGCCACGTAGGCCTTGTTGCCGAAGTACTTCTCCCAGGACAGGTCGACCGCGTTGGCCACCCACGGGTCCAGGTTCGGGTTGCCGCCGCTGGCGCCGGGCTTGCCGTTGTTGGTGTCCACGCCGAATTCCATCGACGCGCGCAGCTCATCCACGCGCGGGCGTGCGACCTGGCGGGCCAGGGCGAAGCGCACGGTGTTCTCGGCCGGCAGTTCGAAGGCCAGGTTCAGGCTCGGCAGGAAGTCGAGGTAGCTCTTGCCTTCGTTGATCGGGATGACCTGGCTGCCGACCGGCTGGCCGCCATCCCAGTAGTTCGAGCTGGAGGACTGGCGCACGTGCTGGGCCTGGATGCCGACGTTGCCGCGCACCGGGATCGAGCCGATCTGGGTGCTGATGTTGGCACGCAGGAAGGTGGTGGTGATCTCCTCGTCCACCGTCCACTGCTTCGGGATCAGGTAGCTCTCGGTGGTGGTCGGGTTGAACACCATGTAGCGTGCCACGGCGGCGGGCACGTTCCAGGCCGGGATGTAGCCGGCACCGGCAAAGCCCAGGTTGACCGGCTTGTACTGCAGGTCGCCGGCGATGCTGGTGATGCCCTGCGCGCCGAGGTTGATGTTGCCTTCGGCCTGGGTCTTGTTCTTGCTGCGGTCGGCGTAGTTCACGCCCACGTCGAAGTCGGAGAACCAGTTGAAGCCGTCCGGCACCGGGAAGGTCGCCATCAGCTTGACGCCCTTCAGCTCGTCGTCCACGTGCGGGGTCTTGCCGTAGCCCGAGCCATAGATGGTGTTGGTCAGGTACAGCTTGCTGTAGTCGGAGTAGTCCATGCCCGGGGTAAACTGCGGGAAGCTGCCGCCACCGAAGTTGAGCTTGACCGAATCCAGCTGTGGTGCCGGCAACAGCTGCAGGTTGTTCTCCAGGTTGATCTCGTCGCGCTCGGCCTTGGACCAGCTGACGTCGGCCACCACGCGCACGCGCTCGAAGTTGAACTCGTTGTTCCAGCCCAGTGCCTTGATGCTGTCTTCGCGGTGGTTGTACATGCCGCGCACCAGCGGGTAGACGTTGTGCGCGGTGCCGCTGACGAAGCTGCCGTTGTCGTTGACCACCACGTCGGTGACATCCAGCCGGCCGTAGCCGCCGTTGTAGTCGCCCAGGTGGATTTCCAGCTGGTTGGCGGTGTCGTACTCCTTGGCCTTGGTGTAGAAGGCGTCCAGCGTGCTCGTCCAGGTGTTGTTGGGACGGAACTGCAGGGTAGCCATCACGCCGTCGCGCTTGGAGTGGCCGGTGCGGCGCAGTGCCTTGATGCCGTCGGAATAGTAGGTGCCGGCGGCGACGCCCGGGCGCCAGTCATCGCCCCCCAGCGCCTGCCACGGCTCGTACAGGCCGACCTGGTTCTCCTGCTTGGACATCTCCGAGTGGGAGTAACCGATCGCCAGGCCGATGGTGTCGTCGGCGAACTTGTCGACGAAGCTGGCATTGATGCGGTTGCCATACGGGTCTTCGCCGGCGGCTTCGCCCAGCGAGTTCTTCTGGTAGCGGCCGCTGATGGCGATCACGCGGTCACCGTAGCTGAGCGGGCGCACGGTCTGCATGTCCAGCGTGCCGGACAGGCCCTGGCCGACCAGGCCCGAGTCCGGGGTCTTGTAGACGGTGACGCCGCTGATCAGTTCCGACGGGTACTGGTCGAACTCGACGCTGCGGTTGTCGCCGGTGCTGACCATCTCGCGCCCGTTGAGCAGCGTGGTGGCGAAGTCGGGCGACAGGCCGCGCACGCTGATGACCTGGGCGCGGCCGGCGACGCGCTGGGCGGCCAGGCCGGGCAGGCGGGCGATCGATTCGGCGATGCTCACGTCCGGCAGCTTGCCGATGTCCTCGGCCGAGATGGCTTCCACGATCGAGGTGGAATCACGCTTGACCGAGATGGCGCTCTCGATGCCGCGGCGGATGCCGGTGACGGTGACCGTGTCCAGGTCGGTGGCGTCGGCCTTCTTGGCGGTTTCGTCGGCGGTTTGCGCCTGTACGCCGGTGGCGGTCAGTGCGATGGCGGACGCGAGCGCCGCGCTCAACAGGTTGCGCTTGGTGTTCAACATTCTCCCCTCCCAGGTAATGTCGTCGGATTGTTTTTTTCTGCATGCCGGAGTGGTCTCCGTGCACGTGTCGGCGGTGCGATGGGGCTGCCTGCGACATGTCTCGCATGGTAATCAGCGGGCAACGTCACGGAATCGCCCTGCATACGTATTCAATGGGTTTTGCGGTGGTGGAATGGCGGTGAAAACGCTTCCGGCAGGCGAGCGATGCCCGCAGGCGCGGCCCCGGCCGCGAAGCCATTGCCAACGCCGCCACCGGGCATCTGAAGTTGCGCTCCGTCCTTGCGGATCGGTCTGGCCAGCCACGCGGCCGGGGCCGTTCCTGCGGGGCGTCGCGGGTCAGTCCAGCGGCACCAGCCGCACCGCCGCGCCACCGCCGGCGCCCAGCGGCAGGGCCAGGCTGTCACTGCTGCGCACTTCGCGGGTCTCGCGGACGAAGGCAAATGGCCGGGTCTCCCAGTTGGCACCGTCGCCGTCGCGGTAGATCTCGGCGCGGTAGCGGCGCTTGGGATCCAGGAACGACAGCGAGGCCTGCAGGGAATGCGGTTGCTCGTCACCGACGCTGCCGATGAACCATTCCTCCGAGCCGCGTGCCTTGCGCGCCAGCGTCACGTACTGGCCTACCTCGCCGTTGAGCACGTGGCTCTGTTCCCAGTCGACCGCCACGTCCTTGATGAACTGGAAGGCGTCCGGGTGCTGGGCGTAATGCTCGGGCAGGTCGGCCACCATCTGGATCGGGCTGTACAGCACCACGTACAGCGCCAGCTGCTTGGCCAGGGTGCTGCGCAGTGGCAGGCCGTTGCGGCCCTTCAGGCTGACGATGCCGGGGGTGTAGTCCATCGGCCCGCCGAGCATGCGGGTGAACACCAGCGTGGCCTCGTGGCCGGGCGGGTTCGGCGGGTTGCCCCAGGCATTGAATTCCATGCCGCGCGCGCCCTCGCGCGAGACCCAGTTGGGCCAGGTACGGCGCAGGCCGGTGTCCTTGATCGGCTCGTGCGAGTTGATCGCGATGTGCCTGTCTGCGGCCTGCCTGAGCACGCGCAGGTTGTGGTTGCTCATCCACTGGCCTTCGTGCCACTCGCGCACCACCGGGCCACTGGCCCTGTCCTGGCGCTGGATGTCGCCGGCGTCGCAGACGTAACCGGTCTTGACCACGTCAACGCCATTGCGCGCATACAGGTCCAGCGCGGCCGGCAGTTGGCGCTCGTAGTGGCTGACCGCGCAGGCGGTTTCGTGGTGGCCGATCAGGTGCACGCCCTTGTCCGCGCCGTAGCGCGCCAGGCCCGGCAGGTCGAAGTCGGCGGTGGGGCGGGTGAAGTCGAAGCCCCAGCCGTTGGCGAACCAGTCCCCGTCCCAGCCCGGGTTCCAGCCTTCGACCAGCACGCCACGGAAGCCATTGGCGGCGGCGAAATCGATGTAACGACGGGTGTTGGCGGCGGTGGCACCGTGCTTCGGGCCGGTCGCCCAGGTTTCGGTTTCCAGGTGCAGCGACCACCAGACACCGACGTACTTGGCCGGCGTGAACCAGCTCACGTCGCCGATGGCATTGGGCTCGTTGAGGTTGAGGATCAGGCTGGATTCGACCAGGTCACCGGCCTTCTCGCCGACCTGGAGCGTGCGCCACGGGGTGTTGAACGGCAGTGCGCGGACCACCGGCGCGCCGTTGCTGGACGGGGTCAGCGCAGCGCGCAGCACGTCGCCATCGCCACGGGCCAGGTTCATGCCCGCGTAGTCGACCAGCGCGGCTTCGTGGATGGACAGGTGCAGGCCGTTGTCGCTGCGCAGTGTGAGCGGGGTCTGCGCGGTACCGATCTGGTTGAGCGGGGTGCGGTGGTACAGGTACTCCTCGCGGTTCCACTCGAAGGCGGGGATCCACCAGGCCGTGGCCGGTCGCGCCGGGGCGAATTCGGTCAGCTCGGCGTTGATCCGTGCCTGCTGCATCGCCGGTTGCTGCGGGAACTCGTAGCGGAAGCCCACGCCATCGTCGTAGACGCGGAACACCACGTCGAAGCGGCGCCCGTGAGCGACGCCCGAGGGGGCCTTCTCGGTGAAGCTGGCGCGCAGTTCGTTGTAGTGGTTGCGGGTGAGGCGGCGTTCGCCCCAGGGTTGCTCCCAGGTTTCGTCGACGCTGCGGCGCGCCTGCCCGGTCAGTGCCAGGTTGCGCTCCAGCCGGCCGCTGTCGAGCAGGAAGCCCAGCCGCGAGGGCGCGATCACCGCCTCACCGTTGCGCTCCACCCGGTAGGCCAGGCGCCCTTCATGCTGCGATTCGAGGGTGACGGTGAGTACGTCGCCGGGCGAGCTGACGCGGGCCAGTTCGGCCGCGTGTGCGGCGGGCAGGCCGGCCAGCAGCAGGGTGAAGGCGAGTTTCAGGCGGAACAGGCGGGAGGACGGGCGTGGCGGTGCCATGTCGGGTATCAACTCCGGGGTGCAGGAACGGGAAGCAGGTGCCACCACTATTCCAGTTGGTGCAGGGCGTCATGGCCGGCAGGGGCACTGAATACGTATGCACCGGCGGTGCGCATCCGCCACCACGCCTCTACCATGGCCCGGCGCAACGGCGCCCGTACATCGCATCCGTGATTCCCGGAGGGGGGAACCGCTTGATGAAAAGCAAACCGCAATTGTCGTTCTGGCAGATCTGGAACATGTGCTTCGGCTTCCTGGGCATCCAGTTCGGCTTTGCACTGCAGAACGCCAATGCCAGCCGCATCTTCGAGACCCTGGGGGCCTCGATGGAGGCAGTGCCGGGGCTCTGGATCGCCGCGCCGCTGACTGGCTTGCTGGTACAGCCGGTGATCGGCTACCTGTCCGACCGCACCTGGACGCGCTGGGGACGCCGCCGCCCGTTCTTCATGATCGGCGCGGTGCTGACCACGCTGGCCCTGCTGGTGATGCCCAATTCACCGACGCTGTGGATCGCGGCCGGCACGCTGTGGGTGCTGGATGCCTCGATAAACGTGTCGATGGAGCCGTTCCGCGCCTTCGTCGGCGACCAGCTTTCGCCGCGGCAGCGTCCCAGCGGCTACGCGATGCAGAGTTTCTTCATCGGCGTGGGGGCCATCGTCGCCAGCTTCCTGCCGTACCTGCTGGCCCACTTCGGCGTGGCCAACACCGCCGCGCCGGGGCAGGTGCCGGACACCGTGCGCTATGCGTTCTACTTCGGTGCCGCCGTGCTGCTGGCCGCGATCACCTGGACGGTGGTCAGCACCCGTGAGTACTCGCCGGCCGAGCTGGCCGGTTTCGACGATGCCGAACCCTCGCCGCTGCATGCGGCCGCGCCGGTGATCGGCCCGCCGCGCGGGAACCACATCCTCGGCTGGCTGGGGCTGGGCGTGTTGCTGGCGGCATTGATCGCCTGGCGGCAGGGCGACCGCATGCTGTACGTGCTGGCCGGCCTGTGCGCGGCCTATGGCCTGCTGCTGGGCGTGGCCCGGATGCTGCCGGGCACGCACATGCTGGCCACCATCGTCGGCGACCTGCGCACCATGCCCACCACCATGCGTCGGCTGGCCTGGGTGCAGTTCTTCTCGTGGTTCGCCCTGTTCGCGATGTGGATCTACACCACCGCCGCAGTCGCCGGCACCCATTTCGGCTCCACCGACCCGCAATCGGCGGCCTACAACGAAGGGGCCAACTGGGTGGGCGTGCTGTTCGGTGCCTACAACGGCTTCGCCGCGCTGGCCGCGCTGGTGATCCCGCTGATGGTGCGGGTGATGGGCCTGCGCTGGAGCCACCTGGTCAACCTGTGGCTGGGAGGGCTGGGCCTGGTCTCGCTGATGTTCATCAGCGACCCGGCGTGGCTGCTGCTGTCGATGGTCGGCGTCGGCTTTGCATGGGCCTCGATCCTGTCGCTGCCGTACGCCCTGCTGTCCGACAGCGTGCCGTCCACCAAGATGGGCGTGTACATGGGCATCTTCAATTTCTTCATCGTGATCCCGCAGCTGGTCGCGGCCAGTGCGCTGGGCTTTGCCCTGCGCAGCTGGCTGGGCGGCGTGCCGATGCATGTGCTGGTGCTGGGCGGCTGCAGCCTGTTCGTCGCCGGCCTGTGCGTGCTGCGGGTTCCGTCGCAACCGGAGGTGGTGTGATGCGCATGCGTTTGTCGGTGGCAGTCTCGTTGGCGCTGGCCGCCGCTCCCGTCCTGGCCGCGCGGCCGGACTACGTGGGTACGTCCGAGCCCTTCGCCAGCGATGCGGTGTACTTCGTGGTCACCGACCGCTTCGTCAACGGCGACACCGCCAACGACCACCGTGACCAGGGCGGCGCGCACCGCACCTTCGACATCCCGGTGCCGTGCCCGGACAAGATCGACGGCAACATCGGCTACCTCGGCGGTGACTTCAAGGGCCTGCTCGACAATGCCGGCTACATCCGCGGGCTCGGCTTCGGCGCGGTGTGGATCACCCCGATCGTCGACAACCCGGACCAGGCCTTCACCGGCAGCAAGCCGATCAGCTGCACCAGCACGCTGACCGACCGGGGCAAGACCGGCTACCACGGCTACTGGGGCGTGAACTTCTACAGACTGGACGAACACCTGCCCAGTGCCGGCCTGGACTTCGCCGGCCTGACCCAGGGCCTGCACGGTGCCGGGCTGAAGGTGGTGCTGGACATCGTCGGCAACCATGGCTCGCCGGCCTGGACCAAGCCGACCGCCCAGCCGCAGTTCGGCCAGATCTTCGACAAGGATGGCCGGTTGATCGCCGACCACCAGAACCTGCCGCCGGACAAGCTCGACCCCACGCACAACCGGCTGCATGCGTTCTACAACAACATCGGCCCGGTCGATGGCAGCAAGGGCTCGATCTTCGATGGCAACCTGGCCGAGCTGTCCGACTTCAACGAGCACAACCCGGCGGTGATGGACTACCTGGTCGGTGCCTACCTGCAATGGACGGGGCAGGGCGTGGACGCGCTGCGCATCGACACCATCGGCTGGCTGCCGCACCCGTGGTGGCACGCGTTCGTGCAGCGCATCCGCGCGCAGCACCCGGGCATGTTCATGTTCGGCGAAGCCTTCGACTACGACGCCAGCAAGATCGCCGAGCACACCTGGCCAGGCAACGCCAATGTCAGCGTGCTGGATTTCCCGCTACGCGGCGCGATGTCGGCGGTATTCGGCAAGGAGCAGAAGGGCTTCGAGGCCCTGTCCGAACCGTTGCACCTGACCGGCGGGCCGTACGCCAATCCGTACGAGCTGATGAGCTTCTACGACAACCACGACATGGCGCGCCTGGACGCGACCGATGCCGGGTTCATCGACGCGCACAACTGGCTGTTCACCGCACGCGGCATCCCGGTGCTGTACTACGGCTCGGAGACCGGCTTCATGCGTGGCCGCGCCGAGCACGCCGGCAACCGCGCCTACTTCGGCCAGGAGCGCATTGCCCATGCGCCGCAGAGCCCGATCTTCGGCCCCCTGCAGCGCATCGCGCGGCTGCGCCAGGCCACCCCGGCGCTGCAGCGCGGCCTGCAGGTCAACGAACGCCTGCAGGGCGACCAGGCGGTGTTCTTCCGCGTGCTGCAACAGGGCGACACCGCGCAGACCGCGCTGGTGCTGCTCAACAAGGGGGACACGGCGCAGGCGTTCGAGGTGAGCCGCTACCTGCAGGCCGGACAATGGCGCGACGCGTTGGACGGCGGCACGTTGACCGTGCGGCGCACCTTGAAGACCGACGTGCCGGCCCATGGCATCAAGGTGTTCGTGCTGGAAGGCGAGGTACAGCAGGCCGAGTTGAAAGCACAGCTGGATGCCGCAATGGCCGACCAGCAGGCCCGCAACCAACACCTGAAGCGCTGACCAACCAAAGCCCCTCTCCCGCAAGCGGGAGAGGGGTTGGGGAGAGGGTCGCTGCAACCAGCCACCCGCTACAATCCACATCCCCGCATCCCCACGCAGTACCCATGAACGAGCTTTCCCCGCAGACCCCCATCGAAACGCTGCTGCAGACCGCGATGGACGGCAAGCTGCCGATCAAGGCCTTCATGCAGGCGTTTGTCGCCTCGGAAGTCGTGCTGCTCACCGGCAGCCTGGTCACGCCCGACGGCAGTGGCTTCGACCCGTTGCTGTTCGACAAGCAGGGCGTCCTGCATGTGGCGGTATTCACCGACATGTCGCGCGTCGGTTTCCACACCCAGCAGGCGCCGCACAACATCCGCATGTTGATGTTCGAAGTACTGCGCCGCGTACCGGGCGGTTATGGCGTGGTGGTCAATCCCGGTACTTCGCTGGGCTTCGAGATCTCGCCGGCTGGCTTGCAGGAGATCCTCAAGGACTTCAGTTGACCAACGTGCCTGGGTAGGAACGGCTTCAGCCGCGAAGCCGACCACGTCGTCAGCCCCAGGGGAAAACAGCAACTACGGCCAGGGTACTGGCTTCTTCGCTCTCGGCATCGCCACGGAAGCCGCTTCTACAAGGCTTGTCGGCGCGACGATTCCCGCACCACCAGCTTCACCGGGATGTTGATGCCCTCCACCGGCTCGCGCGCGATCAGCCCCAGCAGTTTTTCCACCAGCAACTGGCCGGCCTGCTTGGTGTCCTGTTGCACCGTGGTCAACGCCGGCGATACCGAACCGGCCAGCGGAATATCGTCGAACCCGGTCACCGCCACGTCGTCCGGCACGCGCAGGCCGCGCTCGCGCAGCGTACGCAGCGCGCCGATGGCGATCAGGTCGCTGGCGGCGCAGACCGCGTCGAAACGCTCGCCGCGGTCCAGCAGGGCCAGGCAGGCGTTATGGCCGGAATCCTCGGTGGTGATGGCATCGTGCTGCAGCGCGGCCTCCGGCGTCAGCCCGCGCGCGCGCAGGGCTTCGGCATGGCCGCGGTAACGCTCGGCGAACTCCGGGTAATGGCTGTCGGCATGGCCCAGGAAGGCAATGCGCCGGCAGCCCTGGTCGAGCAGGTGGGTGGTGATGTCGAACCCGCCCTGGAAGTTGTCACTGCCCACCGATACCCCGGGTTGGCCCGGCAGCGCCGCGCCCCAGCGGACGAAGTGCGTGCCCTGTTCGACCAGCCGCTCCAGCCGTTCCACCGACTCGTGGTAATCACCGTAGCCGAGCAGGATGATGCCGTCGGCCTTGTTGCTGTCCTCGAAGTCGGCATGCCAGTCGCTGGACAGCTGCTGGAAGGACACCAGCAGGTCATGCCCATGCAGCGCGCAGGCACGGGTGATCGAACCCAGCATCGAGTGGAAGAACGGGTTGATCAGCGAATCGTCCGGGGTGGGGTCCTCGAAGAACAGCAGCGCCAGCGTGCCGGATTGCTGGCAGCGCAGGCTGGAAGCGTTCTTGTCGACCTTGTAGTTCAGCTGGCGCGCGATCTCCAGGATGCGCTTGCGCGTCTCGGCGTTCACCATCGGGCTGCCACGCAGGGCACGCGACACGGTCGGCTGCGAGACGCCGGCCATGTGTGCGATATCCAGGGAGGTGGCTTTGCCTTTGATGGTCATCATGTGCCGCGGGAAGAGGTCGCCGGGCATCATGCCATGCAAATGCGTTGCCGCCACCGGCCATGCGGGCGCTCAACGCAATGGCGTTGCGCCGCTCTGCAGGCAGTGCTGTTCCAACGCGTCACGCAGCAGGCGGTCGCGCTCGAAATCCAGCCGCTCCGGGTCTTCTTCCAACGCAAGGATCGGCTCCCACTGGAATGCGTCGGCACCGTGCGTGGCCCAGGCCTGCTGCAGTTGCCGGTGCGGATGGCTGCCCTGGCGCAGGCCGAACCACAGCCGGTTGCGGATCGCGGACAGGTTCAGGGCGATGCCTGCCCAGCGCGTATCGGTGGCGGTGCAGTGGATCTGGTAGATGCCGCTTTGTACTTCCTGCCGCTTGTAGTCGGCGCTTTGCTGACGGCGGGTTTGTTTGTCCATGAGGGATTCTCGAAGATGTGGCAATATTGCCCGGGTGTAATTCAGCTGTAGATATTACCCGGATTAAAATAGAGGTGCTATGAACGATCCGCTGAACGCGCCGCACGCCCTGTTCGAGGGGCACCAGCTGCTGGCGAGGGGGCCGCTGCAGCAGGTGGTGGCCGAGGCCGTGGCGCGCGTTGGCGTGGGGGCCGATGGACGGCCATTGCTGCTGCTCAACGATGGCTCCGGGGAAACGGTTGACCTGGACCTGCGTGGTGGGCTGGCTCAGGTGCTGGAGCGCCTGCAGGCCCGTCTGGCACCTGCGCTGGCCGCGCCGCAGGAGGCTGCCGCCCCACGTGAACGCGGTCGTCCCCGGCTGGGCGTGGTGGCCCGCGAGGTGACCCTGCTGCCGCGGCATTGGGAATGGCTGGCCAGCCAACGCGGCGGGGCCTCGCAGGCGTTGCGCCGGCTGGTGGATGAAGCCCGCCGGCGCGAGCAGGAGCAGGGTCTCCCGGCCTCACCGGAGGCCCGTTACAAGGCCATGTCCACCCTGGCCGGGGACATGCCGGGCTTCGAGGAGGCCAGCCGCCTGCTGTTCGCCGGCGACGAGGCCGGTTTTGCCCGCTCCATCGCCCAATGGCCGCAGGACCTGCGCGATTACCTCGGCAGCGTGTCGGCCGAGGCCGAGGATTGATCGCGAGCGCGGGTGAACGCGGGCCGCGGTGTTAACATCCCGCGTTACGCATCCCCCAGTCCCCTTGTCAGGACCCCTTTGCGCCGGCCGCAGCACCGTCGGCGCGGATCCTGGCTCCCAACGGAAGAAACAATCCTATGGCCCGCGGCATCAATAAAGTCATCCTGGTCGGCAACCTCGGCAACGACCCGGACACCAAGTACACCCAGGCCGGCATGGCCATCACCCGCGTGAGCCTTGCCACCACCAGCGTCCGCAAGGACCGCGATGGCAACAACCAGGAGCGCACCGAATGGCACCGCGTGGTGTTCTTCGGCAAGCTCGGCGAGATCGCCGGTGAATACCTGCGCAAGGGTTCGCAGGTCTACGTCGAAGGCGAGCTGCGCTACGACAAGTACACCGGCCAGGATGGCGTGGAGAAGTACTCCACCGACATCGTCGCCAACGAGATGCAGATGCTCGGCGGCCGTGGTGAAGGCGGCGGCGGTGGCGGCGGCAACTTCGGTGGCGATCGCCCGCAGCGCCAGTCGGCCCCACGCCAGCAGGGCGGTGGCGGCTACGGCAACCAGGACCAGGGCGGCGGTTACGGCGGCGGCCAGCGCCAGCAGCAGCGCCCGGCACCGGCCCAGCAGTCGGCGCCGCCGATGGACGATTTTGCCGACGACGATATTCCGTTCTAATTTTTAATAGTGCAGCGATGCAAACAAACCCCAGTAAGTCATTGTACTTGCTGGGGTTTTTCTGTTTACGCGGAGATTTTTGCTTCTTGCTAGTCTGAGTCCAATCTTCTAGCAGTAGAGGATGTAAACGATGGAGCCGGCATTTCGTGTTCGGATCGTCGTGTTCGCCTCTGGCGAACGCTTTCCGGTACTGCTGGATGAGCATGGATGCCCGCTCTTTCGCCCCACCGTGTTTGCGCTGACTCAGGTTCGCGGTAGAAATCTCTCAACTAACACGATCAGCAACGTGCTGCGTGCGATCGTGGTTCTTGAACATTTCTTGGCTGCACGTCGGATCGACATCGACAGTCGTCTGGAGTATGGAGAACTTCTTTCGGTTGCTGAGGTTGAGGGGCTCATACGTAGTAGCCGGCAACCGTTGGCGGAGCTCGGCTCCAGGACGACTGTCTCTTGCACTCAAAGCAAGAAGCCAGCCCTAGCAAAGGAGGCCGTGCGCACCAGGCCTCCTGGACAACGCTTAAAGGAAGTGGCCCCTCAGGTTGCGTCCACGCGTCTGTTGTATATCCGTAGCTACCTTGCTTGGCTGGCAGATGATCGTCGAAGCCGAAATGGCGCGTCGAACGCATTCCTTGCCCGCCTTCAGAGCGCTACGGAGATCACGTTCAGGGCATTGGATAGTCGGATGCGCTGCTCGCCGGCAGCCGGCATCGGAGTTGAGCGGGAGGGGCTATCCGACAGGCAGGTGCAAGAGCTGCTGCGAGTGACCGATCCTGCCTGCGCCGACAACCCGTGGCGCGATGAGCACACTCGCTATCGGAATGCGCTTCTGGTGCGGTGGCTGTTGAATCTTGGATTGAGGATTGGAGAGGCGCTTGGGGTGCGCAACTCAGATATCGACAGCCGATTAGGCGAAGTCACAATCCATCGGCGCGCGGATGACCCAGAGGATCCTAGGCGAAATCAACCCCAAACCAAAACTCGAGCAAGGGTTCTTCAACTGCAGGAAAATCTCCTTGTTCAAACCAATGCGTACATTCTTGAGCATCGATCGGGTTTGCCGAAGTCAAGGGCGCACAGCTTTCTGTTCGCGGCGAGCCGAAGCGGAAAGCCGCTCACTGTTGCTGCTGCGGAGAAGGTATTTGAGGTGCTGCGCACCGCGTGTCCAGATTTGCCAAAGAATCTTTCACCACACCTTCTCCGACATACGTGGAATGACATGTTTTCTAGGCAGATGGATACGGCGAGAGTGACGTCGGCGGAGGAGCAAAAGTACCGAAGCTATCTGATGGGATGGTCGTCGACGTCCGGCCATGCAGCTGTATACACCAGGCGTCACATTCGTAGAAAGGCGAGAGAAGCTTCACTCGCAATGCAGAAAAGAATTGTTGCAGATGGGCATAGTGATGAGTAAGGCTAAACGTAATAGTGTCGTGGCCCCTCTATCGATCCCGAGTAAGGCGCGGACGCCGAGCGGGGTGGAGTTTAATCCACAGCTCGATCACTGGATGTATCGAGACGTTTCTGAGGTGATCAGCTTTCGATTCTCGAATCTTTGTTTTTCAAGTGGCTTGGAGACTTCGGCGAAAGCCGTACTTGTGTGGTACGCGGAAAGGATGGCGTCCGCCCATCTAAGGTTGACGTTCCAACAGCTACCTGAGTGATAGGTTCGATGCCGACACGGTGATGAAGGAACTGAATATTCAGGTGCAAGTGACTCAGAACTTCCAGCAGAATAGTCGTGGCATGGTTAACGCCTATGCGGATGCAAAGCAAGCGGCACTGCGGGAGCAGATCAAGCAGGCGACGACGGAGGAGGAAAAGACCGTGTTGTACGACGAGATCTACAAGCTCCAGTACCAACGACGTTTCCTTGAAACAGTCATCAATATCGTGTCGGCGGACCCGGCCGCAGCCATCACCCAAGGCACTCTGCAACTGGCTGCCACCGCGATGCGCGAAGAGACACTGGCAAACTCGCGGAAGTCGCCGGGGATGGTGATAGATGCAAATGGCACGGTCATCAATAACGTCTCCTATGACAGTGGCGCGTTTGATGGTGTTAAGTTGGGAGGCGTGCGCTTAGATACGGATGCAATCTGTGGCAAGGATAATCATAGGTGTCGTCGTGATGGTGATAATAAGTTGATTGCTGATGATAATGGAAACTATGTTTTTACAGGCAGCGATAAATATCCGACATATGATTCTTTCGAAAGGGATTTAAAGGCATCCAAAGATATACATGGGCCAACAGGAGGGTTCCAGCCCGTGAAAGGGGCATGGTATTTTCCATTTAACAAGGTCGTTCCCTATGGGTCGGGCAGCTTCTCCGACACGTTGGTGGAGGCTTTTGCTGGGACGCATGATTTGTTGGGTGGGCAGATATGGGGCTGGTATGGTGATGATGGAAATACAGCAGTCGATAGAACCAAGTCGCAGAAATTGGCTTCTAGCGTAACGACAGTGATTGCCATTCCGGTGGCTGCACCCTTTGCGCTATCTGACTTGATTTCGTCGGATGTTATTCAGGTTTTGGTCGGGTTGGGAGGGCTGCCGTGAGAAATCTATTCTTTCTTGCTCCTGTTGGATTGGGGATTTTGTTGACGGCTTGCGTCGTGGGTGGATGGAATGCTGATACCTCTAATGGATACAAGGTAATTCAGGCGTACCAGAAAGAGGGTGCAATAGGCCATACTGATGCAAACCAGCGAAGGAAAGATGCTCTTGATTGTGGGGTGTTGAATTATAACGAAGGATCTCTTGATGGTTCAGTGCAGTATCCGGGAATGACGATTCAACAGGTGATGGAGCGAAGAGTTCGCATCGACAATTGTATGAAATCGAAGGGGTACATCATTGACGATCCTGTGAACTGCACCAGTAAGGGCAGGCCAACCGGTTTTTGTAACTGACAATGCGTTTTTTCTTCGAAAATTTGCATCGAGAGTGACGTGTGTTTCCAGGAAAGCAGTTGAGTTATTGGCGGGTGGCGCCATCGACATTGCGTTTAAAAATGAGTGGGAAGAGTTCGATTTTTCGAAGGCCCGACTCCTTTGCTGCCTTTTGTCGGTGCTTGTTGTTGCGGTGGTTAATGTTTTAAGTTTTGGGGTTTCAGATGTTAATAGGTGATGAATCGCCTGGAATTGCATGAGCGCTCCGAAGCTATAAGTTATGGCTTTGGCCGCGATGGTTATGAGTGCTAGGCGTTACGCAAAGAGCATTAGAGCTTGCTTCTGGCGTAACAAAAGTCGTTGCATCCCCGTGGCTGTGCCGTTTGCGCTGTCCGATTTGGTTTCGTCGGATCTGATGCAGGTTTTGATTGGGCTGGGAAGGCTGCCGTGAGAATTCTGGTTGCACTAGTTTCTGTTGGGCTGGGGTTTTCGCTGACGGCCTGTGTCGTAAGTAGGTGGAATCCTGATGTCTATAACGGATATAAGGCGATTCAGGCCTATCAGAAGATCGAGACGATAGGGCGGACTGATTCTATTCAGCGAAAGAGGGATGCATTCGAGTGTGGCGTCATGAATTATAACGAGGGAAATCTTGATGGTAATGTTGTATATCCGGGGATGACGACTCAGCAAGTCATGGAGCGAAGGATTCGTATCGGCAATTGCATGAAGTCCAAAGGGTACGCGATTCGTAGTCCGGAAGATTGTACGAATAGAGGGCGGCCGACGGGGTTTTGCAATTAAGTTGTGTGGTTGCTCCCTCAGGGCGGTTTTGAGATTTATACGTGCGGTTGGGTGGGGGGCTATTTCGCCTAAGTAATTCTGGAAAGGTTACCGTGAGAAGCATTTCTGTCTCAATGGCTCAGCTTGGCGCTGGCGATCGACTGCCATGCCCGGCAGCTGCTGGGTTGGCATCTGTCACGGACCGGTAAGGCCAGCGCCGCGTCCGCCGCCCTGGAGCAGGTGCGTATTACCTGCTACGGCGCACTGGGCCGTGTGCGAGAGCCGTTCGAACTGCGCTCGGACAGCGGTCTGGTATTCACCAGTCGCAACTACACCCGCCTGGTGGGCGGCTACGGCCTGAAGCATGAGTTCATCATGCTGCACTGTCCGCAACAGAACGGGATGGTAGAGCGCGTGATCCGGACATTGAAGGAGCAGTGCGTGCATCGAAGTCGCTTCGAAAGCCAGACCCACGCCTTGTGGGTGATCGGTGGCTGAATCGCCTTCTATCACCAACAGCGCGTGCACCAGGGGCTGAAGATGATGACCCCGGATGCGGCCCATGTCGCTGCATTAGTGGCATGGGCTGAGCAAGGATCGGGAGGGTGTCTCATTGGTCCGGATTTAATGGATATTTATTATGTAAAGGTGAAGGATATTGGGCTCGCATGTCCATTCTCAGTCTCTTGGTGCTGATGATCCATCTATGGATTGTATTAATCAGGAATTTCTTAAGTCTTGGCGGATGGTAAGGCCGCGTGAGTTTGAAGGGGAATATTTCGAAATGCTCGTAGCATTGAAGGATGAATATATTTCCGAGATGCTCTGGCTTCTGTATGGGAAGGGCGTTTTAAGGACTATCGTCACGCCTTTTGATAGTTTGCAGGATGGCCGTCCGTGGTGGGCGATTTTCGCGGCGCGAGAGGTGAATACCATTTCTTCACTAGTCAAAACGAAGGTTGGGAAAAGACGTATTTGGCGATTTTTACACGATGCGAGTGTGTGGGTTTGAGGAAAAGAACGACTCTGGCCCTGAGGTGTCTCCGAGTTTTCCATCAATGGAATGTGGTGTCGCCGGGCTGGTCTCAGGAGGAAGAAGGGGCGGCAGATATGGGGATGGTATGGCAGTGATGGTAATACAGCGACCGATCGAACCAAGTCACAGAAGCTGGCTTCTGGCGTAACGACAGTCGTTGCGATCCCGGTGGTAGCGCCGTTTGCGCTATCTGATTTGGTTTTGTCGGATGTCATTCAGATTTTAATCAAGTTGAGAGGGGCGCCATGAGGGTCGCATTTGTATTAATTGTAGTGGGATTGAGTTCTCTGCTTGCCGCCTGTGTGGTAACAGGGTGGAATCCCGATGTCTCGAATGGATATAAGGCAATTCAGGCTTATCAGAAGAGTGAGGTCGTGGGTCATACTGATGTCGTGCAGCGGAAGAAGGATGCGTTTGATTGTGGTGTCATAAATTACAATGAAGGTAATCTCGATGGCGCTGCTCAATATCCAGGAATGACGGTTCGGCAGGTGATGGAGCGAAGGGTTGATATCGACAATTGCATGAGGTCCAAGGGGTATGTCATTCGCAGTCCAATAGATTGCACAAATAAGGGTAGGCCAATCGGCTTTTGTAACTGACGATGCGTTATTTTCTAGAAAATTTTGCGTCGGGAATGACGTGTGTTTCCAGGAAGGCAGGAGGCAGGCGGCGCCATCGACATCGCGTTTAAAGATAGGTGGAAAGAGTTCGATTTTTCGAAGGTTCAACTCTTTCGCTGCTTTTCTGTGCTTGTTGTTGAGGTGGTTAATGCTTTCAGCTTTTGGGTTTCAGGTGTTAATGGGTGATGGGTCACCTGGAATTACATGCGGCGTCCCCTTCCCGATTTCAGTAACGGGGGGCTTTAGAGAGTCCAGATTTAATCGTGGCGGCTTTGGCCGCGAGTTATTGGGCATAAGCGGCCGGTGTCAGACCTCCCAAGATCTCTTCGGTCGCTCCTCGTTGTATTCCCGTCGCCAGATTTCGATTTCGGTACGTGTGTGCAGCAGTGTTGGAAACCAGTGCTCGTTGAGGCATTCGTCGGGTAAGCGGCCGTTGGAACTCTCGATGTAGGCGTTCTGGTTGGGCCTTCCTAGCGGGATCAAGCGCAACTGCACGCCTCGCTCGTAGGCCTACGCCACCATTGCCTTGCCGCAGAACTTCTTGCCGTTGTCGGTCCGGATCACTTGCGGCAGGCCTCGGGTCAGTGCGAGCCGGTCCAGCACCCGCGCCACGCCATAGGCGGAGATCGCCCGCTTTACCTTAATCGCTACCGCCTCATGCGTGGCATCTTCGACGATAGTCAGCGCCTTGATTACACGACCCTCGGCGGTGCGATCGAACACGAAGTCCATTGACTGGACCTGATTGGCCGCCTCCGGCCGCAGTAACGGTTGGCGCTCGCCCAGCAGCACTCTCTTCCGCTTGCGCCGACGCACCTGCAACTTGGCGTCCTGATACAAGCGTTCCACCCGCTTGTAATTCACCGGCCACTGTTCTTGCCGCAGCATCAGGTAGATCATCCCCACGCCGTAGCACTTGTGTCGCTGTGCCAGCGGCAGGGGCCGCTCGCGAAGTTCGATGTTGCGATCGGGGCGCGGGGCATAGCGCAGTGCGCTGGCGCTCATCCGTACCACGGCCAGTGCCCGCCTCTCCGTGAGCCCGTGCTCCATCAAATGCCGCACCAGCGTCCTGTGTGCCGGCGCACTCACCACTTGTTCCGTAGAGCGTCCTTGATGACGTCGTTCTCCAACAACTGCTCGGATAGCAGCTTCTTCAGTCGGGCATTCTCCGCCTCTAGATCCTTGAGCCGCTTGGCCTCCGGCACGCTCATGCCGCTGAACTTGCCGCGCCACAGGTAGTAGGACGCCTCACTAAACCCGTGTCGGTGGCACACCTCTTTCACCGCCACGCCGGCCTCTGCCTCACGCTGGAAGCTGATGATCTGTTCTTCGGAAAAGTGCTTCTTCATTTCCAATCTCCGTCTCGTTGGGGATTGAACTACAAATCACCACGCTACTCAAAATCGGGGCGCGTCGGCGAATTGACCGGATGGCAGCGACCGTTGGCGGCGGCATGGCCTGCGATTGTGTCCGGTGTCCACAGCGATAGGGAGACAGTGCGCGCCGAAAATCGGGCAGTTGATCGCTGCCATCCAGGCGCTGGTAGGTCGGAGTTCCCGGATTCCATGCCGGTTGCATCGTTCTTCCTGTCATCCTGCCTTGTAGGTCGTGGGTGGTGCGTGCTGTGTGCCGCGGATATGTCAGCGCAATGAACAGGGTGAAACGCTGCATGTCCTAAAAAGGGCGCGGTGATCATTTCCGCTGTCCGGCAGACACTGATTGTCCGCATCTGATTTCGCATGCCATTGATTCAACGAGGCTTGGCGACGATGTTCCTGCAGGAAAGTGAGGCGCACGCGCGTGGGTGCCGCATGTCGCGAGTGGTGGATTGGCCAGCGTAACGATGCGTCCTGCAAGGGCGCGCGTGTGCGCGGTGGGCACGAACCTAACATCGCTGCGCGGCCAACCCGTGCCGCCGGGACGGAAGGGTTCCTGGTGCGCGGGTTTCGCGGATTCGCCCCCGGGCGTAACGCCGCGGGCCGCTGCCTTGCCGTATTTCACAGAGCAATGCATGTCTCCATGCATCCTTATGCCCGTAAGGCGGGGCTTGGAGAGGGCCGCGCCATGCGCGGAGGCAAGAACCACCCGAGGAGGTCGCCACGTGATCAAAGTCCCCACTCTCCGTTCGCCAACGCTTGCAGCGGGCGGCGCGTTTTTGTTGTGTTCAATGGCCTTGTGCGGCTCGGCGCATGCGGCCGATGCCTTCGCGTCTGATTCGAAGTGGATGCTGGGTGATTGGGGCGGCAAGCGCACGGAGCTCCAGGCGCGCGGTATCGACTTCAACCTCGATTATGTCGGCGAGGTGGCGACCAACCTTGACGGTGGCTACAACGACGACCAGGTGGGGCGCTACAGCGACCAGTTCGCGCTGGGCATGCATCTGGATCTGGAAAAGGTGTTCGGCTGGAAGACGGCGCAGTTGCAGGTGACCGTCACCGAGCGGAGCGGCGAGAATCTGTCCAATGCGCGCATCGCCGACCCGCGTGCCGGGCAGCTCAGTTCGATGCAGGAGATCTGGGGGCGAGGGCAGACCTGGCGGCTTACCCAGCTCTGGTACCAGCAGGCCTACTTTGATGGTGCTCTGGATGTGAAGCTCGGGCGCTTTGGCCCAGGCGAGGACTTCAACAGCTTTCCCTGCGACTTCCAGAACCTGGCCTTCTGCGGTTCGCAGGTGGGCAACTGGGCGGGGAGCATCTGGTACAACTGGCCGGTCAGCCAATGGGCGGCCCGTGTCCGTTACAGCTTCGCGCCGGATTGGTTCGTGCAGGTGGGCGCCTATGAACAGAATCCCTCGGTCCTCGACCGCCGACGCGGTTTCACCTTCAGCACGGAGGGGCGCGCCGGAACGCTGGTCCCCATCGAACTGGTCTGGCACCCCCGGCTGGGGACCGCGGCGCTGCCGGGCGAGTACCGGCTGGGCTACTACTACAGCACCGCGCGGGCCGATGACGTCTTCAAGGACGTGGACGGGTTGCCCCAGGCGGTGACGGGAAATCCGTTCCGGTCGCATGACCGCAAGCACGGCGCATGGGTGGAGGTGCAGCAGCAGCTCACGGCCCGTGGCGGCGATGCCACGCGTGGGCTGAGGGTGTTCGCCACCTACACCGCGCATGACAAGGCGACCAATGTGGTGGACAACTACCAGCAGGTCGGCCTGGTCTATGCCGGCCCCTTCGATGCCCGTCCGCAGGATGACCTGGGCATCGGCGTGGCACGGATCCATATCAATGCAGAGGTGCGTCGTCGGCAGATGTTGTTGAACGCGGTGAACGGTGTCGAGGATTACCTCGATCCGTTGTATCAGCCGCTGCAGGACGCCGAATACAACGCCGAGGTGTATTACGGCGTGCATGTCGCGCCGTGGCTGACGATTCGCCCGAACCTGCAGTACGTGCGCCACCCCGGTGGTGTGACGGAAGTGGACGGCGCGTTCGTGGCGGGCGTCAAGGTGCAGACGTCGTTCTGATGACGGGTGCGGGCGCCGTGTGCTTCCTTCGCAGGCAGGTGGCTTTACCCGAAGCGGTATCGGCTTCGTAGCCGAGGCCGCGCCTGCCGTGTCAGGTGCAACGGACCGCTCCCTCCCTTTGCCGTAGGCAAGGGGAGGGTTGGGGAGGGGTTGTCGTTGGCTTTGCCCAAAGCGGTATCGGCTTCATGACCGAACCCACTCCTGCGTAGCTCAGCGTACGCCGTGCATCATCCGCTTGAGCAAGGGCGAGGCCAGCAGGGCGGCGACCGCACAGCCCAGGCCAATCCACATCAGCAGCCAGAACAGATGTTCGTAGCGCGCGGCAGCCTCGGCGATGTTCATCACCTCGCCTTCGGGCACGTCGATGGCCGCCAGCTTGCCGAACAGGGCCGCCAGCGTCTCGGAGAACGCCGTGGCCAGGAACCAGGTCCCCATCATCAGGCTCATCACCCGTGGCATCGCCAACTGGGTGACCGCCGACAGGCCCACCGGCGACAGGCACATCTCGCCAACTTCCAGCACGAAGTAGGCCAGCACCAGCCACCACACGCTGGCCATCTGCCCGGTTGCGCCCACCTGCTGGGCGGCCAGCGCCAGCGGCACGAACGACAACGCGCCGAACACCAGCCCGAACGAGGACTTCACCGGCTTGGAGGGGTCCAGCCGGCGCTTGTCCAGCCATGCCCACAACGCCGCGAACAGCGGCGCCAGCAGCACCAGGAACAACGCGCCCAGGTAGGTCAGTGAACCGGCCGTCTGCGGCAGCACCAGGCAGTCGCGTACCAGCATCACCAGCATCGCGGCGACGATCAGTGCGAACAGCACGCGTGGCGCATTGGAATCCGGGTCGCGGTCGGACAGCCGTGCGGCCACCACGAAGCCCAGCGGCGCCAGCAGCAGCGACACGATCGACCATGGCAGCGGCGTGCCGTCGCGGATCACCAGTGCCGGCACCAGGTCCTTGGTCAGCAGACGGTCGGTGAAGGTGACCCATGAGCCGTAGGTCTGCTCATACAGGGTGAAGAACACCAGCGCCATGAAGATCAGCACCATCAGCGCGATCATCTGCTGGCGTTGCACCGGCGTGCATTGGGTGCCGGTGAACCAGGCAAACCACAGCAGCACGCCGCCGAGCACCACGATCATCAGCATCAGCGCCAGGCTGATTTCGCCACCAAGCGCGAACGCACCGTTGGCCGCGGCCCACATCAACGCCGCCACCGGCACCACCGCCAGCACCGCCAGCACGTAGATCAGCCACTCGCGACGGATGCCGAGCACGCGCTGGCGGAGGGTCGCCGGCTGCGGCGGTTCGGCGTGGCCGTGCAGGTACTTCTGGCCCCACAGGAACATCGCCAGGCCCACCAGCATGCCGATGCCGGCCGCACCGAAGCCGTACTTCCAGCCATAGGCCTCGCCCAGGAAGCCGCACACCAGCGAGGCGAACAGTGCCCCCAGGTTGATGCCGGCATAGAACAGCGAGAAGCCCGAATCACGGCGCGGGTCGTTCTCCGGGTACAGCTTGCCGACGATGGTGGAGATGTTCGGCTTCAGGAAGCCCACCCCCATGATGATCAGCGCCAGCGACAGGTAGGTCACCCCCAGCGCGGCCTCGTCGCGCACCACCTGGCCGCCGACGTGGTGGGCCTGCTGGCCCTCGAAGGCCATGCCGGCATGGCCCAGCACCAGCAGGATGCCGCCGAACACCACCGCCTTGCGCATGCCCAGCCAGCGGTCGGCCAGCAGCCCGCCGAACACCGGGATGCAGTAGACCAGACCGCCGTAGGCGCCCAGCAGGTCCAGGCCGGCCTTGTCGCCGAACAGGTGGTACTTGGTCAGGTACAGCAACAGCAGCGCCTTCATGCCATAGAAGGAAAAGCGCTCCCACATTTCGGTGAAGAAGCAGACATAGACGCCCTTGGGGTGGCCCAGGAAGTCGTCGCTGCCGGCCCGGGACAGGGATTGGCGGGTGGACATTGGCGGTGCTGGAAGGAGGAAGCCGGCGAGTATAGGCGCGCTTTGGCGGCCGTTGCCGGCCTGTCCCGGGACCTTGCCGGATGCGGCGGCCGGGCAGGCCGGATCCGGGGACAGGCTTTGCCCATTGCCACCGGATGGCGCGTTGCGTCTGGACTTGACGTTAAGCGGGCGTTAGCGTGGCAGCGGTTTTTTGCCATCCAAGGGCTTTCCATGAATAACGCTGCGCCTCGGCAGCTCACCTTCCGCGCGGTGCTGCTCGCCGTCGTGCTGGCGGTGATCCTGTCCGCCGCCAATGCCTACCTGGGTCTGTTCGCAGGCCTGACCATCGCCACCGCCATCCCCGCCGCCGTCGTCTCGATGGGCGTGCTGCGGCTGCTCGGTGGCGGCACCATCCTTGAAAACAACATCGTCCAGACCGGCGCCTCGGCCGGCTCGTCGATCGCCGCCGGCGTGATCTTCACCATCCCGGCGCTGGTCATCATGGGCTACTGGCCGGACTTCAAGTACTGGTGGGTGCTGGGCATCGCCGGCCTGGGTGGCCTGCTGGGCGTGCTGTTCTCGGTGCCGCTGCGCCGTTCGATGATCGTCGAGGACCCGCTGCCGTTCCCGGAGGGCAAGGCTGCGGCCGAAGTGCTCAAGGCCGGTGAGAACCCCGGCCCGGGCATGAAGATCCTGGGCCTGTCGGCCGCCATCGGTGGCCTGGTCAAGCTGGCCGCCGCCTCGGGCCTGCGCATCTTCCCGGACGCCTGGGCGCAGTCGGCCTACGTCGGCAGCTCCAAGATCACCGCTTTCATCGGCACCAACCTGTCGCCGGCGCTGCTGGGCGTGGGCTACATCGTCGGCCTGAACGTCGGCATCGTGGTGGTGTCCGGCTCGATCCTGTCCTGGCACATCGCCATTCCGCTGTACCAGGCGTTCTTCATGAACACCGACCCGGGCCTGGCGGGGCAGATCGCCACGGCCTCCTCGGCCGATGCCGCGTTCGCCATCTGGGGCGCCAAGATCCGTTACCTCGGCGTCGGCGCGATGCTGATCGGCGGCGTGTGGACCCTGTTCTCGCTGCGCAAGTCGCTGGTCAAGGGCATCAAGAGCGGTTTCGCCGCGGCCCGCAAGAGTGCCGGTGCGGTGCAGGTGGCCGAGACCGAGCGTGACCTGCCGATGAAGTGGATGCTGATCGCGCTGGTCGCCTTCACCCTGCCGCTGCTGGGCCTGTACCAGGCCATCGTCGGCCAGTGGCATGTCTCGATCCCGATGACCCTGATCATGATCGTGGCCGGCTTCCTGTTCGTATCGGTGTCGGCCTACCTGGCCGGCCTGATCGGTTCGTCGAACAACCCGGTCTCGGGCATCACCATCTCCACCATCCTGTTTGCTTCGGCGGTGCTGGTGCTGCTGATGGGCCGTGACTCGGCGCTGGGCCCGGTGGCGGCGATCATGATCGGCGCGGTGGTGTGCTGCGCGGCCGCGGTCGGCGGTGACAACCTGCAGGACCTCAAGGCCGGCTACCTGGTCGGCGCGACCCCGTGGAAGCAGCAGCTGATGCTGGGCATCGGTGCGTTCTCCTGTGCCCTGATCATGGCCCCGGTGCTGAACCTGCTGGCGCATGCCTACGGCATCGGTGCTCCGACGGCCGAACATCCGAACGCGCTGGCCGCCCCGCAGGCCAACCTGATGGCCTCGGTGGCGCGTGGCCTGTTCGGCGGCGAGCTGCCGTGGATGATGATCGCGCTGGGCGCCGGCGTCGGCGCGGTGATCATCGCCATCGACGAATGGCTGAAGAAGACCGGCAAGCGCTTCCGCGTGCCGGTGCTGGCCGCCGCCATCGGCATCTACCTGCCGCTGGAGCTGATGGTGCCGATCTTCCTGGGCGGCCTGCTGGCCTACCTGGTCGAACGCTTCCACAAGATCAAGCCGGACGACGAGGAAGGCCGTGACCGCGTGCATCGCCCGGGCGTGTTGTTCGCCGCCGGCCTGATCACCGGTGAGGCGCTGATGGGCATCGCCATCGCCATCCCGATCGTGGTCAGCGGCCGTGGCGACGTGCTGGCGGTGAACCTGGGCAGCTTCGCCGATACCTGGGCCTCGGCTTCGGCCTGGGCGGGCCTGGTGGTGCTGTTCCTGGTCGGCCTGCTGCTGTACCGGGTCGGCAAGAAGGGTGAGCAGGCGGCGAAGGCCTGAGGCAGACCAACCCTGCTGTGACTTTGTCCCTTCCCCCGCTTGCGGGGGAAGGTGCCCGAAGGGCGGATGGGGGCGCTTGGGGGGTGATCTGGCCGTAGCTCCTGGCGCAAAGCCAAGGCGCCCTCGCCCCAACCCCTCTCCCGCTTCGCAGGAGAGGGGCTCACGCAGAGGCCAGGGCTCACGCGGTAGCGGGGCTCACGCAGACGCCTGGCGGGGCCAAGCCAACGCAAAGCCGCCCAAGGGCGGCTTTGCCGTTTGCGGCTGTTTCACGGGCATGACTTCATGCCTTTGCATCGGGGTCCGTGCGCCGCCTACCATCCGTGTTTTGCCGTTTCCCGGGAGATGCCCATGAAGCTTCGTCACGCCTTGCTGCCCCTGTGCCTGCTCGCCGCCTTGCCTTCGCTGGCCAGTGCGCGCGGTTTTGAAGTCCGCGACATGGTCAAGCTGGACCGCGTATCGGCGCCGCTGCTTGCCGGCAACGGGGCCCAGGTGGTGTTCGCCAAGCGCGTGGTCGACGCCGACCTGAAGGGCAGCAGCAGCCTGTGGATCCGCGACCTGCGCACCCGTGACCTGGCCCCGCCCAAGCGCCTGTCGCCGGAAGGCTGGAACGTGAACTCGGCATCCATCTCCGCCGACGGCCAGAGCGTGTACTTCCTGAGTGCCAGTAACGGCAGCCAGCAGTTGTACGTGATGCCGCTGGCCGGGGGCACGCCGCGCCAGCTGACCGACTTCGCGCTGGACGTGCACAGCTACCGCATTTCGCCGCAGGACGACCGCGTGCTGTTCAGCGCCGGCGTGTTCCAGGACTGCGGTTCGGACCTGACCTGCACCAGCAAGCGGCTGGATGCCGCCAAGGCCGACAAGAGCAGCGCGCAGATCTACGACAGCATGTTCGTGCGCCACTGGGACACCTGGGCCGATGGCCGTCGCAACACGCTGTTCGTCGCGCCGCTGCCGGCCGCTGGCGCTGCCGCGGTGAAGGGCGCCTCGGCGATCAGCGCGACCCTGGCCGGCGATGCGCCGTCCAAGCCGTTCGGTGGCAATGACGATTTCGTCTGGTCGCCGGATGGCACCTCGGTGGTGGCCAGCATCCGCGTGCAGGGCAACCAGGAGCCGTGGTCGACCAACTTCGACCTGTACAAGCTCGACGCCACCGGCAAGGCCGCCCCGGTCAACCTGACCGCCGCCAACCCGGCGTGGGATGCCGGCCCGGTGTTCAGCGCCGACGGCAAGACCCTGTTCTACCGCGCCATGAAGCGCCCGGGCTTCGAAGCCGACCGCTTCGGCCTGATGGCGCTGGACCTGGCCAGTGGCAAGGCCCGCGAGATCGCCCCGCAGTGGGACCGTTCGGCTGATGGCATCACCCTGTCGGCCGATGGCGGCACCGTCTACACCACCGCGCAGGACATGGGTGAACACCCGCTGTTCGCGGTGAAGGTCGCCGATGGCGCGGTCAGCAAGGTGGTGGGCGAGGGCAGCATCTCGGCCTTCGACATCGCCGGCGACACGCTGGCCTTCAGCCGCAACTCGCTCAAGAGCGGCGACCAGGTGTTCACCAGCACCACCGCTGCCGGCGCGCCGCAGCGTGCGATCACCCAGAGTGCGGGCGAGATGCTGCCGGACGTGAACTTCGGTGACTTCGAGCAGTTCTCGTTCAAGGGCTGGAACAACGAAACCGTGCACGGCTACGTGGTCAAGCCGCACGACTACCAGGAAGGCAAGAAGTACCCGGTGGCGTTCCTGATCCATGGTGGCCCGCAGGGCAGCTTCGGCAATGGCTGGAGCAACCGCTGGAACCCGCAGACCTACGCCGGCCAGGGCTACGCGGTGGTGATGATCGACTTCCACGGCTCCACCGGCTACGGCCAGGCCTTCACCGATGCGATCAGCCAGCACTGGGGCGACCGCCCGCTGGAAGACCTGCAGAAGGGCTGGGCCGCCGCGCAGCAGCAGTACAGCTTCCTCAACGGCGACAAGGCCTGCGCACTGGGCGCCAGCTACGGCGGCTTCATGGTCAACTGGATCGCCGGCAACTGGAACGAGCCGTGGAAGTGCCTGGTCAACCACGACGGCGTGTTCGACCAGCGTGCCATGGGCTATGCCACCGAAGAACTGTGGTTCACCGAGTGGGAGCAGGGCGGCACGCCGTACGACGTCCCGCAGAACTACGAGAAGTTCAACCCGGTCAACCACGTCGCCAACTGGAAAAAGCCGATGCTGGTGGTGCAGGGCCAGCTGGACTACCGCATCCCGGTCGAGCAGGGCCTGGCCACGTTCACCGCGTTGCAGCGTCAGGGAATCGAGTCCAAGTTCCTGTACTTCCCGGACGAGAACCACTGGGTGCTCAAGCCGCACAACAGCGTCAAGTGGCACGACACCGTCAATGACTGGCTCAAGCAGCACATCGGCCAGTAATCCGTCGCAGGAAAGGGCGCGCCGTTGGCGCGCCCTTTCGTTTTGATGTCATGTGCCGCGTTGCGCTAGCCTTCCGGTCGCTTGCCATCGGTTTTCCAGGGAGACGCGGAACGTGGGTTCTTTCAGCATCTGGCATCTGTTGGTCCTGTTGGTGTTCCTGGGAGGAGGCGTCGGCCTGCTCGGCGTGGTGATCTGGTGGGTGACACGCTCGGCAAGGGGCACCGCAACACCCGCGGCAGCGCTGCCATCGGTGGCCGAGCGCCTGCGGCAACTCGACGCGCTCAAGGCCGAAGGCCTGACCAGCGAGGCCGAGCATGCGCGCCAGCGTGCGACCATCGTGCAGGGCGTTTAGCCGCGCGGTGGAGCGTGTGGGGGGAATGCCGCCAGCCTGGCGGTGAAGCGGAAGTAGTGTCCTGCCCGCCCGGAGGGGCTGGGCAGGGGCGAGGGAGTCGCCGTGGTGGTTGGTCCTGCGCAATCCCTGTCTTCCTGACCGGAGCGGTCCCGCTGCAGGTTTTCTCATTCGGGCAGGGGGCTTGCCCGCGCTCATGTGACAAAGGGGATAGACGATGACGGCAGCCGCAACCGGTGCGCTCATCAGCAACGACATCATCGTGTTCGGCCTGATCGCCGCCACGCTGGGGGTGATTTTCTGGACGTCCGGCAGCAGCAACCGCCTGCTCAGGAAGTTCTACAGTTTCGTGCCGGCGCTGTTGCTGTGCTACTTCATTCCCGGGGTCTACAACACCTTCGGGCTGATCGACGGCGAAACCACCAAGCTCTACAACCCCATCGCCCGCGATGTGTTCCTGCCGGCGGCGCTGGTGCTGCTGACCCTGTCCATCGACCTGAAGGGCATCCTCGGCCTGGGCTGGAAGATGCTGGCCATGTACGTGGCGGCGGTGTTGAGCATCATGCTCGGCGCGCTGGTGGCCTTCCAGGTGATGTCCTGGGTGCATCCGGACACCGTTGCCGGTGGCACCTGGGGCGGCATGGCGGCGTTGGCCGGCAGCTGGATCGGTGGTGGCGCCAACATGCTGGCGATGAAGGAGATCTTCGAGGTCGATGCGACCACCTTCGGCCAGTTCGCGGTGGTGGATGTCGGCGTGGGGTACGTGTGGATGGCGGTGCTGATCTTCTTCGCCGCACGGGCCCCGGCGCTGGACAAGCACAGTGGCGCCGATACGACTGCCCTGGATGACCTGCGTGACCGCGTGGCCAACTACCAGGCCCAGCACGCGCGCATCCCGGCCCTGGGTGACCTGATGGTGATGGCGGGCGTGGCCTTCGGCACGGTGGCCATCGCACATGCCTTGGCCGGCCCGCTGTCGGGTTGGTTCGGTGCCACCTTTGCATGGTCGGCCTCGGTGAGCCTGGACAAGCCGTTCGTCTGGGTGGTGCTGCTGGCCACGTTCATCGGCCTGGGCTTGAGCTTCACCCGGGCCCGCGAACTGGAAGGCGTGGGCGCGTCCAAATGGGGGTCGATGTTCCTGTACTTCCTGATCGCCTGCATCGGCATGCAGATGGACCTGCTGGCGCTGCTGGAGAAGCCCTGGCTGTTCGCGCTGGGCGTGATCTGGATCGGGGTGCACATCGTGCTGCTGTGGGGGGTGGGCAAGCTGCTGCGCGTGCCGTTCTTCTATTTCGCGATCGCCTCGCAGAGCAACATCGGTGGCCCGGCCTCGGCGCCGGTGCTGGCCTCGGCGTTCCACCCGGCACTGGCGCCGGTGGGCGTGCTGCTCGGCACGCTGGGCTATGCGGTCGGCACCGGTGCCGCCTATGCGGTGGGCATCGCCCTGCGCGCCATGGCCGGCGCAGGCTGACCACATTCGCAGGAGCGGGCTCGCCCGCGAAGCAGATGGACTCCCCGATATCACTCATGCGATAGCCGGGATAACGGCTGCTTCGCGGCGGGGGCCACTGCTGCCGAGTGCGCATTCAGCAGTTGCCCCATGCTAGGCTCCACGCTCCCACGCCACGTTCCCAACGTGGCGTTTTTATTCTCATTCGATCGACAGGAACCGGACATATGCCGACCGAAAGCTCCACCGCCATCATCACCAATGACATCGTCGGCCTTGGCCTGATCGCCGCCACGCTGGCATTGATCTTCTGGTTGGCCAGCGGGCCCACCGCCTTCTGGCGGAAGGTATTCACCTGGGTGCCGGCACTGCTGCTGTGCTACTTCATCCCGGCCATCTACAACACCGTCGGCCTGATCGACGGCCATGGCACCAAGCTCTACAACCCCATTGCCCGTGACGTGCTGCTGCCGGCCGCGCTGGTGTTGCTGACCCTGTCCATCGACCTGAAGGGCATCATCCGCCTCGGGCCGAAGCTGTTGGTCATGTTCGTCACCGGCACCGTCGGCATCGTGCTCGGTGCGGCGGTGTCGTTCCAGGTCATGAAGCTGATCCACCCGGAAACCGTGGCCGGTGACACCTGGGCCGGCATGGCCGCACTGGCCGGCAGCTGGATCGGCGGCGGCGCCAACATGGCCGCCATGCGCGAGACCTTCAACGTCGATGCCACCACCTTCGGCCAGTTCGCCGTGGTCGATGTGGCCTGCGCCAGCCTGTGGATGGCGATCCTGTTGTGGCTGGCCGGCCGTTCGCAGGCCATCGATGCGCGTACCGGTGCCGATACCTCGGCCATCGATGACATGAAGCGGCGCATCGCCGAATACGAAGCCAGGAGCGCGCGCAATCCGAGCCTGACCGACCTGATGGTGATCGTCGGTGTCGGCCTGGGCGTGGTCGGTCTGGCGCATGCCCTGGCTACGCCGCTGGCCACGTGGTTCGGCGAGAACGTCAGCTGGGCCAGCAAGGCCTCGTTGAACTCGGCCTTCGTCTGGGTGGTGATGCTGTCGACCTTGATCGGCCTGGGCCTGAGCTTCACCCGGGCCCGCAACCTGGAAGCGGCGGGCGCCTCGAAGATCGGCACCCTGTTCCTGTACTTCCTGATCGCCTGCATCGGCATGCAGATGGACCTGTTGTCGCTGGTCGACCGTCCGTGGCTGTTCCTGCTGGGCGTGATCTGGATGGGCGTGCACATCGGCCTGCTGTACCTGGTCGGCCGCCTGCTGCGCACGCCGTTGTTCTTCTTCGCCATTGGCTCGCAGGGCAACATCGGTGCAGCGGCATCGGCCCCGGTGGTCGCTGCGGCGTTCCACCCGACCCTGGCACCGGTGGGCGTGCTGCTGGGCACCGTGGGCTACGCGACCGGCACGGTCATCGCGTATATGACCGGCCTGATGCTCAAGTGGATGGCCGGCGCCTGATCGGCACTGGAGCGGGGGCAGGATTCGGCGCCACCGGCAAGAGGTCGCGCGGTAGGAACGACCTCGGTCGCGAGGCAGGGAACCTCGCAGCGGCCGGAACAGCGGCAATCTGACCGTCCAGCGGCTTCGCGGCCAAGGCCGCTCCCACGAAAAAGGCGGAGCCCATGGGCTCCGCCTTTTTCATTGCTCCAACATCATTCGTTCAACAACAGCGGAAACCCCGCTTGCCACCGAACCGGGCCTCCTGGCGCTCGCGGAAGAAGGTCTTGTAATCCATGACCTCGCGGTCGGGATGCTTCTCCTGCATGTGCCGGACGTAGTTGTCGTAATCCGGTACCCCGCAGCACAGGCGTGCGGTCTGTACCAGACGCCGCCAGGTGCGGCGGAACGTCTGGTACTGGCCGACGGGGACCAGCTCGGTGCCCATTACAGGTCCACCTCGTGCGGCTTCAGTGCCACGTACGGCGTTTCGTGGTCGGTGCGCACCGGCGAACGACGGGCCTGGCGGATGGTTTTGATCGAGTACACCAGCACCGCGAACACCACGAACAGGAACAGCGCGGTCAGGCCGGCATTGATGTAGTTGTTCACCATCACCTGCTGCATCTGGTCGAAGTTCTTCGACGGCGGCAGCAGGTTGCCGGCGGCGATGGCATCACGGTACTTGTGTGCCTGGGCCATGAAGCCCACCGCCGGCTCGTTGGAGAAGATCTTGATGAAGCCGGCAGCCACGGTGCAGATCAGCAGCCAGATGGCCGGCAGCAGCGGCACCCAGGCGTACTTGCCCTTCTTCATCTTGAACAGCACTACGGTGCACAGCAGCAGCGCCACGCCGGCCAGCATCTGGTTGGCGATGCCGAACAGCGGCCACAGCATGTTGATGCCGCCCAGCGGATCGGTCACGCCCTGGTACAGGAAGTAGCCCCACAGCGCCACGCAGCCACCGGTGGCGATGAAGCTGGCCACCCACGAGTCGGTGCGGCGCAGGGCCGGCACGAAGTTGCCCAGCAGGTCCTGCAGCATGAAGCGGCCCGAACGGGTACCGGCATCGACCGCGGTCAGGATGAACAGCGCTTCGAACAGGATGGCGAAGTGGTACCAGAACGCCATCATGCCGTCGCCCGGCAAGACTGCGTGCAGGATCTGCGCGATGCCCACGGCCAGCGTCGGTGCGCCGCCGGCGCGCGACAGGATGGAGTGCTCGCCAATTTCCGCGGCGGTGCTGGTCAGCTGCTCCGGGGTGATGGTGAAGCCCCAGTTGGATACCACCTGCGCGGCGTGCACGACGTCGGTGCCGATGATGGCGGCCGGGCTGTTCATCGCGAAGTAGATGCCCGGCTCGATGATCGAGGCGGCGACCATGGCCATGATGGCCACGAACGATTCCATCAGCATGCCGCCGTAACCGATGTAGGCGGCGTGGCCTTCATTGGCCAGCAGCTTGGGCGTGGTGCCCGAGCTGATCAGCGCATGGAAGCCGGACACCGCACCACAGGCGATGGTGATGAACAGGAACGGGAACATGCTGCCCTTCCACACCGGGCCGGTGCCGTCGGTGAACTGGGTCAGCGCCGGCATCTTCAGCTCCGGCATGACGATCAGGATGCCGATCGCCAGGCCGACGATGGTGCCGATCTTGAGGAAGGTGGACAGGTAGTCGCGCGGGGCCAGCAGCAGCCACACCGGCAGCACCGCGGCGACGAAGCCGTAGCCGATCAGCATCCAGGTGATCTGCACGCCGGTGAAGGTGAACATCGGGCCCATCACCGGGTCGGCGGCGACCTTGCCGCCGTACCAGATCGCGGCCAGCAGCAGCACCAGGCCGACCACCGAGATCTCGCCGATCTTGCCGGGGCGGATGTAGCGCATGTACACGCCCATCAGGATGGCGATGGGCATCGTCGCGATGACGGTGAACATGCCCCATGGGCTGCCCTCCAATGCCTTCACCACGATCATCGCCAGCACCGCCAGGATGATGATCATGATCATGAAGACGCCGAACAGCGCGATGGTGCCGGGCACCTGGCCCATTTCCTCGCGCACCAGGTCGCCCAGCGAGCGGCCGTTCCGGCGGCTGGAGATGAACAGGATCATGAAGTCCTGCACCGCGCCGGCCAGCACCACGCCGGCGATCAGCCACAGCGTGCCGGGCAGGTAGCCCATCTGCGCGGCCAGCACCGGGCCGACCAGCGGGCCGGCGCCGGCGATGGCGGCGAAGTGGTGGCCGAACAGCACGTGCTTGTTGGTGGGCACGTAGTCCAGGCCATCGTTGTTGAGGATGGCGGGCGTGGCGCGGGTGGGATCAACCCCCAGCACCTTGTTGGCGATGAAAAGGCCGTAGTAGCGGAAGGCGACCAGATACAGCGAGACCGCCGCGACCACGATCCACAGGGCATTGATGTGTTCGCCGCGACGTAGCGCCACGACGCCCAGACAGAAAGCACCGATCAGGGACAGCACTGCCCATCCGGCTTTGGAGAAACCTTTCATCGAGTCGCCTCGCAGGGGTAATGGATCCAAGGGTCTACCCATGCACGCCGGGGGTCAATGTGTACGGCAGGTGAAGCGGATTCGACTTTGGTCTTAGGGAAATGTCCGGCCCGAAACTGACTGCGCGGGTCGCTTGCCTGCTGCCGTCGCCGATCTGGAACAATCGGTTGCAGTGCTGGCTGTTGGCGGCTGCGGGCCTGGCCGCCATTGTCGGATCTTCTGCAAGGAGGTTTCCCATGAGCGATGACAATGCCCGTGTACTGCGCGCCCTGCGGGGCATGCCCACCTCCGACGGTGCGGGCGTGCGCCTGACCCGGGTGATCGGCACGCAGGACCTGCCGGACCTGGACCCGTTCCTGATGCTCGACGAGTTCGGCACGGACCGTGCGGAAGACTACCTGGCCGGCTTTCCCTCCCATCCGCACCGTGGCTTCGAGACGGTCACCTACATGCTGGATGGCCGCATGCGCCACCGCGACAACCATGGCAACGAAGGCCTGCTGACCTCCGGCAGCGTGCAGTGGATGACCGCCGGCCGCGGTGTCGTGCACTCGGAGATGCCCGAGCAGGAATCGGGGCGGATGCGTGGCTTCCAGTTGTGGGTGAACCTTCCGGCGCGCGAGAAGATGGTGGCCCCGGCCTACCAGGAGTTCGCCCCGGATCGCATTCCGCAGGCCACGCCGGCCGAAGGCGTCACCCTGAAGGTCATCGCCGGGCAGGTGGGCGAGGTGACCGGGCCGATCCGGCAGCCGGCCACCGAGCCGCTGTACCTGGACATCGAGCTGGCTGCCGGAGCGCGCTGGTCCGTCCCGTTGCCGGAGGGACACAATGTGTTCGCCTACGTGTTCGAAGGGCAGGCGTTGTTCGGCGACGGCGCGCAGCGCCAGCCGGTTGCCACGCAGACCCTGGCGGTGCTGGGCGGCGGCCGCCAGCTCAGCGTCGAAGGTGGCAGCCAGGGCGCGCGCCTGATCCTGGTGGCGGGCAAGCCACTGCGCGAGCCGGTGGCCCGGTATGGCCCGTTCGTGATGAGCACCCGCGAGGAGCTGATGCAGGCCTTCGCCGATTACCAGGACGGCAAGTTCTGAAGCGGACAGCGCCGCGGACGCCGGCCTTGCCGGTGCCCGCGGTCATCGCCGGGAGGCGGCCTCAGTGGTCGCCGCCGGCCAGTGTCGACGGGTTGAGGTTCAACGTCTGCGTGAGTGCCTGCAGGTTGCCCAGTTCGCCGGTATCGGCCGCATCGATCCAGATCTGCGCGTAGCGGTTCTTGTCCAGCTTGACCACGGTGATGCGGCGCGACTCCAGCCCCGGCAGGTCGCGGCCGCCCATGTCCAGCTTGTACCAATGCAGGCTCTCGCCGGCGAAGCTGCCCTTCTCCGCGCGCAACGAGCGGTTGAGCAGCATGTCCGGATCACGCGGGGTCAGCATCATGTTGAGCACCGGACGGCCGTCTTCGGTGGTGGCCTTGCAGACGATGAAGTCGGTCTGCGCCTGCTGTTCCCAGTGCAGGCCACTGTCCGAGGGCAGGGAAGGGCATTGCGCGGTGCTTTGCGCGGCGGCGGTGGCGCTGGCGGCGAGCAGCAGTGCTGCGGAAACGAAACAGGCGGTCTTCACTTCACATTCCCCATGAAACATCGGCCGGACGGCGCCGACGATGGTTGTTTGGACAGAGTTGAAAGCGTTGCCGGCCGTGGGCGTTGATCCCCTTCGCCCTTCATGTTCCCTTCATGTTCGGCGGCTGGTACCGACGGTATTACAGAAGTGCCACCGTATGCAAAGGATGGTTGGTTACAAAAGAAACGGCCCCATGCGGGGCCGTTTTGTCGGGTGGTGCGGGAAGGGCGGCTTACTTGTCGCTGCCGATCCACTTGTAGGCCAGGCCGCCGATCAGGGCGCCCAGGATCGGGGCGACCCAGAACAGCCACAGCTGGCTCAGCGCGCCGGAGCCGGCAAACACCGCCACCGCGGTGGAGCGGGCCGGGTTCACCGAGGTGTTGGTGACCGGGATGCTGATCAGGTGGATCAGGGTCAGGGCCAGGCCAATGGCGATCGGGGCGAAGCCCGCCGGCGCACGGCCATGGGTGGCGCCCATGATCACCACCAGGAACACCGCGGTCAGCACCACTTCGCACAGGAAGGCGGCCGCGACGGTGTAGCCGCCCGGCGACAGCGCGCCGTAGCCATTGCTGGCGAACGCGCCGGCCTGGCTGCCATCGATCACGAAGCTCGGGTTGCCCTGGGCGATCTGCAGCAGGATGAAGGCCGCGACGATGCCGCCGAGCACCTGGGCCACGATGTAGGGCAGCAGGTCCTTGCCGGAGAAGCGCCCGCCGGCCCACAGGCCGATGCTCACCGCCGGGTTGAAGTGCGCGCCGGAAACATGGCCGAACGCATAGGCGCCGGTCAGTACGGTGAGGCCGAAGGCCAGTGCGACGCCGACGAAGCCGATCCCCAGCGGATTGCCGTCACCGCCGAAATTGGCGGCCAGCACGGCGCTGCCGCAGCCGCCCAGGACCAGCCAGAAGGTGCCGAGGAATTCGGCTGCCAGTCGTTTACCCATGCTCATGATGTTCCCCAAGATAGACCCGTAACGGGCGTACAGAAAATAACGGAAGTAATTTGGTTGCTGCGTATCGAATTCGTTAATCCGGCCTAGTGGGCCGGCAGCGGGATGAACTCCTTGTCGTCGCCGGGGATGGTGCCGAAGCGGCCATTGCTCCAGTCGTCCTTGGCCTGCTCGATGCGTTCCTTGGAGCTGGAGACGAAGTTCCACCACAGGTGGCGCGGGCCGTCGAGCGGCTCGCCGCCCATCAGCATGGCCTTGACCGGGGTCTTGGCGCGCAGCCGGCCACGCGCGTTGGCCTCGGGGATGACCAGGTGCCGGGCGGGGATGTCGGTGCCGTCCAGCTGGGCGTCGCCTTCCAGGATGTAGAGCGCGCGCTGCACATGCGAGGTGTCCAGGTCCACCTCGGCGCCGGGCTGCAGGTCGATGGCGACGTTCAAGGTGTCGGTGAACACCTTCACCGGCGATTCCTCGCCGTAGGCGCGCCCGGCGATGACACGCAGCAGGGCGCCGTCACGGCGCTGCTGCGGGAGCTGGTCGGCGGCGAAGTGGAAGAAGGCCGGGTCGGTTTCCTCGTGGCTCCTGGGCAGCGCCACCCAGGTCTGCATGCCATGTACGGCCTGTTCGTGTTCGCGCGCGGCCAGCGGGGTGCGCTCGGAGTGGGCGATGCCACGCCCGGCGGTCATCCAGTTGACGTCACCCGGGCGGATGACCTGCTCCGATCCCAGGGTGTCGCGGTGCCCGATCTGGCCGGCCCACAGGAAGGTGACCGTGGCCAGGCCGATGTGCGGGTGCGGGCGGACGTCGATGCCTTCGCCGGGGGTGAAGATCGCCGGCCCCATGTGGTCCACGAACACGAACGGCCCCACGCTGCGCGCCTGCAGGCTGGGGACGGCGCGACGCACCTGGAAGCCGCCCAGGTCGTGGACGCGCGGGCTGATGATCGTGGTCATGGCTGCTCCTTGGCTGTGGACCGAGGGGGCGAGGATGGCATGCCCGGCGCGAGGCTGTCGTGACCAGTGCGGCAACGGATTGTTTTGCACGGGGGCGGCGGCACGCCTTGACCAGGCCCGCTACCGCCGCGATGCCAAGCGGTCCGCCAGCCGTGTCGGCTCCGGCAACCGGTAGCCGGCCAGGCAGGCCACTACCAGCGGCAGGCATTGCGCCACCGATACCCGGTGGCCGGGCGAGACGAACAGCGGTTTGCAACGCGGCTTGCTGCGTAGCACCCACCCCACCTGCCGGCCCTTGAACAACAGCGGCGAATGGTCGCCGCGCTGCGGGCCCGGCTCCTCGTAGTCGCCGACCAGGCGGCTCTTGCCGATGCCGATGCTGGGCAGGCCGGTGAGTACGCCCAGGTGCGCGGCGATGCCCAACCCGCGCGGGTGGGCGATGCCGTGCCCGTCCACCATCACCAGTGCCGGCGGCGCGGGCAGTTGCGCCAACGCCTCCAACGCAGCCGGCAGCTCACGGAAGCTGAGCAGGCCGGGGATATAGGGCAGGGCGGTCGGGCGACGCGCCAGCGCCGAATGCAGGGGCTGCAGGGATTGGCCGTCGAGCAGGACCGCCGCCGAGCGGGTGATGCTGCCGCCTTCCTCGAAGCCGGTGTCCACGCCGGCGATGCGACCAGGCAGGCCCTGGACGGCATCGACCAGTTCGACCTGTGCCGCCAGATCGCGTTGCTGCTGGCGCAGGCGCGCGTAGTCGGGTGCGGGCGTTGAAGTGTCCATGCCCCCAAGCCTGCCACTTCCCGCCCCGCAACGGGGCGGGGGTCAGGGGGACGGGCTACAATCGACGGCCTTCCTTCCCCAACCCGGAGATATCCGCAGTGACCCGCAAACTCGTGCTGTTGCGCCATGGCCAGAGCCAGTGGAACCTCGACAATCGTTTCACCGGTTGGGTGGACGTGGATCTCACCGAGCAGGGCCGCAGCGAGGCCGCCGCCGCCGGTCGCCTGATGAAGGAAGAGGGCCTGCAGTTCGATGTCGCCCACACCTCGGTGCTCAAGCGCGCCATCCACACCCTGCAGGGCGCACTGGCCGAGATGGGCCAGGACTGGCTGCCGGTCAACAAGTCCTGGCGCCTGAACGAGCGCCACTACGGTGGCCTGCAGGGCCTGGACAAAGCCGAGACCGCCGCCAAGCACGGCGAGGAGCAGGTCAAGGTGTGGCGCCGTTCCTACGATATCCCGCCGCCGCCGATGGACCTGGAAGACCCGGGCCATCCGATCCATGACCGCCGCTACGCTGGCCTGGACCGCAACGCGCTGCCGGCCACCGAATCGCTGGCCACCACGCTGGACCGCGTGCTGCCGTACTGGCACGACGCGATCGCCCCGCAGTTGAAGGACGGCAAGACCGTGCTGGTCACCGCGCATGGCAACTCGCTGCGCGCGCTGTACAAGTACCTCAACAACGTGAGCAAGGAAGAAATCCTCGAGCTCAACATCCCGACCGGCATCCCGCTGTTGTTCGAATTGAACGATGACCTGACCGTGCAGTCGTTCCGTTACCTCGGTGATCCGGAAGCGGCGAAGAAGGCGGCCGAAGCGGTCGCCAACCAGGGCAAGGCGAAGTAAGCCGGCGCCCCCGTTTCCCCAGGACACCCGGCCTCGTGCCGGGTGTCCTGCTTTGTGGCCGTGCTTGGCCCTGTGCCATGATCCGGCACGGAAAATGCACAGGAGTGAAGCGTGAAGCGAAAGGTGATTGCAGGATGTCTTGCCCTGTTGCTGACAGGGAGCGCGCTGGCACAGGGCGCATCAGTGGTTCCGGCGCAACCTGCAACCGCACAGCTCGCACAACGTGGTGGCGGCCAGCCCTACGAAGTCATCGGCAGTGAAGTGTGGGATGTGCCGGACCCGGTATCGGCCCGGGTCTACCAGGTGTTCGTCGCCCTGCCGGCCGGTTACGCCGACAATCCGGACCGGCGCTATCCGGTGCTCTACGTCACCGATGCGGATTACGCCTTTCCGTTGATCCGGCAGATGGCACGTCGCCTGAACGTGGAAGGCCCGCGCATCGAGGACTTCATCCTGGTGGGCCTGTCCTACGCGAAGGGCGAGGGCGGCATGCCCAGCCGTCGCCGCGACTACACGCCCACTCCCAACGCCCCCAGCGGCACGCCCGCCGATAGCGTGCACGGTGGCGGTGCTTCCTATCTGGGCTATCTGGACAGCCAGGTACTGCCGTTCATCGCACAGCACTACCGCACCGACGAACAACGCAGGTTGTTCCTCGGCCACTCCTACGGCGCCTTGCTGGGCACGCAGATTCTGTTCGAGCGTCCGCAACTGTTCGCCGGCTACATCCTCGGCAGCCCGTCGTACTGGTACGACCGGCACGTGATGGAACGTCAGGAGAGCCGCTTCGCTGCAGCGCATCGTGACCTGCCGGCACGGATCTACATGTACGTCGGTGAGCGTGAGGCACGGACGCACGGTGGCGACGCGGACATGGTCGAGGATGCACGACGGATGCAGAAGGTGTTGGCATCGCGCCGCTATGCATCGCTGCAGTTGCAGCTGGAGGTACTCAACGACGAGGACCACCTGACCGTTGCGCCGCGCGGATTCATGCAGGGGCTGGAGTACCTGCTGGCGCAGCCAGCCTCCCTCCCCTGAGGACAGGGGCGCCACCGGCGGCGGCCAGGCAGGGCAGGCCACGGCCGCAGGGCGCATGGCCACGGCAACCCGGCGCAAGCCGGGTTCTTGTTTATCCCGCCGATTCCTCACGGGCCATTTACGGCCGGGCTGAAAGATTGCGCACTCCGTCACTGTCGTGCCTGCCTTGGCAGCGCGCAGCGGTACCAGGGTCTCTTTCCCCAGCGCAGGAAACAACGTCATGAACAAGCCGGCAGTGGTATTGGTCCATGGGTTCTGGGGCGGTGCCGCCCATTGGGCCAAGGTCATCCTGGAGTTGAAGCGGCTCGGCTACACCGACATCCGTGCGGTCGAGAACCCGTTGACCTCATTGGCCGACGACGCCGAGCGCACCCGCAAGATGGTGGCGCAGGTGCAGGGCCCGGTCGTGCTGGTGGGGCACTCCTATGGCGGGGCGGTGATCAGCCAGGCGGGCAACCTGGACAACGTCAAGGCACTGGTCTTCATCGCCGCGTTCGCCCCCGATGCCGGTGAAAGCCCGGGTGGCATCACCCAGCAGCACCTGCCCGAGGCCGCGCCGAACCTTGCGCCGGACAGCGATGGCTACCTGTGGTTGAACCCGGCCAAGTTCCACGAGAGCTTCTGCCAGGACCTGTCGCCGGAGGAGGGCTTCGTGATGGGCGTGACCCAGAAGGCACCGTTGGCCAGCACCTTCGGTGACGCCATCACCGACCCGGCGTGGAGGCACAAGCCGAGCTGGTACCAGCTTTCGACCCGCGACCGGATGATCGCCCCCGAGAACCAGAGGGCGATGTCCGAGCGCATCAAGCCGCGCCGCGTGCTGACCCTGGAGGCCAGCCACGCATCGCTGGCGTCGCATCCGCAGGAAGTGGCGGCACTGATCGATGAGGCCGCGCAGCAGGCGTGACCCCGCGGCCACCCGGCCACTGGCGTCGGCGACACGGCGCCAATGGCCTGCGCGCCGGGCGCTGCCCGTCGGCGGGGTGCCTGGCACCACGACCAATGGCAGGCGCGGCGCGGCATGCGGTCACTAGACTGCGCTTGAACCCCTGCGGTGATTGCCCACGTCCATGCCGTCGCTTCCATCACCGCAAACCCAGGCAGGCATCGCCAGCCGTACGTTGTTCGTGGGTGAACGGCTGTCCGCGCGGGTGGGGTGGTATGCGCCCGGACTGCGCATGTCGCGGCACGTGCATGAGTGCCATCAGCTCTCGCTGCTGTTGGTCGGAACGCTGGGCGAGCAGACGCCACATCGCGAAGCGCGGCTGGCGACATCGGCCGTTGGCGTGAAACCCGCGGGGCAGGTGCATGCCAATGACTACGGGCCGTCCGGGGCGTTGATCCTGGGCATCAATCTGCCGGGCCGGTTCGATCTGGAGAGGGAGCTTGGCGTTGACGGGGGCTGGCAGTGGCGCGAGCGTGCGGCACCGGCGATGCTGGCGCGGGGCGGCTCCACGTTGGCGCAGCTGACAGGGGGAGGACTTCCTGCAGAGGAGATGGAAGCACGCCTGTGGGAGCTGCTGGCGATGATGGTCCAGGTGGATCGACGGCCAGCGGGAACACCGCCGCGCTGGCTGGCATTGGCGTGCGAACGCCTGGGCGAGGAAGCGGTGCCGGTGACGGCGCTGGCGCAGGAACACGGGTTGCACCCGGTGTATTTCGCGCGTGCATTCGCGCGCTGGATGGGCTGCGCGCCCTCGGCGTTCAGGCTGCGCGCGCAACTGCAGCGTGCACTGCCGCTGCTGGCGGCCGGCCAGTCGCTGTCAGCGGCGGCATGCCAGGCCGGCTTCGCCGACCAGGCGCACCTGAGCCGCGTGGCGCGCCAGTACAGCGGCCTGACGCCGGCACGCCTGGCCAGGGTGTTGCGCGCTTGATTGGAAGGGCGCGCAGGTTCGATCCGTTCAATACGCCGGCCCCTTCGCCGCTGCAGCATCGCCGCATGTCCCCGTGGAATCGCACCATGCGCCGCCGCTTCCTCCATCGCTGCCAGTTGTGCCTGCTGCTTGTCGCCGCGACCGCGCTGTCGGCTACGGCGGCGACACCGGAGCAGGCGTCGCGACGTCTGCAGGGTTTCCTTGATGGCATCCCCGGCTTGGGGCCGGGCTACGCGGTCGTGGTGGTGGATCGTGACCGGCAACTGCTCGGTTACACCCGCGGCCAGCGCAACACCGCGACCGGCGCGCCCTTGACGATGCACACGCCGATGTACGTCGCCTCGCAGACCAAGTCGTACATGGGCTTGCTCGCACACCTGCTTGATCAACGCGGCGTGCTGCGCCTGGACAGCACCCTGGCCGATCACTGGCCGCAGCTGCGCCTGCCCGACGGCGTGGATCCCGCGGCGTGGACCCTGGCCGACCTGCTCAATCACCGCGTGCCGCTGCATGCCGATGCGCTCACCACGATGGAGGCCTACATCGGCGCGCCGGACCCTGTGCTGTACCCGCAGTTGCTTGCCACGCTGGCGACGGCGCGGCCGGCCGGCTTCGACTACGACAACCTGGGCTACAACATCTACGCCGCCCTCCTGTACCAGCGTACCGGCAGGCACTGGCAGGACTGGTTGCAGGAACTGGTGTTCACGCCGCTGGGAATGCGTGAGACCGCCGCGCGCACCTCCGTGTTCGATTCCGCCCAGTTGGCCTACAACCATCAATGGCTGGGGGAGGGGCGGGGATGGCAGGTGGTGGCGCCGAAACCGGACGCCATCATGCATTCGGCCGGCGGCGTGATGACCTCGCCGCGCGACCTGGGCCGCTGGCTGCGGCTGCAGCTGGGCGGGACGCTGCCACCCTCAATCGCGCCCGGGGTGGTCGACAGGGCACATGCCATCGGCGTGCAGGTCGACCCGAAGGCCCGCAACGCCTATGAGCTTCCCTGCCACGGCTATGCATTCGGCTGGAACGTCTGCGACTTCGAGGGGCATACGCTGTACATCCATGGCGGCAGCTACACCGGTGCGCGCAGCATGATGGCGTTCTCGCCGGACCTGGGCGTGGGCATCGGGGTGTTCTCCAATTCCGACAACGCCACCGGCTGGTTCACCTCGCGCACGGTGGTGCAGTTCTTCCAGTACCTGGTGGACCACCCGGAGGCGGACACCTGGGCGCGGACACGCCGGCAGGTCTACCCGACGCGGGTGGCCGAGCAGTTGGACGGGCTGCAGGCGCGCCAGGCCAAGGAACGCGCACAGGCGCGCTGGCAGGGCTGGGTATGGCAGCCGGACGCCGGGGTGCGTGCCGCGTACACGGCACGGTTCCGTGCCGAGCGCCTGCCGGTGGAGGCGGCGGTCACCGAGACGGGGCATGGCCTGCACCTGCAGATGGGAGCGCTCGCGCGTGAGCTGCAACCGGCGACCGTGGACCTGTTTGGCGCGCAGGGCGGGCCGTTGGACGCACCGGAGCCCCTGCAGTTCCTGCGCGACGGACAAGGCCGGATCAACGGTTTCGAATACGACGGCGAGCGTTACATGAGGCAACCGGCGCCGCCGCCGGCAATGCACACCGATGTGCTCCCGTAGGCGCGACGCTAGTCGCGAAGCCGATGGCGCCTCAACGCCTCGGTTTGCAATCGCACGCATTCCCACGACGGCACCCACGAGCTTCGCGTCTGAAGCCACTCCTGTCGGCGGCGTCAGCGGAAGAACTGGCTGGGGGTCAGGCCGAAGCGACGCTTGAACATGGTGGTGAACGCGCTCGGGCTTTCGTAGCCCAATGCGAGGGCCACGTCGATGACCTTCTCGCCGACCGCCAGCCGCTCCAGTGCGCGCAGCAGCCGTGCCTGCTGGCGCCATTGGCCGAAGGTCATGCCCAGCTCGCGCATGCACAGGCGCTGGATCGTCTTGACGTCGACCTGCAGGCGCTGCGCCCAGTCGTGCAGGGTGGACGCATCGTCCGGGTGTCGCTCCAGCTGCCGGCCGATCATGCGCAGGCGCGCGTCCTTCGGCTCGGGCAGGTGCAGCGGCAGCACCGGCAGGGTCTGCATCTCGTCCAGGATCAGGCGCATCACCCGGCCGTCGCGTGAATCCTCCACATAGGGCTGCTGCACGCTGGCCGCAGCGCGGATCAGTGCCGCCAGCAACGGCGTGACCGAGACCGCCGATGGGCCGGCGGGCGGCTGCCGCATCGCGGCCGGCGTGACGTACAGGCTGCGCATCTGTACCTGGCCGATGCAATGCACCTGGTGGCCGGTGCCGGCCGGCATCCAGATTGCGCGGGTGCTGGGCACCACCCAGCGGCCCATGCCGGCGCGCACGACCAGCACGCCGGTCTCGGCATACACGAGCTGGTGGCGATCGGGGTGGTGGTGCAGCGGGATCAGCGTGTCCGCCTCGTAGTCCCGTGCCCTGCAATACACCGCCGTCTCCGGGCCCGCCGGCAGCGGCAGGCGCCGGCCTTTGCGGATGTCGGTGTCCTTTTCGAGAGGGTGCATGACCATATCGCGCAGGAAGGGCGTGGCGAGCGACTCTACCATGCGCCGGCTCCCCTCATCCCGTGATAACGCCATGTCCTCCACCGCTCCACCCGTGGCCGCTTCCAATACCCCCGCGCGGCGCCCGGCCGCCGTCGGCGTGCTGGCGGCGATCAGCAGTTCGCACCTGGTCAACGACATGATGCAGTCGCTGATCCTGGCGCTGTATCCGATCTTCAAGGCGCAGTTCCACCTGAGCTTCACCCAGGTGGGCATGATCACCCTGACCTACCAACTCACCGCCTCGCTGTTCCAGCCGTTGATCGGCCTGCGTACCGACAAGCGCCCGGCGCCGTACTCCCTGCCGATGGGCATGACCTCCACGCTGTGCGGCTTGTTGCTGCTGGCCTATGCGCCGAACTTCAGCACGGTGCTGGTCGCGGCGATGCTGGTCGGCATCGGTTCGGCCATCTTCCATCCGGAATCCTCGCGCATCGCGCGTTTGGCCTCGGGCGGGCGGCATGGCCTGTCGCAGTCGGTGTTCCAGCTGGGCGGCAACGCCGGCACGGCGATCGGGCCGTTGCTGGCCGCAGCGGTGATCGCTCCCAACGGCCAGCGCAGCGTCGCCTGGTTCGGCGGCGCGGCGCTGATCGGCATCGGCTTGCTGACCTATGTCAGCCGCTGGTACCAGCAGCACCTGGTCGTCAGCGCCAGCAAGCCAAAGGCGGGCATGGCAAGCAGTGAGTCGCTTCTGCCCAAGCGCACGGTGGCATGGGTGATCGCGATCCTGCTGGTGCTGATCTTCAGCAAATACTTCTACATCGCTGGCTTGAGCAGCTATTACACGTTCTACCTGATGCAGAAGTTCCACGTGTCGGTGCAGAGCGCGCAGTTGCACCTGTTCGGCTTCCTGCTGGCCTCGGCGGCGGGCACCTTGATCGGCGGGCCGGTAGGCGACCGCATTGGTCGCAAGCCGGTGATCTGGGCGTCGATCCTGGGCGTGGCGCCGTTCGCGTTGATGCTCCCCTACGCGAACCTGGAATGGACGACGGTGCTGACCTTGATCATCGGCTTCGTGCTGTCCTCGGCGTTCTCGGCCATCCTGGTGTACGCGCAGGAGTTGATGCCGCATCGCATCGGCACGGTCTCGGGCCTGTTCTTCGGCTTCGCGTTCGGCATGGGCGGCCTGGGTGCTGCGGTACTGGGCGTGCTGGCCGACCACACCAGCATCCTGTGGGTCTACAAGGTGATCTCGTTCCTGCCATTGCTGGGCATGGTGGCCGCGTTCCTGCCGAATCGGCGCAGTCACTGATCCTGCGCGACCTTGCAGGAGCGGCGCGAGCGGCGACGCACGCGGCAGTTGAAGCGCAGTGCTGCCGGCAAGCATGAGAATGCCGGCAGCACTGCCGATCAGGCAGCGCAGGTTTCGCGGCCGAGGTCGCTCCTACGCGGGATGCGTTCCTTGCAGGAACAGCGTGAGCCGCCAGGCACGCTAGGGTCGAGGGATGGCTCCCGCGTCATACCAGCGACGCGAGCGGTTGACGATGGCCACCACGGTCAGCATCACCGGTACTTCAATCAACACGCCGACCACGGTCGCCAGCGCGGCGCCGGAGTGCACGCCGAACAGGCTGACCGCTGCGGCGACGGCCAGCTCGAAGAAGTTGCTGGCGCCGATCAATGCCGACGGTCCGGCCACGCAGTGGGCAACACCGAGACGCCGGTTGAGCAGGTAGGCGAGCCCGGCGTTGAAATAGACCTGCAACAGGATGGGCACGGCGAGGATGGCGATGACCAGTGGCTGCTCGATGATCTGCCGGCCCTGGAAGCCGAACAGCAGCACCAGCGTGGCCAGCAGTGCCAGCAGCGATACGGGTGCCAGCCGCTGCAGTACCTGCTGCAGCCTGGGCGGGCCGCCGCGCGCGAGCAGCCAGCGTCGCAGCAACGTGGCCACCGCGACGGGCAGCAGGATGTACAGGGAGACCGAAAGCGCCAGCGTCGCCCATGGCACGGTGATCGACGACAGGCCCAGCAACACGGCCACCAGGGGCGCGAAGGCCAGCACCATGATCGCGTCGTTGAGCGCGACCTGGCTCAGCGTGAAGTTGGCATCGCCCCGGCACAGGTTGCTCCAGACGAACACCATCGCGGTGCACGGCGCGGCCGCCAGCAGGATCAGCCCCGCCATGTAGGAGTCCACCTGCCCAGGTGGCAGCCACGCGGCGAAGATGTGGCGCAGGAACAGACCGCCCAGCAACGCCATCGAGAACGGCTTGACGGCCCAGTTGACGAAGAGGGTGACGCCGATACCCCGCCAGTGCTGGCCCACCTGGCGCATCGCCCCGAAGTCCACCTTCAACAGCATCGGGATGATCATCAGCCAGATCAGCACGGCGACCGGCAGGTTCACGCGCGCCACTTCCAGCGCCCCCAACTGCGCGAATGCCCCGGGGAACATGTGCCCCAGACCGGTGCCAACGGCGATGCACACCGCCACCCACAAAGTCAGGTAGCGCTCGAACAGGCCCAGCCGGGCGGTGCCCTCAGTCATTGTCCCGGCGTCCCGCTTCCGGCTGCACCTGCCCGATGCCATCAAGGGCGTGCTGGAGCTGCAGGCGGTCCTGCCATTGCGTCGCTGGGACGGCAAGCAGCGCCAACAGCCGGGCCTTTACCACGTCATGCGCCAGCGCGAATGCCGCGCGCTTTTCATCGTCGCTGCCTTCCACCGCCGCCGGATCCGGCAGTCCCCAATGGGTACGCAGGAAGTCGCCGAACACCACCGGACAGGTTTCAGCGGCGGCCGAATCACAGACCGTGATGACCAGGTCCATGCGGGGGGCATCGGGTTGCGTGAACTCGTCCCAGGACTTGCTGCGCAGGCCGGCGGTGGCAATGCCTTCGGCGGACAACTGGGCCAAGGCGAATGGATTGACCGTGCCGGTGGGCTGGCTACCCGCACTGAATGCGACGAAACGGTTGCCGCCCCAGGCTCGCAGGGTGGCTTCGGCCAGCACACTACGGGCACTGTTGCCGGTGCACAGGAAGAGAACGTTGATGCTCATGGCGTGTCCGTCAGGGAAAGAGTCGGGTTTCAACGGGTGCGGCGGATGGATGCCGGGTGCCGGTCAGCGATGAACGGCCTCGGCTGGGTGTTCAATCCACGGCCAGGTGCTTGTGCATGCAGGTCGCCGAGGCCGGGCAGAGGCTGCGGAACTCGGCGGTGGCCTGGATGGCCGGGGCGACATCGGCCCGCGGCACGGGCTGATAGCCACGCTGCTGGAAGAACGGTGCGGCCGTAGTGGTCAGCAGTGTCAGGCGGCGGACGCCGCGCGCGGCGGCATGTGCCTCCATGGCCTGCAGCAGGCGCCCGCCGAGTCCACTGCCGCGTGCACCGGGAGCCACCGCCAACGAACGGAGCAGGCCATCCGGTGGTACGGCTTCCACGCCGATGACGCCGAGCAGTTGCCCATCCTCCATAGCGACGAGAAAGTCGATCTGTCCCGTTGCCAGGTCATCGACCGGCAGGCCGGCGGCGGCAAGCAGCGCCACCAGCCAGGGCAGGTCGGTCGGGTGCGGAGCGCGGATGCAGGCGGGCATGGACGCCTCAGCAGCAGGAGTTTGTGGGGGTGGGGGCACAGCGGCTGCCGGTCGAGCCGGCGCAACAGTTGTGGGTGAGGTAGGCCATCAACGCGTTCATGGCGGTGTAGTCGGCCCGGTAACAGACATTGCGTCCGACGCTTTCGCTCTGCACCAGACCAGCGTGCAGCAGTTCCTTCAGGTGGAAGGAAAGGGTGGCGTTGGGGACGGCCAGGGATTCGGCGATTTCACCGGCCATGCGGCCGTCGGGGCCGGCCTCCACCAACAGGCGGAATGCAGCCAGCCGGGTGCCGTGGCCGAGCGCGGTAAGGGCGGCGATTGCCTGATTCGTTTCCATAATTCTAGAATAATGGAATGAATATCGATCAGCAATCCCCAATTGACGCCCTGCCCAACATCAACCTCGATCTGCTGCCGGTGCCGGATGGTGGGTTGCGGGCAGCCTCCGATGGCCTGCATCGGCCACGCATCCTGCTGCTGTACGGCTCGCTGCGCCCGCAATCGTTCAGTCGCAAGCTGGCGCTGGAGGCGGAGCGCGTCCTCCTGCAACTGGGGGCAGAGACGCGCGTCTTTGATCCACACGGGCTGCCGATGCTCGACAGTTGCGACAACTACCATCCCAAGGTGCGGCAACTGCGGGAGTGGTCGCAGTGGTCCGAAGGCCAGGTGTGGGTTTCACCGGAGCGCCACGGCACCCTGACGGGTGTGTTCAAGAACCAGATCGACTGGCTGCCGTTGGAAGAGGGCAGCGTACGTCCTACCCAGGGGCGCACGCTGGCGGTCATGCAGGTATGCGGCGGTTCGCAATCGTTCAATGTGGTCAACGCATTGCGCGTGTTGGGGCGCTGGATGCGCATGGTCACCATCCCCAACCAGTCTTCGGTCCCCAAGGCCTGGCAGGAGTTTGACGAAAACGGGCGCATGCGTCCTTCGCCCTACTACGATCGCGTGGTGGACGTGATGGAGGAGCTGATGAAGTTCACGCTGCTGGTGCGTGGTCGCAGCGACTACCTGGTTGACCGCTACAGCGAGCGCAAGGGCGCCGTTGAAGCGGCGGCGTTGGCACGGGCGGCAGGCGTGGTGGAGGTGATACAACGCTGACCGACTATTGCGTTGCGGGCCGTTGCCGGCAGTCGGGCTCCACTCGTTCGCGTGCCTGCGCTATTCGGCCTGTGCAGAATCAACCCGAGCGCGGGGGAGTGCGAGGGACAGTCACCGCCCACGAAGCGGGCTCGTTCGCTGAACTAGCGGCGTGGATGGTGCTTGATACACCGTGTTTGCCACTTGTGATTGCACTATGCCCCCTCAAGGGGCACCGATGCTGGTAGAAGTACCTGTGATGTCGAAAAAAGCGGCAACGTCGTCGGTTGAAGTGGCATCCATGCCGCGAAAAGCGGCGGTGATGGCGCTTGAACTGAGTTCGCTGCCGGAAAATGCGCCAGTGATGGCGCTTTTTAGGGGGCGGTTGCACCTGAATAGTGCGCCGATTAGGAACTATCCCGCATTCGTAGGAATTGGAGCATCTGCTGCGCTTGTCTGGCTGGTACTGGTGACGCTGCGTGGGTGCACATCCACCGACTGGTGGTGCACGCGTGTAGCAGCGGCCTTGGCCGCGAAGTGGTTGATCGTGCCGCCGCATCAATGCACAACCTCTGTGCCATGAGCAGGGCTTTGGTTTAGACACAGCGTGGCATGGAGGCCACACGAGCTTCGCGCCTGAAGGCGCTCCTGCTGGGGGGCGCGCGATTGGTTATCTGCTTATGCCGCAATGCGCTTTGACGCATTGCAGCAAGCCTCCACTATGACAAGGGAGTGACATCGCCGTTCCGCATGCGTCGCCCAGGGGGGCGGGCATGGCCCGGATGCGCTGATCGTCTTTGCCATGACCGCTTCCCGGGGAAATCATCCGCATGTCTGTCCTTCGTTCCATGCCGCGCGCCGTGTTGTCCGTTTCCATCGCTGCTTCGCTGGCCCTGCCCGCGCTTGCCTCCGCCCAGGCCACCACCACCGGTTCGGATGTGGTCCGGCTGGACCAGGTCAGCGTGATCGGCAGCCGCACCCAACAGCGCACGGTGCTCGAATCGCCGGTGCCGGTGGACGTGCTCGGTGGTGAGGAAATCCGCAGCAGTGGCTACACCGACATCAGCACGATCCTGCAGTCGCTGTTGCCGTCGTACAACTTCCCACACCCGACCACGCCCGATGGCAACACGCATATCCGTTCGGCCACGCTGCGTGGCCTGTCGCCCGACCAGACCCTGATCCTGGTCAATGGCAAGCGCCGCCACACCAGTGCCTGGGTCAACACCGGCGGTACCGTGGGCAAGGGCGCGGTCTCCACCGACCTCAATACCATTCCGGTGGCCGCCATCGCGCGCATCGAGGTGCTGCGCGATGGTGCATCGGCCCAGTACGGTTCCGATGCAATCGCCGGCGTGATCAACATCGTGCTGCGCGAGGACGACGGGTTCGAAGGCAGTGTCAGCCACGGCTCGACCAAGGACGGTGGCGGTGACACCACCAAGGTCAGCCTGGGAACCGGCTTCGCCTTCCCCGAGGGCGGTGGCATCCACCTGTCCTGGGACTACCGCAAGCGTGAGGCCGCTGACCGTGCACAGGCCGATACGCGCCAGCAGTACTTCGGTATCGGCACCAATGGGAAGCCGGTGGCGTTGTCGGGCAACTATGGTTCGGGTACCGGCTTGAATCCGATTGGCGGCGCCGCGACCGGCGCGGTTGCCGACCCGCGCGAAGCCAGCATCGACCGCAAGTCGCTGTGGCGCTTCGCCGACAGCGCCGATACCGAGGACAAGACCTTCTTCGCCAACCTGCGCAAGCCGCTGTCGTGGGCCGAGGGTTTGGAGTGGTACGCCTTCGGCGGCTATACCGACAGCCAGGGCAGCTCCAATGCGTCGTTCCGCCGCGCCGGGCAGGTGGAGAACGTCCGCGCCATCTATCCCAATGGCTTCCTGCCGTGGGTGGATACCCGCAGCACCGACCGTTCGTTCGGTACCGGGCTCAAGGGCCTGGCCGGCAATTGGCACTGGGACCTGAGCACCGTCTACGGGCGGAACTCGCTGGAGTACCGCACCCGCAATACGCTCAACGCCACGTTGGGCGCCGCCAGCCCTACCGCGTTCTACAACGGCGCGCTGAAGGCTTCGCAGTGGACCACCAACCTTGATGCCAACAACAGCTTCGACGTGGGTTGGCATGCCCCCCTGCGTTTGGCCGTGGGCGCGGAGTACCGTCGCGATAGCTACGGCATCCGTCCGGGCGAGGAAGCCTCCTACATCTGGGGGCCGGCACGGGTGCTGGACGGCCCCTCGGCCGGTGCCGTGCCGACCATCGGCTCGCAGGGCTTTGCCGGCATCCAGCCGGGCGACGCCGGCAACTACAGCCGGCATAACGTTTCGGCCTACGCCGAGGCCGAGACTGACCTGACCGATCGCCTGCTGGTGTCCTTGGCGGGCCGCTGGGAGGACTACAGCGACTTCGGCTCCACCGCCAACGGCAAGCTGGCGCTGCGTTACGAACTGGTTGACGGGCTGGCGTTCCGTGCATCGGCCAGCACCGGCTTCCACGCGCCGGCGCTGGCCCAGCAGTACTTCAGCTCGACCAGCAGCCGCACCCTGAACAACGTGATCACCGGCCTGCCGGAGTACGTGCTGGTGCGCACAGCGCCAGTGGATTCGGTGGAGGCACGCGCGCTCGGTGCGCGCGCGTTGAAGCCGGAGAAGGCCACCAACCTGACCGCCGGCTTCACCTGGGGCGTCGGCGGGCTCAGCGCGTCGCTGGACGTGTACCGCATCGATATCGATGACCGCATCTTCCTGTCCAGCAACTTCGTGGACAGTGCCGGTTCGTCGGCCATCCGCGACTACCTGGCCAAGCTCGGCTCGCCGGGTGTCACCAGCGTGCGTTACTTCAGCAACGCCGCCGACACCCGCACCACAGGCGTCGACGCGTCGGCACGTTACCTGTGGGAACTGGGCGAGGCCGGCAAGCTGACCGCCACGCTGGGCTACAACCGCAACAAGACCGAGCTGACCCGCGTGTCCTCCACGCCGGCCGAACTGCTCGCACTGGGGGTGAAGACGCCGCTGTTCGACGTGACCGAACGCACCCGCGTGGAGAAAGGCCAGCCGCGCGACAACCTGACCCTGGCCTTGGGCTGGGACGTGGGCCGTTGGTCGCTGCATCTGGGCACGCACCGCTATGGACGCATCGAGCAGATCGCGGCGACCAACCAGAGCGCGGCCAACATCGCCGAGTTCGCCAAGGGCTCGACGCACTTCCGCACCTTGCCCACCGAGGCGGGGACGGTTGGCAACTACGACGTGATCCAGCGGCTGGAGGCCAAGTGGATCACCGATGCGGATGTAAGCTTCCGCATCAGTGACCACATCAGCCTGACCCTGGGAGCGGACAACGTGTTCAATACCTACCCCACCCGCAGCATCGAGACCACCGCCCGGGTGTCCGGCGCAGATACGTTTGGCGTGTTCCCGTACAGCGAGTTGTCGCCGTTCGGCTGGAGCGGTGCGTACTACTACGGACGCCTGCAGGTGAAGTTCTGATGGCGGGCGAACAGGGCTTCGATCCCGGGCGCCGGGCCTGGCTGGCACGTGGGGCGACGGCGGCGGTTGCGGCGCCGTTGGCCACGTTGCTGCCGCTGGCATCGGGCAGCGCGGTGGCGAAGGCGCCATCGCCAAAGGCAAGCAATGGCCCGATCCGGCTGGATCTCAACGAAAGCAGCTATGGTCCTTCGCCCAAGGTGGCTGCGGCGATCGCGCAGGCGCTGCCGTTGGCACCGCGCTATGTCAGTGTGGAACAGGGCGATGCGCTTGCGGCACAGATCGCCGCGCTGGAAGGCGTGGCACCGGAGCAGGTGATCATCGGCGAGGTGCTGGAGCCGTTGGGTCAGCATCTGGCCTTGGCCGGTGGTGGCGGCAGCTTCGTGTATTCGGTGCCCGGCTATGACGCGCTGGTAAAGGCCGCCGCCCCGTTTGGCGGCAAGGCCATCGAGGTGCCGCTCGATGCCGGGCTGTACAACGACCTGCCGGCGTTGCTGGCGGCGATCCAGCCCGATACGCGGGCCTTGTTCGTGGTCAACCCGCACAATCCTTCCGGAACGATCAGCCCGGCGGCGGCCTTCGATGCGTTCGTCGAGGCCGCGTCCGCGCGCACGTTGGTGATCGTCGATGAGGCCTATCTCGATTACCAGCCCGATGCGGCGGCCCGCAGCGCGGTACGTCACCTGCGCCAGGGCAGGAACGTGGCGGTGTTCCGCACGCTGGGCAAGATCCACGCCTTGGCCGGACTGCAGATCGGTTATGCGTTGGTGCCACGCGACCTGGCCGATGCGCTGCGCAAGCGCGGTGTCGGCGGCAGTCACGGCTTCAACCAGTTGTCGATCGCGGCCGCGTCGGCCAGCCTCGCCGATCCGGCGTATATCGCCGGCGTGCGGGAGCGCGTGGCCCGCGAACGCACGGCATGGCTGGCGCTGCTGCGTGAGCGTGGTTGGCGCTACGCCGAGCCGGCAGGCAATTTCGTGTTCATCGATACCGGGCGTCCGCATGCCGAGGTTGCTGCGGGGCTGTTGGCACATGGCGTCCGCATCGGGCGTAGCTTTGCGCCGTACGACAACTGGGTCCGCATTACCATCGGCACGCCGGCGGAGAACGTGCAGGCCCGTGCAGCGCTGGTCGCAGTGCTCGCTTGAGACCGCGAGCAGTCAAGTACCTGGGGCAAGCCGGGCGCTCGACGCATCGCGTGTCAGGGGGCTTCGGGCCCGGTGGCAGGGCTACCGTCGCCTTGCGCGTCGGCGCCGCCGCCCAGCACCTTGTACAGCGTCACCCGGTTGTTGGCTTCGGACAGCTGCAGGGTGATCTGCGCCTGCCGGGCGCTGTACAGCGAACGTTGCGCGTCCAACGCTTCGAGGTAGCTGTCCACGCCGGTGCGGTAGCGGGTGTCGGCGAGGGTGAAGCCGCGCTGGTTGGCCGCGACCAGTGCGCGCTGTGCCTCTAGTTGTTCATCGAGGTTTGCGCGGGCGACCAGGGCATCGGCGACTTCGGCGAAGGCGCTCTGGATGCTCTTCTCGTAGTGGGCAACCTCGATGTGCCTGCCGAGCGTGGCGACGTCCAGCTCGGCCTTGAGCGCACCGGCATGGAAGATCGGGATGCTGATGCTGGGGACGAACGACCAGGTGCGCTGGCCCCCGCTGAACAGCGAGGACAGCGCGTCACTGCTGCGGCCGGTGTTGGCGGTGAGCGCGATGCTGGGGAAGAAGGCGGCACGTGCCGCACCGATGTTGGCATTGGCCGCCTTCAGGGCGTGCTCGGCGGCCAGCACGTCGGGCCGGTCCAGCAGTACCCGTGAATCCAGACCCGACCGAATCGGTGCCAGCGCCACGGCGCTGTCCAGTGCTTCGCTGGACGGCAGCAAGGGGTCTTCCAGGCGGGTGCCGACCAACAGCTCCAATGCAGTGCGGTCCTGTGCCAGCTGCACGGTATAGCTGGCCACGTCCGTGCGCGCGCTGTGCACGCTGGCCTCGACCTGCGACAGATCCAGCCCGGAGACGATGCCCTGTGCATGACGCTCCTGGGCCAGGGCCAGTGTCTGTTGCTGGTTGTGCAGGGTCTGCCGGGCCAGCTCAAGCCGTTGCTGGTCGGCGCAAAGCGTCAACCATGCGCTCGCCACCTCGGCAACCAGCGTCAGGCGGGTACCGCGCTGGGTTTCCGTGGTGGCCAACCAGTTCTCCAGGGCCTGGTCCTTGAGGCTACGGACGCGGCCGAACAGATCCAGCTCCCAACTGGCAATGCCGACCTCGGCGCTGGCACTGCGGCTGACGCCGCTTTGTCCCGAGGCGTCGGTGCCGCGACTGCGTGACTGTGCGGCGGATGCATCGATCGACGGCAACGATGCAGCCCGCTGGATCCGGTACTGGGCACGCTGCGTTTCGATGTTGAGCAGGGCGATGCGCAGATCGCGGTTGTTCTCCAGCGCCAGTGCGATCACCTGCTGCAGGCGGGTGTCCAGGAACACCTGCCGCCACGGCAGGTCGGCCACGGCGCCCGCGTCACTGGCAATGGCGAGAAAACCCGCGGGAAGGGTGTCGCTGACCGGTGCAGCCGGACGCGTGTAGCGCGGTGCCATGCTGGTGCATCCAGCCAGTGCAAGCAGGCAGGCTGCCAGCAGCATGGAGTGGCGCGGTCCGGGCGGGAGACAGGTTCGGTTCACGACGGATTCTCCACTTCGGTCGCCTGCGGACGCGCCTTGCGCGGCGAGAGGGTACGCACGATCACGTAGAACAGCGGGACGAAGAAGATGCCCACCGCGGTGGAGGCGAGCGTGCCGCCGAACACGCCGGTGCCCAGCGAATGGCGACCGGCCGACCCCGCGCCGCTGCTGACCACCAGCGGCAGCACGCCGAGCAGGAAGGCCAACGAGGTCATCAGGATCGGACGCAGGCGCATGCGCGCGGCATGCAGCACCGCCTGCAACAACGATTGGCCCTGTTCTTCCAGTTCCTTGGCGAACTCCACGATCAGGATGCCGTTCTTGGCGGCCAGGCCGACGGTGGTCAACAGGCCGACCTGGAAGTACACGTCGTTCTCCAGCCCGCGCAGGCTGGTGAGCAGCAGCGCGCCCACCACGCCGATCGGAACGGCCAACATCACCGACAACGGCACCGACCAGCTTTCATACAGGGCGGCCAGGCACAGGAACACGAACAGCAGCGAGACGCCGTACAGCAAGGGTGCCTGGTTGCCGGCCAAGCGTTCCTGGTAGGACATCCCCGACCAGGAGAAGCCCATGCCCGTCGGCAACGTCGCGGCAAGCCGTTCCATCGTCTCCATGGCCGTGCCCGAACTGGTGCCGGCATTGGCTTCGCCACTGATTTCCATCGAGCCGCTGCCGTTGAAACGGGTCAGTGTCGCCGGCGCGAAATCCCACGAGGAGGTGGAGAAGGCGGTGAACGCCACCATCTGGCCATCGCTGTTGCGCACCGACCAGCGGCCGACGTCGGCCGGCAGCATGCGCGCGGAGGCCTCGCCCTGTACGTAGACCTTCTTCACCCGGCCGCGGTTGATGAAATCGTTGACGTAGGTGCCGCCCAAGGCGGTGGAGAGGGTGTTGTTGATGTCGCTGGTGGCCAGGTCCAGCGCGCCGGCCTTGGCATCGTCGATCTCCACCTTGAAGCTGGGCGCATCGTCGACCGCCGTATAGCGCACCTTGGCCAGGGCGGATTCCTGGCCGGCGCTGCCGAGCAGCTGGTCGCGGGCGGCGACCAACGCTTCATGGCCGGCGCCGCCCAGGTCCTGCAACTGGAAGGTGAAGCCGCCGGTCTGGCCCATGCCGGGAATGCCGGACGGGGTTACCGCGAAGATCTGGGCATCGGGGATGCGGGACATGGCCTGGGTGATGCGTACGCCCACCTCCTGTGCGCTGGCCTCGCGCAACGACCAGTCCTTCAGGCGGATGTAGGCCTGTGCCGAGTTCTGCGCGCTGTTGCCGCCACCACCACCGGAGCCGGCGTTGGCCATGATGGTCGAAACCTCCGGCTGCTCGAGCGCATAGGCGGTGAGCTGGTCCATCACGGCCTGGGTGCGCTGCATGGTGGTGCCCGAAGGCAGCTTGACCTGCACGATCAGGGTGCCCTGGTCCTCGGCGGGAAGGAACGAGGTGGGCAGGCGCCAGAACAGCAGGCCCATCACCAGCAACAGCACGGCATAGCAGGCCACGCCCAGCGAACGGCGGCCGAGCAGGCGCTGCACGCCGTGCTGGTAACGTTCGGCGCTGGCGTCGAAGCGCCGGTTGAAGCCGGCGAAGAAGCGGCCCAGGCGACCGCGGTGCAAGGCGTGGCCGTCCGGGCCGGGCGCGACCAGCAGGCTTGCACACATGGCCGGCGTCAAGGTCATGGCCACCAGCACCGAGAGGATCATCGCCGAGGCGATGGTCACCGAGAACTGGCGGTAGATCATGCCGGTGGAGCCGCCAAAGAACGCCATGGGCAGGAACACCGCCGTCAGCACCAGCGCGATGCCGACCAGTGCGCCGGTGATCTGCTGCATCGATTTGCGGGTGGCCTCGCGCGCGGACAGGTGTTCGGTGGCCATCACGCGCTCGACGTTCTCCACCACCACGATGGCATCGTCCACCAGCAGGCCGATGGCCAGCACCATCGCGAACATGGTCAGGGTGTTGATCGAATAGCCCAGCAGGGACAGCACGCCGAAGGTGCCCATCAGCACCACCGGCACCGCGACCGCGGGGATCAGCGTCGCCCGCCAGCTCTGCAGGAACAGGTACATGATCAGCACCACCAGCACGATGGCCTCGATCAGGGTCTTGACCACTTCTTCGATGGAGATGCGCACGAACGGCGTGGTATCCATCGCCACCTGGTACTGCAGCCCGGTGGGGAAGAACGGCTTGAGCTGCTGCAGGCGGGCCTGCACCGCGTCGGCCACCTGCAGCGCGTTGGCACCGCTGGCCAGCTCGATGCCCATGCCAGCGGCGGGCTTGCCGTTGAAGGTGGACATGACGTTGTAGCTCTCCCCGCCCAGCTCGACGGTGGCCACGTCGGACAGGTGCACGACCGCACCGCTGGGATCGGACTTGATCACCACCTGGCGGAACTGCTCGGGGGTCTGTAGCCGGCTGCGCGCGGTCACGGTGACGTTCAGGCCCTGGTCGTCCACGGCGGGCAGGGCGCCGAGCTGGCCGGACGACACATCGGCGTTCTGCGCGCTGATCGCATTGCTGACGTCCGACGGCATCAGCGAATAGGTACGCAGCTTCTCCGGGTCCAGCCAGATCCGCATTGCGTACTGGGCTCCCATCACCTGCACGTTGCCCACGCCGGAGACACGGCTGATCGGGTCCTGCACCGAGGAGACCATGTAATCGGCGATGTCGTTCTTCTGCATCGAGCCGTCGGCCGAGCTGAAGGCCACCACCATGAAGATGTTGCCGGAGGACTTGGTGACGGTGACACCGGTGTTCTTGACCGCATCAGGCAGCTTGGATTCGGCCTGTTGGAGCTTGTTCTGCACCTGCATCTGCGCGGTGTCGGCATTGGTGCCGGACTCGAAGGTCAGGGTGATCTGCGCGCCGCCGGAGGAACTGCTGCTGGAGGACATGTACATCAGGTTGTCCAACCCGGTCATCTGCTGCTCGATGACCTGGGTGACGGCGTTCTCCACGGTCTGCGCGGAGGCGCCGGTGTAGTTGGCACGGATGGAGACCGACGGCGGGGCGATGTCCGGGTACTGCTCCAGCGGCAGCGAGAACACCGCCAGCGTGCCGGCCAGGGTGATGACGATGGCGATGACCCACGCGAAGATCGGCCGATCGATGAAGAAACGTGCCATGGCCGATCCTTACTTGGTGCCGGGAGTGGCGGTGGCGGGGTCAGCCGCGGCGGCGTTGGCGGCCTGCACCTTGACCGTCTGCCCGGCGCTGGCCTTGCTGCCATTGGCCACGATCAGCCGCTGCCCGGCGTTCAACCCCGCGGTGACCACCCATTGGTTGCGGACGGCATCGCCCAGCGTCACCACCTGCTCGACCACCTTGTCGCCTTCGCCCACCAGCTTGACGGTGGCTTCCCCCTTCGTATTGCGTGTGACCGCGCTCTGCGGCACGAGGATGGCCTTGTCATTGATGGCCGTCGGCAGCACCGCGCGCACGTACATGCCGGGCAGCAGCAGGCCGTCGGGATTGGGCAGCACCGCGCGCAGGGTGACGTTGCCGGTGCCGGTGTCCACGGCGGTGCCCACGAACTCGAGGGTGCCGGTGTGCGCGTAGGTACTGCCGTCCTCCAGGGTGACGCTGACCTGTGCCTTGCCGTCCACGGACTGCAGCGCGCCGGAGGCCAGCTGCCTGCGCAGCGCCAGCAGCTGGGCACTGGTCTGGCTGACGTCCACGTAGATCGGATCCAGCTGCTGGATGGTGGTCAGTGCGGTGGTCTGGCCCGCGGTGACCAGGGCACCGGGGGTATAGGTGGAGGTGGAGATGCGGCCGTTGATGGGGGCGGTGATGCGGGTGTAGTCCAGGTTGATGCGCGCGCTCTGCAGCCCGGCGCGCGCGGCCACCACCGCCGCCTCGGCCTGGCGCAGCGCGGCCAGGGCATCGTCGCCGTCCTGCCTGCTGACCGCATCGGCCTTGACCAGGCTTTCATAACGTTCGGCCTTGGGGCGCGCGGAGAGTACCGCCGCTTCGGCCTGGGCCAGGGTGCCGCGCGCGTTGTCGTAGGCTGCCTGGTAACTGGCCGGGTCGATCTGGTAGAGCACCTGGCCGGCTTCCACCTGCTCGCCCTCGGTGAACAGCCGCTTCTGGATGATGCCGCCCACCTGCGGGCGTACGTCCGAGGTCATGAACGCCACCGTCCGGCCCGGCAACGTCTGCTCCATGGCCATTCGCTGGACAGTGACCGGCTGTACCGAGACGGTCACCTCGCGGGAGGGCGTGGCCTGCTTGGACGAACAGGCCGTGAGCACGCCGCAGACCAGCAGGGCCAACGGAACCAGGGCAGTGCGGGGTGGAACAGCAGCGGGCATGGGGGGCACTCGGTGGTTTCCAGGTGACGCCAGCCTGCGAGGCAAATGTGCAGCAAATATGGAGATTGATGGCGCGGGCTTGCATCGCGGCGGCAGGGCGCCGCTAATGGGGCCATCCCGTCACGGCCCGTCCACATCCGCGCACCATGAAATTCGGAATCGCCGCCAAGATCTTCTGCGCCATGCTGTTGATGTGCGCAGTCGCCTTGCTGGTCAATGGCATGGCCGGCAAATGGCTGTTCGAAAGGGGCTTCCTGGGCTACCTCAATGGCCAGGGCATCGGCCGCATGGAACTGCTGTTGCCGCGCCTGCAGGCTGAGTACGCCGAACATGGCAGTTGGGAGTTCGTGCGCGGCCAGCGCAAGGTCTGGCTGCGGCTGATCCGTCCCCACGTGGGCGACCCGGTTGCCGACGAAGCCTTGCTGAGTGCGCCACCGGTGTCGGACCAGACCGGCGCGGTGGCCCGCTTCGCGTTGCTTGATGCGCAGGGCCAACGCGTGATCGGCAACGCCGATGTCGATGGCAGTGCGATCCGCCGCCCGATCGTGGTGGAAGGCCATACCGTGGGCTGGCTGGCGATGGTGCCGTTCCAGAAGATATTGGCGCGCAACGAGCAGCGCTTCATGGAGGCGCAGGTGCGGCGCTGGTGGGCGATCAGCATCGTCGCGGTGCTGGTTGCCGGGACGTTGGCGTGGCTGTTGACCCGGCCCCTGCGCAAGCGCATCCAGGGCATGGGGGCGGCGACCCACCGGTTGGCCGGCGGGGACTACGCCACACGCATCGTGCCCGGCGCCGACGATGAGCTGGGGCGGCTGGCGCAGGACTTCAACCGCATGGCCGGCGCGCTGGAGAACAGCGAGCGGAACCGGCGTGAGTTCATGGCCGACATCTCGCATGAGCTGCGCACGCCGTTGTCGGTGCTGCGTGCGGAACTGGAGGCCATCCAGGACGGCATCCGGCCGATGAGCGCGGCGACGCTGGCACCACTGCAGGGCGAAGTGCGGCAGCTGGGCAAGCTCATCGACGACCTGCACGAGCTGGCGTTGACCCAGTCCGGCGAGCTGGCCTACGAACATGTGCCGCTGGACCTGGATGCGGTGCTGCGCGCGACGGTGGAAGGCATGCGCTCCCGCTTCCACGACGCGGGGTTGGCGCTGGTCGTGTCATCCGCGCCCGGCCCGCTGCCGGTGCAGGGGGATGAACGGCGCCTGCAGCAGTTGTTCGCCAACCTGCTGGAGAACGCGTTGCGTTACACCGACCGCGGCGGCAGCGTCGCGGTACATGCGTTGCGCGATGAACGGCACGTGCGGATAAGCATCGAGGACAGCGCGCCGGGCGTGGACGAGGACAAGCGTGGGCGCCTGTTCGAGCGGTTCTACCGGGTGGATGCCTCGCGCAATCGCGCCAGTGGCGGCAGCGGGCTGGGCCTGGCGATCTGCCGCAACATCGTGTTGGCCCATGGCGGCGCCATCCACGCCGAAGCGTCCGCGCTCGGTGGGCTGGCCATCGTGGTGGAACTGCCACTGCACGCATGAACACATCCATCGACGCCGCCATTGAAGTGCTCGTGGTCGAGGACGAACCGCGCCTGGCGGCGGTGCTGCGCGACTACCTGCACGCAGCCGGCTACCGCAGTGACTGGGTGGCCGACGGCAACCAGGTGATGGCCGCCTTCCACGCACGCCGGCCCGCCCTGGTGTTGCTGGACATCATGCTGCCGGGGCGTGATGGCGTGGAGTTGTGCCGTGCCATCCGCGCGGAGAGTGATGTGCCGGTGATCATGGTGACCGCGCGGGTGGAGGAGATCGATCGCCTGCTCGGGCTGGAGGTCGGTGCCGACGACTACGTGTGCAAGCCGTTCAGTCCCAAGGAAGTCGTGGCGCGGGTGGGGACGGTGTTGCGCCGCTACCGCCACGGCCAGACGGAGCCTCGGCAAGCGGGCCTGGTCATCGATGAAACCGGCAATCGCGCTTTCCTGCATGGCCGCGTGCTGGACCTGACGGCGGTCGAGTTCCGTCTGTTGCGCACCTTGCTGGGTAGCCCGGGCCGGGTGTGGTCACGTGAGCAACTGCTCAACCATCTGTACAGCGACCACCGGGTGGTGACCGACCGCACCGTGGACAGCCATGTGCGCAACCTTCGTCGCCGGCTGCGCGAGGCCGGCATGCAGGGGGACGGTGTGCGTTCGATCTACGGGGTGGGCTACAGCTTCGAACTGCCGTCCAGGGAGCCTGATCCCCGGTCCTGATCGCACGGGCGGTTGCGGTGTCCTGCCGTGGATTGCGTGGGTCCATCGGCCTGTGTGGCGGTAGGACGCCCCGCGCCTTGGCGTCGGGGGCGGCGATGCGTGCCCGTGCCACTGCCTACGCCGGAGCGGGGTGGCTCTGAATGCATGTTGTTGCATGTTTTATCTCGTTTTCGCATGATTGCTGGCGTCGCAATGACGCCGAACGGCTGCAGGCCGTGGCGCGTCCCCAACGCTTCCCGCGATCAACGGAGCCGGGTCACATGGATTCCCCCCACAACGAGGTGCTGCCGCAGGAGCGCCAACAGCGGATCCTGGCCTTGCTCAAGGCCCACGGACGCGTAGTGGCCAGCGAGCTGGCCGCACGCTTCGAGGTCTCCGAGGATTCCATCCGCCGTGACCTGCGTGACATGGCGGGCAGGGGCCTGTGTCGGCGGGTATACGGCGGCGCGCTGTTGCCGACCGCGCACTTCGACGGGTTGCCACAACGCATGCAGCGCCGGGACGGAGAGCGCAGCGCGTTGGCCAGCCATGCGGCATCGTTGGTGCAAGCGGGGCAGACCGTGCTGCTGGACGCCGGTTCGACCAATGTCGAGATCGCGCAGGCACTGCGCGGCAAGGCGGTTACCGTGATCACCAACGCGCCCACCGTCGCCGCGGCGCTGTGCGGTGACCCGGTCGCCGAGGTGGTGATGATCGGCGGCCGCGTGGATCCGGCAAGTGGTGGCGCCATCGGCGTGATCGCGCAGCGCCAGCTTGCCGAACTGCAGGTGGATATCTGTATTCCCGGCACTTGCGCGGTGGACCCGGAGACCGGTGTCTGGGGAATCCATGCCGAAGAAGTGGCGTTCAAGCAGGCCATGATCCAGGCCAGCGGTGTGGCCATCATCGTCGCAGGCGTGGGCAAGCTGGGCACGCGCGCCACGTATCGCATCGGCACGCTCGCGCAGGTGGATCACCTTGTCGTTGCCGACGACCTGCCCGCCGAGCTGCGCGAGCAGTTCCTGGCCGGGCCGGCGCAGCTGCACCTGGTGCCGGTCGGCGCGGCCTGATTGATCTTCGCCCGTTGCTGCGTGCGGCTTCGGTTCTCTCCCCCTGAGCCGATGCTTCCATGACCGACCTGCATGCTCTCCAGCGTTGCCAACAGATGGCCACGCGCGCCGCTTTCTTCATCCCCGGATTCGCCATTTCCTGCTGGGCGCCGCTGGTGCCGTACGCAAAGGTGCGCGCCGGCCTGGATGACGCCCTGCTGGGTGTGGTGCTGCTGTGCCTGGGTCTGGGCTCGTTGCTGGCGATGCCGCTGGCCGGCCTGCTGGCAGCGCGTTTCGGCTGCCGTGCGGTGATGCAGGTGACCGTGGTGATCATCGTGGCGGCGCTGCCGTTGCTTGCGCTCGCCCCCACGCCGGTGACGATCGGGCTTTCGTTGCTGGTATTCGGCGCGGCGATCGGCGCGATGGATTGCGTGATTAACATCCAGGCGGTGTTCGTCGAGCGCGAGTCGGGCAGGGCGATGATGTCCGGTTTCCATGCGTTCTACAGCATCGGTGCCTTGTGTGGTGCGGCGCTGGTGGCGTTGCTGCTGTCGGCCGGCGCCGGTGCGTTGGCGGCCACCTTGGCAACCGCACTGGGCGTGGTACTGGTGACGGTGGCGTCGATGCGCTGCTGGCGCACCGAACGCGCGCCCCAGGGGGAAGCGGCGTTCGCGTTGCCACGTGGCGTGGTGGTGCTGATCGGGCTGGTCTGTTTCGTCAGCTTCCTGGCCGAGGGATCGATGCTGGACTGGAGTGCGGTGTTCCTGCACGAGGTGCGTGGCGTGGAGCTCGCGCATGCCGGGTGGGGCTTTGTCGCCTTCAACGTGGCGATGACGGTGACGCGCCTGTTCGGCGACGGCCTGGTCAACCGGTTGGGCAGCGCACGTGCGGTGCTGATCGGCGGCCTGGTCGGCAGCGGCGGCTTCTTCCTGGCGACGCTGGTCCCGGCATTCGGCGCGGCGCTGCTGGGCTATGCGCTGGTGGGTATCGGTTGCGCCAACATCGTGCCGGTGATGTTCAGCCTGGCCGGACGCCAGACACGCATGCCCGAGAGCGTGGCGATCCCGGCGGTGACGACCCTGGGCTACGCCGGCGTGTTGCTGGGGCCGGCCTCGATCGGCTTCGTTGCCCAGCACTGGTCCCTGCCGGCGGCGTTCCTGCTGGCGGCAACCGCGCTGGCCGGGGCGGCGGTACTGGGCGCGTCACTGCGGGTGCGTTGAGCCTGCGTCACCGGTCGGGAAGATTCCCTGCCTCCAATGAGGGTGAAATGCTGGCCGGCCTGCGCCGTACGCCGTTGCCATGAGGTCCCGCCGCGCTGCCCTGTGCGATGTTCATGGAACGACGGCAGGCCCGGCCTCGGTCGTCCTTCAGTCGCTGGTGAAGATGAGCTGCAGGGCGCTGCGCAGTTCCGCGGCGCCTTCCGTGGTGCCATCGAACAGCAAGGTCTTCATCCCGATGGCTGCCGCGCCGTACAGGTTGCGCAGGGTGTTGTCGATGAACAAGGATGTCCTTGCCTCGGCACCGGCCCGGCGCAGCGCCTCCCGGAAGATTGCCGCCCCACGCTTGCTGTGACCGACCTCGGCGGAGACGACGATGGGGTCGAAGACCTCGTCCAGTCGATGCTGCCTGACGATCACATCCATGCGATCGGACTTGTTGTCGGTGATCATGCCGATGGCGAATTCCGCGCGCAGCTCCCTTGCCAGCGCAAGCACCGGCTGATGGATGGGTGTCTGCAGGAACGCGGTGGTCAGGTGTTCGAAGGGAATCGCGGTGCCCAGCCGTGCACAGACATCGGGCCAGATCCGGGCGTGGGTGGTGTGGCCCAGGATCAGGTCGCGATTGAAGGGTTCGATGGCTGCCCAGAGGACCTGCTCGTCCAGGCCGGACTGCTCGGCGAGCGCGCGCAGCGTCGTCGCTGAACCGCTCGGGTCGGTGGTCAACACGCCATCGAAGTCGAAGAAGAGGGTCTTGATCATGGAGGTTCAGGCAAGGGATGCAGGTGTGCCAGCGCGTGAGCCGCAGGCGGCACGCTGGATCAATCCGCGCAACCATGATGCATGTGCCGCATCGCCGGCAAGCGGTGGCTACCGGCAGGCAACGATTCGCGACGGATGCGCGCGTATCAGGTGCGGCGCTTCGCTGCGCATGGACGGCGCGGTGGCTGGCTCCCCCAGCCCATCCGGCGTGCGATGAAGCCATCGCCAAGCGTCCATTGGCGATGGAATGCAGCGGCTACGTGCAGCACCACCAATGCCAGCAGCAACCACGCGCCGTAGACATGCACGTACCAGGCAAGGGCACGCCCGGTCTCGTCTTCGGGGGGCATGAAGAAGGCGGGCACTTCCCAGCCGCCCGGCAGGTGCCGGTCCGCCCCCATCCATACCCAGATCACGTGGCCGCTGATCGGCAGGAGCAGGACCAACACATACAGCGCGGCATGCACACCTGACCGCACGCGCTGGCGCCAGCGGGGCTCATCGCGCTGCACTGCCGGTGCGTGCAGTGTCAGGCGCAGCACAAGGCGCAGGGTCATCAGGCACAGGATCACGATGCCCAGTGGGAAGTGGACGGCGAGCAGGCGGCCGGCGATGGCAGGCGGCACCGCGTGCTCGGCCGCCAGGCCCAGGCCGAGCTGCAGCATCAGCAGCGCCGCCAGCAGCCAATGCAGCACGCGCAACGCCAGCGGATACCGTTCGACGGCCGATGCGTTCATGCCGGACATGCCGGATAGCCGGGAATGTTCTGGCCGGTCACGATGTCGCGGCGGGCCTGCCAGCCACCGGGAACCTTTGCAGGGGTGACGATGCCGCTGCCACCCCGGCGAAGGTCGGCCTTGCGTGCGACGGCGGCGGTAAGGTGGGGATCATCGCTGAACAGCACATCGTCGATGTAGTACAGCGCACAGCCGGGCTCGATGATGTACAGGTGGATGTGTTGCGGCATCCGCGTTCCCGGGTAGCTGCCCGGGCGTATCGTGTCGAAGCGGTAGCTCCCGTCCGATGCCGTGGTGGCCCAGCCGCGCAGCCGGCCATGACGGCGGACACCGGGGTCGGGATCACTGCGTTCGCCCGGGTAGATGCCGTCGCGGTTGGTCTGGTGGGCATACACGATCACGCCCGCGCGCGGCCGCCCGCGTGCATCGCTTACCCGGCCCTGCAGGCGCAGCCGTTCGCCCGGCTCGGTGTCTGGTGCCAGGCGCATCACGACGGGCGGAGCGTCGGGCAGGCCGATCAAGGCGACCTCGCAGTCTTCGCAGGGCAGGCCGACCACCGGGGGCAGGCCGGCATCGGCGCGGGCGCAAGCGGCCAGCAGCATCAACAAGGCACCGCCGCGCACGCTGAGGAGCACGGGACCGGCCAGTGGGAAAGGGGAGCAGGGCATGACGGTTCTCCGGAGCGGCATGTCGATCAGGAGCGTTCGCCCGATGAAAGCGTTAACCGTCGTACACGTGTTAACGCTTCGGCCCCGGCTACCCTCTTGATCCAGGTCACCCCCGCCCCCCAAGGACATGAAGCCCGCGCTTGCGCCACAGGACATCGCACGGCAGGTGCAGGACGCCCGGCGCGGATCGCAGGCAGCCTACGCCTGGCTGTACCGCAGCTTCGCGCCACTGGTGCATGCCATCCACCTGGGCGCGGCGGCGCGTGCGCGGGTGGACGACCTGACCCAGGAAACCTTCGTGCTGGCATTCGCCCGGCTGGACCAACTGCGTGAACCGGAGCGTTTCGGGCCATGGATCGCGATGATCGCGCGCCGCATGCGGCCGGCGGCAACGGTCGAAACCGTGGCCATCGGCGACTGCGCCGATCCGCCCTGGGGTGGCGTCGGGCCGGAATCGATGGCCCAGGCCGGCGAGGCACTGCAGGCCATCCGCGCGTTGCCGCTGGCTTATCGCGAGACACTGATCCTGCGCCTGGTCGAAGGCCTGAGTGGCGCGGAGATCGCCGCGCTCACCGGGCTGACGCCGCAGTCGGTCCGGGTCAACCTGCACCGCGGCATGGGCCGGCTGCGCGAGGCGCTGGGCATCGTGCAGCGGCCGGAGGAGAACAACGATGGTGGATAGGCCAGACCCGCTGTGGGACCCGGCGTTGCCGGGTGACGACGAACTGGTGCGGCTTGAAGCGCTGCTGGGCCGCTACCGGCATGTGCCGGCCGAAGGACAGGCCTGGGCGCTGCCCCCCACATCGCGCGCGCCGCGCTGGCGGCGGCCTGCCCTGGCGATGGCCGCGGTGCTGGTGGCCTGTGCGGTCGGGATCGCGGCGTGGCTGCCGTGGCGGCTGCAATGGAGCGAGCACCACGACTGGGCGGTTGAAACCGACGCCCCGGCGCTGCCGCGCACGCTGCGGGTCGGACAGACGCTGGCGACCTCGGCAGGGGAAACCGCCACCGTCCAGGTGGCCCGCATCGGCCACATGCAGGTGTTGCCGGGGACACGGGTCCGGCTGGTCGACACGCGCGCCGGGCATCACCGCCTGGAATTGCTGGACGGCCGCGTGCGTGCCCGCATCTGGGCACCACCGGGCTACTTCGGCATTGCCGCCGGTGATGCCGAAACCGTGGATCTGGGCTGCGCGTTCGAAATGCAGCGCAATCTCCAGGGCGAAGGCGACATCCGCGTGCTCAGTGGCTGGGTGATGCACCGCGTGCAGGGGCAGGAAACCCTGGTGCCGGCCGGCTCGCACCTGCGCTTTGATGCGTCGCGCAGCGGCATTCCGCTGGCCGAGACGGCAAGCGTCGCGTTCGCGGCACGGGTCGAGCAGTTGGACCTGGCAATGGCCAAGGGCGAGCGCGTGACCGGAGTCGAGGCGCAGGTGGCCGAGCGCGCGACCGACGATGATCGCTTCACCGTACTCACCCTGCTGACCCGCTACCCGGCGCTGGCGTCGGGGCCGCTGTATCCGCGTCTGGCAGCGATGTTCGGTGAAACGGTCCCGGATCCGGCCCACCGCCAGGCCTGGCAGCAGGGCAGCGTGCATGCCATGAACCGCTGGTGGGAGCAGGTGCCGCGGCCGCCGAAGGCATGGTGGCTGAATTGGCGCGACGCGTTGGGATGAGCCACGCGCTGTGACCTTCGGCCGATCCCGTTGCGGACCGGTATGCCCTACGCTCCCAAGCTGCGCCGCACGTGCCTGCGGCGCCTTTCCCTGTTTGGCCCGGAGATGTCCATGTCGTTTTACAAGCTTGTCCCGTTGTCGCTGACGGTCGCCATCGCCGCTTCGCTTGCCGCCTGCGGCAAGACCGAGGCTTCCGCCCCCCCGGCTGCCGACGCCAAGCCGGCGTTCGACGCGTCGCAGCTGAAGACCGCGCTGATCTCGCTCAACGCCGCCGACCTGGATCCGGCTGTGCAGGCCTGCGCCGACCTCAACGGCTTCGTCAACAGCAAGTGGCTGGCCGCCAACCCGGTGCCGGGTGACCAGGTGACCTGGGGCAGCTTCGAGATCCTGCGCGAGCGCTCGCTGGAAGTGCAGCATGCGCTGGTCGAGCAGGCCGCCAACGGCAAGGCCGCGGCCGGTTCGAACGAGGCCAAGATCGGCGACATCTGGAAGACCGGCAACAACGAGGCCGCGATCGAAGCGGCCGGCATCACGCCACTGCAGCCGGAACTGGACAAGATCGCCGCACTGAACGACACCGCCGCCATCGGCGGCTACCTGCGCGACAGTTTCGCGCGCGGCAATGGCGGGCTGTTCGCGCTGTATGCCAGCCCGGACTTCAAGGACTCGGCCAACGTCATCGCCTATGTCGGCCAGGGCGGGCTGGGCCTGCCGGAGAAGGGCTACTACTTCGACGAATCGCAGGCCGCGATCCGCGCGGCCTACGTGGCCTACATCGAACAGCTGCTGACCCTGTCCGGCGTGGATGCCGCGCAGGCCAAGGAGCAGGCCAATGCAGTGATGGCGTTTGAAACCCGCCTGGCCAAGGCCTCGCTGTCGCGCATCGAGCTGCGCGATCCGGCCAAGCGCTACAACCCGCTCAGTGCCGCCGACGCCGACAAGCAGACCCCGAACTTCAGCTGGACGGCGCTGTTCGACACGCTGCAGATCCCGGCCAAGGACAAGTTCTCGCTGGCACAGCCGGGTTTCTTCGCCGAAGTGAACAGCATGCTGGCCGACGTGCCGGCCAGCACCTGGCAGGCCTATCTGCGCTTCCACGCCGTGGATGACGCCGCACCGTACCTGAGCCGGAACTTCGAGCAGGCCAATTTCGACTTCTTCAGCAAGACCCTGCGTGGCCAGCAGGAAATGCAGCCGCGCTGGAAGCGCGTGCTGGAGGCCGTGAACGGCTCGATGGGCGAGGCATTGGGCCAGCTGTACGTGGATGCGGTGTTCCCGGCCGAGTCCAAGGTGGCCATGCAGCACCTGGTGGAAAACCTGTCGGTGGCGCTGAAGGCGCGGCTGGAAACGCTGCCGTGGATGGGCGAGGAAACCAGGAAGAAGGCACTGGAGAAGTGGGCCAGCTTCACCCCGAAGATCGGCTATCCGGACAAGTGGCGTGACTGGTCGGGCCTGGCCACCAATGGCGAGGACTACCTGGCCAACGTGCAGGCCGCGCGCGCGTTCAACTACCGCTACATGCTGGGCAAGATCGGCAAGCCGGTGGACAAGACCGAGTGGGGCATGACCCCGCAGACGGTGAATGCCTACTACAACGCCACCAAGAACGAGATCGTGTTCCCGGCCGCCATCCTGCAGCCGCCGTTCTTCGACGCCAAGGCCGACCCGGCCTTGAACTACGGCGGCATCGGCGCGGTGATCGGCCACGAGATGATGCACGGCTACGATGACTCGGGCAGCCAGTTCGCCGCCAACGGCAACTTCGACAACTGGTGGACCGATGCCGACCGCACGGCCTTCACCAGCCGCACCGACCAGCTGGTCGCCCAGTTCGATGGCTACGAGGCACTGCCGGGCGTGAACGTGAAGGGCAAGCTCACCCTGGGCGAGAACATCGGTGACCTCGGCGGCCTGACCGTGGCCTACGACGCGCTGCAGATGGCGCTGAAGGAGGACCCGAAGGCCAATGTGCCGGTGGACGGCTACACCCAGGACCAGCGCTTCTTCATGAACTGGGCCACGGTGTGGCGCCGCAACTTCACCGACGGCGAGCTGCGTGTGCGCCTGAACACCGATCCGCACGCACCGGCCAACTTCCGCGCCAACGGCGCACCGTCGAACATGCCCTCGTTCGCGGCCGCGTTCCAGTGCAAGGCCGGCGATGCGATGGTGCGCGCCGACGACAAGCGCGTGGTGATCTGGTAACCGGCACGCCAGCATGATGGCGTGAGTGGAATGAAGAAGGCCCGGCATTGCCGGGCCTTCTTTCGTCGGGTGACGTGTGGCGTTCCACTCGTGCGGTCTTCGTCGCGCAGATCGCCTCGACTGCAGGGGCATGCTGCGGGGTGATGCGCCGGGCGTCGAACTCAGCCGGCCTTTCCCAGCAGGCGCTCGGCCAACGCGCGCTCCTCCGTGCGCAGGGTGAGCACGCGCACGCCGCTGTCGGTGACCTCGACGGTGTGCTCGCATTGCGCGGACAACTTGCCGTCGCGGGTGGTGACGGTCCAGCCATCGTCGCTGCTGTCGATGGCGGCGCGGCCCTGGTTGATCATCGGCTCGATGGTGAAGGTCATGCCCGGCTCCAGCGCCAGGCCGGCGCCGCGATGGCCGTAGTGCAGCACCTGCGGCTCCTCGTGCATCTCGCGGCCAATGCCGTGCCCGCAGTACTCCTTGACCACCGAATAGCCGGCATCCTTGGCATGGCGCTGGATGGCGAAGCCGATGTCGCCCAGCGTCGCGCCGGGGCGCACGCTGGCGATGCCTTTCCACATCGCTTCGCGGGTGGCGTTGACCAGCCGGCGCGCGGCATGGCTGACCTCGCCGATCAGGTACATCTTGCTGGAATCGGCGATGTAGCCGTTCTTTTCCAGGGTGATGTCGAGGTTGACGATGCTGCCCTCGCGCAGGATGTCCGAGGCGGAGGGAATGCCATGGCAGACCACGTTATCGATGGAACTGTTGAGCACATAGGCAAAGCCGTATTGCCCCTTGCTGGCCGGGCGGGCCTTCAGTTCCTGCACGATGAAGCGCTCGACCCAGTCGTTGACCTGCAGGGTGCTCAGGCCTTCCAGCGGCAACCGGTCCAGCGCTTCGAACACCGATGCCAGCAGGCGGCCGGATTCGGCCATCAGGGCCAGTTCGTGGGGGTGCTTGATCATGGGCTGGGCGCCAACAACGGCGCGGGCCGGACCCCGGCCGCCGCCAGTTCCCGCGCCACCAGTTCCTGGTAGCTCAGGTGCGGGTTGAGCTCGCAGAGCATGCCGATGCGGATCCAGAAGCCGGCCTGGGCATTGATCGAACGCCCCGATACCGTGCTGGCCCGGCGGAGGTTGTCGTGCAGGTCGTCGTCGATGTTCACGATGCCCATGCGGGTCATCTCCTGTGAGGCTTATATGAAGTATATACGAATCATATATTCATTGTGACCGGCCATTGGTCAAGCGCCATGGCCATGACGGCGACCGCGCTTGCAGTACGCCGACAGCGGCAACACCGGTCGCATGCTATGGATGTCGCCATCCGGCGGCACAGGCGAATTCGGGGAGAGAGGGGGCAATGACGTTCGATCCTGGCAACTGGCAGGGCCTGCTGCAGTTGGGTGGCACGGTGCTGGTTTTCATCGCGCACCTGCTGACCGCGGCGCGGGCGTTGACCCGGCCGAACCGTGCGCCGGCGTCGCGCGCGGCTTGGGTGGCGGTGATCATGCTGGCGCCGCTGGTCGGCATGGTGGCCTACCTGCTGCTGGGCGAAACCAGCATTGGCCGTTCACGGTTCCGGCGCTTGCAGCAGGTGCGGCACAACATGAGCCGCCTGCACGAGGCCGACCCGGGACAGCCGGTGGCTGGCCCGGATGTCGCATTGGCCGACAACATCGCGCCCCTGTTCGAGCTGGCGCATTCGATCAACGGCTTCCACGTACAGGCGGGCAACCGCATCGCGTTGCTGGGTGCCGAGGGGAGCGCCGCCGATGATCCGGTGGCCGATTGCCGCGCCGCGATGGCGACATTGGTCGCCGACATCGATCGCGCCACCGAGAGCGTGCACATCGCCTTCTACATCTGGCTGGACGATGGCGCCGGCGGGCGGGTGGCCGATGCGGTCGCGGCGGCGGCGCGCCGGGGCGTGGCCTGCCGGGTGATGGTGGATGCATTGGGCTCGCGCGCGTTCATCGATGGCCCGCGCTGGCGCCAGCTCGCCGGGGCGGGGGTGGCGCTGCTCAGGACACTGGACGACGTCAATCGCCTGCAGCACATGGCCTTCAGCCGCATGGACCTGCGCGACCACCGCAAGATCGTGGTCATCGACAACCGCATCGCCTACTGCGGCAGCCAGAACTGCGCCGATGCCGAGTTCCGGGTGAAGCCGGCCTATGCGCCGTGGATCGACCTGCTGCTGCGCTGCGAAGGGCCGGTGGTGCGCCAGCTGCAGTACCTGTTCCTCAGCGGCTGGATTCCGGAAACCGGCGAAACCGCGATGGAGGGCTACGCGGCGCGGGGTGCGGCAGCCACCTTCGACCGTGGCAGCCGTGCGATGGCCTTCGAGACCGGGCCGATCACCCGCCACAACGCCATGGCCGACATGTTCGTGGCCTGCATCTACGCCGCGCGCCGCGAACTGGTGATCTCCACGCCGTACTTCGTGCCGGACGAATCCATCCTGCGCGCGCTGTGCGCGGCACCGCGACGGGGCGTGGCCACGCAGGTGATCTTCCCGGCGCGCAATGATTCCTGGCTGGTGGGACAGACCAGCCGCAGCACCTACGCCGACCTGCTGCAGTGCGGCGTGCAGGTGCACGAGTATCCATTGGGCCTGCTGCATGCCAAGTCGCTCACGTTCGACGGCGAGGTGGCGCTGGTCGGCTCGGCCAACATCGACCGCCGCAGCCTGGAGCTGAACTTCGAGAACAACCTGCTGATCGCCGATCCGGCGGTGGTTGGCGTGCTGCGCCAGCGCCAGCGGAAGTACCTGCAGGTGGCGACCCCGGTCAGCCTGTCGCAGGTGCGGCAGTGGCCGCTGCACGCACGGCTGGTGCAGAACGCGGTGGCGATGATGTCGCCGGTGCTCTAGGCCGGCAGTTCGCCCTGGCGCATCAGGCCCATGAATTCGCCGAACAGGCGGGGGTCGATGAGCCGGCCGCGTTCATTGGACAGCAGTTCGACGGCGCGCTGGGCCGGCATCGGCCCGCGGTAGGGACGCTCGGACGTCATCGCGTCGAAACCATCGACGATAGTGAGGATGCGCGATTCCATCGGGATTTCCTCGCCCTGCAGGCCATGCGGGTAGCCGCTGCCATCCCATGCTTCGTGGTGGTGGCGGATCAGCGTGGCCACCTGGCGGGCGTCGTCGCGGCCGGTGGCCAGGAACAGCCGCGCACCGCGTTCGGGGTGAGTGCGCATGGCCGACAGCCGTGGGTCATCAAGCTTGCCCGGGTGCAGCAGCACGTCATCGCGCACGCCGATCTTGCCCACGTCGTGGAAGCGCGCGGCCAGCACCAGATGCCCGAGGCGTTCCTCGTCCAGGCCGCAGTGGCGCCCCATCGCGTGTGCCAGCCGCGAGACGCGGTCGCAGTGGTGGTCGGTGTAGCTGTCGCGCTGGTCCAGCGCCGCGGCCAGCACGGTGATCGTGCAGGACGGGTCATCCGGCGGAAGGGACAGGCCCACGGGCGTGCTGATCGGCGACATGCGGTATCGGGCTGCGGGACAGGGCGCGGCGAAAGGGAAGGGGGGGCATTTTCCGCACGCCTCCCCTTTCACGCAAATTTCACGATTTTCCCCGTTCAGGAACTGCCGGGATGCAACGTGGTCAGCAGCGCCCGTGCCGCGTTGACGCGGTCCGCGCTCTCCGGCAACGGATGCTTGATGCGCAGCTTGTCCGGGCCGTCCATCTGGTAGAGCTTGGGCTGCTTCTGGATCAGCTGGATCACCGCCATCGGGTCGATGTTGGGCTGCGCCTCGAACACGATGCGGCCGCCGTTCTCGCCCAGTTCCAGTTTGCGGATGCCCAGCGTGTTGGCCTGCAGCTTCAGTTCGGCGATCGCGAACAGGTGCTTGACCGGGTCCGGCAGCAGGCCGAAGCGGTCGATCATCTCCACCTGCAGCTCGCGCAGGGCGAGGCTGTCGCGCGCGCTGGAAATGCGCTTGTACAGCGTCAGGCGGGTGTGCACGTCGGGCAGGTAGTCGTCCGGGATCAGGGCAGGTACATGCAGCTCGACCTCGGCGCCGCGCACTTCCTGTCCGCTGTCCAGGTCGGGCAGCTTGCCGGCCTTGATCGAGCGCACCGCGCGCTCCAGTAGCTCGGTGTACAGGCTGAAGCCGACCTCGGCCATCTGCCCGCTCTGGTCCTCGCCGAGCAGCTCGCCGGCGCCGCGGATTTCCAGGTCGTGCGTGGCCAGGGTGAAACCGGCACCGAGTTCGTCCATCGAGGCGATCGCTTCCAGGCGCTTCTCCGCATCAGGCGTCATCGAACGCTTGTCCGGCACCAGCAGGTAAGCGTAGGCGCGGTGGTGCGAGCGACCGACGCGGCCACGCAACTGGTGCAGCTGGGCCAGGCCGAAGCGGTCGGCGCGGTTGATGATGATGGTGTTGGCGTTGGGGATGTCGATGCCCGACTCGATGATGGTGCTGGCCAGCAGCACGTTGAAGCGCTGCTTCTGGAAATCCAGCATCACCCGCTCCAGTTCGCGCTCGGGCATCTGGCCGTGGGCCATGCCGATGCGCGCCTCGGGTACCAGCTCGGACAGCTCGCGCTGCATCCGGCCCATGCTTTCCACGTCGTTGTGCAGGAAGTACAGCTGGCCGCCGCGCGCGAGTTCGCGCTGGAACGCCTCGCGCAGCTGCGCGTTGTCCCAGGCGGTGATGAAGGTCTTGACCGCCAGCCGGTTCGGCGGCGGCGTGGCGATGATCGACAGGTCGCGCAGGCCGGCCATGGCCATGTTGAGCGTGCGCGGGATCGGCGTGGCGGTGAGCGTGAGCAGGTGCACGTTGGCGCGCATCGCCTTGAGGGCTTCCTTCTGGCGCACGCCGAAGCGCTGTTCCTCGTCGACGATGACCAGGCCCAGGTCCTTGAACTTCACGTCCGGCTGCAGCAGCCGGTGGGTGCCGACGATCACGTCGATGGTGCCTTCGGCCACCTTGTCCAGCTCGGCCTTGATTTCCTTGGTGCTCTTGAAGCGCGAGAGCACTTCCACCTTGAGCGGGTAATCGGCGAAGCGGTCGCGGAAGTTGCGGTAGTGCTGCTCGGCCAGCAGCGTGGTCGGCACCAGCACCGCCACCTGCTTGCCACCGCTGGCGGCGGCGAAGGCGGCGCGCACGGCGACCTCGGTCTTGCCGAAGCCGACGTCGCCGCAGACCACGCGGTCCATCGGCTGGCTGGATTGCAGGTCGCGCAGGGTGGCTTCGATCGCGGCCAGCTGGTCGGGGGTTTCCTCGAACGGGAAGCCGGCGGCGAACGGTTCGTACATGGCGCGGTCGATGTCCAGCGCCAATCCCGCGCGGGCCTGGCGGCGGGCCTGGATCTCCAGCAGCTCGGCGGCGACGTCGCGCACCTTCTCGGCGGCCTTGCGCTTGGCCTTGGTCCATTGCTCGCCGCCGAGCGAGTGCAGCGGCGCGGTTTCCGGCGAGGCGCCGGAGTAGCGGCTGATCAGGTGCAGCTGCGCGACCGGCACGTACAGGCGGTCGCCCTTGGCGTACTCGATGTCGAGGAACTCGCCTGGCATGCCGCCCACGTCCATCGCGATCAGGCCGCGGTAGCGGCCGACGCCATGGTCCTCATGGACGATGGGCGCGCCTTCGGTCAGCTCGCCGAGGTCGCGGATGATCGCTTCCGGCTCGCGCCCGGCACGGCGGGTCCGCCGTGCGTGGCCGGCCCGCTCGGGGAACAGCTGGCGCTCGGTGAGCACGGCCAGCGGCGGCTCGGTCAGGGCGAAGCCATCGTCCAGCGGCGCGACGGTGATGGCGAACCTGGCAAGCCCGTCTCCTTCCGGGAGGGCGGCGCGCTTGCTCTTGCCATTGGCACGCCCCCCCTCCGGCCCCTCCGGCCAGCTTCCGCCGAGCGGGGAAGGGAGAAACGCGGTGAAGTCCGCCACCACCGGCGGGCGCAGCTCGGCGGCCTGCAGGACTTCCAGCAGCGCCTCGCGGCGCCCCGGCGAGTCGGCGGCGATCAGCACCCGGCCGGGATAGTTGTCGATGAAGGACTTCAGTGCCTGGCCGGCGGGGGCATCCTTGGCGGCGACCGGCAGCGGCGGCAGCGGCTGGTCGCCCAGCGGCTGCGCCTCGGCGATGCGCGGATGGTCGGCCGGCCACACTTCCACGCGCGGCTGCTTGTTGAACTGCTCGCGCAGGTTGTCCGGCGACTGGTAGATCTCCTCCGGCGGCAGCAGCGGCCGGTCGATGTCGTGGCGACGCTGTTCGTAGCGGCTGCCGGTCTGCGTCCAGAACGCGTCGGAGGCCTCGGCCACGCCGGTACCGACCACGGTCAGGAAGCCGCTGGGCAGGTAGTCGAACAGGGTCGCGGTCCTGTCGAAGAATAACGGCAGGAAGTACTCGATGCCGGAGGGCAGCACGCCGGCCTTCAGGTCCTGGTAGAGCGGGCTGCGCCGGGTGTCGACGTCGAAGCGTTCGCGCAGCGCGGCCTGGACGCGCGCCAGGCTGGCTTCGTCCATCGGTACTTCGCGGCCGGGCAGCATCTTCACCGCGTCCACCTTGTCCAGCGAGCGCTGCGACTCGGGGTCGAAGGCGCGGATGGAATCGATGTCCTCGTCCAGCAGCTCGATGCGCAGCGGAGCCTCGGCGCCCATCGGGTAGACGTCGAGCAGGCCACCGCGCACGGCGAAGTCGCCCGGGTCCATCACCTGGCCGACGTTGCGGTAGCCGGCGCTTTCCAGCCGGCGCTTTTCCGCGTCCATGTCCAGGCGCTGGCCGACCTTCAGGTCGAAGCTGCCACCGACGATGTAGCTCAGCGGGGCCAGCCGTTGCAGCAGCGTCTGCACCGGCACCACCACGATGCCGCGGGTCAGCGTGGGCAGGTGGTGCAGCGCGGCCAGGCGCTGGGAAATGATGTCCGGGTGCGGGCTGAACTGGTCGTAGGGCAGGGTTTCCCAGTCCGGGAACGACAGCACCGGCAGCACGCCGGGACCGGTGCCGAGCAGGGTCTGCAGGTCGGCGACGGCCTGGTTGGCGCTCTGGTTGTCGCGGGTGACCAGCAACAGCGGCTTGCCATGCACATCCGCGGCACGGGCCACGTGCCAGGCCAGGGCGGTGCTGGATGCCGGGGCGCGCCACCAGGCGCGGAGCTGGCCCGGACGGGGCAGCGGCGGAATGGGGTAGGGGTGGGCTGACATGGACCGCCGATCTTAACAGACCACCTGCCGGGGACCGCCGCGACGGCGCTGTGGCGCAGGGGCATTCCGGACGACGCAGACGAAAAGGGCAGGCATCGGTTTGCCGATGCCTGCCCTACGGTTCGCGTGCGCGAAACCAGCTGCCTGGCGGGAAGGGGAGCGAGCGCTCGGCGCGTTCCCCCCGCCCTGTTCTCAGCTGGCCAGGTCCAGCTCCATGCGTACCAGGCCCGGGGCACCGGTGGGATGGGGAACCTGCTTGAAGCCCAGCGACGCGGCCAGCTGCAGCATCGGCTCGTTGTCCTGGGCGATATCGCCGTACATGCGGTCCAGGTACTTGCCGCGTGCCCATTTGACCAGCTTGCGCATCAACTGCCGGCCCAGGCCCTGGCCGGCGAGGAAACGGCTGACCAGGATGGCGTATTCAGCATCCCGGGTGCCCGGGATGATGGTGGCGCGGGCGACGGCGCCGACCACGGCTTCACCCGGGGGCAGTGGCTCGGCCGCCACCAGCGCGATCTCCGACTTCGGATTCGGGTGGGTGAGGCGCTGGACCGTCTCGTCGGACAGGGAGTCCACCGCCTGCAGGTAGCGATCCCGCACTTCTTCCGGCCCGAACAGCGCGAATGCGCCCTGCAGCGGTGCGCCGTCTTCCGGACGGATGGGGCGGATCAACAACTCGCGACCACTGGGCGCCTTGAAATTTTCATGCCACGGGGGCATGCGATTACGGGTAGCCATGACTACGGTTCCTCCAAAGACCCGTCGATTCTGTCACCCGCCCTGCTAAGTTCTGTGAACGCGATCAACACGGCGATTCGTTCAGCTTCCGGCGGATGTCAAAAAGGCGTTATTCGGAGGCCTTGAGCCACTCCAGGCGGGTCGAGGCACCGGCCTCGCCCAGGTGCTTCTTCAACACGGGCAGGGCGGGCGCGATGATCTGGTCGAACTGCCACGGGGCGTTGACCATCAGCATGCCGCTGCCGTTCAGGCGCAGCGGGGAGTCGTCCGGGCGGACCATGAACTCGGCCAGCAGCACCGACTTGGCCGGCAGGTGGCTGGCCTTGCGGAAGAACTGCTGCAGGCTGCGGCGCTGCTTGATCGGGTACCAGACCGCGATCTGCGCCTGCGGCATGCGGGTCAGGATTTCGCGCACGGTGGCGAGGATCTGCGGGTACTCGGCGTCCTGGACCTCGTACGGCGGGTCGATCAGGACCAGGGCACGGCCGATCTTGGTGGCACCGGCCTTGGGTGGCAGGAAGGCGCGGATGCTGTCGTAGCCGTTGCCCGGGTGCACCTGCACGCGGCGGTCGTGGGCGAACAGCTCCTTCAGCGCCGCGGCGTCCTCCTTCTGCAGCTCGCAGGCGGCCATGCGGTCCTGCTCGCGCAGGGCACGGGCGGCCATCAGCGGCGAGCCGGGGTAGGAGACCAGCGCGCCGACCGGGTTGTCGGCCTGCACCGCGCGCAGGTACTGCTCGACCACCTCCGGCAGCGCGGGCAGGGCCATCAACTGCAGGATGCCGTCGTCGGCCTCGGCGGTCTTGCGGCTTTCCTCGGCCGAGAGCAGGTAGCGTCCGCGTCCGGCATGGGTGTCCAGGACGAAGAATGGGGAGTCCTTGCGCTTGAGCGCGTCGATCATCGCCAGCATGACGATGTGCTTGAGCACGTCGGCATGGTTGCCGGCGTGGAAGGCGTGGCGGTAATTCATGGGGGAAGTGTACGGGGGCGCCCGGGTGGCGGCTATGCTGGGCGCATGTCCGATCAACCTGCCCGGGTACTCGTCGTCGAAGACGAGGCCGCCATCGCCGATACCCTGTTGTATGCCCTGCGCAGCGAAGGCTACGCCGCCGAGCACTGCGCGTTGGGGCGGCAGGCCCTGGCCACGCTGCGTGCGGACGGGGCCGACGTGGTGGTGCTGGACGTGGGCCTGCCTGACCTGGGGGGCTTCGAGGTGTGCCGGGAGCTGCGTACCTTCAGCCAGGTACCGGTGATCTTCCTGACCGCGCGCAACGACGAGTTCGACCGCGTGCTGGGGCTGGAGCTGGGCGCCGACGACTACGTGACCAAGCCGTTCTCGCCGCGCGAACTGGTGGCGCGGGTGCGTGCGCGGCTGCGTCGCAGCGTGCCGGCGCCGTCCACGCCGGCCAGCGCGGGGTGGAAAGTCCACGGCGCCTTCGCCATCGACGGCGAGGGCCGGCGCATCCGTTACCGCGACACGCCGCTGGACCTGACCCGCTACGAGTACGCCCTGCTGGCGGCGCTGCTGGCCCGCCCGGGGTCCATCCTCAGCCGCAGCCAGCTGATGGAGCGCGGCTGGGACCATGCCAGCGACAGCGCCGACCGCACCATCGACACCCACGTCAAGACGCTGCGCGCCAAGCTGCGCGCGGCCGGAGCGCAGGACGACCCGATCCGCACCCACCGTGGCGTGGGCTACGCACTGGAAATCTAGATGCGGCTCGGCCTGAAACTGTTTCTGGGCTTCTTCCTGATCGTGGGCATCGCCGCGTTCTTCGTGATGCGCGTGTTCGTCAACGAGGTCAAGCCGGGGGTGCGCCAGGCGATGGAGTCCACGCTGGTGGACGCGGCCAACGTGCTGGCGGTGATCGCCGCGCCGGACCTGAAGGCCGGGCACATGGCCGACGGCGCGTTCGCCGCGCACATGGCCACCGCGCAACGGCGCGACCCGCGCGCGATGGTGTGGCGCTTCCCCAAGCGCAGCATCGATTACCGGGTGACCGTGACCGACGCCAGGGGCATCGTCATCTACGACTCGCTGGGGCAGGACGTGGGGCGCGACAATTCGCGCTGGAACGACGTCTACCTGACCTTGCGCGGTCAGTACGGCGCCCGCTCCAGTGCACGTACCCCGGGTGACGAGACCAGCACGGTGATGCACGTGGCCGCGCCGGTGTACGACCCGGCCGATGGCCGCACGCTGATCGGCGTGCTGACCCTGGCCCAGCCCAACGACACCTTCGATCCGTTCATCGCCGCCAGCCAGCGCGCCATCGTGGCGCGCGGCGCCTGGCTGATCGGGCTGTCGGCGCTGATCGGTCTGCTGATGACCTGGTGGCTGGCGCGCGGCATCGGCAGCCTGAGCCGTTATGCCAAGGCCGTCAGTGCCGGCGAGCCGGTGCCGCCGCCGCGGCGCCGCCATGACGAGATCGGCGACCTTGGGCAGGCGCTGGAAACCATGCGCCGCAAGCTCGAGGGCAAGGCCTACGTCGAGCAGTACGTGCAGTCGCTCACGCACGAGATGAAAAGCCCGCTGGCCGCCATCCGCGGGGCGGCCGAACTGCTGCAGGAACCCTTGCCCGAGGCCGAGCGCCAACGCTTCGCCGGCAACATCGTGCAGCAGGAGCGGCGCCTGACCGAGACCATCGACCAGCTGCTGCGGCTGGCCGAGGTGGAACAGCACGGTTGGTTGCAGCGGCGTACCGACGTGGACCTGGTCGCGCTGTGCCGCAGCCTGGCCGAGGACGCCGCGCCGCGGCTGCAGGCCGCGCAGCTGCAACTGGACAGCCACCTGCCCGAGCGCGCGCTGGTGCAGGGCGATGTGTTCCTGCTGCGGCAGGCACTGTCCAACCTGCTCGACAACGCCATTGCCTTCTCGCCGGCCGGTGGCCGCATCGAGCTGGCGCTGGAGCAGCAGGGGAGGGAGTGGCAGGTCCGCCTGCGTGATGCCGGCCCCGGGGTCCCGGACTACGCGCTGGAACGCGTGTTCGAGCGCTTCTATTCGCTGGCCCGGCCAGGCACCGGCCAGCGCAGTTCCGGGTTGGGGTTGCCGTTCGTGGCCGAAGTGGCGCGCCTGCATGGCGGCCAGGCCGGCCTGCGCAATGCGCCCGAAGGGGGCGCCGAGGCCCGCCTGCTGCTGCCGGCCGGCTGACTTCACACTCGCTTCAAGTTCGACACAAACCCTGCTCACCGGCAGCCCCGAAGCTGGCCCCGTTTCCACACGAGGACGGGACATGACTTCCCTCAAGCTGTTGTTGCGCTTCGCCATCGTCGGCGGCCTGGCGTTGTTGTTGTTGATTCCCCTGTTGCTGATCCGCGGCACCATCAACGAGCGCGAACGCTACCGCGACGAGGCGGTGGAGCGGGTGGCGCAGAGTTACGCCGGCGAGCAGACGCTGGTCGGCCCGGTACGGGTGCTGCCATGGACGCAGACGCGCGAGGTGGAAGTGGCCGTGGAAGGCAGCGCCCAGCGCAAGACCGAGCTGCGCACCGAGCAGGGCTATGACCTGCAGATGCCGGCACGGCTGGACGTGCAGGGCAAGCTGGAAACCGACGAGCGCCGCATCGGCCTGTTCAAGGTGCCGGTGTACCGCTGGCATGCCCAGCTCAGCGCCGAGTTCGCCGAATCCCGCTACAACGCGGTGCCGGGCCGGGTGTATGGGCGGCCCTATCTGGCACTGGGCCTGTCCGACGTGCGCGGCCTGGTCGGTACCCCGAACCTGCGCGTGGACGGCAAGTCGGTCACCCTGCAACCGGGCGCCGGCGTGATGCAGGACACCTCCAAGGGCCTGCACGCACCGTTGTCGGTGCTGGCGGACGCCAGCCAGGGCGTCCTGGCCGAAGGTGGCAAGGTGCAGCTGGAGTTCGTGCTCGGTGGCACGCGTTCGCTGTCGGTCGCGCCGATCGGCGACGACACCCGGGTGGCGTTGAACTCGCCGTGGCAGCATCCCCTGTTCGGCGGCAGCTTCCTGCCCAACGAGCGCAGCATCGACGGCAGCGGGTTCAAGGCCGAATGGGCGGTGTCCTCGCTGGCCTCGGCGGCGCAGACGCAGCTGGTCCGTGCCATCCGTGGCGAAGGTGGTAGCGTCGAGGCGTTGAACGTGGCGCTGGTGGACCCGGTGGACGTTTACACCCAGGCCGACCGCGCGACCAAGTACGGCATCCTGTTCGTGTTGCTGACCTTCGTCGGCTTTGCCCTGTTCGAGCTGATCAAGCAGCTGAAGATCCACCCGTTGCAGTACCTGCTGGTCGGCCTGGCGCTGGCGATCTTCTTCCTGCTGCTGGTCAGCCTTTCCGAGCACATTCCGTTCTGGCAGGCCTACCTGGTCTCCGCGGCGGCCTGTATCGGCCTGCAGGGCTTCTATCTCAGCGGCGTGCTGCGCAGCTGGAAGTACGCGCTGGTGTTCTCGACCATGCTGACCCTGCTGTACGGCGTGCTGTACCTGCTGCTGGCCTCGGAGACCAACTCGCTGCTGATGGGCTCGCTGCTGCTGTTCGGCATCCTGGCGGTGATCATGTGGATCACCCGCAAGATGGACTGGTACGAGCTGAGCAATCGCGCGCTGGGCAAACCGGCCGCACCGCCGACCCTGCCGTGATCGAAACGGGGTGGCGCAGGCCACCCCGTTTCCCTGGGAGTGACCGCAATGAACCGCATATCGATCCATCGTCGTGCGCAGCAGTTGCTGCCTGCCGCGATTGAAACCAGTGGGCTGCTGCAGTTCGGGATGTCGCCGGACCAGATGGCCGGCATCGTGCTGGAGAGCATCTTCGGCGGTGATGCCGGCGGCATCGTGGTCCTGCGCCTTGCCAACCGCACCGCCGCTGCCATCCAACGGCAAGGGCTGGTGTTCTTCGCGCAGGCACAGCAGGCCCGCGCCGGTCTGCCGCGGCATGCACCGGCCCGCTATGGCCATTGGCGACAGGTGCGCGGAGGAGCTGGGCAGGGCGCCGCCGGCACCAGCCCGATGTATGCCGCCACCACCTTGGATGCGCAGTCGTGGCTGGCGGTGCTGCCGGTGGAACGCCTGGTGCTGTACGGGTGGATGCATTGAGTCGCAGCCGGTGATGTTCCAGGGTGCGTTGGATAAAGCCCCTCTCCCGCGTGCGGGAGAGGGGTTGGGGAAGGGGCCGCACCCGACGCCCGCCACGCACTAGAATTCCCGCATGGAATCGCCCCTCACCCTCGCCGCATTGCGCGGACCGGAACTGCTGCCCGTGCTGGATGACGTGGCCCGCCTGCGCATCGGCGTGTTCAATGACTGGCCCTACCTCTACCAGGGCAGCCTCGACTACGAGCGTGACTACCTGGCCGCCTATGCCGCTACGCCGGATGCGGTCTGCGTGGTTGCTCGCGATGGCGACGCGGTGGTGGGCGCGTCCACCGGCCTGCCGTTGCTCGATGACGGCGCGGCCTTCCGCAAGCCATTCGAGGAAGCGGGCCTTGACCCGGCGCAGGTGTTCTATTTCGGCGAGTCGGTGCTGTTGCCGTCGTACCGGGGACGCGGCATCGGCCATGCGTTCTTCGATGCGCGCGAGGCGCATGCCCGGGCGTTGCGGCGCTTTGCGATCACGGCCTTCTGCGCGGTGGACCGTGCAGCCGATGACCCGCGGCGCCCGCCCGGGCACCGCGACAACGATGTGTTCTGGCACAAGCGCGGCTATGCCCGGCAACCCGGGATGACCCTGCAGTTGCTGTGGCACGAGGTGGGGCAGGGCGAGGTGATGCATCCATTGACGTTCTGGACCCGCACGCTGGAGCCTGTCGCATGAAGATTGCCGTTGCCCGTTACCCGGTGGGCTCGCCCGCCGACTTCGATGCCTTCGCCGCACGCCAGCGCCAGGTGCTGGGCGAGGCGGCCGCTGCCGGTACGCGTATCGCGGTGTTGCCCGAATACCTGTCGCTGGAACTGGCGGCCACTTTCCGCCGGCATATCTTCAGCGACCTGCCAGCCTCGCTGGCGGCCATCCAGCAATACCGCCCGCAATGGCTTGCGCTGTTCTCGGCACTGGCCCGCGAGTTCGACCTGCACGTGGTGGCGGGCAGCTTCCTGCTCGATACCGGCAACGGGCGCTACCGCAACCGCTGCGACTGGTTGACCCCCGATGGCCAGCACCTGTGGCAGGACAAGCTGCAGCTGACCGGGTTCGAGAAGGGCACCGGCCTGATCGATCCGGGTGACGTATTGAAGGTGTTCGAGGTGGACGGCATCCGCGTCGGCGTGGCGATCTGCTACGACAGCGAATTCCCGTTGCCGGTACGGCGCCAGTACGAGGCCGGTGCCCGCTTGCTGGTCGTGCCGAGCTGCACCGATACCGCTGCCGGCGCGACCCGGGTGCGCATCGGTTGCCTGGCACGGGCATTGGAGAACCGCATGTTCGTGGCCCAGTCGGTGACCGCCGGTCTGGCCGAATGGAGCCCGGCGCTGGACGTGAACACCGGGCAGGCGGCGATCTACGCACCGATGGACGTGGGTTTTCCGGCCGATGGCGTGCTTGCGCAGACCGCCGAAGGGCAGCTATGGGCGCTGGCGGAGCTGGATTTCGCTGCCTTCGAGGCCCGCCGCGCGCAGGCCCAGGTGGCCAACGACCGCGACTGGCCAGGCCAGTTGCAGCCGGCACTGGCCCAGGCGGTGGTGACAAACGTGCCCTGAGACCGGCGGACCATGACCATTGGCCGGCTCGGTCAGTATGGAGGGCTGGCTAGACTCGGTGCTTTGTCGTCATTTGGCCGAAGGCCGGGGGATACACGGTGATCAAGCGCGGTTTGCTGGCGTTGTGCATGGGGTTGGCGGTGGGCGCTACGGCGCAGGCAGCCGAACAGGTGGACCTGGACATGGTGGGCAAGATCCGCCAGGAGGCCTTCCACCGCTCGCAGGTGATGGACACCTTCAGTCATCTGACCGAGAGCATTGGTCCGCGCCTGACCAACTCACCGGCGATGGCCGAGGCCAACCGCTGGACCCGCGGCAAGTTCAACGAATGGGGCCTGGTGAACGTGCACGACGAGGCGTTCGACGGCTTCGGCCGTGGCTGGGAGTTCTCCTCGGCCAGCGTGGAAATGTTGTCCGAACGCGTGCAGCCGCTGCATGCGCTGCCCAAGGCCTGGACCCCGGGCACCCACGGTCCGGTCGAGGGCGAGCTGATCCAGGTCGACATCAAGAAGCTGGCCGACCTGGAGAAATACAAGGGCAAGCTGCGCGGCAAGATCCTGCTGCTGGGCGAGGCGCGCGAGTACAAGCGCGGCACCGAGCCGGACTCGCACCGCCACGATGCGACCTCGCTGGAAGGCCTGCAGGAGTTCACCATTCCCAAGAGCGCAGCCGATGACCGTGCGAAGCGGGTCAAGGAATACGGCGAGCGCCAGGAGCTGATCCGCGCCACCAATGCCTTCTTCGTCGAGGAAGGTGCGTTGGCGGCGATCAGCATCAGCGGCTGGGACAACGGCATCATCCGCGTGGCCGGTGGCGGCTCGCGCAAGGCCGGCGAGTCGGTGGGCATCCCGGAGCTGGCGATGATCGCCGAGCACTTCAATCCGCTGGTGCGTGCACTCAAGGACAATCAGGTCGTGCGCCTGCGGGTGAACGTGGATGCACGCTTCACCGATGAAGCCGACCAGCCGGGCCACAACACGCTGGCCGAGATCCGCGGCAGCAGCAAGGCCGACGAGATCGTGATGCTGGGCGCGCACATGGACTCCTGGCACACCGGCACCGGTGCGGCCGACAATGCCGCCGGCGTGGCGGTGATGATGGAGGCCATGCGCATCCTCAAGGCCGTGGGCGCCAAGCCCAAGCGCACCATCCGCGTGGCGCTGTGGAGCGGCGAGGAGCAGGGCCTGATCGGCTCGCAGGCCTATGTGGCCCAGCACTTCGCGCATTACCCGGAGCCCACCGATCCGGCGCAGAAGGCGCTGCCGGCCTCGCTGCGCGAGCCGACCGGCGCGCTGCAGAAGCTGCGTGATTACGACAAGTTCCAGGTGTACTTCAACATGGACAACGGCTCGGGCCGCTTCCGCGGCATCTACGCGCAGGAGAACATGGCGGCCATGCCGATCTTCGAGCAGTGGCTGAAGCCGTTCAACGACGTGGGCGCGACGACGGTGGTGAGCCGCAACACCGGCAGCACCGATCACATCAGCTATGACCGGGTGGGCCTGCCGGGCTTCCAGTTCGTCCAGGATCGCCTGGATTACTTCAGCAACGTCCACCACAGCCACCTGGATACGTGGGACCACGCCGAGGCCGAGGACCTGAAGCAGGCGGCGGCGATCGTGGCCTCGTTCGTGTACAACGCGGCGATGCGCGAGGAGCGTTTCCCGCGCAAGCCGTTGCTGGAGCCGTAAGCAGACCGGAACCGCTGATTGCGTCCCTTCTCCCGCTTGCGGGGGAAGGTGCCCGAAGGGCGGATGGGGGTGCTCTGCTTTGCTTTTTGGCTGGGGTAAATGCGACAGCTAGGGCAACAGCTTTCGCCCTCCTGCGGAGCGCGAGCCACCTTGACCAGCCATTCGGCTTCCGTCAACTCCGTCGCTGCGGAAGGGGGCCGGTACGTCAACGGCCAAAGCCGAAGCCGAAGCAACGGCCAAGGCACCTCTCCCCAGCCCACCCCTTGCCTTCGGCAAAAGAAGGGGGCTCAAAAACCGGGTCCTGATGGCTTTGCCGCCGTCAGCCCTGCCAGCAAGGCAGCCAGCGGGGTGAAGGGGTAAAATGGCCGGATTCCCACATCTGCGCCTGTCATGACCGTCCGCACCCGCTTTGCCCCCAGTCCCACCGGCTACCTGCACATTGGTGGCGCCCGCACCGCGCTGTACTGCTGGCTGGAGGCCCGCCACCGCGGCGGCGAGTTCGTGCTGCGCATCGAGGATACCGACCGGGAACGCAGCACCCAGGCGGCCATCGACGCCATCCTGGAGGCCATGGACTGGCTGGGCCTGGACTACAACGAGGGCCCGATCTACCAGACCGACCGGGTCGCCCGTTACAAGGAAGTGGCCGAGCAACTGATCGCCTCGGGCAAGGCCTACTACGCCTACGAGACCAAGGAAGCGCTGGACGCGATGCGCGAGGCGGCCATGGCCAAGCAGGAGAAGCCACGCTACAACGGCGCCGCGCGCGAGCTGAACCTGCCGTTCAAGGATGACCCGAACCGTGTCATCCGCTTCAAGAACCCGCTTGATGGCACGGTGGTGTTCGATGACCTGATCAAGGGCCGCATCGAGATCGCCAACAGCGAGCTCGACGACATGGTCATCTTCCGCCCGGACGGCTACCCGACCTACAACTTCGCCGTGGTCGTGGACGATTGGGACATGAACATCACCGAGGTCATCCGCGGTGACGACCACATCAACAACACTCCGCGCCAGATCAACCTGTACGAGGCCATCGGTGCCCCGGTGCCGAAGTTCGGCCACATGCCGATGATCCTGGACGAGCAGGGCGCCAAGCTGTCCAAGCGCACCGGTGCAGCCGACGTGATGCAGTACAAGGACGCCGGCTACCTGCCTGACGCGCTGCTCAGCTACCTGGCCCGTCTGGGCTGGTCGCACGGCGACCAGGAGCTGTTCAGCCGCCAGGAGCTGATCGACCTGTTCGACGTGACCAACTGCAACTCCAAGGCTTCGCGCCTGGACATGGCCAAGCTGGGTTGGGTCAACCAGCACTTCCTCAAGACCGAGGAGCCGGCTTCGATCGTGCCGCACCTGGTTTACCAGCTGGAGAAGCTGGGCCTGGACGTGAACGCCGGCCCGGCCCCGGTGGACGTGGTCATCGCGCTGCGTGAGCGCGTGCAGACGCTGAAGGAAATGGCTGAGAAGGCCGTGGTCTGGTACACCCCGCTGACCGAATACGACGAAGCCGCCGTGGCCAAGCACTTCAAGGCCGGTGCCGACGTGGCGCTGGGCAAGGCCCGTGAGCTGTTGGCGGCGCTGCCGGAGTGGACCGCCGAAGCGGTCGGGGTGGCCCTGCACGACACCGCCGCGGCGCTTGAAATCGGCATGGGCAAGGTCGCCCAGCCGCTGCGCGTGGCCATCACCGGCACCCAGGTGAGTCCTGACATTTCCCATACCGTGTACCTGGCCGGCCGCGATGAAGCCTTGAAACGCATCGACGCCGCACTCATCAAGGTTCCCAAGGCCTGATTCCCACGAGGTAGACATGACCGAATCGCACTCCTGTACTGCGCCGCACCACCACGTTGACGACGCGGCGGGCTTCATCGCGGTGGTCGAGCGGGTGTGCCGTGAGCGCGGGCTGCGGCTGACGCCGATCCGCGCCAACGTGCTGCGCCTGATCGCCGAGGCGGGCAAGCCGGTCAAGGCCTACGAACTGCTGGAATGGGTGCGTGAAGGCAAGGGCGTCGGTGCCGACGCCCCGCCCACGGTGTACCGCGCGCTGGATTTCCTGATGGCCAACGGCTTCGTGCACAAGCTGTCGTCGGTCAACTCGTTCGTGGCCTGCCACCATCCCAGCAGCAACCAGCATTCGGTGCCGTTCCTGATCTGCGACCGCTGCCACAGCGCGGTGGAGCTGGAGGACCGCGACATCGTCCGCCAGCTTGAAGCCCGCGCCAAGGAGCTGGGCTTCAAGCCGCAGGCGCAGACGCTGGAAGTGCATGGCCTGTGCGCGAACTGCGCGGGGTGAATGAGGGCGTGCAGCAGCACTGGAAAGGCCGCGCATTGCGCGGCCTTTTCTTTTGGGCGCGGTCTGTTTCGCTGACGGGAAGCGGCCTCGGCCGCGAAGCGGGAGACGCGTCGGCATGCTCGCGTGCAACTACCGGGAGCGCACCGCCTCATAGACGACCTGCCCATCCTTGATGGTCTGCAGCACGGTGATGGTATGCAGGTCGCGGTGGGCGATGGTCAGCGGGTTGCCGGACAGCACCACCAGGTCGGCGCGCTTGCCGACTTCGATCGAGCCCTTGCTGGCCTGTTCGCCGTACTGCTCGGCGGCCCACAGGGTCAGCGACTTCAATGCCTGCTCCGGCGTCACCCGCTGCCCCGGCCCCAGTACGTAGCCGCTGCGGGTGGTGCGATTGACGGTGGCGTCCAATACCCGCATCGCGTCCGGGAACACCACCGGCGCGTCATGGTGCGAGGTGAACTTCATGCCGGCATCCAGCACCCAGCGCGTGGGCGAGATGTTCTCCGCGCGTTCCGGGCCCAGTACCGAATAGCGGTGCCAGTCGCCCCAGTAGTAGGTGTGCATCGGGAACAGCGACGGGAAGATGCCCAGCCGCTGGATCTCGCCGACCTGGTCCTTGCGCAGGGTCTGGCCATGGATCAGCACCGGCAGCAGGTGGCGGTCCGGGTAGGCCGCCTCGGCGGCGGCGACGGCGTGGATGAGCTGGTCGATGGCGGCATCGCCGTTGGCATGGGCCAGCACCTGCCAGCCGTGCTGCCAGGCCTTGCCGATCAATTCATCGACCTGCGCGTCGGTATAGGCGGGGTAGCCGGCGTAGTCGGGCTTTTCGCCCTCGGGAACCTGGTAGTAGGGCTGGCTCAACCAGGCGGTCTTGCCCTGCGGCGAGCCGTCCAGGCTGATCTTCACCCCGCCGATGCGGAAGTGGTCGGTAAAGGTCGGCGCGTAATACGGGCCCTGCATGGCCGGGCTTTCCAGGGCGACGTGGATGTCCGGGTAGGCGACCACGTCGATCTTCAGCTTCCCGGCCTTGCCCGCCATCGGCAGCATCGCCAGCGTGCCTGCGTCGGTCTTGCCGTCCTGCGCGGTGGTGTAGCCGTATTTCATGTACAGCGCCTGGCCGGCTTCGAGCATCGCCATGGCCTGGTCCAGGCTCAAGGCGGGCATCAGCCTGGCCAGCGCGAGGTTGTGCGCGCTTTCTTCCAGCACGCCATCGGGAACCTGGCTGCCCGGCTCGCGGCGGATCACGCCGCCTTCAGGGTTGGGCGTGTCGGCGGTGATGCCGGCCAACTCCAGCGCCTTGCTGTTGTAGGCCCCCAGGTGCCCGGACTGGTGCATCAGGATCACCGGGATGTCGGTGGCGATGGCGTCGAGTTCGGTGCGGGTGGGGTGGCGCTTTTCCGCCAGTTGCGAGTCGTCGTAGCCGAAGCCGATCAGCACCTTGTAGCCGCCGGGGATAGTGGCCTGCGCGCGGAAGTCACGCATGATCTTCTGCAGCGCGGGGATTGAATTGCCTTCGCCGTCGGGTGCAGGCAGCAGGTTGGCCGACAGTGCCTGCAGGCCTACACCGGAGACATGCCCATGGGCATCGATGAAGCCGGGGGTCAGCGTCTGCCCGTGCAGATCCACCTGCCGTGCATCCGGGCTGAAGGCGCGCGCGGCTTTGCCGGTGCCGACGAATGCGATCCTGCCTTCACGGACGACGATGGCTTCGGCGTTGGGCTGGCGGTCGTCCATGGTGATGATGGGGCCGCCGCTGTAGAGCGTGTCCGCATGGGACGCGGCATGGACGCCGGGTGCGGCCAGTACCGCCAGTATCGAAAGGGCCAGGTTCAGGCGCATCGCAGGACTCCATTGCAGATAACTGCCGACAGCCTAACCCAGGCTTCCCGAGCAGCCTGTGAGCTGCAGGAGCGGTGTAAGCCTCGAGGCTGCTGCTTACGGTGTTTTGCAGCGTGTGATCCGGTGATGCTTGATTGCGATTGTTCGTGTGGTGGCAACATCGCCAGCTTCGCGGCTTACGCCGTTCCTACAGAAGCGCGGGTGCCGCTACGGTGTTGGCTGCTCGGGCTTTGCCGCAGTATCCACTTCGACAATGACCGACATGCCGGGCCGCAGGCGCTTGGCCAACGGTTGATCTGGATCGATGGCGATGCGGATCGGCAGACGCTGCACCACCTTGGTGAAGTTGCCGCTGGCGTTGTCAGGCTTGAGCACCGAGAACTCCGAGCCGGTCGCCGGTGCGATCTGTTCGATGTGGCCGGTGAGTTTGTGCCCCTGGAAGGCATCGACGCTGAAGGTGGCCGGCTGGCCGATGGCCATGTTCCAGGTCTGGCCTTCCTTGAAGTTGGCCACCACCCACAAAGTGTCCGGGACCAGGAACAACAACTGGCTGCCGGCGCTGACGTACTGCCCCAGGCGCACCGTGGCCTCGGAGACCTGGCCATCGCGCGGTGCCTTGATGACGGTGTTGTCCAGGTCGATCTGGGCCAGCTGCAGGGCAGCCTCGGCATTGGCGACCTTGGCCTCCAGGCCGCGACGCGCCACCTGGGTGGAGGTGAGGTTCTCCTCGGCGATGCGGATCGCCGCCTGCGACTGCGCCACGCCCGCATTGGCCGACTGCACGCTGGCGCGCAGCTTGTCGCGGTCGCTGTTGGAGACCAGCTGCTGGGCGGCGAGCTGCTCGTAGCGCTTCAGTTCGGTCTGGCTCTGCTGTTGCTGGGCGCTGCCGGCGGACAGGTTGGCCTGCGCCGAAGCGATCTGCGCGCGGTTCTGGGCCTGGCTCTGGTCGGAATTGGCCAGCTGCGCCTGGGCGTCGGCCAAGGCGGCCTGTGCCTGTTCCACCTTCTGCCGGTAGATGCGGTCGTCGATGCGAAGCAGCGGCTGGCCCTGTTTGACGAAGTCGAAGTCCTTGACCAGTACCTCGGTGACGTAGCCGTTGACCTGGGGCGCCAGCACCGTGACCTGGCCGCGCACATAGGCGTTGTCGGTATGCACGTGGCTGCTGTTGAACGGCCACAGCTGCCATGCGCGCAGGATCAGGGCCAGGCCGAGCAGGGCGATGACGATCATCACCACCACCGCGGTGCGGCTGGGGGTGGCGTACTTGGAGACCGGTGCCGGCGTGGCGGCTTCGGCGGGTGGGGTGTGCTTGCTCATCGGTGCCTCAACGGGAGGACGGCGTGGCCTTGCCGGGCCGGATCGCCTGTTTGACGCGGGGGTTGCGCAATGTCACTTCCAGCAGCAGCCAGCTCAGGAAGCAGATGGCGACCCAGCCACTGAGCGCGAACACGTCGTTGAACGCGCGCACGTTGGCTTCGCGCCTGGCGGTGGTCGCCAGCGCAGCGCTGGCCTGCGCCCGCAGTTGTACCGGGTCGGTGATGATGCGGGCGTAGGCCTGCTGCTGTTGCTGCAGGCGTTGCGCCACCTGTGGGTCGGCGGCGTCGAGCTGGCTGACCAGCGCGCTGGAGTAGACGTGTTCGCGATGCAGCTGGTAGCTGCCGAGCAGGGCCGAGCCGGCCAGCCCGGCGAAGTTCTGGGTCAGCGACAGCACCACGACGAAGGACACGATGTGGTCCAACCCGCGTGCCATCGCCTGGCGGATGCCGATCAGCATCAACGGGCCCATGAACATGCCACTGCCCACCGCCGCCAGGAACTGGCTCAGCGCGAAGTCCATCGGCCGGTCCAGGCTGGTGCGGTGCTGGTCGAGGAAGGCGGCGCTGCCGAGCAGGATGATCGAGGCCAGCAACTGCGGGATCAGTGCCTTGGGGCCGAAGGTCAGCGCGCCGACCGCGATGCCGACCAGCACGCCGCACAGGATCACCGCGAACAACGGCGCCATCTGGTCCGGCCCCATGCCCAGCGTGCGCAGCATGTTGATCACGCCGTAGTTCTGCTCGTTGGTGAGGAAGCGGATCAGGAACGCACCGGCGATGAAACGCAGCATGGTCGGGCCCATCAGCCAGCGCACCTGCAGCAGCGGGTTGCGGCGCTGGTGTTCCAGGCACAACCCGGTGGTGATCAGTACCACCGACGCGGCCAGTGCCCAGCCCAGCCAGGGCGTGTCGAACCACCAGCGCACGAAGCCCTGGTTGAGCACGATCACCAGCAGCGCCAGGCCGGGGGCGATCAGCGCGAAGGTCAGGAAGTCGGCTGGCTCGAACACCTTGATCTGGATGCCCGGCGGCAGCTTCAGCACCACGATGGCGGCGAACGAACACAGTGCCAACCCGGCTTCGAACAGGTACAGGTTCTGCCATTCGCCATGGTCGAGCAGGCCGGGCGAAAGCAGCCAGGCCAACGGCGTGGCCAGCATCGACAGGCTCATGCCGACCACCAGCATCTGCCCCACGTATTTGCGTGGCAGCGCCTGCAGCATGTACAGCGTGCCCAGCGTGGTGCAGGCAGCGCCGGCGAAGCCGCTGCCGGCACGCACCAGCAAGGTGGTGGTGAGGTTGCCGACGAACAGGTGCAGCACCGCCAGCGCGGCGTACACGCCCAGGCCGATCTCGGCGAACAGGCGGATGCCGTATTCCTGGCGGAACTTGAATACCAGCAGGTTGGCGCTGACGTTGACCATCATGTACGCGGCCACCAGCCAGTTCGCCTCGGTGGCCTGCAGGCCCATCTGGCCGGTTATCCACGGCAGGTTGGCGGTGATCAGCGCGTTGCCCAGGCCGCCGGTGACGGCGACCAGTACCGCCACCGCCGCATAGGCGGCACGTCGGTGCGGCGGGTGCCATGGCATCGAGGCACCACCGGGCAAGGTGGGCTTCTCGTGGTCCTCCCAGTCCGGGATCGGCTTCAGGGGCGTGAGCGTGGTCATGGCGTGGTGGCCAGCCCGGGCAGCAGCAGTTCGAGTGCGCGCTTGGCCAGCACCGCACGTTCGTCGCGGTCACGGCCGCGCAGGGCGGCGCCGAGCATGCTGGAGATCAGTGAGATGTCGCGCAGCTGCATGTCCGCGCGGCACAAGCCGGCGGCCTTGGCGCGCTCCAGGGCGGGCTCCATCAGCGCCAGCACGTGCTGGCGGGCATCGCGCACCTGCGGATCATCCTGGTCCACCGCACGCCAGTAGTCGGCCAGCGCCGGCGACTGCACGATGCGCCCGGCCATGCCGGCCAGCAGTTCGAACAGGGCGTCGTCGCGCGCACCGAGTTCGGCGATATGGGCCTGGAGCTGGGCCACCGAGCGCTCCAGCATGGCGCTGATCAGCGCGGCGCGGTCCGGGAAGTTGCGGTACAGCGTGGCGCGGCCGACGCCGGCCCGCTCGACCACCAGGTCCAACGGGGCGGTGATGCCATGCTCGCCGAACACGGCGTCGGCAGCGTCCAACAGCAGGGCGCGACGAGCGGCAGCGTCGGAACGTAAGGAGGGCATGTCGATCATGATCCGGACAAAAATGTCCGATTTCAATCGACGCGATGTGAAACCCGCTGTCCCGGTTCTGGGCGATTCAGCTCGCGGCCAGCGCCGCCGGACGCGGGGCCTGCTCGCGGATCGGCAGGTTGACCAGCGCGGCCAGTGCCGCCAGCACCATGTCGCCGTACCACATCCAGCTGTAGTCGCCGCCATGCTCCAGTGCGACGCCGCCCAGCCAGGCGCCGAAGAAGCCGCCGATCTGGTGCGAGAGCAGGGTGAGGCCGAACAGCGTGCCCATGTGGCGCGGCCCGAACAGCTTGCCGACCAGGCCCGCGGTAGGCGGCACCGTCGCCAGCCAGGTGAAGCCCAGCGCGGCGGAGAACAGGTAGAAGGTGGTGGGTGTCGGCGGCGACAGCAGGTAGACCATGATCAGCACCGCACGGCTGAGGTACATCCAGAACAGCAGCCACTTCATGCGGAAGCGTTCGCCCAGCACGCCGATGATCAGGCTGCCGGCGACGTTGAACAGACCGATCAGCGCCAGCGAGATCGACGAGACGGTTGGCGACAGGCCGCACAGGGCGATCTCGCCGGGCAGGTGGGTGACCAGGAAGGCGATGTGCACGCCGCAGGTGAAGAACCCCAGGTGCAGGCACCAGTAGCTGCGGTCGCGCAGCGCCCGGCGCAGCTGCACGCCCAGCGCCTCGCCGTCGGCGCCGCCTTCCACCCGCGGTGCGCGCTGGCGCAGTGGCCAGGCCAGTGGCAGGGACACCAGCACGATGGCCGCCAGCGCGTACAGCGTGCGCACCCAGCCGAAGGCGGTGAGCAGCATCTGTACCAGCGGCGCGAACAGGAACTGGCCGAGCGAGCCGCCGGCGTTGATGATGCCGGCGGCCATCGAGCGCCGGGCAGGCGGGATGCGCCAGCTGCTGGCGCCGATCAGCACCGAGAAGCTGCCGGCACCGGCACCGGCGGCAAGCAGCAGGCCGAAGCTCAGGTTCAGGCCCCAGGCGGTCGGCACCCACGTGGCCAGCGCCAGGCCGGCAGCCAGCAGCAGGCCACCGCCGACCAGTACAGGCAGGGGGCCACGCTGGTCGGCCAGCGCGCCGAACACCGGCTGCACTGCGCCCCAGACGAGTTGTCCGATGGCCAGCGAGAAGCTGATCTGGGCGATGCCCAGGCCAGTGGAGACGTGGATCGGATCGATCAACAGGCCGCTGGTCTGGCGCACGCCCATGGTCACCATCAGCAGGGCCGAGGCGACCAGCAGGATGCCCCAGGGCGTGCGTTGCAGGGGCGTGGCGCTCATGCGCGGCTCTCCGGCTCGAGCGCGCGGGCGAGTGCTTCGAGCTGCTGGTTGAGCTGGGACGTGGCCGCGTTGCCGAAACGCGACTGGACGTCATCCTGCGCCTGCTGCCACAGCGGAAGTGCTTTGTGCAGGCGACGCATGCCGGCGGCGGTGGTGAGGACCTGGCGCTGGCGGGGATCGGCCTTGCCCGGTCGGGTCTGCACCAGTCCCGCCTCGATCAGCGGCTTGAGGTTGCGGGTGAGGGTGGTGCGGTCCATGCCCAGGGCGTCGGCCAGTTCCCCCAGCGGACGCGGGTCCCGCGCGCGGCGCAGGATCGAATAGGCGTTGAGGCTGAGCTCTGCGGCGGCCAGGTGCTGGTCGTAGAGCTGGCTCACCCGGCGCGCGGCACGGCGCAGCTGGAAGCAGGTGCAGGGGCGGGTGGCGTCCATCGCGGGATCCGGGGAATCGGTGGACGCGATTATAGGTGCATATGCACCTATATCGGGGCGCGGTGGGATGGAACGCTGCGGTGCTGTGCTGGCCCTTGGATGGGAAGGCAGGTGCCGGGCATGCCCCGGCACCTGCCTGTCTGGGCTCAGAACCAGGCGCGGATGCCGAAGGCGACGCCACGGCCGGGCAACGGCGAGTAGTCACGCAGCAGCGAGGTGTGCGGGCGTGCTTCGCGGTTGGTCAGGTTGCTGCCATCCAGGAACACCTCGTAGCTGTTGCTGGCGTTGCGGTCCCAGCGGTAGGCGAAGTGTGCATCCACCAGCGTGTAGCCGGCACTGGGTTCCTCGTTCTGCGCGACATCCTTCTGGCTGCCGTAACGCACCGCCCCCACCGAGGCACGCCAGCCGTCGCGCGACCAGCGCAGGTCGGCGCCGAAGCGGGTCGGCGAGATGCGCGGCAGGTAGCCGCTGTTGGCCAGGTCCACGGTGTAGTTGTGGTTGTGGTCGCCGTGCGGGACGGCGATGTCGACCCGGCGGCTGCCGCTGCCATCCAGTTCGGCCTTCACGTAGTCGCCGAACAGGCGCAGGTCCCAGTCACCGCTGTCGCCTTCGAACATGTGCACGGTGGCCTCAGCCTCGGCGCCCTTGAAGGTGGCGTCCTGCTGGGTCCACTGGCGCACCGGCAGCGATTCGGTCACGCCGGTGTCGGCCAGGTAGATGAAGTCCTTGAACCTGGTCTGGTAGATCGATGCGGTGAAGTCCAGGCGGTCGGTGTGGGTGTGGATGCCCAGTTCCGCACGCTGCCCGCGCTCGGTCTTCAGGTTGGCATCGCCCAGTTCCAGCGAGCGGGTGGCGATGTGTGCACCGGCGGCATAGAGCTCTTCGTTGGTCGGCGCGCGCTCGGAGCTGTCCAGGCCGAAGCGCAGGTCCACCGCATCATTGAGCTTCCAGATGCCGGAGGCCGACAGGTTGGTCGCGTCGAAGGTGCGTGGGCGATAGCCGTCGGCCGGGTCGAGCTTGACCTGGTCATGGCGGCCGCCCAGTTCCAGCTTGAACGGGCCGAACTGCTTTTCCTGCAGCACGAACAGGCCCAGGCTCCGGGTGCCGGTGTCCGGCACGAAGGCTTCCTCGCCCTTGGCGCCGAAGTCACCGTTGCTGAACTGCAGGCCGAAGGCGCCGTCCCAGCCGGCGATGGGCTGCTGCACCGCTTCCAGTCGGCCTTCGATGCCGCGGTTGGTGAAGCGGGTGGACGGCGTGCCGGCTTCCAGCTCGGTGTGCTCGTAGTCGGTGTAACCGATGCGCAGGTTGATGTTCTTCAGGAACGCGGTCGGGTCGTAGATGCCGGCCTTGGTATCGAAGCGGTTCTGCACCATGTCGATGCGGACATCATGCTCGCCGCCTTCTTCCTCGTGGTCGTGGTCATGGTCGTCGTGGTCATGGCCATGGTCATCGTCGGCGTGCACGTGCGCGCCGTTGGGGATGCCGTAGTTGGTGCGGTAGGTGCCGGCCGACACGCCGAAGTAGCCGCCTTCGCCCAGCCAGGTTGCGCCGACGCCACCGGCGCGGGTGCGGATGGAACTGTTGTCCAGGGTGCCACGGCGCGGTGCATCGGCTTCGTCGTGGTCGTGCCCGTCGTGTTCCTCCAGGCCATCGATGACGGCATAGCCCGGGATCCGGTAGTCGTCGCCGTTGCGGACCAGGCCGTCGACATGCAGCACCCAGTTGCCGTTCACGCCATCGAGCCGGAACATGCCGCTGCGCTCGTCATTGACCGAATTGCCGCGCAGCTCGGCGCGACCGCTGAGCGGGCGGTCCGGCAGTTCGCTGGCGATGCGGCCATCGACCACGTTCACCGCGCCACCGATCGCGCCGCTGCCGAACAGCAGCGTGGCCGGGCCCTTGAGCACCTCGATCTGGTCGGCCAGGAACGGCTCGATGCTGGTGGCGTGGTCGGCGCTGACGGTGGAGGCATCCATGTTGCCGACGCCGTTGGACAGCACCTGCACGCGCGGGCCTTCCTGGCCGCGGATGATCGGGCGGCCCACGCCGGGGCCGAAGAAGGTGCTCTGCACGCCGGGCAGCTTGCCGACGGTATCGCCGAGCGTGCCGGACTTCTGCTCGTCCAGGCGTTCACCGGCCAGCACGTCGACCGGGCGCGCCAGCGAGTCGGCCGAACCCTGCAACGGCGATGCGGTGACCTTGACCGCCGACAACTCGGTCAGGTTGTGGCTTTGGGGGCCGGCGTCATTGTCGGCGGCGTAGGCGGCCGAAGGCAGCAGGCTGGCCAGGGCCAGGCTGAGCAGGTGGCGGCGGAGGGGGCGTTGGGAGATAGGCATGGTGGCGATGTCTCTTTTGTTACTGTGTATCAACTGAGGGGCGTGGGAAACCCACGGCGATGGGGGAGGTGATCGAAGGCTTGGACTGGCGGGCTGACGATTATGTTATATTATTCCATAACGATTCGCCGACCCTGCTGAAAGTCATGCCCCTGCCTGCCGCGTTACGTCAGTACCTGGACCGCTTCGGAGCCACCGGTTCGCTGTTGTGCGCAGTGCATTGCGCGGTGTTGCCGGCCCTGCTGGCGATCGCGCCGTCGCTGGGGCTGTCGTTCTGGCTGAGCGACAGCGTCGAGCTGACCGTGGTGATCTTCGTCACCGTGCTGGGCCTGGCCAGCCTGCTGTGGGGCTATTACCGGCACCGCGCGCTGCGCGCGTTGGCGGTGCTGGTCCCCGGGCTGGTGCTGCTGTGGGCCGGGCTGCTGCATGCCGAGCTGCATCATTCGCAGGTGCCGCATGCCATCGTGATGACGCTTGGCGGCGCCCTGGTGGCCTTGGCGCACCTGCTGAACCTGCGCTTGAACCATCACCACGTGCACGATGCCAGCTGCGCACATTGAATCACGCATGCTAGGCTCTCATCTCAGGCGCAGGTGAGCCGGTTGCGAGCCTGCCGAACCCGTCCCGGACGGGTTTTTTTGGATTTCATACTTGAAGGAGTTGACGACATGGGTAAGGGTGACCGTAAGACCGCCAAGGGCAAGCGCTACAACGCCAGCTACGGCAATTCGCGCTCGCACGTGAACAAGGTGGCCGTGGGCGCAGCTGCGCCGGTCGCCAAGAAGACTGTCGCCAAGGCCCCGGCCAAGAAGGCCGTCGCCAAGAAGACGGTGGCCAAGGCCGGCTGATCCGGCCTGGCGTGGCAAGAAAAAAGCGGCGCTTGCGCCGCTTTTTTTGTGCCCGGGTTTCAGTGGGCGGGAGCGCGCAGCGCCTGTTGCAGTGCCTGCGGGTCGCCGTCATTGGGCTGCGCGGGAATGCCGATCAGGCGCGCCAGCAGCGGGTAGACGTCGACGTTGTCGAAGGCGGTGAGCTGCTTGCCCTGCGCGAATGCCGGGCCACGGGCGATGAAGACCGCCTGCATCGACGGCAGGGCCGGGTCATAGCCGTGCGAGCCGCGCATCCCGGGGGAGCGCTTGCCGCGCGAGGCCGGGGTCAACGCATCCCAGCCTTCGTCCATCTGGCAGACGATGGCCGGCACGCGCGGATTGCTGCCGTAATGCCAGCGGGTGGGCAGGTCGGACTTGTTCCAGCATTCGTAGTGGGCGTGGCGGCCGAGCAGGGCCTGTTCCGCCGCCGCCTGCTGGCCCGGCAGCGGTGCAAAACCGACCGACTGGCCTTCGGAGACCACGCGCGCCACCTCCGGCGGCACCATCGTTTCGGTTGGCACGACGTGGTCGGCGGCCACGTTGGCCATGCCATGGTCGGAGACCACGATCAGGTTGGTGCGGTCGAGTTGTCCCTCGCGGGCCAGGCCGTCGATCAGCACGCCGATGGCGGCATCGACCTGGCGCAGCGCGGCGGCGTACTCGGGGGAGTCCGGGCCGTGTGCATGCCCGGCCTTGTCCACCTGCTCCATGTAGGCGCCGATGAAGCGCGGCTTCTGCACGCCGGGCGCGCCATGCAGCCAGGACAGCACCTTGCGCATGCGCTCGGGCAGCGCCACGCTTTCATCGTAGGGGTGGCGCAGGCTGGCCTGGATGCCGTGGATGGGGGCTTCGCTGCCGGGCCAGGACCAGGTCGCGCTGGTGTAGCCGGCCTTCTCGACGGAGACCCAGATCGGCTCGCCACCCTCCCACCAGGTCGCGTTGCGGACCGACTGCGAATCGCCCACGCGGAACTGGCCGAGCGCGTCGCTCCACATGCTGTTGTGGATCAGGCCGTGGTGATCCGGGCGCAGCCCGGTGACCAGGGTGTAGTGGTTGGGGAAGGTCAGCGACGGGTACGACGGGCGCATGCCCACCGAGCGCACGCCTTCGCGCGCCAGGCGCGACAGGTTGGGGCTGTTGCCGCTGTCGAGCATGTCCGCGCGCAGTCCGTCGATGGACAGCAGGATGACAGTGGCGGGCGGAGTGGAATCGGCCGGGGCGCGATGCGGGGAGGAGGCACAGGCAACCAGCAGACTGGTGCCCAGCAACAGGAGCGGAAGGCGGTACGAAGTCATCCGCGCATGATAGTTCGCGCGCATGACGCGACGAATACGACTTTGGGGGCGGGAGCTTGCCGGGTTGGGTGGTTGGCGTGATGGCGATGGGCAGGGCGAAACGCCAGGTTGGGAGGCAGGCCTCCATGGCCCGGCCCTTGGCGGCGCCGAAGGGAGGGCCGGGGAGGGTCAATGGCGCTGCCTGCCCCGGCCGGCAGGCCTCAACCAAACAGATCCGGCACCCGCTCGTCTTCCACCGGCACGCCTTCCAGTTTCAGCAGCGCCACCTTGGTCGGCAGGCCGCCACCGAAGCCGGTCAGGGCGCCGTTGTTGCCGATCACCCGGTGGCAGGGCAGCACGATCGGCAAGGGGTTGCGGCCGTTGGCGGCACCGACCGCGCGGGTGGCGGTGGGTTTGCCCAGGCGCTCGGCCAGTTCCTTGTAGCTCCAGGTCGCGCCGAACGGGATCTGCGCCAGCATCTGCCAGACATCGAGCTGGAAGTCGGTGCCGGCCGGGGCCAGGATCAGGTCGAACCGGCGGCGTTTGCCCTGCAGGTATTCCAGCAACTGGCGCCGCGGCTCGGCCACCGCGTCCGGGTCACGCTGCCATTGCTCGCGTCCCTTGGCGTCGTGCCGGTTCTCGGCGAACAGGATGTGGCGCACGCCGTTGTCGTCGGCGGCGACAGTGAGCGGGCCGATCGGGCTGTCGAAGCGGTCGTAGTAGATCGTCATGGTCAGGTCTCCTTGTTCGTTTCCGCGGCCAGATGCCACAGGTGCAGCACGGCGTAGGCACGCCACGGCCGCCACGGCTGCGAGCGGCGTTCGGTGTCGCGTTCGCTCAGGCGTTGGCCTTCGCCCAGCACCTGCTGCAGGATCAGATCGCCGGCCGGGAACGCATCGGGCATGCCCATCGCCCGCAATGCCATGTAATGCGCGGTCCACGGCCCGATGCCGGGCAGGGCGACCGCCTGCTGGACGAAATGCTCCAGCGTCTGCGCGCGGCTGAAGTCCAGGTGGCCTTCGGCGCAGGCGCGGGCGATGGCGCGCAGGGTGGCTGCACGCGTGCGCGGCAGGCCGATCGATTCCAGCGGTGCGTCCAGCAGCACCTCCGGCGTCGGGAACTGGCGGTCCAGCCCTGCCGGCATGCCGTCCAGGTGCGCGCCGAAGCGGTCCACCAGGCGTCGCGCCAGGGTCGTGGCGGCGGCCACGCTGACCTGCTGGCCGAGCACCGCGCGCGCGGCGACCTCGAAGCCGTCCCAGCCACCGGGAATGCGCAACCCCGGACGCCGGGCGATGCCGCGGGCGAGCAGCGGCTCCTGCGCCAGCGTGGCATGCACGGTGCCCAGGTCGGCATCCAGGTCGAACACCCGGCGCACCCGCGCGACGATGGCCGGGATCGCGCGGGGGTCGATCGTGCCCAGTTGCAGCCGCAGCTCCGGCCGGCGGGGATCGGCGGTGACCCGGATCAGGCTGGCGCTGCCGTTGCTGACGATCACGCGCTGGTAGCTGTCCTGGCCGATGCACTCGATGCCCGGCAGCGAGCGCTTGCGCAGGAAGGCCAGCATCAACGGGAAGTCCAGCGGCGGGCGGTAGGCCAGCCGCAGCACCGGCTCGCCGCCGGGCACCGCGCCATGCTGCTTGCGCAGTGCACTGGGCGGCATGCCGCAGCCGGCGAGGAAGGCACTGTTGAAGCGGCGCAGGCTGTTGAAGCCTGCGGCGATCGCCACCTGTGTCACCGGCAGCGCGGTCTCGGTGAGCAACTGCTTGGCCAGCAGCAGGCGGCGGGTGGAATGCAGCTGCGCCGGGGTCGCGCCAAGCCGGGCCACGAACAACCGCTGCAGCTGGCGCGGGCTCAGTTCCATGGCCTGGGCCAGCGCATCGACCGGCTGATCCTGCAGGATGCCTTCGTTGAGCAGTGCCAGGGCGCGGTGCAGGGTGTGGTCCTGCACCAGGCTGGCGTCGTCCGGGGACAGCTCCGGGCGACAGCGCAGGCACGGGCGGTAGCCCGCGGCCGTGGCCGCCGCCGCACTGGGGTAGTAGCTGACGTTGCGCCGCTGTGGCGGCGGGGCGGGGCAGACCGGCCGGCAGTAGATGCCGGTGCTGCGCACGGCGGTGAAGAACAGCCCGTCGAAGCGGGCGTCCCGCGCCAGGCGCGCCTGTTCGCATTGCTCGTAGCTGGGCAGGGCTGGATTGTGCATGCGGCCAGTCTAGGCCGATCGGACCGTGCTGACTGGCCATTTCCGGACATCAATGCTCATGCCGAACCGTTGTTTAGGTTCAATTGAGGACATCGCGCCAAGGGGCACTAGACTGTGTGCACTTTCCGGCGCGCCTGCGCCCTGCATGGACCTGATTGCATCCCTATGTTGCCCAGATTCTGGTGGTCGCCGTTGTTGTGTGTCGGGCTGCTGGCCTGCAATGGGCAGGAGCAGGAGAAGAAGCCGGTGGCCGACCCGGCCACGGCGTTGGCGGCCGATGGCGACCACATGGTCTCGATCAACGCCGCCGACGCGCCGCCACCGCCGCCGGTGGTGGTGCCGGCCAAGGACCGTGAATGGCCGGAGCTGGTGCTGGAGAACGGCAAGGCATGGGTGAGCTGCGACACCGATTACAGCGGCGAGAACGGTGATGGCGCCGCGCTCGAGGCGCTGGACCGCAAGAGCCTGGACGCCGCGCTGGAGCCGTGCAAGGAGCGCGGGCTGGTGCGCGTGCGCTATGCAGGCAAGATCAACCCCTCCTTCGCCGGGCTGGTGTCGCGGCTGGCGGTGGTGGCCGATGCGATGAAGATCGGCAAGCGCATCCTAGACCTGGACTCCAGCGGCGGGCAGGTGGAAGCGGCGATCGTGGCCGGTGACAGCATCGGTGAGTCCGGCTGGACCATCTGGGTGCGCGAAGGCTCGATCTGCCACAGTGCCTGCGTGTTCGTGCTGGCCGCCGGCGACAACCGGCTGATCTCCGGCAAGGTGGGCATCCACCGGATGATGCGCATCAGTTCCACCGCCACCTCGCGTGCGGAATTGAACAAGGAGCTGCACGAGGTCTACGACAACGTGAAGGACTACCTGCAGCGCAACGGCGTGGCGGTGGGCGTGGCCGACCTGATGATGACCGTGCCCAACCGCAGCCTGCGCCTGCTGACCAGCGACGAGCTCAAGCAGTACGGCCTGGATGGCACCAATGCGGTGCAGGACGACCTGGAGCGCATCAAGCAGATGCGCAAGTGCGGCGACGACTTCGTGCGCCGCAAGGACGCCTTCCTGATCGCCTTCGACCGCGAGTGCAAGGTTGAAGGCGCCGACCTGGAAGCGGTGAACAACTGCGGGCAGACGCTGAAGGAGCAGTTCGGCTTCCCGGACGAGGTGTGCCCGGACGAAAGCCCGTTGTCGGAAATCGACACCGCCTTGCTGGTGCCGCGGCCGGAGGCCACGCCTGACCCGCAGGTGCCGGCCACCGCGCCGGCTGCCGCCGCCCAGCTGAATGCGCCGGCCGGCCAGCATTGACCTGAAATTTACAACGCCGGTCGCGCTTTCATGATTGGATGAGCGTCCCTTCAAGCGAACGCGTCATGGAGCCAATCATGCGTCCCAGTCATTTGTTGGTGCTGCTGTCCCTGGTCGGTGGAAATGCCCTGGCGCAGCAGGCGGCCCCCGCGCCGGCCGCTGCCCCGGCCGCCGCCGCAACGCAGGCCACGCGGGCACCGGGCCCGGCATTGAGTGCCGCACAGCAGGCGCAGGTGGCCCAGCAGGACGCGCAGATGACGCAGGCCGCGCAGCGCGTGGCGCAGCTGGTCGATGGCAACAAGGCCGCCGAAGTCTGGGACGGGGCCTCCGGGGTGGCCCGCAAGGCGGTGACGCGGGACCAGTTCGCCAGCAACATCAGTGCCGACCGCACCAAGCTGGGTGCGCTGGTGTCGCGCGGCAAGCCCTCGATCACCCGCGTGCAGTACCCGGCAGGCGCGGCGGTGCCGGAAGGCATCTACATCAACGTGAGCTTCCCGACCCGCTTCGCCAACAACGCACAGCCGGTGCGCGAACTGGTGTCCTTCCGCCTGGACGAAGACAAGGTCTGGCGCACCTCGGGCTACAGCGTGCGCGCGGCGACCAATTGACCGGTGGGAGCGGCCTCGGCAGCGACACTGGCTGAGCTATCCCCCGGCGCGACGACTGACCTTCCCGGGATGGCGGAGGTGGTCGCGGTGGCCCGGCGTTTCCGGCCTCGCGGCCGGAGCCGCTCCCACGGGTGGCTGATCCAGATCAATGAATCCTTACATCGCGCGGCCTACCCTGCGTCCCGGTGCGAAAGCGGAGCAGGATATGCGCAAGGTGGATGTACTGGTGGTCGGTGCCGGGCCGGCGGGATTGAGCCTGGCCCGGAGCCTGGCCGGCAGCGGCCTGTCGTTGGCATTGGTCGAGCCCCAGAGCGCGGCCGCGCTGGCCGAGCCGGCGTTCGACGGGCGCGAGATCGCGCTGACCCACGCCTCGCGGCAGATCCTGCAGGCCATGGGCATGTGGCAATGCATCGACCCGGCCGAGATCTCCCCGCTGCGCAGTGCCCGTGTCATGAACGGCAGCTCGCCGTTCGCGCTGGGCTTTGTCGCCGAGCGCGAGAACGTCGATGAACTGGGTTGGCTGGTGCCCAACCACCTGATCCGCAAGGCCGCCTGGGAGGTGGTGCAGGGGCAGCAGGGGCTGGAGCTGCTCGATGGCACCTCGGTCACCGCGATCGAAACCGGCACCGCCGGCAACACCGTCACCCTGGGCGATGGGCGCCGCCTGCAGGCCCGGCTGGTGGTCTCGGCCGACAGCCGCTTCTCCAGCACGCGGCGGATGATGGGGATCGGCGCGCAGATGCGTGACTTCGGCAAGTCGATGCTGGTCTGCCGCCTGCAATGCGAACGGCCGCATCACCATGAAGCCTGGGAATGGTTCGGCTACGGCCGCACGTTGGCGATGCTGCCGTTGCCGCGCAACCAGGCCTCGGCGGTGATCACGCTGCCGCCGCAGCAGGTCCAGGCATTGATGGCGATGGATACGGCGCAGTTCGGTGCCGCCGTCACCGGCTTCTTCGAACGCCGGCTGGGGGAGATGGTGCCGGCCGGCACCCGCCATGTGTACCCGCTGGTCGGCGTGTATGCGCGCCGTTTCGTCGGCCCGCGCCATGCGCTGGTTGGTGACGCGGCGGTGGGCATGCATCCGGTCACCGCGCACGGCTTCAACTTCGGCCTGCAGAGCCAGCAGCGGCTGGCGGACCTGGTCACTGCGGCGGCGCAGCGGGGCGGGGACATCGGCGAGGCGGACCTGCTGGGCCGCTACGAGCGCAGCCACCGGTTGGCGACCCGGCCGCTGTACGAGGCCACCAATGCCATCGCCACCCTCTACAACGACAGCCGCCTGCCGGCCCGGCTGCTGCGCGGGGCCGCCTTGCGGGCCGCGCATGGGCTGGTTCCGTTCAGGAAAATGATCGCCGGGCACCTGACCCAGCGCCTGGCCTGATCCACCGGTAGGAGCCCCCGGGCCGCGAGGCTGGCGTCCCATCCGCTGCCCTGATGCACGTCATCGCAAGGCGCCGGCAGGGCGGCAGCGCCATCGGTTTCGCGGCCCAGGCCGCTGCTGCCGGTGTTATTCGGCGGCCAGGACGCGGATGCGGACGTCGCCCAGCTCGACCTGCTGGCCCGCGCGGATCTTGCAGGCCTTGCGCAGCTCGATCTGGCCATCCACGCTCACCTGGCCCTCGCCGATGATCATCTTGGCCTCGCCGCCGCTGGCCACCAGGTCGGTGAGCTTGAGCAGTTGCTTCAGTTCCACGTACTCGCGGTCCAGTTCGAAATCGATGGTCTGCATGGTGTTCCCGGGTAAAAAGCGGGCGTTATTGTGCGGCAAGGCGAACGGGGCAGGGGGCTGAACCCGTTGGCCATGTGGTGGCAAGCTGAACGGACATCGGCAAACCCCGCGACAGCAAGGGGGTTCTGGGCGCACAATATGCGTCTTTTCGCCCGCCCGTTCGCGGCGGTGCCCCCGGAGTTCCCATGTCCCAAGAATCCCCCGCGCCGCTGCTGTTCGCAGATCTCGGCCTCTCAGAGCCTGTGATGAAAGCGGTCGCCGACGTCGGTTACGAGACCCCGTCGCCCATCCAGGCCGCCACCATCCCGGCGATGCTGGAAGGCCGCGACGTGCTCGGCCAGGCGCAGACCGGTACCGGCAAGACCGGTGCCTTCGCGCTGCCGGTGCTGTCCAACATCGACCTTTCCGCCACCAAGCCGCAGGTGCTGGTGCTGGCCCCGACCCGCGAACTGGCCATCCAGGTCGCCGAGGCGTTCCAGACCTATTCGGCCTCGATGCCGGGCTTCCGCGTGCTGCCGGTGTACGGCGGCCAGCCCTACGGCCAGCAGCTGTCGGCCCTGCGCCGCGGCGTGCACGTCGTGGTCGGTACCCCGGGCCGCGTCATCGACCACCTGGACCGCGGCACGCTGGATCTGTCCGAGCTGAAGACGCTGGTGCTGGACGAAGCCGACGAAATGCTGCGCATGGGCTTCATCGACGACGTCGAGGCCGTGCTCAAGAAGCTGCCGGAGACCCGCCAGGTCGCCCTGTTCTCGGCCACCATGCCGCAGCAGATCCGTCGCATCGCCCAGACCTACCTGCGCGACCCGGTGGAAGTGACCATTGCGTCCAAGACCACCACCTCGGCCAACATCCGCCAGCGCTACTGGTGGGTGGCGGGCATGCACAAGCTGGACGCGCTGACCCGCATCCTGGAGGTGGAAACCTTCGATGCGATGATCATCTTCGCGCGTACCAAGGCCGGCACCGAGGAACTGGCCGGCAAGCTGCAGGCGCGTGGCCTGGCCGCGGCCGCCATCAACGGCGACATGCAGCAGGCCCAGCGCGAGCGCACCATCGGCCAGCTGAAGGAAGGCAAGCTCGACATCCTGGTCGCCACCGACGTGGCCGCGCGCGGCCTGGACGTGGAGCGCATCAGCCACGTGCTGAACTACGACATCCCGTACGACACCGAAAGCTACGTGCACCGCATCGGCCGTACCGGCCGTGCCGGCCGCAGCGGCGAGGCGATCCTGTTCGTCACCCCGCGCGAGAAGGGCATGCTGCGCCAGATCGAGCGTGCCACCCGCCAGCCGATCGAAGAGATGCAGCTGCCGAGCGTGGACGCGGTCAACGACCATCGCGTGAGCAAGTTCATGGACCGCATCAGCCAGACCCTGGCCAGTGGCGACATGGATTTCTACCGCGACCTGCTGCAGCGTTACGAAGGCGAGCACAACGTGCCGGCCATCGACATCGCCGCCGCGCTGGCCAAGCTGCTGCAGGGCGATGCCCCGTTCCTGCTGACCCCGCCGGTGCGCGAGCGCCGCGAGCCGCGCAGCGATCGCCCGGAGCGTTCGGAGCGTCCGCAGCGTGATGGCGGCTTCCCGCGCCAGCGCGAGGAGCGTGGTGAGCGTCCGGCCCGCTTCGAACCGCGCTTCGAGCGTGGCCCGCGCCAGGACGACGAGCGCGCCCCGCGCCCGCCGCGTGGCGAAGGTGAGTTCGGCGAGCGTCCGCGCCGCGAGATGCCGCCGCGTAGCGCCCCGGAATTCGGCATGGAAACCTACCGCATCGAAGTGGGCCACCAGCACGGCGTGAAGCCGGCCAACATCGTCGGCGCCATCGCCAACGAGGCTGGCCTGGAAAGCCGCTACATCGGCCGCATCGACATCCATGACGGCCACTCGGTGCTGGACCTGCCGGCCGACATGCCCAGCGACGTGCTGCAGCACCTGAAGAAGGTGTGGGTGTCCGGCCAGCAGTTGCAGATGCGCAAGGTCGAGCCGGGCGAGGACGTCAACGCCGGCCCGTCGTTCAAGCCGCGCTTCAACAAGGACGGCAAGCCGGGCGGCCGTCCCGGCCCGCGTCCGGGTGGCCCGGGCGAGCGTCCGCGCCGTGACGGTGGCTTCAACAAGCCGCCGCGTGGCCCGCGCAAGTTCTGAGCCCCGCGCCGGCACCTGCCTGAACAGCCCCGGGAAACCGGGGCTGTTCTGTTTCATGCCGGCACGCTGCACGCAGACGACAAGCTGAACACGCGACAGATTTCACGTGCTGCTGTCAGTGGGTTGTTGCGATAATCCGCCCAAGCGCGTCGGGGAACGCGAAAGGATGGTCATGGCGGAGGACGGGGGCGCGGTTGCGGGGCACAACAGGTGGGGCTGGACAGTGCGTTGGCTGTTCGTGCTGCTTGTCCTGTGGTTGCCGGCGCTGTCCCCGGCCCAGACGCCCCAGGTGGGCCGCGACCTGCTGCAGGTAGGGGCGGCCACCGACCAGCAGGCGCCGGTGCGCGCCTGCACGCCGGAGATCATGGCGCGCCTGCAGGAGCCGGTGGAGATCGACGCGCCGGCGGGCGGGTGGTCCGGTGCCCCGCAGGCGGTGGATGTGTTCAACATCTACGGCGGCGAAGTGATGATCAGCCATGGCGACCGCGAGGTATGCGGCCACATGCAGGACGCGCGCACCCGTGATTCCCGTTTCCGTGCCGGCATCGGCATGGTGGTGGTGCCGCGCAAGGGCGACACCGACCCGATCCTGGTCGCCTGGGAAACCCCGCTCAAGTCGCGCTGGATTCCCACCGTGCGGCTGGGCGCGCCCAGCCCGGTGCAGCAGATCGACACCGCGCGCCTGTTGGTGCGCACCGCCTGCCTGGCGGTGGCCCTGGCCCTGGCGCTGTCGGCGCTGATGGGGTTCTTCACCACGCGTAGCCGCAACTTCCTGATGTACGTGCTGGTCTGCGCGCTGCTGGTGACCTGGCAGGCGATCCTCAGCGGGCTCAGCGGCTATCCCGAGCCGTGGTTGCCGCTGGGCCGCGCAGCGCCTGTGTGGATGGTAGCGGTCAGCGCACTCAGCTATGCGGTGATGGGCTGGGTGCTGTGGCGGATGAGCGGCGGTCGTCGCCTGCTGCCCGCATCGCGGCGTTGGGTGCTGGGCATGATGCTGGCCCTGCTGGTGGTGGCGCTGGCGACCCCGTTGATGTCCTGGCAGGTGCTGGGCTGGACGGCGGCGGCGCTGGACGACCTGTTCACGGTGATCTGCCTGGTGATCCTGCTGCTGGCGGCGGTATCGGTGCGGGCCGGGCGCTACACCGCGGTGGACGGGATCGTCGCGGTGGTGCCGCTGCTGCTGATGAACCTGGCCGACCTGCTCGGCAGCCGCCTGCTGGTGGAGTACCGGGTGGAGGTGATCCAGGTGGCCGTTACCTGGTTCCTGATGATGTCGGCCTATTCGCTCAACCGCGGCCTGGGCCAGCTGCGCCAGCAGCGTGACGAGATGCGCCAGCTGGCCGACACCGACACGCTGACCGGGCTGCCCAACCGGCGTGCCGGCCTGCGCCAGCTGGAGCGCTACCTGCGCGATGCCAAGGCCAGCCAGCAGCCGCTGTCGATCGGCTTCCTGGACATCGACCTGTTCAAGCAGATCAACGACCGCTACGGCCACGATGTCGGCGACGAGGTGCTGGTGTCGGTCGCCCGCACGCTGGAGGCCGGCGTGCGCAGCCGCAACGACGTGATCCGCATGGGCGGGGAGGAGTTCCTGATCCTGCTGCCCGGCAACAGCGCCGACCATGCGCTGCCACGGTTGGAGCAGCTGCGCGAACGGGTGACCCAGAACAGCCAGGCGCTGCAGCACGCGGGGCTGTCGGTCACCGCCAGCATCGGCCTGGCCGAGCTGGAGCCCGACGACCAGGACATGGCGGCGCTGCTGCGCCGTGCCGACAACGCGATGTACCGGGCCAAGCGGGGCGGGCGCAACCAGGTGGTGGATGCGCGCGACGAGCAGCAGATCGCCTGAACCACGCTGTCCCGGGACGGGGCGATGGCGGATAATCCGTCGATGACCAACCGACTCAACAAGCACATTGCCGAAACCGGCTTCTGTTCCCGCCGCGAGGCCGACCGCCTGATCAGCGCCCGCCGCGTCACCGTCAACGGCATCGTCGCCGGCACCGGCGCCGAGGTGGGCGAGGGGGACGAAGTCCGCGTCGACGGCCAGCCGCTGCGCGCACGCACCGTGCAGAAAAGCACCGGGCGCAAGCATGTCTACATCGCGCTGAACAAGCCGGTGGGCGTGACCTGCACCACCGAAAGCGCGGTGAAGGGCAACATCGTCGACTTCGTCGGCCATGAGCAGCGCATCTTCCCGATCGGCCGCCTGGACAAGGAATCCGAAGGGCTGATCCTGATGACCAGCAACGGCGACATCGTCAACCAGATCCTGCGCGCCGAGAACGGCCACCAGAAGGAATACCTGGTGGCGGTGAACAAGCCGGTCACCGACGAGTTCCTGCGCGGCATGGCCCGCGGCGTGCGCATCCACAACCAGATGACGCTGCCGTGCCGTACCTCGCGCATCGCCAAGTTCGGCTTCCGCATCATCCTGGAGCAGGGCCTGAACCGGCAGATCCGCCTGATGGCGGCCGAGTTCGGCTACCGCGTCACCCAGTTGCGCCGCGTGCGCATCGACAACATCAAGATCGGCGCACTCAAGCCCGGCCAGTGGCGCAACCTCACCGAACAGGAGCTGCGTGGCCTGCTGCCGCAACAGCGGGAGTGGTGAAGTGTGACTGCCTTGACGCGGTGATTCCGCCTCGCCGCTAGACTTGCCCCAGCCTTACCTTGACCACCGCACGATACGGAACCGCGCATGATCAAGCCTGCGATCCCTGCCAATGAATCCCAGCGCCTGGCTGCCCTGCAGCGCTACCGGATACTGGATACGCCGCGCGAGCAGGAATACGAAGACCTGGTGACCATCGCCCGCACCATCTGCGGCACCGCCTGCGGGGCGGTGACGCTGATCGACCGCGAGCGGCAATGGTTCAAGTCGATGCAGGGGCTCGAAGGCGAGCAGACCCCGCGCGAGGATGCCTTCTGCGCGCATACCATCCTGCGCCCGCAGGAGCTGACCGTGGTCGAGGACGCGCGGCTGGACGCGCGCTTCAGTGGCAATCCGTCGGTGGTGGGGGACCCGCACATCCGTTTCTATGCTGGCGCACCGCTGCTGAGCAGCGACGGCTACGCACTGGGCTCGCTGTGCGTGTTCGACTCGGTGCCCGGCGTACTGGGCCAGCGCCAGGCCGACGCGCTGCGCGCGCTGTCACGCCAGGTCGGGCGAATGATGGAGATGCGCAAGCTGCGCCACGAGCTGGAACATCACCAGCAGGAACATGACTGGTACGAGGCCCGTCTGGGCGAGTACTACCTGCAGCTGGAACAGGTGAACAGCGAGCTGTCCGAGCAGACCCGCACCGATCCGCTGACCGGCCTGTCCAACCGCCGTGCACTGGCCACCGCATTGAGCGAGGCCATCGAGCGTGCCGGCGAGGTGCCGCCGGCGGTGGCCATCGTCGACATCGACCATTTCAAGCTGGTCAACGATATCCACGGCCACGCCGAGGGCGACCGGGTGCTGACCGAGATGGCTGGCGTGCTGCGTGCGCAGTTTGCCGGGCGCGGCATGGCCGCCCGTTACGGTGGCGAGGAGTTCGTGATCCTGATGCCGGACACGCCGCTGCAGCAGGCCGAGCTGCAATGCCAGTACCTGCGTGAGTCGGTGGGCCTGCTGCCGATCGGGCTGCCGGTCACGGTCAGCATCGGCCTGGCCGCGCATCGTGCCGGCGAAAGCCCGCAGGACACCCTGCAACGTGCCGACAGCGCGCTTTACCAGGCCAAGCAGGACGGCCGCGACCGGGTGGTCGTGGCCACCTGACCGCGCCTACGCGGTGGCGGCCGGGCGCCGCCGGTTCAGCAGCGGGTGCAGGAACACGCCGCCGAGGATGATCGCCACGCCCAGGTAGAACTGCGGGGTCAGCTCATGCTGTTCGCGCAGGAACAGCATGGCCAGCACGATGGCGTAGACCGGTTCCAGGTTGGTCACCAACTGCACCGTGTAGGCGCTGAGGTGGCGCAGGGCGACCAGCGCCAAGGCGAACGGCAACAGCGTGCACAGGCCCGAAAGCGCCAGCAGCAACAGCCCGTCGTGCAGGTTGGGCAGCACCCACAGGTCGCTGGCCAGGGCCGGCAGCAGCACCGGCATGGCCGGGGCCAGCAGGGTCAGCGTGAGTACGCCGGCACCCAGTTCCAGGCCGGTGACGGTCAATGGGTCGGCGTGGCCGACCATGCGCTTGTTGAACGAGCCGAACACCGCCACCAGCAGGGCCGACAACGCGCCGACCGCCACGCCCAGGCGCATGCCGTCGGGAACGCCGCCCACCACCAGCGCCACACCCGGCAGCACCACGATGCCCAGCGCCAGTTCCTTCATCTGGAACGGCCGACGCGCGATCCACGGCTCGATCACCGAGGTGAACACCGGCGCCAGCGCGATGCAGGTGGCCGCGACCGAAGCATTGGCCAGCTTCACCGAGCCATAGAACGTGAGCCAGTGCAGCGCCACCAGCGCGCCGATGCCGGCGTAGCCCAGCGCCACCTTCGGGCTGAGCGTGGACAGCCCGCGCCATACGCGCGGCAGCAGGGCCAGCATGGCCACCACCAGCAGCATGCGCCACCACACCAGCGGGAGGGCGGGCAGAGTGATCAGCTTGCCGAGGATGGCGGTAATGCCCCACAGCAGGACGCAGAAATGGATTTGCAGCAGGGCCTTGCGGTGTTCGTTCGTCGCCATCGGCGAATTGTCGCCGATGTGCCGACGCATTGCCGCATCGATCGCTTCAGTTTTGGTCGACGCGTTGCTGCAGCTGGCGCGCCGCGGCCGGGTTGCGGTGCTTGGCGGCGCTGATGAAGTACAGGTATACCTCGCGCCCCTCCGGCGCAGGCATCGCAGGCGCGGCGAGGTGGGGCAGGTCGTGCGGGTCCTGTCCGCGTCGCCACGCCATCACGCGCTCGGCCCATTGCGCCAGTTCCGCCGCCGGGTAGCCGGTGTCGCAGGCATCGCGGCTGCGCATGAGCCGGGCATAGACGAAGTCCGCGCCGAGGTCGGCCGCGTTGGGGTAGTCCGGTGAGTCGGTGTAGACGAGTGCCAGGCCGTGCTGGCGGGCCAGGCCAACCAGCCGTTCGTCGAAGAACGCACGGTCGCGCACTTCCAGCGCGTGGCGCTGGCGGCGGCCGTTGACCTGCCGCGGCAGCAGCTGCAGGAACGCGGCGAAGTCGTCCGGGTCCAGCGTGCGACCGGCATCGAACTGCCACACCAGCGGACCGAGCCGGTCACCGAGGTGGCCGATGCCATCGATGAAGTCATCGATCTGCGCGCCGGTCCCGGCCAGCTTGCGGGCGCTGACGATGCGCTTGGGCGCCTTGGCCGAGAACACGAAACCTTCCGGCGTGGCATCGCGCCAGCCGGCGTAGATGGCTGGCTTCTGGGTGCCGTAGTAGGTGCCGTTGATCTCGATGCTGGTCAGCTGGCGGCTGGCGAACTCCAGCTCGCGGCGCTGCACCAGCCCGACCGGATAGAAGGTGCCGCCGCGCCACGGCACATAGGTCCAGCCGCCGATGCCGATGTGGACCCCGGGGGTATTGGCCGTACCGGAAAACAAGTCGTTCAAGTCACACCCCGGGGCAGGAGCGGCCATGGCCGCGAAGCCGTCAATGTACCCGCAAGCCAACCTGCGGGAGCGGCCTGGGCCGCGACATGGGGAAGGTCCTGATCCGGGGATTCAACGGCTCGGCGGCCAAGGCCGCGCTTACGCGGCTTTCCAGGGGTCGTAGCTGCCGAACCACCACAGGTGGCCTTCCGGGTCACGGCAGGCATAGCCGCGGCCGCCATAGTGCTGGTCGGCGATGTCGATGACGATCTCCGCGCCGGCTGCCTTGGCCCGGGCGTAGTGGGCGTCGGCGTCGCTGACGATCACGCAGGCGCTCTGGGTTTCCATGCCACCGACTTCGTCGGGCTGGATCATGTTGCTGCCCCATTCGCTGGGCTGCACCGAGCCGAGCATCACCATGCCGTTGCCGAATACCAGTTGGGCATGCAGCACGACGTTGCCCTCCTGGTGGACCGCGTGGCGCTGGAAGCCGAAGGCGTCGCACAGCCAGTCGATGGCGGCCGGGGCATCGCGGTAGCGCAGGCAGGGAATGATGGTGGCGGTGGTCGTGGCGGCGAGGTCCATGGCGGCCTCAGGGCAGGAACGGAAAGGCGAGCGTGGACGCGCTCGCGTTACCATCGCGAGAAGGCCGGCCCGGCCATGGGCCGGCATCGATCCAGAGGGAGAGCGCTTTGAATAAATGGTTTGGGGGCGGGCTGGTGCTCGCGATGAGCGTGGTGGCCCAGGTGGCCGATGCACAGGAGGCGGCGGTGCCGGCGGAGCTGCAGCAACTCGATGCCACGGTGGAGCGCGTGCGCCAGCAGTTCGACGTGCCGGGCGTGGCGGTGGCGGTGGTCAAGGACGGCAAGGTGGTGCTGGAGCGCGGCTGGGGCCTGCGCGAGTTGGGCAAGCCCGAGCCGGTGCAGGCCGACACGCTGTTCGCCATCGCCTCCAACACCAAGGCATTCACCGCCACCTCGCTGAACCTGCTGGCCGAGGAAGGCAAGCTGAAGATGGATGACCGGGTGATCGACCACCTGCCGTCGTTCCGCATGTCCGATCCCTACGTCACCGGCGAGATGCGCATCCGCGACCTGCTCTCGCACCGCAGCGGGCTGAGCCTGGGCGCCGGCGACCTGCTGTTCTGGCCGACCACCACCTACAGCAACGCCGAGGTGGTGGCGCGACTGGGCCAGGTACCGTTGAAGAACGGTTTCCGCGACCGTTACGCCTACGACAACATCCTGTACGCGGTTGCCCAGCAGGTGATCGAGAAGGTGTCCGGGCAGCCGTTCGCCGCGTTCCTGCAGCAGCGCATCTTCGACAAGGTCGGCATGGCCGGCACCCGCTACAACGCCGACCATCTCAAGCCCGGCGACAAGGCCGCCGTCGGCCATGCCAAGTTCGACTTCACCGACCTGCGCCCGGTGGCGCCGCTGACCTGGTCCAACAACGCCGGCGCCGGTGGCATCTACTCCAGCGTGCGCGACCTGGCCAAATGGATGAACGTGCAGCTGGCCGAGGGCAAGCTGGCCGACGGCACGCCGCTGTTCAGTGAAAAGACCCAGCAGCAGATGTGGCAGATGCAGATCCCGCAGGTGGTGCCCAAGCCATCGGTGCCGGAGCTGGAAGCCGCGCGCCCGAACTTCGCCGGTTACGGTGAAGGCTGGAGCCTGAGTGACTACCGCGGGCAGAAGCTGGTGTGGCACACCGGCGGCTGGCCGGGGCAGGTGTCGCGGCTGACGCTGGTGCCCGGCCAGGACCTGGGCGTGGTGGTGCTGACCAACCAGGAATCGGGTGCGGCCTTCAACGCCATCACCATGAGCGTGCTCGACGCGATGCTCGGGGCGCCGTCGCATGACTGGGTGGCGGCGTATGCGGCCAGCGTCGCCAAGGCGCAGGACAACGCGGACGAAGGCTGGGCCCGGCACGTGGCTGCGCGTGACGCCAGGAGCACGCCCTCGCTGCCGCTGAGTGGTTATGCCGGCACATACCGCGATGCGTGGTATGGCGATGTGGTCATCGAGCAGAAGGGCGGCAAGCTGCGCCTGCGCTTCGGTGCCACCGCCGATCTGGTCGGCACGATGGAGCACTGGCAGCACGACACCTTCATCGTGCGCTGGGACAACCGCTCGCTCAACGCCGATGCCTTCGTCAACTTCAGCCTGACCCCGGACGGCAAGGTGCGCGAGGTACGGATGGAAGCGGTGTCGTCGCTGACCGACTTCAGCTTCGATTTCCAGGACCTGCTGCTCAAGCCCAAGGCGGAGTAAGCAGGGCGCCACGGTCCCGCGGCCACTGCGGGGATGGCGTTCCCGCCGTGGCATTGCCCGCGTCGCTTCGGAGGATCGTGGACGGGGAGGGCAACGGCGTCGCGGCCGGGATCGCTCCCGCTGGCGGGCAAGCGCATGCCGTAGACAGACACAACACAGGCCGCGATGGGACAATCGCGGCCTGTTCTGTTTTTGCAGGCCGTGGCGATGTTGCGCTGGTTCGAGTCGTTGATTCCCGTATTCCCGCCGGTGGATGCCCGCATGCCACCGCGCGGCGTGGTGCGTTTCTACCTGCATTACCTGCGCCCGGTGTGGCCGGTGCTGCTGGCCACGCTGGTGGCCGGCCTGCTGCTGGCGCTGGTGGAAGTGGCGATGTTCGACTTCCTCGGGCGCATCGTGGACATGCTCTCGGACAACGCGGGCCCGGGGTTCTTCCGGCGGCACGCAACGGAGCTGCTGTGGATGGCCGGCATCACGCTGCTGGCGCGCCCGGTGCTGGTGGCCCTGCACAACCTGCTGGTCAACCAGGCCATCGTGCCGGGGTTGAGCAACCGCTCGCGCTGGCTGATGCACAACTACGTGGTGCGGCAGAGCCTGACCTTCTTCCAGAACGACTTCGCCGGCAGCGTCGCCAACCGGGTGATGCAGACCGGTACCTCGCTGCGCGAATCCGCCGTGCAGATGGTGGATTCGCTCTGGTACATCGTGGTCTACACCGGCACCGCGCTGTACCTGTTCGCGCAGGTGGACTGGCGCTTGATGGTGCCGCTGGCGGTATGGCTGGTGGCGTACGTGGCCATCGGCGTGTACTTCGTGCCGCGCATGAAGCAGCGGGCGTGGATCGCCTCGGATGCACGGTCACGGGCCATGGGCCGCATTGTCGATGGCTACACCAACATCTCCACGCTCAAGTTGTTCGCGCACAGCGGGCACGAGCAGGCCTACGTGGCCGAGTCGATCCAGGAGCTGGCCGAGAAGCACCGCGCGCAGACCCGCATCACCACCGGGCTGGAGCTGGTGATCGCCATCCTCAATGGCTTCCTGATCGTCGGTACCTGCGGGCTGGCGCTGTGGTTGTGGAACGATCGCCTGATCAGCGTTGGCGCGATCACCCTGGCCACCGGCCTGGTGATCCGCATCCACAACATGTCCGGCTGGATCATGTGGACGGTGAACGGCATCTTCGAGGACATCGGCACGGTGCAGGACGGCATGGAAACCATCGCCCAGCCAATCGCCGTGCAGGACCAGGCCGACGCCGTGCCACTGCAGGTGCGCGCCGGCGCGGTGGACTTCAAGGACGTGCACTTCCACTACGGCAAGCGCGGCGGCGTGATGGCCGGGCTGAACCTGTCGGTGAAGCCGGGCGAGAAGATCGGCCTGGTCGGCCCGTCCGGTGCCGGCAAGTCCACGCTTGTGAACGTACTGCTGCGCCTGTACGACCTGGAGAGCGGACGCATCCTGATCGACGGGCAGGACATCGCCCGCGTCACCCAGGACAGCCTGCGCGCGCAGATCGGCGTGGTGACCCAGGACACCTCGCTGCTGCACCGTTCGATCCGCGACAACCTGCTGTACGGGCGCCCGGATGCGACCGAAGACCAGGTGCGCGCGGCCGTGGCCAAGGCGCGTGCGGAAGGCTTCATCGACGCGCTGGTGGACGGGCAGGGCCGGCAGGGTTACGACGCGCATGTCGGCGAGCGCGGCGTGAAGCTCTCCGGTGGCCAGCGCCAGCGCATCGCCATCGCGCGGGTGCTGCTGAAGGATGCGCCGATCCTGATCCTGGACGAAGCGACCTCGGCATTGGATTCGGAAGTGGAAGCGGCGATCCAGGACAGCCTGGACGAGCTGATGGGCAACAAGACGGTGATCGCGATCGCGCACCGGTTGTCGACCATCGCGCGGATGGACCGGCTGGTGGTGATGGACCAGGGCAGGATCGTGGAGACCGGCACCCATGCCGAGCTGGTCGCCGCCGGCGGCCTGTACGCGCGCTTGTGGGCGCGCCAGACCGGTGGGTTCGTGGCGGCCGATGCCTGAGCCCGGAACGGCCCTCACCCCAACCCCTCTCCCGCGCTGCGGGAGAGGGGCCAGTAGACGGCGAATCGAAACAATGCGAGCCCCTCTCCCGTAAAACGGGAGAGGGGCTGGGGTGAGGGCAGAGACGCGCCGGGCTAGCCGAGCAGCACCCGCCCAAGCACGGCGACAGCGGCAGCCACCACGACCGCCAGCACCATCAGCCAGGCGCGGCGTGTACGCCGGTCCGCCGCCGCAGCGCCGGCGGCAAACAATGCGCTGCGGCGTGCGTCGCTGGCGGCCATCAGGGCGCGGGCGCGTTGCCCGCCTTCCTCTGCCGGAACACGGCCAGCCTTGATGTCCTCGGCGATGCGTTCAAGTTGCTGCATCGTCTCGGTCTGCAGTCTGTGCAGTTCAACGATCGGGTCGTGGTGGGGCATGCGGGCCTGGCGCGATCTCATGGCTCGGTGTGGTGTGACTGCAACGCCTGACGGATCACGCGCGACAGGATGGCAGGGTCGTTGGCGGACAGGTGTTGCCCAAGCCGCACCAGGCCAATGCCGAAGGCGGCCATCAACACGCCGGGCAGGGCGGCCGGGATCAGCATCGGGTCCATCCTGCCAAGCTGCACGACGCTGATCGTCGTCCCCAGCACGCAGAAGCCCAGCCAGAACACCATGAAGGCGTGCACGAGCGCGGGCGGCGCGAAGCGGCCGTGCAGCGCGCAGCCCTGCGCGGTGTCCACGAAGTGGCCACGAAAATGCGGCTTGAACGAGTTGCGCAACGCGCTGCGGTGATACAGGTTCACCCGTGCGGCCTCCACCGAACCGACGATGGTGCCGGTCGCGGTGATGTTGCCGCGTGCGGTGGCCGCGCGCAGGTTCTGCACGGCCTGCGCGCGCGGCAGCGGGCTGGGGAACACGGCAGGCGTACGGGGGAACAACCAGGTCCAGAAAGGCATGCGTTTCGGTCGGTGCGTGGCAGGACACGATAGCTGCCCACCCCCGCGCATGGCTATCGGCGGGTGGTGCCGGCGGCGCGTGCGGCCTTCTTCACCAGCGTGGTGACCTTCTTCTCCACTACAGGGGTGAGCGCGGTGAGCGCGAACGAGGTGGGCCACATGTCGCCGTCGTCGAGTGCGGCACTGTCGTTGAACCCCAGCGTGGAATAGCGCGCGCCGAACTTGCTCGCGCCCTGGAAGAACACCACCACCTTGCCGTCGGCATTGGCATAGGCCGGCATCCCATACCAGGTCTTGGGTGACAGTGCCGGCGCGGTGGTGGTGATGATCCCGTGCAGCTGTCCGGCCATGTCGCGCTCGGCCGCTGGCATCTCGGCAATGCGGGCCAACACCTCGGCCTCGCCCTCGGCTTTCCTGCGGCCGGCCTTGGCCTCGGCCGCCAGTTCGCGGGCGCGCTCCTTCATGGCGGCACGTTCTTCGGCGCTGAATCCGGACTTGCTCATGACGGTGGCTCCTGGGGAAACACGCGCTTTATAGCGCGGATTCGGCCGGTTGGCGTCGTCCATCGTGGCCGGGCCGGCATCGCTCAGTCGTCGGGTTGGCCGATCCAGAGCCGATTGCCGTCCGGGTCCTGCAACCGGAACTCGCTCATCCCATAGAACGTGGTTTCCAGCGGTGGTACCTCCAGGCCGTTCTGGCGCGCTTGTGCATGGAAGGCACGCAGGTCATCGGGATAGAGATAGAGCACGGCGCTGCGCGCACTGCCGGCCGCTGGATTGATGGACTGATCGAGCATGACCTGGCAGGGGCCGCAGCGCAGCATCGCCCAACCCCAGGCGTCATTGTGGTCCTCGACCTCGAAGCCGAGCTTGCGGTAGAAGGCGATGCTGGCCGGCAGGTGCGTCACCGGCTGCATCGGGATCAGCTGTTTCAGGGTCATGGCGGGGCATCCGGCAGCGACGGGTTGCCCACTGTAGCGCCGGGTTCAGAGCAGGCCGTTCACGGCCATGGCCGACGCGCCCAGCAGGGCGGCCAGCACCGCCAGCACGCACAGGCCATAGCGCAGGTGGAACGGGATCGGCACGCGGCCAAGCTCGCGTTCGGTGGTGCGCGCATCCAGGATCCAGCCATGGTTGCATTGCAGGCAGGCCAGTTGGTAACGCTTGTCGTAAGCGAAGCCGAACAGCATGTCGAAGCTGCCGTACTTGTAGCGCAGCTGCTTCTGGAATGCGGTGAGCTGGCCGCATTTCGGGCAGTGACGTTGTTCGGGTTCGCCCAGCGCGACCACGCGCTCGCCCTGGCCGATCAGGAACATCATTGCCAGGCGTCCTCGACGTTGGCCAGCACCTCGCAGTCACAGTAGCCGCCGTTGGCCTGCAGCCACGGCACCACCGTGGCTTCGTCGAGCGCCTGCTGTTGCAGGAACTGGCGGGTGAACCGCAGCGAATGGTCGCAGCCGGCCTCCAGTGCCTGGTCAAGGTGATCGAACAGGGCCGTCAGTGCTTCCCGCGGCAGCGGCAGCGCCGCGATGGCCTGGGCGTGATGCTGCTCGGCGAGCCCGCGCAGCAGGGCTTTGCGACGTTCGAGTTCGGCGTTGGAAGGCATGCGATGCGCCTGTCTGCGTGGGAGGTAAGTGCGGGGAAGCCGGCGCTCGCGCCGACGCTCATGGCCGCGGGCGAATGATCACGTACTGCTTGCGGAACTCCGTGCCGGTACCTGCCCATTGCCGGGCGTACTCGACCAGGGCGGGCAGTGCATCGGGATGGTCCTGCCCGTTGATGCGGCAATCGGCGCTGAAACTCCCATCGTCGGCACGACTGGCGAACAGGCGCACGCCGAGGAACTGCTCCGCGCGCAGGACCGGCATGAAGGCCTCCAGGCTCCGGGTGAGCAGGCAGCACGGGCAGAACGGGTGCTCCTCGTCGGCATCCACCGGCTCGGAGGCGTAGTGCGCGACCGGGCCCAGCACGATCTGGCGCACCGCCTCCGGCGCCTGTTCCGAGGCGGGCAGGGTGATTTCCATCACCAGGCAATGCCGTGGATCGGCTTGGACGGCATCGGACAGGGTTGCCAGATCCATCTGCGCCCAGCTGCGGAAGCCGCTTGACATCGAGGCCTGCTCATCGGCACCCATTGCATGCTGGAACTCGACCAGCCCTTCGGTGAAGAACGTGGGGTGCCTGGCCGTGGTGACCGTCGCAGTGCGTACGTTGCCGTTGTCGAAGCGGAACGTCTCGATATGTTCGATGCCCAGCGTGATGCCGCTGGACAGGTGTACCTGCCCATCGACGAGGCGGGCGTGCGGGTCCGATGCCCTGGTCGCTTCGAGCAGCAGCCGAAGTGGCAAGGCCGGCTCGGGCGCCGGCGGACCTTTGAAGAACCTGCTGAAAATACCCATGGAATCCGGCTTCCTGCCCAATGATGTGATCGCGGGTGTTGTGCGAGGCAGGCCTCAGCGCTGCGGCTCGACCACCACGGCGGTGCCATAGCACAGCACTTCGGTCAGGCCGGTCATCAGTTCGGTGGCGTCGTAGCGGACCGCGATGATGGCATTGGCGCCGAGCATGCGCGCGTGCTGCACCATGTCGCGGTAGGTCTCGTTGCGGGCCTGCTCGCACAGCTCGGTGTAGATGGTGATGTTGCCGCCGAACAGGGTCTGCAGGCCGCCGATGAAGTTGCCCACGACCGAGCGCGAACGCACGGTGATGCCGCGCACCAGGCCCAGGCTGCGGGTGACGCGCATGCCGGGCAGTTCCATGGCGGTGGTGACCATGGCATCGGTGAGGTGAGGGGTTGCGGCGGGGATCGCGGGGGAGTTGTAGGGGTCAGCCATCGGGGTTCCTGGGATTGAGGGACGCGGCTGGATGCGGGCGTGCGATCCCTGCCGTCCTGGTTCCGTATAGCGGTGGATTCTATCCAGAACCCACTCCCGCGGTATCAGCCGGTCATCTGCCGATGGAGCAGGAAGGCGCCGGCAGCGACACCGGCCCAGACCAGCAGGCCGACCAGAGCGCACGCCGCATCGCCGGGTTCCTTGCCGGGGCGGAACAGACGGATCACCACGTGGCCGGTACCCTTGAGCAGGATCTCGAAGACCAGCTCGACCAGCATGCGGCCGACGACGCGCAATGCGCCACGCAGGGCTTCGCCGGCCAGGTCATCCAGGGGCATCGAGCGTGGTCCTCGACGGTTCCGGCGGGCTCAGGGCCGCGACGGCTGCGCGCGGCGCAGGTGCTGCTCGAGGCTTTCCAGCAACACGTCGTCTTCGATATGGAAGATTTCCGGAACCGGCTCGCGCGGCGCGGCGGCGATGACGATCAGCTGGCCCAGCCGCAGGTCGGGCGAGGTTTCCCAAAGCGCGCGAAGCGTGGCCAGGACGGTGTCGATGCGGGCGGGGTCTCTCATGCGTGTTCCGGTGCGGCGGGTGGGAGGGGAATCAGTCAGCGGCCTGCGTGGGATCCATCCTGGCCGCTTGCCTGCGGTGTTGCGGAGATCACCTGTTCGATCCAGTGATGGTAGTGGCTCAGGCGGACGTTGCAGGCGGTCTGTCCGTAGCGGCCGGGACGGGCGGTCATCACGTTGCCCTGCACGACCTTCCAGGAGGCCAGCCCTGCCAGCTGCCATTGCGCGCCGGACTGGAGCAGTACCGGGCCGCCGCTGTCGCCATTGCCGAGCATGCCCTCAAGCGGAAGGCCATCCGGTGGTGCGTCGAAGACGTAGCAGAGCCAGCGGTCATACGCACTGGTGACGGTGTTGAACGCACGCCGCAACTCGGTACGGTTTGGCCCTCGCGGATCATGCCCATCGGCGCCGGTCCCAGTGGCCCCTTTTCCCAGCAGCGTGACGCGTTTGCCGGGCTCGTCGCTGCCGGTATACAGGCGGATCGGCGGGATGTCGGTGATGGGTTGGCGCAAGCGGATCAGCGCGATGTCGTCCGAGCCGCCAAGGAAGACCATCAGCAGCATCGCTTCACCGCTGGCCATCGCCTGGTCGATCAGCGCCTGCGGCGGGGTGCGGTACCCCGGGTGGGTGACGACCCGCTCCACGTCCCGTGCCACCCCGTTGATGACCACCTGTTCGAGCCGACCCTGGTGGGGGAGCGTGTGTGCGGCGGTCACCGCCCATTGCGGCGCGATCAGCACGCCGTGTCCTTCGTCGGGCATGTCGACCAGCGCCGGCAATTCGGATGCCGGTATCCGGTACTGCGCATCATCGACATCGTGGCGGATGACGATGGCCGCCGCGTTCGTGGAGGTGGCGAGCAGTGATGCCAGGAGCAGGGCGCGGATCATCGGAAGGCCTTGTTGGAAGGGGCGAGCGCGGGGCTCAACAGGGTATTGCCACCGCATGCGCAGACGCGCTGGGTGCCGCGCCGCCTACTGCGCGAAATCATCGACTGCGGGTGGAACGGCCCGGGTCAGGCGCAGTTCGCGCTGACCCAGCGGTTGAACGGGTCTGCTGCGTCTTCGATGTGCATGTCTTCGGGATGTCTGACGATCTCGGTGCCGACCTCCGGGATGGTCGTGGCGAACCGGCTGCGGACCCACTGCTGGTAGGCCGCATTCGGATGAACGACGAATTCGCCCTTGCGTGGCGGCGGCGATCCCAGTTCACCACCCCAGCAGATTTCGTCGTAGCCGATGGCCAGCAGTCGCAGGAAATCGAGCGCATCATCGGCCAGCACGCAGACGGTGACCGAGCCGGAGCCCGAGCCCAGATGGACGATCTTCTGCGTGCCGTCGGGCGCGAGCCAGAGTGCCGCCATCGATCCTTCCGCGCCGGTCTTGGCGAACACGCAGAGCCGGTCGAGTACCTCGGCACGCGCGTGGCCGAACCAGTACTTCAGGTTGGCATTGCCCTCGGCGAAGAAGGTGATGTTGGTTCCGCCCTGACGCTCGTCGTCCGTCCAGCTCTCGCGCAGGGCTTCCTCGGGGAACAGGAAACCGATGCGGGTGCCGTCCGGCCGGTCGATGTAAAGGCCGTTGTCCTCGATCCAGCCAAACAGTGCCTTCAGCGCCGGCGGCAGATGCATGCCGGGCAACAACGTAAGGGTGATCTGCGCTTCCAGGGATTCCACGGGCATGCGTCCTGCTGTCCTGTCTGAAATGGCCGGGTAGATGCAAGGCCCCGGCATGTGCTGCGGATGATGCCACAGGGCGATGGCCGCGCTCTGGCGGAGCGCGCGCGGCACGGCAGTGACGCCAGGTGCCTACCAGTGGTTGTCGCCGCCCCCCCAGGAAGTTCGGCCGCGTGTACTGCTGTGATGCATGCAACTGCCAGCGGATGCGCGTGCAACCGGCGATGATCGCCTCGAAGGGATGATCGGGGCCGACCGCCGATTGGGACCATTCGCCCCCCAGGTCGCCGGAAGCACGGGTGATCCGCCACGTCGGTGCGAGTTGCCACGCAAGCGCGAGCAGGGCCGCTTCGGTCGCCTCATGGGATCCGGTGGCGTGGTGGACTTCGAACGTCACATGCGCCTCCTTGCGGCCCTCCCACACGAGCCGCTCCACCATCGGTGAAACGGCGGTGAAACCCGCCAGGCGCTCCAGCTTGCGCAGCATCTGGCCGTGTTGTGGGCCGCCATGGGTGACATGCCAGAAGGAAACGATGGGGTGCATTCGAGGGGATGCCGGGTTCGATTCGAGGAAGGGCAGGGCGCAGGGGGCGTCAGTGGCCGGTCAGCAGGATTTCGCGCAGACGTGCCTCGACCCGCGCCCGGTCGAGGAAGGGACGCAGCGTTGGCCAGTTCCTGGCCGACTTTCGCCGGAGGCGCACCTGCGCATACACCAACCCGGCCAGGAAAAAGCCTGCCATCAGGAGGGCATGGGGAAGGCTGGGGCGGCCGAAGAAATGGAAGCAGGACGCCGTGATCACCGCGATCGAGATCCAGGCCGGTAGATCACTCCACCCCGATGACGCATTGCCGGGGGAGTCGATCTCTTTCAGGAGCTGCTCGAGTACCTTTCGCTCGTCGCTGGGATGCATGGAGGTTTCCGTTGGGTGCCATGAGACGGTAGTGGTCCTGTCCGCAATGCTGCACGGAAATGGACCGCGGCGAAACCGTGCGCAGAGTCAGGCAGAGCGTGGCGCGCATCGCGGATGCGGGACAGGACACGAATCGTGCGAGCCATGCCGAGCGGCGAAGCGACCCGGTGGATGGGGGCTGGTGCGGGAATTGACCCGAGGCGGTGTTGGCTTGAAGGGGCTTTCCCGGTGGCATCTCCGATCCATCGGCCCTGAAAACAAAACGAGCACCTTTCGGTGCTCGTTTTGTCGGGAACGATGCTGAGGCATTCCAGCGCTTGGTGACGCGGCGGGAGTGAGGGCTTGCACGGGGCAGCGGCCCTCACTCCACACCCCCTCTGCCGCGTGCGGGAGAGGGGGGGCTGCCTGCAGGCTTTCGCCGATCAGTAGCGGTAGTGTTCCGGCTTGAACGGGCCTTCCACCGGCACGCCGAGGTAGTCGGCCTGTTCCTGGGTCAGGGTGGTCAGCTTCACGCCGATCTTCTCCAGGTGCAGGCGCGCCACTTCCTCGTCCAGCTTCTTCGGCAGGCGGTAGACGTCGGCCTTGTAGCTGTCCTTGTTGGCCCACAGGTCGATCTGCGCAAGGGTCTGGTTGGCGAAGCTGTTGGACATCACGAAGCTCGGGTGGCCGGTGGCGCAGCCCAGGTTCACCAGGCGGCCTTCGGCCAGCAGGAAGATCGCGTTGCCGTTCGGGAACACGTACTTGTCCACCTGCGGCTTGATGTTGATGTGCTGCACGCCCGGGAACTTCACCAGCGCGTCGACCTGGATCTCGTTGTCGAAGTGGCCGATGTTGCAGACGATGGCCTGGTCCTTCATCGCGCTCAGGTGCTCGATGCGGATGATGTCCTTGTTGCCGGTGGTGGTGACGTAGATGTCGCCGCGGCCCAGGGTGGATTCGATGGTGTTGACCTCGAAGCCTTCCATCGCCGCCTGCAGGGCGCAGATCGGGTCGATCTCGGTGACGATGACGCGGGCGCCGTAGGCGCGCAGCGAGTGGGCCGAGCCCTTGCCGACGTCACCGTAGCCGCAGACCACGGCCACCTTGCCGGCCAGCATCACGTCCATCGCGCGCTTCAGGCCGTCGGCCAGCGACTCGCGGCAGCCGTACAGGTTGTCGAACTTGCTCTTGGTGACCGAGTCGTTGACGTTGATGGCCGGGACCAGCAGCGTGCCGGCTTCGGCCAGCTGGTACAGGCGGTGCACGCCGGTGGTGGTCTCCTCGGAGACGCCCTTCCAGTCCTTGACCACGCGGGTCCAGTAGCCCGGGCGCTCGGTGGCCACGCGCTTGAGCAGGTTCTTGATGACCTGCTCTTCGTGCGAGCCGGACGCGGTATTGACCCAGTCGCTGCCGTTTTCCAGCTCATAGCCCTTGTGGATGAGCAGGGTGACGTCACCGCCGTCGTCGACCACCAGTTCCGGGCCCAGCAGGGTGCCGTCGGCGGCCTTGAAGGTCAGCGCTTCCAGGGTGCAGTCCCAGTACTCCTCCAGCGTTTCACCCTTCCAGGCGAACACCGGGGTGCCGGTGGCGGCGATCGCGGCGGCGGCCTGGTCCTGGGTGGAGAAGATGTTGCACGAGGCCCAGCGCACGTCGCCGCCGATGTCCTTCAGCGTCTCGATCAGCACCGCGGTCTGGATGGTCATGTGCAGCGAGCCGGTCACGCGCACGCCGGCCAGCGGCTTCTGTGCGGCGTACTTGCGGCGGATGGACATCAGGCCCGGCATCTCGTGCTCGGCGATGTCCAGTTCCTTGCGGCCCCAATCGGCCAGCGAGATATCGGCGATCTTGTAGTCACCTTCCTGGGAGAAGGTCCTGGCAACAGCATTCATGTAGAGCTCCGGTGTGGTGCGAGCAGGCTCGCGTTCGCCGGGCGCCGTTGTTGCATGGATGCCGCCCCGAGCCTGGCTGTGGCGGGGGTTCCCGGACAGTCGCAGCGCCCCTCGGAGCGGAGCCGGTGATTATATCGCGGCGGCCAGCCCAACCAACGGCAGGGGAGGGGGGCGACAGAGATTGTTAAGTTGGGGGTTTATTCCCCTGCCAAGGAGCGCCATGAACCTGTCCCCCGCCCGCCGCCGCCGTACTTCCGCGGCCCTGGTCCTGTGCGCCGGCCTGCTGCTGGCGGTGCCGCCAGTGCTGGCGCTGGCCCCGCCGCAGGCGGCCGAACAGGCGCAGGGCTACCGCCTGCCCTCGGCCGCGTTGCAGGCCATCGTCGATGCCCCGCGTGCGCCCAGCCTGTCGCTGTCGCCCAGGCGCGACCTGGCGGCGATGCTGCAGACCCCGTCGCTGCCGTCCATCGCCCAGGTGGCGCAGCCGGAGCTGAAGCTGGCCGGCCTGCGCATCAACCCGAAGACCTTCTCCGACAGCCGTTTCTCGTTCGGCAACAAGTTGTCGCTGGTGTCCACGCTGGACGGCAGGGAGCGCCAGATCAGTGGCCTGCCGCAGCCATTGTCGGTGGCCTCGCTGGGCTGGTCGCCGGACCAGAAGTACCTGGCCTTCAACCAGGTGGACCCGGCCAGCGGCAGCAACGAGCTGTGGCTGGTGGATGTGGAGGCGGGCAGCGCCCGTCGCATCGCCGAGCGCCTGAACAGCATCGTCGGCCGGGGGTATTCGTGGTTGCCGGGCAGCGACGGGCTGCTGGTGCTGCAGCGCCCGGCCGGGCAGGGCGCGCCGCCGAAGGGGGATGGCGTGCCGACCGGCCCCGCCGTGCAGGAGACCGTGGCCGGGCAGGGCGTGCGTTCGGTGCGGACCTACCAGGACCTGCTGCGCAACGAGGACGATGCGCGCCTGTTCGAGTACTACCTGCAGGCACAGCCGGTGCGGGTGTCGATCACCGGCCAGGCCAGTCCGGTGGGCCTGCCAGGCCTGTTCATGGGGCTGTCGCCGTCGCCGGACGGCAAGTACCTGCTCAGCCGTCGCGTCGAGCGGCCGTTCTCGTATTCGGTGCCGGTGAGCAGCTTCCCGCGCCGCATCGACGTGCTCGATGCGCAGGGCATGCAGGTGCATACGGTTGCCCGCCTGCCGCTGGTCGACGGGCTGCCGACCGGCAATGACGCGGTGCCGACCGGCGTGCGTTCGATCAGCTGGCGCGCCGATGCGCCGGCCACGCTGGTCTGGGCCGAAGCGCAGGACGGCGGTGACCCGTCACGGCAGGCGGCCATCCGCGATGCGGTGCTGGTGCAGTCGGCGCCGTTCGACAAGCCGCCGGCCACGCTGATGCAGCTGGGGTCGCGCTACGCCGGCATCACTTGGGGCAAGGACGATGTCGCGTTGCTGGACGAGTACTGGTGGAAGAGCCGCCAGATGAAGCAGTGGAAGATCAACCCGGGCAGTCCGGACCAGGCACCGGTGCTGCTGGTCGAGCGGTCGGAGGATGACCGCTACGCGGATCCGGGCGATCCGCTGCTGCAGTCCGATGAGAGCGGGCGCGAGCGGCTGCAGCTGGGCACCGATGGCAAGAGTTTCTTCCGCATCGGCACCGGTGCGTCGGCGGAGGGCGACCGCCCGTTCCTGGACCGCGTGGACCTGGCCTCGGGCAAGAGCGAGCGCCTGTTCCATTCGCAGGCGCCGTACTACGAGCAGCCGCTGGCCATCATCGAAGGCGGGGATGCACGCATCCTCACCTACCGCGAGTCCAACGATGTACCGGGCAACCTGTTTGCGCGCGGCCTGGCCGCCGACGCGGTGCCGGTGGAGCTGACCCATTTCGCGCATCCGCTGCCGGCGTTGCGTGGGGTGAAGAAGGAGCAGATCCGCTACACGCGCAATGATGGCGTCGAACTGACCGCCGACCTGCTGCTGCCGCCGGGCTACGACCCGAAGAAGGATGGCCCGCGCCCGGTGCTGATGTGGGCCTATCCGGCCGAGTTCAAATCCGCGCAGGACGCCAGCCAGGTCACCGGCTCGCCGCACCGCTTCAACGCGATCAGCTACTGGGGGCCACAGGCGTTCCTGGCCAAGGGCTACGTGGTGCTCAACAACCCGACCATGCCGATCATCGGCGAGGGCGATGCCGAGCCGAACGACACCTACGTGCAGCAACTGGTGGCCAGTGCACAGGCGGCGGTGGACGAAGTGGTCAAGCGTGGCGTGGGTGATCGCGAGCGCATCGCCGTGGGCGGTCATTCCTATGGCGCGTTCATGACCGCCAACCTGCTCGCGCATACGCGCTTGTTCAAGGCCGGTATCGCGCGTTCGGGCGCCTACAACCGCACGCTGACGCCGTTCGGCTTCCAGGCCGAGGAACGCAACTTCTGGCAGGCGCAGGAGGTGTACCTGAAGATGTCGCCGTTCAACAGCGCCGACAGGATCAAGGACCCGATCCTGTTCATCCATGGCGAGAACGACAACAACTCCGGCACGTTCCCGATCCAGAGCGAGCGCATGTTCGCCGCGGTGAAGGGGCTGGGTGGCACGGCGCGGCTGGTGATGCTGCCGAATGAATCGCACGCCTACCGCGCACGCGAGTCGATCATGACGATGCTGGCCGAGAGTGAAAGCTGGCTGGACCAGTGGTTGGGCGCGGCCGACGGCAAGGCTGGCAAGAAGCGCTGAGGACGAGCGCCCTCCCTTGCGTGCAGCGCAGGGGAGGGCGGCTCTGCGCAATCTGTCAGTGCGCGACGCAGCGCCCTACTCCCCCCTTTGCGCGAAGCGCGGGGGAGGGCTGGGGAGGGGGCGCTCCCGACGTAGGTGCGTCCCGTTCACACGCCAACGAATGTCCACCAAGACGCCGGAATTGCGTCGTTTCCTGTCTGCAAAGACAGCGTCCGGACAAGGTTCACATGCAACTGTTTCACCTTTGATGCACTGCAAAAACCGGACATTTTTTCGGTTAGGCTTGGGGGATTCCCGCTCTCAAGGCTTGTGCGTCCTGGATGAACGAGTACCGTAGCAGCGTTGTCTTCGCCACTCCCGATCTGCCCCTGCGCGACGATGTGCGCCGGCTGGGCACGCTGGTGGGTGACCTTCTTGCCGAGCAGGTGTCGCCGGGCTTCCTGGACGAAGTGGAAGAGGTGCGCACCGCCGCCATCGCGCGCCGCGAAACACAGGGGCCGTTGGCCGGTCTCAGCGCGCAGTTGGCCGGGCGTTCGCCACGCGAAGCCGAGGCGCTGGTGCGTGCGTTCAGTACCTACTTCCAGGTGGTGAACATCGCCGAGCGCGTGCACCGCATCCGCCGTCGCCGTGACTACCAGCGCGCCGGCACCAAGCGCCCGCAGCCCGATGGCCTGCATGATGCGTTGATCCAGCTCAAGGCCCAGGGCGTGACGCTGGATGAGCTGGCGCGGTGGTTGCCGCGCATCGACATCGAGCCGGTGTTCACCGCACACCCAACCGAAGCGGTGCGCCGTGCACTGCTTGAAAAAGAACAACTGATGGTCGCCGCGCTGGTCGACAACCTCGACGGCCAGCGCACCCCCGGCGAGCAGGCCGCCGATGCCGCGCGGTTCCGCATGGCGCTTACCGCCTCTTGGCAGACCACCGATTCCTCGCCGGTACGCCCGACGGTGGATGACGAGCGTGAGCACGTGGGTTTCTACCTGACCCGCGTGCTGTACCGGGTGATCCCGGTGTTCTACGAATCGCTGGAGCAGGCGTTGCTCGATACCTGGGGGCGCAGCCTGCCGTTGCCGCGGCTGCTGCGCTTCGGTACTTGGGTGGGCGGTGACATGGACGGCAATCCCAACGTGGACGCCAGCACGGTCGCCGCCACGCTCAATGCACAACGGCGCGCGGTGCTGGAGCTGTACATCCAGGACCTGCTGAAGCTGGCCAGCCTGCTCAGCCAGTCCACCGAGCTGATCGGTGTCAGTGACGCGGTGCAGGCACGCGTGCAGGAATACCGTGAACTGCTGCCCGACGTGCAGTCGCGCCCGCGCCATGCCGACATGCCTTACCGGCTGCTCAACGACCGCATGCGTGCGCGCCTGCAGGCGACGCTGCAGGATGCGCCCGGTGCGTATGCCGCGCCGGAAGAACTCATCCACGACATCCAGCTGATCCTGGACAGCCTGGAGGCCAACAAGGGCAAGCACGCCGGCTGGTTCTCGGTGCGTCGCCTGCTGTGGCGCGTGCGCACCTTCGGTTTCCACCTGGCGCGGCTGGACGTGCGCCAGGAGTCGAGCGTGCATTCGCGTGCATTGGCCGAGGTGCTCGGCGGGCAGGAGGCATTCGATGCGCTGGACGGCGCGGCGCGTGCGCGGTCGCTGGCGCCGTATGCGGCCGGCGACGCCGTGTTGCCGGCGGGGGCCGACGAAGGGGGGCAGCGGCTGGACAAGGTGTTCGCGGCGTTGGCCGATGCGCGCCGCCGGCACGGTGCCGATGCGCTGGGCAGCTACATCATCTCGATGGCGCATGACCGTGGCGACGTGCTGGCGGTGCTGGCATTGGCACGCCGCGGCGGCCTGCACGATGACAACGGTGCGGTGCCGCTGGATATCGCGCCGCTGTTCGAGACCGTCGACGACCTGGGGCGTGGCACCGACACCCTGCGCGACCTGCTGGCCGACCCGGTCTACCGCGCCCATCTGGCCGCACGCGGCGACGTGCAGATGGTGATGCTGGGCTACTCGGACAGCGGCAAGGACGGCGGTATCGCCGCCTCGCGCTGGGGCCTGCAGCAGGCGCAGGTCGAACTGCTGGAGGTGGCCAGCGCGCACGGCGTGCACCTGACCTTCTTCCACGGCCGCGGCGGCTCGATCAGCCGCGGCGGCACCAAGACCACGCATGCGGTGAACGCCTCGCCGCGCGGCAGCATCGACGGGCGCCTGCGCGTGACCGAGCAGGGCGAGGTGATCCATCGCAAGTACGGCATCCGTGCACTGGCGCTGCGCTCGCTGGAGCAGTCCGCCGGTGCGGTGCTGCGCGCCAGCCTGCGCCCGCGTGCGGCCGAGCCGCGCGAGGCGCTGTGGAAGCCGGTGATGGCGCGGGTCGCCGAGCAGAGCTCGCAGGCCTACCGGGCGTTCGTGGGTGACCCGCAGTTCATGAACTATTTCCGCCAGGCCACGCCGATCGACGTGATCGAGCGCATGACCCTGGGCTCGCGCCCGTCGCGGCGATTGGGCCAGGATGCGGCGCTGGGCAACCTGCGTGCGATCCCGTGGGTGTTCGCCTGGAGCCAGGCGCGTGCGGCGATCCCGGGCTGGTTCGGCGTGGGCAGCGGCCTGCAGGCGGCCGCCGATGCCGGGCAGGAAGATCTGCTGCGCGAGATGGCGCACGACTGGCCGTTCTTCGAGACCTTCCTGGACGACATGTCGATGGTGCTGAGCAAGGGCGACATCCACATCGCCGAGCAGTTCTCGCGCCTGGCCGGGCCGTTGCATGACCAGTTCTTCCCGCGCATCGGCGAGGAGCTGGCGTTGACCAAGCGCTGGGTGATGCGCCTGAGCGGGCAGCAGGAGCTGCTGGAGCATGACCCGCGGCTGGCACTGTCCATCCGCCTGCGCAACCCGTACATCGACCCGATCAGCACGCTGCAGGTGGACCTGCTGCAGCGTTGGCGGGCGAGCGACCGCCAGGATGAGGCGTTGCTGCGCGCCCTGGTGGCCTGCGTCAACGGTGTCTCGCAGGGCGTGCAGAACACCGGTTGAGGGTCCGGCCATGGGCCGGGATGCAGCGCGACCTGATCCCGGCGTCGCGATGACCGGTGCGCGCCAACGGGCTGGGAGTGCATCCCGGCCTGCGGGCGTAGGGGGGCTCAGGCGTCGGGCGAAGGGTTGCTCTTGAGCAGCTCCAGATGCCGCTGTTCCATCTCCTGGCGCAGCTGGCGGCGGATCTGCGCGGCGGCGAAGCGACGCTTCTCGTCGGACGTCTCCGGCTGCAGCGGCGGCACCGGGGTCGGCTTGCCGTCGTCGTCAACGGCCACCATGGTGAAGAAGCAGCTGTTGGCGTGGCGCACGCTGCCCTTGCGGATGTCCTCGGCCACCACCTTGATGCCTACTTCCATCGACGAGGTGCCGGTGTAGTTGACCGATGCCAGGAAGCTGACCAGCTCGCCGACCGCGATGGGCTGGCGGAACGTCACCTGGTCCACCGACAGCGTCACCACGTAGTTGCCGGCGTAGCGGCTGGCGCAGGCGTAGGCGACCTGGTCGAGCAGGCGCAGGACCGCGCCGCCATGCACCTTGCCGGAGAAGTTGGCCATCTCCGGGGACATCAGCACGGTCATCGAGAGCTGGTGGGATTTGTGTTCGGACATCATGGCGCTGGCTGCGACGGCGGGAGCCGCAGGCTACTCCCTTGCGGGTGAAGGGGGTAGGGGCCGTTCCCCGTGCCGGTGCGGCAGCGGCGATGGCGTGGCCGCCGTTTACTGGAAGTTGTAGCGCACCACGTGGAAGAACACCGGTGCGGAGAACACCACCGAATCCAGCCGGTCCAGGATGCCGCCGTGGCCCTCGATCATCTCGCCCCAGTCCTTGGCACCGAGGCTGCGCTTGACCGCCGACAGCGCCAGGCCGCCGAGGAAGCCGCAGACCACGATCAGCAGCGACAGCGCCGCGGACTGCAGCGGCGAGAACGGGGTGATCCAGTACAGCGCCGCGCCCACGCCGGTGGCCGCCAGGCCGCCCCCGACCAGGCCTTCGACGGTCTTGGACGGGCTGACCTGCGGGGCCAGCAGGTGTTTGCCGAACAGTTTGCCGAACACGTACTGCAGCACGTCGCTGAGCTGGACCACCAGCAGCAGGTAGAACAGCAGCATCAGGTTCTGCCCTTCGTAGCCGGGGATGCGCAGCAGCATCAGCGCCGGCGCATGGCTCAGGCAGAACACGGTGAGCATCACGCCCCACTGGATCTTGGTGTTGCGCTCCAGGAAGTTCTCGGTGTCGCCGGACAGCGCCGATACCGCCGGCAGGGTCAGGAAGCCGTACACCGGGATGCACATCACGAACAGGCCGTACCAGTCGATGCCGATCAACCAGTACTGCAGCGGGATGGCGATGTAGAAACACAGGCACAGTGCCAGGTGGTCGCCGCGCCGGGTCGGGGTGAGCGAGATGAACTCGCGCAGCGCGAAGAACGAGAGCAGGCCGAAGAACACCAGCGTGGCGATCTTGCCCAGCACGAAGCAGAACAACAGCACCGCGGCCATCACCCACCAGGCACGGATGCGGGCGTTGAGGTTGTCCACCACCGAGCCGGACTTGAAGCGGCCGATGATGAAGCCGATCAGGCTGGCCAGCACCAGCACCCCGAACACGCCGCCGATCATCCACCAGAACTTGGGCGGTGCACGCTCGATGGCCTGCTGCAGAAAGCTGCCCAGGGGCAATTGCTGGAATACGTTGTTCATGCCAGATCCACCACGGCCTGCCGGGCGCGTTGCAGGAACTGCGCCTTGTCTTCATCGGGGATGCGGTTGAGCGACGGGCCGAAGCGCGCCGTGCATACCAGCGGCACCGGCACCAGGCTGCCCTTGGGCAGGGCGCGGCGTGCGTTGTCCAGGTACACCGGCACCAGCTCCACGTGCGGGTAGTGCTGGGCCAGGTGGAACAGGCCGGCCTTGAACGGCTGTGGCATCGGTTCGTGGTTGCGGGTGCCTTCCGGGAAGATGATCAGCGAAGCCCCGCCGTCCAGCGCGTCGTACAGCGGCTGCAGCGGGTCGCCCTCGACCTTGTTGCGGTCGCGCTCGATCAGCACGGCGTTGAAGCCCCTGTCGGCGATGACCTTGCGAATGCCCTTGCTCCAGTAGTCGCGGGCGGCGACCGGGCGGGTGTGCTCGCGCTGGGCTGGCGGCAGCGCTGACCACAGCGCCACCGTGTCCAGGTGGCTGGAATGGTTGGCGAAGTAGATTCGCTGGGTGTCGTTGGGGCGGCTGCCGACCCAACGCGGGTAGGCACCGATGAAGACCTTGACGGCGGCGACCAGCAGGCTGGAGAGCATCAGGACCTTGCCTTCAGTTGCGCGGCGATCGCGCGGGTGCGGGTGATGCAGGTCAGCAGCGCGCCGGCGGCGATCACCACGGCGGCCACCTGCAGGGCGTAGCCGGTGTGGCTGACCCATTGCTCGATGATCGCCGCCACGCAGGCCAGGGTCAGCACGAACATGCGGTGCTGCTTGGCCATCGGGCCACGGAAGTCCTGCGGCAGGCCAAGGCTGGCCCCGGACAGCCGCACATAGGCGGTAAGCGCGGCGAGCAGTGCGCCCAGCCAGCCCAGCCAGGGCATGCCGGCGGCGTAGCCGAGCGCGACGATCAGCAGCGAATCGGCGATCCGGTCCGGGTATTCGTTGTACAGCGCCCCGGTCGGGGTCTGTTTGCCGCCTTCCATGGCGACCATGCCATCGAGCAGGTTGCAGACCAGGCGCAGCTGCACGCCGATGATGCAGGCGACCAGGCCGAGCAGGCTGGGCGCGGCCAGCAATCCCACCGCGCCGATCACGGCGAAGAAGATGCTCAGTACCGAAATCTGGTTCGGCGTGACGGAGGAGCGTGCCAACGCGGCGCTCAGGGCCTGGGCCCAGCCGGTGGAACGGGCGGCGATTGGTCTGCGGTCTTCTTTCCCCATGGCGGCGATGGTAGTGCATCGCCGGGGTGGGAGGAGCATCCGGTGAGCGAGTCAGAGCGGCTGCAAGCGGGCGCGCGTTTCGGCGTCCGGGAAGCCCAGGGTGAGGTAGCGGGGCGGGTGCAGGTGGCGGTTGTCCTGCTGCAGCAGGTGGCCGATCAGCGGCTGGGCCTGCTCCCAGTCCACGACCAGCGTGTGCGCATCGTCCTCGTTGACCGGCATCACCAGCACGATGCGGTCGGTGCGCGGCAGCGAGCTGGCCACCCCTTCGGTCCAGGCGCACAGCGAATGCCGCTCCTCGCTGTGGACCATGAAATTGGCCACGAACACATCCTCGTCGTGGGCCTGGTGCACGCGGTCGAGCAGTTGCTTCTGCATGGCGTAGGCATCGCCGTCCAGTTCCAGCCGCAGCTGCCGTTGCCGCTCGCGCAACGCAGGGTCGGCCAGCACGTGCGGATGCAACTGGCCATCGTCATAGCGCAGCACTTCCCAGGAGATCACGCGGCCGTCGGCGAATGCCTGGCCGGCCAGTTCCAGCATCGCCGCCTGCGCGCGCAGGTCACCTTCGCCAGCAACCAGCAGCATGTCGCGGGTGGCGAGCATGAACACCGGCAGGCCGGCGACCGGCACGCGGTGCAGCAGGTCCGGCAGCAGGGCGCGGCTGCTGTCGTAGGCGTCGCCCCAGGCGGCCTGGTAGAGGCCGGGGGCCACCTCGACGAAGGGTTCGTCCGGGCTCTGGCGCAGGTTGGTGCGGGCGATGACCAACGCCTCGTCGAAGCTGATGCCCCACTCCTCCGGTGGGCCCTGGGTGAGGGTGGCGGTATGGTCGGGGTGGTCGACGGCCAGCAGTTCCACGCATTCCTCGCTCAGGCGGCGGTACTGCAGGCGCTGCGGCGGTGCATTCCAGCCCTCCTGCTCGGCATGGTGCAGGGTGATCTCCTCCAGCTGGGTGATGCTGCGGATCAGCGGACGCAGCAGCGGGCGCGCCTGCTCCAACGTCATCGCCTCGTCGTCCTCATGGATGCCGAGCAGGCCGCTGAAGGCCAGCAGGGCCTTGCGCTGCTGGCCGCGCGGGGCATTGAGGTACGCCTGGTAGGCATTGTGAAGATTGAAGTAGGAGCCGTTGGCGTGGCGGATGCGGAAGGTATCCGACTCGTACTCCAGCGGATGCGGGTAGCCGTTGGCGCGGACGGCATCCATGAATTTCCCGGCGAAGCGGTCCGGGTCGGGTTTGTCCTTGAACAGCTTGCCGATCAATGCCTGCAACATGCCAACGCTCCTTGTGAATGCCAGCCATCGTGGGCGCGGTGATGGCGGCATTGCAAGGGCAACTGCGCAAACGACGACGGGCCGCTTGCGCGGCCCGTCGGGGTGCAACGGGCGATGCCGGTCGCGCTTACTTCAGCTTGGCAGCCTTGCGCAGGGCCTCGGCGCGGTCGGTCTTCTCCCAGGAGAAGGCGGTCGCGTTCTGGGTCTTGCCATCGCCGTCGACGTACGAGAATTCCTTCGGCTTGCGGCCGAAGTGGCCGTAGGCGGCGGTCTGCTGGTACATCGGGTGGATCAGGTCGAGCATCTTGATGATGCCGTACGGGCGCAGGTCGAAGTGCGCACGGATCAGCTTCTCGATCTGCGCGTCCGGGATCTTGCCGGTGCCGAAGGTGGTGACCGAGATCGAGGTCGGCTCGGCCACGCCGATGGCGTAGGAGACCTGCACTTCGCACTTGTCGGCCAGGCCGGCGGCAACCACGTTCTTGGCGACGTAGCGGGCGGCGTAGGCGGCCGAACGGTCAACCTTGGACGGGTCCTTGCCGGAGAACGCGCCACCACCGTGACGGGCCATGCCGCCGTAGGTGTCGACGATGATCTTGCGGCCGGTCAGGCCGCAGTCGCCCACCGGGCCGCCGATCACGAAGATGCCGGTCGGGTTGATGTGCACCTTGTTCTTCGGCAGCTTGTCCAGCCATGCCTTCGGCAGGACCGGCTTGAGGATGTGCTCGCGCACGGCCTCGATCAGGTCCTTCTGCTTCACGCCCGGGTCGTGCTGGGTCGACAGCACCACCGCGTCCAGGCCTTCGATCTTGCCGTCCTGGCCGTAGCGCAGGGTGACCTGGCTCTTGGCGTCCGGGCGCAGCCACGGCAGCGGCGAGTTCTTCTTCTTGCGGACCTTGGCCTGCTGCTCGACCAGGCGGTGCGAGTAGTAGATCGGCGCCGGCATGAACTCCGGGGCTTCGTTGCAGGCGTAGCCAAACATCAGGCCCTGGTCGCCAGCGCCCTGTTCTTCCGGCTTCTTGCTCTTCTTGTCGGTGCCGTCCACGCCGGCGGCGATGTCCGGGGACTGCTTGCCGAGCATGTTGATGATGGCGCAGGTATGACCGTCGAAGCCGACGTTGGAGTTGTCATAGCCGATCGAGTTGATGACGTTGCGGGTCAGCTCCTCGATGTCGACCCAGGCCGAGGTGGTGACTTCGCCGGCGACGATGGCGGCACCGGTCTTGACCAGCGTCTCGCAGGCGACGCGGGCGCGCTTGTCCTGGGCCAGGATAGCGTCAAGCACGGCATCGGAGATCTGGTCGGCGATCTTGTCCGGATGGCCTTCGGAGACCGACTCGGAGGTGAAGAGATAGCTGGACATGAGCTTGTATCCCTGTATGCGGATGAAAAGATAGCCGCGAATGATACACGCTCGGGGCCGGGGGGGAATAGTGCAGGGGGCGCCGTTGCCATACGGTTAAGCCGGGGTCATCGAACTGCCGCAAAACCGCAACCGGCCTGCCTTCTGGCGGGCGCAGGCTGCCGGCCAACAGGGCCGTCGGGGTATCCCCATGCAACAGATCGAGCACCGCCTGCAGCAGCGCTATCCCGATTGGTTCCGTGGCCGGCGCGGCCACCTGGCGCGGCCGTTGCTGCGCACGGTGGGGCGCTGGTCGGGGTTTGACCGGATGGACGCCTTCCTGGCGCGCAGCGCCGATCAGCACGGCTTCGACTTCGTCAGCGCCGCGCTGGCGTTCCTGCAGGCCGGCTACACGGTCGACGCCGCCGCACTGGCCCGGATCCCGGCCAGCGGGCGGCTGCTGATCGTGGCCAACCACCCCTCCGGCGCGCTGGATGCGCTGGCGCTGCTGGACGCGGTGGGCAAGGTTCGCCGCGACGTGCGGATCATCGCCAACGACATGCTGCTGGCGCTGGAGCCGCTGCGCGAGCTGCTGCTGCCGGTGCGGATCCTGGGCGGACGGGCGCAGCGCGCCAGCCTGCAGGCCATCGAGCAGGCACTGGAGGCAGAACAGTGCGTGATCGTGTTCCCGGCCGGCGAGGTGTCGCGGTTGTCGCTGCAGGGCATCCGCGATGGTCGCTGGAACCGGGGGTTCGTCCGTTTCGCCCGGGCCTGCCAGGCACCGGTGCTGCCGGTACGGGTACAGGCGCGCAACTCGGCGCTGTTCTATGGCGCCTCGGCCGTGTTCAAGCCGGCCGGCACCGCGCTGCTGGCGCGGGAGATGTTCGCCCGCCGTGGCCGGCCGCTGCGCCTGCAGGTGGGACAGCCGATGCTGCTGGGCAGCGACGGCGACCCGGCGCAGCAACTGGAACAGGTCCGCCGCGCGCTGTACGCCCTGGGCGAGGCGCCGCTGGCCCCCCGCATGGCGGAGGCCGGCCCCGAGCCACTGGCCGACGCCATCGATGCCGATGTGGTGGCGCAGGCCCTGGAAGCGGCCGAACTGCTCGGCCAGACCAGCGACGGCAAGCAGATCCGGCTGGCGCGTTGCGCGGCCGGTTCGCCGCTGCTGCTGGAGCTGGGCCGGCTGCGCGAGCTGACCTTCCGCCAGGTCGGCGAGGGCACCGGGCGCAGCCGTGACCTGGATGACTACGACCCGCATTACCCGCACATTGTGGTCTGGGACGCGGCGGTGCAGCGCATCGCAGGGGCCTACCGGATCATGCGCGGTGCCACCGCGCTGGCCCGCAACGGCCTGCTAGGCCTGTACACGGCCAGCCTGTTCCGTTACTCCGACGATGCCATCCCCCGCATCGCCGAAGGCATGGAGCTGGGCCGCAGCTTCGTGGTGCCCGATTACTGGGGCAGCCGCAGCCTGGACTACCTGTGGCAGGGCATCGGCGCCTACCTGCAGCGCCAGCCGGGCATCCGTTACCTGTTTGGCGCGGTGTCGATCAGCGCCGCGCTGCCGCTGGCCGCGCGCGAGCAGCTGGTGGCCTACTACCAGCGCTATTACGGCGCCGGCGCGGGCCTGGTCGAATCCAACCGACCGTTCCAGTACTTCGCCGCGCCGCCGAGCTTCGGCGAGATGGATGCCACGCCGGCGTTCGAGGTGCTCAAGGCCAACCTGGCGGCCTTGGGCACCAGCGTGCCGACCCTGTACCGCCAGTACATCGACCTGTGCGAACCGGGCGGGGCGCGGTTCCTGGCATTCGGGGTGGACCCGGACTTCAGCGACGCCATCGACGGCCTGATCGAGGTCGACCTGCAGGCGATCCGCCCCAACAAGCGCAAGCGCTACCTGCGCGACGCCGGGGCGATGGCGTGAACGCGCCCCGGGTGCTGCAACCGCACCGCCGCACCGTGTTCATCTCCGACACCCACCTGGGTGCACGGCATTGCCATGCCGCCGAGCTGGCCCGTTTCCTCGGTGCCCTGCGCTGCGAACGGTTGTACCTGGTCGGCGACATCGTCGACCTGTGGTGGTTGTCGCACAAACGCGCCAGCTGGCGACCTGCCCACAATGACGTGATCGAGGCGCTGCACGCGCTGCGCCGGGCCGGCACTGAGATCATCTACATCCCCGGCAACCATGACGCGCCGCTGCGCCGTACCTGCGGGCTGATGCTGCCGGCCATGCAGGTGCGCCGCCGCGCCATCCATGTCACCGCCGATGGTCGCCGGCTGCTGGTGGTGCACGGCGACGACTACGACGGGGCACCCATTTCGGGGGCCTGCAGGAGCGCTTCGGCGACTGGCTGTACTACCGCATCCTCACCGGCAACCGCCTGCTCAACCAGCTGCGGCAGCGGCTGGGGCTGCGGTATTGGTCGCTGTCGGAGTTCCTCAAGCGCCAGAGCGGCGCGGCCGAGCGCTACATCGAGCGGTTCGTGCAGGCCGGCCTGGACGACGTGCGGCGGCGCGGCCTGGACGGCATCGTCTGCGGGCACATCCACCGCGCCGCGCTGGTCGAGCGTGACGGGCTGGTCTACGCCAACGATGGCGACTGGGTCGAGAGCCTGACCGCGCTGGCCGAGGACCATGACGGCAGCCTGCGCCTGCTCGACCATGCCGGCAACAGCCTGGCCTGCCTGCCCGGGGCGGCCGGGCTGGCGCGGGTGGCCTGAACCGCCCGTCTTGCCTTTTTCATGACTGGACAGCCAGCTATGCTGGCGCCAGCTGTGGAAACAGGGAGTGTCCGGGTGGCAGCGAAACAGCCGGTAACGATAAGGATCTGCCTGGCGATGGCCTGTGCGTGGCTGGCACCGGCCGCCCTGGCAGCGGATGTGCCGGCGCTGAGCTTCGAGCAGGCCCGCGAGCGGCTGGAGCAGGTTTCCGATGCCCTGGCCGCGGCCCAGGCCGGGGTGCGCAACAAGCAGGACCTGCAGGACGCCACCCATTACCTGCGCTTGCCGGAGATCACCGGTGACGTGCGTCGCATGCAGTTCCAGAAGACCCTCAACCTGCCGCTGGGCTCGCTGGCGCCGGTGGCCGAGGCATTCGGCATCGAGTCCCCACTGGAGTTCGTGGAGCGGGACTGGCGCACCCGGCCGATCATCACCGCGACGCTGCCGCTGTACAGCGGCGGGTTGATTCCCGCCGCCCAGCAGGCCGCGCAGGCTGCCACCACGATGGCGCAGGCCGAGCGCGAGGCGCAGCGGCAATCGTTGTCGCTGCAGCTGGTGCAGGCCTACTTCGGCCAGCAGCTGGCGGAGCAGGCGGTGCAGGTGCGGCGCGAGGTGCGCGATGGCCTGGAGCGCCACCTGCAGGACGCGCAGAAGCTCGAGCGCGAGGGCTTCGCCACCAAGGCGCAACGGCTGCAGGCCAACGTCGCGCGCGACAAGGCCGAGCGCGAGTACCAGAAGGCGGTCAACGACCTGGCCACGCTGCAGCAGGCGCTGGCAACCCTGCTGCGCAGTGGCGGCACGGTGGGCACGAGCTCGCCGCTGTTCGTCATCAGCGCACCGCTCGGCACGCGCGAGGAATTCGAGCGCAGCGCGCTGCAGCGCCATCCGCAGGTCGACCGCATGCGTGCGCTGGCGGCGCAAGCCGAGCAGGGCGTGCGCGTGCAACAGGCCAAGCTCAAGCCGCAGCTGTACCTGTTCGGCCAGTACGACCTGCGCCGCCGCGATGCACTGCTGACCGACGCCGACTGGGCGTTCGGGATCGGCCTGCGCTACACCTTCCTCTCGCCCAACGCGCGGCCACTGCAGGTCAGCGCCGCGCGCGCGCAGCTGGAGCAGGCGCAGTCCGGCATCAGCGAAGTGGAGAACCAGCTGCAGCTCGGCGTCGGCAAGGCCTGGAACGAACTGGACACCGCGCGCGCGCAGTTCCGCCTGCTCGACAGCAGCATCGCCCAGGCCGAGGAGAACCTCCGCCTGCAGGAGCTGTCCTTCCGCGAAGGGCAGGCCACCTCGCTGGACGTGATCGACGCGCGGCTGGCACTGGGCGGGGCGCGGGTGGAGCGCGCCCAGGCCGCCTACCAGTTCGACGTGGCGCTGGCCCAGCTGCTGGAAGTGAGCGGGCAACTGCAACGGTTTGACGACTTCCGCCGGCGTGCGGACAAGGTGCTGGAATGAGCGACTCCCTGCAGGCGGAAGCCAACCCGCGGCAACGCCGCCTCTTCGCCATCGGTGGCGTGCTGTTGTTGCTGCTGGTCGTGATCGGCCTGTGGCTGGGGCTGCGCACGCCGCGCGACCAGGTGCAGGGCATGGCCGACGCCGACAACATCAATGTCTCGGCCAAGGTCACCGCACGGCTGGAGCGCCTGCGGGTGCGCGAGGGCGACCGGGTGAGCGCCGGCCAGGTGCTGTTCGAGCTGGACAGCCCGGAGGTGGCGGCCAAGGAGCGCCAGGCCGAGGCGGTGGTGGCCGCGGCGCAGGCGATGGCGGCCAAGGCGGAGGAGGGCGCACGCAGCGAGGACATCCGTGCCGCCGAGGCCAACTGGCGGCGCGCGCTGGCCGGCGCCGAACTGGCCACTAGTACTTTCCGGCGGCTGGACAACCTGTACCGCGAAGGCGTGATGACCCGGCAGAAGCGCGACGAGGCGCAGGCGCAGGCGCGCAGTTCGGAGGAACTGGCCCGTGCCGCGCGCGCGCAGTACGACCTGGCCCTGGCCGGTGCCCGTTCGCAGGACAAGCAGGCCGCGCTGGCGCAGGTGCGCCAGGCCGAGGGGGCCAAGGCCGAGGTGGATGCCGCGCGGCAGGAGACCCTGGGCCGCGCGCCGCAGGCCGGCGAGGTGGGCAAGCGCATGTCCGATATCGGCGAACTGGTGCCGGCCGGCTATCCGGTGTTCACGCTGGTGGACATCGACCGGATGTGGGTGGCCATGCACCTGCGCGAGGACCAGTTGCATGGCCTCAAGCCCGGTGCGGTGGTGGAGGGCAGCATTCCGGCGCTGGGCGGCCGCCAGGCCGCGTTCGAGGTGTACTTCATCAACCCGGCCGGTGACTACGCGACCTGGCGCAGCACCCGCCAGTCGTCCGGTTATGACGTGCGCAGCTTCGAGGTGCGGGTGCGGCCGCGCCAGCCCATCGAGGGTTTCCGCCCCGGCATGAGCGTGCTGTTCGCATGGCCACAGGGCTGAGCCCGGGCAGCGCGTTCATCGCCTCGGTACGGCGCGAGCTGCGCCATTGGCGCGGCGACCGCTGGGAGCTGGGCCTGGTCACCCTGCTGCCGTGGCTGCTGATGGCGCTGATGATGTGGTTGTTCTCCGGCGCCGTGCTGCGTGAGGTGCCGGTGGCGTTGGTGGACCTGGACGCCAGCCCGGCCAGCCGCGGGCTGGCGCGCACGCTCGATGCCAGTCCCGGGCTGGCGATCGTCAGCCAGCCGGCCTCGCTGCAGGAGGCGCAGGCACAGCTGCGCGCGCTGGAGGTATTCGCCGTGGTGCTGGTGCCGCGCGACATGAGCCGGCGTGCACTGCGGGGCGAGGAGGCGCCGGTCTATGCGTTCTACAACGCCACCTACATGGCCACCGGGCAATCGGCCGGGCGTGACATCGCCGATGCGGTCGCAGCCTACAACGCACGCCTGCTGAAGGAGCAGATCGCCCGCCAGACCGGGCCGGACAAGCTGCGCGCGGCACCGGTCAGCGTGCAGGCCACGGTGTTGCACAACCCGGCGCGCAGCTATGAATTGTTCCTGCTGCCGCTGATCTTCCCGGCGGTGTTGTCGCTGCTGGCCGCGCTGGCGGCCGGCGGTGCGTTCGGCCGCGAGCGTCGCGACGGCCTGCTGGCGGACTGGCTGGGGCAACGGCCGTGGGCGGCGATTGCCGGCAAGCTGTTTCCCTACGTGGCGCTGTTCTCGCTGTACGGCGGGCTGGGCGTGCTGTACCTGGGTTGCCTGCGCGGCGACGGCATCAACGGCAGCCTGGGCCTGTTGCTGCTGGCCCAGCCCTTGTTCTACCTGGCCTGCTGCTGCTTCGGGTTGCTGTTCGTCGCGGTGGCGCGCGACATGGGCAGCGGCCTGTCGCTGGTGGGCCTGACCATCGGCACGGCACTGGCGTTCTCCGGGGCGACGTTCCCGGTGATCGAGGCACCGCTGTTCACCCGGGTATGGAACGCCCTGCTGCCGCTGACCGCCTACGTGCAGGTGCAGATGCAGCAGATGTTCATGGGTTCGCCATGGCAGGTATCGCTGAAACCGCTGGCGGTGCTGTTGCTGATGGCGGTGGTCAGCGGTGGCCTGGGCGGGCTGCGCCTGCTGCGTGCCGCGCGTGCGCCGGTGCCGGCATGAGGCGCGTGCTGGCCGCCTTCCGCACCACGCTGTTGGCGGTGTTCGCCGACCAGGCGGCGGTGACGGTGATGGTCGGCGCGGTGCTGCTGTACTCGTTCTTCTACCCGGCCGCGTACCGGCACCAGGTGGCCAGCGCGCTGCCGATCGCAGTGGTCGATGCCGACCGCAGCGCGACCAGCCGCGCGCTGGTCCGCCATGTCGATGCGTTGCGCGCGGTGCAGGTGGTATCGCAACCGGCGGATCTGGCCCAGGCCAGGGCGCAGTTGGAGGCCGGGCAGGTGGACGGCATCGTGTTGATTCCGGCGCGCTTGGAACGCGACATCCTGCGCGGTGGCAGCGGTGAACTGGTGCTGCTGGGCAACGGTGCCTACCTGAGCCGGGCCAGCGCGATCCTCAGTGGGCTGGCCGAAGGCGTCACCGCGTTCGCGCGCCAGCAGGCGGTGCACCAGGCCGCGTTCATGGGGGCGCCGCAGGCGGCGCCGCTGGTGCTGGTGCAACGCCCGCTCTACAACACCCGCGAAGGTTATGGCAGCAGCGTGGTGCCGGGCGTGTCGGAGCTGATCGTGCACCAGACGCTGCTGCTCGGCATCGGCGTGCTGCTGGGCAGCCGGCGCGCGCAGCTGGGCCGTCGCCTGCGGTTCGACGCGCCCTCGCTGCTCGGGATGGGCGCGGCGTTCGTGCTGGTGGGCGTGTGCGGGTTGCTGTACTACGTGGGCTTCACCGCCTGGGTGCAGGACTACCCGCGCGGCGGCAACGTGCCGGTGCTGATGCTGTCGGTGCTGTTGTTCGCACTGGCGACGGTGCCGTTCGGGCTGTTCGTCGGCAGCTTCTTCAGCACCCGCGAACGCGCCTTCCAGTACGTCACCGGGGTGTCGATCCCGCTGTTCTTCCTGTCCAACCTGTCCTGGCCGGCGCTGGCCTCGCCGCCGCTGCTGGTGGCCCTGGCCAAGCTGCTGCCAACCACCCCCGGCATCAACGCCATCGTCCGGGCCCAGCAGATGGGCGCGCGGCTGCCGGAGGTGGGCGGGGAGCTACTCAACCTGGGGCTGCTGGCGCTGCTCTATGGCGCACTGGCCTGCTGGCGGTTGCGCGGCACCCCGCGGGGGTGAAGCGGCGGCCGGACGGCTGCTAGCATCGGCGCATGGATTCCCTCAGCCAGATCGTCCTTGGCGGTGCCATCGCCGCCGCCATCACGCCTGCCGCCCACCGTCGTGCCGCCCTGCTGGCAGGTGCGGCGCTGGCCACGTTGCCAGACCTGGATGGGGCGCTGATCTGGGCCTTCACCGACAACCCGGTGAGCCTGATGACCATCCACCGCAGCTTCAGCCACTCGCTGTTCGTGCTGCCGTTGCTGGGCACGCTGATCTGGTGGCTGTTCCGCCGCTACGGCAAGGGCCGGGTGGCCGCCGCGCCGGCGCGCTGGTGGTGGGCGATCGTGCTGGCGCTGGTCACCCATCCGCTGCTGGATGCCTTCACCGTCTACGGCACGCAGCTGTGGTGGCCGCTGGCACCGCCACCGACGATGTGGTCCAGCGTCTTCATCATCGACCCGCTGTACACCGTGTGGTTGCTGCTTGGCTGTACGGTGGCGTGGTTCGCGCGGGCCAGGCCGCTGGCGCAGCGGGCACTGGTGCTGGGGTTGGTACTGAGCACGGGCTACCTGGGCTGGTCGCTGCTGGCCAAGGCGCAGGTCGATCGCCTCGCCCACCAGGCGCTGGCCCGCATGGGGCTGGCCGACGCGCCGCGCTTCTCGGTACCGATGCCCTTCAATACCGTCCTGTGGCGGGTGGTGGCGATGACCCCGCAGGGCTATGTCGTCGGCGACCGCTCGCTGTGGGCCGACCACGGCCCGATGCAGTTCAGCGGCCATCCGTCGAACGTGCAGGCCCTGCGCCAGGCCGCGGACTTGCCCGCGGTCGCGCGGCTGGCCTGGTTCAACCACGGTTTCATGCGCGCCCAGGTGCAGGACGGCGAGCTGGTGCTCAGTGACCTGCGCATGGGGCTGGAGCCGGACTACAACTTCAACTTCGCGGTGGCTGCGGCCGACGGGGATGGCTGGCGGGGCATCGCGCCGCGCCAGGTGCTGCCGGCCTACCGGCAAGCCGGCAACCGCGGCGTGCTGCGGCAGCGGCTGGGGCAGGTGTGGCAGCGGATCTGGCAGGCCCCGCAGGACCGGCCGACCGCCGCGGGCGTTCAGTAGACCGTGGCCTGGGCCTGCACGTAGGAATAGAAGAACACCGCATTCGGGTCGTTCTGCACCTGGCCGAACTCGCGGCGCATGCCGTCGACCGTGGCCGCGTCGACCTTGCCGGCTTCCAGCAACTGGTCGGCGGCCGACAGCAGCAGCTCCTCCCACAGGGCGAACATCACCTTGCGCCGGGCCGGCTCGCGGTTGTCCAGGTGCACGGTCTTGGTGCGGGTCTGCACGTCGCGGAAGCCGCCGGCCAGCAGCAGGTTGCCCAGCTTGGCGCCGACGAACGGGTCGCCGCCGCTGTCGATCTGGAAGTCGTTGAAGGCCATCCAGTAGCGCCACAGGTTGGGCGAGTACGGGTCCAGCAGGAACGAGGCGTTCATCACCTCGGTCACGTACACCGGCGCGCCGGGGCTGAGCACGCGCCGTACTTCGGCCAGTGCACGGGCCGGGGAGGGGACGTGTTCGAGCACCCAGCACAGGAACGCACCGTCGAAGCTGCGTGGCTCGAACGGCAGGTCGGTGGCATCGGCACGCTGGAAGCTGCAGCGCTCGCGCAGCCACGGCATCTGCGCCATGTGTTCGTTGGCGGCGGCCAGCTGGCGCTCGTTGAGGTCGATGCCGGTGACCTGCAGCTCCGGGAAGCGGCGCAGCAGGATCTCGGTCTGCGCGCCCACCCCGCTGGCCACTTCGAGCACGTGGCGGGAGTTGCCGAAGTCGATGTCCTGGAAGATGGACGGTTCGAACAGCCGCGCCTGTTTGCGCAGCCGGGCCTGCTCGGTGGCGGAGAAGCCGTGCAGGTAGGGGAAGTCGTTGAGCGTCATGGGTACAGCGCGTTGCAGGGATCAGAAAAGTATCGCCAGTAACCGTTAGCGCGGCGCATGCGCGCTGATGACCAGCGGTTCTGTGCTGGAAACGGGGGGTTATCAGCGGGCCGCGCCGGGGCCCGCCGTTGCTGGCCGGGCCTTGGATCGCAGGCGGTTGCGATATTTGTTCTGAAAATGAAACGATTTATTGGTTTTCTAGTAATTGTTCCGAATTTGTCTGCAAATAAAATGGGCCCCGTCAAGCACGGATCGGCAGCCCGCCGGTCTGCTTCCATCTCCAAGAGGATTCGACCGTGTCCAGCCAAGCCATTTCCCTGTTCAAGAAGCGCCGTTCGCAGTACGCCCTGGGCAAGAGCCTGCCGGTGAGCCAGAACGACGTCACCCACCTGATCAAGCAGGCCGTGCGCGAGGCGCCGTCGGCCTTCAACGCGCAGTCCTCGCGTGCGGTGATCCTGTTCGGTGCCGAGAGCCAGAAGTTCTGGGAGCGTGCCAAGGACGAACTGCGCAAGATCGTCCCGGCCGAAGCGTTCGCCGCCACCGAAGGCAAGCTCAACAGCTTCGCCGCCGGCGCGGGCACCGTGCTGTTCTTCGTCGACACCGACGTGGTCAAGGGCCTGCAGGAGCAGTTCGCCCTGTATGCCGACAACTTCCCGGTCTGGGCCGAGCAGTCCAACGGCATGGCGCAGTTCGCGGTCTGGACCGCGCTGGCCGACGCCGACATCGGTGCCAGCCTGCAGCACTACAACCCGCTGGTGGACCAGGGCGTGCGTGAAGCCTGGGGCGTGCCGGCCCATTGGACCCTGCGCGCGCAGATGCCGTTCGGTTCCAACGAGGCCCCGCACGGCGAAAAGACCTACATGGAAGACGAAGCCCGCTTCAAGGTGTTCGGCTGATCCTCGTCGGCACGACGCTCTCCCCCGCGCGTTGATGCAAGCCGGATGGCCCGCCAGTTCGCTGGCGGGCTTTTTTGTGGGCGTGCATCGGGGCACGCGCCGGCCGTTTGACGGCCCGCTAACCGTTGCCTTGCCAGCATTGCCGGCCTGCACGCACCACTGCACGCTGCCGCCCACCGTCGCGGCGGTGTCGATCCGAACCCGGGAGACCCCATGAAGCTCAAGACGAACCCCCAACACCTGCTGCCGTTTGGCCTGTTGCTGGCCACGGCCCTGCTGGCGGCCTGTGACCGGAATGCGCCGGCCACGACGGATGCCCCACAGGTCCCGGCGGTGGCCGCCGGGGAAGCGGTGACGCCTGCGCCGGCGCCCTTGTCGGTGGAGGTGTTCAACCCGGGTGAGCGCGCCATCTTCGCGGTGTCCTCCGAACTGGTCAGTGGCGCGCGCGAGGCCATCCTGGTCGATGCGCAGTTCTCCACCGCCGAGGCCGCCCAACTGGTGGAGAAGATCAAGGCGTCCGGCAAGCAGCTGACCACCATCTACATCAGCCACGGCGACCCGGACTTCTATTTCGGCCTGTCCACGCTGCATGCCGCATTCCCGGACGCGCGGATCGTTGCCACGCCGCAGACGGTGGCGCACATCCAGGCGACCAAGGACGCCAAGCTGAAGGTGTGGGGGCCACAACTCGGCGCGAACGCGCCGGCCGAGCTGCTGGTGCCGACGCCGCTGCAGGGCGACACGCTGACGCTGGAAGGGCAGGCGCTGAAGGTCATCGGCCTGGAGGGCCCCAGCCCAGAGCGCACCGCACTGTGGGTGCCGTCGATCCGCACGGTGATGGGCGGCGTGCTGGTGGATGCCGGGCAACATGTGTTCATGGCCGATACGCAGACGCCGCAGTCGCACCAGGACTGGCTGGCCGCGCTGGAGCGCATCACCGCGCTGCAGCCGGCGCGCGTGATCCCCGGCCACTACGCCGAAGGCGCGCCGCAGGATCTGGCCGCGGTGACGTTCACCGCCGACTACATCCGTGCCTTCGACGAGGAGGCCGCCAAGGCGAAGGATGCCGCGCAGTTGGTCGAGGCCATGCAGAAGCGCTATCCGGCCCTGAAGGGCGCCGACTCGCTGGCGCTCAGTGCCAAGGTGGCCAAGGGTGAGATGGAGTGGAAGTAATCGCCGTCGCGCCGTGATGATTTGAGATCCACGGCGCCGCCGGCAACGCGTGCATCGGCGCCGGTATGACTTCCGGCGCTGTCGGCACCCCTGGGCGAAGCGGATGATCGGCGCACTGTCGTTCATCCCTATGTTTCTTCCGTCCAGGAGAAGACTTGATGCGTTGCTCCCTTGCTGCAGCCATTGCGGTGGCGTTGGCCACTGTTGCTGTTCCTTCGTTCGCGCAGGTCGCTCCCTCGGCGCCGGGCGTCGCCGAGATCACCACCCAGCTGCCGCGCACGGCCAAGCCGCTGCACTACCGGGTGGAGATCACCCCGCATGCGGAGCAGATGCGTTTCGACGGCAAGGTGAGCATCGACATCGAGGTGTTGTCGGCCACCGACCGCATCGTGCTGCAGGCCGCTGCGCTGGAGTTCGGCGACAGCCGCCTCAGTGATGGCGGCAAGGGCCAGCCGCTGGTCGCCAAGGTCAGCGTCGATGCCGACAACCAGACCGCCACCTTCGCCTTCGACAAGCCGCTGGCACCGGGGCGCTACACGCTGAGCACCGCGTACCGCGGCACCATCAATACCCAGGCCAACGGGCTGTTCGCGCTGGATTACCCGACCGACTCGGGCAAGAAGCGCGCGCTGTTCACCCAGTTCGAGAACTCCGATGCGCGGCGCTTCATCCCCTCGTGGGACGAGCCGGGGTTCAAGGCCACCTTCGACCTGACCCTCAACGTGCCCAGCGCGCAGATGGCGGTGAGCAACATGCCGGCCACCGCCACCCGCGAGCTGGGCAACGGGCTCAAGCAGGTGGTCTTCCAGACCACGCCGAAGATGTCGACCTACCTGCTCTTCATGTCGGCCGGCGAGTTCGAGCGCAGCGCCGTCACCGCCGACAACGGCACCGAGATCGGCGTGGTGGTACCGGCCGGCAAGCTGTCGCAGGCGCAGTTCGCGCTGGACGCCAGCCGTGACGTGATCGCCGAGTACAACGACTACTTCGGCGTGCCGTATCCGCTGCCCAAGCTCGACAACGTGGCCGCGCCGGGCGGCAGCCAGTTCTTCAGCGCGATGGAGAACTGGGGCGCGATCTTCACCTTCGAATACGCGCTGTTGCTGGACCCGGCGGTTTCCAGCGTCTCGGACAAGCAGGCGGTCTTCAGCATCGCCGCGCACGAGATCGCGCACCAGTGGTTCGGCAACCTGGTGACCATGGCGTGGTGGGACGACCTGTGGCTCAACGAAGGCTTCGCCACCTGGATGGAAGGCCGCACCACCCGCAAGCTGCATCCGGAGTGGGACCTGAACAACGTCGACGCCGCCATGACCAGCCGTGGTGCGATGGGGCGCGATGCGATGGCGACCACGCATCCGATCGTGCAGCACGTGGCCACCGTGGAGCAGGCCAGCCAGGCCTTCGACGGCATCACCTACGGCAAGGGCGCGGCGGTGATCAGCATGTTCGAGGACTACGTGGGCAGCGACGCATGGCGCGATGGCGTGCGCAGCTACGTGCGCGCTCATGCCTACGGCAATGCGGTCACCGATGACCTCTGGCGCGAGATCGCCAAGGCGGCGCCGGACAAGCAGTTCATCGAAGTGGCACACGATTTCACTCTGCAGCCGGGCATCCCGCTGATCCGCAGCGCCAGCGCCTGCATCGACGGCAAGACGCGGGTGACGCTGCAGCAGGGCGAGTACACCATCGACCGCAAGGACAAGCAGCCGTTGCGCTGGCGCGTGCCGGTGACCGTGCGCGGCGCCGACGGCAAGGACGTGCGTACCCTGGTCGACGGCAGCGCCACCGTCGACCTGCCGGGCTGTGCCGGGCCGGTACTGGTCAACGCCGGGCAGAAGGGCTACTACCGCACGCTGTACTCGCCGGAGCAGTTCAAGGCCTTGAGCGACGGCTTCGAGCGCCTGCCGGTGGTCGACCAGCTCGGCGTGATGATGGATGCCAGCGCGCTGGCAGCCGTCGGCCTGCAGCCGGAGGCCGATACGCTGGACCTCACCGCCAAGGTGGCCGGCGATGCGCCGCCGGACCTGTGGCAGCGCGTGTCGCGCACGCTGGGTGGGTTGGACGACCTGTTCGAAGGTGATGCCACGCGCCAGGCGGCATTCCGCAAGTACGCCTACGCCCGCCTGGAGCCGGTGCTGGCCTCGCTGGGCTGGGATGACCGGGACGGCGAATCGGCGCAGACGCGCCAGCTGCGCGGCGGCCTGATCGCCATGCTCGGCGCGATGGACGACCCGCAGGTGATCGCCGAAGCGCGCCGCCGCTTCGCCGCCTTCCTGGCCAAGCCCGAATCGCTGTCGCCGGAGTTGCGCCGCACCGTGCTGGGCGTGGTCGCACGACACGCCGATGCCGCGACCTGGGAGCAGTTGCATGCCCTGGCGAAGAAGGAGACGTCCTCGATGGTGCGCGACCAGTACTACCACCTGCTGGCGCAGAGCAAGGACGTGGCGCTGGCGCAGCGTGCACTGGACATGGCCTTGACCGAAGAGCCGGGCGCGACCAACGGTGCCGGCATGATCGGCGGCGTGTCGCGCGAGCACCCGGACCTGGCCTTCGACTTCGCGGTGGCCAACCGCGAGAAGGTGGAGACGCTGGTGGACGGTACCTCGCGGGCAGGCTACTTCCCGCAGCTGGGGGCCTCGGCCGACAACCTGCAGATGGTCGACAAGATCAACGCCTTCGCCGACAAGTACATCGCCGCCACCTCGCGCCGCGATGCGGAGACGGTGATCGCCGGCATCCAGACGCGGGTGAAGCTGCGCGCCGAGCGCAAGCCGCAGGTGGATGCCTGGTTGCGGAAGAACGGGTATTGAGAAAATGGGGGCTGAGTTGTTGCGGTGAAGCGGTGACGCGGCCCTCACCCCAACCCCTCTCCCGCACGCGGGAGAGGGGCTCAGTTCCCTGCAGGTTGAAGCATTGCTGGCAATTGCCGCTTTAAAGTCCCTCTCCCGCCTGCGGGAGAGGGGTTGGGGTGAGGGCAGCTTCTAGCTTCTAGCTTCCAGCCCCCCAAACAAAAAGCCAGCCGGTTCGCACCGGCTGGCTTTGTCACATCAGGCCAACGCAGAAGCCGATCAGGCTTCCACGTCTTCCTTGTACGCATCCACCGGGATGCAGGCGCACATGATGTTCTTGTCGCCGTACACGTTGTCCACGCGTGCCACCGGCGGCCAGTACTTCTGCAGTTTCAGCGACGGCAGCGGGAAGGCGGCCAGTTCGCGCGGATAGGCGTGGGTCCACTCGCTGGCCGACACCGCGCCGGCGGTGTGCGGGGCGTGCTTGAGCGGGTTGTCCTCGCGGTCCAGGCGACCGTCCTCGATGGCCTGGATCTCCTCGCGGATCTGGATCATCGCGTCGATGAAGCGGTCCAGCTCGTGCTGCGATTCGCTCTCGGTCGGCTCCACCATCAGCGTGCCGGCGACCGGGAAGCTCAGGGTCGGGGCGTGGAAGCCGAAGTCGATCAGGCGCTTGGCCACGTCCTCGGCGCCGATGCCGGAGGTCTTCTCCAGCGGACGCACGTCCAGGATGCACTCGTGTGCCACCAGGCCGTTGCGGCCGGTGTACAGCGTCTTGTAGTGCGGGGCCAGGCGCTTGGCGATGTAGTTGGCATTGAGCAGTGCCACCTGGGTGGCCTTGCGCAGGCCGGCGGTGCCCATCAGGGTGATGTACATCCAGCTGATCGGCAGGATCGAGGCGCTGCCGAAGCTGGCCGCGCTGACCATGCCGACCGGGCCGTTGTCACCGAGCTTGCCCGGCAGGAACGGGGCAAGGTGCGACTTGACCGCGCACGGGCCCACGCCCGGGCCGCCGCCGCCGTGCGGGATGCAGAAGGTCTTGTGCAGGTTCAGGTGCGACACGTCCGAGCCCCACTTGCCGGGCTTGGCCACGCCGACCAGGGCGTTCATGTTGGCGCCGTCGGTGTACACCTGGCCGCCATGCTGGTGGATGATCTGGCAGATCTCGACCACCTCTTCCTCGAACACGCCGTGCGTGGACGGGTAGGTCATCATGATCGCGGCCAGGCGGTCGCTGTACTTCTCGGCGTTGCGGCGGATGTCATCGACATCGACGTTGCCGTTGGCATCGGTCTTGGTGACCACCACGGTCATGCCGCACATCTGCGCCGAGGCCGGGTTGGTGCCGTGCGCCGAATCCGGGATCAGGCAGATGTCGCGATGGCCTTCGCCGCGCGAGCGGTGGTAGGCGCGGATCGCCAGCAGGCCGGCGTACTCGCCCTGCGCGCCGGAATTGGGCTGCAGGCTCACCGCGTCGTAGCCGGTGCATTCGACCAGCATCGCTTCCAGGCCGTCGATCAGCTCCTTGTAGCCCTGCGCCTGGTCGGCCGGTGCCAGCGGGTGGATGTTGGCGAACTCCGGCCAGGTCACCGGGATCATCTCGGCGGTGGCGTTGAGCTTCATGGTGCAGCTGCCCAGCGGGATCATGGTGCGATCCATCGCCAGGTCCTTGTCGGCCAGCGAGCGCAGGTAGCGCAGCATCTCGTGCTCGCTGTGGTGCGTGTTGAACACCGGGTGGGTCAGGAACGCACTGGTGCGCAGCAGGCCCTTGGGCAGGGCATCGGCGGTGGCGGCGTCCAGTGCATCGACGTCGACCGTGGCGCCAAACAGCTGGCCCAGCGCGACGATGTCGGCGCGGGTGGCGGTTTCGTCCAGGCTGATGCCGACCGCGCCTGCATCGATCACGCGCACGTTGATGCCCGCGGCCACGGCCTTGGCCTGTACCGCCGCGGCGTCGACGCCGGTGAGGTGCAGGGTGTCGAAGAAGTCATTGCCCACAGCAACACCGGCCGTGCGCAGCGCGCTGGCCAGGATCGCGGCCAGGCGGTGGGTGCGGCGGGCGATGCGCAGCAGGCCTTCCGGGCCGTGGTAGACGGCGTACATCGAGGCCATCACCGCCAGCAGCACCTGCGCGGTACAGATGTTGGAGGTGGCCTTCTCGCGGCGGATGTGCTGCTCGCGGGTCTGCAGGGTGAGGCGGTAGGCCGGCTTGCCTTCGGCATCGACCGACACGCCGATCAGGCGGCCCGGCATCGAGCGCTTGTAGGCGTCACGGCAGGCCATGAAGGCCGCATGCGGGCCGCCGAAGCCGAACGGCACGCCGAAACGCTGGCTGTTGCCGATGGCGATGTCCGCGCCCCATTCGCCGGGAGCGGCGATCAGGGTCAGCGCGAGCAGGTCGGTGGCCACGGCGACCAGGCCCTGGCGGGCATGGATGGCCTCCACCAGCGCCTTGTGGTCACCGATGTGGCCGGTGGTGTCGGGGTACTGCAGCAGCACGCCGAACACGTCGGCGGTCATGGCTTCGGCCGGGGTGCCGACCTGCAGCTCGATGCCCATCGGCTCGGCGCGGGTGCGCAGCAGTTCCAGCGTCTGCGGGTGCACGGCGTCGTGCACGAAGAACACCTTGGACCTGGACTTGGCCGAACGCTTGGCCAGGGTCATCGCCTCGGCGGCAGCGGTGGCTTCGTCCAGCAGCGAGGCGTTGGCGATCTCCATGCCGGTCAGGTCGGCGACCAGGGTCTGGAAGTTGATCAGCGCTTCCATGCGGCCCTGCGAGATCTCCGCCTGGTACGGGGTGTAGGCGGTGTACCAGGCCGGGTTTTCCAGGATGTTGCGCAGGATGACGTTCGGCGTGTGGGTGCCGTAGTAGCCCTGGCCGATGAAGCTGCGCAGCACCTTGTTCTTGCCGGCGATGGCGCGGATCTTGGCCAGCGCCTCGACCTCGGTGAGCGATTCGGGCAGCGCCAGCGGTGCCGGCGACTTGATCGAGCCCGGCACGATGGCGTCGGTCAGGGCTTCAAGCGAATCATGGCCAACGGTGCGCAGCATCTGCGCGATTTCGGCATCGTTGGGGCCGATGTGGCGGTCGACGAACGCGGAGGAGTGTTCGAGTTCGCGCAGCGAAGGGGTGTTCTGGGTCATGGCTGACGTCCGGAGAAGGCATGCAGGGCTGGGGCGGTGAGCCAGGCAAGCACCGGTACGGCCCCGCTGCCGCGCAGGCGGCATCACGGCCGGCAAGCCGGTGGCTTGCCTCGCGCCCCTCTGTCCTTTTGCCTGAGAGTTTGGAAGCAACGCGACGAGGATCGTGTGCTTCGTGCCCCTTCGGCGCCGGATTGAACCGGTCTCTCCAGAGTTTTGGTGCAGGTGGTATCGGGCCTGAGCGATTTACGGGCGTTTGCGCCTTCGGCAGCGGGGTCAGCCGCTTCTCCCACCGTGTTCGTACAGCCGGCCGATTATAGCCTGGGGCAGACCTGCGCACCGGCTTGGATTACCATTCCGTTCCCGGCCCGAAGATCGCGCGTTGCACGCGGTGGGCGGGGAGGCCGGTACCGCGGGCTGACGCGGGTTCATGTCCGGATAAACAGGCGCGATATGGCCGCGCGGCGTTACCGTGTCCGGCCCTGTTCATTTTTCCCTCCCGCACCGGTCTGCCTGCCGGTGCCGATGCACGTTGTTCCACAGGAAGCCATGAAAGCAAGCAAGCAGGTTTCGCTGCGACGGATCGCCGCGCTGGTGGCCGGGTTGTCGATGTTCGGCCCGTTCGCCATCGACGCGGTGTTCCCCGCGTTCCCGCAGATCGGCGCACAGATGGGCGCCGACAAACTGGCCATGCAGCAGGTCATCAGCGTCTACCTGCTCACCTATGCGCTGATGAGCCTGGTCCACGGCGCGCTGTCCGATGCGCTGGGCCGCAAGCGGGTGATCATCGGCGGGCTGGTGGTGTTCATCCTGGCCTCGATCGGCTGCGCATTGTCGAAGGACATGGGCTCGCTGCTGCTGTTCCGCGGCCTGCAGGGCCTGTCCGCCGGCGTGGGCTACATCATCGGCCGGGCGGTCATCCGTGACCTGTACGACGGCGACGACGCCCAGCGGCTGATGAGCCAGGTGTCGATGATCTTCTCCATCGCCCCGGCCATCGCCCCGATCATCGGCGGCTGGCTGCTGGGCTGGAGCCATTGGCAGGGCATCTTCTGGTTCCTGGTGGCGTTCTCCACGCTGCTGCTGGTGGTTACCTGCCTGTGGCTGCCGGAAACCCACCCGCCGCAGGCCCGGCTGAGCCTGCGCCCGGCACGGCTGGCCCAGGATTACTGGAGCATCGCGGTCAACCCGCGCTTCCTGCGCCTGGCCCTGGCCGGCTCGCTGGGCTTTGGCGGGCTGTTCCTGTACATCGCCTCGGCACCGGCCTTCATCCTGGACCTGCTGCACCTGAACGAGCAGCAGTTCGCCTGGTTGTTCATCCCGACCATCGGCGGCATGGCGCTGGGCGCCTACGCCTCCGGCCGCGCGGCCGGGCGCATCGCCGGCGCGCGCGCGGTGCGGATCGGCTACGCGTTCATGGCGGTGGCGGCGGTCTACAACATCGCCTACAACGCGCTGGCCCCGCAGATGAGCGTGCCGTGGGCGGTGCTGGCGCTGACCCTCAATTCGTTCGGCGTGGCGCTGATCTTCCCGATCCTGAGCCTGGCGATCCTGGACATGTACCCGCGCCAGCGCGGCACGGCCTCCTCGATGCAGGCCTTCAGCACGCTGGTGACCAATGCGGTCATCGCCGGGGTGTTGTCGCCGCTGCTCAGCCGCAGTGGCCTGAGCCTGGCCATCGGCGCGGCGTTGTTCGCGCTGGGCAGCGGGCTGATGTGGAAGTGGGAGCGCATCAGCCAGCGTGCCCAACGCAACACCCCGGCGGCCTGATCCATCTTCACCCCCGATCGGGGACACTATCCCTGCCGCCATCAGCGGCGACGGCAAAGAGCACACCACGATGTCGATTCAATCCAAGGGCCGCCGCGAGGCGAAGAAGAAGCTGGCCGAGCGCGCCCGCAACCAGGCCGAGGCCAACCCGGCACCGAAGGCCAAGGTCGAGCCGCACGCCGAACTGCGTGACCAGCAGCGCAGCCTGCTGGCGGGCATCGTCCGCCGCGACGGCGAGTGGGTGCTGGGCATGGACGGCAAGATCGCCGGCGAGACCACCAGCGCCGCACGCGTGCTGGCGCTGATCATGCAGGCCGCCGAATGGCACGAGAACAACAACACCCCGGTGCGCCTGATGTATTCCGACGCACTGAAGGACGCCGCGCACGCGGAGGTAGCCGAGCAGGGCATCGATTTCGACACCTACAAGCGCAACCTGGCCGGTGAGCTGGGCGTGGGCGCGAAGCGCGCCGCTGGCACGCATTGAGCGTCTGCGGGGAAGTTGCCGGATCAGCGAAGGCGCCGAGGGCGCCTTTGTTGTTTCTGCGGCAGGCGTGTCACCTGGAGCGGCAGGCCCATCCCTTCAAGGTGCAGCGATGTCGCCCCTGTGCCGGTGATCTCGCATGGGGCGCCGGCATTGCCCGTTGAAGCGGCACCGATGTCGAAAAAAGCGTCAGTCATGCCGCTTCGGATGGCACGCATCGGGAGGGATGTGCCAGCGATGCCGCGGGAAGTGGCAACGATGCCGGGAAAAGCGGCAACGATGACGCCATGGGCCCCGACGGCACGCCGACCCGGTTGCCAGGGATCCGCAGGAGCGGCCTTCCATCCAGCCGCCTGGCCCGGTAATCAGTCCTCTTCGATCCGCATGCTGCCCAGCACCTGCTCGGCCTTGGCCTGCAGGTTCGGGTCGCGGTGAGCGTCGGTGTAGCGGTGGTAGTAGCGCAGCTCGTAGCCAACATCGGCGTAGCGCGGCGAACCGCAGGACAAGGTGTATTGCTCGGCCCATTGCCGTTGTCCATCGGCGGCGGGTTGCCGCAGCTCAAGCCGCAGGTGGATGCTGGCGCAGCGCTTGTCCGCCGGGTATTCGCTTACCTGCAGGTGGTTGATGGTGGCGACGGGACTGTTGGAGAAGTCCTGCTCCAGCTTGCGCCGGATGTTCTCGATGTAGCCGGAAAGGGGGCTGGTCGGGACATCGGGCCGGGTCATGTAGGCCTCGATCTTCCTGCTGTCGGTGGTCGAGCCCGCGTTCCAGTCGACGCTGAGGTTTCCGCTGCCCCACTTGTCCTGTTTCCAGTCCTTGCCCGCCGGCGGTGTGAACGTGAAGCCGAAGGCGCGATCGCGTTCGGTGTAGCCGACGCGGAGGGGCTCGGTGTGTTGTGCCGCCCATCCGGCCGCAGTGTGCGTGGCGAGCAGGAGGAAAAGCACGGTGCGTGCTGCAGGGGGCATTCGGGTCTCCAGGAGTAGGCGGGCAAGATGTTCATGCCAATGCGGGCTGTCAATGTCGGGCCGATGGAGCCTGTCCCGCATCCGCATGATCTCCGTCATGCGCCTGACCGTGGATGAACGAAGGGCGCCGAAACGGCGCCCTTCGTGGTCAACCTGGTCCGTCGTGTTTACGGCGTGGTCGTCGGTGCCGCGACGGCCGCCGGCGGCGCGGCCGTCCAGCCGCACATCTGGCCTTCGTTCTGCTGCTTCAGCCATTCCTGCAGCGGGGCGAAGTATTCCAGCATCGGGCCGGCGTCGAGCTTGTCGTTGCCGGTCAGCTCCTTGAGCGTGGCCTGCCACGGCTGGCTGGAGCCCTTGCTCAGCATCGCCCAGAACTTCTGGCCGGCTTCCTTGTTGCCATAGAAGCTGCACTCGTTGAGCGGGCCGGTGTAACCGGACGCATCGCACAGGCCCTTGTAGAACTGGTACTGCAGGATGCGCGCCAGGAAGTAGCGCAGGTACGGGGTGTTGCCCGGCACGTGGTACTTGGCGCCGGCGTCGAAGAACTCCTCGCCGCGTGCGCTGGCCGGGGCCACGCCCTGGTACTGGGCCTTCAGCTCCCACCACTTCTGGTTGTACTGGTCCGGCTTGATCGAACCGTCGAACACGCCCCAGCGCCAGCGGTCGATCATCAGGCCGAACGGCAGGAACGACACGCCGGACATTGCCATGCGCATCTGCGCGTTGATGGTGGCCTCGCGGCTTTCCTGCTGCGCACCGACCAGGCCGATCGAGTTCAGGTACTTCGGCGTCATCGCCAGCACGATGGTGTCACCGATGGCCTCGTGGAAGCCGTCGTTGGCACCGCCCTGGAACAGCGGCGGCAGCGGGTTGTAGGCCAGGTCGTAATAGATATGGCCCAGCTCGTGGTAGATGGTGGTGAAGTTTTCCTCGGTCGGGGTGATGCACATCTTGGTGCGCACGTCCGGGCCGACATCCTTGCCGTCACCGCCCATGTTCATGTCCCAGGCGCTGGCGTGGCAGACCACGTTGCGGTCCATCGGCTTGATGAACTGGGTGTTCTGCCAATAGCTCTCCGGCAGCTTGGGCATGCCCAGCGACACGTAGAAGTCCTGCGCGCGCTCGGTCATCTGCCGGGCGGTGGCCAGCTCCGCGTCACGCTGTGCCTTGAAGCGGCTCGCCGGGTCGCTGCCACCGGTCTTGGCCAGGGCGGCGCTGAGGTTGGTCTGGTACTGCTTTTCCAGCGCGGCGGTGATGTCCAGGCTGCCCGCGTTCGGGTAGGGCGCGGTCATGTCCCACAGGTTGCTCCAATCCTGCTGCCACATGTTGCCGGTCAGGTGCGCGGCGATCATGCCGCCGCCAACTTCCGCCTTGTCCTTGCCGTATTCCTTGTCCAGCTTGGCGCGGGTATAGCAATGCACCTGCTCGTACAGCGGCTTGACCTGCTCCCACAGGCGATCGGTTTCCGGGCCAACCTGGTCGGCCGGCATGTCGTAGCCGCTGCGCCACATCTGGCCGGCATCGGTATAGCCCAGTTCGCGGGCGCCTTCGTTGACCAGTTCGACGAAGCGCTGGTAGTTGGCGCGCGACGGCACGGCGGTGGACTGCCAGCCCTGCCAGGCATCGAGCTGCTTGTCGTAGTCGCGCGAGGTGGCCAGTACCTTCTCCAGGTCACCCAGCTGGCGGCAGTTGCGGCTGTCGCCTTCGCCCACGCAGTAGGTGCCGGCGCCGTAGTCGCCTTCCAGCTTGGTGGCGATGGCCGCCAGCTCGGCCAGCTTCTGCGGGTCGCGCGGGGCGGGCATCGAGGTCATCAGCTTGAGCAGGCTGATCGCGCGGGCGGTGTCGGCGCTCATCGGCTGGCCCTCGTACTTGCCGGCCTGCTCGATCCAGCCGTTGAGGGTGGTCAGCCAGCGTTCGTTGGCCTTGGCGGCCACGCGCGCGGAGTCGTCGTTGATGTAGGTGGACGACAGCCACTGCGCCGAGGTCATCTCCGGGTACATCGCCTTGTACTCGGCGTTGACGCGGGCAATGAACTGGTCGGCGCTTTCGGCCGGTGCGGCGGCGCTGGTGGCCGGCTTGGCGGCCTCCGGCGTGCCCTCCTTCTTGCAGGCAGCCAGCGAGAGCACGGCCACGCCCACGGCGGCGGCCAGCAACAGATGACGATGTTTCACGGAAATCCCCGGTAATGGTTGCGAATACCGGCGAAGGCTAGTGGGGCGGGGCGGGCCCTGCAAGTGGACCAGGTCAGGGAGGGGGCGCGGCAGGAGTGGTCTCGGCCGCGAAGCCGGGATTCCGGCAGCCTCCTGGCTTTGGCAGGGCGCGGGGTCATCGGCCCCGCGCCGGAAGGCGCTCCTACGACTGAGTCGTGCAATCGGCGAACAGGTCGCGGCTGCGGTCGTACACCGAGGTCCGCACCTGCATCAGCCCCAGCACCGAGGGGAACAGGTTGTCCTGGTCGGCGCGCTGCTGGGTGCGTTGGCGCAGGCACTGCAGGTCCAGCCTGCGGTCGGCGGCGAAGCCGGGCGAGAACCACATCAGCAACGGCACCCGGGTCTGCTCCTCCGGCGCGATGGCATAGGGCATGCCGTGCAGGTACAGGCCTTTCTCGCCGAGGGATTCGCCATGGTCGGAGAGGTAGATCATGGCGGTGTCGTAGTCGCCCATCTCGCGCAGGCTGGCGATGGTGCGGCTCAGGAAATGGTCGGTGTAGCGGATCGCGTTGTCATAGCTGTTGACGATCTGTTCGCGGCTGCACTTGCCCAGGTCGGCCGTGTCGCAGGTTGGGGCGAACTGGCGGAACTGCGCCGGATAGCGCTCGAAGTAGCTGGGGCCGTGGTTGCCCAGCTGGTGCAGCACCACCACGCGGTCGCCCGGCTTGGCGCGGACCTGCGCGGCCAGGTCGTTGATCAGGATCTCGTCCATGCAGCGGCCGTTGGCGCACAGGCCGGGCAGGGTGGCATCGTCCAGCCGTTCGATCTGCAGGCCATCGCATACGCCCTTGCAGCCGGACTGGTTGTCGCGCCACAGGGTGCTGATGCCGGCATGCTCGAGTACGTGCAGCAACGACTGGTGGTTGCGGATGGCCTTCTCGTCGTAGTCGTGGCGGCCGTAGGGCGAGAACATGCAGGGCAGCGAGACTTCGGTGCTGCTGCCGCAGGCATGCATGTCGGGGAAGTTGATCGCGCCGGTCTGCGCCAGTTCCGGCGTGGTCTGGCGGGCGTAGCCGTTCAGGCCCCAGTTCTGGGCACGCACGGTTTCACCGACCACCAGTACCAGCAGGCGGGGCTTGCTGCCCGCCGCGCGCGGCGTGGCCTGGGCATCGGTGCCGATCGGTTGCTTCGGTTGGTGCTTGATCGGGCTGGCACTGGACATGTTCTGCTTCAGCGCGATCAGGTAGTTCACCGGCGTGGCCAGGTAGCGCACTTCGCGGTGGTTGCGCATCAGCGAGGAGATGTTCTGGAAGGACGCCATCGCACCGGCGGCGGTGACCAGCACCACGCCCAGCAGGAACACGCCACGCCACAGGAAGGTGCGGCCGAGGCTGCGCCTGCGGATGCGCAGCCGCCACAGCAGGGCGGTGGGCAGCACGCCGTAGCCGAGCAAGGGCAGGATCAATGCCGCGGTCATCAGCTCGCCGGACTCCTTGTGGTCGGTGGCAAGCACGTTGCGCAGCATGTCCGCGTCCAGGTACACGTTGAAGCTGCTCATGTAGTGCACCGCGAACGCGGTGGTGATGAACAGCACGCTCAGCAGCACCTTGGCGTTCCAGCGCCACACCAGCAGCCCGAACAGCAATGCGTGCACGCCGACCAGCAGGGTGAACAGGGACAACGCGAACAGGCCGTTGCCCGGGTTGGTGGCCATGGCGTTGCGCCAGAACAGGCCATTGCACAGCACGGCGAAGAAGATGCTGGACAGTAGAATCAAGGCTTCGCTGCTGATCTCCGGGCGCCAGTCGCGCAGCGCGCTCCAGGACAGGCGGGAAGAAGCACCGGGGCGGGGCAGGGTGGTGCTCATGCGTGCTCTCCCGGTGCCTTTGGCAGGGTTGCGGTTGCGGTTGCGGTGGACGGGGAGGGCTCGAACATGACCAGGTACAGGCCGACGGCCACGGTCCAGCTGATCGCCAGCGACCACAGGTCATGGGACAGGAAGTGCGCGCCGCGCAGCTGTTGGGTGATGCCGAACACCAGGCCGATCCCCAGCACGGAGAGGGTTGCCGGCCAGCGCCATTGCGGGCGGACCTGCAGCATGAAGAAGTAGATCGCCAGCCACGCGTAGCCGGCGCTGGCGTGACCGGCCGGGAAACAGGCCGCATGGCCCAGTGCGACCGGGCGCGACTCGAACAGGCCGATGAAGGGGCGCAGTCCGCCGTAGCGTTCCAGGTCCCAGGGGCAGTCCATGTGGGTCCAGCTCTTGAGCAGTGACACCAGTCCACTGGACAGGGCCACCGCCATCAGCAGGTAGGACAGCGGGCGACGCAGTGGCCGCCATGACGCGTTAAACCAGGTGCGCAGCAGGGCCAGCATGACCAGTGCGGCGGCAAGGAAGCTCAGGTTGCGGCCACCCTTGTGGACCAGGTGGCTGCTCCACCAGGCGTCCTTCAGTGCCCAGCGGCTGCCCTGCCAGCGATACAGCTGATCAGCCAGCCATTGGTCGCCGCTGCCGGCCATCAACACGACGCTGGCAAGCAGCAGCACCGCGGCGGGGATCAACAGGGCCCGGGTGGCGAACTCCAGGCGGGCTCCCGGCAGCGCCGGGCGCCACGGGCGGGCAGAAGCGAAGGGGGGCATGGAACAGGCGCACCATCAGGGGTCGATGGGCGCATGCTGTGCCCCGTTCTGTCGGAGACGGGTCGGAGCAATGTCGTAAATATGTGGGAGGTTCAGCGCCGGTCCACGGGCCCGGCGCGTTGCCCACGACGGCTCAGTCGCCGTCGTCCTGGAGTGCCGCGTCGGCATCGTCGACCACGCCGTGCGTGCGCGCCACGCAGTCGGCCTGCAGCGCGGTGCCGGGCAGCAATTGCCAGTTGTTGCGGTTGGCGCTGCCGATGTCGATCACCTGGCTGCGGTCGGCACAGGGGCTCATCACCTTGTCCAGCACGAACAGCCAGCGGCGCTCCGGTGCCTGCGCCACCCAGCGGGCTGCATCTTCCCATTGGCCGGCGACCGGACGCTTGAAGCCGAAGTCGGTGGCCTGCGGCCAGGTCTGCAGCAGGTTCTGCTCGCGCCAGGCCACCATGCCCAGTTCGGCATCGGGGCCGATCCGCTCACGTACCTGGTCCATCACCCGCGACGCGGAACTGTACGGGTCCAGCGCCGGCATCGCGCCCAGGCCATACATGCACCACAGCAGCACCGTGGTCAGGACCACGGCCAGCCCGGCCCGGCGCAGGCGCAGTACCGCGATGACCAGCAGGGTGGCCACGGCAAAGCCGATCAGCCACCACCCCACCTGCGGCAGCACCCACGGGTCGATCGCCCGCTTGACCGCATTGCGCTGCGCCCAGCCATCGCCATGCACGGCACCGTAACCGACCACCAGCGTGGCCAGGGACAGCAGCAGCGCGTACAGCATCAGCACCCAGCGCACGCCGGTGCGACGCAGCAGGCCGGGCAGCAGCGGGGCCGCGGCCACCGCCAGCGCCGGCAGCATCGGCAGGATGTAGACCTCGCGCTTGCCAGGGCTGGCGCTGAAGAACACCAGCACCAGCAGCGCCCAGCCCAGCAGCAGGAGGTAGCGCGGGTCGGCGCGGCGGCAGCGGCGCCACCACGCCGGCACCAGCCACGGGAACAACAGGCTGCCCGGCACCCACAGGGTGAACATCACCTGCAGGTAGTACCAGAACGGCTGGTGGTGGTGCCAGGCGTTGGCATAGCGGGTGCCGGTCTGCTTGAACAGCAGTTCCTTCGCGTAGGACTGCAGGGCCGGGTCGGGGTTCTGCAGCAGCGCGATGCCCAGCGGCGCCAGCCACACGGCGGTACCGGCCAGGAAGGCCGGCAGCAACAGCCACCACTTCCAGCTGCGGCCGGGGCCGGCCGCCTGCGGGTGCCGCCAGCGCCAGATCACCCACGGGACCAGCATCAACAGCGGCAGGAAGCCCACGCCCTTGGTCACGGTGCCGACCCCGGCGGCAAATGCCGCCAGCGCCAGCGCCCCCCAGCTCGGCCCCAGCAGCAGGTGCCGGACCAGCCCCCACAACGCCAGCGTGGTCATGCCGACCAGCACCATGTCGATCTGCGCGCGCTTGGCCATCAGGCCGAACTGCAGGGTGACGAACAGCGCCAGCACCGCGTAGCGCGCTACCCGGGGATTCCACAGGCGGCGTGCCATGTCCCAGGTGAGCCACAGCGTCAGCAGCGCGGCCAGCAGGGACGGCAGCAGGAAGGACAGGTTCCAGCTGCCCAGCAGCTTGTAGGTGCCGGCCTGGATCCACATGAAGGTCGGTGGCTTCTCGGCATACAGCTCGCTGCCGCGATGGGGCAGCAGCCATTGCCCGGTCTCGACCATGTGCCGGGCCGCCAGCACGAAGCGGGGTTCATCCGGCGGGGTCGGCGAGCGCATGCCCAGGCCGGCCAGCAGGCTGGCGACCACCAGCGCGATGAGGATGGCGAACCAGAGTCGGGTGGAGGATGAGCGGTGGTTGGACGGGCGCACGTGCGGCTCACAGAGGGGTCGGCATGGATGATGGCGCTCCCGACGTAGGAAGCGCGTCGAAATTGTCGCGCGTTTCGACGGCATTCCGACGGCCGGGGCGCTAGGATGATCGCCGAATTGATCCCGGGCCCGGCCGGGGCCGGAGAGGTCCAACGCAATGCGGCTGCTGGTCGTGGAAGACAATCGCAACCTGATCGCCAACCTGTTCGACTACTTCGAGGCCCGCGGGCACGTGCTCGACGTGGCGCCGGACGGGGTGACCGGCCTGCACCTGGCGGCGACCCAGGACTACGACGCGATCCTGCTGGACTGGATGCTGCCGCGCATGGAGGGGCCGGAAGTGCTGCGCCGCCTGCGCGAGGAACACCGCTCCGAAGTGCCGGTGATCATGCTCACCGCCCGCGACGAGCTGCCGGACAAGATCGCCGGCTTCCGTGCCGGGGCGGACGACTACCTGACCAAGCCGTTCGCCCTGCCCGAACTGGAAGTGCGGCTGGATGCGGTGCTGGCGCGGATCAAGGGACGCAACCCGCGCAAGGTGCTGGAGGTCCACGACCTGCAACTGGACCTGGGTTCGCTGGAGGCCCGGCGCGACGGGCAGGTGCTGCACCTGTACCCGGCCTGCCGCAAGCTGCTGGAGGTGCTGATGCGCGCCAGCCCGGCGGCGGTCACCCGCGATCAGCTGGAGTACGCCCTGTGGGGCGAGGAACCGCCGGATGGCGACATGCTGCGCTCCCATATCTATGAGCTGCGGCGTGCGGTGGATGGCCCGTTCGCCCAGAAGCTGCTGCATACCCTGCCGCGGGTCGGCTACCGGTTGTCGGCGCCGTCGCCCGGAAGCACTGCATGAGCCGGCGCGCCACGCTGCGGCGCAAGCTGCTGGGTTGGTTGGGGATCTACCTGGCGTTGATCACGCTGGTGGTGTTCAGCGCCGCCAACTACGTGCACGAGCACGCCGAGCATGCGGTCTGGCGCTCCCTGCTGAACACCGAACTGGACAGCGTGCTGGCGCACATGCGCATGGACCGGGATTACCACTGGCAGGATTCGGACACCCTGCACCTGTTCATCGAGCGTGGTGGCGAGCCCATCCCGGAAAGCATGGCCGCGCTGCATCCCGGCCTGCATGACGGTGCGCTGTTCCTGGGCAAGCAGACCGCGGTGATGGTGCGCGATACCTCCGATTACGGACGGGTGATCCTGGCGCTGGACATCACCGACTTCGGTGAGCTGGAGCACTTCATCACCCGCTGGTCGCTGCTGGCTGGCGTGGCGTTGGTCATCGTGACCCTGTTGATGGCATGGCTGGGCGTGGCACGGCTGGTGCGCCCCCTGTCCGCGCTCGCAAGCGACATCGCCGCGCTGCGGCCCGAACAGCGCGGGCAGCGGGTGGCGGTGGACCGGCGCGGTTCGGCCGAGATGGAGGTCATCGCCGGTGCGTTGAACGACTACCTGCAGCGCAACGAGCACTTCGTCGAGCGCGAGCGCGCCTTCATCAGCGCGGCCAGCCATGAGCTGCGCACGCCGGTGGCCGTGATCAGCGGCGCGGCCGAACTGGCGCTGGAACAGCCGGAGCTGCCGCCGCGCGCGCGCCAGCAGCTGGAGCGGGTGCGTGGTACCGCGCAGGGCGTGGAGCAGCTGATCCAGTTGCTGCTGGTGCTGGCGCGGGACCCGGCGCGGTTGTCGGCGATGAGCGAGTTGCTGGCGGTGGAGCAGCTGCTGCCGGAAATCATCGAGGACCACCGGCATCTGGCCTACGGCAAGGAGCTGGACATGCAGCTGCACGCGGAGCCCTGCCGGATCATCGCGCCGATGGGCGTGGTGCAGGCGGCGATCGGCAACCTGCTGCGCAATGCGATCGAGAACAGCGACCGCGGCATGATCCGGATAAGCGCTTCGGCGCAGGCGGTGGTGACCATCGAGGACCCCGGTCACGGCATGAGCCCGGAGGAGGTCGCCCAGCTCTACGCGCGGCTGGCCAAGGGCGAGCGCAACCCGGGCTCGGGCATCGGCATGGACCTGATCGCACGCCTGTGCGACCACCTGGGCTGGGAGCTGACCATCCAGTCGCAACCCGAGCGCGGCACCCGCGTCACCCTGAACATGGGCAGTTCGTTGCCGCCGGACTCGGCGTAGGCGCAGCTTCGGCCGCGAAACCGGGAAGGCGCGGCAGGGTGCGGGGCGTGCCCGCGTCAATGCGGCCGGTGGCGATTGCGGCGAAGGGGCGGGCAGACGGCCGGCGGCTTCGCGCCTGAGGGCGCTGCTACGGCGCGGCCGCCTCCAACGACGGCAGCAGCGCGCGTTCAACCAGCCAGCGCCGGGCGTCGTCGGCATCCTGCTCGAACCAGGCCTGCGTCGATCCCAGCCGGTAGGTGTAGCCCCAGGCGTCCATGTCGGCCATCAGCCGCGCGCTGCCCACGCCGGGCAACTGCCCGGCCAGCACGATCTGCAGGTAGCAGGTGGCGTCTTCCTCGGGCACCGAATCGGTGGCGTCGGTATGTACCTGCGCGCGGCGTTCGGGCGGCAGCACGATCAGGTGGCAGGACTCGTGCAGCATCGAATGGATCGGCGTGTCATCGCGCACGTACACATCGTTGGCGATGATGCCGGCCTCCGGCTCGCCCCAGTAGCTGCCGGGGATGGTCTCGCCGGCGGCGACGTGGTTCAGGCGCAGCCCGTGACGGGCGAGCAGGGCGACGGCGTCATCCCACTGGATGTCGCCGACGCACATCACCGTGGCGGTCGGTTCGGGGGAAAGGGTTTCGTTCACGGGTACGGGGTGCCCGGCGGCCGTGGCCGCCGGGTGGGCATTACTTGTCGTCGGGCAGGGCGACGGAGATGTCGAGCACGTCGTTGGCGCCGTCCTTGACCAGGTCCACCTTGACCGCGTCGGCATCGATGTTGACGTACTTCTTGATCACTTCCAGCAGCTCGCGCTGCAGCAGCGGCAGGTAGTCCGGGCCGCCGCGGGTGCTGCGCTCCTGCGCGATGATGATCTGCAGGCGGTTCTTCGCGGTTTCGGCGGTGTTCTTTTTCTGCCTCAGGAAATCGAGCAGTCCCATGCTTATCCTCCGAACAGCTTGCTGAAGAAGCCCTTCTTCTCGACCGTCGTGAAGCGCATCGGGCGCTCCTCGCCGAGGATGCGGCCCACCGCGTCTTCATAGGCCTGGCCGGCCGGCGATTCGGCGTCCAGGATGACCGGTTCGCCCTTGTTGGAGGCGTTGAGCACGTCACCGGATTCGGGGATCACGCCGATGGCCTTCAGCCCCAGCACTTCCTCCACGTCGGTGATGCTGAGCATCTCGCCGCTTTCCACGCGGACCGGGCTGTAGCGGGTCAGCAGCAGGAAGGCCGGCACGCCGCCGTTGCCGGTCTCGGCCTTGGCGGTCTTGGAGTCGAGCAGGCCGATGATGCGGTCCGAGTCACGCACCGAGGACACTTCCGGGTTCACCACCACCACGGCGCGGTCGGCGAAGTACATCGCCAGGAACGCGCCCTTCTCGATGCCGGCCGGGGAGTCGCAGATGATGTAGTCGAAGCCGTCGGCGGCCAGGTCCTTGAGGACCTTCTCCACGCCTTCCTTGTTCAGCGCGTCCTTGTCGCGGGTCTGCGAGGCAGCCAGCACGTACAGGTTCTCGAAACGCTTGTCCTTGATCAGGGCCTGCTTGAGCGTGGCCTCGCCATGGACGACGTTGACGAAGTCGTACACCACCCGGCGCTCGCAGCCCATGATCAGGTCCAGGTTGCGCAGGCCGACGTCAAAGTCGATGACGGCAACCTTCTTGCCGCGGCGTGCAAGGCCAGACGCGATGCTGGCGCTGGAAGTGGTCTTGCCCACGCCGCCTTTGCCGGAAGTGACAACGATGATTTCAGCCAAAGGATTTCTCCTGAATATTCGGGGTGGGCTGCGTCAATCCAGCGCAGCGATCATGATCTGGTCCTGTTCCAGCCAAACCTGCACGGACTTGCCACGCAGATTGTCCGGAATATCGTCCAGCACCTTGTAGCGTCCTGCAATGGCAACGAGTTCAGCATGGAAGTCGCGGCAGAAGATGCGAGCCGCTTCATTGCCTTGCGCGCCAGCCAGGGCACGGCCACGCAGGGTACCGTAGATATGGATGCTGCCATCGGCAATGACCTCGGCGCCTGCACCCACCGTTGAGAGTACGGTCAGGTCGCAGTTCTCCGCGTACAGCTGTTGGCCGGAGCGGACGTTGGTCAATTGCATGCGGCCCGGCTGCGGCGAAGCGGCCGGAGGCGCGGGGGGTGCCGGGGCGGGTGCCGGTTCCGGTGCGCGCGGGCGCGCTGCCGGTTCGGCATCGGCCCGTTCGTACTGGGCGCGGAACTTGGCCAGCAGCGGCAGGCCCAGCTGCTCGGCCAGACGCTCGGTTTCCTGGGTGCCGTAGGCGAGGGCGACCGGCAGTACGCCGGCCTCGCGCAGGCCGGCGAGCAGTGCCTGGGCCGTGGCCAGGTCGGGGAGCTGGATCAGCCCGCCGAAGTCCAGGATCACCGCGGCACGGCCGAACAGCTTCGGCGCACGCGCCACACGCTCGTGCATTTCCTGGGTCAGTCGCGCCACATCGAGGGTGCGGATACGCAGGTTGGCGATGCCGACCTGCCCGATTTTCAGTTCACCTGCCTGTTCGTAATCCAAATTCACTGCCATGTTCAGGTTCCCGTCGGACGCTGCTGCAGCGGCCGGCGTGTGTTGCCCACCCAAGGAACGTCGGGCAGGTTGTCGCCATAGGTTTCCTTCACCCATTCGTAGCTGCACAGGTCCTTGAGCAGCATGCTGGCCCGCACGTCCACGTCCGGCATGGTGTTCTGGCCGACCTCGCGGAAGCCGAAGCTGCCGTGGAACAGCAGCGCGGCATCGGCGCCATGGTCGAGGAACACCTCGCAGGCCATCTGCGGATAGCGCAGCTCGGCGTAGCTCTGGGCGTCGGCGTAGAACGCCCGGCCCACGCCACCACCGCGGCGGCGGCTGGCCACCACGATGCGGTCAATGTAGAAGAAGCTGGGGTAACGCTTCTGGAACCAGGCGAAGTTGCAGCTGTCATGCTCGGCGTGGCTGCCATAGCCGACCAGAAAGCCGGCCATGTTGCCGTCGCGCTCGGCGATGCGGAAATACTCGGCCGTCTCGTAGAAGCGACGGACCTTGGCCGCATCCAGCGGGAGGATCGCCAAGCCAGCGTTATTGTTCAGTGCCAGAACGGAATCAAGCTCGTGCTCGCGCACGTCGCGGATGACAATCGACATTGTGACTCCGTGGGGGTGAAACGGTCGTCGGCCCAGCGGGCTTTGCCGCGATTATCGCATGGCTGGCGCAGGGGCGGCGAGCAGTCCCATGCCGTTGGCGGGCATGACTTCCGTGGGAGAGCGCACGGGCCCTGCAATCCTTACCATGCACGCATGTTGGGATACCTCAGCCATACCCGCGTCCTCCGCCTGGCCGGCCTGTTCACCTGGGCCCTGGTCAGCCTGCCGCTGATCTATACGCAGTACGCGCCCGAAGAAGGGATGATGCAGCCGGGCGCCAACGAGGCCGCCTGGCTGTTCATCGCCTACCTGTCCTTCGGTGGCTGCTACTTCTGGCTGACCCGGGGGCTGAATGCCGCCGGGCATACCGGCTGGTACGACCGGCTGGCCCTGCTGCTGCTGACCATTTCGGCGCTGGTGGTCAGCTACATCTCCGGCACCGGGCTGGGCAGCATCCTGATGATGGTGGCGGCGGGGGTGATCCCGTGGCTGCTGAGCAAATGGGTGGGCGTGCTGTGGCTGGTGGTCAGCCAGCTGGCGGTGCTGCCGGTCTACAGCCTGATCATCGGCCTGCCGCTGTTCGAGGCGCTGCTGCAGTCGCTGCTGTACGGCGGTTTCTCGATGTTCGTGTTCGTCACCAGCCTGGTCGCCCGCCAGCAGACGCTGGCCCGCGAGGAGCAGCGCCGGCTCAACGCCGAACTGCGCGCCACGCGCCTGCTGCTGGCCGAAAGCGCCCGGGTCAACGAGCGCACCCGCATTTCCCGCGAGCTGCATGACCTGCTCGGGCACCACCTGACGGCGTTGAGCCTGAACCTGGAAGTGGCCGGCCACATCACCGAAGGCCAGGCCCAGGAGCATGTCCGGCAGGCGCACACGCTGGCCAAGCTGCTGCTCACCGACGTGCGCGAGGCAGTCAGCCAGCTGCGCGAGAGCGGTGCCATCGACCTGGCCGCTGCGCTGCGGCCGCTGACCGAGCGGGTGCCGTCGCTGGACATCCATCTGCAGATGGACGACCCGCTGAACGTCGAGGACCCCGAGCGCGCCCACGTGCTGCTGCGCTGCACCCAGGAAATCATCACCAATGCGGTGCGTCATGCCGGCGCCCGCAACCTCTGGATCCAGGTCGAGCGGGAAGGGGGTGAGATCGTCATTGATGCCCATGATGACGGCATTGGCGGTGAAGTTGACGAGATCCTGCCGGGAAATGGCCTGCGCGGCATGCGTGAGCGGCTGGCCCAGTACCAGGGCAGCCTTGATGTGTCGGCACGCAAGGGGGAGGGCTTCCGCCTTCGCGCCAGCCTGCCGGTGACTACCCATATGATGTTGGCCTCGGGGCCACAAGGAGTGAACTGATGATCCGTGTCTGCCTGGTGGACGACCAAACCCTGGTACGGCAGGGCATCCGTTCGTTGTTGGCGCTGGACGACGGCATCGAAGTGGTGGCCGAGGCCACCGACGGCCGGCAGGCGGTGGAGATGATCCCGACCGTGAAGCCGGACGTGGTGCTGATGGACATGCGCATGCCGGTGATGTCCGGGCTGGAGGCGTTGCAGACCCTGAGCCGGTTGGGCCAGCTGCCGCCGTCGATCATCCTGACCACCTTCGACGACGACCAGCTGGTGCTGGCCGGGCTCAAGGCCGGGGCCAAGGGCTACCTGCTCAAGGACGTCACCCTGGAACAGCTGGTCGGTGCGATCCGCACCGTGTCCGAGGGCGGCTCGCTGGTGCAGCCGGCGGTGACCCAGCGGCTGCTGTCCGGGCTGGAGCACATGCGCAACGAGTTCGTCAGCCTGGACCGCCCGGACCCGCTGACCGACCGCGAGACCGAGATCCTGCGGCTGATGGCCAGCGGCTTCTCCAACAAGGAGATCGCCAACTCGCTCGGTGTGGCCGAGGGCACCATCAAGAACCACGTTTCCAACATCCTGTCCAAGCTCGGCGTGCGCGACCGCACCCGTGCCGTGCTCAAGGCCTTCGAGCTGCAGCTGGTCTGAGCGGTGGGAGAGTTGGATGAATACGCGTGGGGTACTGGTGCCGGCGGTGCCACTGGAGTGAGAATGGGCGGCTCAGGGTCATCACATGGCCTTGACGAATGCATGAAGGCACATCTGCTTGGCGGTTGATGCGCTACCCTGCGGTCTGTCGATCTGACGCCGCCATCCGGGGATGGAAACCGGTACGCCATTTGTAATCAACATCGTGCGAAAAGCCTGATAGGATGGGGGCTTCGCTTCAATCAACCCGGCCGTGGGATCGGCCCCGGAGACTCCTGAATGACCCGTATTATCGAGTTCCTGATTGCCTTGGGGATCGTGGCTGGCTTGTTTGTCATCATCGGCGTGTGTCTGCCGGGTGAGCGCCACATTTCCGAAAGCATCGAAACCAACCGCAAGATGACGATCGTGTATGACACGGTCAACAGCCTGCGCCGCTTCAAGGACTGGAACCCGCTGGTGCTGCGCGACAAGGCGGTCGAGCTGAAGTACAGCGGCCCGGATGCTGGCGTCGGTGCCCGCATGGAGTACTCCTCCAAGAATGACGCCCTGGGCCAGGGCAGCTGGGAGATCAAGGAAAGCGAGAAGAACAAGCGCGTCGTGATCGCCATTGACGACGTGACCCGCGGCACGGACAAGGTGACCACCTTCACCCTGGAGCCGACCGGCAAGAACGACCGCAACGTCAAGATCACCCAGGACTATTCGGTCAAGTACGGCTTCGACCTGTTCGGCCGTTACGCCGGCCTGTACGTCAGCCGCCACGTCGGCGACGACCTGAAGCTGGGCCTGTCGCGCATGGCCAACATGCTGGCCTCGGTGCCGAACGTTGACTACGCCGCTGCCGAAGCGCCGCTGACCGACCTGAAGGTCGTCGAGCTGCCGGCCGAGAACCTGCTGGTCGTCAACGCCGGCAACATCGACCGCAACAACGACTCCATCAAGCAGTCGATCAACGACAACATGGAGTGGATCAAGCGTGCGATGGATGCCAACGGCCTGGTCGCCGCCGGTCCGGTGCGCATCGTGACCACCGACTTCGGTGCCGAGAAGTACGCCTTCGACGTGGTCCTGCCGGTCCGCAAGGGCAGTGCTGCTCCGGCTGCCGCCGGCGACAAGGACAAGAAGGACGGCGAAGCTGCCGCCCCGGCGGCTCCGGTTGCCGTTTCCGGTGATGCACTGACCGTCAAGATCCCGTCCGGCAACCCGGTTACCTACGTGCACACCACGCCGCACCGTGCTGCCACCGCTGCCTACACCGGCCACATGGCTGGCCTGGATGTCGCCCGCAACGCGCTGCGTGCCTGGGCAACCACCATGGGCAACGAAGTGGTGGATCGTCCGTACGAGTCGTGGAAGGGTGGCGTGGACAAGGCGTTCACCACCGACGGCACCTACGACATCTACTGGGCCGTCAAGTAAGCGGCCGGATGTTGCTGGTGAAGTGATACACGAAAACGCGCCGCTCCCTGCGGCGCGTTTTTTTTGGCCGGCCCGGCCGGCCCGCAGACGGGAGCAGGCACATGCTTGGACAGGAACGACGTTCGCGTAAACCTTCTTTCCTGGCGTTCTGTGGCGGCTTGCTGGCGGCCGTGGCGATCGGGCTGTCGGCCTATGCCTCGCACGGCGTGAGCGAGCCGTTGGCGCAGTCGCACCTGAACACCGCCGCGCTGTATGCGTTGGGCCATGGCGCGGTGCTGGCGGTGCTGGGCGGGTCGTCGTTGAACGGTCTCGCGCGGGTCGCGCTGTATGTGCTGCTGCTGGGGACGCTGCTGTTCTCCGGCAGCCTGGCCGGCAACGTGCTGGCGCTGTGGCCGACCACGCTTGCACCGGCCGGCGGCACGACCCTGATGGGGGGCTGGGTGCTGCTGGCGCTCAGTGCGCTGAAGCGCTGACCCCATGCCGCGTCATGCGCGTGGTTTCGATGTCGATCAGGCGCTGGCGCACCTGCAGCGCAGTGATCGGAAGCTGGCCGGCTGGATCCGCCGGCTGGGGCCGTTGCCGGCGCCGGATGGCTGGAAGCGATCGTTCGACCCGGTCGATGCGCTGGCGCGCGCGATCCTGTTCCAGCAGCTCAGCGGCAAGGCGGCCTCCACGATCGTGGGCCGGGTGGAGGCGGCCATCGGCAGCCGGCGCCTGCACGCCGATACCTTGTCGTTGATCGATGATGCCGGGCTGCGCGCGTGCGGCGTGTCCGGCAACAAGTCGCTGGCGCTGCGTGACCTGGCCCGGCGCGAGGCCGCCGGCGAACTGCCGACGTTGCGGCAGATGTCGACGATGGACCATGAGGACATCATCCGGGCCTTGGTGCCGGTGCGCGGCATCGGGCGCTGGACGGTGGAGATGATGCTGATGTTCCGGTTGGGCCGGCCGGACATCCTGCCGATCGATGACCTGGGCATCCGCAAGGGTGCACAGCGCGTGGACAAGGCCGGGGCGATGCCGACGCCCAAGGCGCTGGCCGAACGGGGCGAGCGCTGGGGGCCGTACCGCACCTACGCCAGCCTGTACCTGTGGCGGATCGCGGACTTCAGCGTTGATCCGAAGCCGGCCACCAACCGCTCTCAGGATTGAGCACCGCCGGTAGGGGCGGCTTCGGCCGCGAAGTGGGCAGGCTCCCGGTCCCGGTCAGGATTCACGGCGTGACTCGCGCCGCTTCGCTGCCGCCGGGCAGTTGCCTCGCCCGGTGCAGTTCCGTCGTTCGTGGAGGCCGCCCCCACGGGGATCAGCCGTGCGGCAGATAGCGGTCCCACAGCAGGTTGCGGAAGCGGTTGTCCGGATCCACCTGGCGCTTGATCGCGGCGAAGCGGGGCGCCTGCGGGTAAGCGCTGCGGAACTGCGCCAGCGTGGCATGCAGGCGATAGGGCAGGTAGTAACAACCGCCATGCGCCAGCGCGGCGGCGATCAGCTGCCGGGTCCAGCGACGGGTGTTCTGCTCGGCCGCATTCCAGTTGCGCTGCTTGTGGTACAGCACGAAGCAGAACACGTCCTCGCGCGCCCAGCGCATCAGCGAGGTGGTGTCCGCCGGTGCGTGCCGGACCGAGATGTTCAGCGCATTGGCCTCGCCCTCGCGCAGGATGCGCGTCATCGCCCGTGCGAACGATGCGAAGGCCGACATCGGGACGAAGTACTCCTGCAGCAGATAGGACGACATGCGTCGCGTGCGGGGTTCCAGCGCGGTCGCGTCCAGGCTGGCCTCCAGGTTGCGCCGGATCACGCGTGGCTGGGTCAGCAATTGCCGGGTCTGGTAGACGTCGCGCAGCTGGTCGCCTCCCGGCAGCTCGGAAGCGGCCCAGATCATGTTCTGCTGCTTGGGGTAGCTGGATTGGCCGGGTATCAGCCGCAGCGGGTCGGTGAGCGGCGCATGGCTGCGGCGCCAGCTGATCGCCAGGGGCCTGTCGAAGTCCGGGGGGATCAGGTCGGCGTTGTGCAGCACCACGTCGTCCCGGCCGAGCACCTGCGCCTGGAACCAGTCCGGATAGTCGGCCAGTGCAACCTGCTCGACCTTGCGCGCGATCACTTCATTGTCGGTCAGGTCGAGTTCGACCTCGGTGATCACGCCGAGCCCGCCGTACCCGCCGATCACCGCGGCGAACAGCTCCGGCTGCTGCATGCGCGAGAGCTCCAGCGTTTCACCGGCCGCGGTGACCAGTTGCAGGGCGCGCACCGTGCCAGCCAACGCACCATTGCCGATGTAGCGGCCATGGCAGTTGACCGAGACCGATCCGCCGATGGAGAAGTTGCTGTAGCTCTGCATGACCTTGACCGACAGGTCGTGCGGGTCGATCAACGCCTGCAGTTCTCGCCAGCGCATGCCGGCCTGCACGCGCACCCGCCGGTGGGCGGTGTCCAGCCAGACCAGGCGGTTCATCGTGGTCATGTCCAGCTGCAGCGCGTCCGGTTCGCGGGTCTGCCCGCCCATGCTGTAGCGGCCGCCTGCGATGCAGACCACCCCGGGCCAACGGCGCAGTGCCGCGGCAATGCCGGCGCTGCCGGTGGGGTGCAGCGTGCCGGCGATCCGGGTCTGGTCCAGTTGCGCCACATCGCTCGCCTGCGGCTGCCCGGCGTCGCGACGGCACGCCGTCAAGCCGCCAAGCAGGCCTGCCGACAGCGTGCCCTGCAGCACCGCGCGGCGGCGCGGATCAGTTCGGTGCGTCGTCACGGCTGGCAAGGCACCAATGCCACGGCTCGTAGACGATGCCGTGCGGATTGTCGCGGGGATAGCTCATGTGGAAGCCGAACGTGGCGGCGTGCAGCTGCAACCATGCGAACGCGGCCGTGTGCTCGAAGGATTCCTCGGCGGCCGGCTCGCCGGGGCTGCTGATGTCCAGCGCGTTGCCGCCGTGGTGTTCGCTGTAGCCTGGTGCGGCATTGACGGTGAGGATCTGTTCCACCGACAGCCCGCGCGCCTGCTTCCGCTCGAAGATGCCCAGCTGGTAGGCATGGCTGCGGTACCCGGAAATCGCCTCCAGGGCGATGCCGTCGACCGCGGCGGCCTGCTGCAGGCGCTGCCACGCGCGCGCCGCGGCACGGGTGAGCCACAGGGGGCGGCGGTAGCGGTCGAAGCCGGCCAATGCCAGGTGTGCGGGTTCGGCCACCAGTGCCAGACCGGTGCGTTCGGCATAGCGGAGCTCATCCAGGCCGAGCTGGTCCAGGCGCTGCTGCAGGCGGTCCAGCGGAAGCGTGCCCGGCGGCGGCGGGATGCGTGCCGGTTGGGTGAGGCGGGTGTCCAGCGCGGCCAGGGCTTCGTTGATGCCGGCGGCATCGGCCAGGCGGGGGAGCAGGGGCATCAGCCCGCCGGCAAGCTGCGCGGCGAGGTAGCGCCCGTCCTGCTTGCGGCGCAGGACATGGCTGGCCCGCGCCAGCACACGTGCATCGTGGTTGCTGCGTGCGTGCAGCAACCCGCCGGGCCAGATTTCGATATCCGGGGTGTTGATCAGGAGATGGGGGGCGTTGCGCATCCCCGCAGCTTAGGGCCGCGCGGGGCGCTCGACCAGATGGCGCAGCGCATCGAGCAGTGCCCGGGGCTGCTCGGGGCTGAGCATCAGCGTGGAGCCATCGCGCAACGGCAGGATCAGCACACGCCGGTTGTCGGTGATCAGGCAGAAGCCCTTGCCGCCATCGCCCATATGGAAATGGCCGGAGCGAAAACCCGGGAACTGGACGCCGTTGCTTTTATTGCCCGGCTTTAACTCGGGGTGCTCGTCGAAGTTCACCACCCGGGCGCGCTCCAGGCGCAATGATGTCAACGGGACGCGTTTGCGGTACAGCGTGCTGACGATATCCAGCTGGCCGTTGCCGAGGGTGATCGCGCGGCGCTGGCACAGCAGGGACAAGGCGAGGGTGATCAATGGCATCACCACCAGCGGACCCCACGAAGCGAAGGCCGCGGTGACCGCAGCCTTGCCAGCAAACAGGCGGATCAGTGGTTCGATGCTGATCGCCAGCAGGATCGGTCCCCACAGCCACCACAGCGCGCCGCGGCTGGGGGAGGCGACCTTGATCGACTGCAGTTCTTCGCCGGCTGCGAGGGGCACTTTGCTCATTGCGCCTTGATCCACTGCGCGATGTCGTTGATCAGCACAGCATCGACGTGACCGGGCTGCTGGTAGTCCTGCAGCGCCGGCTTGCCGCTGGCACGGATGGCCAGGTGATTGAGCGCGGGGTAGTGATGGAACCGGTAGCGTTCGCCCTGCAGGCCCTTGCGCCACAGCTGCCACTCGGCATCGACCACCTGGAAGTCCTGCCCGCCCTGCAACAGCAGCACCGGCAGGCCGCTGGCGCGGACATCGGCGACCGGGTCGACCTGTTCCAGTTGTTGCCAGAAGCGTCCGGGCAGGTTCATCAGCGTGGCGTCGGGATCGCGCCGGACCTGGGCGATGGCGGCGTCCAGTGCGACCAGTTGCGCCTGCTCTTCGGCGCTGACGCTGCCGTCGAGGTTGGCCATGTAGCGGTTCTGCTCGGCCAGGATGTCCAGGATCGGCCGCACCGGTGCGGCCAGCAGGATCAGCCCGGCCAGCTTGCCGTCGGTGGCCCTGGCGATCCGGCCGGCGAGCAGGCCGCCTTGGCTGTGGCCAAGCAGGTAGACCTGTTGCGGATCGATGCCGGGCGTGGCCGTCAGGGCCTGCACCGCGGCAGCGGCATCGTTGGTGGTTTCGTCATCGACGGTGAAGGCGCCCTGGAACTCCTGTGGGCGTGCACGGGTGCGCTTCTCGTAACGCAGCACCGCGATGCCCTGTGCGGCCAGGCCGCGCGCGATGTCCAGGAACGGGCGATTGGAACCGATGGTTTCGTCGCGGTCCTGCGGGCCGGAGCCATGCACCAGCACCAGCGCCGGGAACGGGCCCTTGCCCTTGGGCAGGGCCAGCGTGCCGGGCAGGGCGGCCTTGCCCGCTGCACTGGCAGGCACCTGGAAGTCCTGCTCGATGAAGGCCGCATCGGCGGCCGGCGCGGCGGCCGCTGGCGGGCCGGCCGGCTGGACCAGGAAGCCGGTGATCCGGTCATCGCTGTCCAGGGCAACCCGTGCCTGCAGTGCGCCGTTGGCGTACTGCAACGGGATGACCACGATGCGCACGCCGTCGGCTTCGCTGGTGCGTGCATCGCCCCGGCCGGTGGCGGCTCCCATCTGCGCCGGCAGCGACTCCCAGACCGCACGGAGCTTGTCGGCCGGCACCGCGGCCTTCATCTGCGCCGAGAACATGGCCTCGGCCTGGGCGTACTGGCCGGCATCGAGCTGGTCGAGCAGGCGCGTGGCCAATGCCTCCGGCTCCGCCGCGAACGCACTGCCGGACAGGGTGAGCATCGCCGCGGCAATCCAGGCCGTCACGGTGTTCATCATTGCTCCTTCTTGAACACAAGCGTGGGCGAGGAGATCGTCGGCGTGGCGTGCACGACGTTGACCAGTTCCCAGCCGAGCCGGCCCTGCTTGTCCAGTTCTTCCTGCAGTGCTTCATGCCTGAAGCCGCCCATCAGGCCGGTCTTCACTTCAACGACGAGGTACTTCCATTGCTTGCTCATGGGTCTTCCTGTTTCGTGTCAGCGTCGGGTCTGGGAAGACGCCCGGCCTTGCGCAGGGCGTCGCGGATCACGTACTCGATCTGCGCGTTGAGGCTGCGCAGCTCGTCGTCGGCCCAGCGCTGGGCCGCCGCCAGTACGTCGGCGTTGATGCGCAGCGGGTAGGCCTTCTTCTCACTCACTTGCGGGGGACTCCGTTGCGCTCGCGGCGCAGGTGCACCACCAGCGAGATGCCCAGCGCGTTGACCGCGATCACCAGCGCGATCACCACGCCGTAGGCGATGTTGCGGTTGTCGCCGGCCAGGTATACGCCAACCGCGCCGACGAACAGGCACAGCGCGATCAATGCCCAGCGCAGCCCCAGCCCGCGCGCATGCACGGTGCCGGGGCGGCCGCTCCAGGCGGCGAAGCACAGGGCGGGGATGCCGGTGGCGGCGATGATCAGGGGGGCAAGGGCATTCAACGGGAGGTCCTCAGTATAGCGAGCCGGCATTGACGATCGGCTGGGTGCCGCGGTCCGAGCACAACACGGTGAGCAGGTTGCTGACCATGTGCGCCTTGCGCTCCTCGTCCAGCTCGACCACGGCGTTCTTCTGCAGTTCGACCAGGGCCATCTCGACCATGCCGACGGCACCGGCCACGATCTGCGTGCGTGCGGCGATCACCGCGCTGGCCTGCTGGCGCTGCAGCATGGCCTGGGCGATTTCCGGCGCGTAGGCCAGGTGGCTGATGCGGGCATCGAGCACCTGCACGCCGGCATCGGCCAGGCGTTCGGCCAACTCGTCCTTCAGGTGCTGGGAGATCTCGCTGGCATGGCTGCGCAGGGCCAGCTGCCCGTCGGTGTGCTGGTCGTAGGGGTAGCTGGTGGCCATTGCGCGCAGCGCCGACTCGGACTGGATGTGCACGAAGCTCTCGTAGTCATCGACGTTGTAGACCGCTTCGGAGGCATCGACCACCTGCCAGACGATGACCGCGGCGATCTCGATGGGCGAGCCGTCCAGCTCGTTGACCTTGAGCTTGCCGCTCTCGAAGTTGCGCACGCGCTGGCTGACCTTGCGCTTGGTCAGGAAGGGGTTGTTCCAGCGCAGGCCGTTGTCCTTGACCGTGCCGACGTACTTGCCGAACAGGCTGAGCACCGCGGCCTGGTTGGGCTGGACCATGTACAGGCCGCAGCTGAGGAAGATGCCGACGGTCACCAGCACGATGCCGGCAAGCACCATCAACCCGCCGCCGCCCAGGCCGGATTTGGTCAGGACCACGGCGAAGATGATGGCGACCGTGCCCGCCAGCATCAGGGCGAGGGTGCCAAGCAGGGTGGGGATACCGGACAGCGAACTGAGAGGCTTCTCTTTCATGGCACGTCTTCCGTGGTGGTTGAGCGCGAAGATATCAAATTGATATCAATCCGCAAGTGCCCCGCGGACGGCCGGGATTGGCACCCGGAAGCGGGGTGGTGGACGGAACCCCGTGCCGCCTGGCGGTGCGGCGCGCGCGGCCCCGCCCAGGGGCCGGCTTGCCTAGAATGTGCATCCCTTTTGGTCCTGCCCCCGGAATCGCCTGATGACCACGCTCGGTACCCCGCTGTCGCCCTCCGCCACCCGTGTCCTGCTGCTCGGCTCCGGTGAACTGGGCAAGGAAGTCGCCATCGAGCTGCAGCGCTTCGGGGTGGAAGTGATTGCCGCCGACCGGTATGCCGATGCGCCGGCCATGCAGGTGGCGCACCGCAGCCACGTGCTGGACATGCTCGACCCGGCGGCGCTGAAGGCCGTGATTGCCCAGGAGCAGCCGCATCTGGTCGTGCCGGAGATCGAGGCCATCCACACCGAAACCCTGGTGCAGCTGGAAGCCGAACAGGGCCTGCGGGTGATCCCGACCGCCCGCGCCGCGCGCCTGACCATGGACCGCGAGGGCATCCGCCGGCTGGCGGCCGAGACGCTGGGCCTGCCGACCTCGCCGTACCGTTTCGTCGATACCGAGGCCGAATACCGCGATGCGGTGGCCGCGATCGGCCTGCCGTGCGTGGTCAAGCCGGTGATGTCGTCCTCGGGCAAGGGCCAGAGCACGTTGCGCAGCGAGGCCGACATCGGCCCGGCGTGGGACTACGCGCAGACCGGGGGCCGCGCCGGTGCCGGTCGCTGCATCGTCGAGGGCTTCATCGACTTCGAGTACGAGATCACCCTGCTGACTGTGCGCCATGCCGGCGGCACGTCGTTCTGCGATCCGGTTGGGCACCTGCAGCGCGACGGTGACTACCGCGAAAGCTGGCAGCCGCAGGCGATGTCGCCCAAGGCGCTGGAGCGCGCGCAGCAGATTGCCCGCGCCATCACCGACGACCTCGGTGGCTGGGGCCTGTTCGGCGTGGAGCTGTTCGTGAAGGGCGACGATGTCTGGTTCAGCGAGGTCTCGCCGCGTCCGCACGACACCGGCCTGGTCACGCTGGTATCGCAGGAGCTGAGTGAGTTCGCGCTGCATGCCCGCGCGATCCTGGGCCTGCCGATCCCGGTGATCCGTCACCACGGCGCATCGGCCTCGTGCGCGATGCTGGCGCAGGGCAATGGCGTGCCGTTCTTCAGCAACGTGGCCGAAGCGCTGTTGCACCCGGATTCGGCGCTGCGCCTGTTCGGCAAGCCGATGGTGCAGGGCCAGCGCCGCGTCGGCGTCACCCTGGCGCGCGCGGCCGACGTGGACCAGGCGCGTGCGATCGCGCGCGATGCGGCGGCTGCGATCGGGATTGAGTTGCGCTGAGCTGAGCGCGTTTTTGGAGCCCCCTCCCGAACCCTCCCCTTGGTTGTGCCAAAGGGTGGGGCAAAAGCAGGGTTCGTTGCAGCCTGAAGCGCCGCGCAGAACCGCCGCCTCCCTATGGCGCAGCCAAGGGTAGGACGGGGGAGGGGTAAGCTTTTGGTCTTGCCGCAACAAAAAACGCCGGCTTCCGCCGGCGTTTTCCGTAAGCCCTCAGCGCACGTCCACCCAGACCAGATGGTGGTCGCTGCCGTCGGCGATCTTCGCCTCGGGGCTGGCGTTGGCCGGCCAGAACACGCCGCTGCCGATGTAGCTGAAACCCGTGGATGGCAGCACGTAGTCCAGGCGCATCGTGCCCGAGCGCGGGCCGAAATCACCGGTGGCGTGCTGCGGTGCGCCGCGTCGGACCAGGCCCTTTTCGGCATAGGCCAGGCTGGTCTCGCGCGCGCCCTCGCTGCTCGGCGTGGGGTAGCGCAGCACGCGCGGATGCTCGAGCAGTTCGAGGATGGCGTCGTGGCGGCCGTCGCCATCGACCGGGTCGTTGTTCATGTCGCCGACGATCACGAACCGCGCATCGGCGGCCAGCCCGCCGCAGCGGCCCTGGTCGTCGCACAGCCAGGCGTCGTTGCCGCCATCGAGATAGTCCTTCCACAGCCGCAGCTCGTCATGGTTGCGCGCGGCGTTGCGCTTCTCCTTGCCATCGAACACCGGCGGGGTGGGGTGGGAGGCCAGCACATGCACGGTGCCCAGCGGGGTTTCCACCGGCACGTCCCAGTGCGACTTGGACGACAGGCGCAGCTGTGACCACACCGCATCGGGCCAGAACGATTTGCCGGTGCCCGGCTCGATCGGGCGCAGCGCGCCGGGCATGGCGCTCCACTTCAGCAGCTGGAAGCTGCGTACGTGCTTCTCGTCGATGGGGTAGCGGGACAGCACCAGCATGCCGTACTGGCCCGGGTGCAGGCCGTAGCCCCACGCATCGTTGCCACGCTCGCGGCCGGTGCCGCCGACGCTGCCGTTGTTGTCCAGGTCCAGGCCGCTGGGCACGCCGGTGTTGACCGGTGCCAGGTAGCGGTAGGGGTAGTGCAGCGGTTCGCCGCCACCGGGCTGGGCCACTTCGAGGTAGCGCTGCTGGAACAGCTCGGCGGCCCGGTGGGCCGGGTCGAAGTCGAACTCGTTGAGCAGCACCAGGTCCGGGCGCGCCTGTTGCAGCACCGCGGCGATCTTGCGTGCATGGGCGCTGTCGCCCTGCAGTTCGCGGATCAGGCCACCTTCCTCGTCGGAGTACAGCGAGGTGTTGTACGTGGCCAGCCGCAGGTGGTCGGCGGAGGAGGGCACGCTGGCGGTGTTCGCGGAGGTGGAACAGGCTGCCAGCAGCAGGGTCATGGGGAGCAGGAAAGTGGGAATGCGCATCCGGGCATTTTCTCACGACCTCATGACCGGTACGAGAAATACGAACGCCCCGCGGGGGCGGGGCGTCCGAGGTCCGGCTCAGCGTGGGATCAGAACGTGCAGCCCATGGCGCCGAAGCTGGTCTTGGCCTGGTCCATGGCGGTCTTGCACTGGGCGGCCAGGGCGGTCTTGTCGGAGATGCCCTTCCAGGCGTTCTTCGACTGCTCGATGCCCTGCTTCATCATGTCGCGCTGGGCTTCGGGAACCTTGTCGCTGATGCAGGCGTAGACCTTCTCCAGGTACTGGTCGCATTCCGGGACGCCGGTGCCGGCATCAACGGTGTCGGTGGTCGGCGCCGGGGTGACGGCGGCCGGGGCGGAGGCGGCCGGAGCTGCGGGGGCTGCCGGGTCGGCAGGCGTCTCGGCCTTCTTGCAGGCGGCCAGGGACAGGACGGCAAAAGCGGCAACAGCCAGGATCTTGATCTTCACGCATAGCTCCAGTTGGACAGGGGTTCTTCCTTTTGGCCGCCGCGAGGTCCGCGGCGACGGGCGTAACTTTGCGTGAACTTTGGTTAAATTCAAATCAAGACTGCAACGCTTCGTTCCCCGGATCGGCCTGCCGCCAGTGCCGCCCGTCGAAATACTCCAGCGGATGGTAGCGGCGCTTGTAGTCCATCTTGCGATGGCCGTGGATCCAGTAGCCCAGGTACAGGTGGGGCAGGCCACCGCGCTGGGCCCAGGCAATCTGCTGCAGGATCGCGAAGGTGCCCAGGCTGCGCTTGTCCTGCTCCGGGTCGAAGAAGGTGTACACCGCCGACAGGCCAAGTTCGGTGACGTCGGTCACCGCCACGCCCAGCAGCCGGCCGCGCTGGTGGTCCACGGTCGGGCTGCGGATCTCCATGAAGCGCCCGTGCGACCAACTGCCGATCAGGAACTGGTCGAACTCGTGTGGGCCATGGTCGTCCATGCCGCCACGGGCATGGCGGTGCTGCAGGTAGCGCTGGTAGAGCGCGAACTGCTCGTCCGTGCGTTCGGCCGGCAGCACCCGGCATTCCAGGTCGGCGTTGCGGGCCAGGCAGCGGCGCTGGCTGCGGTCCGGCGCGAAGCGCGCCACCGGGATGCGCACCGGCACGCAGGCACGGCAGTTCTGGCAGTGCGGGCGGTAGACCAAGTCGCCGGAGCGGCGGAAGCCCCAGCTCAAGGCCATCGGGTACAGCGTGCCCAGGCGCTCGTCCTGGGGGTCGAGCACGAGATCGCGCGCCTGCCGCTCCGGCCAGTAGCCGCAGGGGTGTTCCCCGGTCTGGAACAGGCGTAGTTCCTGATTGGTTTCGTCATGTACTGCCATGGGGCAAGCATAGCCCCGCGTCGTCGCAGAACCTGCGTCTGTCTGCCCGATGAATATCGCCGGTGGAGACGTCAACCGGTGTTTCCCCCGCGCGTTGACGGTAGCGAGGACGCACTGTCGCGTCCGTTCTTCCACCAACGGAGTCGCACCATGACCCAACGCAAGCCCTTCCTCCTGCTGGCCCTGCTGCTGGCCACGTCGGCCACCGGTGTTGCACTGGCTGCCAGTCCCGCCGGCCAGCGACCCACGCCGCCGCGCATGGATGCCAACGGTGATGGCGTGATCGATCGCCAGGAAGCCGCCTCGCATCCGCGCCTGGCCCAGCGCTTCGACGAGCTGGACAAGAACAAGGATGGCAAGCTGTCGCGCGAGGAGCTGCCGGCCCCGCGTTTCGCCGACCGGCATGGCCGGGGCGGCCATGGCCATGCGGGCCATGGCGGACGTGATGGCTTCATGCTGCGCGGCATGGACACCGACAACGACGGCCGGATCAGCGCTGCCGAGTACCGGGCCCACTTCGACCGTCTCGACGTCAACAAGGACGGCTTCATCGACCAGGCCGACCGCCAGGCCCGCGCCGAGCAGCGCCGCACCGAATGGTTCACCCAGGCCGACACCGACAAGGACGGCAAGTTGAGCCAGGCCGAACTGGACGCAGCACGCGGCAAGGAGCGGTCGCGCGGCCCGCGCGGTCCGATGCCGCCGCAGGCTCCGGCTGCGAAGTAACCCTTCCGGAGAGGCGCCGATCGACAGCACCCCCGCTGGCAACAGCGGGGGTGTTTCATGTCCGGCCTCAGTTGCCCATCAAGGCGTACACCACCGCGACCACCACGAGCAGCGACGCGCCAACCACCGCGCTGCGGCCGAACAGGCTGCGATAGACCCAGGTCGGGCCACGGCGGCCGTGGCGCGCGGCGTCGCGCGCCAGCATCGGTGCCATCACCCGCGGCAGGCTGACCAGGTACTGGTAGTTCAGCACGGTCATGCCCACGGCGATGACCAGCACCCCGGGCAAGGGGCCCATCCGCAGCAGCACCGTCGCCATCGTGCTGGTGCAGAACAGGAAGGCGGTGGTGACATGCAGGCGCAGGAAACGGCGCAACTGCGTGCGCTCCTGCGCGGTCTCGGCATAGCGCAGCAGGTAGAGGCTGGACAGGTAGGCCGACAGCATGCCGAACGCGATGCTGCCGATGACCAGCAGGATGTCGTGGGAGTTGGGCATCAGGGTGTTCACCGTCGCCCCGAGCGTGCCGGCGGCGGCACCGCCTCCGAGGGTGGTCGTGCCCAGGCCACTGGCCCCCAGCTTGCCGGCGCCGGCGGCGGTGCCGACCACGATGGCGCTGGCGGTGCCGGGCGCGGCCAGCATCACCGTCGAGCAGACCGCCGCGGCAAAGGCTGTGCCCGGCGCGGTGCTGCGGGCGAACTCGCCGAAGCGCTTGAGCAGTTCGTCGCGCACGGTGGCGCGGGCACGCGACAAGCGCTTGCGCACGGCGGCATCGCTCAGGCCCAGCAGCCGTGCGACCTGCTGCGAGCTCTGTCCTTCGCGGTAGAACAGCAGCAGGGTCTCGCGGCTGTCCTCGGGCAGGGCCGAGATGATTTCCTCGGCGACCAGTTCCTCTTCGACGCGGCTCATTGCCTCGACCGCATCCGGTGCGGGGTCGGCGGCCATGCCGATGGCGATCTCGGCCGCCTCGCCGCTGAGGGGGCGGTTGTGGTTGGCTCGCAGCCAGTCCCGGGCCAGGTTGCGGGTGATCTGGCGCAGCCACGGCAGGAAGCTGGCGCCGTTGTTGAGTTGGTTGAGCTGCTGCCAGGCCTTGATGAAGGCCTCCTGGGCGATGTCCTCGCTGGCCTGCACGTCGCGGGTGATCGCCAGGGCGATGGCGGTCACCGTGTTCTGGCAACCCAGCACGATGCGCCCGTAGGAGCGGGTGCAGCCGCGGCGGGCGGCGGGCAGTTCCTGTTGCAGCAGGGTGTCCAGCGTGGCGGTGGTCATGGGCGCTTCCCTCGGGGTTCGCAATACATGACGCAGGCCAGCGCTGGATGTGACCGGGGACGGGGAAACAGGGAGAAGGCCGGGCAGGGTGGTGGCACTGGCGCTTCCCCGTTTCGGATCCGGGCTATTTCTTGCCGGCGTCCGGCGCGGTGGTCGGCTGGATCCGCACGCGTACCTCCTCCGGCGCCTGCGGCGCCGCGGGCTGGGCCTGCGGGGCGGGCGCCGGTGCTGGCGGGGTGGGCGCGGCCTGCCGGCGCAGCATCATCAGCAGCACCACGCCGGCGATCACCGCCAGCAGGATGATGCGGATGCGCCATGCCCAGCCGCGGCCGCCGCTTTCCTGCTGCGGCATTTCGCGGAAGGCGTACTCGGCGACGGGATGGTCGGTACGGGTGGTCTGCAGCAGGTTGGCGCCGCGCAGGATCTCGCGCGCACGCGGCTGGTCATTGGCATGCACCACCCACACCGCGGGATGGTTGGTCCCGTCGCTCTTGTCCAGGTAACTGAACTGGCCGCGGCGCTTGCTGTGGTACGAGTGGCCGTTGGTGACGCGGACCTCGATGTCGGCATCGCGCAGCATCTGCGCCACCGCCTCGGCGTTCTCCACGCGCTGGCTGCTGAAGATCTTGCGCATGGCTTACTCCTTGCCGCCGTCGGCGCCGGTGGAAGGCGTGACGCGGATCAAGCCTTCCTGCGCGGTGCTGGCCACCAGCACGCCGTCACGGGTGAAGAACTGGCCCCGCGCCAGGCCGCGCGCGTCCTGTGCGCTCGGGCTGTCCAGCGAGTACAGCAGCCAGTCGTCGACCCGGAACGGGCGATGGAACCAGATGGCATGGTCCAGCGAGGCCATCTGCACGTGCGGCTGGTAGTAACTGATGCCGTGCGGGAAGGTGGCGGTGCCGAGCAGGTGGAAGTCGGAGGCATAGGCCAGCAATGCCTGGTGCAGCTCCGGTGCATCGCCGACCTTTTCGTTCAGTCGCAGCCACACCTGGTGGTAGGGCGGGCGCTTGGGCGGGTGCAGTTCGTCGCGCGGATAGACATGGCGGAACTCGAACGGGCCGCCGCGCGAAAGCCAGCGCTGCACCTTCACCGGCAGCCGCTCGAGCACGTCGGCCGGCAGCGGGCGGTTGGGCTCGATGTCTTCCGGTGCCGGCACCTCCGGCATCTTGTGCTGGTGCTCGGCGCCGCGTTCGGCCTGCTGGAAGGAGGCCGCGCAGAAGAAGATCACCTTGCCGTGCTGGATCGCGGTGACACGGCGCACCGAGAAGCTGCCGCCATCGCGGGTGCGGTCCACGTCGTAGATGATCGGGTGGTCGATGTTGCCGGCACGCAGGAAATAGGCATGCAGCGAATGCACGTGGCGGCCGTTGTCGATGGTGGCCTGGGCGGCGGCCAGCGCCTGTCCCAACACCTGCCCGCCGAACACGTACTTGGTGCCGATATCGCGGCTCTGGCCACGGAACAGGTTGTCCTCCAGCCGCTCCAGCGACAACAGGTCAATCAGTTCGGGGACAACGGGTTCGGCATTGGCGGACAAGACGGCGGCCTTCGGTTCGACAGGCCGCGATTATAACGGGCGGCAGCGCGCCGCCCGCCGGCGGGGCTCAGTTCTTGCCCAGGCGTGCGGCCAGCGCCTGCAGCGCGCCCTGGGCGTCGGCCGAGTACCAGGCCTCGACGAACCGCTCAAGCTGGATGTGCTCCGGTTGCATGGCGTCGTGCAGGTCGGCGCGGGCGATGGCGCGGGTCTGCAGCATCGGCTGGCGCGGCAGCTTGAGCTGTGCCTGCAGCCAGGCAACCGCCTGCGCGACGACCGCATCGGCACCATTGGCCAGTTCATCGACCAGGCCGATCTCCAGCGCCCGCTCGGCGGTGACCAGCTGGCCGCCGGCCAGCAGCACGCCGGCACGGTGGGTGCCGACCACGCGCCGCATCAGGCGCTGGATGCCTTCCGGCGCGACCAGGCCGACCTGTACTTCGTTCAGGCCGATCACATAGGGCTTGGCCGGGTCGACGCTGCGTGCCATCACCCGGTAATCGCAGCACAGCGCCAGCACGCAGCCGCCGGCCGGCGAGTGGCCGGTCAATGCCGCCGCCACCGGGATGCGGCTTTCGGCCAGCGTGCGGGCGGCGCCGAAGAAGGCCTGCCAGCTGTCCAGCAGCTTGTGCTTGTCCTGGCCATGGCGCAGCAGGTACGGCACGTCCATGCCGCCGGTGAAGATACGTTCGCTGCCGGACAGCACGATGCCCTGCACGTCCTCGGCCATGGCCTGGCTCAGCGCGGCGATCAGCGACCGGCAAAGCTCGGTGTCCAGCGCGTTGACCGGCGGCCGGGCCAGGCGCAGTTCGCGGATGGGGCCATGGTTGATCACTTCGATGAGCGTGGTCATGCTGCGGTTTCTCGTACGGCAGGGAGTCGTGGTTTCGATGATAACCAAACCATTCGTGTGCGTACTGTTGGGCCTGTGTGGGTTCGGCGCCGCAGCTCAAACGCGCGCGCCGGCCTGCGTGACGATCACCGATGGCTGGGCGCGGCTGCCACCGGGCGCCCTGCCGATGACGGCCGGCTACGCGCGCCTCCGCAACGACTGCCGTACCGAGGTGGTGGTGGTGGCCGCAGGCAGCCGCGCGTTTGGCGAGGTGTCGTTGCATGAAACCACGCAGGTGCAGGGGGTCAGTCGAATGCGCGAGGTGGCGCGGTTGCCGATCCCGGCCGGGGCGACGGTGGAGCTCAAGCCCGGTGGCCTGCACCTGATGCTGATGCAGCCTGCGCTGACGCTGGCCGAGGGCACGCGGGTGCCCCTGCGGCTGAGCCTGGAGGACGGGACCAAGGTGGATGGCACCTTGCAGGTGCGGCGTCAGGCGCCGGGGCAGCCCTGACCGTCCCACGCAGCGGGATCCGCGTCCGGGCCGGGAGCCGCCTGGTGGGCGTGCCGCACCTGCTTCATCCAGTCGCGCGGTGAGGCGCCCACCTTCGCAGCGAAGGCGCGGGACAGCGCCGAGGCATTGGCATACCCCAGCTCTTCGGCCAGCGCGGTGATCGGCCGGCCACGCCGCAGGTCGCGTTGCGCCAGCGCGATGCGCCAATCGGTCAGGTAGTCGGCCGGGGTCTGCCCGACCCACGCGCGGAAGGTGTTGGCGAAGGCGGTGCGTGACATGCCGGCGCGTTCGGCCATGCGTGCCAGTGTCCATGGATGGCCCGGCGTGTCATGCATCGCTACCAGCGCACGGGCCAGCCGCGGCTCGGACAGGCCGGTGATGAAACCGGGACGGATGCACGCTTCCTCCGGGTGATCAAGCAACCAGCGCAGCAACTGGATGACCACGACCTCGAACAGGCGGTCGGTCAGCAGGCGCTGTCCACAGCGTGCCTGGTCGGTTTCGCAGAACAGCAGCTCCAGTGACAGCGCCAGTCCGGGTACCCGGTCCAGTGGCAGCGCGACCAGTGGCGGCAGCCCCCGGACCAGCGGATGGGCCATGCCGCCATCGAAATCCAGCCGGGCACAGGTGAAGTCGGCACCGTCGCGGGGCGGGTTGTGGAACCGGTGGGTCAGCGGACGGGGATAGAACAGCAGGCTGGGGACATCGAAATGCATCCGCTCCGGCAGGTCGCGGCGGCCGGGGTGGCTGACCTCGAGCTGGCCGCGGCGCAGCACGTGCAGGAAGGCATGGCCTTGGCCGGCGTCGAAATGGGTGAGTCCGCACAGGGGGCCCGAGTGGTACAGCTGCGCCCGGAAGCGGAAGTTGTCCAGGATGCCGGCCAGCCGATCCATCGGGGGAGTGGTGCTCATTTGTATCAATTGGTTTGTTTGACGTACGAATCGTATCAAATGATCCATCCGGGTCGCGGAGACTGGCTCCACGGGCAGCCCGCCCGATGCGTCCCACCCCACCGATCAGGAGATCACCATGTCCCGTGTCAGCCTTCAGTCCCAATCCGCTCCCGCCGCCAGCCAGCCGCTGCTCGCCCAGATCCAGCAGGCCTTCGGCGCCACCCCGAACATGTTCAAGGCCGTTGCCAACTCCCCGGCCGCACTGCAGAGCATGTGGGCCGCTTTCGGTGCCTTGGGCAAGGGCACGCTCGGCGCGCGCCTGGGTGAGCAGATCGCCGTGGCCATCGCCAACCGCAACCGATGCGAGTACTGCCTGGCTGCCCATACCGTGCTCGGCCAGCAGGCCGGCGCGACCGCCACCGACATGGCCGAGGCGCAGCTTGGTCGCTCCCGTGATGCCCGTACCGCGGCGGCGCTGGCGTTTGCGTTGAAGGTGGTGGAGCAGCGTGCGCAGCTCACCGACACGGATGTCGCGCACCTGCGTGGGGCCGGATTCGATGACGGGCAGATCGTGGAGATCCTGGCCCACGTCGCGCTCAACCTGTTCACCAACTACATCAACGTGGCGCTGGATGTGCCGGTGGATTTCCCGAAGGTGGCGTTGAAGTAACGGGGGCGCTGCTGCGCTTCAGCCGGAAAAAGGAAAGCCGCCCCCAAGGGCGGCTTTCCTCATTCCAGCAATGCATACGGCAACTCAGCTCGAAGCGTTCCGCACCGGTTCCGGCAACGGCGCGCTCTTGCCGGTTTGCGTATCCATCCACACGACGACCACATTGCCGTCGGAGTACAGCTTGCTGCTGTCCTGCTGGTCGACGATGCGATGGCCGATGGTCACGCTGCTGTTGCCCAGCCGCTCGACGAACAGTTCCACCACGATGTCGTTGGGCCACACGATCGGCAGGCGGTAGTTGATGTTGGTGTTGGCCACCACCGGTGCGATGCGGTCGCTCATCGACACGCCTTCCACGCCCAGCATCCAGCGCACGCGCGCCTCTTCCAGGTAGGAGACGTACTTGGCGTTGTTGACGTGGCCCATGGAGTCCATGTCGCGCCAGCGCACGCTGATCGGTACGCGGGCCAGTTGCTTGTGTTCGCTGCTCATCACGAGGCCTTCTTCTTGCGGGGGGCGGCGGCTTTCTTGGTGGCCGTCTTCTTGGCGGCCTTTTCCTTGCGCGGCGGGCGCGCATCGGGCTTGTTGGCCACTGCGGCCGGCTGCTCCGGGCGCGCCTGCGTGGACGGCAGCATCCGCGCCAGGAACTGGCCGGTGTACGAGTCCGGATGCGCGGCCACGTCTTCGGGGGTACCGGTGACCAGGATGGTGCCGCCGCGATGGCCGCCTTCCGGCCCGAGGTCGACGATCCAGTCGGCGGTCTTGATCACGTCCAGGTTGTGCTCGATCACCACCACCGTGTTGCCCTCGTCGCGCAGCTTGTGCAGTACGCCGAGCAGGGCCTCGATGTCGTGGAAGTGCAGGCCGGTGGTCGGCTCGTCGAGGATGTACAGGGTGCGCCCGGTATCACGGCGCGAGAGCTCCTTGGACAGTTTCACGCGCTGCGCTTCACCACCGGACAGCGTGGTCGCGCTCTGGCCCAGCTTGACGTAGCTCAGGCCCACGTCGACCAGCGTTTCCAGCTTGCGGGCGATGGTCGGCACCGGTTCGAACAGGCGCAACGCATCCTCGACGGTCATCTCCAGCACGTCGTTGATGTTGTAGCCCTTGTAGAGGATCTCCAGCGTCTCGCGGTTGTAGCGCTTGCCGTGGCAGACGTCGCAGGGCACGTACACGTCCGGCAGGAAGTGCATCTCCACCTTGATCAGGCCATCGCCCTGGCAGGCCTCGCAGCGGCCGCCACGCACGTTGAAGCTGAAGCGGCCCGGCGAGTAACCGCGCGCACGCGCCTCGGGCACCTGTGCGAACAGTTCGCGCAGCGGCGTGAACAGGCCGGTGTAGGTGGCCGGGTTCGAGCGCGGGGTGCGGCCGATCGGCGACTGGTCGATGTCCACCACCTTGTCGAACAGGTCCAGGCCGTCGATTTCCTTGTACGGCGCGATCGGGTGCGAGGCGCCGTTGATCTCGTTGGCGGCCAGCGAGAACAGGGTGTCGTTGATCAGCGTCGACTTGCCCGAGCCGGACACGCCGGTAATGCAGGTCAGCAGGCCGGCCGGGATGTCCAGGTCCACGCCCTTGAGGTTGTTGCCGCTGGCACCGCGCAGGTGCAGCGTCATCTTCGGGTTGGCCTTGTGCCGGCGCGCCGGGATCTCGATGGCACGCTTGCCCGACAGGTACTGGCCGGTCAGCGAGCGCGGCGCATCGAGGATGTCCTGCAGCGAGCCCTGGCCGACGATCTCGCCGCCGTGCACGCCCGCGCCGGGGCCGATGTCCAGCACGTAGTCGGCCAGGCGGATGGCGTCTTCGTCATGTTCGACCACGATCACCGTGTTGCCGAGGTCACGCAGGCGGGTCAGGGTGCCGAGCAGGCGTTCGTTGTCGCGCTGGTGCAGGCCGATGGACGGCTCGTCGAGCACGTACATCACGCCGACCAGGCCGGCGCCGATCTGGCTGGCCAGGCGGATGCGCTGCGCCTCGCCGCCGGACAGGGTGTCGGCCTTGCGCTCCAGGGTGAGGTAATCCAGGCCCACGTCGACCAGAAAGCCCAGCCGTTCGGCGATCTCCTTGACGATCTTGGTGGCGATCTCGCCGCGCCAGCCCGGCAGGGTCAGCTGGTTGAAGAAGGTCAGGGCCTCGTCGATCGGCATCACCACCAGTTCGGGCAGCGGGCGGTCGGCGACGAACACGTTGCGGGCGGCCTTGTTCAGGCGCGCGCCCTTGCACTCCGGGCACGGCCGCTCGCTGATGTACTTGGCCAGCTCCTCGCGCACCGCCGGCGATTCGGTCTCGCGGTAGCGGCGTTCCAGGTTGGGGATGATGCCCTCGAAGCGGTGCTTGCGCTGGCTGCGGCCACCGGCCTCGGTGAAGTAGGTGAAGGTGATCTGGTCCTCGCCGCTGCCGTACAGCACGGCTTGCTTCACGCTTTCCGGCAGCGACTGCCACGGCGCGTCGACGTCGAACTTGTAGTGCTTGGCCAGCGAGGCGATCAGCTGGAAGTAGTAGGCGTTGCGGCGGTCCCAGCCGCGCACCGCGCCGGCGGCCAGCGACAGCTCCGGGTGAATCACCACCCGCGACGGGTCGAAGTACTCGGCCATGCCCAGGCCATCACAACCCGGGCAGGCGCCCATCGGCGCGTTGAACGAGAATAGGCGCGGCTCCAGCTCCGGCAGCGCGTAGTCGCAGACCGGGCAGGAGTACTTGGAGGAGAACAGCTGCGGGGTGGCCTTGGCGTCGTCCAGGCTCTGCACCGAGGCCATGCCGTCGCCCAGCTTGAGCGCGGTCTCGAAGCTTTCGGCCAGGCGCTGCTTGAGGTCCTCGCGCGGGCGGAAGCGGTCGATCACCGCCTCGATGGTGTGCTTCTGGCGCAGCGCCAGCGGCGGCACCGCGTCGATCTCGTACAGCTCGCCGTCCACCCGCACGCGCACGAAGCCCTGCGCGCGCAGCTGGTCGAACACCTGCACGTGCTCGCCCTTGCGGTCCCGGATGACCGGGGCCAGCAGCATGTAGCGCTGCTCGGGGTCCAGCGCCAGCACCTGGTCGACCATCTGGCTGACCGTCTGCGCTTCCAGCGGGTAGCCGTGGTCCGGACAGCGCGGGCTGCCGACGCGGGCGTAGAGCAGTCGCAGGTAGTCGTAGATCTCGGTGATGGTGCCCACGGTCGAGCGCGGGTTGTGCGAGGTCGACTTCTGCTCGATCGAGATGGCCGGGGACAGGCCCTCGATGTGGTCCAGGTCCGGCTTCTCCATCACGCTCAGGAACTGGCGTGCGTAGGCCGACAGCGACTCGACGTAGCGGCGTTGGCCTTCGGCATAGATGGTGTCGAACGCCAGCGAGGACTTGCCCGAGCCGGACAGGCCGGTGATCACGATCAACTTGTCGCGGGGCAGGTCGAGGTCGATGTTCTTGAGGTTGTGCGTCCGCGCACCGCGGATGCGGATGAAATCCATCGCCATGGGAGATCCGTATTGGACCGCCGCCGGCAGGCCGGCGGCAGAAGTGGGGGGCGTAGCTGACGGCAGTCGATCAGCCTAGCGGCCTTGTGATTTTGGGGCAATTACCGCATTTGCCAGTCCGAAAAGCTGAGACTGGGCGGTAGGCAGGTGATTGTTCAGACACGGTTTTCCCGAGCAGGGGGTGGGTTGACCCGGGCTGGGTTGTGTCGGTAAAATCCCGCTTCTGTCCGCCCTCGATGGCGGGCACGGCGACCACAATAACTACAGAGGAAGTCTGGTCATGTATGCAGTTCTGGTAACTGGCGGTAAGCAGTACCGCGTCGCTCAGGGTGAAACCCTGCGCGTTGAGAAGCTCGAAGTCGAAGCCGGCAGCGAGATCAAGTTCGACAACATCCTGATGCTCGGCGATGCCGACGGCATCAAGCTGGGTGATGCGCTCAAGGGCGCCTCGGTGACCGCCAAAGTCGTGGCCCACGGCCGCGCCGACAAGGTCCGGATCATCAAGTTCCGTCGCCGCAAGCACCACATGAAGCGTCAGGGTCACCGTCAGTACTACACCGAAATCCAAATCACCGGCATCGCCGGCTAATAGCTAAGGAGAATCCGTCATGGCACATAAAAAGGGCGTAGGCTCCTCGCGCAACGGCCGCGACTCCAACCCGAAGTACCTGGGCGTCAAGATCTTTGGTGGCCAGGCCATCGAGGCAGGCAACATCATCGTGCGTCAGCGCGGCACCCAGTTCCACCCGGGTGCAGGCGTGGGCCTGGGCCGTGACCACACGCTGTTCGCGCTGGTCGACGGCAAGGTCGAGTTCTCGGTGAAGGGCGCCAAGAAGCGTCGCACCGTCAGCGTCGTCGCGGAAGTCTGATTCCGCACGCGCAGGCGCCCACGTCCAGCGTGGGCAGCTGACGAAAGCCCCGCTTCGGCGGGGTTTTTCGTTGGCAGATATATTGGCGGGCCAGCGGTCCGTCGTTCCGGCCAGGCCGGGGCATTGCATAGAATCAGCGGCCAGGCAGTCCTGCCTCCCGCCATCAGTGGGCAACCAGAATCATGAAACTTGTAGACGAAGCGGAGATCCAGGTCATCGCTGGCAACGGCGGTAACGGCTGCGTGGGCTTTCGCCGTGAGAAGTTCATTCCGCTCGGTGGTCCCGATGGTGGTGACGGCGGCGACGGCGGCAGCGTGTGGATCCGTGCCGACGAGAACCTGAACACCCTGGTCGACTTCCGCCATGACCGCATCTTCAAGGCGCAGCGCGGCGAGAACGGCATGGGCCGCCAGGCCTACGGCAAGGGGGGCGAGGACCTGGTCATCACCGTGCCGGTCGGCACCGTGGTGATCAACGTGGCCACCGACGAAGTGATCGGTGACATGGTCCAGCATGGCGACCGCCTGCTGGTGGCCAAGGGCGGCAAGGGCGGCCTGGGCAACATGCACTTCAAGAGCTCGACCAATCGTGCCCCGCGCCAGGCGCTGCCGGGCGAGGAGGGCGAGGACCGCCTGCTCAAGCTGGAGCTGAAGCTGTTGGCCGACGTTGGCCTGCTGGGCTTCCCGAACGCCGGCAAGAGCACCCTGATCCGCGCGGTCTCGGCGGCGACGCCGAAGGTGGCTGATTACCCGTTCACCACGTTGTACCCGAACCTGGGCGTGGTGAAGGTGGAGAACTACCGCAGCTTCGTGATCGCCGACATCCCGGGCCTGATCGAAGGCGCTGCCGACGGTGCCGGCCTGGGCGCGCAGTTCCTGCGCCACCTGCAGCGCACCCGCCTGCTGCTGCACCTCGTCGACATCTCGCCGATGGAAGGGGGCGTGGAAGGCATCTCGCCGGTCGAGCAGGTGCGTGCGATCGAGCGTGAGCTGGGCAAGCACGACCCGGAACTGCTGGAGAAGCCACGGTGGCTGGTGCTGAACAAGGCCGACCTGATGTTCGAGGACGAGGCGCAGGCCGCGGCCGAGCAGGTGGTCAAGGAGCTGGGCTGGACCGGTCCGTGGTACCTGGTCTCGGCGCTGGGTCGTGAGGGCACCTGGCCGATCATGAAGGACATCATGGCCTTCTTCGACCACCAGAAGCTGCTGGAAGCCGAAGAGCGCGAAGCGCAGGGCGGCTGAGTTTCCCGTGCCGCAGGCAGAAGCGCCGCGTTCCCGAAGGGGAGGGCGGCGTTTTTTATGCCGGTAGCGCCGAGCCATGCTCGGCAGGGCCTTTCCCGGGAAAGCCCGGTGGAGCTTGGCTCCGCTCCATGGGGATCGCGGGCAACAAAAAACCCGGCGCGGAGCCGGGCTTTTCATGCCGGGAGCCTTGCGGCTCCAGGTGATCGCCGGATCAGGCGGCCTTGATGGCCTTGATGCGGGCGGTCAGACGGCTCTTATGACGCGCAGCCTTGTTCTTGTGAATCAGGCCACGGGCGCTGAAACGGTCGAGGATCGGCTGGGCGACGGCAAAGGCAGCCTCGGCGCCGGCGGCGTCGTTGGCGTCCAGAGCCTTGATCACCTTCTTGACGGCGGTGCGCAGCATCGAACGCTGAGCCGTGTTACGCGCGTTGCGCACAACGGTCTGCTTGGCGCGCTTCTTGGCGGACTTGATATTGGCCACAGTGGTGGTTTCCTGAAAATCGATGTGGTGGGAACAGCAAGCTCACAAGTATGATGGCAGACCAAATGAACGTCAAGTCGAGTTGTCAAGGGGGCTGTTAAGTGAGTTCGCCGCGCATGTTGCGGGGGCTGCTGTCGTTCAGCAGCATGACGATGATTTCGCGGGTCCTCGGGCTCGCGCGCGATCAGGCAATATCCATCACCTTCGGTGCCAATGCGACCACCGATGCGTTCTGGGTGGCCTTCCGCGTGCCCAATTTCCTGCGCCGGCTGTTTGCCGAGGGCTCATTCGCCACGGCGTTCGTACCGGTATTCACCGAGGTGAAGGAAACCCGCCCGCACGCTGACCTGCGCGAGCTCATGTCCCGGGTGTCCGGGACCCTAGGGGGCATTCTACTGGTCCTGACCGCGCTGGGGCTGATTTTCACGCCACAGATCGCCTGGCTGTTCGCCGACGCCGATGCCGCCGACCCGGTCAAGTACGGGCTGCTGGTGGACCTGCTGCGGCTGACCTTCCCGTTCCTGCTGTTCGTGTCGCTGACCGCGCTGGCCGGCGGGGCGCTGAACAGCTTCCAGAAGTTCGCCATGCCGGCGCTGACGCCGGTGATCCTCAACCTGTGCATGATCGCCGGCGCGCTGTGGCTGGCGCCGCGGCTGGAGGTGCCGATCCTGGCGCTGGGCTGGTCGGTGCTGGCGGCCGGCGTGCTGCAGTTGCTGTTCCAGCTGCCCTCGCTGAAGGGCATCAACCTGCTGACGTTGCCGCGCTGGGGCTGGAACCACCCGGACGTGCGCAGGGTGCTGACCCTGATGGTACCGACCCTGTTCGGCTCCTCGGTGGCGCAGATCAACCTGATGCTGGACACGGTGATCGCGGCCAAGCTCAGCGATGGCTCGCAGTCCTGGCTGTCGCTGGCCGACCGCTTCCTGGAGCTGCCGCTGGGCGTGTTCGGGGTGGCACTGGGCACGGTGATCCTGCCGGCGCTGGCCCGCCATCACGTCAAGACCGACGGGGAAGGCTTCTCCAACGCGCTGGACTGGGGTCTGCGCATGACCCTGTTGATCGCCGTACCGGCCATGCTTGGCCTGTTGCTGCTGGCCGAGCCGCTGATCGCGACCCTGTTCCAGTACCGCCAGTTCACCCCGTTCGATACCCGGATGACGGCGTTGTCGGTCTATGGCCTGAGCTTCGGCCTGCCGGCGTTCGCGCTGTTGAAGGTGGTGCTGCCGGCGTTCTACTCGCGGCAGGACACCAAGACCCCGGTGCGCGCCGGCCTGGTCGCGCTGGTGGCCAACATGGTGTTCAACTTCATCCTGCTGGCGGTGGTCTACCAGATCATGGTACCGGAGGCGTTGAAGGCGCAGGGGGTGATGGCCGCGCTGGCCAAGCAGCCGGGCCTGCACCTGGCGCTGGGCATCGCCAGCGCGCTGTCCAGTTACCTGAACCTTGGATTGCTGTGGTACTGGCTGGGCAAGACCGGCGTCTACCAGCGGCGACCGGGCTGGGGCGGGTACGTGGTGCGCCTGCTGCTGTCCTGCGCGGCGATGGTGGCGGTACTGCTGGCCCTGCTGTACTGGTTGCCGGCGTTCACCCCGATGGACAAATGGCATCGGATCGGCAGCCTGGCGCTGCTGGTCGGCGGTGGCGGGTTGACCTACCTGCTGGCGATGGTGGCCATGGGCTTCCGCCCGCGCGACCTGCGCGGGCATTGAGGCGCCCGCTATACTTCCGGGCTACATGAGACAGAACCGGCCCGGAAAGGGCCGGATCCGGATGGAATGAGCAGGCTTTTTAGAGACGTCGATGGCGGGGTGCTTGCCCCGCAGGGAAGCGTGGTCTGCATCGGTGCCTTCGACGGCCTGCACCTGGGCCATCGGGCGTTGGTGCGCCACGCCGTTGCCCGTGCCCGCGCGCTGGGCGTGCCCGCCGTGGCGCTGGGCTTCGAGCCGCTGCCGCGTGAGTTCTTCGCCAAGGACAACCCGCCGCCGCGGCTGATGCTGGCCCGCGACAAGGTGGCCACGCTGCGCGAGCTGGGCATCGACCAGGTCGGCCTGCTGCGTTTCGACGCCCGGATGGCGGCGATCACCGCCGAGGACTTCGTGCGCGACATGCTGGTGCGCCGGCTGGGGGCGCGCGAGGTCTGGATCGGCCCCCGCTTCCACTTCGGCAACCGCCGTGGCGGCGATATCGCGCTGCTGCAGGCGATGGGCGCCGAGCTGGGCTTCGTGGCCGGCGAGATCGAGCCGGTGCACCTGAACGGCGAGCGCATCTCCAGCACCCGCATCCGCGAGCTGCTGGTGGCCGGCAACTTCGGCCACGCCGCCGACCTGCTGGGCCGCCCGTACGCGATCGGCGGCCGGGTGGTGCGCGGGCAGCAGCTGGGCCGTACGCTGGGCTTCCCCACGGCCAACTTGCGTTTCCCCAAAACACCCGCACTTTCAGGTATCTACGCCACTTGGGTGCACGGTGTCTTCGAGCAGCCGTGGCCGTCGGTCTCGAGCTTCGGCACGCGCCCGACCGTGGAGGGCGTGGAGCCGCTGCTGGAAGCCCACCTGTTTGATTTCCAGGGCGACCTGTACGGTCGCCACATCGAAGTGGAGTTCGTCGCCAAGCTGCGCGATGAAGAGAAGTTCAACGATCTGCCGGCGCTGACCGAGCAGATGCACCGCGACGCCGAACAGGCGCGTCGCATCCTTTCCGAACACAGATTGCGAGCCACCGCGTGAGCCAGGATTACAAAGCCACCCTCCATCTGCCGGCAACGGAGTTTCCGATGCGCGGCGACCTGCCCAAGCGCGAGCCGGGCATCCTGGCGCGTTGGGAAGAGCAGGGCATCTACGCGCAGCTGCGCGAGAACGCCAAGGGCCGGCCGCTGTTCGTGCTGCACGATGGCCCACCGTACGCCAATGGCCAGATCCACCTGGGCCACGCGGTCAACAAGATCCTGAAGGACATCATCGTCAAGTCGCGCTACCTGGACGGCTTCGATGCGCCCTACGTGCCGGGCTGGGACTGCCACGGCCTGCCGATCGAGATCGCGGTCGAGAAGAAGTGGGGCAAGGTCGGCGTCAAGCTGGACGCGGTCGAGTTCCGCCAGAAGTGCCGCGAGTACGCCGAGGAGCAGATCGACATCCAACGCCGCGACTTCAAGCGCCTGGGCGTGATCGGTGATTGGGACAACCCATACAAGACGCTGAGCTTCGACTTCGAGGCCAACGAGATCCGCGCGCTGGCCAAGATCGTCGCCAACGGCCACCTGGTGCGCGGCGCCAAGCCGGTGCACTGGTGCTTCGACTGCGGCTCGGCGCTGGCCGAGGCCGAGATCGAGTACCAGGACAAGACCTCGCCGGCCGTGGACGTGGCCTACGCCGCGCGGGATGCCAAGGCGCTGGCCGCCAGCTTCGGCGTCACGCTGCCGGCGGGCGTGGAAGTGGCGGTGCCGATCTGGACCACCACCCCGTGGACGCTGCCGGCCTCGCTGGCGGTGTCGCTGGGCGCGGACATCGAATATGCATTGGTCGAGGGCCCGGCCCACAACGGCCAGCCGCGTTGGCTGGTGCTGGCCTCGGCGCTGGCCGAGCGTTCGCTGGCCCGCTATGGCGTGGCCGAGGTGGTGGTGCACGGCCGTGCCAAGGGCGCGGCGCTGGAGAACCAGCTGCTGGCGCACCCGTTCTACGCCAACCGCGACATCCCGCTGCTCAACGGCGAGCACGTGTCCGATGCCGACGGTACCGGTGCGGTGCATACCGCGCCCGGCCACGGCCAGGAGGACTACGTGGTCAGCCAGGCCTATGGCCTGCTGGAGCACTACAACGCCGGCCAGATCAACCCGATCGACGGTGCGGGCGTGTACCTGCCGTCGACGCCGCCGGCCGGCACGCAGGAACTGGCCGGGCTGCACATCTGGAAGGCCCAGCCGCTGATCATCGAGGTGCTGCGCCAGAGCGGCGCGCTGCTGGCGTTCGTCGAAATCCAGCACAGCTACCCGCATTGCTGGCGCCACAAGAAGACGCCGCTGGTGTTCCGCGCCACCCCGCAGTGGTTCATCTCGATGGACAAGGCTGGCCTGCGCGCCGATGCGATGAAGGCCATCGACACCGTGGGCTGGTTCCCGACCTGGGGCAAGGCGCGTATCGCCAGCATGGTGGAGGGTCGCCCGGACTGGACGATCTCGCGCCAGCGTACCTGGGGCGTGCCGATCGCGCTGTTCATGCACCGCGAGACCGGCGAGCCGCACCCGCGCACCGTCGAGCTGATGCAGCAGGTGGCCGACCGCGTGCAGGTCGAGGGCATCGACGTGTGGTACTCGCTGGATGCCAGCGAACTGCTCGGCGATGAGGCCGCGCAGTACGAGAAGGTCACCGATATCCTCGATGTCTGGTTCGACTCGGGCGTCACCCACGAAGGCGTGCTGCTGGCGCGTGGCTTCGGCAAGCCGGCCGACCTGTACCTGGAAGGCTCGGACCAGCACCGCGGCTGGTTCCAGTCCTCGCTGCTGACCGGCGTGGCCATCGACAAGGCGGCGCCGTACAGGCAGTGCCTGACCCACGGTTTCACCGTGGACGAGCACGGCCGCAAGATGTCCAAGTCGCTGGGCAACGGCATCGAGCCGCAGGACATCATGAACAAGCTGGGCGCGGACATCCTGCGCCTGTGGATCGCCTCGGCCGACTACAGCAACGAGATGTCGCTGTCGCAGGAGATCCTCAAGCGCAACGCCGATGCCTATCGCCGCCTGCGCAACACCGCGCGCTTCCTGCTCGGCAACCTGGACGGCTTCGACCCGGCCCGGGACCTGCGCCCGCTGGAAGACATGGTCGCGCTGGACCGCTGGATCGTGCACCGCGCGTTCGACCTGCAGGAGAAGATCAAGCTCGCCTACGCCAGCTACAACATGGCCGAGATCGTCCAGCTGCTGCTGAACTTCTGCAGCGTGGACCTGGGCTCGCTGTACCTGGACGTGACCAAGGACCGCCTGTACACGATGCCGGAGGATTCGCGCGGCCGCCGTTCGGCGCAGAGCGCGATGTACCGCATCGCCGAGGCGTTCGTGCGCTGGGTGGCGCCGATCCTGACCTTCACCGCCGAGGAGCTGTGGGGCTACCTGCCGGGCGAACGCGCCGGCAACGTGCTGTTCACCACCTGGTACGACGGCCTGGCCCCGTTGCCGGCCGATGCGCAGCTGTCGGCGGCCGACTTCGACCAGTTGCTGGCACTGCGCGAGCAGGTGGCCAAGGTGCTGGAGCCGATGCGCGCCAATGGTGCCATCGGCGCGGCGCTGGAAGCGGAAATCACCGTCGCCGCCAACGAGGAGCAGGCCGCACGCTGGCAGCCGCTGGCCGATGAAATGCGTTTCCTGTTCATCAGCGGCGACGTGAGCGTGCGCCCGGCGACCACCGACGAGGTGTTCGTCAGCGCGCAGCCGACCGAGAAGGCCAAGTGCGTGCGTTGCTGGCATTACCGCGCCGACGTCGGCGCGGTGGCCGCGCACCCGGAGCTGTGCGGTCGCTGCGTCAGCAACATCGAAGGTGCGGGCGAGGACCGCCGCTGGTTCTGACCAGCCGCGGCGGTTGAAGAGGCGAGGGTGCCGACGGCCATGGCCGGGCGCCCGCGTCTTTCCTGAAGAATTTCTACGGATGCACACATGCAGTCGAAAGCGGTTAAACCCAATGCGTTGATCTGGCTGCTGCTGTCGGTGGCGGTGATCGGGCTGGACCAGTGGAGCAAGGCGTGGGTGCTGTCGAGCCTGCCCGAGTTCACCCCGGTGCCGGTGATCGACGGCTTCTGGAACTGGTATCGCACCTACAACACCGGCGCGGCGTTCAGCTTCCTCAGTGGCGCCGGTGGCTGGCAGTTGTGGTTCTTCACCTTCCTGGCGGTGGCGATCAGCGGCCTGATGGCGTTCTGGCTGTCGCGCACGCCGCGTGCCAACTGGCGCAGCGCATTGCCGTATGCGCTGGTGATCGGCGGCGCGATCGGCAACGTGATCGACCGGCAGATCCACGGTCACGTGGTGGACTTCATCCAGTGGTACGTGGGCAACCATTACTGGCCCTCGTTCAACATCGCCGATTCGGCGATCGTGGCTGGCGCCATCGGCATCGCCGTGTCGGGCCTGTTTGAAGGCAAGTCCGGCAAAAAGGCCGGATAATCCCCACCTGTTTCACCGAAACCGGCCATTGCCGGCCGGAGTATCTGAAAGATGGACGTTCTGCTTGCCAATCCCCGTGGTTTCTGCGCCGGCGTCGACCGCGCCATCGAGATCGTCAAGCGTGCGATCGAGACGCTGGGGGCGCCGATCTACGTGCGCCACGAGGTGGTGCACAACCGCTTCGTGGTCGATGACCTGAAGGCGCGCGGGGCGATCTTCGTCGAGGAACTGGACGAAGTGCCGGACGGCAACACGGTGATCTTCAGCGCCCACGGCGTGTCGCAGGCGGTGCGCGGCGAAGCCGAGCGCCGCGGCCTGAAGGTGTTCGACGCCACCTGTCCGCTGGTGACCAAGGTCCACCTGGAAGTGGCGCGGCACTGTCGCGCCGGCCGCGACGTGGTGCTGATCGGCCACGAAGGCCATCCGGAAGTGGAAGGCACCATGGGCCAGTGGAACCGCGAGAAGGGCAAGGGCCACATCTACCTGGTGGAGAGCGTGGAGGACGTGGAGGCGCTGCAGGTCAGCCAGCCGGAGAACTTCGCCTACACCACCCAGACCACGCTGTCGGTGGATGACACCCGCGCGGTGATCGAAGCCCTGCGCACCCATTTCCCGGCCATCCAGGGCCCGAAGAACGACGACATCTGCTACGCCACGCAGAACCGCCAGGACGCGGTGCGTGACCTGGCCAAGCAGTGCGACCTGGTGCTGGTGGTCGGTTCGCCGAACAGCTCCAACTCCAACCGCCTCAGTGAACTGGCCCGCCGTGAAGGCGTGGAGTCCTACCTGATCGACGGTGCACAGGAAATCGATCCGGCCTGGGTGGCCGGCAAGCAGCGCATCGGCCTGACCGCCGGTGCCTCGGCGCCGCAGGTGCTGGTGGATGGCGTGATCGCCCGCCTGCGCGAGCTCGGCGCCAGCGGCGTGGCCGAGCTGGATGGTGAACCGGAATCGATGGTGTTCGCGCTGCCGAAGGAACTGCGGCTGCGCCTGGTCGATTGACCACGCCGCCGGCATTCATTAAACTTCGCGGCCACGCCGGAATAGCTCAGTTGGTAGAGCGGCGCATTCGTAATGCGTAGGTCGCAGGTTCGACTCCTGTTTCCGGCACCAAAGCAGAAAGCCGACTTTGCCGAGTCGGCTTTTTTGCTTTCCGGCCTGCGCGCGTGCGCCGCCGGTGCGACAACGTGTCGCACGTCCAGGTGCCTGTTTCCTGCGTGAAATCATTGTCAATGCCTATCCTAAGTGTTGCGTGAAGGCCTAAAATTGCGGCACTGACTCACGTTCCCTGTTCAGCGTCGTCCCGGCGGGCAATCCCCGGGCGGCTGTTCGCGCTTGTGGCATGGGGCGTGGGGGCCAGTACCTCCACCGCAATTGGATCGACCGATGATTCCGTTGAAATCTCTTGGACGCTTATTGCGTCCGGGCCTGATTGTCGCGATGGCCGTCTTGATGACGGGCTGCGACTGGGCCTTGTTTGACCCGAAGGGCCAGATCGCCCGGGACGAACTCACGCTGCTGATCACCTGCACGGTGCTGATGCTGCTGGTCGTCATCCCGGTGATCGTGCTGACGTTGGTGTTCGCGTGGAAGTACCGCGCTTCCAACACCAAGGCCCGCTACGAGCCGACCTGGCATCACTCCACCGCCATCGAAGTGGTGGTCTGGTCGATCCCCTGCATGATCGTGCTGGTGCTGGCCGTGCTGACCTGGCGCTCCTCGCACGCCCTGGACCCGTACAAGCCGCTGGAGTCGGACGCCAAGCCGGTCGTGGTCGAGGCCATCTCGCTGGACTGGAAGTGGCTGTTCGTCTATCCGGAAGAAAACGTCGCCGTGGTCAATGAACTGACCTTCCCGGTGCACACCCCGCTGAACCTGAAGATCACCGCCGACACGGTGATGAACGCGTTCTTCATTCCGCATCTGGGCAGCATGATCTACTCGATGGCCGGCATGGAGACCAAGCTGCACCTGATCGCGGACGAAGCCGGTACCTACCACGGCCGCTCCTCGCACTACAGCGGCGCGGGCTTCAGCAAGATGCATTTCGACGCGCACGCGGTCAGCAACGACGAGTACCAGGCCTGGTTGGCCAAGGTGCGCGCCGATGCCAAGGTGATGGACCAGGCGTCCTTCGCCGAGCTGAGCGCCGAGCGCAACCACGACTGGCACCCGGTGACCTACTACGGCAGCACCGAGAAGGGCCTGTTCGACTGGATCATCGCCAAGCACGTGGGCGACAACCACCACTTCGGCATGAAGCATGACGGCAAGGCGATGTCGCACGAGGGCGCAGGCCACGAAGCGATGAACCATGAAGCCATGGGCCACGAAGGTCACGACGCCGCAGCGGCCCCCGCCGCAGGCGAGGCTGGCGGCCACGACGGTCACAATGCAGACGCGAACGCCGGGGCCGCTCACGCTGGCCACGGTGGCTCGGGAGAATGACGATGCTCGGAAAACTCTCATTTGATTCACTGCCGCACGATCCGATCGTGCTGACCACCCTGATCGGCGCGATCATCGGTGGCCTGGCAGTCGTGGGTGCCATAACCAAGTTCAAGCTGTGGGGCTACCTGTGGAAGGAGTGGTTCACCTCGGTGGACCACAAGAAGATCGGCGCGATGTACCTGATCGTGGCGTTCGTGATGCTGCTGCGCGGCTTCTCCGACGCGATCATGATGCGTGCCCAGCAGGCCGTCGCCGCCGGCGGCGCCGAGGGCTACCTGCCGCCGCACCACTACGACCAGATCTTCACCGCCCACGGCGTGATCATGATCTTCTTCGTGGCCATGCCGCTGATCACCGGCCTGATGAACCTGGTGGTGCCGCTGCAGATCGGTGCGCGCGACGTTGCCTATCCGTTCCTGAACTCGCTGAGCTTCTGGCTGTTCGTCGCAGGCTGTGGCCTGATGATGATCTCGCTGTGGATCGGTGAGTTCGCCGCGACCGGTTGGCTGGCGTTCCCGCCGCTGTCGGGGCTGGAATACAGTCCAAGCGTGGGCATGGATTACTACATCTGGGCGCTGCAGGTGTCCGGCCTGGGTACCACGCTGAGCGGCATCAACTTCTTCATCACCATCCTCAAGATGCGCACCCCGGGCATGAAGCTGATGACCATGCCGGTCTTCAGCTGGACCGCGCTGGTGACCAACGTGCTGATCATCGCCGCCTTCCCGGTGCTGACCGTCACCCTGGTGCTGCTGACCCTGGACCGTTACCTGGGGACGCACTTCTTCACCAACGATGGTGGCGGCAACGCCATGCTGTACATCAACCTGATCTGGATCTGGGGTCACCCGGAGGTCTACATCCTGGTGCTGCCGGCATTCGGTGTGTTCTCCGAAGTGATCGCGACCTTCTCGCGCAAGACCCTGTTCGGCTACAAGGGCATGGTGTACGCGACGGCCTGCATCGGCGTGCTGTCCTTCATCGTGTGGCTGCACCACTTCTTCACCATGGGCTCGGGTGCCAACGTCAATGCCTTCTTCGGCATCACGACGATGATCATCTCGATCCCGACCGGCGTGAAGATCTTCAACTGGCTGTTCACGATGTACCGCGGTCGCGTGCACTTCACCTCGCCGGTGCTGTGGACGATCGGCTTCATGGTCACCTTCACCATCGGCGGCATGACCGGCGTGATGCTGGCGATCCCGGCCATCGACTTCGTGCTGCACAACTCGCTGTTCCTGATCGCCCACTTCCACAACGTCATCATCGGCGGCGTGGTGTTCGGCATGTTCGCCGGCATCACCTACTGGTGGCCGAAGATGTTCGGCTTCAAGCTGGACGAGACCTGGGGCAAGCGTGCGTTCTGGGGCTGGTTCATCGGCTTCTACGTGGCCTTCATGCCGCTGTACGCCCTGGGCTTCATGGGCGCTACCCGCCGCATGCAGAGCTACCCGAACATGGAGTACCAGCCGTTCTTCGTCGTCGCCGCCGTCGGCGCCGCGATCATCGCCCTGGGCATCCTGTGCCAAGTGATCCAGATCTACGTGTCCATCCGCGACCGCAAGAAGAACATGGACCTGACCGGCGACCCGTGGGATGCCCGTACCCTGGAGTGGGAAACCGCTTCCCCGGTGCAGTTCTACAACTTCGCGACCCTGCCCAAGGGCGAGGAGCACGACGACTTCTGGCAGCGCAAGCAGCGTGGTGAAGCCTGGCCGAAGCCGGCCAAGTACACCGACATCCACATGCCGCGCAACACCGGTGCCGGCGTGGTGATCGGCGCGTTCAGCCTGGTGCTGGGCTTTGCGATGGTCTGGCACATCTGGTGGCTGGCCATCATCGGCCTGGTCGGCATGATCGGTACCTTCATCGTCCGTACCTTCGACAAGGACGTGGACTACTGGGTGCCGGCCGCTGAAGTGGAACGTATCGAGAACGAACACCGCCGCCACCTGGAAGCACAGGGGCTGGTGAAGACCGAGGTGAAGGCATGAGCACGAACGCCCACACGTTGAACCACGGTTCGGCTGCAGATGCAGCCGGCCACGACCACGAGCACCACGATTCGGGCGAGAACACCGTCTTCGGTTTCTGGGTGTACCTGATGAGCGATCTGCTCATCTTCGCCTCGCTGTTCGTGACCTACGTGGTGCTGTCCGGCGGCACCAACGGTGGCCCGGGCCCGAAGGAGCTGTTCGAGCTGCCGTTCGTGGCCTGGGAAACCGCGCTGCTGCTGGTGTCCTCGCTGACCTTTGGCCTGGGCATGATCGCCATGCACCAGTCCAGGCAGGGCCTGATGTTCTTCTGGCTGGCCGTCACCTGGCTGCTGGGCGCCGGCTTCATGGGCATGGAAATCTGGGAGTTCAACCACCTGATCCATAACGGCAACGGTCCGGACTCCAGTGCCTTCCTGTCGGCGTTCTTCGCCCTGGTCGGCACCCACGGCCTGCACGTGACCGCCGGCCTGCTGTGGCTGCTGGTGATGTTCATCCAGCTCAAGCGCGATGGCCTGACCCCGCGCAACAAGACCCGCATGGCGTGCCTGAGCCTGTTCTGGCACTTCCTGGATCTGGTCTGGATCGGCGTGTTCTCTGTCGTCTACCTGTCGGGAGCTATGTAATGTCCGCACATGACAATCATGCACACGGTACCGGCGGCGAAAGCCACGGCAGCGTGAAGTCCTATCTGATCGGTTTCGTGCTGGCTGCGGTGCTGACCATCATCCCGTTCTGGGTGGTGATGAGCGGCGGCCTGTCCTCCGGCCTGGCCACCGGTGCGGTGATCGTGGTCGCCGGCATCCTGCAGCTGCTGGTGCACCTGGTGTTCTTCCTGCACCTGGACCGTTCCTCGGCCGCCCGCTGGAACGTCAATGCCGGCCTGTTCACCCTGGTGGTGATCGGCATCATCGTGGTCGGCACGCTGTGGGTGATGTGGAACATGAACCACCACATGATGCATTGAGCGGGTTGACCGCCTGAGCATCCGGGAAAGGCCGTCCTTCGGGGCGGCCTTTCCTTTTGGGCACGGCCGGCACGTGCCGCCACCGTCCGGAGGCGGGGCAACGGCAAGCTGACGAAACCGTTCATTCGACGCCAACCAGCCATGATCGGGTTTGCTACCCTGTCCGCCTTTATGGCTCAGGGGCGCCCCGGTACTCCCATGGTGTGGTTACGCGTTATTCCGATCCTGCTGCTGGTGGCCCTCAACACGCTGGCGCACTGCCTGCCGTTGTTCGTGGTCGCGCTGGTCAAGGCGATCCTGCCGTTCAAGAAGGTGCGCCTGGCCTGCAACCCGATGCTGACCGGATTGGCCGAGAGCTGGATCGGGGTCAACAGCGCGATGATGGGCCTGTTCACCCGCACCCACTTCCAGGTCAGCGGCGATGCCGACCTGGAGCGCGATGGACATTACCTGGTGCTGGCCAACCACCAGAGCTGGGTCGACATCCTGGTGCTGCAGAAGGTGTTCAACCGCCGCATCCCGCTGCTGCGCTTCTTCCTGAAACGCTCTCTGTTCTGGGTGCCGGTGCTGGGCCTGGCGTGGTGGGCGTTGGATTTCCCGTTCATGGGCCGCTACACGCGCAAGCAGATCGCCAGGAACCCGGAGCTCGGCCGGCGCGACATGGAGGTCACGCGCAAGGCCTGCGAGAAGTTCAACGCCATCCCGGTGGCGGTGATGAACTTCGTCGAGGGCACGCGTTTCACCCCGGCCAAGCATGACAGCCAGGGCTCGTCGTTCCGGCATCTGCTCAAGCCCAAGTCCGGCGGCGTGGCGTTCGTGCTCGACGCGATGGGCAAGGGCCTGCATGCGTTGCTGGACGTGACCATCGTCTATCCCAAGGGCATCCCGTCGATGATCGACCTGATGGCCAACCGCCTGCCGGAGGTGAAGGTGTTGGTGCGCAAGCTGCCGATTCCCGCCGAGTTGATCAACGGCAACTACCAGGATGACCGTACCTTCCGCGCCCAATTCCAGCAATGGATGAATGGTCTGTGGGAACAGAAGGACGCCGACATCAGCCGCCTGCTCGAGAGCCGCGGCTGAGCCCGGACCGCCCAGCATCAAGGCCCCTGCGGGGGCCTTTTTGCTGCGTGCGTTCCTGCGCCGGTCGGCGGCGGGTGTACAGTGCGCGCCTGTCCGCAACATTTGATGAGGTCACGCATGAGCACTGATACCGCTTTCTATCCGGTGGGTACGCCCGGGCAGCCGTGGGGCGCGGCCGAGCGCGCGCAGTGGCTGGCGCGGCAGAAGGTGCAGCGCAGCCATGCCGAGGAAGTGGTGGCCAAGGTGGATGCCTTGCGTGATCGCTTCGATGTCTCGCAGTACGGCGAACTGGATTACCCCGGCGCGCGCTATCCGCTGCTGGCCGTGCGCAGTCCGGATTGGGACGACGCCTTGCCGGTGATGCTGGTGACCGGCGGCATCCATGGCTATGAAACCAGTGGCGTGCAGGGCGCGCTGCAGTTCCTGGACCAGCGTGCCGCCGACTACGCCGACAAGTGCAACCTGCTGGTCGTGCCCTGCGTCAGCCCCTGGGGCTACGAGCGCATCCAGCGCTGGAACGCACTGGCGCTGGACCCGAACCGTTCGTTCGTGCCGAACAGCCCGGCGCCGGAGTCGGCGGCGTTGATGGCGCTGGTGGCACCGCTGAAGGGACGCGTGCTGATGCACATCGACCTGCACGAGACCACCGACACCGATGAGTCCGAGTTCCGTCCGGCGCTGGCGGCGCGCGACGGCAAGCCGTTCGAACCTGGCGAAATCCCCGATGGCTTCTATCTGGTCGACGACAGCGAGAACCGGCAGCCGGCATTCCAGCAGGCGGTGATCGCCGAGGTGGAGAAGGTCACCCATATCGCGCCGGCCGACGCGCACGGACAGATCATCGGCTCGCCGGTGGTGGCGCATGGCGTGATCGAATATCCGCTCAAGGCGCTGGGCCTGTGCGCCAGCGTCAGTGGCGCGCGCTACACGACAACCACCGAGGTCTACCCGGACAGCCCGAAGGCGACCCCGCAGCAGTGCAACGATGCGCAGGTCGCAGCCGTGGTCGGCGCGCTGGACTACGCGCTGGCGCATCGCTGATCCGCACCGGGCGCCTGCCGCCCGGCATGCCCAAAGGCGGGCGTCCACGTGGCGGCGCGGGCCCACGGGCGTTCACGCCCTCACGCCGGCCGGGCAGGGACCATGCCGGCATGAAGACCCTCCTTGCGCTGCTTGTCCTGTCCCTGCTGGTCGCACCACGTGCGCATGCCGACGAGGTGCCCGCGTTCGACCGGCCGGGAATCGGTTTTTCCACCCGTACGCTCGGCAAGGGCGTGTTCGCCTGGGAGCAGGGCCTGCCGGACGCCAGCCGTGACCGCAGCGCGGGCACCACGACGACGACGTGGGCCGCGGCCACGCTGCTGCGCGCCGGCCTGTCCGATACGCTGGAACTGCAGTTGGGAGCGGACAGCTGGGGCCAGTCGCGCCGGCACGGCAGCGGCGGGCGCGTGCGGGAAAGCGGCGGTGGTGACGGAAGCGTGGCGTTGAAGTGGGCGCCGGCGTTGAGCGGGGAGCGACTGTCGTTGGCGCTCAAGGCCGGCGCCACGCTGCCCTGGGGGCAGGCGCCGTTGGGCGGGGCCGGCCATGACTATGACCTGGGCGTGACCCTGGCCTGGGCCATGCCGCGGGACGCCAGCCTGGCGCTGTACGCGGACCGGCAGTGGGGGGAGGACGGCAGTGGTTGGCTGCTGTCGCCCAGTTACGGCGTTGCCCTGCGCGAGGACCTGGGTGTCTATGTCGAAGCCGGGTACGGCACCGGCGCGCAGTACATGCGTGCCGCCGGTGCCGGCGTGACCTGGATGGCCACGCCGCGCCTGCAGCTGGATGTCTCCTTCCTGCGCGGGCTGGATGCACGCACGGCGGACTGGCAGGGCGGCGTGGGGCTTTCCCTGGCCTTCGACTGAGGACGCCTCAGCGATTGACCGCCGGGCCGTGGACGTCCTTGTAGCCGGCGGCGCAGTCGGTGGTGCAGTCGGTGGTGAGCATGTTGCGGACGATCACGCCGCTGTTGTTCTTGGAACGGAAATGGCCGACGCCGTTGCTGGTGTCACCGCCGCCGAAGTTGTACGGACCACCGTCGCTCCAATCCCAGTCGAAGCTGTAGGCGCTGCTGCCGGCGCCGACGTCGACCTGTGCGTAGACGTTGGCGGCGCTGTTGAACAGCGCGCCGTCGCTGCAGCCACCGCTGTAGCTGGTGGTGAAGCAGTGCACCTGGTCACGCAAGCCGGCGGTGATCGTGTAGAAGCGGATGCCGGTGTAGGTGGCCGGGAAGGTGCGCAGGCTGCCGCTGCCACTGCCGGTCCAGCGGTTGTAGCCGTAGTAGCTCACCCCGGTGCTCGGGTACAGGCCGAAGGTGTAGTAGTTGTACGGGAACACATAGGCTTCGGCATTGCAGGTCGGTGCCAGTGTCGACTGGTAGCCGGTGCTGCGGCAGGTCTGCAGGCCGCGCAGGCCACCGCCGATGTTGATGAAGCGACGCACGCTGCCCTGGTAGCCGTGGTACTTGATGGTGGCCAGCATCATCGTGGCGCCGAGCGAATGGGTGACCACGTCGACCTGGCTCTTGCCGGTGTACGCCTTGACCTTGTCGATGAAGGTCTTGATGACCTGGTAGGTGGCCGGCGAGTGGTAGTTGTACTGCGGCGCGGCGCGTTCGCTGGCACTGAGGTAGGTGAGGCCGAACAGCTCGCAGTCGTTGTAGCCGGCGGCCTTGAGCTCGGCGTAGATCGAGCGCGGCGGGGTGGTGTAGCCGCTGACCGCGCCGGCCGGCATGTCGAAGCTGATCGCGCTGTCACCGTTGCCGGGGATGAACACCACCGGGGTGCGGGTGGCGGTGCAGCTGCCACCACCAAAGCCGCCTTGGCCGACGCCGGGGTTGAAGCCGCCGGCGTACTGGTTGGCGCTGCCGGTGCAGGTGTAGCCGTTGTTGCCGCCGCAATCCAGTGCGTGGGCCGTGCCGGGCAGCAGGGCGAGGTCGCCTGCCAGGGGCAGGCCAAGGGTGCCGAGGAAACAGGAGGCGAGGACAGGGGCGATGCGGATGGTCGACATGCGGCGGCTCCGGGCGGGTGGACCTGACGATCCGTGCAGCTTCCGCCCCCACCCGGCGGGCGGGCAGTGTCCTTTGGGGAAACTTGCAGCGCAGCATCGCCCCGACGGGATCAGCGCCGCCGCCGCACCAGCATCGCCGAAGCCTGCAGGATGGCGCGGGTCAGCAGGGCCATGGTCCTGACCTCGCCCTTCCAGTGCTGCCAGTACAGCGGCACGTCCTCCCAGGCGCGGGCCTTGACGTAGACCAGGCGCCCGCTTTCCAGGTGGCGGCGCACCAGCGGCAGCGGGTTCATGGTCCAGCCGAGCCCGCCGAGGTTGGCGTGGACGAAGGCGCGGGTGGAGGGGATCCACCAGGTCGGTGCATTCAACGGCTGCGCGATGCCCGCCAGGCGGCGCGCGTAGCGCGCCTGCAGGTCATCCTTGCGGTTGAACACCAGCACCGGGGCCAGCGCCAGCGATTGGGCATTGACGCCCTTGGCGAAGTAGCGGGCATGGAACTCGGGCGTGCAGGTGGCCGCGTAGCGGATGCTGCCCAGCTCGTGGATCTGGCAGCCCTGCACCGGCTCGGACAGGGTGGTCACCGCGCCCAGCACCGCGCCCTGGCGCAACAGGGCCACGGTGTGGTCCTGGTCCTCGGTATGCAGGTCCAGGGTGGTCGTGGTGGTCTGCGAGAAGGCCTGCACCGCCTCCGGGAACCAGGTCTCCATGCTGTCGTGGTTGACCGCCACCGGGATGCTGGCGCGCGGCAGTTCGGCGTCGGAGATGCCGATGCGCTCGAACGCGTCACGCTCCAGCAGCGCGGTCTGTTCGGCCAGCTGCACCAGCACCTGGCCTTCCAGCGTGGCCTCGGTGGGGATGCTGCGCTTGACCAGGAGTTTGCCGACGCGATCCTCCAGCGCCTTGATCCGCTGGGAGATGGCCGAGGCGGTCACGTTCAGTGACAACGCCGCGCGCTCGAAGCTGCCTTCGCGGATCACCGCGGCCAGAGCGCGCAATTGGGAGTGGTCGATCCGCATGATTAAGCTCTGCTAAAGATGGTTAACGAAGTTTAGCTCTACTTTTCGATGCTGCGCTGCGACAATTGCGCCTGTCAGCCGCGGTGTGTGGGTTCCTCCCGCCGTGGCAATCCCCCAGAAGAAAGGCAGTCCCCCATGTTTTCCGTCATTTCCGCCCAAGCCGCAGGCAGTGCCTGGTTCAGCGGTGCCGGCATCGGCATCGGCCTGTTCGCCATCGTCGGCGCGCAGAGTGCGTTCATCCTGCGCCAGGGCATCATGCGCCAGCACGTCATTCCGATCATCGCGACCTGTTTCGCGATCGATGCGGTGTTCATCATGGCCAGCGTGGTCGGCCTGCGCCGCCTGACCGAGCAGATGCCGTGGTTGACCACGGTGCTGCTGTGGGGCGGGGTGGCGTTCCTGGGCTGGTATGCGTTGCAGTCGGCGCGCCGGGCGTTCTCCGGTGGTGGCGGCATGCAGCTGGACGACAATGCCGAGCAGTCGCTGCGCACGGCATTGCTCGCCGCGGCCGGCTTCTCGATCATCAACCCGCACTTCTGGCTGGACATGATGGTGATCGGCTCCATCGCCGACAACTTCGGCGAGTCGCGCATGGCCTTCGCCGCCGGCGTGGTCACCGCCAGCGGCGTGTGGCTGACCGCGCAGGGCCTGGGCGCCCGCCTGCTGGCACCGCTGTTCACCAAGCCGTCGACCTGGCGGGTGCTGGACGGCACCATCGCGGTGATCCTGAGCGTGCTGGCCCTGACCCTGGCCATCCGCGGCGTCAACTGAGCCGCGCGGTCCCGATCACATGCAGCGGCCCCCGTGCTCTGGCGCGGGGGCTGCTGCGTCCGGGGCTCAGTCGGTGGCCTGCCAGCGCTGGGGCCATTGACGCATGAAGGCGCGGATCTGTTCGACCGGCATGGGCCGTCCGAACACATAGCCCTGGCCCTCGGCACAGTGCTCGTCCTTCAGCTGTGACAGCTGGGAGTGGGTTTCCACGCCTTCGATGGTGGCGGTGATGCCGAGCTTGCCGCACAGGTGCGAGACCGCGCCGATGATGGCGCTGCCCTGGCTGTGTTCGCCCAGGTCGCGGATGAAGGACTTGTCGATCTTGACCTTGTCGAACGGGAACGCGCGCAGGTAGCCCAGCGAGGAGTAGCCGGTGCCGAAGTCGTCCATGACGATGGAGACACCGGCGACCTTCAACCGCAGCAGGTGCGACGAGGCCGCCTGGATGTTCGCGATCAGTGCGTTCTCGGTGATCTCCAGCTCCAGCCGCGCCGCGGCCAGGCCGGCGTCGGCCAATGCCTTCTCCACGGTATCGGCCAGGTCCGGCTGGGCCAGCTGCGACACCGAGAGGTTGACCGCCACCTTCATCTCGTCCGGCCAGTGCGCGGCGTCGCGCGTGGCCTGGCGCAGCACCCAGTCGCCCAGCGGGATCATCAGCCCGATGTCCTCGGCCAGGGCCAGGAACTGGCCCGGGTCCAGCAACCCGCGTTGCGGGTGGTTCCAGCGCAGCAGTGCCTCGAAGCCGGTGACGCGGCGCTGCTGCAGGTCCACCAGCGGTTGGTAGTGCAGCACGAACTGCTGCTGCTCCAGGCCGGCCCGCAGCTCGGTTTCCAGCTGCCGCCGCAGCTGCATGCGGGTGTCCATCTCCGCCTCGAAGAAGCGGTAGCAACCGCGGCCTTCCTCCTTGGCGCGGTACAGCGCCAGGTCCGCGTTGCGCATCAGTTTTTCCGAACTGCCGGCCAGGTTGTCGATCAGCACGATGCCGATGCTGGCGCTGATGGCGATGGGATGTCCCTCCAGCTCGAACGGGCGGCCCAGGGCCTCCACCACGCGCGTGGCCAGTGACGCGGCTGCTTCCGGTGGCCGGCTTTCCGGTGCCATCAGGATCGCGAACTCGTCGCCGCCGAGGCGGGCGACGACGTCGTTGCTGCGCGCGCAACCGAGCAGGCGATGGGCGACTTCCTGCAGCAGGCGGTCGCCGGTGGGATGGCCCAGGGTGTCGTTGACCTCCTTGAAACGGTCCAGGTCGAGCAGCAGCAGGGCGCTGTGGCGACCGCGGCGCGCATCGGCCAGCGCGTGCTCGAGCTTTTCGAACAGCACCGTGCGGTTGGGCAGGGAGGTCAGCGGGTCGTGCTGGGCCAGGTAGGCGATGCGCGCCTGCGCCTGGCGGCGGGCGTCCACGTCTTCCAGCACGCCGGCCCAGCCGGACTGCTCCGGCCCGACCCGTGCGCCGCGTGCGCGCAGCCAGCGCCACTTGCCATACAGGTCGAGCACGCGGAACTCCACGTCCAGCGGGGTGCCGGCGGTGAAGCTCTGCTCCAGCGCGATCTCGATCGGGGCCAGGTCCTCCTCGTTGACCCGGCGCAGCCAGCCCTTGCCCAGGGCGTCCTGCTCCGGCAGGCCGGTGAGCTCGCGCCAACCGGTGACCGAACGCACCTGGCCGTTGCGGTCCGATTCCCACAGCACCAGGGCGCCAGCCTCGGCGACGGCGCGGTAGCGTTGCTCGCTGACCTTCAGGTCACGTGCAAGCGCACGGGCCTCGTCGGCGCTGCGCTTGAGCGCATCCACGCTGTCATTGAGGCTGGTCTGCAGGCTCTGCACTTCGGTGATGCGCGAGGTGGGGGGATCGGCCGGGGTGCCCTCGCTGGAGGCGATGTTGCGCCCGCACTGGGCCAGGGCGCGGATCGGCAACAGGATGCTGCGCGCAATGGCGCGCGCCGAGAACAGCGCGATGATCGCCGCCAGCAGGCCGCCGAGGATGACGCCCAGCAAGGGGCGCTGCCAGCGCGCCTGGAAGCTGCTCTGCGGCTCGCCGACCACCAGGGCCCAGCCCGGCGCGGCATGCAGCTTGTGGAAGGCCAGCACGGTGCCCTTGCCTTCCTTGGTGGTGGCCTCGAACACTCCGGCGTTGCCGCCGTTGAGCTGCAGCTTGTACCAGTCCGGCGCCGGTTGGCCGATGAAGCGTTCGGGGTTGCGCGAGCGCGCGGCGATCATGCCGTTGCTGTCCACCACCGCCACCAGCAGGCTGGCCTCGTCGGCCGAATGCAGGATCGTGTTGATCAGGCGGTTGGACGGCTGCACCAGCGCGATCACCTGCGGTTGCCCGGTGCTGTCGGTGAAGGGCAGGGCGATGGCCACTTCCGGCGGCGCGCCGGTGGTGTCGGAGAACAGGTTGGAGACCTGTGCCTGGCCGGTCCGGCGCGCATCGCGCAGCACCGGCGTGGGCAGGGACTGCGCTTCGTCACTGCCGTCGCGCACCAGCCGGACCTCGGCGTTGTTGCCGGACCAGGCCTGCAGCCCGGGGCTGGCCGGGTCGCCGTGCGGTGCAAGCACGGCAAGCAGGTGCAGCTGGTTGATGTTCTCGCGGATGCCCTGGTCCACGCCGCGTGCCAAGGCGACGGCTGTTTCCTGCAGGCGTTGCTCGGAATTGCGCCGGTAGTCGCGGGCGGTCAGGACGATGGCGATGACGCCGATCACCAGCAGTGGCAGCAGCGCCGCCGCGATCAGCCAGTGCAGCCGCGAGTACAGGCTGCGCGTGCGCGGCGGGGATTGAGCGGTGGACGGGCGGGTCACCAAACCTGTGTCTCCGGATTCCTTTCATGGGTACGCACCGCCGCCGGGTGTCGTATCCCGTTGGCAGTGGGCAAGCGGCCCCTTGCGTGGCTGTTATGGCACGAAGGGGGTACGCGCGGAAGGTGCTTCAGGGTGCGCGGGGCGGTGAAGCGTGGGGAATGATCGGGTCAGCGATGTGACTTGTGCGTGGCAGCTACTATTCACAGTGAAGTACATCACGTTATTGGTGGCGGCCGCTATTCGGTGCGCTGTTGGGCAAACAGCCATTGCCACATCGCCGGGTTGCGGTAGGTGGGATCCCAGGCGTTGTGGTTGGTGTCCGGATACTCGGTGTAACGGAAGCCCGCACCCAACTGCTCGCTGGCGGCGTGGATGGCGCGGTCGTCGTGGGTGGGGACCAGGTCATCGCGTGCGCCATGGAAACTCCAGACCGGCACGCCACGCAGGCGGGTCACGGTGGCGACGTAGGGATCGGCTTCAGCGGCGACCTGGTCGACCAGCAGGCCCGGGCGCGCCTGGCGCGGTGCACGCAGCGCGCCACAGATCGGCACCACGGCGGCGAAGTGGGTGGGCCGGGTCAAGGCCAGCTCCCAGCTGCCATAGCCACCCATCGACATGCCGGTCAGGTAGATGCGGCGCGGGTCGGCCTGGAACTCGTTGCCGGCCGCATCCAGCACCGCCAGCGCCATGCGTGCGTTGCGGTCACGCCATTCCTCGCCCTCGGGAACCTGCGGGAACACCGCCAACGCGGGGAAGCTGTCGCGGTTTTCCTTCAGCCATGGCCCAAGCCCGGCCAGGGTGGGCTTGACGCCGTCATCGCCGCGCTCGCCGGAGCCATGCAGGAACAGCACCAGGGGGCGTTTGCCAGGGCTGGCCGCGCGGGCGGGAACGAACACCTGATAGCGGAACGTGCGGCCTTCGAACTGCAGCTGGCGGTCGACGAAATGGCCGTGGTCGGGCGCGCTGGCCACGGGCTGGCTGCTGCAGCCGGCGAGCATCGACAACAATGAGGCGATCATCAGGAAACGACGCACGGGACTGTCCTCCGTTGGACACGGGCGGCGCGGGCGGCGCGCCGCGGGGGCGGCAGGCAGTGTGTCAGAATCGCCGTTCATGGTCGTCAACCGGCGGTCATCCAACGGGAGCGGACCTGTGATGAAGAAAGCCTGGGGCCTGGTGCTGGTATTGCTGCTGTCGGCCTGCGGCGCGGGCCTGGATGGCACCTATGCCGACGCGTTGGGCATGGCCACCTACACCTTCGGCCGCGACGGCAAGGTCGCCATCAAGGTCATGGGTCAGTCGCAGGAAACCACTTACGTCCGCGACAAGGACACCCTCAGGATCACGGTGCCCGGGCAGCCGGACGCAACGCTGGAGTTGGTCGTCAACGCGGACGGTTCGTTGCAGGGGCCGATGGGCATGCGACTGGCGAAGGTCGAGGACTGAGCGGTGCCGGTACGGTTAAAGATGCAACGCCTGCCGCCGATGTAGCAGGCAATCCTCCGTTCGAGTCCGCTGCCTGCATCCATGGCGATCCTTTCTGCACTGCTTGCCGCCCTCGTGGTCGGGGCCATCGCCTGGTTCTGGCAGCACGGCCACGCCGGGCCGCAGGTGGCCAGGCGTTCGCCACAGATGCCTTCGCCGCCACGCATGCCGGCCGACGAAGAACCGGTGGACGTCATGCCGCAGGTGGCCCCCGGTGACCTGCAGCGGCGCTTCCTGCTGCATGCGCTGGCGGTGACGGACGCATCGGCCGATGCGCTGCGCGTGCAGCGTTCGGTGATCGATGACGTGGCCGCGGCACTGACCCGCGCGGACCTGTCCTCGCGCTACACGCCACGCCGTCCCAACCTGCTGCCGCAGCTGATCCAGAGCGTCAACGACAGCGCCGCCTCGTCGCGTTCGATTGCGCGCATCATCGGCAGTGACGCGGTGCTGGCCGCCACCCTGCTGCGCATCGCCAACAGCCCGCTGTACCGCCTGCAGCAACAGGACGTGCAGAGCATCGAGCGGGCGGTGACGCTGATCGGCAACGACGGCATCCGCCAGATCATCTCCGCCGCGCTGGTGCAGCCGGTGATGGAGTCGGCGCGCGGCGTGGATGCGCAGTTTGCGCAGCAGTTGTGGGAATACACGCTGCGCCTGTCGCTGGCCGCGGCCGACCACGCACGCAGCGTCGAGCGCGAGGACGGCTTTGCCGCGCAGTTGGCCGGCCTGCTGCTGGGCCTGAGCGCGTCAATGGTGATGCAGGCTGCGGCCGACGTGCTGTTGCAGCCCCCGCTGCGGCCCCGCGAGCCGGGTACGTTGATGGCACTGCTGGAGCGCTGCACCGCGCCGACCGCGGTGCGTATTGCCCGTCACTGGAAGCTGGCCGATCCCATCATCGGGGCCTTGCAGGAGGTCGATGCCGAGGCGCCGCAGGGGCTGGCGCGTTCGCTGCAGACCGGGCAGCTGGCCGCCAGCGCGGCGATGCTGCATGCCGGTGGGCGGATGAGCGAGGACGAGGCGGTCGCGATCCTGTCCACGCAGCTGCCCGGGCACGTGGCGAGCTGGCTGTGGAAGCGGGTCAGCCGCGAAGAGCCCGAGCTGGGCTGAGGCCCAGGCGCATCCCGGCCGGCGGCAGTGTCAGAGCTGTGATTCCAGCGGCAACCAGCTGATCACCCGGGTGGTCGCGCGCTGCATCCAGCGGGTATCCGGTTCAGTGCGCAGGGCGATGGCCGGGGTGTGGGTGCGGTCGAGCCAGCGCAGTTCATGGTCGCGGTCGAGGTAGACCCAGTAGCTCAGCTCCGGGCCCGCCAGGCGCAGGTATTCCTGGCGCAGGCGCGCGGCCAGCACCGGGTCGTCGAACAGGACGCCCATCTCGGTGTTGAGGTAGGCCGAGCGTGGGTCCAGGTTGAACGAGCCGACGAAGCCGCGACGGTCGTCGACCACGAAGGCCTTGGTGTGCAGGCTGGCGCCGCTGCTGCCGAAGGTGCTGGCCTTCTCCGGGTGACCGTGCGACCTGAGTTCATGCAGCTGCACGCCGCCGGCGACCAGCGGCCGCCGGTAATGCATGTAGCCGCTGTGGACGGCGGCCACGTCGTTGGCGGCCAGCGAGTTGGTGACCACGCCGACCTGCACGCCGTCCTGGACCTGGCGTACCAGCGCCTTGGTGCCCGCCGCGCCGGGCACGAAATAGGGCGAGATCAGCAATGACTTGTGGCGTGCGCCGAGCAGCACGTCGGCCAGCCGCGTGACCAGCCAGTCGGCGCGGTCGGCGTTGCCACGCTTGCGCGGCGGATCGGAATGGACATGGATGTCCGCGGTCCAGTGCAGGGCGAGGCGTTCGCTCAAGTAAGCCTCGTCGAAGCGCGCGCGGACGCGCTGCAGGTAGGGCAGGGCCTTCTGCTGGCGGGCATCCCGCTCGGCCTGGGTGATGAAGTTGCCCAGCTGCTGGTCGGTGCTGAACTGCAGCGCGGCGATCGGCACCACCGCGTCACTGTTCCAGAACTGGTCGAACACGGTACTGGCGTCGGCCGCCACCGGGCCGGCCAGCAGCAGGTCCAGGTCACGGAAGTTCACGTCCGGCCGCGCGTCGAAATATTCCTCGCCGATGTTGCGGCCACCGACGATGGCGACCCGGCCATCGGCGATCCAGGCCTTGTTGTGCATGCGGTGGTTGATGCTGAAGGCGCGTTGCACCATTTCCAGCAGGCGCCACAGGCCGTCGCGGTTGCGGAACGGGTTGTACAGGCGGATCTCGATGTTGGGGTGCTTGTCCAGCGCCATCATCTGCGGGTCCAGGCCCTGGGTGTTCATGTCGTCCAGCAGCAGGCGGACCCGCACGCCGCGCTCGGCGGCCTGGTACACATCGTGGGCAAGCAGGTGGCCGACCATGTCGTCGTGCCACATGTAGTACTGCAGGTCGAGGCTGCGCCCGGCCTGGCGGGTGATGATCGATCGCGCGGCGTAGGCCTCCAGCCCCTCGGACAGGTAGATCGCACCGCTCTGGCCCGGATGTTCGGCCAGCACCGGCACCAGTGCGCGGTCGATCAGGGTCTGCTGGTCCTGCAGCGGCAGGGCATGCGAGGGCGCGCCGATGGCCTTGGGAGTCAGGCGGTCGCCCAGCAGCAGGCCACTGATGAACAACACCAGCAGCGCCGTCAGGACGATGCCCAGCAGGCGCAGCAGCCGCCAGCGGCGGGGAGGGGTCTTGGATTCCATGCGCGAATCCTAGCCGGATCGGGGTGTGGGGTCAGTGCAAGGCGGCATCCATGACGTTCCGCCGGTGCCGGCGACGGCCCGCTTGGGTCAGAATCGGCGTTTACCTCGCCGTTGAGTCCTGCAATGACCGCACCTGCTTCCCCGTCCCGCGCGCCCAGCCTGGTGCTGCAGATCTTCATCGGCCTGCTGCTGGGCATCGCGCTGGCGCTGGCCTGGCCGGAAGCGGGCAAGGCGGTGGGCCTGCTCGGCACGGTGTTCATCTCCGCGCTGAAGGCGGTGGCGCCGGTGCTGGTGCTGGTGCTGGTCGCCGCTTCCATCGCCAACCACCAGCACGGCCAGAAGACCCACCTGCGCGCGATCCTGATGCTCTACGTCGTCGGCACCCTGGTGGCCGCGCTGGTGGGCGTGGGGGCCAGCTTCCTGTTCCCCAGCCAGCTGACGCTCAAGGATGTCGCCGCGGCCGGCGGCAGCGCGCCGAGCGGCATCGGCGAGGTGCTGCATACCTTGCTGATGCAGGTCGTCGACAACCCGGTCAATGCCCTGTTGCACGCCAATTACATCGGGCTGCTGGCGTGGGCGGTCGGCCTGGGCCTGGCGCTGCGCCATGCCAGTCCCGCCACCCGCGGCGTGGTCAGCGACCTGTCCGCGGCGATCACATGGCTGGTGCGCATGGTCATCCGGCTGGCGCCGCTGGGCGTGTTCGGCATCGTGGCTTCGGTCCTGGCCGAGTCCGGCCTGGACGCGCTGAAGGAGTACATCCACCTGCTGTGCGTGCTGGTCGGCGCGATGCTGTTCATGGCCTTCGTCGGCAACCCGCTGATCGCGGCGGTGGTGATGCGCCGCAATCCGTATCCGCTGGTGCTGCGCTGCCTGCGCGAAAGCGGCGTCACGGCGTTCTTCACCCGTTCCTCGGCGGCCAACATCCCGGTCAACATGGAGTTGTGCCGCAAGCTGGGCCTGCATGAGGAGACTTATTCGGTGGCCATTCCGCTGGGCGCGACCATCAACATGGCCGGCGCGGCGATCACGATCTCGGTGCTGACGCTGGCGGCGGTGCATACGCAGGGGATCCCGGTGGATCTGCCGACCGCGCTGCTGCTGTGCGTGATCGCCGCCATCGGTGCCTGCGGTGCATCGGGCGTGCCGGGTGGCTCGCTGCTGCTGATCCCGCTGGCGTGCAGCCTGTTCAACATCCCCAATGACGTGGCGATGCAGGTCGTGGGCGTGGGCTTCGTGGTCGGCGTGGTGCAGGACTCGGCCGAAACCGCGCTCAACTCGTCCACCGACGTGGTGTTCGTGGCCGCCGCCGAACACGCGCGGGCGCGCGGCTGAGGACGCGGCCGGTGCGTTTCACGCCCGCGGTGCGCATTGGCCTGTCGATCGCGCTGGCCACCGGCCTGTATGGCATCTCCTTCGGGGCGCTGGCAGTGGCCTCGGGGTTCAGCGTGCTGCAGACCGCGTTGCTGAGCCTGCTGATGTTCACCGGCGGCTCGCAGTTCGCCTTCATCGGCGTGGTCGGGGCGGGTGGCACGGGGGCAGCGGCGTTCGGTGCATCGAGCCTGCTCGGTGTCCGCAATGCCGTGTATGGCGCGCAGATCAACCGCCTGCTGCGGCCACGCCGGTGGTGGCGGCCGCTGGCCGCACAGCTGACCATCGACGAATCGGCCGCGACCGCGGCCAGCCAGCAGGACACGGCCGAGCAACGGCGCGGGTTCTGGGTGGCCGGCCTTGGCGTCTACCTGCTGTGGAACCTGTTCACGTTGGTGGGCGCCCTGCTCGGCGATGCCATGGGCGACCCGCGCCGCTGGGGCCTGGATGGCGCCGCGGTGGCGGCGTTCCTGGGCCTGCTGTGGCCGCGGCTGCGCTCGCGTGAGCCGGTCGCCATCGCGGTGGCATGCGCGCTGGTGACGGTGTTGGCGCTGCCGTGGCTGCCGCCCGGCGTGCCGATCCTGCTGGCCGCGGCGGTCGCGGCCATCTGGGGCTGGTTCGGCCGAGGGCCGGCGGAGGAGGGGCTGGAGCCGGACGTGGCACCGCCGTCCGGCGGGGAGGCGCCACGATGAGCCTGTGGGGATGGTTGCTGCTGGGGTGCGGGGTGGCCTGGGCGACCAAGTTCGCCGGTTACCTGGTGCCGGTGCGCTGGCTGGAATCGCCGCGCATGAATCGCGTGGCGGGCACCTTGACCATCGGCCTGCTGGCCTCGCTCACCGCGATGAACGCCGTCTCCAGCGGGCAGGGCATCGCGCTGGACGCACGCCTGGGGGCGCTGCTGGTGGCCGCGGTGGCGTTGGCGTTGCGGCTGCCTTTCCTGGCGGTGGTGGTGCTGGGCGCGGCCGCCGCCGCGCTGATCCGGTTGTTCTGAGGCCGTCCCGGGCCTTGGCGGCCCGACAGATGCGCGATGCCGTCCGCAAGTGGGACAATGCGCCACGCGCCGGCCACGCCGGTTCCCCCCGCTCCCGGATCACCACTGGAGAATCCATGAATCTGCGCATCCTGACCGTTGGTGTCGCCATCTCCCTGCTCGCCGCCTGCGGTGGCAAGCAAGAGGGCGCCAAGACGCCGGAAGGCGGCGAGGCCAAGGTCCTCAACGTCTACAACTACTCCGACTACATCGCCGAGGACACCATCCCGAACTTCGAGAAGGCGACCGGCGTGAAGGTCACCTACGACGTGTTCGACAGCGATGAGATGGTCGAGACCAAGTTGCTGACCGGCAACAGCGGTTACGACATCGTGGTGCCGACGCTGAACTTCTTCGGTCGCCAGATCCAGGCCGGCGTGTTCCTGCCGCTGGACAAGAGCAAGATCCCGAACCTGGCCAACCTCGACCCGGCGGTGATGCAGCGCATCGCCGGCCAGGACCCGGAGAACAAGTTCGGCGTGCCGTACATGATGGGCACCACCGGCATCGGCTACAACGTGGCCAAGCTCAAGGAACGCTTCGGCGGCAGCACCGACGTGGCCAACAGCTGGGACCTGATCTTCAAGCCGGAGAACATCTCCAAGATGAAGGACTGCGGCGTGACGCTGCTGGACACGCCGGCCGACCTGATCCCGATCGCGCTGCATTACCTGGGCGAAGACCCGCACAGCGCCGACCCGGCGGTGATCCAGAAGGCCGCCGACCTGCTCAAGTCGATCCGCCCGTACGTGCAGAACTTCCATTCCTCGCAGCTGGTCGGTGCGCTGGCCAATGGCAGCACCTGCCTGGTGGTGGGCTGGTCCGGTGACATCATCCAGGCCCGCGACCGCGCCGAGGAAGCCAAGAACGGCGTGGAAGTGGCCTACTCGATCCCGAAGGAAGGCGCCCCGCAGTGGTTCGACATGCTGGCCATCCCGAAGGACGCCCAGCACCCGGAAAACGCCTACGCCTTCATCAACTACCTGCTCGAGCCGCAGGTGGCCGCCAACAACACCAACGTGACCCACTACGCCAACCCGGTGAAGTCGGCCACGCCGCTGGTGGATCCGGCCATCCGTGACGACAAGACCATCTACCCGCCGGAAGACGTGGCGGCCAAGATGTTCACCTATGCGATCAACACGCCGGACACGGACAAGCTGTACACCCGTCTGTGGACCGAGATCAAAACCGGCCGTTGATGCATCCGGAGGCAGCGCGGCCGTCCCCGGCATCGCCGGCGGGGACGCGCTGAAGGCATCCATGCCGATGCCCTGGATCTGGACCAAAGCCTCCCCGGCGCTGCCGGGGAGGCTTTTTTTCATGGGTTTTTCGCAGGATTTCACTTGACGTCCCGCAGCGCTCCCGTACTGTCACGTACGTGATCGCCTGAATGCGATCCGGCCTATCGGATGACAGCCGCGACGAGACCATGAGCGAAGAGCCCCAAGCCCCCTCCGCGTCCTCGAACGACGCACCGCAGGCGCAGGACAAACCCTCGCCCTTGAAGAACCCCAAGGTACGCTGGACGTTGACCGGCATCGGCCTGCTGGTGCTGGTCGCATCGCTCGCTTGGCTGGCGTACTACCTGACCACCGGCAGGTACCTGCAGCAGACCAACAACGCCTACCTGCAGGCCGATGCGGTGGCGGTCGCGCCGCGCATCAACGGCTACGTCACCGAAGTGCTGGTGCAGGACAACCAGTGGGTGAAGGCCGGCGCGCCGCTGGTGAAGATCGACCCGCGCACCTACCGCGCCACGCTGGACCAGACCGAAGCCGTGATCGCCGTGCGCGAGGCCGACATCGCCGCCGCCAGCGCCGGGGTGGAAGGCAACCAGTCGCAACTGCTGCAGGCACGCACCCAGCTGCGCGCCGCCGAGGCCACGCTGCGCTTCGCACGCGCCGAAGTGGCGCGCTTCGGCCCGCTGGCGGCGTCCGGCGCCGACACCCATGAGCACCTGGAGAGCGTCAAGCACGACCTGGAACGGGCGCAGGCCCAGTACGATGCGGCGCGCGCGCAGATCAGCGGGGCCGAAAGCCAGCTGCAGGCCGGCCAGGCGCAATTGGCCCAGGCGCGCGCGGGGCTGAAGCAGGCCCAGGCCGATGCCGCGCAGGCCGAGGTGGCCTTCGAGGACACCGTGCTGAGCGCGCGCATCGACGGGCGGATCGGCAACAAGACCGCGCAGGTGGGCCAGTTCGTCGGTGCCGGCACGCGGTTGATGACGGTGGTGCCGCTGCAGTCGCTGTACCTGTCGGCCAACTTCAAGGAAACCCAGTTGGGGCGGATGCGACCGGGCCAGCCGGCGCGGATCGAGGTGGACGCGCTGCCGGGCACGACGCTGCACGGCACCGTGGAAAGCATCTCGCCGGGCACCGGCTCGCAGTTCGCGCTGCTGCCGCCGCAGAACGCCACTGGCAACTTCACCAAGGTGGTGCAGCGCATCCCGGTGCGGATCCGGATCGAGGCCGATGCACGGACACGCACGATCCTGGTGCCCGGCATGTCGGTGGAGGTCACCGTGGACACGCGTGAGGACAGCGCCAGCACGCCGTCCGGGGACGCCGCCGCGCGATGAGCACCGCTGCCGCCAGCGCGGTGCCACAGAAGGCCGATGCCAGCGCCTGGCTGGCGGTGGCCGCCGGCACCATCGGCTCGTTCATGGCGACGCTGGACATCTCCATCGTCAACGCGGCGCTGCCGACCATCCAGGGCGAGGTCGGCGCCAGTGGCACCGAGGGCACGTGGATCTCGACCTCGTTCCTGGTCTCGGAGATCGTGATGATCCCGCTGACCGGCTGGTTCGTGCGCACGCTGGGCCTGCGCACCTTCCTGCTGATCTGCGCCTCGCTGTTCACCGCGTTCTCGGTGATGTGCGGCCTGTCGAGCACGCTGGACATGATGATCCTCGGCCGCATCGGCCAGGGCTTCACCGGCGGTGCGCTGATTCCCACCGCCTTGACCATCGTGGCCACGCGGCTGCCACCGGCGCAGCAGACGCTGGGCACGGCGCTGTTCGGCATGACCGTGATCCTGGGTCCGATCATCGGCCCGTTGCTCGGCGGCTGGCTGACCGAGAACGTCAGCTGGCATTACGCCTTCTTCATCAACGTGCCGATCTGCGCCGGACTGATCGCGCTGCTGCTGCTCGGCCTGCCGCACGAGACGTCGAACTGGGGTGGCCTGCTGCGCGCGGACTGGCTGGGCATCCTCGGCATGACCGCCGGCCTGGGCGCGTTGACCGTGGTGCTGGAGGATGGCCAGCGCGAGCGCTGGTTCGAATCGGAGTTCATCCTGATCCTGAGCCTGGTCTCGCTGGTGGGCTTCGCGCTGCTGGCGTTGTCGCAGTTCCTCAGCGACGAGCCGGTGATCCGACTGCGGATCCTGTTCCAGCGCAGCTTCGGCGCGGTGTTCGTGATGGTCGGCGCGGTCGGCATGATCCTGTTCGGGGTGATGTACATGATCCCGCAGTTCCTGGCGGTGATCGCCGGCTACAACACCGAGCAGGCCGGCTATGTGCTGTTGCTGGGCGGCGTGCCGACGGTGCTGCTGATGCCATTCATGCCGAAGATGCTGGAGACCATCGATGTGCGGGTGATGGTGATGGGCGGCATGCTGTGCTTCGCCGCGGCATGCTTCATCAACCTCGGCTTGACCCCGGACAGCGTGGGCATGCATTTCGTCATCGGCCAGCTGCTGCAGGGCTGTGGGCTGGCGCTGGCGATGATGGCGCTGAATCAGGCCGCGATCACCTCGGTGCCGCGCGCGCTGGCCTCCGATGCCTCGGGCTTGTTCAACGCGGCGCGCAACCTGGGCGGCTCGATCGGCCTGGCCATCATCTCCACCTTCCAGGAGCGGCGCGTCAGTTTCCATATCGATGCCATCGGCAGCGCCACCACGGCCAACTCGCCGCTGGCGCAGGACTACCTGCTGGCGCTGGGCGGACAGACGGGCGATGCGACGCAGGCCGCCGCACTGCTGGTACAACAGGTGCAGCAGCAGGCGCTGGTGATGGCCTACAACGACCTGTTCTGGATCTTCGGCATCATCGTGGTGGCGACGCTGCCGCTGGTGTTCCTGCTCAAGCCCCTGCCCAAGGGCGTTCCTCTGGCGATGCACTGATGGCACGACACGTCTCCCGTTCCCTGTTGCCGATCTCCCTCGGCCTGGCCCTGCCGCTGACGCTGGCCGGCTGCATGCTCGGCCCCGACCATGTGCGCCCCGAGGTCGCTCAAGGCGCCGTCGCCCAACCGGCCCTGCCGCGCGCTGCCGATGCCGGGGTGATGCCGGCCACGCCCCCCAGCCAATGGTGGCGGCAGCTCGACGACCCGTTGCTGGACCAGTTGATCGACGATGCCCTGCGCAACAGCCCGAACCTGCGTGCGGCGCAGGCCAGGCTGCTGGCTTCGCGTGGCCTGCAGCGGCAGCGCCGGGCCGAACAGCTGCCCAGCGTCGGCGCGGTGGCCGGCTACACCCGCATCAACCCGCCCGACGTGCTGGTGGACGACGTGCGCCAGGTTGGTGAATCCGCCGCGCGCGTGGCCGAGAGCAATGGCCGTCCCCAGGAGGCGGCGCAGCTGCGCGATGAGTTCTCGAGGATCGACCTGGATACCAGCCTGTACATCGCCGGCGTCGATGCGAGCTGGGAGCTGGACCTGTTCGGCCGCAAGCGCCGTGCCGCGCAGGAAGCGGCGGCCAGGGCCGATGCCGATGCCGCGGCGCTGGCCGATGCGCAGGTGCAGCTGGCCGCGGAAGTAGCCCAGGTCTACCTGGGCTACCGCGGCAGCCGCCAGCGCATCGCGCTGGCCGAGCACAACGCCACGGCGGCGGCCGACGCACTGGCCCTGACCCGGCAGCGCCGCGCGCGCGGCGTGGATTCGGACCTGCACGTGGAGCGTGCCAGCGTGCAGCTGGAGCAGCAGCAGGCCCAGCTGGCGCCACTGCGTGCGCAGGCCACCGAAGCGCGCGACCAGTTGGCATTGATGACCGGCCGTGAGCCGGGCGCGCTGGACGCCACGCTGGCCGAGGATCGGCCGATGCCGTCGTTGCCGGCGGAGGTGAAGGTGGACGATGCGGCGGCGCTGATCCGGCGCCGGCCGGACATCCGCAAGGCCGAAGGCGAGCTGGCGGCATCTTCGGCGCAGATCGGCCAGGCCCTGTCGGCGTACTTCCCGCAGGTGAACCTGCTGGGCACGATCGGCATGGGGGCGTCATCGCTGTCGGATTTCAACAGTGACTCGGCCGCGAGCGTGGTGATGCCGTTCCTGCGCTGGTCGGTGTTCGATTTCGGCGTGAACAAGGCCCGCGTGGCACAGGCCCGTGCCGGTCACCAGGCCCGCCTGGCCGCTTACGAGGGCACGGTACTGGCGGCTCTGCAGGATGCCAACAGTGCCTTGACCCGCTTCGGCGCGGCCCGCGAGCAACTGCTCAAGGCCCGCAACGCCGAGGCCTCGGCCACCCGCTCGGCGGCGTTGATGGCCCAGCGCCGCCAGGCCGGCGCCTCCTCGCAGATCGACCTGCTCGACGTGCAGCGCCAGCAGTTGAGCGCGCAGGACGGTCTGGCCCAGGCCCAGTTGCAGCTGCTGGTGCGCTACGTGGCGCTGCAGAAGAGCCTGGGCCTGGGATGGGAGCAGGCCCCCGAGCCGCGCAGCTGAGGGCGGCTTTTGAAGCGCAATGCCCGCGCAAGGCCCCGTTGCAACGCCCTTCCGGCGCGCGGAGCGCTCGCCCGGCCCCGGGTGGCGACCGGCAAGGGCCGCCCGGCGCCAATCGCCACACATGGCGGTGTCGCCTGCAAAACCCGGGGGCTACACTACGCGCGTTTTCCACCTGCCCGCTCCCGGAGCCCTACATGCCCGTTGATGCCAAGCCCGACATCAGGAACGATGCCATCGCCCTGAACCGCGAGCCCGGCTACCTGTCCATCCGCGACCTGCGCAAGGAATTCGATGGCTTCGTCGCCGTCGATGACGTCAACCTGGACGTGCGCAAGGGCGAGATCTTCGCGTTGCTGGGGGGGTCGGGCAGTGGCAAGTCGACCTTGTTGCGCTGCCTGGCCGGCTTCGAGACCCCGACCAAGGGCAGCATCCTGCTCGACGGCCAGCCGATCACCGCGCTGCCGCCGTACGAGCGGCCGATCAACATGATGTTCCAGTCCTATGCGCTGTTCCCGCACATGACGGTGGAGCAGAACATCGCCTTCGGCCTGAAGCAGGACGGCATGGCCAAGGACGCGATCACCCGCCGTGTCGGCGAGATGCTGGAACTCGTGCAGCTGGAAAAGCTCGGCAAGCGCAAGCCGCACCAGCTCTCCGGCGGCCAGCAGCAACGCGTGGCGCTGGCCCGTTCGCTGGCCAAGGGGCCCAAGCTGCTGCTGCTGGACGAGCCGATGGGCGCGCTGGACAAGAAACTGCGCTCGAAGATGCAGCTGGAGCTGGTCAACATCATCGAGCAGTTGGGCGTGACCTGCGTGATGGTCACCCATGACCAGGAAGAAGCGATGACCATGGCCACCCGCATCGCGGTGATGGACCAGGGCTGGATCCAGCAGATCGGCAAGCCCGACGACATCTACGAGCAGCCGGCCAACCGCTTCGTGGCCAGCTTCATCGGCTCGGTGAACCTGTTCGAAGGCGTCATCGACGAGGACCTGCCCGAGTACGTCACCGTGCGCACGGCCGATTTCCCGGCGCCGATCTACGTCGGCCATGGCATCACCGGTTATGAAGGCCAGCCGGTCGCCTTCGCGCTGCGCCCGGAGAAGGTGCACATTGCCAAGGACGAACCCGAGGGCGAGACCAACAAGGCGTTCGGGGTGGTCGAGGACATCGCCTATTTCGGCAGCCACTCGGTCTACCACGTGCGCCTGCCCAGCGGCGCCAAGATCCTCTCCAACTTCGCCAACATGAAGCGCTGGGACAGCGACGGCATCACCTGGAACGATGAAGTCTGGGTGTCCTGGGACGACAACGACGGCGTGGTGCTGACCTCATGAGCCAGACGGACAAGAACGCGACCGGTTGGCGGCGCTGGGTGCCTGGCGTGCGCGCCAGCGTGATCGGCGTGCCGTACCTGTGGCTGTTGCTGTTCTTCGCGATCCCGTTCCTGATCGTGCTGAAGATCTCCTTCTCGAAGATGGCCGTGGCGATGCCGCCCTACACGGCGATCGTCGAGTACGTGGACAACGCGTTCAACGTCAACCTCAACCTGGGCAACTACACGGCGCTGTTCACCGACAGCCAGTACGTGCTGGCCTACCTGAGCTCGATCAAGATCGCGCTGATCTCCACCGTGCTGACGCTGCTGATCGGTTACCCGATGGCCTACGTGATCTCGCGGATGTCGCCGTCGGCGCGCAATATCGCGATGATGCTGGTGGTGTTGCCGTCGTGGACCTCGTTCCTGATCCGCGTCTATGCCTGGATCGGCATCCTCGACAGCAACGGCATCCTCAACCGCTGGCTGATGGCGGCCGGGCTGATCGACACCCCGTTGCAGATCCTCAATACGCCGCTGGCCGCCTACATCGGCATCGTCTACTGCTACCTGCCGTTCATGGTGCTGCCGCTGTACACCAACCTGGTCAAGCTCGACCACCGCCTGCTGGAGGCCGCCTACGACCTGGGCGCCAAGCCATGGCAGGCCTTCCTGAAGATCACCCTGCCGCTGTCGCGCAACGGCATCGTCGCCGGCTTCATGCTGGTGATGATCCCGGCGGTGGGCGAGTTCGTGATCCCGGAAATGCTCGGCGGCCCGGGCACGCTGATGATTGGCCGCGTGTTGTGGAGCGAGTTCTTCACCAACCGCGACTGGCCGCTGGCCTCGGCGGTGGCGGTGGTGATGCTGGTGCTGCTGCTGATCCCGATCCTGATCTTCAACCGTTCCCAGCAGCGTGAGCTGGAAGGGAAGCTGGCATGAGCATGGCGCGGCGCAATTCCTGGTGGGGCTGGCTGGCGCTGCTGTTCGGCTTTGGCTTCCTGTACCTGCCGATCCTGCTGGTGATCATCTACTCGTTCAATTCCTCGCGCCTGGCGACGGTGTGGGTGAGTTTCTCCTTCAGCGCCTACAGCCAGCTGTTCAACGACCGGCAGCTGCTCGACGCGGCGTGGTTGAGCCTGAAGATCGCCTTCTGGACCGCCACCGCGTCCATGGTGGTCGGCACGATGGCGGCGATGGCGATGACCCGCTTCAAGCGCTTCCCGACCAAGACGGTGTTCGGGGCGCTGGTCACCGCGCCGCTGGTGATGCCGGAGGTGATCATCGGCCTGTCGATCCTGCTGATGCTGGTGTCGATGGGCGGGCTGTTCGGCCTGCCGTCGAAGGGCCAGGTGGCGATCTGGATCGCGCATGTCACCTTCACCCTGTCGTTCGTGACGGTGGTGGTCTCCTCGCGCCTGCAGGAGATGGACCGCTCGCTGGAAGAAGCGGCGATGGACCTGGGCGCGAACCGAGTGAAGGTGTTCTTCCTGATCACCTTGCCGATCATCGCCCCGGCCTTGCTGTCCGGCTGGCTGCTGGCCTTCACGCTGTCGCTGGATGACGTGGTGATCGCCAGCTTCATGGCCGGCCCGAGTTCGACCACCTTGCCAATGAAAGTGTTCTCCTCGGTGCGCATGGGCGTGAGCCCGAAGATCAACGCGCTGGCCACGGTGATGGTGCTGGCGGTGTCGACGGTGGCCTTCATCGGCTGGTGGATCTCCGCCCGCGCCGAGAAGCGGCGCCAGCGCGACCGGCAGCTGGCGCTGCAGGAAAACGGTTGATCGCCAGGCAGCGGCAACGCCGGGCCACGCCCGGCGCAGGTTTGTCGGTGCGTCCCCGGCGGAGCTGGGCTCCGCGCGCTCAGCCGAACGGTTGATCGATCGACGGGCTCTGCGGCGTCATCAGGGCGGCACCGTCCTCGGTGACGTACAGGATGTCCTCCAGGCGCACACCGAACTGGTCGGGGAGGTAGATGCCGGGTTCGTCGCTGAAAGTCATGCCCGGCTCCAGCACGTGCTGGTTGCCGCGTACCAGGTAATCCCACTCATGCATGTCCAGGCCGATGCCATGGCCAAGGCGATGGCTGAAATAGCGGAAGTCCGGCCCATAGCCGGCATCGCTGATCACCTTGCGCGCGGCGCCGTCCACCGCCGACATGGTCACCCCCGGGCGCGCGACCTTCAGCGCGGCGGTCTGCGCCTGCAGCACGATGTCGAAGATGCGGCGGATCTCGTCGCTGGGCTGGCCCAGCACCACGGTGCGGGTCATATCGCTGGTGTAGCCATCGGCACGGCAGCCGCCGTCGAAGATGATGGGCGTGCCTTCGACCAGGTGCTGCGGCTTGTCCGAGCCGTGCGGCGAGGCGGTGTACTTGCCGATGTTCACGTCGGCATCGCCCCTCAACCCGGTGCGGGCATAGGCCATCGCCACCAGGCCGCCGATGTCCTGCTCGGTCATGCCGGGCTGCAGGGCCTTCCACACCGCCTCGTACACGGCCAGCGTGTTGGCGTTGGCCAGCTTCATCAGTGCCAGTTCGGCCGGGCTCTTGACCCGGCGGCAGCCGGCGCTGACCGGCCAGGCGTCGACCACCCGCGCCTGCGGCAGCGCGTCCATGATGCCCTTGGCGCGGAAGAACGGCACCGTCTCCTCCATGCCGATGACGCCGGTGGCGTGGCCCATGTCGCGGACCACCCTGGCGACCAGCGCATACGGGTCTTCGTCTTCCTGCCAGCCGCGCACGTCGTTGCCGAGCTTGATCTGCTCCAGCGTGCGGCCGCGCTCGAACTCGGGTGTGACGTAGACCAGCTCGCCCGAGCGCGGCAGCAGCACGCCGGTCAGCCGTTCGCTGTTCCACCAGTGCATGCCGGTGAAGTAGGTCAGCGAGCTGCCGGCACCGATGAACAGCACGTCGATGCCGTGCTGTCCCATCAGTTGCTGGGCGCGCGTCACGCGCGCCATGCGCTCGTCATTGCCGATCGGCACCACCTGCGCGGCGACCGGCTTCAGGGCGCGGATGGACGCCGGCAGGTCGCCGTCACCGGCCGCAGGCGCGGCCTGCGCCATCTGCGACAGCGGCAACGCCGCCGCGCCGACGGCCAGTGAGTTGCGCAGGAAATGACGGCGCGTGCCGTTGAAGGCGGATGGGTTTGCCATTGAGTTCCCCTCGAAGTCCGGATGCAGGAAGCGCGCGACCGGCGGCGTCAAAGCCAGCCGGAGCGCTTGAACAGGCGATACAGCACCACGCACACCGCGCCCACGCCGATCATCAGCAGCGGATAGGCGAAGCGGCCGGCGAGCTCGGGCATGTGGGTGAAGTTCATGCCGTACCAGCTGGTGACCAGCGTGGGTGCGGCCAGCAGGGCCGCCCAGGCACCCAGCTGCTTGACGGTCTCGCCCTGTGCCAGCGTGACCAGCGACAGGTTCACGCTCAACGCCGTGCCCAGCATCTCGCGCAGGGTATCGATGGCGTCGTTGACGCGTGCGGCATGGTCCTGCACATCGCGCAGGTACAGCCGCACTTCCTCGTTGATCAGTTGCGCCTGGTTGCGCTGGAGCTGCGCCAGCGCGTCCTGCAGCGGTGCTACCGCCAGCCGCATTTTGTTGAGTTCGCGCTTGAGCTCGTACAGGCGGATCACCGTGCGCCGCTTGTAGGTCTCGGCGAAGATGTCCTTCTCCAGCGTGTCCAGGGTGTCGCGGAAGCTGTCGGTGATCGGCAGGTAGTTGTCCACCACCGCATCCAGCACCGCGTACAGGCAGAAGGACGGGCCCATCGACAGCAGCCCGCGTTCGCGCTCCAGCCGCGCCCGCACCGGTGCATACGACAGCGAGGCGCCATGGCGCACGGTCAGCAGGAAGCGCGGCCCGAGGAAGGCATGGGTCTCACCGTAGCGGATGCGCTCGTCCACCACCTGCGCGGTGTGGACCACCACGAACAGCGAGTTGCCATAGGTTTCGATCTTGGGCCGCTGGTGCGCCTTGCGCGTGTCCTCGATGGCCAGCGGGTGCAGGTTGAATTCCTCCTGCACCTTGTCCAGCACGGCATCGCTGGGCTCGTACAGGCCCACCCAGACGAAGCCCTTGCTGTCTTCCTGAAGGACGTCGCTGATGCTGTCCAGGTCGATGGCGCGCAACGCGCCATCTTCGCCATACCAGGTGCAGTTGATGACACAGGCCGGATTGGCCGGTGCCGGAGATGTGATGACCGGTTCCATGCCGGCCATCGTGCCTCAGCGCGCCGGGGCCGCCAAGCGTTGTGGACGCAGCACCCATGCCAACGCCAGGTGCACCGGCAGCAGCAATACGATCCACTGCACGTTGTACTGCGCCTGCAGCGACAGCCAGTGCACCGGCAGGGCGAGCGCGGCGATGCCGGCCACCAGCCACAGCAGCAGGGTGAACCCGCGCCCCGGGCGACGCCCGCGCAGCAGCATCCAGGCGCCGGGAAGCAGCGCCAGCGCCAGCGGGTTGAGCAGGAACAGGTTGCGGTTGGCCCACGCGGCATGGTGCTCGCTGAAGCCCCACAGGTAGGTCAGCAGGCCGCCGGCGACGACGCAGAACAGCCAGAACGGCAGCGCGAAGCCGGCCACCAGGCGCGGGCGGCGACGCGCGGCCAGGAGCAGTGCCGCCACTGCCAGCCCGGCCAGCAGCCACGGCCACCAGCGGCGGACCTGCTCCTTGGGTTCGGCGGCCAGGCGCTGCGGGAACAGCGCGTGTTCCTCCAGCACCAGCGGGCGACCTTCGCTGTTGCGGGCCTCGCGCAGGCTGTCGGCCAGGCGCATCGGCACGAACGCTTCCTCCCAGCGCGACAGCGGCACGTCCGCGCTCGGGCCCAGACCCAGGTCGAAGCCCAGCCACATCCACGGCGCCGGCGAGGCCAGCCGCACCGACTCGCTGCGGTAGGTGTTGCCGCGCGAACGCCCGGCCAGCTGTGATTTCAGGCCGCCGTTCATGGCCTGGTCCAGGGTGTCGCGGACCATCGTGGCGCAGTTGGCGGTGTAGTAGTCGTAGCGGTAGCGCGCGTTCTCGGGCCTGGCGCGCTCGACCAGGCCGGCCGCCAGCGCGCGGGCCTGGTCCGCTGGCAGGTCCAGCCACTGGATGCTGGCGCCGCGACCGACCTGCTGGTACTGCGACAGGTCTTCTTCCAGCGGCAGGGCCACCAGGTAATACATCATGTGACCGCGCACGAAGTTACCGACGAAGTCCGCCTCGCCCGGGTCGAAGTAGCCGAAGTTGTACGAGGTGGCCTGGCCGGTGACCGGGTCGGCCACCACCAGTGCATCGTGGCCGAAGCGCTCGAAGAAGATCTCGCCCGGTTGCATGGTCACCACGCCGATGCGGGGCACCGGCGGCTCCGCTGCGGGGGGGCTGGCCTGTGCGCCGGCAGCGCCGGCGAACAGCAGCAGGAACAGCAACGCGAATGCAGCCGACAACCGCCGCGGCAACCGGAAGGTGATCAAGCGTCGTCCTGGTCTTCGGGGGGCAGGATGGTGACGTGGAAGGCCTGCACGCGGCGCGCATCGGCACGTGCCACGCGGAACACGAAACGCTCCAGGGTCAGCTCGTCGCCGGTTTCCGGCAGGTGGCCGATGGCCTCGGTGACCAGGCCGCCGATGGTGTCGTAATCGTCGTCGGAGAAGTCGGCGCCGAAGCGCTCGTTGAAATCGCCGATGGTGGTCAGCGCGTCCACCACGTAGCGGCCATCGGCGAGGATGGCGATCTGCGCGGTGTGGTCCTCGGTCTCGTCATGCTCGTCGTCGATCTGGCCGACGATCTGTTCCAGCACGTCCTCGATGGTGACCACGCCGGCCACGCCGCCGTACTCGTCGACCACGATGGCCATGTGGTTGCGCGAGAGCCGGAACTCCTTGAGCAGTACGTTGAGCTTCTTGGCCTCGGGGATCAGCACCGCCGGGCGCAGCAGCTCGCGAATGGTGGAATGGCTGTTGTCGGCGACCACGCCGCGCAGCAGGTCCTTGGCCAGCAGGATGCCAAGGATGTCGTCCTTGTTCTCGCCGTGCACGGGGAAGCGCGAATGTCCGGATTCGACCACCTGCTTCATCAGTTCGATGAAGGGTGAATCCACCGGCAGGGACACCATGTGCGAGCGCGGCACCATCACATCGCCCACGGTCAGCTCGGCCACCGAGATGGCGCCTTCCATCATGCGCAGGGTATCTGCGGCGATCAGGCCGTCCTGCTGTGCGGTCTGCAGGATCGTCACCAGCTCGTCGCGGGTGTGGGGTTCGCTGGAGAAGGCCGAGCTCAGGCGCTCAAGCCAACTGCGTTTTTTCTCGCCCGGTTCAGGGCTGGTACTACTGTCGTCTTCAGACATCTCTTGGTTTGACGGCACCCGGCTCGCCGGGCGGTGCCGGCAAGTCTAGCAGAGGATGTTTACCGCTCCCGGCTCAGCCGGCCGGGGGCTGGCCCGGTGCCTGGACGTCGGGTTCGGCGGGCTTGGACGGCGCCGGGTCGGCCGGTGCCGGCGCGCCCGGGGCCTCGCCTTCGGCCGGGTGGTCCAGGCTGTAGGTGCAGCTGACCAGGGTCTTGCCCGGATGCGACTTGACGTTGGACACGCCCAGCACCACCGACTCGATCAGCGCCTCGCCGGAGCGGGCATCGATGACGTCGCGGCTGACCAGTTCGCGGCCGGCCATGAACTTGTCCGGGGCGTCATAGCCGGTTTCCAGGTCCAGCGTCCTGGCCAGGTCGCGGGGTTCGGGCAGGTCGAGGATGGCCAGCACGGTGCCGCCGGCCATGGCGACATGGTCGACCTGGTGGCCAAACACGCGGATCGGCGTGTTCAGCATGTACTCGGCCATGAACAGGTTGCCCTGTGGCAGCGGTCGCCAGCCCAGTGCCACGGCCTTGAGCGGGTCGTTGACGATCGGTGCCAGAGCGGCGAACTCGCTGACGCTCTGCCGGCACTCGATCAGCGCGGCCAGGTCGATCGGCCCTTGGGCCCGGGCGGTGCCAGCGAAGGCGAGCAGCAGGGGCAGCAACGGAGTCAGGCGCACGGGTGTTCCGGGAAAGCGAGGACGCCCCATGATAGCGGTGGCGTCCGCGCTCAGTGCACGGCTGGGAGGTTGTCGCGGCGCCCGAAGCAGCGCAGCAGCAGCTGGGCCACGCCCGAAAGGGTGGCCAGGATGAGCACGGACCAGAGCGCACAGCTCACGATGATGAGCGCGATCGGCAGCCACCTCAGCCATGGGATGTCCGCCCATGGTTGCATCGCCTCGCGCAATTGCGGTGCAAGCAGGACGAAGATGATGCACAACACAATCAGCAGTAGCATCGGGCCAGGGCGAGTGCGGAAGAAGGCCAGTGAGGAGGGCGGGCGGGACATCATGCGGGTAGCCAGCCAGCGCCAGGCGATTGGCGCGGTGAGCAGCAGCATCAGGCGTGTGCCCTCGAAGAGGAGCATCCAGTTGCGAGTGAGCACAGGGTGGTGCAGCGGTGCGCCCCCGGGGAAGTACTCCCACCACCACCAAAGCATCGCGTAGGTCGCGACAGCGAGCAGGAACATTACGGTGGCCGACGCGCTGATGATTCGGCCGGCCGGTGTGTCGAGCCGTGCTTTCACTGCTTGGCGTACTGCCGGTATCAGCACAATGCTCGACAGCAGGATGGCCAGCCCGATCACGGCGACGTTGAAGAGGATCAGGGAAGCGTGGGAGGTGCTGGTGGCGACGACATAAACCACCAGCAGGCCGATCACGAGAATCGTGAAGGTACGGAAGGGGAGACCACGAGCGTCCATGATGGGCCTTTCCTGAAGGGAAGCCCAAATGTAACAAGTTTCCTGCCCGGCTCGGGTCGCTGATCTGCCCCCCGGGTAGGAGCGGCCTCGGCCGTGAGACCGCTACGCTTGCGCGAGCGCCGAATACTTCGGCTTCGCGCAGGGCTGCTCTAACCGGAGCGCATCTGTTGCCTCAGCGCTCGCCGGCGTAGGGGTCTTCGATGCCCAGTTCGGCCAGGATCTCGCGCTCGAGCTGTTCCATGGCCTCGGCTTCCTTGTCGTCCTCGTGGTCCCAGCCGAGCAGGTGCAGCACGCCGTGCACGGTGAGGTGGGCGTAGTGGGCATTGAGCGCCTTGCCCTGTTCCTTGGCCTCGCGTGCCACCACCGGCGCGCAGATCACCAGGTCACCCAGCAGCGGGAACTTCACGCCCTTGGGCAGCCCTTCGGGCACCTCGGCGGGGAAGCTCAGCACGTTGGTGGCGTAGTCCTTGCCGCGGTAGTGGCGGTTCAACGACTTGCCTTCCTTGGCATCGACCACGCGGATGGCCAGGTCGGCTTCGCGGATGCGCCCCTTCAATGCGGCCGCCACCCATTTGCGAAAGCTGACCGCGGCTGGCAGTCCGGCGCGGGGGAGGGCGTAGCTGATGGCTACATCAAGGCGGGTAGGGCCCTTGGTCATGGCAGGTTCCGGCAATTCAGGCAGTACAGAGGGGCACAGTATCGCGCGCTGGAGGTTTCATCGCGACTTCCATTCCGCGGCGGTGAACGGAATCTCCACGACCGCACTGTCCGCGCGGCGCGCCGGTATGCCGGCTTCCTCGGCCGAGCCATGGCAGTTGTAGCCCTTGTGCAGGCTGACCTGGGTAGCCAGCGCCAGTGCGCCCTGCTCCGGGCTGGCGTCGGAATCCAGGTAGATCGTGGCGTCCTTGCAGCCGCCGACGTTGGCCACCTGCAACGCCGGGATCAGGGTGCGCGCGGCCTGGTCCGTCAGGGCATCGAACTGTTCCTGGCGGATGCGCTCCTGCGCGGCGGAGGCACGCAGCTTGAAGTAGTACAGCTGCTTGTAGAACAGGTAGCCATTGGAATACATCGGCCAGTCGCGGGGCATCAGGTTCAGCTGCATCTGCAACCTGCGGCCGGTGACCTGCTCGGCCTGGGCGATGGCCTGGATCACCTGCGCATCGAGATCGTTGGCCGGGGTCTCGCTGCCGCGGGTACCAGCAGCGTCCAGCGGGAAGGGATCGTCGCGCAGTTCCTGCAGCCGCGAATAGGTGCCGTGCTCGGCGGCGTACTTCATGCTGGCGCGGAAGTCCCTGATGCCGCTGTCGATCGCCTCGGCCGGGCTCATGCGCCCGGCCGGGTAGACGTAGATGTCCACCCGGGTTTCCTGGTGGTCCTTCAAGGCGTAACGGAAACCGGCGCCATCGAACTTCTGGCCGGGGTCGAAGCTGCTGCCCTGCAATTCGAAGTCGCCAACCTGTCTGGGGGCGATCAGGTAGCTGGTTTCAACGTAGGGGCGGGCCTCTGCCGGGGCATCCTTCTTCTCGCCGATGGCCGTGCCAGGCACGCAGATCACGACCAGCAGCGTGCAGGCGGACAAGAGGCGATACACGTTGGGCATCACACTTCCTTTGAGCAGGTGATGCCCGGAGTGTAAGGCTTACTCGGCGCCGGGTTTGACCTGCTGCAGGTCGCGCCGGTCGTAGGCGTTGACGATGCGCGCCACCAGCGGATGGCGGACCACGTCGCGGGCCTCGAAGAAGGTGAAGCTGACGCCATCCACGTCGCGCAGCACCTCGATCGCATCGCGCAGGCCGGACTTCATGTGCTTGGGCAGGTCGGTCTGGGTCAGGTCGCCGGTGACCACCGCGGTCGAGCCGAAGCCCAGGCGGGTCAGGAACATCTTCATCTGCTCGATGGTGGTGTTCTGCGCCTCGTCCAGGATCACGAAGGCATCGTTGAGCGTGCGCCCGCGCATGTACGCCAGCGGCGCGATCTCGATGACGTTCTTCTCCAGCAGCTTGGCCACCTTCTCCACGCCGAGCATTTCGTACAGGGCGTCATAGAGCGGGCGCAGGTAGGGATCGACCTTCTGGGTCAGGTCGCCGGGCAGGAAGCCCAGCTTCTCGCCGGCCTCCACCGCCGGGCGCACCAGGATCAGGCGCTGCACGCGCGATTCGTTCAAGGCTTCCACCGCCATCGCCACGGCCAGGAAGGTCTTGCCGGTACCGGCCGGGCCGATGCCGAAGTTGATGTCGTGGGTGGTGATCTGGTGCAGGTACTTGGCCTGGTTGGCGCCGCGGCCGCGCACGGTGCCGCGCTTGACCTTGATCGCCACTTCCTGGGCTTCGTAGGCCTGATCGACCACCTGTTCGACGTTGGCCTGGTTCAGCCGCAGGTGGATGGCGTGGCTGTCGAACACGGTGTCCGCAGCCTCGGCGTAGAGGGCGTTGATCAGCTTCTCGGCCTCGGCGGCGGTCTTGCCGGGGCCGCTGACGCGGAACACATGGCCGCGGTTGGCGATCTGCACGCCGAGCTTGAGCTCGATCTGGCGCAGGTGCTCGTCGAACGGACCGGACAGGTTGGCCAGTCGTTCGTTGTCGATGGGGTCCAGGGTGAAGTCGCGATGGGTGATGGCAGTCATGGGCGATAGATGGTGGCGATGGCGGGGACATCAAGGCCGCCGCAGGGGACGCGGCGGGCGGTCCTGAGCCGCGGTCCGGGCGGGCCGGCAATCGCCAGGGTGCCGGGAGAGCGGGCGACTTGAAATTTAATTAATCGTTGAATTAAATGGAGGAATGAATCGAAAGCCCGACAAGCCCTCCGTGGATGCCCCCGCTGTGCAGGCCCCTATGGTCGCGCCGGGTGTCCCCGCAGCATCGTCCCGCAAGCCCCGCAAACGCACCCCCGGGCGTCGCCCCACGCAGGATGCGGCGGACCTGCGCGTCCAGTTGCTGGATGCCGCGCTGGCATGCTTCGTCGCCAAGGGCATCGCCGCGACATCACTGCGGGACATCGCGCAGCGTGCGGGCGTGACGCCGGCACTGGTCCACTACTACTTCGGTGACAAGCCGCGGCTGCAACAGGCCGTGGTGGAAGAACGCCTGTGGCCGGTGATGGCGCAGGTGCATGCCGGGGTGCAGGAGGCGGGCGAAGGCGTGGCGGGGTTGGTCGCGGCCTTCGTGGGGGGCGTGGTGCGGGCGGTGGCCGAGCACCCGTGGCTACCGACGTTGTGGGTGCGCGAGATCCTCTGTGAAGGGGGGGCGCTGCGCGAATTGATGATCGAACGCGTTGGCCCGGTGCTGCCGCGGATGCTGGTCGAGCGTTTCGCCGCGGCGCAACGCGATGGCCAGTTGAACCCGCAGCTGGATCCGCGTCTGATGGTGGTCTCGCTGATGGGGCTGACCATGTTCCCGCTGGCCAGTGCCCCCATCTGGCAGTCGTTGTCCGGCGCCCAGGACCTGGGCGCCGAAGCGGTGCAACGCCATGCATTGGCGCTGCTGGCGCACGGACTGGAGCTGAAGGCATGAACAAGCGGCGTGGGTTCCTTGTCATCGGGATGCTGTTGTCGCTGGCGGCCTGTCGCGGGCAGGCGCCGCAGGCGCTGGGGACGCTGGAATGGGACCGGGTGACGCTGCCGGCACCGGCGTCGGAACGAATCGTGCGGATCGACGTGCGCGAGGGGCAGCAGGTGGCGGCGGGCGCGCCACTGATGCAGTTGGAGCTGACCTACGCACAGTCGCAGCTGGCCGCCTTGCAGGGACAGGCGGCACAGAGCACGGCGGCGTTGTCCGAACTGCACAACGGGCCCCGCAGCGAAGACATCGCGCAGGCGCGTGCCGCACTGGGGGCCGCACAGGCACAGGCACGCGAAGCGCAGGCCTACTACGCCCGGCTGCAGCCACTGGGGACGCGACAGCTGGTTGCGGCCTCCGAACTGGACCGCGCGCGGGCGGCGGCGCAGAGCGCGCAGGCCGACGCCGGCCGCGCTGACGCGGCGCTGGCCGAACTGCTGCATGGCAGCCGCATCGAACAGGTGGCGCAGGGCGAAGCGGCGCTGGCATCGGCGCAGGCCAACGTAAGCGCGCAGGCGGTGCTGCTCGGCAAGCTCGCGCTGGTCGCGCCACGCGCGGGGCGCGTGGACAGCCTCCCCTACAAGCTGGGCGACCAGCCCGCGCAGGGCGCGCCGCTGGCGGTGCTGCTGGTGGGCGAGGCGCCGTATGCACGCGTCTACCTGCCGCAGGCGCTGCGCAACCGGCTCCAGGTCGGGGATGCCCTGCAGGTGCAGTTGCAGGGCGATGCTGCCACGCAGGTCTACCCGGGCCGGATACGCATGATCCGCAGCGAACCGGTGTTCACGCCGTACTTTGCCTTGACCGGCCAGGACGCCGAGCGCCTGAGCTATCTCGCCGAGATCAGCCTGGGCAAGGAGGCCGCCACGCTCCCGGTCGGGGCGCCGCTGAAGGTGCTGGACGATGGCCGGCGTTGAACCGGCCGCGCCGGTGCGCGCCGTCGCCACGTCGGATGACATCGCGATCCGCGCGCGCGGCGTGAGCCGGCTGTTCGGTGCGCTGAAGGCCGTGGATGACATCCACCTGGATGTGCCGCGCAGGCAGGTCTACGGCTTCCTGGGGCCCAATGGCTCGGGCAAATCCACCACCATCCGCATGCTGTGCGGCTTGTTGACCCCCAGTGCCGGCCAGATCGAGGTGCTGGAGTTGCAGATCCCCGAGCAGGCCGAGGCATTGCGCAGCCGCATCGGCTACATGACCCAGAAGTTCTCGCTGTTCGAGGACCTGAGCGTGCGCGAGAACCTGGAGTTCCTGGCCGCCGTGTACGACCTGCCGCGCGCGCGGGCGCGCCAGCGCATCGAGGTGCTGCTGGAGCAGTACCGGTTCCAGGACCGCCAGAAGCAGTTGGCCGGCACCATGAGCGGCGGCCAGAAGCAGCGCTTGGCCTTGGCTGCCGCGGTGCTGCACGAGCCGGAGCTGCTGTTCCTGGACGAGCCGACCAGCGCGGTGGACCCGGAATCGCGCCGCGATTTCTGGGAAAAGCTGTTCGAACTGGCCGATGCAGGCACGACCTTGCTGGTGTCCACGCATTACATGGACGAGGCCGAGCGCTGTCATCGCATCGCCATCCTCGACCATGGCGCGCTGGTCGCCGACGGCACCCCGGCCGAACTCACCGCCCGCCTGGCCGGGCGCACGCTGGTGGTCGAGGCGGCACAGCCGCGGCAGGCCGCGCGCGTGCTGTCCGACTGCCCGGGCGTGATCAGCGTCGCGCAGATCGGCAACAGCTTGCGCGTGCTGCGGGCCGACGACGAGGGCGGCGAGGCATTGACTCGGGCACTCGAGGCGGCGGGCATCACCGCGCAGGTGCATCCGCAGGCGGCGAGCCTGGAGGATGTGTTCGTTGCCGCGACCCGGGGCAGGGCCGTGGATACGGCGGAGGACGCATGAAGCTGCGACGACTGCTCGGCGTGATGGTCAAGGAGCTTCGGCAGATGCGCCGCGACCGCATCACCCTGGCCATGATCATCGGTATCCCGGTGATGCAGCTGCTGCTGTTCGGCTACGCGATCAACACCAACCTGCGCGACCTGTCGGCCGGCTTCGCCGACCAGGCGCGCACCTCGGCCTCGCGCATGCTGGCACGGGACATCGTCGCCACCGGCGTGGTCGCGCCGGTACTGGAGGCGGAAACCCCGCAGCAACTGGTGGAGGCGATGCGGCGTGGCCAGATCAGCATCGGCATCGTCATCCCCATGGATTACGAACGGCGCCGGGCCGAAGGCCGCGAGGCGTTGCAGATCCTGGTCGACGGCAGCGACAACGCGGTGCAGAGCGCGGCCGCGCAACTGGCACGGATGCCGTTCGATGGGGCCGGCTTCAAGCCGCTGGCGCCCACCGCGATCAGCGTGGTGGGCTTCTACAACCCGCAGCGCAGTTCGGCGGTCAACATCGTCCCCGGCCTGGTCGGGGTGATCCTGACCATGACCATGGTGCTGTTCACCGCGGTGGCCATCGTGCGCGAGCGCGAGCGCGGCAACATGGAACTGCTGATCGCCACGCCGGTGACCAGCGCCGAGCTGATGATCGGCAAGGTCATCCCCTACGTGATCATCGGCCTGCTGCAGACCGGCATGGTGCTGGCGCTGGGCACCCGGTTGTTCCACGTGCCCATCGGCGGCAGCCTGCTCGACGTGTTCATCGCCGCCGGCCTGTTGATCGTGGCCAACCTGGCACTGGGGCTGCTGATCTCCACGCGCGCACAGTCGCAGTTCCAGGCGATGCAGATGACCTTCTTCATCTTCCTGCCGTCGATCCTGCTGTCCGGCTTCATGTTCCCGTTCGCCGGCATGCCGCGCTCGGTGCAGTGGCTGGCCGAAGTGCTGCCGCTGACCCACTTCCTGCGCCTGATCCGGGGCGTGATGCTGCGCGGGGCGAGCCTGTGGGAGCTGTGGCCCGGCGTGGTCGCGCTGCTGGCCTTCAGCACGGTGATGATGGCCGGGGCGATCCTGCGTTTCCGCAAGCGGCTGGATTGAGACCGGGTTCTCCACAGGCGGTGTGGATGCGGACGCGACGAAGCTGTGGATATCGTGCTGCAGCCCTTGCGCTGCAAGGCTTCAGGCACATCGGTCAAAAAAGTGCCACGGGCGGGCAGCTTGTCCACACTGGATGTGGATCGAATCTGCATGAAGGTGTGGATAACCGCGCGTAGCCCAGCAACGGCGGGCCTTTCAACGGCATGGCGAAAAAATGACCGCGCCCGGCCCGTAAGAGCGCCTGTGGGCGCTCCTGGGTGACGTCCGGCTGTCGGCTAGGATGCACTCCCGGGCGGGCGCTGCTCACCCGGGATCGGCAGGCCTTTACGTCGGGGTGACGACCCGGCCGCGCAACGAGTTGCTCAAGGCCTCGGTGATCAGCACGTCGACGAACTGCCCGACCAGGCGGGCATGGCCGGCGAAGTTCACCGAACGCATGTTCTCGGTCTTGCCGGTCAGTTCGTTCGGGTCCTTGCGCGAAGGGCCGTCGACCAGTACCGACTGCACGGTTCCCACCATCGCAGTGGAAATGGTGGCGGCATGCGCGTTGATGCGGGCCTGCAGGCGCGACAGGCGCGCATGCTTCTCGGCGTCGCTGATCGTGTCCTCCAGGTCGGCGGCCGGGGTGCCCGGGCGACGCGAGTAGATGAAGGAGAAGCTCTGGTCGAAGCCCACGTCCTCGATCAGCTTCATGGTCTTCTCGAAGTCGGCGTCGGTCTCGCCGGGGAAGCCGACGATGAAGTCCGAGCTGATCGAGATGTCCGGGCGCACCGCGCGCAGCTTGCGGATCTTGGCCTTGAACTCCAGCGCGGTGTAGCCACGCTTCATGGCGCTGAGGATGCGGTCGCTGCCGGCCTGCACCGGCAGGTGCAGGTAGTTGGCCAGCTTGGGCACGTCGCGGTAGGCGTCGACCAGCGAGTCGCTGAACTCCAGCGGGTGCGAGGTGGTGAAGCGGATGCGGCCGATGCCGTCGATCTCGGCCAGGGTGCGGATCAGCAGGCCCAGGTCGGCGATCTCGCCGTCGCCGTAGGGGCCGCGGTAGGCATTGACGTTCTGGCCGAGCAGGTTGATCTCGCGCACGCCCTGCGCGGCAAGCTGCGCGCATTCGACCACCACGTCCTCGAACGGGCGGCTGACCTCGGTGCCGCGGGTGTACGGCACCACGCAGAACGAGCAGTACTTGGAGCAGCCTTCCATGATCGAGACGAACGCCGAGGCACCTTCGGCGCGCGGCTCGGGCATGCGGTCGAACTTCTCGATCTCCGGGAAGCTGATGTCCACCTGCGGCTTGTTCTGCTCGCGGCGGGCACGGATCAGCTCCGGCAGGCGGTGCAGGGTCTGCGGGCCGAACACCAGGTCCACGTAGGGCGCGCGCTTGACGATGGCTTCGCCTTCCTGCGAGGCCACGCAGCCGCCCACGCCGATGATGACGTCGCGGCCGCCGGCCTTGAGCGCCTTCCAGCGGCCGAGCTGGCTGAACACCTTCTCCTGTGCCTTCTCGCGGATGGAGCAGGTGTTGACCAGCACCACGTCGGCCTCTTCGGGGTTGTCGGTCAGCTCCAGGCCTTCGGACTCGGCCAGCACGTCGGCCATCTTGGCCGAGTCGTACTCGTTCATCTGGCAACCGTGGGTCTTGATGTAGAGCTTGCCGCGCGCACCGCCGGCAACCTTCGGCTTGGCGCCGGGCAGGGGAATCAATTCAGGAGTGGTCATTTCAGCAGGCGGCACGGCAGGGCCGGCCGTGATCGGCGAGGGAGTGGCTGGCGTCCCGGGCATGGCGCTTATTCCAGACGGGTGGGCGGGCAGGCGGCCCGGGGGCCGCATTCGAAGCAGGCTATTGTATCGGCCCCGGCCGGCTGGGTGAGAACACGCCGCGTCAAATACTTGGCAAGCCTCGCCGAAGCTGGGAGACTCCCCCGCCATGAAGGGGATTTTGGGGATCACCGGCATTCTGCTCGCCGCACTGGCCGCCTTGCCGGCCAGTGCCGGCACGCTGTACAAGTGCGTCGGCAACGACGGCATCCCGAACTACGTGAACCGCCGCATCAGCGGGGCCAGCTGCAGCGTGGTGAGCAGTTACCGCCCTGCGCGTGAGCCCGCGCGCGCGCCTGCGCCAGCCGTCGCGCCGTCGGTCCCGACCATCACCGGTGAAGGCCGGGGCAACGCGGTCGCCGCCCAGCCGGCGCCGGTCGCGGCCAGCAATCCCGCCCCGGCGGCGGCGCCGGCCACGGTTGGTCGTGCCCAGCGCGTGGTCAGCGGGCAGGTCTACTCCTATATGAAGGACGGCGTGCGGCATTACTCCAGCACCCGGCCGAGCCAGGTCGCCAGCATCGGCCCGGTCCGCACCATCCAGTACAGCTACATCGAACGCTGCTATGCCTGCGGGGTGACCTCCCGGGTCAACTTCGGCACGGTACGCCTGAATACGCAGGCTTACAGCGCCGAGATCGCCGCCGCCGCGCGCGAGTTCGGGGTCGAGGAGGCGGTGGTGCGGGCGGTGATCCATGCCGAGTCGGCGTTCAATCCCACCGCGCTCAGCCGCGCCGGCGCGCAGGGGCTGATGCAGCTGATGCCGGCCACCGCGCGTCGCTTCGGCGTGACCGATTCGTACGACGCCAACCAGAACATCCGTGGCGGGGTGCAGTACCTGTCCTGGCTGCTGCGTCGCTTCAACGGCAACCTGACCCTGGCTGCGGCGGGGTACAACGCCGGCGAAGGTGCGGTGGACCGTCATGGTGGCGTGCCGCCCTACAGCGAGACCCAGTACTACGTCCAGCGCGTGGCCCAGTTGGCCGAGCGCTATCGGGGCGAACGTACCTCCAGCCTGTAAGCTTCGGCCACGTGTTGCGGCGGGTCGTGACAAATCCCGCGGACTGGTGTTTGATCGCGTTGTGCGGGCGTTAAGCGTTCCGTTACACTCGCGTGCGATTCGTTTCAGAGCAGGCTGGTCCCCACCCAGACTGCTGGCAGCCTCAAGCTACCTAATCAATAGTCGGAGAGCCGGATGGCCAACGATGGGGTAAACGATCCAGTCAATACCGGGCGTCGCCGGTTCTTGACAACGACCACCGCGGTGGTCGGAGCAGTTGGCGTAGGTTTCGCAGCTGTACCTTTCATCAAATCGTGGAATCCCAGTGCGCGGGCCAAGTTGGCCGGTGCCCCGGTGACCGCCGACATCAGCGCCCTGCAGGAAGGCCAACGGCTGATCCTGGAATGGCGCGGCCAGCCGATCTGGATCGTCAAGCGGTCCAAGGCCATCCTCGAGGCACTGCCCAGCCTTGATGGCCGGTTGAAGGACCCCGAGTCCGGCAACAAGGACCAGCAGCCGGACTACGTGCTCAAGGGCAATGCCGAATTCCGCTCGATCAAGCCGGAGATCTCCGTGCTGGTCGGCCTGTGCACGCACCTGGGCTGCTCGCCGGAGATGGTCGCCGAGATCCGCCCCGAGCCGTATGACGCGCAGTGGAAGGGGGGCTACTTCTGCCCCTGCCACAAGTCGCGCTTCGACATGTCCGGGCGCGTGTTCCAGGACGTGCCGGCACCGATCAACCTGCTGGTGCCGCCGCATCACTACACCGATGACAACACCATCGTCATCGGTGTCGATCCGCAGGGGGCAGCCTGACCATGGCCAACATCCTCGTCCGTACCGCCACCGGCGTGGCCAACTGGGTCAACGAGCGCGCCCCGGGCCTGATGCCGGTGTACCGCAAGCACGTCAGCGAGTACTACGCGCCGAAGAACTTCAACTTCTGGTACTACTTCGGCTCGCTGGCGCTGGTGATCCTGGTCAACCAGATCCTCACCGGCATCTTCCTCACCATGCACTACAAGACCAGTGCAGCCGAGGCGTTCGCGTCGATCGAATACATCATGCGCGACGTGGAGTGGGGCTGGCTGATCCGCTACATGCACTCCACCGGGGCCTCGCTGTTCTTCATCGTGGTCTACCTGCACATGTTCCGCGGCCTGATGTACGGCAGTTACAAGAAGCCGCGCGAGCTGGTGTGGATCCTGGGCATGCTGATCTACCTGGTGCTGATGGCCGAAGCCTTCATGGGCTACGTGCTGCCCTGGGGCCAGATGTCGTTCTGGGGCGCGAAGGTCATCATCTCGCTGTTCGGCGCCATCCCGGTGATCGGCAACGGCCTGACCGAGTGGATCATGGGTGACTACCTGCCCGGCGATGCCACCCTCAACCGCTTCTTCGCCCTGCACGTGATCGCGCTGCCGCTGGTGCTGCTGCTGCTGGTGGTGCTGCACCTGGGGGCGCTGCACGAGGTGGGCTCGAACAACCCCGACGGCGTGGAGATCAAGAAGGGGCCCAAGGGCAACCGCTGGTCGCCGACCGCGCCGACGGACGGCATCCCGTTCCACCCGTACTACACGGTCAAGGACATGGTGGGCGTCGGCTTCCTGCTGGTGCTGGCGGCGTTCATCATCTTCTTCGCGCCAGGCTTCGGCGGGCTGTTCCTGGAACACGACAACTTCACCGAGGCCAACCGCCTGGTGACGCCGGAGCACATCAAGCCGGTGTGGTACTACACCCCGTACTACGCGATGTTGCGCGTGGTGCCGAACAAGCTCGGCGGCGTGATCGTGATGTTCTCGGCCATCGCCATCCTGTTCCTGGTGCCGTGGCTGGACAAGGCCAAGGTCAAGTCGATCCGCTACCGCGGCCCGATTTCCAAGGTGATGCTGGGTATCCTGGCGGTGTGCTTCGTATGGCTGGGCGTGATCGGTTCCGGCCCGGGCACCGCGATCTGGGAGACCTGGGTGGGGCGCGTGCTGACCTTCCTGTACTTCGCCTTCTTCATCACCATGCCGGTTTGGACCAAGCTCGACAGCACCAAGCCGGTACCGGAACGGGTGACGACGCATGACTGACAAATGGATGGTGCGGCTGGCCATGGCCGCCGCGATGGTGTTCTGCGTGTCGGCCAATGCCGCCGAGGGGGGCAAGCTGCAGCAGGCCGGCAACGACCTGGGCGACAAGGCCTCGCTGCAACGCGGTGCCCAGGCCTACATGAGCTACTGCTCCGGCTGTCATTCGCTCAAGTACCTGCGTTATTCGCGCATGGCCGAGGACCTGGGCCTGACCGAGGCGCAGGTGATGGACAACCTCAACTTCACCGGGGCCGCGTTCGGCGAGCAGATCCAGGTCGCCATGCCGCATGATGAGGCCACCAAGTGGTTCGGCAAGATGCCGCCGGACCTGAGCCTGATCGCCCGCGTGCGCGGCACCGACTGGATCTACAGCTACCTCAAGTCGTTCTACGTGGATCCGTCGCGGCCGCTGGGCTGGAACAACACCGTGTTCCCGAACGCCTCCATGCCCAACCCGCTGTGGGAGCTGCAGGGCATCCAGCACGCCGAGCACGGCAAGCCCGAGCAGCCGGGGCTGGACCCGCCGGTGGTTGGGCTGAAGATCGCCCAGCCGGGCAAGGTGGATGCCCGCGAGTACGACCAGACCTTGCGTGACATCACCAACTTCCTGGAATACGCCGGCGAGCCGGCCGCCCTGAAGCGGCAGAGCCTGGGTGTCTGGGTGGTCCTGTTCCTTGCGCTGTTGACGTTCCTGGCTTATCTGGTGAAGACCGAGTACTGGAAAGACGTGCACTGACCCGGCGGCCGCCCCACTGGAGGGCCTTGGCAATCGAGCAGGTGCGTTGGCACACTCGGGTAACCGTGGCGACCGCTGGCACTGGGCCAGCGGGGCCGTAAGGTCGGCGGATTCCGGCCGTTGGAGAGCCTTTTGATGGCGGCGAGTGTGCGTATGCGAAATACCTTGACCCTGTTTTCGGCGACCGATGACGTGCTTTGCCACCGGGTGCGGCTGGTGCTTGCAGCCAAGGGTGTCACCTATGATCTGGTGCCGGTGGATCCGCAGAACCCGCCGGAGGACCTGATCGACCTGAACCCCTATCACTCGGTGCCGACCCTGGTCGAGCGCGAGCTGGTGCTGTACGCCGCTTCGGTGGTCAGCGAGTACCTGGACGAGCGCTACCCGCATCCGCCATTGATGCCGGTGGACCCGCTGTCGCGCGCGCGATTGCGCCTGGCGATGCTGCGCATCGAGCATGACTGGGTGCCGCAGGTGCAGGCCATCCAGCTGGGCAACAAGACCCAGGCCGAGGCCGGCCGCAAGCGCCTGAAGGAACTGGTGGCGCAGTCGGTGCCGCTGTTCAAGGCCAGCAAGTTCTTCCTCAACCCGGAAATGAGCCTGGCCGACTGCGCCATGGCGCCGATCATCTGGCGGCTGGAATCGCTGGGCGTGGCGTTGCCCAAGGATGGCAAGGCGATCGAGGACTACGGCAACCGGATCTTCCGCAACCCGGGTTTCATCCGCAGCCTGACCGACCAGGAAAAGAAGCTGCGCGAACTGCCGGTCTGAGGCCTGCCGCGGCTGTATGCCGACTTATCGATCACCGCCTGCGGGCGGTGATCGTGCATCAATGCCGCGTACACTTGTCCGATGACTGAAGAAACTTTCCGCATGAGCAGCCACCGTCCGTACCTGTTGCGGGCGCTGGTGGAATGGATCAACGACAACGGCATGACCCCGCACGTGATGGTCGATGCCGGCGTGCCGGGCGTGCAGGTGCCGTCCAGTGCGATCAAGGAAGAGCGCGTGGTGCTCAACATCGCCGAGCGCGCGGTGATGGGCCTGCACATCGACAATGATGCGGTCAGTTTCACCGCGCGTTTTTCCGGCGTGAGCTTCCCGGTGTACGTGCCGATCCCGGCGATCCTGGCCGTCTATGCCCGCGAGACCGGGCAGGGCATGGCGCTGCCGGACGACATTCCCGGCACCGAGCCGGCCGCGGACGAGGACCTGCCCCCGACCACGCCGCCGGACGCGCCATCGCCACCGCCGGCGGGCAAGCGCCCGCACCTGCGCGTGGTCAAGTAATCCTCCCCGCCGCCGCAAGGTGGCGGTTTTCGTCGGGCCCACCGGTGACTTGCATTGCCGCGCGGTCCGGCAGCAGTGGGGTCAGAACCGCTGACCCGCGCCCAGGTAGCGCCATTGTCCCTCGGGCATCCTGCTCAGGCCGATGCGGCCGATGCGCAGCCGGCGGACCTGGGTGGCCTGCAGGCCGACTTCCGCGCACATGTGCTGCAACTGGCCCGGGCGCACGTCCTTGATCGCAAAGCGCAGGCGTTGCTCGCTCTGCCAGCTGACCTTGCAGCTGGGCAGGGCACGGCCCTCGTAGCGCAGGCCGTGGGTCAAGCGGGACAGCGTCCACGGGCTGGCGTTGCCTTCCACATCGACCATGAACTCCTGCTCCAGCGACGGGCCGGCTTCGAGCAGGTACCGGCGTACGCGCCAATCCTGGGTCAGTACCAGCAGGCCATTGTCGGCATCGCCCAGTGGCATCGGGGCTTCCAGCCGCAGGAAATGGCGGCGCAGCAGGCGGATGCCGCTTGCGTCGTCGGCGCTGCGGTTGGCTTCCTGCAGCAGGGCGAACACCTGCGCGGCGTCGGTGCCGGCCGGCTTGTTGAACAGCAGGGTGGCCGGCTCGGCGGCCCCGGTGCTGGCATCGGCGGCCAGGCTGACCTGCTCATCGGCGACCAGGGTCTGCGGGGTTTCCACCACCACGCCGTCCACGCTGACCCAGCCGCCCTCGATGTACTGCTGGGCCTGGGCGCGTGAGCACTGCAGCTGCGCGGCGAGGCGTTTGTCGAGGCGGATGGGCGTGGTCATGGGCGGAAGGCTCTACGGCGGGCGGGGAGTGTAGCGCCCGCGGCGGCAGGCGGCGATGCCGGGTTCAGCCGCCTTCATGCTCCAGCGCGGTCAGGTACAGGCGCAGGTCGAACTCCAGCTGGTGGTAGTCCGGTTCCATGTGCAGGCACAGCTGATAGAAGGCCTTGTTGTGCTCAGCCTCCTTCAGGTGGGCCAGTTCGTGCACCACGATCATCCGCAGGAACGGCGCCGGCGCCTCGCGGAACACGCTGGCGATGCGGATTTCGCGGCTGGCCTTGAGCTTGCCGCCATGGTTGCGCGAGATGGCGGTATGCAGGCCCAGCGCGTGCTTGATCACCTGCAGCTTGCCGTCGTACAGCACCTTGCCCAGCGGCACCGACTGGCGCAGGTGGCGTTCCTTCAGGGCCTGCACGTACTCGTAGAGCTGGCGGTCGCTGCGCACGTCATGCGGCTGGTCGTGGCGACGCCGGATGACTTCGCCCAGGCGGCCCTGCGCGAGCAGGTCGCGGGCGCTCTGCTGGAGGTGTTCGGGGTAGCCGTTCAGGTACTTCAGCGGTTGCATTGACGGTGGTGCGGGCTTGCGGGCGGGAGGCCCGCTATCATGGCAGGCATTGGCAACAGAACACCGAACACGACGATGGCAAAGGCAAATCCGCTGCAGGAACAGCTGCTCAAGGCAGGGCTGGTCAAGAAATCCCAGGTGTCCCAGGTGGCGCGCGAGCAGGTCAAGGCTCGCCATGGCAAGGGCCCGGCGGCACCGACCGAGAGCCAGCGCGAGGCCGACCGTGCCCGCGCCGAGAAGGCAGAGAAGGACCGCCAGCTGGCCGCCGAGCGCAACGCGCAGCGCCGCGCCGACGAACTGCGTGCCCAGGCCCGGCAGATCATCGGTGACCGCAAGGTGGCGCGCGGTGGTGAGCTGGAATATCGCTTCAGCGATGGCGAGGTGATCCGCACCCTGCTGGTCAGCGAGGCGCTGCGCAAGCAGCTGGCATCCGGCGCGCTGGTGATCGTGCGTCATGGCGAGGGCTTCGAGCTGCTGCCACGCGTGGCAGCCGAACAGGTGCGCCTGCGCGCCGCCGAGCTGATCGTGCTCGACCACGGGCAGAGCGCCGATACCCCGATCTCCACCGGCAATGCCGAGGACGACGCGTACTACGCCCAGTTCCAGGTGCCCGACGACCTGATGTGGTGAGCTGAACCGGCGCGGTTGTGCTGGCATTTGGCCAGCCGCGCTACGCTAGGGGTTGGCGAACGAGGAGCAACAGCCATGGCGACCGGGTGGGCGGGCGATACCGCCGTTCAGGACCAGATCGATGCCACCGTCGACGACGCGATCAAGCGTGCGCGCAGGCGCCTGCCCAGCGGCCCGGGGCTGACCCATTGCGAGGAATGCGAGGCGCCGATTCCCGAGGCGCGGCGCAAGGCCGTGCCCGGCGTACGGTTGTGCGTCAACTGCCAGCAGGCGTTGGATGCCGAGGAAGCCGCGCACAGCGGTTACAACCGGCGCGGCAGCAAGGACAGCCAGCTGCGTTGAAGCCACCGCGCGGCGGAGGGCTTACTGCCCGGAGCGGGAGTCCGACAGCGCGGCGTTGAGGTACTGCTTGTGGATGACCGGCTTGACCAGCCGCGGGCGCTCCATCAACACGAAGCGCACGCCCTTGACCGTCTGTGGCGCGGCCTTGGCGACGAAACCGAAGCGCTCGTAGACCGGCACCGCCACCTCCGATGAATTGACCGTGTACTCGCGGCGGCCGTGGACGCGCAGCGCGTGTTCCCACAGCTGCCGGGCGATGCCGCGCCGACGGGTACCGCGGCTGACGAACAGGTGGTGGATATGGCTGTCTTCGCGGATGGCGATCATGCCGCACAGGCCGCTGCCGTCTTCCACCACGTAATGCGCGAACGCCTTCGATGCCAGCCGTTCGGCGAAGCTGGCCGGGGCCAGCGAGGCGAGGAAGGCGTGGGCGGTGGCGCCGGTGTCGGCGTCGAGCAGATGGCGGGCCAACGGCGTGACCAGCGCACTGAGCGCGGCGGCGTCGGCGACCGTTCCGTCGCGCAAGATGATGTCCTGGTCCACGTCTCCCCCGATGCCACGCCCCCGGAAGCAGGGGCGGTTGGGCGCCAGCATACCTGCAGCCGGTGCGCAGGAAACGTGCAGGCCGGCGCGCTCAGGGCGCGGCGGCGGGCAGGTGGAAACTGCGCCCCCAGCGCAGCAGCGCGAACAGGCACCACAACCAGCCAGCGCTGGCCAGCAGCCCGCCGACCAGGCCGATGTGCTGCATGCCCAGGTGCAGGCTGACCTGGCTGCCGATCAAGGCACCGGCACCGATGCCGATGTTGAAGATGCCCGAGAACAGTGCCATCGCCACGTCGGTGGCATCGGCGGCCAGGTGCAGCACCTTGGACTGCATCGACAGCGCGAAGCAGATCATCGCCACGCCCCACACCGAAACCAGCACGTACAGCAGCGTTGCGTTGGTCAGGCCGGTACGCAGTAACAACAGGCAGGTGGCCAGGGTGCCGATGGCCGCCAGCAGGAAGCCACGCGGCCAGCGCAGGCCGTAGCGCGAGAACAGCACGCTGCCGAGGAAACCCATGCCGCCGAACAGCAGCAGGACCAACGTGGTGACGTGGGCATCGAAGCCGCCGATGGTCTGCACAAACGGTTCGATGTAGCTGTAGCCGGTGAACTGCGCCGACACCACCACCATCACCAGCACGTACAGGGCGACCAGCGCCGGGCGCCGCAACAGCACCGGCAGGCTGCTGGCCGAACCGCTGTTCTGGCTGGGCAGGGCAGGCAGCAGCCGCGCCAGTACCACCATCACCAGCAGCGCCACGCCGCCAATGGCGAAGAAGGTGATGCGCCAGCCCAGCCATTCGCCGACGATCCGGCCCAGTGGAATACCCAGCACCATCGCCACCGAGGTGCCGGTGGCCAGCAGGCCCAGCGCCTGCGGGCGCTTGCCCTCGGGGGCCACCCGCACCGCGAGCGAGGCGGTGATCGACCAGAACACCGCATGCGCCAGCGCGATGCCGATGCGGCTGGCCATCAGCACCGGATAGCTCCAGGCGATGCCCGACACCACGTGGCTGGCGACGAACAGCGCGAACACGCCCAGCAGCAGGCGGCGGCGGTCCAGGTTGCGGGTCAGCAGCATGCACGGCAGCGAGGTCAGCGCCACCACCCAGGCATAGATGGTCAGCATCAGCCCGACGTGCTCGATCGGCATGCCGAAGCTGCCGCCGATGTCGCTGAGCAGGCCCACCGGGACGAACTCGCTGGTGTTGAACACGAACGCGGCCAGCGCCAGTGCGATGACGCTGGCCCAGCGTTGGCGGTCGCTGCGCGGGGCGGGAATCGCGGCGGTGGGCGACGGGGTATCCGCCGGGGAGGCAGGGCAGGAGGTGTTCAGGGAGGACATCGGGCGGGGCGCAGCAGCGGCGGGGCCGGGAATGGCGCCAATTTTCGCATGCTGCAGTGCGGCATGAACGAAAAGCTGTGGTGCAGCGGGCGCATGCTGCCGAGGGTTCAGTTTTGGTGCCGGCCCCGGTGGCGCGTCGGCTGCCCGCGACACGGGATGGCCAAGGGGCCATCCCGCCGCCTGGGCCTCAGCCGTCGCCGGCGATCGTCGTGGGCGCCGTTTCGCCAGTGCGCCAGCGGCGCAGGCCGCGCTGGAAGAACAGGCTGTTGGGGATCTGCATCAGGGTGCCCTCGGCAGGACCGCCGATTTCATGCAGGGTGGTGTAGATCAGGTTGATGTCGACCACCAGGCCCTTCAGGCCGGGCTTCTCGCCGTTCTCCAGCAACTCGATCTGGTCGCCCAGGCGGAACGGGCGGGTGGTGAAGATCAGGAAGGTGCAGAAGATGTTGGAGAGCACGCTCCAGGCCGCGAAGAATGCCACCGCGCCGACCGCCGCAAAGCCGGTGAACGCGGTCCACAGCACCGACGGGGCCACCCCCACCTGGTTGAGCACGGTCAACAGCGTGGCGGTCCAGATGATGAAGTTGGACAGCCGCCGGATCGCCAGTTCGATCGGCTGTGGCAGCGTGTAATGCCGGCCCAGCCGCGACAACAGGCGCCGCACCAGCATCCGCAGCAGGGCGGCCACGCACAGGATCAGGACGATCATCAGGGTGGTGTTGAGCGGTGCAACCCATTCGTGCAGGGTCGGTGGCAGGAACTGCTTCATCATCAATCTCCTTGCAGGCGCATGGCTGCGCGCGCCTTCATTGCTTCAATGCCGCGGCGGTGTGTGCGGGTTGGCCATCATTGGCGGCCGGCGTGATGCCGAGCAGGCGCGCCAGCAGTGGATAGAGGTCCACGTTGTCGATCGGCGCGATCACCACGCCGGGCCGGAAGGCAGGGCCATGGCCGATGAACGGTGCCCGCATCTCCGGCAGTGTGTTGTCGTAGCCGTGCTCGCCGTTGAGGCGATGGCCCTTGCGTTGCTGCGCCTGGCGGGTGGTCACCTGCCAGCCGACGTCGGCCATGCAGATGAAGGCCGGCACGCGGCGATGGTGGCCGTACTCGAACCGCGCCGGAATCTGTTCGCGGGTCATGCAGCGGAAGTGCGGGTAGGTGCCGGCCAGCAGTTGCCGGGCGGCCGCCTCGCCACCGGGCAGGGCGTCGAACGAGGCGTAGGCGCCGGTCCAGCCGAAATCCAGCCGGCTTACGTCGACCAGGTCGTCCAGGTACAGCTCCTGCTCGGGCGAGGTGGCGGCCATGCCGTGGTCGGAGGCGACCACGATGTTGGTGCGCTCTTCCAGCCCCTGTGCGCGGATGCCCTGCAGCAACTGGCCGATGGCCTGGTCGACCTCGGCCAGGGCCTGGTTCAACTGCGGTGAATCCGGGCCATGCAGGTGGCCCACCGTGTCGACCCGATCGAAGTACAGGGTGACGAAATGCGGGCGTTCAGCGGCGGGCAGTGCCAGCCATTCCAGCACGGTCTGCACGCGCTGCTGCGAGGTCACCTCGATGTCGAACGGCCGCCAGAGCTCTGGCCGGGCGCCGTGCACCGGCGCTTCGGAGCCGACCCAGAACATGGCCGCGGCGCGACCGCCCTGTTCGCGCACGCTGGTCCATAGCGGCTTGCCATCGTCCCACCAGCGCTCGTCGCCCACCGTGGCGGGGTCGAACATGCTGAAGCGCACGCCGGGGATGGCCGGGTCGGTCATGAAGTTGGCGATCACGCCGTGATGGTCCGGGCGCAGCCCGGTCACCAGCGTGTAGTGGTTGGGGAAGGTGATCGAGGGATAGGACGGCCGCATGTACTCGGCACGCGCGCCACCGGCGGCCATGCGTGACAGGTTCGGGGTCAATCCACGCTGCAGGTAGTCGTTGCGGAAGCCATCGATGGACACCAGGATCACCGGTGCCTGCGCGTGAAGCGGCAGGCGCGGCGCATCGGCGGGTGCCCGGACGGCGGCGGGTGGGGTGCTGGCACAGCCGGCCAGGGCGAGGGCGGCGCACAGCAGGGCGCTGGATCGGAGCATGGAACAGCTACAGGGAGGCGAGGCTGGATTGTCGGCCAAGCGCGCGGGGGCTGCCAGCGCCAGCATGGCTGCCACCGATCGCGATGGGCTTTAAACCTTTTGCGCGGGCCCTGCATCCAATGGATATGCTCGACGCCACCGTGACCCTCGCCAGCCTTTCCCCGCCCGCCGTGGACGACACCGCGCTGGCCCGTGCCGCCGCCGGCGGCGACGTGCATGCCTTCGAGCGTCTGTATCGCCGGCATGCCCCGCGCTTGAACGCCCTGCTCTGGCGGTTGTGCGGCGGCAACGCGGCGCGTGCCGAGGACGTGCTGCAGGAAACCTTCATCCTGGCCTGGCGCAAGTTGCCGCAGTTCCGCTTCGAAAGCGCGCTGGGCACCTGGTTGCACCGCATGGCGGTCAACACCGCGCTGATGGAACTGCGTGCCAGTGCCGCCTTCGAGTCGCTGGATATCGGTGAAAGCGGGATGGAGGTGCTGACCGGCATGGCCGATGTCACGCGCTGCCATGCCACCGGGCTGGACTTGGAACGCGCGCTGCAGACGCTGCCGCCGCGTGCACGGGCCGTGCTGGTGCTGCATGACATCGAAGGTTGGAAACACCACGAGATCGCCGAGGAACTGGAGATGGCGGTAGGCAGTTCCAAGGCCCAGTTGCACCGTGCGCGCGGCCTGCTGCGCGCACGGCTTGGAGACGCATGATGGAAGAGAACGACAACGACGACCTGACCCGGCAGCTGGCGGCCTTGCCGCGCGAGCGCCTGCCTTCGGCGGCGGTGTGGCAGCGCATCGCGGCACAGCTGGAACAGGCGCCGCCGGCACCGCGCATCGGCGCGACGCCGCTGCCGGTGCCGGCGCAACTCCCGCGCCCACGGCGTGCGGTGCGACGCTGGCCATGGCTGGCCGGGGCCGCGGCGGCCGTGCTGGCATTCGTGGGGACATTCGCACTGTGGCAACCCGGTCGGCCGGCGACGGTGGCGATGACGGACACGCCACTGCAGCGGCAGGCCAACGTGATCACCCACGAGTACCGCCAGGCCATCGCCACCATTCCGGTCGAGACCGTGCCGGCCGAACTGCGGCCGGCGCTGGACGAGCTGGATGCCAGCGCCGGCAGCATCCGCACCGCCATCGACCAGAGCCCGCATGCCGGGTTCCTGCTTGGCCAACTGCGGCGCACCTACGCGCTGCGCCTTGAACTCACCCGGCAGGGCCTCGCGGCCACCGGACTATCCACCTGAAGGAGCCCCACATGAATGCCTCCCTGCGCAACCTGCTGGCCGCCACGCTGCTGCTGGCGCCGATCGCTTCCGTGTTCGCCCAGAGCACGGTCAACCAACGCCTGCCGCTGTCCAGTGGTGGCCGGGTCGAACTGGGCAACGTCGCCGGTTCGGTCACCGTGCGTGGCTGGGACCGCAACGAAGTGCAGTTGACCGGCACCCTCGGCGACGGCCAGCGGCTGGACGTGGAGAACAGTGCCAACCGCGTGCAGTTCAAGGTGGTCTACCCGCAGAACAGCCGCAATACCCGTGGCGCGGTGCTGGAGCTGCGGGTGCCGCGTTCGGCGCAACTGCAGGCCAGCACGGTCAGCGCCAGCATCGATGTCGGCCAGGTCGACCTGCGCCGCCTGCAGGCCACTTCGGTCAGTGGCTCGATCACCGCCGAAGGCCAGGCCGGCGAAACCGACCTGAACACGGTCAGTGGCGCGATCCGCTCGCAACTGCGGACCCCCCGGCTGGACCTGCAGACGGTCAGCGGGCAAATCAACGTGGCCGGTTCCAGCGGCGGCGAGGTCAGCGCCAACAGCGTGTCCGGTGCGATCGACCTGAACCTGAGTGCGGTACAGCGGCTCACTGCCGAAACCGTGTCCGGCAGCCTGGGCGTGCGCAGCGCCGGCCTGGCACCGGGTGGCCGGATCAACCTGCAGACGGTCAGCGGCGGGGTTTCGCTGACCTTGCCCGCACGCACCTCGGCGCAGCTGAAGGCGAACAGCTTCAGCGGCAGCATCCAGTCCGACGTCGGCACGGTGGAGCGCCCGCAGTACGGCCCGGGGCGCAGCCTGGAAACCCGCCTGGGCGGCGGTGATGGTGACATCAGCATCAGCTCGCACTCGGGCAGCGTGCGGGTGAGGCTGGGCGACCGCTGACGGTCCGGGCGGGAACAGTCCCGGCCGCGAAACCGCGGCACGGCGCCGGTGCATCACCGCGGTTCATGCGGGGGGTGTCGAGCACCGGCTTCACGCCGGGAGGGCGCTCCTACGGGGCGCTGGTGGCCGCCAACGCCAGGCCCTGCACCACGCCGAACGACGGGTCGCCGTGGACCAGCGTGGCATTCGGGAAGGCCGCTGCGGCCGCGCGCTGGATGTAGCCGGCGCGTGACATGCCGCCGGTCAGGAACACCGCTGCCGGCTCGTGGCCGATGTCCTGCCGGACCTGCGCCAGCAGCGCTTCCAGTTCACCCAGATAACCGCCGGCGGCATTGCCCAGATGGGGCGCATCGGTTTCCACCGATAAACCGGCTTCGATGAAGGACAACGTGCTGGCGTGCGAGTCGGTGCTGCTCAGCGCGATCTTGCATTGCTCCACCGCGCGGTACAGGCGCGCGGTGTTGCCGGTGTCCTGCAATGCCTGCAGGCGCGGCCCGTAGGGGGCATCGACCGCATCGTAGTTGTGCTGGCGGAACTCACGTTGGCGCGGTGTGTCCTGCACCATCGCCGCCTCCACGTAGTGATGGGTCGGCACGCGGGTGATGCCGCGGCCGAACAGCGGCATGTAGGCGGCCAGGCTCAGCGCAAGGTCGATGTCGGTGCCGCCGCGCGCGATGCCCCAGGCGCGGTGGATCCGTGGCGGCGTGTCGCCGCCGACGCTGGCATGGGCGATGTCGGTGGTGCCGCCGCCGACGTCGACGATCACCGCCTCATGGCGTTGATCGCTGACGGCGTGGTAGTGCATTGCCGCAGCGGCCGGCTCCTCGAGGAAGTCCACCTCGTCGAACCCGGCGGCCAGGGCCGCGCTGCGCAGGATCTCCAGCGCCTGGTCGTTGCCGGCCTCGCCGATCGAGCTGCGGAACTGCACCGGGCGGCCGAGCAGGGCGCTGCGCACGTTCTGGCCGAGCTGCCGGGACGCTGTCAGGCGGATGTGCTCGAGGATGTGCGTGGCAATGCCGGTGATGGTCTGCCTGGCGCGCGGGTGCAGGTTGTAGCCGAGCATTGATTTCGGGCTCTGCACCAGGTTGCCTTCGTTCTCCTCGAAGTAGGCCTCCAGCGCGTCGTCACCGTAGACCGCGTTCTGCAGCAGGGTGGTGGAGCTTTGCGGTTCGCGGATGCGTTCTTCCATCCACTGCCGGCGCACCACGCGCAGCGCATCCGCGCGCAGTTGCGCGGGGCTGCGGTCGGTGCCGGCGCTGCGGGCATCGCGGCGGCCGGACTCGACCAGGGCTTCGAGCTGCTGTTCCAGCGCCGGGGTGAGTTCGAAATCGTTGGGGTCGCGCATCACCTCGGGGAAGTACACCGTGGTGCGGAACTGCAGGGCGTCGCCAAAATGGACCGGGACCACCTTGCCGTCGATATGGGCGGCAGCCGCCGAGTTGCTGGTGCCGAAGTCGATGCCGAGTTTCATGGAGCGTCCGGGGGGCGTGCGGTTGAATCGGCCGCGCACTGTACTACGCCGGCCGGCACCGCAGATTTCACGGTGCGGCCCCGGGCGGCCGACGTTCACGCGCCAGTGCGGCCATGCAGGCGTTCCCGCGTCAGGCCGGGCGGGCAGGTGCGAAAGGCTACAATAGGCGGTCTTTTACGCATTGCTGGAGCCACTATGCCCGTTTCTTCCTGCCCCCAGTGTTCGCAGCCGAACGTCTATCCGGACGGCGCCCTGTGGATCTGCGCCGATTGCGGCCATGAGTGGACGCCCGGCGAAGCGCAGGCCGATGCGGTGGTGGTCCGCGACAGCAACGGCAACGTGCTGCTGGCCGGTGACACCGTCACCGTGATCAAGGACCTCAAGGTCAAGGGCTCGTCGATCCCGCTCAAGCAGGGCACGGTGATCCGCAACATCCGCCTGGTCGAGGACGACGCCGAGCACATCGAAGGCAACTCGGACAAGATCAAGGGGCTGGTGCTGAAGACCTGCTTCCTGCGCAAGGCCTGATTCAACGCCAGTCGCGGCTGCCCGTCGGTTCGCCACGCAGGTGCTGCTGGATGATTGCCGGCGCCGGCAAGGGCGGTAGGCCGTTTGGCCGGCTGTCGCGCACGGCATGGCGGGGGTCCAGCCGTCGCAGGCTGTCCAGCTTGGCCTGGTAGATCGCGCGCACTTCGTTGGTCCCGCCCAATGCGCGTGCGCGCGTCATCTCGCGCTCGGCCTGGCGGTTGTTGCCGGTCAGGAAATAGGTGCGTGCCAGCCCGAAATGGAACTGGTGCGCCCGCGGGTACAGGTCGATCGCGGCACGGTAGAAATGGGAGGCCTGCGGGTAGTTGCCGGCACGCTCGGCAAGCACGCCCTGCATGAACTGGTAGAACGGGTCGCGCTTGCGCGAGCGCTCCAGGCGCTCGCGCAGCAGTGCAGCGTGCCGGGTGTCGCCCACGCGTTGGTAGAGGTAGGCGGCGTTGTGCAGCGCGGCCGGGTGCATGCGGTTGATGGCCAGGGCGGCATCGAAATCGCGGGCAGCGGCCTGGTCGTTGTTGCTGCGTGTTTCCAGCACGCCGAGGTTGTTCATCGCCGAGACGAAGCGGGGGTCCATTGCCAGGGCCGCTTCAAAGTAGCGGCGTGCGGTGGTGTAGTCATGCGCCGCCAGCTGCTCGGCACCGCGGTTGTTGTAGAAGTGCGCCAGCGCCCGCGCGTCGGAGATCGGCTGTGGGCCGCGTGCGTCGTAGAGCACGTTGCGGTCCAGGTCCAGCGTGGCCATGCGCCCATCCACGCGCAGCCCGACGTTGACGTGCCCGGCATTGAAGATCAGCCCCTGGTTCTCGTACCAGGTCATCACCTGACCGACTTCCTGCATGCGCGCTTCCAGCCCGATCTCGCGGGCCATGGCGACGAACAGCAGGGTGAAGGACAGGCAGTTGGCACGTCGCAGCCGCCAGGTCTCGGCCACGGTGAGGGTGGCCTCGGTGTCGTATTCCAGCCCGAGTTCGGTCGGCTGGAATACCAGTTCGACCAGCCGCTGCAGGCGCCGTTCCGGCGAGTTGCTGGCGCGGATCACCTGTTCCTGGAGCACCGCCTTCACGTCCGGCGGGATTTCCATGATCTGGGCGGGCGTGGGGATCTCCTGTGCGGGCAGGACCGGGGCCTGCGGCGGCGGGGCCAGGGTTGTGGCGGCGAGCAGGGTCAAAGCGTTCCAACCGATCATGGCGACCACCTGGAGGTTGCTGCGGCCGCCCCAGTGTATGCCTCTGGAGGCGGGGTGGAAGTGTATTTGGCGTGATCCACAGCGCATGTGGACCAGCGCCGGGCAAACATGTGGATAACCCGTGGCAGCCCCCGGGGGACGGGGGTCTGGCGACGGTGGCGAGTTTTTGTCCATCGCACCGCGCAGTGGAGGCGCGCGGCGGTCCCGGCGACCGGCGGGGTCTGCTAGTATCCGCGGCCCCAGTCAGTATCGGCCTCCGCCACAGACGGCTCCGGCCGGCGGCTTCCAGCGCGAATCCATGAAGAAGTTCCTTCCCTCTGACCAGGCACAGCTTTCGCTGGGCATTGGCAGTGACATCCCGACCGAGCGCCTGTTCTTCGCGGTGCTGCCGGATCCGCTCACCGCCGAGCGGATCTCCGAGCTGGCCGAAGGGCTGCGTGACGAACACGGGCTGGAAGGGCGCCCGCTGGACACCGAGCGGCTGCACGTCACCCTGCACCACATCGGCGACTATGCCGGCCTGCCACCGAGCCTGCTGGCCCGGGTGCGCCAGGCCGCCAGCCGGGTGCAGGCCCCGGAATTCGAGGTCTGCTTCGACCAGGTGGGCAGCTTCGCCGGCAACCACCAGAACCCGTTCGTGCTGCAGAGCGAATACGGCGCCGAGCTGCTGGGTGACCTGCACGCCGAGTTGGCGCGCTGCCTGCAGAGCGTGGGGGCCAAGGCCAACCCGCGCTTCACCCCGCACATGACCCTGCTGTATGACCGGCGTCGCATGCCGGTGCAGCCGGTGCAGCCGCTGCGCTGGTTCGTGCGCGAATTCGTGCTGATCCGCAGTTTCCTGGGCCAGAGCCGCTACCAGTTGGAAGGCCGCTGGCAGTTGGGGTGATCGCGGCAGCGACACCTGGCGCCGGCCTGCCCGCCATCGTGGAGACCGCCGCCGTACCGGAATCCCGGCCGTCATCGCGGCGCCCGGGTCTGCCCGGCAACGCGCGGGCATGCTTCACGGATCGGGTGTACTCGGGCAGGATGCGCGCATGGACACTCTGCCGCTGACCGTGCCTCCCCGGCAATGGGCCGAGCTTGAAGCCGCCTACGCGCGGCCGCCGCGGGCGTATCACAACTTCGGCCATGTGCAGGCGTTGCTGCAGCACTATCACGACGTCGCGGTTGGACCGGGCTGGCAGCAGCCGGTCGAGGTGGCGCTGGCCGTGCTCTACCACGATGCCATCTATGAAGCCGGGCGCGGCGACAACGAGCAGCGCTCGGCGCAGCTGGCGGTGGATGCGATAGAACGCTGGCTGCCGGATGCGGGCATCGATGGCGACCGCGTGGCCGAGCTGATCGCGCTGACCGCACGCCACGGCAAGTTGCGGGCAGAGGACCTGGACGCCGATGCGGCCCTGTTCCTGGACAGCGACATGGCGATCCTGGGGGCACCGCCGGCGGTGTTCGATGCCTATGACCGGGGCATCGCCGAGGAGTACGCGGGCAAGGTGCCCGGCTTCCTGTTCCGGCTCAACCGGCGCCGGTTCCTCAAGGGCGTGCTGGCCCAGCCGCGGATCTTCTTCAGCGACTTCTTCCATGAACGCTATGACGCGGCGGCGCGTGCCAACCTGCGCCGGGCCACGGCCTGAACCGACGATTGGCTAGACTATGGCCACCGTTTGATCGCCGCCGCTGGCGGCCGAAGTGATGAGCCCCGACGTACTTCCCGACCCCGATCCGCGGCCGCAGCCGCCCGAAGCCCCTGGCCCCAATGAATGCTGCGGCAGTGGCTGCCCGCTGTGCGTGCTGGACCTGTATGCCGACGAGCTGGCCCAGTACCGGCAGCGGCTGGGGGCCTGGAAGCAGCGGCACCCGGACGCCACCGAATAGGCACAGGTTTCCGACGCGGACAGGCGTAGTCTGTCGCGGTCCCATGGGGAGTGAACATTGATGGTGCGTGCACGGGTGGGTGTGGCAGCCCTTGCGCTGGCGTTGTGCGCGTTGCCGGCGTCGGCTTCGGCGTTGGAGCGTGTCAGTCATGGCCGGTTCGAGCAGGTGCCGGTGTACCTGCCGGAGGGTGCGCCACAGCGCGTGGTGCTGTGGTTCGCCGGCGCGGGGGATCCCGCCGGGCATAGTGCGCGGCTGGAGGCGCTGCGCGCCGACGGTGCGATGGTGGTGGATGTCGATGCCGCCCACCTGTACCGGGTACTGGCCAAGGAAGGGGGCAAGTGCGGCTTCTCGGCCGGTGATGTCGAGAACTTCTCGCGTTATGTGCAGGCCTACCTGAAAGTCCCGACCTACCACCTGCCGATCCTCGGCGGGGATGGTGAGGGCGCGGCGCTGGCCTATGCGGTGGCCACCCAGGCCGAGCCGCAGGTATTCGCTGGCCTGCTCACCGAAGACTTCTGCCCGCAGTTGCGCAACGCCACGATGATCTGCGGCGATGCGATCCACGGCCGTGACCTTCAGCCGCAGCCGTTGCGGTTCCCGTGGCTGGCCGCCAGCGGTGCGGGCAAGGCCTGCACGGTGGCCGCGGTGGACGGTTTCCTCAAGGAGGTTCCGTGGGCGCGCAGCTTCCAACGCACCCGGACAGGCAGCGCCTTGCCGGGCGAGCGCGCGGTGGTGCGGGTGCTGGGCGCGCAGCATGGTGTGAGCCTGCCACCGGTGCCGCACGATCTGGATGGGCTGCCCTTGGTCGAGGTGCCGGCTGCCGGCACGGGCGACACCTTTGCGGTTTTCGTCTCCGGTGATGGTGGCTGGGCGGGGCTGGACAAGGACGTGGCCGGCGCCTTGGCCGCGGCCAATGTCCCGGTGGTTGGCGTGGATTCGCTGCGCTACTTCTGGAGCGAGCGCACGCCGGCCGGGTTCGCCGTGGACCTGGACCGCATCGTTCGCCACTACGCGGCTCAATGGCAGCGTCCGAACGTGGTGTTCATTGGTTTCTCGCAGGGCGCGGACGTGCTTCCCGCAGCGATCAACCTGTTACCGGCCAGCACGGCGCAGACCATGCGAATGACGGCGTTGCTGTCGGTCGGCGAACGCGCTGACTATGAATTCCATGTCAGCAACTGGATCGGTGGCGGCGGCGATGATGGCCTGCCGATTGCCCCGGAAGTGCGCAAGCTGCCGGCGGCCCGTACCCTGTGCGTATACGGAGAGGACGACGACGATGCGTTGTGCCCCAAGCTGCCGGCCGGCACCGCGCAGGTGGTCAAGCTGCCGGGCGATCACCATTTCGAAGGGGACTACGCCACGTTGGCGAAGGTGATCCTGCAGCGGTTGCAGGACGGGCGGTGACGCTTTCGGCTTCGCGGCCAAGGCCGCTCCTGCGGTAGCAGCGCCTTCAGGCGCGAAGCCGATGTCCTGGCCGCGCTTACGCGGTTTCGTACAACTCCAGCGGCAGCTCGTCCGGGTCGGCGAAAAAGGTGAAACGGCGGCCGGTGTATTCGTCCACGCGGATCGGCTCGCAGGCCACGCCTTCGGACTGCAGGTGGGCGACCACTGCATCCAGGGCATCCACACGGAACGCCAGGTGGCGCAGGCCGCGGGCTTCGGGGCGGCTGGGGCGCGCCGGCGGGTTGGGGAAGGAGAACAGCTCCAGCTGGCTGCCGTCGGGCAGGCGCAGGTCCAGCTTCCAGGAATCCCGCTGCGGGCGGTGGTTCTCGGCGATCACCTGCAGGCCCAGGATGCGCGTGTAGAAGTCGCGCGAACGTGCGTAGTCCGAGGCGATGACCGCGACGTGGTGGATGCCGGCCAGCAGCGTCATCGCGCGGCGTCCAGCCAGCGGCGGGCGATGTCGATGGCCATGGCGTAGGGCTCCGGTGCGTTGCGGTTGGTGAGCATGATCACCGTCAGCTTCTGCGCGGGGTAGCGCACGATGACGTTGCGGAAGCCGATGCTCTCGCCGCTGTGCCACAGCGCCTGGCCGTTGATGCGCCAGCCGAAGCCGTAGTACGGCGCGTCCGGTTCGTCGGTCCTGTTGGCCGGGCTGAAGGCCTGCTGCAGCGAGCTGCGGCGCAACAGGCGCTCGTCGTAGAGCGCGGCATCCCACTTGGCCAGGTCGTCGATGGACGAATAGATGCCGCCGTCGCCGAGCACCGCGCTGGTGGTGCTCTGGTCGGTACGTTCCCAGCGGCCGTCGATCTCGCTGTAGCCGTAGGCACGGTTGGGCACGTCGTCGACGCCGTCCTGGTGGGCAAGGGTGTGGGTCATGCCCAGCGGCAGGAAGATGCGTTGGCGCAGGAAGCTGGCGAAGTCGCTGCCCGAGGCCTTGCCCACCACCAGCGCCAGCAGCGCGTAGCCGCCGTTGCTGTAGCGGTAGCCGTTGCCGGGCGCGAAGTAGGTGCGGTTTTCCTTTTCCAGCAGGTGCAGCACGTCGATGTCATGCACCTGGCGGGTGTCGGCCGGGTCCATCAGGTCTTCGTAGTCGATCAGCCCGCTGGCGTGGATGAGCAGGTGGCGCAGGGTGATCGTGTCGGCGACCGCCGGCAGGCTCGGCAGCCACTTCTTCACCGGGTCGTCCAGGGTGAGCGTGCCGTCCTCGGCCAGCAGCAGGATCGCCGCGGCAGTGAACTGCTTGCTGACCGAGGCCAGGCGGAAGTTGCTGGTCGGCGAAACCGGCGTGCCGTCCTCGACCACCGCCAGGCCGTAGCCGCGCCGGAACACCGGCTGCCCGTCCTTCAGCACCAGCACCGCGGCACCTGGAACCTGCCCGTCGTAGCGTTGCAGCAGCGCGTCGATGCCCGGGTCCGGCGGCGTCACCGGCGGGGCGGCCATGGCCAGGCTGGACAACGCGGACAGGCACAGCGGGGCGAGTCGGTACATCCAGCGGGTCATGGCGGCTCCTTGGTGGCAATCAGGCTTTCTTGCTGGCGATCCAGCGATCGATCTTGGCTTCGAGGATATCCAGTGGCATCGAGCCGTCCTTGAGGATCTCCTGGTGGAACTCGCGCGGGTCGAAACGCTGCCCGAGCTCGGACTGCGCCTTCTCGCGCAGCAGCCGGATCTTGATCTCGCCGACCCGGTAGGCCAGCGTCTGCCCCGGCAGGGCCATGAAACGCTCCACTTCCGCGGCGGCATCGGCCGCGGAGATGTCGGCGTTGTCGACCATGTAGGTGACGGCCTGCTGGCGGGTCCAGCCGGCGGCGTTCAGGCCGGTGTCGGCGACCAGGCGCACGGTGCGCAGCAAGGTGGTCTGCAGGTAACCGAGGTGCTCGTAGGGGTCGTTGTACAGGCCCATCTCCTCGCCCAGCGACTCGGCGTACAGGCCCCAGCCTTCGACGAAGGCCACGTCGCCGCCGTGCCGGCGGAAGCGCGGCAGGCCGGCCAGCTCCTGCTGGGCGCCCAGCTGGAAGTGGTGGCCCGGCATGCCTTCGTGCAGGTACTGCATGGTCACCGACCAGCGTTTGCGCGAGGGCAGATCGTTGGTGTTGACGTAGAGCACGCCCGGTTGCTGGCCGTCGCCGCTGCCCGGCTGGTAGCTGGCGGCGCTGGCGGTGAGCGCGCGTTCGGCCTCCACCGGCTTGATCTCCAGCGCGGCCTTGGGGCGCTGGTTGAACAGCGCCGGCAATGCGGCATCCACGCGTTGGCCGACCTCGCGGTAACGCGCCAGCAGCGCATCCGGGTCGCGGAACATGAACTGCCGGTCGCTGCGCATGTTGTTGAAGACCTTCTGCACCGAGCCGCGGATCCTGGCCTCCTTCATCTGGGTGGCGATGCGCGCCTGCAGGTCCTGCACTTCCTTCAGCCCCAGCGAATGAATCTCGGCCGGCGTGCGCGCCGGCGTGGTGGAGCTGGAGACGTTGTATGCGTACCAGGCCTGGCCGTTGGGCAGGCCGCCCATGCCGTCGGTGGTGCGCGTGGCCGGCATGTACTCGGTGGCGATGAAGCCGCGCAATGCGCGGTAGGCCGGCATGATGCGGTACTCGATCATGCGCTTGTATTCGGCGCTCAGGCGCGCCTTGTCCTCGGCCGGGAAGCTGTCGGGCATGTTGCGGATCGGCCCCCAGAAGATGCTTTCCTCGGCGGTGGGCTTGATCACCGCGTCCAGCTGCGGCAGCACCTTCTCCATCAACGCGCGGGGCTGCACCACGCCGGCGGCCTTGCCCTCGCGCATGTTGACGATGGCCTGGTCGAACAACGGCTGGATGCCCAGCGAGCGCTTGGACCAGTTCTCGTAGTCCTTGACCGTGTTGAACGGCTGCGCGCCGGCACCGGAGCCGAGCACGGCGATGATGCTGGAGAGGTTGTAGTACTGGTTGATCGGCAGCATCCAGGTCGGGTACTGCTCACCGGCCAGCGACACCTGCGCATCGCGCACGAAGATTTCGTAGCTGAGCAGGTCCTGGCCCTGCAGGCCTTCGGCGCCGAGCTTCTCGACCTTGCCCAGCCATTCGACCATGAACTCGTGGGATTGCTGGCGCGAAGCGGCCGACAGGAAGTTGGGCAGCTGGTCGTTGAAGCGCGCATCGCCCTGGAACGTGGCCTGCAGCGGATTGAGCCGCATCGAGGCATCCCAGTATTCATCGTAGATGCGGTTGAGCTGGGTGGCCTTGTCCTGGCGGATCGGCAGCGGTGCGGGCGTGGCACGACGCGGTGCAGGACGGGCGGGGGCCGTACGCGGCTTGGCCTTGGTCGCGCCACGGCTCTGCGTGGCAGCGGGACGCTGGCTCCTTTTCCTGGCCGCTTCGGCCGGTGCCGCAGCGGACAGGGTCATGATCGAGGCAATGGCAAGCGCCAGGAGGCGCAGCGGGCTGGAGGACATCGGGTATTCCGAAAAACACACAAGTCCGGGAGATTGCCCGATAACGACGGCCACGACCAGCCGCGTGGCGCTTGAATGCGGGAGGTCGTGATGCAGCCGGTTATGAAGCCGTTAAATGCGGCCGATGCGGCAGTGCAGGGCGCTGCGGGGATCATCCGGGCAGGCACCGCGACGCCAGCGTCGTGCTGGGGTGATTGCCACGCCGGTGAGGAGACGTGGCTGTGCCGCGCTCAACGTTCGCCGGCGCGGGTGAACGGAACGGTCTCCGGCGCCACCGCGCCACCGGAGATGATGAAGCTCATCGCCTGGTCGACGGTCCAGTCGGTAGGGGTCAGCAATTCCACCGGCACGATTTCCAAGTAGCCGGAGGTCGGGTTGGGCGTGGTTGGCACGTAGACGGCCGCCAGCTCGCGGCCGGTGCCGTGCTCTCGGATCACGCGCGTCACCAGGCCCACCGACTTCATGTCACGGTGCGGGAAGTCGATCAACACCACGCGCTGGGTGCTGCCCGGCTGGGTCTGCAGGATGTCCAGCAGCTTCTTGGCGCTGTCGTAGATGACGCTGGCCAACGGAATGCGGCGGATCACCGCACCGAACCAGCGCAGCAGCTGTTGGCCGACAACGCGCCGGCTGAGCAGGCCCACCGCCAGGATCACCAGCATCGTCGCCAGCAGGGCGATGATGTCCTGCATCCAGACCGCCTTGACCCAGCCAAGGTAGTGCGGGAACGAGGCGGCGATGCGCTCGGACAGCGGGATGACCAGCGGGCTGCTGATGCCCGAAAGCAGGACGAAAACGAACTTGACGACCACCCAGGTCAACCAGATCGGCAACAGCGTGAGCAGGCCGGTCAGGAACAGACGTTGCAGGGAGGGACGGGAGGCGGGGGCGGGGACTTCGGGCGACATCGGCGAATTGTAGCGGTACGCACAGGGTACCGATGCCGTTGGTGTCCGGCGAAACCACCGCAGCCGGGGAACGCTGTGTTGAGGCAGGCAGGTGCCGGCGGTTCACGCCGTGGCGCGTGCCTCGGGCTTGAGCCGCACGTAGACCTGCTTGCGTACGCGCGCGACCACCTCGCCCTGTTCATCAAGGAGGTCGTTCTCGAACCAGTGCAGGTACTTGCCGCCGTCCGCGGTGGCCGCGCGCACCTCGTCCAGGGTGGCATCGTCCAGGCGGAACTCGGTCCAGACCACGCCGCGGCCCGGCTTGATGAAGTCGATGCTGCCGCTCTTGTCCCACACGAAGTAACGGCCGCCCAGGTTCTGCAGCAGGCACAGCATCCAGAACGGGTCGGTCATGGCGAATAGGCTGCCACCGAAATGGGTGCGCACGTAGTTGACGTTCCACGGCCGCTGGCGCAGCTCGACCCGCACATGGCGGTAGTCGGCGCTGATGGCGGTGACGTGGATGCCGGCGAACAGGAACGGCGGCCACAGGTTGATGCCATGGCGGAACAGGCTGGCTTTCATCGCGGAACAGCGGCGGGCAGGGGCCTGGAGTCTAGCATTCGCAGGCGTATGGTGCCGGCGCCGTAGTCACGGCATGGCGGCGTGGTAGCCGTCGCGACCGGCTTCCTTGGCCGTGTACAGGGCGGCGTCGGCAGCCTGGTACAGCGCCGAGGCGGTGTCGTGGATGCCGGGCACCACGCTGTAGATGCCGACCGTGACGCTGGTGTGGGCGGTCCTGCCCTTGCCGATCGGCAGCGACATGTGCCGCACCGTGGTGATCAGTTGCTGCACCAGCGCGAGCGCGCCTTCCTGCGGGGTGTCGGGGAGGATCAGGGCGAACTCGTCGCCACCGAAACGGGCGGCGACGTCGCGTGGACGCCGGGCGATATCGCCGATGGCCTGGGCAACCTGGCGCAGCATCTGGTCGCCCAGGTGGTGGCCGTGGGTGTCGTTGTAAGCCTTGAAGTGGTCTACGTCGATCAGCATCAGCGTCAGCGGCTTGCCACTGCGGCGCGCGGCATCGGTCTCCAGGCGCAGGATGCCCTCGAAGCGCATGCGGTTGGCCAGGCCGGTGAGCGGGTCGTGGTTGGCCTGGCGGCGCCAGTAGCGTGCCTGCCACAGCCCCCAGGCCAGCAGCAGCACGAGGCCGGCGCTGAGCGCGCAGACCGGCGCGTACCAGACGTGGAAGCCGCGCAGCAGCACGAGGCTGGACAGCAGCGGCAACGGCAGCAGCAGGCAGGCGATCAGCCAGCGCCGTGAGGTGGGCGCGGTGACGGCCAGGGTCGTGAGCAGCACCAATGCCACGCTGGCCAGCATCTGCTGCAGCGGTGACAGCGGCACGATCGCCCGGTCGGTGAGCAGCATGGAGGCAACGTTGGCCTGGTACTCGCTGCCGCTCATCCATGCCTCGCGCGAGGTCGGGGTGAGCAGGCGCGGCGCCATGCCGCTGGCGGTCATGCCGACGATGACCAGGCGGTCATGCAGCAGACTGGCGGGGACGCGTCCTTCGAGCACGTCGATGTAGGACACCTGCGGGAAGCTGCCCGGTGGGCCGGCGTAGTGCACGCGGACGTAGTTGTCGCGCCGCCATTGGTACGGGCTGGCCTCCCCGTTCGCCGGGCCACGCAGGCTCGGCAACGGCGGTGGGCTCCCGGCCAGCGCGACGCCGAGCGCCGGCCAGTGCGGGGAGTCCATGCCGGCCTTGAGGTAGATGCCGCGGGCCACGCCGTCGCCGTCGATCTCGATGTCGGTATGCGCCAGCGCCGCGGCAACGCTGGCGATCTGCGGCACCGGCAGCAGTTCCTCCGGCACCGCCTCGTCGCTGCCGGCCGAGGCCAGCACCGGCAGGATCACGTTGCCGCTGCGCGCGATCGCCGCGGCCAGCTGCGCATCCTGGCGGCTGTCCTTGCGGTCGGGTTCGGGGAACATCAGGTCCAGTGCAATGCGCCGGACGCCGGCGTCCTGCAGGCGTTCGATCAGCTGTGCATGGGTGCTGCGCGGCCACGGCCATTGGCCGAGCTGCTGCAGGCTGCGGTCATCGATGGCGACGATGGCCAGGCGCGGGTCGGCGGGGTAGTCCCATTGGCCGACGAGGTTGTCGTAGATGCTTTCGTCCGGCTGCCAGAACAGGCGGAAGTGGCAGGAAAGACCGGTCAGCGCGCCGAGCGTGACGGCGAGCAGCAGACGTTGGTGCCACGGCAGCCGCAATGGCCTCATAAAGCCAGCAGCAACAGCAGGGCACCGGCGCCGGCGCCATAGCAGAGCGGGCAGGGCAGCTTGACCTGCTGGGGAGCGGAGAACGGACCGGCATAGCCGTCCCCGGCGATGGTCTGCACGCGGACGTACAGGGTGCCGCCGCGCAGCGGTCGCTTGAGCGAGGCTTCGGGTGTGTCCACCTCGGCATCGAGCAGCAGGCGTTCGAAGTCGGCGTTGCGGCTCACCTGCACGCGGTAGCGGCTGGCTTCGGCGGCGGCCTGCCAGCGCAGGGTGAGCTGGCGACCTTCCGGCGCCGGCTGCAGTTGCGGATCGACCGGCGCGTCACTGAGCGACAGCGGCAGCGCCTGGCCGAAGCGGCCACGCGTGCCCTGCGCATCGACGGAGGCGACGCGCCAGAAATAGTCACCGGCGGGCAGGGAATCGGCGGTGCGCAGATGGGTGCTCCGGGTCGTCTGTTCCACCAATGGTTGCAGGAACAGGGGCTCGCTGGCGACCTGGACCACGCTGCCATCGGCCTGCGCCACCTGCGCCCACTCGAACCGCGGGCGCAGCTGGTGCAGTGTCTGCCCGTGCTGCGGCGACAGTGTCAGCGGCGGCTCGGGGCCATCGGGGAGCAGGAAGTCACGGTTGCCGTCCAAGCCCTCGACGCCATCGGCATCGACGGCCCGGACCAGCAGGCGCAATGCGCCCGCCGGCAGGGCGTCGATCACCACCCGGGTGTCGGCCAGGTCACGGGCGAACAGCAGCACGTCAGGGGCATCGGCGCGCACCACTTCCACGCGATAGCCCGCCGCGCCAGCCACCGGCTGCCAGCCGGCGAGCAGCGGCAGCGCCGCGATCCGGGTACGTGCTTCGTCGAAGGCCGGCGCCGGCAGCAGCGCCTGGCTCGGGCTGGGGGCGACTTCCGCGCTGCGGCTCAGGGTGGCGCGGCCCGGGTCGACCATCTGCCGGCCACCGCGGTTGTCCACCTGCACGCGGCCTTCGACCACCTCGGTGCTGGCCACGGACTGCCCGCCACCGGCACTGACCCGGAACACCGTGCCGCGCACGCTGCTGGTCGCGGTGGGGGCGGTGATGATGTAGCGCGAGGCCGGCCCGCGCGCCGGGGTCACGCGGTTGCTGCTGCGGCCACGCTGCAGGCGCAGGCGGGTATCCACCATGCCGGTGGCCCCGTAGGTGCTGAGCTGGTCCAGCAGCAGCTGCGAGTTCTCGCGCAGCAACAGGTGCGAATCATCGGCAAAGGCCAGCGTCACGCTGGCATCGGCACCGGTGCTGATCTGGCTGCCGATCGGCAGTTGCATGCCCGTGCTCACCGTGCGACTGGTGCTGGACGGGCCACTGACCTGGACTTCACCCCGCACCGCCAGGACGCGTGCCGGCGCCGGCTCCACGCGCAGCCAGGCAATCGGGAACTTGAGGACACGGCCCGGTGGCAGCTGGTACGGGTCACCGACCGTGTTGTGTGCCTGCAACTGGTGCCAGCTGATGCTGGGCTTGAGGTAGCGCCCGCCCAGGTCCCACAGCGTATCGCCGGGACGCACGCGGTAGGTCCAGTCCTGTGCCGCTGCGGCCAGACAGGGCAGGAACAGGGTCATGGCCAGGGCAAGCCGGGGCAGCATGAAGCGGAGGCACGACAGACGCTGTTGAACACGTGTCACGGACGCTGGAATCCTGGGCAAAGGGGAAGCGGTGCCCGGTAATGATGCCGTGCTCCCCCTCTCCCCCTGTTATCGCGGTGAGTGCCGCGAGGCGATCAGGACTTGATCGCCATCACATTGTCCACCAGTTTCCATTTCACGATCCTGAACCTTGGCTGGCTTCAGAACAGCAGCGAGGACATCCTGCGGCGATAACGGCCCACCAGATCCTCGTCCTCGATCACGCGGAAGGCGTCGATCAGGGTCTTCTTCGGCAGGCTGTCGCGGAAGCCGCGGTCGATGCGCAGCATTTCGATGAACTGCTCCAGCGCGGCTTCATCCTCGCCGCCGAGCAGGTGATGCACGCCGAGCTGGTAGCGGGCTTCCAGGTCATTGCCGTCGGCCTGCACGCGCTGGGCCAGCGTGGCTGCGGCGGGCGCATCCTTGAGCGCGTTGCCGAAATCCAGGCGGGCGCGGGCACGCACGGCACGGTCGTCGGTGGACAGGTTGGCGGGCAGGGCGTCGAGCAGCTGGCCGGCTTCCTCGGCGGCACCGATCTTGAGCAGCGCCAGGGCCAGGTCGAGCTTGAGCTCGGCCTTGTCCGGCTCGGCGACGATGGCCTGGCGCAGTGCGGCCACTTCGGCCTGCGGATCCAGTGGCAGCGCTTCCGGTTCGGCGTCGGTGCTGGCCTCGGCCGGCATCACGCCATGCTGGGTCAGGAACTCACGCAGCTGGCCCTCCGGCATGGCACCGGGGAAGCCGTCGACGATCTGGCCGTCCTTGATCAGGAACACGGTCGGTACCGAGCGGATCTGGAAGGCCGCGGCAATCTGCTGTTCCTTGTCCACGTCGACCTTGGCCAGCTCGAAGGCGCCGTTGTACTCCCCGGCGAGCTTTTCCAGGATCGGGCCGAGCGACTTGCACGGGCCGCACCAGGTCGCCCAGAAATCGACCAGTACCGGCGTCTGCAACGACTTCTGCAGGACGTCGGCTTCGAAGGTCTCGGTGGTGGCTTCGAATACGTGGGGAAGATCGCTCATGGCTGGTTTCATTGCGGACAGGAACCCCCTTCATGGTGGCGGTGGCGGCGCTTCTCAACCGCCGGATGCACGACAGCCCGCCGGGGGCGGGCTGTCGGAAGACCACGAGCCGTGAGGCGCTCAGTGCTGCGTCGGTAGTTCCTGCGCCTGTGCCGGTGCCTGCTGGGCCTGCGCCGGGGCGACGTTGGGCGTGGCCGGCAGGCTCAACTCGGGGTTGACCTGCTGCGCCTGCAGCGCCTTGATCTGCTTGTCCAGCGCTTCGAGCTGGGAGTTGGTGGCGCGCAGGTCCGAGCTCAGCGCCACGGCCTGCTGCTTGCGCTCCTGCAGGGCGTTGCTGACCTGCAGCGACTGCTGGCGCTGCTGCTCGGCTTCCTGCTGCAGGCCACGCAGGCGACGCTCGTTCAGGGTCACCAGCTTCTCGCTGTAGGCCTTGCCGGCCTGCAGGCGGATGGTGTCCAGGTAGACCTGCGCCAGCTGCCGGGTCTGGTCGGCGAAGGTGACATACAGCGACTCGGCGTTGTCGGAGGCCTCGGTGCGGATCACGCGCCAGAATTCCTTTTCATGGAACAGGGCGACGTAGTAGTTCAACGAGTCGGCATGGAACAGCAGGCTGGCGCCGTAGTTGCCGTTGTAGGTGGTGCGCAGTTCGGTCAACTCGTGGTTGGCCATGAGCCGCTGCAGCTCGCTGACGGTGTTGCCCACGGTGGTGTCTTCGCTGTTGGCGGGCGCGGCCGGCGGCTCGGCTTCGCCGCGCTGCCAGCGCCCGGCCATGGCCTGGGGGGCCGCTACGAGGCAGCTGGCAATCAGCAACGCCCAGCACAACCGGGCAGGCAGTGTCTCGATGCTTGTCATAATTCCTCGTAATTCCCCCGAACTGCGATGGCCGTCGCATTTGTGAATGCGCACGGGATGGCGGCGAGCATAGCACGGCCAAATGCGCCGGAACGCACGTCCTGCAACGGCTGCCGTGGCGTGGTGCAAGCGCTCATTCCACCAGTTGGGTGCGACCGCACTGGATGGATTGCATGTGCACGTCGGTGCGGCCCAGCTGCAGGCCGAGCACATCGGACAGCACCGCTGACAACAGCTGGCCGACCGCGTTCAACAACGGACGCAGCACGCCATCGACGACCGGCTTGAGCAGGAGGCACAGCACGCTGCTGCAGCTGCCATTGCCGGTGGCCGGGTTGTAGCTGCCGGTCCCGCTGAGGCCGCCGGGCTTGGTCTGCAGGTACTTGGCCAGCGCGTTCTGCACGCAGCTGTTGTAGGCCAGCAATCCGGCCAGCAGGCCCTTGCACGAGGTGATGCCGAGCACGTCGAGCAGGCCGCCGATGATGCTCGGGTCGCTGACGTTGGTTTCGTAGAGGAACCCCGTCCAGACGTTGCCCTCGACCTTCTTCGGCGTGCAGCCGAGCAGCCAGTAGTCGCAGGTCGGGATCTGGGTGTTCCAGTTGCCCAGCGCGGGCAGGTTGGCATTGCCGTCGCGCAGCAGCGCGACGACGGCCTCGGGCTGGTAGAAACCATCCTTCTTGGAGGCTTCCAGGTACTGGCGGGCGATGTCCTGCGCGGCGTCCGAGCTGGTGCCGGAGGGACTGAACAAGGCCTGCACGGTGCCGAGCAGCGCATCGACCAGCCGCGAGACCAGGTCGCCCACGGCCAGGGGATTGGGTGCCACGGTGCCGGTCTGCCCGGCGCTGAGGGTCAGGGACTGCCGCGCGGACAGCGCTTCGAGCGTGATGCGGTGATTGAGCACGGTCTTGCCGAACAGGCTGACCATGTCCTCGTTGCCCAGGCCGGTGCGGCACAGTTCGCGCGTGGAGTCCCACGGCGTGGTCGCCTTGCCGACGCAGACATTGGCCACCGCGCTGGTGACGTCGACGGTGGCGGTGGCCGGTTGTGCGTTGCAGTCGATCGCGCTGAGCCGGCCGAAGCCGTCGATCACGTCGATGTAGGTGGGCAGCTTGATGCGCGTGCCCAGCCAGCCCAGCACCGCGCCCAGCGCCGGGATGCGCTGCGAGTCGATGTCCAGGAACAGGCGCACCTGGCTGTTGTAGGCGGTGGTGCCGACCGGGCCGATGCCGATCGAGGCAGGCTCGACGATGCTGGCCTTGGCCTCGACCAGGCCCAGCAGGTTCAACTGCGGGATCGCGACGGCATGGTTGGCGTTGGCGATGGAGATACTGGTGCCGATCAGGTCCAGCGCGCTCAGGTCCACGTCCAGCGCGCCGCTGCTGGCGGCGCTGCCGCCGGTGATGCGCGCGAACAGGCCGTTGCTGGCGGCGTCGGAGCCGAGTTGCACCAGCACGTCGCGCAGGCCGACGCGTGCCAGTTCCTGCTTCAGCGCATTGACGCTGACGCCCAGCACGCCCTGTTGGTTGGCGAGGTTGGCCATGATGTCGAGCAGTTGGCCGACGCTGACCTTGTTGGCGGCCAGCAGGCTTTCCAGTTCGCCGGCATTGATGTCCGCGGCCACGTCCACGCCCAACGCCTGCAGCAATCCGCGCGGGGTGATCTTGACGTTGGCCAGCCCCTGGTAGCTGGCGATCTGGGTCTGGTTGAGGTCGATGCCGACCAGCCGCAGCAGGCCCTGCAGCGGTGCATTGCTGTTGACGTTGAGCAGGCGCGACCCCACGGTGAACGCCGCTTGCGGCGGGGTATGCCAGGCCACGGCGGTGGCGTTGATCTGCGGCATGGACGCCAGCTGGTGGAAGAACGGGATCGCCTGCCGCGACGCGGTCACCCGCACGGCGTTGAGCGGGCGTTCCGGCGTGACCACCACGAAGCGCGCATCGGCCGGCAGTTCGGCGCCCCAATAGCCGCAGCGCACGTCGAGCGTGCCGCCGAAGCCGTTGTCGGTCACGGCGTTGCGGCGCGCGGCGAGGTTGTCGGTGTAGTCGGTGGTGCATTGCTCAAGGCGCTGCGCGCCGGCCAGCGCGGCCAGGTCGGCGGTTTTCTGCACGTCACGCTTGACCCAGTACAGATAGCCGACCTCGACCAGGCCGAGGATGACGACCAGCCCCAGCAACAGCAGCATCATCATCACGGCCGCACCGCCGCGTGGTGGCGAGGGCGGGGTGCCGGTCCGGGACCGGCGGGGGGGCGCGGGCAGGCGTTTCATGGAACACCTCAGCGGCTGTTACCGCCATTGGAGGAATTCGGCACGGTGGTTTCGAAGTATTCCGGGATCGGGTGATCGAAGCTGGTGAGATAGCGCTGGTAGCTGCGGCTGGCGGCTTCCCCGAGCATCGGCAGCGGCTTGCCGGCGCTGCCGCCATCGGCCTGCAGGCGCAGCAGTGCACGGGTGGCATCGCCGATCTGCGCGCGCGGGGGCGGCGCGTTGTCGTAGGGTGCGGCGGTGGCGATGGGCGGGCTGGCCTCGCCGGCCGGTGGCGCGCTCGCCGGCGCGGCAGGGGGGTCGACCATGCGTTCGATCAGCGGGGCGTGTTGCGCCTGGACCGGCAGCGGCGCGCACAGCACGGCGGCCAGCAACGCGGAGGTGACGAGGAACCGGCTCATTGCGTGATCTCCTGCGGCTTGGCGGTGGTCGGGCTGAAGCGGTCCAGCATCGAACCGGGCGGTTGCGGCCGCAGCACGGTGCCGGCCGGTTGCGGTTGTGCGACCAGCGCGGTGGCGGTGCCGCGCGGGGCAGGCGCCTCGCTGGCGGGTTCCGGGCGCATCGGCGGGGCGGCATCGGCCACCGGTGCGCGGCGCAGTGATTGCGACAGGCGGTAGATCTCCAGGCGCGTGGCTTCGGGCAGGTTCGCGCGCTGCATCATGTCCTGCGCGGTGCCGGGCTGGCCGGACAGCAGCGCCCACAGCGCCAGGTTGGAGATGGCGCGCAGATTGCCCGGGGCCAGCTCGGCGGCCTTGGCCAAGGGTGCACGTGCCTGGGCGAAATCGCCGGACTGCAGCAACGCAAAACCCTGGTCGCCCAGGTAGGTCGCGTTCAAGGGATCCGTGCGCACGGCGTTGGCGAACGCCAGGTTGGCGTTGCCGGCGTCATGCTGGTTGGCCGCGATCAGCCCGAGGCCGTGCCATGCCGGGGCGGCCTGTGGTCCCTTGGTCAGGCTGCGGTAGATCGGTTCGGCCGCGGCGGCGTCGCCGGTTTCGCGCAGGGCGTCGGCTTGCAGGATGCGCAGTTCCGGGCTGTCGCCGAAGCTGGCGCGGAAGGCGTCGATGTGCGCGAGCGAAGCGAAGTGGGCGCCCTGTGCCTGCATCTTGCGGATCAGGTCCAGGTACATGCCGCGATCGTCCTGCGGTGACTCCACCAGTGCCGGTTCCACCGGCGGCTGCCTGTAGGCGGCCTGCTTCCCGCCACAGCCGACGAGCAGCAGGGGGACCAGCAACGCGAGCAAGGGGCGGGGACCGTGCATCACAGCCCCCGCATCGCGCTGGCCAGGGAAATGATGGCCGGCCCCGCCAGCACCAGCATCAGCGCCGGCAGCAGGGTCGCCATCATCACGACGGTCATCTTGACCGAGAGCTTGCCCACCTTTTCCTTCATCTTCATCCTTCGCTGCTCGCGCAGGCGCATGCCGAACTGCTTGAGGGGTTCCTGCACGGCGCCGCCATGCTGGTGCACCTGCAACACCATCTGCATCAGGCTGCGCAGGTCGTCGTTGTCGAACGATTCGGACAGGCGGCGCAGCGACTGCGCGCGGCTGCGGCCACGCGTGTAGCTGAGGTTGGCGGCCTGCAGTTCCTTGCCCAGTACCGGCACGGCGATGTGCAGCTTGTCGCCGATCATCTGCAGGCTCTGGTCGATGCTGAAGCCCACGCCCTGCAGCAGGCGCAGCAGGTCGATCAATAGCGGCAACTCCTCATCGACCTTGCGGCGCAGGCGTGCGGCCCAGCTGCGCAGGACCAGCTTGGGCAGCAGGATGCCCAGCGCGAAGCCGACCAGCAGCACGATGAAGGCCTGCGAACCCTGCGGGCGCACCAGCAGCAGGCCCAGCACCGGCAGCAGCAGCGCCAGCAGCAGGCGCAGCGCCAGGAAGCTGGCCGTGCCGGTGGTGTGGTTCCAGCCGACCTGCTCGAGCAGCAGCTTGTCCTCCGGCGCCAGCAGCGCCTTCTGGATGCGGCTGCCCTCGAACTGCTGGCCAATGGCCGACAGGTCGGCCAGGCGCTGCCGCCACCAGCCCTGTTTCGGTGTCGCCTCGTCGGCGACGTGGTGGTTGTGGTCCAGCGCGGTCTGCAACGCGGCGGTGGCGCGCTGGCTGCGGCGGCCGTGGTACAGCAGGCCGCCCGCGGCCAGCAGCAGGGCCAGCACGACCAGGATCATGGCGAAGAACAACAGGGTGTTCATGGCCGGCTCCGATGCGGGTGGGGAGCGAGGGGGGCACTCATAGCGACTTGGCCAGGCGGTAGAGCAGGAAGCCGCCACCGAGCTCCAGCAGCAGCGCGGCCACGAGGATCTTCTTGCCCAGCGGGTCATGGAACATGGGCTGGAAGAAGTCCGGGCTCAGCAGGGCCATGAACACCGCCGCGCCGATCGGCAGCAGGCCCAGCACCCAGGCCGACATGCGCGTTTCGGAGGTGGTGGCCTGCAGTTCGCGCTGCACTTCCTCCAGGTCACGCATGAAATCGCTCATGCGCTGTAGGATCTGGTCGCTGCGGCCGCCGATGCGGATGCTGGTGCCCAGGATGACCGCCAGCATTTCCAGCGGCCGCAGGCGGTAGGCCTGCGCGGCCTGCTGCAGGGCACGGTCCAGGTCCATGCCCGCGCGGGTGTAGGCCAGCGCGCTGTCGAGGATGGGGCGCAACGGGGGCTCGACGTTCTGGGTGGCGTTCTGGAACGCCATCGACAGGCTGTTGCCGATGCCGGCGATGCGCACCATGTTCTCCAGGAAGTCCGGCATCTGCGCGACCAGCCGCTGCTGCATCTTCTCCATTCGCCGGAACAGCCACAGCCCCAGTGCCAGCAGGTACAGCGCGAACACGAACACGCCGAACACCGCCGCGCCCAGGCGCATGCCCGCGCCGAAGGCCAGCACCACGCCGGGCACGAGCAGCAACGCCAGCGTCCGCGGTGATTCGCTCAGGCCGGCGCGGCGCAGCAGGTCGGCCCAGCGACGGGTGGGCGGGCGCGGCGCGCGTGGCGCCTCGTGGCTGCGCGCTGCCTCCGGATGCGAGAGGCGGCTTTCGGCATGTTCGGCGGCGGCGCGCTGCTGCACGCGCGTGGCCAGGCCCCACCACAGGCCCATCGCCGCGGCCACCAGCAGCAGCGCGGTACTGGCCAGCAGCAGCGCCGCGGTCATGACTGGCTCCCGAAGTTGGCCTCGCGCAGTTCCTGCCGGAACGGTTCGAGTTTGTAGCAATGCGGGTGGAAGCCCAGCCCGTGCCAACGGTCGCGTTCGCGGTTGTCCTGGTCGAACCAGGCCTCGTGCTTGAACAGCTCCTGGCTGGTGATGACGGTGTCGCTGACGCCGGTGATCTCGGTGATGGAGAGGATCACGCGGCGGCCACTGCCCAGCCGCGAGATCTGCACGATGAAGTCGATGGCGCTGGCGATCTGCCGGCGCAGGCTTTCCTCGCTGCCCTGGAAACCGGCAAAGCCGGCGAGCATCTCCAGCCGGTACAGGCAGTCGCGCGGCGAATTGGCGTGGATGGTGGCCATCGAGCCGTCATGGCCGGTGTTCATCGCCTGCAGCATCTCCAGCACTTCGGCACCACGCACCTCGCCGACCACGATGCGGTCCGGGCGCATGCGCAGGCTGTTGCGCACCAGGTCGCGGATGCTGACCGCGCCGGCGCCGTCGAAGCCGCCCATGCGGCTTTCCAGGCGCACCACGTGCGGGTGGTTCAGGGCCAGCTCGGCGGTGTCCTCGACCGTGATGACGCGCTCGTTGTGCGGGATGAACGTGGCCAGCGCATTGAGCAGCGAGGTCTTGCCGGAGCTGGTGCCACCGGAGATCAGGATGTTGCAGCGGCCGCGCACCATGGCGTTGAGCAGGGCGTACATGGGCTTGTCGAACGCGCCGCGACCGAGCAGTTCGTCTGGCGTGAACGGGTCTTTGCGGAACTTGCGGATGGACACCATCGGCCCATCCACCGCGAGCGGGGAGATGATCGCGTTGAGGCGTCCGCCGTTGGGCAGGCGTGCATCGACCATCGGGTTGGAGTCGTCCAGGCGGCGGCCGAGCGGGGCGATGATGCGGCGCAGGATGCGCAACAGGTGGCGGTCGTCGCTGAAACGCTGGGTGGAGCGCTTGAGCTGGCCACCGCTGGAGACATGCACGTCCTTGTAGCCATTGATCAGGATGTCCTCGATCTCCGGGTCGTGCAGCAGGTCATCGAGCGGGCCGAAGCCGGTCAGCTCCTTCTGCAGGGCATTGGCGACGGCTTCCATCTCCTGCGCGTTGACCGGGATCTTCCATTCCTTGACGAAGGCCGCGGTCTGCGCCTGCACGTACTTGCCGACCGTCTCCGGCGACCATGCGTCGATGTCCACGCGCTGGTCCTCGACGTGGTTGAGCAGGTACTCGTGCGCGGCCGACAGCACGCTCTGGAATTGCTCGGTCTGCTCGAACGGCACCTGCGCGGCGGGTTCGGCGGCCAGGGCCGTTGCCGCGATGCGCGGGGAGAGCGGGGTGACTTTGTCTTCCATGCTTATTTACCGAGCAGGCTGGCCAGGCGCGCCAGCGGGGAAGTGGACGTCGGGGCGGCGGGCCCCGCGCGTCGGCGGTCGATGCGTTGCAGCAGGGGAAGCAGCGCCTTGAGGTACGGGTCGCGAGGGGCCGCATCGGTGAGCAGGCGCCCGAGCCCGGCACAGGAGCGCAGCACGCGCGAGCGGTCGGGCAGTGTCGCCAGCAGGGGCAGGTTGAAGCGCTGCGCGATCTGGGTGTCGGCCAGGCCGCCATTGGGGTCGTAGCGGTTGACTACCAACTGCAGGCGGGCATCGCGCACGCCGCGTTGCTCCAGCTCGCGCATGGTCTGGTCCAGCGATACCAGCGAGCCGATCGCCTGGTCGGTGACCAGCCAGATCTCGCTGGCGTTCTTCAGCAGCGAGGTGGGCATCAGCTGGATCGGCAGTCCGCCGGTATCGCACAGGGTCAGCGGGAACACGCTGCGCAGCCGGTCCAGCAGCGCGGTGGGTTCGTGCTTCTTCAGCAGCGTGCCGCTGGTGGTGCCGAGCAGGGCCAGGCCGCTGGGGTGGTGGGCGAAGGCGCTGGCCGCGAAGGTCGGGTCCATGCGTTCGACGTTGCGCAGGGCTTCCTCGTAGCTGAAGTGGCTCTCGGTGCCGAGGTAGAGGGCTGCGTCGGCCGAGGGCTGGCCCAGGTCCAGCAACAGCAGCCATCCCTGCGGCTGGCCGTTGTCCAGCGCGGGTGGGTTCTGCTCGGCCAGGGTGACGCCCAGGTGGGTCGTCAGGGTGCTGGTGCCGACGCCGGCGCGCACGCCCAGCAGCACGATCAGGCGCCCGGTGGGCTGCGGTTCCGGCGGCGCGGCGACGCTGGTGCGGGCCGGTGCCTGGGTGGCGCAGGCGTGGTCGAATACTTCCAGCATCTGCGCGCTGGTGTTGTCGACGTCGATGAAGTCGCGCACCCCGGCGCGCATTGCCGCCAGCAGGTGCGTGGCCTGTTCCGGGCCGGTGGTGCCGATGCCGATCAGCACCGGCAACGAGGCCAGGTGGCTCAGCTGGCGGGCGATGTCGGTGGAATAGGAGGCGTTGCCGCCGCAGTAGTCCAGCAGCACCACCGCCGAGGGCGGTGCGGTGTCGAGCAGCTCACGCGGGCTGACGTCTCGGCTGTCGACCCAGCGCAGCTCCACGTGGCCGGACAGCACGGCACCCAGCCGGGCCATGTGCCGGTTGTCCGGCGCATACAGCAGCAGCTTGCGTTCGGTATTGCTCTGATTTTGCGGCAACGGCATCACCGAGGACATGAGGAGTGCTTCAGCGTGAGAATCCGGGGAGCTGGTCAGGGCTGGCCGGGTGCAGCAGCCAGGAGCCCCAGACCGGCAGGTTGGGTTGGGCTTCGCGTTCGCCGGGCAGGGCGAACTGGGTGCCGCGCGCCAGCGGGCGCACCAGGCGCGGCGTCACCACGATCACCAGTTCCTTGTCTTCGCGTTTGTAATTGAGGTTGCGGAAGAACGAACCGATGATCGGCAGGTCGCCCAGGAACGGCACCTTGTCCACCATCGAGGACAGCTGGCTGCTGACCAGCCCACCGATCACGAAGCTCTCGCCGTCACCCAGCTCGATGGTGGTGTCGGCACGGCGGGTGGAGATGGCCGGGATCTGGGTGCCGTCCAGGCTGATGCCGCGGCTGTAGTCCAGGTCGCTGGCTTCGGGCGCGACCTTCAGCGCGATGCGATCGGCAGACAGCACGGTCGGGGTAACGGTCAGGCCGATGCCGAACGGCTTGAAAGTGACCGTGGTGGTGCCCAGTCCCTGCGGTTCGAGGATCGGCAGCTCGCCACCGGCCAGGAAGCTGGCGCTCTGGCCGGACAGGGCGACCAGCGTGGGTTCGGCCAGCACGCGCGCCATGCCGTTGCTCTGCAGCAGGTCGATGTTGGCGTTCCACGCGCCGGGGATGGAACTGGCCACCAGGTTGAAGGCCGAGGACAACGCGCTGCTGCCACCGCTGCCGGTGGGCGAGCTGATGCCGTAGGTGAAGCCGCCATTGGTGTTCTTGAAGCTGATGCCGACCTGGCGCAGCACGGTCTTGTTGAACTCGACCACCTTCACCTCGACCTGCACCACGCCGGTGCTGGCGATGGTGGCGGCATCGTTGATAGCGCCCTTTTCACCGACCGCCGAGGCCGCCGCCTTGCGGCTGGCCTCGTGTTCGAGCAGCGACGGGGAACTGCCGGACAGCAGCGCCTGGCCGCCCTGCACGGTGACCTTGGTGCCCCCCTCGCCGAGCAGGCCTCCCTGGATGGCATTGCGCACTTCCACGCGGATCCGCGAGGGCACCGGCTGGTTGCGCATCCACAGCAGCAGCGTGGTGCTGCCGGGCGACTTGCCGACCAGCAGGGCCTCGTTGTTGCGTCCCAGCCGGGTGATGTCGGCGATGGAGGGGTCGGCGATGGCGATGCGCTCCACGCCGGCCGGCAGGTTCCAGGGGCGTTGCTCGTTGAGCTCCAGCAACACGCTGGAGGCGGCCGGCAGCTGCTGGGCATGCGCCGGCTGCAGGGGCGCCAGCGCCAGCGATGCGACGCTGGACAGGGCCAGGACAGCGATGAGTGATGCGGTGTTGTACGGACGCTGGAGCAAGGCGGATCCCCCGATCAAGGCGAAGACAGGCGGTTGGACGGTGTTGTCCCGCGGATGATTTCGATGCCCGGCCGGGCCGCGGCACGCGGTGCACGGCTGCGCGCCGGTGCGCGGGTGGCGTTGGCGGTGACCGCGGGCCTGGCCGGGCTGTCGCCGGCCAGCGCCTGCAGGTCGATGCCGGCGTAGGCCTGGTTCTCCGGACGCTCGGCGGCGCTGGCCGTCGCGGCGTCGAGATCGCGGCGCAGGGCCAGTACCGGCGCCGGTGCGACGAAGATCGAGGCATCGGCCAGGGCGGTATCGCCGGGGTTGCGCAGGGCCAGGAACAACTTGCCGCTGTGCGCGGCCAGCAGCAGGCGGCCGGCGTCTTCCACCGGTACGGCCAGGATCGCGCTGCGTGCCTGGGTGGCGTTGCTGCCGCTGGAGGAGGAACTGCCGGAGCGCGAGGCGATGGTCTCGGCGCGGCTGCCGGGCTCGGGTGCGGCGCCGTCGCCGCTGCTGGACGCCGTGGCCGGGTGCGGCTTGCCGACGTCGTCATCGCCGTAGCCCAGCACCCGCAGCCGCGACAGCAGCAAGCGCGCCTGCGGGTTGTCGTTGCGGCCGGCGCCGGCCTCGGACGGTGCCTGCAGGCTCATGAAGACATCCACGTAGTCGCCGGGGGTGATGCGGTTGCTGACGCCGGCCAGTTCGTCGACCGGCACCGATACCGCCCGCTCGCCGGGCTTGATGCCGGCGGCGATGCCCTGCAGCAGTTGCCCGGGCACCAGCATGGCGCCTGCGGCGATGGCCACGGCGGGGATCCGCCCGGTGACGTCACCGACGTTGGCGAAGCCTTCGCCGGCGGGCACCGGCAACTCGGTGGTGGACAGGTCGGCGGCGCTGATGGCCTGGCCGGCGGGCAGGGCACGGGTGGCGACCACCACCGCCCGGCGCGGGATGCCCGGCGCGCTGCTGGCTTGCGTGCCTGCCTCGGCCGGCGGCGGGCGTCGCCCAAGGCCAAAGGCCAGTACAGCCAGGATGCCGGCGAGCACCAGCAGGAGGATGGCCGCAATGCGGATTGCCTTTGGCATCGTTGAAGCTCCGGTTGAGCGTGGGTCAGTTGCCGCCGAGGTCCAGTTGTACGGTTGCGGTGCTGCGCAGGGTCTGGCCCAGGGTCCAGCCCAGCAGCGGGCCGGTGCCGGGCATGAACGGATGGCTGTCGTAGTCGTAGGACGCGGTGACCCGGATGCACTTCACGGTGGCATCGGAGGTGCAGGTGAACGGTTGCGACACGTTGATGGGCGCCGCGCTGGGATTGCTGCATGAAGCGCTGGCGCGGGAGAAGTTCAGCAGCCACTGCATCGAATGCGCGGCGGCCTGGCATGCATTGCTCCGACGTTGTGCGGTATCGCCGTATCGCAGGGCGGCACGTGCGCCTTCGCCGGCGGCCAGCGTCAGTGATTGCTTGGCGGCGAACACCATCACCCCGGTGAAGGTCACCAGCAGCAGCGGCAGCACGCCGAACATCAGCATGAAGGCGAACTCGAGCGTCACCACGCCGCGCTGCCCGCGGTGCTTCAGTCGTCCTCGATCAGCCATGGCTGGCTCCTTGCAGTACGTAGCCGATCATCGCCAGGCCAAGGTAGGCCGCGTACGGGATGCCACGGCGTCCTTGCCGTGTCGAACGCAGGTCCATCCGCCAATCCCGGATCCAGCCGGTGTTGCCCCAGCCGGCGACCCTGCGCTGCATGCCGGGTGCCGAGCTGGACAGCAGGGGCCACGCGACGACGAGGAGCGCGTGGACACCGGCGGCCAGGCTGGCGATCACCCAGATGGGAAGCAGTGCCTTGGTGCCGAGCAGGAAGCCGATGGTGGCGAAGAGTTTCACGTCACCGGCGCCCATCCAGCCGATGACATGGAAGGGCAGCAGCACGAGCAGGCCCAGCACGCCGCCGGCCAGGCAGCTTGCCAGCCCCACCGGTGCGGCGTTGTGGCTGAGCTGGAGGAACAACACCAGGGCCAACGTGACGGCCAGCACGCCGTTGCAGACGCGCCGGGCGGCCAGGTCACTGATCGTGACCTGCAACCCCAGCAGCAGTGCCAGCAGCCCGACGGCGGTCATGGTGCGATGCCCTCCCGGCTCAGGTGCCTGCCACCACGTCTTCCAGTCGCGCCAACACGGTGGTGAAGATCGCGGTCAGGCCGTCGCGCGCGAAGAAGATGATGATGCCGGCGATGACGGCGGCCAGCAGGCCATATTCCAGGGCGGTGACACCGTCTTCCTGCTTGAGGAACTTGCGGATAGCGTTCATAGCGTTCTCCCTGATGACCCGGTGTCGGTGTTGCACCGACTGCAGCCGGGCAAAGATGGGCATCGCTGCCCGATGAAGGTCATTGGGATCTGCCTGACACCGACGGGAGTGTCGATGGTCGTGGGGGTGTAAGGAAAACTCCTACGAGCCCCTATTTCCGCTGTTTTCCCCTGTCGGCACGCATGGCATGCCCGGGAGCATCATTGCAATCGCGCATCGCGATGCATGCGCATATTCGGCAAGAACAAAATGTTTTCCATATGTGTGACGTCAATCGCCATTTCACATAAAGCTCTTACGGAGCGTGCCGTTTTTTTTTGTCAGTATCCGCTTCAAGCGCCGCGCAACGCGGATGCTCTGGAAACGCGAATTACGCTTTGTTGCTGGTTTCAGATCGTGCGTGACGGGGTTGCGGCCGGAGGTGCCAGGCCGCAGACGGGGAATCGGACTTCTGGAGCGGATCCCAGAGGGATCCCGCAAAGGCGTGGACATGGATGCGATTGCGGACGGGAACGGATTGAAATCGTTCGACCTGGCGGCGTTGGGCAGCACCCTGCGCGTCTGTCACGTGGAGCTGGTGCTGCTGGACGACCAGCCCCCCACGGCCGCGGTGACCTCGTTCGTGCACGACCAGGCCTTGCTGTGCACCTTCCAGATCGGCGCGCGCGCGCGCGGCCGCTTCGTGCTGCCGCTGGACTGGTGCCTGCTCGGCTGCCTGCAGAGCGTCGACGCCGAGGCCAGTTGGTGCCATGGGGTGCCGTTGACCTCCGGCAACATCATCTCGGTCATGCCCGAAGGCGTCACCGAGTTCGCGTTGGGGGCGGGCAGCAAGGTCACTTTCGTGCTGGTGCCGCTCAAGCGCTTCGAGGAGCGTGCCACCGCCGCGCGCCTGGGCGGACTGGGTGAAGGCGGCAACGTGCCGTTGGTCAGCGGGCGCACGCACGTGCCGCTGCAGGCGTACTACGAAGGGCTGCACGAACGCATCTGCGAAGGCGAGATCTCCGGCGACGAGATCGACGCGATGCTCGAGGCGCACGTGCGCGAGATCGTCGCCAACGGTTCGCCCGAACGGGTCTCGTGCAGCCGCAGCCGGCGCGCGCGCTACCTGATCTTCCGCCGTGCCGAGGACATGATGTACGCCAACCTGCGCCGGCACATCTACATGCAGGAGCTGTGCGACGCGGCCGGCGTGAGCGAGCGGGCGCTGCGCTATGCCTTCGAGGAGCTGGTCGGCATCTCGCCGGTGCGCTACCTGTCCATGCTGCGCCTGTGCGAGGCCTGCCGCAGCCTGTCCAATGCCGACGCGGGGCGAAAGTCGGTCAAGTCGATCGCGCTCAGCTGCGGCCTGTGGGACCTGTCGCGCTTCGCCGACAACTACCGCCGCGTGTTCGGCGAGCTGCCCAGCGAAACACTCATGCGCGGCACTTATTCGAACAGCTGAGTGCACGTTCGTCCGGAATGTGCGGTCCATCAAACTTGGCGGGACGTTGCCGAATAGGTGCATTGCACTGCCGGTAACGCGCAACGCTTTGCCAATTGCCGGCATGGATGTGCCGGATGCGGGTAAGGGACGTTGTGTTTCAGCGCTGTACTGGCCTCACGCAAACGGATCGTCCAAGCCCGGGACGGTTCCTACCAGAGGCCCCTGCCATGAATCGCATCTATCGATTGATCTGGAACCGCACCCTCAACGCCTACGTGGTCGGCTCGGAGCTGACCGCGGCGCATGGCAAGCGCAGCGGCGCGAACTGCCTGTTGCCCCCCTGGTCGGTGGCCATGGTGGGCGCCGGTGGCTTGCTGGCCCTGGGGCTCGCCGGTGCGGCACACGCCACCGACGCGCGGCTGGATGATCTGCAGTCGCTGGTCGCCAAGTACAGCCAGACCGACGCGCACAGCATCGTCGCCAGCGCCCTGCCGGTCGGCGGCGTACAGGCGCGCGTCAACGCGACGGTGGCGGTGCAGCTGCCGGCGCCGGTGGCTGTGCAGGTGAAGGTGCCGGTGCAGGCACGGTTGCAGGTCGCACCGACCCGCATTGGCGCGGGACTGTCGGTCGGCGCGCGCGCCACGCATGGCCATGCCGCCCCATCGGTATCGGCGACGACCGCGGCGCTGGCCACGGTGGCGTCGGCGGCCGGCGCGATCAAGGCCGGTGTGGGCGGAACGGCCCTGCTGCAGGTGTCGGCGCCGACGTCCGGGGCACCGGGCCATGGCGGACTGCTGGGGCTGGGCAACGTGCTGTTGCCGGGCAAGGAAGAAGGTGGCAACCCGGTACGCGCGGTGACCGGCGCCACGGTCAGCGCGGTCGAGGAACTGACCGGCGGCCTGCTGCAGGGGGCCGGCATCGGTGCGCTGGTGGACGGCGTGGTCAACGGCGCGACGCCGGTGGCGAACAGCACCGGCCATACGGCGGCAGGCGTGCTGGCCGGAGTGACGGGCTCCGGTGCGCTGGGTGCGGGCGTGGATCACACCGTCGGCGCACTCACCAGCGGCCTTGAAAACACGAGTGGCGCGCTGGCGCAGGGCCATGTGGTCGGCACCGTCAACCATGCATTGGCGACGGTTGACGGCACCATCGCCGCGGCCTTGCACGGTACTGGCAGCGCGCTGGGCGGCATCACCGGGTCGGCATCCGGCGTCGCCGGGCTCACCGGCGCGGCAGGCCACGTCACCCACGGGGTGATCGGTGGCGTGTCGCATGTGGTCAGCAGCCTGGGGAACGGCACGTCGGGTGGCGGCTCTGCCGGTCCTGGCGGGCTGACCGGTGTGATCGGTGGTTTGACGGGGGGCTTGACCAGCGGTGGTGCAGGCGAGGGCGCGGGCCTGGGCGGGTTGACCGGCGTGATCGGTGGCCTGACCGGCGGCCTGGGCGGCGGCGCAGGCCATGGCCTGATCGCGGCAGTCGGCACGCCGGTGGATGGCGTGGTCGATGGCGTCGCGCCGGTGCTCAATGGCGCGGGTGGCGCGCTGGGCCATGTCGTGGGCGGCGTGACCGGTTCGGCCGGATTGGGAACCGGCGTGACCGCCACGGTGGGTACGCTGACCGGCGGCCTGCAGAACACCACCGCTGCACTGGCACAAGGCAATGTGCAGGGCACGGTGCAGCACCTGGCCGGCACGGTACAGGGCACGGTCTCCACGCTGGTGGGCGCGGTCGGCGATGCCGGCGGCAGCGGTGGCGGTCTGGGTGGGTTGACCGGTGTGATCGGTGGCCTGACCGGCGGCCTGGGCGGCGGTGCAGGCCATGGCCTGATCGCGGCGGTCGGCACGCCGCTGGATGGCGTGGTCGATGGCGTCGCGCCGATGCTCAATGGCGCGGGCGGCGCGCTGGGCCATGTCGTGGGCGGCGTGACCGGTTCGGCCGGGTTGGGAACCGGCGTGACCGCCACGGTGGGTACGCTGACCGGCGGGCTGCAGAACACCACCGGTGCGTTGGCACAAGGCAATTTGCAGGGCACGGTGCAGCATCTGGCCGGCACGGTACAGGGCACGGTCTCCACGCTGGTGGGCGCGGTCGGCGATGCCGGCGGCAGCGGTGGCGGTCTGGGTGGGTTGACCGGTGTGATCGGTGGCCTGACCGGCGGCCTGGGCGGCGGCGCAGGCCATGGCCTGGTCGCGGCGGTCGGCACGCCGGTGGATGGCGTGGTCGATGGCGTCGCGCCGGTGCTCAATGGCGCGGGTGGCGCGCTGGGCCATGTCGTGGGCGGCGTGACCGGTTCGGCCGGGTTGGGAGCCGGCGTGAGCGCCACGGTCGGTACGCTGACCGGCGGGCTGCAGAACACCACTGGTGCATTGGCACAAGGTGACGTGCAGGAAACCGTGCAGCACCTGGTGGGGACGGTGGGCGGTACCGTCTCGACCCTGCTGGGTGCGGTGGGTGGTGCGGCCGGCGGCAACGGGAATGGTGGCGCCGGCGCGGGGCTTGGCGGTCTGGGCAACGTCGTCGGTGGACTGACCGGCGCGGTGACGGGTCTGCTGGGCCAACTTGGCGGTGGTAGCGGCGGCACGACGCCCACTTCACCGGGCCAGGCGGTGACCGACGGGATTGGCGGCGTGGTCGATCTCACCGGTGGCTTGGTGGCGCAGACCGGCGTGGGGGGTGTGGTGGACGGCGTGGTGGATGGGGCAGCACCGGTGGTCAACGGGGCGGGCGCGGCAGTGGGAGGGCTGGTCGGCGGCCTCACCGGGTCAACCTCACTGGGCAACGGCGTCAGCGGCACGGTCGGCGCACTGACCGGTGGCCTGCAGAACACGACCGGCGCGCTCGCCCAAGGCGACCTGACCGGGACCGTGCAGAGCGCGTTGGGAACCGTCAACACCACGGCCGGCACCCTGCTGGGCGCGGTCGGAAGCACGCTGGGCGGGATCACCGGTTCGGCATCCGGGGTCAATGGCCTGACCAATCTGCTGACGGGCGTGACCGGCGGCGTGACCGGTGGGTTGTCCAATGTCGTCGGCCAGCTCACCGGCAATCCGGCGCCCACCTCGAATGCGCCGCCACCGGCGGGCCCGAGCGGCCTGGTGGTCGGCAACGGCGGCCTGGTGGGAACGGTCGGGCAGCTGATCGGGCCGACCGCCACCTCGCTGTTCGGCGGCAGTGGCTACACCCAGAACGGCAGCCTGACGATCAACAACGTCAACTTCGCGCAGGCCTATTCGACGCTCGAGGTCGCAGGGCTGCCGGTGGTCAACCTCAGCCCGGTGGGCGAACTGCTCGACGGCGCGGGCAGCGCCATCACCGGCGGCAATTCGCACCTGACCCTGATCGGTGGCGTGACCTCCGACAGCTACATCACCAACATCAACAACGGCGCGGCCGGTGGCCTGCTGGGCCTGCTGCTTCCCGACAGCGCGCCGGACTGGGCGTCGGACTGCCTGAACCTGGTGGGGATCATCAAGGACAAGTGCTGGGCCGTGCCGGCCGCGCAGGACTACCAGGTGCTGATCGGCGACGGTGCCTACGCCAACGGCTCCAAGGAGGTGGTGATCGGCACCAATGCGCGGCACGAGCTGGCGCAGCAGAACGCCAGCCAGGTCTTCGTCGACGCCAATGGCGTGATGACCGGCGTGCCCACCGCCGATTACGACGCGCGCCAGGGCCAGTCGGTGGTGATCGGTGACAGTGCGCTGGGTACAGCCAACGCACAGACCCTGCTCGGTGCCGGTGCAACGTCCAACAAGGCCAACAGCGTGGCGATGGGCTACAAGTCCAATGCCGACCGCGGTGGGCTGGACAACTACAGCGCATTCGGCCTCACCGCGGCGCAGACCTCGATCGGCGAAGTGGCGGTCGGCTCGGCCGGCCGCGAGCGGCAGATCACCCACGTCGCGGCCGGTAGCCAGGCCACCGACGCGGTCAACCTCGCCCAGCTGCAGGGCGCGCTGTCGCAGATCAACACGATCGAGCAGAACGCGGTGCTGTACGACACCGATGCCAATGACGTGGCCGACTACGGCCATGTGACCCTGGGCGGTGGCAATGCGCCGAACGGCACGGTGGTCTCGAACCTGGCCGCGGGCCAGCTCAGCGCCACCAGCACCGAGGCGGTGAACGGTGCACAGCTGTTCGGCATCGGCCAGTCGATGGCGAGCTATCTGGGCGGCGGCTCCACCTTCAGTGTGGCGGGAGTGCTGTCCGCGCCGTCCTACGTGCTGAATGAAATCGGCGCGAACTGGCAGCTGACCTCGGCCACCTTCGGCAACATCGGCGCAGCGTTCAGTTCGATCAGCCAGTCGCTGGCCAACCTGGCCACCGGGACCAATCCCAACCCCGGCAGCAATCCGCTGGCGGTGGAATACACCCCCGATGGCGCCGGCAACCCGACCAACGTGGTCGCGCTGAAGGGGGATGGCAGCGGTGCGGCGGTGGCAGTGCGCAACGTGGCCGAGGGCAGCGTCGTGGCCGGCAGCCGCGATGCGATCAACGGCGGCCAGCTGGCCACCACCAACGAGGCGCTCGCCTCGGCCATTGGCGGCACCCTGCAGTACAACAGCACCACCGGCCAATGGTCCTCGGCGAGCTTCACCGTCAATTCGATCAATGCCAGTGGCGGGACCAACCAGCAGGTGCTGGACAATGTGACCGATGCATTGGCAGTGATGGACGGCTCCATCGTCAACGTCAACAAGCGCATCGACAACATCCAGAACGGTGGCGCGGGCAATGCCTACTTCTCGGTGAACTCGACCAAGGCGGCGGCCTCGGCCACCGGCCAGGATGCCGTCGCCGCCGGCCCTCAGGCCACCGCCAGCGGTACCCAGGCGGTGGCGATCGGCAACGGCGCCAACGCGTCGGCAGCCAACAGCGTGGCGCTGGGCGCAGGCTCGGTGGCCGACCGTGCCAACACCGTCTCGGTGGGCGCGACCGGCGCCGAACGCCAGGTCACCCATGTCGCCGACGGCAGCCAGGCCACCGATGCGGTCAACCTGCGCCAGCTGCAGGCATCGCAGGAAGGCACGGTGCGCTACGACAAGAACACCGACGGCAGCACCAACTACGCCAGCGTGACCATGGGCAAGGCCGGAACCTCCACGGTGATCCACAACGTGGCCACCGGCGTGGCACCCACCGATGCGGTGAACGTCGCACAACTCAACAAGGGCATGGGGGACGTGATGGACTGGTCCAGGAACTACACCGATCAGCGCTTCAACAGCATCTCGCGCGACATCAAGCGCGTGGATGACCGCGCCTCGGCCGGCATCGCCTCGGCGATGGCGATGGCCGGCCTGCCGCAGCCTTCGGAGGCAGGCAAGCGCATGGCTTCGTTCGCGGCCAGCACCTTCCATGGCGAATCCAGCATGGCGGTGGGCGTGTCCGGGGTCTCCGATGGCGGGCGCTGGATCTACAAGCTCAGCGGCTCGGCCAATACCCGCGGCGATGGCGGCGTGACCGTCGGCGCCGGCTTCCAGTGGTGATGGCATGCAACCTGCCGGTGCCTGGCACCGGCTTCCGGACAACAGCGCCTGGGCGCGGGGGAAGTCATGAACAGCAAATGGTCGGTACTGGCGCTGGTGGTGGCACTGGCGGCCTGCAGCAGCAAGGGTGAGGTGCGCGAGCGGGGGTTCCCGGATCCTGCACGGGCATACCCGGCCGGCGGCACCTACGTGAACCTGGACAACCTGCGCCAATATGCGACGGGCATGAACAAGCACCAGGTGCAGACGCTGCTGGGCACGCCGCATTTCAACGAAGGCCTATGGGGGGTGCGGGAGTGGAACTACCTGTTCAACTTCCGGCGGGCGGTAGGGGCCACGCCGGTGCAATGCCAGTTCCAGGTAACGTTCGACCACGACGGCGTGGCGGTGGGCCACGCGTGGCAGCCTGAAAGCTGTGCCGCCCTGCTCGAACCCGCTCCCGCACCACCCCCACCCGCACCACCGCCGCCACCGGTTGCGCCGGCGCCGTTGCGGATCGCCGCCGATGCCCTGTTCGCCTTCGACAGCGCCAAGCTTTCGGATGCCGGCAAAGCACGGCTGGCCGAGGTGGCCAGCACCGTGCGCGGGCAGGGCGCGGGCATGGACCTGACCGTGATCGGCTACACCGATCGCATCGGCAGCGATGCCTACAACATGGACCTGTCACAGCGCCGCGCCGCGGCGGTGCGCGGATACCTGGTCGAACAGGGCATCCCGGCCGGGTCGATCCGTGCCGAAGGACGCGGCAGCGCCGAGCCGTTGGTCCAGTGCAACGATGGCGGCCGGGCGGCGTTGGTGGCTTGCCTGGCACCGAACCGCCGCGTGGAGATCGCCGGCATCGGCAACTGACGGGGCAGGGCTGGAACGGGGGGAAGGAACGGCCGGCAATCCGTGCGATTGCCGGCCGCTGCCTTCACAATGACGCCGATGGTCGCCGCGTTCCGCGGGCGACCCGGGTCAGACAGGGTGCGTGGTGGCGTCGAGCAGGAAACAGATGTGGGGCTGGGCCGGTCCGGTCGCGGCGGTGGTGTGGCTGCTGGCCGTGTTCGGCTTCGGCATGCGCCTGGAGGGGTACGACCAGCTGCGGCATCCGGTGTCGCTGCTGGGCGCGCATGGCGTCCCCGGCGGCACCGCCTTCAGCATGCTGGGTTTCGTGCTGCCCGGCATCCTTGCTGCCGCGGCTGCGCTTGATCTGGCGCTGCGCATGCCGGTGACTGCCCCGCGCGCATTGCGGGTGGGCGGGCAGATGCTGCTGCTGGCCGCGGTGGCGTTCGCCGCGATGGGCCTGTTGCCGCTGGACGTGGAAGACATCGAGAACCGCGCCAGCCAGTACCACGCCAGCGCCTGGCTGCTGTGGCTGGTGGGCTTCAGTGCCGGTGCGCTCGCATTGCGCCTTGGCAGTGCCCGGGACGCGGCCTGGCGGCCGCTGGCCAACCTCGCGGTGGGGTGTGCGCTGTGGAGCCTGTGCAGCGCGTTCCTGTTCGAGATCGCCCTGCCGGTCGCCATGGCCCAGCGCCTGGCCTTCCTGGGCTGGCTGGTCTGGCTGCTGGGCGCGGCACGCCTGGCGCCAGCGCGCGGTTGAGCCCGGCTGACGCGAAAACCGGCCAACAGGCCGTGGGGCGTACATCGCAGGCTTGTTGAAACCATTGCGATATCAATGACCTGCGTTTGTCCCGCGGACAGCGGAGGGGACTGGATTGGAGTGCCATGATGCACTGCGGTACCCTTTGCGGCTTTGCCGTTGCCCAGCGTTGCCATGTCCAGCGTCGAACCCACTATGTACGATCCCCAGCAGGTTGAATCCGCCGCCCAGAAATTCTGGGAGGACACGCGTGCCTTCGAGGTCAGCGAGACCTCGGACAAGCCCAAGTACTACTGCCTGTCGATGCTCCCGTACCCGTCCGGTGCGCTGCACATGGGCCACGTGCGCAACTACACCATCGGCGACGTCATCAGCCGCTACAAGCGCATGACCGGCCACAACGTGCTGCAGCCGATGGGCTGGGACGCGTTCGGCCTGCCGGCCGAGAATGCCGCGATCAAGAACAAGACTGCGCCGGCCAAGTGGACCTACGCCAACATCGACCACATGCGTGGCCAGTTCAAGGCGATGGGTTATGCGATCGACTGGTCGCGCGAGTTCGCCACCTGCACGCCGGACTACTACGTCCACGAGCAGCGCATGTTCACCCGCCTGATGCGCAAGGGCCTGGCCTACCGCCGCAACTCGGTGGTGAACTGGGACCCGGTCGACAACACCGTGCTGGCCAACGAGCAGGTCATCGACGGCCGTGGCTGGCGCTCCGGCGCCCTGGTCGAGAAGCGCGAGATCCCGCAGTGGTTCCTGCGCATCACCGACTACGCCCAGGAACTGCTGGACGGCCTGGACGAGCTGCCGGGCTGGCCGGATTCGGTCAAGACCATGCAGCGCAACTGGATCGGCCGCTCCGAAGGCCTGGAAATCCAGTTCGACGTGCGTGACATGGATGGCGCCGCGCTGGACCCGCTGCGCGTGTTCACCACCCGCCCGGACACGGTGATGGGCGTGAGCTTCGTCTCCATCGCCGGCGAGCACCCGCTGGCCCTGCACGCCGCCAAGAGCAACCCGGCGCTGGCCGCGATGCTGGCCGAGCTGAAGCAGGGCGGCGTGTCCGAGGCTGAACTGGAAACCCAGGAAAAGCGCGGCATGGACACCGGCCTGAAGGCCATCCATCCGGTCAGCGGCGAGCAGGTGCCGATCTGGGTCGCCAACTTCGTGCTGATGGGCTACGGCACCGGCGCGGTGATGGCCGTGCCGGGCCATGACCAGCGCGACTTCGAGTTCGCCAGCAAGTATGACCTGCCCAAGAAGCAGGTCATCGCGCTCAAGCACCCGAAGAACGACGACGAGCGCAGCTACGACCCGACCCGCTGGCAGGACTGGTACGGAGACAAGACCCGCGAGACCGAGCTGGTCAACTCGGCCGAGTTCGACGGCCTGGACTTCCAGGGCGCCTTCGAGGCACTGGCCGAGCGCTTCGAGCGCAAGGCCCAGGGCCAGCGTCGCGTCAATTACCGCCTGCGCGACTGGGGCGTGAGCCGCCAGCGCTATTGGGGCTGCCCGATCCCGGTGATCTACTGCGACAGCTGTGGCGCGGTGCCGGTGCCGGAAGACCAGTTGCCGGTGGTGCTGCCGGAGGATGTCACCCTCAACGGCACCGGTTCGCCGCTCAAGGCCGACCTGGAATGGCGCAAGACCACCTGCCCGGAATGCGGCGGCGTGGCCGAGCGCGAGACCGACACCTTCGACACCTTCATGGAGTCGAGCTGGTACTACGCGCGCTACACCTCGCCGGGTGCACGCGAGGCCGTGGACAAGCGCGGCAACTACTGGCTGCCGGTGGACCAGTACATCGGTGGCATCGAGCACGCCATCCTGCACCTGATGTATTTCCGCTTCTTCCACAAGCTGCTGCGCGATGCACGCATGGTGGAGAGCAACGAGCCGGCGCAGAACCTGTTGTGCCAGGGCATGGTCATCGCCGAAACCTTCTACCGCCAGAACAGCGACGGTTCCAAGGACTGGTTCAACCCGGCCGACGTGGACGTGGTGCGCGACGAGCGCGGCCGCATCACCGGTGCCACCCTGCGTGGCGATGGCCAGCCGGTGGTGATCGGCGGCACCGAGAAGATGTCCAAGTCCAAGAACAACGGCGTCGATCCGCAGGCGATGGTGGCCAAGTACGGCGCCGACACCGTGCGCCTGTTCTCGATGTTCGCCGCGCCGCCGGAGCAATCGCTGGAGTGGAACGAGGCCGGCGTGGATGGCATGTCCCGCTTCCTGCGCCGCCTGTGGACGATGGTGCACAAGCATGCCGCCGACGGCAGCGCGCCGGCACTGGACGTTGCGGCGCTGAACGCCGAGCAGAAGGCGATCCGTCGCAAGACCCACGAGACGATCGGCAAGGTCGGTGACGACTATGGTCGCCGCCACGCCTTCAACACCGCCATCGCCGCGGTGATGGAGCTGCTCAACGCGCTGGCCAAGTTCGACGATGCCAGCGCGCAGGGCCGCGCGGTGCGCCAGGAGGCCCTGCAGGCCACCGTGCTGCTGCTGAACCCGATCACCCCGCATGCCTGCCACGCGATGTGGCAGCTGCTGGGCAACGCGCAGACCCTGCTGGAAGACCAGCCGTTCCCGCAGGCCGACGCCGCGGCATTGGTCAAGGACGCGCTGACCCTGGCCGTGCAGGTCAATGGCAAGCTGCGTGGCACGATCGAAGTGGCCGCCGATGCCCCGCGCGAGCTGATCGAGGCCGTGGCCAAGGAAGAGCCGAACACGGCCAAGTTCCTGGAAGGTCTGGCCATCCGCAAGGTGATCATCGTTCCGGGCAAGATCGTCAACATCGTCGCGGCCTGAGCGGCCGTGATGACCTGTTACCCGCGGTGACGCCGCGGGTACCGGTGTTCCCGTGGACGGGGCAGGGTGAAGGCTTCACGCCTGCAGCCCTGGCCGGCAGCGGGCGTGGTTTCATTGGCGCTCACGCGCGATGCGCGATGATGCGGGCCGCTTTCTATTGCCGCTCCCGGCCGGCTCCGCCAGACTGTGCCCATGACCCGAACCCTGATTGCCCTGATTCTCGCCACCGGCCTGACCGGCTGTGGTTTCCATCTGCGCAACACGCTGACCCTGCCGGCGGACACGCCTGCGGTCCGCGTCGATTCGAGCGTGCGCTACAGCGAGCTGGTGAAGCTGCTCAACCGGGGCCTGCATGCATCCGGTGCCACCGTGATCCAGAGCGACGGTTCGCCGCCGCGCAAGAGCGACCAGTTCGCCCGCCTGCAGGTGCGTTCCGAGCGCTGGGGCGACCTGCCGATCGCCATCGACGCGCAGGGCCGTGCACAGGAGTACAGCCTGCGTTATGCAGTGGTGTTCGGCTTCTACCGCCCGGATGGCTCGACCATCGTGCCGGAGCAGGCAATCGAACTGTCGCGCGACTACGTGTCTCCGCCAGAAGATGCGTCCGGTACCACCACCGAGCGTGAAATCCTGGCCGACGAGCTCCGCCGCGAGATGTCGGCCTCGATCCTGCGCCGCATCGACAGCGTCGTCCGCGCCGATGCCGAGAAACTCAAGGCTGCGCCCCCGGCTCCCCCGGCAGACGGCAAGGGCGATGCCCATTGAGCGCCCCGGAATGACTGCGCTGCGGGCGTGGCGGGGCTGAGCGGTGGAACTGCGTCCTGAACAGCTTGCCGGGCAGGTCGGTGGTCAACCGCTGGCACCGGTCTACCTGATCGCCGGCCCCGAGCTGCTGCGCGTGATCGAAGCCGCCGACGCGGTGCGCGCCCGCGCCCGCGCCGAGGGCATCGGCGAACGCGAGGTGTTCGATGCCGACGGCCGCGATTTCGACTGGGGACAGCTGTCTTCGAGCTTCAACGCGCCCAGCCTGTTCAGTGCGCGCCGCCTGGTCGAACTGCGCCTGCCCAGCGGCAAGCCGGGCAAGGAGGGCGCCGAGGTCATCAGTGATTTCTGCGCACAGCCGCCGCCGGATGTGGTGCTGCTGATCACCGCCGGCGAGTGGGGCAAGGCGCACCAGGGCAAATGGACCGAAGCGGTCAGCCGCATCGGTGTGCTCTCGGTGGCCTGGGCGATCAAGCCACATGAACTGGGGGACTGGATCGAGCGCCGCTTGCGGGCCAAGGGCCTGCGCGCCGATCCGGCCGCCGTGCAGCGGTTGAGCGAGCGGGTGGAAGGCAACCTGCTGGCTGCCGCGCAGGAAATCGACAAGCTGGCGCTGCTCGCCGAAGGGCAGGCGCTGGACGTGGCGAAGATGGAATCGCTGGTGGCCGATGCCGCCCGCTACGACGTGTTCAGGCTCAGCGAGGCTACCTTCGCCGGGCAGCCGCAGGCCGTGCTGCGCATGCTCGCCGGCCTGCGTGGCGAAGGCGAGGCCGTGGCCGCGCTGATGCCGATCCTGATCCGTGAACTGCTGCTCACCGCAGGCCTTGCCCGAGTACAGGCCAGCGGCGGCAACCTGGCCGGCGAGATGAAGGCCAAGGGCATCTGGGAGTCGCGCCAGGCACCGTTCAAGAGGGCCCTGCAGCGCCACCCGGACCCCAAGCGCTGGGAGCGCTTCGTCGCCGAGGCCTCGCTGGTTGACCGCATGGCCAAGGGGCGCGCCGAAGGTGATCCGTGGCTGGCGCTGGAGCGCCTGCTGGTGGCCGTGTCCGAAGCACGCGCGGTGCGCCTGCTGGCACGGGTGCGCTGACATGCGGCAAGCCGGCCGTGAAGGCGGGCTGCTGGTGTTCTACGGCGGCACGTTCGACCCGATCCACAACGGCCACCTGGCCATCGCCCGGTGCGCCGCGCAGGAGCTGCAGGTGCCGGTGCGGCTGATGCCGGCGGCCGATCCGCCGCACCGCGCGCCGCCGGGCGCCGATGCGCAGACCCGTACGGCGATGCTGGAGCGGGCGGTCGCCGATGATCCGGCGTTGCGCGTGGACCGGCGTGAGCTGGAGCGGGCCCGGCGCCTGCCCGGCGTGCCGTCGTGGACGGTGGATACGCTGCGCGAACTGCGGGCCGAACAGGGACCGCAACGGCCGCTGGCGCTGCTGATGGGCGCGGACAGCCTGCTGGGCCTGCCCACCTGGCATGAATGGGAATCCCTGCTGCCACTGGCCCACATCGTGGTGGCCGACCGTCCGGGCAGCGCACTGGAGGATGGACTGCCCGAGCCGCTGGCCAGCCACCTGCGCCAGGCCTGGGCCAGCGGCCCGGAGGTACTGGCCGCCTTGCCTGGCGGGCGGGTCTGGCGGCTGCGCCAACCGCTGCAGGGCGAGTCCGCCACCGCCGTGCGCGCGCTGATCGCCAGCGGCGGGAACTGGCGGCCCCTGGTGCCCGCAGCGGTGGCCGCCTACATCCAGGCACGGGGCCTGTATGGCTGCACCTCCACGCAGTGAATGCCGGCAGCGGCCGGGTTCTCTATAATCGTCCCCTTATTCATCGAGTTATGCCGCTTTGAGCACCGAAGCCCAAGTCATCAAGACCCAACTGCCCAGCCCGCCGCCGTCCGTCCCGGCCCTGCTGGCGTCCGTTCACGCCGCACTGGAAGAGATCAAGGCCAAGGATGCGGTGGAGATCGACGTGCGCGGCAAGTCCAGCGTCGCCGATTACCTGGTGATCGCTTCGGGCACCTCGACCCGCCACGTCAAGTCCATCGGTGACGAAGTGGTGCGTTTTGCCAAGGAACTGGGCGTGATGCCGCTGGGCGTGGAAGGCGAGCGCGAAGCGGAATGGGTGCTGGTGGACCTGGGCGACGTCATCGTCCACGTGATGCTGCCGCGCGTGCGCGAGTTCTATGCACTGGAGCGCCTGTGGACGGTGGGTGACCAGCCGCCGTCGGACGACGAGGACGCGCAGCAGGGCTGATCGCCCCGCCGTAGCAGCCATGACGGCGCCGCAGGGCGCCGTTTCCATTTGACCCCGCCGCGCCGGAGCGTGTCGATGAAAGCCAAGTTGATTGCCACCGGCGAACGTGCGCCGTCCTGGGTCGCGCAGGGCTTCGCCGAATACCAGAAGCGCCTGTCGCACTGGTTGCCGCTGGAGCTGGTCGAGATCGAGCCGGGCCTGCGTGGCAAGGGGAGGGACCCGAAGCGCGCGATCGAGGACGAGGGCAAGCGCGTGTTGGCGGCGTTGCCGAAGAATCCCTATGTGGTCGCGCTGGACGTACCGGGCCGGCAGCTCAGTTCCGAGCAGTTGGCGCAACGCCTGGAGCATTGGCGTTCGCAGGGGCGCGACCTGGCATTCCTGATCGGCGGCCCGGAAGGACATGCGGCCGAGGTATCGGCGGTGGCCGATGAAAAGTGGTCGATCGGTCCGTTGACCTTGCCGCACATGCTGGTGCGGCTGGTGGTGGCCGAGCAGTTGTATCGCGCGGCGGCGATGTTGGCCAACCACCCCTACCATCGCGCGTGATTAGCGTATAGAATGCGCCTCCCCGCCCGAATAGCTCAGCCGGTTAGAGCACTTGACTGTTAATCAGGGGGTCGTTGGTTCGAGTCCAACTTCGGGCGCCAGATTCAAAAAAAAAAGCCGCGAGCAATCGCGGCTTTTTTTTTGTGTGCGTCGCGTGCTGCCGCGGCCGTCGGGCCACGGCAGCCGTCTGGCTCAGTTGAAGGTGTACTTGGCACCGAGCGTGAAGTAGCGGCCCACCGCACCACTGAAATGCAGCGGGTTGTAGTTGACCGCGCCATAGGTCAACGGATCCAGCGGCGCGATGCGGTCGGTGACGTTCTGGACCGAACCGAAGATCTCCAGCGCGTCGGTCGCACGCCAGCGGCCGGACAGGTCGATGGTGTAGAACGAACGCAGTTCGCAGCCGCGCGGCGCATCACTGCCATCGGCGTAGTGGTTGGCGCAGCTGTCACCTTCGAAGGCGACGTTGTCCATGCTGCCGATGTAGTTGCCGATCGCGCTCACGCTGAAACGGTCCATGTCCCAGGTCACGCCCAGGTTGAAGCGGTCCTTCGGCGTGCCGATGCAGTTGGTGACGTCGCAGTTGCCATGCGTGCCGGCGTACTGGAACTTGGTGCCGGTGCCATCGTCGCGCTCGAAGGAGTTGATCCGGGTCCACTGCAGGTCCATCAGCAGCTTGCCGTAGGCGCCCATTTCCACGCGCTGGCGGATGTCGAAGTCGAAGCCGCGGATGGTGGTGGAAGCGGAGTTGATGTAGTCCACGCTGACCGCCAGCAGGCTGCCGCTGTTGGGAACGCCCGGCAGGTCGTTGTCGCTGCGGATGCCGCGCCCGGCGGCCAATGCCAGGTCGGTGTCGCCCTGGTTGATCTCGTTGGTGCGCTTGATCTGCCAAGCGTCCAGGGTCAGCGTGGTGGTGGGCGTCGGGTCCAGCACCAGGCCGACGGTGTAGCTCTTGGATTCCTCCGGCTTCAGGTTGGGATTGGCCGAGGTGATGATGGCGAGGTTGACCGCGCAATCGGCCGCGGTGGCGCCCGGTGCAGGCGTGCCGCCGGGGCAACGGACCGGGTCGCGGGCGGTGCTGAAGGCCGCCAGGCCACCATCACCGGCTTCGGCCGGCCCTGGCGCACGGAAGCCCTCGGCATAGGTGGCGCGCACCGCGATCCAGTCGGCCGGCGTCCACTTGATGCCGACCTTCGGCGTGGTGGCGGTATCGCCTCCCTTGTACTTGTCCACGCGCAGCGCGCCGGAGAGCTCCAGTGACTCGAGCACCGGGGCCACCATTTCCGCGTACGCCACCGCTACTTCCTGGGTGCCCTTGTAGGCCGAATAGCCCAGGCCGATGATGTCGCCCAGGTCGGTGTAGCTCTGCGGGTCGAGGTTGGCTTTCTGCCGCCGGTATTCCGCACCGAAGGCCAGGCCGAGCGGGCCGCCGGCAAGGTCGGCGATGCTGCGGCTGGCCTTGAAGTCGATCATGTCCAGCGTGGTCGATGCGTCGGCGTGGATGGTCGGAGAGATGTAGTCATACAGCGCCTGCGTATTCTGACCGGCGCTGGCACCGATGCGCCACCAGCCGACCGGGCTGTTGGGGTCGGTCAATGCCGTACGTACATGGCTGTAGCGCAGGAACCCCCGGCGCTCGTTGACCAGCTGCGTGGCCGAGTGCAGGTAGGCGGTGTCGATGTCCCATGCACCCGCAGTGCCCTTCACCCCGACCAGGAAGCGGGTGAACTCGTTGGTGTTGGTGGTCACGCGCGGGCCCACGTCGAACGCGGCGTAGCGCAGGCGCGCGTCCACGCCGAGCGGGTTGTCCGGATGGGCGGCGCCCAGCACGGTGGCGCCGCTGCCGCTGCTGGCGTTCACCGGGCCTCCCGGGTAGCCCCACGAGCCGGACACGCCGTTGGGCGTGTTGTAGAACTCGGTCTTCTTCTTCGAGTAGCCGAACTCGCCGTACATCTCGAAGTTGTCCGAAAGCGCAAAGGTGCCGCGCGCGAACAGGTTGCCGAACTCCTCGCTGGGGGTGAGGCTGCGGAAGTCCTGCGTTTCCCACAGGCAGCCGCCACCGGGGTCCACCGGCGTGATGCGGGAGAACTGCGCGCACCCGGGCAGCGATTGGTACAGGCCGGTGGCGGGGTCGCGGATGCTGCCCACCGGCGAGTTGCCGGCCACCGTGCCGCCGGCGGTGATCGCGCCGTTGAGCGGGAAGAACTGGCCGCCGGCGACCCGATCAAAGCCGTAGCGGCTCAGGTCGCCGTTGCCGATCCACTTGCGGTCGCGGCGGTCGGAGATGCGGATGCCGTCGGTCTTGCTGACGTCGATGCTGACGAAGGCGTTGAAGCCGTCCTCATCGAGGTTGCCGACGCCGGCGGTCAGTGATGCCTTGCGCGCATCGCCATCGCTGTCGCCGGACGTGCCGTACGACGCCTTGAGCATGGCGCCGGTGAAGTCGCGGCGCAGGATGATGTTGACCACGCCGGCGATGGCGTCCGAACCGTAGATGGCAGAGGCGCCGTCCTTGAGCACTTCAACCCGTTCGACCGCATCCATCGGGATGACGCTCAGGTCGGTGAACACCTTCTGCCCGTCGTCGGCCAGGCCGTACGGGGCCATGCGCCGGCCATTGAGCAGTACCAGGGTCGACGCGGCACCCAGGCCGCGCAGCGAGATGCCAGAGCCGCCGCCGGCAAAACCGGTGCCGAAGCTCTTGGGGATGGAGCCGGCGCCGTCGCTGGTCAGGGTCTGCAGGTACTCGGCGATGGTGGCCTTGCCGGTGCGGTCGATCTCCTGGCGGGTGATGATCTGCACCGGCGACGCGGTTTCGGTGGTGGCGCGGGGAATGTTGGAACCGGTGACGGTTATCCGGTCCAGAGTGGTGGCCTTTTCATCCTGGGCCATGGCCAGGGGGGCGGTGGCGAGCAGGGCGGTGGGCACCAGCAGCAAGCGTGAAAGGGAACTGCAAAGTCGGGTGGGGCGGCAGGCGGAATGCCGGCGAGTCGGATGTTTCACAGTCATCTCTCCAGTGGAACTGCGGAAATGGCCGCCAGAAGGCGCGGCCGAAGAACATCGACGGCCGCGAATCTAGGTTCGCTGGAGATGACGGAGGGGTGAAAAATCGATTAACAGGGGCGGTTTTCAGCTTGCCCGCAAGGAAGGGTTCAGCAAGCCCCCCCCTTGCGGGCCATTCAGCAACTCAGCCGACCTTGAAGTCGATCGGGATGATCCCGTAGGCCTGCACGGCGTGTCCGCCGTCGGTGGCCGGCTGGAACTTCCAGCGACGCAGCACCTGGGTGCGTGCGGCGTTGTCCAGGCTGCGGTTGCCGCTGCTGCGTTCGATGCTGACTTCCAGTGGCTTGCCGTCCTGGCCGACCAGCACCCGCAGCAGCACCGTGCCTTCGATGCCGGCGCGCAGCGCATCGATCGGGTAGGTGGGGGCCGGAGCCCGCTCATAGCGCAGTTGCACGCCCTGCAGCGGCGTGGCCGGTGCGATGGAGTCGATGGCAGGGGCGGGGTCGGCGACCGGGGCCACGTCGACCGGCGCGGTGATCACCGCTTCGGTGGGGAACACCGGCATCGGGGCGGTTTCCACCGGCGCCGGCAGCGCCGGTTGCTTTGGTGGCGCTGGGGTTTTGCTGACCGGGATGGTCGGGGGAATCGGCGGCGGTGGTTCGATGGGTTTGGTGTCCGGAACCTGCCAACGGGGTTCACGCACCGCATCGCTGCGCACCGGGACCTGGGACAACGGGATCAACAGCAGTCCGGCGGCCAGTACATGCAGGGCCAGCGCCGTGCTGTAGGCGAAGATGCGGGACGGTTCGACGTGGAGCGAGGGGACACGATGCTGCGTGCGGACCATAAACCACCTCCATGCGTGGGCGTGTACAAGGAACAACGCGCGGTGACACAGGACGGGGTTGCAGGTTCCGGCCCGCGTAACGCCATAGCGCCTGCAATCGCGCGTGCCGACAAGCAGGGGTCCGGTTTCCGGTTATCTGCCAGACAGCAACGGAGCGCGGTGGGGCCCAGTCCGGTCCCATGCCCGGCGGTGGCAGGCGGGGCACGATCGGGAGGCCCAGGTGTGGCAGCGGCGTGGGTGCCTGGAGCCTTGAAACGACAACGGCGCCCAGGGGCGCCGTTGTCCTCGAGCATGACCTAGGCTCAGCGACCCAGTTCGAACACCACGTCCAGGTTGACCGAGACGCTGCTTTCGCCCGGCGACACCGATGTGTCCATCTCGGCCTTGGCCGAGCGGGCCATGGCCATCATCGGCATCGGGCGGAAGCCGCCCTGGCTGCCTTCGGAGATGCTGACGATGCGGCGCACGCGCAGGCCCAGCGACTTGGCATAGGTCTCCGCACGGGCCTGGGCCTTCTTCAGCGCGGCCAAGCGGGCTTCGTCGTAGACCGGCTCGGGCTGGTCGATCTCGAAGCTGGGGCCATTGATCTGGTTGGCGCCCTGCGCGGCCAGGCTGTCCAGCACCCGGCCGAGCTTGGTGATGTCACGCACCTTCAGGCTGACCGTGTTGGTGGCCTGGTAGCCGGTGATCTTCGGCGCTTCGTTCTCGGCGTAGCGGTACTGCGGGTTGAGGTTGATGCCGCTGGTCTGGATGTCGCGCTCGGCGATGCCGGCGGCCTTGATCGCGGCCATCACCTTGTCCATCTGCACCGCGTTCTCGCGCATGGCGGTGTTGCCGTCCACGGCCTGGGTGACCACGCCGGCCGACAGGGTCGCTACGTCCGGCACCCGCTTGGCTTCGGCCTGGGCGGAGATGTTCAGCAGGGTGGCGTCACTGGCCACGGTGGTGGGGACGGTTTGGGCATGGGCGGTCATCGGGGCTCCCAGGACAAGTGACAGGGACAGCAGCAGCGGGGCGAGGGTGAGATGGCGCATGGTGGTCCTCCTTGGATGGATCGTGAAAGTGAAGTCAGGGCGATGAACGGGTGGTGAGCCGGCCCGGGGTTGTCACCACTTTGGCATCTTTGCCAATCATTCAGGCAGTCCCCTCAGGTTATCCTTCCGCGATGCTTTATCTCGCCTCCCGCTCGCCCCGCCGAAATGAACTGCTGACGCGCCTTGGCGTGCCGTTCCGCGCCCTGGACCTGGAAGTCCCCGAAGTACGTGGGGCCGCGGAGTCGGCCGAAGCGTACGTGCGACGGGTGGCGCTGGACAAGGCGTTGGCCGGGCTGGCGCGGGTGGCCGACGACCCGCAGGCGGTGGTGCTGGGCTCGGACACCGAGGTCGTGCTCGGGGACCGTGTCTACGGCAAGCCCGTCGATGCCGCCGATGCGGCGGCCATGCTGGCCTCGCTGGCGGGGCGTACCCACCAGGTGATCACGGCGGTGGCCCTGGCCGCGGCGGGGCGTCACGCGCTGGATGTGGTCACCTCCGAGGTCAGCTTCGCGCCGATGAGCGCGGCGCAGATTGCCGCCTACGTGGCCACCGGCGAGCCGATGGGCAAGGCCGGCGCCTACGCCATCCAGGGCGGGGCCGAACGCCATATCCGCCATCTGTCGGGCAGCTATTCGGGGGTGATGGGCCTGCCGCTGCAACAGACGGCCACGCTGCTGGCGGCCTTCGGTGCCGTGGCGGCAGACGATTCCATGGACAAGGGGGAGTAAGGGACGTGTCCGAAGAGATCCTGGTGAATGTCACCCCGCGCGAAACCCGCGTGGCGGTGATCGAGAACGGCATGCTGCAGGAGCTGCACATCGAGCGCGGCTGGCGCCGTGGCGTGGTCGGCAACATCTACAAGGGCAAGGTGCAGCGGGTGATGCCGGGCATGCAGGCCGCCTTCGTCGAGGTCGGCCTGGAGCGCGCGGCGTTCCTGCACGCCAACGACGTGGTGCGCCCGGCACCGGTGGCGGCCGACACCGAGGAAACCGCGCCCAGCCTGCCGCTGCCCTCCTCGGTGCCGATCGTGGAGCTGCTGCGCGACGGCCAGGACGTGGTGGTGCAGGTGGTCAAGGACCCGATCGGGACCAAGGGCGCGCGCCTGACCACGCAGATCAGCATTCCCTCGCGCTACCTGGTGCTGCTGCCACAGTCCAAGATGGTCGGTGTGTCGGCGCGGATCGAGGACGAGGCCGAGCGGGCCCGGCTCAAGGCGCTGGTCACCGAGATCTCCGCACAGCACGGTGGCTACGGCTACATCGTGCGCACCAATGCCGAGGGCCAGCCGGCCGAGGCGTTGGCCGAGGACATCTCCTACCTGTCGCGGGTCTGGAACGTGGTCGAGCGGCGTGGCCGCGAGGCACCGCCGGCCAGCATCATCTACGAGGACCTGAGCCTGCCGCTGCGCTCGGTGCGCGACCTGATCCGCAAGGACGTGGACAAGGTCAAGGTGGACTCCAAGGAAACCTTCAACCAGCTCAAGGCGTTCGTCGCCAAGTACATGCCGGTGCTGGACGAGAAGCTGGAGCTGTACACCGGCGACCGCCCGATCTTCGACATGTTCGGCGTGGAGGACGAGATCGTCCGCGCGTTGAACAAGCAGGTGCCGCTCAAGTCCGGCGGCTACCTGGTCATCGACCAGACCGAGGCGATGACCACCATCGACGTCAACACCGGTTCCTTCGTTGGCCAGCGCAACCTGGAGGAAACCGTATTCCGCACCAACCTGGAGGCGGCGCAGACGGTGGCCCGGCAGCTGCGGCTGCGCAACCTGGGCGGGATCATCATCATCGACTTCATCGACATGGATGATCCGGAGCACCGCCGCCAGGTGCTGCGCACGCTGGAGAAGGCGCTCACCCGCGACCATGCCAAGACCACCGTCTACGACTTCTCGCCGCTGGGCCTGGTGGAGATGACCCGCAAGCGCACCGTGGAGAGCCTGGAGCGGCAGTTGTCCGAGACCTGCCCGCAGTGCAGCGGCCGCGGCAGCATCAAGACCGCCGAGACGGTGACCTACGAGATCTTCCGCGAGATCACCCGCGCGGTGCGCCAGTTCGACGCCGCGCGCCTGCTGGTGATCGCCTCGACCAAGGTGGTGGCGCGGATCACCGACGAGGAGTCCGCGGCGGTGGCCGAGCTGGAGGAATTCCTCGGCAAGAGCATCCGCTTCCAGGCCGATGACCAGTACCTGCAGGAACAGTTCGATGTCGTGCTGCTCTGACCGCAGCCATACCCCCGTCAGGGAGGACGGCGTGGTCCGATGACCACGTTGTTGCGCTATCGGCTGCGTCACCTCCGCCGTCATGTGCTCATCGCACTGGCGGTCGTGCTCGTGGCCGTGGCGTTGCTGGTCGGGACGATCAGCCAACTGCTGCCGATGGTGGAATCGCACCCGGACAAGGTCGCTGCGTGGTTGAGTGAACGCGCCGGCCTGCCGGTGGCGTTCGACCGGCTGGACACGCGCTGGACCCGGCGTGGCCCGCTGCTGCAGCTCGACGGATTGCGCATCGGTCAGGGCAATGGCGTGCGGGTGGGGCAGGCCGAGGTGCTGGTGGCGATGTACTCGGGCCTGCTGCCGGGCGAGCCGCTGACCGAACTGCGCCTGCGCGGGTTGGCGCTGACCCTGGAGCGCGCCGATGACGGGCGCTGGTCGGTGCGTGGCTTGCCCAGCAGCGAAAGCGGCGGCGACCCGTTGGAGGCCCTGCGCCGCCTGGGCGAACTGCAGGTCATCGGCGGGCAACTGCAGGTGATGGCACCGTCGATCGGCATCCATACCCGGATTCCACGCGTGGACGTACGCCTGCGCGTGGATGGCCAGCGCCTGCGCGTCGGCGCGCGGGGCTGGATCAACACCCAGGCGCCGCCACTGACGGCGGTGCTGGATTTCCAGCGCAGGCAGGGCGATGGCCAGGCCTGGTTCGCGGCCGAGCCGGCCGACCTGGCCGCGTGGTCGCCGTTGCTGCAGGTGGCCGGCGTGCAGGTACGCCAGGGCAGCGGCGAGTTGAATGCCTGGGTGCAGTTGCAGGACCACCGCGTGGTCGCGGTGACCGCCGAAGGCGAACTGGAGCAGGTGCAGCTGTCCGGCGCGCCGCTGCAGAGCGCAACCGCGGCGCCGGGCGTGAGCTTCCGCAACCTGCAGCTGCGCGCGCGCTGGACCGCGCTGGATGGCGGTTGGCGGGTGGACGCACCGCGCCTGCGCATCAACGACGGTACCAGCGCGGGGTCGCAGGTGCTCGACGGCCTGCTGCTGGCCGGCGGCAGGCATTTTGCGCTGCAGGGACAACAGTTGGACGTGGCGCCGCTGCTGCAGGTGGCGGCATTGAGCGACCGGGTCGAGCCTGGCCTGCGCCGCTGGCTGTACCAGTCGCGGCCGAGCATGCGTTTCGGTGACGTGCGTATCGTCGGCAGCGCGGATGGCCCGGTGCGTGCCGAGGGTGAACTCCTCGATGCCAGTTTCCGCACCGTCGGCAACAGCCCGGGCATCAGTGGCCTGCGCGGACATTTCGAAGGCGACGGGCAGGCGGTGTCGCTGGACCTGCGCCCCGACCACGTCGTGCGCTTCGATTGGCCCACCGGTTTCGGCGTGCTGCATGAGCTGCAGTTGTCCGGGCAGGTGATCGGCTGGCGCGAAGGTGCCGGCTGGCAGGTGGGGACGCCGGCCCTGCGCGTGCAGGGCAAGGATTACGCCGCCGACGTGCGCGGTGGCCTGTGGTTCCAGGGCGACGGCACGCGGCCGTGGATCAACCTGGCGGCCAAGATCGACGACGTGCCGCTGACCGCCGCGAAGGGGTTCTGGGTACGTTCGAGCATGAGCAAGGCCGCGGTGGACTGGTTGGACGCGGCGCTGGTCGATGGCACCCTGCGCGGCGCCACCGGCCTGGCGGTGGGCGACCTGGATGATTGGCCGTTCAAGGGCAACAACGGGCGGTTCGAGGCCGGTGGGCACATCGTCGATGGCAGCATCCGTTTCCACCAGGACTGGCCGGTGATGCGCCGGATGGATGCGGACATCACCTTCATCGGCGCCGGCTTCGACGTGCACGGCAAGGGCGAACTGGCCGGCGTGAAGGTCGACCAGATCCAGGCCGGCATCGCCGACTGGGGGCAGTCGCGGTTGCAGGTCAAGGCGACCACCGCCGACGACAGCAACCGCCTGCTGGCGATGCTGCGGCAGAGCCCGCTGCAGGCCAGCTACGGCGACACGCTGGACAACCTGGCCCTGCGCGGCCCGGCGGCAGTCAACTTCGACCTGATGCTGCCGCTGCACCGCGATGAGGGCCCCGGCGTGCTGCAGGGCGACGTGGACCTGCGCGGCGTGCAGATGGCCGACAAGCGCTGGGACCTGCAGTTCGACAACGTGCGCGGCAAGATCAACTACAGCGGCGGCGGCTTCGAGGCACCGGCGCTGCAGGTGCGCCACCAGGAGCGGGACGGCGTGCTGGCCCTGCGCGCCGGCACGCCGGTGAAGGATGCCTCGCATGCCTTCGAGGCCGAGCTGACCGCTGCCCTGGACGCGGGCAAGCTGCTCGACCGCGCGCCGGAACTGGGCTGGTTGAAACCGTACATCCATGGCACCTCGGACTGGACCGTGGGCGTCACCCTGCCGACGACCGCAGCGGGTGCACGCACCGCGGCACCGACCCTGCTGACCCTGGATTCGAACCTGCAGGGCACCCGCCTGCAATTGCCGGCGCCGCTCAACAAACCCGCGGCCGACGCACTGCCCACGCACGTGCAGGCGGCGCTGCCGATGGGCGCCGGCCGCATCGACGTCGCCTTCGGCAAGCTGATGGCCTTGGCCGCGCGCAGCCAGAATGGCAAGACCGGCGTGCAGGTGACGATGGGCAGCGACCGGGTCGACCACGAGCCGCCGGCCGATGGCCTGATGGTCAATGGCCGCACCCCGTCGCTGGATGCGCTGGAGTGGATCAGCCTGGCCAAGGGCGGCGATTCCAGCGACCCGGGCGGGTTGGCGCTGAAGCAGGTGGACGTGCTGGCCGACCAGTTGTTGTTGATCGGCGGGCGCTTCGAACAGACCCGTCTGCAGCTGCGCCCCGGGGCCGATGCGGTCGCGGTGCAGCTCAATGGCCCGGCCCTGGCCGGCAGCCTGCACATTCCCACCGCCGATGGTGGAACCGTCAGCGGCCAGTTGGACCGGGTGCATTGGCAGGCCGCCCAGGCGGCGACGGTGGAGTCCTCGGACACCCCCCTCGCACCGATGAACCCGGCCAACATCCCGCCGCTGGCGCTGGACATCGGCGACCTGGAGTTCGGTGCGCTCAAGCTGGGCCAGACCCGCCTGCGGACCCGGCCCTTGCCCGACGGCCTGCAGGTGCAGGAGCTGCAGGTGCGCGCGCCCAGGCAGGTCATCGACCTGCAAGGCACGTGGCGCGGCGTCGGTGCACGTGCGGCCACGCAGATGAGCGCCAACGTGCAGACCGAAGACCTGGGCGACCTGCTGCAGCGGCTGGGTTACGGCGGCCAGGTGCGCGGCGGCGAGGGACGCATGCAGCTGCAGGCCGGCTGGAACGGTTCACCGATGGCCTTCAGCGCCGCCAGCCTGGAAGGCGGATTGGAGATGAGCGTGCGCAATGGCCAGCTGCTGGAAGTGGAACCCGGCGCCGGCCGCGTGCTGGGCCTGCTCAGCGTGGCCCAGCTGCCGCGCCGGCTGCTGTTCGATTTCCGCGACCTGTTTTCCAAGGGCCTGGCCTTCAACCACGTCGAAGGGCATGTGCGCTTCGCCGGTGGCCTGGCCAGTACCGAGCGGATCGGCATCGAGTCACCGGCCGCCGACATCACCATCCGTGGCCAGGCTGACCTGCGCAGCCAGCAGTTCGACCAGACCATCGACGTCAACCCGCGCTCGGGCAACCTGCTGGCCGTGGTCGGTGCCGTGGCCGGCGGCCCGGTCGGGGCGGCGGTGGGCGCGGCGGCCAATGCCGTGCTCGGCAAGCCGCTGGGTACCATTGGCGCCAAGACCTACAAGGTGACCGGCCCGTGGAAGGATCCCAAGGTGGAGGTGATCGACCGCGACGAAACCCGCGCCGCGCCGCCGCCTGCCGCCACTGACGCCGCCCGCACCCCCTGATTCACCGCCGGCTTGCCTCGCGCGGGCCCGCCCCCATCTGGATAGTCATGACCGATAACGCCCTCACGCTTGCCGAGACCCGCCTGCTGCTGCCGGCCGGCCTGGACGCCAACCGCCTCGAACGCACCTTCGGCACCCTGCTGGGGCCGGGGGTGGACTTCGGCGACCTGTATTTCCAGCATTCGCGGCGCGAGAGCTGGAACGTGGAGGACGGCATCGTCAAGGACGGCGCCCATTCCATCGAGCAGGGCGTGGGCGTGCGCGCCATCGCCGGCGAGAAGACCGGCTTCGCCTATTCCGACGACATCCAGCCGGCGGCGTTGCTGGCGGCCGCGCAGTCGGCGCGCGCCATCTCCCGCGAAGGCGGAGCACAGAACGTGCGGTCGCTGGTGCGTGGCAGTGGCCGCGCGCTGTACCCGGCGCTGGACCCGGTGGACAGCCTGGGCAACGAGGCCAAGGTCGAGGTGCTCAAGCGGCTGGACCGCTACCTGCGCGCGGCCGACCCACGCGTGCAGCAGGTGATGGTGAGCCTGTCCGGCGGCGTGGATACCGTGCTGATCGCGCGCAGTGATGGCGTGCTCGCCGCCGACGTACGCCCGCTGGTGCGGCTGAACGTGCAGGTGATCGTCGAGCAGAACGGGCGTCGTGAGTCCGGCTATGCCGGTGGCGGTGGACGTTACAGCTACGAGGAACTGTTCGCCGGCGACCGCCCGGAAGGTTTCGCCCGCGAGGCCCTGCGCCAGGCGCTGGTGAACCTGGAGGCGATCCCGGCCCCGGCCGGGGTGATGCCGGTGGTGCTTGGCCCGGGCTGGCCGGGCGTGCTGCTGCACGAGGCGGTGGGCCACGGCCTGGAAGGCGACTTCAACCGCAAGGGCACCAGCGTCTACGCCGGCCGCATCGGCGAGCGCGTGGCCTCGCCGGGCGTGACCATCGTCGACGACGGCACGCTCGATGGCCGTCGCGGCTCGCTCAACATCGACGACGAAGGCACCCCGACCCAGTGCACCACGCTGATCGAGGACGGCATCCTGGTCGGCTACATGCAGGACACGCTCAACGCGCGCCTGATGGGCGTGGCACCGACCGGCAACGGCCGTCGTGAATCGTTCGCGCACATGACCATGCCGCGCATGACCAATACCTACATGCGTGCCGGCAACCACGATCCGCAGGAAATGATCCGTTCGGTGAAGAAGGGCCTGTACGCGGTCAACTTCGGCGGCGGCCAGGTCGACATCACCAGCGGCAAGTACGTGTTCTCGGCCACCGAGGCCTACCTGATCGAGGATGGCAAGGTCACCGCGCCGGTGAAGGGCGCGACATTGATCGGCAACGGGCCGGAGACCATGCAGAAGGTGCGCATGATCGGCAACGACCTGGCGCTGGACGAAGGCGTGGGCATCTGCGGCAAGGATGGCCAGAGCGTGCCGGTCGGCGTGGGCCAGCCGTCGCTGTTGATCGATGGCCTGACGGTGGGCGGTACGCAGGCCTGAGGTTGGCGGCGGACAGCGCCCTCATCCACCCCTTCGGGGCACCTTCTCCCGCCTGCGGGAGAAGGTGCCCCGAAGGGGTGGATGAGGGCAATGCTCCTGCTTTACCGTACGAACCGCCGAGAACACCAATCCACCAAGGAGCCGAAGCCCCTTAAGCCTGGTCGTCGTCCAGCGCTTCGTCTTCGTCGTCCGCTTCGACATCCAGCCCTGCGGTTGCCTGCGGCGTCAACATCAGCCCACGCAGCACCTGGTAGATCTCGCGGTAGGCGCGCGGCGGCTTGTTCCTGGCCTTTTCCGCCAACGCATTGCGTACCAGGGTGCGCAGCTGCTGGCGGTCGGCGTCCGGGTGCTCGTCCAGCAGTTCGGCCAGCGCGGCATCGCCCTCGGCCATCAGGCGCTCACGCCAGCGCTCCATGCGGTGCATGATGGCCACTTCACGGCGCGAGGTTTCGCTGTTGGCGTCCATCGCGTCGCGGATCGCTTCCAGGGTTTCATCTTCCTCGCGCCGCATCTGCTTGGCCAGGAAGGCCAGCTGACGCTTGCGCGCGCCGTGCGAGGTGATGCGCTTGGTGTACTCGATGTGTTCCAGCAGGCCTTCGGGGATCGGCAGGCGTGCCAGCTGGGCCGGGGTCAGGTCCACCAGCTTTTCACCCAGGGCCAGTACTTCCAGCGCCTCGCGCCGGTTCTGGCTGCGGCTTTCACTGAAAAACTCACCGGTGTCTTCGTCACGTCCACGCATCGCACTGCTACCCACTAAACTTCAAGCATTGAAAGGCCGGCCGATCGAGGCCGGGGTTTGGCAGGCCGCCCGTCGCGGATGAGGTCCGGCATAGGCCGGACAGCCGCGTGGCGAGGCACCCGCAACCCAGCACCCGGGCAAGGATGGCCGGGCACATGTGAAGGGAATCTCCCTACAAGGATAAAGCATTGAACGTCATCACCACCGATACCCCCACCCACGACGACAGCCTGCAACGCCTGGAAACGCTGGCCGATATCTCCCAGCGGTTGCTGGAAAAAGCACGCGCGATGGGGGCCACCCAGGCCGAGGTCAGCTGCAGCGAAGAGCGCGGGCTGGACGTGAATGTGCGCCTGGGGGAGGTGGAAACGGTGGAGTCCACGCATGACCGTGGCATCGCCGTGACCGTGTATTTCGGCCAGCGCAAGGGCAGTGCCAGCACCGCCGACCTGCAGGAGGGCAGCCTGGAGGCCACCGTCGCCCAGGCCTGCGCCATCGCCCGCCATACCGAGGACGACCCGGCCGCGGGCCTGGCCGATGCCGAACTGATGGCCACCCATTTCCCCGACCTGGACGGCTGGCACCCGTGGGCGCTGGGCGCCGAGCAGGCGGTGGACCTGGCGCTGGCCTGCGAGGCCGCCGGTCGCGGCGCCGATGGCCGGATCAGCAACTCCGACGGGGCCTCGGCGGCCACCGCGCAGAGCCTGTCGGTGTATGCCAACTCGCACGGCTTCATCGGCCGTGAGCGCAGCAGCCACCATTCCATTGGTTGTGCGCTGATCGCCGGCAGCGGCGATGGCATGCAGCGCGATGGCTGGTACACCAGCGCCATCGCCCGCGAAGACCTGGATGACCCGGCGGCGGTGGGCCTGCGCGCGGCCGAACGCACCGTCGCGCGCCTGCAGCCGCGCTCTCTGCCGACCGGGCAGGTGCCGGTGCTGTTCGCCGCCGAAACCGCGCGCTCGCTGATCGGCCACCTGCTGGGGGCCGTGTCCGGCGGCGCGCTGTACCGGCGTGCCAGCTTCCTGCTCGACAGTGCCGGGACGCAGCTGTTCCCGGATTGGTTCGGCATCGACGAGCTGCCGTTGCTGCGGCGCGGCCTGCGTTCCAATGCGTTCGACGGCGAGGGCGTGGCCACGCGCGATTCGGCCCTGGTGTCGGCGGGCGTGTTGAAGCGGTACATCCTCGGCAGCTATTCGGCGCGGCGGCTGGGGCTGAAGACCACCGCCAATGCCGGCGGCGTGCACAACCTGCGCGTGGCGGCCAATGCTGGCGACCGTGCGTCCATGCTGTCAGGTATGGGAACCGGCCTGCTGGTCACCGAGCTGATGGGGCAGGGCGTGAACGGCGTGACCGGTGACTATTCGCGCGGTGCGGCAGGCTTCTGGGTGGAGAACGGGCAGATCGCCTACCCGGTCGACGGCATCACCATCGCGGGCAATCTCAAACAGATGTTTGCCGGCATTGAAGCGGTCGGCAGCGACGTGGACGTGCGTTCGCACGTGTCGGTGGGGTCAATTTTGGTCGGAAAGATGACAATTGCGGGTAATGATTGACGGATCCTTGTCAAAGGTCGGACTATTCTCATAATGGCCATGGAGCCATCCTTACACCGGCACTGTCGGCGTATCTTTCAACCCATAACAAGGATCTAGGGGAAGCAATGAGCGACTATCAGAACACCACGCCTCCGCCGGCACCGGCAGGAAACTCGAGCTCGGATGACAACACCATCGCCATGCTGGTGCACCTGTCGGGCATCATCCTGAGCTTCATCGTGCCGCTGATCATCTGGCTGGTGAACAAGGACAACCAGGACAAGAAGTTCCTGTCCGACAACGCCAAGGAGGCGCTCAACTTCCAGATCACGCTGATCGGCGTCTACATCATCGGCACGATCCTGACGATCATCCTGATCGGCGCGCTGATCAACTTCGCTGCATGGATTGCCTGCATCGTGTTCAGCATCATCGCTGGCTTGGCTGCCAACAAGGGCCAGACCTACCGCTATCCGATGACCATCCGCCTGATCAAGTAATCAGCGCGCTGGTCGCAGGAAAAAGCCCGGGATTTCCCGGGCTTTTTTGTTCCTGATGCGAAGGGGGAGCGGTGGGTGTGGCCTTGGCCGTGGGGCGGGTGATGCCTGCCGCTGGCGTCGGAGATGCCGTTGTTCCAGCTGTCCCGGCTTCTTCACCGCCGAGGCCGCTCCTGCCTCAGTGCTTGCGGCGGACGGTCAGTTCGGCCAGCGCGGCCAGTGCTCCGGCACGTGCGCCGAACGGGGCCAATGCATCCTGCATGGCCTTGGCCAGCTCCTCGAGCGTGGCCTTCGCACCGTCCATGCCCAGCAGCGAGGGGAAGGTGGACTTGTCCTGTGCCTGGTCCTTGCCAGCGGTCTTGCCCAACTGTTCGGAACTGGCTTCGACATCGAGGATGTCATCGCGCACCTGGAACGCCAGCCCCAGTGTGTCGGCGAATGCATCCAGCCGTGCCAGGTCGTCACTGCCGGCATTGCCGCACAGTGCCCCCATGCGGACCGCTGCGCGGATCAGCGCGCCGGTCTTGAGCGCATGCATGCGCTTGAGGTCGGCCAGCGACTGCTGCTTGCCGGTGGCATCGATGTCCAGCGCCTGGCCGCCGCACATGCCGGCGGCACCGGAGGCCGTGGCCAGGGTCCGCAGGCAGGCCAATGCCAGCTCGGCGGGCATCTCGGCCTCGGCCAGCACTTCGAAGGCACGGGTCTGCAGGGCGTCACCGGCCAGGATGGCAGTGGCTTCGTCGAAGGCGATGTGGGTAGTCGGGCGACCACGACGCAGGTCGTCGTCATCCATCGCCGGCAGGTCGTCATGCACCAGCGAATAGGCGTGGATCAGCTCGACCGCGACGGCGGCGGCATCCAGCCGCGCCGGTGCGGCATCGAACAGGTGGCCGGCGGCATGCACCAGCAGTGGACGCATGCGCTTGCCGCCACCCAGCCCGGCGTAGCGCATGGCCTGGTGCAGACCCTGCGGGGCGCGTTCGGGATCGGGAAGGACGTGCTGCAGGTGCTGTTCGGTGCGTTGCAGCCAAGCGGCGAACAGGGCGTCAGTCGTCATTGCCGGTGCTGCTGAAAGGCTCGGATTTCTCTGGCTGGGCCGGATCGGTGAGCAGGCGCACGCGCAGTTCGGCCTGTTCCAGCGCCTGCTGGCACTGGCGATACAGGCCCACGCCGCGCTCATAGGCGGTCAGCGACTGCTCCAGGCTCAGGTCGCCGGCTTCCATCTTCTCGACCAATTGCTCCAGCTCCTCAAGCGACTGCTCGAAGTGGGCGACCGGGGAGGCTTCATTGGGGGACTTCTTGGGCATGGCGCCAGTGTAGCGGCCAGCGGGAAAGGGTCAATTCGACGGGTGCGGCGGCTGCCAATGCAGGCGCGCGCCATGTGCCTGCAGCCAGTGCTGCAGCGTGCCGGAAACAATCCGGTCGCCGGCGGCCAGGACATCGTCCCCGTCGCAGAGCAGGGGCAGGTGCGGTCGCAGCCAGGGGGGAACCTCGGATTGCTGCAGGCACTGCTTGAGCGCGTGGCGGTGCGTGCGCTGCGGCAGGTGGATGCGTTCCCCGCCCCTGCGCTGGCGCAGCAACAGTGGACGGTCCAGCCGGTCCGCGCCCTGCAGCGTCAGCACGCCGCCGTCCGGCAGCAGGGCAGGGACATCGCCCTGCCAGGGCTGCTGCCAACCGGCGGGCCAGGGCGACAGCGCGGGCACGACATGCAACTGCCCGCGCCAGCGCCGGATGCGGGCATGCTGCCAGCGGAATTCCGCGGGCTGGTCATGCCCGGCGGACAGCAGCTGCTGCTGGATGACGCGCACGCCGTTGCCGGGCAATGGCGGCAACCCCTGCTGCTGTACCCAGCGCCGCAGCACGCGTGCCCGCGCGGTGTCGGGCAGGGCGCCGAGGGCGTCGATCCGCAGCGCGCCGGAGGCGTCCGTGCAGGACTGCAGCGCGGCGTCGTCCTGCGTGGCCAGCAGGTCGGTGGCCTGCGCGGCAAGGCCGGCGCTGCGTGTGAGTGCGGTGGCGGCGTGCGGCCAGCGTTGGCGCAGCAGGGGCATCAGCTGCAGGCGCAGGAAATTGCGGTCGACCTCATCGTGCTGGTTGCTGGGGTCTTCGATCCAGTGCAGCCGATGGCGCCGCGCATGGGCTTCCAGCGCTGCACGCGGCACATCCAGCAGTGGTCGCCACAGCTGGCCATGGCCGAAGGCGCGCAATGGCCGCATCGCCCCCAGTCCGTCCACGCCGGAACCGCGCAGGGCGCGCAGCAGGAAGGTTTCGGCCTGGTCGTCCTGGTGGTGGGCCAGCGCCAGCCATTCGCCTGCCTGCAGGCAGGCCTGGAAGGCGGCATGGCGCGCGGTGCGCGCCGCCGCTTCCAGTCCGTCGCCTTCATCGCGGCGCACGGCCACGTGGATGACCTGCAGGGTGATGCCCCAGCCCGCGCATACCTGGTGGCAGTGTTCGGCCCAGGCGTCGGCCTGCGCCTGCAGTCCGTGGTGCACATGCACGGCGCGCACGCTGCCGGCGGCGCGGCCCGGCGCCTGCGCAAGCAGGTGCAGCAGCACAGTCGAATCCAGCCCGCCGCTGAAGCCGACCATCACCGGATGGACGGACGCCGCGTCGAGCAGGGCAGGGGAAAGCAGGTTCATGGCGGTGCCGAGTATCGGCGCCGGTTGCGGCGGCCGCAATGCGGGGCAGGGCGCCGATGCTTCAACGCGCGGTGGACAGATGCGCGCCCTGCCGGTCGATGCGGAAATGCGTGCCACCGACGATGCCGGTATGGCCGCCGGCGTCCGGCGGGCCTTCGTGGCAGCCATTGCAGACCTCGGCGCTGCCGTTCTCGAACGGGAAGTCCCAATCGAAACGTTCGCCGAAGGCCGGCTGCAGTTGGGTGTCGTAGTAGCCGATGCGGCCGTCCACGCGGGCGCGGGTCAGGCCTTCCTGGAAATAGTCCGGGCCATTGTCGTAGGTGATGACCGGCAGGTGCCGGCCATCGCGGCGCACGTAGTAGTACTGGTGGCCGGCCTGCAGGGCGGCCAGCCCGTTCTCGTCGAACTGCAGCGCGGCCATTGCGGCCTTGCTGATGACGAGCGTGCCCGGTGCGGTCTGTTTGCAGCCGGGCAGCACGTCGGGACGTCCGGTGTCGCGGCGGTAACAGGCCTCCCCGGCATGCGCCAGACAGGACAGCGCGAGCAGTGGCAGCAGGGCTGCCAGCGCGCCGAACCGATACCGTCGCGCGCGGCTCACGGCGCCTTGCGTTCGAACTGCCTGGGCTGCGGCAGTTCCACCGGCACGCCCTGCGCATCGCAGGTGCCCAGCTCGCACAGGCGCGCACGCAGGCGCGGGGTGGCCTGCACGATCAGGTGGTAGATGGTGTTCTGTTCCATCGTGCCGCGCACCGCCTTGCTGCCCGGGCCACGTGCCCAGATGCCCACGTCCTCGCCACCGTGCGATTCGGCCTTGGCCGGGACCAGGGCTTCCTGCATGTAGTCCGGGTGCTCGGTGTCGACATGGGTCAGGTCCGGTCGGCCCACGGCGGGCTCGAAGCTGCTCGGGCCGTGCGGGAACTTCTTCGGGCCGGCCGGCTGCTGGTTGCTGGCGCCGGTGTAGCCCGGTCCATTGGCGTAGCTGAGCGTGGTGTAGGGCAGGCCCAGGCCGTCGCGGGCCAGGTCCAGCTTGCCGGCGCCGTCTTCGCCGCCCTTGTCCTTGACCTTGCCCAGGATCGGGTTGCCGCGTGCCGGGTAGCCGACGAAGTTCAGCGTGTGCGAGTGGTCGGCGGTGACGATGATGAGCGTGTCGTCGGCCGAGGTGGCCTCCACGGCGGCCTTGACCGCGTCGGACATGGCGATGGTGTCGCCCAGTGCACGGGCGGCATTGCCGCTGTGGTTGGCGTGGTCGATGCGGGCGCCCTCGACCATCAGCACATAACCGTCCTGATGCTTGGACAGGTTGGCGATGGCGGCGCGGGTCAGCTCGGCCAGCGAGGGCTCACCGCCGCGGTCCTTCGGGCGGTCCTGCTCGTACTGCATGTGGTCCGGCTCGAACAGGCCCAGCAGTGCCGGGGCGTTGGCCGCGGCCTTGAGCTGGTCGGCATTCCAGACGTAGGCGCCCTGCGGGTGGGCGGCCTGCCATTCGGCGACCAGGTTGCGGCCGTCCAGGCGCAGGCCGACCTTGTCCGCGTACTCCGGGTCTTCCTCGTTGACGGTGGTGAACTGGCCGCGGCCGCCGCCCAGCGCGACCAGCGGGCCCCGGCCGTATCGCGAGGTCGACAGCAGCTGCTGGGCGATGTCCACGCAGCCGGCGGCCTTGGCTGCTTCCGGTAGGTCGGTGTCGTTCTCCCAGTTGCGTTCCGGCGAATGCGCGTAGGTGGCGGCCGGGGTGGCATGGGTGAGGCGGGCGGTGGAGACGATGCCGGTGGCCAGGCCGGCGCTGTCGGCCAGCTGCAGCCAGGTCAGCAGGCCCTTGGACAGGCTGTCGCTGCAATCGCTGCGGGTACCGGCGCTGACGCCGATGGCGCCCATGTGGGTCTTCACGCCGGTGGTGATGGCGGTCATGGTGCCGGCCGAGTCGGGCGTCTGCGAGTCGGTGTTGTAGGTCTTGCTGAACGCCGTGGCCGGGAAGCGCTCCCAGGACAGCAGGTTCTCCTCGCCGGAGCTGCCGTGGCTCTGGCCTTCCAGGATGCGCGCGGCGGCCACGGTGGTCAGGCTCATGCCGTCGCCCAGGAACAGGATCACATTCTTGGCCTTGCCCGCCATGGCGCCATTGCCGGCGGCGCGGGCCGCGCCATCGCGGTACCACCATTGCGGGGTTTCACCGGCCGGATGGGCCACCGTCGGCACGTCCACGCTGACCGCGGCGGCGGTGCTGGACTGTGGGGCGGTGCTGGCGCAGGCGCCCAGCAGCAGGGAGGTCAGGGCGGCGGAAAGGAATGTGGCTTTGTGCATCGGGAAAGGTGTCGCTGGCATGTTGTCAGGCGTTCATTATGGTCAAGCACGGAAGGCATGCATATGACACGCAGCTTTTCCCTGCCGGGATCGTGCTGTGGCAAGGCTTGCGCTATCGTGCCCAGCTTGGATTTTCTGATGGATTCCTTCTATGAACGTGGTGTCTGCCTGGCTGCGGATCCCCTTCTGGCTACGCGTGGTCGGCGGCTTCGTGCTCGGCGCGCTGGCGGGGTGGGCGATGGGGCCGGCGGCCGAGACCTTCTTCGGTCCGCTGGGCGAGCTGTACGTCACCCTGATCAAGATGATCGCTGTGCCGCTGGTGTTCTTCGCGGTGGTCAATGCGATCGGCTCGCTGCACGGGCAGAAATCGCTGGCCGCGCTCAGCGGGCGGACCTTCCTGTGGTTCGTGATCACCGCCGCGCTGGCGGTGGGCATCGGCCTGCTGGTGGGTACGGTGATGCAGCCGGGCATCGGCGGCCTGAAGCTGGCCATGGACGGCACCTACACGCCGCGCGACGTGCCGTCGGTGACCAAGGTGCTGATGGACGTGGTGCCGTCCAACGTGTTCTACGCACTGGCCGGCATCGGCACCAAGGTCAATGCCGCCGGTGAGACCGTGCTGGCGGCCGGGCGCGGCTCGATCCTGCCGGTGATCTTCTTCGCCGGGCTGCTCGGCTTTGCGATGGTCAAGCTGGGCGAGAAGGTCAGCGAGGCGCGCAAGCTGGTCGGCCAGATGAGCGAGATCATGATCCAGGTCACCCGCTTCGTGCTGGAGATGACCCCGCTGGGTACCTTCGGCCTGATCGCCGGCCTGGTCGGCAGCTACGGGTTCGACAAGCTGCTGCCGCTGGGCAACTTCGTGCTGGCGCTGTACGTGGCTTGCGCGCTGCAGATCGTGGTGGTGTACAGCAGCCTGCTGCTGGTCCATGGCCTGAACCCGTGGAAGTTCTTCCGTGGCGCCGCGCCGGGCATGCAGGTGGCGTTCGTGGCCTCCTCGAGCTTCGCGGCGATGCCGGTGGCGATGCGTTCGATCACCGACAACCTGGGCGTCAACAAGGACTACGCCTCGTTCGCGGTGCCGCTGGGCGCCAGCATCAAGATGGACGGCTGCGGCGCGATCTACCCGGCGCTGTGCGCGGTGTTCATCACCCAGTACACCGGCGTGCCGATGACCCCGGAGCAGTACCTGATCGTGCTGATCGCCTCGGTGCTGGGCAGCTTCGGCACCGCCGGCGTGCCGGGCACGGCGGTGATCATGGCCACGGTGGTGCTGAGCGCGGCCAACCTGCCGCTGGAGGCCATCGGTTACCTGTATGCCATCGACCGCATCCTGGACATGATGCGCACGATGACCAACGTCACCGGGCAGATGGTGGTGCCGGTGATCGTGGCCAAGGAAACCGGGCTGCTCGACCAGCAGGTCTACGACGGGTCGAGGACCGCCATCACGGCGGGGAGCGACCCCCGCAGCTGAGGGCGCGACACCGCATTCGTCCGCATCCAAGGCCGGGGCAACCCGGCCTTGCGCGTTCGGGGTGTAGCAGGCTGTAACAGCGGGCTGTAACACCGCCGATACACCCCTCGGAAGGCACGTATTGGCTGGCCCGGGCCCCACTGAATGGAGGGCTCTTACGGCCGGGCTCCCGGCCTGCCGGTGTGACAGCGATACAGCAGGCGTTGTTACGCTTTCATCGTATCTGCATGTATTTGAAGTAAAAATCCTGTTGGCATGGTTGCTGCTCACTCCTCCCGTGAAACCCGGCAGGGAGGAAGCAATGGACAGCACAACCACCAATCGACGTATCGCCCTGATGGGCGCGATGGCCCTGCTGCTGGCGGCCAGTGGTGTCGCACAGGCATCGGGCGCACGCCAGGGCGTGAAGGCACAACCCGGCGAGATGGTGTTGCTGCGCGATGTCTCGGCGCGGCCGGCGTATCGCATGCAGCCGCCGGGCATGGCGTTGATCGCCGACCCGTCACCGCGCAAGGAGCTTGGCTCGGCGCTGGGCGCCGGGGGCATGGACGAACTCAGCGATGCCGACTACGCGGACATGCAGTCCGGCTTGGCCGATGCCGGGATGGCGGGCCATGGCCACACGACGGTGGAGCGCGTGACCGGCGGCGTGGTCGGCGGCACGTTGGGCCGCGTGACCGGTGACGGTGGCCCGCTCTCCGGTGGCCAGTTGTCCCGTGCGATCGGCGGCCCGATGGGCGCGGTGGGCGGTGCAACCCGCGGCATCGGCGACCAGGTGCGCGGCGCGTTGGCGCAGTTCCCGCTCGGCCAGCCGGCAGGTGGCAAATGAAGCGCCTGCACCCGACCGTCGTGGCATTGCTTGGCCTGGCCTGCGTGGCAGCGCCAGCGCTGGCCGGTGCGCAATCGCAGGCGGACAGCTACAACGGCATGTTGTCGTACCTGTCGGCCGACAGCCGCATCGACGGCAACGCGCTGGCCGGCAGCAACGGCTCGATCAAGGTGAACCAGGCCGCCGGCGACCTCAACCTGCAGGCCAACCTGCACAGCATGGCCAGTGGCCGCCACGCCGATGCCGGCATGCGCGTCGGCCAGCAACAGCACGGCAACGTCTTCAATACACCGCTGCAGGCCTCGGCCTCCATCGGTGGCAATGCGCTGGCCGGGGGCAGCGGCATCGCATCGATCAACCAGGCCAGCGGTGGTGGCAACACGGCGTTGAACGCCGTGAGCGCGACGCTGGCCGCACAGGGCATACGCGAGGCAAGCGATGACGCGATGGCGTCCTCGGCAGCGCTCGCGTCGGCGGGGGAGCAGCCTGTCGCCAGCGATCCACGTGCCACCCGCAGGGTGGGCGTGGAGGCATCCGCCATGCGCGGATTCGACGGCGTGCTGCAACTCAATCAGATCGCGGGATCCGGCAATGCAACGGCGAACAGCCTGAGCATCTCCGTGCAGGCCATCCCGTGAACAATCGTTCCATCCACCCGATGCATCAGAGAACCTGAAGAGGGGCACCATGAAAGCGAATAAATGGACCGTACTCGCCATGGCGGTAACCGCATTCACGATGAGTGCGGCTGCCAATGCGGCGGACAACCAGAACAAGAGCGCCAACATCGATCACCAGCACAACGTGAACGAGACGCGCACCAATACCAACACCAACATCAATACCAACGTCGACACCGACGTGGACCTGAAGCTCGACGCCGCCGCCGTGCTGCGTTACCGCGACTCCCGCAGCAACTCGGTGAGCAACAAGGAAGTCACCGAGACGGTGCAGAAGACCTCGAACATCACCGCCGACGAGCGCAAGGAAAAGAACAACCACGGCGTCGACGTGAACCTCGAGAAGGACATGCGCCTGAGCTCGGACGTGAACTTCTCCGGCGACCCGACCATCACCGGCAACATCGACCTGGACTCGGCGGCGATCGCGATCATCGACAACCGCCAGTCGATCTCGGGCAACACCGCCGAGAACGGGCTGTTGACCAACGATGCCGCCATTGGCGATGACGTCGGTTCCAATGCCTCGGGCAACCTGGGCTTCAACGTCGCCGCCGGCGACAACAACGCCCAGGACAACGCCGCAGCGCTGTCCGCGGCCGACGCGTCCTTCAGCTTCGGCATGGCCGACGCCGAAGTCTTCGTCAACCAGAGCGGCATGAACAACGCCACGATGAACTACGGCGTGACCAACAACGCCGGCATCGGTGGCAATGCCTTCTCCGGTGCGGCCGGCAACATCGGCGTGAACGTCACCTCGGGCAACAACAACGAGCAGAAGAACGCGTTGGCCGCCTCGGTCGCCACCAGTGCCTATGCCACCTCGAGCATCAGCTCCAACCAGGTGTCCTCGGGCAACGACGTGACCAACGATGGCTACTACGACTACGTCGTGAACAGCTACGCCATCAACATGTCCGGCAAGGTCGCCGGCACCACCAAGGGCACCGGATCGGGTACCTACAGTGGCACCGGCAACTCCTACCAGAAGACCAACTTCTACCCGGACAACTGGAGTGGCAACACGCACACCGGTGGCAACCAGACCGGCCATACCGACTGGGACAACCAGACCCAGGGTGCCGTCGCCAATCCGAACCGCCCGGGCGTGGGTGGCATGGCGTGGGATACCGACGAGAAGGGCAACCTGTCGTTCTCCGAGATGGGCACGGCTGACCTGACCGCCAGCCTCAGTGGTCACGTGATCGACATCGACTGGATCGCGGTGGATGCAACCAACACCGCCTCGCTGTCCGGCGGCGCGTTCTCCAATGCCTCCGGCAACATCGGCGTGAACGTGTCTTCCGGCACCGGCAACCTGCAGGCCAACAGCCTGGCACTGGCCGTTGCCCAGCCCTCCACCGGCGGCGGTGGCGGTGGCGGCGAAGGCCCGTAATCGAACAGGTCGCCTGCAAAGGTGATTGCCCTGTCCTGAGCAACAAGCCCGGCCATCCGCCAATGGCCGGGTGTTCCAGGGAGCCCCTGTTTCTCCCCCCCGGGGAACCGGGGCTCCCACCTGGCGGACGTGCAAGGAGATCACGCACCCATGTTCGGCAAGATGCTCGTGTTGCTGTGTGTGTGGCTGACCGTGCCGGGAGTGGCGCGGGCAGGCGATGTCGCCTTCAGCAGCGTGTTGCCCAACGGTGCGATGTACACCGGGCAGGTCGAGAGCATGCGCGAACGGCGCTTCCGCAACCTGGTGCGCCAGCACACCGACTACAGCTGCGGCGCGGCCGCGCTGGCCACGATCCTCAAGCATGCCTACCACCTCAACACGGACGAGGCGACGGTGATCGAAGGGATGATGGGCGTGGCTGATCCTGAACTTGTCCGCCAGCGTGGGTTTTCGCTGCTGGACATCAAGCGTTACGTGGAGTCGCTTGGCATGCGTGGACGTGGCTACCGCGTCGACGAGGAGCGGCTCAAGAGCCTGCGGGTTCCCGGCCTGGTACTGATGGACGTGCGCGGCTTCCGCCACTTCGTCGTGCTCAAGCAGGTCCGCGATGACGTGGCCGAGATCGGCGACCCGATCCTCGGCAACCGGGCCATACCGCTGGACGAGTTCGTCCGTGCCTGGCCCTCCCGTGCCGTGTTCGTGGTGATCGGGAGTGACTTCGATCGCAACACGGTGCTGCTGCAACCCAGTGAACGGCCCAGTGCCCGCGCGCTTGCCGCGCGACAGGGACGGGGCCCCATTACCGATGCGGAGCTGGTCGACTTCGGCTTCACCCATGCCGACCTGTTCTGAAGGAGTATCCAGATGAAGATGCATGCATGCGGTCTGCTGGCACTGGCGCTGGGTTTCGCGCTGCCGGCGCTGGCCGAAGAGGGCAGGGGCACCACCGGCAAGGGATTGCGCGAGATCCCCGATCCGGAGCTGAACCTGATGCGCGGCCGGTACACCGTCGGCGGCAACGAGGTGGCCTGGTTCGGCGTGACCATGATCTCCACCTGGCAGACGGCCGGGGGGCAGTCGCTGCAGGGCGCGCTGACGCTGGGCATGGATTTCAGCAAGGGCCGCACGCCGAAGGTCAGCTTCACGCCCAGCGTGAACATCACCGCGGCCAATGCGCCGCTGCCGGCCTCGGCCGGTCGCAGCATCGACGGCAGCGGCCTGGCCAATGTCGGCGGGCTGGTGCAGAGCGTGCAGGTGGCCGGCGACGGCAACCGTGCCAGCAACGCGATCCACCTGAACGTACGCAACGACGGCGTGGTGCCGGGCGGCGATGGTGGCGCAGCGAGCGGGGCGTCGACCGTGCGCTCGGGCGATGCCAGCGCCGTGGCCAGCTTCGACGGCAATGCGGCCACGTTGCGGTTGAGTATCGACGGTCAGGGGGCAGTGCAGCAGTGGCTGCGCAATGGAGGTGTCGGGCAGAGCATCCAGCTGATGGCCGACGGGCAGCAGGCGGCCAATCGCCTGCAGATCGATCTGGTCCGGCAATCGGTGGCAGGCAACCTGCCGCTGGCCCAGAACGTGGCACAGGCCATCACGCTCAACCGGGGAGTGGGCGGGATCGGTGGCCAATAGGTCCGTGCATGGCACGGGCATCCTTCCAGGCAACAACGAGGATCAGGACAATGAATCGACTGGCGATGGCGGCGCTGGTGAGTCTTGCCGTGGTTTCGCCCAAGGTGGCGGCACAGCAGACAGGTACCGGCAATGACGAAGAAGACGTGAAGGCCCTGGCGGCGCAGCTGGAATCGCTCAAGGCCAGCTACGCGCAGGAAGTACGCAGGTTGCGGGAACTGGACATGCAGGTGCAGGCGATCCAGGCGCGGGTGAGCGGCAAGACCGCCCAGGCCCTGCCGACACCGCCGCCTGCCGTGGCACAGGCCGCCCAGGACGAACCGGCGCCCCCGGCGGCGGCAACAGCGCCCACCGGCGAGGGCTATGCCAGCACCGCCGCCGAGGCCCAGCAGGCCAAGGAGGCCGCGCGGCGCAGCGTGGATGACGTCAAGCAGCAGCAATCGGCGTTGTTCAACCGCAGGCTGACGTTGGAAAACAGCATCAGCTACGCGCGCTATGACCGCAAACAGCTCACCCTCAATGGGTTCCTGGCGCTGGATGCGATCTTCCTGGGCAACATCGCCATCGAGAACGTGGAATCGGATACGGCGACCTACAACTTCGCCGCGCGCTGGGGCGTCAATCCGCGCTTGACCCTCAACCTGGACGTGCCCTACCTGGCGCGCAAGACCGTCTACCAGAAGGGCGGCGCGGGTGGTTCGGCGGCCGGCATCGCGCAGGAGGAAACCAACGGCAACGGCATCGGCGATGTCAGCTTCACCGCCAACTACAAGCTGTTCGGCGAGCGTGGCTGGCGGCCGGAGACGGTGTTGACCGGTGGCGTGACCGCCCCGACCGGACGCGAGCCCTATGGGTTGGACTGGAAGGTCATCGAGCGCGACGACGATGATTTCATCCGCTTCGCGGTGCCCAGCCGGCAGCCCACCGGCAATGGCGTGTGGCAGGCCAACATCGGCCTGTCGGCGGTGAAGACGGCCGATCCGGCGATCCTGTTCGCGAACATCGGCTACATCCGTTCGTTCAAGCGCAGCTTCGACGACCTGGACTCCAACCCGGACACGATCAATCCCGGCGAGGTCCGGCTGGGTGATTCGTACTACTTCGGTGCCGGCGTGGCGTTCGCCTTCAACGAGCGCACCAGCCTGAGCATTTCCTTCAGCGACAAGCTCAGTGCGCGCGCTTCCACCCGCTACAAGAACGGCCAATGGGTGAAGGTGATCGGCAGTGATGCCAACGCCGGCACCTTGAACCTGGGCGTGACCTACGCGCTGACCAACAAGGCGACCTTCGTCAGCATGCTCGGCGTGGGCCTGACGCCGGACGCACCGGACTTCAGCCTGTCGTTCAAGTTGCCGTACATGCTGTGAGCGGGATCATGGCCTGCGATAGTGCCGAGCCACGCTCGGCACAGGCTTCAGCGGCAGGGCGACAGCGGAGCACGGCTGTGCCCTGCGCGGGCTCAACGCAGGGTTTCCAGCGTCAACTGGTGCTTGCGGCACAGGCGATACACCGTCACCCGCGAGACCTTCATCAAGCGTGCGCAGGCGCTGACGTTGAACCGGCTCTGTTGCAGGCATGACAGCAGGGTCTCGCGTTCGGCGTGGCTGCGTGCATTGCCAAGCCGCGCGGCATCGGGGGTTCCGTCACCTGCCAGCTCCAGGTCGGCGCTGGTGATCAGTTCGCCGTCGGCGGTGATCGCGGCGCGCTGCACCCGGTTGAGCAGCTCGCGCACATTGCCCGGCCAATCGAAACGCTCCATCGCCTGCCGCGCCTGGGTGGTGTAACCGCGCGCCCGGATCCGATGGCGGGTGCGGAAGCTGTTGAGGAAATGGCGCGAAAGCAGGTCGATGTCGCCCTGCCGGTGGCGCAGCGGCGGCATCGACAGCCGCAGCACGTTGAGGCGGTAATACAGGTCGCGGCGGAAGCGGCCTTCTTCCACCGCCCGTTCCAGGTCAACGTGGGTGGCGGCCAGGATACGCACGTCCACGGTGATGGGCTGGTTGCTGCCGACCCGTTCGATGGTGCCTTCCTGCAGCACGCGCAGCAGGCTGGTCTGCGCATCCAGCGGCAGGTCGCCGATTTCATCGAGGAACACCGTGCCGGTATGCGCCGTCTCGAACAGGCCCTGGCGGCGGCTGGTGGCGCCGGTGAAGGCGCCGCGTTCATGGCCGAACAGTTCCGACTGCAGCAGCGTGGAGGGGATCGCGCCGCAGTTGACCGCCTGGAAGGGCCGGCTGCCGCGCGGTGAAAGACGATGCAGCGCGTGCGCCGCGACTTCCTTGCCGGTGCCGGTTTCACCGGTGATCAGCACCGGCAGGTCGACCGGCGCGAGTTTGCGCAGGGTGGCGCGCATGGCCAGCATCACGTCGCTCTCGCCGAGCAGCGTGGCCATCACGTCATCGACCACCGGGGCAGGTGAGTCCGCGACCACCAGCTGCAGCTGGCGCAGCAGGTCCTTCAGGTCGGGGGGGTGCGGGAACTGGCGCTGGCAGCTGGAAAGCAGCGGATGCAGCACGTGGCCGTCGTCGGCCGGGGTGAGGGCGAACAGCGGCATGTGACGATGCTCGGCGGTGAGCCTGCCGATGCGCTCCAGCTCGCTGTCCGAACTGGTGCGGAAATCGATCAGGCCGACCACCACGTCGCCATCACGCATGCCGATCTCGGCAGGCTGTTGAGGGAGTACCGCGCGCACCTGCCAGCCATCCGCAGCCAGCATCACCTTTTCTCTCGCCCCCGGATTGCCGAACCAGATAACACAACGCTTGCCCGTGTCAGGTGCTGCAGCCATGCCTGGTCACCTCTCCATTCGGCGCCACCTTATACCCGGGATTCAGACGGGTGCAATCGTGAATTGGGTTACGCTTGGCGGGTTTCCCCATTCATATTCCGGCAGGCGGGTATCGGCTGCGCCTGGCATGAAAAAAGCCGCGACCCGGAGGCCGCGGCTTTCGCAGGACAAGGCCGGGGGCGCTTACAGCGCCACGCGACGTGCCTGCATGAACTTGTCGCCCCAGTAGCCGCTCAGCAGGGTGTCGGTGCGGACATCCTTGCCGGTGCTCGGTGCATGCAGGAAACGGCCATCACCGACGTAGATGCCGACGTGGTCGACGCGGCCGCGGCGGCCGAAGAACACCAGGTCGCCGGCCACCAGGGCAGCGCGGTCGTTGATCAGTTCGGCGTTGGCCTGGCTGGCCATCTCGCGGGAGACGCGCGGCAGCTCGATGCCCAGCGCGGTGCGGAACACGTAGCCGACCAGGCCGCTGCAGTCGAAGCCGGCGTCGGGCGAGGTGCCGCCCCAACGGTACGGGGTGCCGAGCAGGGTCATCGCACGGCGCAGCAGCGACTGCACCTTGCCATCGGAATCATTGGCCAGCGCCGCGTCAGTGGCGGCGGCGACACCCTTGGAGGCGTCGTAGGCGGAAATCAGGCGGCTGAGATCACCGGCGAACATCGCCGAGCGGTCCATCAGCGGAATCGTGTCGCTGGCGGCCAGGTGTGGCAGCAGGGCGGCCAGGGTGGCGGTAGCGGCGGCGTCGGCCTTGCTGCGCTGGGCTTCGGCGCGGGCCGGTGCCGGCTTGGCGGCGTCGGCCGGGGCGTTCTGTGCGAAGGCCGGCAGGCTGGCCAAGGCCAGTGCGGCACCGCAAAGCAGGCGACGGAAGGAGGTGGGAATGCTCTTGGGCTGTTCCGGTTGGGACGTGTTTTCAGTCGTCACGCGGCAGTCACAGAAAAATTCGATGGGGGATAGTGCCCTGCCAAGCGTGAGGATAGGTACAAATTTCGTTAAATATTCGTTATTTATACCGATGGATGTCACGCTTTACCGCAATACCCGCTTGGCGCCAGTGTAATGGTCACGCCAGTAGGGGCCGTCCAGCTGGTCCAGACGGACGGTGCCGCCGGTGCTCGGCGCATGCACGAAGCGGCCTTCGCCGACATAGATGCCGACGTGCCAGACATTGCCCTTGTTGCCGAAAAAGACCAGGTCGCCGGAGGCCAGACGGTCCGGGGCGATCTTCGGCCCCTGGATGGCGGCCAGCTCCCGCGAGGTGCGCGGCAGGTTCAGGGCGAGCATGTCCCGGTAGACATAGGTGACCAGCCCGCTGCAGTCAAAACCCGATTCGGGGGTGTTGCCGCCGTAGCGGTAGGGCGTGCCGACCAGCCCCAAGGCCCGCATCATCACCGAGGCGGCCGCGACCGGGTCGGAAGGGGTCACCGGCGGGTAGTGGTGGCTGCTGGTCGGCGGCGGGGCCGGCTTCTTCGGGCTGTGCCCGCAGGCAGCGAGCAGGGCCGTGGCCAGGATCGCGGCGGTCAATTGCCACGTACGGGAGCGGAAAACTGGCGTGATATGCATGGAGCCCGGATAATGCGCCACCTTGGACAGCCGTCATCATGGCGGCGCACCCGGCGGCCGACAAGCCGTCCTACCGTCTGCCACCGGCAGCCATATAGACAGAGTTAGGCATGAAGATCGAAAAAGACCGCGTCGTCCGTTTCCATTACACCGTCTCCGAAGTCGGCCAGGAGCCGATCGAAAGCTCCAAGGACCGTGATCCGCTGGCCATCCTGATCGGCCACGGCAACATCATCCCGGGCCTGGAAGCGGCGATGATGGACAAGGAAGCCGGCGAGAGCTTCGGCGTGGACGTGAAGTCGGCCGATGCCTACGGCGAGCGCCGCGAGGGCCTGACCCAGCGCGTGCCGAAGAAGCATTTCGGCAACACCCGCCTGGTGCCGGGCACGCAGGTGATCCTGCAGACCAACTTCGGCCCGCGCGCCGTCACCGTCGAGAAGGTCGGCATGACCGTGGTCGACGTCGACCTGAACCACCCGATGGCCGGCAAGGACCTGCACTTCGACGTGGAAATCGTTGAAGTCCGCGAGGCCAGCGAGGAAGAAGTGCAGCACGGCCACGTGCACGGCGACGGCGGTCACCAGCACTGATCCGCCGCACCGGCGATGTTGCAGACAACGGCCCGCCCCGCGCGGGCCGTTTTCGTTCGCGGGGCTGCCGGAACCGGCGTCCGCGCCGGTCGTGTCGCATGTTCTAATCGCGCCTTGCCGAGAGGAACCCGGGCCTTGTCCACCACTGTTTTCCAGCCCATCGCCGCCAGCGAGCGCATCGCCACCCTGGACGTCCTGCGCGGCCTGGCGCTGCTGGGCATCCTGCTGATGAACATTGAGGCTTTCAGTGGGCCGCTGGACCTGTCCTTCACCGGCATCGACCCGCACTGGCAGGGGATCGACCGCTGGGCCGATGGCTTCGTCTATATCTTCGTGCAGGGCAAGTTCTTCACCCTGTTCTCGTTGCTGTTCGGTGCCGGCTTCGCGGTGATGGCGCAGCGCGCCGAAGTGGCCGGGCGCGACTTCACCCGCTTCTACCTGCGCCGCAGCCTGGCCCTGCTGGGCATCGGCCTGTTGCACGCCGTGCTGCTGTGGTCCGGCGACATCCTGACCACCTACGCGCTGCTGTCCTTCGTGCTGCTGGCCTTCCGCGAGGCGCCCCGCAACTGGCTGCCGGTACTGGGCGCGGCGGCCTACCTGGGCGCGGCGGCGCTGATGCTGTTGCTGGGCATGCTGATAGCGATGATGCCGGCCGATGCGCAGGCCGGGCAGGCGGCGTCCGCGCTGGTGGACATCGCCGCGCAGCGGCAGGCCTACGGGCACGGCACCTACCTGCAGGCAGTGGCGCAGCGGCTGGCGGATCTGCGCAGTTCGCTGGGTGCGCTGCTGATCGTCGGCCCGCAGGTGCTGGGCATGTTCCTGATCGGCGCCTGGTTCGCACGCAGCGGGGCGATCGCGCAGCCGCAGCAGTACCGGCGCCTGTTCGCGCGACTGCGTTGGGTGGCATGGCCGGCCGGTCTGCTGGTGATGCTGCTCAGCGTGCGGCTGCTGGCCAGCATCGCGCCGGGACGCTTCGACATGCAGACCGCCACCGCCTACGCGTTGACCGCGCTGGCCGGACTGCTGATGTGCCTGGGCTACCTGGCCTGGGGCGTGCGCTGGAGTGCCCGCCTGCAGTGGCTGGCACCGGCGGGCCGGATGGCCTTGAGCAACTACCTCGTGCAGTCGCTGGTCTGCACGCTGGTGTTCTACGGGTATGGGCTGGGCAGGTTCGAGCAGATGGGGCGGGCATGGCAGTTGCTGTTCGCGCTGGTGTTGTTCCTGGTGCAGGTGGTGGTCAGTGGCTGGTGGCTGCAACGCTTCCGCTTCGGTCCGGTGGAATGGCTGTGGCGCGCGGCCACGTACCTGCAAGTGCCGCCCATGCGCCGTGATGCACGGGGCTGACGCGGGGATGGGCGGGTGGGCGCCTGCCATGGTGGTGTCCTGGCCATCGGTGCGCCGCCGGTCATGGCATGCTCGGCATCAGCATGAGCAGCCGAAGTGGACAATTGATGGCCGACTTGATTACCGGGCAAACGCCCTCCATTGATCCCACGCCTTGTCGCACGGAGCGTTTCCAATGAGTGCAGCGTCATACGATGTGGTGGTACTGGGCGGTGGTTCCGGGGGACTGGCAGCGTCGTTCCGCGCCGCGGGCCATGGGGCCAGGGTGGCGATGCTTGAACCCGCGCCGCTGGGCGGCACCTGCGTGAACGTGGGCTGCGTGCCCAAGAAGGCGATGTGGCTGGCGGCGGACCTGGCCGACCGCTTCGCCCTGGCCGCGCAACTGGGCTTCGACGTGCCGGCCACGCCGGCGCTGGACTGGGAAACGCTGGTCGCGCGGCGGCAGCGCTACATCGCCAACATCCACGCCAGCTACCAGCGACGCCTGGACGAGACCGGCGTGGTGCGTATCGGCCAGCGTGGTCGTCTGGTCGATGCGCACACGGTGGAATGCGAGGACGGCAGCCTGCTGCATGCCGGGCACATCGTCATCGCCACCGGCGCGCATCCGGTCAAGCCATCGATGCCGGGTGCCGAGCTGGGAGGCGTGTCGGATGATTTCTTCGCCTTGCATGCGCGACCGGACCGGGTGGCGATCATCGGTGGTGGCTACATCGCGGTGGAACTGGCCGGCGTGCTGCGCGCGCTGGGCAGCGAGGTCGCGCTGCTGGTGCGTGGTCAGCGTCTGCTGGGCCACTTCGACGCCGAGCTGTCCGACCAATTGGCCGAGAACCTGCGCCTGCAGGGCGTGGGCCTGCATTTCGGTTGCCAGATCGAGGCCCTGCAGCGCCAGCAGGGACGCATTCACGCGACACTGGAGAACGGTCCGGAGCACGCGTTGTTCGACACCGTGCTGTTCGCCACCGGGCGCGCACCGAATACGCAGGGGCTGGGCCTGGAGCAGGCGGGCGTGGTGCTGGATGACAAGGGCGCCATCGTGGTGGATGCCTTCCAGAACACCTCGGTACCCAGCGTGCTGGCGGTGGGCGACGTGACCGGCAAGGTGACCCTGACGCCGGTGGCCATCGCCGCCGCACGACGGTTGATGGACCGCCTGTACGGCGGGCAGCCGCAGGCACGACTGGACTACGAGAACGTGCCCAGCGTGGTGTTCGCGCATCCGCCGTTCGGCACCGTGGGCCTGAGCGAGGAGGAGGCGCGCCGTCGCTTCGACAAGGTGACCACCTACCACAGCCGCTTCCGCCCGATGCTGCAGTCGCTGGGCGACGGGGAGGTGCGCACGGTGTTCAAGATGGTCTGCGCCGGCGAGGACGAGAAGGTGGTCGGCATCCACCTGCTCGGCGAAGGCGCCGACGAGATCCTGCAGGGCTTCGCGGTGGCCTTGAAGGCCGGTGTGACCCGCCGGCAGATGGAAGACACGGTGGCGATCCACCCGACCTCGGCCGAGGAAGTGGTGTTGATGCGTTGAACGGACAGTGCCGGACGGCAGCCTGCCGTAGCCGTTGCTTCTGCTTCTGCCCCCTCCCTTTCGCGTAGCGAAGGGGAGGGTTGGGGAGGGGAGCTTCCCCGCATTGCATCACCGGCTCCGCATAATGGGCGTCCCCCGCAGTTCCCGCTTCCTCCATGAATGCTTCAACCGGCGCCTCGGCGCTGCCCACCCGTTCCCGCCGCCTGCTGATCAGCGGCCTGTTGCTTGCGGGCATGGGTGCCATCGCCGCCTCGGGCAAGGCGGTGATCGTCAAGCTGGCCTACCGCCACGGTGCCGATGCCACCACGCTGCTGGCGCTGCGCATGCTGATCGCCTTCCCGTTCTTCATCGCCATGGGCCTCTGGGCGGCCCGGCGCGCGCAACCCTTGTCCTGGGGCGACAGGGGACGGGTGGTGCTGTTGGGCTTCAGCGGCTATTACCTGTCCAGCTACCTGGACTTCCTTGGCCTGCAGTACATCAGCGCGACGCTGGAACGGCTGATCCTGTACCTGAGCCCGACCCTGGTGGTGTTGATCGCGCTGGTGGTACTCAAGCACAAGCCCACCCGCACCCAGGTGGCGGCATTGCTGGTCAGCTACCTCGGCGTGCTGCTGGCCTTCGGGCATGACATCCAGTTGGAGGGCCAACGCACCCTGATCGGTTCGGCGCTGGTGTTTGCCAGTGCCTTGAGCTATGCGGTGTATCTGTTCGGTAGTGGCCAGGCGGTGGCGCGGATCGGCGCGGTGCGCCTGACCGCCTACGCCAGCATGGTGGCGTGCGTGTTGTGCATCGGCCAATACCTGTTGTTGCAGCCCTGGAGCGGCCTGTGGAGCCAGGCCCGGCCGGTGTACGGCCTGTCGTTGATCAACGGCACCGTGTGCACGGTGTTGCCGGTGCTGGCGATCATGATCGGGGTCAAGCGGATCGGCTCGTCGCTGGCGGCGCAGGTGAGTATGCTGGGCCCGGTTTCCACCATTGTGCTGAGTGTATGGCTGCTCGACGAACCGATGGGCCTGTGGCAGAGCGCCGGCACCGTGCTGGTGCTGCTGGGCGTGTTGCTGGTGGGCAGCGGCGCGGCGAAGAGACGCTGAGCACGCCGCCGGATCTGGCGGCGGGGCACAGCCGCATCCTGCAGGTCATCCGCGACATCCCGCGCGGCCAGGTGCTGGGCTATGGCGAGGTCGCGGCCAAGGCCGGCCTGCCGTGCCGGGCCCGGTTGGTGGCACGCCTGTTGGGCGGCAATGACGACCCGGACCTGCCCTGGCACCGCGTGCTGCGCTCGGATGGGCGCATCGCCATGCCCGAGGGGTCACCCGGCTGGCGCGAGCAGAGCCAGCGCCTGCGCGCCGAGGGCGTGGTGGTCGAGAATGGCCGGGTGAAGCGCAGCAAACCCGCGCGCACGATGGACGAGGCGATCTGGGGACCGGGCTGATGCTGCGGCTATCATGGCGGCAGTTTCCCAGGATGTCCCCATGTTCCCGCGCTTGCCCAAGATCACCCAGACGCTGCTGATCGCCAACGTCGCCCTGTTCCTGCTACAGCAGCTGCCGCAGACCGCCGGCATCTTCAACCAGCTGATGTTGTGGCCGCTGGGATCGCAGGAAGTGTTCATGGATTCGCCGGGCTTCGAGCCCTGGCAGTTGCTGACCTATGGGTTCCTGCACGGCGGCTTCGGGCATGTGTTCTTCAACATGCTGGCGTTGTTCATGTTTGGCGCGCCGCTGGAAATGACCTGGGGTGAGAAACGCTTCCTGACCTACTACCTGGTCTGCGTGGTGGGCGCGGGCATCTGCCAGATCGTGGTGGCCGCCTTGTTCGGCGAGTTCAACCCGGTGTTGGGCGCATCCGGTGGCGTGTTTGGGTTGCTGTTGGCGTTCGGCATGCTGTTCCCGAACCAACGGGTGGTGCTGCTGTTCCCGCCGATCCCGATGAAGGCGCGTACCTTCGTGATCGTGTTTGGTGCCCTTGAACTGCTTCTGGGCTTCACCGGCTGGCAGCCGGGCGTGGCCCATTTCGCCCACCTGGGCGGCATGCTGTTCGGTTGGCTGCTGATCCGCTACTGGCGCGGGCAGCCGCCGTTCAACAACAAGAACAAGCGTGGGCCGCACCTGCGCAGCGTGAAGTGACCGTGCCGGGCCACTCCCGCCGGTGATGCAGCCGGTAGTGCCGAGCCATGCTCGGCAGGGCAAGGCCAGAGCATGGCTGCGCCGTACAGGCAAAGAAAAAGGCGCGGAATCCGCGCCTTTTTCGTGCCCCTCACCCCCGCATCAACGCCAGATGCGGATCTGCTCGGCGTCGGTGCGCTGCATCGGCTGGCCCGGCTTGCAGCTGAAGCTCGCGCCAAAGGCCGGCAGGTTGGACAGCGGGGCGTTGGTACGCCAGCGGCCCGGAGCACGCACGTCCGAGGCCAGGCGCTGCACGGCTTCGTTCGGCGACAGCTGCTGCGCCCACAGGCCGGCCCAGCCCTTGAAGAATGCCTGCTTGTCGGCAGCCGATGCCGCCGTACCCTGCGGCGAGGTGCTGAACGCTTCCCAGGCGATTTCCACGCCGGAGATGTCGGCCAGGTTCTCGTCGCGGGTGAGCTCGCCGTTGACCTTGGCGTCCTTCACGCCCGGGAAGGCGTAGCCGCCGTACTGGGCGGCGACGCGGTTGCCCAGCAGGGTCCAGGCACTCTTGTCGGCCGGCGTCCACCAGCTGCGCAGTTCGCCCCTGGCGTCGATCATCGCGCCCTTGGCGTCGATGGCACGGCTGACCTCATGCGCGACCAGGCCACCGAAGGCGCCGAACTTCTCGGCCGGGGTGGCAGCCTCGGCGAAGATCGGGCCCTGCAGCGCGGCGGCGGTGACGATCAGGCGGTTCTGCGCGATGTCATAGGCGATGGCCGGCTGCTGCGGCAGCACGTCCCAGCGACGGTCGGCGTTGCCCTTGCCGATGCGCCTCATTTCCTGCGCGTGGCGCCAGGTCGAGGCGATCAGCATGTTGCCGCCGAAGCTGCCACGGCCCATCGGCTGCACGGTGTAGTCCAGGTCACGCAGCGGCGTGCCGATCTCGATCTTCATCGCGGCCAGCTTGGCTTCGGCCTCGGTCTTGGCTTCGGCGCTGAGCCAGGTGCTGCGCTTGACCGCGGCGATCTGTGCCTCGCGGACCTGGTCGACCATCACGCCGGCCTGGCGGCGGACGTCGCGGCTGATGTAGGTGCTGGCGTACTCGTGGCCGAGCATCGGGCCAGCGGCGACGTTGATGGCATCGAGTACGGCTTCGTTGCGGGCCGGGGCGATGGTCAGGCCACGCAACACGCGGCCACGGAATTCGAATTCGGCATCGCGGTAGGCCTTGGACAGGTACGGGGCCATCGCATCACCCACGCGCCAGCGCAGGTAGGCCTTCCACTGCTCGGCCGGCAGCCGGGTGATCATGCCGTTGAGCTGCTGGAACAGCGCCGCATCGGCCAGCGAGACCAGGTCGTCGTTGACGCCCTGGGCCTTCAGGAAGGCGTCCAGCTGCAGGTTGCGGTAGCGGCTGTTGAGGTCGCGGGTGGCAACCGGCGCATAGTTGTTGAACGGGTTGTTGATGTCGGCCACCGACTGCGCGCTGCGCGCCAGCTCGGTTTCCAGCTGGATGACCAGCGCCGACTCGGCGTCGAGCTTGTTGGCCGGGGTGCCGGTCAGCGCCAGTACCTGCTTCACGTAGCCGCGGTAGCGGCCCATCAGCGCCACGGTGTCGGCGTCGGTGCGGGTGTAGAAGGCGGGGTCGGGCAGGCCCATGCCGCCCTGCATGAAGTAGCCGATGTGGCGGTCCAGTGCCTTCAGGTCCACGTCCGGGGCGAAGTTGAAGGCCACCGGGATGCCGACCTGGTGCAGGGCGGCGATCGAGGCCGGGATGTCCTTGGCCTTGCGGATCGCGTTGATGCGGGTCAGCAGCGGCGCGATCGGCTTGGAGCCATCGGCTTCCACCGCCGCTTCATCCAGGCCGCTGGCCCAGAAGTCGCCCAGCAGCTTCTGCACGTTGCCCTGCGGGGTATTCATGGCGCGGTCCAGCAGCTGCAGCTGCTGGTTGCGGGTGTTGTTGGCCAGCTGCCCCAGCGTGGTGGTGGCGCCAACCTGCGGCACCGGGTTGGCCTTGAGCCAGTCGGCGTTGCTGGTTTCGTAGAAGTCGGTACAGGCTGCGCTGACTGCCGGTGCCCGGGCCGAAGACCTCTTGCGTGCGGCCTCGGCATCGGTCGAGGACAGGACGGTCACCAGGCCCAGGGCCAGGGCGAGGGAAAGCGGGCGAACGGTTGGCATCTGGGGCATATCCACGCAAGGACAAAGTGCGCGGAGTTTAACAAGCCGCCGGGGCAATGTTGCGCATCCAGGCGGAGCAGCAGCCCTGGCCGCGAAGCCGGTCACGTTGGCAGCCCGGCGGGAGTGGCGAGGCAGGAGCGGCCAAGGCCACTCCTGCGCGTTGGCAAGAAGAAGGCCCGGCGATGCCGGGCCTTCGGGTGTTGCCTCACCGCAGGGCGGTGATTACCAGATCACCACCTGCTTGTCGCCGGCGCGGACCATCGGCGAACCCGCCTTGCACTGGAATGCGGCGGCGAAGGTCGGCAGGTTCGACGGCGCGCCCATCGCGCGGAACTGCGCCGGTGCGTGCGGGTCGGTGGCCAGGCGGACCTTGGCGTTCTCCGGGGTGTACTTGGTGCGCCACACGGTGGCCCAGTTGAAGAAGAAGCGCTGGTCGCGGGTGAAGCCATCGACCTTCGGGTCTTCCTTGCCGGCCGACGCCTTCTGCAGCGCATCGTAGGCGGTGGCCAGGCCGCCGAGGTCGGCGATGTTCTCGCCCAGGGTCAGCGAGCCGTTGACGTTCTGGTCGCCCACCTTGTACTCGTTGAACTGGTTGATCAGCTTGCTGGTCAGCCCGCCGAAGGCCTTGGAGTCGGCCTCGGTCCACCAGTCCTCGAAGTTGCCGGTCGGGCCGAACTTGGCGCCCTGGTCGTCGTAGCCGTGGGTCATCTCGTGGCCGATCACCGCGCCGATGCCGCCGTAGTTCAGTGCGTCGTCGGCGTTCGGGTCGAAGAACGGCGGCTGCAGGATGGCGGCCGGGAACACGATCTCGTTCTGCAGCGGGTTGTAGTAGGCGTTGACGGTCTGCGGGGTCATGCCCCACTCGGTCTTGTCCACCGGCTGGCCGATCTTGGACAGCGCGAACTTGTAGTTGAAGGCATTGGCGGCGCGCACGTTGCCCAGGTAGTCGTCGTGGGTGGTGCTCAGGCCCGACCAGTCACGCCACTTGTCCGGGTAGCCGATCTTCGGGGTGAAGGTTTCCCACTTGGCGATGGCCTTGGCCTTGGTTTCGTCGCTCATCCAGGTCAGGTTCTGGATGCGGTCCTTCAGGGCCGCGGCCAGGTTCTTGACCAGGTCTTCCATCTTGGCCTTGGCTTCCGGGGAGAAGGCGACCTTGACGTACATCTGGCCGAAGGCTTCGCCGGCATCGCTCTCGATGGTGCCCAGTACGCGCTTCCAGCGCGGCTTGATTTCCTTCTGGCCGTTCAGGTCGCGGCCGTAGAAGGCGTAGTTTTCCTGCACGAAGGCATCGCTCAGGTACGGGGAGGCGCCGTCAACGGTGTGGAAGCGCAGGTAGGCGCGCCACACGGCCGGGTCGGTGTCGCCCAGCATCTTGCTCACTTCCTCGTGGAAGGCCGGCATGGCCAGCGAGAACTTCTCCGGCGCGGTGATGCCCTGGGCCTTGAAGAACTCGGTCCAGCTGAAGTTCGGGGTCAGCTTGTCGGCGTCGGCCACGGTGACCGGGTTGTAGTACAGCTCGACGTTGCGCGAGAGCTCGGCGCTGGACTTGGAAGCCCGGGCCAGGCGGGTCTCGAACTTGATCACTTCCTCGGCCTGCTTGGCGGCGTCGGCGGCGGCAACGCCGCTGAGCTCCAGCACCTTGGCCACGTGGGCCTTGTAGGCGTTGAGCTTGTCGGCCTTGCTGGCGTCGGTGTAGTAGGTGGTGTCAGGCAGGCCCAGGCCACCCTGGCTGGCGTAGGCCATGTTCATGGTCGAGTTCTTGAAGTCCGCTTCCGGACCGAAGCCGAACAGGAAGTTCTCGCCCTTGGCGGCGGTGCCGCGCAGGTAGTTGGCGATGGCGGCGCCGTCCTGCAGGCCGTCGATGGCGGTCAGGTCACCCTGCAGCGGGGTGATGCCCAGCGCGTTGATCTTGGCTTCGTCCATGCCCGAGGCCCAGAAGTCGCCGACGATCTTCTCGATGCCGGTGGCGTCCTTGATCGCGGCGGCCTGTTCGGCCAGCTGGTGCTGCACGGCGACCGAGCGCTCGTCCAGGATGGTGAAGGCGCCCCAGCTGGTGCGGTCGCCCGGAATGGCATTGGCGGTGAGCCACTTGTCATTCACGTAGCCACCGAAGTCGGTGCAGGCGTCCTTGCTGGTGTCCAGGTCGGCGGCGGTGAAGGCGTTGTAGGCCGGCAGCTTGGATTCGTCCAGCTTCAGTTCGGTGGCGGCGGCCGCGGCCGGCGCGGCCGCCGGAGCGGCCGGGGTCTCTTCTTTCTTGCAGCCGATCAGCGCGGCCGAGACGGCCAGGGACAGCAGCAGGATCTGGGGTTTGCGAACGATCACGGGATAGGCCTCCAGGCCGATTTCAGAGCACGAAATGGGCTCCGGGGCGGAGCCGACACCAGAAGATACGCCTGAAACTGTCACCGAAAGGGTGTCGAAGGTCATGCCCGCCGGGCGCAGCCACCGGTGCGCCGCAGGAGGCTGGTGGGTGCTATACAGGCGCGATGAGCCAGACATCAAGCAAGCAGTGGGATGCGGTCCTGATCGGCGGCGGCCACAACGGGCTGGTGTGCGCAGCCTATCTCGCCAAGGCCGGCAAACGGGTGCTGGTGCTGGAACGGCGGGCAGTCGTCGGCGGGGCGGCGGTGACCGAGGAGTTCCATCCCGGGTTCCGCAACTCGGTGGCCTCCTATACGGTGTCGCTGCTGCAGCCGCAGGTGATCGCCGACCTGGCGCTGGAGCGTCACGGCCTGCGCGTGGTGCCCCGGCGCATCAACAACTTCCTGCCACTGCCCGATGGCCAGTACCTGCTGGCCGGCGGTGGTCGCACCCAGGCCGAAGTGGCGAAGTTCTCGGCCCGGGACGCCGAACGCCTGCCCGACTACGAGCGCCGGCTGGAAGTGTTTGCCGACGTGCTGCGGGCACAGGCGCTGCAGGCGCCGCCAAACGTGGGCGAGGGCGGCTGGCTGCAGGCGCTGCCGGCGCTGTGGAAGGCCGGCAAGCTCGGCCGCCAGCTGCAGCGGCTGGACGCGGGGTTGAAACAGGAGTTGCTGGACCTGTTCACGATCTCGGCGGCGGAGTACCTGGACCGCTGGTTCGAGAGCGCGCCGATCAAGGCGCTGTTCGGCTTCGACGGCATTGTCGGCAACTACGCCAGCCCCTACTCGCCGGGCAGCGCCTACGTGCTGCTGCACCACGTGTTCGGCCAGAGCAATGGCGTCAAGGGTGCCTGGGGGCACGCGATCGGCGGCATGGGCGCAATCACCCAGGCGATGGCGCGTGCGGCGCAGGAAGCCGGCGCGCAGATCCGGACCGACTGCGGGGTGCGGAAGGTGCTGGTCGAGCAGGGCCGTGCCTGCGGCGTGGTGACCAGCGCTGGGCACGTGCTGCGCGGCAGGGCGGTGGTGGCCAACGTCAACCCGAAGCTGCTGTACGAACAGTTGCTTGAACCGGCCGACGTGCCGGCCGCCACGCGCGAACGCATGCGCGGCTGGCGTTGTGGCTCGGGCACGTTCCGGATGAACGTGGCGCTGTCGCGGCTGCCCGATTTCACGGTGTTGCCGGGGCAGGGCGATCACCTCACCGCGGGCATCATCATTGCCCCGAGCCTGGACTACATGGACCGTGCTTACCTGGACGCACGCCAGCATGGATGGTCGCGCCAGCCGGTGGTGGAAATGCTGATTCCCAGCACGTTGGACGACTCGTTGGCACCGCCGGGGCAGCATGTGGCCAGCCTGTTCTGCCAGCATGTGGCACCGCGGCTGCCGGACGGGCGCAGCTGGGACGATCACCGCGACGAAGTGGCCGACCTGATGATCGCCACGGTCGACCGGCAGGCGCCGGGCTTCGCCGACGCGGTGCTGGGCCGGCAGATCATGAGCCCGCTCGACCTGGAGCGGACCTTCGGCCTGGTCGGGGGCGACATCTTCCACGGCGCGCTGAGCCTCAACCAGCTGTTCAGCGCCCGCCCGATGCTGGGCCAGGCCAACTACCGGGGCGCGATCCCCGGCCTGTACCTGTGCGGGTCGGGCACGCACCCGGGCGGCGGCGTGACTGGGGCGCCTGGGCACAATGCGGCGCAGGTGTTGCTGGGGGACGTGCCCTGAAGGGGGCGGTTTGAGGGGCAGCTTCAATGCTGCCACAGGGGCGTCAGGTGACTGGCAAGGGCGACAGAAGAGATTCTGCATGTCGTTCCTGCTGGCGAGGAATCAGCATGGGGAATCAGCAACGATGCTGCAAGACTGAACCCAGGAACGCGCGCTGGTGTAATGGGGATGCCCTAATATCTTCCCGCCCATGAACAAACTAGGTGGTGCCGGCAAGGTCGAGCCCGCTGATAGACCCCCCGCTCCCCGGCAGTACCACGTGTCCCGGGTACCTTCGCGAACCGAGCCGGGATGAAGAGACGGCCCGGTAACGCATCAGTCACGGTTTCGTTGGGTCACCATCAGTGCGTGGCATTTCGGTGCCCAGATCCGGCTCCGGGGCATCCTGCAGCGGGGCGACAGTCGGAATACGGCTGGAGTTGGTGTTCGCCGGGATCTGCTCGGCAGTGCCCACATTGACGGTACCGATACGGGGCTTCATCCATACCGAATCCTGCCACTGCTGGTACTTCTCGGGGTCCCAGTAACGCTCATCATAGAACTTGGAGCCGTCGATCATCGTGCTGCCGCTGGCCGTTGGCACAATGATCCGGACGTTGCCCGCAAAACCCGTACGGCTACCGGTCAAGCCGCGCCGTTCCCTGCGCAGCTTTGTGGCAATCCTTGGTAATGCGGCAGCGTCACCATAGCGGGCATAGATTTCCTGCCCCAGGGCAATGGCATCTGCACGCTCCGGTTCAGATAAGTCATTCCAATAGCGCTCGCGCAAGCCCGCAAAACCCTCGTACCCACGTTCGGCGGCCAGGTCCATCCATGCATAGGCGAGAGGGCGGTTCTGCGCGGTACCCACGCCAGTCCAGAGCATCTCGGCCACCATTCCCTGCGAGGGCTTGTCGCCGTAGAACGAAGCGTACTGGAAGTACCTGAACGCCTTCTCCCGATCACCAGCCTTGTGCTTTTCAAGGCCGAGAAGGCGGAACCGCAGGTCGGGATGTCCATTCAGGAACCCAGCGGTGATCATCAACTGATCTTCGGTGGGGTCAGGAGCTCCTCCCGACAGGTCGCCGGCGTGGGCGGTGCCGGTGATTGCGACCGTCAACAGCAGTGATGCCATGGCAATGGCGTTCTTGCGGCTCATGCAATGTCCTTGAGCAATCCGTGTAAAAGTCAGATGGTGAACCAGGGCGGTATCGGCCAGAACGGCCGAAAGTCACTGCCCCTGAAGCAATGGAGGCAGGATGTGCCTCCATTGCTGTCTTACAGGGACGTGCAAGGGCCGCCGATGTGACGGACTTACTTGTCCTTGGTGGACTGTGCCGGAGAGCTGGCATCGGTGGCTCCTGCACCGATATGGCGCTGGAAGAAGGACAGCATCTCGCTATAGAGATTTATCCGTGCTTCCTCCCCGTAGAAGCCGTGCATTTCACCGGATTGGATGATCATGCCCTCAGGCTTGTTGCCTGCAGCGATCAGAGCCTTGTTCATCAGCTCGGTCTGCTCGGGTACCGCGCGTTCGTCGCGGGCACCGGCTGCGAGGTAAACGGGGATCTTTACCTCGGCAGCGCGCAGTGCCGGTGAGGCGCGGTTCCAATCTGCGCGATCAGTACCGTGAGTGCGTCGCAGGTAACGCAGGCCCGAGTCGCGTTGTGGGATGTCCCCCTTCTTGAACAACATGTCCACGTCATAGACGCCGACATAGCCGAATGCACACTTGAACAGGCCGGGTTCGCGGATCGGGGCCATCATGGACGAGTAGCCGCCGAAGCTGCCGCCATAGATGCAGATGCGGTCACGGTTGGCATACCCGTTGTTGATCGCCCAATGGGTGGCATCAAGGATGTCATTCTGAATGCCTGCATCCCATTGGCGATGTCCGGCATCCTGGAATGCCTTGCCATAGCCACCGGAGCCGCGGAAGTTGACCTGAAGCGTCGCGTAGCCGCGGCTGGCAAACAGTTGTGCCTCGGGATTGAAGCCCCAGTTGTCCCGCGGGCCAATCGGGCCACCATGCGGGTTGACGACCAACGGCAGGTTGCGCGGGTCAACACCATGCGGGAGGGTCAGATAGCCATGGACCTGCCTGCCGTCGCGGGCTGTAATGCTGAAAGGCCGAACAGAGGCCATTTCCTCTTTCTTGAGCTGTGGGCGGCGTGACATCAGGAAGCGTGCCTTCCCGGTGTCACGATCGTACAGGTACAGCTCGCCCGGGTTGTTGTCGCTGTAGACGCTGACGATGATCTTCCTGCCATCGCGGGTATAGCTGGAGAAGTCGACCATTTGGCCCTCGAAAGCCGCTGCCAGGGACGCATAAATTTCGGCATCCGGGTGGTCTTCGTTGAGCAGTTTGACCGCAGGTGCGCCAGCCTCGGTGACGACGCCGATCAGGGTGTTGTCGTCGGTCGACCAGATCATGTCCGAAACCTCAGCAACCGGATCCTGGAACAGGCTGTGGAACGAACCGGTCGCTGTATCCAGGGTGCCAATGGCAGCCGGGTCACGGTCATTGTCTTCGGTGGCGTAGACCGTTCCCTCGTTGGTCGTGCGGATCACATCGAGGTGTTTGCCGTCAGCCTTGGAGGCGTTGATCAGGGTCCAGTTGGTTCCGTCACGGCGGTATAGCTCACTGCGTTCTTCGTACTCGCCTTCCTCATTCTTGCTGGACGAGCAGATTGCGAAGCGCGGAGCCTTCTCCGCGTCCAGCGAAATGCTGCAATTTTCCTTCGGCGCACGTCCCAGTGATGTGCGGCGGCCGGTCAGCGTGTCCATTCGGACGACCTCGGTGTTGCCGCCTTCGGAGGAGCGCTGGGAATTGGACTGCATGATGACGTTCTGGTCATCGTCCTTGAGCGTGTCCAGCAGCGAAAAGCCTTGGTTGCCCACGGTCTTTCCGCGCTGTGTGGAGTCCTGCGCGCCGTAGTGGATCAGGGGCCTCGGCTGGCTGCCGTCGGCATTGACTGCATACCATTCGCCAGTCGGGCTAGGTTGGGCGTACCCACCCATTTTCTTGACCGAGTTGAACATCAGTCGCGTGGGGCTGGTCCAGTAGAAGGAGCCAATGCTTTTCTTTTCCGGCAGCTGGTTGACCTTGACGATCTGCAGGTCGCTGGTGCGCAGGACGGTCAGTACGTCCTGATCGCCTTGATCCACAGTAACAGCGAGGTACTCGCCATTCGGAGAAATTTTGACCGTGCCGTAGGTGCCGTGGCCGACGAAGTCCTTGATGGGCTGCAGTGGTGCGGCGTGGCCGACGAAGGCGGTGCCAGACATGGCCACTGCGAGCAGGGGCAGGATGCATTTCAAGGGGAATCTCCAGTTGGTGGACTGATTGTTGATGTAAGGGCAAAGGAAAGCCCGGCCGAAGCCGGGCTTTCTGCTATTGCATTGCCTATCAGTTGAACTTGTAGTCGAACTGGACGAACACTTCGCGGCCAACCGGGCTGTACGAGTAGAAGAAGTACGGGTACTGGTTGTACGTGTTGTCGCTCGGGTGGATCTTGTCAAACACGTTGTTCACGTAGAAGCCAAGCGTCGCGCTGTTGGTGATCTTCTTGCGGATGTTGGTGTTCCAGATCACGTGCGAACCGATGCGGCCAGTTTCGGCCCAGTTCGGCAGCGAGCCCCAACGGTAGCCGTAGACGCTGGCTGCCCAGTCGTCACGCTCCCAGTTGACTTCCCAGTTGATGCGGCTGCGGAAGTTGAAGAACTGCTTGTTGTCACGCTGGTTCTCAAAGGTCTCGCCAGCGAAGCGCTGCACATCGTACTTCAGTACATGGGTCCAGGCCGCCTTGACGCCGAACTTGCCAAGCCGGTCAGTGGTGAGCTTGTAGTCGGCGGACGCGTCGATGCCGGAGGTCTTGGTCGTGGCCTGATTCTGCGGGTAGGTGGCGATCTCGACGATGTCGCCGTTGCCGTCGCGCATCACACGGCTGATGACCTCGAGGCAGCGCTCCGACGTGCCATCGACCGGGCTGCCGTCGCGGTTGGTACCCAGGCGACAGGCGGCTTCGTCGCGGAAGAGACGGCCGGTCAGGTCGCTGATGGCCCCGTCGAGTTCGATGTTGTAGTAGTCGACCGTCAGTGACAGGTCGTCCATCACGTCCCAGACCACGCCAGCGGTGAACGACTTGCCTTCTTCCGCCTTCAGGCGAGGGTCGCCCTTGCGGGTGCCGAAGACCTGCGGATGGTAGAGGGAGCCGCCGCAGTCGGCGGTGCTGGTCGGGTTCAGGCCAGCCGAACGACAGGCATACTCATCGAACGCATACGTATAGAAGCCAGACTCACCTGCGTAGATGTAGTGCATGTCAGGCGCCTTGAAGCTCGTGGCATAGGAGCCGCGCAGCAACAGGCTTTCGATCGGGCGCCACTCGAGGCCAGAAGACCAGGTGAAGGCACCATTGATGTCGCTGGCGTCATCGAACTTGTCGTAGCGACCGGCCAGATTCGCCTTGAGCGAAGAGAGCAGCGGGATGCTGAATTCAACGCCCGCCGAGTAACGATCGCGACTGCCCGAGCCGCCGGTGGAGGTCAGACCCATCGGTGCATCGTCGCCGGTGTAGTCCAGTCGTGCACGTGCATCGGGGCTGACGTCATACTTCTGGCCTGCGGCCTCCAGCACCGCTGCCATGGATAGACTGCCGGCCGGCAGTTCGAACAGATCACCGCTGATGACCAGCGAACCCTGGGTGACATGCGAGGATGATTCGTTCTTGTAGGACGAACTGATTGCCTTGACGTCTGCCGAGGAAAGCGGGTTCAGCAAACGGTCCATGTTCATCGCGTAGATGCCATAGCCCGTGCCCGCGTGGGTGCCCAAACGCTGGCCAAAGAACAGGTCGCGGACCTTGGACTGCACCAGCCAGTTGTACTCTTCATCGGCGCGGTAACGCGAGTGGGACAGCGTTGCGTCCCAGTCAAAACGTCCGTCGAGGATGGAGCCGCGCAGGCCGGCTGCGGCATCGAGCGACTGCTCCTTGTACTTGCTGGGCTGTCCGCCACCGTTGCCGATCTCACTCGGCGTGATGAAGCGGTAGACGTTGCCTACCACAGCTCCAATGTTGGGGTCGTAGAAATTGTTGGCGCCCAGCACCGATGCGCTGCTGAAGAAGCGCGAGGAGGACGCGACCGTGGACTGGCTGTTGCTGTAGCTCAGCTGGGCCCATGCCTGGATGTTGTCGTTCACCTCATGGGTGCCATACAGATAGGCGTTGTAGGTCTTGTCGGAGTTGCGGATCGATTGGCCGGCCGGGTAGCCGAAATATCCGCAGTACGCCTGGCCATTGACGGTGACGGGTTCAAACTCGTTGAACCGGCCGCAGGTCGTGTTGAGGTTGTCGGCCATCGCCCAGCCAAGCTTGCGGCCCGGGGCGCTGGGGTTGGCCGTGGGGTTGCCGTTGCCGTCGACCCACACGGTGTAACGGATACCCGGATACGCGGTGGCATCTGCCGGGTCGGTCAAGGAGGGATCGTCGCGGGTGGAATCCATGAAGTCGCGCTGCCCTGCGTAGATCGCTTCACGCCCCAGGAACTCGAATGCATAGGTCAGGCTGGAGCGCTCAGTGGTCTTGCCGCCCGTCCATTGGAAGCGGCCGGTGTCGCCGCCACCACGGGTGGTGGTACCAGCGCGTACGCTGACCAGGTCGCCATCGAAGTTGGTCTTCATGATGATGTTGACCACACCGGCCACCGCGTCGGAGCCATAGATGGCAGATGCGCCACCGGAGAGCACCTCGATGCGATCAATGGCCGAGGCCGGAATGTTCGCCAGATTCACGGCATTGGATTGACCGTTGTAGGGCAGCGGATAGTCGGCTGCACGTCGGCCGTTGATCAGAATCAACTGATAGCCCGGGCCGAGGCCGCGGAGATTCAGGAAGCTGCCGTTCGGGGTGAAGCCGTTGGCATTGAGTTCGTTCTGTACCGAACCGGTGAATTGGCTCAGGGTGTTAAGAGCGTCGTAAACGGTGCTGAAGCCCTGCTTCTCGATGTCCTGCGAGGTGACGATGGTAACTGGCGCGGGGCCTTCGACCTCGGCGCGCTTGATGCGCGAGCCGGTGACCGTGACTTTGTCGAGCTGCGTGGCGTGGGCAGCCTTCTCGCCGGACGCGCTGTCCTGAGCGAAGACGGGCGCTGCTGAAACAGCCATCACAGTCAGCAGTGCGTAGCTCAACGGATTCCGGCTGAGGTTCTTGCGCTTGATCATGTGTATCCCCTGGTGAAATCCCCCAAAACTCCTTGTATTCGGCGTTACGCAGGTGCTTTTAGGATTCTTCTGGTTGACTGAAAGAGAGCTTCATGCGCCGATGAATCAAGTTAACACCCTGTTAACGTTGGATGTCAATTGTTCACGCCAAAGTCATAAATAACGAATTCGGCAAATGTTTGTGACACGTCCTGACAACGGCCGGCAGGCGTGAGGGGGCGTCTTTGCTGCAGCGCGCTATAGTTCGCTGTCCAATCGCTGGTGCAATGAGGTCTGCAAGTGGGAGCGTCGATTCCCGTGGGTTCATCCCACAAGGTTCAAAAGGGGCTCTCTCCCCATTCACGTATCCGCAACGTCATTGCGGTCGGGTCCGGCAAGGGCGGGGTGGGCAAGTCCACGACCGCGGTGAACCTGGCCTTGGCGCTGCACGCGCTGGGGGCGCGGGTCGGGGTGCTCGATGCCGACATCTACGGGCCGAGCGTGCCGGCGATGCTGGGCCTGAGCGGCCGTCCGGAGAGCCCGGACAACAAGACCATCGAGCCGTTGCGGGCGTTTGGCGTGGAAGCGATGTCCATCGGTTTCCTGATCGAGCCCGACTCGCCGATGATCTGGCGCGGCCCGATGGCCACCTCGGCGCTGACCCAGTTGTTCAACGACACGCTGTGGGGCGACCTGGACTTCCTGCTGATCGACCTGCCGCCGGGTACCGGTGACATCCAGCTGACGTTGTCGCAGAAGATCCCGGTGGCCGGTGCGGTGATCGTCACCACGCCGCAGGACATCGCCACGCTGGATGCGCGCAAGGCATTGAAAATGTTCGAGAAGGTCGAGGTTCCGGTGCTCGGCATCGTCGAGAACATGGCCGTGCACACCTGCAGCAACTGCGGCCACACCGAACATCTGTTCGGCGAGGGCGGCGGCCAGCGCATGGCCGAGCAGTACGGCGTGCCGCTGCTGGGTGCGCTGCCGCTGGACATCAGCATCCGCGAGCAGGGGGACGTCGGTACGCCGGTGGTGGCCGCTGCACCGGATTCCGCACCGGCCCAGGCCTACCTGGCCGCGGCCCGGCGCATGGCCGAGGAACTGGCCAAGCGCCCACGCGCCAGCATCCCGATCGTGTCCTCGTTGATCTGACCGGCTGCCGGCGTCGTCCGGCCGCTGCCCGCCGAGCCGTGGCAGCCCCGGCTCGGGCTCGGCGATACAAGGCCCCTGCGCTAGAATCGTGCCCCGACCGGCGCACCAGGCTGCGCGATCCCACGAAATCAGGACCATTGAATGAGCATCAAGAGCGACCGCTGGATCCGCCGCATGTCCGAGCAGCACGGCATGATCGAGCCGTATGAAGCCGGGCAGATCAAGCAGGTCAATGGCAACCGCATCGTCAGCTACGGCACCTCCAGCTATGGCTACGACGTGCGTTGCTCGCGCGAGTTCAAGGTGTTCACCAACATCAACTCCACCATCGTCGACCCCAAGCACTTCGACCCGAAGAGCTTCGTCGACATCGAGGCCGACGAGTGCATCATCCCGCCGAATTCGTTCGCGCTGGCACGCACGGTGGAGTACTTCCGCATCCCGCGCGACACCCTGGTGGTCTGCCTGGGCAAGAGCACCTACGCGCGCTGCGGCATCATCGTCAACGTCACGCCGCTGGAGCCGGAGTGGGAAGGCCACGTGACGCTGGAGTTCTCCAACACCACGCCGCTGCCGGCGCGTATCTATGCCAACGAAGGCGTGGCACAGATGCTGTTCTTCCAGGCCGACAAGGAGGATGTCTGCGAGACCTCGTACAAGGACCGCGGCGGCAAGTACCAGGGCCAGACCGGCGTGACCTTGCCGCGCACCTGAGCCTGGCATGCGGCAACGAAAAAGGGCGCGGATTCCGCGCCCTTTTTGTTTTCCGCCGGTTCCGCGGCAGGTGCGGCGGCCTTACTTGCCCCGCCCGAACAGCATGCCGATGCCCACTGCGACCAGGATGGCCGGCCACCAGGTGGCGAGCATGGAGCCGATGTTGCCGTTGATCCAGCCCAGGTTCTTGGCCAGGAAGAACAGGCCGACGATGATCAGGATCAGGGCGGCGATCAGGTTGGAGCGCATCGGCGTGCAGTGTCCGTTGGTGGTGAGGCGCCTATCGTAGCCGCTGGCGCCAGATTTCGACACGCTCGGCCAGCACGTCCGGATCGAAACGCTGGGCCTTGCCGCTGCCCCAGACCGGGCCCGGCCAGGCCGGGTCGTTCTCGTTGCGGCCCACCAGGTGCACGTGCAGCTGGCGCACGATGTTGCCCAGCGCCCCGATGTTGATCTTGGTCACGTTGGGCTTCTGCTTCAGGTGCTGGGAGATCTGGTTGATCTCGGCCAGCAGCAGGCGCTGCTGGGCGCCGTCCAGGTCGATCCATTCGCTGGCCCCGGCAACGCGGGGCACCAGCACGACCCAGGGAAAGCGGTCGTCGTTCATCAGCCGGATCTGGGACAGGGGGCCATCGGCGATCAGCACGCTGTCGGTGGCAAGGCGGGAATCAAGTTCGAAATCGGACGTCACAGCTTCGGTCATCGCAGGTTCTCACTGAAGAAGGCCAAGGTGCGTTCGCGCGCCAGTTCGGCGCTGGGGGCGTGGTAGTGCATGCCGACCTCACGGTTGAAGGCGTGGTCGGCCGGGTACACATATACCGGCAATGTGGGTTGCTTTTCACGATGCGCTGCAACGGCGGCCGGCGGGATCGAGGCATCCTGCGCGCCGAAGTGGAAGATTGCCGGGGCTTTGAACGGGCTGTCCAGGAATGGCACGTTGCGCGCGCCGTAGTAACTGGCCGAGGGAAGGCCCAGCCGTTGCGCGGCCAGCATGGCAATGGTGCCGCCCCAGCAGTAGCCGACCGTGCCGACCTTGCCGTGGCGCTCCAGCTGCTGGGCGGCGGCCTGGACCACGCTGACCGCGCGGTCCACGCCCAGCGCGGTGACCAGTTCCTTGCCGCGGTTCACGCCCTCGGCGTCATAGGCCAGCTCCAGGCCCGGTTCCAGCAGGTCGAAGAAGGCCGGGGCAAGCACCGCGTAGCCCTCGGCCGCGTACTGTTCGGCGACGTGGCGAATGTGCGCGTTGGCGCCAAAGATCTCCTGGATGACGACCAGGCCGGCGCGCGGAGTGCCCGCGGGTAGCGCCTGCCAGGCGCGGACCGGTCCGTGGGCGGTGGAGAGAGTGATCCATTGGGACATGGGGGAAGCTCCAATTGAGGGGGAAGTCGGGGATGGTGCTCCCTTCTCCCGCCGGCGGGAGAAGGTGCCCCAGAGGGACGGATGATGGGGGGGGCTTTGGTTTCTGGAACGGGTGCTGGAGAGCGGCCCTCACCCCAACCCCTCTCCCGTGTGCGGGAGAGGGGCCTTCGCTTTCTGCGGCACTGGACGGTGGCTGCGCGGCACAGCGGGGCCATGCATGCACGGCACAGGCGGCGGCGCTCCCTTCTCCCGCCAGCGGGAGAAGGTGCCCCGAAGGGGCGGACGGGAGAGGGGCTTTGGCGTCGCTCATTGGTGTGTGCGGGGCGCATTAAGCCAGTTGCAGGGCAGGGCGGTGGGTGACCGGTATAATCGCCCGCTTTCCGGCCCTGTGGTCATACCGGCCCCGGCCCTCAGAATTCCGTGAACATGTCCCAGCTGAACCCCAAAGTCGGCTTCGTCAGCCTTGGCTGCCCGAAGGCCCTCGTCGACTCCGAGCGCATCCTCACCCAGTTGCGGGTGGAGGGCTACGACATCGTGCCGTCCTACGATTCGGCCGACGTGGTGGTGGTCAACACCTGCGGCTTCATCGATTCGGCCGTGGCCGAGTCGCTGGATGCCATCGGCGAGGCGATGAACGAGAATGGCAAGGTCATCGTCACCGGCTGCCTGGGCAAGAAGTCGGAGATGATCCGCGAGCATTACCCGGACGTGCTGTCGGTATCCGGCCCGCAGGACTACACCAGCGTCATGGACGCCGTGCATGCGGCCCTGCCGCCCAAGCACAATCCGTTCGTGGACCTGGTGCCGGACTACGGCATCAAGCTGACCCCGCGCCACTACGCCTACCTGAAGATTTCCGAAGGCTGCAACCACCGTTGCAGCTTCTGCATCATCCCGTCGATGCGGGGCGACCTGGTGTCGCGCCCGGTCGATGAAGTGCTGCGCGAGGCTGAGAGGCTGGTGAAGGGCGGCGTGCGCGAGCTGTTGGTGGTGTCGCAGGACACCTCTGCCTACGGCGTGGACCGCAAGTACGCGCCGGGCACCTGGCGCGGCAAGGAATACGCCACCCGCATGAAGGCGCTGTGCGAAGGCCTGTCCGAACTCGATGCCTGGACCCGCCTGCATTACGTCTACCCGTACCCGCACGTGGACGACGTGGTGCCGTTGATGGCCGAAGGGAAGATCCTTCCGTACCTGGACATCCCGTTCCAGCACGCCAGCCCGCGCATCCTCAAGCTGATGAAGCGCCCGGGCGCGGTCGACAAGACCCTGGAGCGCGTGCTGCGCTGGCGCGAGATCAGCCCGGACATCACCGTGCGCTCGACCTTCATCGTCGGCTTCCCCGGCGAGACCGACGCCGAGTTCGAGCAGCTGCTCGACTTCCTGGATGTCGCCCAGCTCGACCGCGTGGGTGCGTTTGCGTACTCGCCGGTAGATGGCGCCACTGCCAACGACCTGCCGGACCCGGTGCCGGAAGAAGTAAAGCAGGAGCGCCTGGTCCGCTTCATGGAGAAGCAGGCGGCCATTTCCGCCGCCAAGCTCGAAGCAAAGATCGGCAGCGTGCAGCAGTGCCTGGTCGATGTGATCGAGGATGGCATCGCGGTGGCGCGCTCCAAGGCCGATGCGCCGGAGATCGATGGCTTGGTGCATATCCAGAACGGCGAGGAAGCACGCCTGCGCGTGGGTGACTTCGTCAACGTGGAGATCACCGACAGCGACGAGCACGACCTGTTCGGTGATGCACTGGTCGAGCAGGCGGCCAAGCCGTTCGATCTCAAGGTGCTGTGACCGCAACGGTGAATGAAGTAGGCGCCGGCCAGGGCCGGCGTCGGTTCATTGCCCCGTTGCGCGGGCAGGTGGATGCCGAGTGTTTCCGGCATCCCGTGTTCGACGGTTATGCCGACCAACGGGACCTGCTGACCGGCGCGGATTGGCCCGCCATCGAAGCGCTCAATGCGCGGCTGGCGTCGCCGGATCACCGTTTCGTGGCACAGGACGCCGCACTGCTAGCCGATGGCCTGCACTACGAAACCCGCATTGCGCAGGGGCGCATCGCCACGCGCGAAGAGAACTGGCATGACCTGTTCAACGCGCTGGTGTGGATGCGCCATCCGGCGATCAAGCATGCGCTCAATGCGCGGCAGTGCCTGCATATCGCGCGATTGGGGGCGAGCGAACGCAACCCTGCGCAGCAGGCCCTGACCCAGTTCGACGAATCCGGCGTGATCGTGCGCGTGCGCGATCCGGCGCTGCTGCTGGCGTGGGATCGGCATGATTGGCCGGCACTGTTCGCGCCGGCGGGCTGGCGACGGGGTGACATCGCCGTGGCCGCCGTGATCGGGCACGCGTTGATGGAACAGATGCTGGTGCCGGGACGCTTGCTGGTCGGCAAGTGCGTGGTGGTGCACGGTGAAGCGGACGCCGCTGCCGTGGAGCGGGTCGCCGCGGCGATCACCGCCGGGCAGGTCTTGGCCGCTGCATCCGAATTGCGCCCGTTGCCGTTGGCCGGTATCCCCGGGTGGCATCCGCACCAGGCTGCGACACTCCTGGCGCAGGTGGACTACTTCCGCCCGCTGCGTGAGGGGCGTCGCTATCCGCCCGCGTTGGCCGAACCCGCGTAGGCGGGGATGCAATCCCCGCAACGGTCGCTACGTTGTTGCGTGTTGGCCGCTTTCTGCGATGGGGGTCTTGCCCGGGTCAGCCCTCGTAGCTGACATCGACCAGCACGAAGCGGGTGATGCCGCCGGGCAGCTCGACACTGAACTCATCGTCGATGCGCTTCTTCAGCAGGGCACGGGCCAGCGGTGAATCGATGCTGATCCAGCCGGTGGCCGCATCGGTCTCGTCGGGGCCGACGATGCGGTAGACATGGCTGTCGCCCGAATCGACGTTCTCCAACTCGACCGTGGCACCGAAGAACACCGCTTCCGGGTCGCTGGGGCGGGTGTCCACCACGCGCAGGGCTTCCAGGCGCTTGCTCAGGTAACGCACGCGCCGGTCGATTTCACCCAGCTGCTTCTTGCGGTAGGTGTATTCGGCGTTCTCCGAGCGGTCACCTTCGGCCGCCGCCGCCGCCAGCGCCTTGACCACCTCCGGGCGGCGCTGGCGCCACAGTTCGTCCAGCTCGGCCTTCAGGCGCGCGTGGCCTTGGGGCGTGATCAGCGCGGTGCTTTTTTCTGCAGGTGGGCGCCAACGGCTCATTGCGGGAATGCATGCTTTGCGGGAGGACGCCATGGTAGCCGCGGGCGCTTGCGCGCGGCTATCGGATCGCTGAAGCTGCGCCGTCCAGACAAGGGAATGTCCGTCGATGTTGATCCTGCCGTTGCACAAGCCCCTGAGCCTGGCCACGTTTCCCTGCGTGACGGCCTTGCTGGTGCTGGTCAATGTGTTGATCTACTTCGGTTGGCAGGTGCCGGACGAGGACAAGGTCCAGGCTGCACAGGCCTGGTACCTGGCCTCTGGCCTCGACGCCCGCGAGGTGCCGGCCTACCGCAAGCACCTGATCGAAACCGGGCAGGTCGAAGCGTTGCAGGCGTTCGAGGCGCTGCCCGCGCATGACAAGTCGGTTTATCTGGCCGCCTCGACGCAGACTGACGTCGCATTCCAGCAGGCCCTGCAGCACGGCGAACTGTTCGATACGGAAGAAGAGCGCAACGAATGGGCACCGTTGCACCAGCAATACCAGTCCCGGCTGGACCAGGTGTTCACCCTGCGCCATCTGCTGCGCAGTTCGGAATGGTCGCTGCCGCGGATGTTCTCCTCGGCCTTCCTGCATGGTGACGCGCTGCACCTGTTCGGCAACATGGTGTTGCTGGTGGCCTTGGGCCTGCTGCTGGAAGGGGCGATCGGCAGCTGGCGCTTCCTGGCTGTCTACCTGCTGGGCGCGCTGGGTTCCAGTGCGGTGAGCGTGCTGTGGCGTTGGGGCGAGGTCGGCGGCGGGCTGGGGGCCTCGGGCGCGATCGCCGCGGTGATGGGGGCATTCTGCGTGGTGTGGGGGCTGCGCCCGGTGCGGTTCTTCTACTGGTTCGGGATCCTCTTCAACTACGTGCGCGCGCCGGCGATCTGGCTGCTGCCGGTCTGGCTGGGCTGGGAGGTGTTCAACCTTTTCACCAACCAGGGGGCGGGCATCGGTTTCGACGCGCATGCCGGTGGCCTGGTCTGTGGCGCGTTACTGGGCGGCGTGCTGGTGCTCACCCACCAGACCCGCGAATCCTTCATGCGTGAGGACGAGGCTCCGGCAGCCCCCGACACGCGCTGGGAGCAGGCGCTGCTGCACATGGGACGGATGGAGAATGCCGCCGCCGAACGGCTGCTTGCCGCGCTGGCCGCCGAGCAGCCGCACCGGCTGGACGTGGCGTTGGCGCGCTTGCGTGTCGCCGACAACGATGGCCGCGGTGCGGCCGCACTGGCGCGGCTGAGCGAGGCGATGATGCTGGAGGCGACGGACCCCGCCGAGCGCGCCGCGCAGCATGACCTGGTCAAAAAGCTGCAGGCCTCGCCGGTGATGCCGCCCGCGTCGACGTTGCGGGCAGTGCTGGCGCGTTGCTTCAAGCAGGCCTGGTTGGCGGAAGCCGAGGCCCTGTTGCTGAAGGCCTCCGGGCTGCCGGAGGGCGAACAGGCCCAGTGGTGGTTGCGCCTGGCCCTGCGCCACGGTGAGCTGGACGCGCCGGAGGAGCAGCGCCGCCTGCTCGATGGCATCGCGCGGCGTTACCCGGGTTCGGAGCAGGCGGGGAAGGCGCGGTTCCTGCTCGAGAACAGCTGAGGCCCGTCGTGCCCCGGTCGCCACGCCGCAGGCGGGGATGAACTCCCCGCCACTGTCAGGGGCCGAACCGGTTCACGCCAGGTGCGGGCTCAATGCCCGTTGCGCGGCTTCGAGCTTGCGGCGCTGTTCGGGGTCTTCGCAGCGGCCCAGGGCGTCTTCCAGCAGGGCGCGCGCTTCATCATCGCGGCTGTAGCGTTCGGCCAGCAGCAGTGCGGCCTGCACCGCCCATTGCGGTGCCAGCGGCGCGCGCGGCCACGCCTTGAGCATGGCCAATTGGGCATCGAGCTGCAGCTGCAGTTGGCCGCTCAGGCGGGCGCGCTCGGCCAGGGTGCTGGCCTGCTCCGGATCGGCCGGGGCGAAGTCCGGATCGGTTTCGAGCAGCTCGCGCAGCACCTGCATCGCCTGGCGCTCCTCCTTTTCGGCCAGCAGGCGGGTGATGTACTGGCGGCCGTGCTCGCGCAGGGCGTCGGAGACTCCCTTGCGGCGCAGCAGGCGATGGTAGAGCTCATGGACCGGCAAGCCGACCGCGCGGCTGCGGACGGCCGCGCGCAGTGCATCCATGGCCGCTTCGGGGTGGCCGTCGCGGACGAAGTGCTCGGCCTCGTCCAGCAGCGCCTGGTCAGGGGCACTGCGGGAGAGGGGCTGCGGCGCGCCTTCCGGCTCGAAACCGAGCACATCGTGGTACTGGTAGACCATGTAGCCCAGCAGGTGGAAGGTGGCGAACAACCCCCAGATGCTGAAGAAGGTCAGCACCAGGTCGCCGATGATCGGGGGCATGACGGCATGCAGCCACTTGCCGGCGGTCAGTGCGCTGGCCTGGATCACGAACAGCAGCAGGAACACCGCCAGGTAGGGCCAGCCGATACGCACGGCCAGGGTGATCGGCGTGGCCGGGTTCAGGGCGGCGCGCAGGCTGCCGTCCATGGCCAGCGAGATCACGCAGCCCGGTTGCAGGAACACCACCGCGGCCAGTGCGGCCAACCCGATGATGGGGCCCAGGAAGGCTGCCACCACGACCACGAAGATACCCATCAGGATCATCATCGCCAGCAGGCGGATCACGGTGCCGTCGCTGGAGTACAGCGTGTTCTCCGGCGCGGCCAGGCGCCCGTTGGCGGTCTCGCGCAGGATCTCGAAGGCGTAACGGTAGACGCCGACCCAGACCACGATGGCCAGGATCCAGCCGATGCCCGGCAGCAGGCCGAGCAGGGTGCACAGGGTCAGCGCGATCAGTGCATACAGCGCCGCGCCGCGCACCGGGTAGAACGTGATGGACGGCAGCCGCTGCCAGAACGGCTCGGGCGTGCTGCGGGACGAGTTTTGATGCGAACGATCTTCCATGAATCCCCCGTGGTGCTGTGCACATTCTGGGGGGAGGGCCGGGTGTCGGCAACGGCCGGCACCCGGCGCTACTCAGCGCTTGCCGCCGAAGATGCTGCCGAGGATGCCGCGCACGATCTGGTTGCCGAGCTTGGTGCCGACGGTGCGGGTGGTCTGCTTGGCCATCGTCTCGATCATGCCCTGGCGGCGCTTGGTGCCGAAGATGGCGTCCTTGATGCTCTGGCCGAAACCGCTTTCCTGTTCCTCGTCCTGCTGGCGCGTGCGGGCCTTCGGTGCCTGCGCCTGCTCGGTCGCCTTCTCGGCACGCTTGGCCAGCAACTCGGCCGCCGACTCGCGGTTGACCGCCGTGTCGTAGCGGGTGCCGACCGGGCTGCCGGCGCGCACCTGGGCGCGCTCAGGCTCGGTGATCGCGCCCATCCGGCAGCGGGGCGGGGCGATCAGGGTCTTCTGCACCGGCGAGGGCACGCCCTTGTCCTGCAGCGTGGAGACCAGGGCTTCGCCGGTGCCCAACTGCGACAGCGTGGCGACCACGTCGAGCTTGGAGTTGGGGACGAAGGTCTCGGCCGCGGTCTTGACCGCCTTCTGGTCGCGCGGGGTGAAGGCGCGCAGGGCGTGCTGCATGCGGTTGCCGAGCTGGCCGAGGATGTTGGCCGGCACGTCATCCGGGAACTGCGAGCAGAAGTACACGCCCACGCCCTTGGAGCGGATCAGTCGCACCACCTGCTCGATGCGCTGCACCAGCGCCGGCGGCGCGTCGTCGAACAGCAGGTGCGCCTCGTCGAAGATGAACACCAGTTTGGGCTTGTCCAGGTCGCCCACTTCCGGCAGCTGCTCGAACAGCTCGGACAGCAGCCACAGCAGGAAGGTCGAGTACAGGCGCGGCTTGAGGATGAGCTGGGCGGCGGCGAGGATGCCGACCACCCCGCGGCCGTCATGGTTCACGCGCATGATGTCGGCCAGTTCCAGCGCCGGCTCGCCGAAGAAGGCTTCACCGCCGTCCTGCGACAGCCGCAGCAGCGAGCGCTGGATGGCGGCCACCGACTGCGCGCTGACCAGCCCGTACTCGGTGGAGATGTCCTTGCGTTCCTCTGCCACCAGGTTGAGCAGGGCACGCAGGTCGTCCAGGTCGAGCAGCAGCAGGCCGCGGTCGTCGGCCAGCTTGAACACGATGTCCAGCACCCCGGACTGGGTGTCGTTGAGCTCCAGGATGCGCGCCAGCAGGGTGGGGCCCATCTCGCTGACGGTGGTGCGGACCGGGTGGCCCTGCTGGCCGTACAGGTCCCAGAACACCACCGGGCTGGCCGCCGGGGCGTAGCCGTCCACGCCGATCTCGGCGGCGCGCTGGGCCAGCTTCTCGCCGCCCTCCCCGGGGACGGCCAGGCCGGCCACGTCGCCCTTCACATCGGCCATGAACACCGGCACGCCCAGGCGCGAGAAGCCCTCGGCCAGGGTCATCAGGGTCACCGTCTTGCCGGTGCCGGTCGCCCCTGCGATCAGGCCATGGCGGTTGCCAAAACGCGGGAGCAGGGTGACGGCGATGTCGTCGGTGACGCCTTTGCCGAGCAGGATCGGGTCCATGGAAGCACTCATAGATGAATGAAGGGGGATTCTAACGGCCGACTGTATCGGGACGGTGTCATTGTTGCCCCCGGGCAAGTCCGGCGGCTACCCTGCCTGACCTTTCGCGCGCAGTGTTGCTGATGTCCGTATCCCTGTTCTCTCTTCGTCCCTGGTCGCTGCTGGTTGCGGCTTCGTTGTTGACGGTGGTGCCGGCGGCGCATGCGCTGTCGGCCCGCGACAAGGCCAGGGTGGAGGCCATCGAGGCCCGCATGGCGGCGGCGGAGAAGCGCTACAGCGACGCGCTGGTGCTGGTGAACAACGCCGATCCCAAGGGCACCGCCGAGTCGGATGCGGCGCTGGAGGACATGGAGGACGTGATCACCGCCTGCATCGCGCAGAAGGGCTGTACGGTCAGTGGCCTGCTGACCACCTACAAGCGCCTGCTCAAGCAGAAGGTGGACGGTGCGGCGGCCGACGAGGACGACGACGCCGGCATGCCGGTCGAGGCGGATCCGGACCATGTCGCGCCGCTGCGGGCCGATGTCCCGGAAGCGGCCCGTGCCGCGGCCCTGCTCAACGACCACCGCCATGCCTTCGACGACATGGTCGAGTACAACCCGGCGATCCAGGCCGGTATCCGCCGCTGGTTGACCGACATGCGCCCGGCGCTGCTGACCAGCTACGAGAACTACATGAACCTGCGCGGCGTGATGTGGCCGGAGTGGGAGAAGGGCGGTCTGCCGGAGGCGTTGCTGTTCGGCATCATGGCCAAGGAGTCCAATGGCCGCGTGCATGCGTCCTCGCGGGTGGGCGCCGCCGGCCTGATGCAGTTCATGCCGGCCACTGGCCGCCGCTTCGGGTTGGGCCCGGATGGCACCGGCTTTGACACGCGCTTTGACCCGCGCAGCGCCGCCGAGGCCAGCGCGGCCTACATGAACGAGCGCATGCGCGGACTCAACCGGAACATCGAATACGCGTTGGCCGCCTACAACGGCGGCGAGGGCCGGGCGGCCCGCATCTACCGCGACATGGGCGGGCAGAGCTTCTGGACGGACTCGGCGTACAACCAGTTTCCGGGCGAAACCAAGGACTACGTGCCGATGGTGATCGCTGCGGCCTGGATCTTCCTGCACCCGCAGCAGTACGGCGTGGAGTTCCCGAAGATCAACGGCCAGCCGGCGACGATCCGGCTGGCCCGTTCGACCACCATCTATGAGCTGACCATCTGCCTGGGCAGCACCGGCACGCGCGATGGCTACATGCGTGCGCTGCGCAACCTCAACCCGCGCTACGAGGCTGATGGCTGGATCCCGGCCGGCACCACGATCAACGCGACCACCCGCATTGCCGGCCTGTACAACCGCTACTGCGTGAGCGGCCCGCGCGCGGATCTGGCGCGCACCCTGATCACCGCCGACGTCAATGCGGCGATCAAGCGCCCGACCGCGACCAGTTTCACCGGCAGCGTGGCGGTGGGCGATGTGCAGGCCATGCAGGGCGGGCAGGTGCCGCCGCCGGTCGCCACGCCCGCCCCGGCACCGCGTCCGGCCACTCCGGCACGCCGCCAGGCACGCAGCTACACGGTGGCGCGGGGGGACACGCTGGGCCGCATCGCCAGCCGCTTCCAGTGCGAGGTGCCGGCCCTGGCACGCGCCAATGGCCTGCGCGCGCCGGCCTATGCGATCAAGCCGGGGCAGCGGCTGAAGCTGGAAGGCTGCGACCGCTGAGGCGGTTCCTGCAATGAACAAGGGCGCCGCAGGGCGCCCTTTTTTGGGTCGGGGAGGGGGAGGCTACGTCTGGCCTACTTCAACGTCGCCAGCGCCTGGCCCAGCTGCACCGGGCTTTCGGCCCTCAACGACGGCTCGAAGTCGGCCACGCCCGGCGGCAGCAGTACGATCACCGTGGAGCCATAGTTGAAACGCGCCATCTCGGCGAAGCGTTCCAGGGTGATGCCCTTGCCGCGCCAGTCCTTGCGGGTGATGCGGTCGCCGTAGGCGGGGATCTCCTCGCCGCTCCATACCGTCTCCACGCCGCTGACCAGCAGCGCACCGACCATCACCTGCACCATCGGGCCGAAATCGGTGTCGAAATGGCAGACCAGGCGCTCATTGCGGGCGAACAGGCGCGGCACGTTGGCCACCGCGTCGGTGCCGACGCTGAACAGACGGCCCGGCACGTGCACGGTTTCGCGCAGGGTGCCGGTCCAGGGCATGTGCACGCGGTGGTAATCACGCGGGGACAGGTACACGGTGGCGAACACACCGTTGTTGAACGGGACGGCGTCGGCGGCATCGCCGAGCAGCTCGGCGGCGGTGAACGACTGCCCTTTGGCCTGGAAGATGCGGCCGTCCTGGATCGGGCCCAGCTGGCTGATGCGGCCATCGGCCGGCATGGTCAGGGTGCGCGGGTCGGCGGCGGCCGCACGTGCGCCCGGCTTCAGGGCGCGGGTGAAGAACGCATTGAAGCTGGGGTAGGTGCGTGGATCCGGGTTGGCCGCCTCGGCCAGGTTGACGTTGAATTTTTCGGTCACCGTGTCGATCAGCCAGCGCGAGATCCGCGGGTTCTGCGAATAGGCCAGCGAGCGCGCCATCGAGGAAAGTAGGCGATGGGGCAGGACGTAGGTGAGCGTTGTTACCAGACTCATGGGGCGGTGTTCTCGGTGAGCTTAGTCAGGTCGCTGGCAATGGCCTGCGGGTTGAACGGGGGGCGGATCAGGCCGGCCAGGCGGCCCTTCGGGTCCAGCACCGCGATGCTGGAGGAGTGGTCCATGCTGTAGTCGTTGGGGTTCTGTTCGAAATGCTTGCCCGGCACCTTCTGGAACACCATGCCCAGCGCAGTGGCGAAACGCTCCAGCGACGGGATATCCGCGGTCGCGGCCAGGGTGTCCTTGTGGAAGGCATGGGCGTATTCGCCCAGCTTGGACGGGGTGTCGCGTTCCGGGTCCACCGACACCAGCACCACGCGCGGGCGCAGGCTGTCGGGAATGGCCTGCCACTGCTTCTGGGCCTGGGCCAGCTCGGCCAGGGTGGTGGGACAGACGTCCGGGCAGGCGGTGAAGCCCAGGAACACCAGGCTCCAGTGCCCATGCAGTTCGCCGGGGATCAGCCGGGTGCCGTCTGACTGGGCCAGGTCGAATTCCGGCAGGGTGCGCGGGGTGCCGTAGAAGATGATCGAGCTGGTGCCGTTGGTGCCCTTGCTGGACGGGCCGAACACCTTCTGAGCCAGTACCAGGCCGAGGCCGGCCGCCAGGGCGATGGCGAGGATGATGCCGATATTGCGGTTGAACATGGGCCGTTGCTTCCGTTCGGAGGTGGCCACTGCGGGAGTGGGCCACGGGCGGGACACGGGAGTGTAGGGGATTGCAGGCCTGTTCCCATGGGCCGGGAAGGCCCCGGCGGGCGGGTGCTGGCGGCCATTGCCGAAGTTTCGGCTGCAACTGGGCACTCAATATACCGGGCACGCGCCTATAATCGCAGACCTTTCAAGTATTTCCGTATTGCCATGACTGCCCAGGCGGCTGCCGAACTCCACACGATCATCGATCTGATCCGCTACGGCGCCAGCCGTTTCAATGCCGCAGGCCTGACCTTCGGCCACAGCTATGACAACGCCCTGGACGAGGCGACCCAGCTGGTGCTGCACAGCCTGCACCTGCCGCCGGACCTCGGCCCGGCCTACGGCGCGGCGCGGCTGCTGCCGGACGAGCGCGAACGCGTGCTGGCGCTGTTCGAGCGCCGCATCAACGAGCGCCAGCCGGCGGCCTACCTGACCGGCGAGGCCTGGTTCGCGGGCCTGAGCTTCAAGAGCGACGCGCGCGCACTGGTGCCGCGCTCGCCGATCGCCGAGCTGATCCTCAACGGCTTCGAGCCGTGGCTGGCCGGCCGTGATGTCACCCGCGCGCTGGACCTGTGCACCGGCTCGGGCTGCATCGCCATCGCCATGGGCCACTATTACCCGAACTGGCAGGTCGACGGCAGCGACGTCAACGACGCCGCGCTGTCGCTGGCGTTCGAGAACAAGGAACGCCTGCTCGCGCACAACGTCGAACTGGTCAAGAGCGACCTGTTCAACGGCCTGCAGGGCCGGGTATACGAGCTGATCGTCACCAACCCGCCGTACGTCACCAACGACGAGACCGATGCGTTGCCGCAGGAGTACTCGCACGAGCCGGACCTGGCCCTGCGCGCCGGCGACGATGGCCTGGACCTGGTGCTGAAGATCCTGCGCGATGCGCCGGACCATCTCACCGAGGAAGGCCTGCTGATCTGCGAGGTGGGCGACTCCGAGCAGCACCTGATCAAGCTGCTGCCGGAAGTGTATTTCTCCTGGATCGAGTTCAAGGTCGGCCAGATGGGCATCTTCGCGGTGGAGGCGGCCGAGCTGCGCGCCCACCATGCGCGGATCGCCGAACTGGCGGCACAGCGCCCGTAAGGGCGCAGGCGGCGAGGGCCCGGGCCTTCGCCGTGTTTTCCCCGGTGCGGGATTGACGGCACAAGCGCAGGACAGAATCGGCAACGTGAATACCTTCGGACAACTCTTTCGTGTCACCACCTTCGGCGAATCGCATGGGCCGGCCATTGGCTGCGTGATCGACGGTTGTCCCCCGGGGCTGGAGATCGCGCCGGAGGAGTTCACCCACGACCTGCAGCGCCGTGCCACCGGCAAGAGCCGCCATACCTCCGCGCGCCGCGAGGCCGACGAGGTCGAGATCCTGTCCGGCGTCTACGAAGGCCGCACCACCGGCACGCCGATCGCACTGCTGATCCGCAACACCGACCAGCGCAGCAAGGACTACAGCAACATCGCCCAGCAGTTCCGCCCGGGCCATGCCGATTACAGCTACTGGCAGAAGTACGGCATCCGCGACCCGCGCGGTGGCGGCCGTTCCTCCGCGCGCGAGACCACCATGCGCGTGGCCGCCGGCGTGATCGCCAAGAAATGGCTGCAGCAGCGCCACGGGGTGACCGTGCGTGGCTACCTGTCGCAGCTGGGCGAGATCACCCCGGTCGGTTTCGACTGGAGCGTGGTCGAGGAAAACCCCTTCTTCTGGCCTGACGCCGCCCAGGTGCCGGCGCTGGAGGCGTACATGGATGCGCTGCGCAAGTCCGGTGATTCGGTCGGCGCGCGCGTGAACGTGGTCGCCGACGGCGTGCCGCCGGGCTGGGGCGAACCGATCTACGGCAAGCTCGACGGTGACATCGCCGCCGCGTTGATGAGCATCAACGCGGTCAAGGGCGTGGAGATCGGCGACGGCTTTGCCAGTGCCGCGCAGAAGGGCACCGAACACCGTGACCTGATCAGCCCGGAGGGCTTCCAGTCCAACCATGCCGGCGGCATCCTCGGTGGCATTTCCACCGGGCAGCAGGTTGTCGCCTCGATGGTGCTCAAGCCCACCTCCAGCCTGCGTCTGCCCGGCGCCACGGTGGACACGGCCGGCAATGCGGTCGAGGTGATCACCACCGGCCGCCACGACCCCTGCGTCGGCATCCGCGCCACCCCCATCGCCGAGGCGATGCTGGCGCTGGTGCTGGTTGACCAGGCATTGCGCCACCGCGCGCAATGCGGTGATGTCGGCCAGATGAGCCCGCGCATCCCGGGCAGCATCGATGACTGAACCACGGCCCCGCGTCTGGGTATCGCAGCCGCTGTTCGACGACACCGTCGCGCAGTTGGCCGCGTACTGCGAGGTGGTCGCCACGCCGGAGGTCACCGCGCATGACAGTGCGTCGATCCTTGCCCGCCTGGCCGGCATGGACGGCGCGCTGATCACGCTCAACGAGCGCGTCGGTGCGGCCGAGATCGCCAACGCGCCGGACCTGAAGATCGTCGCCAACGTCGGTGTCGGCTACAACAACCTGGACATCGCGGCGTTGAGTGCGGCGGGCATCATCGCCACCAACACGCCGGACGTGCTCACCGAAACCACCGCCGACCTGGGCTTCTCGCTGCTGATGGCGGCGGCCCGGCGCATCGTCGAGTCGGACCGCTGGCTGCGCGAGGGCAACTGGGGGCAATGGTCGTTCACCACCATGCTCGGCGCCGACCTGCATGGCAGCACGCTGGGCATCCTGGGCATGGGCCGCATCGGCCAGGCCATCGCCCGCCGCGGCCATCATGGCTTCGGCATGAAGGTGCTGTACCACAACCGTTTGCGGCTGCCGCAGGACGTGGAACAGGCGGTCGGGGCGAGCTACGTCGGTTTCGACGAGCTGCTGGCGCAAGCCGATCACCTGGTGCTGGTGCTGCCGTACACCGCGCAGAACCACCACCTGATCGATGCTGCCGCACTGGCGAAGATGAAGCCCAGCGCCACGCTGGTGAACATCGCCCGTGGTGGCATCGTCGATGAGCTGGCGCTGGCCAACGCGCTGGCCAGCGGCCGGCTCGCCTCGGCCGGCCTGGACGTCTACGAGAACGAACCCAACGTGCGCCCGGAGTTGCTGGCGCTGCGCAACATCGTGCTGACGCCGCATATCGGCAGTGCCTCGCTGGCCACGCGCCGGGCGATGGTGCAGGTGGCCGTGGACAACCTGCTGGCCGGGCTGGGTCTTGGCCCGGCGGCCGGGCAGCCGGCCAATACCATCAATGGTGAGCTGCTGGCCGGCGGCAACGCCCGCATCGCCATCGCCGGCACGAAAGTCATTGGCACCAAAAAACGATAGGGAGCCTCCGAGGCTGTCTGCCGGAGGTTCCCCGAACCTGGCTCGACGTGTGTCCCCCCATCCTTTTTTCGAGTGCACCCCATGAGCAATGAAGCCCGTCGTTTCCACGTAGCCGTTGTTGGCGCCACCGGCGCCGTCGGCCAGACCATGTTGTCGATCCTGGCCGAGCGCAATTTTCCGATCAGCACGCTGAGCCTGCTCGCTTCCGAGCGTTCGGCCGGCCAGCAGGTCGATTTCGAAGGCCAGAAGATCACCATCCAGGACCTGGCCACGTTTGACCCGACCGGCGTGGAGATCGCGCTGTTCTCGGCAGGTGGCGGCATTTCAAAGGAATATGCGCCGAAGTTCGCCGCCGCCGGCGCGGTCGTCATCGACAACTCGTCCTCGTTCCGTTACGACGACGACGTGCCGCTGGTGGTCTCCGAGGTGAACCCGGAAGCGGCGAAGAACCGCCCGCGCGGCATCATCGCCAACCCGAACTGCTCGACCATGCAGCTGATGCCGGTGCTGGCGCCGATCCATCGCGAATACGGCATCGAGCGCATCAACGTGGCCACCTACCAGTCCGTTTCCGGTGCCGGCCAGGCCGGCATGGAGGAACTGGGCAAGCAGACCGCGCAGTTGCTGGGCTTCCAGGAGATCGAGCCGACCAAGTTCCCGGTGCAGATCGCCTTCAACCTGATCCCGCACATCGACGAGTTCCTGGACAACGGCTTCACCAAGGAGGAAATGAAGCTGGTCTGGGAGACCCGCAAGATCCTCGGCGACGACAGCATCCAGGTGAACCCGACCGCCGTCCGTGTGCCGGTGTTCTATGGCCACTCCGAGGCGGTCAACATCGAGACCAAGAAGAAGATCAGCACCGAGCAGGCCCGCGCGCTGCTGGCCAGCGCCCCGGGCGTGAAGGTCGTCGACGAGCGCAAGGCCGGCGGCTACCCGACCCCGGTCACCCATGCCTCCGGCACCGACCCGGTCTACGTCGGGCGTATCCGCGAAGATCTCTCGCACCCGCGTGGCCTGAACATGTGGGTTGTGGCCGACAACATCCGCAAGGGCGCCGCGCTCAACGCGGTGCAGGTGGCCGAGCTGGTCGCCAACGGCGGCTGAGCCCCTCCCAAAGCGCCGGCCCGAGGGCCGGCGTTTCCACTCCCGTGCACGGCTGCGGTATTCGAAAGGCGGGGCAGCCGTTATATTTGCCGCCATGAAACTTTGGGGCAGGGGCGTGATGCGCTCATTACAAGGCGTGCTGGTTCTCATCCTGGCGCTGTTCAGCAGTGCCGCGATGGCCTTGGGACTGGGCAACATCCGCGTGCTTTCCAAGCCGGGCCAGCCGTTGGTGGCCGAGATCCCGATCATTTCCAGTGATCCGGGCGAGATCGAGAACGCGCATGTCGGGCTGGCGTCGCCGGCCACGTTCGAGCGCGTGGGCTTGCCGCCGCCACAGGGGCTGGTCAACGAGCTGCAGTTCACCTTCGCGCAAGACCGTGAAGGCCGTTCGGTCATTCGTGTGACCAGCGCCACACCGGTGGACGCGCCGTCGGTGGGCTTCCTGATCGAAGTGGATTGGGGGCAGGGCCGCCTGGTCCGTGAGTATTCGGCCCTGGTCGCAGCGCCGGAAACGGCCACCGCGCTCTCCGAGCCGGTGATCGAGGCCCCGGCCGCCGCGCCGTCCAACCTGATTGCGCGTGAGCCCGAACCGCTGCCGGAAGCCCCAGCCCCCGTGCCGGCGCCTGTCGCGTCGCCGGCCCCGACACCCGCTCCCGTGCCTGCACCCGCGCCGGTCGCGGCGCGTCCAGCGGCGCCCGCTCCGGCGATGCCGGCGCAGGGCGGGCTGGCACCGGTGCGCCGTGGCCAGACCCTGTCGCAGATCGCCGGCGAGCTGTCGCGGCAGAACGGCGTGTCGATGAACCAGACCATGGTGGCGCTGCTGCGTGCCAACCCGGAGGCCTTCATCCGCGGCAACATCAACCTGCTCAAGCAGGGCGCGGTGCTGCGCACCCCGGCGCAGGAGGAACTGGCGCGGGTCGATGCCGCCCAGGCGCGGGCTATCGTCCAGGAACAGACCGCGCAATGGCGGCAGGCGCGTGCGGCGATCCCGCAGCCGGCCATCGCCGATGCGGCGGCCCCGGCGGCATCACCGTCCGCCAATCCGTCCGCCGCCGCGGCCAGCAATGGCGCACGCTTGGAAATCGCGCCGGCCGTGGCCGGTGGGCAACAGACAGCAGGAATGACGACCGGGCTCGATGCCGGTGGTGAGGGTGACATGTTGGCAAATGAACAGTTGCGTCAGGCCAAGGAAGACCTTGCCACCCGTGATGCGGAACTGCAGGAACTGCGTGAGCGCGTCGGTGAGCTGGAAAAGCTCAAGGCACAGCAGCAGTCGCTGATCGCGATGAAGGACTCGGACCTGGCCGCTGCCCAGCAGCGCCTGGCCGAGGCCTCCAAGCGTGAAGGCGGCAGCTCGCCGATGTGGCTGTGGTTGGGCCTGGCGCTGGTGGTGGTCGCCGGCCTTGGTTGGTGGTTGGCCCGTCGCCGCAAGCCGTCGCCGCTGCCGGCGGCCCCGCGCGGCGGGTTCGACGTCGAGGCATTGGCGGCCACGCTGCCGGTGGCGGGCGCCGCAACCGCGGCCGGCGAGCCAGCCGAGGCGGACCCGTTGGATGATGAAGATGTGGCCGAGGTGTCCTTCGAGGAAGCGAGGCGGGACGACGTTGCCGAGGCCCCGGCCGTTGTCCAAGCCCCCCAGGTCGCCGAGCCCTCGCCATATGACGAACCGATGCCGGCCTGGTTGAAGCCGACCGCGCCGGTGGTCGCGCCCGCGGAAGTCGTGCCGGAGCCGCGCAACGAGCCCAAGCCGGTGCTGCTGTTCGAGGCGTCGCGCCAGTTCGACCGGCCGGTGCTCGAGACGCCGGCGGCCCCCGAACCCAGCGCCCGTGACGAGGCTGGCTGGCTGGCCGGCGACATGGCCGCGGTGGCGCCGCTCAATCCCGCGCCGGCCGGCCGCGAGCGGCTGGAACTGGCGATCGCCTACCTGGACCTGGGCGATGCCGAGACCGCGCGTACCCTGCTCAACGAAGTGGCGGTCGGCACCGACCCCAAGGCGCGCGCTGAAGCACTTGAACTGCTGAACCGACTGGGCTGAGGACACCGCATGAAACGTGAGCAACGCATCGACTATGTCGAGTTCGCCTCGCGCGACCCGGCCGCCAGCCGCCGTTTCTTCGAACAGGTGTTCGGCTGGACGTTCGAGGATTACGGCCCGGACTACACCGCCTTCGATGACGGCGGCTTGCAGGGCGGCTTCTTCCGCGGCACGCCGTCGACCAGCGAGGCGGGGTCGGCCCTGGTGGTGCTGTATGCCGAGCGCTTGGCGCCGCTGCAGGCCACGGTGGAAGCGCACGGCGGTAAGGTGGTCAAGCCGGTGTTTACCTTCCCGGGCGGGCGCCGTTTCCAGTTCATCGAGCCGGGCGGCAACGAACTGGCCATCTGGTCCGAGCGCGACAGCGACTGATCCATCGCGCCCGGCCGCGGCGACTGCAATCAAGAGGTTCAAACATGCGATACGCGCTGGGCGTGGAATACGACGGCAGCGAGTTCAAGGGCTGGCAGCAGCTCGGCGAGAGCGGCTGCGCCAGCGTGCAGGCCACCTTGCAGGACGCGTTGTCCTCGGTGGCCGATGCGCCGATCAGCGTGGTCTGCGCTGGCCGTACCGATGCCGGCGTGCACGGTGAATGCCAGGTGGTGCACTTCGATACCGAGGTCAGCCGTGCTCCGCGCGGCTGGGTGCTGGGCACGACCACGCGGCTGCCGCCCTCGGTCTGCGTGCGCTGGTGCGTGCCGGTGGTGGATGCGTTCCATGCCCGCTTCTCGGCAAGGGCGCGCCGTTACCGCTACCGCATCCTCAACCGCCAGGTGCGGCCGGCGCTGTACCGCCAGACCCTGAGCTGGGAGCGCCGCGCGCTGGATGCCGATGCCATGCACCGCGCCGGCCAGGCGTTGCTGGGCGAGAACGACTTCAGCGCGTTCCGCAGCGCCCAGTGCGAGGCCCTGCATGCGCGGCGCGAACTGCAGGCCATCTCGGTGCGGCGCCTGGGCGAGGTGGTCGAGGTGGAAGTGCAGGCCAATGCGTTCCTTCACCACATGGTGCGCAACATCGTCGGCTCGCTGCTGATGGTGGGGGCCGGCGAGAAGCCGGAGGGCTGGATCGGCGAGGTGCTGGCGCGGCGTGACCGCAACCAGGCCGGGCCGACCGCGCCTGCGCAGGGCTTGGTGTTCGTCGGGCCGTTGTATCCTGAACACTGGCATCTGCCGGCAGAGGTGACGCTGTGAGCCGTACCTTGTTCCGTACCCGCATCAAATTCTGCGGCATGACCCGGGCCGGCGACATCCGCCTGGCCAGCGAATTGGGCGTGGACGCGATCGGCTTCATCTTTGCCCGGTCCAGCGCGCGCCGCGTGGCGCCTTCCGAGGCGCGGGCGATGCGCCAGGCCATCGCGCCGATGGTGGACGTGGTCGCTTTGTTCCAGAACAACAACCGCGAGGAAGTGCGTGAGGTGCTGCGCGCGGTGCGGCCCACCCTGCTGCAGTTCCATGGCGAGGAAGACGACACGTTCTGCCGCAGCTTCAACATGCCCTACCTGAAGGCGATCGCCATGGGCGGCGATGCCGAAGTCACCGCGCGCGGGTTGCAGCAGCTGTACCCGCATGCCGCAGGCTTCCTGTTCGACAGCCACGTCAAGGGCGGCAGCGGTGGCAGCGGGGTGGCCTTCGACTGGTCGCGGATCCCGCCCGGCGTGCATCGTCCCTACCTGTTGGCCGGCGGGATCACCCCTGACAATGTCCATGACGCGGTGCTCGCGACCCAGCCGTGGGGCGTGGACGTATCCAGCGGCATCGAATCGGCGCCCGGCCTGAAGGACGGCTACCGGATGCGCCAGTTCGTCGAGGAAGTGCGGCGCGCGGACGCGCAGCCGGCGCAGGACTGAGTCATTGCAATTGACTGAATGGCCGCAGATGCCGGCGACGGTACGCACATTCCCGATGAAAACCGTGGACCTGGTCGTTGTCGTCACGGCAATTCCCTTATCATCGGGAAATCGGCGAAAGCACGGATGCCGGCGGATGGGGAACCACGCGTATCACTTCAGGCAAGGAGTGCAGGGCGGTCCGCACGGCGGCCGGGTGCCACAAGGAAAGGGTGCATGGCGGAATTCTTGGAAGTAGCGCTGTCCTATCCGACGCTGCCTTACAGCGTCGTACTGTGTTTTGCCGTCATCTATTGGCTGCTGGCTGCGACCGGCATCGTCGACGATGGGGGCATCGGTAGTGGCGATGGCGCGGATTTCCACTCCGGTGACGCCGGCGCGACCGGGCTTGCGGGCATGTTCGCGCGCATGGGCCTTGGCGGGGCGCCGACCATGCTGGTGGTCCTGCTGCTGGCGTTCTTTGGCTGGTCGATCACCTATCTGGTGCAGTTGTTCTTCCTGCAGCCGTTGCCGGCGCTGCTGCGCTGGGGCGTGGGCACGGCAGTGGCAATCGCTGCCTTGGTCCCGGGCGCCGTGGTGTCGGCATGGGTGCTGCGCCCGATCCGTCGTTTCCTGATGAAGCTGCGCGCGGTGCCGCAGGAGTCCATCCTCGGCAAGGCCGGGCGGGTCTCCTCGCCGGAAGTCACCGCCGAGCAGGGCTACGCCAGCGTCGACGATGGCGGTGCCGGCCTGATCCTGCAGGTGCGTGCGCAGCCGGGCAGCCGTTTCGTGCGCGGTGACCGCGTGCGCCTGGTCCAGTATTTCCCGCAACACAATCATTACCTGGTGGTTGGCGAAGCCGACCTGCCAGCGTTGGACGTTTTCATCCCCCAAGTATCAGGCGACAAGGAGAAGCACTGATGAGTTTAGCTGCGCTGGCCCCGTTCATTATCGGCGTGGGCATATTGCTGGTATTCCTCCTTGGCCTGGCCGGGTTGTTCAAGGCGTTCTACAAGAAGGTCGACCAGGGCACCGCCCTGATCGTCAATGACATGAGTTCCACGCCGAAGGTGCATTTCACCGGCGCGCTGATCATCCCGGTGCTGTACCGCGCCGAGCTGATGCGCATCAGCCTGATCACGCTGCAGGTGGACCGCCGCGGCAAGGAAGGCCTGATCTGCCGCGACAACATGCGTGCCGACATCACCGTGGCGTTCTACCTGCGCGTCAACGAGACCCAGGCCGACGTGCTGCGCGTGGCCAAGGCCATCGGTGCCGACCGCGCCTCGGACAAGCATGCGGTGGACGAGCTGTTCAACGCCAAGTTCTCCGAAGCGCTGAAGACGGTGGGCAAGAAGTTCGACTTCACCCAGCTGTTCGAGAAGCGCCAGGAGTTCCGCGACGAGATCATCGCGGTGATCGGCAATGACCTCAACGGCTATGCGCTGGAAGACGTGGCCATCGACTACCTGGAGCAGACCCCGAAGTCGCTGCTGGACCCGAGCAACATCCTCGACGCCGAAGGCATCCGCAAGATCACCGAGCTGACCGCCGCGCAGAACGTGATCACCAACGAGCTGGCGCAGAACGAGCGCCTGGCCATCACCAAGAAGAACGTCGAGGCCAAGGAAGCGACCTTGGCGCTGGAACGCCAGCAGGCCGAGGCCGAGGCGCGCCAGAAGCGCGAGGTGGACACCATCCGTGCCCGCGAAGAGGCCGAAACCCTCAAGGTGCAGGAGGAGCAGCGCCAGCTGTCCGAGAATGCCCGCATCGAGGCGCAGCAGCTGATCGACATCCGCGAGCAGAACCGCCTGCGCGAGGTGGAAGTGGCCGAGCAGAACCGCCAGCGCGCGGTGGCCATCGAGGTCGAGCGCGTGGCCCGTGCACGCCAGCTGGAGCAGGTCACCACCGACCGCGAGGTGCAGCTGCAGGGCGTGGAGCGTGACAAGGTGGTCGAGCAGGGCAAGATGGACGTGGCCAACATCACCCGCGAACGCATCTCCATCGACAAGACCGTGGCGCAGGAAGAAGAACGCATCAAGGAAGTGCGCCAGGTTTCCGAGGCCGACCGCCTGAAGCAGGTCGCCATCCTCGAGGCCGAGGCAGAGGCGCAGGAAGCCCTGCTCAAGCAGGTCAAGGAAGCCGAGGCCGCCGAAGCGGCGGCCAAGCACCGCGCGGTGGAGATCACCACGCTGGCGCAGGCCGAGTTCGACGCGGCCGGCAAGCAGGCCGAGGCCAAGAAGGCCTTGGCCGAAGGCATCCGTGCCGAACGTGCGGCGCCGGGTCTGGCCGATGCGCAGGTCAAGGAAGCCGGTGCGCTGGCGATCGAGAAGGTCGGCATCGCCGAGGCCCGCGTGGTCGATGCGATGGCCGATGCCAACTTCAAGCAGGGCAGCGCCGAGGCCAAGGTGCTGGCCGAACAGCTGGCCGCGCGTGCGAGCGGCGAAGAGCAGATGGGCCGTGCCAAGGCGACCGCCGCCGAGACGCTGGGCCTGGCCGAAGCCTCGGTCATCGAGAAGAAGCTGACCGCCGAGGCCGAGGGCCTGACCCGCAAGTTCCAGGCGATCGATTCGCTGGGCGAAACCGCGCGCGGCCACGAAGAGTTCCGCATGACCCTGGACACCAGCCTGAAGCAGGCCCTGGCCACGCTGGACGCCGGCAAGGAAATCTCCAAGGAGAACGCCGAGGTCATCGCCAGCGCGCTGCGCAATGCCGACATCGACATGGTCGGCGGCGACGGCGGCATGTTCGAGAACCTGGTCAAGGCGGTCTCGCTGGGCAAGTCGATCGAAGGGCTGACCGACAAGAGCCCGATCGTGCAGGACCTGATGCAGCGTTACCTTGGCGTGGACATGAGCGCACGCGGCAAGCCGGCCAAGCGCATCGCCAATCAAGGTGCCGCGGAAGCGGATGCCGGCTGAGTGAGTACGTCCCTGCGCGGCGTGGCCGCGCGGGGGCGCAACCGGGGCCGTCCGCCAACAGCGGGCGGCCTGCGTGGATGATGGCGCGCACGGTCCGCCGACGCGGTGGCCGGGCGGTTGCCATGGCAGGGAACAATCGATGGCCGATACAAACCAGGAGGCCGCCGTCAGCGACGCCGGCTCCATCGCCGACCAGGCAGTCGCCCAGGGCGGTGCCTACGAGGTGCTGCGCAAGCGCCTGAGTGACCAGGGCGCGCGTTTGCGCCAGGTCGTGGACGTGCTGAACCAGCGGCGCCTGCAGGAGTTCGGCGACAGCCGCATGGAGGTGATCGGGCGCTTCCGCATCCGCACCGAGAACAACTGCGTCGGCCGCGACATCGTGCAGGTCGGCGATGACCTGCTGCTGTTCGGCTACAACGTATTCATCGGCTTGAAGACGCAGACCCGGGTCGAGGACGTGTTTGGCCTGTACCGGCTGGTGGAAGGCGCCGAGGGCTATGACGTCACCCCGGTCGACCTGAAGAGCAGCTTCCTGGCCCAGCCGGGCTTCGTCCACGATTTCAACGAGCTCTATGCCTATTACAAGCACGCCCGGCTGCTGCAGCTGATCGTGCGCGACGGCAAGCTGCTGGCGGCGTTCCAGATCGGCGAACGCAGCACCGACGTGCGCGTGTTCCGCTGGGCGGTTGCGCCTGGGGGCGAGCTGACCTACATCGATGCGCGCGGCGAACGTGACATCGCGCTGCCGCCGCCGTTCGACTTCGAGTGGACCCGTGCCAGTCGCGACATGCTGGTGACCGGGCGCTTCCCGCACCTGAACATCCTGGACACCATCTTCGTGGAGACCACCGGTGGCGACCTGACCATCAAGGTGGAGAACAACACCGAGACCGGGCAGGGCGTGTACAGCGAGCCGGTCGAGGACAGCACGCAATCGGTGGACGATGCCACCGTCGATTTCGCCCAGGTCGGCTCGCTGATCCTGCTCAAGGTGCAACCCTACCGCGAGGACACCTGGCGTGGCCTCATCTACAACACGTTGACCGGCAAGGTGGTGCGCAACGACGCCATCGTGCAGGCCTGCGTACAGCTGCCCGATGACCACGGCATCATCTTCCCGGGCGGCTATTACCTGCAGAACGGCGAGCACAAGGCCTTCGATGCCTCGATGCAGGGCATGCGCTACAAGCGTTCGATCCGCTCGCCCAACGGCGAGGACATGCTGTACATCTTCTACGAACGCGAGGCCGGCAAGTCGGCGCTGTTCGTCTACAACAGCATCCAGCGCGCCCTGCAGAACCCCGTGTTCGGCCTGGGCTACGCGTTCCTGCGCGATGGCCGCATGGTGCTGTTCAACGCCGAGAACCAGGAGCCGACCCGCATCCATCCGATGCAGGTCTGGCAGACGCCGTTCAGCAGCGACGAGTTCGCCGCGCACCGCCCGGCCGGCACCAGCTTCATGGCCCGCATCGGCAACGCCGAGCTGGTGCGTGGCATCTCCAACCTGCTCGATCTCGGCCGCGAGATCGACAGCCGCGAGGTGTCGCTGACGCGCTATGAACTGCTGACCCACAACGCGCGGCGCCTGTTCGACGCACACCACTGGCTGGATGACGCCAACTGCGAGGGCGCGGCTACCTTGCTGCGCGAGATCAGCGCGACCGGCGAGTCGATGCTCGACGAGTACGAGAAGGTCGAGAGCATCCGCAAGCAATCGGCACAGGCAATGGCCGAGGTCACCGGACAGCACAAGGCGCTGCTCGGCCGGCTGCAGCCACAGAACTGGTCGAAGATCGGCGAGTTCGTCGAGGCGCTGGGCGAGATCGGCAAGCTGCGCGGACGGCTGCTGACCGTGCGCGACTTCCGCTACGTGGACGTGCCGGCCATCGATGCGATGAATGCCTCGTTGCAGGAAGCGCATGACCGCGTGGGCGCGGCGACCGGCCAGTTCTTGGGCAGCGACAAGGCATTGCAGCCGTTCGCCGAACGCCTGCAGGCGCTGGATGGTGCCGCGCAGCAGGCGCAGACCGCGCGCCAGCTCGCCGACCAGATCGAGCAGATGCAGGGCATGTCCGGCGAGCTGGACATGCTGTCCGAGCTGATGGCCAGCCTGAAGGTGGATGATGCCGCGCAGCGCACTCAGGTGGTCGAGGCGATTTCCGGCATCTACGCCAAGCTCAACCAGGCGCGTGCGCGTGCCGACCAGCGTCGCCGTTCGCTGGGCTCGGCCGAAGCCGTGGCGCAGTTCGGCGCGCAGTTCTCGCTGTTCAGCCAGGCCATCACCAGCGCGCTGGGCCTGGCCACCGACCCGGAACGGGCCGATGAGCAGCTCTCGCGCCTGATGGTGCAGCTGGAGGAGCTGGAGAGCCAGTTCGGCGAGCACGAGCAATTCCTGGGCGACATCCTGAGCAAGCGCGAGGAACTGCTCGACACCTTCGAGTCGCACAAGCAGACCCTGCTGGACGCACGCCAGCGCAAGGCGCAGTCGGTGCTGGACGCGGCCAACCGCATCCTCGATGGGTTGGCCAAGCGTACCGAACGCTTTGCCAGCGTCGATGAGCTCAATGCGTTCTTTGCCGGTGATCCGCTGATCCTGAAGCTGCGCGAGCTGGCCGACCGGCTGCGCGAGTACAAGGACAGCGTCAAGGCCGACGATGTCGAGGCCCGCCTGAAGGGCGTGCGCGACCAGGCAGTGCGGGCATTGCGCGACCGCAGCGACCTGTTCGAGGGTGGCGGCAACGTGATCCGGCTCGGCCGCCATCGTTTCAGCGTTAATACCCAGCCGCTGGACCTGACCATCCTGCCGCGTGGCGACGGCCTGGCTGTGCACCTCACCGGCACCGATTACTACGAGTCCATCGTTGATCCGGAGCTGGAGGAGCTGCGCGATTACTGGCCGGTGACGCTGGATTCGGAGTCGCCCGCGTTGTACCGCGGCGAGTACCTGGCCGGGCTGGTGCTGGATGCGGCCCTGCGCGGCAGCGATGGCCTGAGCCTGGAACTGCTGCAGCGCGATGCCGCGCAGCCGGAGGCGCTGGGCAAGCGTGTGCGCGACTTCGCCGCGCCGCGGTACCGCGAAGGCTACGAGAAGGGCATCCACGACCACGATGCCACCCTGATCCTGCAGGCACTGCTGCCGCTGTACCAGAACGCCGGCACGCTGGTGCACGCCGCCGCGCCGCGTGCGCTGGCGGTGTTGTTCTGGGCGCGCGAGGGCAAACGCGAGGATGTCAGCCAATGGGCCGAGCGTGCCGCCGGCGTGTTCGCCATCGCCCGCCTGTTCAACGCGCGCGAAGGACTGGATGCGCTGCGTCAGGAAATCAGCAATGCGCTGGATGCTTTCCAGGCCGAACACCAGCTGCCGTTCGATGCCGCCATCGCCGGTTTGGCCGGCGACTACCTGCTGGCCGAACTGGCCAGCGGCGAGCCGACCTTCGGCTTCAGTGGCTATGCACGGCAGTTGCAGGCCGGCTTGCGCGAGCAGCTGCAGGCGGCCGGGCAGACCGATGCCTTCGACCGCAGCCTGCAGCGGCTTTCCAAGCGCCTCTCGCTGCAGTGGGCGCAGGTGGTGCAGTGGTTGAACGCCATGTGCAGCCAGCCGAAGTTCGCGGCGCTGGCCGGCTATGTGCCCGAAGCGGCGGCGATGTTGCTGGGCGAGCGGGCGCTGCGCAGCCAGGTCCGCGAGGTGACCCTGATCGCCGATGTCGCCGGCCTGCTCGGCGAGCATCCACGCGTGCGCGAGGGGCACCTGCAGCTGTCGGTGGACGATTTCCTGCAGCGTTGGCAGGCCCACCGGCGCCAGTTCCAGCCTGGCTTCGAGCGCTACCAGGCGCTGCGCCAGCGCATCAGTGCGCGTGAACGCGATGCATTGCGCTTGAGCGAGTTCCAGGCGCGGCCGTTGAGTTCGTTCGTCCGCAACAAGCTGATCAACGACGTCTACCTGCCCATCATCGGCGACAACCTGGCCAAGCAGATGGGCACGGTCGGCGAGAACAAGCGCAGTGACCTGATGGGCCTGCTGATGATGATCAGCCCGCCGGGTTACGGCAAAACCACGTTGATGGAATACGTGGCCAACCGGCTGGGGCTGGTCTTCATGAAAATCAATGGCCCGGCGCTGGGCCACGAGGTGCGTTCGCTGGACCCGGAGCAGGCCCCGGATGCGACCTCCCGGCAGGAGCTGCTCAAGCTCAACCTGGCGCTGGAGATGGGCAACAACACGATGCTGTATGTCGACGACATCCAGCACACCCACCCGGAGTTCCTGCAGAAGTTCATCTCGCTGTGCGACGGCACCCGTCGCATCGAGGGCGTGTGGAAGGGTCGCACCAAGACCTACGACCTGCGCGGCAAGAAGTTCTGCGTGGTGATGGCCGGCAACCCGTACACCGAGTCCGGCGAGGTGTTCAAGGTGCCGGACATGCTGGCCAACCGCGCCGACATCTACAACCTCGGCGATGTGCTGGGTGGCATGGAAGACGCCTTCAAGCTCAGCTACATCGAGAACAGCCTGACCTCCAGCCAGGTGCTGGCACCGATGGCCACGCGCGAGATGGCCGACCTGTACGTGCTGGTGGACAAGGCCAGCGGCAAGGAGGTGTCCACCAATGCATTGAGCCATGCCTACAGCGGTGCGGAGATCAACGAGATCGTCGCCACGCTGGAGCGGCTGATGCAGGTGCGCGAGGTGGTATACCGGGTCAACCAGCAATACATCGCCAGCGCAGCGCAGGCGGACAAGTACCGCGTCGAGCCGCCGTTCAAGCTGCAGGGCAGCTACCGCAACATGAACAAGCTGACCGAAAAGATCTCGCCGGTGATGAATGCCGCCGAGCTGCAGCAGCTGGTGTCCGACCACTACCTGGGCGAGTCGCAGCTACTGACCAGTGGTTCTGAAGAAAACCTGCTCAAGCTGGCCGAACTGCGCGGCGTGCTCGATGCCGCGCAGCAGACGCGCTGGGAGCAGATCAAGCGCGACTTCATGCGCGACAAGGCGATGGGCGGTGACGACGCCGACACCGGCGCCCGCGTGGTCGCGCAGTTGGCCGACATCGCCACCGGCCTGCAGGGGCTGCGGGTCGAGGAACCGCAGGTGGTTGCCCCGGTTGCGGCCGCCGAGGAAGCCCCGTGGGCGCGGATCGTCGACCTGCTGCAGGCGCTGGCCGCGCGTCCGCCGGCGGTGGTGGAGGCACCTGCGGTCACGCCGGCGCAGCCACCGGACCTGACCCCGCTGCTGCAGGCGCTGGCCGCCACGCAGGCGCGGCAGGGACAGGTGGGCGATGCGCTCGCCGGCCTGGCCACGCAGTTGCAGGAGTGGTTGGCGAAGGAGGGCACCGGCAAGGCGGCGACCCCGCGCGTGCGCCGCGCACGCACGCCCGAGGAAAAAGCGCTGGACGAAGCACTGATGCGGCACTTCTACGGTGGCAGCGTGGTGGTGCCGGGCCAGCAGGGCAGCCAGGCCAAGCCGTCGCCCGACGATGCCTGAGTCCGCGCTCGTCGCCCTGCCGCTGCCCCCGGACCGGTCCCGCCAGGTGGACGATCCGCTGGAGGCGGCCGGCTTCGGCAACGAGGTGCTGGCAGCGGCGGAGCGGCTGATCGGCCCGCCGCAACAGGCAACGGCCGCGCAGCGGCTGGTCGATGAGATGGCCAACATCCAACTGGCACTGCAGGCCACGGACGTGGCCGCATTGCGGCGTTCGGCAGGCCTGATCGGCCGTTTGCTGGGGCGCGATGTCGAGGCACAGGAGCGTGCCGAGCAGTTAGCCGAGCAGTTGGACATCTGCCTGCTGCGCGCCGATGCCGAGCTGCGCGGCCTGCAGCGGGACATGGTCGCCCAGCAGCGGCAGGCGGCGCGGGTGGACGTGGCGGTGACCGCCATCGAGCAGTGGGCCGACGCCGGCGAGGCCATGCCGGCGCCGACGCAGGAAGCCGTGCAATTGGCCCTGCAACGGCGCCTGCAACACCTGCGCGGTGTGGCCCGGTTGCGCCAGATCGAGGCCAACCAGTTGCACTTGCTGCATGCGCAGGGCCTGGAGCTGAGCGAGCGCTACCAGCGGATCCGCGACGTGCTGCTGCCGGTATGGCGGCAGCAGGCGCTGGCGGTCAGGGCCGCGCAGATGCCGGCGCGGCTGCAGCAGGCGGCCGACAGCCAGGCGTGCATCCTCGACGAGGTGGCGGCCATGCAGGCTAGACTGCGCTGAGTGAATCCCGGTTTCTGATGTTGGTTGGCGCGGCATGGCCCGCGCATCTACACCCAAGGAGAGTTGCTGATGACGCAGGACAATATCCCGGTGCCGAGCGGCCCCTCCACCGAAGTGGATGCCGGCATGCTGGTCGCGCTGGGCCTGAGCGACGCCGACCGCCCGCAGATCGCGCAGGTCGTGCGGACCCTGGACGACATCAGCCCGGGCAACCTGCACGTGTTCGGCCGCGAAGCGGCGGGCAAGAGCGCCGCGTTCTCCACCCAACTGCTGGACCACGTGCGCAACCGCGACCTGGACGCCTCCGGCGACAAGCTGGGCGAAGTGGTGCGCATCGCCCGTTCGCTGAAGCTGGACAGCCTTCAGGAGCGCTCGAAGGTGCCGGTCATTGGCGGATTGATCGACCGCATGCGCGCCTCCAAGGGCGAGCTGGTGCAGAAGTTCAGTGACACCAACCAACAGATCGAGCAGTTGATGCGCGACGTCGGTACCCAACAGGCACAGATGGGCCAGCGCGTCGGCGAGTTCGACCGCATGCATGCCATCGTCCGCGACGAGCGGCAGAGCCTGGGCATCCATATCGCCGCCGGCAAGCAGCGGCTGTCCGAGCTGCAGCAGGAGCTGCAGTCGCTGGTCGGGCTGGAAGACCCGCAGTCGCGGATCCGCCGCGGCGAGATCGACAACGCAGTGCGCCTGCTCGACAAGCGCGTCGGCGACCTGACCGTGATGCAGCACGCGGCCGACCAGTCGCTGCCGATGATCCGGCTGATCCAGGCCAATGCGATCCAGCTGATCGAGAAATTCAACACCGTGCGCGACATCACCATCCCGTCGTGGAAGCGCCAGTTCGCGATCCAGTTGTCGCTGGGGGAACAGAAGAACGCGGTGGAGCTGTCCAATGCCATCGACGACGCCACCAACGAACTGATGCGCCGCAATGCCGACCTGATGCGGCAGACCTCGGTGGACACCGCCAAGGCCAACCAGCGCGCCGTGATCGATGTGGCCACCCTGCGGCATGTGCACGAGCAGCTGATCGCCACGGTGGAGGAGGTGCGCAACATCCATCGCGAAGGCATGCAGCAGCGCCAGCAGGCCGAAGTGGAGCTGGCACGTTTGCGCGAGGACGTGCAGCAGCGCCTGGCCCAGCCCACCCAAGGCTGACCCACTGGCAGGAGCGGCCTTGGCCGCGACGCAAATGCAGATCCGGGTGTCGGCAAAACCAGTGCCAGCCGGGAGGCTAGGGATGCGGCTCCGGCGAGCGGTCGATGGGTGTCGGTTTCGCGGCCAAGGCCGCGCCTGCGACGGGTGTCAGGCCAGTTGGCGTTGCAGCCATGCCGAGAGTGCATCCACCCGCGGATCGTCCCCGTTGCCAGCCGTGCACAGCGCCCAGCTGCCTTCGGTATCGACGAAGCCCCACGGGGCGATCAGCCGGCCATTGACCAGGTCCTCGGCCACCAACGGCTCGGGTGCGATGGCAATGCCGATCCCGGCCACCGCCGCTTCCAGCTGGTAGTACAGGTGTTCGAATCCGGTGCCGTAGCGCAGTTGCCCGGGGTCAAGGGCATTCAGCGCCGCCCAGGTCGGCCAGGCCTGTGGGCGCGAACGGGTATGCAGCAGCTCGTACGACAGCAGCGCTTCCAGCGGTTGCCTTGCCAGCGCATGTGCGCCGATCAGTGAAGGGCTGAATACCGGGCCGATCCGTTCGGTGGCCAGGTGATGCGCCTGCCAGCCGGCCGGCCACGGTGCCTGTCCCAGCAGCAGGGCTGCATCCATGCCTTCCAGGCGGGGAGGGAAATCGCCGTCCTGTGCGGCCAGGTGCAGGGTCAGCCCGGGCAGGTCGCGTTGCAGTGCCTGCAGGCGCGGGATCACCCAGCGCGCCAGCAGGCTGCCCGGGCAGCCCAGCACGAACGCGGCGTTGCGTGCCGGCCGGCGCAGGGCCGCCACGCAATCGCGCAGCTGGGCGAACGCGCCGGAGGTTGCTTCGAGCAGGCGATGACCGGCGGCGGTTGGACGGATGCCGCGGCCGTCACGCTCGAACAGGGTCACGCCCAGCTCCTCCTCCAGGGCCCGCAGCTGGCGGCTGACCGCGCCATGGGTGACGTGCAGCTCGGCGGCGGCATGGCTGACGCTGCGCAGGCGGGCGGCGGCCTCGAAGGCACGCAGGGCGTTGAGCGAGGGCAGGGTGGCGGGGTCCTTCATGTGAGTTTTTCTAACACATGGCCCAGAAAGAATCGATTTTTATGTAACAAGGGCTGCGTTAGAGTGCGGGCCTGTTCCTCGTTGCCTGATTGCCATGACCGCTGCCCCGATCGACGATTTCCACGCTTTTCCCGATGCCCGGGGCCATTTCGGCCGCTATGGCGGCAGCTTTGTCGCCGAGACCCTGGTCGGCCCGTTGCAGGAGCTGGCGCAGGCTTACGACCAGGCGCGGGTCGATCCGTCCTTCATCGCCGCCTATGACAAGGACCTGAAGCATTACGTCGGCCGGCCCAGCCCGATCTACCACGCCGAGCGGTTGAGCAAGGACGTGGGCGGGGCGCAGATCCTGCTCAAACGCGAGGACCTGAACCACACCGGCGCGCACAAGATCAACAACACCATCGGCCAGGCCCTGTTGGCCGCACGCATGGGCAAGACCCGCATCATCGCCGAGACCGGCGCCGGCCAGCACGGCGTGGCCTCGGCCACGGTGGCCGCGCGGCTGGGCCTGGAGTGCGTGGTCTACATGGGCGCCACCGACATCGAGCGTCAGAAGATCAACGTCTACCGCATGAAGCTGCTCGGCGCGACGGTGGTGCCGGTCAGCAGCGGCTCGGCCACGCTCAAGGACGCGCTCAACGAGGCCATGCGCGACTGGGTGACCAATGTGCGTGACACCTTCTACATCATCGGCACCGTCGCCGGCCCGGACCCGTACCCACGCATGGTGCGCGACTTCAATGCCATCGTCGGCCGCGAGGCGCGCGCGCAGATGCTGGAGGACTACGGCCGGCTGCCGGATGCGATCACCGCCTGCGTCGGCGGCGGTTCCAACGCCATCGGCCTGTTCCATGCCTTCCTCAACGACCCGCAGGTGAAGATCTACGGCGCCGAGGCCGCCGGTGACGGCATTTCCACCGGCCGCCATGCCGCCTCGATCTCGGCTGGCCGCCCCGGCGTGCTGCACGGCAATCGCACCTATGTGCTGTGCGATGACGACGGCCAGATCACCGAAACCCACTCCATCTCGGCCGGCCTGGATTACCCGGGCGTCGGGCCGGAGCATTCCTTCCTGGCCGACACCGGACGTGCACAGTACCTGGGCATCACCGACGAGGAGGCGCTGGCCGCCTTCCATCGCCTGACCCGTACCGAAGGCATCCTGCCGGCGCTGGAATCCAGCCATGCGGTCGCGCAGGCGATCAAGCTGGCGCGCGAGCTGCCCAAGGACGCGCTGGTGCTGTGCAACCTGTCCGGACGTGGCGACAAGGACGTGCATACCATCGCCGCCCGCGAAGGGCTGGTGCTGTGAGCGTGCCGGTGCTGCGTGCAGCGTTGATGTGCGTGGTGGCCGGGCTGGCCGCCTGCACGCCGGCCGAACCGGAGGTCGTGCCGCCCGCCCCGGCGGCACCTGCACCTACAGTGCAGGCCCCGGCCCCGGCCCCGGCCCCGGCAGCTGCCGCGCCCGCCGATCTCTCCCGGTTTGGTGAGCTGCGCATCGGCGCGCCGTTCGGCAAGGCGCCGGGGGACAGCGCCTTCGTTTCGGCTGGCATGCGCGAGCTGATGGAAGGCGATTGCGAGTACTACGACCAGGGCAGCCTGCCGGAAAGCATGTCGATGATGGTGCTGGGTGACCGCATCGCCCGGTTCGAGGTGGACCTGGAGCAGGACCCCAGCGTCGCGCTCGATGCGCCGCCGGCCGGTGCGCCTGCTCTTCCGTTCGGGCTGTGGACGGGCATGCGCGTGGCTGAGGCCAACAAGCGCCTGCCCGCCGGCGTGGTGACCTCGCCGCATGCCTACAACTCCCCGGATGGCGATTACCTGACCTGGACCGACAAGGCCAGCAAGCTGGCCATCCGGCTGGAAACCCTCAATGGCGTGGTCACTGCGATCTATTGGGGCCAGCCGGACGCGGTTGAACTGATTGAAGGATGTGCCTGAGATGTCCGTGACCCGAATTGATGAATGTTTCGCACGCCTGCGCGCTTCCGGGCGCAAGGCGCTGATCCCGTTCGTGACCGCCGGCGATCCGTTGCTGGAGGCGACCGTGCCGGTGATGCATGCCCTGGTGGCCGCCGGTGCCGATGTGATCGAACTGGGTGTGCCGTTCTCCGACCCGATGGCCGACGGCCCGACCATCCAGCGCAGCTCCGAGCACGCGTTGGCGCGGGGTGCCACCCTGCGCTACGTGTTCGACAGCGTCGCCGCCTTCCGCCAGCAGGACAGCAAGACCCCGGTGGTGTTGATGGGCTACCTCAACCCGGTCGAGATCCGCGGCCCGGCCCGGTTTGCCGAGGAAGCGGTGAGCGCCGGCGTGGACGGCGTGCTGCTGGTCGACCTGCCGCCCGAGGAGGCCGAGGAAACCCGGGCGGCCTTCACGGCCGCCGGCCTGGCGCTGATCCTGCTGGCCTCGCCGACCAGTAGCGAGCAGCGTTTCACCACGCTGTGCGAAGCCGCGCAGGGCTATCTGTACTACGTGAGCTTTGCCGGTGTCACTGGTGCCTCCGAGCGGCTGGACAGCGCCGCCGCCGGCGAGCGCCTGCGCACTCTCCGGCAGCGCTCAAAGGCCCCGGTGGTCGCCGGCTTCGGCATCAAGGATGCGGCCAGCGCTGCGGCGATGGCGGTGGACGCTGACGGCGTGGTGGTCGGTAGTGCGCTTGTCTCCGCGCTGGCTGAGACGTCGACCCCGGAGGCTGCTGCCGAAGCCGCCACCCGTTTCCTGGCCCCGCTGCGCGACGCGCTGGGTCACTGACCGGCCCGTAGGAGCGGCTTCAGCCGCGAAACCGATACCGCCAGAACACAGGCAATCGCCGGCCCGGAGGGAGGCGGCCGGCGACATTGGCTTCGCGGCCGAGGCCGCTCCTGTCGGGTTTGCCGGCGCTGCAAACGTACGCAGCAGTAGGGTTTCGGGCTACGCCGTGGTCGCAGGGGTGAGCTAGACTGTCGCCCCTGTCGCGGCCTGCGGGCCGCCCTGAATGGAACCATCATTCCGCATGAGTTGGCTCAGCAAGTTGATGCCGTCCGGCATCCGCACCGACAACACGCCCTCCAAGAAGCGCAGCGTCCCCGAAGGCCTGTGGGAAAAGTGCAGCAGCTGCGGCGCGGCCCTGTACCGCCCCGAGCTGGAGGAGAACCTCGAGGTCTGCCCCAAGTGCGGGCATCACATGGCCATCCGCGCCCGCGCGCGCCTGGCCGCGCTGTTCGACGGCGACAGCACCACCGAGATCGCCGCCCGCCTCGGGCCGACCGACGTGCTGAAGTTCAAGGACCAGAAGAAGTACAGCGACCGCATCAAGTCCACCCAGAAGAACACCGGCGAGTACGACGCGCTGGTGGCCATGCGTGGCCTGCTCAAGGGGCGGCCGCTGGTGGCCTCGTCCTTCGATTTCGCCTTCATGGGCGGTTCGATGGGCTCGGTGGTCGGGGAGCGCTTCTCGCTGGCGGCTGAAACCGCGCTGGAGATGGGCGCGCCGTACGTGTGCTTCTCCGCCAGCGGCGGCGCGCGCATGCAGGAGGGCCTGTTCTCGCTGATGCAGATGGCCAAGACCTCGGCCGCGCTGGGCAAGCTGCGCGAGGCTGGCCTTCCGTACATCTCGGTGCTGACCCATCCCACCACCGGTGGCGTGTCGGCCTCGTTCGCGATGCTGGGCGACATCAACATCGCCGAGCCGCAGGCGCTGATCGGCTTTGCCGGCCCGCGCGTGATCGAGCAGACCGTGCGTGAAAAGCTGCCGGAAGGCTTCCAGCGTTCCGAGTTCCTGCTCGAACACGGCGCCATCGACCAGATCTGTGACCGTCGTGAAATGCGCGACCGCCTGTCCGACCTGTTGGCCATGATGATGCGCCAGCCCCAGAACCAGGACGAAGCGGCCTGATGAGCGCACGCAAGTATTTCGGTACCGACGGCATCCGTGGCCGCGTCGGCAAGGGGGTCATTTCCGCCGATTTCGTGCTGCGCGTGGGCAATGCGCTGGGCCGGGTGCTGGTCGAGCGCAACGGTGGCCAGCCCACCGTGGTGATCGGCAAGGACACCCGCATCTCCGGTTACATGTTCGAATCGGCGCTGGAGGCCGGGTTGGTCGCAGCCGGCGTCAACGTGCAGTTGATCGGCCCGATGCCGACCCCGGCGGTGGCCTTCCTGGCGCACACGCTGGGCGCTGATGCCGGCATCGTCATCAGTGCCTCGCACAACCCGCATTACGACAACGGCATCAAGTTCTTCTCTGGAGAAGGGGAGAAGCTCGACGACGCCACTGAACTGGCGCTGGAAGCAGCGATGGACCAGCCCTTCAGTACGGTCGAGTCCGAGCAGTTGGGCAAGGCGATGCGTGCCCGTGACGCGGTGGGCCGCTACATCGAATTCTGCAAGGCCAGCGTGCCGCGCGACTTCTACCTGCGTGGCCTGAAGATCGTGCTGGATTGCGCCCACGGCGCCACCTACCACGTCGCTCCGCTGCTGTTCCGCGAGCTGGGCGCCGACGTGGTTGCGATCGGTGCCGAGCCCAACGGTGTGAACATCAATGACGGTGTCGGCTCCACCCACATCGACAACCTGTCGCGCAAGGTGGTCGAGGTCGGTGCCGACCTGGGCATCGCCTTCGACGGTGACGGCGATCGCGTGCTGATGGTTGATGACACCGGCGCGGCGGTCGACGGCGACGGCCTGTTGTACCTGCTGGCCAAGGCCTGGCAGGCCAGCGGCCGCCTGCGCGGCCCGGTGGTCGGCACGCTGATGACCAACTACGGGTTGGAACAGGCGCTGGAGCAGCTGGGCATTGCCTTCGTGCGTGCCAATGTCGGTGACCGGTACGTGCACCAGGCGCTGGTCGAAGGCAATGGCGTGCTCGGTGGCGAGGCGTCCGGCCACATCCTGTGCCTGGACCGCGCCACCACCGGCGATGCCATCGTCAGCGCGCTGCAGGTGCTGGAAGTGCTGGGACGCGATGGTGTCAGCCTGCGCCAGGCGCTGCAGGGGCTGGCCCAGGTGCCGCAGAAGACCATCAACGTGCGCCTGGAGTCCGGGGCACGGGAGGTGGTGAACAGTGCGCCGGTACAAGAGGCACTGGCTGCCGCGCAGCAGGCCGTGGCCGGGCGGGGCAGGGCGTTCCTGCGTCCCTCCGGCACCGAGCCGGTGGTGCGTGTCACGGTCGAGGCCGACGAGGCCGGGCTGATGAGCGCCACGCTGGAGGCCCTGGCCGATGCGGTGCGTTCGGCTGCCGCACAGGTTTGAGCTGGATCATGGTGTTGTCCCGGGGCGCTCGGTTCCAATGGCCGCCGCCCCGTTTCCCTTTCTGGAGTTTCAAATGAGTTCCCGTATTCCCACCCTCGACATCACCCGCTTTGACACCGACCGTGAGGCCTTCGTGGCCGAGCTGGGCGCGGCGTACCGCGAGTGGGGCTTCGCGGGTATCCGCAACCACGGCATCCCGCAGGCCGAGATCGATGCCGCCTACGACGTGTTCAAGGCCTTCTTCGCCCTGCCCGAAGCGGTGAAGAAGCAGTACCACATCGCCGGCGGTGGCGGTGCCCGCGGCTATACCCCGTTCGGCGTGGAAACGGCCAAGGGCTCCAAGCACTTCGACCTGAAGGAGTTCTGGCACGTCGGTCGCGAGATCCCGGACGATTCCAGGTACCGCGACGTGATGCCGCCGAACCTGTGGCCGAGCGAGGTGCCGGGTTTCCGTGAGTACGGCTATGGCCTGTACCAGAAGCTCGACAACCTGGGTTCGCGCGTGCTGTCGGCGCTGGCGTTGCACATCGGTCTGCCGCAGGACTACTTCGCCGACAAGACCAACAACGGCAACTCGATCCTGCGCCCGATCCATTACCCGCCGATCACCACCGACGACATCCCCAATGTCCGTGCCGGTGCACATGGCGACATCAACTTCATCACCCTGCTGGTGGGCGCCAGCGCCGCCGGCCTGGAAGTGCAGTCGCACGAGGGCGAGTGGGTGCCGTTCACCTCGGACGCGGACACCATCGTGGTCAACATCGGCGACATGCTGCAGCGCCTGACCAACCACGTGTACCCGTCGACCATCCACCGGGTGGTCAACCCCCCGGGCGACCTGGCCCGCCAGCCGCGCTACTCGGTGCCGTTCTTCCTACACCCGAACCCGGACTTCCTGATCGATGTGCTGCCCTCGTGCATCACCCCGAAGAACCCGAGCCGCTACCCGGAGGCGATCACCGCCCATGGCTTCCTGGAAGAGCGCCTGCGCGAGATCAAGCTGAAGTAAGTCACACCCCCGGGCCGGTCACGGCCGGCCGGGAGCGAAAACGCCGTCGTGGCCCTAGCCGCGGCGGCGTTTTTCGTTTGTTGTCCCGCGCTGTCCGTTGATTGTCCTGCTGGTGTCATCATTTCGGCTATCCTTTGCCCACATTTTTTCCTGGGAGTTGCTCCTGAATGCGCCAGAAGATCGTTGCCGGTAACTGGAAGCTGCATGGCAGCCGTCATTTCGCCACCGAGTTGATGGGGCAGGTGGCGGCTGGTCTGCCGCTGGAAGGGGTACAGGTGCTGATCCTACCGCCGCTGCCGTACCTGAGCGACCTGGTCGAGGATTTCGACGGAACGGCGCTGGCCTTTGGTGCCCAGGACGTGAGCAGCAACGAGAAGGGGGCCTACACCGGTGAGGTCTCGGCCGCGATGCTGGTTGACGTGGGGGCCACCCACGGGCTGGTCGGCCATTCCGAGCGTCGCCAGTACCACCACGAAAGCAATGAACTGGTTGCGCGCAAGTTTCTGGCCGCCATCCACGCGGGCCTGACGCCGGTCTTGTGCGTGGGTGAGACGCTGGAGCAGCGGGAGGCAGGGCAGACCGAGCAGGTCATCGCCGCGCAGCTGGCGCCGGTGCTGGATCTGGCCGGGGTCGAGGCTTTCGCCAGGGCGGTGGTGGCCTATGAACCGGTCTGGGCGATCGGCACCGGCCGGACCGCCACGCCGGAGCAGGCGCAGGCCGTGCATGCGTTCATCCGTGGCGAAGTGGCCAATCGCGATGCTAGAATCGCTGATTCGCTGCCGCTGCTCTATGGTGGCAGCGTCAAGCCCGACAATGCCGCAGAGCTGTTTTCGCAGCCTGACGTTGATGGCGGGCTGGTAGGCGGCGCATCGCTGGTGGCGGCGGATTTCCTGGCCATCGCGAGGGCAGCAGCCGGTCGCTAACGGGTGAATTGTCCGGGACGGATTTCAAATGCTGATGTTGATCCTCAATGTGGTCTATGTGCTGGTGGCGATCGCGATGATCGCGCTGATCCTGATGCAGCGCGGTTCTGGCGCCGCGGCGGGCTCGGGTTTTGGTGCCGGCGCTTCGGGTACGGTGTTCGGTGCGCGTGGCGCGTCCAACTTCCTGTCCAAGTCGACCAAGTGGCTGGCCGTGGTGTTCTTCGGCATCAGCCTGTTCATGGCCTGGTACGCCAGCCATGGCGCCCGCTCCTCCGGTGAAGGCCTGGGCCTGATGTCGACCCAGATCGAGGCCCCGGTGGCTACCCCGGCCGCGCCGGCCGGTGAGTTGCAGTCCATCCCGCAGGCCCCGGCGGCCGGCGAAGTGCCGCAGGCAGCAGCCCCGGCAGAAAATATTCCGTCCAGTAGTGAAGAAAAGCCTGCCGAAGGCGCACAGAAAGACTGAAGACGGTTACAATACGCGGCGCTCTGCTGAACCAGCAGGGCCGACGTAAGCCCAGGTGGCGGAATTGGTAGACGCACTACCTTGAGGTGGTAGCGACGAGAGTCGTAGGGGTTCGAGTCCCCTCTTGGGCACCATAGTTTGTAAGCGGGTACACGGGATGCAGCAGCCTCCCGTCGTGGCAAGTCCCGTCAATCCCCCATGCCTTGGCGCCCTTCGGGTGTCCCGGGCAGAGGCAAGAGAGAATCGCTGTGCTGGCCGAATATTTGCCGTCTCTGCTGTTTCTGATCGTCGCCACCGGCATCGGCGTCACGCTGATGTTGATCGGTCGGTTCCTCGCTCCCCGTTCGCCGGACAACGAGAAACTCTCGGCCTACGAGTGTGGCTTCGAGGCGTTCGAAAACGCGCGCATGAAGTTCGACGTGCGTTACTACCTGATCGCCATCCAGTTCATCGTCTTTGACCTGGAAATCATCTTCATCGTGCCTTGGACCCAGGTCTTCATGGAGCTGGGCGCCCGCTCGCTCGTGACCATGGGCCTGTTCGTGGGCATGTTGTTCCTCGGCTTTATCTACGTTTGGAAGAAGGGAGCGCTGGAATGGGAGTGATTCAGACTCTCGACGGCCTGATGAACAACCCCGTCCCGGAAGGGCGGGTTGATGACATTCTGCGGCCTGAAGGCGAGAACCCCCTGCTCGAGAAGGGCTACGTGACCACCAGCGTCGACGCGCTGTTGAACTGGGCGCGTACCGGCTCGATGTGGCCGATGACCTTCGGTCTGGCCTGCTGCGCGGTGGAGATGATGCACGCCGGCGCCGCCCGCCTGGACCTTGACCGTTACGGCGTGGTGTTCCGCCCGTCGCCGCGCCAGTCCGACGTGATGATCGTGGCCGGCACCCTGGTCAACAAGATGGCCCCGGCGCTGCGCAAGGTCTACGACCAGATGCCCGACCCGAAGTGGGTCATCTCGATGGGTAGCTGCGCCAATGGCGGCGGCTATTACCACTATTCGTATGCCGTGGTGCGTGGCTGTGACCGCGTGGTGCCGGTGGACGTGTACGTCCCGGGTTGCCCGCCGACCGCCGAGGCGCTGGTTTACGGCATCTTGCAGCTGCAGAAGAAGATCTGGCGCACCCAGACCATCTCCCGCTGACGATCCCCCTTTCAAATCAAGAGCACGCCAGCCCCCATGGCCCAGCAAGCACCTTCAATCATCGACCGACTTGCCGCACGTTTCGCCGGTGCGCAGGTCAGCGTGGTCGAACCGCGCGGCGAAGTGACGCTGGAGGTGCCCGCCGCGGACTGGCATGCAACGGCCCAGGTGCTGCGTGACGAGCTCGGCTTCGAGCATGCCACCGACCTGTGCGGCGTCGATTACCTCGGCTACGGCAGCGACGAGTGGGATACCTCGGACGTCTCCTCGCACGGTTTCAGCCGTGGCGTGGAAGGCAAGGGCGCCGGCCGTTTCGCGTGGGGCGAGTTCCCCAGCCACGAAACCGCCGAAGGCGCCCGCCCGGATGCACTGCCGAAGCAGCGCTTCGCGGTGGTCGTCCAGCTGCGTTCCTACCAGCACAACCAGCTGCTGCGCCTGCGCTGCTTCGCTCCCAGTGAAGAACTGCCGGTGGTGGCCTCGCTGACCGACATCTGGCCGGGCCTGAACTGGTTCGAGCGCGAGGCGTTCGACCTGTACGGCGTGATCTTCGAAGGTCACCCGGACCTGCGCCGCATCCTGACCGACTACGGTTTCGTGGGCCATCCGTTCCGCAAGGATTTCCCGCTGATCGGCAACGTCGAAGTGCGTTACGACGAAGAAAAGAAGCGTGTGGTGTACGAGCCGGTGACTTCGGTCGAGCCGCGCGTCGGCGTGCCGCGCGTGATCCGCGATGACGCCCGCTTCCAGACCGCGGAAGGCGAGCGCGCGCTGACGGAGGCAAGCAAGTGAGTGAGTTCCATCAGGCCTCGCAGGCCTTCGCCAGCAATCCCGCCGAAGCCCGGCAGGAGATCCGCAACTACACCATGAACTTCGGCCCGCAGCACCCGGCCGCGCATGGCGTGCTGCGCCTGATCCTGGAAATGGACGGTGAAACCATCGTCCGTGCCGACCCGCACATTGGCCTGCTGCACCGCGCGACCGAGAAGCTGGCCGAATCCAAGCCGTTCAACCAGTCGGTCGGTTACATGGACCGCCTGGACTACTGCTCGATGATGTGCAACGAGCACGCCTACGTGCGTGCGATCGAGACCCTGGTGGGGATCGAGGCGCCGGAGCGTGCGCAGTACATCCGCACCCTGTTCGACGAAGTCACCCGCATCCTGAACCACCTGATGTGGCTGGGTTCCAACGCGCTCGACCTGGGCGCGATGGCGGTGATGCTGTACGCCTTCCGTGAGCGCGAAGAGCTGATGGACTGCTACGAGGCGGTCTCCGGTGCGCGCATGCACGCGGCCTACTACCGTCCGGGCGGTGTGTACCGTGACCTGCCGGACACGATGCCGAAGTACAAGGAGTCGCGCTGGCACAAGGGCAACGCCCTCAAGCGCCTGAACGCGTCACGCGAGGGTTCGCTGCTGGACTTCCTGGAGAACTTCACCACCGAGTTCCCCAAGCGCGTCGACGAATACGAAACCCTGCTCACCGACAACCGCATCTGGAAGCAGCGTACGGTCGGCATCGGCGTGGTTAGTCCGGAGCATGCGCTGGCATGGGGCATGACCGGCGTGATGCTGCGCGGTTCGGGCATTGCCTGGGACCTGCGCAAGAAGCAGCCGTACGCCAAGTACGACGCGGTTGATTTCGACATCCCGCTGGGCACCAATGGCGACTGCTACGACCGTTACCTGGTCCGCGTGGCCGAGATGCGCGAATCCAACCGCATCATCAAGCAGTGCGTGCAGTGGCTGAAGGCCAACCCGGGCCCGGTCATGGTCAAGAACTTCAAGATCGCGCCGCCGGCCCGTGCCGAGATGAAGGACGACATGGAAGCGCTGATCCACCACTTCAAGCTGTTCAGCGAAGGCTACTGCGTGCCGGCCGGCGAGACCTACGCCGCGGTCGAGGCGCCGAAGGGTGAGTTTGGCTGCTACCTGATGTCCGACGGTGCCAACAAGCCGTTCCGCGTGCACCTGCGTGCGCCGGGCTTCGCCCACCTGTCCTCGATCGATTCGGTCGTGCGTGGCCACATGCTGGCCGACGTGGTGGCGATGATTGGTACCTACGACCTCGTGTTTGGTGAGGTCGACCGGTAATGCCGGGCAACAACACAGCGCCCGGTGCCTGCGCGGCTTGCCTGCTGCAGGTATCGGTTTTTCAGGATTTGGTATTCGTTGAGGTCGGCCGATGAAGGCGACAGGTAATTACGAGGCAGCACGCGACGTCGACCCGATGGTCGTGTTGAGTGACAAGACGCGTGCCCACATTGACCACTGGTTGACCAAGTTCCCGCCGGAGCGCAAGCGTTCGGCGGTGCTGCAGGGCCTGCACGCCGCGCAGGAGCAGAACCAGGGCTGGCTGACCGACGAGCTGATCGCCGGCGTGGCCAAGTACCTGGACCTGCCGTTCGTGTGGGCCTACGAGGTCGCCACCTTCTACTCGATGTTCGAGACCGAGAAGGTGGGCCGCAACAACGTCGCCATCTGCACCAACATCAGCTGCTGGCTCAACGGCGCCGACGACATCGTCCGCCATTGCGAGAAGAAGCTGGGCATCAAGCACGGTGAATCGACCGCGGACGGCCGCGTGTACCTCAAGCGCGAGGAAGAGTGCCTGGCCGGCTGCGCGGGCGCGCCGATGATGGTCATCAACGGTCACTACCATGAGCGCCTGACGCTGGACCAGGTCGACGCGCTGCTGGACGGGCTGGAGTAAGGCATGGCACACCACGAATCCAAGGGCCCGGTCGGACCGGCGCCGCTTCCGCACAACGTGGTTTACACCACGCTGCACTACGACACCCCGTGGTCGTACGAGAGCTACCTCAAGACCGGCGGTTACGCCGCGCTGCGCAAGATCCTCGAAGAGAAGATCCCGCCGGCCGACGTGATCGAGATGGTCAAGCAGTCCGGCCTGCGTGGCCGCGGCGGCGCGGGCTTCCCGACCGGCCTGAAGTGGTCCTTCATGCCCAAGGGCGACGTGCAGAAGTACATCCTCTGCAACTCGGACGAATCCGAGCCGGGCACCTGCAAGGACCGCGACATCCTGCGCTACAACCCGCACTCGGTGGTGGAGGGCATGGCCATCGCCTGCTACGCCACCGGTTCCACCGTGGGCTACAACTACCTGCGTGGTGAGTTCCACCACGAGCCGTTCGAGCACTTCGAGCAGGCCCTGGCCGATGCCTACAAGCATGGCTGGCTGGGCAAGAACGTGCTGGGCAGCGGCGTGGACATCGACATCTACGGTGCGCTGGGCGCCGGCGCCTATATCTGCGGCGAAGAAACCGCGCTGATGGAATCGCTGGAAGGCAAGAAGGGCCAGCCGCGCTACAAGCCGCCGTTCCCGGCCAACTTCGGCCTGTACGGCAAGCCGTCGACGATCAACAACACCGAGACCTACGGCTCGGTGCCGGCGATCATCCGCAACGGTCCGGAGTGGTTCAAGGGCCTGAGCCTGACCAACAACGGCGGCCCGAAGTGCTTCTCGGTCTCCGGTTGCGTCACCAAGGGCGGCAACTTCGAAGTGCCGCTGGGCACCACGTTCGACACGCTGCTGGAAATGGCCGGTGGCCTGCGCCCGGGCCGCAAGCTGAAGGCGGCGATCCCGGGTGGTGTCTCGATGCCGGTGCTGACCGCCGAGCAACTCAAGGACCTGCCGATGGACTACGACACCATCCGTGCGCTGGGCTCCGGCCTGGGTTCGGGTGCGATCGTGGTGCTGGATGACAGCGTGTGCTGCGTCAAGTTCGCCTGCCGCATCAGCCAGTTCTTCCACAAGGAATCCTGCGGCCAGTGCACCCCGTGCCGTGAAGGCACCGGCTGGATGCACCGCGTGCTGGAGCGCATCGTCGCCGGCCAGGCCACGATGGACGACCTGCACCAGCTCAAGACGGTGGCCGGCCAGATCGAAGGCCACACCATCTGCGCGTTCGGTGAAGCGGCGGCATGGCCAATCCAGGGTTTCCTGCGCCAGTTCTGGGACGAATTCGAGTACTACATCGTCAACGGTCATTCGATGGTTGACGGCAAGAAGGTGGAGGCTGCTGCCGCATGAGCGCGCAACCGGTAAATCCAAACGTGCCGCCGGACCACGTCTCGATCGAGATCGATGGCCAGGCGCTGGTCGTGCCCAAGGGTTCGATGATCATCCAGGCCGCCGACAAGGCCGGCATCCCGATCCCGCGCTTCTGCTACCACGAGAAGCTGCCGATCGCCGCCAACTGCCGCATGTGCCTGGTCGACGTTGAAAAGTCGCCCAAGCCGTCGCCGGCGTGCGCGACCCCGGTCATGGATGGCATGAAGATCCAGACCCGCAACGAGAAGGCACTCAAGTACCAGCGTTCGGTGATGGAGTTCCTGCTCATCAACCACCCGCTGGACTGCCCGATCTGCGACCAGGGCGGTGAGTGCGAGCTGCAGGACGTCTCGCTGGGCTACGGCCGTTCGGTCAGCCGCTTCAACGAGCGCAAGCGCGTGGTGGCCGACGAGGACATGGGTCCGCTGGTCGCCACCGAGATGACCCGCTGCATCCAGTGCACCCGCTGCGTGCGCTTCACCGCCGAAGTGGCGGGCACCTACGAGCTGGGTGGCATGTCGCGCGGCGAGAACCTGCAGATCGGCACCTACGACGGCAAGCCGCTGACCACCGAGCTGTCCGGCAACGTCATCGACGTGTGCCCGGTTGGCGCGCTGACCAACAAGGTGTTCCAGTTCAAGGCACGCCCGTGGGAGCTGACCGCGCGCGAGTCGCTGGGTTACCACGACGCGATGGGCTCGAACCTGTTCCTGCATGTGCGCCGCGGCGAAGTGCTGCGCGCGGTGCCGCGTGACAACGAGCTGGTCAACGAGTGCTGGCTGTCCGACCGCGATCGTTACTCGCACCAGGGCCTGTATGCCGCTGATCGTGCGATCAAGCCGCTGCAGAAGGTCAACGGCGAGTGGAAGGAAGTGAGCTGGGCCGAAGGCCTGGCCGCCGCCCGCGAGATCCTTGACGCCAACCGTGGTGACGACCTCGGCGTGCTGGTGCATCCGTCGACCTCCAACGAGGAAGGCGCGCTGCTGGCTCGTCTGGCCGCCGGCCTGGGTTCGAACAACATCGACCACCGCATCAACAACCGGGACTTCTCCGACGCGCCGGTTGCCGAAGTGTTCGGCGCCTCGCTGGCCGACATCGAGAACGCCGACCGCATCGTCGTGCTGGGTAGCAACATCCGCCACGAACTGCCGCTGCTGCATGCCCGCCTGCGCAAGGCGCAGACCCAGCGTGGCGCGCAGATCTTCGCGGTCAACCCGGTGGAGTTCGACTTCGCCTTCAAGCTGGCCGGCAAGCAGATCGTCGCCCCGTCGCGATTCGTCGAGGCGTTGGGCAACGCACAGCTGGTCGATGCGGTGAAGGGCGGTGCCAACACCGTCATCATCGTCGGTGCGATTGCCGAGAATCACCCGCAGGCCGCCGCGATCCGTTCGGCCGCCAGTGCATTCGCCGCCGCCACCGGCGCCAAGCTGTGCCGCATCCCGCAGGGCGCCAATGCCGTTGGCCTGTCGCGCGTCGGCGTGCTGCCGGCCGGCAAGGACGTCAACGCGATGCTGGCGCAGCCGCGCAAGGCCTACGTGCTGTACGGCATCGAGCCGGGCCTAGACTTCGCCGACACCAACGCCGCCCGCAAGGCGCTGGCCGGTGCCAAGGTGGTGTCCTTCAGCCAGTACGCCTGTGCCTCGACCCGCGACGTCGCCGACCTGATCCTGCCGATCGGCGCGCTGCCGGAGGTCGACGGCACGCTGACCAACCTCGACGGCCGCGAGCAGGTCGCCCGTGCCGGTGGCAAGCTGCAGGGCGAGGCCCGCGAGGGCTGGCGCGTGCTGCGTGCGCTGGGCGGTGACATGCAATTGGCCGGTTTTGGCTTCACCGATCTGGTCGGCCTGCGCGCGAGCATCGCGCCGGTGTCGGTCAAGGTGGCCGCTTCGGCGCAGCCGCAGGTGGCGGGCGAGGGCCTGGAGGTCGCTTCGACCCCGGCCATCTACCGCACCGATGCCGTCGTCCGCCGTGCCCAGGCACTGCAGGCACATCCGCTCAACACCGACCCGCGCATCGTGCTCAATGCCGACGATGCCGCGCGCCTGTCGCTGGGCGAGGGCCAGATGGCAAAGGTCGGCAATGATGCCGGTCGTGCCACGCTGCCGGTGGTGGTCGACGCGCGCGTCGCCGCCGGTACGGTTTGGATTGAATCGGGCCACGGCGCGACCGCGCCGCTGGGTGCCGCACGTGTAACGGTGGTGGCTGCATGAACGAGTTGCTGTTGAACGCGGTCGACCCGCTGCACCAGTGGTTCCTCGCCCTGGGCGACATCGGCATCGTCCTGTGGACGGTGCTGAAGATCCTGCTCATCGCGATGCCGGTGATCATCTCGGTGGCGTTCTACGTGTTGTGGGAGCGCAAGCTGATCGGCTGGATGCACGTCCGCCACGGGCCCATGTACGTGGGCCTCGGCGGCCTGCTGCAGGCCTTCGCTGACGTCACCAAGCTGCTGTTCAAGGAAATCATCGCTCCGGCCAGCGCGCACAAGGCGATGTACGTCATCGCGCCGCTGATCGTGCTGGCGCCGTCGTTCGCGGCGTGGGCGGTGGTGCCCTTCGACTACAAGCTGGTGCTGTCCAACGCCAACGTCGGCCTGCTGTACCTGCTGGCGATGACCTCGCTGGGCGTGTACGGCGTGATCCTGGCCGGTTGGGCGTCCAACTCGAAGTACGCCTTCCTCGGTGCGATGCGTTCGGCCGCCCAGGTGGTCAGCTACGAAATCGCGATGGGCTTCGCATTGGTCGGCGTGATGATCGCCGCCGGCAGCCTGAACCTGACCGACATCGTGCTGGCGCAGAAGGGTGATTCGGGTCTGTTCGACTGGTTCCTGCTGCCGCTGCTGCCGCTGTTCGTCGTGTACTGGGTGTCCGGCGTCGCCGAGACCAACCGCGCGCCGTTCGATGTGGTGGAAGGCGAGTCGGAAATCGTCGCCGGCCACATGGTCGAGTACTCCGGCGGTGCGTTCGCGCTGTTCTTCCTGGCCGAATACGCCAACATGATCCTGGTCAGCTTCCTGATCTCGATCTTCTTCCTGGGTGGCTGGCTGAGCCCGCTGCAGGGTTGGGTCAGCGGCGATGTATCGCCGTGGATCAACTGGATCTGGGACGGTGGCTGGCCGTGGCTGCTGCTCAAGGTGCTGTTCTTCGCCAGCGCCTACATCTGGTTCCGTGCCAGCTTCCCGCGTTTCCGTTACGACCAGATCATGCGTCTGGGTTGGAAGGTGTTCATCCCGCTGACCATTTTCTGGATCGCGGTGACGGCACTGATGGTGTTCTACGGCGTGATCCAGAAGGGCGTTTGATTCATGAATAAGATCACCCACTATTTCAAGAGCCTGCTGCTCCTGGAGCTGCTCGGAGGCCTGTGGCTGACGTTGAAGTACACGTTCAAGCCCAAGTACACCGTGCTGTACCCGATGGAGAAGTTCCCGCAGTCGCCGCGCTTCCGCGGCCTGCACGCCCTGCGCCGTTATCCCAACGGTGAAGAGCGCTGCATCGCCTGCAAGCTGTGCGAAGCGGTGTGCCCGGCGCTGGCCATCACCATCGACTCGGCCAAGCGCGAGGACGGCACCCGCCGCACCACGCGTTACGAGATCGATCTGTTCAAGTGCATCTTCTGCGGCTTCTGCGAGGAAAGCTGCCCGGTGGACTCGATCGTCGAGACCCACATTCTCGAGTACCACTTCGAGAAGCGTGGCGAAAACATCATCACCAAGCCGCAGCTGCTGGCCATCGGCGATCGGCTTGAAACCGAAATCGCCGAGCGCCGCGCCGCCGACGCTGCTTTCCGCTGAGGTCTCGAGATGGATTGGGTAAATATCGCTTTCTGGTTCTTCTCGATCATCGCGGGCATTTCGGCCGCGTCGGTGATTAGCGTGCGCAACCCGGTGTATGCCGTGCTGTGCCTGATCCTGACCTTCTTCTCGGTGGCCTGCGTGTGGCTGCTGGTGGGGGCCGAGTTCCTGGGCGTCACGCTGGTGCTGGTGTACGTCGGTGCGGTGATGGTGTTGTTCCTGTTCGTGGTGATGATGCTGGACATCGATACCACCAACCTGCGTGAAGGCTGGGTGCGCTACCTGCCGGTGGGCCTGGTGGTCGCGGTGGTGATGCTGGTGCAGATGCTGACCCTGATCGGCATCAAGGCCCGCATGGCGCCGTTCCCCGTGGACAACGCCGCCGCGGTCGCCGCGGACACCTCCAACATCACTTGGCTGGCGCGCAGCCTGTTCACCGAATACCTGCTGCCGTTCGAGTTCGCCGCAGTGATCCTGACCGTCGCCGTGGTGGCAGCCGTGATGCTGACCCTGCGCCGCCGTCAGGGCCTGAAGACGCAGAGCCCGACCGAGCAGACCATGGTCAAGGCAAAAGATCGCCTGCGCATCGTCAAGATGGCTGCCGAGAAGCCGGTGGTGCAGGTGCAAGCGAACAACGAAGGTGGCGAGGAGGCCAAGCCATGATTTCCCTGGGCCATATGCTCGCGCTGGGCGCGGTGATGTTCTGCATCTCCGTCGCCGGCATCTTCCTGAACCGGAAGAACATCATCGTGCTGCTGATGTCGATCGAACTGATGCTGCTGTCGGTCAACATCAACTTCATCGCCTTCTCGCGTGAGCTGGGCGGTACCGCCGGCCAGCTGTTCGTGTTCTTCATCCTGACCGTGGCCGCAGCCGAAGCTGCAATCGGCCTCGCGATCCTGGTGACCTTGTTCCGTACTCGCCACACCATCAACGTGGGCGAAGTTGATTCGCTGAAGGGCTGATCCGAGATGGAAATCACTCTCTCCAAGAGTCTGTTGATCGCAGTGGTGCTCGCACCACTGTTCGGCAGCATCATCGCCGGCCTCTTCGGACGCCAGGTCGGGCGCAAGGGCGCCCAATACATCACCATCCTCGGCGTGGCGATCAGCTTCGTGCTGTCCGCACACACGCTGTACCAGCTGCTGTGGGGTGGGGCGCAGCCGTTCAACCAGAACATCTACACCTTCTTCGAGGTCGGCCAGTACGCGGCCCACGTCGGCTTCATGATCGATCGCATGACCGCCATGATGATGGTGGTGGTGAGCTTCGTATCGCTGCTGGTGCACATCTACTCCATCGGCTACATGTCCGAGGACGACGGCTACCAGCGCTTCTTCAGCTACATCTCGCTGTTCACCTTCTCGATGTTCACGCTGGTGATGAGCAACAACTTCCTGCAGCTGTTCTTCGGCTGGGAAGCGGTGGGTCTGGTGTCGTACCTGCTGATCGGCTTCTACTTCAAGAAGCCCAGCGCCATCTTCGCCAACATGAAGGCCTTCCTGGTCAACCGCGTCGGTGACTTCGGCTTCCTGCTGGGCATCGGCGGCATCCTGTGGGCGTTCGGGACGCTGGACTACGCCACCGTGTTCGCCAATGCCGGCACCGTGCTGGGTACCGATGCCACCGGCCATGCCATGGTGCAGCTGATCGGTGACCACCAGTGGTCGATCGCCACCGTGATCTGCATCTGCCTGTTCATCGGCGCGATGGGCAAGTCGGCCCAGGTGCCGCTGCACGTGTGGCTGCCGGACTCGATGGAGGGCCCGACCCCGATCTCGGCGCTGATCCATGCTGCGACGATGGTGACCGCGGGCATCTTCATGGTCACCCGCATGTCGCCGCTGTTCGAGCTGTCGCAGACCGCGCTGGACTTCATCCTGTTCATCGGTGCGACCACGGCCTTCTTCACCGGCCTGATCGGCATCGTGCAGAGCGACATCAAGCGCGTGGTTGCCTACTCGACGCTGTCGCAGCTGGGCTACATGACCGTTGCCCTGGGCGTGTCCGCCTACTCGGGCGCCGTGTTCCACCTGATGACCCACGCCTTCTTCAAGGCGCTGCTGTTCCTGGGTGCCGGCTCGGTGATCATCGGCATGCACCACGAGCAGAACATGCTGAAGATGGGCGGCCTGCGCAAGTACATGCCGATCACCCACATCACCATGTGGATCGGTACGCTGGCCCTGGTCGGCACCCCGTTCTTCGCGGGCTTCTACTCCAAGGACACCATCATCGAAGCCGCCGCGCACCACGCGCAGCATTCGTCCAGCTGGGTGGCCACGTATGGCTACTGGGCGGTGCTTGGTGGCGTGATCGTCACCAGCTTCTACAGCTTCCGCCTGCTGTTCCTGACCTTCTTCGGCAAGGAGCGCTTCCGTGACGCGCACGATGACCACGGCCATCACGGCCATGGCCACGATGACCACCACGGTCACGGCGCCCACGAGCCGCACGAGTCGCCGTTGGTGGTGACGGTGCCGCTGATCCTGCTGGCCATCCCGTCCATCCTGATCGGCTTCTTCACCATTGGCCCGATGCTGTTCGGCACCGGCTGGGAGGGTCATGCCGCCGAGGGTGGCGTGCCGGGCCAGGCCATGTCGTTCTTTACCGGCATCGTCGATTTCTACGACCCGGCACGCGACACCATCGCCGCCGTGGGCAAGGAGTTCTGGCACGGCTCGGTGGCCTACGCGCTGCACGGCATGATGATGCCGGCGTTCTGGCTGACGGTTGCGGGCTTCATCCTGGCGTGGGTGTTCTACGTCTGGAAGCCGGAACTGGCCGGTCAGGCGCGCAAGAACCTGGCACCGCTGGTTTCGGTGCTGGAAAACAAGTACGGCTTCGACAAGCTCTGGATCGACGGCTTTGCCGGCGGTGGTGTGCAGCTCGGCAAGGCCGCCCGTGCCGTGGACAGCACGGTCGTCGACGGTGTGGCGGTGAATGGTTCGGCCCGTCTGGTCGACCTGGCTGCCAACCTGCTGCGCCGCACCCAATCCGGTTTCCTCTACCACTACGCCTTCGCGATGATCATCGGCCTGATTGCCCTGCTGGGCCTGCTGATGCATTTCTGGCGTTGACCTGTACGGAATAGAAGACGTGTCGAACTGGCCCCTACTTAGTGTTCTCATCTGGCTGCCGATCATCGGCGGTGCGTTGATCCTCGCCGTGCGCAACGCCCAGGCCGCCCGTTGGGCGTCGCTGGCGGTGGCATTGCTCACCTTCCTGTTGAGCCTCGGCCTGCTCAGCGGCTATGACCGCGGCGGCGCCGACGTGATGCAGTTCGTCGAGCAGCATCCGTGGATCCCGGCCTTCGGTATCGGCTACAACCTCGCCGTCGATGGCATCGCCATCGCGCTGGTGCTGCTGACCACCCTGGTCGGCGTGCTGGCCCTGATCGGCGCCTGGGGCGTGGTCGACAAGCGCGTGAACCAGTACGTCGCCGCCTTCCTGATCCTGGAAGGCGTCACGGTCGGCATCTTCGCCGCCACCGACGCGATGCTGTTCTACGTGTTCTTCGAAGCCATGCTGATCCCGATGTTCCTGATCATCGGCGTCTGGGGCGGCCCGCGTCGCATCTACGCGGCCATGAAGTTCTTCCTGTACACCTTCCTCGGCTCGGTGCTGATGCTGGTGGCGCTGATCTACCTGTACCTGAAGGGCGGCAGCTTCCAGCTGGCCGACCTGTACCAGCTGCAGCTGTCGGCCAAGGAACAGACGTGGATCTTCTTCGCCTTCCTGATCGCCTTCGCGGTCAAGGTGCCGATGTTCCCGGTGCACACCTGGCTGCCGGATGCGCACGTGGAAGCGCCGACCGCCGGTTCGGTGATCCTGGCTGCCATCGCGCTGAAGATCGGTGGCTACGGCTTCCTGCGCTTCAACCTGCCGATCGTGCCGGACGCCAGCGCCGAGTGGGCATGGCTGGTGATCGCGCTGTCGCTGGTGGCGGTGATCTACGTCGGCCTGGTCGCGATGGTGCAGGACGACATGAAGAAGCTGATCGCCTATTCGTCGGTCGCACACATGGGTTTCGTCACCCTCGGCACGTTCACCGCGCTGTGGCTGGTGCGTGAGGCCGGCAACGCCGACGCCGCCCGCCTGGGCCTGCAGGGCGCCATGGTGCAGATGATCTCGCACGGCTTCGTGTCCGGTGCGATGTTCTCCTGCGTGGGCGTGCTGTACGACCGCATGCACAGCCGCCGCATCGCCGATTACGGCGGCGTGGTCAACGTGATGCCGTGGTTCGCCACCTTCGCGTTGCTGTTCTTCATGGCCAACTCGGGCCTGCCGGGTACCAGCGGCTTCGTGGGTGAATTCATGATCGTGCTGGCGTCCTTCCAGTGGAACCCGCTGGTGGCACTGGGTGCGGCGACCACGCTGATCATCAGCGCCGCGTACTCGCTGTGGCTGTACAAGCGCGTGTTCTTCGGCGAGGTGGGCAATGCCCATGTGGCCGAACTGAAGGACATCAACGGTCGTGAATGGCTGGTGTTGGGTGTGTTCGCCGTCGGCACGCTGGTGCTGGGCTTCTATCCCAAGCCGCTGACCGACCTGATGGAGCCGTCCATCGCCAAGCTGGCGATGCAGATCGCATCGAGCAAGCTGCTGTAAGCGGCCCGTCGAGAGTATTGATTCCAGGATTTGATGATGACAACGCCGACGCTTCTGCCGTTGACCACCGCCGACCTCCCGCCGTTGCTGCCAGAACTGGTGGTGATTGGTGGCGCCTTTGCCCTGCTGATCCTCGATCTGTTCATCAGCAACCGGCACAAGGTCTGGACCCACTTCATCTCGGTGGCCGTGCTGGCCGTCGCCTTCGGCCTGCTGCTGGGTGGCGTGGGCGGGCAGGGTGAGGTGTTCCATGGCATGTTCATCCGCGACAACGCCGCCGACATCATGAAGACGGTGGTGGTGCTGGTCAGTGGCCTGAGCCTGATCTACGGCTGGAGCTACCTGCGCGAACGTAACCTGTACCAGGGCGAGATCCCGGTGCTGATCCTGTTCGCCACCGCCGGCATGATGATCCTGGTGTCGGCCGGCAGCCTGCTGATGGTCTACCTGGGCCTGGAGCTGCTGGCGCTGTGTTCGTATGCGCTGGTTGCCAGCAACCGCGAGAACAAGCTCGCCGCCGAAGCCGGCATGAAGTACATCGTGCTGGGTTCGCTGGCCTCGGGCCTGCTGTTGTACGGCATGTCGCTGATCTATGGCGCCACCGGCTCGCTGCACCTGGACGTCATCCACGGCGCCATCGCCCATTCCGACGAGCGCCTGCTGTTGCTGACCGGCGCGGTGTTCATGGTCGCCGGCGTTGCCTTCAAGCTGGGCGCCGCGCCGTTCCACATGTGGCTGCCGGACGTGTACCAGGGCGCCCCGGCGCCGATCGCGCTGTTCATCAGCTCGGCACCGAAGCTGGCCGCGTTCGGCATGGCTTACCGCCTGCTGGAAATGGGCGTGGGCCCATTGTCGACCGAACTGCAGTATGTGCTGGCCGGCCTGGCCGCGCTGTCGCTGATCGTCGGCAACCTGATGGCTATCGCGCAGACCAACCTCAAGCGCATGCTGGCCTACTCCACGGTCTCCCACATCGGCTTCCTGCTGATGGGCGTTGCCGGTGGTGGCGAGCAGGGCTATTCGGCCGCGATGTTTTACGCGGTGGCTTACGCCATCATGTCGACGGCTTCGTTCGGCGCGATCATCGCGCTGTCGCGTGCCGGCTTCGAGGCCGAGAACATCGAGGACTTCAAGGGCCTGAATGCCCGCAGCCCGTGGATGGCCGGTCTGGTCCTGTGCATCATGGCGTCGCTGGCCGGTATCCCGCCGTTCCTGGGTTTCTGGACCAAGCTGGCGGTGCTGGGTGCTGCAATCAACGGCGACCTGCTGTGGCTGGCCATGGTCGGCGTGATCTGCGCGGTGATCGGTTGCTTCTACTACCTGCGTGTCATCAAGGTCATGTACTTCGATGAGCCGGTGGGCGAGGCGCTGCCGCGCAACAACGACCGCATCCTGGGCATCGTGCTGGGCGTGAATTCGGTCCTGCTGCTGTTCCTGCCGCTGGGCCTGGGGCCGATCCTGCAGTGGATGCGCACGGCATTTGCACATTTGTCGTAATAATTTTCAAAAAACAGTTACACAAAGATGTGAATCGTGTAATATTCACATCCTGATTTGACGGCAGCAACGCGACGCGGCGCTGCCGGAATCACCGGAAGGTGGTTCGCCGGGGAGTCAATTCCTCGGGTTTCTCCGGAAGATCGGAGAAACAAGTGAAGTAAATAAGGGTTGCAATCTGATCCAAGTTACTTCATAATTCCGCTTCTGCTGCGGGGTGGAGCAGTCTGGCAGCTCGTCGGGCTCATAACCCGAAGGTCGCAGGTTCAAATCCTGCCCCCGCTACCAGCTTCGGTTTCTGCGACAATGTCGATTGAAGCCAAAGTCTGGGCTCGCAAGAACGTTTGCTTCCGTTCTTGCAACCGGAATCCAGTCACCGGATTTCAACCGGACAAAGGGCCCAATAGGGTCCTTTGTTGTTTCCGGACAACGGAAAATCCCGGCTGGGTGGTACCAGTCCCCATTTACCGAACCAAGGCAGGCTGTGAGCGACAAGGCTACTGAAATCGCGAATCTGCTGGGCCCCACCGTGCAAGCGCTGGGGCTCGATTTGTTGGGCGCCGAGTATCTGCCGGCCCCCGGCGGTGCAACCCTGCGCCTGTACATCGACGTGCCGCTGGCCGAACAGCCCGAGCGCATGGTCAATGTCGACGACTGCGAGCGGGTCAGCCGCGAAGTGTCGGCGCAACTGGACGTGGAAGACCCGATCAGCGGCAACTACACGCTGGAAGTCTCCTCGCCGGGCGTGGACCGTCCGTTGTTCACGCTGGAACAGTTCGAGCAGCAGCTTGGCCAGTCCGCCAAGGTCGGCCTGAAGCTGCCGCAGGAGAGCCGCCGCCGCCTGCAGGGCGAGATCGCCGCGGTGGACCACGCGCAGGGCACCGTGACGTTCATCGTCGACGGCAAGCCGTTCGTGGCCGCGTTCGACAACATCGACAAGGCACGCATCATTCCGGACTGGGCCGCACTGGGCCTGGCGCCGACCAAACCCGCCGGCCCGGCCCCGAAGAAGGGCGACAAGGCCAAGAACAAATCCAATAACGAAACGGCGGCCAAAAAGCCGCGCGCGGAGTGAGCCGATGAGCAAGGAACTTTTGCTGGTAGTTGACGCAGTCGCCAACGAGAAGGGCGTGCCGCGCGAAGTGATTTTCGACGCGATCGAAGCAGCGCTCGCCTCCGCGGCGAAGAAGCGTTACATCGACCAGGACGTGCTGGCGCGCGTGTCGATCAACCAGAAGGACGGCAGCTACGAGACCTTCCGTCGCTGGGAAGTGGTCGCCGACGACGTGGTGATGGAATCGCCGGACCGCCAGATCCGCATGATGGACGCGATCGACGAGGCCGATGGCGTCGAGATCGGTGACTACATCGAAGAACAGATCGAGAACCCGGATTTCGGCCGCATCGCCGCCCAGGCCGCCAAGCAGGTCATCGTGCAGCGCGTGCGCGAGGCCGAGCGCCAGCAGGTGGTCGATGCATGGAAGGATCGCGTCGGCGAGCTGGTCACCGGCGTGGTCAAGCGTGCCGAGCGCGGCAACATCTACGTGGACCTGGGCGGCAACGCCGAGGCCTTCATCCCGAAGGACAAGGGCATCCCGCGCGACGTGCTGCGCGCCGGCGACCGCGTGCGCGGTTACCTGGCCGAAGTGCGTTCGGAGCCGCGTGGTCCGCAGCTGTTCATCAGCCGCGCTGCCCCGGAATTCATGATCGAGCTGTTCAAACTCGAGGTGCCGGAAGTCGGCCAGGGCCTGGTGGAAATCAAGGCCTGTGCCCGCGACCCGGGCGACCGTGCCAAGATTGCCGTGCTGGCCCATGACAGCCGCACCGATCCGATCGGCGCCTGCATCGGCATGCGCGGTTCGCGCGTCCAGGCCGTGTCCAACGAGCTCAATGGCGAGCGCGTGGACATCGTGCTGTGGAACGAGAACCCGGCCAACTTCGTCATCAATGCGATGGCGCCTGCCGAAGTGCAGTCGATCATCGTCGATGAAGAGAAGCATTCGATGGACCTGGCCGTGGCCGAAGACCGCCTGGCCCAGGCTATCGGCAAGGGCGGCCAGAACGTGCGTCTGGCCAGCCGTCTGACCGGTTGGCAGCTGAATGTGATGACCCAGGACCAGGTGACCGCCAAGTCCGAGGCCGAGCAGGCCGTCGCCCGTCAGCTGTTCATGGACAAGCTGGAAGTGGACGAGGAAATTGCCGGCATCCTGGTGTCCGAAGGTTTCGGCACCGTGGAAGAAATCGCGTACGTGCCGGTCGGCGAGCTGCTGGCCGTGGAAGGCTTCGACGAGGACATCGTCGAGGAACTGCGTGCCCGCGCCCGCGACGCGCTGCTCAACGAGGCGCTGGCCGTGGAAGAGGGCGCCGAGGGCGGCGTGCCTGCGGATGACCTGCTGGCATTGAAGGGCATGGATGAAGCAACCGCGTACGCGCTGGCCGGTCATGGCGTGCGTACGAGTGAGGATCTGTCGGACCTGGCTGCCGACGAGATCCTGGAGTTCGGTATCGAGGGTATGGATCTTGAGCGCGCCGCAGCGCTGGTCCTCGCCGCCCGCGCCGAGGAGATCGCCCGCCTGGAGCGCGGCGAATGAGCCAGCGATGAACAGTGCCCTGAGCCGCTCAGGGCGTAGACTCCGCGCTGCCTTCGTTCGTGTCGAGGGGGCGCCAACAAGATCATAGGATCCGAATGTCGCAGCAAACCACCATCCGCAAGCTCGCCGAACTGGTCAACACGCCGGTCGAGAAACTGCTGGAGCAGCTGGCCCAGGCCGGCATGAAGTTCAGCGGTCCCGACCAGGTCGTGACCAGCACCGAGAAAGTGAAGCTTCTGGGATTCCTCCGCCGTTCGCACGGCAAGGATGAGTCGCCCGCCGACGAGGGTGCCGAAGGCGCCCCGAAGAAGATCACCCTGGCCCGTCGCAAGCACCAGGAAGTGACGGTCAATGCCGGTCGCAGCAAGACCACGGTCAACGTCGAGGTGCGCCAGAAGCGTACCTACGTCAAGCCGGAAGGTGGCAAGCCTGCGATGACGCCGGACGAGGAGCGCGCCGAAATCCTGCGCAAGCTCGAGGAATCGCGTCAGCGCAATCTCGACGAGCAGCGCATGCTGGCCGAGAAGGACCGTGCCCGCGACGAGGAAATCGCCCGCCAGAAGGCGGCCGAGGACGCCGAGCGCCAGCGTATCGAAGCCGAGCGCATCGCCGCCGAAGAAGCGGCCAAGGCCAAGCTTGCAAAGCCGGCGGCGACCGAGGCAGCAAGCGAGCCGGTGGCCAAGGCGCCGCGTCATGCCGCGGCACCGGCTGCACCGCGTGCGCCGATCCGCGAGGATCGCGCACCGTCGTCGCATGCCAAGCCGGGCAAGGCACGTGGCACGCAGGGCGCGGACAACGATGGCGGCAACCGTTTCGGTGGCCAGCTGCACCTGTCGGCATCGGACCGTGCGCGTCGCGGCAACAGCAACAACAATAATTCGCGTGGTCGCCCGGGCAGCCGTGCGCCGCAGGGCCGTCGTGGCAATGAACAGTCGCGTGGCGGCGGTGGCAGCCATGGCTTCGAGCGTCCGACCGCACCGGTCGTGCGCGAGATCGCCATCGGCGAGACCGTTACCGTTGCCGATCTGGCGCAGAAGCTGGCCCTGAAGGGCGGCGAAGTGGTCAAGGCGTTGTTCAAGATGGGCGTGATGGCCACCATCACCCAGTCCATCGACCACGACACCGCCGTGCTGGTGACCGAAGAGCTCGGCCACAAGGCCGTGCGCGCGGACACCAACGATGCCGAAGACGCACTGCTGGCCATCACCGATGCCGACCAGGGCGACGCCGTGCCGCGTCCGCCGGTGGTCACCATCATGGGCCACGTCGACCACGGCAAGACCTCGCTGCTGGATTACATCCGCCGCACCAAGGTCGCCAATGGCGAAGCCGGTGGCATCACCCAGCACATCGGTGCCTACCACGTGGATACGCCGAAGGGCGTGATCAGCTTCCTGGATACCCCGGGCCATGCCGCGTTCACCTCGATGCGTGCCCGTGGCGCGCAGCTGACCGACGTGGTGGTGGTGGTCGTAGCCGCCGACGACGGCGTCATGCCGCAGACCAAGGAAGCCATCCAGCACGCCCGTGCCGCCAACGCGCCGATCGTGGTGGCGATCAACAAGATGGACAAGTCCTCGGCCGACCCGATGCGGGTCAAGAACGAACTGCTCGCCGAGCAGGTCGTGGCCGAAGACTTCGGTGGCGATACGCAGATGGTGGAAATCTCCGCCAAGACCGGCCAGGGCATTGATGACCTGCTGGACGCGATTTCGATCCAGGCCGAACTGCTTGAGCTGAAGGCCGTGGCCGAAGGCCGCGCGGCGGGCGTGGTAATCGAGTCCTCGCTGGACAAGGGCCGTGGCCCGGTCGCGACGGTGCTGGTGCAGCAGGGTCAGCTCAAGAAGGGTGACTACCTGGTGTGCGGCATCCAGTACGGCCGCGTGCGTGCGCTGTTCGACGAGACCGGTCGCCAGGTGGCCGAAGCCGGCCCGTCGATCCCGGTGCAGGTGCTGGGTCTGTCCGGCGTGCCGGAAGCGGGCGATGATTTTGTCGTCGTTGAAGACGAGCGCCTGGCCAAGGATGTCGCCCAGCAGCGTGAGACCAAGCGCCGTGAATCGCGTCTGGTCGCCACCGCGGGCAGCCGCATGGAAGACATCATGGCGCAGCTGGGCAAGGGCGAAGGCCAGCAGGTGTTGAACCTGCTGATCAAGGCCGATGTCCAGGGTTCGGTGCAGGCACTGAGCCAGTCGCTGGTGGGCCTGTCCAACGACGACATCCGCATCAACGTGATCCACTCCGGCGTGGGCGGCATCACCGAGTCGGACGCCAATTCGGCCGCCGCTTCCAAGGCCACCGTGATCGGCTTCAACGTGCGTGCGGATGCTTCGGCCCGTCGCATCATTGAATCCAATGGCGTGGACCTGCGTTACTTCTCGATCATCTATGACGTGATCGACCAGGTGAAGCAGGTGGCCTCCGGTCTGCTCGGCGTGGAAATCCGCGAAGAGATCATCGGTATCGCCGAGGTCCGCGACGTGTTCCGCAGCTCGAAGCTGGGCGCGATCGCCGGCTGCATGGTGGTCGAGGGCGTGGTCAAGCGGAACAAGCCGATCCGCGTGCTGCGCGACAGCGTGGTGGTGTTCGAGGGCGAACTGGAATCGCTGCGCCGCTTCAAGGAGAACGTCGAGGAGGTTCGCAACGGTACCGAATGCGGTATCGGCGTGAAGGCCTACAACGATGTGAAGGCCGGCGACCAGATCGAATGCTTCGAGCGCATCGAAGTGCCGCGTACGCTGTAATCGCACCACGGACCGGTCCGCCCCATGGCGGGCCGGTCCCGCTTCATCAACGCAATATTCAAACGAGCCAGAAAACGTGCCAAAGACTTTCCACCGTACCGACCGAGTTTCCGCGCAGATCCGTCGTGATCTGGGCACGCTGGTGCATGCCGCCGTGCGTGAGCACGGGCTGCCATCGGTCAGCGTCTCGGACGTGGAGGTCACCCGCGACATGGCCCATGCCAAGGTGTTCGTCACCGCACTGATGCCGGAACGCTCGGCCGAGGCGGTGAAGGGCCTGCGTGAGCTGTCGGTGGAGCTGCGCATGGCGCTGGCCCGGGCAATGAAGCTGCGGCACGTGCCGGAGCTGCATTTCCACTACGACGACTCGGTGGACCGCGGCGAGCGCATCGACAACCTGCTGCGCGACCTGTCGGACAAACATCCGCCGTCGAGCTCCGACGAAGAGTGAAGCAGCAGCCCGCAAGGGCTGTTGTCATATCTGGCCGGCGCCACGCACGGCGCCGATGATTTCCTGATTCCCGTCCGGCATTGCCGTGCCGGCCCGAGTAGGGTGTTGCATGCGTCCCCGTATTTCATTCCGTCGCCTGGATGGCATCGTCCTGCTCGACAAGCCCGCCGGCATGAGCTCCAACACCGCGCTGCAGGTGGCGCGCCGCCTGTTCCGTGCCGAGAAGGGGGGGCATACCGGCAGCCTGGACCCGCTGGCCACCGGCCTGCTGCCGTTGTGCTTCGGCGAGGCGACCAAGATTGCCGGGCTGCTGCTGGGCTCGGCCAAGGCCTACGACGCTCAGATCGCGCTGGGGCGTACCACCGATACCGACGATGCCGACGGGGTCGTGCTGCGTGAGCGCCCGGTGCCGGCCATCCCCCGACAGGCACTGGACGCGGCGCTGGCGACCCTGACCGGGCATATCCGCCAGCGCGCCCCGATCTATTCCGCGCTCAAGCAGGGCGGGGAGCCGTTGTATGTGAAGGCCCGGCGCGGGGATGCCATCGAGGCCCCGGAGCGGGAAGTCCACGTACAGGCCATCGAGGTGCTGGCGCAGGAGAGCGAGCAGCTGTCGCTGCGCGTGACCTGTGGTTCGGGCACCTATATCCGCAGCATTGCCAGGGATCTGGGCGAACTGCTGGGCTGCGGGGCGCACATCACCGCGCTGCGCCGCCTGTGGGTGGAGCCGTTCCTGTCGCCGCGGATGATCGGGCTGGATGCGCTGCGGGAAGTGGCCGAGAGCGGCGATGAGGCGGCGCTGCTGCAATGGCTGCTTCCGATCCAGGACGGGCTGGTCCACTTTGGCCGGGTTGATCTGGATGAGGGGCAGGCGGCCCGGTTCTGCATGGGTCAGCGTCTGCGCAATCCGGCCTGGCCGGTCGGGCTGGTGGCGGTTTTCGGGGCGGAAGGTGCTCCGCTGGGACTGGGCCAGGTGGAGTCCGACGGCCGCCTGGCACCGCAGCGCCGGTTCAATCTCTGAATGGGACAGGCGCCGAACCCTGACGCGCCTTGTGGCAAATGGTTGAGGTCGTTACAATTTTGCGGCCCTTGTAGGGGCACCCTCCGGCCGTCGGCCGGGGTTCTATCAATCGGCGAGCTGCGCGGTGCGTCCAGTACGTTCCTGCCGGCCACGCATCCAAGAGAAAACACGAAATGTCGATCGACACCCAGAAGGTTATTGAAGCCAACGCCCGCGGCACCAACGACACCGGTTCGCCGGAAGTCCAGGTGGCCCTGCTGACCGCCCGCATCGAACTGCTGACCGGCCACTTCAAGGAACACAAGAAGGACCACCACAGCCGCCGTGGCCTGCTGCAGATGGTCAACCGCCGCCGCAGCCTGCTCGACTACCTGAAGAAGAAGGACGTCGAGCGCTACAAGGCGCTGATTGAAAAGCTCGGCCTGCGCCGCTAATAGACTTCCCGCCGCGGCGCAGCGATGCGCCGCGGTTTTGTTTTTGCAGTTTCAAAATCGCAGTAGATCGGCCGGACCCGCCCGGCCACCCGATGACGGCAAGGGTCGTCAGCGGTCCATCTGATGAAGCATTTCAAGGATTCCCCGTGGCAAAAATCACCAAAACCTTCCAGTACGGCAAACACACCGTCACGCTTGAGACCGGCGAAATCGCCCGTCAGGCAAGCGGCGCCGTCATCGTCAAGATGGACGACACCGTGTTGCTGGTCACTGCCGTCGCCGCCAAGAGCGCGCGCGAAGGCCAGGACTTCTTTCCGCTGACCGTCGACTACCAGGAAAAGTTCTACGCCGGTGGCCGTATCCCGGGTGGCTTCTTCAAGCGCGAAGGCCGTGCGACCGAGAAGGAAACGCTGATCTCGCGCCTGATCGACCGCCCGATCCGCCCGCTGTTCCCGGAAGACTACAAGAACGAAGTCCAGATCATCGCCACGGTGATGTCGCTGAACCCGGAAGTGGACGGTGACATCGCCGCCCTGATCGGTGCCTCGGCGGCGCTGTCGCTGGCCGGCACCCCGTTCAAGGGTCCGATCGGCGCCGCCAAGGTCGGTTACAAGGACGGCCAGTACATCCTCAACCCGACCGTGTCGGAGCTGAAGGAATCGCAGCTGGAGCTGGTGGTCGCGGGTACCGCCAATGCCGTGCTGATGGTCGAATCCGAAGCCGCGCTGCTGTCCGAGGAAGTGATGCTGGGCGCCGTGACCTTCGGTCACCGCGAAATGCAGAAGGTCATCAACGCGATCAACGAGCTGACCGTCGAAGCCGGCACCAAGCCGAGCGACTGGGTTGCCCCGGCCAAGAACACCGCGCTGATCAGCGCGCTGCAGGAAGCCGTTGGTGGCAAGCTGGGCGAAGCCTTCCAGGTGCGCGACAAGCTGCAGCGCCGCGACGCCATCGCCGCGATCAAGAAGGACGTGCTCGAGTCGCTGGCCGGCCGCGTTGCCGCCGAAGGCTGGAACCCGGCCGAGCTGTCGAAGGAATTCGGCGAGCTGGAATACCACACCATGCGTGACTCGGTGCTGGCCACCAAGGTCCGCATCGACGGCCGTGCACTGGACACCGTGCGCCCGATCACCGTGAAGGCCGGCGTGATGCCGCGCACCCACGGCTCGGCGCTGTTCACCCGCGGCGAGACCCAGGCCATCGTGGTCACCACGCTGGGCACCGCCCGTGACGGCCAGGTCATCGACGCCGTCGCCGGTGAGTACAAGGAAAACTTCCTGTTCCATTACAACTTCCCGCCCTACTCGGTGGGTGAGTGCGGCCGTTTCGGCGCGCCGAAGCGCCGCGAGATCGGCCACGGCCGTCTGGCCAAGCGCGGCGTGCTGGCCGTGATGCCGACCCTGGAAGAGTTCCCGTACACCATCCGCGTGGTGTCGGAAATCACCGAATCCAACGGTTCCTCGTCGATGGCCTCGGTCTGCGGTTCGTCGCTGGCCCTGATGGACGCCGGCGTGCCGGTGAAGGCTCCGGTGGCGGGTATCGCCATGGGCCTGGTGAAGGAAGGCGACAACTTCGTCGTGCTGTCGGACATCCTGGGTGACGAAGATCACCTGGGCGACATGGACTTCAAGGTGGCCGGTACTTCGGAAGGTGTCTCTGCGCTGCAGATGGACATCAAGATCGAAGGCATCACCGAAGAGATCATGAAGAAGGCGCTGGAACAGGCCAAGGCCGGCCGCCTGCACATCCTGGGCGAAATGGCCCATGCGCTGACCGCCCCGCGTGCCGAGCTGTCGGACTACGCGCCGCGCCTGCTGACCATCAAGATCCACCCGGACAAGATCCGCGAAGTGATCGGCAAGGGTGGCTCGACCATCCAGGCCATCACCAAGGAAACCGGCACCCAGATCGACATCCAGGACGACGGCACTATCACCATCGCCTCGGTGAACAATGCCGCCGCCCAGGCCGCCAAGGCCCGCATCGAGCAGATCACCTCGGACGTCGAGCCGGGCCGCATCTACGAAGGCAAGGTCGCCAAGATCATGGACTTCGGTGCGTTCGTCACGATCCTGCCGGGCAAGGACGGCCTGGTCCACGTGTCGCAGATCTCCAGCGAGCGCGTCGAGAAGGTCGGCGACAAGCTGAAGGAAGGCGATGTGGTCAAGGTCAAGGTGCTGGAAGTCGACAAGCAGGGCCGTATCCGCCTGTCGATGAAGGCCGTGGAAGAAGGCGAGGGCACCCCGGCCGAGTAAGGTCGCGGTGTTGCGCTGAAGGAAGGCGGGCCTTGTGCCCGCTTTTCTTTTGCCTGCAGGAAAGTGGACGACGGGTCTGCACGGCGTTCCCCGGGTTCGCCCGACCGTGATGGCCCGGTTTGGCCGATTGGGATGCATCGGGCCGCGGAACAGCATGCGCTCTGGGATGGTGGCGGGGCGAAGGCATGGACAACGTGGCCGAAGAGGCGTCCGGGCGCGAGGGCGTGCCGGTCCTGGGCAAGGCCGTGGCGGCGGGCTTCCTGCTGGGGGTCTGCGCGGTGGCCTGGGCGCCGGCACTGTTGCCACCGCCCCTGGGCTGGCTGGCGCTGCTGGTCGGGCTGCTGGGCTGGTGGCGCCTGCGGGGCCGCCGTTGGTCGGGGGCATTGCTGGCCGGCGTGGGCTGGATGGGGGTGCAGATGGGCAGCGGTCTGCAGGCACAGTTGCCCGCCACCATGGAGGGGCGGGAGTTCCTGGTGCGCGGCGAGGTAGTCAGCCTGCCCGAGCATGAGGTGCGCCGCACCCGGTTCCATTTCCGCGTGGACGACGACGTTGCCCAGCCGGCCGTGCTGCGTGGGCAGCGCCTCCAGCTGGCATGGTACGACCCGTTCGGTGCTTCCTCGCCGGGGAGGCGGCTGGAGCTGCGGGCGGGGGAGAGGTGGCAGTTGCAGGTCCGGCTGCGTGCGCCGCGGGGCTTGAGCAACCCTGGCGGATTCGACGCCGAACGGCATGCGCTGGCCTTGCGGCTGGTGGCCAACGGTGTGGTGCGCGTAAAGCCTGCGCCGCGGCGGTTGGCCACGGGCACGGGGTTGCAGGCATGGCGTGAGGCGGTCAGTGACCGTATCGCCGGCAGCGTAGGGGCCGGGTCCGCGCGCTATGTCCAGGCACTGGCGTTGGGTGATACGCGCGGCCTGGGTGAACTGGATTGGCAGCGCCTGCGCGCGACCGGCCTGACCCACTTGATCGCGATCTCCGGATTCCACGTCGGCATGGTCGCGGTCTGCGGCGCATGGCTGGTCGCCGGGATGTGGTGGTTGCTGCCTGGCCTGGGACGCTGGTTGCCGCGGCTGCAGGCGGCGGCCATCGGAGCCTTCCTCGTGGCACTGGTCTATGCAGCGGCAGCGGGCTTCGCGTTGCCGACGGTACGGACGGTGCTGATGATCGGGGTGATCGTGCTGGCCCGGCTGTGGCGTCGTCCGGTCAGTGTGACCGGAAGCCTGGGGCTGACCGCGTTGGCCGTGCTGTCGGTGGATCCCTTGTCGGTACTGGTGGCCGGATTCTGGCTGAGCTTCGCCGGCGTGGCGCTGTTGGCCGCATGCCTGCCGGAGCGGCTGCACTGGCTGCGGGGATTTTTGTCGGCGCAATGGGTGGCGACGCTGGGGCTGTTGCCGCTGACCGTCCTGCTGTTCGGCCAGGCCTCGGCCGTGGGGCCATTGGCCAATCTGGTCGCCATCCCGTGGTGGAGCCTGGTCGTGGTGCCGTTGGCACTGCTGGGAACAGCCGCCGAGGCGGTCTGGACCGGGGCCGGTGCGCTGCCGTGGCGGGCGTCGGCGTGGTGTTTTGATCTGTCTTGGCCGTTGTTCGAAACCCTGGCCGATAGCCGCCTGTCGCTGTGGTCGCTGCCTGAGCCGGCGTGGTTCGCACTGCCGCTGGCGTTGTTGGGGGCACTCTGGATGCTGTTGCCGCGCGGCGTGCCGGGGCGTGGACTGGCACTGCTGCTGTGGTTGCCCCTGTTGCTGCCGTGGCGTGAGCTGCCCGGCGACGGTGAGTTCGAGATCGTGGTGCTGGATGTCGGCCAGGGGCTGTCGGTGCTGGTGCGCAGCCGTGCGCATGCCCTGCTGTACGACGCCGGGCCGGCCGTGCGCGATGGCTTCGACGCTGGCGAGCGGGTGGTGGTGCCAGCATTGCGGGCATTGGGTGTGCGTCGGCTGGACCGGTTGGTGCTCAGCCATGGTGATCATGACCATGCCGGCGGGGCGGCGGCGGTGCAGGCGGAGATGCCGGGAGTGCCGTTGCTGGGGCCGCCGGGCATGCACGGGGCGGAAACGGCACCTTGCGAGGCAGGCCAGCAGTGGTGGTGGGACGGGGTGCAGTTCGAGTTCCTGCATCCTGCCGCCGGCTTCCCCTACCTGCGCAATGAGTCCAGCTGCGTGTTGCGGGTTGGCGGTCCCTACGGCGTGGCCCTGCTGACCGGCGACATCGGTGCGGTGATCGAACAGGGGCTGGTCAGGCGCTCGCCGCGCGCGGTGCGGGCCGATGTGGTGCTGGTGCCACACCACGGCAGTGGCGGGTCGTCGACGCGGGCGTTCATTGCCGCCACCGGCGCGCGCTTGGCCGTGGTATCGGCCGGGCACGCCAACCGGTTCGGTCATCCACGTGCGGACGTGCGCGAGCGCTGGCAACGCAGCGGGGCTGAACTGCTGGAAACCGCAGGCAGTGGCGCGGTGCGGGTGTGGCTTGGGAAAGGGGGTATCCAGCTTCGTGAAAGGCGGATCTGGCGCTCACGTGGCTGGGATGCCGCGGAGCGGGCGCGGGCGGCTGCTATCCTATCGACCAGCAAACAGGCGGCCATCGAGCCGGAGGGTTGAAACGTGTGGGAACTGGTCAAGGCTGGCGGCTGGCCGATGCTGCCGCTGCTGCTGTTGGGTGTGCTGGCTTTGGCGATAGTCCTGGAGCGTTTCTGGAGCCTGCGGCGTAACGAAGTGCTGCCGCCCGGCCTGGGTGAGGAGGTCCGCAACTGGGCCGCGCGCGGCAAGCTCGACGCCTCGCACATCGCCTCGCTGCGCGCCAATTCCCCGCTGGGTGCCCTGTTGGCGGCCGCGCTGGAAGCGCGCAACCGGCCGCGTGAGCAGATCCGTGAGCGCATCGAGGACACCGGCCGTCACCTGGTGCATCGGATGGGCCGCTTCCTCAATGCCCTGGGCACCATTGCCTCGGCCGGTCCGCTGCTGGGCCTGCTCGGCACGGTGATCGGCATGATCCAGATGTTCCTGGGCATCCTCGACCATGGCGTGGGTGACGTGAACCAGCTCGCTGGCGGCATCGGCAAGGCGCTGGTGTGCACCGCGACCGGCATGGTCGTGGCGATCCCGGCATTGATGTTCCACCGCTACTTCCGTGGCCGCATCGACGGCTACGTGATCGAGATGGAGCAGGAAGCCAGCGCCTTGCTGGATTCGCTTGATGGCCGACCGGCGGTGATGGCGGCGGCCAAGGGCGTGGCCGCACAGAAGCCTGCCGCGACCGCAAAGGCCTGAGCCCCGATGCGCATCCGCGAAAACCGCCACTCGGATGAACCGCATATCGATCTGGTTCCCCTGATCGACGTGATCCTGGTGTTGATCATCTTCTTCGTGGTCACCACCACGTTCGATGCGCGTTCGACGCTGCAGGTGCAGCTGCCGACCGCCAGCGACCAGAAGAACAGCGCGCCGCCGCGCTCGCTGAGCGTGCTGGTCAATGCCGACGGCCGTTACTTCGTCAACGACCAGGAAGTGCTGCGCACCGACGTGGAGTCGCTCAAGCAGGTGCTGGCCCAGGCCGGCGGCGATGACCGCGAGCAGACCGTGCTGCTGCGCGCCGACGCGCGCACGCCGTACCAGGCCGTGGTGACCGCGCAGGACGCACTGGGCCAGCTGGGCTTCCGCCGCATCGCCATCGCCACCGCGCCGGAAGTGAAGCAGTGAGCGCCTTGGTGAGCCCGTGGAAGACTTACAGGCGATTGCTGGGCTTTGCCAAGCCATATCGCACACTGCTGTTGATGGCCGTGCTGGGCATGCTGATCGAAGCCGCTGCCGGCATGGGTTTTCTGGGGCTGATGAGCCCGATCACCAATAACCTGGTGAATCCGGAGAACATCAATCCATGGATGCCCCTTGCCATCATTGGTTTGTTCCTGTTGCGCGGGGCTGCGGGCTACCTGACCGACATCGGCATGGGCAAGGCGGCGCGGAGCATCGCACGTGACCTGCGTGTGCGCGTGTTGTCCAAGTACATGCGGTTGCCCGGCCAACGCTTTGACGCCGAGCCCGTGCCGTCCATGCTGGTGCGGCTGGGGTCCGATAGCGACCAGGTGGCGCAAGCTGCAATCGACGCCATGAAAGTGGTGCTCCAGCAGTCACTGCAGGCGCTGGGCGCGCTGGTGATGATGTTCATCTACAGCTGGCAGGTAACTCTGGCGATCTTCGTGCTTGCTCCCCCGTTGGCCTGGGTCATGAACAAGGTGGCCAAGCGCTACCGGCGTATCAGCCATCGCATCCAGGAGAGCAGCGCCGAATTGCTGCAGGCCGCCGACCAGGCGCTGTCGAGCCAGCAAGAGGTGAAGATCTATGGCGCGCAACCTACCGAAATGGAGCGCTACGAGGGCCTGGCCAATACCAACCTGCGCCTGGCAATGAAGGTCGAATCCACGCGCAGTATTTCTTCGGGGATGGTGCAGCTGATTGGCGCGGTCGGTTTGGCTGCGCTGCTGTTCATTGCCGGCCATGAGGCTTCGGCCGGGCGCTTGAGTGTTGGCGATTTCGTGTCGCTGATGATGGCGATGCTGACCATCATCCCCGCGCTCAAGCAGCTGACCAACGTGCAGAACATGACCCAGCGCGGCATCGCTTCGGCGCAGCGCCTGTTCCTTGTACTCGATGCGGCCGACGAAGTGGACTCCGGACAGATGCCATTGGGCAGGGCCAAGGGGGAGTTGGAGTTCCGGCACGTCAGCGCCCGTTATGAGGGACAAGCCAGGCTCGCACTGGAAGACATCAGCTTCATCGCCAAACCCGGCACCGTGACCGCCATCGTCGGCCGGTCCGGCAGCGGCAAGTCCACGCTGATCAAGCTGATCCCGCGCTTCTACGAGATCGAGGCCGGCCAGATCCTGTTGGATGGTCATCCGTTGCAGGACTACCGGCTGGCCGACCTGCGCCGGCAGATCGCCCTGGTCGGCCAGCAGGTCACCCTGTTCAATGGCAGCATCGCGCAGAACGTGGCCTACGGCGAACTGCACAAGCGCAGCGCCGAACAGGTGGATGATGCGGTTGCCGGTGCCAATGCCCTGGAATTCGTCGAGCAGTTGCCCGAGGGCCTGCAGGCGCAGGTGGGCGCCAAGGGCGGCAAGCTCTCCGGCGGCCAGCGCCAACGCCTGGCCATTGCCCGCGCCATGCTCAAGGATGCCCCGATCCTGATCCTGGACGAAGCCACAGCGGCGCTGGACAACGAGTCCGAGCGACTGGTCCAGGACGCCTTGCAGAAGCTGATGCCCGACCGCACCACGCTGGTGATCGCGCACCGGCTGTCCACCATCGAGCATGCCGACCAGGTGCTGGTGATGGATCAGGGGCGCATCGTGGAGCGTGGCACCCACCAGCAGTTGCTGGCGCTGGGTGGGCTGTATGAGCACCTGTACCGCATGCAGTTCCGGGAGAGCCAGGACTGATGGAGAAGCGAGGCCCGCAGACCCCGGGCTGGTGGTACGACGACGCTCCGGTACCGCTGGCGGCCCGTGTGGTTGCTCCCGTGTATGGCGCGGTCTCCGGCCTGCGTCGGTGGCTGTACCAGCGCGGCTGTTTGCGGCGCCGGCAGGTACCGGTGCCGGTGATCGTGGTCGGCAACATCACCGCTGGCGGTACGGGCAAGACGCCGTTGACCATCGAACTGGTCATGCGCCTGCGCGAAGCCGGCTGGAAGCCTGGCGTGGCCAGCCGCGGCTATGGCCGCGATGACGCCGGCACGGCGCGCTGGATCACCCCGGACATGGAGCCGGCATTGGGTGGCGATGAGCCGGTGCTGATTGCCTGGAAGACCGGCGTGCCGGTGCGCGTGGACCGTGATCGGGTCGCGGCGGCCAAGGCTTTGCTGGAGGCCGGTTGTGACGTGGTTGTCTGTGATGACGGCCTGCAGCACTACCGGTTGGCGCGCGATATCGAGATCGAAGTGGTGGACGCGGCGCGCCGCTACGGCAACGGCCGCATGATGCCGGCCGGGCCCCTGCGCGAATCGGCCGCGCGCGCGCGCGATTGCGACTTCCGCGTGGTCAACCTGGGCCAGGCCAGTGACGCGCCGGAACAGGCGGTGGCCTCCGGCTTCGGTGAATGGGCCATGCGTCTGCGCATCGATACCGCCCATCCGCTCAATGGTGGACGGGACCAGCCGCTGCAGGCCTTCGCTGGCCAGCGCGTGCATGCCGTGGCCGGTATTGCCAATCCGCAGCGGTTCTTCCAGATGCTGCGCGCGCGTGGCATCGGTGTGGTGCCGCATGCCTTTGCCGACCACCATCGTTACCAGGCCGGTGACCTGTCCTTCGGCAGCGAGTTGCCGGTGCTGATGACCGAGAAGGATGCGGTGAAGTGCCAGCGCTTCGCCAATCGCTGGCACTATGCGGTACCGCTGCAGGCCGAGCTGCCGGCCGCGTTCTGGGTGGCGCTGCTGGACCGCCTGGGCAAGCTGGCACGCGGGTGAAGGGCAGGTGCCCGAGGGCACCGACGGTGTACGCGCAGGCGCGTTGGTCGCCGCATGCAAGGAGTTCAAATGAAGCAGGTTCCCGAGTTCGTCGTGGCCATCCCGGCCCGTTATGCCTCCACCCGTCTGCCCGGCAAGCCGCTGGCGCTGATCAACGGCGAGCCGATGGTGCTGCATGTCGCGCGACGGGCGCTGGATGCCGGTGCTCGCGAGGTCTGGGTGGCAACCGACGATGCGCGCATCGCCGATGCCGTCGCTGGGCTGGACGGCATCCATGTCGCGATGACCGATCCCGGCCACGCCTCCGGCACTGATCGTCTGGCCGAATGTGCGCGGCAGGCCGGGTGGGCGGACGACGTGATCGTGGTCAACCTGCAGGGCGACGAGCCGTTCGCCCCGGCGGTGGGTATCCAGGCCGTCGCCAGCGTGCTGGCCGACAGTGGCGCGCCGATGTCGACGCTGGCCACCCCGGTCGAGGACGCGCCAACCCTGTTCGATCCGAACGTGGTCAAGCTGGTGCGGGCTGCCGGCGGCGACGCGTTGTATTTCAGCCGGGCACCGATCCCGTGGCATCGGGATGCATTCGCGCGCTCGCGGGACGAGCTGCCGGCCGGCAGCTGGCTGCGCCATATCGGCATCTATGGCTATCGTGCCGGCTTCCTGCAGCAGTTCGCGGCGATGCCGCCGGGCATGCTGGAACAGGTCGAATCGCTGGAGCAGTTGCGGGTGCTGGAGGCCGGTTTCCGGATCGCAGTAGCGCTGTCACCGGCACCGTTCCCGCCCGGCATCGATACTGCCGAGGACCTGGCCCGTGCCGATGCCCTGATGCGAGGAGCGCCTTGAAGCTGTTGGTGGTCTGCCTGGGCAACATCTGCCGTTCGCCGATGGGCGAAGGGGCCCTGCGCGCCCGCATCGCGCAGGCGCGACTGGACTGGATCAGCGTGGACTCGGCGGGAACCTCCGGCTGGCACGCCGGCGAGCCGCCGGATCGACGCGCGGTAGCCTGTGCGCGGCGTCACGGCGTGGACATTTCGAGCTTGCGTGGTCGCCAGCTGCGCCGCGAGGATTTCTTCGATTTCGACTACATCCTCTGCGCCGATCATGACAATCTGGCCGAGGCCCGGGCGCTGGCCCCCGAGCATGCGCGTGAACGCGCGGTGCTGTGGCTGCCCTGGGCCGGTATTGCCGAGGCCACGGTGGTGCCCGATCCGTATTACGGTGGGCAGGAGGATTTTGAACATAGCTGGGCGCTGGTCGATGCCGCCGCACGGGCAACCGTCCAGCGCCTGTTGCGGCGAGACGACTCCGGCATAATCCCGACATGAACGAAAAGCGCCTACTGGAACTGCCCAAGACCGGCATCTGGCTCAACGCCGCCCCCGCTACCCTGCAGGAACTGCGGGGTTGCCCGGTGGCGCTCGCCTTCGTCAACGGCGCGTCGATATGGTCGATGCAACGCCTGGCCGAGGTGACCGGCTGGCAGGCGCGCAATCCGGGTCGGCTACAGCTGGTGGTGGTGCAGGTGCCGCGTTTCGAGTTTGAACGTGAGCCACAGCAGGCGTTGAAGCTGCTGCGCCGCCAGGGCATCTCGGCCCCGATCGTGCTGGATGCGCAATGGGATGCCTGGCGTGCGTTCGACGTGCAGTCATGGCCGACGCTGGTGCTGCTTGATGCATACGGCGTGGAACGTGAGCGTCTGGTGGGCGGTGGTGCCGGCGGCGACACGGAGCGCGTGTTGAACGCGCTCTGTGATGGCGTGGCGCAACCGTTGGACGACGAGGCCTACGGCGCTCGCGAGATCAACCCGGAGCCGCGCCTGCCGCTGCGCTTCCCGGCCGGCCTGGCGGTCGCCGAAGAGCGCCTGTATGTGGCTGATACCGGCAACCATCGCATCCTGGAGTGCAATCACGCCGGTCGCGTGCTGCGCCAGTTCGGCCTTGGCAGCGCCGACCTGATCAATGGCGGTGTGGGTGAAGCGGCCTTCAACCGGCCGCAGGGCCTGGCGCTGGTGCGTGACGTGCTGTACGTGGCCGACACCGGCAACCACGCCTTGCGTCGGATCAACCTGAGCAGTGGCCAGGTCGACACCCTGTGCGGTACCGGACGCGTGGGCGACCCGCGCGCCGGGGTGCTGGCGCAGCCATGGGACAGCCCGCTCAACCACCCGGCCGACGTCGCCGTGGCCGACAACCAGGTCCACATCGCCATGGCCGGCGATAACCATATCTGGAGTTACGACCTGGGCACCCGCGAGCTGCGCTGGCGCTCGGGCGCAGGCCCGGTCGAAGTGCGTGATGGCAGCGGTCACCTGGCCGCGTTCGCGCAGCCGACCAGCGTGGTGGCGGTGCAGCAGACCCTGTACGTGTGTGATTCGCTGGGCTCGGCGATCCGCTCGGTGCAACTGCGCAACGACCTGGTGCAGACCCTGGTCGGACAGGGCCCCTGGGAATCGGGCAACGTCGACGGCCCGCGCCTGAACGCCCGCCTGCAGTTCCCGATGGCGATCGCCAAGGGCCCGGACTCGCCAATGCTGTGGATCGCCGATTCCGGCAACGGTACCTTGCGCACTCTGCGCCTGGGCGGCGGCGACCTGGCCACGGTCAACCTGCCACGGCGCCTGCATGGGCCATGCGCGCTGGGCCTGGCGGCCGGCGCGATCTGGATCGCCGAGACCGATGCGCATTCGGTGCTGCGTTTCGACCCGCTCAGCGGCGAGCTGAGCGACGTGCCGATCGAAGGATGAAGCAGGAAAGCCCCCCCGCGTTCGATGGCAAGGCCTTCGCGGCGGCGCTGAGTACCGCGCCCGGCGTGTATCGGATGTACGCCGCCGACGACACCCTGCTGTACGTCGGCAAGGCCGGCGCGCTGCGCAAGCGTGTGGGCAGCTACTTCAACGGCTCGCCCAAGAGCACGCGCATCATGATGATGCTCTCGCAGGTCGCGCGGATGGACGTCACCGTCACCCGCACCGAGGCCGAGGCGCTGCTGCTGGAAAACCAGCTGATCAAGTCGCTGGCGCCGCGCTACAACGTGTCCCTGCGCGACGACAAGACCTACCCGCAGGTGCTGCTGACGCGCGAGCAGTGGCCGCGCATCGCCCTGCACCGTGGCCCCCGGGCGGTCCCCGGGCGCTACTACGGCCCCTATCCGGGCGTGGGTGCGGTCCGCGAGACGCTGAACCTCATGCACAAGCTGTTCAAGCTGCGCAGTTGTGAGGACAGCGTGTTCCGCAACCGTTCGCGGCCCTGCCTGCAATACCAGATCGGCCGCTGCAGCGCGCCCTGCGTGGAACTGGTGCCACAGCAGGACTACGACGAATCGGTGCGCCAGGCCGCGATGTTCCTGGAGGGCAAGAGCGACCAGCTGGCCGACGAACTGGTGCAGTCCATGCAGCAGGCCAGCGATGCCCTTCAGTTCGAGCGTGCCGCGCGTCTGCGTGACCTGGTGGCATCGCTACGCAGCATGCAGAACCGCCAGTACGTGGACGGGCGTGCGGCGGACCTGGACGTGCTGGCCTGTGCGACCCAGGGCGCCAGTGCCTGCGTGATGCTGCTGGCCTTCCGCGATGGCCGCAATCTGGGGACACGCGCGTTCTTTCCGCGCACCAATGGCGAGGACAGCGCCGAGGAGGTGCTGGCGGCATTCGTCTCGCAGTACTACATCGAGCACGGCCCGCCGCCGGAAGTGCTGCTGGACCGTGAGATTCCCGATGCGCAGATGATCGAGGCCGCCCTCGGTGCCTCGGCCGAGCGCAAGGTGGCATTGAAATGGAACGTGCGTGGTGAACGCGCCGGCTATGTCGAGCTGGCCAGCCGCAATGCGCAGATCACCCTGGTCGCGGAGATGGACAGCCGTGGCGCCCAGCACGCACGCAGCGAGGCAGTGCGGGACATGCTGGGGCTGGCCGAGCCGGTCAAGCGCGTGGAGTGTTTCGACATCAGCCATACGATGGGCGAAGCGACGGTGGCCTCGTGCGTGGTGTTCGACGCGGCCGGCCCCGTGCGTGCGCAGTACCGGCGCTACAACATCACCGGCATCGAACCCGGTGACGACTACGCCGCCATGCACCAGGCCATCGATCGCCGTTTCCGGCGCGCGGTGGAGGAGGGCGGCGTGCTGCCCGACGTGCTGCTGATCGATGGTGGTGCCGGCCAGTTGGCGCAGGCGCAGGCCGCCCTGGCCGACCTCGGCGTGGAGGGGGTGATGCTGGTGGGCGTGGCCAAGGGCGTGGAACGCCGGGCCGGCCACGAGGCATTGGTGCTGCCGGACGGGCGCGAGATCCGCCCGGGCGCGGCCTCACCGGCGTTGCAGTTCATTCAGCAGGTGCGCGATGAGGCGCACCGCTTCGCCATCACCGGCCATCGCGGACGGCGACAAAAGGCGCGCATGACCAGCAAGCTGGAGGATATCCCCGGCATCGGTCCGCGCCGTCGTGCCAACCTGCTCAAGCATTTTGGCGGCATGGCCGGGCTCAAGGCCGCCGGTGAGGCCGAGATCGCACGGGTGGAAGGCATCAACGACGCCCTGGCCGCGCGTATCTACGCTAACCTTCATGGTCTGTCGGTGCCTGACCCGGCAGCGGAGTAACGTTTCAATGAAATTGACCATCCCCACCTGGCTGACGCTGCTGCGGATCCTGATGATCCCGGTGTTGGTCCTGGTGTTCTATCTCCCGTACGCCTGGACCAATTTTGCCTCGGCGGCGATCTTCGGCCTGGCGGCCATCACCGACTGGCTGGATGGCTGGTGGGCCCGGCGCTACGAACAGCATTCCGCGTTCGGCGCCTTCCTGGATCCGGTGGCTGACAAGCTGATGGTGGCCGTGGCGCTGTTCCTGATCGTGCAGGGACATCCCACGCCGTGGATGGCGTTCTGGGCGGCGGTGATCGTCGGCCGGGAGATCGCGGTGTCTGCGCTGCGCGAGTGGATGGCCGAGATTGGCCAGCGTGCCAAAGTGCGGGTGGCGATGATCGGCAAGGTCAAGACCACCGCGCAGATGATTGCCTTGTTGTGCCTGCTGTATTCGGTGTCGCCGAACACGCCATTCACCGCGATCTGGATGGGGGCGCCCATTTTCCATATCGGGGATTGGATGCTGGCGATCGCCGCGTTGCTGACGCTGGTTTCCGGCGTGCAGTACCTGCATGCCGCCTGGCCCAGCCTGCGCGAAGACGAGCGGGTGGCACGCGAACAGACCCGGAAAAAGGTGGTTGACAGGTAGGCGAATGCATGTAGAATTTCGCCTCCCAAGCGGGAATAGCTCAGTTGGTAGAGCGCAACCTTGCCAAGGTTGAGGTCGCGAGTTCGAGTCTCGTTTCCCGCTCCAATGTCGAGAAGAACGTTGTTTTCGACAGGATGCGTGAGGGGTTTTCCGGAGGTGCTGGCAAGCCCGTCCGGGGTCCTTGCGGAGTGCGATAGCCCTCCGGCCGCTGTGAAGAAATTTGTTAAAAAGCTGGTGCAATTGTTACGAAGTCTGTAGAATGCACGGCATCCCAAGCGGGAATAGCTCAGTTGGTAGAGCGCAACCTTGCCAAGGTTGAGGTCGCGAGTTTCAGCTGGGAGAGCGCCTGCATGGCATGCAGGAGGTCAGCGGTTCGATCCCGCTTAGCTCCACCAATTCGGACATTAGGCCGTCCGGATAGACAACTCGAATTTGAAGAATACGCGTCCCCATCGTCTAGAGGCCTAGGACATCACCCTTTCACGGTGGCGACCGGGGTTCGAATCCCCGTGGGGACGCCATTTCCAAAAAAGCTCCGGGAAACCGGGGCTTTTTCTTTGCCTGGAATTCGAGGCGACGGGTTGATGCAAGCGACTGCAGTCGTGGTCGTTCCTGTCCGATACTGAGTACTGGCGTTCTCCAGTCCGAGTCCTGCAGCGTGTGGTGCGTGTCAGTAGCCTTGCGTGTTGCAGGGAGTGCCGCTTGCGGCCTACCATCCGCGCGCATCGGAGGGGCAAGCCTCGGGGTTGATGGCGGCTTTCTCCATGTCTGATCGATTGGAGAAGGTCATGCGCATCGTCTACATCATTCTCTGCATCTGCGGTGCCGCTTTGCCGCTGGCGCAGTTCCTGCCCTGGGTATCGACCTACGGACTGGATATCCCGCTTCTCGTGCAACACGCGGTGGGAACGCCAATTTCGGCATTCGCCTGGTCCGATGTGCTTGTTTCCGGCATCGCGGTGGCGGTGTTCGTGGTTGTTGAAGGGCGGCGGCTTGGAATGCGGCACACCTGGCTGCCGCTGTTGGCGCTGGGCGTCGGGCCTTCGCTGGCATTGCCGTTGTTCCTGCTGCAGCGGGAACGGCATGCAGCCACGCTCGCACGATGAAGCGGTGCCGCTGGGCTGATGTTGGCTTCGGTGCCGCCAAAGGTTGGTCGCGGCGTGCTGCTTGTCCTGACGTTGTTTCTGTCGCTCGTGCTGCTTTGGCCGGATAGGTGAGCAGATAAAGCAGGACCAGGATGCAACGGGCGCAAGGCTGATCAGCTGCCACCATGGGTTAAGCCCTGCGTTGCGCGGGCGTGGCGTGCAGGCTGCAAGCCACGGCAGCAGAACGACCAACGAGGCGATCTGCAAGGACAAAGGGCCTGCCGCCTCGCGGATCAATTGGGCAAAGGCCAGCACCATCGCAACCGCCAGCGCAAACCACCAAAAGTCTGCTCGCGGCGTCGTTCCGGTGAAGTCGAGGCCTCGCTGCAGGCCTTCGCGCATGGTGTCAGCGGCGGCACGACTGGGGGCGGGATTGCTCGCCAGCAGGCTTTCGGCGGAGACATCAGGAACTGCAGCCAGTGCACGCAAGGACTCCGTCGAGACCTTCGCGCCCGATTCAAGGCGTTGAATGGTGCGCAGGTTCAGCCCGCTGAGGCTGGCCAATTGCTCCTGTGACCACTGCCGGGCGATGCATAGCTCGCGCGAAGGCGAGCGTTGTTGATGTGCATGGAGGCTCCTTGGAATCGGGGTCTGGGGTCCCGGCATCATGCTGCCGCAACCTGCCTTGCGTGACGACATCCTCCCGCCGCAACCCCGACGCGGTGCCGACAGCACGCTGTCGGCTCGAGTCTCCGCCTGTTCGGGCGGGTGTCGTTCTCATCGGGTCTGCAATCCCGGGCAGCTGCACGCTCGCCTGCTAGTGCAGGTCCAAGTTCAAAAGCGAATGTATCAATGGGCGAGGCTGATCAGGCTCGCTGGTTGGTGGAGATACCCCCAAAAGTGCCCCTGCAGCCCCGAGGCAGGGGGGGGGGCAATGGTGCATATGGCGGAGAACAAAAAAGGCCGGAAGCCCTTGATTTCTCGGGGATTCCGGCCTGATTCGGGCCTTGTCGGCCACTGCATTGGTGGAGGTGGGCGGAATTGAACCGCCGTCCGAAGGCACTCCATCCCTGGCACTACATGCTTAGTTCACCGTTGGGTCTCGTCCTGTGGCAGCACGGTGAGCGAAGCGCACCCAAGGACCAGCCTGTTTTGGTTAAGCCGTGACTGACAGGCAGCCGTCACAGCCGGTTCCGTGATAATGACCCTACATCCACGAGCACGGGCACAAGTGGGTTCGGGGCTTACGCCTTAAGCGGCGAGAGCGTAGTTGTCGTCGTTGGCAACTAGAGTTTTGCAGCTGGATTTACGAGGAAAGCTACCCCCTCGGCATGCGCCAAGCGACTTCATAACCCCCGTCGAAACCAGTGCACCCCCGGTAAGACGTTGAGCGATGAGGGTTGCGGCTACCTGAGCGACCAAGTGGACCGAAACCTCGCTGACGGTGTGGATGCTACGGCAAACAAGCTGAATCGTCACGTGCCGGTATCTGTCTGGCGTGGGTTAACGCCCGGCCGACCTTTCTGCGACAGGCGCCCGTCAACGATATGTCGGTTGAAATCGGGTGGAGACCGTTGGTGCAACAGCAGCAGGCGCGCAGTTTGAAGGGGTTCGCGACAGGCGTGGGGCGCGATTTCCTGCGGCGTGCCTTGCCGGCTCTGCCTGCCTATGTGTTGCTGCTGTTGTTGGCGACGGCGGCGCTGTGGGGTGACTCAGGCTGGCAGCTCGGCGCGACCGTGACCACGTTGCTGGCCAGCGCGGGCATGGTCGGGGCCATGGCGCGGCGGCGGTATCGCTGGGCGGGCTGGCAGGTTGCCGCGGCCCTGTTGCTACTGACGTTGCGGCCGGCATGGTCGGGTCTTGAGCCGACGGCGGTGGGTCGCCTGGTCACGCTGGTGGCAGTGGCGGCGGTGCTGCAGGTGGCATGGAGTTCGTTGCGCCTGTTCGGCTTCTCGCAGCGCTTGCAGCGGGTGGCCGACGCGATCCCGGAGGAGCGCGTGCTGGAGCTGTTGCCGCCGGAAGCGGCGGGCAGGGTCCGGGCGTGGCTGGCAGGAGACGCCGCCGCTGCGACTGAAATCAAGGTGGTCGTGCGCCTGGCGTTGCTGTGCGTTGCGCTCCAGGAGGCCGGTACCCGTGGTGAGCTGCGCCGGTGGGCTCACGCCAGCAGGGATTTGCGCAGGTAGATCCGCTGATGGCCCGGCGGGTAGTCAGCGAGCCGGGCAAACACGTCGTAGCCGTGGCGGGTATAGAAGCCCTCGGCTTGCCAGTCGAAGGTGTCCAGCAGGGCGGCGTGGGCGCCGTGCTGGCGTGCGGTCTGCTCGGCCTCGGCCAGCAACGCACTGGCCTCCCCGCGCCCGCGGTGGGCGGGGTCAACCCACAGGACATGGACCGTGAGCCAGCCGGCGCAGATGTCGGCGAGCAGGCCGGCGTAGAGGGTGCCGTCGTGATCGTGGCAGGCCAGGCGGACGGGAAGGTCTTCCAGTGGATCGCCACAGGCCTGCTGGTTGAAGGTCAGCAGGCGCTGGCAAAGCTGCTCGCTGTCGTGCGCGCTGGCCGGCCGTGGCGCGCAGGGGGACATCAGGCGTTGCGGTTGTGGGCGCGCATGGCGCGCTGCTTCTCGCGGGCCCAGTCGCGTTCCTTGGCGGTGTCGCGCTTGTCGTGGTTCTGCTTGCCCTTGGCCAGCGCGATCTCGAGCTTGATCTTGTTCTTGCTCCAGTACATCGCGGTGGGGACCAGGGTGTAGCCGTCGCGTTCGACGCGGCCGATCAGCTTGTCGATCTCCCTGCGGTGCAGCAGCAGCTTCCGCTGGCGGCGGTCCTCGGGGATGGTGTGGGTCGAGGCCTGGATCAGCGGGGTGATCTGGGCGCCGATCAGGAAGATCTCGCCGTCCTTCACGTAGGCGTAGGCGTCGGTCATGTTGCCGCGGCCGGCGCGGATGGCCTTGATTTCCCAGCCCTGCAGGACCAGGCCGGCCTCGAAGCGTTCTTCCAGGTGGTATTCGTGACGGGCACGCTTGTTCAACGCGATGGTTTTGTCGGCCGTCGCGTTCTTTGCTTTATCCTTGCCGGTGTTCTTGCTCATTTACGTATTGTCTCCGATTCGGAGGCATTCCGGATATCCATCGTATTCCCCATGCCTACCATCCGCCGAAGCGCCCTGGTCGAACACTCCGCCGAGCGCATGTTTAATCTGGTCAATGACGTCTCCGCCTACCCGCGCCGGTTCCGCTGGTGCGACAAGGCTGAGATCCTGGAGCAGGGCGGGGACCGGCTGGTGGCGCGGCTGGACCTGGGGCTGGGCTCGTTCCGCACCTGGTTCATGACCGAAAACGCGCTGGTGCGCCCGCGCAGCATCGACATGCAGCTGCGCGACGGGCCGTTCAAGCGCCTGCATGGGCGCTGGGACTTCCAGCCGCTGGCCGCCGATGCCTGCAAGGTCAGCCTGGAGCTGGAGTTCGAGCCGACCTCGCGGCTGCTGGGGCCGGCGCTGGCGCTGGGTTTCCAGGGGCTGGCCGACCGCATGGTCAACGACTTCGTGCGCGTGGCTGACCAGGAGGAATGAGGCATGCGGGTGGAGGTGGTGCTGGCCTGGCCGGAACGTTACCTGCAGCGGACGCTGGCGCTGCCCGACGGCTGCACCGTCGCCGAGGCGGTGGACGAGGCGGGGCTGGATACCGCCGGCGTCACGGTGGCGTTGGCCGTGCATGGCGTGCTGGCGCGCCCGCAGCAGTTGCTGCACGAGGGGGACCGCATCGAGCTGCTGCGCCCGCTGTTGGCCGACCCCAAAGAAAATCGCCGCCGGCGGGCGCGCGGCGGCGATTGATCCCAAGCGGCGCTGGCGATCAGCGGCCCTTCTTCTTGTCCTTGGCCAGGTTGCGGCCGAACTGGCGCACGCTCTTGCGGGCAAGCTCGGCATCCTGATTCGGGAAGTAGTCGCCTTCCCAGCGGGTGACCATGTCGTTCTCGAAGAACACCGTGAAGTTCTTGGTCTCGGTGGTGCCGAGGCGGTTCACGCGCTGGCTGGCGGTGTAATCCCAACGCTGGGCGTGGAACGGGTCGGCGATGGACGGGGTGCCCAGCAGCGCGTTGACCTGCTGCTTGCTCTGGCCGACCTGCAGCTGCGAGACGGCCTGTTCACGGATCAGGTTGCCCTGGTAGATGGGCTGCTTGTAGATGATGCCGCAGCCGGTGGTGGACAGGGCGACTACAGCAATCAACAGAAGGTTGCGCATTGGGTAGGGCGATTGGGGATATCAGGGCGATGATACACTCCCCGGCACCCAGCGCGATCTGACCGGAGGCAACTGGCGCTAAACCGCCAATGAACACGATGGCCATGGAATCCAACGACCTGCGCAAAGTCGGTCTGAAGGTGACGCATCCGCGGATGCGCATCCTCGCCCTGCTCGAGCAGAACACCCCCCATCACCACCTGACCGCCGAAGACATCTACCGGCAGTTGCTCGATTGCGGCGACGAAATCGGCCTGGCCACGGTTTACCGTGTCCTGACCCAGTTCGAAGCGGCCGGGCTGGTGCTCAAGCACAACTTCGAGGGCGGCCAGGCGGTTTATGAGCTGGACCGCGGCGGCCACCATGACCATATGGTGGACGTGGACACCGGCAAGATCATCGAGTTCGAAAGCCACGAGATCGAGCAGCTGCAGCGCAAGATCGCGGCTGATCATGGCTACGAGCTGGAAGAGCATTCGCTGGTGCTGTACGTGCGCAAGAAGCGTCGCTGAACGCCCGCGCCAGCGGTGGCCCGCCACGGGGCACCGGCCAGCAGGATGAAACGCACAACGCCGGCCCTTGGGCCGGCGTTGTTGTTTGGGGCCTGTCCCGCGTCCATGGGGGAACAGGCCGGGGGACACCTTGGTCCTTGACCAGCTCAGGCCTCGGTGAGCAGCCTGCGGGCAGCGGCGCGGGCTTCCTTGCTGACCTCGGCCCCGCCGAGCATGCGCGCCAGCTCTTCCTCGCGGCCCTTGGCGTCGAGCAGTTCCACCGCGCTCTGGGTCATGCCGTCGACCGGGGCCTTGCTGACGCGGTAGTGGGCATGGCCCTTGGAGGCGACCTGCGGCAGGTGGGTGACGCACAGCACCTGGCGGCGTTCGCCCAGGGCACGCAGCTTCTTGCCGACGATGTCGGCCACCGCGCCACCGATGCCCGAGTCCACTTCGTCGAAGACCATGGTGGGGACGGCATCCAGGCCCAGCGCGGCGACCTCGATGGCCAGCGAGATGCGCGAGAGCTCGCCACCGGAGGCGACCTTGCGCAGGGCACGCGGTGGCTGGCCGGCGTTGGCGGCGACCAGGAACTCGACCCGCTCGGCGCCGTTCGGGTCCGGGCGGGCGGCCGGCTGCGGTTCCAGTTCGATCAGGAACTGGCCGCCGCCCATGCCCAGCTCGCCGATCAGGGTGGTGGTGGTGTCAGACAGTGCCTTGGCCGCGTTGCTGCGGCTGGCGGTGAGGATGGCCGCTTCGGCCTGCCAGCGGGCAGCGGCCTTGTCGATCTCGCCCGCCAGGCGGGCCAGGCGTTCGTCGGCGCCACGCAACTGTTCCAGCTCGGCCTCGATGCGCTGCTGGGTGGCCAGCAGCTCCTCCATCGGTACCCGGTGCTTGCGCGCCAGGTCGTGCAGGCGGCCGAGCCGGCGTTCGATTTCCTCGAAGGCATCCGGGTCGCTGTCCAGGTCGTCCTGGACGCGGTCGAGCTGGGCCAGCGCCTCGTGCAGTTGGATGCCGGCCGCGTCGAGCATGCCATCGACCTCGCCCAGGCGCGGTTCGTGCTGGCTGACCCGGCCCAGTTCATGGCGGACCTGCTGCAGCAGTGAAAGCAGGGACGGGGCATCGTCGTCCCCGTTGAGGATGCCGCCGGCACGTTGGCAGGCTTCGATCAGGGCGGTGGAATGGGCCTGGCGACGGTGGCTGGCGCCCAGCGCGGTGATCGCCGCCGGTTCCAGGTCCTCGCGCTGCAGTTCACCGAGCTGGTGCTCCAGGAAGCCGATGCGGTCGGAGACGTCGCCCTGCTGGGAGAGGGCATCGCGCTCATCGAGCAGGGCCTGCCAGGTGCCGGTGGCGGCACGCACGGCGGCGCGCTCGGTGTCGTTGCGGGCATAGGCATCGAGCAGGGCCAGCTGGCTGGGCCGCGACAGCAATGCCTGCTGGTCGTGCTGGCCATGGATCTCGACCAGGAAGCCGGCCAGCTCGGTCAGCTGCGAAACCGGGACCGGACGGCCATTGATGAAGGCCCGCGAGCCGCCGTCGGCGCGGATCACGCGGCGCAGTTGGCACTGCTCCTCGTCGTCCAGTTCGTTGTCCAGCAGCCACTGCCGGGCCGGGCTGTCGGCCTCCAGGCTGAATTCGGCCGAAAGCTCGGCCCGGCTGGCGCCGTGGCGGACCACGCCGGAGTCGGCGCGCAGCCCGGACAGGAAGCCCAGGGCGTCCACCATCAATGACTTGCCGGCGCCGGTTTCGCCGGAAACCACGGTCATGCCAGGTCCGAATTCGAGCTCGGTGGCGCGGGCAACGGCGAAATCCTTTATTGAAAGATGTCTGAGCATGGTGGGCAGATGAGTAGGCCGCGCAAAGCTAGCACGCACGCCGGACAGGTCAATGCATGCAGGGGCGCCGGGGCAGGGTAGGCACCCGGCGTCTCAAAGGATGAGTCCAAGCCTTGAAACGGCAGGCATTGCCCACATACGAGGCCGGGTAGGCGGGCAGAACCTCCGCCAGGGAACCGGAAATGAACCAAGACCACCCCGAAACCGATCATCAGAACGACGCCGTCGCCGACCAGCACGAAGCCCAGGTCCAGGCGCTGCTTGGCGAGCTGGAGCAGGTCAAGGCCGACGCGCTGCGCGAGCGTGCCGACCTGGAGAACCAGCGCAAGCGCGTGGCCCGCGACATCGAACAGGCGCGCAAGTTCGCCAACGAGAAGCTGCTGGGCGAGCTGCTGCCGGTCTTTGACAGCCTGGACGCCGGCCTGGCCGCCGCCGGCACCGAACCGAGCCCGCTGCGCGAGGGGCTGGAGCTGACCTACAAGCAGTTGCTCAAGGTGGCCGCCGACAACGGGCTGACCCTGCTGAACCCGGCCGGGGAGGCCTTCAACCCGGAACACCACCAGGCCATCAGCCAGGTCGACGCGCCGGCTGGCGTGGCGCCGGGCGCCGTGGTGACCGTGTTCCAGAAGGGCTACCTGCTCAACGAGCGCCTGCTGCGGCCGGCGCTGGTGGTGGTGGCCAAGGCCGACTGACCGGCCGGCTGGCCCCGGGTTAAACGGGGCCGGCCAACAGCAAACAGTGTTCCGGGGATGACTTGAATGTCATCGGGTCGTCCCCCACATCCCATTCATCCCCGGCAGCGGCCGGCACACGAATTCTCAGGAGTCCCCCATGGGCAAGATCATTGGTATCGACCTCGGCACCACCAACTCGTGCGTGGCGATCATGGACGGCGGCAAGGCCCGCGTCATCGAAAACTCGGAAGGCGACCGCACCACGCCCTCCATCGTCGCCTACACCAAGGACGGCGAAGTGCTGGTGGGTGCCTCGGCCAAGCGCCAGGCCGTCACCAACCCGAAGAACACCTTCTACGCGGTGAAGCGCCTGATCGGCCGCAAGTTCACCGACGCCGAAGTGCAGAAGGACATCGCGCACGTCCCGTACACCATCCTGGCCCATGACAATGGCGACGCCTGGGTGCAGACCAGCGACGCCAAGAAGATGGCGCCGCAGGAAATCTCCGCCCGCGTGCTGGAGAAGATGCGCAAGACCGCCGAGGATTTCCTGGGCGAGAAGGTCACCGAAGCGGTGATCACCGTGCCGGCGTACTTCAACGACAGCCAGCGCCAGGCGACCAAGGACGCCGGCCGCATCGCCGGCCTGGACGTCAAGCGCATCATCAACGAGCCGACCGCGGCCGCGCTGGCCTACGGCCTGGACAAGGGTGACAACAAGGACCGCAAGATCGTCGTCTACGACCTGGGCGGCGGCACCTTCGACGTGTCGATCATCGAGATCGCCAACGTCGACGGCGAGAAGCAGTTCGAGGTGCTGGCCACCAACGGCGACACCTTCCTGGGCGGCGAAGACTTCGACAACCGCGTCATCGAGTACCTGGTGGAAGAGTTCCAGAAGGACCAGGGCATCGACCTGCGCAAGGATCCGCTGGCCCTGCAGCGCCTGAAGGACGCCGCCGAGCGCGCCAAGATCGAGCTGTCCAGCGCCCAGCAGACCGAAGTGAACCTGCCGTACGTCACCGCTGACGCGTCGGGCCCGAAGCACCTGAACATCAAGTTGACCCGTGCCAAGCTCGAAGCGCTGGTGGAAGACCTGATCAAGAAGTCGATCGAGCCGTGCCGCACCGCGCTGAATGATGCCGGCCTGCGTTCGAGCGACATCAGCGAAGTGATCCTGGTCGGTGGCCAGACCCGCATGCCGAAGGTGCAGCAGGCCGTCACCGAGTTCTTCGGCAAGGAGCCGCGCAAGGACGTCAACCCGGACGAAGCCGTGGCACTGGGTGCCGCGATCCAGGGCGGCGTGCTGGGCGGCGACGTCAAGGACGTGCTGCTGCTGGACGTGACCCCGCTGTCGCTGGGCATCGAGACCCTGGGTGGCGTGTTCACCAAGATCATCGAGAAGAACACCACCATCCCGACCAAGGCCTCGCAGACCTTCTCCACCGCCGAGGACAACCAGTCGGCCGTGACCGTGCACGTGCTGCAGGGTGAGCGCGAGCAGGCCCGCTTCAACAAGTCGCTGGCCAAGTTCGACCTGTCCGGCATCGAGCCGGCCCCGCGCGGCATGCCGCAGGTGGAAGTGTCCTTCGACATCGACGCCAACGGCATCCTGCACGTGTCGGCCAAGGACAAGAAGACCAACAAGGAACAGAAGGTCGAGATCAAGGCCGGTTCGGGCCTGTCGGAAGACGAAATCAACCGCATGGTTGCCGACGCCGAAGCCAACCGCGAGGAAGACAAGAAGTTCCAGGAACTGGTCCAGGCCCGCAACCAGGCCGACGGCCTGATCCACGCCACCCGCACCGCCATCACCGAACATGGCAGCAAGGTCGGTGGCGACGTGATCGGCAAGGTCGAGGCCGCGCTGGCCGACCTGGAGACGGCGATGAAGGGCGACGACAAGGCCCAGATCGAAGCCAAGTCCAAGGCGCTGGAAGAAGCCGGCCAGTCGCTGTACGCCGCCGCTTCGGCCGGCGAGCAGGCCGGTCCGGCACCGGGTGCCGGCGCCGCCGGCCCGTCCAACGACGATGTGGTGGACGCCGAGTTCACCGAAGTCAAGGACGACAAGAAGTCCTGATGTACCGCTGGCCCTTCCCCGCGTGGGAAGGACCGGGCCAGGGTCCGGGTTTGCGCAGGCGGCCCCGGACCCTTGTCTTGTCGATGAACCGCCACCTTGCCCTCCCCGGAGGGGGAGGGAGAGAAGAGCATGAGCAAGCGCGATTACTACGAAGTACTGGGCGTGGCCCGCAACGCCAGCGACGAGGAACTGAAGAAATCCTACCGTCGCTGCGCGATGAAGTTCCATCCGGACCGCAACCCCGGTGACGCGGCGGCCGAAGCCTCCTTCAAGGAGTGCAAGGAAGCCTATGAAGTGCTGTCCGACGGCAACAAGCGGCGCATGTACGACGCCCACGGCCACGCCGCGTTCGAGCACGGCATGGGCGGTGGCGGCGGTGCCGGCGGCCCGGACATGAACGACATCTTCGGGGACATCTTCGGCAACATCTTCGGTGGCGGCGGTGGCCCGCGCCAGCCGCGTCGCGGTGCCGACATCGGCTACGTGATGGAGCTGGACCTGGAGGAAGCGGTGGCCGGCGTGGAGCGCCGCATCGAGATCCCGACCCTGGCCGAGTGTGGTGACTGCGATGGCAGCGGCTCGGAAGACGGCAAGGTGGAAACCTGCAACGTCTGCGGTGGTCGCGGCCAGGTCCGCGTGCAGCGCGGCATCTTCGCCATGCAGCAGGCCTGCCACAACTGCGGCGGCCGCGGCCAGATCATCGCCAAGCCGTGCAAGACCTGCCACGGCAACGGCCGTGTCGAGGAAGACAAGGTGTTGTCGGTGAAGGTGCCCGCGGGCGTGGACACCGGCGACCGCATCCGCCTGCAGGGCGAGGGCGAGGCCGGTCCGCCGGGCACCCCGCCGGGCGACCTGTACGTGGAAGTGCGCGTGCGCGACCACGCCATCTTTACCCGCGACGGCGACGACCTGCACTGCGAAGTGCCGATCCGCATCTCGCAGGCGGCGCTGGGCGATACCGTGCGCGTGGCCACGCTGGGTGGCGAGGCGGAGATCCGCATCCCGTCCGAGACCCAGACCGGCAAGCTGTTCCGTTTGCGCGGCAAGGGCGTCAAGTCGGTGCGCAGCCGCACCGAGGGCGATCTGTACTGCCGCATCGTGGTCGAGACGCCGGTGAACCTGACCAACGAGCAGCGCAAGCTGCTGGAGCAGTTCGAGGCCACCTTCGTCGGCGAGGAAGCACGCAAGCACTCGCCGAAATCGGCCACCTTCATGGATGGCGTGAAGGGCTTCTGGGAACGCATGAAGTCCTGAGGCGACAGTGCGGCGCCACGCCCCACCGGACGTTTCCGGTGGAGCCGCCGCCGGACAGGGCCCGGTGCTACGGCGGGGCATTCGTCTTTATGCTGGATTCGACGCGAAAGCCGCAGCTTGCTGCGGCTTTCCGCGTTTCGGGCGGTTGCGTTGGTTGCGCACGCAAGCGTCCTGGGCCGCGCGGTGGCAGGCGGACGTAGAATGTTGCAATGAACAATCCCGACCACAGCCACCTCGTGCATGGTCGCCGGCAGCGCCCTGATGGGCCGTCGCCGGTGGACGTGATTTCCGTTCAATCCCAACTGGTCTACGGCCATGCCGGCAACAGTGCGGCGGTGCCGCCGTTGCGCGCGCTGGGCCTGCGCGTGGCGGAGATCCCGACCACGCTGCTCAGCAATGCGCCGTTCTATTCGACCCTGCGCGGCCGGGTGCTGCCGTCGGACTGGTTCGCCGAGCTGCTGCAGGGCACGAGCGAGCGCGGCTTGCCGCAGCGGGCGAAGATGCTGGTCTCCGGTTACTTCGGTAGCGTCGACAACGGCGCGGCCTTCGCCGATTGGCTCGACGAAGTGCTGCCACAGTCGCCCAACCTGCGTTACTGCCTGGACCCGGTGATCGGCGACACCCATACCGGCCCCTACGTGGAGCCGGGATTGGAACGCGTGTTCGCCGAGCGGCTGTTGCCGCATGCCTGGCTGGTGACGCCCAATGCCTTCGAGCTGGGACGCCTGACCGGCATGCCGGCGCTGGAGCAGGACGATGCCATCGCCGCCTCGCGCAAGCTGCTTGAGCGTGGGCCGGAATGGGTGATCGCGCATTCGGTGTCCGGCGATCCGGGCGAGCTGGTGACGCTGGCCATCGGCCGCGATGAAGTGTGGCGCTGGACCTCGCCGCACCTGCCGGTGGACGTGGCCGGCACCGGTGACGTGCTGATGTCGCTGCTGGTGGCCTTCCTGATCAAGGGTCATGCCTTCGAGGACGCCGTCGGGCGTGCGATCGCCGGCGTGCACGCCGCGCTGGAAGCCACCTTGGCCGAGGGCGTGGAGGAGTTCGACGTGCTGGCCGCGGCGCCGGCCGCGCTGGGCACGCCGTACCGCTTCCGCGCCGAGCGCCTGGCGTGACGCAGGACGCGACGGCGATGCCGGTGATCGGCATCGTCGGGAGTGGTGGCGCCTATGGTCGTTGGCTGCGCACGTTCTTCCAGACCCGGATGGGCCTGGAAGTCATCGGGCACGATCCGGTGGATGCCTCGTCGCAGACGCCGGAGCAGTTGCTGGAACGCGCCGACGTGCTGCTGTTCTCCGCGCCGATCCGGCAGACTCCGGCGCTGATCCGCCAGTACGTGCAGCAATCGGCCGGACGCGAACGTGGCCGGCTGTGGCTGGACGTCACCTCGATCAAGGCCGGGCCGGTCGCGGCGATGCTGGAGTCGCAGGCCTCGGTGGCCGGGCTGCATCCGATGACGGCGCCCCCCAAGGCTCCCACCCTGAAGGGCAGGGTGATGGTGGTCTGCGAGGCGCGGCTGGATGCACGCTGGCAGGCCTGGCTGGATGCGCTGTGCATGGCGCTGCAGGCCGAATGCGTACGTGGCACGGCCGAACACCATGACCGGGTAATGGCGCTGGTGCAGGCAATGGTGCATGCCACCCACCTGGCGCAGGTCGGCGTGCTGCGCGAGTACGCGCCGATGCTGGGCTCATTGCAGGAATTGATGCCGTACCGCTCGGCTGCGTTCGAGCTGGATGCGACGGTGATCTCGCGGATCCTGTCGTTGAACCCAGCGATCTATGAAGACATCCAGTTCGGCAACCCGCATGCCGGCGAGGTGCTGGATCACCTGCTGCAGCAGCTGCAGCAGCTGCGCGGCCTGCTGGCCGAAGGTAGCGAACAGGCGCGTGCCGCGTTCCGGAAGCAGTTCCTGGACGTCAACCGCGAAGCGGTCGGCGAGCAGACGTTGCGTGATGGCAACTACAGCTTCGAACGGCTCGGCTACCTGCTGGCGGATCTGACCGATCAGCGGGCAATGAGCGTGCACCTGCCGGAGGATCGCGCCGGTTCATTGCGCGAACTGCTGCACGTGTTCGAGCGGCACGGGATCAGCCTGGCCTCGATCCACTCCTCGCGTACGCCGGCAGGCGAGGTGCACTTCCGGATGGGGTTCGTGCAGGCCTATGCGCCCGAGGTGCTGGCCGCGGTGTCGGCGGAGATCGACAGCAGCGGCATTGGCCGTGTGCTGGGGCGCTAGGCGGACGAGGATGCCTGGGCGGGGATGCCATCCCCGCGCCGGGTCCTGCATGGATGTCGAAGCGTTGTTCCTCTCCGGCCGTCCCATCGATTGGCGCCAAGGGGTGAGGGCGTGCCTGGGACGGAGGGGTTTGCGTACGTCAAGCACTCCCTGCTTCGTGGCCGAGGCGGCTCCTGCAGTGGTCGCAGGCGGTGAGACGGTTCTGTACTAATCCACAGGGGGTGTGGATGAAATGTTCACAACCATGTGGATAATCGCCGGCAGCCCTTGGGGCACAAGGCTGTCAAGACGGTTGCCTAAATATTGACCAGTTCAAGGCGATATCGGCAAAGCGCATTCAGGCTCAGGCGCGATACGACTGGTTCAAGGACAGTCGGACCTCGCCGTCGGAGGTGAAAAGGCGGCTGCCCTCGCGTATCAGCGGGCGCCCGTCGGACAGCTCGTAGCGGATGGAATGCGCCGCGCCGCCGTCTTCGTCCTTGAACTCGATCACGACCCAGCTTTCGCCCTCTTCACTGGTGGCAGGGAACTGTCGAAACGCCATGGCTCACCTCCTGTCCGCACGATGCGGTGCGCGTGCACTGCCGGGGCAGCTTGCCCCTTGCAGCGTTATGCGGGCGTTACCCGGACGTGGTCAATCGATGAACTGCAGCCGGGCCAGCTCGGCGTACAGCCCATCCTGGGCCAGCAGCTCGGCATGCGTGCCCTGGGCGACGATGCGGCCGTGGTCCATCACCACGATGCGGTCGGCCTTGAGCACGGTGGCCAGGCGGTGCGCGATGACCAGCGTGGTGCGGCCGGCCATCAGCCGCTCCAGCGCCTGCTGCACCGCGCGCTCGCTTTGGGCATCCAATGCGCTGGTGGCTTCGTCCAGCAGCAGCACCGGGGCGTCCTTGAGCAGGGCACGGGCAATGGCGATGCGTTGCTGCTGGCCGCCGGACAGGCGCGCGCCACGCTCGCCCAGGTCACTGTCATAGCCCTGCGGCAACTGGCTGAGGAAGTCGTCGGCCTCGGCCGAACGGGCGGCGGCGCGCAGTTCCTCGTCGGTGGCATCCAAACGGCCGTAGCGGATGTTGTCGGCGGCGCTGGCGGCGAACAGGGCCGGCTGCTGCGGCACCAGTGCGATGCTCTGGCGCAGTTGGGCCGGGTCGAGCTGGCGCAGGTCGATGTCATCCAGGTACACCGCGCCGGCGTCCGGGTCGTGGAAACGCAGCAGCAGCGACAGCACGGTGCTCTTGCCGGCCCCGGAAGGGCCGACCAGGGCCACCGTCTCGCCGGGGGCAACGGTCAGGGTGAAGTCGTCCAGGGCGGGCTGGTCAGGCCGCTGCGGGTAGTGGAAGGCGACCTGCTCGAAGCGGATCTGGCCACGGACCGGCGCAGGCAGCGGCACGGGTTGCGCCGGCGCAGTGATGCGCGGGGTTTCCACCAGCAGCTCGCCAATGCGGCCCATGCCACCGGCGGCACGCTGCAGCTCATTCCAGACCTCGGCCAGCGCGCCGACCGAGCCGCCGCCGATCAGCGCATACAGCACGAACTGCCCCAGCGTGCCGGCACTCATCTGGCCATCGACCACATCGTGCGCGCCGGACCACAGCACCGCCACGATGGCGCCGAACACCAGCATGATCGCGATGGCCGTGACGAAGGATTGAGTGCCGATGCGACGCCGCGCGGTGGCCACCGATACCTTCAGTGCGTCTTCAAACCGGCCACGTTCGTACGGTTCACGTGCATGCGCCTGTACCGTTCGCACCGCGCCGAGTGTCTCGGCGGCCAGAGTGTTGGCGTCGGCCACGCGGTCCTGGCTGGCGCGTGAGATCTTCTGCAACTGGCGCGCGCCGAGCACGATCGGCAGCACCGCCAGCGGGATGCCGATCAGCGAGTACAGCGCCAGATGCGGGCTGGTCACGAACAGCATGACCATGCTGCCGACCACGGTGACGGTGCTGCGCAGCGCCACCGACATGGTCGAGCCGATCACGCTGCGCAGCAGCTCGCTGTCGGCGGACAGGCGCGAGACCAGCTCGCCGCTGCGGGTGCGGTCATGGAAACCGGCGTCCAGCCCGATCAGGTGCGCGTACAGCTGTCCACGCAGGTCGGCCACCACCTTCTCGCCCAGCAGGGAAACGAAGAAGAAGCGCGCTGCGGTGGCCAGGGCGAGCACGATCGCCACGATCAAGAGCAGGCCGAAGGCGCGGTTGATCTCGCTGCCGCCGCCGGAGAAACCGGTGTCGATCATCTGCTTGACCGCCATCGGCAGGCTCAGCGTGGCCGCAGAGGAGACGGCCAGCGCCAGCAGCCATGCGCTGAACAGCGCGCCATGCCGACGCACGAATGGCCACAGGGTTTTCAGGCTGCCGAGTTTCTTCAGGCGCGGCTCGCGCGGCGACGGGGGGGCTTCAGTCATGGTGTGCAGGCTCGCTCAGGCGCAGGCGATCACGGGTGGCATCGCGCAGGCGGATGGCCAGGGCATCGATGCGGTCGGCCGGCAGGCGCACGTGCAGGCGCAGCCCCTCGGCCAGGAATTGTTCGTCCAGCTTCTCGGCACCGGCGCTGCCCAGCAGGGTATGCACGATGCCCATGTCCTCGAAGCCACATTGCAGGATGCGCTCGGTCATCGGCACCAGCGGGCTGCGCGTGGCCAGCCGCAGGCATTCGGCGGCGGTGCCGCCGTACGCACGCACCAGCCCGCCAGCCCCCAGCTTGATGCCGCCGTACCAGCGGGTGACGACCACCGCGACGCGGTCGTAGCCCTGGCCATCGATGGCGGCCAGGATCGGCCGCCCGGCGGTGCCGGCGGGTTCGCCATCGTCACTGGAGCGGTACTCGTTGCCGTAGCGGTAGGCCCAGCAATTGTGCGTGGCATCCGGCGTGGAAACAGCATCGAAGAACGCCAGCGCCTCGGCGGCGCTGTTGATCGGGCAGGCCTGGGCGAGGAAGCGGCTGTGCTTGATTTCCAGCGCGTGGCTGGCCGGTGCGGCAAGGGTGTCGAGCATCGCCGCCATTCTAGTGGCTGCCGCAGCAGCCGTGCGTTGTGCTCACGGTTCCAGCAACGGGCGCAGGTCACGCGGCACGCGCGCCTCGGGGTAGTCCTGGACGAACTGGCGCAGGCTGGCGCGGGCGCCGTCGAGGTCACCGTTGTCGCGGCGTTCGCGGATGCGCTTTAGCCACTGGTGCCGCGACAGGCCACCGTCAGCCTCGATGTCGGCCGCCTGCGCCTGTTCCCTGCGGGCTTCGACTGCCTTGGCGGTGGCCTTGGCACCGGCATGTGGGATGGGGGCGGACATGACGGGACGTGGCGTTTGCGGCCGTTGCGGGACCGACGCGCGGTCAGCGCCCGCGTCGGCGGCCGGGAACGCATCGGCCTGCTGTTCGACCGGGGCGCTGATGGCTGCCGGCGCGGGCGCCGGAGGCGCTGGGGGAGCGGGCGGGAGGATGGCGGTGCTGTAGGCCGCCGGTGGGGCGATGACTTCCGCGGCGGCCGGCTCAGCGACGGGAGCGGCCGCGGCAGGCGCAGCCTGGGCCCGGGCCCGTGCAGGAGCCGGCGGGGGCGGGGGCACAGGCTCGGTTTCGGCCATGCCTGTGGCGGGCAGCGTCGCCTGGTTGGCGGCGGCATCGGCCGACTGCTGCAGCGGGGGAGCCTCGGCGGTGGGGGCATCAGCCGGCGCCGCCTGAGATTCCGTGGCGGCGGGCAGGGCCATGCCGGGCTGGGGCGGAAGCGGGCGCAACTGCCAGGCAAGGCCAACCACCAGGACCAGCGAGGCGACCGCCACCAGCGAGGACACGACGCGGCGACGTCGTCCCCAGCCGGTGGTCCGGGGACGGACAGGCAGCGGGGCGGCGACCGGTGCCGCCGCCGGCGGGGTCTCTGCGGCCGGGGCTGCCGGTGCACGCGCCATCGCCAGGACGGCGGCGTCCAGGCCTGGGCTGGGGCCAGCGGCCGGGCCCGGACGACCGAGCAGCCGGGCCAGTTCGCGTTCTTCAGCGCTGAGCAGGTCAGACGTGTTCATTGGCTCAACCTCGCGCGCAGCTTGTCCATCGCATAGCGCAGCCGCGACTTGACGGTTTCCCGGCCCACGCCGGTGATCTGCCCGATCTCCTCCAGGCTCAATTCCTGCTCCAGGCGCAGGATCACGACCTCCTGTTGCTCCGGTGGCAGTTCGGCCAAGGCCTGGCGCAGTTCGAGCCGCTGGGCCTGTTCGTCCGCCAGCAGTTCAGGGGTGCAGGTGTCGGCCAGGCGCGCGGTGCGCTCATCGGCGTCGTCCGGGGCCACCGGGCGGTGGCGTGCAGCGCGCCAGTGGTCGTTCAAGCGGTTGTGCGCGATGCGGAACAGCCAGGTGGCGAAGGCCGCGTCGGGCCGCCAGCCGTTGCGGGCATGGATCATCTTCTGCCACACGTCCTGGAACAGCTCCTCGGCCAGCGAGCGGTCGCGCAACTGTCCGAGCAGGTAATGGAACAGCCGCGCCCGGTGGCGCGCATACAGTTCGGCGAATGCGTCGCCGTCGCCGTCGGCGTAGGCGAGCATCAGCGTTTCGTCGGAAGGGGATTGAACGGCGGTATCCACGCGGGAAGCGTAAGTGTTGCGGTGGAGCATGCCTAGTCGGCAAGGCCGGTGGATCGCGGCCTGTTCACGATTGTGAAGCGAAATATTTGCAGGTTTGAACCCGGCCGGGACGGTATGCTGGTTGACGGGGGGAGCTTCGGGGGAACCGGGGCCCAGAGAGACGGAATACATGACGTACAGCGAGTTGGAAACGCGTACCGAATCGGCACAGGCCACCAGCCAGACGCCGCTGGAAAAGGTCGTGGCGACGCTGCAGGGACTGCTGCCTGCCGGGACTGCCGTTGCGGTGGCCTGGCGCGACGACGTGCTCGGCGAAGGGAGCTGTGTGCTGCCCGTGGATGCAGCGGTGGCGCTGCAGCGGGCCAGGCGTGCCCTTGCCGATGCGCCGGCCGGCGACAATGGCCCCGCGCAGCGCTGCTTCGCCTGGGAGCATGCCAGCGGGGTGCGGCTGGCGGCGGTGATCGATGCGGCCGGCGCCTTGGCGCCGCACCAGTGCCAGGCATGGCAGGGTACGGCGCGGGTGTTGATCGGCTGCGCCATCGATTCGATGCGCCAGCACGTGGAGATCAAGCAGCTGCAGCGGGCGCGCCAGTTGCAGCGGGCGCTGTTCGAGATCGCCGACCTGGCCGGCGCGGACCTGGCGATGTCGGAGATGCTGGGCTATTTCCACCGCATCCTGTGTTCGCTGATGTACGCGGAGAACTGCTACATCGTCGAGTGCGACGAGCGCCAGGAGAGCCTGAAGTTCCTGTTCTACGTTGATACGCAGGACGACTTCGTGCCCGAGGCGGGGCGCAGCTACCACCATGACGAGATGCCCGGCAGCCTGACCTTCGCGGTGCTGCGCCATGGCCGGGTGATGAGCGGGCCGTCGCGGGAGCTGCACCGCTTCCTGGAGTATCCGCCGGATACCAGCGAGGGCGCGGAGAGCCTGGACTGGCTGGGCGTGCCGATGTGGCGTGACAACCGCGTCTGCGGCGCGATCGTGGTGCAGAGCTACGTGGGCGAGGACAGCTACGGCGAGGAGGAACGCGCGCTGCTGGACTTCGTGGCCAAGCAGATCCTGACCACGATGGACCGCCACCAGACGCACATGCAGCTGGAGGAGCGCGTGCAGCAGCGCACCCAGGAGCTGGAGCGCATCAACGTCCACCTGCAGGAGGAGATCGTCGAGCGCCGGCGCGCGGAGCAGTTGCAGGCCGCGCTGTTCAATATTTCCGAACTGGCGATGGGCGGGCTTTGCCAGGACGCGTTCCTTGCGCAGGTGCACGCGATCATCAGCGGGCTGCTGGATGCCAGCAATTTCTACGTGGCGATGGTCAGTGCCAGCGGTGACGGCATCGAGTTCGTCTACTCGGTCGACCGTTTCAACCGCGAACGCCCGTCACGGCCGTTCAGTGCCGGCCTGACGGAGTACACGCTGCGCCGAAGGGCGCCGGTGTTGGCCATGCGTGCGGATATCGATGCGCTGCTCGCCGCCGGCGCGGTAAGCGAATTCGGTGCCAAATCGTACTGTTGGCTGGGGGTTCCCTTGTTCAGCGACGACGAGGCGGTGGGTGTCATCGCCGTGCAGAGCTATGACCCGGAGACGGTGTTCACGCTGGATGACCAGCGCCTGCTGGTGTTCGTGGCGCGCACCATCGGTGCCGGCCTGACGCGGCAGCGCGACCAGCAGCGCCTGATGCAGGCGCATGCGGACCTGGAACGACGGGTGATGGAACGCACCCGTGAACTGGGGGAGGTCAACCAGAAGCTGCTTGGCCAGATCGGCGAGCGCATGCGCGCCGAGCAGCGCTTGACCCACCTGGCCATGCACGACGTGCTGACCGGGCTGCCCAATCGCCTGCACCTGCAGGACCGCCTAGAACGCGCCATCGAGAATGCCGAGCTGGGCATCGCCCAGCATTTCGCGTTGTTGTTCCTGGACCTGGACCGTTTCAAGTGGGTGAACGACAGCATCGGGCATGCCGCCGGCGACCAGATGCTGGTCGAGGTGGCGCGGCGGCTGGTTGGACTGGTACGGGGCGAGGACGTGGTGGCGCGGCTGGGAGGCGACGAGTTCGCGTTGCTGGTCAGCTGCGAGCGTGGCGCCGATGCGGCGATGCAGTTGGGCCGCCGGCTGCTCAAGGCGCTGGAAGCGCCGATGTGGGTCGATGGGCGCGAGCTGTTCCCGTCCGGCAGCATCGGCATCGCCTTGTGGAACCCACGCTATACCTCGGGCGCGGACCTGCTGCGTGACGCCGATGCCGCGATGTACCGGGCCAAGCTGCGGGGCCAGGACCGTTGCGTGATGTTCGACGGAGCCATGCACGAGGAGGCGGTGCGCAGCCTGGAGCTGGAAGCCGACCTGCGGCGGGCGATCAAGAACCAGCATTTCATCCCGTACTACCAGCCGATCGTCTCCCTGCAGAGCGGCCAGGTGGTGGGTTTCGAGGCGCTGCTGCGATGGCGGCACGAGCGCCGTGGCCTGCTCACGCCCGGGGACTTTCTGGAGCTGGGGGAGGAGAGCGGGCTGATCGAGCAGGTGGACTGGCAGATCTACGAGCACGTGATCGGCGACCTGGCCAACAGCGCGGCCGGCTATATCTCGGTGAACGTGTCGCCGCGGCACTTCCGTTCGGTCGAGTTCGCCTCGCGACTGCTGGGCCTGCTGGATGCCGCGGGTGCGGACCCGGAGCGACTGCGGGTGGAGATCACCGAGATGGCCCTGCTCGACGACGCGCCGCGTACCCTGCAGACCCTGCACCAGCTGCGCGAGCGTGGCGTGGTGGTGCAGCTGGACGACTTCGGCACGGGGTATTCGGCGTTGTCGTACCTGCACCGGTTCCCGATCAGTGCGCTGAAGGTGGACCGCAGTTTCGTCGCCGGCCTGCATGCGGAGACCGGCAAGAGCACGATGGCGCTGGTGGAGGGGGTGCTGTCGCTGGCCCGCACGCTGGGCATCGAGACCATCGGCGAAGGCGTGGAGAATGACCGGCAGCTGCAGACCCTGCTGGAGCTGGGCTGCAGCTTCGGACAGGGGTATCTGCTGGGCTATCCGTCGCCGGGCGAAGCGGTGTTGCCGCGCGCTGTGGCGGGCTAGGGCAGCGCGGAGGATCGGACGCCAGCTTCGCGGCCAAGGCCGCTCCTACGGCAGGCGTGCGGTAGGAGTGCCTCCAGATGCTGCTTCAGCGCAGGGCGCTGCGCTTCTTCTCATCGAACCACTTGTCCGCCTGTGCCGGCGAATATGCGCGCATCCATTCCAGCATCTGCACGGCGTCGTCGCCGTACCAGAGGTCCTCGCGCTGCTCCGGGTGCAGGAAACGCTCGCTGACCATGGTGTCGATCATGTGGATCAGCGGCTTGTAGAAGCCGTCGATGTCGAGGAACGCGCAGGGCTTCTTGCCGATGCCTAGCTGGCGCCAGGTCAGCATCTCGAAGATTTCCTCGGCGGTGCCGAAGCCGCCGGGCAGGGCGACGAAGGCGTCGGACAGGTCGAACATGCGCGACTTGCGCTCGTGCATCGAGCCGACGATCTCCAGCGTGGTCACGCCCTTGTGCGCCACTTCCATGTCCACCAGGTGCTGCGGGATCACGCCGGTGACTTCACCGCCGGCCGCCAGCACGCCATCGGCCACCGCGCCCATCAGGCCGGTGCGGCCACCGCCATACACCAGGCGCAGTCCTTCGGCGGCGATGCGCTTGCCCAGCGCGGTGGCCTGTTCGACGTAGACGGGTTTGGCGCCGGGGTTGGAGCCGCAGTAGACGCAGATGGACTTCATGTGATGTTCCTGAAAAAGCGGGAGGTATTCCGTCCGGCACCGATGAACAGGCGCCGGGCCCGGAAAGTACAAAAGCAAGAAGGCTCCGCCGGGGCGGAGCCTTCTTTTCACAGGCCGATGGAGCTTAGTTGGCCTTGTGGATGGCGCGCTTGGTGACCGCCATCGCCGCGTCGTGCACTGCCTCGGACAGCGACGGGTGGGCGTGGCAGATGCGGGCCAGGTCGTCGGACGAGCCGCTGAACTCCATGGTCAGCACGCCTTCGTGGACCAGTTCGGAGACGTTGGCGCCGACCAGGTGCATGCCCAGCACGCGGTCGGTCTCGGCGTGTGCCAGGACCTTGACGAAGCCGGCCGGCTCGACCATCGCAACCGCACGGCCGTTGGCGGCGAACGGGAAGCTGCCGGCCTTGTACGGGATGCCCTCGGCCTTGAGCTGGGCTTCGGTCTTGCCGACCCATGCCAGTTCCGGCTCGGTGTAGATGACCCACGGGATGGTGTCGAAGTTGACGTGGCCCGGTAGGCCGGCGATCAGTTCGGCAACCGCGATGCCTTCCTCGAAGCCCTTGTGCGCCAGCATCGGGCCGCGCACGCAGTCGCCCACCGCCCAGACGCCATCGACGCCGGTGTGGCAGTGGTCGTCGACCACGATCTGGCCGCGCTCGTTGACCTGCACGCCGGTGCCATCGGCCAGCAGGCCTTTGGTGGCGGCGCGACGGCCGACGGCCACCAGCAGCTTGTCGACGGTCAGCGTCTTCTCGCCTTCGGCGTCGGTGTAGGTGACGATGACTTCCTCGCCCTTGATCTCGGTCTTGGAGACCTTGGCATTGAGGCGGATGTCCAGGCCCTGCTTCTTGAATTCCTTGGCGGCGACCTTGGCCACTTCGGCATCGGCGGCGGCCAGAAACTCCGGCAGTGCTTCCAGGATGACCACTTCCGAACCCAGGCGCTTCCACACGCTGCCCAGTTCCAGGCCGATCACGCCGGCGCCGATCACGGCCAGGCGCTTGGGCACTTCGGTGAAGTCCAGTGCGCCGACGTTGTCGACGATGTGCTTGCCGTCGAACTTGGCGAACGGCAGTTCGATCGAATCCGAACCGGCGGCGATGATGACGTTGGTGCCCTTGAGCTCGACTTCGCTGCCGTCATGCTGCTTGACGGTGACCAGGTTGCCGGCCTTGAGCTGGCCGAAGCCGTAGTAGGTGGCGACCTTGTTGGCCTTGAACAGCTGCGCGATGCCGCCGGTGAACTGCTTCACGATGGCGTCCTTGCGGCCGACCATCTTGTTCACGTCGATCTTGGCGTCATTGAAGCTGATGCCGTGCTGGTCGAAGATGTGGCCCATGTTCCAGTACTGGCGCGAGGAGTCCAGCAGCGCCTTGGACGGGATGCAGCCCACGCGCAGGCAGGTGCCGCCCAGTGCCGGCTTGCCGTCCTTGCCCAGCGCTGCGTCGATGCAGGCGGTCTTCAGGCCCAGCTGTGCGGCGCGGATGGCGGCGTGGTAGCCGGCCGGGCCGGCACCGATGACGACGACGTCGAATTGTTCAGCCATTAGAGATTCCTTGTTTCCTATCCCTTCTCCCGCCGGGAGAAGGTGGCGCGAAGCGCCGGATGAGGGTGCCGCAGTCGTTCAATCAAAGAGTCGTGATTCGAAACGGGCCGCCGCGAGTAGAGCAGGTGAACAGCGGGTGGTTTGCCTTGGCGGCTCGCGGCAGCTCGTTGATCTTCAATGAGCCGCAGACGGGCTGCTTGGCGCCCCCAACCCCTCTCCCGAAGGGAGAGGGGCTACAGGCCTGTTACAGGCCGAACAGCATGCGGCCCGGGTTTTCCAGCTGGTTCTTGATGTCCACCAGGAACTGCACCGAGTCCTTGCCGTCGATGATGCGGTGGTCATAGGACATGGCCAGGTACATCATCGGCGCGATCACGACCTGGCCGTTCTCGGCGATCGGACGGTCCTTGATGGCGTGCATGCCCAGGATGGCGCTCTGCGGCGGGTTGACGATCGGGGTCGACATCAGCGAGCCGAAGGTGCCGCCGTTGGTGACGGTGAAGGTGCCGCCCTGCAGTTCTTCCAGCGACAGCTTGCCGTCGCGGGCCTTCTTGGCGTAGTCGGCGATCGCCTTCTCGATGTCGGCGAAGGACATGCGCTCGACGTTGCGCAGCACCGGGGTCACCAGGCCCTTGTCGGTCGACACGGCGATGGAGATGTCCGAGTAGCCGTGATAGATGATGTCGTCACCATCGATGGAGGCATTGACCAGCGGGAAGCGCTGCAGCGCGTTGGCGGCGGCCTTCACGAAGAAGCTCATGAAGCCCAGCTTGATGCCGTGGGCCTTGACGAACTCTTCCTGCAGCTCCTTGCGCGCGGCCGACACCTTGGACAGGTTGACCTCGTTGAAGGTGGTCAGCATGGCGGTCGAGTTCTTCGACTGCATCAGGCGCTCGGCGATGCGCTTGCGCATGCGGGTCATCGGCACGCGTTCTTCCGGACGTGCGCCGCCGGCCTTGCCGACGCCACCGTTGCGGGCGAAGTTGACGATGTCTTCCTTGGTCACGGCGCCGTGGCGGCCGGTGCCGGACACGTCAGCCGGGTTCACGCCTTCGGTGATGGCCGAGAAGCGGGCGCCCGGGGGCAGGCCGTCGGCGGCCGACTTGGCAGCCGGTGCCGGGGCGGCGGCTGCGGCCGGAGCAGCGGCGGCCGGAGCCGGAGCGGCAGCCTTCGGTGCTTCGGCAGCAGCCGGAGCAGCGGCGGCAACCGCGCCTTCCTCGATGATGGCCAGGATCTGGTTCGAGGTGACGGTGTCGCCTTCCTTGAACTTGATTTCCTTCAGCACGCCATCAACCGGTGCCGGCACTTCCAGCACGACCTTGTCGGTTTCCAGGTCGAGCAGGTTCTCATCACGCTTGACCGCTTCACCCGCCTTCTTGTGCCAGCTGGCGATGGTGGCGTCGGAGACGGATTCGGGCAGTACCGGTACTTTGACTTCGGTGGCCATGTGGCTGTTTTCCTGGTTTCGTTTTCTTGTGGGAAAAGGGGCTTATTCGGCGTAGTTGTCGTTGAAGGTGTTGACCAGTGCGTCGGCCAGCAACTGCGACAGTTCGCGCAGGTGGTCGGACATGTGGCCCACTGCCGGCGACGGCGAACGCGGACGGCCTGCGTAATGCAGCGACTGGCCATCGGCCAGGCATGCCTGCAGGTGGTGCTTGATCTGGTACCAGGCACCCTGGTTCATCGGCTCTTCCTGGCACCACACCACGTCGGCCTTGCCGTACTTCTTCAGCTCGGCGACCAGCGCCGGGCGCGGGAACGGATAGAGCTGCTCCACGCGGACCAGGGCGACGTCTTCCTGGCCACGCTTGGTCACGTCCTCCAGCAGGTCGTAGTAGACCTTGCCCGAGCACAGCACCACGCGCTTGACCTTGCTGATGTCCTTGGCGGTGGTGTCGCTGATCAGGTGCTGGAACTCGCCGTTGGCCAGTTCGTCCAGGGTCGAGACGGCCAGCTTGTGGCGCAGCAGCGACTTGGGCGACATGACGATCAGCGGCTTGCGGGTGTCCATGCGCATCTGGCGACGCAGCATGTGGAACGCCTGGGCCGGGGTGGACGGCACGCAGACCAGCATGTTCTCCAGCGCGCACAGCTGCAGGAAGCGCTCCAGGCGCGCCGAGCTGTGTTCCGGGCCCTGGCCTTCGTAGCCGTGCGGCAGCAGCAGGGTCAGGCCGGAGATGCGGCCCCACTTGGCTTCACCGGAGGCGATGAACTGGTCGATCACGACCTGCGCACCGTTGGCGAAGTCACCGAACTGGCCTTCCCAGATGCACAGGGTGTTGGGGTCGGTGGTGGAGAAGCCGTACTCGAACGCCATCACGGCTTCTTCGCTGAGCAGCGAATCGATGATGGTGGCCTGCTCCGGCGACTGGACCAGCTGGCGCAGCGGCAGGTAGTAGTTGTCGGTCTTCTGGTCGTGCAGGATCGCGTGGCGGTGGGTGAAGGTGCCGCGGCCGACGTCCTGGCCGACCAAACGCAGGTTGTTGCCTTCGTCCAGCAGGGTGGCGTAGGCGAGGTTCTCGGCAAAGCCCCAGTCGCCCGGGATCTCGCCGGCGGCCATCTTGCGACGGTCGTCGTACACCTTGGCCACGCGCGAGTGCAGCTCCACGCCGTCCGGGACGGTGTTGATCATCGTGGCCAGCTGGGCCAGCTTGCCCATCTCGACCTGGGTGCTGACCGGGTCGGACAGCTTGCCGGACAGGTAGCGCGGCCAATCCACGTACATCTTGCTGGTGGTCGGGGTCTTCTCGACCACGGCCAGCTCGGTGGTGACTTCGCCCGAATCCAGCTTGTTGCGGTAGGCGTCGACCATTTCCTTGCCGGCACCGGCAGCGATCACGCCGGCGGCTTCCAGCTGCTCGGCGTAGAGCTCACGGGTGGTCTTGTGCTTGCGGATCACCTGGTACATCAGCGGCTGGGTGATCGCCGGCTCGTCGGCCTCGTTGTGGCCCCAGCGGCGGTAGCAGACCAGGTCGATCACGACGTCCTTGTGGAACTGCTGGCGGAAGTCATAGGCCAGCTTGGCGGCGAACACCACCGCTTCCGGGTCGTCGCCGTTCACGTGCAGGACCGGGGCAGCGACCATCTTGGCGATGTCGGTGCAGTACAGCGTCGAGCGCGAGTCGTCGCGGTTGGAGGTGGTGAAACCCACCTGGTTGTTGATGACGATGTGCACGGTGCCGCCGACGGTGAAACCGCGGGCCTGCGACATCTGGAACAGCTCCATCACCACGCCCTGGCCGGCGAATGCGGCGTCGCCGTGGATCAGGATCGGCATCACCTGCTTGCGCGCGGTGTCGTTGCGGCGTTCCTGGCGCGAACGCACCGAACCGGCGACCACCGGGTCGGCGATCTCCAGGTGCGACGGGTTGAAGGCCAGGGCCAGGTGGACCGGGCCGCCATCGCTGGCGACGTCGGCCGAGAAGCCCATGTGGTACTTCACGTCACCGGCGACGGCACGGTCGTCGTGCTCGAACTTGCCTTCGAATTCGTCGAACAACTTGCGCGGGTTCTTGCCGAGGGTGTTGACCAGCACGTTGAGGCGGCCGCGGTGGGCCATGCCGATCACCACGTCCTTGACGCCTTCCTTGCCGGCGTCGCGGATGATGGTGTCCATCATCGGGATCAGCGAGTCGCCGCCTTCCAGCGAGAAGCGCTTCTGGCCGACGTACTTGGTGTGCAGGTAGCGTTCCAGGCCCTCGGCGGCGGTCAGGCGCTCGAGCGTGCGGCGCTTGGTGTCGGCATCGAGGTTGTAGTTGCCGCCGGCCTGCTCCAGGCGCTTGTACAGCCACTGGCGCTGCTCGACTTCGGCGATGTACATGAACTCGGCGCCGATGGAGCCGGTGTAGGTCGCCTTCAGGCGTGCCAGCAGGTCACGCAGCTTCATGCGCGGCTGGCCGCCCACGCCACCGGTGCTGAACTCGTCGTTGAGGTCGGCATCGCTGAGGTTGTGGAACGGCAGGCTGAGGTCCGGCGGGTTGGTCGGCGGGGTCAGGCCCAGCGGATCAAGGTTGGCGCCGAGGTGGCCCCGCGAACGGTAGGCGGTGATCAGGCGGCCGACGTTGCGCTCGCGCTCGTCGCCTTCGCCAGCGGAGAAGCCTGCGTTGAACGCGTTCTTGGCGGCTTCGGTGATGTGGGCGATGGCGGCAGAGTGCGGGACATCACCAGCTTCGCGGCCCTTGAAGCCGTCGAAGTAGGACTTCCACTTGGGGTCCACACTGTCCGGGGAGACGAGGTACTGCTCGTACAGGTCCTCGACATAGGAGGCGTTGCCGCCGGCGAGTTGCGATGACTGCGCAAACTGCTTCAGTAGATTGTCCACGATGGAGGGTCGGATTCGCTTGTGGGGTAATTCTGGGGAAACCGGCGGAGCCTGGCTGCAGCACTCCGCGCGGGCGTGTTCTAACCGCTGAATTATACCCCTCACGGGACAGGAAGGGGCATGCACACTGTCCCGGGGATTAATACCTGGTCAGTGCTTGTCCCGTTGTGCGGATATCGTCAAATCCCAAGTACGCGAAGTGCGTTGCAGTCGCGTGAACGCTGCCAGATGCGCTGGAACTGCTCGTCCGGTGCGCGGATCCGGGGATGGGCCGCCAGCGTGAGTTCGCCCTCCAGAAGGACGCCCATTGGACGAAAGTAGCAGTCGCCGATGTCGTTGCCGAGAAGGCCGCTGGCCACCTGGACGTCGGTGGGGTCCACCGGGGTACGCACGACGAACACGCTGGGCAGGCGCTGGAACAGGCCGAGCACCGCGGCGGGCAGGGCGACCAGGTCGGCCTCCTCGGCCAGGACCTGCATCTGCTTGTCATGCCGGGCGGCGGCGAAGCGGCGCAGGGCACCGAGCACGAGCGGCTCGCCGAACAGGTCGTCGGCACAGCGCAGGTGCAGGTACAGGCCGCGACGGGCGCGGTGGATCACCGTGGCGGTGGCGGCGAGGGCTTGCTCACGGTCGCTCACGCGCAGGGCGCCGTCCAGACGCTGGCGCATGGTCTGGTGTTCGATGCCGGCTTCCTGGAAGGTCGGGCCTTCGGGCAGGAAGCCATTGCGGGCATAGAAATCGCGGGCCGGCAGCTGGGCGTGCAGGCTGACCTCGCCCCAGCCCAGCGCCCTGGCCTGGCCGACCAAGGCGGCCAGCAGGGCGTCACCGACGCCCTGGCTGCGCCAGCCGGGCAGGACCGCCATGCGGCCGATGCGGCGTTCCGGGGTCAGGCGGCCGGCACCAATGGCCCGGCCGGCGGCATCCAGTGCCAGCACGTGGTGGCTGAGCGGGTCCAGCGCATCGACTTCCAGTTCCGCCGGTACCCGCTGTTCGCTGACGAACACGGCATGGCGGACGCCGTGCAGCTGGTCGCGCTGCACGGCGTAGTCGGCGGGCTGGACGCTGAAGCCGCTGCCGGGGGTCATGCCTGCGGGGCGTCCTCGTCGTCGTAGATCACCACGACCTCTACCCCCTCGTCGTTGACCTGGACGGTGCCGATGTTGGCCGAGGCCGGCTCGCCTTCGCCGGCTTCGGTGTACTCGAACACCTCGATCTCGACTTCCGGGGCGTCGCCATCGTCCTCGTCCAGTTCCAGCGCCTCGTCCACTTCCTCGGCGATGGCCAGGGCCTCATCCTCGAAGCCTTCTTCCTGCTCATCCCACGCGGCCTCGGCGGCCAGGGTCTGGGCATCGAGCAGTTGGAAGAAGCCGCCGGCGATCAGTTCCAGCACGGTGGTGCGGCCCTTGGCCGACAGCTTGCGCCAGACGGTGGCATCCAGACGCTCGGTGCCGGCCAGCACCTGGGCATCCTTGACCGGCAGGGCGCAGGCCTGGCCGGAGATATACAGGGTGGCGCCCTTGGTGGCGCGTCGCCACGCGGTACGGGCCCAGGGGTGGCGCTCCAGCACGCCGCCATTGGCCAGTTCGGCGTCCACTTCCCCGGCCGAGCTGGGGGCCTGGGAAGGCAGGATGTCGCCGGCCGAGCGGTAGGTGGTGATGAAGCGGCCAAACCAGTTGCCCAGGCGGTCCGGGTCGTTCATGCGCAGGGCATTGAGGGCGGTGACGACGCGGCGCATGGCGGCCTCGTCGATCTCGTTCGGGTCTTCGGGCAGCTTCAGGTCCGGGTCCTGCAGGCGGATGGACTCATCGGCGCCGGCGACCAGGTCGTCCAGGTAGTCGCTGATGAGTTCGGCCGAGGACGGCGCACGCATGCCGAAGGAGAAGGTCAGGCAGGGGTCTTCGGCCACGCCGTTGTGCGGCACGTTCGGCGGCAGGTACAGCATGTCGCCCGGGCCGAGCACCCAGTCGTGGGTCTTCTTGAACTTCTTGAGCAGCTTCAGCTCCACGTCGGGACGGAAGTCCAGCGGCGGACGCTTGCCCTTGGTGGACTCGCTGGCGTCGATCTGCCAGCGGCGGTGGCCGTAGGCCTGCAGCAGGAACACGTCGTACTGGTCGACGTGGGCGCCGACCGAGCCGCCGGTGGCGGCGAAGCTGATCATCACGTCGTCCATGCGCCAGCGCGGCAGGAAATCGAAGTAGCCGATCAGGGCACGGACATCCGGGTCCCACTTGTCCACGTCCTGCACCAGCAGGGTCCAGTCGTGGTCGGGCATGCCGGGGAAATCTTCTTCCTGGAACGGGCCGGTGCGCACGGTCCAGCCATCGGTGGCGCGGTCGTGGCTGATCATGCGGGCCAGCGCGCCTTCCTCGCAGGCCAGGCCGGCCAGGTCTTCGGGCATCACCGGGGTTTCAAAGTCGGGGAAAGCGGCGCGGATCAGCAGCGGACGCTTCTGCCAGTAGTCGCGCAGGAAGGTTGCCGGGGCCATGCCCAGCGGCAGGCCGGGCTTGGCCTGGACTTCGATCGGATAGGTCTTTTGCTTGCGTGCAGCCATGGGGGAGATCCTTGCAGCGGAAAACGGGAATCAGGCGCCTGCGGCGCGTATCGCGGCTATTGTCCCCTTGTTGGCGGCAAACCGCACGATGGGCGGCTGATCTGGATCAATCGCCACGGGGATGACAGTGGTGCCGGGCCACGCTGGGCGGCGTGGCCGGCAAGGCCCCGACGGAGCATGGCGCCGCGCTACGGGGACGGGGGCAGGTCAGATGACCCGGTTGCCGCTGCCGCGGTCGTCCACTTGAGGCTGGGCGTCGGTGTTGAGCGTGTTGGTATTGCCGCTGAACTGGATTTGGGCCGTTTCGCGGGACAGGATCATGTTGTTGTTGCCACTGACCTCGATGCGGCGGGCATTGGTCAGGTTGAGCGTGTTGTCACTGCCCACCACCCGCACCGTGTCCACGTCGGTGTTGAGCACCGTGTAATGGCTGCCTTCGAGGACGATGGTCCGGGCTTTGTCGAAGTTGAGGCTGCCGCCGGAGGCGGTGATGGTGACCTCGCCGCATTCGCCGTTGATGACCAGCGTGGTGTTGTCGCGGCTGATGCGCAGGTTCTTGCCGGCGCAGTCGGCGCCGCTGCCCGGATCGTTGAGGGTGTCGGAAACGGCCGTCGCAGTGGCCGGCGATGGTGCCGCTGCCGCGGGCGCGGCGGTGCCGGCTTCCGGGGTGCCGGGGTTGCAGGCGCTGAGCGCGGCCAGGGCCGGGGCGAGCAGGAAGGGATTGATCCGCATGGGGACTCCACTGTCATCGGGTTGCCCGATGCTGGCAGAGGCCGTGCGAAGATTTTATTACGTGGTGCCTGCGGCCCGTTCATAAGGAAACGGCGGAGCTTTCGCTCCGCCGTCGCCGCAGGCCGGATGAGGGGCGTGCAGGGTCGCCGATCAGATCGCCTTGGCCAGGTCCGCCGCCAGGCCAACATAGCCGCCCGGGGTCAGTTCGCGCAGGCGCTGCTTGGCATCGGCCGGCAGTTCCAGCGTTTCGACGAACTCGCGCATCGAATCGGCGGTGATGCCGTGGCCGCGGGTCAGGGCCTTGAGCTGCTCGTACGGGTTCGGCAGGCCGTGGCGGCGCATCACCGTCTGCACGGCTTCGGCCAGCACTTCCCAGGCCGCGTCCAGGTCGGCGTCCAGGCGCTCCGGGTTCACGGTCAGCTTGCCCAGGCCCTTGGCCAGCGACTCCAGTGCCACCTGGCTGTGGCCGAAGGCGGTGCCCAGCGCGCGCAGCACGGTGGAGTCGGTGAGGTCGCGCTGCCAGCGGCTGATCGGCAGCTTGGCGCTGAAGTGCTCGAACAGCGCGTTGGCGATGCCGAAGTTGCCTTCGGCGTTCTCGAAGTCGATCGGGTTGACCTTGTGCGGCATGGTCGAGGAGCCGACTTCACCTTCCTTGAGCTTCTGCTTGAAGTAGCCCAGCGAGATGTAGCCCCAGATGTCACGGGCCAGGTCGATCAGGATGGTGTTGGCACGGCGCGCGGCATCGCCGATCTCGGCCACGTTGTCGTGCGGCTCGATCTGGGTGGTGTACGGGTTGAACACCAGGCCCAGCGAGGTGACGAAGCGCTCGGCGAAGGCCGGCCAGTCCACCGCCGGGTAGGAGACGACGTGGGCGTTGTAGTTGCCGACCGCGCCGTTGATCTTGCCGGTCAGCTCGACCGCGCCGATCTGGCGGATCTGGCGCTCCAGGCGGGCCACGACGTTGGCGATTTCCTTGCCCAGGGTGGTCGGCGAGGCGGTCTGGCCGTGGGTGCGCGAGAGCATCGGCTGTGCGGCCTGCGCGTGGGCCAGCGTGCGCAGGCTGGCGGCGATCCCGGTCAGGGTCGGCAGCAGCACGGTGCGGCGGGCCTCTTCCAGCATCACGCCGTAGGACAGGTTGTTGATGTCCTCGCTGGTGCAGGCGAAATGCACGAACTCCAGCGCCGGGGCCAGCTCGGCGTCGTCCTTGAGCTGCTCCTTGATGAAGTACTCCACCGCCTTGACGTCATGGTTGGTGGTGCGCTCGATCTCCTTGACGCGGGCGGCGTTGGCGACCGAGAAGCCGTCGGCCAGGGCGCGCAGGCGCGTCTTGGCGGCGGCACTGAAGTCGGCCAGTTCGCCGATGCCCGGCTCGGCGGCCAGTGCCAGCAGCCATTCGATCTCCACCTTCACGCGGGCCTTGATCAGGCCGTACTCGGAGAAGATCGGACGCAGGGCGTCGACCTTGCTGGCGTAACGGCCGTCCAGCGGGGACAGGGCGAGCAGGGCGGCTTCGGGGCGGGACGTATCCGTCATGTCGGCGGGCAGTTGGGGCAGTGGCGGGGGCGCACATTCTACCCGTCTGGCGGGCGCCACGGCGGGGCCGGTGTTCGCGGTGACGCGGCCCGGCCGCATGCCGAAGGCCGTGATCGGGCAGGACAGGGTCTGCCGACCGGCGGGCGGGCAGGCATGCCGTATCCAGCCCGTCGGCGTATCGTGTAGCGGCATTGCCAGCCAAGCGCGCCGCGCCATCAGCAAGCTGCGACTTCCTTCCATGAACACGCAACGCGGAGTTGAACGATGAGCAAGGGTTTCAGGGTTGAACACGACAGCATGGGTGAACTGCAGGTGCCCGCCGAGGCCTTGTGGGGCGCCCAGACGCAGCGGGCGGTGCAGAATTTCCCGGTGTCCGGGCAGCGCATGCCGCGCGAATTCATCCGCGCGCTGGGGCTGATCAAGGGGGCCGCGGCCGAGGTCAACACCGGGCTGGGGCTGCTGCCCAAGGGCGTGGGCAAGGCGATCCAGGCGGCCGCGCAGGACGTGGCCGCCGGCGCGCATGACGCGCATTTCCCGATCGATGTGTACCAGACCGGCTCGGGAACCTCGTCGAACATGAACGCCAACGAGGTCATCGCCACCCTGGCCAACCAGGGCGGGAAGGCCGGCAAGACCGCGGTACACCCCAATGACCACGTCAACCTGGGGCAGAGTTCCAATGACGTGATCCCCACCGCGATCCGTGTTTCGGCACAGCTGGCCACGGTGGAGACCCTGCTGCCGGCGCTGCGGCACCTGCGCAAGACCATCGACAAGCGCGGTCGCGGGCTGGGCAAGGTGGTCAAGACCGGTCGCACGCACCTGATGGACGCCATGCCGTTGACCTTCGCCCAGGAGTTCGGCGCCTGGTCGGCGCAGCTGACGTCGGCGCAGGGCCGCATCGAGGATGCCCTGAAGCGGCTGCGCCGGCTGCCGCTGGGCGGCACCGCCATCGGCACCGGCATCAATGCGGATCCGCGCTTCGGTGGCAAGGTGGCCAAGGTGCTGAGCACCGGCACCGGGGTGAAGTTCGACAGCGCGGACAACAAGTTCGAAGGCCTGGCCGCCCAGGATGATGCGGTCGAGCTGTCCGGCCAGTTCAACGCGCTGGCCGTGGCCCTGATCAAGATCGCCAACGACCTGCGTTGGATGAACTCCGGTCCGCTGGCCGGGCTCGGCGAGGTGGAGCTGCCGGCGCTGCAGCCGGGCAGTTCGATCATGCCGGGCAAGGTCAATCCGGTGATTCCGGAAGCGACGGTGATGGCCGCCGCGCAGGTGATCGGCCACCACACCGCGATCACCGTGGCCGGGCAGACCGGCAACTTCCAGTTGAACGTGACCCTGCCGTTGATCGCGGCCAACCTGCTCGATTCGATCCAGTTGCTGTCCAGCGTGATGAACCTGCTGGCCGACAAGGTGTTCGCCGGGTTGGTGGTCAAGCAGGAGCGGGTGCGCGAGGCGCTGGCCCGCAACCCGATCCTGGTGACTGCGCTGAACCCGATCATCGGCTACGAGAAGGCCGCGGCGATCGCCAAGCGCGCCTACAAGGAACAGCGGCCGGTGCTGGAGGTGGCGGTGGAGGACAGCGGCCTGTCAGAGGCCGAGCTCAAGCGCCTGCTGGACCCGGCGGCGCTGACGCTGGGTGGCATCCACGACCATTGAGGTCGGCGTGCTCCGGGGGCGCTTCTACCCGTTGGGACCCGGGTAGGAGCGGCCTCGGCCGCCAAGCCGAGGGTGCCGGCGGCTGCGGCTGCCGGCACTGACGGGAGGATTGCCGGCTTCGCGCCTGGAGGCGCGCCGGCGGGCATCGGCTCAGCGAACCGCCTGGGTGTTGGCCAGGGCCTCGGCATAGCCCTTGAACTCGGGAACGCGCTCGGCGAGATCGGCCGGGAACACCGGCTGGTTGGCGGGTACATCGATCCGGACCGTGCGCGAAGTGGGCGCGGCGCCGTTGCTGGCGGCGTCGGTCAGGGTGTTCTGGCGCAGGATCTGCAGCTTCACGAAGCTGGTCTGCAGCAGTTCGCGCTGCTCGGGCTTGAGCGGGATCTCGATGTCGTCCACGCGCAGTTGGCCATCGGGAAGGATGTCCAGGTTCGGGAACGGGGCGCGACGGATCGCGATGCGGTCGGTGGTGACCTCGGTCTTGGGCTTGCTGCGCTCGGACCGATGGGCAGCGTACTTTTCGCGGTCGCAGCCGGTGGCGAGCACGGCGAAGGCAACCAAGGCGAGCAGCAGCAGTTTCTTCATGACAGCAGCAGATACGTGAACGGCGGAAGCGGCATTCTACCGCTCCCGCCGTCCGCGCTGTCCCTGTGGCGACCTGGAGCGCGGCCCGCAGGTACGCCCAGCACCGGGATCAGGGCAGTTCGACGTGCCCGTCGCGACAGTCGTCGATGTCGCTCTGGTCCATCTTGGCGTATGGCCGGAACTCCGGTACCGCTGCCGCCAGCTGCTGCTGGGTGGCCAGCAACGCCGGCATCTGGTCGCAGATCTTCGCCGCATTGGCCTTGAGCTTCTCGGCTTCGGCGTTGACGCGTTCCTCGATCTTGTCGGTGTCACCGCTGAAGATGCCCTTCAGGGCTTCGCCGGCCGCGCGCGCGCCCAGGTTGGCGCCCTGCACACCGATCTCGATGCCGGCCTCGGCGATGGCGATGGTCCGTTCGCGATACTGCAGGGTCAGCGCGCGCTGGCTGTCGTTCAGCGCGACGGCGGTGCCGTTGATCAGCAGGTCGCCGGCGGGCGAGATCTCGACCTTGGCACCGTCGCTGCCAATGCTGATGTTGCCCTGGGCCAGTTCCTTGCGTGCCTCGTTGGTGGCTTCGCGGACCTTCTGGCCGAGCGTGGTGTCGGTCTGCGGCGCATTGGCCTGCGGGCGCTCGCCACAGGCGGCCAGCGGCAGGGCGAGCATCAGGGCGAGCAGGGGGGCGTTGACGAGTTTCATGGTGGGCTTCCGTTGCGGACGGGGATGGGGATCAGCGCTTCTTGGGCAGGTCGACCGTGCCGGTGATGCCGGAGTGGTTGACCGAGCCACTGCCGGTACGACGCACCTGCAGGCTGGCGGCGTTGCGGACTTCGACATCGCCCGAGCCGAGCGAACCGACGCTGACGGCACCGCGCACGTCGCGCACGTCGACGTCGCCGGAGCCGACGCTGTCGATGCTCACCGCGCCCTGCACGTTGCGCAGTTCCAGGTCGCCGGAGCCGATGCTGCCGACCCGGGCGTCGCCACGCACGCCGTCGACCTTGACGTCGCCCGAGCCGATGGAGACGACGTGGAGTGCGCTGATGGTGCTCAGCTCGATGTCACCGGAGCCCACCGCGGCGGTGGCCAGGCCCTTGATGTCACGGGCGACCACGTCGCCGGAACCGACATCGGCGCTCATCGAATGCGCACCGGTCAGCGAGGCGTCGCCTGAGCCGACCTTCAGCTGCACCAGGATCGTGTCCGGCAGGGTGCCGGACACGTCCAGGTAAGCGTAGGTGCTGCCCCTGAAGTTGAAGTTCAGGCCCTGGCTCTGGCGTTCCAGGCGGACCACCAGCTTGTCGCCGACCTTCTGCTGGCTGACCGACAACTGGCGCAGCAGGTCCTGGGTGGAGGCGCAGGCGCGGCCGGAAACCGCCGCCCTGGCACCAGGGCTTGCGACCAGGCGCAGGTCGTGGCTGTTGACCTCGAACACCACGGCCTTGGCGTCGCCGAGTTCCAGTTCCAGCGCCTTGGGCTCGGAGAACTTGCAGTGTTCCTCGGCCGCGAAGGCGCCGGCCGGCAGCAGGGCGAGGGCGAACAGGAAGGGCTTGATATTCATCTGTTTTCCTTGCGATTGCGGATGAGGGCTTAGATTTCGTCGCGGCGCTGGCGCAGCCAGATGGCGGCGGCGATGAAGACGATGCCCACCGCGGCGCCAATCCACAACTCCGGCGTGGCCAGGGCGGCGAACTGGGTGGCCGGGGAGAAGCCATCCAGCAACGAATGCAGCGACTCACGCGGGGCACGGGCATCGGCGGTGTAGGCCAGATCCACGCCGGGGACGGTGCCCAGCAGCAGGCGACCAACCACGTGCGCCCAGAACCAGCTGCCGTCGCTGCCGAACAGGCGCATCAGGCCGAACCAGCTCACCACCACGCCGGAGAACACCGGCAGCATCACCGCCCACAGGAACGGCTTGCTCTTGGCCCAGGCCGAGCACATCAGCAGCCAGCCGGCGGTCGGCAACGCCCACAGCGCGTAGACCGGGATGCGGCACAGGAACGATGCGGCGATCGTCAGCGGCTCGGCGGGGCCCCAGATCAGCGTCATCGGGCTGCCACCATGGGCGAGCACGACCAGGCTGATGATGGCCAGGAAGCCGAACATGGCGACAATGGCGGCCACGGTGGCCAGCAGCGGTGCCAGCACGACACCGGCGATCAGCTTGGACAGCACGGTCTGGGTGTCCGACAGCGGCATCGACTTCCAGAACAGGATGCTGCGATCGCGGCGATCGTCGTACAGCGCGCCCAGGAAGTAGAAGAACACCACGAACATCAGCACGATGAACGGCCAGCCGGCGCTGAGCAGCAGGGTGAAGTTGATGCCGTTGGCCAGGTCCTGGGCATCACCGGCCGACATCTGGCTGGTCAGCAGGCTCAGGTCCAGGCCGTTGACGTTCACCCCATTGATATGGAGGTCGCCGGTGCTTGCCGCACGGCTGGCTGCCCACAGGCCGGCGATGATCGCCATCGAGGACAGCAGCAGCGACACGCCGCCGGCCACGACCGGTGCCCAGAAGAAACCGCCCTTGTTTTCCCAGTATTCGCGCTTGAGCAGCCACTTCAGCTTGCCCAGCGGGGTGATGTGGTGTGCGGCGTTCATGCGTAGGTTCCCTTCATGGTGGCCACGAATAGGTCGGCCAGGCCGGGGTTGCGGGTTTCACCGAGGGCGGCGATGCGGCTGCGCTCGACGCCGTCGTAGAGCAGGACGGTCTTGCCGAACGGCAGGCTGCGCTCGTCGATCGGGCCCAGCGCGCGCGCTGCTTCCAGCGTGTCCGCCGAGGCCAGCAACTCGGTGTAGCGGTCGGCCAGGGTTTCCATGTCGGTGGACAGGACGATCCGGCCGTCGCGGATGAACAGCACGTCGGTGAGGATGTGCTCGATCTCCTCCACCTGGTGGGTGGTGACGATGATGGTCTTCTGCTCGTCGAAGTAGTCTTCCAGCAGGCGCTGGTAGAACTCCTTGCGGTACAGGATGTCCAGGCCCAGGGTCGGCTCGTCGAGCACCAGTACCTTGGCGTCGATGGCCATCACCAGGGCCAGGTGCAGCTGCACCACCATGCCCTTGGACAGCTCGCGCACGCGCTGCTTCGGGTTGAGCTTGGTATTGGCCAGGAAGCGCTCGCAGCGGGCGCGGTCGAAGCGCGGGTGGACGCCGGCGACGAAGTCGATGGCCTCCTTGACCCGGATCCAGCGCGGCAGCACCGCCACGTCGGCGATGAAGCACACGTCGTTCATCAGCGCGTTGCGCCGGGTGCGCGGGTCCATGCCCAGCACCCGCAGCTCGCCTTCGACCGCGGTCAGGCCGAGCAGGGCCTTCAGCGCGGTGGTCTTGCCGGCGCCGTTGGGGCCGATCAGGCCGACGATGCGACCCGGTTCAATGGTGAAGCTGGTGTTGTCCAGTGCCGGCTTCTGCTTGTAGGCCTTGCGCAGGCCCTTGGCGGAAACGACGGCTTCGACGGCGGCGTTCATAGAGTGGTCCCCGGTGGCAGCAGATCTTTCAAGGTCAGGCCCAGGCGCTGGATGCGCTCCAGTACGCTGGGCCATTCATCGTTGAGAAAACGGTCGCGCTCGTTGCCGCGCAGTTTCAGCGCTGCTTCCTCGGTCATGAACATGCCAAGGCCACGGCGCTTCTCGACCAGGTTCTCGTCGGCCAACTCCTGGTAGGCCCGCGAGACGGTGATCGGATTGAGCTGGTACTCGGCCGCCACCTGGCGCACCGAGGGCAGGGCATCACCCGGCTTGAGGACACCGTCCAGCATCATCGCGATCACGCGATCCTTCAGCTGGCGGTAGATGGGAGCGCCATCGCTCCACTGGATATCGGTCATGGGTCAGCTCCGCGGATTCAGCGACTGTGCGAAGGAGAAGTAGGGCAGTGACAGACTGGTACGCATCCGTCGGGCCGGTCGTTTCGCATGGGTGGGGGCGGTAGCATCCTGCTGTTCACCAGCTGCCTGCGCTGCATAATTCCCGCGGTCGGTTTGACCGCTCTGCAGTGCAGCCGAGCAGCCAAGCAGCAACAGTGCGCCGCTGACGGTCAGGGCCGGTAGGACGTGTCTGCTGTGCTTGCTGGCCATCTCGGACTCCCTGTGTAGGGTGGCTGGTGTTGTATGCAACTATAACACCGACACGGCGGCATGCAACTCCCTGCATGCCCAACTGATGGCCTATGCCGCCCGATGGCGGCCCAGGTCACCCGGAGAATGCTCATGAAGCTTCGTAACGCATTGATTGGACTGGTGGTTGGAGTTGGCTTCGGCGCCATTGCCGGGGCGTCGGCCGGCCCCTTGCTGGACCAGAACTACCGTTCGTTGGCCGGCAAGGAGGAGATCAACCTGAACCGCACTTACGGCGGCAAGGTGTTGCTGGTGGTCAACACCGCCTCCAAATGTGGCTTCACGCCCCAGTACGAAGGGCTGGAGGCATTGCAACAGCAACTGTCCGCGCGTGGTTTTGCCGTATTGGGCTTTCCGTCCAATGATTTCAAAGGCCAGGAGCCCGGCAGCGAGGAGCAGATCCAGGAGTTCTGCACGCTGACCTATGGCGTGCGCTTCCCGATGTTCCAGAAAGTGCATGTGATCGGCCCGGAAACCACGCCGCTGTACCGCGAGTTGACGCGTGCCACCGGCGTGGCACCGGCCTGGAACTTCCACAAGTACCTGATCTCCCGCGACGGGCGGGTGGTGGCGCAGTTCCCGAGCCGGGTGCGCCCGGATGACCCGGAGCTGCGCGCGGCGATCGATCGCGAGCTGGCGGCCCCGGTTCCGGCGCGTTGACCTGCCTCGACATATCCGGTGCGCATGCGACAATGTCGCCCCTCGCGCCACCGGTGGCGTTTGTTCACTTCCAGGAAAGCAGCGAATGAAGATGGGAAAGCGTGGCGCAGTTGCGTCGCTTCTGATTCTGGCGATGGCGGCCCCCGGGGTCGCGTTTTCGCAACAACCTGCCGCTCCGGCGGCTACCAAGGAGAAGTCCGTTTTGACCTCGGAACGTGAAACGATCAGTTATGCCATCGGTATCGATGTCGCCAGCTCGTTTGAGCCCATCGCTGGCGAAGTGGACGTGGCCGAACTGCGCCGTGCCGTTGAGAATGCGTTCGCCGGCGGCCAGCCGCTGCTCTCGCAGGAAGAAGCCCAGCAGACCGACGCCGCGCTGCGCGCCGTGATGATGGCCCGCGCCGGCCAGCAGGTGCCGGGCCTGGCGCCGGGCAGCCAGCCGACCGTCGACCGCAAGAAGGTCGGCCTGATGCTCGGCAGCTATGCCGTGGGCCCGTCGCTGGCCGCGATCAAGGACGACATCGACCTGAACTCGGTGTTCAAGGCGGTCAACGACGTGTTCTCCAAGGGCAACCCGCTGATGACCCATGAGCAGGCCAAGGCCACGCTGCAGGCATTCAGCACCGCCAAGCAGTCCGCCGTCGCCGGCAAGAACCGTGAGCAGGGCAACGCGTTCCTGGCCAAGAACAAGACCCAGCCGGGCGTGGTGACCACCGCCTCGGGCCTGCAGTACCAGGTGCTGCGCGCCGGCAGCGGCGAGCGTCCGATGGCCACCAGCCGCGTGCGCGTCAACTACGAAGGCAAGCTGCTGGACGGCACCGTGTTCGACAGCAGCTACGAGCGCGGCCAGCCGGTCGATTTCGGCCTGAACCAGGTCATCAAGGGCTGGACCGAAGGCGTGTCGCTGATGCCGGTCGGCGCCAAGTACCGCTTCTGGATCCCCGCCGAGCTGGCCTATGGCAGCAATGGCAGCGGCCCGATCGGCCCGGAGTCCACGCTGACCTTCGACGTCGAGCTGCTGGGCGTCCTGCAGTAATCCGCATCAGAACGGAGCCGTCGCAGCCATGCGCGTAGCGATTTTCGGTACCGGTTACGTGGGCCTCGTCACCGGGACCTGCCTGGCCGAAGTCGGCCACGACGTGGTCTGCGTCGATATCGACCAGGCAAAGGTCGATGGCCTCGGGCAGGGGATCATCCCGATCTACGAGCCCGGCCTGGAGCCGATGGTGAAGGCCAACCACGCCGCAGGGCGGCTGGCCTTCACCACCGAGGCGGCCAGCGCGATCGCGCATGGCCAGGTCGTCTTCATCGCGGTCGGCACGCCGCCGGATGAAGACGGCAGCGCCGACCTGCAGTACGTGCTGGCCGTGGCCCGCACCATCGGCCGCCATCTGGCGCAGCCGGCGGTGGTGGTCAACAAGTCGACCGTGCCGGTGGGCACGGCCGACAAGGTCCGTGCCGCGATTGCCGCGGAACTGGCCGCGCGCGGCGTGGAGATCGCCTTCGACGTGGTCTCCAATCCCGAATTCCTCAAGGAAGGCGATGCGGTGGCCGACTGCATGCGCCCGGACCGCATCGTCATCGGTGCCGACAATCCGGACGCGGTGGCGGTGCTGCGCCGCCTGTATGCGCCGTTCAACCGCAACCGCGACCGCGTCGTCGAGATGGACGTGCGCTCGGCCGAGCTGACCAAGTACGCCGCCAATGCGATGCTGGCGACCAAGATCAGCTTCATGAACGAGATCGCCAACATCGCCGAGCGCGTGGGGGCCGACATCGAGCAGGTGCGCCAAGGCATTGGTTCTGACCCGCGCATCGGCTGGCACTTCATTTATCCCGGCGCCGGGTATGGCGGCTCCTGCTTCCCCAAGGATGTGCAGGCGCTGGCGCGCACTGCCGCCCAGCATGGCCACCAGGCGCAGCTGCTCAACGCGGTGGAGGCGGTCAACGATGGCCAGAAGGGCCATCTGTTCGAGCTGATCCAGCGCCACTACGACCGTGGCGAGGACGAGGGCGTGCGCGGCAAGACCTTCGCCGTGTGGGGCCTGGCCTTCAAGCCCAACACCGATGACATGCGCGCGGCCCCGAGCCGGCGCCTGCTGGCGCAGTTGTGGGAGGCCGGTGCCACCGTGCGGGTGTTCGACCCGGAAGCCATGCATGAAGCCCGTCGGGTCTTCGGCGAGCGGGCGGACTTGGTGTTCTGCGAAACCGCATACGAAGCGCTGGAAGGTGCCGACGCGCTGGCCGTGATTACCGAATGGAAGCAGTTCCGCAGCCCGGATTTCGCACGGCTGCGCCAAACGCTGGGTGATGCGGTGGTGTTCGATGGCCGCAACATCTATGACCCCCAGGAGATCGAGGCCGCCGGCCTCGCCTATTACGGCATTGGCCGGGGACGTTCCCTGCATGCATGACCCAATCCCCAGCGAGCGCGAACAGGCGCTGGAATCACGCCTGATCGAGCTGGAGATGCGTGTTTCTTTCCAGGAACAGGCCTTGGCCGAACTGAGCGAGGCCCTGGCCGAAGCCCGGATGGAAGGCACCCGCAACACCAACCTGCTGCGCAACCTGCTCGATGACCTCGGCAAGGTGCGTACGGCGCTGTACGCCGACCCGGCCACCGAGCCGCCGCCCCCGCACTACTGATACAGAAGCACTGCAAGCATGAGTGACACTCTTCGCGACCAGCTCCTCGGGCTGGGTTTCAAGGCCGCGCCCAAGCCGGAGCGCAAACCCGAAGCGCGCCGTGACGGGCGTGCACCGAACCGCCAGGGCCAGCCGCCGGGCAAGCCCGGTGGTGGCAAGCCGCAGGCACACGCCGGCAAGCCGGGGCAGGCCAGGCCGGCGCAGGGCAAGCCGCAGCGGCAGGGCCCGCACAAGCCGCGTTCGCAGGAAGACATCGACCTGGCCAAGGCCTATGCGATCCGTGCGCAGCGGGAGAAGGACGAACGCATCGAGGCCGAGCGGCTGAAGCAGGAAGAAGCCCGCCTGCGCCGCGAAGCGCGCGCCAAGCTGGACGAGCTGATCAAGGACAAGGGGCTCAATGTCCCCGATGCCGACATCGCCCGCCACTTCCCCTATGGCGGCAAGATCAAGCGCATCTACGTCACCGCCGAGCAGCTCAAGGCGCTCAACGCCGGTGAGCTGGGCGTGCTGCAGCAGAATGGCCGCTACCTGCTGGTCACCGCGGCGTTGCTGGCCGAGGCCGAAGCCGTGTTCGCGCCGAGCGTGGCGTTGAAGGTCGACCCGAACGCGCCGATCGAGGACGACCCCTACGCGGACCCGAAGTTCCAGGTGCCGGACGATCTGGTCTGGTAGGTGCACCGCTCACCGCGATGGACACGGAAAAGACAGGTCAGTGGCCTGTCTTTTTTGTTGTGCGGGCAGGGCGATGGGGATCGGTGCTGCGGACCCGGGCAACGCTGATGATGGCGCGTCGATCGGCCACTGGTGCCGTGTTGACGGCCATGTGGACATGGATGTCGGTGGGGTTGCCCGGGTCGAAAACGGTCAGGCCGTGGTAGTCCCATCCGTCTTCGCGGGTGACCGGCTCCTGGGCGATCCGGTAACTGTTCTCGGCCAGTTCGCTGAAAAGTACGAAATCCTGGGCGATGGTTTCCGGGTCACCGCTGGCGGCGGTCATCGTGCAGGTGCCCTGGTCGGTCAGTACGAAGCCGTAGACACTGTCTTCGACCGTCATCAGCCAGGCCTTGCCGGCCCTTCCGTTGAGGTGTTGGTGCGCCATCTCGCCCTGCAGGCGCTGGGCCACCCGGTCCAGTGTCTCGGTCAGCTTCTGCGGTTCGCCCAGGTACTGGAAGCAAGAGGAGACGAAGGCGCCGAAGGTCTGGTCTTCCTCGGCCCGGGCCAGCCCGGGTGCGGCGAGCAGCAGTGCAGCCACTGCAATGCAGGGCCAATGGTGCAGTTTCATGACAACTCCCCCTGAGTCGTGAACGCTGCGCCGTTATAGCAGGACCGGGCAGGGGAGGGTGTGCTCAGCCTGCGGCTTGGCGGGCCTGGCGCGATGGCGGCAGCCAGTACAGGGCGATCAGCGAGCCGAGCAGGGCGAAGCCGCCGCCCACCAGGAAGGCGACCTTGCCGTCGCCGAACCGCCACAGCTGGCCGGCGATCAGTGCGCCGAGCACGCCGCCCAGGCCGGACGAGAAGCCGTAGAACAGGCCCTGGCCGTGGCCGTTGAGGTTGCCGGGAAAATAGCGCGCCAGCAGTTGCATGGCCGACGCGAAGAACGCCGCGAAGCCCAGGCAATGGGTGGTCTGCGCGACCAGCATCACCGGGAGGTTCTCCGGGTACAGCGCGGTCACCCACCAGCGCAGCGCGGCGCTGGCCATGGAAATGATCAGCAGCCAGCTGGCATCCCAACGCTTGAAGAAGCCGGCGATCAGGAAGAACACCGCGACCTCGAAGACCACGCCAACTGTCCACATCACGCCCAGCAGCGAGGTGCTGTAGCCGTGCTGGTCCATGTAGAGCGAAAAGAACGTGTAGTACGGGCCGAACGACAGCTGCTCCAGGAAAGCGGCGATGAAGAAGGCGATGACGTGCTTCTGCCGGACGATGGCCCAGAAGCCGCCGTCGTGGTGGCTGTGGCTGCCGATGCCGCGCGCGTAGCGGTTGACGAACGCCGAGCCGATCATCAGCACGAACAGCGGCAGCATCAGCCACGGCAGCTTGCCGGCGCCGTGGTGCTCGATCAGCCAGCCGAACAGGGTGACCACGATGATGAAGCCGAACGAGCCCCACACCCGGATCATCCCGTAACGGTGGCTGTCGCTGCCCAGGTGGGTGAGGGTGATCGACTCGAACTGCGGCATCACCGCGTTGTAGAAGAAGCAGAAGGCGATCATCACCCCGTACAGCGTCCACTGCGGCGCCGGCAGCAGGAAGCCGCAGAAGCTGAGCAGGGTCAGCACGCAGCCGATGCGCAGCCAGCGGATCGGCCTGGGCGAAACCGCCGCCAGCGACGTCCAGGTGCTGGGTGCGACCACGCGGGTGGCGTACCACAGGCTCATCATCACGCTGATCGCGGTGACGGTCATGCCGCGCGACTGCAGGTACAGGCTCCAGTACGGGGTGAACGCGCCGAGCGCGGCGTAGTAGAAGAAGTAGAAGCTCGACAACCGCGCGGTGGGCACGGCTGCGGGGAGGGGGCTTGCGGCGGTCATGGGGTCAGAACAGGTCTTCGACCGGGGTGTTCAACAGTTCCACGGTGCCGTGCTTGAGCCGGCGCAGGCTGGAGATGCCGAGGTCGCGGATGAGCGAGTGGGTGGTGTGGGGCAGGTCCGAATCGTACAGGTCCTGCGGGGCGACGTTCTTGCCGTGCACCCCCGGCATCAGGTCGATGCCGGCGGCGGTGTAGCAATGCTGCACCATCGCCGAGCAGTACAGCGCGCCTTCCCTGGACAGCAGGTTGCCGCGCCGCCGCAGGCGGGTGCTATGCATCGCGAACAGCGTGCCCACCAGCTCGCTCAGCGAGTAGCTGGACAGCCCGGCCAGCAGGTCCAGCGCGGCGACCTGGACGTTGCGGGTCTGGGCGGCGTCCAGGTTGAAGTCGAGGATGGCCAGGTTGGGGAAGGCCTCATCGTCGAAGTAGCGGTCGGCGCGGTTCTCCTGCGCGCCGAGCCGCAACTGGCGGTTGCGCAGGTCCAGGTCCGATTCGAGCACCCACCAATGGCCGTCCAGGCGTTGTTCGCTGAACAGGAAGGCGTGCGACCACAGGCTGCGGTGCCCGTCCTCGGTGAGCGGCGCCTGGGCCTTGCGGATGGCCTTGCCGATCCAGTCAGAGGTGCCGCACAGGCCGATGCAGCCCGGCCGGGCGTACTTGCGGATCAGTTCGGCGTTGCGGCTTTCCATGGCGGCTTACTCGGGGTCGTAGTCCAGGTTGGAGGCCAGCCAGCGTTCAACCTGGGCGCGCTCCACGCCCTTGCGGCGGGCGTAGTCGCTGACCTGTTCGCGCGAGACCCGGCCCACCACGAAGTACTGGCTTTGCGGATGGCTGAAGTAATAGCCCGAGACCGCCGCGGTCGGCAACATCGCGAAGCTCTCGGTCAACGACATGCCGATGTCGCCGGCGCCCAGCATCGCGAACAGGGTCTGCTTCTCGCTGTGCTCCGGGCAGGCCGGGTAGCCGGGGGCCGGGCGGATGCCGCTGTACTTCTCGGCGATCAGCGCCTCGTTGTCGAGCTGCTCGTCGGCGGCGTAGCCCCAGAACTCGGTGCGCACGCGCTGGTGCAGGCGCTCGGCCATGGCCTCGGCCAGGCGGTCGGCCAGGGCCTTGAGCAGGATGGCGTTGTAGTCGTCATAGGCGGCTTCGAAGCGGGCCACGTGCGGCTCGATGCCGATGCCGGCGGTGACCGCGAAGGCGCCGATCCAATCCTGCTTGCCGCTGTCCGCCGGGGCGATGAAATCGGCCAGGCAGAAATCCGGGCGCTCGGCCGGCTTGTCGACCTGCTGGCGCAGGAAGTGCAGGGTTTGTTTGAGCCCCTCTCCCTCCGGGAGAGGGGTTGGGGTGAGGGTGCGGGGCGTCAGGGAGGGGGAGGACGGGGTACCCTCATCCGCCCTGCGGGCACCTTCTCCCGGAGGGAGAAGGGAAACGACCACATCATCGCCCTTGCTGTTCGCCGGCCAGATCCCGAACACGGCCCGGGCCGTCAGCCATTTCTCATCAACGATCCGCTTCAGCATCGCCTGCGCATCCTTGAACAGGTCGCTGGCCTGCGGCCCGACGATCTCGTCGGTGAGGATCGCCGGGAACTTGCCGGCCAGCTCCCAGGCCTGGAAGAACGGCGTCCAGTCGATCACCGACAGCAGGTCTTCCAGTGGATAGTCGTCGAACACGTGCAGGCCGGGCGAGGCGGGCGTCGGCGGGGTGTACTGCGCCCAGTCACAGGTGAAGCGCTGGCCGCGTGCGTGTTCCAGCGATACCAGCCGCTTGGCATCACCGCGGTTCCTGTGGCGGTTGCGGATGTCGGCGTAGTCGGCGTCGTTGGCGGCGACGAAGGCGTCGCGCAGGTCGCTGGAAATCAGCGACTGGGCCACGCCGACCGCGCGCGAGGCGTCCTTCACCCACACCGTCGGCGCGCTGTAGAACGGGTCGATCTTCAGCGCGGTATGCGCGCGCGAGGTGGTCGCGCCGCCGATCATCAGCGGCATGCTGAAGCCCTGCCGCTGCATCTCCCTGGCGACGTGGCTCATCTCTTCCAGCGACGGGGTGATCAACCCGGACAGGCCGATGATGTCGGCGTTCTCGGCGCGGGCGGCGTCCAGGATCTTCTGCGCCGGCACCATCACGCCCAGGTCCACGACCTCGAAGTTGTTGCAGGCCAGGACCACGCCGACGATGTTCTTGCCGATGTCGTGCACGTCGCCCTTGACCGTGGCCATGATGATCTTGCCGTTGGACTTGCCAATGTCACCGGTGCGCGCCTTCTCCTCCTCGATGAAGGGCAGCAGGTAGGCCACGGCCTTCTTCATCACGCGCGCGGACTTGACCACCTGCGGCAGGAACATCTTGCCGGCGCCGAACAGGTCGCCGACCACGTTCATGCCGTCCATCAACGGGCCTTCGATCACGTCCAGCGGCCGGCTGGCCTGCTGGCGGGCCTCCTCGGTGTCTTCCTCGACCCAGGCATCCAGGCCATGCACCAGCGCATGGGCCAGGCGCGCGCGCACCGGGTGCTGGCGCCAGCCCAGGTCCTCGGTCTTCTTCTCGCCCTTCCTGCCCTTGTAGCGCTCGGCGATGTCGAGCAGGCGTTCGGTGCCATCGCGGCGGCGGTTGAGGATCACATCCTCGACCGCTTCGCGCAGTTCCGGGTCGAGCTGGTCATAGATGGGCATGGCACCGGCGTTGACGATGCCCATGTCCATGCCGGCCTGGATGGCGTGGTACAGGAACACCGAGTGGATCGCCTGGCGCACGGTCTCGTTGCCGCGGAACGAGAACGACACGTTCGATACGCCGCCGGAGACATGGCAGCCGGGCAGCGTGCGCTTGATGATGCGGGTGGCCTCGATGAAGTCCACCGCGTAGTTGTCGTGCTCCTCGATGCCGGTGGCCACGGCGAAGATGTTCGGGTCGAAGATGATGTCTTCCGGCGGGAAACCGACCTGCTCGGTGAGGATGCGGTAGGCGCGGGTGCAGATCTCCACCTTGCGTTCGCAGGTGTCGGCCTGGCCCACTTCGTCGAAGGCCATCACCACCGCGGCGGCGCCGTAGCGGCGCACCAGCCGCGCGTGTTCAAGGAAGGCGGCCTCGCCTTCCTTGAGCGAAATCGAGTTGACCACGCTCTTGCCCTGCAGGCACTTCAACCCGGCCTCGATCACGCTCCACTTTGAGGAATCGACCATCACCGGGATGCGCGCGATGTCCGGCTCGGACATGATCAGGTTGAGGAAGCGCACCATCGCCTTCTCCGAATCGATCAGGCCTTCGTCCATGTTGACGTCAAGGATCTGCGCGCCGTTGGCCACCTGCTGGCGGGCGACCTCGACGGCTTCCTCGTAGCGTTCTTCCTTGACCAGCTTGCGGAACTGCGCGCTGCCGGTGACGTTGGTGCGTTCGCCCACGTTGATGAACAGCAGGTCCGGGGTGATGACCAGTGGTTCCAGGCCGGACAGGCGGGTGTAATGCACGGCGGGGGAGGAGTCGTTGCCCATTACCAGACCTTGAAAACCTGCCCGTTGGCGATGCCGTCGATGCTGCGCTGGTAGGCCAGGGCGGCACGTGCGGCGCTGACCGGTTCGAAGCCCGGGAAGAAGTCGCCATAGGCATCGAGCGCTTCGACCAGCACGCTGGGGCTGACCACGTTGATGCGCAGGCCACGCGGCAGCTCCAGCGCGGCGGCGCGGACGAAGCCCTCCACCGCTGCGTTGACCGCGGTGGCATTGGCGCCCTGGGCGATCGGCTGTTCGGTGAGGATGCCGGTGGTCAGGGTGATCGAGCCACCCTCGTTGAGGTGATGCTGGCCGAGCAGTGCCAGTCGCACCTGGCCCAGCAGCTTGTCCTGCAGTCCCTGGTTGAACTGGGCGGCGGTCATCTGCGTCAACGGGCCGAAATGAACGTTGCCGGTGGTGGAGACGATGGCATCCAACGGCCCAACCGCCTGCAGCAGCGCCGATATGCTCTGCTCGTCACCGAGGTCGACCGGATGTGCGGCGTCCGAACGCGAGGCGGTGATCACCTCATGCCGTTGGCGCAGGTGTGCGGCAACGGCCTTGCCCAGGGTGCCACTGGCACCCACCAGCAGGATCTTCTTCTTCATGGCGTTTCCTCAGGCAGCCTTGGTGAGCGGGGCAAGGGCGCGCGGTGGCAACCCGGCGACCGCTTCGGCGATGGCACGGATGTGGTCCGGCGAGGTGCCGCAGCAGCCGCCGACCAGGTTGAGCAGGCCGGATTCGGCGAACTCCTTCAGGGTGGCGGCCATTTCCTCGGGGGTCTCGTCGTACTCGCCGAAGGCATTGGGCAGGCCGGCGTTGGGGTGCGCGCTGACGTAGCCGCTGGACACCTGCGCCAGCGTTTCCACGTGCGGGCGCATGTCGGTGGCGCCGAGCGCGCAGTTGAAGCCCACCGACAGCGGGTTGCCATGCGCGACCGAGGCATAGAACGCCTCGGCGGTCTGGCCGGACAGGGTACGGCCGGAGGCATCGGTGATGGTGCCGGAGATCATCACCGGCAGTCGCCCGCCGCGCTGGTCGAAGACTTCCTCGATGGCGAACAACGCCGCCTTGGCATTGAGCGTGTCGAAGATGGTTTCCACCATCAGCGTGTCGGCGCCGCCGTCGATCAGCCCGTCGATGGCCTCGCGGTAGGTCTGTCGCAGCGCGTCGAAGCTGGTGTTGCGGAAACCGGGGTCGTTGACGTCCGGGCTGATCGAGGCGGTGCGGCTGGTCGGGCCGAGCACGCCGATCACGAAGCGCGGCTTGTCCGGGGTGCGGGCTTCCACTGCGTCACAGCACTGGCGGGCGACCTGGGCACCGGCCTTGTTGAGCTCGTACACCAGGTGTTCCAGGTGGTAATCGGCCTGACTGATCGAGGTCGCGTTGAAGGTGTTGGTCTCCACCAGGTCCGCACCGGCCTCCAGGTAGGCGGTATGGATGCCGGCGATCACGTCCGGGCGGGTCAGCAGCAGCAGGTCGTTGTTGCCCTTGAGGTCGTGCTCGCAACCGGGTCCGTGCACGTGCTGGCTGTCGAACCCGCCGACGAAGCGCTCGCCCCGGTAGTCGCCTTCCTCCAGGCGATGGCGCTGGATCATCGTGCCCATGGCGCCGTCGATGATCAGGATGCGTTGTTCAAGCGCGGCCAGCAGCTTGGCGACGCGTTCGGGGTGGAGCCAGGGGAGGGCTTGCATAGGGCGGGCCGGGTTCGATGCTTCAGGGACGATGGGCGATCAGCGCGATCACTTCGAAGTGCGGCGGGCGCTTCTCGCGGGTCACGGTTTCCAGGCTGGACACTTCCAGCCCGCTCTTCTCGACGAACTTGCGCAGTTCCTTGCCGGTGAAGCCCAGGTTGACGTGGCCGTAGGCCTCGACCGCCACCTTGTGCTCATGCCGGGCCAGGCTGCACAGCATCAGCCGGCCGCCGGGCCGCAGTACCCGGGCGCACTCGGCCACGGCCTTGGCCGGGTGGCTGGAGTAGGTCAGGGCGTGCATCAGCACTACCAGGTCGAAGCTGCCATCGGCGAAGGGCAGCTTGTGCATGTCGCCTTCCAGCACCTCCACGTTGGGCAGCTTGCGCAGGCGTTCGCTGGCGGCGGCCACCACGCGGGCGCTGGTGTCGATGCAGACGTAGCGCTGTGCATGCGGGGCCAGCAGTTCGGCCAGCACGCCATCACCGGAGGCGATGTCGAGCACGTCGCCGGTTTCCAGCAGCGGCAGCGCGCTGCGCGCCATCGCCTCCCAGGTGCGGCCCGGGGAGTAGTGGCGCTCCATGTCGCCGGCCACGCTGTCGGCCCAGTTCTGGTCGGCGGCGCGCATCGCCAGCACCGCCGGCACGCGCTCGGCGTCCTGGCGCAGCAGCGGGTCGTCGCTGCCGGTGCTCAGGGCATGCCACAATGCGCGCTGGGCCGGGTCCAGCGAGGCCTCGTCGAAGCGGTAGTACGCGGACACGCCGGCACGGCGGTCGCGGACCAGCCCGGCTTCCTTCAGGCGCGCCAGGTGGGTGGACACGCGCGGCTGGGCCAGCGTGGTGATGGCCGACAACTCGGCCACGGTGAGTTCTTCCTGTTCAAGCAGCGTCAGCAGGCGTACCCGCGTTGCATCGGCAAACACTTTCAGACGGGTTGACCAGTCTTCCAGATCCATAAATATCTACCTATCGCGATATAGAGATATTTTCGCGCTGCCGCCACGCCGGGTCAAGGCGAGGCATAGGCTGAACCCGGTCGCGATGGTTACAATCGCAACTTGATTCAGCCCTGGGAGGGGTGTTGTGGACTTCAGTTTTTCCGACGAGCAGCTGATGCTGCAGGACGTCGCCCGTCGTATCGCCAAGGAAAAGATCGCCCCGAGCGCCGAGCACTTCGACGCCACCGGTGAGTACCCGCTGGACAACATCCGCCTGCTGGGCGAGAACGGCCTGATGGGCATCGAGGTGCCGGTCGAGTACGGCGGCTCGGGCATGGACCCGGTTTCCAGCGTGCTGGCCATCGTCGAGGTCTCCGCCGCCGACGCGGCGCACGCGACCATCATGTCGGTCAACAATTCGCTGTTCTGCAATGCGCTGCTGAGCTACGGCAGCGAGGCACAGAAGCAGACCTACGTGCGCGCCATTGCCGAGGGCAGCGCGATCGGCGCGTTCGCGCTGACCGAGTCGCAGTCCGGCTCCGATGCCACGGCGATGCGCTGCCGCGCGGTCAAGCAGGCCGACGGTTCGTTCCTGGTCAACGGCCAGAAGAGCTGGATCACCTCCGGCCCGGTGGCGCGCTACATCGTGCTGTTCGCGATGACCGACCCGGAGAAGGGCGCGCGCGGCATCACCGCCTTCATGATCGACACCACCAAGCCGGGCTTTGGCCGCGGCAAGACCGAGCCCAAGCTGGGCGTGCGTGCGTCGGCGACCTGCGAGATCGAGTTCCAGGACTACGTGGCCAGTGCCGAGGATGTGATCGGTGAGGAAGGGCAGGGCTTCAAGATCGCGATGAGCCTGCTGGATTCGGGCCGCATCGGCATCGCGTCGCAGGCGGTGGGCATCGCCCGCGCCGCTTACGAGGCTTCGGTGGACTACGTGAAGGAGCGCAAGTCGTTCGGCGCGCCGATCGGCACCTTCCAGATGATCCAGGCCAAGGTCGCTGACATGAAGTGCAAGCTGGATGCGGCGATGCTGCTGACCTTGCGCGCAGCCTGGCTGAAGTCGCAGGGCAGGAAGTTCTCCACCGAGGCGGCGGTCGCCAAGCTGACCGCGTCGGAGGCAGCGATGTGGATCGCCCACCAGGCGGTGCAGATCCATGGCGGCATGGGTTATTCGAAGGAAATGCCGCTGGAGCGTTACTTCCGCGATGCCAAGATCACCGAGATCTATGAAGGTACTTCGGAGATCCAGCGCATGGTGATTGCGCGCAACGAGACCGGATTGCGTTGAGTCGCAGCCAAGCGTGAACCAGAGATCCGATGCCGGGCAACCGGCATCGTTTTTTTTTGTGCGGAGTCTGGTGCGGCGCAGGCGAGGCAACCGCGTTGTAGGAGCGACCTCGGTCGCGAAGCTGATGTAGGCGGAAGCTGCGGAATTCGTCTGCAATTGCAATCAATGCCGCCGTTCTTCATCGACGGCTTCGCGACCGAGGTCGCTCCTACAGCGTGCCCCAAAAAAAGCCCCGGCATTGCCGGGGCTTTTTGTTTGCCGGTACAGCGGGAGGATCAGCGATCCACCTGCGCCGTGCGTACCTTGTGCTGCTCCAGGTACTCCTTCGACGGTTCGTCGAGCTTGTCGCCGAGCACGCGGCGTACGCACACGAAGAACAGCGGGATCAGCAACACGCCGATGAGGGTGGCGAACAGCATGCCACCGATCACGCCGGTACCCAGCGAGTGACGGGCGTTGGCGCCGGCACCGGTGGAGATCGCCATCGGCAGGACGCCCAGGATGAAGGCGAAGGAGGTCATCAGGATCGGGCGGAAGCGCAGGTGCGCCGCTTCGATCGTGGCCTCGCGCAGGGTCTTGCCCATGGCGCGCTGCTCGACCGCGAATTCCACGATCAGGATCGCGTTCTTCGCCGCCAGGCCGATCACCGTCACCATGCCGATCTTGAAGTACAGGTCGTTCGGCAGGCCGCGCATCAACGAGAACACCACCGCGCCGAGGATGCCGATCGGCACCACCAGCAGCACCGCGACCGGGATCGACCAGCTTTCATACAGCGCGGCCAGGCACAGGAACACCACCACGATGGACAGCACCATCAGCAGGGTGGCCGCGTTGCCCGCCAGGATTTCCTGGTAGGACATGCCGCTCCAGTCGAAGCCGAAGCCGGCCGGCAGGTCGTCCTGCACCAGCCGTTCCATCGTCGCCATGGCCTGGCCCGAACTGCCGCCCGGTGCCGGCGAACCGACGATGTTGACCGCCGAATAGCCGTTGTAGCGGTTCAGCGCGGGCGGGGCGTAGATCCACTCGGACTTGACCACCGCACTGAGCGGGATCATCGACGACTGCCCGTCGGCGTCCTTGCTCAGCGAGCTGGGCACGTAGTAGCTGCGCAGCGATTCCGGGCCGGTGCGGTAGGCCGCGTCGGCCTGCATGTTCACGCGCTTGATGCGGCCGGCGTAGAAGAAGTCGTTGACGTACACCGGCGCCAGCATCATCTGGATGGCGGTGTAGACGTCGTTGACCTTCACGCCCATGGTCTGCGCCTGCACGCGGTCCACGTGCAGCTGCAGCTGCGGCGAGTTCTCCAGCGTGTTGGGACGCACCGCGGTCAGCGACTTGTCCTGTGACGCGGCGCCGAGCAGGGTGTTGCGCGCATCCATCAGCGCATCCTGGCCGGCACCGGCACGGTCCTGCAGCCACATGTCGAAACCACCGAACTGGCCCAGGCCCTGCACGGTCGGCAGGTTGACGAAGAAGATCTGCGCGTCCTTGATGCCATACGCCTTCTGGTTCATCTTCTGGATGAACTCCGGCGCGGTCTCCTTGCGGGCGTCCCAGTCCTTCAGGCGGACGAAGGCCATGCCCACGTTCTCACCCGAACCGATGAAGCTGAAGCCGGTGATCTGCATCAGGCCTTCGAAGGCTTCTTCCTTCTCCAGCGTGCCCAGCAGCTGGTCGAACACGGCGCTGGTGCGGCTCTTGGTGGCACCCGGCGGCAGCTGCACGATGGCCAGTGCGTAGCCCTGGTCTTCCTCGGGCAGGAAGCTGCCCGGCAGGCGGGTGAACAGGAAGCCGCACAGCACCAGCAGCAGCGCGAACACCATCAGCCAGCGTGGGCTGTGTTTGATGACACCGCCGACGGTGCCGACGTAGCTCTTCTCCAGCTTGCCGTAGTACTTGTTGAAGGTGCGGTAGACCCAGTTCGGGTTGTCATTGTGGGTCGGCTTGAGGAAGGCCGCGCACAATGCCGGGGTGAAGGTCAGCGCCAGCAGCGCCGAGAACGCCATCGACATGGCGATGGTCAGGGCGAACTGCTTGTAGATCTCGCCGGAGGCACCCGGCTGCAGGGCGCTGGGGATGAACACCGCGGCCAGCACGACGGTGATGGCCACCACCGCGCCGGTGATCTGGCCCATCGCCTTCTGCGTGGCCGGCTTGGGGTCGAGCTTTTCCTCGCTCATGATGCGCTCGACGTTCTCGATCACCACGATCGCGTCGTCGACCACGATGCCGATCGCCAGCACCATCGCGAACAGGGTCAGCTGGTTGATCGTGAAGCCGATCGCCAGCATGCCCATGAACGTGCCGAGCAGCGCCACCGGGATGACCAGGGTGGGGATGATCGTGGCGCGGAAGTTCTGCAGGAAGATCAGCATCACCAGGAAGACCAGCACGATGGCTTCGATCAACGTGTGGATCACTTCCTTGATGGAGATGTTGACGAAGGTGGTGCTGTCATACGGGGTGAACCAGCTCACGCCCGGCGGGAAGCTCGGGGCCAGCTCGTCCATCTTGGAGCGCACCGCCTTGGACACGTCCAGGGCGTTGGCGCCGGGCAGCAGCTGGATGGCGAACACTGCCACCGGCTTGCCGTTGTAACGGGTGTCGAAGCCGTAGTTGCTGGCGCCGAAGGCGACGCGGGCGACGTCCTTCAGGCGCACCACGCTGCCGTCCGCGTTGGCGCGCAGGATGACGTTCTCGAAGTCTTCCGGGGTGCTGAAGCGGCCTTCGGCGACCACCGTGGCGGTGAAGGCCTGGTCGGACGGGGTCGGGTCGCCGCCCACCGAGCCGGCGGCGAACTGCAGGTTCTGGGTGCCGATGGCGTTGTACACGTCGCTGGCGGCCAGGTGGTAGCCCTGCAGCTTTTCCGGGTTCAGCCACACGCGCATGGCGTACTCGGAGCCGAACTGCTGGGTGCTGCCGACGCCCGGCACGCGCGATACCTGCTCCAGCACGCGTGCACCGACGATGTCGTTCAGGGCATCGCGGTCCACGCTGCCGTCATCGGAGCGCACGCCGATGGCCATCAGGAAGCCGGCGTTGGCCTTGGCCACCACCACGCCCTGCTGGGTCACTTCCGAGGGCAGGCGCGGGGTCGCCAGCGACACCTTGTTCTGCACCTGCACCTGGGCGATGTCCGGGTCGGTGCCGCTGTCGAAGGTCAGCGTGATGGTGGCGCGGCCGTTGGACGAGGACGACGAGCTGAAGTACATCAGGTTGTCGATGCCGGTCAGCTGCTGCTCGATCACCTGGGTGACCGATTTTTCCGTGGTGGACGCGCTGGCGCCCGGGTAGTTGGCGGTGACGGTGACCTGTGGCGGAGCCACGCTGGGATAGGACTCGATGCCCAGGTTGAGGATCGAGATCACACCACCCAGCGAGATCAGGATCGCCACCACCCAGGCAAAGACCGGATGTTCGATGAAAAATTTAGGCATGACGGAGTTCCGTTAGTCCTTCTTCGCCGGTGCCGGTGCCGGCGCCTGTGCGGGGGCACCCGGCTGGGCGGCGGCCTGCGGCTGCCACGGCTTGGTCGTGGCCGGGGCGCCTTCCTTGACCTTCTGCAGGCCCGAGACGATGACCTTGTCGCCGCCGGCCAGGCCGGAGGAGACCAGCCAGCTGCCCGACTGCTGGCCATCGAGCACCACGTCCTTGCGCACGACCTTGCCATCGGCGCCGACGACCATCACGTAGCCGCCGCGGGTGTCGCGCTGCACCGCCTGCTGCGGCAGCAGGAAGGCGTTGTTGCGCGCGCCCAGGTTGGCCTTGAAGCTGACGAACGAGCCCGGCAGCAGGATGCGGTCCGGGTTCGGCAGCACCGCGCGCAGCGACACCGCGCCGGTGGCCGGGTCGACCGTCGGCGAGGAGAAGTCCAGCGTGCCTTCGTGGGCGTAGGCACTGCCGTCGGGCAGGTTGACCTGCACGGTGGTCTTGCCGTCGCCGGCCAGTGCCAGCGCGCCCTTGTCCTGGGCGGCACGCAGGGCGCTCAGCTCATCGGCGGTCATCGAGAAGTTCACGTACAGCGGGTCGATCTGGTCGACCGTGGTCAGCAGGGTCACATCGCCCTGGCCCACCAGCGCACCTTCGGTCACCTGCGCCTTGCCGGCCAGGCCGGTGATCGGCGAGGTGACGCGGGCATAGCCCAGGTTGATGCGGGCATTGGCCACCGCGGCCTCGGCCTGCTGCACGGCGGCGGCGGCACTGCGCTCGGCGGCCACGGCGTTGTCCAGGTCCGACTGCGACACATACTTCTGTGGTGCCAGCGAGCGGGCGCGGGTGGCCGTGGCGCGGGCGTTGGCCAGGGTGGCCCGGGCCGAGGCAAGGGCGCCTTCGGCCTCGTTGAGGGCGGCACGCAGCTGGGCCGGGTCGATCAGGAACAGCTCTTGGCCTTCCTTGACGTTGCTGCCTTCCTCATAGACGCGTTTCTGCAGCACGCCGGCCACGCGCGCGCGCACGTCGGCCGAACGGTACGGGGACAGGCGGCCCACCAGCTCGCGCTGCAGCGGCAGGGTTTGCGGCTTGGCCTCGACCACGCCGACTTCCGGAGGCGGGGGAGCGGCCTGCTCCTGCGGCTTTTTGCAGGCCGCCAGCGAAATTGTCGCGGCGCAGGTAAGGGCGAGGAGACGGAGCGGGGCAGTCATCGGGGGAAAACTCCGGGGGTTCTTGATTTGTTGACGGAACCAGGAATGCCAGTCGGCGGTACCGGAAAGGCGCGCAGGAAGGCATCGATGGCGAATTCGGCCCAACGGCGGCGCTTTTCCGGCGTATCGCGATGGGGGGCGTGAAAGCGTTGGCGTTCGAAGTCCTGACCGGCAAGCATGCTGATCAGCAGTTCGGCCATGAACTGCGGATCGTCATGGATCAGGCGGCCTCTCGCCATCTCGGTTCGTAACCATTCAGTTATCTGACTGCGCACCGCGTCCGCGCTGAGGTTGTACAGGGTACGCGCCTCCTCGTGAAACTGGTTTGCACTGATGGCCAGCAACTGCGCGGTCTGGCGGATGCGGGGCTGGTTGCGGTGTTCCAGGTAGTGGATGGCGAATTCCACCAGGATCTGCCGCAGCGGCCGGCTGTCGCCCTTGATCAGCTGCGCGGTGGTGGTTGCCACGTGCTGCTGCATCACCAGCCGCAGCAGGTTGGTCTTGGAGCCGTAGCGGCTGTACAGGGTCTGCTTTGAACAGCCGACATGGGCGGCCACCGCATCCATGCTCAATTGCATGCCGTGGGTGGCCAGCAACTCGCCCACGGCAGCGAACACGGGCTGGTCCCGTGCCTGGGTGCGCGGCGGAGAGGAGGGCGGGGTGTTCACTTTCTGGACTATACCGTCCAGTACACAATTAGTACAGCGGCGCGAAACCCGACGGAATCGGCATGGCCGGAAATTGGTTGGGAAAGGCTTCAGGATGAAGAATATCCCTTGAAAACAGCGGTTTCGTTACATCTTCATTGCAATTCTGGCGTCGTGATTGCGGCCATGCAGCACAGCTATTTTTGTTGCCGGGGATACAATCGCCGCACCTTCAACGAGCCCTACCCGAAGCTCCGACATGAAATCGCAAAAGCCTGCTGCAAAGTCCGTCAAACCGAAGAGCACGCCCCTGGCCAAGCACGTCCCCGCTGACGCTGCGCTGTCGCTGGAGCCGGTCTTCGCTGCCCTGCGCAAGCGCTATCCCGCCGCGGCGCAGGCCCAGGCGGTCGCATTCGCCTCGGCCTTCTACAAGCGCATGGAAGGGGATGAGTTCAAGCTGCACTCGGCCGATGACTGGGCCGTGCTGGCCGCCGGCATGCTGGAGTTCGCACGTACCCGCAAGGCGGGCAAGGCCAACGTCCGCGTGTTCAACCCGACCCTGAAGGCCGATGGCTGGGAGTCGGCGCACACCGTGCTGCAGATCGTCAACGACGACATGCCGTTCCTGGTCGACACCGTGACCCTGGCGCTGGCCGAGCAGGGCATTGGCGTGCACGTGCTGGGCCATCCGGTGATCGCCATTTCCCGCGACAAGGCCGGCAAGCTTGCCGGCGTGGGTGAGGGCGCGCTGGAATCGGTGATGCTGCTGGAGATCGACCGCCAGCCGGCGGCCGAGCTGGACGCAGTGGCCAAGCGCGTGTCCGAGGCGCTGGACGACGTGCGCGCCATCGTCAAGGACTGGGAGCCGATGAAGGCCAAGGCGCAGGCGCTGGCCGATGACCTGGGCAAGCGTGCGCTGCCGGTCAGCAAGGCCTCGCGCGTGGAGGCGCAGGAGTTCCTGCGCTGGGCCGCGGACAACCATTTCACCTTTTTCGGCTACCGCGAGTACAAGGTCGAGAAGCAGGGCAAGGAGGAAGTGCTGGTCGCCCAGAACGGCACCGGCCTGGGCCTGATGCGCGGCAAGGACACCTCGCTGGCGCGCCCGGTCAAGGGCCTGGCCGCGCAGGGCCTGAACACCAGCGGCGGCTTGGACGACGCGCTGATCCTGACCAAGACCAATGCCCGCTCGCGCATCCACCGCGGCGGCTACATGGACTACATCGGCGTGCTGGAGTTCGACGCCAAGGGCAAGATCATCGGCGAGCAGCGCTTCCTGGGCCTGTTCACCTCCAGCGCCTACAACCGTCGCCCGTGGGAAATCCCGCTGGTGCGCCAGCGCTATGAAGGCGTGATGGCGCGCTCGGGCCTGAGCCTGTCCAGCCACAGCGGCAAGGCGCTGCGCCACATCCTGGAGTCGCTGCCGCGCGAGGAGCTGTTCCAGTCCAGCCAGGATGAGCTGTTCCGCACCGCCATCGGCGTGCTGGGCCTGCAGGAGCGCGTGCGCAGTCGCCTGTTCCTGCGCCGCGACAAGTTCAGCCGTTTCATTTCCGCGCTGGTGTTCCTGCCGCGCGAACGCTTCAACACCGACGTGCGCCTGCGCATCGAGAGCCTGCTCAAGGATGCGCTGCAGGGCGAGCACGTGGACTCCAGCGTGGTGCTGGGCGACTCGCCGCTGGCCCAGGTACACCTGATCGTGCGCCCGAAGGCCGGCCAGAGCCTGGAGCTGGATACCGAAGGCCTGGAAAAGCGCCTGGCCCACGTGCTGCGCAACTGGCAGGACGACCTGCGTGAAGCGCTGGTCGCAAGCCACGGTGAAACCGAAGGCCTGCGTATCGCCGCCCGCATCGGCAAGGCACTGCCGGCCGGCTACATCGAGGACTCCAGCGCCGAGATCGCCGCGGCCGACGTGGCCCAGCTGGACGCGCTGACCGGTCCGGAAGACCTGCGCCTGAGCCTGCAGTCGATCCGCCGCGACGACGTCGATGGCCTGCGCCTGAAGCTGTACCGCCAGCTCGACGACATCCCGCTGTCGGACGTGCTGCCGATGATGGAGAACATGGGCCTGCGCGTGGTCGCCGAGCGCCCATACCGGCTGATGGTCGATGACGCGCCGGTCTACGTGCAGGACTTCGAGGTCGAATCGACCGTGCCGGGCATCGATGCCGCCGCGGCCAATGCCGGTTTCAGCGATGCCTTCGCCCGCGTGTGGCGCGGCGACGCCGAGAACGACGGCTTCAACCGCCTGGTGCTGGCCGCCGGCCTGGACTGGCGCCAGGTCTCGATGCTGCGTGGCTACTGCAAGTACCTGCTGCAGATCGGCGTGCCGTTCTCGCAGTCCTACGTGGAAGGCACCTTCAGCCGCTACCCGCTGCTGGCGCGCCTGATCGTGGAGCTGTTTGAAGCCCGCTTCGACCCGGCCCCGGCCGTGGACGCCGCCGCGCTGGACGCCCAGCTGGCCCAGTTCAAGGCGCTGGCCGGTGGCGACGCGGCCACCCTCAAGCTGCTCGACGGCGTGGTCAAGGCGCGCAAGGGCAGCCGCGATGCACGCATGGCGCTGGTCCACGAGGTGCTGGTCAAGCTGCTCGACGGCGTCTCCAGCCTGGACGAGGACCGCATCCTGCGCAGCTTCATCGGCGTGATCGAAGCCACCCTGCGCACCAGCTACTACATGCCGCGCAAGGACGGCCTGCGTGCCGATGGCGGCCCGGCCGACTACATCAGCTTCAAGTTCGATGCCGCCAAGGTGCCGGACCTGCCCAAGCCGCGCCCGTACCGCGAGATCTTCGTGTGCGGCCCGCGCGTGGAAGGTACCCACCTGCGCTTCGGCCCGGTGGCCCGTGGCGGCCTGCGCTGGTCCGACCGCCGCGAGGACTTCCGCACCGAAGTGCTGGGCCTGGTCAAGGCACAGATGGTGAAGAACACCGTGATCGTGCCGGTCGGCTCGAAGGGTGGCTTCTTCGCCAAGCAATTGCCGGACCCGTCGGTGGACCGCGATGCGTGGTTCGCCGAGGGCGTGGCCTGCTACAAGCGCTTCATCAACGGCCTGCTGGACATCACCGACAACATCGTCAACAACAAGATCGTGCCGCCGGTGGGCGTGGTGCGCCATGACCAGGACGATCCGTACCTGGTGGTGGCCGCCGACAAGGGCACCGCGACCTTCTCCGACACCGCCAACGGCATCGCCCGCGCGCACGGCTTCTGGCTGGACGACGCGTTCGCTTCCGGTGGTTCGGTCGGCTACGACCACAAGGGCATGGGCATCACCGCGCGCGGTGCGTGGGAGTCGGTCAAGCGCCACTTCCGTGCACTGGGCCGCGACTGCCAGAAGCAGGACTTCACCGTGGTCGGCATCGGCGACATGTCCGGCGACGTGTTCGGCAACGGCATGCTGCTGTCCGAGCACATCCGCCTGGTCTGCGCGTTCGACCACCGCCACATCTTCCTGGACCCGAACCCGGTGGCCGCGAGCTCGTTCAAGGAACGTGCGCGCATGTTCACCGTGCCGCGCTCGAGCTGGGCGGACTACGACAGCAAGCTGATCAGCAAGGGCGGCGGCATCTACCCGCGTTCGCTCAAGTCGATCGAGATCACCCCGCAGGTGCGCGAGGCCCTGGGCATCGATGCCAGCATCAAGGCGATGACCCCGACCGACCTGATCAACGCCGCGCTGAAGGCGCCGGTGGACCTGCTGTGGAACGGCGGCATCGGCACCTACGTCAAGTCCTCCGCCGAGACCAACGCCGACGTGGGCGACCGCGCCAACAACGCGCTGCGCGTCAACGGTGGCGAGCTGCGCTGCAAGGTGGTGGGCGAGGGCGGCAACCTGGGCATGACCCAGCTGGGCCGCATCGAGGCCGCGCAGGTGGGCGTGCTGCTCAACACCGACTTCATCGACAACTCGGCCGGTGTGGACACCTCCGACCATGAAGTCAACATCAAGATCCTGCTCAACGACGTGGTGCGCGCCAAGAAGCTCACCGTCGACCAGCGCAACAAGCTGCTGGCGTCGATGACCGACGAGGTCGCCGAGCTGGTGCTGATGGACAACTACCGCCAGAACCAGGCGCTGAGCCTGATGGAGCGCATGAGCGCGACCCGCCTGGGGTCGAAGCAGCACTTCATCCGCACGCTGGAACAGCAGGGCCTGCTGGATCGCCAGATCGAGTTCCTGCCGTCCGACGCCGAGCTGTCGGCACGCAAGCTGCGTGGCCTGGGCCTGACTCGCCCGGAGCTGGCGGTGCTGCTGTCGTACTCCAAGATCGTCGCCTTCCAGCAGCTGCTGGAATCGGACATCCCGGAGGACCCGTACCTGTCCAAGGAGCTGCTGCGTTACTTCCCGCAGCCGCTGCAGAAGAAGTACGCCGATGCGATGGACCGCCACCGCCTGAAGCGCGAGATCATCGCCACGGCGGTGACCAACCAGACCATCAACCGCATGGGCGCCACCTTCCTGATGCGCATGCAGGAGGACACCGGCCGTACCGTGGCCGAGGTCGCCAAGGCCTACACCATCAGCCGCGAGACGCTGGATGCCCGTGCGCTGTGGACGCAGATCGACGCACTCGACGGCACCCTGCCGGAGGCCGTGCAGGTCGATGCGCTGGAAGTGATCTGGAAGCTGCAGCGTTCGTTCGTGCGTTGGCTGCTGAACCGTCCGGGTGCGATGCCGGGCATCACCGCTGCGGTCGATCGCTACCAGGGGCCGTTCAACGACATCCGCGTCGCCTCGGGCGTGCTGCCGGATTCGCAGCGCCCGGCCTACGAGGCCAGCGTCAAGCAGTGGAAGGAGAAGGGTCTGCCGGCGGCACTGGCACAGCAGCTGTCCGAACTGCACTTCCTGGAGCCGGCGTTCGACATCATCGAGCTGGCGCGTACCCGCAAGCTCAAGCCGGTGGACGTGTCCAAGGTCCACTTCCGCCTGGGCGAAGCCCTGCAGATGCCGTGGCTGTTCGAGCAGATCGACGCGCTGGAGGTCAATGGTCGCTGGCATGCGGTGGCCCGTGGCGTGCTGCGCGACGAACTGGCCGCGCACCAGCGCAACCTGACCGGCCAGGTGCTGTCGATGAAGGGCGCCTCGGCCGAGGCCAAGGTGGCGGCCTGGTTGAACCGGGACGACAGCAGCCTGCGCTTCACGCTGTCGATGCTGGCCGAGTTGGCCGAGCAGAAGACGCTGGACTACCCGACCGTGTCGGTGGCGGTGCAGCGCCTGGGCCAGCTGGCCGCGCACGGCGTCTGAAGCTGATGGTTTGAAGGCCGGGCCCGCGTGAGCGGGCCCGGCTTTTTTGTTTCCGGTGTTTTTGTTTTTCCCTCCCCCCTCCCGCGGGCGGGAGAGGGGCTTGAAGCAGTCTTGGCGGACTGGAGCCTCTCCCGCTCGCGGGAGAGGGGTGAGGGCAAGAGGCAGCAACAGGAAACCCCACGCATGAAAGCAATGCTGTCGCTTCAGCCTCAGCGGGTTATCCTCGCCCCCTGAGCCGAACCCGAAGACGCCCGTGTCCCCCCGAATTGCTTTCCTGGCCAGTTCCGTCGACGCCGCGCAGCAGGCCCGCGCCACGCTGGCGGCCCGCTATGGCGACCATGATCCGGAAAATGCCGACGTGATCTGCCCGTTGGGCGGCGACGGCTTCATGCTCCAGACCCTGCACCGGCACGGCAACAAGGGCAAGCCGGTGTTCGGGATGAAGCTCGGCACGGTGGGTTTCCTGATGAACCACCACCGCGACGAAGACCTGGTCGAACGCCTGGCCCAGGCCGAGCCGGCGCACCTGCGCCCGCTGGAGATGATCGCGCTGACCGAATCCGGTACCAGCACCGGTTCGCTGGCCTACAACGACGTCTCGATGCTGCGGCAGACCCGCCAGGCCGCGCACATCGGCATCGATCTCAATGGCCAGCAGCGGGTGGAAGAGCTGATCTGCGACGGTGTGCTGGTCTCCACGCCCGCCGGCAGCACCGCCTACAACTATTCCGCGCATGGTCCGATCCTGCCGCTGGGCTCCAACACCATCGCTTTGACTCCGCTGGCCCCCTACCGGCCGCGCCGCTGGCGCGGGGCGATCCTCAAGGCCGACACTGAGGTGCGCTTCCGGGTGCTGGACCCCTACAAGCGCCCGGTCAGCGTCACCGCCGATTCGCACGAAACCCGCGACGTGGTGGAAGTCACCATCCGCGAATCGCGCGAGCGCCAGGTCACCTTGCTGTTCGACCCCGAGCACAACCTCGAAGAGCGCATCCTCAGCGAGCAGTTCATGTTCTGAGTGGGCGGCGTGACCGCCGTTGCACGGGGTTCCGGGTAGACTGGGCCCCGCTCTTCGATATCACTGGGTTCCTCGTTCATGGGTGACAACACTCCCCGGCTCCTCACCGTCGCGGTGACTTCGCGCGCCTTGTTCGACCTCGAGGAAGGGCATGCGTTGTTCGAACGCGAAGGGGTGGAGGCCTACGCGGCCTACCAGCGCGAGCACGAGGACGACATCCTCAAGCCGGGCGTGGCTTTCCCGGTGGTACGCAAGCTGTTGGCCCTCAACGACGGTGCACCGGAAGACACCCCGCGGGTGGAGGTGATCCTGTTGTCGCGCAACTCCGCCGACACCGGCCTGCGCATCTTCAACTCGATCCAGCATTACGGGCTGGACATCGTGCGCGCCACCTTCACCGCCGGCGAGCCCACCTGGCCGTACGTGAAGCCGTTCGGCACCGATCTGTTCCTGTCGGCCAACCCCGAATCGGTGCGGCGTGCATTGGTGCATGGCATCGCCGCGGCGACGATCCTGCCGCAGAGCGCCGCCGACGTGCTCGCCGCCACCGCCGCGGCAACCGATACCGGGCGTCCGAGCACCCAGCTGCGCATCGCCTTCGATGGTGACGCGGTGATCTTCAGCGACGAGAGCGAACGCATTTCGCGCGAGCAGGGCGTCGAGGCATTTGGCCGGCACGAACGCGAACGCGCGCACGAGCCGCTCAGTGGCGGCCCGTTCCGCAACTTCCTTTCCGCCCTGCATGCGCTGCAGGCGGCCTTTCCGCCTGGCGAGGCAGCGCCCATCCGCACTGCGCTGGTCACCGCGCGCTCGGCGCCGGCGCATGAGCGCGTGATCCGCACCCTGCGCGAATGGGGGGTGCGCCTGGATGAAGCCCTGTTCCTGGGCGGCCGCCACAAGGGGCCATTCCTGGAAGCCTTCGGCGCGGACATCTTCTTCGACGATTCGCAGCACAACATCGACAGCGCACGCCAGCATGTGACCGCCGGCCACGTGCCGCATGGCGTCGCCAACCCCGATTGATCCGCGGCAGGAGCAACTTCGGTCGCGAGGCCAACACTCCTCGCCGAGCATCGCTCGGCGCTGCCGTGGTCGGTTTGCAAACCGCCATGCAACGCATGTTAGGATGAAACCGCTTTCGCGGGCCTCGTCTTGACCCAGCGACAATCCTGTCGCGTCCTTTTCCATCTGCACGCAAGCGGCAGATCACCCGCCCGCACAGCACCCACCCGGTGATGAAGGGGCGGGGCCTGTTCCCCGACCGGTGGCTTGAATTCGCCAATCCCTCGTCGTGCTGCCTTGCGTGGCGGCCGGGTGTTTCGCGCGCGGCGCGGGACCGGACGCATTGTCTCTCCCGCCCGTGCATAACGCGCCCTTGCGCAGTGTTGTCGTGCCTGCACGGCAGCAGCTACACAGGAGAAACAACCCGAATGACCATGCGTATCGCCATTCTTGGTGCCGGCCCGAGCGGCCTGGCACAACTGCGTGCATTTGAATCCGCCCGCCGCGCGGGTGCACAGGTACCGGAGATCGTCTGCTTCGAGAAGCAGTCCGATCTGGGGGGAATGTGGAACTACACATGGCGCACCGGGCTGGATGCCTATGGCGAACCTGTACACGGCAGCATGTACCGCTACCTCTGGTCGAACGGCCCGAAGGAAGCGCTGGAATTCGCCGACTACAGCTTCGAAGAGCATTTTGGCCGCCCGATCGCCTCCTACCCGCCGCGCGCCGTGCTGCGCGACTACATCATGGGCCGCATCGAAAAGAGCGGCGTGCGCGACCAGATCCGCTTCAACATGGCAGTGCAATGGGTGGACTACTCCGAGCAGACCCAGCGCTTCACCGTGACCGTGCGTGACCTGAAGAAGGACGAGCTGGTAAGCGAGGAGTTTGACCGCGTCATCGTCGCCACCGGCCATTTCTCCACGCCTAACGCACCGTTCTTCGAAGGGCTGGAGCGCTTCCCGGGACGCGTGCTGCATGCGCATGACTTCCGCGATGCCTGCGAGTTCACCGGCAAGGACCTGTTGCTGGTCGGCAGCAGCTACTCGGCCGAGGACATCGGTACCCAATGCCACAAGTACGGTGCCAGGTCGGTGACCTACAGCTATCGCAGCGCGTCGATGGGCTATGACTGGCCGGAGGCATTCGACGAGCGGCCGCTGCTGCTGCGCGTGGAAGGCACCACCGCGCATTTCGCCGATGGCAGCAGCAAGGACGTGGATGCCATCGTGCTGTGCACCGGCTACCAGCATCACTTCCCGTTCCTGCCGGATGCGCTGACCCTGCGCACCCGCAACCGGCTGTACCCGCCGGACCTATACAAGGGCGTGTTCTGGATCGACAACCCGAACCTGATCTACCTGGGCATGCAGGACCAGTACTACACGTTCAACATGTTCGATGCGCAGGCCTGGTACGCGCGCGACGTGATCCTCGGGCGGATCGCCTTGCCGGAGGGGGCGCGGATGCGGGCCGACAGCCAGGACTGGGTGGCCCGTGAGGAGGCCACCACCTCGGTCGAGCAGGACATCGATTTCCAGACCGCCTATGTGCGCGACCTGCTGGATGCGACCGACTATCCCGACTTCAACGTCGAAGCGGTTGCCGACCTGTTCAAGCAGTGGAAGCACGACAAGAAGGACGACATCCTCGGCTACCGCAACTGCAGCTATCGCTCGGTGCTGACCGGTACCCTCGCGCCGCCACACCACACGCCGTGGATGGAGGCGATGGATGATTCGCTGGAGGCGTTCCTGGCCGACAGCGTGGTCGAGGAACCGCAGCGGCGTATTGCCTGAGCGGGGAGGGCGCCGACAACCGGCGCCCTGGTCGTGCCGGGCCATGCCCTGCACGGATTACCCGCAACGCAGCGTGGCTGCGCGCTGGGGGCAGGGGGCGTTTCGCGCGTGGACGCGCGGCTACGACGTTTGCAGCGGCAACTGGATGTTGGTCAGCCGCCAGCGCAGCCCTTGCCGGCTCAGCACGAATACCACTTCGCGGCCATCCTCCAGGCGAGTGGTGGCGGTGAAGCGCGACAGCGATTCGTAGTGGCCCTGGGTGTTGGCCAGGGGCTTGGCCGGCGCGGGCGGGCCCCAGGTATCGCCATTGGCGGTGTTGCCGATGGCACGCTTCCACAGGCTGTCGCCCTGCAGCAGGGCGGCCACGCCGATGGGGGTCACCATCGTGTCGACGCCGGCGCCGGTCACGTTGCTGGCCACGCCCAGCAGCACCGCGCCGAAAAGATTGGACTGCGCGTCGGGACCGGCCTTGCGCACCATGTAGTCGCTGAGCTGGGCCTTGAGGTTGACCCGCAACGCCGGGAAGTCGACGTGACGTTGCAGGCGGCCGGTGTCGCGTTCCTCGATGGCACGGCTGATGCCGTGGATGGCGAGGTAAGGGCCGCCAATGACATAGCCGGCCAGCGCCAGGGCGACCAGGATGACCGCCGGAAGGATCCATTTCTTCATCGTCTGCTCCTGCGGCTCACTGCCGTCCGCCGGCCTGCGATTCGGCCCAACGACGCAGCATCACCAGGGTTTCGGCCCACGCCTGGCTGCAGAAGCCGAAGTACTCGCTGTCGGGGTCCCAGCCCAGGTGCTGGAACTCCACCACGGTCATCGGCTCGCCTTCGTGCGGCAGGCCGCGCCACGCGCCGGGGCTGGCCCGGCGCGAGAGGTCGAAGCGGATTTCGGTCCCGGCCCAGGACGAGGCCGGGCTGAGCGCCGGGTGATGGCTGATGACCTCCAGCCGCACGCGTTGGCCGGGTACGGCCTCCAGCAGCTTCATCGCCACCACGCCATGCGCACCACCGGGGTTGTGGCTGATGACCGGCTCGCCATCGATGACATGGTGCTGGTGGGGGATCCACCAGCGGCTCAGGCCCTGGGCCGAGGCCAGGGCTTCATAGACGGTGGCCAGGGGAGCGTCGATCCAGAGCTGGTGGTGGATGCTGGCCATGGCAGTGGGGTCCGGGAGGGTTGCAGGCAAGGTTGCCGCAAATCCGTGTTGGCTGCGTGAACCCCGGCTCAGAACTCCAGGTCCAGTGCCGCGCACAGGTAGTCGACGAACGGCGCCAGGGCGGCCAGGTCCTTGGCCAGTGTTTGGCGCAGGCGCGGCCCGGTCATGGTGTCGTCGTCGATGGCGCGCCACAGCACCCAGTTGCGATGCTTGAGGTCATCGATGAACTCAAAATCGGCGGGGAAGCCGCGCGGCGGGCGCACCAGTTTCTCGCTGGTCTCGAAGTCGTAGCGCTTGCGCACCGCCGGCGCATGTGCGGCGGCCTTCCAGCTGCCCGGGTTGTCGAAGATGAACTGACGCAGCTTGCGCTGGGTGTCCGGCTCCGGATGCCAGATGCCGGCACCAATGAAGTTCTCGCCCGGTGCCAAGTGGATGTAGTACGACGGCGCGGGGACTTCCTTGCGGCGTTCGTGGAACAGCCGTGCGCCCTGCCAGGTCTTGTATGGCGTCTTGTCGTTGGAGAAGCGCGAGTCGCGGTAGATGCGGAACAGCGAACCACCGACGGTGCGTGGGTCGGCACGGAAGTGCGCGCTGACCTCGGTCAGGTCTGGCTGCAGGTCGGTGATCAGGCGCAGGAACGGCTGCCGTACATACTCTTCGTACTGCTGCTTGTGCTCGGCAAACCAAGCCTTGTCGTTGTGCCGGGCCAGGCCGCGCAGGAATTTGTAGCTGGCGTCGCTGAAGTACTGGGTCATAGCGTGGTCTGCAGGTCGTTGCCCCACTGGTCCAGCGCGTCGAGCAGGGCGAGGGAAGCCGGGTTGTCCTGGTGTTCGGAACGGAGTGCGGTGATCTGCGCGAAATACGCCGGCAAGGTCTGTTCGGACAGGCCGGGCACGTCGAGCAGTCGCTGGCGACGATACGCATCCCAGCGTGAGCGCGCGGTCGCATCCAGCGATTGCGGGTGGTTGCGGGCGCGGTAGCGGAACAGCAGCTCCGGCAGGCGCGGGTCACGGGAGCGTTGTTCCAGCGCCTGGAGTGCCTCCGGTGGGGCGGTGCGGACCTTGCTCAGCAGGCCCTTGTCGCCTTCGGCCAGGAAGCCGTCGTACAGCGAGGCGTCGGCGTCGACCGGGCCTTCCTGGCCGCGTTCGCGGGCGAACACCTTACGGGCCTTCTCGGCCAGTGCCGGGCCGATCGCGCGCAGCCTTTCGGCCTTGGCTTCGACCTCGGCCGGGTCGATGGCCAGGCGCTGGAAGTCGGGCGCGCGCAGGTGGTTCCAGGCCACCAGCGCCGGCACCTTGTTGAGGTGGACCTCTTTCAGCGGTACGCGCTGCTGGCCTTCGGGCAGGTCGGCGGCGCGGGTGTACAGGCGCTGGGTGATCTCCTCCACCGACAGGTCCATCAGCGCGTCGACGTCGCCTTCCAGATCGAACACGATCACCCGGTTGTTGATATGCGGATGGTGGGCCAGCGGCAGTACCGGGGCCGCGCACAGCCGGCTGGCCGGGTAGCGCATGGAGATGTGCAGTACCGGCTGCATCGCCACCACGTCGAGCAGGCTGGCGACGAAGCGCTTGTCGCGCAGGCGCAGCGCGTACTCCCACATGCGTGGCTGCGCCTGCTGGAAGCGACGCGCCATGCCGATGGTGGCGTAGACGTCGGACAGTGCCTCGTGGGCATCGCCTTCGCGCACGTCGTTGGCCAACGCGAGGTGTTCCAGCTTGAACGAGGTGGCGCCGTCCTCGCGGGTGGGCCACTGGATGCCCTCCGGGCGCAGCGCGTGGACCAGGCGCAGCATGTCGAGCAGGTCCCAGCGCGAGTTGCCGCTGCGCCACTCGCGTTCGTACGGATCATGGAAGTTGCGGAACAGCCCGTAACGGACGAATTCATCGTCGAAGCGCAGGGTGTTGTAACCCAGCGTGCAGGTCTTCGGGCGTGCCATCAGCTCCTGGATGCGGGCGAACGCCTCCGCTTCGCTGACGCCGTCGGCCAGCGCGTGCTGCGGGGTGATGCCGGTGATCAGCGTGGCGATGGGCGAGGGCAGCAGGTCATCGGCCGGCTTGACGTAGAAGCTGACCGGCTCGTCGATCACGCGCAGTTGCGGGTCGGTACGGACCGCGGCGAACTGCGCGATGCGGGTGCGGCGTGGGTCCTGGCCGAAGGTCTCCAGGTCGTAGAACAGGAAGCTGTCGGCCATTAGTGCGCGCCCTCCAGTACGGGCAACTGCGCGTGCACGACCTGCTCCAGCGCGGCCCAGTCGATGTGCGCCAGCGTGTCGTGGCCGGCGGTGGCATCGGCCAGGATGCGCTGCTGGATGCGGGTGCGTTCCAGCGCGAGCGCATACGGCGTGTGCAGGAAGGTAACCATCGTGTAGTGCGGGACGAAGCGGGTCGGCCAGCGCGCCTGCAGGGCCTGTTCCAGCTCGCGCTGCAGCAGGAAGGCCGGGTCGGCCACGCGGTCGCGCATCTCAAGGTAGTTGTCCAGCGCCATCTGCTGGATGGCCGCGGCATTGGGCTTGCGCTCGGCCTCGAACGCAGCGAAGGCGTCTTCGGTGGTCGCGCATTCGGCCAACCTGCGGGCCAGCACCACGCAGTCCTCGAACGCGCAGTTCATGCCCTGGCCGTGGAACGGCACCATCGCATGCGCGGCATCACCGATCAACACGGCCTTGCCACCCTGGTGCCAGCGGTCCAGGTACAGCGTGCCGAGCAGGCCCGGCGGGTGTTGTTCCCAGTCCTGGCGCAGGTTGGGGATCAGCGCCAGCGCATCCGGGAAATCGCGCTGGAACAGGGCCTCGGCTTCGGCTCCGCTGCGCACCGTGGCGAAGCTCGGCTCCCCGGCGTTGGGCAGGAACAGGGTGACGGTGAAGGTGCCCTCGTCGTTGGGCAGGGCGATGCACATGTACCGGCCACGTGGCCAGATGTGCAGGGCATTGCCCTCGATCAGGAAGCGGCCGTCCGGACCGGGCGGGATCTCCAGTTCCTTGTACGAGTGGTCGAGGAAATCGATGCGCTCGCCCAGCGGTGACTTGCGGTTCATCGCCGCGCGCAGCGCCGAGCCGGCGCCGTCGGCGCCGATCAGTGGTGTGTCGAAGTGGATGTCATGCGGCGAGTCATCGCGGTCATCGATGAAGCGTGCATAGCCGGCATCGAAATCCACCGTGTGCAGGCGCCGGTGGAAATGCACCTGCGCACCGGCCTGCTCGGCCAGCTGCAACAAGGTGACATTGAGGTCCTTGCGGTGCACCGACCAGATCACCTCGCTGTCGTCGCGCCCATACCGCTGCAGTTCCTCGCCGCCGCCACGCGGATGCACCATGCGTCCGCGCATCATCACCGTGCGCGCCATCACGGCGTCTTCCACGCCGGCCTGACGCAGCGCGTTGCGTCCGCGCTCGGCCAGGGCCAGGTTGATCGAGCGGCCGGACTCGTAGTCGGCTACGCGCGGATCGCCGCGACGTTCGTAGATGGTGATGCGCCAGCCCTGGCGCGCCAGCAGGATGGCGAGCAACGAGCCGGCCAGGCCGGCGCCGATCAGGGTAAGGCTGCGGGGAGCGGTCGTGGTCAAATGCAGGGGTTCCGTAGGCTCAGACACCGGCCCAGGCTTCCACTTCGTCGATGAAGCGGTAGACATCGCGGTAACGGTTGTACATCGGCGTGGGCGAGATGCGGATCACGTCTGGTTCGCGCCAATCGCCCAGCACGCCCACCGATTGCAGGTATTCGAACAGCGAGCGGCCCTGGCTGCGGCCGCCGTTCACGCGCAGCGACAACTGGCAGCCGCGGCGTTCGATGTCGCTCGGGGTGATGACCTGCAGCACTTCGCCCAGGCGCGCGCGGACCATCGTTTCCAGGTAGCCGGTCAGGCGCTCGGACTTGGCCCGCAGCGCCGGCATGCCGGCGTCGTCGAACAAGGCCAGCGAGGCCCGCAGCGGGGCCAGGCCGAGTACCGGCGGGTTGCTCAGCTGCCAGCCTTCGGCGCCGACTTCCGGCACGAACTGCGGCGCCATCTGGAAGCGGGTGGCCTGCTCGTGGCCCCACCAGCCGGCAAAGCGCGGCAGCGTGGTGTCGTTGGCATGGCGCTCGTGCACGAAGCAACCGGCGACCGCGCCGGGGCCAGCGTTGAGGTACTTGTAGTGGCACCACACTGCGAAGTCCGGGGCGATGTCGTGCAACGCCAGCGGCACATTGCCGACCGAATGGGCCAGGTCGAAGCCGATGTTGGCGCCGTGTGCACGCGCCAGCCGGGTGATCGCGCCCAGGTCGAACACCTGGCCGGTGCGGTACTGCACGCCCGGCCACAGCACCAGCGCCACGCGCTTGCCGTTGTCGGCGATGGCGCGCTCGATCGCGGCCATCGAAATAGTGCCGTTGGGCTCGTCCGGCTGGACCTCGATCAGGTCTGTGTCCGGGTTGAAGCCGTGGAAGCGGATCTGCGCCTCGACCGCATGGCGGTCGGTCGGGAATGCGCCGGCTTCCATCACGATGGCCGGACGCTCGGCGGTCGGGCGGTAGAAGCTGACCATCATCAGGTGCAGGTTCACGCTCAGCGTGTTCATTGCCACCACTTCGCCGGGCAGCGCGCCGACCACGCGGGCCAGCGAATCGCGTACCAGCCGGTGGTAGCTCATCCAGTGCGTGGGACCGGTGAAATGGCCCTCCACGGCAATGCTCGCCCACAGGTCCATGACCTCCTGCACCATCGCCTTGGCACCCTTGGGCTGCAGGCCCAGCGAGTTGCCGACGAAGTAGATCTGGTCCTCGGCGTCGTGCTGCGGGATCAGGAACTGGTTGCGCAGGTGGCGCAGCGGATCGGCAGCATCCAGTGCGGTGGCGTGGGCCGGGGACAGGGTTTCGTTCATCGGTGTGCGGGCGTCGAGAAAGAACCCGCAGTGTACCCCGGCACCGCGCTCCGGCTCAGGCCTCCGGGGTGGCCGGCTGGGGCAGCGGATGGACCGTGCCGCATTGCGTGCAGGTCCGGTGCTGCAGCGAGGAATGGAAGCGATCGAAGACCTTGGGCAGGTCGGTCTCGATGTTCTTCAACGGGAAGAACTCCTCGTAGATCTTGTGGTTGCAGCTTGGGCAGAACCACATGAATCCATCCAGTTCATGTTCCAGCCGCTTGCGCTCGACCACCAGCCCGACCGAGCCGGGCATGCGCTGCGGCGAATGCGGCACGCGCGGCGGCAGCAGGAAGATCTCGCCGGCCCGGATCGGGATGTCGCGCACCGTGCCGTCTTCCTGCACGCGCAGCACCATCTCGCCTTCCAGCTGGTAGAACCACTCCGGGCCTTCGTCCCAGTGGTAGTCGCTGCGGCTGTTGGGGCCGCCGACCACCATCACGATGAAGTCGCCGTTCTCGATCATCTTGTTGCCGACCGGCGGCTTGAGCAGGTGGCGGTGTTCCTCGATCCAGCCAGGCAGGTTGATGGGGGAAGCAAGCATGCGGATGTCCCGGCGGAAGGTTTGCCTTCTCCCGCCGACGAGAGAAGGTGCCCCGAGGGGGCGGATGAGGGGGCTCTCTTGCGTAAGCCCAAACGTACGACTCAGTGCCGCTTGCCGCGCCGCGGCACGAACGACAATGCCTTCTCGTAGGCCGGCTGCAGTTCTTCCGGTCCCCCCACGTCGATGCCCATCTCGCTGACCCGGCCGTCGCGCAGGCTGTAGACCCAGCCGTGCACCATCAGCTTCTGGCCGCGTGCCCAGGCGTCCTGCACGATGGTCGAGTGGCAGGCATTGACCACCTGCTCGATCACGTTCAGTTCGCACAGGCGGGCGTGGCGCAGCTCCGGGTCCTCGATCTGGGACAGGATGTCGTTGTGCTTCTGCGCGACATCGCCGACGTGGCGCAGCCAGTTGTCGGCCAGGCCGACGCGCACCTTGTTCAACGCCGCATGCACGCCGCCACAACCGTAGTGGCCGACGATCAGGATGTGCTTGATCTTGAGCTGGTCCACCGCGTACTGGATCACGCTCAGGCAGTTCAGGTCGGTATGCACCACCACGTTGGCGACATTGCGGTGCACGAACACCTCGCCCGGCGCCATGCCGATGATCTGGTTGGCCGGCACGCGCGAGTCGGAGCAGCCGATCCACAGGTATTCGGGGTTCTGCTGCTTGGCCAGCTGGTGGAAGAACTCCGGGTCTTCACGTTCGATCCGGTCCGCCCATTCGCGATTGTTCTGCAGCAGCTTGAGGATGTCTTTCATCGTTGGGATTCCCTTGCGATCAGGTAGGAGAAGGCGTCGCACCGTGGGGCGGTACGACGTCGCGGGAAGCGTTGTCGTCAGTCGTCGCCGGCCAGTCCGCGGCGGAACCGGCGCATCCACTGCGCAAGTTCGCGGTTGTCGGCATCGGCCAGCGCATCGAGGGCATCGATGACGGCCAGCTGGTTGGATTCGGGATGGTTCTGGCTGAACTTCAGCGTGATCTCGGCGCGCTGTGCCTGGAAGCGGAAGCCGACGATGCCGCGCAGCATGCACTGGTGGGGCGCATGGTCGCGTTCAAAGCGCCAGGCCTGGCCGGCGCGGGCCTCAAAATGGTCGCTGAGCTGTTCCAGCAGGTGGGAAAGGCCGTCGGCATCATCGAAGGTGTGCAGCTGCCCGGTCAACTCGGCGCCGGCATGGTTCCAGGTCGGGACCCGCGAGGCGGCCTCCTTGTCCGGGTACCAACTGGCCGACACATAGCCGTGCGGTCCGTTGACCAGCACCTTGGCCGCGCCGGAATGGCGGGCCTGCGGGTTGGGCCGCGCCCAGTGGCCGCTCAGCTCGATCCGGTCGCCCTCACGCCGGTACAGCACCGGCAGCCGGCTGGCTTCCGGCAGGCCGTCGGCGCCGAGGGTCAGCACGATGACGAACGGGTCGCGCGCCAGCAGCAGGTCCAGCCAGCGCAGATCGGTTTCGGCGAAGGCGGCCGGGGTGAACATCGGCCCGGATCAGGCCCGCCCGCCGAGCAGTTGCACCATGCGTCCGCGCAGGGCGTCGTCATCGCTGGCCTGCGGCGGCTGCACCTCGCTCAGCGAGAAGCCGCGTGCCAGTGCATCCTCTTCGTCCAGGCCGTCGTAGGCCACGAATTCGGCGTCGAACAACTGCGCGCGGGCGGTGTCCTCGCTGTCATAGCTGAGCGTGTTGCCGTCGCTGTCCAGCACCTCGGCGGTGCCGGCCGGGCGCACGCGCAGGCGTGCCCAGATCAGGGTGTTGCCGAGTTGGGCCAGCCACCACTGGTCAGTGGGCGTGTCGGAATCGTTCATTTCAGTACCAGGGAATAGAGCCAAAGCAGGCCGGCCATGCCCAGCCCGAACCAGATCACGTACAACGCGATCCGGGCCGGGGTGGCCAGGCCGCTGAGCGCGCGGTCATCAAGCGCGCGGTAGCGGCCGCTGACCAGCCAGCGCAAGGCCTTGCCATCGAGGAAGGCGAACTCGCCAAAGCCGTCGGCAACCGCCGGGTGGCGGTCGCGGACATGCACCAGGGTCAGCGGCCAGAAGATCAGCAGCGCGCTGAACCCGGCGATGGCCACGCCGACGAAGCACAGGGCGAAGAACAGGGTCATGCGCGCGGAGCCCGGTGACGGCAAGCAAGGGCAGGGCGGACAGCCGTGCCATGGGCGGTGACGGTGTTCACGGCGACCTGCTGTCTCATCACAAGGCTCCTGTCGATATCAGAACTCGGCCGAACCCGGGGCGCGCGGGTAGGGGATGGCGTCGCGGATGTTGGACAGACCGCAGACGTAGACCACCAGGCGCTCGAAGCCCAGGCCGAAGCCGGCGTGCGGCACCGAGCCGTAGCGACGGAAATCGCGGTACCACTGGTAGTGCTCCGGATCCAGGCCAAACTGCGCCATGCGCGCGTCCAGCACGTCCAAGCGCTCTTCACGCTGGCTGCCGCCGATGATCTCGCCGATGCCCGGGGCCAGCACGTCCATCGCCGCGACGGTCCTGCCGTCGTCGTTCAGGCGCATGTAGAACGCCTTGATGTGCTCGGGGTAGTTGGTCACCACCACCGGGCGGCCGACGTGTTCCTCGGTCAGCCAGCGCTCGTGCTCGGTCTGCAGGTCCAGGCCCCATTCGACCGGGTAGTCGAACTTCTTGCCCGACTTCTGCAGCAGGGTGATCGCATCGCTGTACTCGATGCGCTCGAACGGTGCGTTGACGAACGACTCCAGGCGGGTGATGGCGTCCTTCTGCACGCGCTCGGCGATGAAGGCCATGTCGTCGGCGCGCTCGTCGAGCACCGCGCGGAACAGGTACTTCAGGAATTCCTCGGCCACGCGCGCGTCCTCGGCCAGGTCGGCGAAGGCGATCTCCGGCTCCACCATCCAGAACTCGGCCAGGTGGCGGGTGGTGTGGCTGTTCTCGGCGCGGAAGGTCGGGCCGAAGGTGTAAACCTTGCTCAGTGCCAGGCAGTACGCCTCGACGTTGAGCTGGCCGGACACGGTCAGGAAGGTTTCCTTGCCGAAGAAGTCGCGGCTGAAGTCTATCTCGCCGTTGCCGGTGCGCGGCAGGTTGGCCATGTCCAGCGTGGAGACGCGGAACATCTGGCCGGCGCCTTCGGCGTCGGAGGTGGTGATGATCGGGGTGCTGATCCAGTAGAAGCCGTTCTCGTGGAAGTAACGGTGCACGGCCTTGGACAGGCAGTCGCGGATGCGGGTGACCGCACCGAACAGGTTGGTGCGCGGGCGCAGGTGCGCCACTTCACGCAGGAACTCCGGCGACATCGGCTTGGGCTGGATCGGGTAGGTCAGCGGGTCCTCGACCCAGCCGACTACTTCCAGCGTCTGTGCCTGGATCTCGAAGCTCTGCCCCTTGCCCTGCGACTTGACCAGGGTGCCGGTGGCGATCACCGAGCAGCTGGGGGTCAGGCTCTTGATCTCTTCGAAATTGGACAGCGTGTCGGTAGCCACGACCTGGATCGGGGCAAAGCCCGAGCCGTCGCTGACGTTGACGAAGGCCAGCCCCGCCGAGCCGCGCACCGTGCGCACCCACCCGCGAACCGTGACTTCTCCGCCTTCCGGGATCTTCCCGGCAAGGGCGTGTGCAACGCTGACCACCGTCATGACTTGAATCCTCTGTTGATCGACTCGATCTGTGAATGCGTGATTTTAGCGACCTAAACGCCGGGCACGCGAGGCATTTATCAACGCTTGCGCTTCCCGGAGCCTGGCCACATCTATAATTGGACCGTAAATCTGCTGGAGTCGCCCCGCATGGCTGTTCATCTGACCCCCGTCGCCCATTCGCGCGTGCAGCGCTTCGTCAGTTCCACGCCCGGTGCGTTGGGCCTGCGTTTTGGCGTGACCCGCACGGGTTGCTCCGGTTGGGGGCACATCACCGACCTGGCCAAGGACCAGCGTGAAGGCGACACCGTGTTCGAGCAGGACGGGGTGCGCATCTACGTCGATGCGCAGAGCCTGCCGCTGGTGGATGGCACCGAGATCGACTTCGGCAAGCATGGCCTCAGCGAGACCTTCACCTTCAACAATCCCAACGCCGCCGCCGAATGCGGGTGCGGGGAGAGCTTCACCACCGACGAAGCCCTGGGCTGAGTCGACCGCCCAACCGCGCTGGCGCCGAACCGCGCGTCCTGCGGCCTTGCCCGACGGATTCCCGCCGGGCGTCCGTGCCCAGCAAGCGTGTCGGGCATGGCCCGGCATTACGTGCAGGTTTGCCCTGCCGGCGCCTGGCGACGCTCCAGCGCCACCGCCACGCCCCACAGCAGCAGGCCGACCGCCGCCGTCGCGGCGCCGACCCAGCCGGTCGAGCCATAGCCGAATCCTGCACCGATCGCCATGCCGCCCAGCCAGGGGCCCAGCGCATTGGCGGTGTTGAACGCGGCATGGTTCGACGCCGCGGCCAGCGTCTGGGCCTCGCCGGCGGCGTCCATCAGACGGGTCTGCAGGGCCGCGGCCAGGGCGCCCATGGTGCCCACCGCGATCACTGCCGGCGCCATCGCCCAGGCCGAGTGCGCGGCCAGCGGGTACAGCAGCAGCACCACGATCGACCAGGCCAGCAAAACGCCGGCGGCGCGGAACTGCAACCGGTCCACCAGCTTGCCGCCGGCCACGTTGCCGATGATGGCGCCCACGCCGAACAGGCAGACCGCCACCGGCATCCAGCGTTCGTCCACGCCGGTGACATGCACCAGGGTCGGTGCGAGGTAGGTGAATACGCAGAACATGCCGGCGAAGCCGATCGCGCCGATCGCCAGCGCCAGCCAGACCTGCGGCGTGTTGAAGGCGCGCAGCTCGCGCATCGGCGTGGTGCGCGCCTCGTTCGGGTCGGGGGCCAGCTGGCGGGCGACCATCAGCACGGTGGCGATGGCCAGCAGGCTGACCAGGCCGAAGGCGGTGCGCCAGGTGAACTGTTGGCCCAGCCAGGTCGTCAATGGATTGCCGACCAGGATGGCGATGGACAGTCCCAGCAGCACCCGCGAGACGGCCGAGCCGCGCTGTTCGGGCGGGCTGATCGAGGCGGCCACCAGCATCGCCACGCCGAAGTAGGCGCCATGCGGCAGGCCGGCCACGAAGCGGGCCAGCAGCATCGTGGCGTAGTTCGGCGCCAGGGCGCTGGCCAGGTTGCCGGCGGCATAGAAGCCCATCAGCCACAACAGCAGGGTGCGCCGGCTCACGCTGGCGCCGGCGAAGGCCAGTACCGGCGCGCCCACCACCACGCCGATCGCGTAGGCGCTGATCAGGTGGCCGACCTGGGCTTCGCTGATGGTCAGGCCACGGCTGATCTCCAGCATCAGGCCCATGCTGGCAAATTCGCTGGTGCCGATGGCGAAGCCGCCGAGGGAGAGGGCGAGGAGGATGAAGGTACGTTGGCGCGGGCTCAGCGAGGCGGCCAGGGAGGGCAGAGGGGGCACGAGGGCTCCGGGTGCGGCGTGGAAGCGGTTACAGAGTGTACTTGCTGCGGCGCAGCAGTTGATTGGTCGGGCCGGGTGCAGGCATCGGATGCTGTGTTCAGCCGGGCGCACTGCCTGACTTGCCTGCGGGCCGGTTCGGGTGGATAATTGCCGGCTTCCTGCGCCCCGGCGCTGGATCCCTTGCCCCACCGCAATCCACGGCGGGGGGCTGTCCGGCCCGCAAGGGCTACATCCGAAAGGTATGAAAACATGAGTCGTCATTACGAAGTCGTGTTCCTGGTCCACCCGGACCAGAGCGAACAGGTTCCCGCCATGATCGAGCGCTACAAGGCGCTGGTCGAAGCCGGCAACGGCACCATCCACCGTCTGGAAGACTGGGGCCGCCGCCAGCTGGCGTACCCGATCCAGAACCTGGTCAAGGCCCACTATGTTCTGCTGAACATCGAAGCCGACCAGTCGGTCCTGAACGAGCTGACCGAAAGCTTCCGCTTCAACGACGCCGTGCTGCGCAACCTGGTCATCAAGCGTGACGAGGCTGACACCGAGCAGTCGCTGATCATGAAGAGCAAGGACGAGAAGGGTGACAAGCCCGAGCGTGGCGAGCGTCGTCGTCGTGACGACGAAGAAGGTGCCACTTCCAACAACGACGAAGCCGGCGACGACGCCGCTTCTGCTGAATAAGGAGCACTTTCATGTCCAAGTTCTTCCGTCGCCGTAAGTTCTGCAAGTTCACCGCCGAAGGCGTGAAGGAGATCGATTACAAGGATCTCAACACCCTGCGCCAGTACCTGACCGAGAACGGCAAGATCGTTCCGAGCCGCGTCACCGGCACCAAGTCCAAGTACCAGCGCCAGCTGTCGACGGCCGTCAAGCGCGCCCGTTTCCTGGCCCTGATCCCGTACACGGACAACCACGACGTCTGATCAGGCGCGGAGCGCTGGCCGGCCCTGCCGGTTCGGGCGCTCCGGTCTTGTCTACACCGTCCATTCGGACAGCAAGCGTTGCGGCGCCCCCGGGTGCCGCTAACGAATAACGGAGCACTACCAATGAAGCTGATTCTCCTGCAGAAAGTGACCAACCTCGGCGGCCTGGGCGACCTGGTCGACGTGAAGCCGGGCTATGGCCGCAACTTCCTCGTGCCGCAGGGCAAGGCCGTCCCGGCCACCGAGAGCAACGTTGCCGAGTTCGAAGCCAAGCGCGCCGAGTACGAAGCCAAGGCCAAGGCCGCCCATGACGGCGCCGAAAGCCGCGCTGCCAAGTTCGAAGGCGCCAGCGTCACCATCGGTGCGCACGCTTCGACCGAAGGCAAGCTGTACGGCTCGGTTGGCCCGCGCGACATCGCCGAAGCCTTCACCGCTGCCGGCCTGGAGCTGAGCAAGAGCGAAGTGATCCTGGGCGAAGGCGCGTTCCGCAACGTGGGCGAGTACGACGTGATCGTCAAGCTGCACGCCGACGTGGAAACCACCGTCAAGGTCATCGTCGAAGCCGACGCCTGATCCTGCCGCACGGGTTGCAAAGAACGGGCGCCGAAAGGCGCCCGTTTCTTTTGCCCGGCCGCCGCCAACCGCCCGTGAACCAAGGGTGTCGCTATACTCGGTTGCCAATGCCGCCTCGTGAACATTGAATCTCCACGGATATCAATGACTTGAGGGCGGAAACGGAACCTCCGGAGTTTCCCTCCGGGCAACGGCTGGAACGCCGGGGCCCGCCAACAGCCCGAATCCATGCGTCTATCCACGATCAAGCTCTCTGGTTTCAAGTCGTTCGTCGATCCCACGACGCTGCACCTGCCGACCAACATGACCGGCGTGGTCGGCCCGAACGGCTGTGGCAAGTCCAACATCATCGACGCGGTGCGCTGGGTGATGGGCGAGAGCTCGGCCAGCCGCCTGCGCGGCGATTCGCTGACCGACGTGATCTTTTCCGGCGCCTCCGGGCGCAAGCCGGTGTCGCAGGCCACGGTCGAGCTGATCTTCGACAATTCCGACCACACCATTTCCGGCGAGTACGCCTCGTTCACCGAGATCTCGGTCAAGCGCACCGTCAGCCGCGACGGCAGCAGCAACTATTACTTGAACGGCACCAAGTGCCGGCGTCGCGACATCACCGACCTGTTCCTGGGTACCGGCCTGGGGCCGCGCAGCTACTCGATCATCGAGCAGGGCATGATCAGCCAGATCATCGAGGCGCGCCCGGAAGACCTGCGCGTGTATCTGGAGGAGGCGGCCGGCATCTCCAAGTACAAGGAGCGCCGCAAGGAAACCGAGACCCGCATCCGCCACACCCGCGAGAACCTGGACCGCCTGAACGACCTGCGCGAGGAGATCGGCAAGCAGCTGGAGCACCTCAAGCGCCAGGCCAGGCAGGCCGAGCAGTACCAGGCCTTGCAGGAAGAGCGCCGGGTCAAGGATGCCGAGTGGAAGGCGCTGGAGTTCCGTGGGCTGGATGGCCGCCTGGGTGGGCTGCGCGAGGCGCTGTCGCGGGAGGAAACCAAGCTGCAGCAGCTGATCGCCGAGCAGCGCGAGGCCGAGAGCGGCATCGAGACCGGCCGCGTGCGCCGCGAGGAGGCCGCCGAGGCGCTCAATCGCGCCCAGGCCGATGTCTACCAGGTGGGCAGCACGCTGGCCCGCCTCGAACAGCAGATCCAGCACCAGCGCGAGATGGCGCAACGCCTGCACAAGGCGCGTGACGAGACCCGGCAGGCGCTGGCCGACCTGGGCCAGCACATCAGCGGCGACGAAGCCCGCCTGATCGTGCTGCGTGAAGCGGTCGACGAGGCCGAGCCGAAGCTGGAGCAACTGCAGGAAGAGAACGAATTCCGCCAGGAAGCCCTGCGTGAGGCCGAGGCCCGGCTGGCCGACTGGCAGCTGCGCTGGGAGGCGCATACCCGCAACACCTCCGAAGCCACTCGTTCCGGCGAAGTCGAGCGCACCCGCGTGGACTACCTGGATCGACAGATCCTGGAGGCCGATCGCCGCCGCGAAGCCCTCAGTGCAGAGCGTGCCAGCCTGGACCTGGACGCGCTGGCCGAGGCCTTCGAGCAACTGCAACTGCAGCATGAAACCCAGAAAACCACGGTCGACGAGCTGAGCGAGCAGGTCGAATCCCGCAAGGAGGCTGCCGCGACGCTGCAGGAAACGCAGAGCGGCAGTCAGTCCGAGCTGGCCGACGTGCGCCAGCAGGTGCAGGCCGCGCGCGGCCGGTTGTCATCGCTGGAAGCGCTGCAGCAGGCGGCGCTGGGCCAGGAGCAGGGTGCCGCGGTGGCCTGGTTGAAGGCGCGCGGGCTGGATTCGGCGGCGCGTGTGGGCGAGCGCATCAGTGTCGAAGGTGGTTGGGAAAACGCGGTGGAAAGCGCGTTGGGCCAGCTGATCGAAGGCGTGCTGGTGGAAGCGCCGGAAACCCTGGTCGAGGCGCTGGGCGAACTCGGCGAAGGCCGCATCACGCTGGTGTCGGCTGACGAAGGCAAGGCGGATTTCGCCGCGACCTCGCTGGCCGCCAAGGTGCAGGGGCCGTTGGCTATCCGCCGTCTGCTGATGCATCTGCACGCGGCCGAGGACCTGCCCCAGGCGCGGGCGTTGCAGGCCAAGCTGCCGGCGGGCGATGCGGTCATCACCCGTGACGGCGAGCGGCTGGGCGACGGTTGGCTGCAGGTGTCCCATTCCGGTGCCGCCCAGCAGGGTGCGCTGCTGCGTGAGCGCGAGATCGTCTCCCTGCGTGAGCAGATCGAGGGCCTGCAGGCCCGGGAAGGTGAGCTGGTCGAACAACTGGCCAGCCTGCGCGAGCAGTTGCTGGCCGCCGAGCAGCACCGCGAGGAAGCGCAGCGGGCCCTGTACCAGGCGCACCGCGCGACGTCGGAACTGGCGGGGCAACTGCAGAGCCAGCAGGGGCGCGTGGATGCCGCGCGGACCCGCATCGAGCGCATCGAGAACGAGTTGGCCCAGCTGCTCGAAGCACTCGATGAAAGCCGCGAGCAGGCCAGCGAGGCACGCGTGCGGCTGGAAGACGCGGTGTCGAGCATGGGCGACCTGGAATCGGGCAAGCAGACGCTGGAAAGCGAACGCCGGCAGCTCACCGAAGCACGTGACCTGGCCCGCGACGGCGCGCGCAGCGTGCGCGACAACATGCATGCGTTGGCCCTGACGCTGGAGTCGCAGCGTACCCAGATCGCCTCGTTGAGCCAGGCGCTGGAGCGCATGAGCAGCCAGCGCGGGCAACTGGATTCGCGCCTGGGCGAACTGCATTCGCAGCTGGATGACGGTGACACGCCGGTGCAGGCGCTGGAAGCCGAGCACCAGAACGCATTGGGCGAGCGGGTTCGCGTGGAGCGCGTGCTGGGCGAGGCGCGGGCGCTGCTGGAGAGCGTGGACGCCGAGCTGCGCAAGCTGGAGCAGACCCGCCAGCAGCGCGACGAGCAGGCCTTGGCCCAGCGCGAACGCATTTCCCAGCGCAAGCTGGACCAGCAGGCGCTGGTGCTCAGCGCCGAGCAGTTGTCCGGCGCGGTCGAGAAGGCCGGGTTCGTCCTGCAGGACGTGATCAACACGCTGCCCGAGGACGCGCGCCTGTCCGACTGGGAGCAGGCCGTGCACCAGATCGACGCGCGCATGCGCCGGCTGGAACCGGTCAACCTGGCGGCGATCCAGGAGTACGGCGAGGCGTCGCAGCGCTCGGAGTACCTGGACGCGCAGAACGTGGACCTGACCACCGCGCTGGAGACGCTGGAAGACGCCATCCGCAAGATCGACCGCGAGACCCGCGGCCGTTTCAAGGACACCTTCGACCGCGTCAACACCGGCGTGCAGGCGCTGTACCCGCGCCTGTTCGGCGGCGGCCATGCCTACCTGGAGCTGACCGGCGAAGACCTGCTCGACACCGGGGTGACCATCATGGCGCGCCCACCGGGCAAGCGCGTGTCCAGCATCTCGCTGCTGTCCGGCGGCGAGAAGGCGATGACCGCGGTGGCGCTGGTGTTTGCCATCTTCCAGCTCAACCCGGCCCCGTTCTGCCTGCTGGACGAGGTGGATGCACCGCTGGACGAGGCCAACGTCGGCCGTCTGGCCAACATGGTCAAGGAAATGAGCGAGAAGGTGCAGTTCCTGTTCGTCAGCCACAACAAGGCCACCATGGAGGCTGCCCACCAGCTCTCCGGGGTGACCATGCGCGAGCCGGGCGTCAGCCGTCTGGTCAGCGTGGACCTGGAAGAAGCCGCGCGATTGGCGGGCGCGGCCTGACGTGCCATTCTTTAGCCACCTGAACGATTTACCCGGAGATTCCCACGCATGTCCGACATGGCACTGTTGCGTATCGGCATTCTGGTTGCCGGACTGCTGCTGATTGCAGCCATCTTCCTGTTTGGCCGCCCCCGCAAGGCGGCGCAGGGCAAGCGCAAGGAGCCGGTGGACACCGCCGAGCGCCCGTCGCGGCGTGAGCCGGTACTGGGCGCGGTGGAGGAGGGCGGTGCGCCGGGCGAAGGTGCCGATGGCGAACCGGTCACCCAGGCCGAGCTGGGCCTGCCCGACACCGAGCCGGCCGGTGGCAGCGACCTGGGCAAGCGCCCGAGCCAGGATTTCGACAAGATCGTTTCCCTGTACGTCGCCGCCCGCGCCGGCCAGGTGCTGCGTGGCGAGGACATCGTGGTGGCCGCCGAGAAGACCGGGCTGGTCTTCGGTTACATGGGCGTGTTCCACCGCTTGGTCGAGGGCCACCCGGAGCGGGGGCCGATCTTCTCGATGGCCAGCATCATGAAGCCGGGCAGCTTCGACATGGCCAACATCCGTGAGATGGAGACCCCGGCCATCGCCTTCTTCCTCACCCTGCCGGCGCCGATGACCGCGCTGGACGCCTGGGAAAAGATGCTGCCGACCGTGCAGCGCATGGGCGAGCTGCTCGACGGCGTGGTGCTGGATGACAGCCGCAACGCCCTCGGCCGCCAACGCATCGCGCATATCCGCGACGAGCTGCGCGCCTACGATCGCCAGCACCAGGCGCCGCCGCTGACCAAGTCGCCGCGCTGGTGATCTTCCTCCTCCCTTTGCCGCAGGCAAGGGGAGGGCCGGGGAGGGGGCCTTTCGCATCTTCCTCGGGCCGCAGATGAGAACCTCCGTTGGCAGGTAGTGCCGCCAACGCGAGGACAACGGCTCCGGCCCTCATCGCATCCACACCCTCGCGGTTTAAAATCACCGCATGACTTCCAACACCCCCGCCTCCCAGCGCGTCGCCGAGCTGCGAAAGCTGCTGACCGACGCTTCACGCGCCTATCACGAGCGCGACGAACAGATCATTCCCGACGCCGAGTACGACCACCTCATCCGTGAGCTGGAGGCGCTGGAGGCGGCGCATCCGGAGTTGGATTCGCCCGATTCGGTGACCCATGCGGTGGGCGGCAAGGCGTCCTCGCGGTTTCCCGAGGTCGTGCATGCGGTGCCGATGCTGTCGCTGGGCAATGCCTTCAGCGACGAGGAAGTACGCGATTTCGTGCGCCGCATCGACGAGCGCCTGCGCCGGCCGACGCTGATGTTCTCCGCCGAGCCCAAGCTCGACGGCCTGGCGATCAACCTGCGCTACGAGAACGGCGTGTTCGTGCAGGGCGCGACCCGTGGCGACGGTGCCACCGGCGAGGACGTCAGCGCCAACCTGCGCCAGATCAAGGTGATCCCGCAGCAGTTGCAGGGCGAGGGCTGGCCGGACGTGCTGGAAGTGCGCGGTGAGGTCTACATGCCGCGCGCGGACTTCGAGCGCTACAACGAGCAGGCGCGCCTGCACGGCGGCAAGGTGCTGGCCAACCCGCGCAACGGCGCGGCCGGTTCGTTGCGCCAGCTGGACCCGAAGATCAGTGCCCAACGCCCGCTGAGCTTCTATGCCTACGGCCTGGGCGAGGTCGACGGTGAACTGCCACCCACCCACTCCGGCACGTTGGCCCAGCTGGCGCGCTGGGGCTTCCCGGTCAGCGACCTGTGCCAGGTGGTGGAAGGTGCCGATGGCCTGCTGGCGTATTACCGCGACATCGGCGCGCGCCGCGACGGCCTGGCCTTCGACATCGATGGCGTGGTCTACAAGCTTGATGACCGCGAAGGCCAGCAGGAAATGGGCTTCGTCGCCCGTGCGCCGCGTTGGGCCATCGCCCACAAGTTCCCGGCGCAGGAGCAGACCACCACGGTCGAGGCCATCGAGATCCAGATCGGTCGCACCGGCGCGGCCACGCCGGTGGCACGGCTGAAGCCGGTGCACGTGGCCGGCGTGGTGGTGACCAACGCTACCCTGCACAACGCCGACCAGATCGCCCGCCTGGACGTGCGCGTCGGTGACACGGTGATTGTGCGCCGCGCCGGTGACGTGATCCCGGAAGTGGTCAGCGTCATCACCGACCGCCGCCCCGAGGGCACCACGCCGTGGCAGATGCCGGCCAACTGCCCGGTGTGCGGTTCGGAAATCGTCCGCGAGGAAGGCGAGGCCGTATGGCGTTGCTCCGGTGAGCTGAGCTGCCCGGCGCAGCGCAAGGAGGCCATTGCCCATTTCGCCTCGCGCAAGGCCATGGACATCGATGGGCTCGGTGACAAGTACATCGAGACGCTGGTGGATGCCGGCATTGTGCGCGGCGTGGCCGACCTGTACGCGCTGCAGCGCGACCAGTTGCTGGTGCTGAAGCTGGCGCTGGATGCCGAATCGCCGGAGGCCTTGGCATCGCAGCTCAGCCTGCATCTGACACCGGAAGGCAGCGGCGGGACGCTGAACCAGATCCTCCGGCTGGACGCGGCCGACGCCGGCTGGCGTGCGCGGGCATTGTCGGTGCCCGCCCGTTTCGAATGGAACACGAAGAAGATCGCGACCAAGTGGGCCGACAACCTCATCGCCGCCATCGCCAACAGCCGCAGTACCACGCTCAGCCGGCTGCTGTTCGCGCTGGGCATCGAGCACGTCGGCGAGAGCACCGCCAAGGCGTTGTCGGTCTGGTTTGGTGACCTGGCGCTGATCCGCCGCATGCCGTGGCCGCTGTTCAAGCGGGTGCCCGACATCGGTGGCGAAGTCGCGCGTTCGATCGGCCACTTCATGGCGCAGCCGGGCAACCAGGAGGCCATCGATGCGTTGCTGGCACGGGGCGTGCAGATCACCGATGCACACGCCCCCCACGCCAAGCTGCGCGCCGAGCTGAACCTGGCCAACCTGCTGCAGGACCTGGAGATTCCCAAGGTCACGCCGGTACGGGCCAAGCAGTTGGCCGAAGCGTTCCCCTCGGCCGAGGCGATCCGCGATGAAAGCGCGCACAACTTCGTCACCGCCGGATTGCCGGCGGAGACCGCCAATGCGCTGGTGGCATGGCTGGACGTGGATGCCAACGCCGCCTTGTTCTCCGCCGCCGGGGCTGCATTGCAGCAGTTGCTGGCGCTGACGCCCGAGGCGCAGCAGCAGGCGGCCGGTCCGCTGGAAGGCCAGACCGTGGTGCTGACCGGCACGCTGGCGCAGATGAACCGCGACGACGCCAAGGCGCAGCTGGAGGCGCTGGGCGCCAAGGTCGCCGGCAGCGTGTCGAAGAAGACCAGCTTCGTCATCGCCGGCACAGAGGCCGGTTCCAAACTGGACAAGGCCAATGAACTGGGCGTGGCGGTGTGGGATGAAGCCCGGCTGCTGGCCTTCCTCGCCGAGAACGGGAAGCAGGCATGAGCGACGAACTGAAATGCCGTGTCGCCGATGCGCAGGACTTCCCGCGCATCATCGGCATGGTCCGTGATTTCTATGCGGAAGACCGCATCACCTACCAGCCCGCGCTGGTCGAGCCCGGCCTGCGCACGGTGCTGGAGGATGCGCGTTGCGGCGCCGTCCTGCTGTTGTCCTCCGAGGCGGTTGCCGAAGCGGGTTACGTGACCCTGGGGTGGTGTTTCAGCGTCGAGCAGGGAGGTCGTTTCGTTCTGCTCGACGAGTTGTACCTGGCGCCCGCCGCGCGTGGTCGTGGTTGGGGCCGGCAGGCATTGGCGCTGGCGCGGGACTGGGCCGCAGGGCAGGGCGCGGCGGTGATCCGGCTGGAGGTCAATCACCACAACGCGCGGGCCAAGTCGCTGTACCTGTCGGCCGGGTATCGCGATGACGCACGCGACATCCTGACGTTGCCGCTGGTCGACGCGGTCGGGGAGCTGCACTCGTGATCGAGGCATTGCGCCAGCGGGCACGTCTGAATGCACTGATCCGCGCGTTCTTCGCGCGCCGGGAGGTGCTGGAGGTGGAAACGCCGATCATGTCCGCCGCAGGCAACACCGAGCCGAACATCGAGGGCTTCCAGACCCGCTTCACCGGGCACGTGGATGCCGGTTCGCCGCTGCGCTGGCTGCGGACCTCGCCGGAATATCCGCTCAAGCGGCTGCTGGCCGCCGGCGTGGGCGACTGCTACGAACTGGGCCGGGTGTTCCGCAACGGCGAAGCCGGTGGCCGGCACAACCCCGAGTTCACCATGCTGGAGTGGTACCGCGTCGGCTGGGACCATCACCAGCTGATCGAGGAAACCGTTGCACTGGTGCGCGAAGCGCTGGCCGCAGTGGGCCGCGAAGCGTCGGTGCGCGTACTGACCTACCGCCAGTTGTTCCTGGAGACGATCGGGCTGGATCCCTTCCTGGCCGATGAAGCCACCCTGCGCGCGGCGCTGGGTGAGGTCGGCATCCAGCCTGAGGGCCTTACCCGCGATGATTGGCTGGACCTGCTGATGACCCATCGCATCCAGGCCCACTTCCTGCCCGACCAGATCACCGTCATCCATGACTGGCCCGCCACCCAGGCGGCACTGGCCAGGATCCGCAGGGAGGATCCGCCGGTGGCCGAGCGCTTCGAGTTGTACCTGGGGGCGTTCGAGCTGGCCAACGGCTACCACGAGCTGACCGACGCGCAGGAGCAGCGCCAGCGCTTCCAGCGTGACCTCGCGATCCGCGCTTCGCGTGGTGCGGAGGTGTTGCCGCTGGATGAGGCGTTCCTGGCGGCGCTGCCGTCGATGCCTGCCTGCGCGGGCGTGGCGGTGGGCGTGGATCGCCTGCTGATGGCGCTGGCCGGCACCTCGCGCATTGCCGACGTGCTGGCGTTCGACTTCGCCAACGCCTGAACCGTCTTGCGATGCGCGTGGCCTGAACGGATGCGGCGTTCATCGGCGAGGACGCTATCGCGGGATGAACAGGAATCATCTGAATATTCCCTGCAATGACGATGATTTCAGGCCAATCACCCGTTCAGGTCATGGACCTGCCTTGCCGGCATGGCGATGATGATGCTTTGATCACAACCACTCGGGCACTGTGCCCGTGCCGGAATCCATCAAGGCTGCAAGGGGGCGTGAGCATCGGATGAAGGGAGTTTTTGGCCTGTTGTTGCTGGTGTCGCCTTCGCTGCTTGCAGCGCAGGGGGGCGGGCCTGACACCCCGGCGCCCTTGGTCGTGCGCTGCGAGTCCGGCGAGATGGAACGCGTGTTCTGTCCGATGGATGTCTCCCGTGGCGTGCAGATGGTGCGCCAGCTCTCCACCCGTGATTGCATCCGCGAAACCAGCTGGGGCGTGGAAGGCGACGCGATCTGGGTCAGCGAAGGCTGTCGTGCCGAGTTCGCACGCCGTGGCAGTAGCTCGCGGGTGTCGCGGCGGGTGGTGCGCTGCGAGTCGAAGGGGCGCTACGAATCCTGCCCGGTGGTCCTGCGTGGTGCCCCGGTGCGGCTGTTGCGCCAGCAGTCGGTGTTGCCGTGCCGGGAAGGGCGTAGCTGGGGCTACGACCGCAACGAGATCTGGGTCAGCCGCGGGTGCCAGGGCCAGTTCGAGGTGGGCGCCGAGGACGGCTCGGGCTTCGTCGACGTCCCGCGCCGCGTCGTCTGCGAATCCAAGGGCGGGCTGCGCCGCGAATGCGGCGTCAGCGTTACCCGCCGGGTCACCCTGGTCGAACAGCTGTCCAGCGCGGCCTGCCGCGAGGGCGACAGCTGGGGCTGGGATCGCTTCGGCATCTGGGTCGACAAAGGTTGCCGGGCGGAATTTTCCGCCGATTGAACGGGCCGCTAGGCGGGCCGATTACAATGGCCCGATGAACACCATCCCCACCATCGATTACGCCCGTTACGACCACATCCGCCCGATCCGCTGGACGGGTGACGCCCTTGAACTGCTGGACCAGCGCAAGCTGCCGTTCGTCGTGGAGCACGTGCTGTGCCATGACAGCGACGCCGTGGCCGAGGCCATCCATGCGTTGACCGTGCGGGGCGCGCCGGCCATCGGCATCGCTGCGGCCTGGGGCGTGGTGCTGGCGGCGCGTGAAGTGCAGGCGGCCGATGGCGCTGCGGCGCTGGTGATGCTGGAGCCGGCGCTGGAGCGCCTGAATGCCTCGCGCCCGACCGCGGTCAACCTGGCCTGGGCGCTGGCGCGCATGCGCCGGGCGCTGGCGACAGCCGGGACGGACTGGAAGCAGGTGCTGGCGCTGGAAGCGCAGGCCATCGCCGACGAGGACCTGGCGGCCAACCGGCACATGGGCGCACTGGGCGCCGGCCTGATCGCCCCGGGCAGCGGGGTTCTGACCCATTGCAACACCGGTTCACTGGCCACCGCGGGCTTTGGCACCGCGCTGGGCGTGATCCGCGCGGGCAAGGCGCAGGGCAATATCGCGCGCGTGTTTGCCGGCGAAACCCGGCCGTGGTTGCAGGGTGCACGGCTGACCGTGTGGGAACTGCAGCAGGACGGCATCGACGCCACCCTGATCGCCGACTCGGCCGCCTCGCACCTGATGAAGACCGGTGCGGTGCAGTGGGTGATCGTCGGCGCCGACCGCATCTGCGCCAACGGCGATACCGCCAACAAGATCGGCACCTACCAGCTGGCCATCGCCGCGCGCCACCACGGCGTCAAGTTCATGGTGGTGGCGCCGTCCTCGACGGTGGACATGAACGCCGCCCATGGCGACCAGATCGAGATCGAGCAGCGTGATCCGGGCGAGCTGTTCGGCGTCGGTGGCGTGCGCACCGTGGCCGAAGGCATTGCTGCCTGGAACCCGGTGTTCGATGTCACCCCGGGCGAGCTGATCGATGCCATCGTCACCGAGCGTGGCGTGATCCTGAAGCCGGACGCCGCAGCCATGGCAGCGGCCTTCGCCTGAACCGGCACCCGGCCCGGGCCGGCGTCCACCCCGGTAGTGCCGAGCCACGCCCGGCAAGGGGGCTCCCGGCAAGGCCCCCGCGGAGCATGGCTCGGCTCCGTGGTGTTTCCCGTGCCGGCGCGGCACGCCGGCATCGTCCAGAAAGCGGCGCCTAAGTTCCTGATTTGTTCCGGTAAAACCCCCGTCTGTGATAGACTCCATCGGTTGATTCAAGGCTCCGGCGGGGTTGCCTCCAAGGCCACTCCACCGGACGGGATCGTCACCAGACAACGGAACCCGAATGGCAGAAACAGCCAAGGAAATCATCCAGGTAAAACTGGAAGACGAGATGCGCAAGAGCTACCTCGATTACGCCATGAGCGTGATCGTCGGACGCGCACTCCCCGATGCACGCGATGGCCTCAAGCCGGTCCATCGCCGTGTCCTGTTCGCGATGAACGAACTGGGCGCGCACAGCAACAAGCCCTACTACAAGTCGGCGCGTATCGTCGGTGACGTCATCGGTAAGTACCACCCGCATGGCGACCAGTCGGTGTACGACACGCTGGTGCGTCTGGCGCAGCCGTTCTCGCTGCGTTACATGCTGGTGGACGGCCAGGGTAACTTCGGTTCGATCGACGGTGACTCGGCCGCGGCCATGCGATACACCGAGGCGCGCATGTCGCGCCTGGCGCATGAGCTGATCGCCGACCTGGACAAGGAAACCGTCGATTTCCAGCCCAACTACGACGAGAAGGAACTGGAGCCGACGGTCATGCCGACCCGGTTCCCGAACCTGCTGGTCAACGGTTCGGCCGGCATCGCGGTGGGCATGGCCACCAACATCCCGCCGCACAACCTGGCGGAGTCCATCAGTGCCTGCATCGCCTTGATCGACGACCCGTCGATCGATGTTGATGGCCTGATGGAATACATCCCGGGCCCGGACTTCCCGACCGCCGGCATCATCAATGGCACCGCCGGCATCATCGCCGGCTACCGCACCGGCCGTGGCCGCGTGCGCATCCGTGCCAAGGCCGATATCGAAGTGGCCGACAATGGCCGCGAGTCGATCATCGTCACCGAGATCCCGTACCAGGTGAACAAGGCGCGGTTGATCGAGAAGATCGCCGAGCTGGTCAAGGAGAAGAAGCTCGAAGGCATCAGCGAGCTGCGCGATGAGTCCGACAAGGACGGCATGCGCATCTACATCGAGATCAAGCGCGGTGAGTCTGCCGAGGTTGTGCTCAACAACCTGTACCAGCAGACCCAGATGGAGTCGGTGTTCGGCATCAACATGGTGGCGCTGGTCGACGGCCGCCCGAAGTTGATGAACCTCAAGGAGATGCTGGAGTCCTTCCTCCGCCATCGCCGTGAAGTGGTTACCCGCCGCACCATCTTCGAACTGCGCAAGGCCCGTGCCCGCGCGCACGTGCTGGAAGGCCTGACCGTTGCATTGGCCAACATCGACGAGATGATCGAGCTGATCAAGACGTCGGCCAACCCGGGCGAGGCCAAGGAGCGCATGCTGGCCAAGGTGTGGGAGCCGGGCCTGGTGGGCTCGCTGCTGGCCGCCACCGGCGCCGAGGCGTCGCGCCCGGAAGACCTGCCCAAGGGCATCGGCCTGGTCAACGGCAACTACCAGTTGTCGGAAGTCCAGGCCACCCAGATCCTGGAAATGCGCCTGCACCGCCTGACCGGGCTGGAGCAGGACCGCCTGACCGAGGAATACCGCCAGCTGCTGGTGGTGATCGCCGGCCTGATCGAGATCCTGGAAGACCCGGAGCGCCTGCGCCAGGTCATCCGCGAGGAACTGGTCGCCATCAAGGCCGAGTACGGCGACGAGCGCCGCACCGAGATCCGCCACAGCGAGGAAGACCTCGACATCCTCGACCTGATCGCGCCGGAAGACGTGGTGGTGACGCTGTCGCGCGCCGGTTACGTCAAGCGCCAGCCGGTCAGTGCCTACCGCGCCCAGCGTCGCGGTGGCCGTGGCCGCAGTGCGGCGGCGACCAAGGACGAGGATTCGATCGAACAGCTGTGGCTGGTCAATACGCACGACACGCTGCTGACCTTCACCAGCTCGGGCAAGGTGTTCTGGCTGCCGGTGCACCAGTTGCCGGAGGCCGGCTCGACCGCGCGCGGCCGCCCGATCATCAACTGGATCGCGCTGGAGAACGGCGAGCGCGTGCAGGCGGTGTTGCCGGTGCGCGAGTACGACGACAACCACTTCGTGTTCTTCGCCACCCGCAACGGTACGGTCAAGAAGACGCCGCTGAGCGAATTCGCGTTCCGCCTGGCGCGCGGCAAGATCGCCATCAACCTGGATGAGGGCGATGCGCTGGTCGGCGTCGGCCTGACCGATGGTGAGCGCGACGTGCTGCTGTTCGCGTCCAACGGCAAGACCGTCCGCTTCGGCGAGGACCGGGTCCGCTCGATGGGCCGTACCGCCACCGGTGTGCGCGGCATCAAGCTCGCCAACGGCGAGGAAGTGGTCAGCCTGATCGTGGCCGAAAGCGCCGGCGGCGCCGAGGACGAGAACGAGGACGAGGGCAGCAACGTCGAGGAAGTGGCAACCGATGGCGGCGAGATCGTCGACAACGGCAGCGACGATGCCAGCATCCGCTACATCCTGACCGCGACCGAGAACGGCTACGGCAAGCGCACCCCGCTGGCCGACTACCCGCGCAAGGGTCGTGGCACCCAGGGTGTGATCGGCATCCAGACCAGCGAGCGCAACGGCAAGCTGGTCAGTGCGGTGCTGATGGGCACCAGCGATGAAGTGCTGTTGATCTCCGACGGCGGCACGCTGGTGCGTACCCGTGGCTCGGAAATCTCGCGCGTGGGCCGCAACACCCAGGGCGTGACCCTGATCCGCCTGTCCAAGGGCGAGAAGCTGCAGGCCGTCGAACGCCTGGATGCCTCGCTGGACGACGGTGAGGACGTGCTCGACGATGAGGCCAACACCTCGGCGGATGAAACGGCACCGGCCACGCCGGAAGCCTGATCGCCGCAGCGGTTGGAGTGAGAAGGGCGCCGGCTTGCCGGCGTCTTTCTTTTTGCGGGAACGCCGCTTGCGGGCCTGCGCCGCGAAGGACGAAAGGCGCGTGCGCCAGGCCTGCGCAGAGGCCACCTCCGGCGCGGACGCCAAGGCAGGACGGGCCGTCCGGCAGCAATGAGCCAATTCCCTGCGACTAAGGTCGCAGCGACAAACCCCCGCGTCCTGCCCGACTCTCTGCCGGCACATCACCGGAGAGAGGGCCCCTCGATGTACCAGGATCTTGGCCGCAACCAGGCCAACTACACGCCGTTGTCGCCGCTGAGCTTCCTGCGCAAGGCGGCTACCGTGCACCCGCAGCGGTTGGCGGTGGTGCATGGCGAGCGGCGCCTGAACTGGGCCCAGGTGCAGGCGCGTTGCCGTCGGTTGGCGTCGGCATTGCAGCGCATGGGCGTGGCCGAAGGCGATACCGTGGCGGCGCTGCTGCCCAATACGCCGGCGATGATCGAGCTGCATTTCGCCCCGGCCATGCTCGGTGCCGTGCTCAATACGCTGAACACCCGCCTGGACGCGGAAACGCTTGCATTCATGCTGGACCACGGCGAGGCCAAGGTGGTGTTCGTGGACCGCGAGTTCTCGCCGGTGATGAAGCGGGCGCTGGCGCTGTGCCGGCAGGCACCGCAGGTCATCGACGTGGACGATGCGGCCATCGAGGAAGGCGAGTTCCTTGGCGAGATCGAGTACGAAGCGTTGCTGGAAACCGGTGACCCGACGTTCGCCTACGGCCTGCCCGGCGACGAATGGAATGCCATCGCGCTGAACTACACCTCGGGCACCACCGGCGACCCGAAGGGCGTGGTTTATCACCATCGCGGCGCCTACTTGAACGCGGTGGCCAACATCATCGATTGGGGCATGCCGCCGCATCCGGTCTACCTGTGGACGCTGCCGATGTTCCACTGCAACGGTTGGTGTTTCCCGTGGACGATGGCTGCCGTCGCCGGCACCCAGGTCTGCCTGCGGCGATTCGACCGCAAGCAGGTGCTGGAGCTGATGCGCACACATGGCGTCACCCACTACTGCGGTGCACCGGTGGTGCATGCCGCGTTGGCGGCGGCACCGGAGGAACTGAAGCAGGGGCTTGCCGGCGTGAAGGGGCAGGTGGCCGGTGCCGCGCCGCCGGCGGCGGTGCTGGAAGAGATGGAACGGATGGGCGTGGAGATCACCCACGTCTACGGCCTCACCGAAGTCTACGGCCCTGCATCGATCTGCCAGCCCAAGCCGGAGTGGGCGCAGTTGCCCATCGACGAACGCGCCGAGCTCAACAGTCGCCAGGGCGTGGCCTGCCTGTTGCAGGAAGACATGCAGGTGCTGGACCCCGATACCCTGCAGCCGGTGCCGTGGGACGGCGCCAGCGTCGGGGAAATCATGTTCCGCGGCAACATCACCATGAAGGGCTACCTGAAGAACCCCCGCGCCACCGATGCGGCTTTCTCCGGTGGCTGGTTCCGCACCGGTGACCTTGCTGTGGTGTATGCCGACGGCAACGTGAAGATCCGTGACCGCTCCAAGGACGTGATCATTTCCGGCGGCGAGAACATTTCCTCGCTGGAAGTGGAAGACGTGCTGTGCCGCCACCCTTCGGTGCTCGCCGCGGCCGTGGTGGCCAGGCCGGACCCGAAGTGGGGCGAGACGCCATGCGCCTTCGTCGAGTTGAAGGACGAACTGGACCTCAGCCCGGACGCAGCCCTGGCGCATTGCCGCCAGAATCTGGCCGGCTTCAAGGTGCCCAAGCGTTTCGTGTTCGGGCCGCTGCCGCGGACGGCCACCGGCAAGGTGCAGAAGTTCGCACTGCGCGATGCCGCGCGCGCCCTGACGGACGCCGAATGAACAATGGCCCGCGTGATGCGGGCCATTGTCCTGGCGTGCACGTGCCGGCGATCAGCGCGGTACGCGCACCATCCGCTCGAGCAGGTGCTCGACGATGCCCGCCGGTTCGCGGGTGCGGCCGACGTGGGTCACCGAGGTCTGCACCACCGAGCTGCGCTTGGCGGTGAGGAAATGGAAGCGTGCCCGCGGCGGCAGCTGTGCGATCGGGCCGGCTTCGGCGCGGCCTTCGCAGATGGCGACGATGGCGTCCAGCCAGGGGCGCAATGCCACCAGGTCCAGTTGCGGGGCGAACGCCTGCAGGCGTGCTTCATCGATCTCGATGGCCGCCTGCAGGTGCCCGGCGCTCGGGCAGGACACGATCACGCCGACATTGATGAACTCCTCACGCTCGACCCGCGGCACGACGCGGATCACCGCGTAGTCATACGTGTGCAGCGTGGGCACGGATGGCCTCCTGTACGAATGCATCCCGCAGCTGCAGGCGGCGCTTGAGGTAATCGGCGTAGGCCTTGCGGTAGCTGGCGGCATCGGCAAACGCCGGCTCGCCCTGCAGCCAGGCATCCGGGATCAACGCGACGATGTCGTCGATGACCGCATCGGTCAGCAGCGGGGCCAGTGCGCGGTCGGCGCCGGCGATGTCCTTGGCGAAGGGCAGCAGCACATGGTCACGGATGAGGACGAAGGGCTTGGCGCAGGCCTCGCCGGCGTTCTCCCAGTCGTGGTGGAAGTACAGCGCGGCACCGTGGTCGATCAGGTACAGCTTGCGGTGCCAGACCATCAGGTTGGGGTTGCGTACGGTGCGGTCCACGTTGCTGGTGTAGGCATCGAACCAGACGATGCGCGAGGCCAGCTCGGCATCGGGCTGCATCGCCGCCGGATCGTAGTTGATCGCACCGGGCAGGTAGTCGCTGCCCAGGTTGGTGCCCTCGCTGGCGCGGATGAGGTCCTGGATCTCGGGGTCCGGTTCGGTGCGCGCGAATTCGCGGTCCAGTTCGACCAGGACGATCTCCGGGATGGGCAAGCCAAGCGCGCGGGCCAGTTCACCGGCGACCAGTTCGGCGATCAGCGCCTTCGGACCCTGGCCGGCGCCACGGAATTTGATGACGTACATGCCATCGTCGTCGGCCTCGATCACGGCTGGCAGGGATCCCCCTTCGCGCAGCGGTGTGATGTAGCGGGTTGCGTGGACGGTTCTCAAGACGTGTGCCGTTGCTGGCGTTGGGGCGACAAGCCTAGCGTATCGGGCGCGCAGTGGCGGTGACCGGGTGGGGTGCGTCGATGGGTGCGGGACGCGCGGCGTTGCTGCGCTCCCTCCCTTTCGCGCAGCGAAGGGGAGGGGTAGATTTGCGAGACTGCAGGAGTCGTGGCTTCGCGGCCGAGGCCGCTCCTATGGGAATGCTGTTGCTTCGAATGCCGCGTGGTAGTGCACCTGCGCCGCCGGTACGGTGCCGGCCAGCGGCAGTGCTTGGAAGTACGCCGGTGGAACCCCCGGCAGCTCCAGTTCCGGAACTACCTTGAAGCCGAACCGTGCGTAGTACCCCGGTTCCCCCAGCAGCACGCAGCCGGCACTGCCCAGTCTCGTCAGGCGATCAATCGCCGTCCGCATCAACGCCGCACCGATCCCCTGGCCCTGGCGATCCGGGCGGACCGATATCGGCCCCAGGCCATGCCAGCCGGCGTCGCCCGATGACAGCACCACCGGCGATACCGCGACGTGCCCGATCAGCGCGCCGTGCTCCTCGGCCACCAGCGACACCGTCAGCTGCCCGGCCGCACGCAATGCGGCAACGATGAACTGCTCGGTATGGCTGGAATGGACCGCCTCGGCGAATGCAGCCTCGGTCAGGCGGTGGATCGCGTCGATGTCGGCGGGTTGCTCGTCGCGGATATGAAACGTCATGCCATGCATCCAGAACGTTGCGGGGCGGATGACCGTCCCGGGAAGAAAGAAAACAGGCGCGGCTCAGTCGTCGAACGACTTGCCGTCGCTGCGCAGGTGTTCCTTGGCCGACTGCCACCAGCCGTCGAGCATGCCCTTGCCGTCGCCCATCAACTGGTCGACCTTCGCACTCTGCTGGTCAACGAACTCCATCAGGCTGGCCAGCCCATCCGGCCCGTGCCGCTTGATCTCGCCCCAGACCACCTTGGTGAACACCCGGGCCATCCACAGGCTGGAATCGACGTCGCCGGTCTCGGCCTCGATCTGCCCGATCAGTTCCCCCAGATAGGCGCGCGCTTCCGGCGGCACCTGCGGGTTCTCGCTCAGGCGCTTGAGCATCAACAGCCCTTCACGCACGTCGCCGTTGTTGATGGCCAGCCCGGCGCGCCCCAGCTCCGACAGCCACGGCTGTTTCAGGCTCAGCGCGATCGCATCGATATGGACCTGGGCGCGGTCCCAGCGCTTGTCCGTGATGGCCTTGTAACCCAACGCGGCATGCACGATCAGCATCCGCATCCGTGCCTCGGTGGCCTGCTCGGCGTCGAGCGTCTTGCCGCCGTTGATCGCGAACTCGCTCTGCTGTTCGGCCAGTTGCGGCCATTCCCGCCGGTGGAAGGCCACCGAGCGGAGGGCGGCGCTGATCTGCGCGTAATCCCTGCAGGCGGGCAGGGCATCGACGATGTCCGATTCGGCGATGGCGATGGTGCTGCGGTCGGCGCTGAGCGCGCTGTAGCCGAGCAGGCCATGGATCATGCATTCGGTATCGGGCGTCAGCTCAGGCGTGGGCTCGCTGCCGGCCATCCGCATGCCCTCGCGCCAGGCGTTGTAGGAGGCGGGCAAGCCGTGGTGCGAAAGGCGCCGGTACTGCGTGTAGGTCAGGCTGTCGCGCAATGCCTCCAGCTGCTCCTGCTCGGTCTTCTCACCGCAACCGGCAAGGATCAGGACGCCCGCGACGGCGGCCAGCCAGCGCAGGCGGGGGCGGGGGCGGGTGTGCGGAAGTGTCATGCGGTCCATCCGTGGGAACACGAGCGCTATAGATACCGCAGCCGAGCGCCACCCGTACAGTGCGGCGGCGATCATGAAGACGGCGCTGTGGCGCAGTGGGGGCCGGCAACGTACTGTGCCGGGCATTGCACGCACGCTGAGTTCGACCATCATGTACCCGGGATGCCCGCTGTGAATGCCGCTTTCATGCCCGTCTTGCCGCTGCCCCTGCACCGTGTCCTGCTGGGGGCGGTTGCGATGGGCGTCCTGGCTGCCTGCAGCACGGTGCCGGCGCCCGCCCCGGGGCCGCCGGCGGACGTGGTGCGCAACGAGATCGAGCGTCGCATCCCTGCGCGGACCGCGGACCGTGCCGGTTGGGCGGCGGACATACAGGCGGCCTTCGCCGCGCAGCGCATTGCCCCCAACGCCGAGAACATCTGCGCGGTGCTGGCGGTGATCGAGCAGGAGTCGGGGTATCGCGCCGATCCGGCCGTCGCCAACCTGCCGCGCATCGCGCGCCAGGAGATCGACCGGCGTGCCTCGGCGTTGCATGTCCCGGGCCTGCTGGTGGATGCCGGCCTGCGGATCAAGGCAACCGATGGCCGCAGCTACGGTGACAAGCTGGCCGGGGTACGTACCGAGCGTGACCTCAGCCGCCTGTATGAGGAGATCATCGACCGCGTGCCGCTGGGGCAACGTTTGTTCGCCGGCAAGAACCCGGTGCAGACCGGTGGCGCGATGCAGGTCAGCATCCCCTTCGCGCAGGCGCATGCCCAGGGGTATCCGTACCCGGTGCAGGCCAGTATCCGCGACGAGGTGTTCAGCCGGCGCGGTGGCGTGTACTTCGGCACGATGCACCTGCTGGGCTATGAAACGCCATATACCCGCAAGGTGCACCGGTTCGCCGACTACAACGCTGGCTGGTATGCCAGCCGCAATGCGGCCTTCCAGAACGCGGTGGCGGTTGCCACCGGGCAGGCGCTGGCGCTGGATGGTGACCTGCTGGCACCGGGGGCGCCGCTGGATGCGCCGGGCCAGACCGAGCGTGCCGTGCGGCAGCTGGGCGCGGCGCTGGGAATGGACGAGCGGGGCATCCGGCGGGCGCTGGAGCAGGCGGACCAACTGGCTTTCAGCGAGAGCCCGTTGCACCAGCGCGTGTTCGCCTTGGCCGAATCCCGGGCCGGCAAGCCGTTGCCGCGCGCGGTGATCCCCGGCATCCGCCTGGACAGCCCCAAGATCACCCGCGAGCTGACCACCGAGTGGTTCGCCAACCGCGTGGACGGACGTTACCGGGAGTGCCTGCAGCGCTGACCGTGGCAGGTTCGGGTGGGTGTTGCCGCAGGCGAGGGTGGTGGCCTGCCGGCAGGTGGGCAAGGCTGCGCCGCTCAGGCGCGGACGGGGTTGCGTCCCAGCACGCGTGCGCCGGTGATGATCATGCGGATCATCTGCGACATCTGCTCGATCAGCTCCGGGTCCTTCTCTTCCGGCAGGTCCATGGCGGTGCCGCCCATGGCGAAGATCAGGCGGGTGATGGCCTTGGCGGCCAGCGCGGGCTCATGCAGCGTGGCGCCGTCCAGTGCGGCCAGGCGCACCAGGTCCACCTTGAGCTCGTCCTCGAAATAGTTGAGCTCGCGGTCCACCGCCTGCTTGAAGGCGTCCGAGCCGGCGGTGCCTTCGCGCAGCAGCACGTGCATCAGCCGGTCGTCGGCGCGCAGCTGCTCCATGAAGGTTTCCACCGACAGGCGGATCACGCCGCGGTTGCTGTCGGCCGCACGCAGGCGGGCCTGGCCGATGATGGTGCGCAGCGAGCGGCCCGCCAGGTCGATCAGGGCCACGGTTAACTCGTCCATGTCCCTGAATTGGCGATAGAACGAATTCGGGGCGATCCCCGCTTCGCGGGCCACCTCGCGCAGGCTCAACGTGGACACGCTGCGATGCGGGCCAATCAGCGCCAACGCCGCCGCCAGCAGGTCGTCGCGCGAGATCGAAGCCTTGCGTGCCGGGTGCTGGTCGTCGTGGTGGGTCAAGGGCTGATCGGGACGGGTCATCGCGGGCAGGATGGACGGATTCGTGAATCATAGCCGGTATGGTGAATATACGAGTGTATACACAGCTGTATGCTCGGCCGTATAGTTCGTCGCCATGAGTGCTGTCTACCGTAATGCCACGCCCCCCCAGATCCCCTGGCTGAGCGAGGGCTTCTTCGATTTCTGGTCTACCCGCGTCAATCGCCTGTGGACGCTGCGCCGCCCGTTGGCGCGTGTCGTGGCCCGCAACGCCGCCAGCGCCGATGCGGTAACCCTGGAGCTGCAGCCCAACCGGCACTTCGCCGGGGTGCAGGCGGGCCAGCACATCAACGTCGGCGTGGAGGTGGATGGCCGCCTGGTCACCCGCAGCTACAGCCCGACCGTCCTGCCCAATGGGCGCCTGGCCATCACCGTCAAGGCGATCCCCGATGGCAAGGCCAGCACCTGGCTGACCCGCAATGCCCGGCCAGGCGACGTGATCGCGCTGGGCCAGGCTTTTGGTGAGATGACCCTGCGCACCGATCCGGGCCAGCGCCTGTTGTTGCTGGCCGCCGGTAGCGGCATCACCCCGATGCGCTCGCTGCTGCAGGCGCTGGATGCGCAGGGCATGCCGGTGGCCGTGGACCTGTTGTACTGGGCGCGTCGCCGCGAGGAGCTGTGCTTCGTCGAGGAGCTGCAGGCGCTTGCCGCCCGCCATCCGCACTTCCGCCTGCAACTGTTGCTGACCCGCGATGCGACCGCGCCGGCGACGCGCGTGGATGCGCACGACTTCGCGGCATTGGATGCACCGGCGGCCACGCGGGTGCTGGCCTGCGGGCCGGCCGGGTTTGTTGAAGCGGCACGGCAACGTCTGCAGGGCCAGGTTGCCCAGTTTGAAAGCGAGGCTTTCAGCCAACCGGCCTTGCCGGACATCGAGCAGGGCAGTGTGCAGGTACAGCTGCTGCGGACCGGTCGCACGTTGACGCTGCCGCGCGGCAAGCCCCTGCTGGCGGCCCTGGAGGCCGAGGGCATCCAGCCGGCCAGTGGTTGCCGCATGGGCATCTGCAACACCTGCGTCTGCGACAAGGTGTCCGGCATCACCCGGCATACGCTGACCGGCGACTACGCCGCCGAACCGTCCACCCCGCTGAAGCTGTGCGTCAACAGCGCCAGTACCGATCTCGCCCTGGAGCTGTAACCGATGTCTTCCGTGCACAACCGCACCCTGTCCGCGGCCGAACTGCAGGCCTTCGGCGATGAACTCGATGCGGTGCGCGCCAGGCACCTGGCTTCGCTGGGCGCCTCTGACGCGCGCTACATCCGCAGGATCGTCGCGGCCGTGCGCTGGACCGGCGTCGCCGGGCGCACGCTGTTGTTCCTGGGGGCATTCGTGCACAGCGTGCTGGTGCCGGCCTGGATTGCCGGCGTGGTGCTGCTGGCGCTGTCCAAGATCCTGGAGAACATGGAGCTGGCGCACAACGTCATCCATGGCCAGTACGACTGGATGGGCGACCCGTCATTGCAGGGCAAGACCTACGAGTGGGACATCGTCGGCACCGCCGAGAACTGGCGCAAGACCCACAATTTCCGCCACCACACCTACACCAACGTGCGCGGGCTGGACGATGACATCGGCTACGGGCTGCTGCGCATCTTCCCCGAGCAGCGCTGGCACCCGTTCTTCCTGGCGCAGCCGTTCGTGGCGGTGGTGTTCGCGTTGCTGTTCGAGTGGGGCATCGCCATACAGGACCTGCGCGTGGGCCGCCTGCTCAACCGCAAGGTCACGCTGCGGCAGCTGTGGGCGCAGGCCAGGCCGGTGCGCCGCAAGATGCTCAAGCAACTGCTGAAGGACTACGTGCTGTTCCCGGCACTGGCCGGCCCGTTCTTCCTGCCGGTGCTGCTGGGCAACCTGCTGGCCAACGTCATCCGCAACGTGTGGACGTACGTGGTGATCTTCTGTGGCCACTTCACCGCCGACGCCGAAACCTTCCCCAAGGACTGCATCCGCAACGAGACGCGCGGCCATTGGTACCTGCGCCAGTTGCGCGGTTCGTCCAATCTCGCCGGCGGCCGGTTGCTAGACGTGATGACCGGCAACCTCAGCCACCAGATCGAGCACCACTTCTATCCCGACATCCCCGCCAACCGGTATGCCGCGATGGCGGTGGACGTGAAGGCCATCTGCGCCCGCTACGGCCAGCACTACAACACCGGCTCATTGCCGAAGCAGTTCGGCCAGGTGGTCTGGCGCATCCTGCGTCACGCCTTCCCGAGCCGCCCGGCCCCGGAGCGCCCGCTGGTAGTCGCCGAGCCCGCCGAGCAGCCTGGCAATGCGCCATCGGTGGGCGCGGCGTAGTCCGCGAAATCGCCAACGCCTGGTAATCCCCCAAGCCAGCGTTCGTCAGCGGCCGTAATCTCGCATGCGTCCTAAGCCACGCACCAAAGCGGGGCGTTGATTGCCCCGGAAGCGCCGCTCGTGCCGTGAGTTGTGTCATCGGTGCCGCTCACACCGGCAGCGATGCCGCCCTTTTCGTCAGCGGTGGCGAATGAACCGGTGACGATGCCGCTTTTTTCGTCATCCATGGCGCTCGTAACGGCATCCATGCCCCTTGAAGGTGCGCGCGGCAAGCACATGTGGCAAGTCTGCCACCGGGAGCATGGCCCATGCCGCTTCAAGCGCCACGCGAGAGGCCGACACGTTGACCGTTGAAGCACTGGCCGGGCCAATGAAGGGCAGGGCCGGTGACACGACGCCCGGGCGCGCAACCTTCCTGCCAAAGAAAGAGGCCGCCCGTGGGCGGCCTCTTTGTGGTCGAGTGCTAGGGCGATGACGGCAGCCCCGTCAGTACGGTTTCACGAAGGGGAAGACCTGCCGCCGCGCGAGGATTTGGAGAAGCGGCTGCCCAGATTGCGCCGCAGGGCTTCCAGGCCCTGGTTGCGACCGGCCACCTTGAGCAGGGCGTAACCGTCCAGGGCGCAGCGCATCACGTCGCTGCGCAGGGCGATGTCGGTATCGGAGGCCCGTTCGGCAAGGCGCAGGATGCGCTGCAGGCGGGGACGCAGGCGGTCCAGCGTGTCCAGGTCGGACAGGGCCTCGGCGATGCTCAACGTCGCCGGTACCACCTGCGGGTTCTGCGCCAGCACATGCAACGTCTGCCGGCAGAAGGCTTCGGATTTGCTGCCCATGCGCGAGAGCTTCTTGCGCTGCGCGGCGGACATCGCCACCAGCCCCACCAGCTGTGCCTCCAGCTCGGTCAGTGCGGCATCCAATGCGCTCAACTGCTTGTCGGTCAAACGAAGGGAACTCAGGTTCTGCATCGTCGGTCGTCCTTTTCGATCAAGGGGATGGCCGCTTTCGCCGCGGCCATCGCCACCTTGCCCGCCCGGAACGTCGTTGCCGCCGGGAAAACCCCGTCTGTCATCCTGGGAAGCCACCCCCACTTCCCGTAGGGGCAGCCATGGCCGCGAAGCGCGTGTGCGTCGCGGGAACAAACGCGCCAACCGATCCAATCCCGTGCTTCACCCCCGGCGTGCCGCCTCGATCCTGGCGATGTCGATCTTCGTCATCTCCATCATCGCGGTGAACGCCCGCTTGGCCGCGGCCGGGTCGGGGTCACTGATGGCCTCGCTGAGCACGCGCGGTGTGATCTGCCACGACAGGCCCCAGCGGTCCTTGCACCAGCCGCAGGCGCTCTCCTGGCCGCCGTTGTCGACAATGGCATTCCATAGCCGGTCGGTTTCGGCCTGGTCATCGGTGGCCACCTGGAACGAGAACGCTTCGGTGTGCTTGAAGGCCGAGCCACCGTTCAAACCCAGGCAGGGGATGCCCATCACCGTGAATTCCACGGTCAGGACGTCGCCCTGTTTGCCGGCGGGGTAGTCCCCCGGCGCGCGATGCACTGCATTCACCTTGCTGTCGGGGAACGTGGCGGCATAAAACGTGGCCGCCTCCAGCGCCGTGCCGTCATACCAAAGGCAGATCGTGTTCTTGCTGTTCATGGCAAACCTCCATCAACGGGCCCCCGGCATACCACAGCAACCCTTCAACCCGCGTCGTAGGCGTGGCCTGGGCCGTGAATCCGGCAGGCCAGGCGGCCGACCCGCGCTCGAGCCAGATCCCCGGCTAGAATCCGGGAAAACAACCACACGCGCCGGCGCCGGAAACGCATTTCAGCCGGAAACGCATTTCCGGACGGGTGCCGCAACCGGACAGGAGTCCACGGGGGAAAGGATGGCGGAAGTAACCAAGGCCCGAACCGGCCAACTGATACACAAGCTGTTTGGCATCCTGCAGGCCCAGCCGGACGGCATGAAGGCCGGTGATGCCTTGGCCGCTCTGGCCGCGCAGGTGCAGCTGACACCTTACGAAGCAGGTGATTACCCCACCGGTGGACGGCGCTTCGAGAAGATCGTGCGCTTCGCCACCGTGGACACGGTCAAGGCCGGCTGGCTGGTGAAGGACAAGGGCATCTGGACGGTGACCAGCGAAGGCGTGCAGGCGCTGCAGCAGTATCCCGATGGCGAGCAGTTCTACCGCGAGGCGGTGCGGCTGTACCACAAGTGGAAGAAGGCCCAGCCGGTCGCGGAGGTGGAGGAGGGCGACGATGAGGCCGTGGAGAAATCGGCCAGTATCACGCTCGAGCAGGCCGAGGAAATGGCATGGGCCGAGATCGAGGCCCACCTGGCCGCCATGCCGCCGTATGAGTTCCAGGAACTGGTCGGGGCCCTGCTCATCGCGATGGGTTACCACGTCGCATGGATCGCACCGCCCGGAAAGGACGGCGGCGTCGACGTCATTGCCTACAACGACCCACTGGGCACCCGCCCGCCGCGCATCAAGGTGCAGGTCAAGCGCAATGCCAACTCTCCCCGGATCGACGTCATGGGGCTGCGCAGTTTCATGGCGGTATTGGGCGAGGGCGACGTGGGCCTGTTCGTGGCCCTGTCAGGTTTCACCAAGGATGCCGACCTGGAAGCGCGGCAAAGCCACCGCCGAATCACATTGATCGATGCCAATCAGCTGGTGGATCTGTGGACGCGACATTATGGCCAGCTGGACGATGGTGCGCGGCGCAGGCTGCCGCTGAAACCGGTTTGGTTTCTGGCGGGGGATGAGTAGGGCGGTGGGGATGGTTTGTCGGCTTTTGACCCATAGCGGACATCGTATAGAAGGACCGCAGTTTTAGTCCCAGCCAATGTCATCCATGGATCTGGTCATCATCGGCTTGTTAGACGGACTTTGTCGCCCTAGTATCTAGCCTGACCGAGGGGATAGCCCGCCATGCGATGTAGCTAAGTCGTATCGTCGGCGATTGGGGCAGCTAATAGTTGGTTTGTATGCCTGGAAAGAGTTGCGTAGCTCACTTCAACAGCAGGAGTATTTGTGCAGATCAGCAAGGCCGACTCAAAAAAGATGCAGCGCTTGGCGCAAGAGGGGAAAAAAATCGCTGCAATTCGTAAAGAGTACTTCCCTCAACTCTCGTATTGGGATGTCTATGTTGAGGTCTACGGTGCCGGGAAGCGCTCTGCTCTCGGCGTAAAGAGGATGATCACAAAGCGAATCGACGACGTTGCGGCAAGCAAGTCGAAGAAGGATCGCCTAGAAATCGCGTCTGAACTCCATGAGCTTGTTTGGCATCTCTACAACGACCACAAGGAAAATCACGCGAAGCTGGATAAAATTCGTAAGGCGCTCGCAGAGTGAACTAGCAATTCACTTGATTCGAACCCATTACGCGGAACCGCTTAACTTCGTTGCGACCATTCAATCATTGCTGCTCGTTGAGGCAAGAACAAGCCATGACTAATCTTGATGACCTGCTTAAAGAAGCCATTCAAAAGGCTACGACCGAGCGCGGACACATAAACATTCTCATTGCGGGTCGATCTGGCGTAGGAAAGAGTACGCTGATCAACGCCGTCTTCCAGCAGCAGCTGGCGGAAACTGGGCAGGGTCGTCCAGTGACGCAGAACACGAGAGAGATATCCCGAGATGGTGTCCCCATAACAATATTCGATACGCGCGGGCTAGAGATGTCTCAGTTCAAGGAGACGCTTTCCGAGCTAGATAAAGTTATTAAGGACAGGAGTAACGACAAGGACTCAAATCGTCACATTCATGCTGCTTGGCTTTGTATTCAGGAAGATGGAAGGCGCGTTGAAAGCGCGGAAGTTGACCTGCACAACATGCTCGCAAAGCATGTCCCACTGATTACCGTCATAACAAAAGCTAGAAGCGACAATGGCTTCAGGAACGAGGTGCTCGACTTGCTTCCAGAGTCAAGGAATGTAGTTCGCGTCCGTGCAATTTCCGAAGAGATGGACGATGGACATATCCTAGGCACCATGGGGCTTGAGAGCCTTGTAGAGCTGACGTCGGAGGTTATCCCTGAGGGAAAGCGGCGGGCCTTGGCGGCAGCACAGAGGGCCAATCTAAGCTACACAAAAGGGCAAGCACACAAGATTGTTGCTGGTGCAGCAACTGCCGCTGCCGCCGCGGGGGCAAGTCCAATTCCGTTTTCTGATGCCGCTATTCTTGCCCCCATCCAGATCGGCATGATCGCTGGCATCACTTCTGTGTTTGGATTGGAGTTATCAAAAGGCACGTTAAGCACATTAGTTTCGTCGGCGATTGGCGTAGGTGGCGCAACCTTTGTAGGTAGAACCATTGTTGTAAATGTCATGAAGTTCTTTCCTGGCCTTGGCACGGTCGCAGGCGGCGCTATTTCTGCTGCAACAGCAAGTGCAATCACTGTCGGCCTCGGTGAGGCTTATATTGCCGTTCTTGCGGAGATCTTCGCAGATAATCCTGACGCTACTCCAAGCGCGTCAGACATTGGCGAAAGATTGAAGGAGAAAATGCGCATGAACTAACCTGCGGGAACCGTCAAACAGTTCATTCAAGCCGACGCCGTTTCACGGCGCGGCTGATTTCTGACGTTTGACAGATGCCCGCTCCTGGCCGCAGGGCGTCATGCGACCCATAGCGGCCATTGGTCTAGCGCTAGGTCTGGTTATACGTTGGCTTGTTAGCCGGACCCAGCGGCCCTAAGATCGAGCTGTATCAAGGGGAAAGCCCGCCATACGGTGCTTTGTGGATAAGTCGTATAACCGGACCCAAGGGTCCGTCTATTAGGTAGTTAGACGTCCATGGAAGATTGGAACTCCTCAACCTGGATCGCTGTCCTAGCCCTAGTGGTTAGCGCGTTGAGTCTTGCAGCAGCAGTCTGGGCGTCATACGTTGGCCACCAGTCGCTTTCACATGCACGCAAAACATATGATGAGCAACTAAGTATCTCTTTCGCGCGCGAAAGAGCGCAGCTGCTCCAGCTGATTACGCAGAATCAGGCGATACTAGAAAAGACCCGAATCAAGATCGGCGCGTTGAAAGCCAATTTTGAAGCGGCGCCCCCGCCTGCGCAGACACTGCTCCACAGCTACACAAACTTGTTCACGGAGTATCTTCCGCGCATTGAAGGGTCAATACGACAATGCGCCGCTTTATGGCATGAGGTTTCGGAATGGGATGAACGGCGCGGCATTCATGCTCTTGTTCACCATCAAGCCAGATACCGCGCACTTATGGAGGACGACCTGACCGCCCATGACCAGGGACTTATCATGGTCGGGATCGTAGAGGAAAAGCTTGCTCAAGCGACGGCTTATGTGTCTGGTGCTACCCGGTAGGCCGTCTAACAATTCATTCAAGCCGAACCCGCTCCGCGGGTCGGCTTAATTCAGGCGTTGAACTTCCGCTTCTGGCCGAAAGCGGACATCCGCGTCATTTCTAAACGGTGCGATTTGCAACCCATTAGTTCTGCGGCCTTACCAGAAATCATCTGCCGCTGAAACGAGCGCCTGCTAACACACCCAGGCCGCAACCTACCCTAATGCCTGAGCGGCACTCGTGCTGGCCAGCATGGCGCATCGTCTCCCGGGGCTGTGCCCGATGCGTTGCCGGACCCATTGCCGGAAACCATGGTTCCGGCGGCAGGGAGGCATGGTGGCTACGGGCCAACCATGTCAGCCGGGCGACACCGACGCTGTATCCACCTCGGCTGGCATCCGTTCGCCGGCCGAGGCCGCCTGCGTCAGGGCAGGCGTGCTTAGGCAGACGATGACTGCTTGCCGTGCGGGTCAGGCTTCCAGCACTTCCAGCACGCGGCCGTCGGGTAGTTCCAGCCCGCGCGGCTTAGAGGGCTCGATGAGCTCGGCCAGCCGGCCGGCGTTGGGGCACTGCAGCAGCATGTAGTTGACGTCGAAGTTGAGCTTCTCGACCAGGAAGTCGATGAATGCACGCACCTTGGGCGAGACCATGCCGCCGCCGGCGAACACGGCGTTGAAGTCGTACTCCGGGCCGGTCCAGCCGGCCAGCACGCGGCGCAGCATGCCGGACTCGACGTAGGGCTTGGCCATCACGTCGCTGCTGAGCATCAGGCCTTCGCCGGCGACCAGCATGCTGTTCAGCGCGGCCGGGTCGTTGGCCAGCAACAGCGGATTGACGACGAACTCGCGCATCTCGCCGCCGGCCTCGGCCAGCGGCCAGGTGAAGCGGTTGTTGGCGTTGTGCGGCTTGCGCACGGACAGGGTGCGATGGAACTGCAGCTCGTCCGGGTGGCGGGGTTCGCCGTAGCGCTTGATGTAGGACGGGCTGGCGAACACCTGGGTGCGCAGCGTGCCCAGCTTGCGTGCGACCAGGTTGGAGTCGGGCAGGGGCCCGATGCGCAGGGCCATGTCGATCTCCCCGGAGATCAGGTCCAGGGTTTCGTTGCCCAGGTGCATCTCCACGCGCAGTTCCGGGTACTGGGCCTGGAACTGGCCCAGCAGCGGCGCAATCCAGGTGGTGCCCACCGAGTACGGCACGGTGAAGCGCAGCCAGCCGCGCGGGCCGGACTGCAACTGGCTCACCGCGCTCTCGGCCTGCTCCAGTTCGCGTGCGATGCGCTGGCAATGCTCGTAGTAGACGGTGCCGGCCTCGGTCAGGCCCAGACGGCGCGTGGTCCGGTGCAGCAGGCGTGCGCCCAGCCGGGTTTCCAGCTCCTGCACCTTGCGGCTGACGGTGGTCTTGGGTTGCCCGAGCAGCCGGGCGGCGGCGGTGAAGCTGCCTTGTTCAACCACCTTGACGAAGATCAGGGTGTCGTTGAGGTCGTTGGCCATCGAGGGGGACTCTTCAGGGGAGCGGCAGCGGGATTGTGCCGGCGACGGGATGATTATTCCCCTGAATCCGTACTAATCAAGTATGGATTGGAGGCGTACCTTGCACAGCTCCGCACAGATCGGACTTGCAGCCATGCGTCTGCGCCACCTTCCCAGTTTCCGCCGGATCCGCCGCCAAGCCGCGCCAGGCGTGATCACTGGCGCACGTTTTTCGTTCAAAAGCCTGAATTCATTGGAGTTTGCTTTCCCCGACGGGGCTGATGTGGCTGCGCATCCGGTTGGCCGGGTACAGCGCCTTGTCCCTGCGATGTGGCACCGACTGATGCAGTTTGTCCCGCAGGTGGGAGAAAAATTTCCGTGGGCGGGACACTGAATGCGCCGGCCACGCGCGTCCAGCGAAGCAATGCACGGCCCCACGCGCAGCAACCGGCATGCCGGCCCCTCTCTTACAGCCTTATCACAGCACCCGCGCTTTCAGCTTCTCTTTCGCTTCCCTTTCTCCCCCTGTTCTGGATGGATGACATGAACGCAATGACGCCCCGATTCCCCACCGCACGACGTGTCGTGCTGGCCAGCTTCTCCGCATTGGCCATCGCCGTACTGGCCGCCTGCAGTGGCGGCCACGCCGAAGAAGCGGGCATGCCGCCCCCGCCGGAGGTCAATGCCGCCCCGGTGCTGGTCAAGCAGGTCAGCCAATGGGATGAGTTCAGTGGCCGCGTGGAGGCGGTGCAGAACGTCGAGCTGCGCCCGCGCGTGTCCGGCTACATCGACAAGGTCAACTATGTCGAAGGCCAGGAAGTGAAGAAGGGTGACGTGCTGTTCCTGATCGATGCACGCACCTACCAGGCTGCCTACGAGCAGGCCAATGCCGAACTGGCACGCGCGCGGACACAGGCGTCACTGGCCCGCAGCGAATCCGAGCGTGCCCGCCGCCTGTCCGAGCAGCAGGCCATCTCTACCGAAACCTGGGAGCAGAAGCGCGCGGCGGCCGACCAGGCCGCGGCCGACGTGCAGGCCGCCAAGGCGGCGCTGGACGCGGCCGCGTTGAACCTGGAGTTCACCAAGGTGCGTGCTCCCATCAATGGCCGCGCCGGCCGCGCGATGGTCACCGCCGGCAACCTGGTCACGGCCGGCGATGCCGCCAGCGTGCTGACCACGCTGGTATCGCTGGACACGGTGCACGTCTATTTCGACGCCGACGAGGCCACCTTCCTGCGCTATGCGCAGATGGCGCGCAAGGGCGAGCGGCCGAGCGAGCGCGACCAGGCCCTGCCGGTGCAGATCGGCCTGGCCGGCGAGCAGGGCTTCCCGCACGAGGGCAAGGTGGACTTCCTGGACAACCAGGTCGTGCGCAGCACCGGCACCATCGGCGTGCGCGCGTTGCTGGACAACGCCGACCGGCAGTTCACCCCGGGCCTGTTCGCGCGCGTGCGCCTGCTCGGCAGTGGCCAGTTCCAGGCCATGCTGGTGGACGACAAGGCCGTGCTCACCGACCAGGACCGCAAGTACGTGTATGTGGTCGACAAGGACGGCAAGGCGCAGCGCAAGGACGTGCAGCTGGGCCGTACCGCCGATGGCCTGCGCATCGTCGAGGCCGGGTTGGCCGCCGGTGACAAGGTGATCGTCGACGGCGTGCAGAAGGTCTTCATGCCCGGCATGCCGGTGCAGGCCAAGCCGGTGGCGATGCAGCCCCTGCCGGCCGGGCCGAAGACCGCCGCGCTGAACTGATTTCCGGTTTCGTCTGATGCCGGCGCCGTGCCGGCCACGCGCCTTCGCCCACCACGGGCGAGGGCAGGGTGGCTGCACGCCATCGCTGGCTACTTCAAGGAATTTCCCTCATGGATTTCTCACGTTTCTTCATTGACAGACCGATCTTCGCGGCGGTGTTGTCGATCGTCATCTTCGCGGCCGGCCTGATCACGCTGCCGATCCTGCCGATCAGCGAATACCCGGAAGTGGTGCCGCCGTCGGTGGTGGTGCGCACGGTGTACCCGGGCGCGAACCCCAAGGTGATCGCCGAGACCGTCGCCACGCCGTTGGAGGAGGCCATCAACGGCGTGGAGGGCATGATGTACCTCAAGTCGGTGGCCGGCTCGGACGGCGTGCTGCAGATGACCATCACCTTCCGCCCGGGTACCGACCCGGACGCGGCGGCGGTGAAGGTGCAGAACCGCGTGGCCCAGGCTGAAGCCCGCCTGCCCGAGGACGTGCGCCGGCAGGGCGTGACCACGCAGAAGCAGTCGCCCACCTTCCTGATGGTGGTGCACCTGACCTCGCCGGACGGAAAGTACGACACGCTGTACCTGCGCAACTACGCCCGTCTGCACGTCAAGGATGCGCTCACCCGCATTCCCGGCGTGGGCGACGCGCAGATCTTCGGTGGCGGCGACTACGCCATGCGCGCCTGGCTGGACCCGGACCGGGTGGCCTCGCGCGGGCTAACCGCCGGTGACGTGGTGCGCGCCATGCGCGAGCAGAACGTGCAGGTGTCCGCCGGCCAGCTCGGCGCCGAGCCGATGCCCAACAGCCAGTTCCTGACCCTGATCAACGCGCAGGGCCGCCTGCGCAGCGAGCAGGAGTTCGGTGACATCGTGCTCAAGAGCGGTGCCGACGGCGAAGTGGTGCGGCTGTCCGACGTGGCGCGCATCGAGCTGGGGGCCGGTGACTACACCCTGCGCTCGCAGCTCGATGGCAAGAACGCGGTGGGCATCGGCATCTTCCAGGCCCCGGGTGCCAACGCGCTGGAGATCCGCGACGCGGTGATCGGCACGATGGACCAGATGCAGAAGACCTTCCCGGCCGGGGTGAAGTACGAGGCCGTGTACGACACCACCATCTTCGTGCGTGACTCGATCAAGGCCGTGGTGTCCACGCTGCTGGAAGCCATCGCGCTGGTGGTGCTGGTGGTGATCCTGTTCCTGCAGACCTGGCGCGCCTCGATCATCCCGTTGATCGCGGTGCCGGTGTCGGTGGTCGGCACGTTCGCCGCGCTGTACCTGTTGGGCTTCTCGATCAACACCTTGAGCCTGTTCGGGCTGGTGCTGGCGATCGGCATCGTGGTCGACGACGCCATCGTGGTGGTCGAGAACGTGGAGCGCAACATCGAGGAAGGCCTGTCGCCAACGGCGGCCGCGCACCAGGCGATGAAGGAGGTGTCCGGGCCGATCGTGGCGATCGCGCTGGTGCTGTGCGCGGTGTTCGTGCCGATGGCGTTCCTGTCCGGCGTGACCGGCCAGTTCTACAAGCAGTTCGCCGTCACCATCGCCATCTCCACGGTGATCTCGGCGATCAACTCGCTGACCCTGTCGCCGGCGCTGGCCGCGCGCCTGCTCAAGCCGCACGGTGCCGCCAAGGATGCCCCGAGCCGCCTGATCGACCGCCTGTTCGGCTGGGTGTTCCGCCCGTTCAACCGCTTCTTCAAGTCCAGCTCGGAGAAGTACGAGCGTGGCGTGTCGAAGATCCTCGGTCGTCGCGGTGCGGTGTTCCTGGTGTATGCGGTGCTGCTGCTGGGCACCGGCGTGATCTTCAAGCTGGTGCCGCCAGGCTTCATCCCGACCCAGGACAAGCTGTACCTGATCGCCGGCGTGAAGCTGCCGGAAGGCGCGTCGATCGCGCGTACCGATGAAATGCTGCGCAAGGTCGCGCAGATCGCCAAGGAGACCGACGGCGTAGCGCACACCATCTCGTTCCCCGGCTTGAACGCGCTGCAGTTCACCAACACGCCCAACACCGGCGTGGCGTTCATCCCGCTCAAGCCGTTCAACGAGCGCAATGGGCGGACCGCTGCCGAGATCAACGCCGAGATCAACCAGAAGATCGCCGGGCTGAAGGAGGGCTTCGCGTTCTCGATGATGCCGCCGCCGATCCTTGGCCTGGGCAACGGCAATGGCTACCAGATGTTCATCGAGGACCGCGGCAACCTGGGCTACGGTGCGCTGCAGACCGCGGTGCAGACCATGCAGGGCGCGGTGATGCAGACGCCGGGCATGGGCTACCCGATCACTAGCTACCAGGCCAACGTGCCGCAGCTCGATGCCGAGGTGGACCGCGTCAAGGCCAAGGCGCAGGGCGTGCAGTTGACCGAACTGTTCGACACGCTGCAGACCTACCTGGGCTCGGCCTACGTCAACGACTTCAACCAGTTCGGTCGTACCTGGCAGGTGATCGCCCAGGCCGATGGCCAGTTCCGTGACAGCGTGGAGGACATCGGCAAGCTGCGCACCCGCAACGATCGCGGCGAGATGGTGCCGATCGGCTCGATGGTGACCATCAAGGAAACCTACGGCCCGGACCCGGTGCTGCGCTTCAACGGCTACCCGGCCGCCGACCTGGCCGGCGAGGCCGACCCGCGCGTGCTGTCCTCGGCGCAGGCGATGAACAAGCTGACCGAGATCGCTGGGCAGGTGCTGCCGGTGGGCATGACCACCGAATGGACCGACCTGAGCTACCAGCAGGCCACGCAGGGCAATGCCGCCTTCATCGTGTTCCCGGTGGCGATCCTGCTGGCGTTCCTGGTGCTGGCCGCGCTGTACGAAAGCTGGTCGTTGCCGCTGGCGGTGATCCTGATCGTGCCGATGACGCTGCTGTCGGCCCTGTTCGGCGTGTGGCTGACCGGCGGTGACAACAACGTGTTCGTGCAGGTGGGCCTGGTGGTGCTGATGGGCCTGGCGTGCAAGAACGCGATCCTGATCGTCGAGTTCGCCCGCGAGCTGGAGATGGGCGGCAAGGGCATCGTCGACGCGGCGCTGGAAGCGTGCCGCCTGCGTCTGCGTCCGATCGTGATGACCTCGATCGCATTCATCGCCGGCACGATTCCGCTGGTGCTCTCGCACGGTGCAGGTGCCGAGGTGCGCTCGGTCACGGGCATCACGGTGTTCGCCGGCATGCTGGGCGTGACGCTGTTCGGCCTGTTCCTGACCCCGGTGTTCTACGTGGCCCTGCGCAAGCTGGTGACCCGCAACGGTGGCGGCAAGCTGGTCCAGCACGGTGAACCGACGATCCACCATTGAGCCCGACCTGCCCGGGCACGGATGACGGCCCCTGCCAAGGCAGGGGCCGTGACCGCCCCGGTGGCTGTTTCCCTTCCTGTTTCCTTCCCGACTTTCTCCTCCGAGGCTTCCCATGAACCACCACAACCAAAAGATCGCGCTGGTCACCGGCGCCACCCGTGGCATCGGCGTTGAGACCGTGCGCCAGCTGGCGCAGGCGGGCGTGCACACCCTGCTGGCCGGTCGCAAGCGCCAGGCGGCCGTTGACCTGGCCCTGAAGCTGCAGGCCGAGGGCCTGCCGGTGGAAGCGCTGCAGCTGGACGTCACCGACGCCGACAGCATCGCCATCGCGGTCGAGCACGTCACCGAGCGCCACGGCCGCCTCGACATCCTGGTCAACAATGCCGGCGTGCTGCTTGAGGACCCGGCCGTGGCACCGTCGGCGCAGCCGCTGGATGCCTGGCAGCGCACGTTCGATACCAATGTGTTCGCCCTGGTCGCGGTGACCCAGGCATTCCTGCCGCTGCTGCAGCGTTCGCAGGCCGGTCGCATCGTCAACGTCTCCAGCATCCTGGCCTCGCAGACGCTGCACGCCGACCCGGCGTCGGGGATCTGGGACTTCAAGATTCCCGCCTACAACGCCTCCAAGGCGGCGGTGAACAGCTGGACGCTGAGCCTGGCCTACGAGCTGCGCGACACGCCGATCAAGGTCAACACCGTGCACCCCGGTTACGTGAAGACCGACATGAACGGTGGCGAAGGCGAGATCGAAGTGGGCGAAGGCGCGCGCTCCAGCGTGCAGATGGCGTTGATCGGCAACGACGGCCCCACCGGCAGCTTCACTTACCTGGGCGAGGTGCTGCCATGGTGATGCGTGGCCTGACCGTCGCCGTGGCCAGCGCATTGCTGGCCAGCTGCATGACCGTCGGCCCGGACTACAAGGCACCGCCGGTGCAGCCAGTGCAGTTGCAGGGCACGGCCGACCCGGCTTTCAGCAGCGTGTCGCCGGTGGCCGACTGGTGGTCGCAGTTCAATGACCCGGTGCTGACCCAGCTCATGCACGGCGCGCTGGCCGGCAACCTGGACCTGCGCATCGCGATGGCACGCGTGCGGATGGCGCGCGCGGCGTTCACCGAGCAGCGGTTGGACCAGTTGCCGCACGTCACCGCCGGTGGCAGCCAGGACCGGCGCAAGCAGCCGGATGCGAGCCAGGGCGGCGAGCGGGTGTTCAGTGAAACCTACCAGTTGGGCTTCGACGCGGGCTGGGAGCTGGACCTGTTCGGTCGCCAGCGTCGCGCCGCCGAGGCGGCGCGCGCCGACCTGGGCGCCGAGCGTGACAACCTGCTGGATGCGCAGGTCACCGTGGCTGCGGAAGTGGCGCGCAACTACTTCGAACTGCGTGGCACGCAGAAGCGCATCGCCGTGGCACGGCAGACGCTGGTCAACCTGCGCGACACCCAGCAGCTCACCGAAACCCGCTGGAAGCTGGGGGCCGGCAGCGAGCTGGACGTGCAGAGCAGTCGCGCGCGATTGAAGGCGATCGAGGCGGACATCCCGCTGCTCGAAGTGTCCGAAGTGCAGTCGCGGCATCGCCTGGCGGTGTTGCTGGGCCAGCGTCCGGAGGCATTGGACGCATTGCTGCAGCCCCGCGAGGTGCCGGCCTTCGCCCAGGCCCTGCCGCTGGGCGATACCACCGACTTGCTGCGTCGTCGCCCGGACGTGCGCGCGGCCGAGCGCCGTCTTGCCGCGGCGACGGCACGCGTGGGCGTGGCAACGGCCGACCTGTTCCCGCGCATCAGCGTCAGCGGCTTCGTCGGCTTCCTCGGCGGCGATGCCAACGGCCTGGTGAATGGCAACAACAAGGCATGGTCACTGACGCCGTCGATCAGCTGGGCCGCATTCGACTTCGGTACCGTGCGTGCGCGGCTGCGTGCGAGCAAGGCGCAGGCCGATGGTGTAGCAGCCGAGTACGAGAAGACGGTGCTGCTGGCGCTGGAGGACACCGAGAATGCGCTGACCCGCTATGCCAAGGAACAGTCGCGCCTGGCGATCATCGCCGAGCAGGCCGAGGCGGCGCGGCGGGCCGAGGCATTGGCGCAGATCCAGTACCGGGAAGGTTCACAGGACTTCCTGGCGCTGCTGGATGCACAGCGCAACCAGCTCGCGGCCGACGACGCGCTCGCCGCGGCCGAGGCCACGGTCAACGTCAACGTGGTGTCGGTGTACAAGGCGCTGGGCGGTGCCGGGCAGTTCGAGGTACCGCTGGCGAGCCGCTAGGCCGTGCACCACGGGCGCCGATGCACGCGATGGAGGCGGACATCGGCGCCGAACCCGGGAGCAGCAAACGAAAGAGGCGGCCAATGGCCGCCTCTTCGTGTTTCAGGCCGGGAAAGCAGGCCTCAGGCAGCGTTGGCCTGCTCGCGGCGCGGGCCTTCGACCAGCGCACGGCCGACCATGTCGACCAGCAGGTCCAGCTCTGCCTCGTCCATGTTGAAGTGCGGGGTGAAGCGCAGCGAGTTCTCGCCACCGTGGATCACGTTGACGCCGTGCATGCGCAGCCACTCTTCGGTGGAGCCGGCGCCGTAGCACTTGAACTGCGGGGCCAGCTCGCAGGAGAACAGCAGGCCGGTGCCCTGTACCTTGGTGATCAGTCCGCCGAGCTTGGCCTTGAGGGCTTCCAGCTTCTGCACGGCCTGTTCGCCGCGCAGGCGGATGTTCTGGCGCACGTCCGGCGACAGGTGGGCCAGGGTGGCACAGGCCACGTCCAGCGCACGCGGGTTGGTGGTCATGGTGTTGCCGTACACGCCCTTGCGGTACAGGCCCGCGGCATGCTCGGTGACGGCCAGCACCGACAGCGGGAACTGCGCGCCGTTCAGGGCCTTGGAATAGGTTTCCATGTCCGGCGGGTCCAGCGTCTCGTAGCCCGGGTAGTCGACGAAGGACAGCGTGCCGTGCACGCGCAGTGCGGCCTGGATGGAGTCGATCAGCAGCAGGCTGCCGTGCTCGCGGGTGAGCTCGCGCGCGACCTTGTAGAAGCTGGCCGGTACCGCGCGGCCCGGGTCGCCTTCGCCCATCACTGGCTCCAGGAACACGGCCTCGATGAACCAGTTGTTGGCTTCGGCATCGGCGAACACCTTGCGCAGCACGGCTTCGTCGTACGGCGGGATGGTGATGACGCTGTTCTCGCCGCGGTAGCTGGCCAGGTGCTGGTCATACGACTTGCGGCTGGAGTCCGAATACAGCGCCGGGCGGTCGGTGCGGCCGTGGAAGCTGCCCTTGATGACCACGCGCTTGATGGTGGCGCCGGCGTGGCGGGCACCCGGGTCGGTCTGCAGCTTGGCGTTGATGTCGGCGATGCGCGCGGCCAGGCCCACGGCCTCGGAGCCGGAGTTCAGGCACATGAAGTGGGTGAACGGGCAACCGCCGCGGGTGTGGCCGATCTCCTTGCGCATGGCGTTGGTGAAGCGGCGCTGGGCCAGGCTCGGGGTCATGATATTGGCCATGACCTGCGGCTTGGCGGCGGCGTCCATCACGTCGGCCGGGGTGTGGCCGAAGCCGAGCATGCCGTAGCCGCCGGCGTCGTACAGCACCGCGCCCTTGAGCGAGATCACCCACGGGCCGCGCGCGGCCAGCGCGATGTACGGGACCACGGCGTCATCGGCGTAGAAATTGACGAAACCGGCCTGCATCGCGGCGATCTGGTCCTTTTCGTCCAGATCCAGCAGGTCGGCGGCTTCGTCCTTGATGCGGGTGTATTCGGTGGCGGCAGCCGCGATGGCCTGGGCCAGATCGGGATGGGCGGTGGCCAGGCGTTCGACGCTGGCATCGTCCAGACCCTGGGTAAGGCGGGTGCCGGCGTGCGCGCGAAGCGGGGCGAGGGGGCCGAGTACGGTCATGCTCATCTCCAGAAGTAACTTGTATATATCCATTATCTGGAGATTCTGGACATATGGCAGATATGAACTGGACAGATTTTCGGGTAATTTCGTCGAATCGACGAATCTGGTTTGCAATGTGAAGATTTCCGCCGCTGACGAACGCCTGTTGTCCGTGCTGCGCGAGGACGCGCGCGCCTCCACCGCCCAGATCGCCCGCCGGCTCGGGCTTTCGCGGACCACTGTGCAGAGCCGCATCGACCGCCTGGAGCAGCAGGGGGTGATCGCCGGTTATACCGTGCGCACCCACGAGGACTACGAGCAGGGCCAGGTGCGCGCACATGTGCTGATCACCGTGCTGCCGAAGAAGATGCCGGCGGTGGTGAAGGCGCTGCGCGACATCGCCGAAGTGCGCTCGCTGCACTCGGTCAGCGGCAACCACGACCTGATCGCGATGGTGGTGGTGGGCGGCGTCGGCGAAATGGACGTGGTCACCGATGCCATCGGTGCCATCGACGGCGTGGAACGCACGACCAGCGCGATCATCCTGTCGACCAAGTTCGAGCGCTGAAGGGGGCGGGCAGCGCCGAGCCATGCGCGGCAGGGCTCCCGGCCTCCCGGCGCTGGCCGGGCCGCCTACCAGCCGAAAACCGCATGGGGGCTACAATAGCCGGCTCCCCGTACGACGTTCCGGCCTTGAAGAAGTCCGATTTTCACTATGACCTGCCCGAGGCGTTGATCGCCCAGGCGCCCCTGGCCGAGCGTTCGGCCAGCCGGCTGATGCTGGTGCCGCCGGCGCCGGCCGCCTTCGATGACCGCCATGTGCGCGACCTGCCGACACTGTTGCAGCCCGGTGACCTGCTGGTGTTCAACGATACCCGGGTGATCCCGGCGCGCCTGTTCGGGCAGAAGGCCACCGGTGGCCGGGTCGAGATCCTGATCGAACGGCTGCTCGGCGGCCAGCAGGCCCGTGCCCAGATCGGTGCCAGCAAGTCGCCCAAACCGGGCAGCCGCATCCAGCTCGACGCCGGTGGCGAGGCCGAGGTGCTGGGCCGCGATGGCGAGTTCTATGTCCTGCGGTTCGACATCCCCGAGCCGCTGGAGTCGTGGCTGGTCCACGAGGGCCGGCTGCCGCTGCCGCCGTACATCCACCGCGAGCCTGGCCTGGATGACCGCGAGCGTTACCAGACCGTGTTCGCGCGCCAGGTCGGTGCGGTGGCCGCTCCCACCGCCGGCCTGCATTTCGACGAAGGCCTGCTGGCGCAGTTGCGCGAACGCGGGGTGCAGTTCGGCCACATCACCCTGCACGTCGGCGCCGGCACCTTCCAGCCGGTGCGCGTGGATGACCTGAGCCAGCACGTGATGCACCGTGAATGGCTCAACGTCGGCGCCGAACTGGTCGAGCAGGTGCGCCGCACCCGCGCGGCCGGGGGGCGCGTGATCGGTGTCGGTACCACCGTGGTGCGGGCGCTGGAGAGCGCCATGCGCGAGGGCGAGCTGCAGCCGTACGCCGGCGAGACCCAGATCTTCATCACCCCCGGCTACCGCATCCGCAGCGTCGATGCGATGGTGACCAACTTCCACCTGCCCGAAAGCACCCTGCTGATGATGATCAGCGCCTTCGCTGGCAAGGCGCGGGTGTTCGAGGCCTATGCCCACGCCATTGCGCAGGAGTACCGCTTCTTCAGCTACGGCGATGCGATGCTGCTGTTCCCGCAGGGCGGGGAGGGCACCGGCGACGGCGGGGATGCCGCCTCCCGTCCCGGCTGACCGCCAGCCCCCGGCGATCCAAGCCCCGCCGAACGCGCGCCGGTAGACTGTCCGTCTCCGGCGCGCCTGATTTCCGCCCCCATTCCCGAGTTCCTGCCTCTCGCCATGTCCCGACTGCACTTCAAGCTCCAGACCACCGATGGCCGCGCCCGCCGCGGCCAGCTGTCCTTCCCGCGCGGCACCGTGCAGACCCCGGCGTTCATGCCGGTGGGCACGTATGGCTCGGTGAAGGGGGTGCTGCCGGAGCAGGTCCGCGCGCTCGGCGCCGAGATCATCCTGGGCAACACCTTCCACCTGTACCTGCGCCCGGGCCTGGACGTCATCGCCGACCACGGCGGCCTGCACGGGTTCTGCCGCTGGGACGGCCCGATCCTGACCGATTCTGGTGGTTTCCAGGTGTTTTCGCTGGCGCATCGCCGCAAGATCACCGAGGAAGGCGTCACCTTCGCCTCGCCGACCGACGGCGCCCGGGTCTTCCTGGGGCCGGAAGAGAGCATGAAGATCCAGAAGGTGCTGGATTCGGACATCGTCATGATCTTCGACGAATGCACCCCGTACCCGGCCACCGAGGCCGTGGCGCAGAAGTCGATGGAACTGAGCCTGCGCTGGGCCCAGCGCAGCCGCAACGCGCATGACGCGATGGGCAATGACGCGGCACTGTTCGGCATCGTCCAGGGTGGCGTGCACACCGACCTGCGCAGCCGCTCGGCCGAGGGGCTGCAGAAGATCGGCTTCGACGGCTACGCCATCGGCGGCCTGGCGGTGGGCGAGCCCGAGCACGAGCGCAACGCCATGCTCGACCACATGCACCCGATCCTGCCGGCCGACCATCCGCGCTACCTGATGGGCGTCGGCCGCCCGGAAGACCTGGTCGAGGGTGTGGCGCGCGGCGTGGACATGTTCGACTGCGTCATGCCGACCCGCAACGCCCGCAACGGCCACTATTTCACCTCGTTCGGCACCGTGCGCATCCGCAACGCCAGGTACGAGCGCGACATGGACCCGATCGAGCCGGGCTGTGGCTGCCACGCCTGCACCAGCGGCTACACCCGCGCCTACCTGCGCCACCTGGACCGCTGCAACGAGATGCTGGCGCCGATGCTGGGCACCCTGCACAACCTGTTCTATTACGAAAAACTGATGGCCGACATGCGCGCGGCGATCGAGGCGGGAACCTTCCTGGCCTTCCGTGAGTCCTTCTACGTGGCCCGGGGCGTGTCTGCCCCGGCCTTGTCGGGGGAGTAACCCAGCAGCCACGCGGCCCGGGACGAGGTCCCGGGGCCGTGGCATACTTCACGGCTGACCCCGTTTCGCGGTGACCGCCGGCCTCAGGCCGGGCAGGGTGCCGCCCAACACCAAGGACTTACGTAATGAATCTGATGGCCATCCTGCTTCCCGTCGCCCAGGCCGCCCCGGCTGCCCCGGGCATGGGCACCTTCCTGCTGCCGATCGCCCTGATCGCGGTCATGTACTTCCTGATGATCCGCCCGCAGATGAAGCGCCAGAAGGAACACAAGGCGATGCTGGACAAGATCAGCAAGGGCGACGAAGTGCTGACCTCCGGCGGCATCGCCGGCGTGGTCACCGACATCGGCGACAACTTCGTCACCGTCGAAGTGGCCGACAACGTGCGCATCCGCGTGCAGAAGGGCTCCATCGGCAACGTGCTGCCCAAGGGCACGCTGAAGTCGGCTGCCTGAGGCTGAATTCCCTTTCCGTCACGTCGTGACGCCGGGAAGGCGCCACGCAGGAATCCGCAATGCTTGAATTTCCACGTTGGAAGTACTTCCTGATCGTGATCGTTCTGGCGGTCAGCGCGCTGTATGCGCTGCCGAACATGTACCAGAAGGATCCGTCCGTCCAGATCACCGCCAACCGCGGTGGCCAGATCGATGACGCCTTCAAGGAGCGCGTCACCACGGCGTTGGGTGCCGCCGGTGTCACGCCCAAGGGCGTGGCCAAGGAAGGCGACAGCCTGATCGTCCGCCTGCCGTCGCTGGATGCGCAGACGCGCGCCAACGACGTGCTGCGCGAGGCGGCCGGCGAGAACTACACCGTCGCCCTGAACCTGGCGTCGACCGTGCCGGAATGGCTGGCCAAGCTCGGCGGCAAGCCGATGGTGCTGGGCCTGGACCTGGTCGGTGGCGTGCACTTCGCGCTGCAGGTCGACCAGAAGGCCGCCGTGGACAAGCGCTTCGAGGCCTTCACCGAAGACGTGCGGACCACCCTGCGTGACAGCCGCGTCACCTACCGTTCGGTGGAGCGTCGTGGCAACAGCGACATCCAGGTCACCCTGGCCAACGCCGCCGATGCGGACAAGGCCCGCGCCGCGCTGGCCAAGGCGCAGCCGACCTTCACCTACTCGGTGAGCGGCGATCGCATCACCGCCACGGTGCCGCAGACGGAAATGAGCCAGATCGCCACCGGTGCGATCGAGCAGAATCTGACCACGCTGCGCAACCGCGTCAACGAACTGGGCGTGGCCGAGCCGATCATCCAGCGCCAGGGCGACGACCGCATCGTGGTCGAGCTGCCGGGCGTGCAGGACACCGCCGAAGCCAAGCGCATGATCGGTGCCACCGCGACGCTGGAGTACCGCGCCGTGGTCGATGGCAACGCGCAGGACGCCGCCGATACCGGCCGCATCCCGCCGGAAGCCAAGCTGTACCGTGACCGCGCCGGCCGCCCGGTGCTGCTGAACAAGCGCACCATCGTCACCGGCGACCAGATGGTCAAGGCCAACGTCTCCACCGACCAGAATGGCCTGCCGTCGGTGAGCGTGACGCTCAACGCCGTGGGCGGCCAGCGCATGTTCGACTTCACCAGCGCCAACGTCGGCAAGCCGATGGCCGTGGTCTACACCGAGCGCATCCCGCAGGTGACCATGGTCAATGGCAAGGAAGAGCGCAGCTTCCGCGTCAAGGAAGAAGTGATCTCGGTGGCCAACGTCAACGGCGTGTTCGGCAAGGAGTTCCAGACCACCGGCCTGGAGAAGACCGAGGCTGACGGCCTGGCCAAGCTGCTGCGTGCCGGTTCGCTGGCCGCGCCGATGGACTTCGTCGAGGAATACGTGATCGGCCCGAGCCTGGGCAAGGAAAACGTGGCTCGCGGCGTCAAGGCCGTGGTGTTCTCGTTCGTGTTCACCCTGGTGTTCTTCACCGTCTACTACCGCATGTTCGGTGCGATTACCTCGGTGGCGCTGCTGTTCAACCTGCTGATCGTGGTGGCGGTGATGTCGCTGTTCGGCGCGACCATGACCCTGCCGGGCTTCGCCGGCCTGGCGTTGTCGGTGGGCCTGTCGGTGGACGCCAACGTGCTGATCAACGAGCGTATCCGCGAGGAGTTGCGGCTGGGCATGCCGGCCAAGAAGGCGATCGCCGAAGGCTACGAGCGTGCATCGGGCACCATCCTGGACGCCAACCTGACCGGCCTGATCGTGGGCGTGGCGCTGTACGCGTTCGGCACGGGCCCGCTGAAGGGCTTCGCGCTGACCATGATCATCGGTATTTTCGCCTCCATGTTCACCGCGATCACCGTGTCGCGTGCGCTGGCTACCTTGATTTACAGCCGCCGCAAGAACCTGAAGTCCGTGGCGATCTGATCGGGAAGAGACTCAATACATGAAACTGTTTCCACTCCATATCGTCCCGAACGACACCAACATCGACTTCATGCGCCACCGCAAGCCCGTGCTTGCGCTGATGGTGGTGCTGCTGTTGCTGTCGGTGGCCGTGATCGGCTTCAAGGGCTTCAACTACGCGCTGGAGTTCACCGGCGGTACCGTGGTGCGCACGCACTTCGAGAAGCCGATCAACGCCGACAACGTGCGTGAAAGCCTGGCCAAGGCCGGCTTCGAGAACGCCCAGGTGCAGAGCGTGGGCGGCGGCAACGACGTCATGATCCGCCTGCAGCCGGACGGTGAGCACAACAACGCTGCCGATGCGGCTGCCCAAGTGGCGGAGAAGGTGCGCGTGGCGGTGACCACCACCGACAACCCCGCCTCGGTGCAGCCGGGCGAGTTCGTCGGCCCGCAGGTGGGCAAGGACCTGGCCCTGAACGGCGTCTACGCGACCCTGTTCATGGTGATCGGCTTCCTGATCTACATCGCCGCGCGCTTCGAATGGAAGTTCGCGATCGTGGCCAGCATCACCGCGTTCTTCGACCTGATCCTGACCATCGCCTACATGTCGCTGCTGGGTCGTGAGTTCGACCTGACCGTGCTGGCGGGCATGCTGTCGGTGATGGGTTTCGCCATCAACGACATCATCGTGGTGTTCGACCGTGTCCGCGAAAACTTCCGCAGCCTGCGCGCAGAGCCGCTGGAAGTGCTGAACAAGTCGATCAACCAGACGCTGTCCCGTACGGTGATCACCGCGGTGATGTTCTTCCTGTCGGCGCTGGCGCTGTACCTGTACGGCGGCGAGTCGATGGAAGGCCTGGCCGAGACGCACATGGCCGGTGCGGTGATCGTGGTGGTGTCCTCGATCATCGTGGCGGTGCCGCTGCTGAGCATCGGCCCGTTCAAGGTCAGCAAGCAGGACCTGATGCCCAAGGCCAAGGACGTCGAGGAGCTGGCCCGTCGCCCGTGACGGTGCCCCTCCCGGCAACCCGGAAAAGCCGCGCACCGCGCGGCTTTTCTTTTGCCCGCGCCGGCAGGTTGCACGGGGATTTCCATGCGGTGGCGTCGGTTGTGTTCGCTGCGGGTGCACACTACGATCCTTCCGGTTCGGCGCCGGGCCGTGGTTTCCCTGTCATGGCGGCGCTGTTTTCCTGCTTACCTAGCTGAGGTTTTCATGGTCATCAAACCGCGTGTGCGCGGCTTCATCTGCGTCACCACCCACCCGACCGGTTGCGACGCGGCGGTCAAGGAACAGATCGACTACATCCAGTCGCTGCCCAAGCTGGCCAATGGCCCGAAGAAGGTGCTGGTGCTGGGTGCCTCGACCGGTTACGGACTGGCGGCGCGCATCAAGGCGGCCTTCGGCAGCGATGCGGCCACGCTGGGCGTGTTCTTCGAGCGCCCGGGCAGCGAGACCAAGCCGGGCACGGCGGGCTGGTACAACTCCGCCGCGTTCGAGAAGTACGCGCACCAGGCCGGCCTGTACGCGCGCAGCGTCAACGGCGACGCGTTCTCCGACGAGGTGAAGCAGAAGGTCATCGAGATCATCAAGGCCGACCTGGGCCAGGTTGACCAGGTCGTCTACAGCCTGGCGGCGCCGCGTCGCAAGCATCCCAAGACCGGTGAGGTGATCAGCTCCACGCTCAAGCCGATCGGCGCGCCGATCACGCTGCGCGGCTTGGATACCGACAAGGAAGTGCTGACCGAAACCACGCTGCAGCCGGCCACCGCCGAGGAGATCGCAGGCACCGTGCAGGTGATGGGGGGCGAGGACTGGCAGATGTGGATCGATGCGCTGCTGGAAGCCGGCGTGCTGGCACCGGGCGCGACCACCACCGCCTTCACCTACGTGGGCGAGGAGATCACCCAGGCTATCTACTGGAACGGTTCCATCGGTGCGGCCAAGAAGGACCTGGATGCCAAGGTCAAGGACATCCGCGGCAAGCTGCAGGGCATCGGCGGCGACGCGCGCGTGTCGGTGCTCAAGGCGGTGGTGACCCAGGCCAGCTCGGCCATCCCGACCATGCCGCTGTACCTGTCGCTGCTGTTCAAGGTGATGAAGGAAGAAGGTACGCACGAGGGCTGCATCGAGCAGCTCGATACGCTGTACGACATCCTTTACAACGGCCCGCAGGGTGGCGCCAACGCGGCTGACCATATCCGCCCGGCCCTGGTTGACGGCAAGGGTCGCGACGTCGCGCTGGTCGACGCCGAAGGCCGCCTGCGCGCGGACTACAAGGAAATGGCCCCGGAAGTGCAGGGCAAGGTGCTGCAGCTGTGGCCGCAGGTGACCAACGAGAACCTGTACGAGATCAGCGACCTGGCCGGCTACAAGGCCGACTTCCTGCGCCTGTTCGGCTTCGGCATCGACGGCGTGGATTACGAGGCTGATGTGAACCCGGACGTGGCGATCCCGGGCATCGTCGAGGTATGAGCCTCGGCGGTTCTGGAAACAGAAGGGCCGCGCGATGCGCGGCCTTTTTTGTTCCTACACGATCGCCAGGGCCCGTGGAGCCCCTCATCCGCCCTTCGGGCACCTTCTCCCGCAGGCGGGAGAAGGGAGCATCAATCGTACGCTGTCGATGCAAAAGCCCCTCTCCCGTGTACGGGAGAGGGGTTGGGGTGAGGGCAGGCCTCAGTTGAACTCGAAGTCCATCTGCGCCGTCGGCGGCCCGACGAAATCGCCCTGTACGTAGTCCACGCCGGCACTGAACAGCAGGCTCATCGTGGCCGCGTCGGTGACGAACTCGGCGACGGTGAGGATGCCGGCCTCCTGCGCCTTGCCGGTGATCTCGCGGGTCTTGTCCAGCTGTTCCTTGGCCTGCGCCGGATCGGCGGTGAAGCTGCGGTCCAGCTTGAGGAACGCCGGTTGGAAATGGGCCAGCAGCTGGAACGAATCCAGGCCCGAGCCGAACTGCTCCAGCCCGACCTTGCAGCCCATCGTGGCCACGCCGGCGAGGAACTGCTGCGCGTTGCGCAGGTGGGTGAACACCTTGGCCTCGGGGATCTGCAGCCACAGCTGGTCGCCGTCCACGCCTTCGTTGGCCAGCCCGTCGCGGATGACGTCCAGCAACTGCGGGTCGGTGAACGACTCGGGGGTGATGCGCACCATCAGGCGGGTGGTGTGGCCGGCGCGGCGGCGTTCCCCCAGCGCGCGGATGGCGTTGGCCACCACCCAGCGGTTGAGCGGCGCCAGCAGGCCGTGGTCCTCGGCGATGGGCAGGAAGGTGCCAGGGCTGACCAGCTCGCCGTTGTTCTCCAGCAGCAGCGAGGTGTCGTACAGCTGCATCGGCTCGCCCATCAGGTTCAGCACCGGGCGGAAACGCAGATGGAACCCGTCGCCGGCGATGGCCTCGCCGATGCGCTGCACCCAGCGCTGGATGCGTTCTTCCTCGACGCGATCGGTCGCGCCCGGGTCGAACACCTTGACCGTGTTGCCGCCCAGCTCGATGGCCGCGCGGTTGCAATCGTTGGCATGGCTGAGCACCTGGCCGACGCTGGCGATCTTCTCGCCGACCTGCACGCCGCCGATGCTGACGGTGACCGTGGCCGAACGCTGGCCGATGCTGAACACATGGGAGGCGAAGGCCTGGCGCACGCGTTCGGCCACCTGCGTGGTGTGCGCGTACTGGCCCTGGCAGAGCAGGGCGAAGCTGTGCTCGCCGAAGCGTGCCAGCTGCGCCTCCTCGTTGATGGCGCCGGCCAGGTGCTGGCCGAGCGCGGCGATCAGCGCATCGGCCGAATCCAGGCCGATGTCCGCCAGCAGGCGGTTGTAGTGGTCCGGTTCGACCAGCAGGAAACCGTACTGGCCGTCGCTGCGGCTGACCTGGGCCACCGCGTTCTCCAGGTGGACCATGAAAGTGGGGCGGTTGAGCAGGCCGGTGACCTGGTCGCGCTGGCGCAGCTCCTCCACCTCGCGCGCCAGTTCGGGGTCGAACTCCTCGCGGCGGCGGAACACCACCTGGAAGCAGGACTCGCCTTCGTAGGTGGCGGCGGTGAACTCCATCGTCGCCGGGAAGGTGTCGCCGTCCTGGTTGCGCGCGTGCACTTCGTACTGCGGCGGCGGCGCCTCGCCCTTGCTCAGCGACTTGAGCAGGTTCTTGAAGTCCTCCACGTACTGCGGGGCGACCATGTCCAGCAGCGAGATGCCTTCCACGTCATCGAACGACTCGTACCCGAACATGTCCAGGTACGCCTCGTTGGCGCGGATGTGCATCCCTTCGTGGATGTAGGCGATGGGGTCGCGCGAGGAGGAGATCAGCGCATCGCAGCGGCGCTCGGTCTCGCGCATCTGTACTTCGATGCGGCGCAGGCCGCGGCGTGCCTGCAGGTCGGTCCATTCGGTGCGCACCACCGACAGCAGGTGGTCCGGCTCGGTGCGCAGGGCGATGGCGCGGATGCCGTTGGCCGAGGCGTCGAGCAGCAACTGCGCGTCGACCTGGTCGGCCAGCAGGATCATCGGGATGTCCTTGCCACTGGCGGCGACCTGCTGGGTCAGCAGCGACTGCGGGATCGTGTACGCGTTGGCGGCCAGCACCAGGTCGAGCGGTTGCCCGCCCACGGCCTGGACCAGCTCGTCCGGACTCTGCGGCCGGAAGGGACGCACGGCGATGCCGCTGTTGCGCAACGTACTGACGATGGCTTCGGCATTCTCGGCGCTGTCATCGACGATCAGCAGGCGCAAGGTGATGTCTTTGGCGTTCTGCATTCAAGACTCCTTCGGACGCCGTTTAATACACGATGGGCAGGTACGGCGTCTATGCGTGGAACGTTTGACAGTGCCGGGATGGGGCACAAATGGCCCCTGTGTGGCTCATGCCACCTGGCCCGCCGCGTGGCCGGAAGCCCAGGCCCACTGGAAGTTGTAGCCGCCCAGCCAGCCGGTCACGTCCAGCACCTCGCCGATGAAATGCAGGCCCGGCACGTGCTGCGATTCCATCGTCGAGGACGATACCTTGCGCGTGTCCACGCCGCCGAGGGTGACTTCGGCGGTGCGGTAGCCCTCGGTGCCGCTGGCGACCAGCGGGAAGTCGGAAAGCAGGCTGGCGGCGGCCTGCAGCTCGCGCTCGTCCAGTTGCCGTACCGGCTTGTCCTTGAGCCACTGCTCGCACAGGCGCAGCGCCAGCCGGCGCGGGATGACCTCCGACAGCACGGTGCGCAGCTCGGAGGCGCCGCGCTCGCGCTTCATCGCGCGCAGCCACTCGGCGGCATCGCGGTCGGGCAACAGGTCCAGGCGCAGGTCGTCGCCGGGTTGCCAGTACGAGGAGATCTGCAGGATCGCCGGGCCGCTGATGCCGCGGTGGGTCAGCAGCATGAAGTTGCGGAAGTGCTGGCCGTTGCAGCGCGCTTCCACCGGCAGGGCGACGCCGCTGAGGTCGGCGAAGCGTTCCTGGTGCTTGCCACTGAGCGTGAGCGGTACCAGCCCGGCGCGGGTCGGCAGCACTTCGTGGCCGAAGCGGCGTGCCACTTCATAGCCAAAGCCGCTGGCGCCCATGCTCGGGATGGACAGCCCGCCGGTGGCGATCACCAGCGAGGCGCAGTGGAACAGCCCCTGCGCGGTGCGCACGCGGAAGCCGTCGGCGCCGCGTTCGATGTCCTCCACGCCGCAGTCGGTGCGCACCTGCACGCCGGCGGCACTGCATTCGTCCAGCAGCATTCTTACGATCTGCTTGGAGGAGATGTCGCAGAACAGCTGGCCCAGTTCCTTCTCGTGGTAGGCGATGCCGTGCCGCTCGACCATGTCGATGAAGTCGGCCGGCGTGTAGCGCGCCAGCGCCGACTTGCAGAAGTGCGGGTTGGCCGAGAGGAAGTTGGCCGGCGTGGTGCCGGTGTTGGTGAAGTTGCAGCGCCCGCCACCGGACATCAGGATCTTCTTGCCCGGCTTGTTGGCATGGTCGATCACCTGCACGATGCGACCGCGCAGGCCGGCGGTGAGCGCACACATCAGGCCGGCGGCACCGGCGCCGACCACCAGCACGTCGCAACGGATCGTGTTCACTGCCACCGTCTGCTCAGCCTGCCGGGCGCTTGCGCCATTGCGGGATCACGTCCAGTTGCATCTGGTCGTTGATCAGCTGCACCTCGCCGTCCTGGATCAGCACGCTCCAGCGCATGGCGCGCTGGATCTGGCTGCCCCAGCGTTCGACGAAATCGCCGGGCAGGTCGAGCACGGACAGGTTGTCGAAGCGGGCCAGTGGCTTGCCCTGCTTCTGCCACCAGATGTCCGAGGCATTGCTGCCGTAGTTGATGATCTGCACGCGGCCGCTGCGGTTGCAGGCCTTGCGGATGCGCGATTCGTCCGGCTGGCCCAGGTCGATCCACTGCACGATGTCGCCGGTGTAATCGTGTTCCCACAGGTCCGGCTCGTCATCGGTGCTCAGCCCGCGGCCGAACTCCAGCCGGTCGTCGGCATTCAGGGCGAAGGCGAGCAGGCGGACCATCAGCCGCTCGTCGGTTTCGGACGGGTGCTGTGCCAGGGTCAGGTTGTGGGTCGCGTAGTAGCCGCGGTCCATGTCGCTGATCTGCAGCTCGGCCTTGCGGATGGTGGCAGTAAGGGCCATGGGATTACCGGGGGCAAAGACCGACAATGATACGGCTTTGCCCCTGCCGGGACCCGAACGCGTGAGCACCGACGATCTGCCCAGTCATCTGCAATTGGCCCCCGGTCCGTGGGCGAGCCTGCTGGAGGGGTTGTGCGCGCGCTTTCCGGCGATCACGCGCGCGCAGTGGCTGGACCGGTTCGCGCGGGGGCGGGTCCAGGCCCTGGATGGCAGTGCGCTGGACCCGGGGCAGCCTTGGCAGGCCGGGCGTGAGATCCGCTACTTCCGCGAGGTGGCATAGGAGCCGGTGGTGCCGTTCGAGGCGGACATCCTGTACCAGGACGCGCATCTGCTGGTTGCCGACAAGCCGCATTTCCTGCCGGTGATGCCGGCCGGGCGTCATGTCCGGCAGACGCTGCTGGCGCGCCTGGTGGCCTGCACCGGCAACCCGGCACTGGTGCCGCTGCATCGGATTGACCGGGGCACGGCCGGGTTGGTGCTGTTTTCCTGCAACCCGGAGAGCCGGGCGTCGTACCAGCGCCTGTTCGCCGAGCGGAAGATCGAAAAGCACTACGAGGCGCTGGCGCCGGCCTTGCCGGACTGCGTGTTCCCCGTGCAGCGGCATAGCCGGCTGGAGCGTGGCGAGCCGTTCCATGTCATGCGCGAGGGCATTGGCGCGCCCAATGCGCTGAGCCGGATCGATGTGATCGAGCGGTGCGGGGAGGTCTGGCGTTACGCCCTGGAGCCGGTGAGCGGGCGCAAGCACCAGTTGCGCGTGCACATGGCCGCGCTGGGCGCGCCGATCCTGGGGGACGATTGCTATCCGCGCTTGCTGCAGCGCGCGCCGGAGGATTTCAGTACCCCGCTGCAGTTGCTGGCCCGACGCTTGGCCTTCATCGATCCGTTGAATGGCGAGCCGCGCCAGTTCACCAGCCCGCGTCGGCTGGGGTGATGTCCCGGCCAAGCGTTAGGCCGATGCATTGCCGTGGTGCAGGGAGTGCGGCCCGGCTGCCGGTGACGGCCCCGCGGCTGCAAGGTGGTGGACGCACCAGACCGGCAGCCCCGGGTGCCTAGGCGACTGGCCGTGGGCGCTGGGCGAGCCAGCGGTCCAGCTGCGCGGCGAAGGCCTGGCGGTCGCGTGGGTGCAGGGCGGCCGGGCCACCGGTCTGGATGCCGGCGCCGCGCAACTCCTCCATGAAGTTCCGTACCGACAGTCGCTCGGCGATGCTGTTGGCGGTGTAGACATCTCCCCGCGGGTTCAGCGCCGCGGCTTGCCTGTCCAGCACGCGGGCGGCCAGCGGGATGTCCTGGGTCACGACCAGGTCGCCGGCGGCGACCCGCTCGACGATGGCGTCATCGGCCACGTCCGGGCCACCGGGCACCTGCAGCGCGCGGATGAACCGGGAGGCCGGGGTCCGGATCCATTGGTTGGCCACCAGCACCGTTTCGATGCCGGTGCGCTCGGCGGCGCGGAACAGGATGTCCTTGATGACGACCGGGCAGGCGTCGGCGTCAACCCAGATGCGGGGGGCGGGCGGGGAATCGGGGGCAGTCATGGGGCGCAGTGTAGCGGTGCCCCTGTGGGACGCCGACCGGTGCTGCCCGGCCAAGTCCATGAATCCGGACGACATTGGCGCGGTGCTGAACCGCTCAGCTTTGATGAATACGGTATTTATCGCTTTTTAACCAAAAGCCGCGTATCGTTCGCCCCACTGTGCTTGCAAGGGTCACCGTGAATCGTGGCCTGATGCAGTTGATCTCACCGATCCGCTCATCGTTCCGCTTTACCAACGCCTGCAACTCAGTCTCGGCCCCGAATATCCGGTGGCTGCGATTTTTCTCATCAATGTTTCAGGAGTTTGTAATGTCTGATCGTCAGACCGGCACTGTGAAGTGGTTCAACGATGCCAAGGGCTTTGGCTTCATCACCCCGGAAAGCGGCCCGGACCTGTTCGTGCACTTCCGCGCCATCCAGGGCACCGGCTTCAAGTCGCTGCAGGAAGGCCAGAAGGTGACCTTCGTCGCCGTGCAGGGCCAGAAGGGCATGCAGGCTGACCAGGTGCAGGCGGTCTAATCGACCCCTGCCACCGAAAGGTAGCTTGGAACGCCGGAAGCGAAAGCTTCCGGCGTTTTCTTTTATGCCGCCCCGTGGCCGACCGTGCGCGCCATAACCGGTAGGATCCGGGTGTACGGCAGTGACGAGCAGGCGATGCGCAACAACGAGCCCCATTTCGACAACCGATTCGTGCAGGCGCTGCCCGGCGATCCCGAGCGTGGCCCCGGCCGCCGCGAAGTGCGCGGTGCGCTCTGGTCGGCAGTCAGTCCCACGCCGGTGGCCGCTCCCCGCCTGCTGGCGTACTCGCCCGAGGTGGTGGCACTGCTGGGTTTCAACGAATCCGTCGTGCAGGGCGAAGGCTTCGCGCAGGTGTTCGGCGGCAACGCGCTGTATGCCGGGATGCAACCGTGGGCGGCCAATTATGGCGGGCACCAGTTCGGCCAATGGGCCGGGCAGCTCGGCGATGGCCGCGCGATCTCGTTGGGCGAACTGCTGGTCGGCGGCCAGCGCTGGGAGCTGCAGCTGAAAGGGGCGGGGCCGACCCCGTATTCGCGCGGCGCCGACGGCCGGGCGGTGCTGCGCTCCTCGGTACGCGAATTCCTGTGCTCGGAGGCGATGCATCACCTGGGGGTGCCGACCACCCGCGCCCTGAGCCTGGTGGCTACCGGTGAAACGGTGGTGCGCGACATGTTCTACGACGGCAACCCGCAGGGCGAACCCGGCGCGGTGGTGTGCCGGGTGGCGCCGTCGTTCCTCCGTTTCGGCAGCTTCGAACTGCCCGCCTCGCGCGGGGACATCGCGCTGCTGACCCAACTGGTGGCGTTCTGCATCGACCGCGACTACCCCGAACTGGCCGACGCCGGCGCGCAGCGCCATGCACGCTGGTTCGAGCAGGTCTGCACGCGCACCGCGGTGATGGTGGCGCACTGGATGCGGGTGGGCTTCGTGCATGGCGTGATGAACACCGACAACATGTCCATCCTCGGGCTGACCATCGATTACGGCCCGTATGGCTGGGTGGAGGACTACGACCCGGAATGGACGCCCAACACCACCGACGCGCAGGGCCGTCGCTATCGCTTCGGCACGCAGATGCAGGTGGCGTACTGGAACCTGGTGCGGCTGGCGCAGGCCGTGTCGCCGCTGTTCGAGGATGCCGCGCCGCTGCAGGCCGGGCTGGATGCGTTCCGGACGCGGTTCGAGCAGGAGCAGCGCCATCATCTGGTGGCCAAGCTGGGCCTGGGCCGTTTCGTCGAGGGGGACGACACCTTGATGGCGCAGTTCCTGCAATTGCTGCACGAGGGCGAAATGGACATGACGCTGGCGTTCCGTGCCTTGGCCGAGGTGGACCCCGCGGCGCCGGATGTGGCGGTGCTGGAGGCGGCGTTCTACGCGCCGGACAAGCGCGGGCAGGTGCTGCCGAAGCTGCAGGACTGGCTGCGGCGGCACGGCCAGCGGGTGCTGGCCGACGCGCAGGCGCCGGAGGTGCGCCGCGCCACGATGAACGCCGCCAACCCGAAGTACGTGTTGCGCAACTGGTTGGCGCAGGAGGCCATCGACCGTGCCGAACAAGGCGATTCGGCCGGTATCACGGACTTGCTGGACGTCCTGCGGCATCCTTATGACGACCAGCCGGGCCGCGAGGCGTTCGCCCGGCGCCGCCCGGAATGGGCGCGCGAACGGGCCGGCTGCTCGATGCTGTCGTGCAGCTCCTGACTCCTGTTTTCCTGATTCGATGATTGAAATGACTCCTGTTTATCCCGAGTGGTCGCGCACGATCCGCGACGTGGCCGACTTCCCCAAGCCCGGCATCCTGTTCAAGGACATCACCCCGCTGCTGGCGGACGCCAAGGCGTTCGATGCGGCCGTCAAGGCCATGGCCGCGCCCTGGCGCGCGGCCGGCGTGCAGGCGGTACTGGGTGTGGAGGCACGTGGCTTCATCCTCGGCGCAGCGTTGGCGCTGGAGCTGGGGGCCGGCTTCGTGCCGGTGCGCAAGCCCGGCAAGTTGCCCGGTGCCACCCTGCAGCAGGAGTACACGCTGGAGTACCGCAGCGACCGCATCGAGGTGTGCGCCGATGCCATCGCGCCGGGTACCCGGGTGGTGCTGGTCGACGACGTGCTGGCCACCGGCGGCACGCTGGCCGCAGCCCTGCTGCTGGCCGGGCAACTGGAGGCGCAGGTGCTCGGTGCGGCGGTGCTGGTCGAGCTCGACGGGCTCGGCGGCCGTGCGCGCCTGCCTGCAGGTGTGCCCTTGCAGGCCACGCTGGTCTACTGACTTTCCATTGCAGGACGCCCCATGCCGAACCTGAGTGAACTGCTGTCCTCCTTCGACGCGCGCAAGGGCGTGCTGCTGCCCGACAGCTGGCGCCAGGGGCGCACCGCGTACGGTGGCATCGTCACCGCGCTGGGCATCAGCGCCGCGCTCCAGTCGCATGCGACGCCGCTGCCGCCGCTGCGCGCGATGCAGGTCAACTTCATTGGCCCGGCCGTGGGCCAGTTGACCTTCGCGCCGCAGGTGCTGCGCGAAGGCAAGTCGGTGGTGAGTCTTGGGGTGGACGTCTTCGCCGAGGGCGCGCTGGCGGCGCGCCTGATGGGGGTGTTCGGACGCGCCCGCGAGAGCGGCATCGTCCATGATTTCGGCGACTTCCCGGACGTGCCCGGCGTGGACGATTGCCGCGAGTTGAACGCGGCGGCCGCCCCGTTCGTGCCGGCGTTCCTGCAGAACTTCCAGCTCAAGCCGGCCGGTGGTGCGATGCCGGTGTCCGCGGCGGCGTTCCCGGAGCAGTTGGCCTGGGTACGTCACCGCGACGCGCAGGGGGTGGATCCGGCCATTGCATTGGCGGCGATGGGGGATGCCATGCCACCGGCGGCCTTCACCGCATACCGCGCGCCTGCGCCGGTCAGCTCGATCAACTGGAGCTTCGAACTGCTGGACCCGGCGCCGGCCGGGGAGTGGTTCCTGCTGCGCTCCTTCAGCCAGCACGCACGCGACGGCTACTCCTCGCAGGACATGCAGGTCTGGAACGCGCAGCGGCAGCTGGTGATGCGCGGCCGCCAAAGCGTGGCGATCTTCAGCTGACAGCCCGAGCGGGCCGAGGCCATACCTGCCGGGCGTGGCGATGCCATGATGGCCGCAGGTTCATTCGGGGCAGGGCATGCGCATTCTGGGTTGGCTGGTACTGCTGTTGGCGATGCTGGGCTGGAGCGCCTGGTTCGTGGTCTGCAATGTCTACGAGTTCGCGCCACGGCTGGATCCGTGGGCGTTTGCCTATGGCTGGCTGCTGGCCGTGCTCGGCGCTGCCCGCATGAGGCGCGATGGTTGGGGTCTTGGCCTGCTTGCGGCGAGCATCGGCTTGTACCTGCTGTTGATCCATCGCGGTGTCGGTAGTGGAGTGGCGCTGGCGGTGCTGGTGATCGCCAGCCTGGCCGTCCTGGCATCCGCGCAGCGCCCGGGCAGGCGAAGCACGCCCGGGACTTGATCGCGACATTGCACCTGCGTTGGGCAGCGCCTTGCGGGTGCGCTGGAGTCCCCGGGGGTTACATCTTTCGGACGCGGAAACGCTTGCCCTTGATCTTGCCGGCTTCCAGGCGGGCGACGGCCTTGCCGGCCTGTTCGTGGCTGATGGCCACGTAGGAGCGGGTCGGGAAGATGTCGATCTTGCCGATCGCCTTGGCCGACAGCCCCGCATCGCCGGTCAGTGCGCCGAGGATGTCGCCGGCGCGCAGCTTGTCGGTCTTGCCGCCGTCGATGCGCAGGGTGCTCATCGCCGCCTGCGGCAGCTGCGCCGGACGCGCGGTGGCCAGCGGCGTCTTCTGCCAGTTGAGCGGGTTGCCCTGCTGGGCCTCCAGCGCATCGGCGCGGTTGCGTTCGCGGCCGGCCACCAGGCTCATCGCCAGGCCGCTGCGGCCGGCACGGCCGGTACGGCCGACCCGGTGCTGGAAGGTGTCGATGTCGGTGGGCAGCTCGTAGTTCACGACGGCGGCCAGGTCTTCCACGTCCAAGCCACGCGCGGCCACGTCGCTGGCGACCAGAACGTTGCAGCTGCGGTTGGCGAACTGCAGCAGTACCTCGTCGCGGTCACGCTGCTCCATGTCGCCATGCAGGGCCAGCGCGGAGAAACCGAACTGGCGCAGCGAGTTGGCAACCTCGTCCACATCCTTGCGGGTGTTGCAGAACACCACCGCCGATTCCGGCGTGTACTTCAGCAACAGGCCGCCCAAGGCCTTCTGGCGGTGGGCCGGTTCCACTTCGAAGAACAACTGCTGGATCGCCGGGGCCTCGGCCTGCCCGTCGATGGTGACTTCGGCCGGGTCGTTGAGCAGGGCGCGCGCGAGCTCGCGGATCGCCTCGGGGAAGGTGGCCGAGAACAACAGGCTCTGGCGCTCCTTGTGGGTGCGCCCGGCGATCTCGCGGATGGGTTCCTCGAAACCCATGTCGAGCATGCGGTCGGCTTCATCGAGGACGAAGCCGCGTACCTGGCCAAGGTTGAGCGCGCGCTTGCGCGCCAGTTCCTGGATGCGGCCGGGGGTGCCGACCACGACGTGCGGGTCCTGCGCTTCCAGCGAGGCCAGCTGCGGGCCCAGCGGCATGCCGCCGGTGAGGATCAGCAGCTTGAGGTTGGGGATGCCGGTGGCCAGCTTGCGCAGCTGCTTGCCGACCTGGTCGGCAAGTTCGCGCGTGGGGCACAGCACCAGCGCCTGGGTGCGGCCGGTGGCCGGGTCCAGGCGGTTGAGCAGGCCCAGGCCGAAGGCGGCGGTCTTGCCGCTGCCGGTGGGGGCCTGGACGATCACGTCGCGGCCTTCCAGGATCGGCGGCAGGCTCGACGCCTGCACCGGCGTCATCGTGGTGTAGCCCAGGGCGTCGATGCCGGGCGCGAGCGCCGGCGACAGGGGCAGGGTAGAGAAGTCAGTCATGCGGCATTTTCGCAGAAAAGCGAGGGCGTTACCCTGACCGAGGCAAAGCCCTTGAAGGCAGGGTAGATCGAAGCAAAGCCCCTCTCGAAGCGAAGCCCGTCTCCCGCCGGCGGGAGAAGGGTTGGGGTAAGGGCAAGGCTGTGGCCTGTGAAGCTGCAAGCGCAAAGCGCCCCCATCCGCCCTACGGGCACCTTCCCCGCAGGCGGGGGAAGGGAGCATCGCCGCTTCAGAGCATCGCCCTGACGCCCAGATTGATCAGCATGCCGCCTGCCAGCAGCCAGCCAAACAGCAGTACCGCCAACAGCATGGGCTTGGTGCCGGCCTGGCGCAGGGCCGAGACGTGGGTGGTCAGGCCGAGTGCGGCCATCGCCATCGCCAGCAGGGCGGTATCCAGATCCACCAGGGCGCTGACCACGCCGGCCGGGAGCAGGTGCAGCGAGTTGAACGCCACCATGGCGATGAAGCCGAACGCGAACCACGGCACGGTGATCTTCGCGCGCTGGCCGTCGCCGGCCGCTTGCCCGCGGGCCAGCAGCGCCGACAGGCCGACCAGGAATGGCGCCAGCATCATCACCCGCACCATCTTGGTGATGACCGCGGCGTCGGCGGCCGGCTCGCTGATCGCCCGACCGGCGGCGACCACCTGGGCCACCTCATGCACGGTGGAGCCGGTGAACACGCCGAAGGCGGTTTCATCCAGCGGCATCCAGCCGGCATTGATGCCCCACTGGTACAGCAGCGGGTACAGAAACATCGCCAGCGTGCCGAAGATCACCACCGTGGCCACGGCCACGGCGACCTGCTCGGCGCGGCCCTTGACCACCGGTTCGGCCGCCATCACCGCCGCCGCGCCGCAGATCGAGCTGCCGGCACCGATCAACAAGGCCGAATTGCGGTCCAGCCCCAGCACCCGGGTGCCCAGCCACCAGGCCAGGGCGAAGGTCGAGCACAGCACCAGGGCGTCGATGACCACGCCTGCGGTGCCGACCTGGCCGATGTCCTGCAGGGTCAGGCGCATGCCATAGAGGATGATGCCGGCGCGCAACAGGGTGGCCTTGGAGAAGCCAACGCCTGCGGCCGCCCGGGGTGCCAGCGCCGGGTAAGCGGTGTTGCCGATGACGATGCCGATCACGATGGCCAACGTCAGGGCGCTGATGCCATGGGCCTGCAGCCAGGGCAGGGTACCCAGCCAGATCGACAGGCCGGCGATCAGGGCGGTCAGCAGCAGGCCGGGGAGGCGGTTCGGGGTGGGCTGGGCCAGCCCTCGCGTAGCGGTGTTCATAACGACGGGTTATCAGGAGATGGCCCATGCTGCTCTCGGCTGCATCAGCTGTAAAACAGATACTATTCGTACATTCAACCTGTTTTACGGGTAGGTTATGCATCTCTCGCTGCGCCAGCTGCAGATCTTCTCCGCCATTGCCGAGGCCGGGACCACCACTGCCGCCGGTGAAACCATCGGCCTGTCGCAATCGGCGGTGAGCGCCGCATTGAATGAACTGGAAAGCCTGCTCGGGTTGGCCCTGTTCGACCGCATCGGGCGGCGGCTGGTGCTGAACGGGCACGGTCGCGCGTTGCTTCCGGAGGCCCGGGCGCTGCTGGCGGGCATGGCGGACCTCGAGCGGCGCTTCCGCAGCGGGCAGGCGGGGGGCGCCCCGGTGCGCTGGCGGGTGGGGGCGAGCACCACAATCGGCAACTACCTGATGCCTTCACGCATAGCGGACCTGCTGGAGAGCAACGGCCAGGCCCATGTCGACCTGGTGATCGGCAATACCCGCGAGATCACCAGCGCGGTGCAGCGCATGGAGGTGGATATCGGCCTGATCGAAGGGCCGAACCACGAGCCCGGGCTGGACGTGGCCGAATGGATGGACGACGAGTTGGTCATCGTCTTCGGCGAGCGCCATCCCCGGGCGGCGGCGCTGCGTGCCGGCGCGGGCCTGGAGGCGCTGCGGCAGGCCTGCTGGCTGCTGCGTGAGCCGGGTTCCGGTACCCGCGAGGCGGCCGAACACGCCTTGTTGCCGCACCTGCATGGGTTTGCCGAAGTACTGCAACTGGGCGGTACCGAGGCCATCAAGCAGGGGGCGGTGGCCGGCCTGGGCCTGGCCTGCCTGTCGCGGCATGCGGTGGCCGACCTGGTCGCGCTGGGCAAGCTGCAGGTGCTGGACAGCCCGTTGCCGCCGCTGCGGCGACGCCTGTGGCTGGTCCGTCACCCCGGCAAACGCGTGCCGGCCAGCCTGCGCCAGCTGCTGGGGTTGCCGGCCGACGTCTTCGCCGACGGCTGACTCCCGTACAATGTGCGGATGCCTTTGATTACTCTGCAGAACGTCGACTACAGCGTCGGCGGCCCGTTGTTGCTGGAAAAAGCCGAACTGTCGATCGAGCCGGGTGAGCGCATCGCCCTGATCGGTCGCAACGGCGCCGGCAAATCCACCCTGATGAAGCTGATGGCCGGCGAACTGAAGCCGGACGATGGTGAAGTGCGCGTCCAGCAGGGCGTGCGCGTCACTCGCCTGGAGCAGGAAGTGCCGCACGGCGCGGCCGGCAGCGTGTTCGACGTGGTCGCCGATGGGCTCGGCGAGCTGGGCCATTGGCTGGCCGAGTTCCACCGCCTGAGCCACGCCGAGGTGTTCGATGGTGATGCGATGGGCAAGGTGCAGGCCAAGATCGACGGCGCCGACGGCTGGGCCCTGGACCAGCGCGTGGCCGAGACCCTGACCAAGCTGGAGCTGGACGGCGAGGCCGAGTTCGGGCGACTGTCCGGCGGCATGAAGCGCCGCGTGCTGCTGGCGCGCGCGCTGGTGGCCGGTCCGGACGTGCTGCTGCTGGACGAGCCGACCAACCACCTGGACATCGAGGCGATCGACTGGCTGGAAGGCTTCCTCAAGGGCTGGAACGGCTGCGTGGTGTTCGTCACCCACGACCGCCGCTTCCTGCGTGCGTTGGCCACCCGCATTGTCGAGATCGACCGCGGGCAGGTCACCAGCTGGCCGGGCGACTGGGAGAACTACGAGCGCCGCCGCGAGGAACGCCTCAACGCGCAGGCCCAGGAGAACGCCCGCTTCGACAAGCTGCTGGCGCAGGAAGAGGTCTGGATCCGGCAGGGCATCAAGGCCCGCCGTACCCGCGACGAAGGGCGCGTGCGCCGGCTCAAGGCCATGCGCAACGAGCGCAGCCAGCGCCGCGAGCTGGGCGGCAACGTCAAGCTGGAAGCAGCCGGCGCGGAGAACTCCGGCAAGAAGGTCATCGACATCAAGGACGTGTCCTTCGCCTTCGGCGAGCGGGTGATGATCAAGGACTTCTCGACCACCATCCTGCGCGGCGACCGCATCGGCCTGATCGGCCCCAACGGCAGCGGCAAGACCACCCTGCTGAAGCTGCTGCTGGGCGAGCTGCAGCCGGACAGCGGCGAAGTGCGCCAGGGCACCAACCTGCAGATCGCCTACTTCGACCAGTACCGCGCCACCCTGCGCGAGGATTGGAGCGCGATCGAGAACGTGGCCGAAGGCGCGGACTTCATCGACCTCAATGGCAAGCGCAAGCACGTGCATGCCTACCTGCAGGACTTCCTGTTCACCCCCGAGCGTGCGCGCGCGCCGATCACCCGCCTGTCCGGCGGTGAGCGCAACCGCCTGCTGCTGGCCAAGCTGTTCGCGCAGCCGTCCAACCTGCTGGTGATGGACGAACCGACCAACGACCTGGACGTGGAAACCCTGGAGCTGCTGGAAGAGCTGCTGGGTGATTACACCGGCACCCTGCTGCTGGTCAGCCATGACCGTGACTTCCTGGACAACGTGGTCACCTCCACGCTGGTGCTGGAAGGCGAGGGCAAGGTGGGCGACTACATCGGTGGCTACACCGACTCGCTGCGCCAGCGCCCGGCGCCTGCCATGAGTGGCATGGCGGTGGCCAAGGCCTCGGCGACCACGCCGGCGGCCAAGCCGGCTGTCCCGGCGGCCGAGGCGGCACCGGCCAAGCGCAAGCTCAGCTTCAAGGACGCGCGTGAGCTGGAACAGCTGCCGGCGAAGATCGAGCAGTTGGAACTGGACGTGGAAGGCCTGACCAGCGCGATGAACGACCCGGCGTTCTATACCCGTTCCAGCGCCGAGGTCACCGCGCACACGCAGAAGCTGGGCAAGGTGCAGGCCGAGCTGGATGCGGCCTACGCACGCTGGGAAGAGCTGGACGCGTGACCTGAGCGCCAGGGGTTTCGCGACCGAGGTCGCTCCTGCACTGTGCAGGAGCCGCCTTGGCGGCGAAGCCGGGGTTCATTCGTCCGCAGGGACGCCGGCGTCGGGCAGTTCGAAGAATGCCCAGAACGGCACGTTCTGCTCTGCCCAGCTGATCGCCGTTTCCGAGAGCACATCCAGCAACGTGTTGAAGTCCTCGGGGCTGTCCCGGCGCAGGTCGGTGGCCTCGCTGAACAGCACCGCGTAGCCGTTGGCGGGCAGCCAGGACAAGTCGCGCAGCGCGTCGGACAGGGCATCCCAGTTGCGGCTCCAACCGGGCGGGAAGTCCAGCTGGGTACCCAGCCGCATCAGCAGGGTGCGCTTGTCGCTGCAGCCTTCCAGGTCCACCCGCAGCACTTTCAGCCCGGCATCGCGGGCCGCCGCGGCCAGGCCGCCGAGGTCGCCGTCGCCGACGCCGTAGACGCCGGCCTGGCTGACGTCTTCCAGTCCCATGTCAAAACCGCTGTCGCTCATGGCCGTACTCCGGTGGCGGGGACGCTGAAGCTGCGGAAGCTTTCGTAATGGTCTTCGGTGTAGTACCAGACGTCCGGCGGCGTGCCGCCGGTGACGATGCGCCGGGCGCCACGGTGGTCCAGTCCCGGCGTATCGACGGTGTACTCGCGGTAGTAACCGCGCGGCCGCTGCGGCAGTTGGCGTTCGCGGTTGCCGAACACGCTGCCGTCCTGCCGGTGCGGATACGGGCCGCCGCGCTGGATCAGCGCGATGGTGGCGCGTGCTTCGGCCGGCAGGAAGGCCGGCAATGGGTCCGCCGCTGCGCTGGCCCGCTGGACAGACGATGCGGTAGCGGGCGCATCGGCCGCCTCCTGGGTCAGCGAGGGCGCGAACTGCGGCGGTGCGGGTTGCTGCACCACGCGCATTCCCCACAGCCCTGCGATCAGAAGGACGATGGCTACAACCAGCAGTAACGGCTTGCGCATGGGCAAAGAGGACGTTGGCGGAACAGGCGACGATTATCACGCCAGCGTGCCGTGTTTGTTGAACGGGAGGTTCAGTCGGTCCACTTCACGCCGGGGTAACAATGGCGACGCATGTTGCTTGCAGGTGATCCATGACCCAAGGGCGGGACAAAGTTTCCTTTACACCGGCCTTGGTAAGTTGACCGTTCGTCCCTACCATTCATACCGCACTGTCCGGTTTTTCGGCCGGACGCAAAAACCGGTATCTAAAGGAGATCCCTCATGGCCTACACCCTGCCCAAGCTGCCCTACGCCTACGACGCCCTCGAACCGCATATCGACGCGGCCACGATGGAGATCCACCACAGCAAGCACCACCAGACCTACATCAACAACGTCAACGCCGCGCTGGAAGGCACCGAGTACGCCGACCTGCCGGTCGAGGAACTGGTCAAGAAGACCAAGTCGCTGCCGGAAAACCTGCAGGGCCCGGTCCGCAACAACGGTGGTGGTCATGCCAACCACTCGCTGTTCTGGACCGTGATGTCGCCCAACGGCGGCGGCCAGCCGGTCGGTGACGTGGCCAAGGCCATCGATGCCCAGCTGGGCGGTTTCGAGAAGTTCAAGGAAGCCTTCACCAAGGCAGCGCTGACCCGCTTCGGCAGCGGCTGGGCCTGGCTGAGCGTGACCCCGGACAAGAAGGTGGTCGTGGAGTCCTCGGCCAACCAGGACAGCCCGCTGATGGACGGCAACACGCCGATCCTGGCGCTGGACGTGTGGGAACACGCCTACTACCTGAAGTACCAGAACCGTCGCCCGGAATACATCGGCGCGTTCTTCAACGTGGTCGACTGGAACGAAGTCGAGCGTCGTTACCAGGAAGCCATCGCCTGACGCCGGGCGCCGGTGTCGCCCTCGGGGCGCACCGGCACGGTCAGTATCCAGCGGAAGCCGGGCCGGAAGGTCCGGCTTTCGTCGTTTCAGGGGGTATCGACGGCGGCGTCGAACGGACGGGTGATGCGCAGGGTGGCCATCATGCCCATCGGCATGGCGGCCCCGGCCTCGCCGGGGGGCAGCACGATGGTCTGCTGCTTGATGTCGGCGAAGCTGCGCACCTGGTAGAGCACGTCCATGCCGTGTTCGTTGTTCTCGCTGGGGCGGGCTTCGCTGCGGCGCGCAGAGGGGTTGCGGCGCGCCGGCTGGAAGCCCGGCAACTGCCGTACCAGCTCATCGGTGGGCGCGCTGAAGTCGCCCACCACCAGCGACGGCAGGCCCTCGCCGGTGGCGTCCATCCAGGTGCGCAGGTCGGCGGCCTGGTGGCCGCGCGCGATGGGCGTGTCCTCGGCCGGGCGCATCCGCGCGGTGTAGATGTTCAGCCGTGCGCGCTGCAACTGCAGGCGCTGCATGCCGGCGATGGCCGGGGTGCCATCGCCATGCAGCAGGGTGATCCCGTCCTCCAGCGTGGACAGCCGGGTCAATACCGCATTGCCGCGGCGCTGGGCCTGGCTGGGGCGGTCGGCGGAGATGAAGTCACAGCTGTAGCGGAGCTTGCCGCCCAGCCAGCAGGCCGGGTTGCTGGTCTCGCTGTTCTGCTGCACGTCCTGGACCACGATCACGTCCGGATGCAGCTCGGCCAGCAGGCTGGCGATGCGCTCGCGCTCGCCCATCCAGCCTTCGCTGACCGGGGGCAGCCGTACGCTGGCAACCTTGATGACCGGCGCCACTGGCTGGGCCAGCGCCGAGAACGAGAGAACCAACAGCCCGAAACAGCCCCAACGCAGCATTGCCACGGCTCGAATGGATGAACCCTCATCGTATTCCCAATGCCGTCTAGGGTTCGTGCATATCCGTAGTTGCAGACCATTCTGCATGCGGTACCAGGCGGTCTGCCGGTACACATGGCAGGTCACGATGCCTGCACGATGCGTTACGCTTGCAACCTTTGTATCAACGGATCGCCTCCAGATGACGACCAGCCACCCCGCCGCCGCAACGCCCAAGGGGCGCATGCCCCGCCAGATCCCCTACATCATCGGCAATGAGGGCTGCGAGCGGTTCAGTTTCTATGGGATGCGCAACATCCTGGTCCAGTTCCTGATCACCTCCACGCTGCTGCAGCACATCCTGGACTCGGATGCGCGCGCGCTGGAAGCCAAGGACCTGATGCACACCTTCATGATCGGCGTGTATTTCTTCCCGCTGCTGGGTGGCTGGGTCGCCGACCGCTTCTTCGGCAAGTACAACACCATCCTGTCCTTCAGCCTGATCTACTGCCTGGGCCATGCGTTCCTGGCGGTGTTCGAGGACAGCCGCATGGGCTTCTTCGCCGGCCTGGGCCTGATCGCCTTCGGCGCGGGCGGCATCAAGCCGCTGGTGGCCTCGTTCGTCGGCGACCAGTTCGACCAGAGCAACAAGCACCTGGCCAAGAAGGTGTTCGACGCCTTCTACTGGATCATCAACTTCGGATCGCTGTTCGCCTCGCTGAGCATGCCGCTGTTCCTGAAGAACTTCGGGCCGTCGGTGGCCTTCGGTATCCCGGGCCTGCTGATGTTCATCGCCACCTTCGTGTTCTGGCTGGGCCGCAAGCGCTATGTGCTGGTCAAGCCGGACATGGCCGATGACCCGAACTCCTTCGGCAAGGTGATCCGCACCGCGTTGTTCGCGCGCAAGGCCGGCCACGGCCGGCCGGGCCTGGTGCTGGCCGGGCTGGGCCTGGTCGCAGCGGTGGTCTCGCTGGCGATGACCCCGGTGTTGGGCTTCGTGATCGCCGCCTGCATCGCGCTGGTGCTGGTGATCGCCGGTGTCGGCGGCGGCGCGTGGCTGCAGCTGGACCGTGCCCGTGGCATCCATCCGGACGAGGCGGTCAATGGCGTGCGCAACGTGCTGCGGGTGCTGGTGATCTTCGCGCTGGTCACCCCGTTCCATTCGCTGTTCGACCAGAAGGCCTCGACCTGGGTGATCCAGGGCGAGGAAATGACCAAGCCGGCCTGGTTCGTCGCCTCGCAGATGCAGGCGTTGAACCCGGCGCTGGTGATGATCCTGATCCCGTTCAACAACCTGGTGCTGTACCCGCTGCTGGCCAAGCTGGGCTGGGAGCCAACCGCGCTGCGCCGCATGACCGCCGGCATCGCCTTCAGTGGCCTGGCCTGGATCGTGATCGGTGGCATCCAGGTGGTGATGGACGGCGGCGAGCCGATGTCCATCGTCTGGCAGATCCTGCCGTACGCGCTGCTGACCTTCGGCGAGGTGCTGGTCTCGGCGACCGGCCTGGAGTTCGCCTACAGCCAGGCCCCGCAATCGATGAAGGGCGTGGTGATGAGTTTCTGGAACCTGACCACCACGGTCGGTAACCTGTGGGTGCTGCTGGCCAACTTCGCGGTGCGCAATGATGCGGTGACCACCAACATCGCCACCACCGGCCTGAGCGTGACCGCCTTCCAGATGTTCTTCTTCGCCGGATTCGCCCTGCTGGCAGCGTTGGCCTTTGGCTGGTACGCGCGCCGGTACAAGGTCGTCGACAACTACCGCGCAGCCTGAGCCGAGCCTGATCGCCCATGAACTATCCCGTCACCCTGTTCCTGATCGCCGTCACCGTGCTGGTGTCCTGGATGGCGTTCAACAACCGCAAGCTTGCGGACCGGCTGATCCTGTGGCCGCCGGCCATCGACCGGCACAAGCAGTACGACCGGTTGCTGACCTACGGCTTCATCCATGCCGATTTCACCCACCTGCTGTTCAACATGGTCACGCTGTTCTTCTTCGGTCGCGCGATCGAGGGGCTGATGCTGCGGTTGAGCGGGCAGTGGTGGGTGTTCCCGCTGTTCTACCTGTCGGCGTTGCTGGTATCGATCCTGCCCAGCTACCTGAAGAACCAGAAGAACCCGAACTACCTGAGCCTGGGCGCCTCCGGCGCGGTGTCGGCGGTGCTGTTCGCCTTCGTGCTGGTGTCGCCGTGGTCGTTGATCTTCGTGTTCTTCATCCCGGCCCCGGCCGTGCTGTATGCCGTGTTCTACGTGAGCTACAGCATCTGGATGGACAAGAAGGGCGGGGACAACGTCAACCACAGCGCCCACCTGGCCGGTGCGGCCTATGGCGTGATGTTCATGCTGTTGATGTCGCCGGACCTGCTGCAGCACTTCCTGCAGGCGCTGATGAATCCCAGCTTCGGCCGCTGAGGCAGGGTAGGGGGCTCCGGGTGCCGGGGCCTTGCCCCGGGGGCTTGCGGCCTGGCGGAAGGAACACGCCAGGCACGGCTGCGGCGGTAGGTCGTGCGGGCTGACAGGCGTCAGCCCCGGGCGCTTCAGGCCTCGTAGGTCGCCAGCAGGCGGGTGTAGACCTCGTTGTCGATTTTCTCGAACTCCCAGGTGTGGGTGTCGCCGGTCACCGTGAGCTGGAACAGGCCTTCCAGCAGGGTGGCATCGTGGTCGTTGCTCGGGATGGCGCGTTCGTTGTCGTACATGGGGCTGTCCTGGTGCTGTTCTGTCCGTTGACCAGATACAGAGCAAGAGTCGTGCCAGCATTTCTGGCAGGATTGGGCCGCTCCCGGGCTCGCGCCGGGGGCGCGAATGTCGGAAAGTGACGCAATGCGGCGGACGCGGGAGGCCTTTGCGTCATCACGTTGTGTTGACTTTGCGACCCGGTACCTGGAAAAAGGAGCAGGCACATGGCAGCAACGGGGAATGACGGCGCTTCGATCCGGCACGACGCGCACGCGCGTCGCTTCGAAACCCGGGTGGACGGCCATCTGGCCGAGCTGGACTACGTGATGGAAGGCAACACCATGGTCATCACCCATACCGGCGTGCCGGAGGCCATCGGTGGACGTGGCATCGCCGCCGCGCTGACCCGGCATGCGCTGGACCATGCACGCGCCGAAGGCTGGAGGGTGGTGCCAGCCTGCGCCTATGCCGCCGCTTTCATGCAACGTCATGGCGAATACACGGACCTGCTGGGATAATCGGCCCTGCGCGGCCAAGCCCGATCGGGCGGCCATCTCTTCGAGGAAGCACAGGGCATGAACAGGTTTGCACAGGGATCGTATGCAGCAGCGGTGCTGCTGTTGGCATTGGCAGGATGCAAGCGTGAGGATGCGCCGCAGGCGCCGGTAGCGGCAACGCCGGAGGCGCCAGCTGCGCCGGTCGAGCAGGGTGCGGCACCGGCCGACCTGCGCGACGTCATCGAGAATACGCCGAGCTATGTGATCGGCATCAGCTACCCGCCCGCCGCGGCCAAGTACCCGGGCCTGGCGCAGGAACTGACGCAGTACGCCGAGCATGCCAAGGCCGAACTGCTCAAGGCCGTGGGCGAACTGGGCAACGACAAGCCGACCGCGCCCTATGAGCTGTCGCTGGCCTTCGACATGTTGGCCGATACCAGCAAGGTCGTCGCGGTGTCCGCCGACGGCAGCAGCTACACCGGTGGGGCCCATGGCCAGCCGCTGGTGGCGCGCTTTGTCTGGTTGCCCGAGCGGCAGAAGCTGCTGCGCGCCGAGGACCTGATCGACGGCGACAAGGGCTGGAAAGCGATCAGCGACTACGCCGAGGACAAGCTGCTGGAACAGGCGACCGTTCGTGCCCAGGGCGAGGACCTGTCGCCGGAGGAACAGCAAGCCCAGGTGCGCAACCTGGCCAAGATGATCGACGAGGGCACCGCCCCGGACGCGGCCAACTTCGCCCAGTTCCAGCCGGTGATGGACGCCTCCGGCCGCATCAGCGCGCTGCGCTTCGTGTTCGCGCCGTACCAGGTGGGGCCGTATTCCGATGGCACGCAGACAGTGGACGTGCCGGCTGCCGCCCTGCTGCCGTACGTGGCCGCCGATTACCGGGAGTTGTTCGCACAGCCGTAAACCGTGGAGGGCCAGCGATGGATGCAGGGTTGCAACGACGCGTCGAAGCACTGCTGCAGGAGGCGGACGTGGTCCCGGGTGGGACGCGTGTGCAGGATATCGACATCCTCGACCCGCGCTTCTACGCGCGGGTGTTGGCCGATGGCTCGCTCGGGCTGGGCGAGAGCTACATGGAAGGCTGGTGGCGCGCGCATTCGCTCGATGGCTTCCTGACCCACCTGCTGGAGGCGCGCCTGGACGAGCGCGTGCACGGCAGCGGCGAGGTCTGGGACGCGCTCAAGGCCAAGCTGTTCAACCTGCAGAGCGGGCAGGGCAGTTTCGAGGTTGGCAAGCGCCACTACGACCTGGGCAATGACCTGTACCGGGCGATGCTGGGCAAGCGCCTGGTCTACAGCTGCGGCTACTGGCGCCACGCCGATACGCTGGATGCGGCCCAGGAGGCCAAGCTGGACCTGATCTGCCGCAAGTTGCGGCTGCAACCGGGCATGCGCATCCTCGACATCGGCTGTGGCTGGGGCGAGGCGTTGAAGTTCGCGGCCGAGCGCTATGGCGTGCAGGGCATCGGGGTGACCATCTCGCACGAGCAGGCCGTGCTGGCCCGGGAGATCTGCGCCGGGCTGCCGGTCGAGATCCGCCTGCAGGACTACCGCGCGCTGGACGAGCCCTTCGACGCGATCCTGTCGGTGGGCATGTTCGAGCATGTGGGGGTCAAGAACTACCGCACCTACTTCGAGACCGCCCGGCGCTGCCTCGGCGAGCAGGGCCTGTTCCTGCTGCACAGCATCGGCACCAACATCAGCCGCGACCGCACTGATCCGTGGATCGCGCGCTACATCTTCCCCAACTCGATGCTGCCCTCGGCCGCGCAGATCACTGCGGCGATGGAGGGGCTGTTCGTGCTGGAGGACTGGCACAACTTCGGCACCGACTACGACCTGACCCTGCAGGCCTGGCGCGACAACGTGGAAGCGGCCTGGGACGTGCTGGACCCGCGCTACGACGAGCGCTTCCGGCGGATGTGGCGGTTCTACCTGGCCGGTTCGATGTCCACCTTCCGCACCCGGCATTCGCAGTTGTGGCAACTGGTGCTGTCGCCGCGCGGCGTGCCCGGTGGCTACGTGGGTGTCCGCTAGGCGTGTGCTGTTGGCTGTCGACCACCGATGGCGGCGCCGGCGGAAGGGGCAAGGGATGGCGCAGGATCCTGGTGCATTCATGTCCATAAACAGGAACTGCTGCTGCCGTTCGAGGTGATTCCTGGTCGAGGCTGGCTGTCCGGTGTGATATTTCGTTCACTCATTGATATTTCATTTGTGTATTATATTCGCCAGTCCCGACTCCTTTCCTGGCGATGAGCAGCTTCGACCCCACCGAAATCCGCATCGATGCCACCTGCAACCGGTGGCCGGGTTTCCCGCGCGAACCGGCGGTGCTGGTCCGGCTGGTCAAGGGCATCTACAAGTCGGTCCATGACCATGCCAACGCGGTGCTGCGGGACTTCGACCTCTGCCACGCCGAATACAACGTGCTGATGATGCTGTACGGCACGCCGGACCGCCCGGTCAGCCCGTCCGAGCTGGCCGGTGCGGCCACCGAGAAGTCGGCCAACATCACCCGCCTGACCGACCTGCTGTGCCGCAAGGGGCTGCTGGAGCGCATTGCGCACCCGGAGGACCGGCGCAAGCTGGACCTGCGCCTGACCCACGAAGGCGTGGCCTGCGTGGAGCGCATGCTGCCGGCCATGTCCGGCCTGCTGCTGCAGCAGGTGGAAGGGTTGAACGAGGCCGAGCAGCACCAGTTGGAAGCACTGCTGAAAAAGATGCTTGCCGGCATCGACGCCATCTGAGGTCGCAATGTCTGCCGTACCTTCCTCTGCCACGCCGAGTACCGGGGCCGCCCCGTGGTACGCGGGCCTGGGTGATTTCCTGAAAGGCGAAGCCGACGCCTGGCTGTTCGTGCTGCGCGTGGCGTTGTCGTTCTTCATCACCGGTTGGCTGGCCATGCGCATGGGCCTGCCGCAGCCGGGGACGGCGATGATGACCACCATCATCGTCATGCACCGGCAGAGCGGCATGGTGCTGGCCAAGGGCTTCTACCGCGTGCTCGGCACGCTGGTCGGCGCCGCCGCCGCGTTGGCGATCGTGGCGCTGTTCCCCCAGCAGCGCGAACCGTTCCTGCTGGTGATGGCGCTTTGGATCGGTGCCTGTGCCGCCGGTGCGACGCTGCACCGCAACTTCAAGTCATACGCCTTCGTGCTGGCCGGCTATACCGCGGCGATCATCGCCCTGCCGGTGATCTCCACCCATCCGGGCCAGGTGTTCGATTCGGCGGTAGCCCGGATCAGCGAGGTGATGCTGGGCCTGGTGGTCAGCGCGGTGATCAGCGACACCGTGCTGCCGGTGCGCCTGCGCGACACCCTGCGCGCGGCGGTCCGCGGGCAGTACGCCAACTTCCTGGAGTTCGTGCGCGAGGCGGTGCAGGGCGAGCTGCCGCGTGAACGCATGGAACAGGCACACCTGCGCGTGGTGCGCGATGCGGTGACGTTGGAAGACCTGCGCAGTTCGGTGATCTTCGAAGACCCGGAGGCGCGCGCGCGCAGCCTGCACATCCAGCAGTTCAACCAGCGCTTCATGGCGGCCTCGACCAGCTTCCAGTCTTTGCACCACCTGATCAACCGGCTGATGCGGATGGACAACACCGATGCGGCGCAGTCGTTGGTGGCCCTGTACCAGCCATTGGGCAACGCGCTGCAGTCGGCGGCTTCGCTGGCACCGGAGGCCTTGGCCACACGCATCCACGCGGTGCACCAGGCCTTGCCCGACCGCGCCGCACGGCTGCGCGAGGGGCTGGCTGACCGTGCCCAGGCCGAGGACTTCGAGGTGGGCACCGGCCTGCTGCTGCGCTTCACCCATGAGCTCGAAGCGTATGTGCAGGCCCGTGCGCAGCTGCTGGACCGGGTGGTGGCCTCCGGCGGCGTGGAGCAGGTGCACTTCGTGCGCGGCAATGACCATGTCGGCGCCGGGCTGGCCTTCATCCGCACCACGGTGACGATGCTGCTGCTGGGCGCATTCTGGATCGCGACCGGCTGGCCGATGGGCGCCAACGCAATGCTGTTGGCGACGATCTTCTCCGGCCTGTTCGCCACGGTGCCCAACGCCGTACGGCTGACCGTCAGGATGTCCGGCGGCTACCTGCTGGGCCTGGTGGCCGGCTATGCCTGCGAGTTCGAGGTGCTGACCCGGCTCGATGGCTATGCGTTGCTGGTGGCGGGCATCCTGCCGTTCTTCATCGTCGGCCCGTACCTGACCACCCGCCCCAAGCTGGCCGCGCTCGGCCTGGGCTACGCGATGGGCTTCGTCAGTATCCTGGCGTTGACCAACCCGATGGTGTTCGACCCGCAGCACTTCTTCAACGACAGCCTGTCGCAACTGACCGCGCTGGCGGCGGCGCTGGTGAGCTTCATGCTGCTGCCCTCGGTGGCCGGTTCGTCGTGGCTGCGGCGGCGACAGATGGCGGCACTGCGGGCGCAGGTGCGCCTGGCCGCGCAAGGGCCGCTGCCCGGGCTGCGGCATCGGTTCGAGAGCATGAACAGCGACCTGGTGCATCAGATCGTGGTGCACACCACGCCCGGCAGCGAGGACTCGCGGCGGCTGTTGGCCTGGGCGCTGGCGGTCAACGAGACCGGTCGCGCGCTGATCCACCTGCGCCATGACGTCGCGCGCGAGCCCCTGCCCGGCCCGTTGCACAAGCAGGTGGATGCGGCGGTGGCGGCGCTGGCGGACTTCTTCCAGCAGCCGTCCCGCCATGCCTGGTGGCGCGCCGACCAGCAACTGCTGCAGGCCAGTGATGCCGCGCGTGAAGAAGCCGGCCAGCGTGGCGTGGCGCGGCAGGTGCTGCGACACCTGCGGCTGGTGCGCCTGGCGATGGTCGATGACCACTCGGTGATGGCCACCTACATCGTTGCAACCGACCCCACCCTGGAGGAACTGCCCCGTGCCCATTGAAATCGCCTTCGGCGGCAGCCTGTTCCCCGGCCTGCTGGTGTTGTTCTGCGTGGTCTGCGCCCTGCTGTGGGCGCTGGATGCAGTGGCCGGGCGGCGCGGCTGGTATCGCTACGTGTGGCACCCCTCGTTGTTCCGCATCGCGGTGTTCACCTGTCTGTTTGGTGGCCTAGGCCTGTTGCTGTTCTGAGATTCCCCCAATGACTCCCAAGACCCAATCCCTGCTTCGTTTCTCCCTTACCGCCGTGGTCGTCGTGATCGCGGCCCTGATCGCCATCGCGATGTGGCGCCATTACATGTACTCGCCGTGGACCCGCGAGGGTCGCCTGCGTGCGGAAGTGGTGCGTGTGGCAGCGGACGTCTCCGGGCCGGTGACCGGCGTGTCCGTGCAGGACAACCAGCAGGTCAAGCGCGGCGATGTGCTGTTCACCATTGACGAGGAGCGCTACCGCAATGCGCTTGCACAGGCGCGCGGCAACCTGGCCGCGGCGCAGGCCGCCGCGCGTGCCGCCGGTGCCAGCATCCAGGCCGCTTCGGCCGGTGCCGCGCAGCAGAGCGTCAACGCGGCCCGCTACGAGCTGCAGTACCAGCGTCGTGAGCGCATTGCCGGCAGCCTGATCTCCGAGGAATCGCGCAGCGATGCACGCAGTGCCGCGCAGGCCGCCCGTGCCGGGGTCGCGCAGGCGCAGGCCAGCCGGCAGCAGGCCAGTGCGGCCCAGCAGCAGGCCCTGGCGGCGGTGGAGCAGGCCCAGGCCGCGCTGGCGACCGCCGAGCTGAACCTGGAGCGCACCCAGGTGCGTGCGCCGGTGGACGGCTACGTCACCAACCTGGAGGTCCGCCAGGGCGACTACGCCAGTGCCGGCGCCGCGCGTTTGGCGCTGATCGATACCGATTCGTTCTGGGTGTACGGGTACTTCGAGGAGACCAAGCTCTCGCAGCTGCATGTCGGCGACGGCGCGAAGATCGAGCTGATGAGCGGGCAGACCCTGCATGGCCACATCGAGAGCATCGCGCATGGCATCACCGATGCAGACAGCCCGACCGGCACCGACCTGCTGGCCAACGTCAACCCGACCTACAACTGGGTACGCCTGGCACAGCGCATCCCGGTGCGGATCCGGCTGGACGCGGGCACGGTGCACGATGGCATCGTGCTGGCCAACGGCATGACCGCGACGGTGGTGGTGGAGGCGAGGGGCTGAGGCGGCCGCGTTGCGCACCGACGGCCCTCGTCCGCCCTACGGGCACCTTCTCCCGCAGGCGGGAGAAGGGAGAGTCATCGGCTTCGATCCTTGGCGGCACCCGTACCCGTGACGGCTTGCGGAGAGTCGAGCAGCTGCCTTCTCCCGTGCGCGGGAGAAGGTGCCCGCAGGGCGGATGAGGGCGCTTTGCTCCAGCACCCGATGAAGAAACGCCCGGCAGTGCCGGGCGTTTCGCTTTGCATGCGCGGTGAAGCTTACTTCGCGGTCGACCCCGAGGTCAGGCCACGCTTCTCCAGCAGCGGCTCGATCTGCGGCTCGTGGCCGGCGAAATTGCGGAACAGCTCCATCGCATCCACGCTGCCGCCCTTGGACAGCAGGGTTTGGCGGAAATGGTCGCCATTGGCGCGCGACAGGCCGCCGTGCTCGCGGAACCACTTCTGGGTGTTGGCGTCCAGCACCTCGGACCAGATGTAGGCGTAGTAGCCAGCCGAGTAGCCGCCCATGATGTGGCTGAAGTACGGGGTCTTGTAACGCGGCGGGACCGGCGCGTAGTAGATGCCGTCCTTGACCAGCGCTTCATGCTCGAACTTCATCACGTCCTGCGGTGCCGGCACGTCGCTGACGCCGATCTGGTGCCAGCGCTGGTCCAGCATCGCCGCGCCCAGGTACTCGGTGGTGGCAAAGCCCTGGTTGAACTTGGATGCGGCGATCACCTTGTCCAGCAGGGCCTGCGGCATCGCCGAACCGTTCTGGTAGTGCTTGGCGTAGTTGGCCAGGATGGTCGGCTCGTCGGCCCACATCTCGTTGACCTGCGACGGGAACTCGACGAAGTCACGCGGCACGGCGGTGCCCGAGAAGTACGGGTACTTCACGTTGGAGAACATGCCGTGCAGGGCGTGGCCGAACTCGTGGAAGGTGGTGTTCACCTCGTCCCAGGTCAGCAGCGTCGGCTTGCCTGCCGGCGGCTTGGGGATGTTGAGGTGGTTGGCCACCACCGGCTTGTCGCCGGTCAGCGCGGACTGCGAGACGTAGGAGTTCATCCAGGCGCCACCGCGCTTGGACTCGCGCGCATACGGATCGAAGATGAAGATCGCCAGCTGGCTGCCATCGGCGTCGAACACGTCGTAGACGGTGACGTCGTCATGGTAGACCGGCAGGTCGGTACGCTGCTTGAAGGTCAGGCCGAACTCCTTGCCGGCGGCGAAGAACACGCCGTCTTCCAGCACGCTCTTGAGCTCGAAGAACGGTTTGAGCTGGGATTCGTCGAAGTCGTACTTGGCCTGGCGCACCTTCTCGCTGTAGAAGGCCCAGTCCCAGGGCTGCAGTTCGAAGGTCGGCTTGCCGGCGGCCTTCTGCTCGGCGTCGATCATGGCCTGCAGGTCGCCGGCCTCGCGCTTGGCATTGGCCACCGCGGCAGGGGCCAGCTGGCCGAGCATGGCATTGACCGCTTCCGGGGTCTTGGCGGTCTGGTTGCCCAGCGAGTAGGCGGCGAAGTTCGGGAAGCCCATCAGCGCGGCCTTCTCGGCGCGGATGGTCATGATGCGCGAGACCAGCGCGGTGTTGTCGTACTCGCCCCCCTTGCTGCCGCGCGACACCGAGGCTTCGTAGATGCGCTGGCGCAGCGCGCGGTTGGTCAGGTTGGTCAGCGCCGGCTGGCCGGTGGTGTTGAGCAGGGCGATGACGTACTTGCCGTCCAGCTTGCGGGCCTTGGCGGCTTCGGCGGCGGCGGCGACCTGCTCGGCGGACAGGCCATCGAGCTGGGTGACGTCATCGACGACGATGTAGGACGCGTTGACCTCGGCCAGCACGTTCTGGCTGAAGCGGGTGCCCAGGTTGGCCAGCTCGGCGTTCATGTCCTTGAGCTTGGCCTTGTCGGCGTCGGACAGCTTGGCGCCGGCGCGGACGAAGTTGTCGTAGTACTTCTCGACCAGGCGCAGGCCCTCGGCATCCAGGCCCAGCTTGGCGCGGTCGTTGTAGAGGGTCTCGATGCGGCTGAACAGCTTGCCATTGAGGTTGATGGCGTCGCTGTGGGCGGCGAACCGGGCCGAGTAGTCCGCCTGCAGCTTCTTGCGCGCGTCGTTGGTGTCCGCGCCGATCAGCGCGAAGAACACGGTGGTGGCGCGGTCCAGGATGGCGCCGCTGTTTTCCAGCGCGATCAGGGTGTTGTCGAAGGTCGGTGCGGCCGGGTTGTTGGCGATCGCCTCCACTTCCTTCAGCTGCTGGGCCATGCCTGCGTCGAATGCCGGGGCGAAGTCGCTGTCCTTGATCTTGTCGAACTGCGGGTAATGCAGCGGCAGCGTGCTTTCGGCGAAGAACGGGTTGGCCTGCTGGGCGGTCTGGGCGGTGGCGGCGTGGGCAGTCACGCTGTAGGCCGGCAGGGCAAGGCCCAGGGTCGCGGCAAGGGCAAGGGCAAGGCGGGTATTCAAGTCGGAAACTCCGGATAAGACTGATCGGAAAGGGTAACCCGGGGCGCAGGGCAGGGGGTGTGCCGAACGGCATGGGCGAGGCGGTTGGCGTATGTTGGCCGCCGATGAGACCGCGATGACGTAGGCTTGCAGGCTCATTCCGGAGGTGCAGCCATGACCAGTGCATACGATTTCCAGACCACGGCGCTGGATGGGCAGCCGCTGGCGCTCGACGGATTCCGCGGCAAGGTGCTGCTGCTGGTCAACACCGCCTCCAAATGCGGATTCACGCCGCAGTACGAAGGGCTGGAGCGCCTGTGGCGTGAGCTGGGGCCGCTGGGCCTGGTGGTGATCGGCTTCCCCTGCGACCAGTTCGGCCACCAGGAGCCGGGTGAAGCCGGTGAGATCGCCAGCTTCTGTGCGCTCAATTACGGGGTGAGCTTCCCGATGTCGGGCAAGATCAAGGTCAACGGCCCGGAGGCCCATCCGCTCTGGCACTGGCTGCAACGGCAGAAGCGCGGGGCGCTGGGCATCGGTGCGATCAAGTGGAACTTCAGCAAGTTCCTGGTTGGCCGCGACGGGCAGGTACTTGCCCGCTACGCGCCGACCGCGCGTCCGGAATCGCTGGAAGCGGATATCCGCGCGGCGCTGGGCTGAGCCGCCGGATACGACAACGGCTGGATCCCCGCAGGACCCAGCCGTTGCACGTGGTCACGCCGGGTGCTTGCCTGGCTTACTTCTCGACGAAGGCCCGCTCGAACACGTAGTGCCCCGGCGTGCCGATGCGGGTGGATACTTCGAAGCCGCGTGCGTCGAGCACGCTGCGCAGGTCGGCCAGCATCTGCGGGCTACCGCAGATCATGAAGCGGTCGTTGGCCGGGTCCAGCGTCGGCAGGCCCAGGCGTTGCTGCATCTGCCCGGTTTCCATCAGCGTGGTCAACCGGCCCTGGTTGGGGAACGGCTCGCGGGTGACCGCCGGGTAGTACAGCAGCTTGTCGCGGACGATGTCGCCCAGGATCTCGTCCTGCGGCAGTTCCTTCTCAAAGTAGTCGCGGTAGGCCAGGTCTTTCTCGAAGCGCACGCCGTGGCAGACGATGACCTTCTCGAAGCGCTCGTAGGTTTCCGGGTCCTTGACGATGCTCAGCCAGGGCGCCAGGCCGGTACCGGTGCCCAGCAGGTACAGGTGCTTGCCCGGGTGCAGGTCGCTGATCAGCAGGGTGCCGGTGGGCTTCTTGCCGACCAGGACCTTGTCGCCCACCTTCAGGTGCTGCAGGCGCGAGGTCAGCGGGCCGTCCTGCACCTTGATGCTGAAGAAGTGCAGCTGCTCTTCCCAGTTGGCGCTGGCGATGGAATAGGCGCGCATCAGCGGGCGGGCGCCTTCGTTTTCCAGGCCGATCATCACGAACTGGCCGTTGTCGAAGCGGAAGCCGCTGTCGCGGGTGGTGGAGAAACTGAAGTAGGCGTCCGTCCAGTGACGGACTTCGAGCACCGTTTCGGCGCCAAAAGCGGAAGACATTGCTGTGGTTCGGATTTGGAGTGTCGCGGCTATTCTAGCCGAATTGACTCAAATGGGAATGAATCGCATTTGAGGCGATTTACTCGGTCCCATCGCCGGAGAAGCGGTTCGGCGCCCTCCCTTTGCCGCAGGCAAGGGACGGGTCGGGGAGGGGGCATGGCTCGGCACCCTCCGCTGGCTTCCCGGCTCAGCGGTAACCCGCCGCCTGCAGCTCGAACAGCTCGGCGTAGCGGCCACCTTCGGTCATCAACTGCGCGTGGGTGCCGCTGGCCTCGATGCGGCCGTCGGCCAGCACCAGGATGCGGTCGGCCATGCGAACCGAGGAGAAGCGGTGCGAGATCAGTACGGCGGTGCGGTTGTCCGACAACTCCTTGAAGCGCTGGAACACCTCGAACTCGGCGCGTGCGTCCAACGCGGCAGTGGGCTCGTCGAGGATCATCACCTGCGCATCGCGCATGTAGGCGCGGGCGATGGCGATCTTCTGCCACTGGCCGCCGGACAAGTCCACGCCGGTCTTGAAGCGGCGGCCGATCAACTGCGCGTAGCCATTGGGCAGGCCTTCGATCACCTCGTCGGCCAGCGCGCGATGGGCGGCATCGCGGATGCGGGCCTGGTCGTCCATGGCTTCGACCAGCCCGACGCCGATGTTTTCCCCGGCCGACAGGTGGTAGCGCACGAAGTCCTGGAAGATCACGCCCATGTTGGCGCGCAGGTCGTCCAGGTCATAGTCGCGCAGGTCGCGGCCATCGAGCAGGATGCGGCCCTCATCGGGGTCGTACAGCCGTGCGAGCAGCTTGACCAGGGTGGTCTTGCCGGCACCGTTCTCGCCGACCAGCGCGATCACTTCGCCCGCACGCAACTGGAAGTCGAGGTGCCGCACTGCCCAGCGTGCGGCATCGGGGTAGCGGAAGCCGACGTTCTCGAACACGAAGCCCTCGCGGATGGGGCGCGGGATGGCGATGGCGTCCGGGGTGGAATGGATCTCGGGCTTGATCGCGAAGAACGAGAACAGGTCGTCCAGGTACAAGGCCTGGCTGGCCACCTGCGAGAAGCCGCTCAGCAGGCCTTCGAGCAGTTGGCGCAGGCGCATGAAGCTGCCCGACAGGAAGGTCAGGTCGCCGATGCTGAACTCGCCACGGATGGTGCGCCAGGCGATGTAGGCATAGGCGGCGTAGTAGCCCAGCGTGCCGAGCGCGGCCAGCAGCGTGCCCCATACCGCACGCTTGCGTGCCAAGGCGCGGTTGGCGCGGTAGAAGCGTTCGGCCAGCAGCTTGTAGCGGTCGATCAGGAAGCGGTGGAGGTTGAAGATCTTCACCTCCTTGGCGGTCTCGACGCTGGCGCCGACCTGGCGCAGGTAGTCAAGCTGGCGCCGCTCCGGCGTCCAGCTGAAATTGAGCGAATAGCCCAGCGTGTTGAAGTGCGATTCGCCGATGAAGGCCGGCACCAGCGCCACCGCCAGCAACAGCATCAGCCACGGTGCGTACATCACCAGGCCGGCGGCGAAACTGATCACGGTGATCATGTCCTGCGCCTGCCCGAACAGCTGCGCCATCAGGCTCATGCGGCCCATGGTCTGGCGCCGGGCGCGGTCGAGCTTGTCCTGCAGGTCCGGGTCCTCGAAGTCCTCCAGGTCCAGCTCGGCGGCATGCTCCATCAGGCGCACGCTGGTCGCGTTGGTGAACAGCTCCGACAGCAATGAATCGGCGTAATTGACCAGCCGGCCGAGCAGGTCCGAGCCGATGGCGATGCCCAGTTCGAGCAGCAGCAGTTCCAGCAGGGTGCTGAGGTGGCCGCTGGCCAGCGCCTCGCCCAGCGGCGGCATCGCGCCGGCAGCGGCCAGGCGCACGGCCTCGTCGATGATCAGCTTGCCCACGTACAGCATCGCCACCGGCATCAGCGCGCGGATCAGGCGCAGGCCCAGGCTGGTGAGGGTCAACCAGCGGCTGGTCTGCCAGACCTGCCGCAGGAACGGCGGCAGGTTGCGCATGGCATCCATGCGCTCACGGAAACTGGGTTGCTTGCCCGAGGCGTTGGTCGGTGCGGAAGCGGGATGCGGCATGGCGGCTCAGGCGGACGGGGGCCGCTTCAGGTTACCGCGTACCGCTGCGTTCAGCCGTCCTTGCCGAGGTCGATGTCGCCCATCTGTGCGTCGTCGCGGCCGTCGGGGTTATCGCGCACGGCCTGGCCGCGTTCACCGAACGAGCGGGTGCCGGTGTCGACATTGAGGTGGTTGTGCACGCCGCGCACGCCATCAATGCCCGCCACCAACTGTTCGACCTGATGCTTGGCGGCGGTGCTGGGGACGTCACCGGACAGCGTGACCTGCCCATCCTTGACCTGAACCAGGACCTGCGAGGACTGGCCCTGCTGGCCGAGGCTGCGGACCACGTCATCGCCAATCAGGGTGTCGGAACGTTGTGATGCCATGGTCGTCTCCTGCAAAAGAAGCCCCAACATGGCGCAAGCGGCGTGAGCATGTCGTTACTTCCCGTTCGGCAGGCTCAGCGGCGCGGGCCTTCCGGCGGTGGCGGATCGGAGGACTGCAGCGCCACCGGCAGGTGCCAGCCGAAATGCATGGCCATCATGCGCAGCCCGAAGCACAGCGCGGCGCCGGCCAGTGCGCAGGGCAGGGGCGGCAGGCCCAGCCAGTAGCCCACGGCCACGACCGCCGCGCCGGCCAACGCGGCCACCGCGTACAGCTCGGCCTGCAGCACCAGCGGCACCTGCGCCAGCAGTACGTCGCGAGCGATGCCGCCGCCGATGCCGGTCAACATGCCCAACGCGGCGGCCATCGGCGGGGCGATGCCGAACGCCAGCGCCTTCTGCGTGCCGGCCACCGCGAACAGGGCCAGGCCCATCGCATCGAACATCCGCACCGGGTACTGCAGGCGCTCGATCAGCGGTGCCCAGAAGAACGTCACCACGCCTGCGGCCAGGGTGATGGCCGGGTAGCGCCAGTCACTGATCGCCGCGACCGGGGTGGCGCCGATCAGCAGGTCGCGGGTGATGCCGCCGGCCAGCGCGGCGGCGAAGGACAGCACCAGCACGCCGAAGATATCCAGCCGCCGGCGCACCCCCATCGTCGCCCCGGACAGGGCGAAGACGAAGGTGCCGATGAGGTCGAGGATCAGGACGAGGGTTCCCATGCCGCGTATTGTGCGGTCTGGCGCGGGAACCGGCCATCGGACCGGGCGACGCTGGCCGGGTGCTTGCCTGGCGCTTTCTCAGGGAAGCGGTGGCAGCAGGCCCGCGCCCAGCCGGTTCCAGGCGTTGATCACCGCCACGCCCATGCTCAGGTCGCTGATGCCCTTGTCATCGAAGTGCGGCGCCAGGGCGTCGAAGGCAGCCTGCGACGGGGCGCCGTCGGGCAGGCGGGTCAGGGCTTCGGCCCAGCCCAGTGCGGCGCGCTCGCGGGCATCGAAGAAGCGGCTTTCATGCCAGGCCGGCAGGGTGTCGAGCTTGCGCGGCGCGATGCCGGCCTTGCGCAGCGTGGTCGCATGCATGTCCATGCAGTAGCCGCAGCCATTGATCTGCGACACCCGCAGGAACACCAGTTCAAGCAGGTCCGAGTCGATGGAGCTGTCGTGCACGGCCTTGCTGGTGGCGAGCAGGCCCTTGAACGCCTCGGCAGCCAGGCGGGTATAGGGGACGCGGGGGGAATTGGACGAAGACATCATGGGCTCCATGACGGCCACGGTGGCCGTCTTTCACTGCAAGGACGCGCCAGCGTCGCCGGCTGTGACAGAGTTGGGCAGCTTGTTCGGATTGAGCACGCTGTAGATGGTGGCGATGCGGCCATCGACCACCTCGATGGTGGTGACCGAGTGCAGCTGGCCGGCGTGGAAACGCAGGATGGCCGGTTGTCCGTTGACGCTGCCCAGCCGGGCCGGTTGGGCGCCACCACGCCGCGCGATGGCCCAGAACAGGCGGCCGATGCGCTCGGCGCCGAGCAACGGACGGATTGCCGCGGTCACCACGCCGCCGCCGTCGGAAAGCAGGCGCGCATTGGTGTGCAGCAAGGCCTGGATGGCATCGCTGTCGCCGTCCTGGCAGGCGTCCATGAAGCGCGCCAACAGCTGGCGGTGCTGGGTGCCATCGGCTTCGAAGCGCGGCCGGCCGGCCTGCAGGCGCTGGCGGGCGCGGTGGACCAGCTGGCGGCAGTTGGCCTGGCCGTGGCCGAGCAGGCGGGCGATCTGCGGATAGTCGTGGTCGAACACCTCCTTGAGCAGGAAGGCGGCACGTTCGTCGGGGCTGAGCTGTTCGAGCAGGGTCAGGAAGGCCAGCGACAGGTCCTGGGCCAGGGCGTGGACCTGGTCCGGGGCGGGTGGGGCGGGCAGGTCCAGCGAGACCTGCAGCGGCTCCGGCAGCCAGGGGCCGATGTAGTCCACGCGCTGCCGGGAGGCGGCACGCAGGCGGTCCAGCCCCAGCCGGGTGGTGACGGTGACCAGCCAGGCTTCCGGGTCGGCGATGCTGCCCGGGGCCGCCTCGGCCCAGCGTAGCCAGGCGTCCTGGACGATGTCCTCGGCATCGGCACGGCTGCCGAGCAGGCGGTAAGCGAGCGCCATCAGGCGCGGGCGGTGGGTCTGGAAGGGGGTTTCGGCGTTCATGCGACAAGGACGCGGCAGCGCGGACCGGCGTGACAGTGTAGGAGCGCCGCCGGGCGCGATGCACGGGAGCACGGGTTGGCGGCAGGGCGTAAAATGCCCGGCTGAACCCCCGCCAGCCTTCAGCAAGCGAGCAAGCCGTGACATCGATCAAGCAGGAAGACCTCATCCAGTCCGTCGCCGACGCGCTGCAGTACATCTCGTACTACCACCCGGTCGACTACATCAAGAACCTCGCCGCCGCCTACGAGCGCGAGGAATCGCCGGCCGCCAAGGAGGCGATCGCGCAGATCCTGATCAACTCGCGCATGTGCGCCGAGGGCCACCGCCCGATCTGCCAGGACACCGGCATCGTCACCGTGTTCCTGGAAATCGGCATGAACGTGCGCTGGGACGACGCCACCATGGGCGTCGAGGACATGGCCAACGAGGGCATCCGCCGCGCCTACGCCTACCCGGACAACAAGCTGCGCGCCTCTGTGCTGGCCGACCCGGCCGGCAAGCGTACCAACACCAAGGACAACACCCCGGGCGTGGTCAACATCAAGGTCGTGCCGGGTGACACGGTCGATGTGATCGTGGCCGCCAAGGGCGGTGGCTCGGAGGCCAAGAGCAAGTTCGCCATGCTCAACCCGTCCGACTCCATCGTTGACTGGGTGCTCAAGACCGTGCCGACCATGGGCGCCGGCTGGTGCCCGCCGGGCATGCTCGGCATTGGCATCGGCGGCACCGCCGAGAAGGCGATGCTGCTGGCCAAGGAATCGCTGATGGAGCCGATCGACATCACCGACCTGCAGGCCCGTGGCGCGTCCAACCGCGCCGAAGAGCTGCGCCTGGAGCTGTACGAGAAGGTCAACGCGCTGGGCATCGGTGCGCAGGGCCTGGGCGGCCTGACCACGGTGCTGGACATCAAGGTCAAGGACTTCCCGACCCACGCCGCCAACCTGCCGGTGGCGATGATCCCGAACTGCGCCGCCACCCGCCATGCGCACTTCACCCTGGACGGCAGCGGCCCGGTGATGCTGGAGCCGCCGTCGCTGGAAGACTGGCCGCAGATCACCTACGACGCCTCCAAGGGCACCCGTGTCGACTTGGACACCGTCACTCCGGAAGAAGTGGCCAGCTGGAAGCCGGGCCAGACCCTGCTGCTCAACGGCAAGCTGCTGACCGGCCGCGACGCCGCGCACAAGCGCATGGTCGACATGCTCAACAAGGGTGAAGAACTGCCGGTCGACCTGAAGGGCCGTTTCATCTACTACGTGGGCCCGGTCGATCCGGTGCGCGACGAAGTGGTGGGCCCGGCCGGCCCGACCACCGCCACCCGCATGGACAAGTTCACCCGCCAGATCCTGGAGCAGACCGGCCTGCTGGGCATGGTCGGCAAGGCCGAGCGTGGCCCGGCCGCGATCGAGGCCATCCGTGACAACAAGTCGGCCTACCTGATGGCGGTCGGCGGTTCGGCCTACCTGGTGTCCAAGGCGATCAAGGCCTCCAGGGTGGTGGGCTTCGCTGACCTGGGGATGGAAGCGATCTACGAGTTCACCGTGCAGGACATGCCGGTGACCGTGGCGGTGGATTCCACCGGCGAATCGGTGCACAAGACCGGCCCGCGTGAGTGGCAGGCCCGCATCGGCAAGATTCCGGTGATCGTGGAGTAAGTCTCGCCACTGTCACTGGAGATATCGCGATGGCCCGGGCTATGCTCGGGCCATCGTCGTTTTCGAGGAAGGGCCGATGCGCGGATTCGGATGGGTGATGGTTTCGACGGTGCTGCTGCTTGCCGCCTGCAGCAATGGCGGTTGGCGCGATGCTCCCAAGGATCCGGCGGCCTGCGTGACCTATTGCCAGAGCCGCTACCAGGCCTGCAATGCCAACCCGCGCAGTTACGGGGATTGCGGCGAGGCGGGCCGGAACAACCAGTGCGACAAGATCACCAACCCGGAGCTGCGCGGTGCCTGCCAGACCTCGCAGGCGTTCTGCCAGAACCGTTCGGCCGCGGCAGTGTGCGGCGAGCGCCTCAACAGCTGCATGGCCGGCTGCCAATAGACCGCAGGAGCGCCTTCGGGCGCGAAGCCGGGAAGGTTTGAATGTGTGCTGGCTTCGCGGCCGAGGCCGCTCCTGCCGAGGCTAGAATGCCGCATCGCCCCCTTGGAAGTTGCCCATGTCCGTCGTGTTGTATGGCTCGCAAAGCACCGCCTCGCTGGTCGTGCATTGGCTGTTGCTCGAACTGGGCATCGAGCACGAACTGCACCAGTTGGACTTCGACCGCCGCGAGCAGAAGTCGGCCGACTATCTGGCGCTGAATCCGGCCGGCCGCGTGCCCACGCTGGTTCTGGACGGGCAGGTGCTGACCGAATCGGCGGCCATCGCCATGCACCTGGCCGATCTGCACCCGGCGGCCGGACTCGCGCCGCTGCCGGGCAGTCCGGCGCGGGGTGATTACTACCGCTGGATCTGCTTCTGCGTGTACACGCTGATGCCGGCCTATCGCGCCTGGTTCTACCCGGATGAGCCGGCCGGTGAGGCCAACGTCGCCGAGGTGAAGCAACGCGCGCGCCTGCAGCTGGAAGCGGCCTGGCAGCAAATGGCCGACCACCTGCAGGCGCATGGTCCCTACGTACTGGGTGAGCGGGCCAGCGTGGTCGATTTCCTGCTGACCATGCTGATGCGCTGGAGCCGCAACATGCCGCGCCCGACCGACCAGTGGCCCGTGCTGGCCGCGCATGCCGCACGCATGAAGGCGCGCCCGGCATTCGCCGAGGTCTACCGCCGCGAGGGCATCACCGACTGGATGTGAGTTGGCGGCGCCCCAACGCCGCCTTCGCGCGACGGCAAGGCGCCAAGCCCGGCATCAATCCACGAAGTCCTCGTACTTGCGCCCGCCCTGGAACGGCATGAGGTGCTGCTGGATGATCCCCTTCGGCATCGTCTCCAGCTTCATCACGCCGTACTCTTCCGGCCACTGTGCCTGGTCGCGCGGCAGCTTGAAGGTGCCCATCAGCATGTCCACCAATGGCAGGTGGATGGCGTAGTTCACGTCCACGTATTCCTTCTGCCGCGCGTGGTGCCAGTGGTGGTAACGCGGCAGCACCAGCAGGTACTCCAGCCAGCCGAAGCGGATGCCCAGGTTGGCGTGCGCCAGCACGGCCTGCAGGCCGACCAGGATCACGTAGGCGTTCACCGCGGGCGTGGAAAAGCCCATGACCAGCAGCGGCAGCAGCACCGCGCTGCGCGTCATCACGATCTCGACGATGTGGATGCGCGAGCCGGCCAGCCAGTCCATGTGGCGGCTGGAGTGGTGCACCGCGTGGAAACGCCAGAGCCAGGGAATGTTGTGGTACGCGCGATGCAACAGGGCCTGGGCCATGTCGGCCACGAATACGGCGATCAGGAACTGCGCCCAGACCGGCAGCGACTGGATCAACGCTTTCAATGAAGGAAACGCCGCAAGCCCGGCGATGGTCGAGGTGGAAGCGGTCACCAGGATCAGGATGAACTGCACCAGCACGTGGCTCATGAAGAAGTAGCCCACGTCGGTGCGCCAGCCGGGCCGCAGCGGCGACAGCACGCGCTTGCCCAGGTAGCGCTCCAGCGGCACGAACACCAGCGCCGAGAAGAACAGGGAAAGCACGAACCAATCCAGGCCGAGCGAGTACGGCGTCTGCCCGACCGGGTCGAACTGCACGTTGGTGCCGCCCAGCAGCACCGCGAGGGTGGCCGTGCCCACGCCCAGCGTGGCGATGCGCTTGTTGCGGTCACGCAGGATGGCGAAGGTGCCCATGATGAAGGCCGCCGCCAGCCCGACCAGCAGCAGGTGGCGGGCGAACTGCTCGTTGTAGACGGCGCGGAACTCGCGGCTGGTCAGCAGTTCGGGGAAGTGGAAGCAGGCGACCGCCATCAGGCTCAGCACCCCCAGCAGGGCAGAACCATAGGCGAAGAACGAACGATGCGGTCGGGTCATACACGGACTTCCTGTCGGGCTCGCAGGGATTCTGCCCGCCGTTCCCGGCATGGGAAAGGGGGGCGCCCGGTTTCACGCGGGCTGCGCGGGTCCAGGCGTAGCGTGGCCGGCAGAGCACGCGCCCGGGGTGCCGGGCGATGGTGCGACGCCGTTGATTCCTGTCCGGAGTGAGCCGATGAGTGTGCTGAGTGTTCCGGTAAGTGCGCAGGACCATTACCAGGGGCGGCTGGATGCGCCCGTGGTGCTGGTCGAGTATGCCGATTACCAGTGCCCCTACTGCGGCGAGGCGTTCTCGCTGGTGAAGCGGCTGCAGCAGCGGTTCGGCGACGAGCTTTGCGTGGTGTTCCGCAACTTCCCGCTGGTCCAGTCGCACCCGCAGGCGCTGCCGGCGGCGATCACGGCCGAGTATGCCGCCGCGCAGGGGCAGTTCTGGCCGGCCCACGACGCCCTGTTCCGCAGCCAGCAGCAGCTGGGTGAGGTGATCTACCGGGAGCTGATGCGCGAACTGGGCCTGCCGGAGGACGGGCTGGTTGCCGCGATGGAGGATGCCCGCTACATGCGGCGCATCCAGGATGACATCGATGGCGCCCTGCGCAGTGGCGTCGGCGGCACGCCGACGTTCTTCATCAATGGCCGGTTGTTCCAGCCCAGCAAGAGCTTCGAGGAGCTGTACGACGCGATCGTCGCGGCGAAGGCCGCAGAGCGCTGAATGGGCGCGGAGACCGTGGCCGCCAGTGGACGGCCACGCCAGGCGGCTCAGTCGATCAGTTGCAGCACCGTCTCCGGCGGGCGGCACAGGGCGGTGCCCTTGGCGGTGCGCACGATCGGCCGGTTGATCAGGACGGGGTGGGCATGCATGGCCCGGACCAGCGCCGGCTCGTCGTCCAGCTTGTCGGCAAGGCCCAGCTCGGCATACGCCGCTTCCTTGCTGCGCAGCAGGTCGCGGGCAGGCATGCCCATTTCGGCCAGCAGCGTGCGCAGCTCGGTGATCGAAGGCGGTGTCTCCAGGTAGTTGATGACCTCCACGTCCACGCCGGCTTCCTGCAGCAGGGCCAGCGCGCCACGTGAATTGGAGCAGCGGTTGTTGTGCCAGAGGGTTGCCTTCATTGCCTCAGTACCACTCCAGCAGGGATACGCCGACGCCGATGTAGGTGGCCCGGTGGTTGTAGTCGATCATGCTCTCGCCATAACCATCGAACACCTGCACGTGGCCGCGCAGCAGGTTGTTGATCGGGAAGCCGTAGTCCACCTGCAGCGAGCCATGCGAGCGGTCGCCGCTGCGCAGCGAGTGGCGGCCGGTGATGGCCAGTTCGTGGCCATTGCGGTTGTACACCAGGGTGGCATCGCCACGGCCGATGTAGTCCTCGATGTCCGGGTTGTTGTCGTCGCGGTCGCCTTCGGGGATGCGGTACCACGGGCGCAGCATCAGGGCCCAGTTCTCGCGGTCCAGGCCGAAGTTGAAGATCACCCGGTTCCAGCTGCGTGACAGCGGGTCGCTGCGGCCGTTGGACTGGTGGTTGAGGCTGATGCCGGTCATGCGGCCGTTCCAGCCCAGCAGCGAATAGCCGTTGCGGAAGGCCAGCATCACTTCCGGTTCGTAGTTGGTCTCGCGGAACGGGCGCGACAGTTCGCTGTTGTAGGCCTGCCAGCGCGAGCTCTGGGTGTAACCGACCCAGATGTCGCCGTTGTCGCCGAACAGGTTCTCGGCCACCTTGGTCTTGAAGCTGAGCTGGAACTTCAGCTCGGTGCTGTTCAGTGCTTCCGGCTCGGTGACCGTGTTGTTGGGGTTGGGCGAGTGCGGCATCTCGTTGGGCTTGCTGCTCCAGAACGCGGGCAGCAGGTACACCGGCTTGTAGGCGCGCAGCTGGAACAGGCCGAGCTTGGAGTCCTTGGCCAGCTCCCAGCGGCTGTCCAGCAGCGAGCCGCGGCCGGCGTTGGCGGCCATTGCCGCCAGCTCGTCGTGGGCGAACAGCTCGTTGCGGCGCGGGTCTTCCTCATCCAGGGCCTTGGCGCTGACCTTGGCTTCCTTGCGAGCGGCCTGCGCGGCGTTGGCCGCGGCATCGGCGGCACGGGTGTCGGCGGGGCTGCGCCCCAGCGCGCTGTCGTAGCAGGCCAGGCGCGCGGCGTCGGAGTCCAGCGCGAAGCAGGCCTGTGGCGATGCGGGGGCGGTAAGGGATTCCTGGGCCAGCGCGGAGGCGCTGGCGCTGGCCAGGACGGTCAGCAGGGCATAGCGAAGGGGCGTGTTCGGCATGGTGGGGTTCCGGTCATGGCAAAGGGCCGGGGATTTCCGCAGCAAAGCGGCATCCGTGCTCCGGCGGACATTGTCGGCGATTGCCCCGTGTAGGGGGAGTCTTGGCCGCGCGCTCAGTTGACGAACCACGCCACCGCGAACACCGCGACCATGGTCATGGCCAGGCCCAGCTTGAAGGCAACGCCCAGCACGATGCCCAGCCAGGTGCCGAGGCCGACCTTGGTGGCCTGGCCCAGCTTGCGCCCGTGCAGGTACTCGCCGCCCAGCGCGCCCAGGAAGGGGCCGACGAACAGGCCGATCGGCATGAAGAACAGGCCGGCCACCGTGCCGACCGCCGAGCCGACCAGCGCCAGGCGGCTGGCGCCCACCTTCTTTGCGCCGATCACCGTCGATATGATGTCGATGATGATGGAAATGACGGTCAAAACGCCAAGCACGACCAGCGTGATCCAACCGACACGTTCGAACCCTTCCGTCCAAGCGGCCACCAGCAGGCCCACGAACACCAGCGGGACACCGGGCAGCGCGGGCAGGATGATGCCGGCGATGCCGGTCAATACGAGCAGGGCCGCAACCGTATAGAAGATGAATGAATAGTCCATATTGGTTCTGAAAGGGTCCATTGGGGGTTGACTTTAACGGCTTCACCGGGATTGCAATTTGATTTTTCCCGGGTTAAGTTGCAGCCGCTGAGCTTGGCAAGGTCACCGTGAATCGTGGCCTGATGGGTAGATCGCACGATTTGCTGCATCGTTGCACCTCGCTTCCTCCTTGCAATCAGCCGCCTTCCGGGGCGTTCCATCAAACGAGAGAGAGCAACAGGGAGTTAGTCGAGATGTCCGATCGCGAAACCGGTACCGTCAAGTGGTTCAACGATGCCAAGGGCTTTGGCTTCATCAGCCGTGAGAATGGTGAGGATGTGTTCGTGCACTTCCGCGCCATCCAGACCCAGGGCTTCAAGAGCCTGAAGGAAGGCCAGAAGGTCTCCTTCACCGTCGTCCAGGGCCAGAAGGGCCTGCAGGCCGACGCCGTGCAGCCGGTCTGATACAGACAGGCTGGCATGACAAAAGAAAGGCCCGCGCAAGCGGGCCTTTCCTTTTCCGGCGTGGCGGTTGCCTGGATCAGCGCAGTACCACGCGGCCATTGACCACGCGGACGTAGGCATTCTCTGCCACGCCGTTGAGGTTCTTCTGGTTGACCATGATCACGCGGCCGTCGTCCATGCGCACCTGGATGTCATAGGACTCGCCGGTGACGTTCTGCTGGATCTTGTTGCCTGCCAGCGCGCCGGCGGCGGCGCCGGCCACGGCGGCGATGTTCTGGTTGCCCTTGCTGCCGCCGGTGTGGTCGGAGATCTCATGGCCGGCCACGGCGCCGACGATGCCGCCCAGGATCGCGCCGGTCGCCGTCGGTGCGGTGCGGCCGGAGGACACGGCGTTGATGCGGGTGACGATGCCGCAATCGGCGCAGCGGTTCTGGTTGTAGTTGTTGCCACTCCCGTAGCCGCCACCACCGTTGTAGCCGCCGCCGTAACCGGGCGACGTGGCGCAACCGGCCAGAGCTAGACTGGCAATGGCGCCTGCGGCGATCAACTGAATCTTCATGGTGCTTCTCCTTCGCCAGTGAACAAAAAGGTAAGTGCTTACCCGACGGCGTAGATCCTGTCGTTTCACATGTGAATGGAGGGCCAACCACATGTGAACGCGATATTCACCGATGGATTACTTGAAGTCCTGGTGGCAGCTCTTGCAGTCGCTGCCGATCTTCTGGGACAGCGCCGCCAGGCTGGCACAGTCCGCCGCCGGCTTGGCCAGGGCGTCGTTGAGGGTGGCCCGGAAGCGGTTGGCATGCTGCTGGAACCGCTCGTCGTCACGCAGGCCGGGGAAGGCGACTTCCAGGTCGTTGGCCAGGGCGCGCAGGGTCTGCACGCGCGGGGCGGTGTCGTTGATGGTGCAGCGGTTCTGCTTCTGGCTTTCACCCAGCAGTTGCACCTGCTTGGACATCACCGTCATCAGGCTGTCGGGGAAATGGTCCTGGCGGGCCTGGATGGCACGCATGCCCATCACCGTCGCCACCACGCCGATCAGCAGGCCGGCGATGAGGACATAGAGATAACGGGCAGCCTTGGACGGCTGGCGGACGGGTTCGGACATATGCGTTGGCTCCGGGCTACGTGGCATGGTCGTTGTAGGGGTACTGCCCGGCCATTATGCCGTCCCGGCTAAAATGGGCGGATGAAAGAACAACTGCGTGAGCGATTCGCCGGCATCGACCGGCTGTACGGTGCCGGGACCATCGAGCACCTGGCCGGCTGCCGGGTGGCCGTGGTCGGCATGGGCGGGGTGGGGTCCTGGGTGGTCGAGGCGCTGGCGCGCTCGGCGGTCGGGCACCTGAGCCTGATCGACGCCGACGACATCTGCGTGTCCAACACCAACCGGCAGCTGCCCGCGCTGGCGGGCCAGTACGGTCGCAACAAGGCGCTGGCCATGGCCGAGCGCTGCAAGGCGATCAACCCCGACATCGAGGTCGAGGCGGTGGAGTCGTTCCTGACCGGTTCGAACATGGCCGAACTGCTGGACCGCAACTTCGACCTGGTGATCGATGCCTGCGACAGCTTCCGGGTCAAGGTGGAGGCCATTGCCTGGTGCCGCCGCCGCAAGTTGCCGATGATCACCGTCGGCGCGGCCGGCGGACGCACCGACCCGACCCTGGTGCGGGTGCGCGACGTGTCGCGTACCGAGCACGACGCGATGATGGCGCTGATCCGCAAGAAGCTGCGCGCCGAATTCAATTTCCCGAAGAACCCGCAGCGCTACTTCGGCGTGTCGGCGGTGTACTCGCTGGAGAACGTGAAGTACCCGCAGGCCGACGGCAGCGTGTGCGGCCTGCGCCCGAACCTGGGCCCGGACGAGGCGATGAAGCTGGACTGTGGCGCCGGACTGGGCGCGGCCACCCACATAACCGGGGCATTCGCCTTCGCCGCGGTCGGCAAGGCGCTGGAAGTCCTGCTGAAGAAGAAAGCCACGTAGGAGCCGCTTCGCGAACTTCGCGACCCGGGCCGCCCCTACGGCAGTCCGAACAGGCGTTGCGCGTTGGCGGTGGTCTGCGCGGCGATTTCTTCCGGCGCCTGCCCGCGCAGCTCGGCGACGGTTTCCAGGATGCTGGCCAGCCGGGCCGGTTCGTTGCGCTGGCCACGGATGCCGGCGTCCGGTTGGTCCGGCGCATCGGTCTCCAGCAGCAGGAACTCCAGCGGCATCTGCGCCACCAGCGTGCGCAGGCGGTTGGCGCGGGGATAGGTGAGGGGGCCACCAAGGCCGATCAGGAACCCCAGTTGCCACAACTGGCGGGCCTGTTCCGGGCTGCCGGAAAAGCTGTGGACCACTCCCTGCAGCCCGCCGGTGCGGCGGATGCGCAGGATGACCTCGTCCACCGCGCGGCGGGCATGCACCACCAGCGGCAGCCGGTGGCGGTGGGCCAGGTCGAGCTGGCCCTGGAAATAGAACCGCTGTGCTTCGGGGTCCAGGTCTTCAACGAAGAAGTCCAGGCCGCATTCGCCGATGGCGCGCGGGGATTCGCGGGTGATCCATTCGTCCAGCTGCTGCAGGTGTTGCGGCCGGTGTTCGGCCAGGAACATCGGGTGCAGCCCGTAGGCCGGGAACAGGCCGGGGGCGAGCGTGCAGCTCTGGCGCAGCTTGGGCCAGCTGGCCGCGGTCACCGCCGGCACCACCTGCGCGATCACCCCGGCCGCCTGCGCGCGCGCGATCACCGCCGCGCGGTCGGCGTCAAACGCATCGGCATCGAGGTGACAGTGGCTGTCGACCAGTTGCACGGGTCAGGACTTGCGTGGCGGCAACACCTGCGGCGCGTCGGACGGGTCCTTGCGTCGCTTCCAGTTGGCCAGCAGCAGCGTACCCAGCCCGAACAGGATCTCGTCCAGGAACGGGATCGGGTCCGGCAGCAGCAACGTGACGAGGAACAGGCCTGCCGTGATCTTGAACAGGGTCGGGTAGCGCAGCTTGCGCGCCCACTCCATAAACGGCGTCAGCATCAGGGACATGGCAAATCCTGTGGTTGGGGAGTACAACAACCGCGATATTGCGGCGTGCCGTGCTTTTTCGATAGGCCGATGCCATTCATGCGGGCCTCTGTTCAGCTTTGGCGTGCTGGAATCCACCCATATCAAGACGCGGGCCATCCGCAGGGAGCTGAACCATGAAAAGCACGACCACTACTGTTCTGGTTGCCGCCGGCGCCCTGCTGGTGGGTGGCATCGCCACTGCCGCTTTCATGCAGGGGCGCGACAAGGCCACCACGCTGCCGGCCGCGCAGACACCGAACCCGGTGCTGGACAACCAGCCGCTGGCCGATGACGCCGCTGCCAGTTCGCAGGTCGAGGCAGGCGGCAAGCTGGAATACGCCGACGTGCTGAAGGTGGCCCCGGTCACCGAGAAGGAGCGCGTGTACGGCACGGTGACCCGCACCGAGCCGATCAACGAGACCTCGACCACCACCACCCCGCATGAGGTCTGCAACGACGTGGTGGTGCAGGAGCGGCTGCCCGAGCGCGACGGCAACGTCGGCGGCACCGTGGCGGGCGCGGTGATCGGTGGCCTGCTGGGCAACCAGATCGGCGGCGGCAACGGCAAGAAGGCCGCGACCGCTGCAGGCGCGGTGGCCGGCGGTGTGATCGGCAACCAGGTCGACAAGCGCCACGTGGGCGGCCGTGTGGTCCAGCGCACCGAGCGCCAGTGCCACACCGAGCAGCGCACTGCCGAAAGCAGCCGCGTGACCGGCTACAACGTGACCTACCGCAAGCCCGATGGCAGCACCGGCACGATGCGCATGGACAGCCGTCCGGGTGAGCGCGTGTCGCTGGGCAACAGCGACCGCACGGTCGGCTATGACGTGACCTACCGCTACGAGGGCCAGGAAAAGACCGTGCGGATGGACAACCGCCCGAGCAGCGACCGCCTGCCGGTGCTGGATGGCCAGGTGGTGACGCAGACCGCCGCGGTGGATGGGGGCAGCAGCCGCCAGTAAGCAGGCGTGCTGCACCGAGAGCATCTGGAAGGCCGGCATCTTGCCGGCCTTCCTTGTTTGGAGCCGGCCCGCATCGCGCAGGCGACCGATGTCCCGGGCAGGTGTTAGGGTTCGGACCAATCCCGGCAGGAGCCTTGATCCATGAGCATCTTCGATCTGCGTCTGGAAACCGAACGCCTGATCCTGCGCCCACCGGGCCGGCAGGACTTCGAGGCCTTCGCCGCGTTCTGCGCCGACCCGGTGGCCATGCAGCACCTGGGTGGCGTGCAGCCCAAGCCGGTGGCGTGGCGCAGCCTGGCCGGGCTGGTCGGCAGCTGGCAGTTGCTGGGCTACTCGATGTTCTCCGTCATCGAGAAGGACAGCGGGGCCTGGATCGGCCGGGTCGGGCCCTGGCAGCCGTACGGCTGGCCGGGTACCGAGGTGGGCTGGAGCATCGTGTCGTCGCACTGGGGACGCGGCTACGCCCCGGAAGCCGCACGCGCGGCCATCGATTGGGCCTTTGATGCGCTGGGCTGGGAGGAGGTGATCCATACCATCGCGCCGGACAACAGCAACTCCCAGCACGTGGCGCGCAAGCTGGGTGCGCGGGTGCTGCGCAATGCCCGACTGCCGCCGCCGCATGAGGTGGACGTGGAGGTTTGGGGGCAGTCGCGGCAGGCCTGGTTGGCGGCACGCTGACCGCCTGCCGATTGCTGCGGTTGCAGCTACCAACCGGCGTCGATTCCGGTCATATTCAATTGCCGCACGCCATCGCGGTGCGGGGAGAATCGACGCTGTGAGTACTGCCGCTGCACTGACGGTTTACGGCATGTCCAGTTCGGGCAACTGCCACAAGGTTCGTTTGCTGCTGGAACAACTGGGCTCCCGCTACCAGTGGAAAGAGGTCGACAGCGCCGGCGGCGATACCCGCACGGCCGAGTTCCTGGCGCTGAACCCGAACGGCAAGGTGCCGGTGGTGCAGCGCAACGATGGCCGCGTGCTTGCCGAATCCAATGCCATCCTGTTCTGGTTGGCCGAAGGCACGCCGTTCCTGCCGACCGATGGCTGGCAACGTGCCCAGGCGCTGTCCTGGATGTTCTTCGAGCAGTACAGCCACGAGCCCTACATCGCCGTGGCGCGCTTCATCAGTGGCTGGACGCCGGATGACTCGCCGCGCCGTGCGGACCTGCCGCGGCTGCGTGCGCGCGGCCACGAGGCGTTGGCGGTGATGGCCCACCACCTGGCCGACCACCGTTGGTTCACCGGCGGCGATTACGGCATCGCCGACATTGCCCTGTTCGCCTACACCGCCGTGGCCGAGGACGGCGGCATTTCGCTGTCTTCGTACCCGGCGGTCGAACGCTGGCTGGAGGACGTCCGCCGCCAGCCTGGCTTCGTCGCCATGCCGGTGCCGGACGCCGAGGTCCAGGCGCGCTTCGCCGCGTCGCGCTGATCCCCCCATTTCCCCCCGCAACACCGCCTTGTTTCGTGGAGCCTGTCTGCATGTTCGCTCGTGTACCGAATCCCATCCCGGCCCGGATGAAGGGCCTGAACCGCGCCGAGATCTGCGATACCAACTTCATCGAATTCGTGAACGGCCTGGGCCGTGGGCCGGATGCCGGCCCGCAGGACGCCGCGCCGGTGCTGCCGGGCAGCGCGCTGGATGCGGCCGGCTTCCGTGAGCTGTTCGAGTCACAACTGATCAGCCGCCACCTGGACCTGATGGCGCGCGTGCTGCGCGTGCAGAACAAGGTCTTCTACACGATTGGTTCATCCGGCCACGAGGGCAACGCGATGGTGGCGCGGGCGACGCGGCATACCGATCCGGCCTTCCTGCATTACCGTTCCGGTGGCTTCATGGCCGAGCGCTTCCGCAAGCTGCCGGGCATGGACCCGGTGATGGATTCGGCGTTGTCGTTCGCCGCCAGCAAGGACGACCCGGCCAGCGGCGGCCGCCACAAGGTGTGGGGCAGCAAGCCGCTGTGGGTGTTGCCGCAGACCTCGACCATCGCCTCGCACCTGCCCAAGGCGTTGGGCACGGCGATGGCGATCGAGGCCGGCAAGCGGCTGGGCCATGCGCTGCCGATCCCCGATGACAGCATCACCGTGTGCTCGTTCGGCGATGCCTCGGCCAACCATGCCACCGCGCAGACCGCGTTCAACGCCGCGGCGTGGAGCAGCTTCCAGAAGCTGCCGGCCCCGGTGCTGTTCGTCTGCGAGGACAACGGCATCGGCATCTCGGTGAAGACGCCCGAAGGCTGGATCGGCGAGAGTTTCCGCCACCGGCCCGGGCTGGATTACTTCCAGGCCGACGGCCTGGACCTGGCCGGTGGCTACGCCGAGGTGCAGCGTGCGGTGGAGCATTGCCGCCGCACCCGCCGACCGACCTTCCTGCACCTGCGCACCAACCGCCTGATGGGCCACGCCGGCACCGACTTCGAGATCGAATGGCGGGCCCTGGAGGAACTGTGCGCGGTGGAGGCGGGTGACCCGCTGCTGCGTTCGGCGCAGATCGCGGTGGAATCCGGGCTGATGGACAAGGACGAAGTGCTGGCGCTGTACGAGCACACCCGGCGCCGCTGCTTCGAAGCGGCCGAAGCCGCCGACCAGCGGCCGCGGCTGAAGGCACTGGCTGAGGTGGTTGCACCGCTGGCGCCGTACTCGCCGGCGCCGGTGGCTAACGAAGCCACCCGCGCCGACTACGCCGAGCGCCGGTTGCAGGTGTTCGGGAGCGAGGCCGCGTTGCCGGAGAACCAGCCGCCCAAGCACCTGGCCATCCAGATCAACCAGGCCCTGCACGACCTGTTCTGCAAGTACCCGGAAACGCTGCTGTTCGGCGAGGACGTGGCGCAGAAGGGCGGCGTCTACACGGTGACCAAGGGCCTGCAGAAGGCATTCGGCCCGCGCCGGGTGTTCAACACGCTGCTGGACGAGACGATGATCCTGGGCATGGCGCAGGGCTTCGCCAACATGGGCATGCTGCCGCTGCCGGAGATCCAGTACCTGGCCTACCTGCACAACGCCATCGACCAGGTGCGTGGCGAAGCCTGCTCGCTGCAGTTCTTCTCCAACGACCAGTACCGCAACCCGATGCTGATCCGCATCGCCGGGCTGGGCTACCAGAAGGGCTTCGGCGGCCACTTCCACAACGACAACTCGATCACCGCCATCCGCGATATCCCCGGGTTGGTGGTGGGCTGCCCGTCGCGCGGCGATGATGCGGCGGGGATGCTGCGCACGCTGGCGGCGCTGGCCAAGGTGGACGGGCGGGTCTGCATCTTCCTGGAGCCGATCGCGCTGTACATGACCAAGGACCTGTACGAGACCGGCGATGGGCAATGGCTGTTCCCATATCCGGCGCCGGAGCAGGCCATCGCGCTGGGCGAGGGGCGCGCGTATGGCGAAGGCAATGACGACCTGGTGATCTTCACCTATGGCAACGGCGTGCCGATGAGCCTGCGCGCGGCCAGGGCCATCGAACAGGCGCAGGGCTGGAAGGTGCGGGTGCTCGACCTGCGCTGGCTGGTGCCGTTGAACGAAGGCTGGATCGCCGAACAGGCCAAGGGCGCCAAGCGGATCCTGGTGGTCGACGAGGGCCGGCACAGCGCCGGGGTGGGCGAGGGCGTGATCACTGCGTTGGTCGAGGCCGGCCACGGCCAGGTGCCGCTGCGGCGGGTGACCGGTGCCGATACCTACACGCCGTTGGCCGGTGCCGCCCTGCTGGTGCTGCCGGGCGAGGGCGATATCGTTGCCGCGGCCGCGCAACTGGCGTGAGGCACCTGCCATCGCGGTCCGGCTGGCACGCCCGCGCGTCGCGGCAAGCTCGCCCCTCCCGCTTTCGCGGGAACGGGGCGGGGCGCGCGGCCTTCACCCGGTCCAACGCGGGGGGCGGCTAGCCTGCCTCCATCTTCCGGTTGGAGCCCGCCATGAGCCGTTACAAGATTGCCGTTTTCGTCGGTAGCCTGCGCAAGGATTCGATCAACCGCCGCTTGGCGCATGCGCTGGAGAAGCTGGCCGGGGACCGGGCCAGCTTCGAGTACATCCAGATCGGCGATATCCCGCTGTACAACCAGGACCACGACGGCCAGTTCCCGGCGCAGGGCACGCGGATGAAGAACCAGGTGCGTGCCGCCGACGCGGTCCTGTTCGTCACCCCCGAGTACAACCGCTCCATCCCCGGCGTGCTGAAGAATGCCATCGACACCGCGTCGCGGCCGTATGGTGACAATGCCTTCGACGGCAAGCCGGCGGCGGTGACCGGTGCCTCCATCGGGGCCATCGGCAGTGCATTGGCCCAGCAGCACCTGCGCAACGTGCTGGTCTTCGTGAATCTGGCGGTGCTGGCGCAGCCGGAGGCCTTCCTGCACTTCAAGGAGGGTCTGATCGAGGCCGACGGCACGATCACCAACGAGGCCACGCGGACGTTCCTGCAGGGCTTCGTGGACCGCTTCCTGGCCTGGATCGGGACCCACCACGCCGGCTGAGCGGTCGGCACGGGCGCGGCGGCTTTGCGATAATGGCACCCGGCGCCGCAACGGCGCCGGGTGCTTCTTTCTGTATGGCCGCCCACTCAGGAACGCCCCGCCAGGCCGCGGGGGCTGGAATTGTGGACAGGTTATCCACAGAGTTGTCCGTACCCCGGTGGCAGATGCCCACCTACCATGGCCGTAGTGCCTTAGCGCAGGAATCACGTTTTTCTTATGTCCGCTCGTACTGGTTTCCGTTCCGACCGCAACGACCGCGCTGAGCGCGGCGAACAGCGCATTGATGCCCTGCGCGTACCCCCGCATTCGGTGGAAGCCGAGCAGGCGGTGCTCGGTGGCCTGATGCTGGCGCCGGAGGCATTCGACCGGGTCAACGAGGCGCTGACCGAGAAGGACTTCTACCGCCGCGACCACCAGCTGATCTACCGCGCCATCCGCGAGCTGTCCGAGCGTGACCGCCCGTTCGACGCGGTGACCCTGGGGGAATGGTTCGAGTCGCAGGGCAAGCTGGACCAGGTGGGCGATGGTGCGTACCTGATCGAGCTGGCCAGCACCACGCCGTCGGCGGCCAACATCAGCGCCTACGCCGAGATCGTGCGTGACAAGGCGGTGCTGCGGCAGCTGATCCAGGTGGGCACCGACATCGTCAATGACGGCTTCCAGCCCGAAGGGCGCGACAGCACCGAACTGCTGGCCACCGCCGAGAAGTCGGTGTTCGCCATCGCCGAGCAGGGCGCGCGCGGGCGGACCGACTTCGTGGCCATGCCCGGCGCACTGAAGGACGCCTTCGAGGAGCTGCGCAACCGCTTCGAGAACGGCGGCAACATCACCGGCCTGCCGACCGGCTACAACGACTTCGACGCGATGACCGCCGGCCTGCAGCCGACCGACCTGATCATCCTTGCCGCGCGTCCGGCGATGGGCAAGACCACCTTCGCGCTGAACATCGCCGAATACGCCGCGATCAAGTCGAAGAAGGGCGTGGCGGTGTTCTCGATGGAAATGTCGGCCTCGCAGCTGGCGATGCGCCTGATCTCCTCCAATGGCCGCATCAACGCGCAGCGCCTGCGTACCGGCCAGCTCGAGGACGAGGACTGGAGCCGCGTCACCGGTGCCATCCGCATGCTGAAGGAAACCAAGATCTTCATCGACGACACGCCGGGCGTGTCGCCGGAAGTGCTGCGCTCCAAGTGCCGCCGCCTCAAGCGCGAGCACGACCTGGGCCTGGTGGTGATCGACTACCTGCAGCTGATGAGCGTGCCGGGCAACAGCGAGAACCGCGCCACCGAAATCTCCGAGATCTCGCGTTCGCTCAAGGGCCTGGCCAAGGAGCTTAACGTGCCGGTGATCGCGCTGTCCCAGCTCAACCGCTCGCTGGAAACACGTACCGACAAGCGCCCGGTGATGGCCGACCTTCGCGAATCCGGCGCTATCGAGCAGGACGCGGACATGATCGTGTTCATCTACCGCGACGATTACTACAACAAGGAAAGTTCGCCGGACAAGGGCCTGGCCGAGATCATCATCGGCAAGCACCGTGGTGGCCCGACCGGCTCGTGCAAGCTGAAGTTCTTCGGCGAGTACACCCGTTTCGACAACCTCAGCCACGACTCGGTCGGCGCGTTCGAGTAAGCCCCTCCGCCATGTCCGTCGCCCTCGTCTGGTTCCGGCGCGACCTGCGCCTGCGTGACAACCCAGCCCTTCAGGCCGCGATCGAGGCCGGGCATACGCCGCTGCCGGTCTACATCCATGCGCCGCACGAAGAGGGCGCATGGGCACCGGGCGCGGCCTCCGATGCATGGCTGCACCAGTCGCTGCAGCAGCTTGATGCCGACCTGCGTGCACGTGGCAGTGCGCTGGTGCTGCGGCGTGGCGACAGCCATGCCGAACTGCAGGCGCTGATCGCCGAGAGTGGCGCGCAGGCGGTGTACTGGAACCGCAAGTACGAACCGGCCACCCAGCCACGCGACGCGGCGATCAAGCGCGGCCTGCGCGAGCAGGGCGTGCACGCCGAGAGCCACAACGGCTATCTGCTGTTTGAACCGTGGGAACTGGCGACCCAACAGGGCGGCCCGTACAAGGTGTTCACGCCGTTCTGGCGCAACGCGCTGGGCCGGTGGCGGCTGGCGGCCTTGACCGAGGCGCCGTCGCGGCTGCCCGGCCATGGCCTGCAGGGCCTGCCGCTGCAGGCGTTGCAGCTGGCACCGCGGTTGCACTGGGATGCGGGGTTCTGGGCGCACTGGAAACCGGGCGAGGCCGGTGCGCAGGAGGCATTGGACGTCTTCACCGATGGCGCGCTCAATGGCTACCGCGAGCAGCGCGACCTGCCGGACCGTACCGGCACCTCGTTGATGTCGCCGCACCTGCATTTCGGCGAGATCGCGCCGTGGCGCATCGTGCACGCGCTGGAGCGGCTGCGCAGTGCCGGTCGCGACGCCGACATCGACGGTTACTTGCGGCAACTGGGCTGGCGCGAGTTCTCCTGGCACCTGCTGCATCACTTCCCGCAGACTTCCGACAGCAACCTCAATCCGCGCTTCGATACGTTCGCCTGGGCGCCGCCGCGCGCCGAGCTGCTGGGCGCCTGGCAGCAGGGCCGCACCGGCATCCCCATCATCGATGCCGGCATGCGCGAACTGTGGGCTACCGGCTACATGCACAACCGCGTGCGCATGCTGGTCGGCAGCTTCCTGTGCAAGCACCTGCGCATGCATTGGAAGGAAGGCGCGCGCTGGTTCTGGGACACGCTGGTGGATGCCGACCTGGCCAACAACAGCATGGGCTGGCAGTGGATCGCCGGCACCGGCGCCGACGCGGCGCCGTACTTCCGGGTGTTCAACCCGGTGACGCAGGCGCAGAAGTTCGACCCCCATGCGCGCTACATCACCCGCTGGGTGCCGGAACTGGCGGGGCTGCCGGTCCAGGCGCGGTTCGCGCCGTGGTTGTCACCGTCGCTGCTGGCCGAGCAGGCGCCCACGTATCCGGCGCAGCCACTGGCCGATCTGGCGCAGGGCAGGGAGGCCGCATTGGCCGCCTACCACCGGTGCCGCTGAGAGTTTGAACGCTTCAGACAGTTAGATGAATGGAAGCCGCTTCCGGCGCGGCTCCATCATCCCCACGTCGCAGCCTGCTGTTTATCCTTGCCCGGCAAATCCACGCCGGCCTTCCTGCCGGCCCATGAAGGAGACTCTGATGAGCACCGTTACCGCTGTCCGCAATATTTCCCTTGGTCTGGTGGCAGCTGCCGTCCTCTCGGCCTGTGCCACCGGTGGCTCTTACGTGCAGCAGGACCCGTACGGCAACCAGACCCAGCAGCAGAACAAGACCGGCAAGGGCGCGCTGATCGGCACCGCCATCGGCGTGGCCGCGGGCCTGCTCAGCGGTGGCGATGCCACCGAGCGTCGCCAGCGTGCGATGGTCGGCGCCGGTATCGGTGCGTTGAGCGGCGCGGCGATCGGCAACTACCAGGACCGCCAGGAGCGGGCCCTGCGCGAGCGCACCGCCAACACCGGCATCGACGTGCAGCGCGAAGGTGACAACATCACCCTGAACCTGCCCGACGGCATCACCTTCGACTTCAACAAGACCACCCTCAAGCCGCAGTTCTACGGTGCGCTCAATGGCGTGGCCAGCACCCTGCGCGAGTACAACCAGACCATGATCGAAGTGGTCGGTCACACCGACAGCATCGGCACCGACGCGGTGAACAACCGCATCTCGAAGGAACGCGCCGACGCCGTGGCCGCCTACCTGACCGCGCAGGGCGTGCAGGGCGCGCGCATCGAGACGCTGGGTGCCGGCAAGGCCTACCCGATCGCCGACAACAGCACCGACGCCGGCCGTGCGCAGAACCGCCGCGTGGAGATCCGCCTGATCCCGCTGAAGTCGTGATCGCAGCTGCAGCGTTGATGGTGTGAAGCAAGGGCCGCGCAAGCGGCCCTTGTCATGTCGGCGCGGGGAGGCGATGCGCCTTGGCCTGCAACCGCGCCGCGGCAGGTCAGCCGGCGATGACCGCGCTGTTGCGTCCCTTGCGCTTGGCTTCGTACAGCGCTGCATCGGCGCGCGCGAACCAGTCCTGCCAGCGCTGTTCGCCGGCATACATCGCCCCGCCCAGGGAGATGGTGATGCGGCCGCCGGGGCCCCGCAGTGCCTCGTACACCGCCTTGCGGATCCGTTCGGTGAAGCGTTCCAGGGCTTCGCACGTACCGGTCTCGGCCAGGATCACGAATTCCTCGCCACCGAAGCGGAACACCTGGTCCCGGTCGCGCAGTTCAAAGCGCAGGATGGCGGCCAGGTCCGACAGGGCGGCATCGCCGGCGGCGTGACCGTGGCGGTCATTGACGTCCTTGAAGTGGTCGATGTCCAGCACCACCAGCGCGTGCCGGAAGCGGCTCTCGCGCTGGCCGATGATCTGCTGGCTGAGGGTGCGTTCGAGCGCGCGCCGGTTGGGCACGCCGGTGAGGGCATCGAGCGAGGCCAGTTGCTCCAGGCGGCTGCGGTCGCCCTGCAGGCGCCGCGAGAAGCGATGGCCGAAACCGAAGGTCAGCACGATGACGGCAAGCGCCTGCGGCTGGATCGGCGCGAGCAGCAGCCCGGGCTGCAGCAACAGCCCGACGACCAATGCCAGGTTGACCGGTGCGGCGACCTCGTAGCGGACGATGAAGAAGTTGCTGATCAGGACCAGGAACGTCCATGCCAGTGCCGAATGCTGCAGCACCCACGCCGCCAACAGGCAGCCGCCTGCATTGGCGAGGGCGGCCAGCACCCCGGCGATGTCCAGCCTTCGACGCTGGGCCAGGACCGTGGCTGCCACGGCCACAGCGGTGAGCAGCAGGCTGATGGCCAGTTCCGGCAGGCGCCGGTCGGCAGCCAGCCAGGCACTGAAGAACACCAGCACCAGCGCCGAGGTCGGCGCGATCGTGCGCAGCGGTACGCTGCGCAGCGCCTGCGGCAGGTCGGGAACGTGCTGGACGGGAGGGCCGGGGGTGTGCATGGCGGCGGCAACATAGCAGCGGCCGTGGCGGATTTCCTTCACCCGGACACACATGGTCAGGCGTCGGATTGCTTTGTGCAGGAACGCCCCGGAAGGGCGTCATTTACTGACCAACCACGGCCGCGTTCATGTCCGATATGGACGCACGGCGGCGCTTTTCAAGGCGTGTTCGGCAGCGTCGCGTGAAGCCGGATTTCACCGTCCGGACGCCGCGCCGGCCCATTTGCGCAAACCCGATCAGGCCAGCGGCAGGCGGCTTTCGGCCCGGCTGTAGCGATCGTGCAGTGCCCGCACCTGCGCGGCGCGCGGATGGACGCGCACGGTATCACCGAACGTCCGCAGGTACTGGCAAGCGGCGAAGCCTGGCGATTGCCGCTCGTAATCGGCGATCCAGGCCAACCGGTCCGGACGGTTGGCCTGCTCGGCTGACCACGCCGCGACGCGTGGCTGGATGCGGGCTTTCATCCCCATCCGCCACGGCTTGGGAGTAAGACGCGCGCGGAAGCAGTGCTGCAGGCGGCACATGCGGGCATACAGCGGATCGGCGTGGACCGCCTTGAAGAACTGGTGAACCACCTTGTCCTGCGGATCGAACACCGCGTGCATCACCAGCACCCGCAAACCGGCCGGCGTGCGGTAGGTGCGCAGCGTCCAGTCCGGTTGTTGCCGTGAGAACTGCTCCAGCCTGGCCAGCGCGCGCCCTTGGGCGCCTCCATTGGCGTTGAAGCGCACGCGCCTGACCACTACCACCAGCCAGTTGAGCAGGACCAGCGCGAGGGTGGCGGCTGCGGCGCCTATCCACCAGTTGTTCGCGTTGACGCCGACGATGGCCATCACCCCGAGCCAGCAGGCCGCCGACAGCAACAAGGGCAGGACACAGCCGGAGGGAGGCTCTTCCAGGTCGATGTCGGCGAACAGCACGTCCGGGGTGTTCAGGCACAGCGCGCCGTAGCTGTTGCGGGTGATGACATCTTCGCCCTCGCGTGCAACGACCTGTTCGCGGATGGGCACGCCTTCCACGCCATAGTGGGTGCGGCGCTCGCGGCGCGGCAGTGATTCACCGGCAAGGATGGCGTCCATGGCCTGCTGCACGCGCGCCTCGGCATGCGCCTGGGCGGCCTCCAGGCTGAGCTCGGACCAGCCGAAGCGGCGGACGGTGACGCTGCGGCGGCGATGGCGGACCTGCCTGCGGGCCTCGGCCCAATACTCCGGAACAATCATCTGCCGTCCTGCGGTCATCCTGACGAAGTGGCCGGAGTCTGGCACAGGCCATGACGCCCGTCACCGGCCTCGCCGGCGCATGGCGGCGTACCGGCGCGTCGTCGGGTAGGCTCAGAGGCAACGTTCAACAGGGGTGTCACGTGCTGAAGGGAAGCAACGCCTGCCTGGCGTCGATGCTGGCCATGGTGGGTACGGCTGCGGCCACCGACGACGTCGAGGCAGTGCAACCGAAGGCCACGTTTGTTTACGTGGACAAGTCCGAGCGGCAGTTGTTCGTCTTCAGTGGCCGCACGCTGTTGCTGCAGTACCCGATCGCGCTGGGGCGGGTGCCGGCCGGGCACAAGCAACAGGAGGGGGACAAACGCACGCCGGAAGGGGTGTACATGCTGGACTGGAAGAACCCGAACAGCCGCTACCACCGTTCGATCCATGTCTCCTACCCGAATGCCGCGGACCGTGCCGATGCGCAGCGGCGCGGCGTGTCCCCGGGAGGGGACATCATGATCCACGGCCAGCCGAATCAGTCGCCCCTGCCGGCCGCGGCCTTGCAGCAGCACGACTGGACCGATGGCTGCATCGCGCTGACCGATGCGCAGATGGATGCGCTGTGGGAGGTGGTGGATGTGCCGGTGCCGATCCGGATCGTGCCGTGAGCGGGAGGATGCGTGCCGCCGCGCACACTGTCCGTCGGAATGAGGATACGGGTGGCGTTTGGATCGATCATTGGTGGCTTTTCATCACGCTGTCCGGTGTTGAAAAGGGGTATACCCGAGGCTGATGACGGTTCTTCGCGATGCAATCCGGCGCAGACGCATACTGCGGCCCCTTTCCTTCTGCGTTGTCTGGAGCAATGAAATGATTGACCGTTTTGTAGAGCGCAACCGCGATGGCGTGATCCTGGTGGCACGCATCCTGTTGATGGCCTTGTTCATCAGCTCGGGCATATCCAAGCTGGCGAACTTTTCCGGCACAGTGGCCTATATGGGAGTGCTGCATGCACCCCTGCCCGAGTTGGCTACGTCGATTTCCATTTTCATGGAAGTGTTTGTCGGGTTGGCAATCCTGCTCGGCGTGTGGGTGCGTCCGCTGGCGCTGCTGTTCGTGCTTTTCACGCTGGGCACCGCGCTGATCGGGCATGCCTTCTGGACGATGGAAAGCCCGGATCGCGATCTCAACCTGATCCACTTCTTCAAGAATCTCGCCATCTGCGGTGGCCTGCTGCTGCTGGCCGTGACCGGGGGCGGGCGCTACGCACTGACGCGCAGCCGCTGAGTGGCAGGAGCAGGCCCGCGCGGGCCTGCTCAGTCCTCCAGCTTGAGTGCGGCGTCGGCGGCCAGCAGGGCCTGCGCCGCCGCGCCCAACGGGGGCGATGCCACGTCCTGCACGCCCAGCACCTGCAGCACTTCCTCGCCGGTGACGAAGCGTCGGCCGCGCCGGTCGTACATGCCGGTGATCAGCAGGGCGCGGGTGGCCACCTTGTCGTCGTCGCCGACCAGCACGCGTTGCTCCATCAGGATGCGGCCGCCGACCCAGCCGACCATGCGCGTTTCCAGGGTGAAGCGCTGGAATGGCTTGAGTTCGCGCCGGAACTGGATGGTGCCGGCGCCGGCGATCGGCGCCCACTTGCGGCGCATCGCCACCTTGCCCAGGCCGGTGCGCAGCACCAGGTCCAGCCGGCCCAGGTCGAAGATCGTCCAGTAGCGGCCGTTGGTCATGTGCAGGTTCAGGTCGATGTCGTTGGGCAGCACCCGGAACTGCAGGCGCGACACGCCGGTGGGGGCCTGCAGGCGCGGGCGGAACCACGAACAGATCAGCAGGTGCAGCAGACGGAACCAGAGATTCATGGCGCGGGCAAACCTTTTATAACGACTGTCATAACGCGCGTACGCTAAGCTATGACACCCGTCATAGCAAGGACCTCGCGATGCGCCGCCGTCCCACCGATGCCCCGCAGCGCGTGATCAGCACCGCCGCCGACATGCTGGCGACCTATGGCCTCAATGCCACCAGCATCCGCGAGGTCACCAAGCGTGCCGAGGCGCCGTTTGGCTCGACCTATCACCATTTCCCCGGTGGCAAGCAGCAGGTGCTGGCCGAAGCGACCGCCCTGGCCGGCAGCCGCATCGACGCCATGCTCGACGAGGTCCTGCGCGAGGGCGTGGTCAGCGGCGTTTCGCGCTTCCTGGCGCTATGGCGCGAACGCCTGCTCAAGTCCGACTTCCACGTGGGCTGCCCGGTACTTGCCGCGGCGGTGGAAGAGCCCATCGACGGCGGCGCCGACGATGCCCGGGAAGCGGCCGGTGTTGCGTTCACGGCGTGGGAGCGACGCCTGGCCGAGGCGTTCATCGGCGAAGGCCATGCGCCGGTCCAGGCGCAGGCGTTGGCGACGATGCTGATCGCCAGCGTCGAAGGCGCGGTGGCGATCAGCCGGGCCACGCGTGACATCGCCGCGTTCGACCGGGTGGTCGAGCGATTGGAAGGCTTGTTGCGCTGAGCCCGCCCGCGCCCTGGCGGAATGTGGCTCAATCGCGGATCGGCAGGGTCACGTGGCTGTCGCCGTGCCACTGGATGACCAGCGGCTGGCCTGCATCGGCCAGGGTTTCGTCGGCTGGTTCCTTGCCGCTGCCGAGGTTGAGTTGCAGGTTGGGCTGCTTGAGCACGCCCACGGTAACCACGATGCGGCTGCCGGCGGGCAGGCGGCTGCCGAGCAGGCGGGTGTCCTGGATCCGCACGTGGCTGCGTTGCCCGGGCTGCAGCAGGTGGCGTTGGCTGCGGTCATCGGCCTGGCTCAGGCGCTGCAGCGCATAGGCCAGGTCGAAGTACTGGCCTGAGGGCCCCTGCGCGTAGATGCCGATGCTGAGGTCGGCGTCGGCCTTGTTGAGGGTGAAGTACAGGTCGGCGCTGAACGGTCCGGCCAATTCCAGGTCGTGCGTGAGCACGTCGCTGCGGAATACCAACCCGGCGTGCGGGTCCAGCGTGGGGTTCAACACGTTCGGTGAAGGCTGCCAGTCGGCGTCGCTGCGGTCGCTGAAGTCCACGCGCTGGATCGCCGGTGGGCCGTTGGACGGTGCCGCATCGAGCCGGTGCGCGGCATTGGCGCCGGCGTGCAGGTAGTAGCGCTGGCTGCGCGTGGCCATGGCTTCCAGCGTGTCGGCATGCCGCCAGGTGTCGGCGCCCATGACCTGCCAGTTGACGCGCCCGGCGAGCGGGGCGGGCGTGGGCGCGCCCTTGAAGACGTGGTCGAACCAGGCCAGCCGCATTGCCTGCAGGTCGATGCGGGCGCCGGGGTCGGGCGTGTAGCCCTGCACCACCGGCGGCAGCCCGGTCTGCATGGTGAAGTGTTCGTAGGGGCCGATCAGCAGGGTATGGTCGGCGTTCGGGCGGTGCTGCAGGTGGTTGCGGAAGTAGTGCAGGACGCCGATCTGCGCACCATCGAAGTAGCCGGTGGTGGCCAGGACCGGGATGTCGATGTCGGCGAACGCACTGCCCTGCGGAATCATCGCGCGCCACCAGGCGTCGTAGCGCGGGTGCTGCAGCCAGCGGCTGAACACCGGGTTGGCCGTGCCATCGATGGCGGGCCGGTCGCGGTAGCGGCCACCGCCGCGGTAGGCCTGCTGGTCGAGCCGCTGCCAACGGGCGCTGTCGCCGTAGCTGGCATCGTCCAGGCTGCGATTGCTGGCCGTGTAGAACGGCCAGGCGTACATGAAGTTGAGGAAGACGCCGCCTTCCATCGGGACATCGATGCCGGGTGCGGTCGTGGCCGAGGTGGCGATGGCCTTCAGCGCGGCCGGGCGTTGCTTGAGCGCGGCCCATTGGGTGAAGCCGCTGTAGCTGCCGCCATACATGCCGACCCTGCCATCGCTCCAGCGTTGCGCGGCGATCCAGTCGATCACCGCCGCCGCGTCGCCGCCATCGTGCTCGAACGGCACGATCGCATCCGGGCTGCGGCCCTTGCCGCGGCTGTACGCCACGACCGACGCATAGCCGTGGGCGGCCATCTTGCGGGCGTCGTCCCAGGCCCAATCGTCGTTGGCGTAGACGGTGAAGGTGAGCAGTGCGGGCAGGGGAGTGGCGGCGTGGCGCGGCAGCACCAGCAGCGCGGACACGCGGGCGCCGTCCGGGGTGGCGATCAACAGGTCGCGCTCGACCTGGTAACGGCGTGCGTCGTCGGCGGCCTGTGCCGCGGCGAACAGGGGCTGGAAGGCGACGTAGCTGTCGTGGACCTGCCAGGCACGCACCAGTTCGATGGCCTGGTCCAGGGGAAGGCTGCGTTTGCCGCGTGCCTGTTCGATGCGCTGGTCCAGGTCCTGGCGCATGCGCGGCAGGTAACCGCCGAAGGCAACGCCGGCCTGCTGCGCGCTGCGGTCGTCGAGCTCGGCGAAGCGGGCGGCGAAGGCCTGTGGCCATGCCTGCGCGAACGCTTGCCGATACTCGGTCTGCGCCTGCCGCGCACGCGCATGGATCTCGTACTGCAGGAACAACGGCGGCTGGTTGGGTGGGTCGTTGCGCAGGCGGCGCAGCGCCTGGATGCTGGTGATGGCGTCGGCATACCTGCCGGCGGCCAACTGCAGGCGGAACACCGTGCCCAGCCGCTGCTGCGCATCGGGCGTGTCGTAGCGCGCCAATGCCTGCCGGGCCAGGGCCGGTACGGTCGTATCGAGGCGCTGCTCCCAGCCGGCCGGCAGCACAATGTCGTCGTTGGCCGCGTAGGCCGAAGCCGCGAACAGCATCAACAGCAACGTGAGCAGGCTGCGCATGGTATTTACCCGACGAAGGTGCTGCTTGATAGCACATCGACGGACGGCGCGCCCGTGCGGCGTTGCGCCCGAAAACAGATGCCCCCTCCCGTGGACGGGAGGGGGCATGGCTTCCATCGCTACGGAAGTGAAGGTGTGGCGATCAGCCGAGGATGCCCGGCAGGTCCAGGCCCTTCTCGCGGGCGCAGTCCAGCGCGATGTCGTAGCCGGCGTCGGCATGGCGCATGACGCCGGTACCGGGGTCGTTCCACAGCACGCGGGCGATGCGCTGGTCGGCGGCCTCGCTGCCGTCACAGACGATGACCACGCCGGAGTGCTGCGAGTAGCCCATGCCCACGCCACCGCCGTGGTGCAGGCTCACCCAGGTGGCACCGCCGGCGACGTTGAGCATGGCGTTGAGCAGCGGCCAGTCGGAAACCGCATCCGAACCGTCCTTCATTGACTCGGTTTCGCGGTTGGGCGAGGCGACGCTGCCCGAATCCAGGTGATCGCGGCCGATCACTACCGGTGCCTTGAGCTCGCCATTGCGGACCATTTCGTTGAAGGCCAGGCCCAGCTTGTGGCGCAGGCCCAGGCCGACCCAGCAGATGCGCGCCGGCAAGCCCTGGAAGCTGATGCGCTCGCGGGCCATGTCCAGCCAGCGGTGCAGGTGCGGGTCATCGGCGATGATCTCCTTCACCTTGGCATCGGTCTTGTAGATGTCCTCCGGGTCGCCGCTCAGTGCCACCCAGCGGAACGGGCCAACGCCGCGGCAGAACAGCGGGCGTACGTAGGCCGGCACGAAGCCGGGGAAGTCGAACGCGTTCTTCAGGCCTTCGTCGAAGGCCATCTGGCGGATATTGTTGCCGTAGTCGACGGTCGGGATGCCGGCCGCGTGGAAGGCCAGCATCGCCTCCACGTGCACGCGCATCGCGGCCTTGGCGGCGTCGCGCACCTTCTCCGGGTTGGCCTGCTGCTCGGCCAGCCATTGCTCCACGGTCCAACCGACCGGCAGGTAGCCGTGCACCGGGTCATGCGCGCTGGTCTGGTCGGTGACGCAGTCCGGGCGCACGCCACGGCGCACCAGCTCCGGCAGGATCTCGGCCGCATTGCCGAGCAGGGCGATCGACTTGGCTTCGCCGGCGGCCGTGTACTTGGCGATGCGCGCCAACGCGTCGTCGATGTCGGTGGCCTGCTCGTCGACGTAACGGGTGCGCAGGCGGAAGTCGATGCTGCTCTGGCGGCATTCGATGGTCAGGCTGCTGGCGCCGGCCAGCGATGCGGCCAGCGGCTGCGCGCCGCCCATGCCGCCGAGGCCGGCGGTGAGGATCCACTTGCCGGCCAGGCTGCCGCCGTAATGCTGGCGGCCCATCTCCACGAAGGTCTCGTAGGTGCCCTGCACGATGCCTTGGCTGCCGATGTAGATCCAGCTGCCGGCGGTCATCTGCCCGTACATCATCAAGCCCTTCCTATCGAGCTCGTTGAAGTGCTCCCAGTTGGCCCAGTGCGGCACCAGGTTGGAGTTGGCGATCAGCACGCGCGGTGCATCCGGGTGCGTGGGGAACACGCCGACCGGCTTGCCCGACTGCACCAGCAGGGTCTGGTTGTCGTCCAGGCGCTGGAGTGTTTCCAGGATCTTGTCGTAGCTCTCCCAGTCGCGCGCGGCGCGGCCGATGCCGCCATACACCACCAGCGAGGTCGGGTCTTCAGCCACTTCGGCGTCGAGGTTGTTCTGCAGCATGCGGAACGGGGCCTCGGTCTGCCAGGACTTGCAGTTGAGCGTGTTGCCGCGCGGCGCGCGCGGGCTGCGGGAAGGATCGTGACGGGTCATGCGTTTCTCCGGGAAGCAAAATCGAGGCAGGCGCGAAGGATCTGTTTCAGGGTGTCGCGTACCGGTGCGGCGTGGTCGGGGTCGTACGGGGTCGGCCAGCTGTGCTCATCGACATCGGCCGGCGCGGGCTCGTGCATGTAGCCACGGCAGCCCAGCTCCATCTGCAGGGTATGCACGCCGCCGGCGGTGTCGCTGTAGTGGCGGGTGATCCAGCCGCCCTTGAAACGGCCGTTGCGAACGTGGCCCAGGCCGCTGATCGCGCACAGGTTCTCGACCACGTCGGTGAGCGCGTTGTCGCAGGACGTGTCCGGCGCACCACTGGGGCCGGCGCTGCCGATGTTGAACTGCGGCAGTTCGCCGTCGAACAGGTGCGGGATCAGCGAGCGGATCGAATGCGCGTCGTAGACGACCACGGTGCCGTGGATGGCGCGCAGTCGGGTGATCTCGGCGCGCAGCGCGGCGTGGTACGGGTCGAACCAGGTCTGGCGGCGGCGCTGGATCTCCGCCTCGTCCGGCGCATGGCCGTCGCGGTACAGCGGCTGGTTGTCGAAGGTGGTGGTCGGGCACAGGCCGGTGGTGTTCTGGCCCGGGTACAGGGAGGCGCCGGAGGGATCGCGGTTGACGTCGATCACCGAGCGCGAGACCGCGGTGCGCACGGTGGTGGCGCCTAGTTCCCTGGCGAAGGCGTACAGCTCGTGCACCCACCAGTCGGCGTCGCGGCGGGCCAGCCATGGCGAGACGAAGTGGCCGACCAGCGCGTCGGGCAGTTCGGTGCCGGTATGCGGGAAGCTGACGATCAGCGGAGCATCGCCGCGGTGAATCTGCAGCCAGTCAGGCGAGTGGGTCATGGAGGACTCCAAAGGGCAGGGCAGAACGATGAAGCGTGTGGGAATGCGTTATCCCTTCTCCCGCGTGCGAGGGAAGAGGCCCGAAGGGCAGATGAGGGGAGCTTTTTGCAGTGAAGCTGAAAAGCGCCCTCATCCGGCGCTGCGCGCCACCTTCTCCCGCTTGCGGGAGAAGGGAAGGGTTTGCCGCGAGCGCTGACCGCACGGCTGTGTCATACACCGCGCGGAAAGCCGATGCTGTCTCTTCTCCCGCTTGCGGAGTGAAGACATGCGGTCTACGAGCCATGGGCTCGTGCATGGCTGAACGCCCAGCGCGTTGCGCTGGGCCGGGGCGCGGAGCGAGATGCCCGCAGGGCAGATGAGGGCAGCTTTTCGCAGTGAAGCGAAAGCCAGAAGAACCAGCCCTGTGCGCCCAATGCCACATACGACGCAATCAGTTGCCAGCCACATCCACGCCCGGCAACTGCACGCCCAGGCCCGCCAGCAGCGCGCCGCTGCGCACCAACTCGGTGGCGGCGACCATGTCCGGGTGGAAGTAGCGGTCGTCCTGCAGCGTCGGCACCTGCGCACGCAGCACCGCACGCACGCCTTCCAGTGCATCGCTCGAACGCAGCGGCGCATGGAAGTCGCAACCCTGGCCGGCGGCCAGCAGCTCGATGCCGATCACGTTGGCGGCGTTCTCGGCCATCGCGATCAGGCGGCGCGCGCCATGCGCGGCCATCGAGACGTGGTCTTCCTGGTTGGCCGAAGTGGGAATCGAATCCACGCTGGCCGGGTAGGCACGCTGCTTGTTCTCCGACACCAATGCCGCGGCGGTCACCTGCGGGATCATGAAGCCCGAGTTCAGGCCCGGCTTCGGGGTCAGGAACGCCGGCAGGCCACTCAACGCCGGGTCCACCAGCATCGCGGTGCGGCGCTCGCTGATCGAGCCGATCTCGCAGATCGCCATGGCCAGCATGTCGGCGGCGAAGGCCACCGGTTCGGCGTGGAAGTTGCCGCCGCTCAACGCCTCACCGGTATCGGTGAACACCAGCGGGTTGTCGGACACGCCATTGGCTTCGATTTCCAGCGTGGTCGCGGCCTGGCGGATCACGTCCAGTGCCGCGCCCATCACCTGCGGCTGGCAGCGCAGGCAGTACGGGTCCTGCACGCGCACGTCGTTGTCACGGTGCGATTCGCGGATGGCCGAACCCTGCATCAGCTGGCCCAGTACCGCGGCGGTGGCGATCTGCCCGTGCTGGCCGCGGATGCGGTGGATGCGCGGGTCGAACGGAGTATCCGAACCCTTGGCTGCTTCCACCGACAACGCACCGGTGACCAGCGCGCTCTGGAACACGACCTCGATCTCGAACAGGCCGGCCAGCGCATATGCGGTGGAGTACTGGGTGCCGTTGAGCAGGGCCAGCCCTTCCTTCGCGCCCAGCACCAACGGTGCCAGGCCGGCCTGCTGCAGCGCCTGTTCGGCCGGCATGCGCACGCCACCGACGAAGGCTTCGCCCACGCCGATCATCACGCTGGCCAGGTGCGACAGCGGCGCCAGGTCGCCGGAGGCACCGACCGAACCCTGGCTCGGCACCACCGGAACCACATCCTTCTGCAGCATGGCTTCCAGCAGCGCCAGCGTTTCCGGGCGGATGCCCGAAGCACCCTGCGCCAGGCTGGTCAGCTTGAGCGCCATCATCAGCCGCACCACGTCGACCGGCATCGGCTCACCCACGCCGGCGGCGTGCGAGAGCACGATGTTGCGCTGCAGGGTTTCCAGGTCCTCGCGCTCGATGCGCACGCTGGCCAGCTTGCCGAAGCCGGTGTTGATGCCGTACACCGGCGCGCCCTTGGCGACGATGTCGGCCACGACCTGCGCGCTGCGCTGCACGGCGGCCTGCGCCGAGGCGTCCAGCTGCACGTTGGCGCCGCGGTAGATCTGCCGCCACTGCGCGAGCGGGACGTGGCCAGGAAGAAGGGTCAGGGTGGTGCTCATGAATGCTCCAAGCGGTGCGTTGTAGTGCGTGGTGTCAGGCCGCGTGCCCGCGCCAGATGCGGGCATGCAGGGGATTGAAGCCGATGCGGTAGACCAGGTCGGCGGGCGCCTCGATGTCCCAGATGGCCAGGTCGCAGTCCATGCCGGCGACCAGCCTGCCGAGGCGATCGCTGCGGCCCAGCGCGCGGGCGGCTTCGCGGGTGAAGCCGGCGATGCATTCGTCCACGGTCAGGCGGAACAGGGTCGCGCCCATGTTCATGGTCAGCAGCGGGCTGGTCAGCGGCGAGGTGCCGGGGTTGCTGTCGGTGGCCAGGGCCAGCGGCACGCCGGCGTCGCGCAGTTTCTGGATCGGCGGCAGCACGGTTTCGCGGGTGAAGTAGAACGCGCCCGGCAACAGCACGGCGACGGTACCGGCCGTGCGCATGGCGGCGATGCCGGCATCGTCGAGGTGTTCGATATGGTCGGCGGACAGCGCACCGTGGCGGGCGGCCAGTTCGGCGCCATGTTGGTTGGACAGCTGCTCGGCGTGGATCTTGATCGCCAGCCCGTGCGCGCGTGCGGCCTCGAACACCTGCTGCGCCTGTGCCGGCGAGAAGGCGATGTTCTCGCAGAAGATGTCCACCGCCTCGGCCAGGCCTTCGGCGGCGATGGCCGGGATCATCACTGCACTGACGTCGTTGATGTAGGCCTGTGCCTCGTGGCCGGGCGGCACCGCATGCGCGCCGAGGAAGGTCGGCACCACTTCCACCTTGCGCAGCCTGCCCAGTTCGGCGGCCACGCGCAGTTGCTTGCGCTCATCGGGCAGGCTCAAGCCGTAGCCGGACTTGATCTCGATCGTGGTCACGCCTTCGGCCAGCATCGCGTCCAGGCGGGGCAGGGAGGCGGCGATCAGCCCGGCATTGTCGGCGGCGCGGGTGGCGCGCACGGTGGAGACGATGCCGCCGCCGGCCCGGGCGATGTCGGCGTAGCTCACGCCCTGCAGGCGCTGCTCGAACTCGCCGGCGCGGTTGCCGGCGTAGACCAGGTGGGTGTGGCAGTCGATCAGCCCGGGGCTGATCCAGCGGCCGCCGCAATCGATGCGCTCGGCCGGTATGAATGCCGGGGCGGTGTTGGCCGGGCCGGCGTATACGATGCGACCTTCGGTGGCGGCGATCATGCCGTCACGGACCACGCCCAGGCCGCCGCTGGCATCGTCCAGGGTCATCAGGTTGGCGTTCTGCCAGAGCGTGTCGCAGCGCATGGGCACTCATCCCGGTGAATTTGTATATACAATAACGACCGAAAACGGAGAGTGTCCAGTGATCACCCCATCCCCATCGCAACCGGTTCATTTCCATGCCCAGCAGGCCTTGTTGGCCGATGGCTGGGCGCATGACGTGCGCATCGAAAGCCAGGCCGGGCGCATCACTTCGGTGACGGCCGGGGTGCCGGCGCAGGACGGGGACCGGCGGCTGGGCACGGTCGTGGCCGGGCTCGGCAACCTGCACAGCCATGCGTTCCAGCGCGCGATGGCTGGCCTGACCGAAGTGGGCGGGCGCTCGGGCGACAGCTTCTGGAGCTGGCGCGAGCTGATGTACCGCTTCCTCGACCGGCTCGACCCGGACGACTTCCAGGCCATCGCCGCGCAGGCGTACATGGAGATGCTGGAAAGCGGCTTCACCCGCGTCGGCGAGTTCCACTACCTGCACCACGCCCAGGATGGCAGCGGCTATGCCGATCCGGCGGAAATGTCCGCGCGCGTGGCCGCCGCCGCTGCCGAGACCGGGCTGGGCCTGACCCTGCTGCCGGTGTTCTATGCGCACAGCGATTTCGGCGGGGTGGCGCCGACGCCGGGCCAGCGTCGCTTCCTGCACGACGTGGATGGCTTCGCGCGCCTGCTCGAAGGCTGCCAGCGGGTGCTGGCCACGACGCCCGATGCGGTGCTGGGGCTGGCCCCGCACAGCCTGCGTGCCAGTACGCCACAGGAACTGCAGGCATTGGCGGCGATGGGGCAGGGCCCGATCCACATCCATATCGCCGAGCAGACCCGCGAGGTCGACGCCTGCCTGGCATGGAGCGGCCAGCGCCCGGTGGAGTGGTTGTACGACCACGTCGCGGTCGATCCGCGCTGGTGCCTGGTGCATGCCACCCACGTCACCGCGCGGGAAGTGCAGCAGATCGCCGACAGCGGCGCGGTGGTGGGGCTGTGCCCGATCACCGAGGCCAACCTGGGCGACGGCCTGTTCCCGATGCGCGACTTCGTGCAGGCCGGCGGCCGGTTCGGGGTGGGCTCGGATTCGAACGTGTTGATCGATGCAGCCGAGGAACTGCGTCTGCTCGAGTACGGCCAGCGCCTGGCGTTGCGGGGGCGCAACGTGTTGTCGCCGGGCGTGTTCTCCACCGGGCGCTGGTTGTACCAGCAGGCCGGTGAGGGCGCGGCGCAGGTGCTGGGCGTGGCCAGCGGGTTGCGGGCGGGCGCGCCGGCCGACCTGCTCGAACTGGATCCGGAACACCCGGCACTGCAGGGTCGACAGGGCGATGCCTTGCTTGACAGTTGGCTGTTCGCCGCACGTAATGGCGCCCTCCGCAGCGTCTGGCGCAACGGTCGCGAGCTGGTCCAGGGGGGCCGCCACGTGCATCGCGAAGCGATCACCCTGCGTTACCGCGCCGCCCTTGGCCGGATACTGGCCTGACGACACGGTGTTGCCCATTTCAGGAATCGCGAGTGAAGAGCAAGAAGGCTCCCACCCTCAACCAACGCATCCGCAGTGACATCGAAAGCCGCATCCTCAGCGGCGAGTGGGAGCCGGGCTACCGCATTCCCTTCGAACATGAGTTGATGGAGCAGTACGGGTGTTCCCGGATGACGGTGAACAAGGTGCTGACCACGCTGGCCGAGAGCGGCATGATCGAGCGCCGTCGCCGCGCCGGTTCGTTCGTGGCGCGCCAGCCCCCGCACCTGGAACACGTGGCGCTGGAGATCCCGGACATCGCGGTGTCGGTCATCCAGCGCGGCCATGCCTATGGCTTCCAGTTGCTGGAGCACGCCCATCGCAAGGCCCGCGCAGGACAGGCGGAGGAGTTGGCGCTGGTCGGTGCCGGCAAGCTGCTGGCGATGCGCTGCCTGCACCTGGCCGACGGCAAGCCGCTGGCGCTGGAGCGGCGCCTGATCAATCCCGAGGCCGTCCCCGAAACGCTGGAAGTGGACTTCTCGGTACAGCCGCCGGGCAGCTGGCTGCTGCAGAACGTGTCCTGGACGCGTGGTGAGCACCGCATCAGCGCGGTGGCCGCCACCGCCGAGGAAGCCGCCCTGCTGCAGGTGCCGGCCGGTACCGCCTGCCTGACCATCGATCGCCAGACCTGGCGCGGCGAACAGCCCATCACCTGGGTGCGACAGAAGTTCCTGGGCGATGCCTACGACCTGATCGCCCGCTTCGCGCCCGGCAACAGGTAGGAGCGGCTTCGGCCGCGGAACCGCGACGCTCAACGCGCTGGCGAATGCCTGCCATCGCCGTTGATCCCGCTCGGGAGGGGTGTCCCCGCCGCGCGGCCAGGGCCGCGCCTACGGCTCAGAACGTGCGGCACTGCCGCCAGCGCACCGGCTCATCGACGCCCGGACGCGGGTTGAGCTGCACGCGGGTGGTACGCAGCGCCGGGAAACGTTCCAGCTCGGCGCAGATCAATGGCCAGATTGCCGCATCCTCCCCGCTGCGTTCCACTGCAAGGGTGCTGCGCGTCTGCCAGATGCCGCTGACCACGCCCGGGGTGCGCGCCAATGCCTTGGACACCGACTGCTGGTAGCGCAGCAGCGTCTGCGGGTCGGGATCGGCGACCAGGTCGCCGGGGTTGGCACTGGCCACCGGAGTGGCTGCGGCAGCGGGCGTTGCGGCAGCCGGCGCCGCGGCTTCGGCACCGTTGCCGGTCGGCTCCGGGCGTCCTTCGCGTGCCGTCGCCGACGCTGCCGGCGCGCCGCGCGGCGTGGCCGCCCCGCTGGCGCCTTCGTCGCGAAGTGTGAGGTAGCCCATGCTGACCAGCAGGCCCAGGGTGACGGCGGCGAGCCCGGCAATGCCGGTGTGGCGCACGGCCTCGCGGCGCGCGAAGCCGGTGACCGTTTCGCGAACTTCGTCCGGCACGTAGGGCTTGAGGAACTGCCACAGGTCGCGCCCGTCGATCACCTCGATGGATTGCCGCCCGGCCTCGGTCACGCCCTCGCGGTCTACCTGGCCTTCGGTCAGCAGCAGGCCGCCGACCGCACCGGTCAGGCGCATCGCCGCGCCCAGTTCGTGCACGGCCGAGGCATCAAACCGATACGCGCGTCCGTGCTTGCACGACACCAGCCAGCGCTCGCCGTCCCGCTGCAGCAGGAAGTCGCTGCTGGTGCCGCGTTCGCTGTCATCGCTGGCATTGAGGGCAACCAGGCCACGGCGCTCGGCCATCGCCGAACGGACGATCTGCGAGAACTCGCGCCAGCGCATGCCGGCCAGCGCGGCCAGGCCGTGCTTCATCTCGGTTTCCCGGCGCTTGACCAACCACAGCCAGGCGGCCGCAAGGCTCCAGATCAACAGCGCGAGCACCAGGGCCAGGATCCAGGAAAACATCGATTTACCCGAGGGAACGGAAGACAGGGGGCCTCAGTCTAGCTTCCTTCACGACCGTAAGAAGGGCCAATTGCAGCTTTTGCGAAAGCCGTCAGGGCGCTGCCGGGGACGCTCCCCGCGCGCGTGCTCAACCCGGCCAGTAGTGGCTGTCCGGCACCGTTCTTGCACCGAAGATGGCCTGCCCGACGCGGACCACCGTGGCGCCTTCCTCGATGGCGATCTCGAAGTCACCGGACATGCCCATCGACAGTTCGTCCAGCGTGATATCGGCAGGCGCTTGCTGGCGCAGGCGGTCGCGGAGCTGGCGCAGTTCGATGAAGCAACGGCGCACCCGCTCGGCCTCGGTCGAGAACAGCGCCAGGGTCATCAGGCCACGCACGCGCAGGCTGCCGAATTGCGGCAGGGCCTGGAGGAAGGCCGGCACGTCGGCCGGTGCCAGGCCGAACTTGCTGTCCTCGCCGGAGGTGTTGACCTGCACGTAGACATCCAGCGAGCGGCCTTCCAGCTGCAGGCGGCGGTCCAGGGTCTCGGCCAGGCGCAGGCTGTCCAAGGCCTGGAACTCGCTGGCGAAGCGCGCCACCAGCTTGGCCTTGTTGGTCTGCAGGTGGCCGATCACCGACCACTGCAGGTCGTGCAGGTCCTGCATCGCCTCCCACTTGTGGTGGGCCTCCTGCACCTTGTTCTCACCCAGCAGGCGGCAGCCGGCCTGGTAGGCCAGGCGGATGTGGGCCTCGTCGATGGTCTTGCTGACCGGCAACAGCCGCACGCTGCCGCGGTCGCGGCCGGCGCGCGCGCAGGCGGCATCGATCCGGGCCTGAATGGCCTCCAGGTTGTGGCGGAAGTCCTCCACGGTTTCGGCGCGCGGGTAGCGGCCGTGCTGGTCGTGGTGGGTGGGGGTGTCGGGCAGCGGGGTCTGCATGGCGGCTCTCATGGCGCGATTGGCCGGGCCGACCATTGTCGCCTTTACCGTCCCGCGGGGCATCTTTCCCGGAGCGCAGGCATGAAAAAACCCGCCATCCGGAGCCGTGAGGGGAGGGAGACAAACGGCGCGGTACTGCTGGCGGGTCAATGGATTCTTGCGCAACTTTTGCTGCTATGCAACATCAATCTTCATGCGGAGGCGAGGCGGCGTGCGCGGCGCGCGATTCGGCCTTGGTCAGGCGCCTGTTGAGCGCGTCCAAGCGCTCGTTCAGCGCCTCGATGTCCGAGCGGCTGGGGATGTCCATCCGGCGCAGCACCCGGTGCACGCGGTCCTCGAAGTTCTTCTCCACCCGGTCCCAGGTGCCGGCGGCGCGTTCGCGCGCCTGGCCCAGGGTGTTCTCAACGGTGTCGCGCAGGCTTTCGCCGCGCGTGGACTCCTCGCGGCTGCGCTCTTCGGCGGCCTCGCCTTCCTTGACCAGTGAATCGAACAGGCGGCTGCCTTCGTTCTGCGCCCGGGCCAATGCGCCCAGCCCGGCCAGCCAGACCTGCTGGGCCGATTCGGTCATCCTGCGGCCGATACGCTCGGCCTGGTGCTGCAGGCCGGGGCTGCTGCCGCCGTCGTCACCGGGACGACGTTCATATGCGCTCATGACGGTGCTCCTATAGGGACGAAACCTTGGGCAACACCGTAACGAGTGGGATGCGTGCTTGGCGTGATGGAAGCTCAGCCGAGCTTTTCGGCCAGCACGCGCTGGATTTCCGATTCCACCATGCCCTTCATCGCGGACAACAGGAAGCCCAGTTCAGCCTTGACCCGCACCGCGCCGGGCAGCAGTTCGATGCCGCCTTCCACGCCGGAACGGGCGAAGTGCAGCACCTGGCCTTCCCAGCGCGTGGTGACGTCGAAGCGCTCTTGCAGCTTCTGCGCCACTTCGGCGATGGCGGAGCGGGCGTTGTCTTCGGACAGGCTGTGGGCGTGACGGATGTCGATGGTGGACATGAAGCGTTCCTGCGATACGGCGTCGGGTTGAAGGGAGGGCATTGTAGGACCTGCGCGGCCTGCTCCGGGCGCCGTGGCACCTTCTGCGCGGCAGGCCGACCTGCTAGTCTGCCGCGGTGCCTATCCTGCAAGTCCATTTCAGCAACCGCCAGCAGCCCGACCAGCCCTTGAGTCCGGGCGTCCAGCGCATCGTGCGCCATGCATCCGGGCAGGTCCGGCTGGGCGATGACAGCGTCGGTCCGATGTTGCTGGCGCAGTTCTGCGTGGACCAGCGCGGCGTCTGGCTGCAGGTCGCCAATGGCGTCCGCGGCATCCACGTCAACGGCCGCCCGGTGCGCCGGATGGCGCAGCTGCGCGCCGGTGATTCGGTCTACGCCGATGGGGCGGAGATGCTGCTGCGCGGCCAATGCGAGCCGGCCGGGCAGGTGCCCGAGGCCGTCGCCGAGCCGGGTGATGACCAGCGCGTGCTGCTGCGCGGCGTCGGTGGCCGCCACCATGGCCGCAGCTTCACCCTGGATCGGTCCCGTGGCATCGGCAGCGAAGCCACCAATGACATCGTCATCGACGACCCCACCTTCACCGCACGCCATGCCCGCTTCGAGCGCCACGACGACAAGGTGCTGCTGCGTGACCTCGGTTCGGCCGACGGGGCGCTGGTCAATGGCGTGGCGGTACGCAACTGCTGGCTGCAGGCCGGTGATCAGGTCGTGTTCGACGGCGGGCACCGCTTCGTGCTGGAGATGCCGCTGAACCCCGCAAGCCTGGCGGCGGTGCTTGCGGTCGAAGAGGAAGCGCCGGCCGAGCCGGCTGAAGCGGCCGCCACGGCCGCGCCGCGGCGTCCGCGGCGCTGGCCCTGGTTGCTGCTCAGCGCCCTGTTGCTGGGCGCGGCGATCAGCGCCCTGCTGCTGTACGGCGCCCGCTGAGCCCGCGCGCCGGCCGCGCCCTGGCCGGCTCGGCAGCGGTCCAATTGGGTGCAGATGCAACTTTTTCTGCGCCCCCAAAGGCTGTTGCGCTGCGGCATACTATGGGTTCTGCCCAACAGGTGTGTCATGACGCGCGCATTCAATTTCAGTGCCGGCCCTGCAACGCTGCCGGAGCAAGTCCTCCGCCAGGCGCAGGAGGAAATGTTGGAATGGAATGGCGTAGGCGCATCCATCGTCGAGATCAGCCACCGCAGCGCGGACTTCATGGCCGTGGCGGCGCAGGCCGAAGCCGACCTGCGCATGCTGGTCGGCATCCCCGATGACTATGCCGTGCTGTTCCTGGGCGGTGGCGCCACCACCCAGCAGGCGCTGCTGCCGCTGAACTTCGCCAGCCCGGGCCAGCGTGCCGACTACGTGGTCACCGGCCATTGGGGCAAGACCGCGGTCAAGCAGGCCAAGCCCTATGTCGATGCGCACGTGGCCGCCAGCGGTGAAGCCGGCGGCTTCCACGACATCCCGCCGGTGGCGCAGTGGCAGTTGTCGCCCGACGCGGCCTACGTGCACATCACCGCCAACGAAACCATCCACGGCGTCGAATTCCGCGACGTGCCGGACGTGGGCGAGGTGCCGCTGATCGCCGATTTCAGTTCCTCGATCGCCTCCGAGCCGATCGATGTCTCGCGTTACGGCGTGATCTACGCCGGTGCGCAGAAGAACCTCGGCCCGGTCGGCATCGCGGTGGTGATCATCCGCCGCGACCTGCTCGAACGCGCCGGCCAGCCGCGCGCGGACATCTTCGACTACCGCTCGCACGTGGCGCGCGATTCCATGCTCAACACCCCGCCGACCTGGAACTGGTACCTGGCCGGGCTGATGTTCAAGTGGATGCTGGCCCAGGGTGGCGTGGAGGCCTTCGCCCGCCTCAGCCAGGCCAAGTCGGCCGCGATCTACGACGCCATCGACGGCTCCGGCGGCTTCTACCGCAACGAAGTGGTGCCGGCGGTGCGCTCGCGCATGAACATCCCGTTCTTCCTGCCCAGCGAAGAACTCGATGCGCGCTTCGTCAGCGAATCCAAGGCCGCCGGCCTGCTGGCCCTGAAGGGGCACAAGGCGGTCGGTGGCATCCGCGCCTCGATCTACAACGCCATGCCGCTGGAGGGCGCGCAGGCGCTGGCCGCGTTCATGCGTGATTTCCAGCAGCGCAACGGCTGAGCCCCCAACAACGCCGTGCGCCGTGCGCCGGCCCGCAACAGGTAAATGATTGATGGCAAGCAAGCCGCCCAAGACCCCCGCCAAGGCCAAGCCGGCCATCGCGAAGAAGGCCGCCAAGCCGGCCGAGAAGAAGCCCGCCGTCGGTGCCATCGCCAAGCCGGTGCTGGCCGATGTGCGCGCCAAGATCGACCACATCGACCGCAGCATCCAGGCGTTGATCGCCGAGCGTGCCGAGTTCGCCCACCAGGTCGGCAAGGCCAAGGGCAAGCTCGCCGCCGCCGTGGACTACTACCGTCCCGAGCGCGAGGCGCAGGTGCTGCGCATGGTGGTGGACCGCAACGAAGGCCCGCTCAGCGATGAAGTGCTGGTGCACGTGTTCCGCGAGATCATGTCCGCCTGCCTGGCCCAGCAGGAGCCGCTGAAGATCGGCTACCTCGGCCCGGAAGGCACCTTCAGCCAGCAGGCCGTGCTCAAGCATTTCGGCCGCTCGGCGATGGGCCTGCCGATGGCCAGCATCGAGGAAGTGTTCCAGGAAGTGGAAGCCGGCAACGCCGACTTCGGCGTGGTGCCGGTGGAGAATTCAGGGCAGGGCACCATCCAGATCACGCTGGACATGTTCCTGACCTCCAACCTCAAGATCTGCGGTGAGGTGGAACTGCGCGTGCAGCAGTTCCTGATGTCGCGCAGCGGTCGCCTCGAGGACATCGAGCGCATCTACGCGCACCCGCAGTCGTTCATGCAGACCTCGTCCTGGCTGCGTGCCAACCTGCCCAAGGCCGAGAAGATCCCGGTATCGAGCAATGCCGAAGGCGCACGCCGCGCCCGCAATGCCGATGACGCGGCCGCCATTGGCGGCGAGAGCGCTGGTCACGTCTACGGCCTGAAGAAGGTGGTGACCAAGCCGATCCAGAATGACGCGGACAACACCACGCGCTTTTTGGTGATCGGTCGCCAGCTGTTCCCGTCCTCTGGCCATGACCGCACCTCGGTGCTGGTGTTCATCCACGACAAGCCCGGTGCGCTGTTCGACGTGCTTAGCCCGTTCGCGCGCCATGGCATCAGCATGAACCGCATCGAGTCGCGGCCGTCGCACCAGGCCAAGTGGGAGTACGGTTTCTTCATCGACCTGGCCGGCCACATCGAGGATGAATCGATGCAGGCCGCGCTGGCCGAACTCAAGGCCCATTCGGCGCAGATCAAGGTACTCGGTTCCTATCCGGTCGCCGTGCCCTGATCGCGTCCCGGACGCAGACCTGTCCCTTCCCCCAGGCGGGGGAAGGTGCCCGAGGGGCGGGTGGGGCAGTTCCAGCCCGTGACCGTTGATCCGCCTTCAGTCCCCCGCTTCCCGCATGGCGCCGGGAAGAAAAGAACGTTTAGAGAGCCCGCATGAGTTCCCAGCCTTACTGGATTGCACGCAAAGGATCGGCCCTGCAGGGCACCTTGACCATTCCCGGCGACAAGTCGGTCTCGCACCGCTCGGTGATGTTCGCCGCGCTGGCCGATGGCGTCTCGCACATCGACGGCTTCCTGGAAGGCGAGGACACCCGCGCCACGGCGGCCATCTTCGCCGAAATGGGCGTGCGCTTTGAAACCCCGTCACCGTCGCAGCGCATCGTGCACGGCGTGGGCGTGGATGGCCTGAAAGCCCCGCAACGCGAGCTGGACTGCGGCAATGCTGGCACCGGCATGCGCCTGCTCGCCGGCCTGTTGGCCGCGCAGCCGTTCGACAGCACCCTGGTGGGCGACGAATCGCTGACCAGGCGCCCTATGCGCCGGGTGACCGTGCCGCTGGCGCAGATGGGCGCCCGCATCGACACTCAGGACGACGGCACCCCGCCGTTGCATATCCACGGTGGCCAGACGTTGCAGGGCATTCACTACGAACTGCCGGTGGCCAGTGCCCAGGTCAAGTCGGCGCTGCTGCTGGCTGGCCTGTACGCGCAGGGCGAAACCACCGTGGTCGAGCCGCACCCTACCCGCGACTACACCGAGCGCATATTGCGTGCGTTCGGCGTGGAGATCGACTTCGAACCGGGCAAGGCGCGCCTGCGTGGTGGCCAGCGCCTGCGCGCGACCGATATCGCGGTGCCGGCGGACTTCTCCTCGGCGGCGTTCTTCATCGTGGCGGCCAGCATCATCCCGGGTTCGGAAGTGCGCCTGCGTTCGGTGGGGTTGAACCCGCGCCGGACCGGCCTGCTGACCGCGTTGCGCCTGATGGGCGCGGACATCACCGAGGAAAACCACGCCGAGCACGGTGGCGAAGCCGTGGCGGATCTGGTCGTGCGTCATGCACCGCTGAAGGGCGCGCAGATTCCCGAAGCCGTGGTGCCGGACATGATCGATGAGTTCCCGGCGCTGTTCGTCGCCGCGGCGGCGGCAGAAGGACAGACCGTGGTGACCGGCGCGGCCGAGCTGCGGGTCAAGGAATCCGACCGCCTGGCGGCGATGGCCACCGGCCTGCGCACCTTGGGCCTGCGCGTGGACGAAACCGATGACGGCGCGACCATCCACGGTGGCGTGCTGGGCAGTGGCACCATCGAAAGCCATGGTGACCATCGCATCTCGATGGCATTCGCCATTGCCGGCCAGCTGAGCACCGGCGAGGTGCGCATCAATGACGTGGCCAATGTGGCGACGTCGTTCCCGGGCTTCGACCAGTTGGCCAGCGGCGCTGGCTTCGGGCTCAGCGCCCGGTCCTGAACTCCACCGGGACCTGCACGACGCTGGCGATGGCCTTGCCTTCGCGCAGGGCAGGGTGGAAGCGCCATTGCAGCAGGGCTTCGATGGCGGCCTGGTCCAGCCGTACGTCCTGCTGGCCCTGGTGCGAAACGATGACGGCATCGGTCACCCGGCCGCTGCTGTCGATCTGCAGGCGCGCGATCACGTCGCCTTCGATGCCCGCATCAAGCAAGTCGGCCGGATAGCGCGGCATCGGGTTGCCGACGATCGGTTCGGCGTCCATGTCGATCACCGCCGGTGCGGGTTGCGGCTTGGCTGCCAGGGGCGGGCTGGCCGCCGGCATGGCCGGGGGCACGGCTTCGATCAATACGGCCGGATGCGTTGCCTGCCATCCCATCAGCAGCAGCAACGCCAGCATCCCAGCCGCCAGCAACGCCCACAGCCAACCGGCCACGGCATGGGTGCCGCGGCCGGTGGTGTCTGCACTGGTTTGGTCATGCGGGATGCTGGACATCGACGGGGCGTCTCGGTAGTGAATCGACGCCGCCAGTCTGGTCCGCCGGCGGTGAGCCGGGCTTAAACCCATCGCCCTGGCGCGGGCGATGGTTCAGCTTACTGAGCCGGTTTGAAATCGAACGGGATATCCAAGCTGGCCTGCATCGGTTGGCCATTGCTCAGCGCCGGCTGGAATCGCCAGCCACGCACGGCATCCAGCGCCGCACGGTCGAGGTCACGCGAGCCACTGCGCTGGATGACGCGTGCATCCAGTGCGGTGCCATCCACACCGACCACGACCTGCACCACCACCGTACCGCTGTCGCCACGGCGCAGGGCGGCTGGCGGGTACTCGGGCGGACGCTGGCCGGGCAGGGGGCTGGGACGGTCGGTGGGGGTTGCCGCGACCGGCGCCGGCGCGTCACCGGCCGGGCTTTGCGTGGGCGCGGTTTCGGCGATGGGTTGCGGCGGCGGGGCGGGCGGTGCCTCGACCAGCTCGGGTTTCTCCTCGACCGGCGCCGGGCGGGCCTCGGGCATGTCGGCCGCACCCGCACCGGCGGGCAACGGGGCCGGCAGCGGGGCCAGTTCGGCCACGGCGGTCTGCGGCTGGGCCGGGTCGGCGCGGTAGAAGTCGTTGTTGCGACGCGCGTTAAGCCAGGCCACGACAAACAGCAGCAGGCCCACGGCAAAGGCGATGCCGGCGATCTTCAGGCTGCTGCGTGGCAGATGGAAGGTGATGTTCTGGTCGGAGCGGGAAGAAGAGGCGGGCATGGGCTTGACCGGATTGAACGAGACGATTCTGGCACAGGATGGACAAAGCGCGGCAGACGGACGCCGTTCGCGCGATAATCCCCTTTCACATCCGTACACAGTGCCTCCCATGCTTGATCCAGCCCTTCTTCGCCAGCAACCCGCCGAACTTGCACAGCGCCTGCGCGATACGCGCGGCTACGCGTTGGACGTGAGTGCGTTCGAGGCCCTCGAGGCGGACCGCAAGCGCATCCAGGTCCGTACCCAGGAGCTGCAGAGCCTGCGCAACAGCCGTTCCAAGGCGATCGGCCAGGCCAAGGCGAAGGGCGAGGACGTGTCGGCGATCATGGCCGAGGTGGCCGGCTTCGCCGACGAGCTGAAGGCCTCCGAAGCCCAGCTCGACGTGCTGCGCGAGAAGATCGAGATGCTGTCGATGGGTATCCCCAACCTCCCGGCGGACGATGTGCCCGCTGGCAAGGACGAGAGCGACAACGTCGAGCAGCTGCGCTGGGGTACGCCGCGCACGTTCGATTTCCCGGTCAAGGACCATGTCGAGCTGGGTGCCCGTGATGGCTGGCTGGACGCTGAAACCGCCGCCAAGCTGTCCGGCGCGCGCTTCACCGTGCTGCGTGGCCAGCTCGCGCGGCTGCACCGTGCGCTGGGCCAGTTCATGCTCAACCTGCACAGCAACGAGCACGGCTACGAGGAAACCAACGTGCCGGTGCTGGTCAACGCCGACTCGTTGCGCGGCACCGGCCAGCTGCCGAAGTTCGAGGAAGACCTGTTCAAGACCGCGCTGGGCGAGTCCACGCGTTACCTGATCCCCACCTCGGAAGTGCCGTTGACCAACATCGTGCGCGACGAGATCATCGAGGCCGAGCGCCTGCCGCTGCGCATGACTGCGCATTCGATGTGCTTCCGTTCCGAGGCTGGCAGCGGTGGCCGCGACGTGCGCGGCATGATCCGCCAGCACCAGTTCGAGAAGGTCGAGCTGGTCAGCGCGTGCCGGGCCGAGGAGAGCGAGGCCGAGCACCAGCGCATGACCCAGTGCGCCGAGACCGTGCTGCAGCAGCTGGGCTTGCCGTACCGCAAGGTGCTGCTGTGCACCGGTGACATGGGCTTCTCGGCGGTGAAGACCTACGACCTGGAAGTCTGGCTGCCGTCGCAGCAGACCTATCGCGAGATCTCCTCCTGCTCGAACTGTGGCGACTTCCAGGCCCGCCGCATGCAGGCGCGCTGGCGCAACCCCGCCACCGGCAAGCCGGAGCTGCTGCACACGCTCAATGGCTCGGGCGTGGCGGTGGGCCGGGCGATGATCGCGGTGATGGAGAACTACCAGAACGCCGATGGTTCCATCAGCATCCCCGCCGTGCTGCAGCCCTACATGGGCGGCGCGGAGCGCATCGGCTGACGGCGCGTTGCGCATCTGGCCGATTCCGGAACAGCCCGCCGCATGGCGGGCTTTTTCGTGGCCTGAACGGAACATATTGAACCGTAAGCATTTCTGGAACGCTGCGCGGCGGGATGGGGTTGCTTAAATAGGACTGTTTGAGGTCTGATTTGTAAAATCAGGACAAAGCTGTTTGAATTCGATGATTCGTTCCAATTCTGGGATCAATTCATGCAGGACCTCAACGACCTCTATTACTTCGCAATGGTCGTGGACCACGGCGGTTTTGCGGCGGCCGAGCGCGCCCTGGGCATCCCCAAGTCACGCCTGAGCCGGCGCATCAGCCAGCTGGAAACCGATCTGGGCGTGCGCTTGCTGCAGCGTTCGACGCGACGTTTCGCGGTCACCGACGTCGGCATGAGCGTGCATCGGCATGCCCAGACGATGCTGACCGAGGCGCAGGCCGCCCGCGAGGTGGTGGACCGGCTCAGTGCCGAACCGCGTGGCCTGGTCCGTGCGAGCGTGCCGGTGTCGCTGGCGCAGATGCAGCTGCCCAGGCTGCTGCCGAAGTTCCTGGAGCAGTACCCCAAGGTGCGGCTGCAGCTGAACATCAGCAACCGCCGGGTGGACATCATCAATGAGGGCTACGACGTCGCCCTGCGCGTGCGCTCGCGCCTGGACGACGATGGCAGCCTGGTGATGCGCAGCTTCGGCCAGGTGCAGGAGTTGCTGGTGGCCAGCCCGGCCTACCTGGACAAGGCCGGCCGACCGACCGCGCCGGAAGACCTGGCCAACCACGTCACCATGAGCATCAGCGAGGACGAGGCGCGCCAGCGCTGGGAGCTGCATGGGCCCGGTGGCGAGGTGCGCCGCGTGGACCTGCAGCCGCGCGTGGCCGGCTTCGACTTCCCGCTGCTGCAGTCGATGGTCAAGGACGGATACGGGATCACGATGCTGCCGGAGACCGTCTGCGCCGACGCGGTGCGCAACGGCGAGCTGGAAGTGGTGTTGCCGGACTGGTCGCTGCCGCAGGGCATCTGCCACGCCGTGTTCGCCTCCCGCCGCGGCCTGCTGCCGGCGGTGCGCGTGTTCATCGACTTCCTAGCCGAGCACCTGCCGCCACAGCTGGAAGCCTCGCGGCTGGATTGCGGTGGCGCCTGCGAACGTGCCAAGGAAAAGATCCGTGCCTCCACCGCAGGCGCGCTGGCGATCGAGGCCGGTTGAGCAAAAAACGGACGGGCATGCGAGAATGCGCGCCCCGATCCGCATGCCGGAGCGCGGGACCTGATCAATGGACAGATGGCCGAGCGGTTTAAGGCACCGGTCTTGAAAACCGGCGAAGGGTCAAACCTTCCGTGGGTTCGAATCCCACTCTGTCCGCCAAGCTTCCCGAGAGCCGCTGCCTGCAGCGGCTTTTTGCTGTCAGTCGTACACGCTGCCGTCGAGCGCCATCGCTGGCCTGGGTGGCACCCGTGCGGGGCGGGATTCTTGTCTGGCGATTGTCCTGGCCTGTCCTGCGTCTTGCAGCTGCGCGTCAGCAAATGTCTATTCATGTGACGTGCGTGGCGATGCCGGATGTACTATTGTCGGTGGCGGCCATGTGCCGCCAGCCCTCTTTTCACCGGGAGGGCCTCTGCGCTGCGAGCCCAAACTCCAGTGCGCCGGCCGCCGTGGCCCAAAACATGGCGCGAGACGCCCGCAAGGCTCGTCGTGAACCGGCTCTTGGGTGCCGGCGCCTCCCGCGTGCCGCGGGTATCCCTCCAGGCCCGCCTGGGAAGGCGGCAGGCCGATGACGGGGCTGACATCGCCCACAGGGAAGTGGATCGGTAGAATGCGCCGTTCCGGGCAGGGGGCTGCGCACCCGGGGATTCGAGCGAAAGCCGCGGCAATACCCGTCACACGTTCGCGTTGGATCTCATGGATTTACGAAAGCTCATCCTGGTGCTCACCTTCCTCGGAGCACTGGTGCCGTTCGCCAATACGTTCTATGCAAGCTATACGGTCCAGCGCCAGCAGCTGATGGACGCGACGCTGGACAGCAACTACGCGTATGCGAGCAAGCTGGCCAAGAGCACGGAGGATTTCCTCCAGGCCTCGCAGTTGCAGCTGGCGTACACCGCTCAACTGCTGGCAACGCAGATGGACGACGTGGGTCGCCTGGGTGGCGAGGCCACGCGGCTGCGGATGATGAGCAAGAGCTTCAACTCGATCACGATCTTCGATGCCACCGGCAAGGTGCTGGCCACGTCGCCAGAGGCGCTCGGGCTGCAGGGCAGGGTGTTGAACAGCGAAGCGGTGAAGGCGGCGCTGCGCGAGAAGCGGCCGCTGATCAGCGCACCGTACCAGTCGGCGACCGGCAACTTCATCGTCTTCATCAACCACCCGATCGTGTCCCCGGCCGGGCAGTACCTGGGCGCGGTGGGTGGCGCCATCTACCTGCAGAAGGAAAACATCCTGGACCGGCTGCTGGGCCAGCATTTCTACATCGATGGTTCGTACCTGTTCGTGGTCGACCGGCAGAAACGCATCATCTATCACCCGGATCCGCAGCGGATCGGTGATTTCGTGCAGAACAATGCGGTGGTCGACCGCGTCGCCGCCGGCGAGTCCGGCAAGGGCGCTGCCGTCAACTCGCATGGCGTGAGCATGCTGGCCGGCTATGCGCCGGTGGCGTCGACCGGTTGGGGCATCGTCGCCCAGCGTCCGCAGGCGGCGACCCTGGCGCCGCTCACCGAGCTGATGCAGTCGACGCTGTACAAGGCGTTGCCGGCGATGCTGCTCACCCTGGCATTCCTGCTCTGGAGCGCGCGCCTGATCTCGCGGCCGTTGCGCCTGCTCGCCGATGGTGCCCGCAAGATGGACGACCCGGCCTCGGCCGGGGACATCCGTTCGGTGAAGTCCTGGTACTTCGAATCGCGGGAGCTGAAGAAGGCGATGCTGATGGGCATCGATGCCATCCAGAAGAGCTTCTCCAAGCTGCGCGAGGACACCGCGACCGATCCGTTGACCCAGCTGGGCAATCGCCGGCGCATGGACGATGCGCTGAGGACCTTCGAGAGCCAGGCGAACACCTTCTCGGTGATTTCCCTGGACATCGATCACTTCAAGGCCGTCAACGACACCTACGGCCATGACGCCGGCGACGAGGCCCTGCGCTGCCTGGCGCAACGCATGCGTGAAGCCTGCCGTGCCTACGACGTGCCGCTGCGCGTGGGGGGCGAGGAGTTCCTGATCCTGCTGCCGTCCACCACGCTGGCAACCGCGACGCAGGTGGCCGAACGCCTGCGCCGGGCGGTGGAGGAAATGAAGATTCCCAGGGTCGGTAGCATCACCGTTTCCCTGGGCGTGGCGAACTGGCCGCAGAGCAGCTTCGACATCGAGGCGGTGCTGAAGACCGCCGACGAGATGCTGTACGCCTCCAAGCGCGGCGGCAGGAACCGGGTTTCCATGCGCCCGTCGGGCAGCGATGCCGCGTCCGTGCGCGGTGCCTGAGCAGGACGGGGCGGGTTCAGGCCCGGGATGGCTGCCCGTCGCGCGGCAGGCGGGGACGCCTTATCCTCTGCCCCCATCCCCGCACTGATGCCATGCCTTGACCGTTGCCACGATGTCCCCGACCGATTCCTCCCGCGATGACGAACACTGGATGCGCCACGCCTTGGCCTTGGCCGATCGTGCACAACGGGAGTTCGACGAGATCCCGGTGGGGGCGGTGCTGGTCGGTGCGGACGGCGAACTGCTGGGCGAGGGATGGAACCTCAACATCGCCAGCCATGACCCGAGCGCGCATGCCGAGATCGTGGCGATGCGCGCGGCGGGCAAGCGGCTGGGCAACCACCGGTTGATCGGCAGCACCCTGTACGTGACGCTGGAACCGTGCGCGATGTGTGCGATGGCGCTGGTGCACGCGCGGATCGCGCGGTTGGTGTTCGCCGCCGCCGACCCCAAGACCGGCGCCTGCGGCAGCGTGTTCGACCTGGTGGGCGACCCGCGCCACAACCATCGCGTGCAGGTGCACGGCGGGGTGCTGGCAGCCGATGCCAGCCTGCGCCTGACCAATTACTTCCGTGCCAAGCGCGGCCGGCCACTGCTAGGGCTTGGCGACCTTTGACGCGGCCGGCCGGTGGTGCCGGCGTATCATGTGCGCTTCGTATTCCGGCCAGCGCACCCGTCGCCGGCCCCCAGCAAGAGGCATGACATGGCGGACAACAGTGCAGGCAATGACCGGTTGATCTGGATCGACCTGGAGATGACCGGGCTCGACACGGACAACGATTCGATCATCGAGATCGCCACGGTGGTCACCGACGCACAGCTCAACGTGCTGGCAGAAGGGCCGGAGTTCGCCATCTCGCATCCGCTGGCCACGCTGGAGGCCATGGACGAGTGGAACCGCAACCAGCACCAGCGCTCGGGCCTGTGGCAGCGGGTGCTGGACAGCACCACCTCGCTCGGCCAGGCCGAGGCACAGACCATCGTGTTCCTGCAGGAGTGGATCAAGGCCGGCGCATCGCCGATGTGCGGCAATTCGATCTGCCAGGACCGTCGCTTCCTGCATCGCCAGATGCCGCGCCTGGAGCGCTACTTCCACTACCGCAACCTGGACGTGTCCACCCTCAAGGAGCTGGCCAAGCGTTGGGCGCCGACCGTGGCCGGCGGCGTGACCAAGACCTCCAGCCATACCGCACTGAGCGACGTGCACGACTCCATCGCCGAACTGCGCCACTACCGCCAGTTCATGGGGGCCTTGGCCGGCCTGCCGACCGCGGACTGAGGCCATGAACGAGCTGTCGCTGCGCGTGCAGGACCATCCGCAGGACATGGCCGACCTGCAACGCGCGGTGGCCCTGCTGGAGGCGCCGACCCTGACCGCGCGGATGGCCAACGTGGTCGGCGCGCCGCTGGAGTTCGCGGTGCGCAAATTGCCCAATGCAGTGTCCTCGCGCATCCAGAGCGTCACCGAGGCGGCCTTGTACAAGGCCGCGCAGGCCGCGCTGCTGACCATGGACCGCACGCAGCCAGGCAAGCGCGCCTCGCCACGGCTGCACAAGCTGGCGGCGGCCGCGTCCGGAGCCGTCGGTGGGGCGGGTGGCCTGATGACGCTGGCCATCGAGCTGCCGTTGTCGACGACCATCATCATGCGCGCGGTCGCCGACATCGCCCGCAGCGAAGGCTTCGACCTGAACGATTTCGCCACGCGCCAGGCATGCCTGGAGGTATTCGCGCTGGGCGGCAACAGTGGCAAGGACGATGCCAGCGAGACCGGCTACTACATGACCCGCGGCTTCACCACGGAGCTGATGCGGCATTTCTCGGCGGAGCTGGCTGGTAGCGCGGTCAAGGGTCACGGCCTGGGGTTGGGGATCGGGCCCAAGGAAGCCGGCAAGTGGCTGGCCAAGATCGTGGAGAAGGTCGTCGCACGGTTCGGCGTGGTGGTTTCGGAGAAGTTCGCCGCACAGGCCGTGCCGGTGATCGGCGCGGTGGCCGGCGCCACCTTGAACACCATGTTCGTGAGTTACTACCAGGACATGGCGCGCGGCCATTTCATCGTCAGGCGCCTGGAGAAGACCTACGGCTTCGAGCCGGTGCGCCTGGCATACCAGTCGCTGGCGGGGCACATGCAGGGGTGAGCCGTGTCGGCAGGGCCGGGAATGTGTCCTGGCCTGCGTGCCCTCTCCTGCAGGGCGAAGGGAGGTGGGGAAGGGCTTCGCCTCTCTTCGCCCGTCCAAAACAAAACCCCGCCTTGGCGGGGTTTTGTTCATGCAGCCAACCGCTGGATCAGCTGTTGGCCTTGAGCTTGGCCAGGCGCAGCCAGGTGTCGACCACGGTGTCCGGGTTCAGCGACACCGACTCGATGCCTTCCTGCATCAGCCATTCGGCCAGGTCCGGGTGGTCGGACGGGCCCTGGCCGCAGATGCCGACGTACTTGCCCTTGGCACGGGCCGACTTGATGGCCAGCGACAGCAGCTTCTTGACCGCCGGGTTCCGCTCGTCGAACAGGTGCGCGACGATCGAGGAATCGCGGTCCAGGCCCAGGGTCAGCTGGGTCAGGTCGTTGGAGCCGATCGAGAAACCGTCGAAGATCTCCAGGAACTCATCGGCCAGCAGCGCGTTGGACGGCACTTCGCACATCATGATGATCTTCAGGCCGTTCTCGCCCTGCTTCAGGCCATTGGCGGCGAGCACTTCCACCACCTTGCGGCCTTCCTCCAGGGTGCGCACGAACGGGATCATCACCCACAGGTTCTCCAGGCCCATCTCGTTGCGCACGCGCAGCACGGCCTGGCATTCCAGCGCGAACGCCTTGGAGAACGACGGGTCGACGTAACGGCTTGCGCCGCGGAAGCCGATCATCGGGTTCTCTTCGTGCGGCTCGTAGTTGCTGCCGCCGATCAGGTTGGCGTACTCGTTGGACTTGAAGTCCGACAGGCGCACGATCACCGGGTTCGGCGCAACCGACGCGGTCAGGGTGGCGATGCCTTCGGCCAGGCGGTTGACGTAGAAGCTCACCGGGTCGTTGTAGCCGGCGATCTTCTCGTCGATCTTCTTCCGGGTGTCGGCGTCCTGGCGGTCGTACTCCAGCAGCGCGTTCGGGTGAACGCCGATGTGGCTGGCGATGATCATTTCCAGGCGGGCCAGGCCGATGCCGGCGTTCGGCAGCTGGCCGAAGTCGAAGGCACGTTCCGGGTTGGCCACGTTCATCATGATCTTGAGCGGTGCCGGCGGCATGTTCTCAAGGTCAGTGGTGGTGCGCTCGAAGGCCAGCTTACCGTTGTAGATGAAGCCGGTATCGCCTTCGGCGCAGCTGACGGTCACTTCCTGGCCGTCCTCGATCAACTGGGTGGCATTGCCCGAGCCGACCACGGCCGGCACGCCCAGCTCGCGCGCGATGATCGCGGCGTGGCAGGTGCGGCCACCACGGTTGGTGACGATGGCCGAGGCACGCTTCATCACCGGCTCCCAGTCGGGGTCGGTCATGTCGGCGATCAGCACGTCGCCGGGCTGCACGCGGGCCATGTCGTCCAGCGACTTCACCACGCGGGCGGTGCCGACGCCGATCTTGGCACCGACGGCACGGCCCTCGGCGATCACTTCACCCTTGCCCTGCAGCGCGTAGCGCTCCATCTGGGTGGCCTTGGCGCGCGACTTCACGGTCTCCGGGCGGGCCTGGACGATGAACAGCTTGCCGCTGACGCCGTCCTTGGCCCACTCGATGTCCATCGGGCGGCCGTAGTGCTTCTCGATGACCAGCGCCTGCTTGGACAGTTCCTGCACGTCCTCGTCGCTGATCGAGAAGGTGTTGCGCAGCGCGGCCGGGGTGTCCTCGATCTTGACACGCTCGCCCGGGACGTCCGAATAGACCATGCGGATGGCCTTGGAGCCCAGCGAACGGCGCAGGATCGCCGGCTTGCCGGCCTGCAGGGTGGGCTTGTAGACGTAGAACTCGTCCGGGTTGACCGCGCCCTGCACGACCATCTCGCCCAGGCCGAAGGACGAGGTGACGAACACCACGTCGCGGAAGCCGGACTCGGTGTCCAGGGTGAACAGCACGCCGGACGAACCCACGCCCGAGCGAACCATCAGCTGTACGCCGGCCGACAGGAACACGTCCTCGTGCTTGAAGCCGTGGTGGACGCGGTAGGCGATGGCGCGGTCGTTGTACAGCGAGGCGAACACTTCCTTGACCTTGTGCACGACATCGTCGGCACCGGTCACGTTGAGGAAGGTTTCCTGCTGGCCGGCGAAGGAGGCATCGGGCAGGTCTTCGGCGGTAGCCGAGGAGCGCACCGCCACGGCCACGTCGCCGCCGCCGTTGTCGGCGCTCAGCTTGGCGTAGGCATCGCGGATGTCGGTGTCCAGGGCCGGCTGCAGCGGGGCGTCGATCACCCAGGTGCGGATTTCCTTGCCGGCGGCGGTCAGCGCCGCGACGTCCTCCACGTCCAGCGTGGCCAGCTTGTCGAAGATGCGCTTGGACAGGTCGTTGTGGGCAATGAAGTCCTTGAAGGCTTCGGCGGTGGTGGCATAACCACCGGGGACGGAGACCCCGAGACCGGCCAGATTGCCGATCATCTCGCCAAGCGAGGAATTCTTACCGCCTACGCGGGCCAGATCAGCCAGGCGCAGCTCATGCAACCACAGGATATTCTCGTTCAAGCGCGATGCTCCGTTAGGCCATCGCCCTAGCCGGGCTTGGATGGCCACGTCCGTAGGAAGAAGCCAATATGATGCAGTGCACACCGTACCCGCACAAGCTTGTGACAATACTTTGTCTTGTGCTTGTCTTTTCCGGGACAGGGGCCTGACCCCCACCCGGGGCAGGGTCGAAACTTACAGACGAAAGGATCGCGCATGTCGGCAATTCGGCCGGTTTTCTACGTTTCCGACGGTACCGGCATCACTGCCGAAACCGTGGGCCACAGCCTCCTCACCCAGTTCACCGGGTTCAGCTTTGTCACGGACCGGATGTCCTTTGTCGACGATGCGGACAAAGCCCATGACGCCGCGGCCCGGATCCGGGCCGCCGGGGAGCGCTACCAGGTGCGCCCGATCGTGGTCAGCTCCTGCGTGGATTCCAGCCTGGGGCTGATCCTGGAGGAGAGCGGGGCGCTGGTGCTGGACGTGTTCAAGCCGTTCATCGGCCCCCTGGAGCAGGAGCTGAACGCGACCCGCCATTCCAAGGTCGGCCAGGCCCACGGCATGGTCGATTTCGACACCTACCACCGCCGCATCAACGCGATGAACTTCGCGCTCAGCCATGACGACGGCATCGCCGTGAACTACGACGAGGCCGACGTGGTGCTGGTGGCGGTCTCGCGTGCCGGCAAGACCCCGACCTGCATCTACCTGGCGATGCACTACGGCATCCGCGCGGCCAACTACCCGCTGACCGAGGAAGACCTGGAGCAGGACCGCCTGCCGGCACGGCTGCGCCCGTACCGCAACAAGCTGTTCGGCCTGACCATCGACCCGGAGCGCCTGCAGCAGATCCGCCAGGAGCGCCGCCCGAACTCGCGTTACGCCAGCGCCGAGGTCTGCAAGCGGGAAGTGTCCGCGGCCGAGACCATGTTCCGCATGGAGCGCATCCCGACCCTGAGCACCACGCATACCTCGATCGAGGAAATCTCCAGCAAGGTGTTGGCCACGCTGGGCCTGCAGCGCGAGATGTACTGACCGGCAGGCGCAGCCCCGGCCGCGACGCCGGCGAAGGGCAGGGCGCCGCAAAAGCCCCCTCTCCAACCTTCCGCTGGGCTTGGCCAGAGGGAGGGGGCGAAGGCAGAAATGCCCCGGTGCCGGGCATGTCTTTGCACTACCCCAGCATGCGCGCCAGTGCGTGCGATCCACAAGACTGCCTCTGACACATCGCCGCGTGTACGATCAGCCCATGGCACAGGCACTTTCCCGTATTGATCGCATCCCCCGGCTGAGCCGTCTGAGCTGGTTGATGGGCCTGTACGCGGAAAACCATGATCATCTGGTGCGGCTGTTCGCGCCGCAGGACCTGGCCGCGGGCAGCTACGTGTCCTGCATCGGCGACGGGCTGGACCTGCGCCTGGATGTCATCGAATGCCACCGCTACACGGTGGAACTGCGCATGACCTACGACATCTGCGACCCATTGACTGGCGAGCCGGATCCGTCGGCCTATGTCCGCCTGTACCAGGATGCACGGCAGGCCGAGGCCACCCATTGCTACGTGGGCCGGCGCTGGCAGGACGTGGTCGGCATGTATCCGCCAGCCGATGCACTGATCAGCCATCGCATGCGCATGAACACCTTCCTTGGCAAGTGGCTGGAATACCTGGCCGAGCGCGGCCACGGCGTGGCCACGCTGCGTCGCATCGAAGGTTCGCGGGCACCGCTGCGGGTTGCCGGCACGCTGGAGCACTGAGCCCGGCGGCGGGATCGGTCATACTTGGCGCTTTCCCGTTCCGGTTGTTGCTGATGCCGTACACCCCGATCATGGCCACGCTTGGCTACGTGTTGTCCGCCGACGGTAAGCAGGCGTTGATGATCCACCGCAATACCCGCCCCGGCGACATCCATCTGGGCAAGTACAACGGCCTGGGCGGAAAGATGGAGGCCGACGAGGACATCCTGGCCTGCATGCACCGCGAAATCCGCGAGGAGGCCGGCATCGAATGCGGCACCACGCGCCTGCGCGGGACCATCAGCTGGCCGGGCTTCGGCAAGAATGGCGAGGACTGGTTCGCCTTCATCTTCGTCATCGATGACTACACCGGCACGCCGCTGGAATCCAACCCCGAAGGCACGCTGGAGTGGGTGCCGGTGGACCAGTTGGAATCGCTGCCGCTGTGGGAGGGCGACCGCCATTTCCTGCCGCTGGTGTTCGACGAGGACACGCGTCCGTTCCATGGCGTGATGCCATACCGCGATGGCCGGATGCAGTCCTGGAGCTTCACCCGCCTGTAAGCGTCAGCCGCGCCGGGCCAGCAGCAGGTGGAACTGCTTGTCGATACGGCTCCCCGCATTGCTGGTACCGGTTTCGGCATGGGTCTGGTGCCTCCAGGTCGGGAAGCCACCGGCGCGCAGGGCGTGCTCGACCTGGGCCCGTTCGTAGAGGTGGAAGCCGTGGGCAGTGAACGGCAGGGTGCGCATGAACGTGGCATTGCCGAAGGCCAGGCATAGCCGGCCCCCGGGGCGCAGCGCAGCGGCCAGTTGTGCCAGCACGCCGGGCAGGTCCGGCCAGAAGTACAGGGTGTTCACGGCCAGTGCGGCGTCGAAGCCGCCGTTACCCACGGCAAGCGCCTGCGCGTCACCGGTCTGCAGGCGCGCGCGGTCGGCCAGCCCCTGGTCGCGCAGGCGCATGTTGCCGGCGTGGACCATCGCGCTGGACAGTTCGACGCCCAGGTAACGACTGCCGGGCGTGGTGAGCAGCAGTGGGGCGAAGGCTGCGTTGCCGGGGCCGATTTCCAGCACGTGTTCGTTGGCCTGGACCGCCAGCAATGCGATCGCGGTGCGGTTGAGCGCGCCGTTGCTGCGGTTCATCGACTCGGCCACGGCCAGTGCGGCCGCGCCATGGGGTTGCCGCAACTGGGCGGCCAGGGTGGGAGTGTCCAGCATCGTCGTCGTCCGTTCAGGCATGGGCGGACGTGGCGGCGGCGGGTCCAGTGCCGATGATGGCGATCGCCGCTGCGTAAACGCAAGGTGGGCGGCCCGAGCCACGGCGCTGTCGCGGCCGTGGGCGCTCGCGGTAACCTGTCCGGGTCCATGTCCCGTGAGTCCCCATGAAACGTCACTTTTCGATGCTCCGCGAGTTCCAGCTGGCGGACTGGTTCACGCTTGGCAATGCCTTCTGCGGTACCGGCGCGGTGTTCGCCGCGATGCGTTTCCTGCAGGACGGCGAGCGTGGCTTCCTGATGTTCGGCATGGCGTTGATCCCGTTGGCGTTCATCTTCGATGCGCTGGATGGCCGGGTGGCGCGCTGGCGCCAGTCCTCGTCCACGCTGGGGCGGGAGCTGGATTCGTTGGCCGACGTGATCTCCTTTGGCGTGGCCCCGGCGGCGCTGGCCTATGCCTGCGGCATGCAGGGGGGCTGGGACTGGCTGGTGCTGAGTTACTTCGTCTGTTGCGGCGTCAGCCGCCTGGCCCGCTACAACGTGACGGCCGAAGAGATTGCCGGTGACGCCGACAAGGTGCCGTACTTCGAAGGCACCCCGATTCCGACCAGCCTGGCGCTGGTGATCGTGCTGGCGCTGGCGGCGCACTTCAATGCCATCGGCCCGGCGCTGTGGGGTAGCAGTTGGCAGTTGGGCCCGTGGCAGCTGCACCCGCTGGTGCTGCTGTTCGGCCTGTCCGGCTCGTTGATGATCAGCAAGACGCTGCGCATTCCCAAGCCCTGACATGGCGTGGTGCGGGCATTGATATCATCGCAGCGCAATCCGGGAACACGAGCATGAGCGCGTCAGGCAACAACGATAAGGGTGATTTCGAGGCGGGCATGCGCCGTTGTTGGGAAGCATGGGCGCAGGGCATGAAGGGGGCCGCCGAAGGCGGTGTCGCTGAATTCCCGTGGCGCGAGAGCATCGCGCAATGGACCCGGCTGGTCACCACCGATACCCCGCCCGAAGTGCAGGAACTGGGCGGGCGTTTCCAGCACCAGGCCGGCGATTGGTTCGGCACCATGCAGCAGATCGCGGCGCGGTTCGCCGGGCGCGACACCAGTGCGGCCGAGGTCGCCGGCGCCTGGCGCGAGGCCGTGCAAGGGCAGGGAGATGCGCTGTTGCAATGGATGCTGGGCGCGGCCCGTGGTGGCAACGCGCTCAACGACCAGCCCTGGGTGCGTGACTTCGCACGTGCCGCGCAGGGTGGGTTGGGGGATGAATGGCTGGAGGCACCGGCGTTCGGTCCAGCACGCGAGCACCAGGCGCGCTGGCAGGCATTGCTGAAGAAGCAGCGCGAGTACCAGGCCCATGCCGAAAACTATGTCGATGCGATCCGCGCAGTGCTGGACGACGCCTTCAACCGCTTCGAGCAGAAGCTGGCTGAGCACGAGTCGCCCGGGGCGCAGCTGACCAGTGCGCGCGCCATGTTCGACCTGTGGATCGATGCGGCGGAGGAAGCCTACGGCAAGATGGCATTGTCCGAGGAGTTCCAGCACATCTACGCCGACCTGGCCAATGCACAGATGCGCCTGCGTGCTGCCTCACAGAGTGAGCTGGAACGCGCCTGCGAACTGATGGGCGTCCCGACCCGCACCGAGATGGATGCCGCACACCGGCGCATCGCCGAGCTCGAGCGCCAGGTGCGACGCCTGCTTAATGCGGCGGCCAGGCCTGTTCCGGACGCCGCGCCGAAGGCAGCGCCGCGACCTGCACCGAAGAAACCGGCGAAGACCACCGTAGCGCCGGCCGCAGCGAAGACGGCGGGCAGGAATGCCGCGGCGCCCGCGAGGAAGACGGCGGTCAAGCCTGCCGCGAAGAAAGCCGCCGCCAAGAAGGCTGCCGCCACCGGCAAGACCGCGGGCAAGCCGGCCGCGCGCCGCGGGAGGGCGTCATGAAGGGGCCGCTGGGCTTCGGCAGCGATGACCTGCTGCAGGAAACGCTGCAATGGCAGCGCAAGCTGGTCGATGGCCTGAAGCTGTTGCCGGGCGTGGACGATGTCGATTACGGCGTGACCGCGCGCGAGGAAGTATGGAGCGACGGCAAGGTCAGGCTGTACCGCTTCGTCGGCGATACGCCGGCGCCCGCCGGGCAGCCCCCGCTGCTGATCGTCTACGCGCTGGTCAACCGCCCTTACATGGTGGACTTGCAGGACGGCCGCTCGCTGGTGCAGAAGCTGCTGGCATTGGGCCAGGACGTCTACGTGCTGGATTGGGGTTACCCGGACCGCTCCGAGCGCTACTTGACCCTGGAGGACTATCTGCTGCGCTACATCGACGGCGCGGTGGACCACCTGCGCACGCAGCAGGGCGGCGCACCGGTCAACCTGCTGGGCATCTGCCAAGGCGGCGTGTTCTCGCTGTGTTACAGCGCGCTGCGCCCGCACAAGGTGCGCAACCTGATTACGATGGTGACGCCGGTCGACTTCCAGACGCCGGACAACATGCTCTCGCACTGGGCGCGCCACGTGGACGTGGACCTGTTCGTCGACACGCTGGGCAACATCCCGGCCGACCTGATGAATGCCAGCTACCTGATGCTCAAGCCGTTCCGCCTCAACGTGCAGAAGTACGTGGGATTGATGGACATCCTGGACGACAAGCAGGCGCTGGAGGATTTCCTGCGCATGGAAAAGTGGATCTTCGATTCGCCCGACCTGGCCGGCGAGGCATTCCGCCAGTTCGTCAAGCAGTTCTACCAGGGCAATGGGCTGATGCACGACGCCATCACCATCGGTGACGAACCGGTGCAACTGGCCGCATTGCGCATGCCGGTGTTGAACATCTATGCCGAACAGGACCATCTGGTGCCGCCAGCGGCATCCCGGGCCATGCGCGGGAAGGTGGGCAGCGACGACTACACCGAGGTCGGGTTCCGCGGTGGTCATATCGGTATCTACGTGTCCGGCCGCGCGCAGCGCGAGGTGCCGGGCGCCATCCACGATTGGTTGAGCAAACGCTGATGAAACATCGCATCGTTCTTCTGGCCGGCCTGGCCCTGGCCGCGCTTTCGTCCGTGGCCACCGCCGCGCCCAGTGCTGCCGCACAGCGCGAGATCAGCGGCCTGATGCAGGCGCTGGAGCGTTCGGGTTGCCGTTTCCAGCGCAATGGCAGCTGGTACGGTGCGGCCGAGGCGAAGTCCCACCTGCAGCGCAAGTACGACTACCTGCTCAAGCGCAACCTGGCCGATACGCCCGAGCAGTTCATCGAGCGTGCGGCCAGCCGCAGCAGCATCAGCGGCCGTGCCTATCGGGTGGCCTGCCCGGGGGCGGCCGAACAGGATGCCTCGGCCTGGTTCCAGCAGCAGTTGCGCGACCTGCGCGCGGCGGGCAGATAGCCGCACCGATGGCCAGGCAGGTGCCCGGGCAGCTCCGTCCGGCCCCGTCATGGGGCGTGACCGCACTGCAGGTGCTGGGAGCGATCTGGACCTCGCCCAACACGCTGATCGGGCTGCTGGCGGGAATGGCCGGCATGGCCGCCGGCGCGCGCGGGCGTTGGAGCGGTCGCGAACGTGCGCTGGTGTTCCGGCACTGGCCATGGGGGCCGGGTGGCGCGATCACGCTGGGCATGGTGATCCTGCATACCGGCCCCGACCTGGATGGCCTGTGCCTGACCTACGAGCATCGAGCGGGGCGTTGTGAACACCCGCGCGTGCGCCTGGGCGATCATGAACGCGCCCATGTCTACCAGTACATGGTGCTGGGTCCGTTATTCCTGCCGGTGTACCTGGCCTGTGGCGGGGTGAGCGTGCGCAATCCCTTCGAGCGTGCGGCTGACCGCTATGCGTTGCAGGGCCGCGGATGGTGGCCCTGACTGCGCGCTGTCTTCGTGTCGCAACGCAACAGTCATGCACCGCGAACCTTTTGTGTACATCCTTCTAACGCCCACCCGCGTACCGTGGCGGCGTTGCAGAATTACGAGGAGTACCAACCACCATGGCAGTTGTTCTTTATATCGGTGGCAGCAAGGACGGTGACAAGGGCGTGCTGCCCTATGGTTTCAGCAAGACCCGCGCGGACACGGAGAACGGCCCGGAGGTCTACGTGGAGCGGATGTTGGATGTGACCGGCCGGGGCCGGATGCGGGTCATGGTGCTGGAGGACCTGCGCGATGACATCGCCAGCCAGCGGCTGAACCAGCACCTGGCCTGAGCTTTCCGAACGACGCGCCGGGCTGCATGCCCGGCGCTTGCTGTCAACCGCTTCCGCAGGCGGCGTTGCGTTGCCAGAATGCCGGTTCCCCTTGAACGTGGCTCTCACACAGGCAATGCAGGATTCCAAGCTCGCGCAGCAGATCGCGCAGACCATCGCCACCGAGATCGGTGCGCAGACCGCGCAGGCCAAGGCCGCCATCGCCCTGCTGGACGAAGGCGCCAGCGTCCCGTTCATTGCCCGCTACCGCAAGGAAGTCACCGGTGGGCTGGATGACACCCAGTTGCGCAATCTCGAAGTGCGGCTGACCTACCTGCGTGAGCTGGAAGACCGCCGCGCCGCGGTGCTGGCCAGCATCGGCGAGCAGGGCAAGCTGAGCGACGAATTGCGCAACGACATCCTCGCCGCCGATACCAAGAGCCGGCTGGAAGACCTGTACCTGCCGTACAAGCCCAAGCGCAGGACCAAGGCGCAGATCGCCCGTGAAGCCGGGCTGGAACCGTTGGCCGACGGCCTGCTCGGCGACCCGTCGCGGGACCCGCAGGCGTTTGCCGCCGGGTTCATCGACGCCGACAAGGGCGTGGCCGATGCCAAGGCGGCGCTGGAAGGTGCCCGCGCGATCCTGATGGAGCGCTGGGGCGAGGACGCCGCGCTGGTCGGCGAGCTACGCCAGTGGCTGGGCGAGAACGGCGTGATCCGCGCACGGGTGGCCGAAGGCAAGGAGAACGAAGGCGCCAAGTACCGCGACTACTTCGATCATGCCGAATCGCTGGCGAAGATCCCGTCGCATCGCCTGCTGGCGTTGTTCCGCGCCCGCCGCGAGGAAATCCTGTACCTGGAGCTGGATCCCGGCAGCGAGGCCGAGGCTGGCCACCAGTACGCCGAAGGGCGCGTGGCACGCAAGGCCGGCATCGCCGACAAGGGCCGTCCGGCGGACCGCTGGTTGCTCGATGCCTGCCGCCTGGCCTGGCGCGCCAAACTGCACATGCACCTGTTGCTGGACCTGTTCAACCAGGCCCGCGAGAAGGCCGAGGCCGAGGCGATCGCCGTGTTCGGTGACAACCTCAAGGACTTGCTGCTGGCCGCGCCGGCCGGGCCGAAGACGGTGCTGGGGCTGGACCCGGGCATCCGCACCGGCTGCAAGGTCGCGGTGGTCGACGCCACCGGCAAGCTGGTGGCCACCGACACCATCTACCCGCACGAGCCACGTCGCCAGTGGGAACAGTCGCTGCAGGCGCTCAAGCAGCTGTGCAGCAAGTACAACGTCGAGCTGATCGCCATCGGCAACGGCACCGCCAGCCGCGAAACCGACAAGCTGGCCGGTGAGGTGATCAAGGCCTGCAACAATCCGAAGCTGCAGAAGGTCGTGGTCAGCGAGGCAGGTGCCTCGGTGTACTCGGCCTCGGAGTTCGCGGCCAGGGAGTTCCCGAACCTGGACGTCTCGCTGCGCGGCGCGGTGTCCATCGCGCGTCGCCTGCAGGACCCTCTGGCCGAGCTGGTCAAGATCGAGCCCAAGGCGATCGGCGTGGGCCAGTACCAGCATGACGTGGACCAGTTCCGCCTGGCCAAGGCGCTCGACGCGCGCGTGGAGGACTGCGTGAATGCCGTCGGCGTGTTCGTCAACACCGCCTCGGCGGCACTGCTGTCGCGCGTGTCGGGCCTGTCTTCGACGGTGGCGGAGAACATCGTGCGCCACCGCGACGAGAATGGCCCGTTCAAGCGCCGCAAGGAGCTGCTGAAGGTGCCGCGGCTGGGCGACAAGACGTTCGAGCAGTGTGCGGGCTTCCTGCGCATCGCCGACGGTGACGAGCCGTTGGATGCCTCGGCCGTGCACCCGGAGGCCTATCCGGTGGTCGAGCGCATCGTGGCCGCGGCCGATCGCCCGATCAAGGCACTTCTGGGCGACGGCAGCTACCTGCGTGGGCTCAAGGCCGAGCAGTTCACCGATGAAAAGTTCGGCGTGCCGACCGTGCGCGACATCCTCAAGGAAATGGAAAAGCCCGGCCGCGACCCGCGCCCCGAGTTCAAGGCGGCGCGCTTTGCCGAAGGCGTGGAGGACATCAAGGACCTGCGCGAAGGCATGGTACTGGAGGGCGTGGTCAGCAACGTGGCCGCCTTCGGCGCGTTCGTCGACATCGGCGTGCACCAGGATGGCCTGATCCACATCTCCGCCTTGTCCGATACCTTCGTCAAGGACCCGCGCGACGTGGTCAAGGCCGGTGACATCGTCAAGGTCAAGGTGCTGGAGGTGGACGTGCCGCGCAAGCGCATCGCCCTGACCCGTCGCTTGGACGACGCACCGGCGCCGAAGAAGTCCGAGCGCGAGGAGCGCGGCGCAGGGCAGGGCATGGCGCCGCGTCGTGACGGCGGCAATGGCGGCCGCGGCGCACGTCCGGGTGGCAATGGCAACCCGCGCTCGGCGCAATCGGCGCCGCCGATCAACAACGCCCTGGCCGAGGCCTTTGCCAAGGCCCGCAAGGGCTGAAGCGAGGCGGAGCATGCCTTCTCCCGGTTAACGGGAGGAGGCGGGCGAGCGGGAGGAGTCCGGGCGTCGTCAGCGCCTGCGGCGGCTCAGGCCGGCGCCAGCGCCCTGCGCAATGCGGCGCCGAGGTCCGCGCCGGTATAGGGCTTGCGCAGCTTGATTCCCGCGTTGAACACGGCCGGCAACTGGCTGATATCCATGCCCGTCGCGACCAGGAAGGGCGTGCCCAGTGCCACCAGTCGTTCGGCCACCGGGGTGCTGTTCTCGTTGCGGGCCAGCCAGTAGTCGAGGAACACGACCTGCGGCTGCAGCTCCTCGACCAGGCGCAGGGCATCGGCCACGGACGGGGCCACGCCGGCCACGTGCATGCCTTCACCTTCCAGCTGCAGCTGCAGCAGCATGGCATTCAGCTCGTCGTTCTCGACGACGAGCACCTGCACGTCCTGAAGCGAGGTCATCGCTTGTCTGTACCCTTGATCAGTCAGTCGAAACAAGTATAGCCAGTCGGCGAAACACCCATTACACAAAAATTGTGCCGGAGAGGCTGCCCAATCGCCGAGGCGTCCGCTATACTCCCGCTCCGGCCAGCCGAAGTGGCGGAATCGGTAGACGCAGCGGATTCAAAATCCGCCGCCCTTAAAAGCGTGTGGGTTCGAGTCCCACCTTCGGCACCATTTGAAAACAGGCACTTAGGTGCCTTTTTCTTTGCCTGCGATTTGGCGATTACGTTCCGCAATCAGGCCGGCTTTTCTGCAATTGCTACCTCGTCGGCGAGATACACCTCGGCAAGGTCCCAGAGCGAGCGATGGATGCCTGGACCCGCCTGATTGCCATCGGGCCGTTCTCAGAGGCAGCTTTCCCAAGGCAGAACGGCTTGGACGCTCGACATGCAGTTTCAGGGCCGGGGCTTGCCGTCTCATGGCCATGACGACTTGATGCGATGCAGCGGGTAGCCGGGCCACTCTTGTCTTAGGCTGCGTGGGCCTGAATCGTCAGGCTCCATGGGGGAATCACATGAAGAAGTTCTCTAAGGGCTTTATCGTGGTTTGCTTGTTGATGGCAACGGCAGGTGCCTATGCACAGACGGCGTGCGGGAAGGCCTGTCAGTTGAAATACGATAGATGCGTGGCCACTGGCGGTGACACCGAAGAATGCCTGATGAAGTACATCGCATGCATGGATAGTTGTGCGGCTCCCTGAGAGATCTCTTGTTGCATGGGAAGCCCCGTTTCGACGGGGCTTTTTTCTTTTCCGCTGGACCGGTTCCCCGCCAGCTCGGTATGTCCCCGGTCAATCGGGTGGGGGCATGAGCGAGCAGGTAGTCGAACGTGGTTGATGTTGAGAGTCAGCGGGAGTTCCGCCTGGGGCGCTCTTTCTTCCTTCTTTGGCCTTTGCGGGCCGTAGGTTCATCAAAAGGCCTTGATATGCGCCGGTTCGCGTCAGGGCGCATAAGCCGGATAGTGCTCTGCTTCGTTGGTAGCCTGCTGGGCCCGCGCTGGCCAACGGCAAACGTGGACACCACAGCGGCGGAACAGAGCGACGTCAGCAGCAGGGTAGATGCTGATTCCTTGCTTTGCTCACTGCATGCCTCATGGCCGCTGCGGGTGCACCTGGGCATCACCTGGCTTCGATTGACGTCGCGCCCACGCTCAAGCAGGTCGGCGGGCGCAAATGTGCGCCGCGAAACAGAATGGTCGTTACATCGCGTCCTATGCTCTGTCTGCCTGAATGATCAGGCCTACAAGGAGAGTGGCATGAAGAAGTGGATCAAGCGCGTCGTCGCCTGTGGCTTCCTGTCGATGGCCGTTTTCGGGGGAGTGGCCTCCGCGTCCTGGTGTGGCACGGGCTGTCTCAACAGCTACAACGCCTGCATTGCCCGTGGCACCGCGCAGGACAAGTGCGAGGCCATCTATGAAAGCTGCCTGGAACTGACGTGCCCGAACGGTTGATGCGGTCCCAGGGTATTGCTTGAAGGCGCCGCCGGCTGACTACGTGCCGGCGGCGTTCTTGCGAGGGGTTCTGCTTCGAAGCGAAGGGGGGCGCTGTCAGTGTGAGCGTTGCTTGATCCGGGTGAGGGATTGGACCATGCCTTCCTTGGTGACCATGCACAGGAAGCGACCATCGGGATAGTCCACGATGAGCTCGTCCAGGGTGTCGTTGACCGGGACACGGGTGACCAGGGCCCCGTCGGCGTTCGCTCGCATGTTGCAGGCGCCCAGCTGGACGCCGCCATTCGAGCTGGCGTGGTGCGGCGTGTGGCCCTCGGAAGAACTGTTGCGGAACACGGCGCGGCAGCCGTCCTTGACCCAGATCGAGTGGCGGTTGAGGCCCCAGCTTTGGCCTTCGACGCAGGCGCTGTGGCTCAGTTGGCGTACCAGCTCCACGTTGCCGCGGGTATCCATGTCGCACTCCTGCTGCTCGCTGCCGCGTGATTCGCAGGTGACTTCCGTGGGCAGTCCGCTGGACGTGGCGGGCCCGCTTGTTGCGGGGGCGGGCCCGGTTCCGGCGACGATCTGCCTGGCGACGACGCAAACGCCATTTGCACCCCCGCGCCCCGTGTAGGAGAGGTCCACGCCGCCGTCCGGCTTGCGGCTGAGTGACAGGGTCACGCCGCTCTGGCTGTCGAAGGCCTCGTAATAATTCTCGTTGAATTGCTTGAGCTTGGTCTCACGACCGTTCACGTAGATCGGGCCACCTTCGTCCGCATGGACTTCAAGGTCACCCGGGCAGAGGGCGTTGGTCAGCGGAATAGCCGCCTGGACAGCTGCGGCGTGGCCCAGGAGTCCGGCAAGCGCCAAGGTCGGGAGAGCGAGTGAGCGCAGCATGGGCGGACTTCCTGCAGGTGGTTTGTGCGGAAATCCTATAGCAGGTTAGGGCGAGTGTCTTTACAGGGCGATACCTGCGCAACCCCTGCCTGGAAGGCGCCTCACAACAGGGGGCAGCCGCCCGACAACCGCCATCACCGTGGATCAGCCGGGACTCACTGCTGATGGGCAAACCGGGGTTGCAGCATGCCGCCCACCTCCACCTGTTCGACGAACATGGCATAAGGCCGTGCCCAGATGCCGAGATCTCCGTACAGCGGCTTGTAGAGGACCAGCGGCTCCAGCGTCTCGCTGCTCCTGGCAAGGCCAATCACCTCGTATTCGCCCCCTTTGAAATGCCGGTAGCGACCGAGCGGAAGTGGCGGGAGGGGTGGCAGGTCGGTCATGGCGCGTCTTCCGTGCGTGGAGGGAGCGGATCGTAGCATCCGTGGAAGCGATGGCATCCGAACTCGAGGAAAGGGGGGAGGCTGTTCGCGGGAGGCCATGCCGTACCTCTCTCAGGTCCCCGGATGCTCACGTGATTGGTGAGGAAAGCAGCGTGTGTCGATCACAAATGCGGCACTGTCGAGAGTGACAATGCATCGCGTCCCGGCAGGGCGGCCGGGTATCGGGTCTTCTGCTTTCGCGACGAATCCGTGAGGGATACGCAGACCTGTGAGCAGGACATCGGCAGGTGACGCGCGTATGCAGGGCGGAATGAGAACGAAGCGAGTGAGACGCAGCGGGCGTGTCTTCACTCCAGTGATGAGGCAACGGCGTACTGCCGTTGCCTCATACGAGAACTTTCAAGCCAATTCTGGGCTTCAACGAGCGGCTGTCGCTTGATTGAAGCATTGCGCTCATTCGCTACGGCATCGCAGCGGCCAAGGATGGCGGCTCGGGATGGCTGGAGAGTCGTGCCTAGCTGGAAAAAGAGAACTTTCGCGCTGCGTTGGTCAGGCCTCGTGGCAGTGCGTCCAGACCCGCAGCATCGCTTTGCCCTTCCATGAACGGATGCTCGCTTGCCTTGACGGTGAATTCGCCCGGGCAACTGAAGGTGATGTCGCCGCCCTCCAGCGTGATCGCACTGCTGCCGGCCTGCAGCACCACCTTGCTCTGGGCGAGCACGTCGATGCGCTTGTCGGTGGCGGTCACCGTGAGTGCCTGTTCGGCGAGCAGTTCCAGTTCACCGTCATTGGCCTGCAGGCTGACCGGTCCCTGCGCGGCGATGACCCGCAACGGGCCGGCCTGCGAGAACAGGGAAACACTGCCGCCGGACACCGAGGCCAGTGTTTCGCCGGCGTTGGCATGCAGGTCCTGTTGTACGGTCAGTTCCAGGTTCTGGCCAGCGAAGGCCACGGCGCTGGCCGGGGTGGCCCACGCAACGTGATGTGGTGCTTCGGCCAGCAGGAGCGGCTTGCCGAAGCGTTCGACCGGCGTGTCGCCGGGGGTGCGGCCGTCGTCAGGCTTGAACCCGGATTGCCCGTTGACCTCACCCTGGTAACGGCCCTGTTGCTCGGGGTCGATCAGTTCGCGCAGCTTGCCGGTCTGCTGCCAGGCACTGAGGCCGGGCACCTGCTGCTGGCCGAGCGTCTGCTGCATGGCGTCCAGGCTGCGCTCGGCGCCCTTGAGCTGGGAAACGACGCTGGCATTCTCCATCACGGTATTGGCAGCACGCTCCTGCGCGCTTGCCGACAGCAGCATGCCTTCGGCGGCATGCACATTGCCCCAGCCCGTGGTGGCCAGTTCGAACCCTTCACCGCGTAGGTTTCCGCGCGAGGTGTTCTGGTGTTCGATCAGGTAGCCCAGTTCCAGGCGGCTGTCGGCCAAGGAGCTGTGCAAGCGGGTGCGCAGCTGCCCGGGGGTATCGTCGATCACCCATTGCTGGCTGCCGCCGCCATCATGCGAAGTGGTGTGCAGGCCGCTCAGCACGCCGGGGTGCTTGGCGTCTTCGTCCACGCCGCCACCGAAGGGCGGCGCAACCTCCCCGTTGTACAGCTGGCCGGTCACGCGTGGCTGGTCGATGTCGCCGTGAAGGAATTCAATCAGCACCTCGCTGCCAATGCGCGGCAGGAATGCCGTGCCCCAGTTGGGGCCGGCCACCCATTCGGCAACGGGAACCCAGTTGCCGGTGGTCTGGTCACCGGGGGCATGGCCGTCGTGGGTACTGCCGGTATCGCTCAGGCCGCCGCTGTTGGGCTGCGCGCCGCGCTGCCAATTGAACTGCACGCGGACCTGGTGTTCGCGATTGGGGCTGAGTGCGGCATCGGCGACGCCAACCACGCGCGCGGATTGTGGGCCGTGCAGGGTGGGGCGGTCCTGCGGCAAGGCGCGGATGGCTACCTGCGCGTCGGTGGCGAGGAACTGGTTGCGGTAGCTGCCACGCTCGAGTTCCGCACTGCCAAGCAGTTCGGCGATGCCATGTTCCAGATTGTTGACCGCGACGTGCTGGACCGACAGAAGGTGAAAGGACTGCCCTTCATGCTGGGGGTGCTGGGCCAGGGCGAAGCGGCTGCCCGCGGCAAGGCGACGTTCGCTGCCGCCGCCGCTGAACAACTGCTGCGGCACGCGCAGGGCATCCAGTCGTGCCTGCGCCTCGTCTTCGGCCCACTGCGCCTCGTTGAAGCGGCCGGCACGCGGCTGCACGTAGACCTCCAGCGGGGGCAGGTTGCCGGCATCGGCCTCCAGTTGCGCAGCCACGGCGACAAGTTTCTCGCTGTGCCAGCTGGAGGTCGTGCTGATGTTGGGAACCAGTTGCCGTCGCTCCGAAAACTGCGTGATGCCATCGCTGCTCTCGGTGGCATGGGCGCGATGGAAGCGGATCGTGCCAAGGTCGGCCAGCTCGCTGGCGGGTTCGTAGATCACCAGTTGGTGCTTGCCATCGCCGTCCTGGTTCTGCTCGATCCGCCAGGCCAGGCCAGCTTCGGCGAGCAGGCGGTTGATGAACTCGCCGTCGGTCTCGCGGTACTGCGTGGTGATGGCGCGGCGGGGGAGGCTGGCCTTCACGTCAAAGCGATAGTCCGCCTGCGGGTAGTCGGCGAAGATGGCCTCGCAGATGGCACGCGTATCGATGTCCTGGAAGATCACGGCGTTGCGGCGCAGGCCGAGCAACGCGGTCCATGGCTCCATCACCAGCCGGTAGCGCGCCAGGCCGCCGTCGCTGCCCAGCAGCGCGGTGGCCGTGCACAGGCCGTGCCACTGGCGCGTGCTGCCATCGGCCTGGCTGAGCTGCAGGGTGAGCGGCTGTTCCAGCCAGGCCTCGGTATCGAGGGAGGCATCGGTGGCCAGGCAGTCGATCTGGAAGCGGGTGTCGCCGCAGACGCTTTCCTCTCCCTCGAAGCGCTCCACCACCAGTGCATCCGAAATGCCCTGCAGGCGGATCAGGCGATCACGATGCGAAAGCTTGGAGAGCGAGGCGAGCAGGGTGGAGCTTGGGATATCCATATCGGCAGGCTCATGGCAGGGTGATCGTGATGTGGGCCGTGCGTTCCGGCATCTGCACCACATCGTTGTAGGCGGCCAGCTGCTTCTGGGTTTCATGGCCCATGTAGAACCGCAGGCCGAAGAAGGCCAGCACGCCGAAGCAGCCGACCAGCACCGCCGGCAGCCACATCGGGATCACGCGGCGCAGCTGGTGGCGCACGGTATCCGGCGGCAGGGCGTGCGGCGCGAAGCCGTGGCGCTTGCCCTTGAGGTACACGATTTCGTCGCCGAGCCGCGCGGTGAGGTAGCCAAGCTTCTCAGTGCCTTCCAGGCGGTACTTGCCTTCGAAGCCCATCAGCAGGCAGTAGTGGTAGACCTCGAGCGACGGCAGCCGGGGAGCGCCCTGGCGCCGCAGTTCCTCCAGGCGGTCGAAGAAGTGCTCGCCGGCCAGGTGCTCGCCGAACAGCCGCAGCTGCAGCGGGTTGCGTTCCCATACCTCATGCAGTGCCGAGGGCTGGGACAGGATCGCCTCGTCCACGGCCGCGCAGAATGCGTACTTGGACGCATAGACGTCCTCGGACGAGATCCCCAGGCGCATGGCGTTGCGTTCCACGCCATCCAGGAATTTCTGCACGGTCTGCACGAACGACTCGGCTTCGTTCGGCAACTGGCCGCGCTTGAGCAGCAGCAACAGGTAGAAGCCATCGGACATCAGGTCCAGCAGGCTTTGCGGCGCGGCGGCATTGGGCGTGGTATTGGCCATCGTCGCGTTGGAGGTCAGCGACGGCATCGGCCCGGGTGTCGGGGGAAGCTGGGAGTTCATCATGAGGTCACCGCGACAAGTTCCATCTTCAGGTCGGTAATGCCGGCCGGCACGTAGATCATCAGCGACTGCGCCTTGAGCATGCGCTCATACAGCGCGCCACGCGCATCCAGTTCGAAGTAGTGGCTGCCCGGGCGTACCGGGATGGCGGCAGGCACCTGGGCGGCGTGCGCGAGCTTGACGCCGGGCAGCGCCGAGAGCACGCACTTCTCCACGTCGTCCGGTGCGCCGACCTTGAACCGGACCGGGACGGTCTGGATGAGTTCCTGGGCGGGCAGGGCCGCCGACACGGACAGGTAGAACGAGGCGTTTCCATCGATGCGCTGCGAGTCCAGCCGGCCCAGGTGATAGGACGGCTTCACCTCGCTCAGCGCGATCTTGAAGTAACGCGTGGAGATCACCGTATCCAGCAGTGCGCGCACGATGTCCAACAACCTGCGGAACGACTCTTCCGGTTGGTCGTGGCGGTACACCGGCAGGTCGCTCAGTGCATAGGCGTTGGAGAAAGTGAGCAATGCGCCGGCCATGCGCAGCAACTCCTGGTGCAGGCGCTCGGGATGCAGCTGCGGATGGTGCAGCAGGTGCGCCAACGCACTGAAGGAGGTGTTGATGGTGTGCAGCAGCCAGAACGAGGCAATGTCGCCGGAGCGGAACTCGATGATGTTCTGCGAGGTCTGCCGGTGCAGGCCGTACAGCGCGTCGACCTTGGCCTGCAGGGCGTCGAGCACCGAGCGCAGTTCGCGATGGAGGTAGGGCGAGGCCTGCAACTGCGCGCACGGCGGGATGAATTCGTCGTCCAGCTCGAAGCCGCCACTGGACGTGCGGCGGACACGGGCGATCGGCACGGTGGCGTAGGCGTCGCGCGGCTGGTCATCGGTGAGCAGCTTCACTGCCTTGCTCAGGTAGGCCAGCTCGGCTTCGGCGGCATCGGTGAACAGATCGCCGGTGACCTGGTTGGCCTGCCGGTAGCGCGCGAGCTGGGTACCTTCGGCATCACCGCAGTTGTTGCCGTCGTCACGCAGCAGCGGCAACGCCAGGTGGATCACCGTGGATTGCACGCCCTGTGGCAGGCCCTGCAGCGAAACGGCATCGGGGAGGCTGTCGTGCGCGGGCGCGTCGTAGGTCTCGCCATCGGGGAACACCGCAGACAGGTCCAGTGGACGCAGCGCACCGCCGTTGAGCGCGTGCGGATCGAAGCGGACGCGGCGTGCGCCCCAGCCGTAGGGGTGAAGTGTGTGCGAAAGATCCTGCAGGCGTGCCTCGTAGTAGGCGTCCTGCCGCTGGAAATGCTGGGGGCGCAGGAACAGGCCTTCACCCCAGAGAACTTTGGACATCCTGCTTACGTAAGCCACATTTCAATCCTTGGAAATTCCGTTGAATCGACGGCCCCTATCCGTCGAGCGTCGCATGCGAATCCTTATGCTTTCCTGTTCACCGACATCGTGTTGACTGTTGTTCCAATGCCATCACAGCGGTGCAAATCCCCTGCCGCCATGTCGGTGAAAGACGCAAAGATACTAGCGCAAGCGTTAAATCCGTGCCGCCTTGCTTCGTTGCTGAACAGACTGAACGATAGAAAGGTCGGCGTTCATTATGAAGACTGCGTCTCTCAATCAGCGTGACGAAGCGCACCTGATGGAGGCCAGGCTGTTGGGATCGCCCGAGATCCTGGTCAGCAGGGCGGCACTGTCACTGGTCAGGGCGCACGCGTGCACGCCGATGGTCACGCCGGTGGCCGGGAGGTCCTTGGATTTGGCATCAAAGGTTAGCCGCCAGCGGTTCTCGGCAGGTGCGCGGAACAGCGCCACCACGCCAAGCACCATGGTTCCATCACTCAGTTGTTCGGACAATTCCTGGCGCACGCCCGGTGTCAGCACCACTTCGTTGGCGGACAGCAGGTCCGCACCCAGGGCTGCCTGCTCGCCGGCCTGATCGAGGAATGCGTTGAAAGGTGCCTGCTCGAAGCGTTGGCTGCTGCGCAGGTGGTAGATCTTCACGACGGCCGCGGTGGCGCGTTTGTCATTGGCTGCATTGAGATTGCTGCCGGCGTACAGCCGCAGTGGAATCACTGGGGGTTCGGCAGGTTTCTTCTCGCGCAGACCCACGGCCTGCAAGGTGCTGTCTACCGCTTTACCGATCTTTCCGTTGCTCGCGCAGCCGGGCGTTGTCAGTAGAACTATCCCCATGGCAGTTGTAACTGAAACCACGCGCAGGAAATCTCTCATAGGCGTATTCATTATTGTGGTGACAGTGGATTTGTGTGAGCTACGACACGGAGTGACGTGTGCGCTGCAGCAGGTGTGCAATCTGCAGCATGTGAAGAGTGTGTGTAGATCAGTGATTTCTGACTTGTTGAAAATCACTATACCGACGCGTGTTGGCGAATGTACACTCGCGCCGCAGGGACTGGATTCCCGTGTGTTGTATCGGCGGTTGTCTGGTTCCCTTTAGAGGAACTTTCTCAACGAGGGATCACGATGGATGTGAAGGCAATAAGCGCGGTCGCCTATCGGCCGATGATGGCATTGGTTCTGTTGTCCGGTCTTGCTGCGTGTGCGTCCGCACCGAAGAAGCCGGTCGCAGTGCCATTCGAAACGACCATGGCGAATGCCGAGGCACAGGTCGCAACGGTCGGCGCGGATGCATCGATCAAGGCATTCGAAGATGCGGCGAAGTCGGATCCAACGCGCAAGGAGCCTTGGGTGCGTATCGCGCAGTTGCAGTTCGACCAAGGGAATTACGCGCGTGCGATCGTTGCGGCCGAGGAAGTGCTGCAGCGTGATCCGGATGACCTGGTGGCCGATGGCGTGCTCACCGTAGCCGGCTTCCGCGTGGCGAACCAATCGCTGCAGCGACTGCAGGGGCGTGGCGTGCTTGCCTCCGAGACCGCGCGCCGGGAGGCACAGACGCTTGCCGATACGCTGCGCGCGACGATGGGCGATGCGGTGCTGGTGGCTGAAAAGCCCAAGCCGCGCCCGCGCACGCCGGCCCGGTCGACAGGGCGTCGCGCCGCGACGGCAGCACCGGCCTCGGCCCCGGCCGCGGCGCCGGAACGGCCGCAAACACGCAGCGATAACTCCGATCCCTTTCAGAATATCGGCAACTGAGCCAACGAGCTCACAGTCAGGAGACACGTATGGCCAAGAAGGACAGTGTTCAGAAGCGGCTGCAGAAGATCCGGCCGCCGCGCGTCCAGCTCACGTATGACGTTGAGAAGGGTGACGCCATCGAGCAGAAGGAGCTGCCATTCGTGGTCGGCGTGCTGGGTGACTTCAGCGGCAATCCGGAACAGCCGCTGGCGAAGGTGAAGGACCGCAAGTTCGTCAGCGTCGACCTGGACAACTTCGACGAAGTGATGGAAGGCGCCGCGCCACGCGCGGTGTTCCGTGTTCCCAACAAGATCAGTGATTCGGGCGGTGAGTTCGGCGTCGAGCTGAAGTTCAATTCGATCGACGACTTCCGCCCGGAAGCCGTTGTCGAGCAGATCGAGCCGTTGCGGCGCCTGCTGGAGTCGCGCACCAAGCTGGCCGACCTGCGCAACAAGCTGGCGGGCAACGAGAAGCTGGAGGACCTGTTGACGGACGTACTCAACAACACCGAGCAGCTCAAGCAGCTCGGCGCGGGCAAGGGGGAGTGATCTATGTCGGTTGAAGCCAGCCAGTTGGGCGCAGCAGCGGTCACCGAAGAGGTCGGCCTGCTCGACCAGATCGTCGAGAAGAGCAAGGTCGCCAAGTCGCAGACCGAACACGAGCGCGCCAAGGACATCATTTCCGCGTTGGCGCAGGAGGTGCTGGATGGCACGGTGGTGGTGTCCGACAACCTGAACCTCACCCTCGATGCACGCATCGCCGAGATCGACCGGATCATCTCCGAGCAGCTCAGCGCGGTGATGCATGCCAAGGAGTTCCAGCAGCTGGAAAGCAGCTGGCGCGGCCTGCACTACCTGTGCTCGCAGACCTCCACCGGCCCGAACATGAAGATCAAGGTCTTCAACGCGCCGAAGAAGGACCTGGTCAAGGACTTCAAGTCCGCGATCGACTTCGACCAGAGCGCGCTGTTCAAGAAGGTCTACGAGGAAGAGTTCGGAACTTTCGGTGGTGCGCCGTTCGGCGCGCTGATCGGCGACTACTTTCTTGGCCGCCAGCCGGAGGACATGTACTTCATCGAGCAGATGTCGCACGTGGCCGCGGCGGCGCATGCGCCGTTCATTTCCGCGGCGGGCGAGGGCATGTTCGGCCTGGAGTCGTTCACCGACCTGGGCAAGCCGCGTGACCTGGCCAAGGTGTTCGACACCGTCGAATACGCCAAGTGGAAGTCGTTCCGCGAGAGCGAGGACAGCCGTTACGTCGGCCTGACCATGCCGCGTTTCCTCGGCCGCCTGCCGTACAACCCGAAGGACGGCACCACCGTGGAGGGCTTCAATTTCGTCGAGGAAGTCGAGGCCGCCGACCACAGCAAGTTCCTGTGGTGCAACACCGCCTATGCCATGGGCGCGCGCCTGACCCAGGCGTTCGAGAACTATGGCTGGTGTGCCGCGATCCGTGGCGTGGAAGGCGGTGGCCTGGTCGAGGACCTGCCCACCCACACCTTCCGTACCGACGATGGCGAAGTGGCGTTGAAGTGCCCGACCGAAGTGGCCATCACCGACCGCCGCGAGAAGGAGCTGAGCGACCTGGGCTTCATGCCGCTGGTGCATTGCAAGAACACCGACTACGCCGCGTTCTTCGGTGCGCAGTCGGCGCAGAAGGCCAAGAAGTACAACACCGACTCGGCCAATGCCAACGCGATCCTGTCAGCGCAGTTGCAGTACATCTTCGCCGTCTCGCGCATCGCCCACTACCTCAAGGCGATGATGCGCGAGAAGATCGGCAGCTTTGCCTCGGCCGGCAACGTCGAGGAGTTCCTCAACCGGTGGATCGCCCAGTACGTGTTGCTGGACGACAACGCCAACCAGGAAGCCAAGGCGCAGTTCCCGCTGCGTGAGGCTTCCGTGCAGGTTTCGGAAGTGCCGGGCAAGCCCGGTGTCTACCGCGCGGTGGCCTTCATCAGGCCGCATTTCCAGCTCGATGAGCTGTCTGTTTCGTTGCGTCTGGTGGCCGAACTGCCGGCTTCCGCGAAAAAGGCGTAACGGTTTTGCTGTTGCTGTAGCGTCGGGGGGACCCCTGTCCCTGTACGCAGCGACGCGATTAGAGGGCATAGCCCCCTGAACCGCCGGGCCCCCCCGCCCGGCAACCCAAATCTCACGGAAGAACGGAACTTAGGAGACCAGATATGCAGCACGCTTTTCTCTCGATTGACACCATCAAGGGCGAGTCGCACGACGACAAGCACAAGGACTGGATCGAGATCCAGTCGTTCTCGCAGGACCTGTTGCAGCCGCGTTCGGCCACCGCGTCGACCTCCGGCGGTACCACGGCAGCCCGCGTGAACCTGTCACCGATCGAAATCACCAAATCGATCGACCTCGCCTCCACGGCCCTCAACCAGGCCGCCGCCAACGGCACCACCTTCCCGAAGGCCCGCGTGGAGTTCATGCGCGCCGACAAGGACGGCAACGCGATCAATTACTACCTGGTCGAGTTGATGAATGTGCTGGTCCACCGCGTCACCACTACGGTGGACAAGGAGGGCATGCCCCAGGAGGTTGTTCAGTTGAGCTTCGGTGCCATCAAGTGGACTTACCAGCAGCAGAAGCCGGAAGGCGGTGTTGGTGGCAAGACCGTGGCGCAGTGGAGCGCAACCAAGAACATCCCGAACTACACCGTGTGATGTTGTGTCGCTGCGATGGCGCCTCGTGCGCCATCGCAGTCTGATCCGGCGGGGCCAGGAGCGGCCTTGCCTCGCTGCACCGCTGCCGCATGCACGGATGCCGAAACCTGAGTGGATGGACCAATGAAGGGACTCGAACCCAGTCTGCTGGAAAAACTGTTCGACGATACCCCCAAGCAGCCGGGTGCCGGGCCGGTATTCAAGTCCGTCTCGCTCGAGCAGTACAAGGAATCCATCGCCCGCGACCTGGAAGGGCTGCTGAACTCCCGCGCCGCGTTCCAGGAGAGCGACATGCAGGAGTTCCCGAACTGCCGCCAGTCGCTGCTGACCTATGGGCTGGCCGATTTCTCGGCGATGAGCCTTGCCAATGCCTACGACCGCTCGGCGATCTGCCGTTCGCTGGAACAGGCCGTGGCGCGCCACGAGCGCCGCCTGAAGAACATCAACGTGCACCTGGACGCCGGCAACCAGTTCGCCGGCGGCCTGCACTTCACCATCCATGCGCTGCTCGACCTTGAGCCTGCGCGTGAGCCCGTCAGCTTCGATGCGATGTTGCAGCCCTCGACATTGCAGTACCAGGTGACGCGCGCGCGTCGCACGCAGGCCGGCTGATGCAGGACCTGCTGCCCTACTACGAGCGCGAACTGGCTTACCTGCGCCGCTATGGCCGCGAGTTCGCCGAGCGCTATCCCAAGATCGCCGGGCGCCTGCAGCTGTCGCCGGAAGGCAGCCAGGACCCGCATGTCGAACGCTTGATCGAGGCCTTCGCGCTGCTCAGTGCGCGCGTGTCCAAGCGTATCGAGGACGACTACCCGGAGTTCACCGACGCGCTGCTGGACGTGCTTTACCCGCATTACCTGCGCCCGTTCCCGTCGTGCTCGATCGCGCACTTCGACATGGACGGCGTGGCATCCAAGCTCAGCGCGCCGGTCCGCATCCCGCGTGGCACCGCCCTGCAGAGCCGGCCGGTGCGTGGCGTGCCCTGCAACTTCCGCAGTGCCTATGACGTGGTGTTGGCGCCCATCGGCGTGCAGCAGGTGGTGTACCGCGGGGTCGCCGAGGCCCCGATGGCAACGACCCTGCCGGCCGGCGTGGGCGGGCAGATCTCGCTGGGCTTCCAGCTGCTGTCCGACCAGTTGGGGTTCTCCCAGCTCGGCACCGAGAAGCTGCGGTTGTTCCTGGACGGCGAACCCTCGGTACGCGCGGCGTTGCGTGATGCGCTGATGTACGGGGTCAAGGCCGCCTATGTCGAATCGGACGGCGACGGCCGCTGGCGACGCCTGGAGCAGGTGCCTCTGGAAGCGGTGGGGTTTGCCGACAACGAGGCGTTGATCGATTTCCCCGCGCGCTCGCATCCGGCCTATCGGCTGCTGACCGAGCTGTTCGCCTACCCGGAGAAGTTCGGCTTCGTCGACCTTCACCTGCCGACGGTGACCGCCGGCGCCAGCCGTCGCTTCACCTTGCACCTGGTGCTGCAGAGTGCCGGCAACGACCGCAGCAACACGATGGTCCTGGAGGAGCTGGGCGTGCACAACGTGCGCCTGGGCTGCACGCCCATCGTCAACCTGTTCAAGACCAGCGGCGAGCCGATCCGTGTCACCCACCGTACGGTGAACTACCCGGTGTTGGCCGACGCGCGGCGCGCGTTCGCCTACGAGGTGCATTCGATCGATTCGGTGCACCGCATCCGGCAGACGCCGCAGGGCGAGGTGATCCAGGCGTTCCGGCCGTTCTATTCGCTGCACCACGGCGAGGACCCGGAGCGGACCGGGCAGTACTGGGTCGCGCGCCGCGACGAGGACGTTGCCCGGCAGAGCCCCGGCTTCGAGATGGAGATCAGCTTCGTCGACCTGTCCTTCAACCCGGTGTTGCCGCAGACCGATACGGTCAGCGTGGAACTGACCTGCAGCAACCGCGACCTGCCCAACCAGCTGCCTTACGGCGCGGCCGGCGGTGACCTGAGCATGGAAGGTGGCAGCCCGGCCCGCTCGATCGGCCTGCTGCGCAAGCCGACCAAGCCGCTGCGTTTCCGTCATGGGCGCAACGCGCAGTGGCGGCTGATCTCGCACCTGTCCTTGAACCAGCTGTCGCTGACCGGCAGTGGCCTGCCGGCGCTGAAGGAGATGCTGCGCCTGTACGACCTGTCCGGCTCCAATGTCTCGGCGCGCCAGATCGACGGCATCCTCGGCCTGGAACAGCACCCGGCCACCACGTGGATGTCCGGTCGCCAGTTCGCCTCGGTGGTGCGTGGCCTGGAGATCCGCCTGACCATCAATGAAGCCCACTTCGTGGGCACCGGTGTGGCCGCCTTCGCCCAGGTGATGGACCACTTCTTCGCACTGTACGTGCACGCCAACAGTTTCACCCGACTGGTGCTGGTTTCCGGCGACAGCGGGGAGGAGATCGTCCGATGCCCAGCGCGCAGCGGCGAATCGATCCTGGCGTAGCGCAGCAGCTGCTCGCCGAACCCCACCGCTTCCAGTTCTTCCAGGCGGTGCGGTTGCTCGAGCAGGTATTCCTGCGGCAGGGCGTCCCGCCCGGGCAGGCGGTGCCCATGCGGGTGCGTTTCCGCAACACGCTCTCGCTGGGGTTCCCGGCGACCGAGCTGTCCTCCGAAGGCACGGTGGTGTCGCTGAAGGGCGAGACCCTGCAGGACGCGCAGGCCATCGAACAGGCGCTGCACGACGAGACGCTGGGCGAGGTGCACCTGACCCCGCAGTTCATGGGCCTGCTGGGCACGGCCGGTGCGCTGCCGCTGCATTACACCGAGACCCTGCAGCTGCGTGAGCTGTACCAGCGCGACCGCACGGCGCGCGCGTTCCTGGACATCTTCTCCACGCGCGCGGTGTCGCTGCATTACGCCGCGTGGAAGAAGCACCGCCTGGCCCTGCAGTACGAACTGGACCGGCGCGAGCGCTTCCTGCCGCTGGTGCTGTCGCTGCTCGGCATGGGCATGAGCGAGCTGCGCGACCGCCTGCACGAGGGCCAGGGCGAGATCTTCGACCAGGCCGTGGCGTACTACGCCGGCGCGGTGCGCCAGCGACCGGTGTCCGCTGCGTTGATGCAGCGTGTGCTGTCGGACTACTTCAAGGTGCCGGTGGAACTGGAGCAGTTCGTCGGTGCCTGGTATCGCGTGCCGTCCGGGCAGGCATCGCGGCTGGGACAGGCCAATGCCGTGCTCGGCGCCAGCGCGCTGGCCGGCGACCGGGTCTGGCAGCGTGACCTGCGCATGCGTTTGCGCATCGGGCCGCTGCGACGCGACCAGTTTGACGACTTCCTGCCCGGCGGCAGCGCCGCCGAAGCGCTGGCCAAATGGTTGTCGCTGTTGACCGGGGGCACGCTGGAATACGAGGTAAGGCTGGTGCTGCGCGCTGATGACGTGCAGGGCAGCGCCTTGGGCGAAGGTGGCGGTGCGCGCCTGGGCTGGGACAGCTACATGACCACGCGCCCGCAAACGGCATCGCGCGAAGACACGACCTATGGCATCCACACGTTGCAATGACCCCATGCCCCTGGCGCCGGCGCCGGGGGCACCCGAACTGATCCAGCATGGAGTGCGCGTTTCTGCATGAGCATCAACCTCAAGACCCTGATCAGCAAGTTGGACGACACCTGCCGGCAGGCCGCCGAGCGGGCGGCAAACCTGTGCATGTCGCGTGGCAACTACGAGGTGGACCTGGAGCACCTGTTCCTGGCCCTGCTGGAACAGCCGCAGTGTGACTTCGTGCTGATCGCCAGGCGCAGCGGCATCTCGCCCGAGTCGCTGGAGCGCGACCTCAACGACGAGATCAGCCAGTTCAAGACCGGCAACAGCCGCACGCCGGTGTTTTCGCAGCACATTCCCAAGCTGTTCGAGCATGCCTGGCTGATCGCGTCGCTGGACTCGGAGACCACCCGCATCCGCAGCGGCCACCTGCTGCTGGCGCTGCTGACCGAGCCGGACCTGGCGCAGCTGGCGTATCGCGGCTCCAAGCTGTTCGTGCGCTTCAAGCGCGACGAGCTCAAGCACGACTTCGCCAAGCTGACCGAGGGCTCGCAGGAGTCCGTGCAGACGGTGCGCTTCACCGATGCCGCTGCGCCCGGCGCAGAAGGCGCGGACGGCGACGATGCCATGCCCGGCGAGGCCAAGGGGGGGCTGTCCAAGACGCCGGCGCTGGACCAGTTCACCACCAACCTCACCCAGCGTGCGCGCGAGGGCAAGATCGACCCGGTGATCGGCCGTGATACCGAGATCCGGCAGGTGATCGACATCCTGATGCGTCGCCGCCAGAACAACCCGATCCTCACCGGCGAGGCCGGCGTCGGCAAGACCGCGGTGGTCGAGGGGCTGGCCCGGCGCATCGCCGAAAAGGACGTGCCCGAGGTGCTGCAGGGTGTTGAACTGCACACGCTGGACATGGGCTTGCTGCAGGCCGGTGCCAGCGTCAAGGGCGAGTTCGAGAACCGCCTGAAGAATGTGATCGACGAGGTCAAGAAGAGCCCGCACCCGATCATCCTGTTCATTGACGAAGCCCACACCATGATCGGTGCCGGCGGCGCCGCCGGGCAGAACGACGCGGCCAACCTGCTCAAGCCGGCATTGGCGCGCGGCGAGCTGCGCACCATCGCCGCAACCACCTGGGGCGAGTACAAGAAGTACTTCGAGAAGGACGCCGCGCTGGCCCGCCGTTTCCAGGTCGTGAAGGTGGAGGAGCCCAGCGAGACGCTTGCCGCCGCGATGCTGCGTGGCATGGTCGGGTTGATGGAGTCGCACTTCGGCATCCGGGTGCTGGACGAGGCCGTGACCGAGGCCGTGCGCCTGTCGCATCGCTACATCAGCGGCCGGCAGCTGCCGGACAAGGCGGTCAGCGTGCTCGACACCGCCTGCGCCAAGGTCGCCTTGGGGCAAAGCGCGACGCCGGCCATCATCGAGGACACCCGCAAGCACCTGGACCGCCTGCAGGCCGAGATCGATGCGCTGCAGCGCGAGACTGCCGGTGGCAACGACCAGCACGGTGAACGACTGGCCGAGCTGCATGCGCAGCAGGCCGAAGCGCAGGCCGTGCTGGCCAACAACGAAGAGCGCCTGGGCCGCGAGCGTGAGCTGGCCGGGCGCGTTGCCCAGTTGCGGCAGCAGCTGGAGCAGGCGCCGCCGCAGCCGCAGGGCGAAACCATCGAGGAAGGCGAGGGCGATGTCGCCGTCGCCAAGCCGGCCAGCAAGCGCAAGGCCGCCAAGCCGGCGCAGTCGCCGCAGCATGCCGAATTGGCGACGCTGCAGGCCGAGCTGAAGCAGTTGCAGGGTGAAACCCCGATGGTACCGCTGCAGGTGGATGGCACCGTGGTGGCGGAGATCGTGTCGGCCTGGACCGGGGTGCCGCTGGGGCGCATGGTCAAGGACGAGATCCGCACCATCCGCTCGCTGGGCAATCTGCTGGTAGAGCGCGTCATTGGCCAGGACCACGCGCTGGATGCCATCGCGCAGCGCGTGCGTACCGCCACCGCCAAGCTGGAAGACCCGAACAAGCCGCGGGGCGTGTTCATGTTCGTGGGCCCGTCCGGCGTGGGCAAGACCGAAACCGCGCTGGCGCTGGCCGACATCCTGTATGGCGGTGAGCGCAAGCTGGTCACCATCAACATGAGCGAGTACCAGGAAGCGCATAGCGTGTCGGGCCTGAAGGGTTCGCCGCCGGGCTACGTGGGCTATGGCGAAGGTGGCGTGCTCACCGAGGCGGTGCGCCGCAACCCCTACAGCGTGGTGTTGCTGGACGAGGTGGAGAAGGCCCACCCTGACGTGCTGGAGATGTTCTTCCAGGTGTTCGACAAGGGCGTGATGGATGATGCCGAAGGTCGCGAGATCGACTTCCGCAACACCCTGATCATCCTCACCTCCAACATCGGCTCCTCGCAGATCATGCAGGCCTGCCTCAACAAGCCGGCCGAGGAGATCCCGGCCGCCGATGCGCTGGCCGAGGCGCTGCGCCCGATCCTGATGCGCAGCTTCAAGCCCGCCTTCCTGGGCCGCCTGAAGGTGGTGCCGTACTACCCGATCAACGACGACGTGCTGGTGAAGATCATCACGTTGAAGCTGGGTCGCATCCGCGACCGTGTCGTGGCCAACCACAAGGCCACTTTCAGCTGGGACGACAGCCTGGTTGAAGCCGTGTTGGCGCGTTGCACCGAGGTGGATTCGGGCGCGCGCAATGTGGACCACATCCTCAACGGCACCCTGTTGCCGGAGATTGCCGAAAGTGTCCTGGCTGCGATGGCGGAAGGAAACCGCATCAACGCCATCAAGGTCACCGCCGGCAAGAAGGGTGATTTCAAGTACAAGGTTTCTTGATTACCAGCAAAGGAGAATGACGATGGAATTCTATGGATTTGACCGCGAAGCCGCCCTCAAGCATTGCGACAGCCTGGAGGTTGGCCTTGCACGTGACCTGGACCGCGTCCGCGCCTGGAACCGGGTGCGCCCGGAACACGTGATCGAACTGCTGGATACCGCTGCACCGGCCGCACGCTGGGAAGCGCGCAACGTGGCCGCGCAGATCAGCCGTGGCTCCTGGCGCGTGCACATGGACGCGACGGTGGTCGGCAAGCCGCAGCTGGTCAGCAACGCGCGCGAGGTGCAGATCACGGCCGGTGGCCGCGACTATCGGCTGAAGATCAGCGAAGGCGTGCGCCTGCAGCTAGAAGAGATCGTCCAGGGCGTGTGACCACTCCCGTGCGCACTGGCCGGTACCGGCAATGCGCGGGGCAGGGGGCTGCACGAATGCAGCGGTAGCGTGAACGGAACGCATGCCTGAGGGGGCAGGCACGCGTACTGCAAGGCAGGGAATGACCATGGATCTGGCAAGCAACATACTGGCAGCGCTGGCGGGGCCGGCGCATACACAACGCTTCCTGCGGCTGCATACCGCGCTGGGAAGCGAGGTGCTGGTGGCTGAAACCCTCGATGGCGTCGAGCAGGTCGATGGCCCGGGCTTCCAATGGACCATCACCGCGTTGTCCACCGATGCCGGGTTGGACCTAGGGCCGCTGGTCGGCCAGGCCGCCCTGCTTCAACTGCAACAGGCCGACGGCAACCTGCGCCCGCTGCATGGCCGGATCACCGCCGCCGAGCGCATTGGCAGCAATGGCGGCCTTGCCCGCTACCGCCTGCGCCTGCAGCCATGGCTGGCGTTCCTGTCCCAGCGCGTGGACAGCTACGTGTTCCACGACAAGACCGTCGTGCAGATCGTGGAGGATGTGTTCGCCGACTACGGCGTGTTGGCACCGGCGTGGCGCTGGTCGTTGCGTGATGCCAACCAGTACGCGCGGCGCAGCCTGACCACGCAGTACCAGGAGAGCGACCTGGCCTTCGTGCAGCGCCTGCTCGCCGAAGAAGGCATCTATTACTGGTTCGAGCACGAGGGGCAACCTTCGGACGCGGACTTCGGCAAGCACACGCTGGTACTGGCCGACCACGGCCACGACGCCACCGATGCGGGCAGCGTGCGTTTCCATCGGCGCGATGAAAGCGAGCGCAGCGACACCGTGCAGCGCTGGGACGTGGCGCGGCGGTGGCGCACCCACCGCGTAGAGCGCGCGACCTGGGACCACCGCACCCTTGAGCGCCGACAGGCCAGCGCCGCGGCGGAGAGTGCCAGCGACTTCGGCATCGTCGACCGCGACACCGGCGGTCCTTACGGTTGGCAGGACAATGCGCGCGGGCAACGCCGTGCCCAGCAGCACCTGGATGCGCCGCGCGTCCAGACCCACCAGATCGAAGGTGCCGGCCAGTGGCGGGCGCTCGCACCCGGCACCCGGTTTGGCCTGCAGCAGCATCCGCAGGTGCAGGGCGATGCCCGCTTCTTCTGCCTGTCGGTGCAGCACCAGGCGCGCAACAACCTGGACGCCGACGTGTTCGATGCACTGGAGCAGCTGCTCGGGCCTGCGGCCATCGCGGTACCGTCGCTGCCTGCTGCACTGGCCGGCACCGCCCAAGCCGATGCGAGCCGCAGCGTGGAGACCGCCTTCTACGACAACCACTTCGTCGCCGTGCCGGCTGAGGTGAATTACCGGCCGCAGACAGACGATGGCCATGGCGGGCGCCTGCATCCGCGCCCCACCATCACCGGTACGCTCAGCGCCATCGTGGTCAGTGACGGCGAGCCACTGCTGTCCGACCGTGACCACCGCATCAAGGTGCAGTTTCCGTGGCAGCGTGGCGGCAACGGCAGCAGCGGGCGCGATCATCCCGGGGGTGACAACAATGCCAGTGCCGACGGCAACGCCTGGACCTGGGTGCGCGTGATGACGCCCTGGGCCGGCGACAACTGGGGCGGAGTGGTGTTGCCACGGCGCGGACAGGAAGTGCTGGTGGCCTTCCTGGAAGGCGACATCGACCGGCCCGTGGTGGTCGGCAGCCTTTACAACGGCCGCGGCCAGCAGGATGCGCAGCACAACCAGATCAACGGCGGCGGCGCCAACGCCACCGGCAATGCGGCGGCCTGGTTCGAAGGCAACGACCACGCGGCGGTGTTCACCGGTTTCAAGAGCCAGGCGCTGGCCGAAAGCCAGTCCGGCACCGGCGGCTACCAGCAACTGCGCTTTGACGACACCCCCGGCCAAGGCCGCACCCAGCTGTCCACCACCCAGCACGAAAGTGCGCTCACGTTGGGCCACATCAAAGCGGGGCAGGACAACGTGCGTGGCGCCGAGCGCGGCTTCGGCGCCGAGCTCTCCACCCGCGCCCAGGGCAGCCTGCGTGCCGGCAAGGGCCTGCTGCTGACCACCGAGCAGGGCGCACAACAGCTCTCCGCGTCGCAGGCGCTGTCGCAGCTGATGGAAGGCCAGAACCTGTTGAAGTCATTGGCCGACTCGGCGAAGGAGCAGAAGGCGCAGCTGCCCAAGGACCAGGACGAACTACCTGCGGACAAAATGTTGAGCGAGTTGCAGGAGCAGCTCAAGGCGACGCAGGGTGGCAGCAGTGGTGGCGCCATCGCCGGTGGCGGCGGTGAGGCGCCGGGTTGGAGCGCACCGGCACTGCTGGGTAGCGGCGTGGCCGGCGTGCTCAGCCTGACGCCTGCCGACCAGGCCTGGGTGAGCGGCACGCACACCCTGCTGAGCGCAGGCGTGGCCCTGAACTGGATGACGCAGGGTGCGCTTACCCTGGCCGTCGCCAACGGCCTGGTCGTCTACACCGTTGGCCAGAAGGCACGGGGCGAGAGCCCCAACCAGGAGAGCGGCATCGCGTTGCACGCCGCGCAGGGCAAGGTCAGCGCCAGGGCGCACAAGAACCTGGCCAAGGTGGCCGCCAAGACCGACGTGCGCATCGCCAGCACCGAAGCAGACGTGCAGTTGTCCGCACCCACCAAGCACCTGCTGGCCAATGCCGCCGGTGCGTACATCCGGATCGAGGGCGACAACATCGAGCTGGGCGCGCCGGGGAAGATCGAGTTCAGGGCAAGCCAGAGGGAGTGGGTGGGGCCGGCTAGTGTGAATGCCGATGTCGATGTTCCCAGCGGAAAGGGCAGGGGGTGTGCAGAGCGGGTTCGTGATGCTGCAGATACCGGTGCCGCGTTGGTATGAACATGATGGTCGAATCAGTGTTGCTTGCAGAGCAGGCTACGCGCGTGTTGCGTACTTGCCTGCGGGATCTTGGTACCTGCACGCTCGCCATTCTTATTGACCCTACAGTCTATGACCCTTGGGATGAGCTATGCGCAGACCGGCCTGTCCAGATGTCGAGAGCGAGAATTCCGGTCAGGCACGAAGATGTAGAACCCGACAGTAGTCCTTATTTGATCTGGATTGATGATGAGGAATGTCAGGAGCGGCTCATCAGTGACGTCTTCAGGATATCGGTGAGAGAGTGCTCTGCTGTTTCTGTTGCTGGGCGCGGCTCGAGGTCAGTGTGTGGATGGTTGCCGATTCCTGGAGGGCTTTTCCGGGACGCCTCGGAGCTGGCCGTGCTTCTGGGGACAAGGGCTGTCGTGTCGCAGGCATCAGAAAGGCCGCTTTACTTTCGTTTTTACGATCCCCGCGTGATGGTCCATCTAGACGATATCCTCGATGCCTCGCAGCAGGGTGCCTTGATTCATCCTTTGCCTGTTTGGCTGTACCTCAACGATCTTGGAGAAATGCTGAGCTATCGGCCCGTTGAGTCTTCCAAAGGACCGATGGAAGCCTTCCGGCTTCGGCGCGAACAGTTTCCCGCGCTGGAATGCATTGCTTGGTTGCCTGACTTGCGGCGCCAGTCGAAGTCCTGGGCGATGGAGTTGCCGCCAGACGATGCAAAACTGATGCGAGCGCTGAGGACTGCACAGATGAGAGGGTTGACGGTGCAGGAAGACTGTTCGGTCTATGCGACCTGTTCGATCCTGTTGGGGGAGCAGTTCTACTTGCATGCCTATGTTGCTGGAGCGATCGAAGAGGCCGCAGAGCGGCCTGGCCGTTTTGCATCGCGGGTGGCTGGTCTTTCCGACGAGCAGCTTCAAGAGATGCAACGTTCCTCCAGATCAGAACAGCTGTTTGCCAGGAGATACTCATGAGTCAAGTGCAGGGAACGCAGAGTTTGTGCTCTTCAGTGAGAGCTGCAGCCAGCAGTAAAAGTGCGGCTCCCGGTGAATGCAAGAACTGTACGGGAAAGGCTGGTTTGGCGGTGCTGCCGATCAGTTTTGCGCCAGCTCCGAGCTATATGAAGAAGTGGCTGTCAAGTAATGCCGAGGCGGTATCCGAATTGGCACGACTGGAGGCATCCTTTAAAGCAAAGGACGGGGGCGCGACCTGGTACTACCTGCGCACGCTCCAAACCGGATATCTCTACATCTACAAGTCCGACAATACTTGGGATGCTTACGTGGTCGGGACGGACGGCATGCTGAATCGCATGGCTATCGATAGCCTTCCGGAGACATCTGATGAGATTTCCCTGAGTTCGTGCTGTCGCCAGGGGCATAGCAACATCAAGCCTCACTTCATAACCATTGATTCCAGTCTGGAGACGGTGTGGATAGGGTTCAGTCACCACAAATGGCTGCCTGAGGTGATCAAGCGCTATGAAGACGATGAAGATGGCTGCCGTACCCGGCGGATGACAAAGCTCAATGTGCAGGCAGCTGCGAGCGGAGACGTTGGCACGGGTACCAAGGTCCCGTTCGGCATGCGTGTTAGCGCGGAATCGTTGCGGGGTATTGCCGATTTCACGCCAAAGAGCTTTCAGCGGAAATTTAGTAAGTTCGTTCCGCGGCAAATATTGGAGCTTGAGGATAGGCGCATCGCATTGGCTGCCGAAATGTCGCTTGCTTCGGTGAACATTCCGTCGAAGACAGGAGTTGCGTTGGTCATACCGGACCCGGTCGGTATCGGCGGTGATCACAATACGTTGCGGAAGTTGGCGAAAGCACATTACGAGGACTGGAAAGGAGGAGGGCCCCGGGTTGACGGAGGGGGCATAGATGGCGTTCGCGCATGGAAACGGCAGTCAGCAACGCATGTTGCGTATATCGAAGAGTGGGTGCGGCAACGGGAGATGTGGGAGGGGGCACAGACCGCGCAGTCATTGAAGAAGATTTCGCATGATGCGCGCGATAACGGAAATTTTTTGATCACGGAGAGGGAGTTCCAGCGGAGGCATGGACAGGCGGTCAACGAACCGTTGAAGAAGGGGGCGGGCCTAAATATCTATCATAAGGCGCGTTGGGTGCCGTCCATCGATTCCGAAACTGCGCGGCTACGCATGACGCAGTCGAAGTTCTCCGAGACACAGGATCCGCGCGACTACGATCCGAGTTGGAGATCGGAGGCGCTTGGGTCGGTTGAATACTCTGAGGATTACTATAAAGCGCTCGCGGAGTCCAAGGGAAAGCGATGGACCGACGAGAAGCTTGAGCGATATCGTAAGCGCTTGGACACTGCGGCCCTGTCCCAGTTCAATCTCGCCTATGCCGCGGAAAGTGAAGGCTGGGAAAAGGAGGTGGCCGCGATAGATAAAGACTACGCCGATTATGTGGAAGGCGTTTGGCCCGCCATTATTTGTGCAAATGACTTCGGTGCAGGGGCGGCACCCGCAGCCAACGCAGGTGAGTTCGACATAAGGCGGGCGGTATGCAATGCAATAGCCCGGTTGCGCACTGTTGAGGCATTTTATGGTGGCGGTGCAGAGTCGGAGGCATCGTTTCAGGCGCTCAATAAGCAATTCAATCTGGATGTCAGGGATAAGCAGAACTGGTTCGCTGGCGCCTTGTTGTCAGGATTCAGTTTGCTGGACTCAGCCGCTTCGCCGGGAAACGCTGGTACTGTCTACTCTGCGATTGTTGGCGGCTCAATGCTGCCGAATTCCTGGTGGCAGGAATTCAGAAAGTATCAGCAGTCTGCGGTAAGTTCGGCGGAAAGTCTTGTCGGCGGAATACAACAGGTGGCCAGTGAGAACAGGAAGCGGATCCTTGATGCTGCGAAGGGTAAAGGCGTGGCGCACGTTGCAGCAGCGCTGGAAGATGTGGCTGTAAAAGAGATTGTGTGGGTGCGTGCTGCTGCGTTATGGGACTTCATTGACACCCGCAAGGAGCACTATTCGATCAAAGTGAAGATGAGCGCGGGAGCCTATCTTGATGCGGTTGCGAGTGGAAATGCTGCGGCTGCCGGCGCGTTTGAGCTGAATGAACGAAGAGTGGGTGATCGGACTGCTTCACGAAGGGCAAATGCGGATTCGAAAAAGTTGTTGACGAATTTAAAGAAGCGGCCCGAATTTCAAGGAGATATCATTGTTCCTTTGATCGTCGAAAAGGAGACGCTTGAGCGTGCTCGTGGCAAGAACGGTGCTGTCCGTCTATATAATATTGGTCAAGCGGCCTCTGTCGCTGAGTTGCCAGCGGACGTGGTGGAAGACCTTGTGCAGAGTAATAGTATTTATCGCCAGCGTGGTTGGAAAGGCTTCGTAAAAGCGGAGGTGGGTTTCTCCATTTTTGCTATATTTTTCTCGGCACGCCAGCTCTGGGATGCGGTAATTAAGCTGGGAAGCACTTCTGGGTTCAATTTCGCAGATGCCGCCGCGAATCTTACGGGCGGGATTGCAGGCACGGTTGGTGGTGCTATGGAAATCATGGCGTTTGCCTATCAGAGTTCAGCCAAAGAAGGAGCTCAGGTTGCAACTTCTCTACTCGCTGCCAATGTAGAGCGGGCGCTTTTTCTGCGCTTTCTAGCCGGTGCAAGTGCTGGTATTGGAGCGGTGATGAGTGGGATTTCGGCCGCCATAAGTGCACAAAGAACATCGAGATCGGGAGAGTATGAGGCTGCGCATAATTATAGAATCGCCGCGACGATGTTGCTGTCATCGGGTGTTGCCACGGTAGGAGGATCGCTCATTACATGGAAGGCGGCGCTTGCTTCCCGTGTTGGTCAACAGGTCGCCATGCGGGTTCTGGGAGGAGTGGCGCTCCGGACCTCTGTGGGTGCTCTGGTTGGCGCGAGTATGACTGGTGTTGGAATCGTCTTGTTGATAATCGGTATAGCCTGGGCGATTTATGCTGCAAGTTTGGAGCATGACGAGAATGAGAGGTTTCTGGATAGAAGTTTTTTCGGGAAACACGAACGAACAGAAGGGCGGTTTGGCGGCGCACAGGTCGCTGACGAGGATTCTTGGGTCGCCGGTGGCCTCAGTGAGGAAGTCCTAGCGCTGGGTGCTCTAGCTAAGGGTATATCTGCGGTGATCGAAAATTGGGAAGATAACGTCTTCAGTGATGACGTTGTTACGGCAGTGATCTCTGTCGCAGATTGGGATCCTAGTAGGTATAAGGCTGGATACGTACTTGAGGGATATGCTGCGATGCCTGATAGCGCGGGCGGAAGATTGCAGTCTGGGGCACTGCTCGCTAGTAGTGATAGGACTCCTTTAGTGTTCAGCAAGATATCGGAGGAGACGGCTGGATATTCTGCAAAGATCAGCGTGAAGGTCCCAGGTGCGCATGAGGTTGTCCGCCTGATTTACTCTCTTCATGACCTGCAGACTGATGAAGCTATTGCTCGTGGTGAGGTTTGGGAGAAGGATTGATTGCTCTTTCTGAGTGGAAGAGAAAGGATTTTTTGTGAATGACGGTTCTTCTACTGTAATTAAGTTGCCGAAAAATAGTTCAAGCCTTGGAGGCGGCACGGCGGTAGCAGGTGCTGCAAGTAGAGGGGGGATTGCAGAGGTCTACGAAAGAGGCTTGGCTTTTGTGGATCATTTCGCTGCTATGCGGGGTTATTTCAGTAGTTGCGGTATTCTGGGAGGGCTTGGAGCTGCTTTCTGTGTGTATGTTTCATTGGGCCTTGATTATCGATTGGAAGGTGGCGGCGTCAGCTGGATTACGATTATTCTTATTCTGGTTACATTTGCAAATTTTTTATTTATTCAAGTGGATTGGGTTGGGTATCGTTACGAGCCGATCCTTTTTGATAGAGGGTCTAGTAAGGTGCATATATTCAGGTCAGCGGGATTGCCTTGGTGGCAGTTGGGATGGAATCTTTTTGGTCGACCGCGTAGCGAGGTGCAATCCTTCGACTGGGCCTGCGTGGATGCAGAAGTGGTGACCTTCACCATATTCACCGCTCAAGTGCCACGACGCGAGTCAGCCCTGGTGCTCTCGATCAAGGAGTCTCCCGGCGGTAGTGTGGAGATTCAACGAGTTGGTGTGGGCCCCTCGTTCGCTTATGGCGACGTAACCAGCCCGGTCCAACGCTGGGAGTATGTACGCCGCTTCATGCAGGGTGAGGGGCCGGCGTGGGCACCGGGAGAGGTCCGATACAAGGACTTCGGCGTGACATTCTGGGAGTCGCTTACGCTGATGCAGCCGTTGATCGGGCCCGGAAGTTCGAAGTACTGGGCCAAAGGTCCGCTGATGTGGATCGGCGGCGCGGTATGTTTGATTGCGTTTCCGCTCAGCGCCTATATCGGGCTGAATCGCTATCTCAGCTTTCGCCTGAAGCGCGCGCCGAAGTGGCCGGACGACATCCGCGCATCGATTGGTGCCGGTCCTTTTGACGATGCGCGCCTCAAAGAGATGGTCGATGCGGCTGCCGTGAATTCCAAGCAGAAGCGTCTGGGTAGGCGGAAGGGCTGATGAGCAAGGGGAAGACGACCGCGGGGAACCGATAACGAAGTCGAGCATCTGATCTAACTGGGTGTCCAATCCAACGGCTTCGACAGCACACAGTTGGCGTTGTGGGAACACATTCGCCGGTACATGGAGGAGGATGGCCCGCCGCTGCAGCCAGGCGACAAGCTGCGCGCAACGGATCTATCGCGTGTTCCGGCGTTCCCGCCTGAGATTGTTGCCGCAGCCGGCGGCCCGGCATTGGACAAGGAAGTTATCGATCAGCTGGTACAGCAGAAGGCGCGGGTATAGTTCGATATCGAATGCAAGGAGGCAAGTGCGCGTGGATGGTTCACCGAACGGAAACAATGACACCGATGCGTGGGAGTAGCCGCAGGATGTTGTTTGGGATGCGCCATCTTCCGGACAGGAGTGGTGGGTGGGGGCAGCTGCTGGCATCGGGCGCGATGACGGGGGCGCCGAACCCGCCTCTCTGAATGCCATCCAGTCGATCAATGATTCTTTCATCACGTTTTCACCTGCCGTGGAAGCTTCAGACCGGGGATTTACGTTCATCCTGGGCTTGGTGATCGGATGTGCCGGCGTGAGCATGGTTCTGTCACGGGTAGTGATCGGAGGAATACTCTCAAGGGCGGATTTTTGGCCTTACCTCGTGGGTGTCTATGGAGTCATCCTGCTGTTTGCGGGTGCGTTCTTTGCTTGGTCGATTTCCTCTGCAACACGTCTCTCTGTGCCTCCCGTGGTGCTGAGCAGGCGGCTAAGAAAGTTCTTCTTCTGGGTTGACCGGAAGAACGGCTGGGTCAGCATCGACTACGATGCGGCGCAGCCAATCTCCATGGTTTCCAGGAGCTACAGCTTGGCCGGCGCCGCCACCGGCTATGTGCTTGCCGTGGTCGATATTGAGGCGTCCGATCATCGTATCCGTTCGTACGTTCCCCTGGCGCAACCGTATCGTGATGATCGCGCGCCCGGGATGATCTGGGAATTTATTCGTCATTACATGGACGGCGACCCGGAAACGTTGCCGCCTGCGGACCCGCTACCGCCTGCGGATGATGCCCGGGTAATCCCCCCGCTTTTAGCGGCTGCCAAAAGTGGAGCTATGCGGCCATCGCCA